>NZ_PGFB01000003.1 GCF_002797855.1 Compostimonas suwonensis
ACGTGAGCGACCGCTCGCCCCGACCCGATGCGTTGGACCATGATCAACCTGCCGGCCGGAGCCAGCCGGGCATTAGCGTGAGACACGAGAGACCTCCGTGGGATCGAGGGAACCTAGACAGCTCCAACTCGACCTCGGAGGTCTCTCCTACGTCAACAACGATCCGGGTCAGTACATCTAGCCGCAGGACGGCGGCTCGATGACGTTCTCGGTCGTGTTGATCATCGGGGTTCCGCGCACCTCGAGCGGGCCATAGGCTCCGGGCGCCCCAATGAACGTCGCGGTCACGGTCGTGGTCTCGCCGGGAGCGAGATAAGCGGCGAAGGATGCCACGGGTCGCCCGAGATCGTCGGTGCGACCGGTGACAATGGTCTCGAGTCCCTGGACGTCGACACGTGCGTCGCTGACGGACGCCCCGATCGGGCCGTAGACGAAGATCTCGGTGCGGAACTTCTCACCCAGCCAGTCGCGACTCATCACGTACTGGGGGAGGGCGTCCGCTTCGTCGACGGTCAGATTGGAGTGCAGGGTCACGGAGGTCGAGAAAGTGGGGTTCGCCGGTGCTGTGCAGACGTCGGTCGTCGTGCGCGTGCTGGTTTGCAGGTAGTAGTCGATCTTCGAGGCCGAGGTGTCGCGGTAGTAGACCCCGATCACGGTCTTCTCGTCATTGGTCTTCGGCAGAGTGCCCTGCAAGGGGGTGCCGTCGAGCAGCGCCTGTTCGTCGGGACTGGCGCTCCACATCATGATGCTGCCGTGATTGATGCCCTCGGTGATCGCCCTGGTCATCGTCTTGATGTCGAAATCCCCGGTCGTGATCTTGTTGATGATCTCTGAGGCGGCGGCCTGGAAGAAGGCGTCGGCGAGGGGCGCGTCCTCGTTCCGGGGGTATCTCATATAGACGCCGTTGACGAGCAGGGACACGGCGTTGTCGCTCGAGAGCACGTCTCCCGAGGAGAGGGTGATGGGCCCGGTGGCCTCGAGGATCCGGGCCAGGGCCAGCGGATCGATCGAGATGACGCCGTCGACGCTCGAGCCCTGGTCGCGCAGCCAGAAGGCACGCATGATGCTCGCGGCCGTGGGGAAGTCGGGCCGGCTGGTCGAGGTGTTGATGTGGTCGACGAGGTAGCTGCCGTAGAGGTCGAGGGCGCTCTGGTCGACGGGGACGTCGACGGGGACGCCCTCGACGAAGTTGCCGCTGTTCGCCTGCCCCACCATCGCGATCGAGCCGTTGTCGATCGACATGAGCGAGTAGGCGGCGGCGCTTCCGCCCAGGGCCGTGCTCTCGGCGTTGTTCTGGAAGGCGAGCAGATAGCTACGGGGGCCGTTCTGGCCCAGCACGTTCCCGGCGACGTCGACGAGCGGAGTCATCTGGGTGATCGCCGTGTCGGCCGTGGTGAGCAGCCCGTCGAACTTCTCGACCGCGGCCTTCACGGGGCCGATCGTGTTCGCCGTGTCGATGGTCGACATCTTCTGCTTCGCATCGCCGAAGACGGTCGTCGCCGAGGCCAGGATCGTCTTGGCCTTGTCGAGCGGGGTGAGGTCGAATCCGCCGGTCACCGGATCGCGCGCACCGAGGTCGAAGGTCGACAGGGTGTCGATGGCGGGCACGGCGACCTGCTGCACGATGTCATCGATGCTTCCCGCCACGATGCGCACGGCGCTGAGGTTCTCGCCCAGCACCGGGATGTACTCGGCAGCGCGCCAGATCGGGTCGTCCGCCCCCGCGACCGCACCCGCGGAACGGGTTTGGAGCTGATCGCTCGTGCCGGCGAGAGCGTCGAGGTCGAAGCTCGTGGCTTGAGCCTGCAACTGGTCGACGAGGGTCTGCGCCGCCTCGAGGTCGTTCTTGACGATGAGCACCCGGGTCGCGAGCCAGGCGGCACAGCCCAGACCGGCGATGAGCACGATGGAGACGACGATCCAGACGGTCCGTTTGGTCGTGGATCCTCTGCCCGGCCGGCGCTCGGAGGCATGACGTGGCGTCGCGGTCGCGTGTTGGGGGCCTGGACGATTCACAGGTCAACTGTAGAGGAGCGAAACTGGGAAGCCGGGTCATGAACTGCCCCCTGAAATGACGGCAGCTTAAGGGGGAGCCCCGTATGGGATGTCCAGTACAGTTATGACGTCGTGAATCGTCTGCGATTGATCCCACGATTTACGCTTCATCACCCGAAGGATGGGCGAGTCAGGTCAGGAGGTCGCCTATGGTCGCGCGGGGTTCGCGTCCGACGGCTTCGATTCGGCGGCGGTCATGGCAGCGATCGTTCGCCGCTCGACTGTTCACGACCGACATCCTTCTGATCAGCGGCTCGGTGCTCGGCTCGCAGCTGCTCTGGTTCGGTTTCGACACGGTCGAGCTGTCCGCCGACATCCCTGCTCTTCGCGCCGGCTACACCACCGTCTCGATCGTCTTGATCGTCAGCTGGATGCTCATGCTCGACCTTTTCGGAACCCGCGACCACAAGGTCATCGGCAGCGGCTCGCTCGAGTACAAGCGCGTCACCGATGCGACCATCAGGCTCTTCGGGGTCTTCGCGATCCTCGCCTTCCTCTTCAGGATCGAGCTCGCCCGCGGCTACTTCCTCACCGCGCTGCCGGCCGGACTGCTGCTCCTCCTCTTCTCGCGCTGGCAGTGGCGGCAGTGGCTGCGTCGCAGACAGGCGAAGGCCACCTTCGTCTCGCGTGCGCTGCTCGTGGGCGAGCGCGACAAGTCGGTGCACGTCGGGCAGACGATCCAGGCGACCCCCGGGGCGGGCCTCCTGCTCGTGGGCGCGCTCACCCCCGACGGGCGGGTCACCGATCCCGACATCCAGGGGGCTCCGATCCTGGGCGACTTCGCCACGCTCCTGCAGGCCGTCGAGAGCTCGCGGGCCGACACCGTGATCCTCACCGGTTCCGACGAGCTCAGCCCGGCCGACATGCGCCGGGTCGGCTGGGAGCTCGAGTCGCGCGGCGTCGAGCTCATCGTCGCGCCGGCGCTGACGGATGTCGCGGGCCCCCGCATCCACGCCCGCCCCGTCGCCGGGCTGCCCCTCATCCATGTGAGCTACCCGACCTTCGAGGGTGTGAAGCGCTTCTCGAAGAGGATCTTCGACATCCTCGGCTCCGGTCTGCTCATCGTCGTGAGCTCCCCGCTCCTGCTGGGCATCGCGATCGCCGTCAGGCGCTCGGGGCCGGGCAGCATCCTCTACCGCCAGGAGCGCATCGGACGCAAGGGCACCCCCTTCGGCATGCTCAAGTTCCGCTCGATGGTGCAAGACGCCGACGACCAGCTCGAGAGCCTGCTCGACGCGCAGGGCACTTCGGACACCCCGCTGTTCAAGGTCACCAACGATCCGCGCATCACCCCGATCGGGCAGGTGCTGCGCAGGCACTCCCTCGACGAGCTGCCGCAGCTGTTCAACGTCTTCGTCGGGAACATGAGCCTCGTCGGTCCCCGGCCCCAGCGCGCGGCCGAGGTCGCGCTCTACGACGACGCCGCTCATCGGCGCCTCATCATGAAGCCGGGCATGAGCGGCCTCTGGCAGGTGAGCGGCCGATCCAACCTCAGCTGGGACGACAGCATCCGCCTCGGTCTCTACTATGTCGAGAACTGGTCGCTGACCGCCGACGTCATCATCCTGTGGCGCACGGTGAGGGCCGTCGTCAAGCCGGAGGGCGCGGTTTGAGGCGCGACACGCCCGGGTTGCAGCAATACCCGAAATGTGGCAAACTCGTCTAGTTCAACATTTCGGCCCGCGCGCCTGCTTGAGTGCAAGCGCTGCAGGGCCGAATCACTGCCAGGCAGTGCATAGGAGTTGCTCTTCGAGAGCATTGGGCCTAGGCCGCGGGTAGCAGAACGAAGCTTAATCGACACCCCAAACGACCTGGGTAAAACCATGTCATGAGTCGTGCGCCCGAACATCGGCGACACGCTCGAACGGGGAGCCGGTGACAGGCTCGTTGGTCGGGTCTGTCGAGCGCAGCAGGCATCGCGGAGGCTCTCCGCGGTGCGGGGCTGGGTTCGACAGGCTCGATGAGCGGCCATTGACAGAAGAACAGTGGTGCGACATACGTAGTGCTACGCAGCGTCCAATGCGGCCGGAAGACCGTAAGACGCTCTGAATGAGAGAGAGTCAGACATGGCGGGACAAAAGATCCGCATTCGACTTAAGTCATATGACCACGAGGTCATCGACACCTCGGCGCGCAAGATCGTCGACACGGTGACCCGTGCCGGCGCGACTGTGGTCGGCCCGGTGCCGCTTCCTACCGAGAAGAACGTCATCGCCGTCATCCGTTCGCCTCACAAGTACAAGGACAGCCGTGAGCACTTCGAGATGCGCACCCACAAGCGACTGATCGACATCATCGATCCGACGCCCAAGGCCGTCGACTCGCTCATGCGTCTCGACCTGCCGGCGGACGTCAACATCGAGATCAAGCTCTGAGCCGGATAGGGACGCAAGGAATCATGGCTACCGAAACCAAGAAGACCACCAAGGGTCTGCTCGGCACGAAGCTCGGCATGACCCAGGTGTGGGACGAGAACAACAAGCTCATCCCCGTCACCGTCATCGAGCTCTCCCCGAACGTCGTCACCCAGATCCGCACCCCTGAGGTCGACGGATACGACGGCGTGCAGATCGCCTACGGCCAGATCGACCCGCGCAAGGTCGACAAGCCCTCCACCGGCCACTTCGCCAAGGCCGGCGTCACGCCGCGCCGCCACCTCACCGAGCTCCGCACCGCGGATGCCGCTGACTACAGCCTCGGCCAGGAGCTCACCGTCGACGGTGTCTTCGAAGCCGGCAAGAAGGTCGACGTCGTCGGCACCAGCAAGGGCAAGGGCTTCGCCGGTGTTATGAAGCGACACAACTTCAAGGGTGTCTCCGCTTCGCACGGTTCGCACCGCAACCACCGCAAGCCCGGCTCGATCGGCGCCTCCTCGACCCCCAGCCGTGTCTTCAAGGGCATGCGCATGGCCGGTCGTATGGGTGGCGACCGGGTGACCGTGCTCAACCTCGTCGTGCACGCCGTCGACGCCGAGAAGGGTCTCTTGCTCGTCAAGGGCGCCGTTCCCGGTGCACGCGGTCGCATCGTATTCGTCCGCAACGCAGTGAAGGGGGCGTAGTTCATGGCTACCGCACTCGACATCGTCGACATCTCGGGTAAGAAGGCCGGCTCGGTCGAGCTTCCCGCCGAGATCTTCGACGTTCAGACCAATGTGCCGCTCATCCACCAGGTGGTCGTGGCCCAGCTCGCAGCCGCCCGTCAGGGAACCCACAAGACCAAGCGTCGTGGTGAGGTCTCCGGTGCCGGCCGCAAGCCGTTCAAGCAGAAGGGAACCGGTCGCGCTCGTCAGGGCTCGATCCGCGCCCCTCAGATGACCGGTGGTGGCATCGTCCACGGACCGCAGCCGCGCAACTACTCGCAGCGCACCCCGAAGAAGATGATCGCCGCCGCTCTGCTCGGCTCGCTCTCGGACCGCGCCCGCGGAGGCCGCCTCCACGTCGTCGAGTCGCTCGTCGCCGGTGAGACGCCCTCGACGAAGGCCGCTCTCGAGCTGCTCGCCGGTGTCGCGTCGAGCAGGCACGTGCTCATCGTGCTCGAGCGCGACGACGACCTCAGCTACCTGAGCGTTCGCAACATCCCCACCGTCCACGTGCTCACTGCCGACCAGCTGAACGCCTACGACGTGCTCGTCTCCGACGACATCGTCTTCACGAAGGCGGCCTTCGACATCTTCGTCGCGGCCAAGCTCGCGAGCGCGGCCAGCAAGGCGAACAAGGAAGAGGTGTCCGCGTAATGGCCATCGCAGTCAACAAGGACCCCCGCGACATCATCATCGCGCCGGTCGTCTCCGAGAAGAGCTACGGGCTGATCGACGAGGGCAAGTACACCTTCATCGTCGACCCCCGCTCGAACAAGACCGAGATCAAGCTCGCCATCGAGAAGATCTTCAAGGTCAAGGTCGCGTCGATCAACACCCTCAACAAAAAGGGCAAGACCCGCCGCACCAAGTTCGGCATCGGCAAGACCAAGGACACGAAGCGCGCGATCGTCACGCTCAAGTCCGGTTCTATCGACATTTTCACGGCAGTTGGCTAGGCGCCGGGACTAGAGGATAAAGAACAATGGCTATTCGTAAGTACAAGCCCACGACTCCGGGTCGTCGCGGTTCATCTGTTGCGGACTTCGCAGAGATCACCCGTTCGACGCCCGAGAAGTCGCTGCTCCGTCCCCTGTCGAAGACCGGTGGCCGTAACAACCAGGGTCGCATCACGACTCGTCACATCGGTGGTGGCCACAAGCGCCAGTACCGTGTGATCGACTTCCGTCGCAACGACAAGGACGGCGTGCCGGCCAAGGTCGCTCACATCGAGTACGACCCCAACCGCACGGCGCGCATCGCGCTCCTCCACTTCGCCGACGGCACCAAGCGCTACATCCTGGCGCCCAACAAGCTGTCGCAGGGCGACACGGTCGAGTCCGGTTCGGGCGCGGACATCAAGCCCGGCAACAACCTGCCGCTGCGCAACATCCCCACCGGTACCGTCATCCACGCGATCGAGCTGAAGCCGGGCGGAGGCGCCAAGATGGCGCGTTCCGCCGGTGCGTCGGTTCGCCTCGTCGCCAAGGACGGCCCCTACGCGCAGCTCCGTCTGCCGTCGGGCGAGATCCGCAACGTGGATGCCCGCTGCCGCGCCACGATCGGCGAGGTCGGCAACGCCGAGCAGTCGAACATCAACTGGGGCAAGGCCGGTCGTATGCGCTGGAAAGGCGTTCGCCCGACCGTTCGTGGTGTCGCGATGAACCCGATCGACCACCCGCACGGTGGTGGTGAGGGCAAGACCTCCGGTGGTCGCCACCCGGTCAGCCCGTGGGGTCAGAAAGAGGGCCGCACCCGTCACCCCAACAAGGAAAGCGACAAGCTCATCGTTCGTCGCCGTACCGCCGGCAAGAAGCGTAAGTAGGAGTTGTAGAAGATGCCACGCAGTCTCAAGAAGGGCCCCTTCGTTGATGACCACCTGCTCCGCAAGGTCGTTACAGCGAACGAAGCCAACAACAAGAACGTGATCAAGACCTGGTCGCGCCGCTCGATGATCATCCCGGCCATGCTGGGACACACCATCGCGGTGCACGACGGTCGCAAGCACATCCCGGTGTTCGTCACCGAGACGATGGTTGGGCACAAGCTCGGAGAGTTTGCCCCCACCCGCACCTTCCGTGGACACGAGAAGGACGACAAGAAGGGTCGTCGCCGCTAACGCGGGGACGTAAGGAGGAGAGAAATGGTGGAAGCAGTCGCACGCGTGCGTCACATCCGCGTCACCCCCATGAAGGCCCGTCGCGTCGTCAACCTGATCCGCGGCAAGCAGGCCCAGGAGGCCTTGGCCATCCTGAAGTTCGCACCGCAGTCGGCGAGCGAGCCGGTCTACAAGCTCGTCGCGGCGGCCATCGCCAACGCGCGAGTGAAGGCCGACGCGAGCAATTCGTACCTTGACGAGCAGGACCTCTACGTCGCGAAGGCATTCGTCGACGAGGGCACGACCTTGAAGCGGTTCCAGCCGCGTGCACAGGGCCGCGCGTTCCAGATCCTCAAGCGCACGAGCCACATCACGATCGTCCTGGCAACGCCGGACGAGACGGTGGCCGCCGGTTCCAAGAAGTCAGCCCAGAAGGCGAGGACCAACTAATGGGTCAGAAAGTCAATCCGTACGGTTTCCGTCTCGGGATCACGACCGACCACGTGTCGCGCTGGTTCTCGGACAGCACCAAGAAGGGTCAGCGTTACTCGGACTACGTTGCCGAAGACGTCAAGATCCGTCGTCTGCTCAGCACCTCGCTCGACCGCGCCGGCGTTTCGCGCATCGAGATCGAGCGCACCCGTGACCGCGTCCGCGTCGACATCCACACCGCCCGTCCGGGCATCGTGATCGGTCGCCGTGGCGCCGAGGCCGAGCGCATCCGCGCCGACCTCGAGAAGCTCACGGGCAAGCAGATCCAGCTGAACATCCTCGAGGTCAAGAACCCCGAGGCCGACGCCCAGCTCGTCGCGCAGGGCATCGCCGAGCAGCTTTCCGCTCGTGTGGCGTTCCGCCGTGCGATGCGCAAGGGCCTGCAGGGCGCTCAGCGCACCTCCACGGTCAAGGGTGTTCGTATCCAGGTCTCCGGCCGCCTCGGCGGCGCCGAGATGAGCCGTTCCGAGTTCTACCGCGAGGGCCGCGTTCCGCTGCACACTCTGCGCGCGAACATCGACTACGGCTTCTACGAGGCGAAGACCACCTTCGGCCGCATCGGCGTGAAGGTCTGGATCTACAAGGGCGACATCACCAACAAGGAGCTTGCCCGCGAGCAGGCCAACCAGAAGTCATCGCGCCCGGAGCGTCGTGACGGCCGCGATGGCGACCGTCCCCGTCGTGGCTCGGCGCCGAAGACGGATGCGGCCGCCGCCGCTCCCGTCGCAGCAGGAGTTGAGGCATAACCATGTTGATTCCACGTCGAGTCAAGCACCGCAAGCAGCACCACCCCGGCCGTAGCGGCCAGGCGACCGGTGGCACCACGGTGTCGTTCGGTGAGTACGGCATCCAGGCCCTCACCCCTGCCTACGTGACCAACCGTCAGATCGAGTCCGCTCGTATCGCGATGACCCGTCACATCAAGCGTGGTGGAAAGGTGTGGATCAACATCTACCCCGACCGCCCGCTGACCAAGAAGCCCGCCGAGACCCGCATGGGTTCCGGTAAGGGTTCACCCGAGTGGTGGGTCGCCAACGTCAAGCCGGGTCGCGTGCTCTTCGAGCTCAGCGGCGTCAACGAGACGGTCGCCCGCGAGGCGCTCACCCGTGCTATCCACAAGCTGCCGCTCAAGGCACGCATCATCAAGCGCGAGGAGGGCGACGCGTAATGGCGATCGGATCCAAGGAACTCCGCCCGACGGAGCTCGACACCTTTGAAGACGAGCGACTTGTCGACGAGCTGAAGAAGGCCAAGGAAGAGCTGTTCAACCTGCGCTTCCAGTCGGCCACCGGCCAGCTCGAGAGCCACGGCCGCCTGCGTGCGGTCAAGCGCGACATCGCTCGTATCTACACCGTGATTCGCGAGCGTGAGCTCGGAATCCGCGCGACGCCCGCACCTCTCGAGGTCGAGGCGAAGCCAGAGAAGAAGACCCGTGCCAAGAAGGCGGATGCCGCAGAGGCAGCGCCGACCGAGAACAGTGAGGAGGCCAAGTAATGGCTACCGCCAAGGAACAGACGACTGAGACAGAAGCCGCGGCCGAGACGCTCGTTCGCGGTTACCGCAAGAGCCGTCGTGGATACGTCACGAGCGACAAGATGCAGAAGACCATCGTCGTCGAGGTCGAAGACCGCGTGAAGCACCCGCTGTACGGCAAGGTCATCCGCCGTACCTCGAAGGTCAAGGTCCACGACGAGAACAACACCGCCGGCGTCGGCGACCTCGTTCTCATCTCCGAGACGCGTCCCCTCAGCGCTTCCAAGCGCTGGAGGCTCGTCGAGATCCTCGAGAAGGCCAAGTAAGCCTCGGCTTGCTTGCGATATAGGGACAGATAAATGCTTCAGCAGGAATCAAGAGTCAAGGTGGCCGACAACACGGGCGCCAAGGAGCTCCTCACCATCCGCGTGCTCGGCGGCTCCGGCCGTCGCTACGCGGGTCTGGGCGATGTCATCGTCGCGACCGTCAAGGACGCGATCCCCGGTGGCAACGTCAAGAAGGGTGACGTCGTCAAGGCGGTCATCGTTCGCACCAAGAAGGAGACCCGTCGTTCGGACGGCTCCTACATCAAGTTCGATGAGAACGCCGCGGTGATCTTGAAGAACGACGGGGACCCCCGCGGTACCCGCATCTTCGGACCGGTTGGTCGTGAGCTTCGCGACAAGAAGTTCATGAAGATCGTTTCCCTGGCGCCGGAGGTTATCTAGTCATGGCGAAGAACATCAAGAAGGGCGACCTCGTGCAGGTCATCACCGGTGCCACGCAGGCACGCGGTGGCGACCGCGGCAAGCAGGGGCGCGTCATCGAGGTCTTGGTCGAGCAGAACCGCGTCATCGTCGAAGGTGTGAACTACATCACCAAGCACACCCGCGTCGGCCAGACGCAGCGTGGCACGAAGACCGGTGGCATCGAGACCATGGAGGCCCCGATCCACATCTCCAACGTCGCCATCGTCGACCCGGAGACCAAGAAGCCGACCCGCGTCGGCTTCCGCACCGAGCAGGTAACGAAGGACGGCGTCTCCAAGACCGTCCGCGTCCGTTACGCCAAGAAGTCAGGTAAGGACCTGTAATGACTGACATCTCAACTGCTGCGCCGGCTGGCACAGTGTCTTCCAACAGCACCCAGCCGCGCCTGAAGCAGAAGTACCAGACCGAGATCTCGGCCGAGCTCACGAAGGCGCACGGTTTCACCAACGTGCACCAGGTTCCGACGCTCGTCAAGGTCGTCGTGAACATGGGTGTCGGAGAGGCTGCCCGCGATGGCAAGATCATCGACGGCGCCGTCACCGACCTCACGAAGATCACGGGCCAGAAGCCCCAGGTCACGAAGGCCCGCAAGTCGATCGCGCAGTTCAAGCTGCGTGAGGGACAGCCCATCGGCGCCCACGTCACACTTCGTGGCGACCGCATGTGGGAGTTCCTCGATCGTCTGCTCTCCCTCGCGCTTCCCCGCATCCGCGACTTCCGTGGTCTCTCCGACCGCCAGTTCGACGGAAACGGCAACTACACCTTCGGTCTCACGGAGCAGTCCGTGTTCCACGAGATCGACCAGGACAAGATCGACCGCGTTCGAGGCATGGACATCACCGTGGTGACGACCGCCAAGACCGACGACGAGGGTCGTGCGCTGCTCAAGGCGCTCGGCTTCCCGTTCAAGACGGCCGACACCAAGTAGCCTCACGGCTGCGCAGCGACGCGGGCATCCGCCCGGCGTCGTCCGACACCACAGGTCGACATTCGTGTAACGGATGCCGAAACCAGGCGAGAAAGGCACCACCACATGACAATGACAGATCCGGTCGCAGACATGCTGACCAGACTGCGTAACGCGAACTCTGCGCACCACGACTCCGTGTCGATGCCGCACAGCAAGCTCAAGGCCCACATCGCGCAGATCCTCACCGATCAGGGTTACATCGCGGCGTGGGAGGTCACCGACGCCACCGTCGGCAAGACCCTCACTCTCACGCTCAAGTTCGGTCCCAACCGCGAGCGTTCCATCGCCGGCATCAAGCGCGTCTCGAAGCCGGGTCTGCGCGTGTACGCGAAGTCGACCGAGATCCCCACGGTTCTCGGCGGGCTCGGTGTCGCCATCCTGTCAACGTCCTCCGGTCTGCTCACCGACCGCCAGGCTGAGAAGAAGGGCGTGGGTGGGGAAGTCCTCGCCTACGTGTGGTAACTCGCAATGTCACGTATTGGACGTCTTCCGATCGACGTGCCCGCAGGGGTCACCGTGACGATCGATGGCTCTAACGTCTCCGTCAAGGGACCGAAGGGCGAGCTCGCGCTCACCGTCGCCAGCCCCATCGAGGTTCAGCTCGAAGAAGGGCAGGTCCTCGTGACCCGCCCGAACGACGAGCGCGAGTCCCGTTCGCTGCACGGCCTGACGCGCACGCTCATCAGCAACCAGATCATCGGCGTCACCGAGGGTTACTCCAAGGGACTCGAGGTCGTCGGCACGGGTTACCGTGTCGTCGCCAAGGGCGCGGGTGTCGAGTTCGCGCTCGGCTACTCGCACTCCATCACGGTCGAGCCGCCGACGGGAATCACTTTCGCGGTCGAGGGCAACAACAAGCTCACCGTGCACGGCATCGACAAGCAAGCCGTGGGCGAAGTCGCCGCCAACATTCGTAAGTTGCGCAAGCCCGAGCCCTACAAGGGCAAGGGTGTGCGTTACGCCGGCGAGGTCGTTCGCCGCAAGGCCGGAAAGAGTGGTAAGTAACCATGGGTCTCGGAACTAGAGGAAAGAGCAAGGCGGCCGCTCGTACGCGCCGTCACACGCGCCTTCGCAAGAAGGTCGTCGGCACCGAGCTGCGCCCGCGTCTCGTGGTCACGCGTTCGGCCCGCCACGTCTTCGTGCAGGTCGTCGACGACAGCAAGGGCTTCACTCTCGCGTCGGCTTCGACGCTCGAGTCGGACCTGCGCACCTTCGACGGCGACAAGACGGCCAAGGCCCGCAAGGTCGGCGAGCTCGTCGCCGAGCGCGCCAAGAAGGCCGGCGTCGAGGCGGTCGTATTCGATCGTGGTGGCAGCAAGTACGCGGGTCGCGTCGCTGCCATCGCCGAGGGAGCTCGAGAGGGTGGTTTGGACCTGTGAGCGATCAGCAGATTTCTAAGGAGCAAGAGGTGGCTGTAGTAGAGGCACCGGTGGAGACGGCCGCATCGACCGAATCCACGCAGAACGAGCCTCGCGAAGGCCGTCGCGGGGGTCGCGAACGCAACCCCAACCGCGACCGCGGCAGCCGCGACTCCGAGAAGAGCCAGTTCCTGGAGCGCGTTGTCACCATCAACCGCGTCTCCAAGGTCGTGAAGGGCGGTCGTCGCTTCAGCTTCACCGCTCTCGTGGTCGTGGGCGACGGCAACGGACTCGTGGGCGTCGGCTACGGCAAGGCCCGTGAGGTCCCGACCGCCATCTCCAAGGGCGTCGAGGAGGCGAAGAAGAACTTCTTCCGCGTCCCGCGCGTCGGCAACACGATCCCGCACCCCGTCCAGGGTGAGGCCGCCGCAGGCGTCGTCCTGCTGCGTCCGGCGTCGGGTGGTACCGGTGTCATCGCGGGTGGTCCCGTGCGCGCCGTGCTCGAGTGCGCCGGCATCCACGACGTGCTGAGCAAGTCGCTCGGCTCGTCCAACACGATCAACATCGTGCACGCAACCGTCGCGGCGCTCAAGCAGCTCGAAGAGCCGCGCGCCGTCGCCGCCCGTCGTGGCCTCGACGTCGATGACGTCGTTCCCGCCCGTCTGCTGCGTGCCGAGGCCGACGCTAAGGCAGGTGCATGATGGCCGCGCGCCTCAAGGTGACACAGATCAAGTCCATAATTAGTGAGAAGCAGAACCAGCGCGACACGATTCGCAGCCTGGGTCTCAAGCGCATTGGTGACGTCGTGGTCCGCGAGGACAACCGCCAGAACCGCGGTTACGTCAACACTGTCGCTCACCTGGTGAAGGTCGAGGAGATTGACTAATGGCTGAAGAAACAGAAGCCACCACAGGTGCCGCAGCTGAGAAGAAGCCCGCGGCCAAGAAGGCGGCGGCCCCCAAGGTCGCAGCCGACAAGCCCGTAGCCGAGAAGGCTCCTGCCGCCAAGAAGGCGCCGGCCAAGGCCGCTGCCGACACGGCGACGGATGCAGAGAAGGCGCCCGCGGCCGAGAAACCCGCTGCTGCCAAGAAGGCACCCGCCAAGGCCGCTGCTGCTGCCACGGCGGACGCCGAGGCGGCTCCGGCCGCCAAGGCTCCCGCGAAGAAGGCTCCTGCGAAGGCGGCGCCCACGGCCAAGGCCGAGAGCGAAGCCCCGCGCGAGCAGGTTCTGAAGGTGCACCACCTGCGCCCCGCCGCCGGATCCAAGAAGGCCAAGACCCGCGTCGGACGCGGTGAGGGCTCGAAGGGCAAGACGGCCGGCCGTGGAACCAAGGGAACCAAGGCCCGGTACTCGATCCGTCCCGGTTTCGAGGGCGGCAACCTGAACTCGGTCATGCGGGCTCCCAAGCTCCGCGGGTTCAAGAACCCGTTCCGGGTCGAATACCAGGTCGTCAACCTCGAGCGTCTCGCGGAACTGTACCCGGCCGGCGGTGAGGTCACCATCGGCGACCTCGTGGCCAAGGGCGCTGTGCGCAAGAACGAAAAGGTCAAGGTTCTCGGCAACGGCGACATTACGGTTAAGCTGAACGTTGCGGTCGACAAGGTCTCCGGCTCCGCTGAGCAGAAGATCGTCGCCGCTGGTGGCTCCGTCAAATAAAACACGATGCACACAGCGTCGCGGCGTTCCGCCACGACGAGTGGCATTCGTGTCATGCAGAGTCATCGTAGAGTAGTCAAGTTGGGTGTCCGTTGGATCGGACACCCAACTAACTCCCACAGGAAAGCTGGAGGCCCTCTTGTTTAGCGCCGTTGCGCGGATCTTCCGCACACCCGACCTTCGACGGAAGATCGGCTTCACCCTGGGTATCGTCGCGCTTTTCCGGCTCGGATCCTTCATTCCCGCTCCCTTCGTCGACTTCGGCAACGTCCAGCAGTGTCTCGCGGACAACCAGGGCACCTCGGGTCTCTACGAACTCGTCAACCTCTTCAGCGGCGGAGCGCTCCTGCAGCTCTCGGTCTTCGCGATGGGCATCATGCCCTACATCACCGCGTCGATCATCGTGCAGCTGCTGCGTGTCGTCATCCCTCACTTCGAGACCCTGTACAAAGAGGGCCAGGCCGGTCAGGCCAAGCTCACGCAGTACACGCGTTACCTCACCATCGCGCTCGGCGTCCTGCAGTCGACGACGCTCATCACGGTGGCACGCAGCGGGGCCCTGTTCGGCACCTCCGCCAGCCCCGAGTGCTCGCAGCTCATCACCGATGACTCCTGGTACGCGATCATGCTCATGGTCATCACCATGACCGCGGGAACCGGCCTCATCATGTGGCTCGGCGAGCTCATCACCGAGCGCGGCATCGGCAACGGCATGTCGCTCCTCATCTTCACCTCGATCGCCGCGACGTTCCCGAACTCGCTCTGGGCCATCGCCCAGGCCAAGGGCTTCGAGGTCTTCCTCCTCGTGCTCGCGATGGGCATCGTGATCATGGGACTCGTGGTCTTCGTCGAGCAATCGCAGAGACGCATCCCCGTGCAGTACGCGAAACGGATGGTCGGGCGCCGAACCTACGGCGGCAACAACACCTACATCCCGATCAAGGTCAACATGGCCGGCGTCGTGCCCGTCATCTTCGCCTCCTCGCTGCTGTACCTCCCCGCCCTCATCGCCCAGTTCAACCAGCCCGCTGCGGGCCAGGAGCCGGCACCGTGGGTCGTGTGGATCACCAACTACCTCACCAAGGGCGACCACCCGCTGTACATGCTGCTGTACTTCCTGCTCATCGTCGGGTTCACCTACTTCTACGTCGCGATCACCTTCAACCCCGAAGAGGTCGCCGACAACATGAAGAAGTACGGCGGGTTCATCCCCGGCATCCGCGCAGGGCGCCCGACGGCCGAGTACCTCGACTTCGTGCTCACCCGCGTGACCCTGCCCGGATCGATCTACCTCGGTTTGATCGCGCTCATCCCGCTCATCGCCCTCGCGGCGGTCGGGGCGAATGCGAACTTCCCCTTCGGCGGCGCGTCGATCCTCATCATCGTCGGTGTCGGACTCGAGACGGTCAAGCAGATCGACTCCCAGCTGCAGCAACGGCACTACGAGGGTCTGCTTCGGTGAGCCGGGCGACGAGCGAGTCGGGTACTCGTCTGCTGCTCATCGGCCCTCCCGGGGCTGGCAAGGGCACGCAGGCGGCTCGGCTCGCCGAGCTCCTCGGCGTACCGGCGGTCTCCACGGGAGACATCTTCCGCTGGAACGTCAAGAACGAGACCGAACTCGGCCTGCAGGCGAAGGCGTTCATGGATGCCGGGCAGTACGTGCCCGACTCCCTCACCAATGCGATCGTGCACGACAGGCTGCAGGAGGCCGACGCCGGGGCGGGGTTCCTGCTCGACGGCTACCCGCGCACGACCGAGCAGGTCAGTGAGCTCGACCGTCTCCTGCATTCCGACGGCACGCACCTCGACGGCGTCGTGCAGCTCGTGGCCGACCGCGACGAGGTCGTGAGCCGGCTGCTCAAGCGGGCAGACGAGCAGGGGCGTTCGGATGACACGGAAGAGGTCATCCGTCACCGCCTCGCCCTCTACGACGAGCAGACCGCTCCGCTCATCGAGGTCTACGGCCGTCGTGGCCTGCTCATCGAGATCGACGGGCTCGGCCCGGTCGACGACGTGACCGACCGCATCGTCGCGCAGCTCGTGGAACGCGGCATCCTGCCCGGGGACGGCGAGTCGGCCGCCTCTTGATGGCCCTGCACCGTTCGCTCTACAAGACGCCTGCCCAGCTGCGGGCGATGGTCGCGCCCGGCCTCGCGACCGCCGCGTCCCTCGCAGCGGCGCGCGACGCCATCCGCCCCGGCGCGACGACCCTCGAGCTCGACACGCTCGCCCGCCAGACCATCGAGGGCCTGGGCGGCATCTCGAACTTCATGCTCGTGCCGGGCTACCGGCACACCATCTGCGCGTCGGTGAACGACGACGTCGTGCACGGTATCCCGAGCGACCGTCCGCTCGAGGCCGGCGACATCGTGTCGATCGACAGCGGCGCCGAGATCGACGGCTGGAACGGCGACTCGGCCTTCACCATGGTCGTGCCGGATGCCGCGAGGCCCGAGCTCGTGGCCGAACGCGAGCGCCTCTCGCACGTCACCGAGCAGTCGCTCTGGCACGGCATCGCGCGGCTCGCCCGCGCACGTCACCTCAACGAGGTCGGCGAGGCCGTGCAGGACTACATCGAGTCGCAGCACAACCCTTCGTCTCCGGACGGCCGGTACGGCATCCTGACCGATTACATCGGCCACGGCATCGGCCGGTCGATGCACGAGGCGCCTCCCGTGTTCAACTACCGGGTGCGGCAGAAAGGCCCTGAGGTCAAGCCGGGGCTCGTCGTCGCGATCGAGCCCATGGTCGTGCTCGGCAGCCCCGACACCTTCGTGCGCGACGACGAGTGGACGGTCGCGACCGAGGACGGCGCCTCCGCGGCGCACTGGGAGCACTCGGTCGCGGTGCACCCGGGCGGAATCTGGGTGCTCACGGCGCCCGACGGAGGGGCGAGCGGTCTCGCACCCCTCGGTGTGACCCCCGTTCCCGTTCCGTAGCCCGCCCGTCACGGCTATCGTGAAGCTGGGTGGCGACGTCCGTTCGGGCGGAGTTCGATCCGCGACGTGAGGATGGCGATGGAACTGCACGGGATCGGTGTTGGACAGGGCGTGGCGATCGGGCCGGTCATCCTCATGCCGGAGCCTCTGCCCGAGCCGGTGGGCGCGCAGAGCGCTCTCTCGCCGGCGGAGGAGGGCGAGCGCGCGGCCGCGTCTCTCGCCGCCGTCGCCGACGAGCTGCGCGCTCGGGGCGAGCGTGCGGGAGGGACCGCGCAGGAGGTGCTCGACGCACAGGCGCTCATGGCGGCGGACCCGGCGCTGAGCGACGACGTGACCGCCCGGCTGCAGACGGGGATCACCGCAGAGCGCGCTGTGTTCGAGGCCTTCGCCGCCTTCCGCGAGCTGCTCGTAGGCATGGGCGGCTACATGGCCGAGCGCGCGACCGACCTCGACGACATCTCGCAGCGGGTCATCGCCGACCTCGGCGGGCTCCCCGCGCCGGGGGTGCCGGCCCCGGACCACCCCTTCGTGCTCGTCGCACGCGACCTCGCGCCGGCCGACACCGCCCTGCTCGACCTCGAGAAGGTGCTCGCCCTCGTGACGAGCGATGGCGGCCCCACCTCGCACACGGCGATCCTGGCGCGCGACAAGGCGATCGTCGCGATCGTCGGCGCCTCGGGCGCGCTCGCGCTGCACGACGGGCAGGAGGTGATCGTCGACGCCGCGGCCGGCCGTGTGGTCGTCGACCCCTCCGCCGACGAGAAGGATGCCGCGCGCTCCGCCATCGCGGATCGCGCGGGCCGCGCCGAAGCGCCCGTGGGGCCCGGCCGTCTCGCCGACGGCACCGGGCTGCCGCTCCTGGCCAACCTCGGCTCGGCGGAGGGGGCCGCGGTCGCGATCGAGCGCGGAGCGGAGGGTGTCGGCCTCTTCCGCACCGAGTTCCTCTTCCTCGACGCGGCGATGGCGCCCACAATCGTCGAGCAGCAGGAGCAGTACACGGCCCTGCTCGCGCAGTTCCCCGGGCAGAAGGTCGTGGTGCGCGTGCTCGACGCGGGCGCCGACAAGCCGCTGCCCTTCCTCAACGACGGCGAGGAGGAGAACCCCGCCCTCGGCCTGCGCGGGCTGCGGGCGCTGCGAGCCAAGGAGGACATCCTGCGCGAGCAGCTCACGGCGCTCGCGAACGCCGACGCGGCCACCGACGCCGAGGTCTGGGTGATGGCGCCCATGGTCTCGACGGTGGAGGAGACGCGGTACTTCGTCGAGCTCGCCCACGAGCTGGGGCTCGCGATGGCGGGCGTGATGGTCGAGGTGCCGGCGTCGGCGCTTCTCGCGGACCGCATCCTCGCCGTCGCCGACTTCGTCTCGATCGGCACCAACGACCTCACGCAGTACACCCTCGCGGCCGACCGGATGCTCGGCTCGGTCGCCGGCTTCCAGGATCCGTGGCACCCGGCCGTGCTGAAGCTCGTCGGCGAGGTGGGCGCAGCAGGGGTCGCGACGGGCAAGCCCGTCGGCATCTGCGGGGAGGCCGCGGCCGATCCCGCCCTCGCCGTCGTGCTCGTCGGGCTGGGGGCCACGAGCCTGTCGATGTCGTCCGCCGCTCTCGGCGACGTGCGCACCGAGCTCGCCGGCGTGACGCTCGCCCAGGCGAAGGAGCTCGCGGCGGTCGCCCTGGCCGCCGACGGCGCACCGGAGGCCCGAGCCGCGGTCGCTGCGGCCGCCCGGGGCTAGGCCATCCGGCGGGTGCAGGGGAACACCGAGGCTCCGGGAGTACACTGACGGCCGCGCAGAACCCGAGTCGGAGGCACCATGTCAGTCACAACGGAATTCTTGGCACAGACGGGTGTCAACACCCTCCCGATCATCATCGGCGTGGCCGCCGTCATCGCGATCGGCGTGCTGCTGCTCGTGGTCGGGCTCGTTCGACGTCGCGGGCAGCGCTGAGTCGCGGCATCCGCTCGCTTCTCGTCGTTCTCAAAACGACGGAGATTTCGCTTAAACCGGGCCTTGTGAGCCTCAAATCCGCTCAAATCGGCAGAATGTCCGTCGTTTTGAGTACGGGTGAGGGCGACGGAGGCGACTGCGATCGCGACGGAGGCTCCGCCGCCGGCGAACGATTGGCGAAAAGCGGGATTATCACATAAGATTGCTCTTTGGTGTCTTGAGCGCGCCCGCGCGCGCCGTTTTCACCACTCCACCCGCACGATCAGCAATCATTACTCTTGAGCGACAGTGAGGCTATGGCCAAAAAAGACGGTGTCATCGAAATCGAAGGCTCTGTGGTCGAGGCTCTTCCCAACGCGATGTTTCGCGTTGAGTTGACCAACGGACACAAAGTTCTCGCCCACATCTCCGGCAAGATGCGTCAGCACTACATCCGCATTCTGCCCGAAGACCGGGTGATCGTAGAACTGAGCCCCTACGACTTGACCCGCGGCCGTATCGTCTACCGCTACAAGTAACGAGCGCTGAAAAGTAACGGCCCGCTCCCGCGTCCGAACCCGGACATCACGGCGAGCGGGTACGAAGACAGCGAATGAAGGAACAGCTATGAAGGTCAAGCCCAGCGTCAAGCCCATGTGCGAGCACTGCCGCGTCATCCGCCGCAACGGCAATGTCATGGTCATCTGCAAGAACAACCCGCGCCACAAACAGCGTCAGGGCTAGATCGTCGACCGAGCCTGCCGGATGCCGGCGGGCTCGCTCCACGAGTGACAACTGAACACGAGATAACGGCACCGTCAGAACCTGCTCCGGCAGGGGACACCCCGGGTTGGAGGCCCGGGCACAGGCGCTGCTCCACACCTCCACTCACCAACAGGAGAAGCCACAATGGCACGTCTAGCAGGCGTAGACATTCCGCGCGACAAGCGCGTGGAAGTCGCATTGACGTACATCTACGGTGTCGGCCGCACGAGGGCGCTCAAGACCCTCGCCGACACCTCCATCGACGGAAACATCCGAGTCAAGGACCTGAGCGACGACCAGCTCGTCGCCTTGCGTGACTACATCGAAGGCAACTACAAGGTAGAGGGCGACCTCCGCCGCGAGGTGGCCGCCGACATCCGCCGCAAGGTCGAGATCGGCAGCTACGAGGGCATCCGCCACCGCCGCGGCCTCCCCGTGCGCGGCCAGCGCACCAAGACCAACGCTCGCACCCGCAAGGGGCCGAAGCGCACCGTTGCCGGCAAGAAGAAGGCCCGATAGCGAGCACTGCTCGTATCGCCATAAAAGTTTTAGGAGAAAACAATGGCAGCACCAAAATCGGCCGTTCGTAAGCCGCGCAAGAAAGAAAAGAAGAACATCGCTCTGGGCCAGGCCCACATCAAGAGCACGTTCAACAACACGATCGTCTCGATCACCGACACCACCGGTGCGGTCATCAGCTGGGCGTCGTCCGGTGGAGTCGGCTTCAAGGGTTCGCGCAAGTCGACCCCGTTCGCCGCTCAGCTCGCTGCGGAGTCGGCTGCCCGCCAGGCTCAGGAGCACGGCATGAAGAAGGTCGACGTCTTCGTCAAGGGGCCGGGCTCCGGTCGCGAGACCGCGATCCGCTCGCTTCAGGCCGCAGGCCTCGAGGTCGGCTCGATCAACGACGTCACCCCGCAGGCGCACAACGGATGCCGCCCGCCGAAGCGTCGCCGCGTCTGACCTTTCGCGTTGACCGCCGGCCGATCCGCCGGTGATCGGGCTCGTCGAATCCGACGAGCCCCGTCACCGTACGACCGGCCGGCGGTCGATGGTCACGTTCTCTACACAACTCCATAGATAGCCGGGCCAGCCACCCGGTCGCCAACGCAAGTGTCATATAGCGGACACTTAGCCGAAAGGAATCAACAGTGCTTATTGCACAGCGTCCAACGCTCACCGAAGAGAACATTTCGGAGTTCCGTTCGCGGTTCGTCATCGAGCCGCTCGAGCCGGGTTTCGGTTACACCCTCGGTAACTCGCTTCGCCGGACCCTCCTGTCCTCGATCCCCGGTGCAGCTGTGACGAGCATCCGCATCGACGGCGTGCTCCACGAATTCAGCACCGTCCCTGGTGTCAAAGAAGACGTCACGGAGATCATCCTCAACATCAAGGGCCTCGTCGTCTCGAGCGAGCACGACGAGCCCATCACGGCCTACCTGCGCAAGCAGGGCGCCGGCGAGGTCACCGCTGCCGACATCTCTGCTCCTGCGGGCGTCGAGATCCACAACCCCGAGCTCGTGATCGCGACGCTCAACGACAAGGCGAAGTTCGAGCTCGAGCTCACGATCGAGCGCGGCCGCGGATACGTGTCGGCCACGCAGAACCGCAACGAGTTCAGCGAAGCCGGTCAGATCCCGATCGACTCGATCTACTCGCCCGTGCTCAAGGTCACCTACCGCGTCGAGGCGACGCGTGCCGGTGAGCGCACCGACTTCGACCGTCTTGTGGTCGACGTCGAGTCGAAGCCGGCGATCACCCCGCGCGACGCCATCGCCTCGGCCGGCCGCACCCTCACCGAGCTCTTCGGTCTCGCCCGCGAGCTCAACAACGCGGCCGAGGGCATCGAGATCGGCCCCGCGCCGGTCGACGCCGTGCTGAGCTCCGAGCTCTCGATCCCGATCGAAGATCTCGACCTCTCGGTGCGCTCGTACAACTGCCTCAAGCGCGAGGGCATCAACAACGTCAGTGAACTGGTCGCCCTCTCGGAGACGCAGCTCATGAACATCCGCAACTTCGGTCAGAAGTCGGTGGATGAGGTCAAGGACAAGCTCACCGAGCTCGGCCTGTCGCTCAAGGACTCCGTTCCCGGCTTCGACGGGGCGCACTTCTACAGCGGCTACGACGACGAGAACATCTAAGGCTCGTCGCAAGACGGCTAACCGACATTTGACACTGGAGATTCACTAACATGCCAAAGCCAACCAAGGGCCCCCGCCTCGGAGGCGGTCCTGCTCACGAGCGACTCCTGCTCGCCAACCTGGCTGCTGCCCTTTTCACGCACAAGAGCATCAAGACCACGGAGACGAAGGCCAAGCGACTGCGCCCCGTCGCCGAGCGTCTGGTGACCTTCGCGAAGCGCGGCGACCTGCACGCTCGTCGTCGTGCGCTCGCGATCATCGGCGACAAGTCGGTCATCCACGAGCTCTTCACCGAGATCGCTCCGCTCGTCGCGGAGCGTGAGGGCGGCTACACCCGCATCACGAAGCTCGGCTTCCGCAAGGGAGACAACGCCTCGATGGTGCAGATCGAGCTCGTTCTCGAGCCCGTCACCCCCAAGGTGAAGCGTTCGAGCACCTCGAAGGCCGCTCCGGCTGCTGAGCCCGTCGCCGACGCGGCCGAGGTCGAGGAGACCGAGACCGTCGAGGCCTCCGAGCCCATCGCCGAGGAGGAGACCACCGAGGCCGCCGCCGAGGTCGAGTCCGACGCGGCCGAGAAGGCCGACGACGCGGCCGCCGAGCCCGCGGCAGACGCCGAGAAGGCCGACGACGCCAAGTAAAGCACCTGCACACCGGAAAGCCCCGGCCGTCGTCGCGACGGCCGGGGCTTTTTTGTGCCCTTCGCCAGCCTGGCTGCAGGAAGGCGTGATCGAGGTCGCGGGGCCGGGGCGAGGCCGGCATCCGTGTCGTGGATTTCGCGCCCGAGCGGGCCGAGGCGACACAGCTGCCCCCCAACGACGCGTTTCGGGCGGGCACGTGAAAGTCTCGCGGGCACGTGACTTTCCGGGTGCCCCCGGGCTTTTCACGTGCCGCGAGGCGCCGGATGATTTTTAGCCGGCGGTTGAGGGCGTGAAGGCGTCGAGGGGGGCCGCATGCTGCTTCTCTTGCGCGAGCCGGGCGAGGGCGTCGCTCACGGCGTTCGCGTAGATCTGCCCACCCGTGGGGCCGGGGTGGATCTGGTCTTCGGAGAGCAGGTCGAGGTGACCCGCGATCGCTGTGCTCCAGTCGGCGCACGCGACGTTCGTGTAGGCGATGTCGAAATTGCCCAGAGTCTGGTTGACCACGGGAACCCAGTCGCGGGGGGCGAAGGCGTTCACGAGCACGATCTCGCGGTCGGGGCCGGCGATCGCGCGGATCCGCTCCAGGCCGTCGTTGGAGACGAGTCCGTTGGTGCCCAGACCGATCAGGATCACCGGGCGCAGGGCTCCCTGGTCGCTCAGCGCCTGGACGATGTCGGGCGCCTCGGAGAACTGCCGGGAGACGGTGGCGTCGATCGCGATGCCGGGGAAGGTGCTCTGGAGCTCGGGGGCCGAGGCCAGCATGACCGAGTCGCCGATCGCCGTGATCTGGTCGCCCGAGGGAATGGTCACGGCCGGGGCGGGAGGCGCCGGGGGTGTGGTCGGGTCGGTGGGGGCGTTCGGGGCCGCGGGCTCGGGCGGGGTCGTCGGGGCCGGATCGGCGTCGGCGGGCGGGGCCGGGGTCTCGGTCACGGCCGGAGCCTGCGTCGGCCCCGGGCTCGCGAGCGCGGCGAGGCCCCTCTCGATGTTCTGCTGCGCGCTCGAGACGCGCGGCGCGGAGGCGAGCGCTGCGGCTGAGCCGGCCAGGAGGAGCGTCACGACGACGGCGACCCCCGCGACGATCCGGCGGCGCACGCGTGCCGAGCGCACCGGCGCCATGGCGCGGCGCGCGGCCTCCCGGAAGCCCAGCCGTCGGATGGGCCGCTCGATGTACCGGTAGGAGAGGAAGGCCACGGGCACGAAGACGACGAGCGTCAGGACCCCCACGAGCACGCTGCGCGGTGTTCCCGGGAGGGCGGGCAGCACGGCCGCGACGATCACGAAGACGGGCCAGTGCCAGAGGTAGAGCCCGTAGGAGCGTTCTCCGAGGTAGCGCAGGGGTGCGACATCCAGCCACCGGCCCAGCCGCCGCCCCGACTGGATGCCCGACCAGATGAGCACGACGGTGAGCACGCTCACGATCGGCAGGCCGCCGTGATAGGTGAAGGTCGCCGTGTCGTGGAGCAGGGCGGCGAAGGTCACGAGACCGAGGAGCGCGGCGATCCCGATGACGGGCGACCACCTCTCGATGACGGGCAGGAGCCGCCGGGCCCGGGCGGGGTCTCGGGGGAGCTGGGACGAGTGGGCGAGGGCCAGCGCGGCGCCGAGCATAAGCCCGAAGCTGTGGGTCTCGGTGCCGAAGTAGACCCGGGTCGCATCCGTTCCGGGAACGTAGAGCAGCCACATCGCGGCGGCGGATGCCACGGCGAGGCCCACGACGACGATCAGGGTGATGACCGAGCGCCGGCGGCCTCCGTCGCGGCGCAGCAGGAGCAGCAGGAGGAGGGCGAGCGGCCAGAGCACGTAGAACTGCTCCTCGACGGCGAGCGACCACAGGTTGCGGAAGAGCTCGGGCGCCGTGAGCGCGAAATAGCTGCCGTCGGAGGCGATCGCCAGCCAGTTGTAGCTGAAGGTCGCGGCGCCGAGCACCTGCCAGTCGAGGCCGACGAGCACGTCGCCGCCGACGACCCAGGCGAAGGTGCAGCAGACGAGCAGGAGCACGCCGATCGCCGGCACGAGCCGCAGGAAACGGCGCCACCAGAACGAGCGCAGCGCGACCCGCCCGGTGCGCACGCGCTCGTCGATGAGCAGGCTCGTGATGAGGAAGCCGCTCACGACGAAGAAGACGTCGACCCCGATGAACCCGCCCGGCAGGAAGCCCGGGAAGAGGTGGTAGACGACGACCGCGATGACCGCGAGCGCGCGCAGCCCGTCGAGGCCCGCGTAGCGCGGCCGCCCCGCGCGCGCGTCGGAGAGCGCGGCCGCCGTCGCGGTCGGGGCTGGCGCAGGGGAGTCGGTCTGTGTCGTCATGTTTTCGTGAGGTGCAGTAGGTGCCCGACAACGATAACTCCCCGCACCTGCCGCCTAGACTATTCACCCGTGGCGGGTGTGATGATGGTCGAGAATTCGCAGGAGCCGGTGCGTTTCCGGCTCGATCTGTCGTATGACGGCTCCGATTTCACGGGCTGGTCGCGCCAGCCGGGGCTGCGCACGGTGCAGGGCACGCTCGAGGAGGCCCTCGAGACGATCTTCCGCCGCCATCCGCCGGCCCCGCGGCTCGTGGTCGCCGGGCGAACGGATGCCGGTGTGCACGCGGCCGCGCAGGTCGCCCACGTCGAGCTCACCCGCCAACAGCTCGCCGCGCTCGTCAAGCCCAGCCGTGGGCACCGGGAGACGGCGGTCAGCTCGGATCCGGAGGTGCAGCTGCTGCGCAGGGTCAACGGCGTGCTGGGCGCGGTCAGCGACATCGTCGTGCACAGGGCGCGCATCGCCCCCGAGGGCTTCGACGCACGTTTCTCGGCGGTCTGGCGCCGCTACGAGTACCGCATCGCCGACGCGGTCGCGCATCGCGACCCGCTGCAGCGGCACCGCACCTACTGGCACCACCTGCCTCTCGACGTCGAGGCGATGGATGCCACGGCCGCGAGTCTCGTCGGGCTCCACGACTTCCGCGCCTACTGCAAACCGCGCGAGGGCGCGACGACCATCCGCACGCTGCAGGACTTCCGCTGGCGGCGCGACGAGGACGGCACGATCGTGGCCTTCCTGCAGGCCGACGCCTTCTGCCACAGCATGGTGCGAGCGCTCGTGGGGGCCTGCGTGTCGGTCGGAGAGGGCAAGCTGCCCGCGCAGGAGCTCACCCGGCTGCTCGAGCAGCGCGAACGCGACAACGAGTTCAAGGTCATGCCCGCTCGGGGCCTGACCCTCATCCGTGTCGGCTATCCGGAGGACGGCCTGCTGAGGTTCCGCGCAGAGCAGACGCGCGCGCGGCGACGGCTCGACGGCGAGGCCGAGGCGGAGGGCGCGGTCGAGCCGAGTGCCGCGGACGACGGCACGGCCGGGTCGAGCGCTGCAGTTTGACCGGGTCGCCGCCTGTGGCCTAGTATGGACGTTTGGTGTCTGCGCCACGCGCGGCACTCGAAGTTGAGCCCTCCACCGCCGGTGTTACCGAGATGTTTTTCTCGCGAACACGACAGGGAGCGGGATTCACGAACACCTCATTTCGAACTCAAGGAAGCAGCACTACTGTGACGCGCACATATTCCCCTAAGGCCGGCGAGATCCAGCGTGACTGGGTCGTCATCGACGCGACCGACGTCATCCTCGGCCGCCTCGCAAGCCACGCCGCGATCCTCCTTCGCGGCAAGCACAAGCCGACGTTCGCGCCCCACCTCGACAGCGGGGACTTCGTCATCATCATCAACGCGGAGAAGGTCGCCCTCACGGGAGCCAAGCTCGAGCAGAAGAAGGCCTACCGCCACTCGGGTTACCCGGGAGGCCTCAAGGCCGTCACCTACTCGGAGCTCCTCGAGAAGAACCCGACCCGCGCGGTCGAGAAGGCCGTTCGGGGCATGCTGCCCAAGAACTCGATCGGTCGTGCTCAGCTCACCAAACTCAAGGTCTACGTCGGCCCGGAGCACCCGCACGGCGCACAGCAGCCCAAGCAGTACACCCTCGACCAGGTCGCCCAGTAAGCGTCCGGCGCCAGACTTTCAGATAAGGAATCACAATCGTGGCGAAGATCGCAGACCAGATTGACGCGGCTCCGGAGAGCTACTCGACGGAGACCCCGGCCGAGGTCGCACCCAAGACCCCCCGCGCCGTCCTCAACGTCCCCGGCGCAGCCGTGGGCCGACGCAAGCAGGCCATCGCCCGCGTGCGCCTCATCCCCGGTTCGGGAACCATCACGGTCAACGGCCGTGAGTTCGCGGACTACTTCCCGAACAAGCTGCACCAGCAGCTCATCACCGACCCGTTCACGGTGCTCGACCTCATCGGCAGCTACGACGTGATCGCCCGCATCACCGGAGGCGGCCCCTCGGGCCAGGCCGGTGCACTGCGTCTCGGCATCTCCCGTGCGCTCAACGAGATCGACGAGGAGAACAACCGCGCCACGCTCAAGAAGGCGGGCTTCCTCAGCCGCGACGCTCGCGTCAAGGAGCGCAAGAAGGCCGGTCTCAAGAAGGCTCGCAAGGCTCCGCAGTTCTCGAAGCGCTAGTCGCGCTCCGGGTACAGACTGCGCTCCATGGCACGTCTTTTCGGCACGGACGGTGTCCGTGGCCTTGCCAACCGCGACATCACGGCTGAGCTGTCGCTCGGCCTCGCGCAAGCGGCCGCCCAGATCCTGGGTGCGTCCGCTCGCGAGGCCGGGCGGCGCCCCGTCGCGGTGCTCGCACGCGACCCCCGCATCTCCGGCGAGTTCATCTCGGCCGCGGTGGCGGCGGGGCTCGCCAGCTCGGGGGTCGACGTTCTCGAGGCCGGCGTCCTGCCGACCCCGGCCGCCGCGTTCCTCATCGCCGACGTCGGCGCCGACTTCGGCGTGATGATCTCGGCGTCGCACAACTCCGCGCCCGACAACGGCATCAAGTTCTTCGCCCACGGCGGCACCAAGCTCCCCGACGAGCTGGAGGACGAGATCGAGGCGGCCCTCGCGGGCGAGAAGCTCGCTCCCGTCGGCGGCGAGGTCGGGCGCATCCGCCGTTTCTCCGACGCCGAGGACCGCTACATCGTCCACCTGCTCGGAAGCCTTCCGCATCGTCTCGACGGCCTGCACGTCGTCATCGACTGCGCCCACGGCGCGGCCGCCGGCGTCTCGCCCGAGGCCTTCTCGGTCGCGGGCGCCAAGGTCACCGTCATCGGCAACGACCCCGACGGTATGAACATCAACGACGGTGTCGGATCGACGCACCTCGACTCGCTCGCGGCGGCCGTCGTCATCCACGGGGCCGACCTCGGCATCGCGCACGACGGCGACGCCGACCGCTGCCTGGCCGTCGACGGCCAGGGCAACATCATCGACGGCGATCAGATCATGGCGATCCTCGCCGTCTCGATGGCCGAACGCGGTGTGCTCAAAGACCGCACGCTCGTCGCGACCGTGATGAGCAACCTCGGCCTGCGGGTCGCGATGGCCGAGAACGACATCACGATGCTCGAGACGCGGGTGGGCGACCGCTACGTGCTCGAGGCCATGAACGAGAAGGACTTCTCCCTCGGCGGCGAGCAGTCGGGGCACGTCATCATGCGGGCCTTCGCGACGACGGGCGACGGCATCCTCACGGGGCTGCACCTCGCGAGCGAGCTGGCCCGCACCGGCAAGACCCTCGGCGAGCTCGCCTCGGTGATGTCGGTGTACCCGCAGATCCTCGTGAACGTGCCGGGCGTCGACAAGAGCGGCGTCGAGACCGACGAGGTCATCGCCCAGGCCGTGCGCGACGCGGAGGCCGAGCTCGGCGACACCGGTCGGGTGCTGCTGCGCCCGTCGGGCACCGAGCCCCTCGTACGGGTCATGGTGGAGGCCGCCGACCAGCACACGGCCGACCGTCTCGCGCACGAGCTCGCCGGCATCGTGCGGGAACGGCACTCGCTCTGAGCCGTCGCGCGTGCCCCTGAGCCCCGTGCCCCTAAGCTCGTTGACGTGATGCCCGCCGAGAACTCCGAGACCTGGCCTCGCGGCGGCAACGACCTCGTGGTGCAGGGCGACAACCTGGCCGTCATCCGTGACTTCCCCGACGAGACCTTCCGCCTCATCTACCTCGACCCGCCGTTCAACACGGGCCGTGCGCAGAGCCGGCAGTCGAGCGCCATGGTGCGCTCGGAGACGGGCGACAGGGTGGGCTTCAAGGGCCAGCGCTACGAGACGGTCAAGGGCACCCTCTACGGCTACGACGACGAGTTCGCCGACTACTGGGAGTTCCTCGAGCCGCGCCTGCGCGAGGCCTGGCGCCTGCTCACCCCCGACGGCACCCTCTACCTGCACCTCGACTACCGCGAGGTGCACTACGCGAAGGTCATGCTCGACGCGCTCTTCGGACGCGAGTGCTTCCTCAACGAGATCATCTGGGCCTACGACTACGGGGCCCGCTCGCGCCGCAAGTGGCCGAGCAAGCACGACACGATCCTCGTCTACGTCAAAGACCCGTCCGGGTACTTCTTCGACTCGCGGGGCGTCGACCGGGAGCCCTACATGGCGCCCGGGCTCGTGACGGCCGAGAAGGCCGCGCTCGGCAAACTGCCGACGGATGTCTGGTGGCACACGATCGTGTCGCCGACCGGTCGCGAGAAGACCGGCTATCCCACTCAGAAGCCCGAGGGCGTGCTGAGGCGCATCGTGCAGGCGAGCAGCGCGCCGGGGGACTGGGTGCTCGACTTCTTCGCGGGCAGCGGCACCACGGGGGCGGTGGCGCAGTCGCTCGGCCGCCGCTTCGTGCTCGTCGACGAGAACCCGGAGGCGGTCGCCGTCATCCGTCGTCGTCTGGGCGAGCGCGACACCCTCAGCTATCTGAGCTGAGCGCGTCGTATCGACCCGACGTGAGCTGAGCACGAGCACCCGCGAAGAGGGGCGGGGCCGGCTCGGGCCGGAGGCGCAGAGGACGGCGCTCGCTGGCTGGAGCTTGTTGTGCGCCGCTGGAGCTTGTGCGCCGCTAGAGCTTGCGCAGGAGCACCGAGGAGACCGAGTGGTCTCTGTCTTTGCGCAGCACGAGGGTCGCGCGCGAACGGGTCGGGCGGATGTTCTGCACGAGGTTGGGCTCGTTGATCTCGCGCCAGATCTCGGAGGCCCGTGCCCGTGCCTCGGCCTCGCTGAGGCTCGCGTAGCGGTGGAAGTACGACTCCGGGTTGGCGAAGGCGCCGCGCTGCAGCGACAGGAAGCGCTCCTCGTACCAGCGGGCGATGTCGCTCGTGCGCGCGTCGACGTAGATCGTGAAGTCGAAGAGGTCGCTCACCGCGAGCCGGCTCTCCGGGGTGGGCGGCTGCAGAACGTTGAGGCCCTCGATGATGAGCACGTCGGGCTGCCGCACGATGATCTCGGCGTCGGGCACGATGTCGTAGCTGAGGTGCGAGTAGAACGGCGCGCGCACCTCGGCGATGCCGCTCTTGACGTCGCTGACGAAACGCAGGAGCGCCCGGCGGTCGTACGACTCGGGGAAGCCCTTGCGGGTCATCAGACCCCGTCGGGTGAGCTCGGCGTTGGGCAGCAGGAAGCCGTCCGTCGTCACGAGCTCGACTCTCGGGGTGTCGACCCAGCGGGCCAGCAGCTCGCGCAGCAGACGCGCGATCGTCGACTTGCCGACGGCGACCGAGCCGGCGACGCCGATGACGAAGGGCGTCGTCTTGGCGCGCTCGCCCAGGAAGTCGCTCGTCGCCCTGTGCAGGTTGCGGGTGCCCGCGACGTAGAGGTTGAGCAGCCGGCTGAGCGGCAGGTAGACCTCGGTCACCTCGCGCAGATCGAGGGGCTCGCCGAGCCCTCGCAGCTGCACGATCTCGACCTCGCTGAGCGGGAGAGGAGTGGATGGCACGAGGCCGGCCCAGTCGACGCGGTCGAATTCGACGAACGGTGAACTGTGGCCGTGGGCGGGTGTGAGGGCCGACTCCGACATAGCTTCCCAGTTTAGTGAGGATAAAATCGGGTTCATGTGTGGAATCGTGGGTTACGTCGGCGACCAGAAGAGCCTCGAAGTCCTCCTCGGGGGCCTCAGCCGCCTCGAGTACCGCGGGTACGACTCCGCCGGAATCGCCGTGATCGATGAGCACGGCACCCTCAACACGGCCAAACGCGCCGGCAAGCTCGCCGTGCTCAAAAAAGATCTCGAGACCAGCCCTGTCGCCAACGGCTCGACCGGCATCGGGCACACCCGCTGGGCGACGCACGGCGGGCCCACCGACCACAACGCGCACCCGCACCTGGGCGACGACGGCAAGCTCGCCGTCATCCACAACGGGATCATCGAGAACTTCGGCGAGCTCAAGGCCGAGCTCGTGGCCGAGGGCTTCGAGTTCACGAGCGAGACCGACACGGAGGCGGCCGCCATCATGCTCGGCCGCGAGTACCGTCGCACGGGCGACCTCACCGCCGCCTTCCGCGCGGTCGTGCGGCGCCTCGACGGAGCCTTCACCCTTCTCGCCGTGCACCAGGACCAGCCCGGCGTCGTCGTCGGCGCGCGCCGCAACTCCCCGCTCGTCATCGGCCTCGGCGACGGCGAGAACTTCCTCGGCTCGGACGTCGCGGCCTTCGTGGAGTTCACCCGCCGCGCCGTCGCGATCGGGCAGGACCAGATCGTCACCATCACGCCCCTCGCCGTCGCCGTCACCGACTTCGACGGGGCCGAGGTCGAGACCGAGGAGTTCGAGATCTCGTGGGACGCCTCCGCCGCCGAGAAGGGCGGCTGGTCGAGCTTCATGCAGAAAGAGGTGAGCGAGGAGCCCGAGGCCGTCGCGAAGACCCTGCTCGGCCGCATGAACGGCGGTGTGGTCCGGATCCCGGAGCTCGAGGCCTTCGGCGACGAGGTGCTCAGCGGCATCCGTCGTATCACGATCATCGCCTGCGGCACGGCCGCGTACTCGGGCATGGTCGCCAAGTACGCGATCGAGAAGTGGTGCAGGATGCCGGTCGACGTCGAGCTCAGTCACGAGTTCCGTTACCGCGACCCGGTGATCACCCCCGACACGCTCGTGATCTCGATCAGCCAGTCCGGCGAGACGATGGACACGCTCATGGCCGTGAAGTACGCCAAGGAGGCCGGCGCCCGGGTGCTCTCGATCTGCAACACGCAGGGCGCGACGATCCCCCGCGAGTCGGAGGCCGTCATCTACACGCACGCGGGGCCCGAGGTGGCGGTCGCGTCGACCAAGGCCTTCGTCGCCCAGATCGCGGCGCTCTACCTGTTCGCCCTGCACCTCGCGCGGGTGAAGGGGACCCTCTCGGAGGAGGAGCTCGCCGCCCAGGCCGCCGAGCTCGCCGCGATCCCCGACAAGCTCGCGACCGTGCTCGAGTCGCACGGCGAGATCGCCCAGCTCGCCCGCTGGATGGCCGACACCCGCGCCGTGCTCTTCCTCGGCCGCCACGTGGGCTTCCCCGTCGCGCTCGAGGGCGCCCTCAAGCTCAAGGAGCTCGCCTACATCCATGCGGAGGGCTTCGCCGCCGGCGAGCTCAAGCACGGCCCGATCGCCCTCATCGAGCCGGGCCAGGCCGTCTTCGTGATCGTGCCCAGCCCGCGCGGCTCGGCGACCCTGCACTCGAAGGTGGTCTCCAACATCCAGGAGATCCGCGCGCGTGGCGCCCGGGTCATCGCGATCGCCGAGCAGGGCGACGCCGCCGTGCTGCCGTTCGCCGACGAGGTCATCCCCATCCCGCTCGCCGCGCCGCTCTTCGAGCCGCTGCTCGCCGTCATCCCGCTGCAGATCTTCGCGATGGAGCTCGCGGCGGCGAAGGGCCTCGACGTCGACCAGCCCCGCAACCTGGCGAAGTCGGTCACGGTCGAATGATGCGGTCGTCATGATCGCGGGAATCGGCGTCGACGTCGTCGACGTCGCGCGCTTCGAGCGCTCGCTGGCCCGCACCCCGCGGCTCGTCGAGAGGCTCTTCGTGCCGGCCGAGCGGGATCGGGCTCCGCGCTCCCTCGCCGCCCGGTTCGCGGCCAAGGAGGCGCTGCTCAAGGTGATCGGCGGAGCCCACGGCGTGCGCTGGCACGACATGGAGGTCGTCTCCGACGACCACGGCAACCCGGCCTTCCGGGTGACGGGCACGGTCGCGGCCGCTTTCGCCGAGCTCGGCATCGGAGAGGTGCACCTGAGCATGAGCCACGACGCGGGGCTCGCCTGCGCCTTCGTCGTGGCCGAGAGGGGCATCGGATGACGCAGCCGCTGTTCCGCGAGGCGGTCATCGATCGCGCCGCCATCACCCGCAACGTCGAGCACCTGCGTGCACTCGTCGGCACCCCGCACACGATGGCGGTCGTCAAGGCGAACGGCTACGGGCACGGCGCCGTCGAGTCGGCGCGCGCTGCGCTCGCCGGGGGAGCCGACTGGCTCGGGGTCGCCGACATCCGCGAGGGCGTCGCCCTGCGCGAGGCGGGTGTCACCGCGCCCGTGCTCGCCTGGCTGCACGAGCCGGAGGCCGACTTCGGCGAGGCCGTGCGGGCGGGCATCGACGTGGGCGTCTCGTCGCGGGCGCAGCTCGAGCAGCTCGCCGCAGCCGGTTCGACGGCGGCCCCGGCATCCGTTCAGATCAAGTTCGAGACGGGGCTGAGCCGCAACGGCGTGGCCCCCGCCGAGTGGGATGTCGTGCTCGCCGACGCCGTGCGCTTCCAGAACGACGGCACGATCCGCGTGACGGGGCTCTTCAGCCACCTCTCGAACGCCTCCCCCGCCGACGACGCGGCCGCGATCGCCCTCTTCAGCGAGGCGGTCGCGCGGGCTGCCGCCGTCGGGATCGCGCCCGAGCTCGTGCACCTCGCCGCGACCGCCGCGGCGCTCCGTCTTCCCGCTGCCCGATTCACGATGGTGCGCCTGGGGGTGGGCATCTACGGGCTGTCGCCGTTCGACGACACGGATGCCGCGGAGCTCGGCCTGACCCCCGCGATGACCGTGCGCGGGCGCGTCGCCGCCGTGCGCCGCGTTCCGGCCGGCACGGGGGTCTCCTACGACTACGCCTACCGCACCGAGCGCGAGACGGGCCTCGCCCTCGTGCCGCTCGGCTACGCGGAGGGCGTGCCGCGGCAGGCCTCCGGTCGTGCGGAGGTGAGCATCGGCGGCCGCCGCTACCCCGTGTGCGGCCGCATCGCGATGGACCAGTTCGTGGTCGAGGTCGGCGACGACCCCGTCGAGGTCGGCGACGAGGTGGTGCTCTTCGGCGACCCCGCGACGGGTGCCCCCGGGGCCACCGATTGGGCGGTCGCGGCATCCACGATCAACTACGAGATCGTCACGCGCATCGGGCCGAGGGTGCACAGGAGCTACGTCTAGATGGCGGTCGAGACCCGGCTCGTGACCGATCCGGATGCGATGGGCGCGCTCGGCGCGGAGCTCGCGGGGCGCCTGCGCGCGGGAGACCTCGTGGTGCTCACGGGGCCGCTCGGCGCCGGGAAGACGACGTTCACGCGCGGGCTCGGCGAGGGGCTCGGGGTGCGCGGCCCCGTCACGAGCCCCACCTTCGTGCTCGCACGCACGCATCCCAGCCTGCGGGGCGGCCCGGCGCTCGTGCACGTCGACGCCTACCGCCTGGGCAGCGCGGTGGAGCTCGACGACCTCGACATCGACTACGCCAACTCGGTGGTCGTGGTCGAGTGGGGCGCGGGAATGCTCGACGGCGTGAGCGACTCGTGGCTCGACATCCGCATCGAACGGCCCACGGGCGGCGTTGCAGGGGCAGCGGATGCCGCGGCTCCCGAGCTCGCCGACGAGGAGCCGATCGAGCCCCGCACCGTGACCATCACCCCCGTCGGCCCCCGCTGGCTCTGACCTCGCTCCTCCCTCCTCTCCTCCCTCGTCGGCAACTCAAAACGACGGAGATTTGGCCTTTTGGGGGCCGTTTCGGGCACTTCTGGGCATTTTGGGGCCGAATCTCCGTCGTTTTGAGTAGAGGCGGGGCCGAGGGGAGGGCGCCGGGGAAGGGGATTAGGCTGGAGTCCGTGCTTCTGGCGATCGATACCTCCGCGGGAACGAGTGTCGCCGTCGTCGACCGCGATGGAGGGGTGCTCAGCGAACGCACGGTCGACGACACCATGCGTCACGCCGAGGTCGTCGGAACCCTCATCGCGCAGGCGCTCGACGAGGTGGGCGTACGGCCCGCCGAGCTCTCGGGCGTCGCGACCGGCATGGGCCCCGGCCCGTTCACCGGGCTCCGCGTGGGCATCGCCGCCGCGCGCACCTTCGCGCTCGCCGTGGGCAGGCCGGTCGTTCCGATCGTGAGCCACGACGCCATCGCCTTCGGCGCCTACGCCTCCGGGCGCAGCGGACGCCTGCTCGTCGTCACCGACGCGCGCCGGCGCGAGCTGTACTGGTCGCTCTACGAGGGCGCCGACGAGTTCGGTCTCCCGCTGCGCGTCGACGGCCCGGGTCTGGCGAAGCCCCCGGAGCTCGCGGAGGGCCCCGAGCGGCTCGACGCCCGGCTCGTCTCCGCGGGCGAGCTCGGCATGCTCGCCGAGCTGACCTTCCTGCACGAGCGCCCCTTCGCCGCCGACGAGGCGCTCTACCTGCGCTCGCCCGACGTGACGCCCTCCGCAGGCGCCAAGCGGGTGACGGCATGACCTGGCAGCTGCGCCGGGCGACGCCGGCCGACCTCGACGCGATCATGGGGATCGAGACATCCGTGTTCGTGAGCGACGCCTGGTCGCGCGCGAGCATGGCCTCCGAGCTCGCGAGCGTGCACGGCCACTACCTCGTCGCCTTCCGCCCGGAGACCCCCGGCACGATCGACGCCTATGCGGGGCTGCACGCCCCGCAGGGATCCCCCGACGCCGAGATCCAGACCATCGCCGTCGCCGAGCACGCGCGCCGCCACGGGCTCGGCCGGGTGCTCATGCTGCAGCTCATCGCCGAGGCGCGGCGCCGTGGCGCGACCGAGATGTTCCTCGAGGTGCGCGCCGACAACCCGCCCGCGCAGACCCTCTACCTCGACCTCGGCTTCGAGAGGATCGCCGTGCGCCCGGGCTACTACCAGCCCGACGGGGTGGATGCCTGGGTCATGCGCCTGGCGTTGGAGGAGCCCCGCACGACCGTCGCCGCCGGGCCGGCCGAGGAGCGCGAGGCATCCGGTCATGAGGCGCCGGAGGCATCCGGAGCGTCCGGAGCGTCCGGAGCGTCGGCGGAGCAGGACGGGGGTCGGGCGTGAACCGTGACCAGCCGCTCGTCCTCGGCATCGAGACCTCCTGCGACGAGACCGGCGTGGGAATCGTGCGCGGCACGAGCCTGCTCGCCAACGCCATCGCCTCCTCGATGGAGGAGCACGCCCGCTACGGCGGAGTGGTGCCCGAGGTCGCGGCGCGAGCCCACCTCGAGGCCATGACCCCGACGATCCGCGAGGCCGTCGCGGAAGCCGGCATCCGCCTCGAGGATGTCGACGCGATCGCCGTGACGAGCGGGCCGGGGCTCTCGGGGGCGCTCATGGTGGGTGTCGGTGCCGCGAAGGCGCTCGCCGTCGCGCTCGGCAAGCCGCTCTACGCCGTCAACCACCTTGTGGGCCACGTGGGCGCCGACGTGCTGCGCGCGGAGGGCGAGGGTGACATCGAGCTGCCGACGATCGCCCTGCTCGTCTCCGGCGGCCACACCTCGCTGTTGCTCGTGCGCGATCTCGTCTCCGACGTCGAGCTGCTCGGCGAGACGATCGACGACGCCGCGGGGGAGGCCTTCGACAAGGTCGCGCGGGTGCTCGGGCTGCCCTACCCGGGCGGGCCGCAGATCGACCGGGTCGCTGCATCCGGAGACCCTCGGGCCATCCGCTTTCCGCGAGGGCTCAGCCTGCCCAAAGACAGGGAGCGGCACCGCTACGACTTCTCGTTCTCCGGTCTCAAGACGGCGGTGGCCCGCTGGGTCGAGCGCGAGCAGGACGCCGGGCGCGAGGTCCCGGTCGCGGATGTCGCGGCGAGCTTCCGTGAGGCCGTCGTCGATGTGCTGCTCACCAAGGCGCTCGCCGCGTGCGCCGACGTCGGGGTGCCGCGGCTGCTGCTCGGCGGAGGCGTCGTCGCCAACGCACGGGTGCGCGAGGTGGCCCGGGAGCGCTGCGCGGAGCAGGGCGTCGAGCTGCGGATCCCGCCGCTCGAGCTCTGCACCGACAACGGCGCCATGATCGCCGCGCTCGGCGCCCAGCTCGTGATGGCGGGCCGCGAGCCCTCCGGCCTCGACTTCGGCGCCGACTCGACGCTGCCGGTCACCCTGATCCAGGTGGGGTAGGCGCCGAGCGGCGCTGCGCGTTGACACCCTCAGTGGGGGAGTGCAACTATGGGGCAGTCTCACGCAACACACTGTCGATGAAGGATGTCATCATGAGCGACCCCGTCAACCCGAGCGGTTCCAACCCCGACGAGCCGGACGAGCCGACCACCCCGCCCGTGGCCGGTGCGCCGTCGGAGCCCGCTGCAGCCGTGCCGCCGGTTCCGCCCGCCGCCGACCTGCCGCCCGTTCCGCCCGTCGCCGACGTTCCTCCGACGCCTCCCACTCCGCCGGCCCCGCCCGTTCCTCCGGCGCCTCCGGCCCCGCCTGCTCCGCCCGCCGCGAGCCCCTACGGCGCTCCCGCCGCCCCGGCGGCTCCGTACGGCGCACCCGCGCAGCAGCCCTACGGCGCTCCCCAGCAGCCGTACGGCACTCCGCCGGCCACGCCCTACGGTCAGCCGGCGAACGGCTATGCGCCTCCCGCCTACGCCGCTCCCGCCTCGCCCGCCAAGTCGCCGGTGCTGAGCATCATTTCGCTCATCACGGGCATCCTCGGCATCGTCGTGGGCTTCTTCGGCTGGGGCATCCTCTTCGCCATCGCCGGTGTCGTGCTCGGCTTCCTCGGCCGCTCGAAGGAGCCGGCCGCCAAGGGCCTGTGGCTCACCGGCATCATCACCGGCTTCGTGGGCATCCTGATCAGCCTCATCGTGCTCATCATCTGGATCGTGATCTTCGCGGCCGTCATGAGCTACGGCGGCGGGGACTACACCTACTAGCCAGCACCTGTTCCGAACGACGACGGCCCACGCGATGCGCGTGGGCCGTCGTCGTCGTCGGCGCGGATGACGGCGCGCCGACCGCGACGACCGCGCCGCCGCGACGCGCGGCGAACAGGGCGGGCTCAGGGGCGGGCGAGGCGCTCGACGAGCAGGGTCGTGTGCCGCCCGGCCACCCGGGTCATGACGATGGTCGCCGACTCGGGGCCCGAGAGGGCGAGGCGCTGTCGCAGGGTCGCCGGGTCGATGTCGATCCCGCGCTTCTTGATCTCGAGGGTGCCGATGCCGCGCTCGCGCAGGGCCTTCTTGAGCCGCTTCTCGTCGGCCGGAAGCGTCTCGAGCACCCGGAAGGCCGTCGCGAAGGGCGTGTGCGGCGGCTCGTCGGCGGTGAGGTAGGCGATGCCCCCGCTCACCATGCGTGCATCGAGGCTGCGGGCCAGGTCGCCGATCAGCCGGGCCCGGATGACCGCGGCATCCGGCTCGAGCAGGAACCCGCCGAGCTCGCCCACCTCGGCGTCGGGGCTGTCGGCCGCGGCTGTGAGCTCGTCGATCCCGGTCTCGCCCAGCACAAGAGCAGAACGCCGGATGCCGGGGCGCGCGAGCTCGCGGAACCACAGCCCCATCTCGGTGAGCTGGCCGCCCACGCTCACCCACTGGGCCTCGGCCTCGGCGGGGATGAGCTCGCGATCGAGTCCCGGACCGAGTTTGACCCCCACCGGCATCCGCTCGCCGAGGCCGAAGGCGAAGCCGAGGGACGGCGAGTAGTCGTTCGGGTCGGTGAGGCGGGTCGTGCCCGTGTGGCCCGCGGTGCGGCGCGCGGGGTCGAGGTAGGCGGCGTCCGCGGTGCCGAGGTCGACCTCCTCGGCCCGGGCGTGCACGACGGCGGCGGTCTCGAAGGGCGCGAGGTTGAAGCTCGCGATCGCCGCGGTGACCTCGTCGGCCTCGACGGCGGTCACGGTGAGCCCGAGCCCGGCGAGTGCGAGGGCGTCGCCGCCGATGCCGCAGCCGAGGTCGACGACGTGGCGCAGGCCGGCATCCCGGAACCGGCCGGCGTGCAGGGAGGCGACCCGCAGGCGGGTGGCCTGCTCGAGGCCCGCCTCGGTGAAGAGCATCGAGGGGGCGAAGTCGCCGAACTTGGCCGCGGCCTTGCGACGCAGGCGCGACTGGGTGAGCACGGCCGAGACGAGCTCGGGCGAGTGCCCCTGCTTGCGCAGGGCGGCCACGAGGGCGAGCACGTCGCCTTTCGACTCGTAGGGGGGAAGCGAGTCGAGGAGGCCGAGGCCTCCGGGGGACAGCAGCTCGAGAAGTTCCGTTCGCTCCACGGAGTCCACCGTACCCCGGCGCGACACTGGCACTCACATTGCGGGAGTGCCAGCTTTGGCCCTAAACTCGTCTTAGCACTCTCGGTGTGAGTGTGCTAACTCACACTCTTCAGCATCTAGAAAGAGGTCAACCGTGTCGGTCGCTATCAAGCCGCTCGAGGATCGCATCGTCATCAAGCAGGTCGAGGCAGAGCAGACCACTGCGTCTGGTCTGGTCATCCCTGACACCGCCAAGGAGAAGCCCCAGGAGGGCGAGGTCGTGGCTGTCGGACCGGGTCGCATCGACGACAACGGCAACCGCATCCCGCTCGACGTCGCCGTGGGCGACAAGGTGATCTACTCCAAGTACGGCGGAACCGAGGTCAAGTTCGGCGGGGAAGACCTGCTCGTGCTGTCGGCTCGCGACGTGCTCGCGGTCGTCGTCCGCTAGAGAACTGCACCCATCTGAAAGGCCCGAGCGGTTCGCCGCTCGGGCCTTTCCGCGTCTCCGGGGGTGCGGCGCCTAGAGGTGCGCGGTGCGAGCGGCACCGCGGCCCGCGCCCAGGCTGGCGGCGGGTGATCGAAGAATGGCGCTCACGGCACCCTGAGTCGCACCCGGGCGCCCACGGCGGGCGGTAACGTGAGAACCCGCATGAGTACCTCCGAACCGGCCGTCGCCGCGACATCCCCTCGCCCCAAGCTCTCCGGCGCAGGCCTCATCTACGCGCTCGCGGCCTACGTGCTCTGGGGGGTGCTGCCGATCTACTTCGTGGCGCTCGCCCCGGCCAACGCCTTCGAGATCGTCGCCTGGCGGATCGTCTTCTCTCTCGTCTTCTGCGCCGTGCTGCTGACCGTCACGCGGGGCTGGCGGCCGTTCTTCGCCATCGCGCGCCAGCCGCGGCTGCTCTTCATCATGGCGCTCGCGGGTGTGCTCATCTACATCAACTGGCAGACCTTCGTGCTCGCCGCTGTGTCGGGCCACGTCGTCGAGGGAGCGCTCGGGTACTTCATCAACCCGATCGTGACAGTGCTGCTCGGTGTGCTCGTGCTGCGCGAACGGCTCCGCCCCGCGCAGTGGGTCGCCATCGCGATCAGCGCCATCGCCGTCATCGTGCTCGCGGTCGGCTACGGCTCGGTGCCGTGGATCGCTCTCATCCTGGCCCTGTCGTTCGGCTTCTACGGCCTCATCAAGAAGCGCGTCGGGCCCTCGGTCGACTCGGTGAGCGGACTCACCCTCGAGACCGTCTGGCTGACCCCCGTCGCGGTCGCACAGATCCTCGTCGTCTCGTCGACGGTCGGCCTCACCTTCGGCACGGTCGGCACCTGGCACACCGTCGCGATGCTGAGCGCGGGTGTCGTGACGGCGGTTCCGCTGCTGCTGTTCGCCTCGGCCGCGCGCCGCCTGCCGCTCACCGTCATGGGCTTCGTGCAGTATCTCGCGCCCATCATGCAGCTCGCCTTCGGCGTCGCGATCATGCACGAGCCGATGCCGCCCGAGCGCTGGTTCGGGTTCGCGCTCGTCTGGCTGGCCCTCGGAATCCTGACCCTCGACATGGTGATCGCCGGCCGGTCGTCGCGACGCGCCTCGGCACGCACGGCCTGAGCGGGCACGCGCGGCCTGACGGCGTGCGCAACAGACGGCGCGGCTGAGAGCCGGCGTGCATCGCCCGCTCGGCCTGCGCACAGCGGTCGTGGATGCCGCACGCTGCAGATTGTGCGGAGGTGCACGAAACTGCCCCGGCATCCGCTTTTCGCGGCCGGATGCCGCGTCTGAGCCCACGAGTGCGCCTCTTGTCACGATTCATAACGATTCGGTGCGCGTTACATGCCCGTAACACCTATGTATTGTCTGCGGTCGGTTGTGCGAATAGGTTGTCACAACGGCAGTGCGCGATTTCTTCGTGCGCTGGTCACACTTTCTAGAGTTACAAGGAGCACCATGAGCGTTTTTGCGAAGATCTCATCCTCGCGCTCGAAGCCCCTCTCGGTTGTCGTGGGTCTGGTCGCAGTGGGTGCAAGCGCACTGTTGCTGACCTCGTGCGCGGCTCCCGCGGGACCGGCTGAGAGCTCGGACTCCGCAGCACCCGAGACCGTCCTCTGCGGGCCGGATGCTGCGACCGACACCCCCGACCTCGCGCCTGCGGCCCCCGCAGCGGCCCAGACACGTGACACGACCCTGAAGATCGGCTCGATCCTGCCGACGACCGGCAGCCTGGCCTACCTCGGCCCGCCCGAGATCGCCGGTGTCGACCTCGCCGTCGCCGAGATCAACGCCTCGGCCGGCGGAGTCAACGGCGGCAACGTCGAGGTCATCCACCGCGACTCCGGCGACACCACGACCGACATCGCGACCCAGTCGGCGACCGACCTGCTCAGCCAGGGCGTCTCCGGCATCGTCGGCGCCGCCTCGTCGGGTGTCTCGTTCACCTTCATCGACCAGGTGACCGGCGCGAAGGTCGTGCAGGTCTCGCCCGCGAACACCTCGCCCGACTTCACGACCTACAACGACGGCGGCTTCTACTTCCGCACCGCTCCGTCGGACGTGCTGCAGGGCCGGGTCCTGGGCAACCTCATCGTGAAGGACGGCGCCGAGAACGTCGGCATCATCTACCTGAACGACGCCTACGGCACGGGCCTCGAGTCCAACGTCACGACGGCCATCGAGGCCGCCGGTGGAACCGTCGTCGCCTCCGAGGCGTTCAACGAGGGCGACAGCCAGTTCAGCTCGCAGATCGACGCCGTGCTGGCCGAGGACCCCGACGCGATCGCGCTCATCGCGTTCGACCAGACCAAGGTCATCATCCCCGAGCTCGTGGGCACCCAGGGCTTCCCCGGCGACAAGGTCTACTTCGTCGACGGCAACCTGGCCGACTACTCGGCGGACTTCGACGAGGGCGTCCTGAACTGCGCGAAGGGCACGCTCCCCGGTGTGCTCGCCGATGACGAGTTCAAGGCGAAGCTCCTCGGTGTCGACGACACCCTGACCGACTTCAGCTACGGCGCCGAGTCGTACGACGCGGTCATGCTCATGGCCCTCGCCGCCCAGGCGGGTGGCGCATCGGACGGCCCGACCATCCAGGCGAACATGCAGGCGGTCTCCGAGGGCGGTGAGAAGTGCTCGACCTTCGCCGAGTGCTCCGATCTGCTCGCGTCGGGAGCGGACATCGACTACGAGGGCGTCTCCGGACCGATCACCTTCGACGAGAACGGTGACCCGACCGAGGCGTACATCGGCATCTACCAGTACGGCAGCGAGAACACCTACTCGCCGCTCGACGTCGAGTTCGGCTCGCTCGCCGGCTAGTCCGTCCAGCACCACAGCACACGTGGCCGGGCCCCTCGGGGTCCGGCCACTCGTGCGTCCTCTTGTCTCAAGTTCCTCTCTCAAGCTCTCTTGTCCCGTGCCAAATGCAGGATGCCGCGTGGTCGGGGGCATTTCGGCAGACGGAGAGCCCCGAGTCCGGCGCGATCTCCTGCATCTGGGAAGGAACCGGGATGGGAAAGGCGGGAAGGGAGTGAGGGGAGAGGGCGACGACGAGGCGGGGCGCGGACACGCAGAACGCCCGGGCCTCCTGCGAGGACCCGGGCGTTCGTCGTGTGCGGGTGGTGCTGCGGCGCTAGTGACCCTGGTCGGCGGCGAGGGTGCCGAGGTAGAGCTCGATGACCTTGGGGTCGTTGAGCAGCTCGCGACCCGTTCCCGTGTACGCGTCCTTGCCCTGGTCGAGCACGTAGGCGCGGTCGCAGATCTGCAGGCAGCGCCGGGCGTTCTGCTCGACCATGATGACCGACACCCCGGCCCGGTTGATCTGGTGCACCCGCAGGAACGTCTCGTCCTGCCGAACCGGAGACAGACCGGCGGATGGCTCGTCGAGCAGCAGCACGGAGGGCTCCATCATGAGCGCCCTGCCCATCGCCACCATCTGCCGCTCGCCGCCCGAGAGGGAGCCGGCGCGCTGTTTGCGGCGCTTGCCCAGCTCGGGGAAGAGCGTGGTCACGAAGTCGAAGCGCTCGGCGAAGATCGACGGCTTCTGGAAGAGCCCCATCTCGAGGTTCTCCTCGATCGTGAGGGTCGGGAAGACGTTGTTGTTCTGGGGCACCATGCCGACGCCCTTGGCGACGAGCTTGTTGGCCTTGAGCCCGGTGATGTCCTCGCCCTTGAGGTGGATCGTGCCGCTGCGCACCTGCACCTGGCCGAAGATCGCCTTGAGCACGGTCGACTTGCCGGCGCCGTTGGGCCCGATGATGCCGATGAGCTCGCCCGGGAAGGCCTCGATCGTGCAGCCGTTGAGGATGTTGACGCCGGGCAGGTAGCCCCCGACGATGTCGTCGGTGCGCAAGACGGCCTGGCGGGTGTCGGCGACGGCCGCCCCCGCCGCGCCTGGTGTGGGATCGCTCACGATGTCGCTCCGTCCTTGTTCTCGTGGTCGTGCGAGTGCGCCTCGTGCGCGGCCTCCATGGCCACCTCCACGGGGTTCGGCCCGGCCTCGTCCATGAGGTCGCCGAGATCCGTGTCGTGGTGCGCGCCGAGGTAGGCGTCGATGACCGCGGGATCCTTCATGACCGTCTCGGGCGGCCCCTCGGCGACGACCTTGCCCTCCGCCATGACGATGACCCAGTCGGAGATGTGGGCGACCATGTGCATGTCGTGCTCGACGAACAGCACCGAGGTGCCGTCGGACTTCAGATCGCGGATGTGCTCGAGCAGCGACTGCGTGAGCGCCGGGTTGACCCCGGCCATCGGCTCGTCGAGCATGATGAGCTGCGGCTGAACCATGAGCGCGCGTGCCATCTCGAGCAGCTTGCGCTGGCCGCCCGAGAGCGAGGCCGCGTAGTCCTCTCGCTTGGCGTCGAGCTTGAAGCGCGCGAGCAGGTCGTCGGCGCGCCTCGTGTTCTCCTCCTCCTGCGCCCGCCAGAGCGGCTTCACGAGGGAGCTGAAGAGCCCCTCGCCGCGCTGGCCGGTCGCCCCGAGCAGCATGTTCTGCAGCACCGTGAGCCGGCCGAGCGACTTCGTCAGCTGGAAGGTGCGCACCATGCCGGCGCGGGCCACCTTGAACGCGGGCACGCCGGCGAGCGACTTGCCGTCGAACTCCCAGGTGCCGGTGTTCGGCTTGTCGAAGCCCGTGAGCAGGTTGAACATCGTGGTCTTGCCGGCGCCGTTGGGGCCGATGAGCGCCGTGATCTTGCCACGCGGGATCTCGAGGTGCGCGACATCCACCGCCTTGAGCCCGCCGAACTGGCGGGTGACGTGGTCGGCGATCACGATCGGATCGACCTTGGGGCAGCCGGGGCCGACCGGGCCCTTCACGAGGGGATGCTCGTAGCCGGTGGCCTGGTGCGGTGCTGTCGCGGCCGGAGTGGTGACGGGAGGATTAGACACTGAAGGACAACTCCTTCTTGTTTCCGAAGATACCTTGCGGTCTGAAGATGACCAGGAGCATAAGCGCCGCTCCCACGAGGATGTAGCGGATCTGGCCCGCCTGCACGGTCGAGATGAACCCCAGGCCGCCGGACTCGATGAGCCCGTAGAGGATGCCCTGCGTCAACGAGAGCACCACCCAGAAGATCATCGCGCCGACGATCGGGCCGAAGATCGTCGCGGCGCCACCCAGCAGCAGGATGGTCCAGATGAAGAAGGTGAGGCCAGTCGTGTAGTTGGCGGGCTGCACGGCACGCGGCAGGATGAAGATGATGCCGCCGATCGAGCCCATGACACCGCCGATGACGAGCGCCTGCATCTTGTAGGAGTAGACGTTCTTGCCGAGGCTGCGCACGGCATCCTCGTCTTCGCGGATGCCCTTGATGACCCGCCCCCACGGGCTGCGCATGAGCAGCCAGACGAGCACGCTCGCGAGGATGACGAGGGCCCAGCCGACGATGCGCACCCACCAGTCGTAGGCGTTGTAGACGAACGGGCCGAAGCCGTACGTGCCGTCGGGGATCGGATTGAGGGCGGCGAAGGTGTCTTTGAAGCCGCTCAGGCCGTTGGCCGCGCCCGTGATGTCGGTGAGGCCCGTCGTCGTGACGATGTAGCGCACCACCTCGGCGGCCGCGATCGTCACGATCGCCAGGTAGTCGGCCCGTAGTCGCAGCGTCGGGATGCCGAGCACGAAGGCGAAGAGCACCGAGGCGACGATCGCGGTGATCACGGCGGCCCAGAGGGGCCAGCCCGCGAGGGTCGTGATCGCGAAGCCGTAGGCGCCGATCAGCAGGAACGCGGCCTGCCCGAAGTTGAGCAGGCCCGAGTAGCCGAAGTGCACGCCGAGGCCGATGGCCGCGAGGGCGTAGGCCGCCGTGGTCGGGCTGATGATCTCGCCGACGGCGTTGCCGAGAATGTTTCCCCAGTCCATGTTCCTTCTCCTAACCGATCCGCTCTCGTCGGCCCAGGATGCCCTGTGGCCGGACGAGCAGGACCAGGATCAGCACGACGAGCGCAGCCGCGTACTTGAGGTCTGCCGGGATGAAAAGCGTCGACAGCTCGACGAAGAGGCCGACGACGATCGAGCCGACGAGCGCGCCGTAGGCCGAGCCGAGGCCGCCGAGCGTCACGGCCGCGAACATGAGCAGCAGGATCTGGAAGCCCATGTCCCACGACACCTGCCGGTAGAGGGCGAGCATCACTCCGGCGAGGGCCGCGAGCGCGCCCGCGATGACCCAGACGATGCGGATGATGCGGTCGACGTCGATTCCGGATGCCGCGGCGAGCGAGGGGTTGTCGGACACGGCTCGCGTCGCCTTGCCGATCCTCGTGCGGGTGAGGAAGAGGCCCACGAGCACGAGCACCACGACCGAGATGACCATGCTGATGATCGAGGCGACCGTGATCCGCACCGGGCCGAGCTGCACGGCCTCGCTGAGGCCCACGTTCATGGCCTTCGTCTCGCCGCCGATGAAGTAGAGGTAGAGGTAGCGCAGCACGATCGCGAGGCCGATGCTCACGATCATGGCCTGCACGAGCTTGACGCCCTTGCGCCTCAGCGGTTTCCAGAGCAGGGCGTCCTGCACCCAGCCGAAGGCGCCGCCGAAGACGAGGGCGATGGCCATCGCGACGAAGATGTTGACCCCGAGCAGCACAGCGAAGATCCAGGCGACGATCGCTCCGAAGGTCACCATCTCGCCGTGGGCGAAGTTGTTGAGGCCCGTCGTGCCGAAGATGAGCGTGATGCCGATCGCGGCGAGGGCGATGAGCAGGCCGAAGTTGAGGCCCGAGACGAGCCGTTGCAGCAGCTGCGCCCCGAAGCCCGTCGTCTCGCGGGTGTCCTCGCCCATCGGGAAGGAGCGGGTGATCGAGGTCGTGAGCCACTGATCGGCCGTGACCACGGAGGAGGCGGCATCCGGGTTTCTCAGCTCGACGCCGTCGGGCAGCGTCGAGACCTCGAGCGTCACCGTGTACTCGGCCTTGCCGGGGACGACGACCTCCCATTCACCCGCCTCGTCGCTCGTGGCTGTCTCGGAGAAGCCGTCGCCCTCGACGGTGATGTCGACGCCCTCGAGCACTTCGTCGCCGTTCCTGAGCACTCCGCCGATCGAGTACGTGTTGGTGAAGTCGCTCTCCTCGGTGGGAGCGGGGGCCGGGGTCGGGGTCTCCGCGGCGGTGGCGGGACTCATCCCTCCCGCGAGTGTGACCCCGAGCACGATCGTCGCGAACAGGACTCCGAAGAGCGCTTTCAGGGAGCGCGACGAGCGCCTGTGGGCTTTTTCAGTGATCGACACTGCACCTCCATGGCGGAATCACGTGAGCTTCGCTCCCGTGTCTCCTCAGTCCTTACCATCCAACGACGTTGTCTGACGATACGTGCCGATTATGTCCTATTTGTTTCGGCTGAGGGCATTTCTCGGTCTGGTTATTATGCGGGTGGAATACCTGGAGCGCTAACTCGCTTAACATTGAACACACCGGCGGGCTCGTCAGAAACGCCGATTTGTGATCTTCTGCACAACACGGCACTCGACGGCTTTGGCACAAAGCTCATTAACACAAGGGGAGAGATGGATCAGCTGGATCCCTTCGGTTTTGTTGGACTCACCTATGACGACGTGCTGCTCTTGCCGGGCCACACCGACGTCATCCCCAGCGAGGCGGACACCTCCTCGCGGCTGACACGCCGGATCAGCGTCGCCACCCCCTTGCTGAGCTCCGCGATGGACACGGTGACCGAATCCCGTATGGCGATCGCGATGGCGCGTCAGGGCGGTCTGGGCGTCCTGCATCGCAACCTGTCGATCGACGACCAGGCCGAGCAGGTCGACATCGTCAAGCGCAGCGAGTCCGGCATGATCAGCAACCCGGTCACGACGACGCCGAACGCGACGGTCGCCGAGGTCGACGAGCTGTGCGGCACCTTCCGCGTCAGCGGCCTCCCGGTCATCGACGAGGGCGGCATCCTCGTGGGCATCATCACGAACCGCGACATGCGCTTCGTCTCGCCGTTCGAGAAGTCGACGACCCTCGTGCGCGACGTCATGACGCGGATGCCGCTCATCACCGCTCCGGTCGGCATCGACCCCGACGAGGCCATCGCCATCTTCGCTGAGCACAAGATCGAGAAGCTCCCGCTCGTCGACGCGGCCGGCAAGCTCAAGGGCCTCATCACCGTCAAGGACTTCGACAAATCAGAGCAGTACCCCGACGCGACCAAGGACGACGCAGGCCGTCTGCGCGTCGGCGCCGCGATCGGCTTCTTCGGCGACGCCTGGCTGCGCGCGACCACCCTGCTCGACGCGGGCGTCGACGTGCTCGTGGTCGACACGGCCAACGGCGACAGCGCAGGCGTGCTCGACATCATCCGCCGGCTCAAGGCAGACCCGGCGTTCGCCGGTGTCGACGTCATCGGCGGCAACGTCGCGACCCGCTCGGGCGCTCAGGCGCTCATCGACGCGGGAGCCGACGCGATCAAGGTCGGCGTCGGGCCGGGCTCGATCTGCACGACCCGCATCGTCGCCGGCGTGGGCGTGCCCCAGGTGACGGCCGTCTACGAGGCCTCCCTGGCGGCCCGCGAGACCGGAACGCCCGTGATCGCCGACGGCGGCCTCAACTACTCGGGCGACATCGCCAAGGCGCTCGTCGCCGGTGCCGACACGGTCATGATCGGCTCGCTCTTCGCGGGCACGGCCGAGAGCCCCGGCGAGCTCATCCTCGTGGGCGGCAAGCAGTTCAAGAGCTACCGCGGAATGGGCAGCCTCGGCGCACTGCAGACCCGCGGCCAGAAGACGTCCTACTCCAAAGACCGCTACTTCCAGGCGGATGTGCCCTCTGACGAGAAGCTCATCCCCGAAGGCATCGAGGGCCAGGTGCCCTTCCGCGGTCCGCTCTCGACCGTGGCCTACCAGCTCATCGGCGGCCTGCGCCAGTCGATGTTCTACGTGGGCGCCCGCACGATCCCCGAGCTCAAGGAGCGCGGCAAGTTCGTGCGCATCACGGCGGCCGGCCTCAAGGAGTCGCACCCGCACGACGTGCAGATCGTGGCCGAGGCTCCGAACTACCGTCGCTAGGCGGCATCCGCTCTCTCCCCTCGTCGTGTTGTTCTCAAAACGACGGAGATTGTGGCGAAATACGGGGTTTGCGGGCGTTTCTACCCGAAATCGGGCGGAAAGTCCGTCGTTTTGAGCGCAGACGGGCGGAAAAGGGAAGCCGATGAGTGCTCACAGTAGGCTTGACCGGTGACTGAGATTGAGATCGGCCGTGCCAAGCGCGGTCGCCGCGTGTACGCATTCGACGACATCGCCATCGTTCCGAGCCGCCGCACGAGAGACCCGCAAGACGTCTCCGTGAACTGGTCGATCGATGCGTTCCAGTTCGACATCCCCTTCCTCGCGGCCCCCATGGACTCCGTCGTCTCGCCGACGACCGCCATCATGATGGGCCAGCTCGGCGGGCTCGGAGTGCTCGACCTCGAAGGCCTGTGGACCCGCTACGAGAACCCCGAGCCGCTGCTGGCCGAGATCCGCTCGCTGCCCGAAGACGCCGCGACGAGCCGGATGCAGCAGATGTACGCCGAGCCGATCAAGCCCGAGCTCGTCACCGCCCGCATCGCCGAGATCCGCGCCGCCGGCGTCACCGTCGCCGGCTCGCTCTCGCCGCAGCGCACCCAGGAGCTCTACCAGACGGTCGTGGCGGCGGGCGTCGACCTCTTCGTCATCCGCGGCACGACCGTGTCGGCCGAGCACGTCTCGAAGAACTCGGAGCCGCTCAATCTCAAGGAGTTCATCTACGAGCTCGACGTGCCCGTGATCGTGGGCGGCGCCGCCACCTATACGGCGGCGCTGCACCTCATGCGCACGGGCGCGGCAGGCGTGCTCGTCGGCTTCGGGGGCGGCGCGGCGTCGACGACACGCGCGGCGCTCGGCATCCACGCGCCCATGGCGACGGCGGTGGCGGATGTCGCGGGCGCACGTCGCGACTACATGGACGAGTCGGGCGGCCGCTACGTGCACGTCATCGCCGACGGCGGACTCGGAAGCTCGGGCGACATCGTCAAGGCGATCGCCTGCGGAGCCGACGCCGTGATGCTCGGCTCGACTCTCGCCCGCGCGACCGACGCACCCGGGGGCGGCTACCACTGGGGGCCCGAGGCCCACCACGCGCAGCTGCCCCGCGGCAACCGCGTGCGGGTCGGGACGATCGCGCCGCTCGAGGAGATCCTCTACGGCCCGGCGCCCGTCGCCGACGGCACAGCCAACCTCGTGGGCGCCCTGCGGCGCTCGATGGCGACGACCGGATACTCCGACCTCAAGGAGTTCCAGCGCGTCGAAGTGGTTGTGGCGCCTTACCCGGTGCATTAGCGTCGCAAGGGACGGCATGCGAATGCCGGTTGCACGACTCGTTCCACAGAACTGAGGAGGCACTGATGCCCAAGACCACGTCGGTATCGCACTCGAGCAAGCTGGGCCCGGAGGAGCGAGCGGCAGCGATCGCCGCCCTCACGGAGAAAGAGCTCGACATCCTGGTCGTCGGCGGTGGCATCGTCGGCGCGGGAAGCGCTCTGGATGCCGTCACGCGCGGCCTGAGCGTCGGCATCCTCGAAGCGCGCGACTGGGCCAGCGGCACCTCGAGCCGGTCGTCGAAGCTCGTGCACGGCGGCATCCGCTATCTGGAGCAGCTCGACTTCCATCTCGTGCGCGAGGCCCTCATCGAGCGCGGCCTGCTGCTGCAGCGCATCGCGCCGCACCTCGTCAAGCCCGTGCGCTTCCTCTACCCGCTCACCAAGCACGTCTGGGAGCGCTTCTACATCGGCGCCGGCATGATGCTCTACGACGTCTTCTCGTACACGGGAGGGCGGCCCCCGGGCGTTCCGCACCACCGCCACCTCAGCAAGCGCCAGGTGCAGCGGGCCATGCCGAGCATCGCCCCCGACGCGCTCGTGGGCGGCATCTCGTACTACGACGCCCAGGTCGACGACGCCCGCTACGTCGCGACGCTCGTGCGCACGGCCTCCTTCTACGGAGCGCACGCGGCCAGCCGGGTGCGGGTCGAAGGCTTCCTCAAGGTCGGTGAGAGGGTCGTGGGAGTGCAGGCACACGACCTGCAGACCGGCGAGCGCTTCGAGGTGCGCGCCAAGCAGGTCGTCAATGCGACGGGCGTCTGGACGGACGACACCCAGGCGATGGTCGGCGAACGCGGCCAGTTCAAGGTGCGCGCCTCGAAGGGCGTGCACCTCGTGGTGCCCCGCGACCGCTTCCAATCGTCGATGGGGCTGCTGCTGCGTACGGAGAAGAGCGTGCTCTTCGTCATCCCGTGGGGGCGGCACTGGCTCATCGGAACGACCGACACCGACTGGCATCTCGACAAGGCGCACCCGGCCGCGACCGCCGCCGACATCGACTACATCCTCGAGCACGTGAACTCGGTGCTCGGCGTTCCGCTCACCCGTGAAGACGTCGAGGGCGTCTACGCGGGGCTCCGCCCGTTGCTCGCGGGGGAGTCCGACCAGACCTCGAAGCTCTCGCGGGAGCACCTCGTGGCGCACTCCGTGCCCGGTCTCGTCGTGATCGCGGGCGGCAAGTGGACGACCTACCGGGTCATGGCGAAAGACGCCATCGACGCGGCGGTGGACGCGCTCGACGGCAAGATCCCGCCGAGTGCGACGCAGGACATCGCGTTGCTCGGCGCCGAGGGGTACCAGGCGGCGTGGAACAAGCGCGGCGCCATCGCTCAGGCGTTCGGGGTGCACCGGGTGCGCATCGAGCACCTGCTCAACCGGTACGGGGTGATGGCCGACGAGGTGCTCGAGCTCATCCGCGACGATCCGGAGCTGCAGAATCCGCTGCCCGGGGCGGACGACTACATCGGCGCGGAGGTCGTGTACGCGGCATCCCACGAGGGCGCCCTGCACCTGGAGGACGTGCTCGCCCGCCGCACGCGCATCTCGATCGAGGCCTGGGACCGCGGCGTCTCGGCCGCCCCGGTCGCCGCGCAGCTGATGGCCGGGGTTCTCGGCTGGGACAAGAAGCGCGAGAACCAGGAGGTCGCCAACTACCTCAAGCGCGTGGCCGCCGAGCGCGAGAGCCAGCTGCAGCCCGACGACGCCTCCGCCGACCGGGTGCGCCTGGAGGCCCCCGACATCGTCGACACGAAGTAGCCGGCTCGCGTTCTGCGTCGAGCGCGGGTTTGTTCGCGAGCGACGTGCCTCGAAGGGGCGCGGCGGCGAACAAACCCGCGCTCGGCGGCAATCCCGCGCATCGGGCGGCAGGGTGCGACCGAGCGAGCTCATGCGCGGCGACGTCTCAGACCCGCGCGCTCGAGCAGAAGGCGCAGCCGCTCCGGGCTCAGCAGATCGCTCCACACGATGCGGATGACGCGGAGCCCGAGTGCGCGGAGCCTGTCCTCGCGCAGCTTCTCGGCCCACACCACCTCGGCCGGAGTGCGGCCCTGCAGGTACTCGGGCCTGCTGTACTTCTGAAAGCCGTCGAACTCCACCACGAGGCCGAGCTCGGGCCAGAAGAAGTCGACCTCGCCGATCAGGCCGTCGGCGTCGTGCACGGGATGCTGGAGCTCCGGCGGGTCGAAGCCGAGCTGGTGCATGAGCACCCGGGCGAGCGACTCGCCGGCGTTGTAAGCCCCGGGGTCGGCGAACTCGAGGACCGCGCGTGCCCGGCGCACCCCGCGCGCGGGGCCGTGCCGCCCGAGCTCATCGACGAGCGCTTCTCGGGTCACGAGCTGGTTCCGCAAGGCGCGGTCGGCCATCGCGACCCCGCCGGCGAAGTCGTGGAGCCGTGAGACCGAGACGACGGTGCGGGCGGCCGAGGTGACGCGCAACCCGTCGATCACCGTGGCGTCGTGCGCGGCATCCGCGTGGAATCGATAGGTGACCCGGGAGGTGCTGCGGCCGCCGCTCGCGTCGGGGCCGTCGATGTGCACGGCCGTCGGCCAGCTGCCCAGCATCGGGAGCCGCCAGACGGCTGCGGCCGAGAACCGGGCGAGGATGTCGCGATGCCCCCGTGCCGCGTCGACCGCGCGCACGAGCGTGCGGTAGCGGGCGTCCGCATCCGCCGAGGCGGGCTCGGCGGGCGCGTAGACCCCGCGGGTGACCCTGCGGAGATCACCGGTCACGAGCGCTCTCGGCAGCTCGCCGTGCCGGCCATGCTCGTGCGCGTCTCTCCAGAGCAGCAGCCCGTCGCGTCGTTCGAGGAGTGTCTTCCAGTCGTTCGTCATACGACGATCGTCGGCGGGGCAGGAGGACCGGGAGACTCTCCGGTGCGGATCGGTGCACTCTCGCGGCATCCACAGCTCGGCCGTGCGGAGGATCGCATCCCGTCGAGCGCGGGTTTGTTCGCGGGCGACGAGCTTCGAGGGCCGGCGCTCGCGAACAAACCCGCGCTCGACGCAAAACAGGGGGCGGAGGGGGCGGAGAGGCAGGCGCGAGGAACAAACGGCGCTCGCCGTGGGCGAACCGCGGACGAGTCGTGCCGGGGCTTCGGTAGAATAGACGTACTGCCCACAAACCAGGAGGAGCCCTCAGCATGGTTGATGTTCGGCGGGTCAAACTTCCGGGAGTCGGTGTGCTCCACACCTTCGTGACGGATGACGGAGGCAAGGTCGGCGTCATCGCCCACCGCTCCGGACACAGCGACCTCATCACATTCGCCGACGACGAAGACGGACCCGACGGCACCAAGGTGTCGTTGCGCCTGAGCGAAGACGAGGCGCACACCCTCGCCGAGCTGCTCGGCGGCACCCAGATCACCGAGTCGCTCACGGCCCTCGACCAGATCCCGGGCCTCAGCATCGACTGGTTCACGGTCGACTACGAGGACTACATCGCCGGCCAGCAGCTCGGCAACCCCGGCGACCGCGGCATCGTCGGCCTGACCGTCGTCGCCGTCGTTCGCGGCGAGTCGGCCAACCCGGCGCCCGCCGCCGACTTCAAGGTCTTCCCCGGTGACACCCTCGTCGTCGCGGGGTCGCCCGAGAAGGTCGCCAAAGCGTTCAACTTCTATCGCACAGGAGAGAAACACCTCAAGACGCCGGTCGACGCCCCGCCGGGAGCCTAGGAATGCACCTCGGCCAAGATCTCCTCACGCTCGGCGTTCTTCTGGTCGTTGCCTACGGACTCGGGCGCCTCGCGAAACTCGTCGGCCTGCCGTCCATTCCGGTGTACATGATCGTCGGGCTGCTGGCCAGCCCGCACACGGGATGGTTCCCGCTCAACTTCGAGTCCGCCGACATCGAGCTGATCGCGGTCTTCGGCCTGGTCCTGCTGCTGTTCAGCCTGGGACTCGAGTTCGATCAGGAGGAGTTCTTCGGCAACGCCGGAAAACTCCTGATCTCGGGCGGATCCTATGTGCTCATCAACATGGGCATCGGCTTCCTCTTCGGGATGATGGTCGGCTGGGGCACCCGTGAGGCGCTCGTCATCGCGGGGATGACCGGCACCTCGTCATCCGCGATCATCACCAAGCTGCTCATCGAGCTGCGCCGTCTCGCCAACAAGGAGACGCCCATGATCCTGGGCGTCACCGTCGTCGGTGACATCTTCATCGCCGTCTACCTGGCCATCGTCTCGGTCGTGCTGAGCGGCCAGACCGAGATCTGGCCGATCGTGCTGCAACTGTCGGTGGCCTTCCTCTTCCTCGTCGTGATGTTCACGATCGCGCGCTGGGGCGGGCGCGTGGTCTCGCGGCTCATGCGCACCAAAGACGACGAGCTCTTCACGATCCTGTTCTTCGGCCTCGCGGTGCTCTTCGCCGGGATCGGCGAGATCATCGGTGTGACCGACGCGATCGGCGCGTTCCTGATCGGCGTCGTGCTCGGCGCGAGCAACTACCGGTCGAAGATCGAACGCGTCGCGGTGCCGTTGCGCGACGTCTTCGCCGCCTTCTTCTTCCTCAACTTCGGCCTCGCCCTCAACATCGCCGAGTTCGGCTCAGTGATCACGATCGTGGTCATCGCCGTGGTGATGACCTTCGCGCTCAACATCGGCTCCGGCATCCTGCTCGCCCGGCTGCACGGGATGGGCGCGCCCGAGGCGATCAACACGGCCGCCATCCTCGCGAACCGCGGCGAGTTCACGCTCATCCTCGCGACGCTGTCGGTCAGCGCCGGCCTCGACCATCGACTGCAGCCCTTCGCCGGTCTCTACGTGCTCATCATGGCCGTGCTCGGCCCGTTGTTCGCGGCGAACTCCGAGCGAATCGGTGCGAGGATGTTCCGGAGCGCGGAGCGGGCTGCGGTGCAGCATCGCGAGCGGGATCCGATCCTCGACGAAGGCATCAACCTCGTCGAGGCGGCGACCGCGGGCATGGAGCCCGGCGACGACACCCCGACGAAAGAGGCGGTCGACCGCATCGTCGAACAGGCCATGCAGCAGTCGGATGACGTGGCGGAACGAAGGCGAGAACCCGATTACTGATCAGCTCGGGCAGACCCCGACCCTCTTCCGTTTTATGCTGCGCCCGCGCTGGATCGGCCTGCTGCTGCTCACCCTGCTCGTCGCGGGGATCTTCGCGGCGCTCAGCCAATGGCAGCTCAGCCGCGCCATCGAATCCGGCCAGGAGGTCGTGCGCACGACCGAGCAGGTCGTGCCGCTCGAGAGCATCGCGCAGCCGAACGGGCCCATCCAGACGATCGCGACCGGGCAGATGGTGAGCGTCGAGGGCACCCTCGTCGCCTCGGACGTCGACGTGGTCGCCAATCGGATCAACGGCGGCGTGAGCGGGTACTGGGTGGTCGGCCACGTCGACACGATGACCGATGCGGATGCCGCGGGGCCGGCGCTCGCGGTCGCCTACGGGTGGACGGCCGACCGGAACGCCGCCGATGCCGTGGCGCGGCAGCTCGAGGCCTCAGCCGGCCCGCAGGAGCTCGTCGGGCGCTTCCTGCCCAGCGACTCCCCCGAGGTGCCCGGCGACGGAGTCGACCCGCACGAGATGACGACGATGTCGGTCGCCGACCTGCTCAACCGGTGGTCGAACGCCGACGACCGCGACGTCTACACGGGCTACGTGGTCTCTCGCGACGCGGCTGCCGGCCTCGAGGTGATCGACTCGCCCGCCCCCGACGAGGAGGTCACCCTCAACTGGCTGAACATCTTCTATGCGGTCGAGTGGGTCGTGTTCGCCGGGTTCGCCTTCTTCCTCTGGTATCGCCTGGCCAAGGACGGGTGGGAGCGGGAGCAGGACGAGCGTCTGCAGGCGGAGATGGCCGCCCACGGCGTGGACGTAAAATAGCTCCATGCCCCTCGAACCCAAAGCCGCCGATTTCCCGAGAATCCGCGGAGCCCTCACCTTCTACCAGGTGAGCTCGATCATCACGGGTGTGCTGCTGCTGCTGCTGTGCGCCGAGATGCTCATCAAGTACGTGTTCCAGTACGAGCTCGAGATGGGCGGGCCGCAGGGCTTCCTCGCCTTCGTGCCGAGAGACACCGTCGTGGCTGTGAACCTCAGCACCGGCATCCTCATCGCCCACGGCTGGTTCTACGTCGTCTACCTCTTCTCGGACTTCAGGCTCTGGAGCCTCATGCGCTGGCCGTTCGGCCGCTTCGTTCTCATCGCCCTCGGCGGTGTCGTGCCCTTCCTGTCGTTCTTCGTCGAGGTCAGGATCGCGCGCCAGGTTCGGGCCTACCTCGCCCGGCGTGAATCGGAAGACCAACAACTCGTGGAGGCCCCCCATTAGCCCGCAGCAGCCGAGCGCGCCCGCGCCTGTACTCGTTGTCGACTTCGGAGCGCAGTACGCGCAGCTCATCGCCCGCCGTGTGCGCGAGGCGAACGTGTACTCCGAGATCGTGCCGCACGACATCACCGCGGCGGAGGTGGCCGAGCGCAACCCGATCGGCATCGTGCTGAGCGGCGGCCCCTCGAGTGTCTACGAAGACGGCGCGCCCGCCTTCGACGCAGCCATCTTCGACCTCGGCATCCCCGTGCTCGGCATCTGCTACGGCTTCCAGGTCATGGCGACGGCCCTCGGCGGCGAGGTCGCCCACAGCGGCGTGCGCGAGTACGGCTCCACGAACGTGACGGTGTCGGATGCCGGCAACGCACTGCTCGCCGACCAGCCCGCCGCTCAGACCGTGTGGATGAGCCACGGCGACTCCGTGTCGAAAGCCCCGGCCGGCTTCGACGTGCTCGCGAGCACCGACTCCACCCCGGTCGCGGCGTTCGCCAACGACGCCCGCAGGCTCTACGGCGTGCAGTGGCACCCCGAGGTCAAGCACTCCGTGCATGGCCAGCAGGTGCTCGAGAACTTCCTGCACCGCGCGGCCGGCATCCCGGCCGACTGGAACAGCGGCAACGTCATCGCCGACCAGGTCGCCGCCATCCGCGCCCAGGTCGGAACGGGCAAGGTCATCTGCGCCCTCTCCGGCGGAGTCGACTCCGCCGTCGCGGCGGCCCTCGTGCACAAGGCCGTCGGCGACCAGCTCGTCTGCGTCTTCGTCGACCACGGCCTGCTGCGCGCCGGCGAGCGCGAGCAGGTCGAGATCGACTACGTCGCCGCCACCGGCGTGCGGCTCGTGACCATCGACGCCGAAGACCGCTTCCTGAGCGCCCTCGACGGCGTGAGCGACCCCGAGCAGAAGCGCAAGATCATCGGGCGTGAGTTCATCCGCACCTTCGAGCAGGCGCAAGCACAACTGCTCGCCGAGTCGGCGGCCGACGGCGACCCCATCCGCTTCCTCGTGCAGGGCACGCTCTACCCCGACGTCGTCGAGTCGGGCGGCGGCACGGGCACGGCGAACATCAAGAGCCACCACAACGTGGGCGGCCTGCCCGAAGACCTCCAGTTCGAGCTCGTGGAGCCGCTGCGCACCCTCTTCAAAGACGAGGTGCGCGCGATCGGCCGCGAACTCGGCCTGCCCGAGATCATCGTCGGCCGCCAGCCCTTCCCGGGCCCGGGCCTCGGCATCCGCATCGTCGGCGAGGTCACCCGCGAACGGCTCGAGCTGCTGCGCCACGCCGACGCGATCGTGCGCGCCGAGCTGACCGCCGCCGGGCTCGACAGCCAGATCTGGCAGTGCCCCGTTGTGCTGCTCGCCGATGTGCGCTCCGTGGGCGTGCAAGGCGACGGGCGCTCCTACGGCCACCCCATCGTGCTGCGCCCCGTCTCCTCCGAAGACGCCATGACCGCCGACTGGACCCGCCTGCCGTACGACGTGCTCGCGCGCATCTCCAACCGCATAACCAACGAGGTGGCGGATGTCAACCGCGTTGTGCTCGACGTGACGTCGAAGCCGCCGGGGACGATCGAATGGGAGTGACTCGGGGCCGGGTTTCGGCTCGGGCCTGAGCATTCGCTCCTCAGCTCAGACATTGCGGCGAATGGCCCATCCGAAAAGCGTGGATGGGCCATTCGCCGCAAAACTCGCACCCCGCGAATACTCAGGCCCGAGCCGAAACCCGGCGTCCGGGTGAGGGTGTTAAAAGGAAAGGCCGCCCCGTGGGGCGGCCTTTGCCGTGAGCAGGAGAGCGGGTGCTAGTCGCGGGCGATGGCGAAGATACGCAGAAGCTCGAGGTAGAGCCAGATGACCGTTACCATGATGCCGAAGGCGCCCGTCCAGCCGTACTTGCGCGGCGCGCGGTTGCGCACGCCCTGCTGGATCGAGTCGAAGTCGAGCACGAGCGAGTACGCGGCCATGATGACCACGAGCACGCCGACGATGAGACCGAGCGGGATGCCGAAGATCTCGGCGCTGCGCAGGCCCCACGGGTCTTGGTTGACGCCCGTGAGCATCAGCACGAAGTTGAGCAGCGAGAAGACCGCGTAGCCGATCATCGCGATGAGGAAGATCTTCGTGGCCTTCTTCGAGGCGCGGATCTTGCCGCTCGCGAAGAGCGCCAGGGTGACACCGACGACGACCAGCGTCGCGATGACCGCCTGCACGACCACGCCGGGGAACTCGGTCTCGTAGAACGCCGAGATGCCGCCGACGAAGACGCCCTGCACCGCCGAGTAGGCGAGGATGAGCGCGGGCGAGGGCTCCTTCTTGAAGATGTTGACGAGCGCGAGCACGAAGCCCACGATGCCCGCGCCGATCCACAGGAACGGGATGGTCGGCGCGAGGATCCAGCCGACCGCCGCGCCCGCGAGGAGGAAGACGAAGGTCACGACCGACTTCATGATCGAATCCTCGATCGTCATGCGGTCGGTGTCGGAGGAGGTCGCGGCCGGCTGGTTGTACAGCTCGGTCAGACTCTCGGCGGACGGCGTCGCCACAGCGGTCGTCGTGCCGCCCGTCTGGAAAGCCTTGTTCCGCGAGAATGCGGGGTTGTCGAGTGCCATGGGTCCTTCTGCTCTCAGGGATGTCGGGGATGGAACACCGTCATAGACGCTTCATGACATCTAATCAAGTTTCTCTCAGTAAAAGCTGGATGTTCGCCCGTTATTCCCGGTCTCCCGCACTATATTGAGCGGATGACCGTGCGCACGACCCCCACACCGATGATCATCGGTCATCGTGGGGCCAGCGGCTACCGTCCCGAACATACCCGATCCGCGTACGAACTGGCCTTCGCCCTCGGCGCGGAGGCCGTCGAACCCGACATCGTGGCGACGAAGGACGGCGTGCTGGTGGTGCGGCACGAGAACGAGATCTCGGGCACGACGGATGTCGCGAGTCATCCGGAGTTCGCGGCGAGGCGCACGACCAAGCTCATCGACGGCCACGAGCTCACCGGCTGGTTCACCGAGGACTTCACCTGGGACGAGCTCTCGACCCTGCGCGCGCGGGAGCGGCTCGGCGCCCTGCGCCAGTCGAGCGCGAGCTTCGACGGCCACTACCCGATCCTGCGGCTGAGCGAGCTCGTCGAGATCATCGACAGGGCCTCCGCCGATGCACGCGCGCCGCTCGGCATGGTCGCCGAGATCAAGCACGCGACGTACTTCGCCTCGATCGGGCTGCCGCTCGACGAGCTGCTCGCGAACGAGCTCGACGAGCTCGGCTGGGGCTACCAGTTCGACCGGCTCACGATCGAGAGCTTCGAGCAGACGGTGCTGCACGAGGTGCGCGCCCGCGGCGTCAAGGCCAGCTACGTGTACCTCATCGAGGCGAGCGGCAAACCCGCCGACCTCGTGGCGCGCAGCGGTGCGCAGGCGACCTCCTACGCCGATGTGGTCACGCCCGCGGGCCTGTACGGGCTCTCGGGGCACGTCGACGGCGTGAGCGTCGACAAGTCGCTCCTGCTGAGAACGGATGCCGCGGGCCGCCCCGCGACGACCGAGCTCGTCGATCACGCCCACGCCGCCGGGCTGCAGATCTTCACATGGACCCTGCGGCCGGAGAACCGCTTCCTCTCGGCGCCGTTCCGGCGCGGCCGCGCGAAGGCCGCGTTCGGCGACTGGCAGGGGGAGTGGCGGCTCATCATGGGCACGGGCATCGACGGCATCTTCGCCGACCACCCCGATCTGGCGCTCGCGCTGCGCGACGAGCTCTGACGGCCGCCCGTCGGTCGCCGAGGAACGCGGCCGGGCGTCGGTGGCCGCGCCTAGACTTGTTGCGGCATGACGACTCTCTCCGATCCTGACGACACCCGCGCGACGGGTTCCACGACGCCCGTGATCGTGCACGACCCCGCGGCGGGCGGCGGCTTCGCGTCCGCGGGCCCGGGCTCAGCGGCATCCAGCCCTCTGCTCGACGGTCTCAACCCCGAGCAGGCCGAGGCCGTGAGCTACCGGGGGCAGGCGCTGCTCATCGTGGCCGGCGCAGGCTCGGGCAAGACGAGCGTGCTCACCCGGCGCATCGCGAGCCTCATCGAGAGCCGCGAGGCGTGGCCGAGCCAGATCCTCGCCATCACCTTCACCAACAAGGCCGCGGCCGAGATGCGCGAGCGCGTCGAGGCGCTGCTCGGCCAGGTCGCCGACGGCATGTGGATCTCGACCTTCCACTCGGCGTGCGTGCGCATCCTGCGCCGCGAGGCCGAGAACTTCGGCTTCACCTCGAGCTTCAGCATCTACGACTCGGGCGACTCGCGCGCGCTGCTCAAGAGGATCATCAAAGACCTCGAGGCCGACACGCTCGGCTTCACGGTCGCCTCCGCCGCGAACAAGATCTCGAGGCTCAAGAACGAGCTCACGGATGTCGAGAGCTACGCCCGCATGGCGAACTTCAACGACCCCAACGAGGTGATGTTCCTCGAGATCTTCCGCCGCTACACGCGCAGCCTCACCGAGGCGAACGCCTTCGACTTCGACGACCTCATCGGCCAGACGGTCTACCTCTTCCGAGCCTTCCCGCACGTCGCCGCGAAGTACCAGCGGCGGTTCCGGCACATCCTCGTCGACGAGTACCAAGACACCAACCACGCGCAGTACTCGCTCATCCGCGAGCTCACGCGCCCCGTCGGCGCCGAGGTGGTCGCGCAGGCCGGCTTCGACACGCCCCTCTCGTCGCGGGCGAGCGACGGCAGCGGCGGCATCCCCGGCGCCTCTCTCACGGTCGTGGGCGACTCCGACCAGTCGATCTACGCCTTCCGCGGGGCCGACATCCGCAACATCTCGGAGTTCGAGCGCGACTTCCCGGGCGCGAAGGTCGTGCTGCTCGAGCAGAACTACCGGTCGACGCAGAACATCCTCTCGGCGGCGAACGCCGTCATCAGCAACAACTTCGACCGCAAAGACAAAAAGCTCTGGACGGCCGTGGGCGACGGCGAGAAGATCATCGGCTACACGGGCTACAGCGGGCACGACGAGGCGCAGTTCGTCGCCGACGAGATCCAGGTCCTGCACGAGGCGGGCGTCGCCTACAAAGACATCGCGGTCTTCTACCGCACCAACGCCCAGACCCGTGCGCTCGAAGAGATCTTCATCCGCTCGGCGCTGCCGTACCGGGTGCTCGGCGGCACCAAGTTCTACGAGCGCGCCGAGATCAAAGACGCGCTCGCCTACCTCGTCTCGGTGGCCAACCCGCAAGACACCCTGCCGCTGCGGCGCATCCTCAACGTGCCCAAGCGGGGCATCGGCCCGGCGACCGAGACGGCGCTGGCCAGTTACGCCGACAAGAACGGCGTGAGCTTCCGCCAGGCGATGCGGGACGCCGCGCAGCTCGGCCTCGGGCCCAAGGTGACCGCCGCCATCCTGCAGCTGGCCACCCTGCTCGACGAGACCGCGCTCGCGATCGACCCGGGCAATCCGGCGGGGCAGCTCAGCGTCGCCGAGGTGCTCACGGCTCTGCTCGAGAAGAGCGGCTACATCGACGCCCTGCGCGCGAGCCGCGACCCGCAAGACGAGGCGCGCGCCGAGAACGTCGACGAGCTCGTGGCGGTCACGCGGGAGTTCGCGCGCAACAACCCCGACGGCGGCCTCATCGACTTCCTCACCGAGGTCTCGCTCGTGGCGGCGGCCGACGAGCTCGACGACTCGAGCGGCACGGTCTCGCTCATGACCCTGCACACGGCCAAGGGTCTCGAGTACGAGGCCGTCTTCCTCACCGGGGTCGAAGAAGACCTGCTTCCGCACAGGATGTCGGCGAGCGAGCCCGGCGGCCCCGCCGAGGAGCGCCGCCTGTTCTACGTGGGCATCACGCGTGCACGCCAGCGTCTCTACCTCTCTCTTGCGATGACCCGCGCCCAGTTCGGCGAGACCGCCGTCGCGATGCCGAGCCGCTATCTGCAAGAGATCCCGGCCGAGCTCATCGAGTGGCGGCAGTCCCCGGGCATGGCGACGAGCCGCGGCGGAACCCAGCCGCGCGCGCTCAACGCCAACCGTTCGGGCTACGGCGGTTCGGGCTACGGCTCCGGCGGCCACGGTTCCGGTTCGGGCGGCTACGGCACGGGCGGGTCGATCGCGCCGAAGCCCAAGGTCAAGACCGAGTGGGCGAACCGGGTCACGGGGCAGGTGCGCGACAACGGCGACCTCGAGCTGCTCGCGGGTGACCGCATCCGTCACACCGATTTCGGCGAGGGCCGGGTCACCGCGGTCACGGGCGAGGGCACCAAACGGGTCGCGCACGTGCAGTTCGACGCCGCGGGCACCAAGAAGCTGCTCATCAAGATCGCCCCGATCGAGAAGATCTAGCGCCAGCTGCCCCCCCGGTCTCGCGGCGCACACCGTTCGTCGCGGCGCAGGTTCTTCGGTGCGCCCCGACGAACGTCGTGCGCCGCGGCATCCGCCGTGCGCGCACGACGCCGCGTTCAGAGGGCGCGCAGGTAGCGGTTCTTGAGGGCGTGGCGCAGGCGGCGTGGCAATCGTGGGTAGATCACGGCCGCGGCCCGCCAGAACCGCTCGAAACGGCGGGCGGATGCCGCAGACCACGGCAGTCCGTAGGCATCCCGCAGCTCGTCCGGCAGCAGCCCCGCCGTCAGCAGTCTCGCGAGCGGCATGGCGGCCTTCAGCCACAGCGGAGCCGTGCGCGGGTGCAGCAGATCCCACGCGACCCTGCGCGCCTCAGGCGTGACGGTCAGCCCGGCGACCGACTGGCGCCAGTAGCGCCGGAACGCCTCCCGATCGGCCGGCCACGAACCGACCGGCACCTGCAGCGCCGTGCCCACGACCTCGTACTGCCGGTAGAAGGCCTCGGCCGACTCCTCGTCGAGCTCGCCGTAGACCCGCTCGTAGATCTGCAAAGCGGTGTCGTAGAGGGTCGCGGCCACCCACAGCTGCAGCCCGGGGTCGAAGGCGTCGTAGCCGTCGCCGTGCGCGTCGGCCTTGCGGCGCACGGGCCCGTGCGCCCGGTTGACGCGCCTGCGCACCTCGGCCACGTTCTCGGGCGTGCCGAAGCCGATCGCATAGAGATAGGTCATCGTGCCGCGCAGGCGGTCGAGCGGCCGGTTCGCGAAGTCGCTGTGCGCGGCGACTCCTGCGCCCACCGCAGGGTTCGCGATCTGCAGCAGGATGGCGCGCCCGCCCCCCGCGAGCAGGATGCCCTCTGCGCCGATGTCCTGGATGCCGCGCATAGTGGTGTCACTGTACCCGGCGCGTCAACCCTCTGTCTGAGAGAGGCCCGGCAGGTCATACTGGCGCAATGGGAATCCTCATCGTGTTGCTCATCCTCGTCGGCATCCTCTTCCTTGCGCTCGGCATCTTCGTCGAGGCCGTCAAGTTCCTGCTCTGGCTCGGCATCGCGCTGCTGATCATCGGCGTGATCGTCTGGTTGATGAAGTACATCCGCCGCAACGTCTGAGCGCGAGCAGCCGGGGCCGCCCTCCTGCGGGATGCGCCATATGGCCGTTCCGGACGGCGACGGACGCGCCGGCGCCCGTTCGCCTCGCGACGTGCGCCCCATCCGGAGGGAGGAGGTCGCCGGCTACTTCAGCGCTCCCGCCAGGATGCCCGACACGAACTGCTTCTGGAACACGAGGAAGAAGATCAGAGTCGGGATCGTGGTGATCGAGGTGCCGAGGAGAAGAGCTCCGAAGTCGGTCTGGCTCAGTCCCACCAGGGTGCCCAGGAAGACCGGCGCCGTGTACAGCTGCGGATCTGTCAGCACGAGGAGCGGCCAGAGGAACGAGTTCCACTGGAACATGAACATCAGCAGGGCGACCACGGCGAGGGCGGGCCGGATCGAGGGGAGAGCGATCCGGTAGAAGATCCTGAAGTCACCTGCACCATCCAGACGCGCCGCCTCGATGAGCTCGGTGGGGAACGCCAGAAAGGACTGGCGCATGAAGAACACCCCGAAGGCGTTGAGTGTGAACGGCAGGATGACGGCCTGTGCGGTGTTGATCCATCCGAGGCTGGACATCAGCTCGAACAAGGGCACGAGCGTCACCTGATACGGGATCGTCATCGTCAGGAGTATGACAGTGAGGATCGCCTGGCGCCCGCGGAACGAGTACTTCGCCAGCGCGAAGCCCGCCATGGCGGCCACGAGACCGGCGAGCAGGGTGTACACGACGGCGATGACGATCGACATGAGCAGGTTGGTGGCGAACGTCGTGTCCTGAAACAGGGTGGTGACGTTGGCGGCGAGCTCGCCGCCCGGCAGAAGCGCCGGTGGTGCGGAGTAGATGTCCGCGCTCTGGCGGGTGCCGGCCACGAACATCCAGTAGATGGGGAAAAGGCTGATGGCGGCACCCAGCACGAGTCCCACGTGGATCGCGATGGATCGTATGACGGCGCCCGCCGAGCGGCGTTGAGCTCGTGGTGCGGAGGGGGATCGGAGCACTGCCTCGGTCATTCGTCGTCCTTGTCGCGGAGAAGGCGCATCTGGATGAGCGCGATGATCATCACGATGATGACCAGGACCCAGGCGATCGCTGACGCATAGCCGAAGTCGAGGCTCTTGAACGCGGTTCGATACAGGTACAGCACGATCGTCAGCGTCGCCCCGGCAGGGCCGCCCTGGGTCAGGATGTAGGGCTCATCGAACATCTGCAATGTGCCGATCGTCGATGTCACGACGCAGAACAGGATGACGGGCTTGAGCAGCGGCACGGTGATGTAGCGGAAGGTCTGCCCGGCGTTCGCGCCATCCATCGTGGCGGCCTCTCGCACGCTCGGATCGATGGAGGACATGCCGGCGAGCATGATGACCATGTTGTACCCCATCCACCTCCAGGTGACCGCGGAGATGAGGGACACGCGCGCCCAGAACGGATCGCCCAGCCAGTTGATCGGCTCGACTCCGAACATGCCGATGATCTGGTTGGCGACACCGGAATCGCCGTTGAGCAGGGCGCGGAACACGATCGCGTACGCGAGCAGGGCGGTGACCGCCGGAAGGAAGTAGATCAGCCGGAAGCCGGTCTTCAGCTTCACATAGCTCGAACGCAGCGCCGATGCCACGACGAGCGCGATGAGCAGCATGAGGGGAACCTGGATGACCAGGATGATGAGCGTATTGCCGAGGGCGAGCCAGAAGTTGGGATCGCCGATGAGCCGCTCGTACTGACGGAAACCGACCCAGGCGAGTTCTCCTCCCTCGCGGGACTGGAAGCTCAGTATCAGGCTGCGCACGATCGGATAGGCCTGGAACACCGCGAAGAGCACGAGCGCTGGTGCGAGGAACAGGAGGTAACGATGGTTGATCTTCCGTCGAGAGGGGCGCGAGGCCCCGGGGAGCCGTGCGTTCTGCACAGCTCCCCGGGCGGTCGCGTCCGGAAGGACGCCCGGCATCACTGACCGATCTGATTCCGCAGCTGCGCCGCGGCGTCCTTCATCGTCGACGCGGGGTCGGCGTTCGATACGACGATCTTGTTCATCGCGTCGATGACGATCTGGTCGGCCTTGTCGTAGTCGGAGGTGAACGGCACGGCGGCGATGTCCGGGATCGTGTCGGCGAACAGCTGGTAGACCTTCTGCCCGCCGAAGTAGTCGACCGGCTCGGTGAAGGCGGGTTCGCTGTGCGCGGCGAGCAGTGACGACATGCTGCCGAGCTCCATCATGGTGTTCGCGGAGTCGACCGTGCCGAGCGCGAAGGTCGCGAACAGGTAGCCGCCCTGCGGGTTCGAGGACTTCGCGGGGACGACGAGATAGGAGCCGCCCTGATTGGAGGCGCGGGAGCCGCCGTCCTCGAGCTCGGGAAGGGTGAGGACGCCCCACTGGCCGGCCATCTCGGGCAGGTTGGTCTGGAACGAGCCGGAGTACCACACGGGCATGATGAGGCTGCCGACGGCACCGCTCTTGAGCGCCGTCGTCAGGCCGTCGTCGTTGTTGACGATCTCGGCGTAGCCTCCCTGCACGGCCTTCTGCAGCCGAGTCGCGACGGCGATCGAATCGTCGCTGTCGAGATTGACCTCGCCGGAGTCGGTGAAGTAGCTCTCTCCGAGCTGCTGCAACTGAGAGCTGTAGAGCTGCGAATTGGCGACGGAGAGCGGGAACAGCTTCACCCCGAGATCCTGCAGCTTGTCACCGGCGGCCAGGTAGTCGTCCCAGGTGACGATCGATGCGGGATCGATGCCCGCCTGCTCGAACAGGTCGGCGCGGTAGTACACGGCCACCGGTCCCATGTCCCACGGGACGCCGAAGAGCTCGTTGTCGTCACCGGTCGCAGCGGGCCACTTCGCAGGAGCCCACTCGGATTCCCGCTCGTCGAGGCCGAAGGTGCTCAGATCGACGAGGCCGTCGGGGAACGTGCCGGTCACGGTCTTCATGCGCTCGACGGTGACTCCCACGACGTCGGGAAGATTCGTCCCGCTCTGCAGGCCGACGGTGAGGCGTGTGCTCACGTCGTCGTATCCGACGACTTCGAGGTTGACTGTGAGGTTGGGGTACTCCTTCTCAAAAGCGGGGATCACGGCCTTGAGCGGGCCATCCGAGCCCTGCCAGGCGAGCACGTTCACCGTTCCCGAGACGGCTTGCGGGTCGGTGATGGGTGCGAGCGCTGCGTCGTTGCCCGAGGATCCGGAGCAACTGGTGAGGGCGATCGTCGCTGCTGTGGCGGCGGCGACGGCAAGTGCCTTCGCCCCCATGGTTCGATGCGACATTGGACTCTCCTTCGAGTTAATGGCTGGGTGACCCGTGTTGAGGCCACGTCTGCTCACCCGCGACGTGCCGGCGAGGTTGAATCCCGCACGACGAGGCGCACGGGGAGTACGGTGGTGCCCGCGGTCGGCCGAAGGCCGGAGTCGAGCAGGATCTCGGCGGCCTTCTCGCCGAGGTCGGGGGAGGAGACGTGCACGCTCGTGAGCGCAGGGCTCACGAGCGCTGCGGCCGGGATGTCGTCGAAGCCCGTGACCGAGATGTCCCCGGGAACGCTGTATCCGTTGTGCTGCAGCCAGTTCATGGCCCCGATCGCCATGCGGTCGTTCATCGCCATGATCGCAGTCGGGTGCTGCTCGGCGCTCATCAGGCGGGCTGCTGCCGCCTCGCCGCTCTCCGTGCCGAAATCGCCGCGTTCGACGACCACGATCTCGCCGATCGCCGCGTCTTTCATCGCCCGCTGGATTCCCGCCCGACGAGACGCGAGTACAAGACGATCCTCCTCGGGACCGTCGATGACCGCGATGCGCCGATGGCCGAGGGCCAGGAGGTGCTGGGTGAGGGCGTACATGCCGCCTTCGTCGTCGCCGCGCACGGAGGCGACCTCGTGCGTCGTGTAACCGATCACGATCATCGGATACCCCGCCTTCACGATGTCGGCGAAGCCTTCTTCGCCCACACCCGCTTCGACGATCATCGCGTCGGTGATCCGCTCGGCGAGGGCGTCGGCGAAGACGTTCGTGCGGTCGTGCTCGGTGGCGGGCAGGGACAGGAGCATCTTGTGGCCGCGGGCGGCGATCGCCCGGGTCGCGCCGTGCACGACCCCGAGCAGGTGCGGATCGTTGAACAGCGCGTCGGCGCCGTACGGTGCGATCACGCCGATGATCTTCGAGGTGGAGCGGGCCTGGGTCGACCGCGTGGCGGTGGTGAGGACGTAGTTCTGCTCCGCGGCCGCTGCGAGAACTCGCTGCCGGGTCGACTCCACCACCGTCGTGTCGCCGTTGAGGACTCGGGCGACGGTCTGGTGGGAGACCCCCACCACCTCGGCGACCGATCTCATGGTCGGGCGTTTTGCTGTCATCTGGACTCCTGTCACGTGACGGTCACTCTAGATGAATGCCGCCGTGATCGTCAACCCGAAGGCCTGAACGATCCGAAGATCTCAAGATATTGGCCCTCATCTCCTGAATTTCTTTGTATGATCGACGCATTCGTTATAGCGTCAAGGTCAACGACGGGGCATCCTGTCATGTGACAGACGCATCGTGAGGTGTAAGACATCACGAAGCACAATGAAGTGATCGGAGACTGGATGCCCGCACCGTGGCTCACCGCTTTCGCGCCGTATCTCCTCGGCGCGGAGCTGCACAATTCATCGGCCAGTTCTCCCGAGCTGATCGCCGAACGCATCGGGCGCGTCGCCGGCCTGGGAGCGGACGTCGTGCTTGCGCCGATCGCCTGGGAGCTCGTGGAGCCGGAGGAGGGGCGGTTCGACGTCGAGATCGTCGACGCGATGGTCGCGACCGTGCGAGAGGTCGGCCTCCGTCTCATCCCCCTGTGGTTCGGGAGCTGGAAGAACGGCGTGTCGAGCTACGCACCCTCCTGGGTGCAGGACGATCCCGCGCGGTTTCCCGCTGTCCGGACAGGCGACGGGCGGGCGCTCGCGATACTGTCGCCGTTCTCCCACGAGCTCGGGCTCGCTGAGCGGACCGCCTTCCGCCAGGTCATGAGCCGCCTCGCACAACTCGATCCCGGCAAGGAGACGGTGGTCGCCGTGCAGGTCGAGAACGAGGTCGGTGTCCTGGGCGCCAGCCGCGATCATTCGGAGCCAGCGGGCCGCGCGCTCGCTGAGCCGATTCCCGAGGTCGTGCTCGAATCGCTCCTGCGCGACCGCGGAGTGCTGCGACCTCGAGTGCGGGAGGCCGTGCGCGTCCTCGAGGGAGCACATCGCGCCCCGACATGGCAGGACCTGCTCGATGGAGATCCGGAAACGGACGAGCTGTTCATGGCCGCTGGATACGCACGCCACATCGCCGCCGTCGCGTCCGAGGGGCGGGGCGCTTACGACGTCCCCATGTTCGTCAACGCCTGGCTCGACTCCGACGAGGCCCCGGAGTCCATCGCGTTCGCGGGCGGAAACCGACCGGGTCTCTACCCGAGCGGGGGGCCGCTCGTGCCCGTCGCTCCGGTCTGGTCGGCGCTCGCACCCGGACTCGTGCTGGCGCCGGACATCTACCACGGCGACTTCGCGGAGTGGTGCAGGATGTTCGCCGCGGTCAACGACGGCATCCTCCTGATCCCGGAGATGCCGCCGACCGTCAGCTCGATCGCAGACATCCACATCGCGCTCGGCGAGTTCGGCGCGAGCCTGGTCTCCCCGTTCGGCGCCGACGGGCTCGACAGCGAGAGCGAGCACGCTGTCGCCCTCCGGGGGGCGTATCGCGCCCTGTCGAACGTCCGAACGCCCCTCGGCCGCGCGCGGGAGGCCGGTCGCTGCATCGGCTTCGGCATCCGGGCCGATGAGACGATCGAGCGTGCGCTCGACGACGTCGTGTTCCGGATCGGACCCGACCGCGCCGATGCCCCGGGCTCCGGGCCAGGCGGCTGGGGCATCGTGTTCCGTGAGGACGACGGCACCTTCGTCGCGATCGGATCCGGATACTGCCTCACGGTCGTCTCGCCGGCTTCCGCCACGGTTCGCGGCGCGCAGACGGGCGGCTACCGCGATGGGGTGTGGCGGGCGTTCCAGTTCCTCAACGGGGACGAGACGAACTCCGCAACCCATGTGAGGATGCCGCATCGCGATCCCGGCATCGCGTTCCCGGTAGACGGCTCCGGCGAGCTGCGAATCCAATGCTTCTCGATCAGTGAATGGACAGTATGACCCCGCCCGCAGACAGCTCGGCCGCCCCGGTCGACCCGCAGCTCTTCCCGCGAGCGGGGACGGCTCCCGAATCCCTCGTGACCCTCGACGTGCGCGTCGGGCATCCCGACGGTGACACTCCTGATGCCGCCGCGGCGGCGAAAGTGCTCCAGGGTCTCGTGAACCGACGCGGTGCAGAGAAGCTCTACCTCTACAACTCCTGCTCGGACATCACCCATCAGATCGGCGGCGCCGAGTGGGAGGTGCAGCGCGACTGGCTCCGGGCGCTGCCGCAGCTGGAATCGCTGCCGACGACGGAACTGGTCCGTCATCGGCACAGGGACGGCGGGCTCCGTCGGCTGCTCGAGGTCTACGGCGACACCGTCACCGGCGTCGTCGTGTGGGACCCGCGTCGACGGGGGAAGGTCGCGATGGCGACCTTCGGCGCGGCGGTCACCATCGCGTCGCAGCGCGAGGCGGTTCCGGTCTCCCCGGAGCTCCTCGATGAGCTCCGCGGCTGGGGGATCGACCTCCCCGTGATCGAGGACCTGCGCGACCACGGCTTCCGCAGCGACCACGAGGTGGTCGAGTGGAGCGTTCGCGAGTACTGGGCGACCTCCGACACCACGCTCAACGTCGTCTTCTCGCTCGGCCTCGACGGGTGGCAGGGAATCCAGGAGTGGGCCGACAACTGGTGGAGCAACGACGTCTTCAACGAGGGGCCCATCGACTACGCCGTGGCGGTGAACGGCTTCTGCTTCAACCTCGACATGGTCGACGGATACGACGATCACGCCCTACTCGACCTGTTGTCCCGCTATCCGGCGGGGCGGACGGCGATCCTCGGCTGGGTGCCGACGCATCCTGTCGTCTACGGCTTCGCCGAGATGCCGCAGTGCCTGAACCTCACCTCGTCGTATGTGATCGGAGTGAACGGCTTCTCGAACCTGAGCGTGTTCGCGTCTTACCCGCCCACGGCCCGAACGCCCGGCGCCGGGCGTTCCATCCCGATCGGCGAACGCGACACGGTGATCGCGCTGATCGCGACAGACGGCGACGCATTGCACTGCGTGTACCGAGGGATGTTCTCCGCGTTCTCCCAGCGCCGGGACGACACCTTCGGGGCCACTCCCATCACGTGGACGATCTCGCCCGCGCTCGCCGAGCTCGCACCCCCGCTGTTCGACTATTTCGACAGGCAGCTTCCCGAGGGCAGCGATTTCGCGGCTGCATGGGCGAACAAGATCCAGACCCCGTACGATTCCGATCTCCAGACCGCCGTGGACGATGTCTACGCCCGCAGCGTTCGGGCGGGAATCCGCACACTCTGGACCGTTCATTCGGGCGAGGAGAGCCAGTTGCTCCCGGCACATCCCTGGGACGGGCTCATCATCGGCTACGCCGACAGCCGAGAGGAAGCACGCCTGAGCGCGGCGAATCCCGTGGTTCCGGTCATCGGCACCTGGTCGTTCGGGGCGAACGAGGTCGAGGAGACCGCCGACGGCCTCCGAGCCCTGTCGGCGACGGCTGACGGGCCGCTGTTCCTGGTGGTGAACCTGGGGGCGGAGTTCGACGAGGCCGCGGACTTCTCGCGCCGCGCATCCGAACTGCGCGCCCTGCTCGAGAACGACCCCCGGCGCTCGTACCACTTCCTCGGCGCCGCGGATCTGTTCGCCACCTATACGAGCTACGTCGCCGCCCTCGAGAGCACGAGCGGAGCACGCGCATGAAGATCTGGTACGGCGGCGATTACAACCCCGAGCAGTGGGACTCCGAGACCGTGGAGGAGGACATCGCCCTCATGGGTGTCGCAGGTGTCAACCTCGTGACGATCAACGTCTTCGGATGGGCGATCATCGAGCCGCGTGAGGGCGAGTTCGACTTCAGCGCGCTCGACGAGCTGATCGCGCGATTGGGCGCAGCAGGCATCGGGGTCGACCTCGCAACGGGCACGGCCTCCCCGCCGCCGTGGCTCACGACCCGGTATCCCGAGATGCTCCCGGTACGCGCCGACGGCACCCGACTGAGCCAGGGGAGCCGCCAGGAGTACTGCCCGAGCTCACCGGTGTACCGCGAGGCGAGCCTCCGACTCACGCGAGCCCTCGTGTCGCGCTACGCGGCCCATCCCTCGATCGAGCTCTGGCACATCAACAACGAGTACGGCGGTCACAACTCGCACTGCTACTGCGACGTCTCGGCAGCGGCCTTCCGCGACTGGCTCGAGCACCGCTACGGAACCGTCGACGAGCTCAACGCCGCGTGGAGCACGACGTTCTGGTCCCAGAGATACGACAGCTTCGCTGAGATCCTCCCCCCACGTGTGACGTCGACGCACGGCAACCCGATGCAGCTCCAGGACTTCGACATCTTCTCGACCCACGAGCTCATGGAGTGCTATCGGGGCGAGGTCGCCATCGTCCGTGAACTCTCGCCGGGCATCCCGCTCACCACGAACTTCATGGGCTTCTTCAAGCGAGCGGATTACTGGACCTGGGCGCGCGAGGTCGACATCGTGTCCAACGATGCGTATCCGGATCCGGCCGACCCCGACGCCGCCGCATACGCCGCGATGAACTGGGATCTCATGCGGTCGCTCTCCGGCGGGCGGCCGTGGATGCTGATGGAGCAGGCCGCGAGCGCCGTCAACTGGCGAGCGGCGAACCAGCCCAAGGCGCCGGGGCAGATGCGCGCATGGTCCCTGCAGGCCGTCGCCCGCGGCGCGCGCTCGGTGCTGTTCTTCCAGTGGCGCCAGTCGGCGGGCGGAGCCGAGCAGTACCATTCCGCGATGCTTCCCCACGCTCACACGCGCTCGCGCGTGTGGCGGGAGGTCCGCGAACTCGGGGCGGAGCTGCAGGGGCTCTCCGCACTCGGCGCCGATCTCGATGTGGGGCTCAACGGCCTGGGGGCCCGGGTGGCGATCGTGTTCGACTGGCCGTCGTGGTGGGCCATCGAGCAGGAGCACCTCCCCACCGCGCACGACTATCTCCGGCACGTGTTCGCGTGGTACCTGCCGTTGTGGCAGAACGACGTGCCCGTCGACTTCGTGCGGGCGGGCGACGATCTGTCGCGTTTCGATGTCGTGATCACGCCGAGCACGTTCACGATGACGGATCAGGCGGCCGAGTCGATCGACCGCTTCGTGCTCTCAGGAGGCACTCTGGTCGCCACCTATCAGACGGCGGTCGTGGACGAGGTCCTCCGCGTCCGCCGCGACGGCTACCTGGGACCCCTGGCCCACACCCTCGGCATCTGGATCGAGGAGTTCACTCCGCCCGCGGGAGCCGACCTCTGGGAACAGCGCGAGGAGGCGCCGTCGGTGTCGTTTCGCGGGCCGGCCGGCAGACGGCTCATGGGGTCGAGCTGGGCAGAGGTGCTCCACACCGACACGGCATCGGCCGTCGCCGAGTTCGACTCCGGCCCTGCGAACGGCCACCCTGCCGTCACGCGGAACGAGCGCGGTCACGGGGTCGCCTGGTACGTCGCCACCCAGCCCGACCGCGAAGCCATGCGCGAGCTCCTCGTGGCGATCGGCGTCACCCAGGGCGTCGAGCCCATCGATCCCGCGCTCGAACGCGTCGAGCGCGGCGGGCTCGTCTTCCTGATCAACCACGGCTCCGTCGCCGCGCGGGTTCGCGATCACGGCACGGATCTGCTCACGGGCGACCGGGAACCGGAGTGGGTTCCGTCATTCGGCGTGCGGATCATGTCGAACGCGCGCTCCGGCCTCGCGACACCGTCGGACAGCGACCGTGACCTCGCGGAGAGCACCATCCCCGGCGCACCCGCTTAAGACCTGGGCCCCTGCATCGACGCGGGACCCTCAAGGAGAAGGAGACAGGCAATGAAGCGCTGGTTATCTCACACGACGGCACTCGCCGTGCTCGTCGCACTGCTCGGGGTGGTGCCGATCGTCCAAGGAACGGCGGAGTCGGCCATCGCCTCGACACCGAGGCTGACCGACCCTCTTTTCACCAAGGTGCCGCAGGCGACGGCGCTGACGACGCTCGACATGCGCGTGCAGTACACAGGCGGTGACTCCACGGACGCCGTCGCCACTGCACGCGTGCTGCAGGGCCTGGTGAACCGCACCGCCACGAACAAGGTCTATCTGCTCAACGACGCGATCGACGCCTTGCACGAGATCGGGGGAAAGAACTGGAACGTGCAGGAGGACTGGATCACCAACACGGATGAGCTCACAGACCTTCCGCGTACTGCGCTCGCGCGCAGCAGCGGCGAGAACGGGGGCCTTCGCGCCCTGGTCGACCAGTACTCGGGGTATATCAACGGTGTGGTGATCTGGGATCCGACGGCGACCGGAGACGTCGACGTCGCCACGTTCGGCGCGGCCGTGACGATCGCTGCGCAGACGGGGGCGCTCGCCGTTTCGCCCGATCTCCGAGACGACCTCGTCTCGTGGGGGTACAGCTTCCCGGTTCTCGAGGACCTCCGGGACTACGATTTCGACGACGACTTCGAGGTGCTGAACTGGTCTGTCGAGAACTACTGGGCGGGGTCGAACCAAGATCTGCGATCGGTCTTCTCGCTCGGCGCGGACAGCTATCTCGACATCCGTGCCTTCAATGAGGGGCCCATCGACTATGCCGTCGCGACCAACGGATTCGCGTTCGACATCAACATGGTCGACGCCGACGACGACGCCGCGCTGATGGGGCTGCTGGACAACTACGTCGACGGCGAGACGGCGATCCTCGGCTGGATTCCCACCCACCCGGGCGGAACCGGTTTCGGCGAGACGCCGGCGGTGCTCGACGGCACGTCGTATTACGTGCTCGGCGGGAACGGCCTGTCGGACTTCAGCGTCTACGGGTCGTTCCCGGACAGCGACATCGATCTGCCCGACCCGGTCGCCGACACGGTGGGCGCCAACGACGTCTACGTCGGCCTGATGCTGACGGATGGCGACGCACTGCACTGCGTCTACCGCGGTATGTTCTCGGAGTTCACGCAGGAGCGCACGTCGAGCTTCGGGGAGGTGCCGATCACCTGGTCGATCGCACCCCAGCTGGCGAACCTGGCGCCGCCGGTGTACAACTACTTCGCCGAGAACCTCCCGGAGGGCAGCGATCTGACCATCGGCTGGGCCGACAAGGTCAACAGATCCACTGATACGGGCCTGACCGCTCTTGCTGAGCAGTGGAGGCAGTACGCGGACCTGAGCGATATCCACACGGTCTGGACGGTGCACTCGCAGGAGGATTCGCAACGCTCCGACCTCGTCGGCTGGGACGGTGTCGCGATCGGCTACACCAACAGCCAGATCCCGGCGCACCCGGCGACGCTGCGCTCCGACACCGCCGTGCTCGGCACCTGGAACTTCGGGTACGACGCGCCGGCCGAGGACGTCGTGGCCGGCATTCAGGACTATGCGGGCCAGAACCCGGGTGCGCCGTTGTTCATGATGGTGACGATGGGTGCGCCCTTCAGCGAGACGGGCAGCTACTACGACAAGGCGAAGGACATCGCCGACGCCCTCGGGGCCGACCCGCAGGGACGCAACTACAAGTTCGTCGGCCTCTCCGACATGGCCGCCACGTACAGCGAGTTCGCCGCCAACGGCGGCATCGGCGGCGGCGGTGCGGGCAACCTGATGTCCAACGGCGGCTTCGAGCTCAACCCGCTCGACGCGAACGGCTGGGGAACGCAGGACTGGAACAGCAACGCCTCGCTCAGCTGGGCGACCGACCAGAAGCGCAGCGGCCTGTATTCGGCGAAGGTGTCGGGCACCGGCGTGAACGCGGGGTTCAATCGCGACTACACGAACAAGATCTCCATCGGCCCGTCCGAGACATACACCCTGGGAGGGTGGATGAAGACCGATTCCGTGTCGGGGACCGGCGCCTGGGTGTGGACCGAGCAGTTGGACTCCCTCGGCAATGTCATCTCCGGCACCCGGTGGGACAGCCCGCAGGAGCTCGGGACGAACGACTGGAACAAGGTCAGCCATACCTTCACAGCGGCGCCGAACGCGGCCAATATGAACCTGTACGTGCACCTCAACGGATCGGGCACGGTCTGGTACGACGACATGACGCTCGCCTCGGGCGCGGGCCCGGTCGTCTCGAACAGCGGCTTCGAGTCCGACCCGATCGACGCGAACGGCTGGGACACGTTCTCGTGGTCCGGTTCGCCCGCGATCACGTGGGCGACCGATCAGGTGCACGGAGGATCGAGGTCGCTTCGCGTGACGAACGCGTCATCCGCGTTCGGCGGTGTCAACCGCGACGGGAATCGCGTCCCGGTCGAGGCGTCGACGAGCTACACGCTCGAGGGATGGGTGCGCACCGACTCGGTCTCCAGCCCGACGGGGGAGGGCGCCTATTGGGCGATCGGTTTCGCGGATGCGGCCGGCAACTGGATCGGGACGAGCACCTACACGGATGTGCTGAGCGCGACCCACGATTGGACGCAGGTGTCTGCGACGGTGACGTCTCCCGCGAACGCCGCATACGCCACGATCGGAGCGCGGCTGAACGGAACGGGAACGGCCTGGTTCGACGATGTGACGCTCGAATAGCGGAATGGCAGGCCACTGCTGCTCGCCGGCGAGAGGAGGACGCACGCGGTCCGCGCGTCTCCACGAAGCCGGCGAGCAGCAGGAGGTCGTCGCCGCAGCCTCCGGCTCCGCCGTCGAACGCCGTGTCGGGGCGGTGTGGTCGTCCGCTGTCGCGGAGGGCGCCGCCCTGTCGCGGGCCTGCCGGTCTACGTGCCCGCCACCCGCAAGGGGTAGAGTTCTCCTGGCGAAAATATCTCGGCGTCGAGCTAAATCGACACGCCTGATTGTGCCTACCATCACGTCAGAAAAGCGCGGCAGAAGCCACCAGCCCAGCGCCGCGAACCCACCGGACAAGGAAAACCGTGGATCTATACGAGTACCAGGCCAGAGACCTGTTCGAACGCTACGAGGTCCCGGTGCTCCCGGGCATCGTCGCCGACACCCCCGAGGAGGTGCGTGCAGCGGCCGAGAAGCTCGGCGGCGTGGTCGTCGTCAAAGCTCAGGTGAAGGTCGGCGGGCGCGGCAAGGCGGGTGGCGTGAAGGTCGCCAAGACTCCGGATGACGCAGAGGCTGCTGCTCGCGACATCCTCGGCCTCGACATCAAGGGCCACACCGTCAAGCGCGTGATGGTCGCCGGCGGTGCACGCATCGCCCAGGAGTTCTACTTCTCGGTTCTGCTCGACCGGGCCAACCGCTCGTACCTCTCGCTCACGAGCTTCGAGGGCGGTATGGAGATCGAGATCCTCGCCGTCGAGCGCCCCGACGCGCTCGCCCGCATCGAGGTCAACCCGATTAAAGGCATCGACCTCGAGACCGCCACGGCGATCGCCCGCCAGGCGAACTTCCCTGACGACCTCGTCGACAAGGTCGCCCCCGTCTTCGTGAAGCTCTGGAACGTCTACAAGGGCGAGGACGCGACGCTCGTCGAGGTCAACCCGCTCGTGCTGACCGAGGAGGGCGACATCGTCGCCCTCGACGGCAAGGTCTCGCTCGACGAGAACGCCGGCTTCCGTCACCCCGAGCACGAGGCGCTCGAAGACAAGGATGCAGCCGACCCGCTCGAGGCGAAGGCGAAGGCCAACGACCTCAACTACGTGAAGCTCGACGGCGAGGTCGGCATCATCGGCAACGGCGCGGGCCTCGTGATGTCGACTCTCGACGTGGTCGCCTACGCGGGCGAGAAGCACGGCGGCGTGAAGCCCGCCAACTTCCTCGACATCGGCGGCGGAGCGTCGGCCGAGGTCATGGCCAACGGGCTCGACGTCATCCTCGGCGACGCGCAGGTCAAGAGCGTCTTCGTGAACGTCTTCGGCGGCATCACGGCGTGCGACGCGGTGGCCAACGGCATCGTCGCGGCACTCGGCATCCTGGGCGACTCGGCGACGAAGCCGCTCGTCGTGCGCCTCGACGGCAACAAGGTCGACGAAGGCCGCAAGATCCTCGAGGACGCGGCGCACCCGCTCGTGACCCTCGCCCTCAGCATGGACGAAGGCGCCGACAAGGCCGCCGAGTTGGCTTCGAAGTAAGTAAGGACGAACAGACATGTCGATTTACCTCAACAAGGACTCCAAGGTCATCGTCCAGGGCATCACCGGCGGCGAGGGCTCGAAGCACACGGCTCTGATGCTCAAGGCCGGCACCCAGGTCGTCGGCGGCGTGAACGCCCGCAAGGCCGGCACCACCGTCACCCACGGCGACGTCGAGCTGCCCGTCTTCGCGACGGTCGCCGAGGCGATCGAGAAGACCGGCGCCGACGTCTCCATCGCCTTCGTGCCCCCGGCCTTCACGAAAGACGCCGTGATCGAGGCGATCGACGCCGAGATCCCGCTGCTCGTCATCATCACCGAGGGCGTTCCCGTGCAGGACTCGGCCGAGTTCTGGGCCTATGCCGGCGAGAAGGGCGGCAAGACCCGCATCATCGGGCCGAACTGCCCCGGCATCATCACGCCCGGTGAGTCGCTCGTGGGCATCACGCCCGCGAACATCACGGGCAAGGGCCCGATCGGCCTCGTTTCCAAGTCGGGCACCCTGACCTACCAGATGATGTACGAGCTGCGCGAGATCGGCTTCTCGACGGCGATCGGCATCGGCGGAGACCCCATCATCGGCACGACGCACATCGACGCGCTCGCCGCGTTCGAGGCCGACCCCGAGACGAAGGCGATCGTCATGATCGGCGAGATCGGCGGCGACGCCGAGGAGCGCGCGGCCGAGTTCATCAAGGCGAACGTCACGAAGCCGGTCGTCGGCTACGTCGCGGGCTTCACGGCCCCCGAGGGCAAGACCATGGGTCACGCGGGCGCGATCGTCTCGGGCTCCGCGGGAACCGCCCAGGCCAAGAAGGAGGCCCTCGAGGCCGCCGGCGTCAAGGTCGGCAAGACGCCGAGCGAGACCGCCGACCTCATGCGCGAGATCATCACGGGCCTCTAAGGCCTCGTCACGACGACGGAGATCCCTCTCCCTCTCGGCACCGCTCCTCGAGCGCGACCCGATCGGGGGTGGGATCTCCGTCGTCGTGGGCCGGGGAGGTGGCTCTAGCATGGTGCGAGAACGACTCCGGGGGGATCCATGGGCGACCAGACGCAGACGACGACGGCGACGGATGCCGCGGCCTACCGGCGCGGCGGCGACGAGGTCGCGCGTTCCCTGGGCTCAGACGCGGCATCCGGTCTGAGCGCTGCCGAGGCATCCGCCCGTCTCTCCTCGCACGGCCCCAACCGCCTGACCGCCCGCAGGCCGCCGTCGATGGCGCTCGTGGTTCTCACGATCCTGCGCGCGCCCATGAACATCATGCTCATCGTCGTGGCGGCGGCCGCGATCCTGATCGGGCAGTACGGCATCACGCTCGTGCTCGCCGTGCTCGTGACCGTGAACCTCGTGCTCGGCATCCGCCAGGAGCTCTCGTCGCGCGCGGGCGTCGACACGCTCGCGGCCGAACAGGTGGAGCGGGTGCGGGTCGTGCGCGACGGCCGGCCCGCGAGCATCGACGCCGAGGAGCTCGTGCCGGGCGACATCGTGACGGTCGAGGCCGGCGACCTCATCGCCGCCGACGGCCGCATCCTGGAGTCGGCGAGCCTCGAGGTGCAGGAGGCCGCCCTCACGGGGGAGAGCGCCGCGGTCGCGAAGGATCCGCTCGCGATCGCCGACGGCACGGGAGCCGGCGGCGCGGGAGGCGATGCCGGCGCCGAGGTCGCGCTGGGCGACCGCTCGAACATGCTCTTCCAGGGCACGACGGTCTCGCGCGGAACCGCCCGCTTCGTCGTCACGCAGACGGGCATGTCGACCGAGATCGGGCACATCGCCACCCTGCTCACCGAGGTGGAGCGGGTCGACTCGCCCCTGCAGATCGAGCTCGCGGCGCTCACCACGCGGGTCGCGATCGTCGCCTGGGTGGCGGTCGCCCTCATGCTCGTGATCGGCGCGCTGCGCGGACTGCCCGTCGCCGATCTCGTGCTGCTCGGCGTGACCGTGGCGATCTCGTCGATCCCCACGAGCATGCCCACCTTCGTGCAGACGATGCTCGCCTACGGCGCGAAGAAGCTCGCCGACGGCAAGGCGATCATCCGCAACCTCGCCGACGTCGAGACCCTGGGCGCGACGAGCGCGATCGCGACCGACAAGACCGGCACGCTCACGCTCAACGAGATGGTCGTGACCGAGCTCTTCGCGAGCGGCGAGTGGTTCAGCGTCGAGGGCGACGGCTACGGGAAGAGCGGCCGGGTGCTGGGCGCGGCCGGGCGCGAGGTGCCCGACTTCACCCAGCTCGCCTATGCGCTGTGCCTCGTCTCGGACGCGACGGTCTCCGACGCGGGCGAGGTCGTGGGCGACCCGACCGAGGCTGCGATGGTCGTGCTCGCCGCCAAGCTCGGCGTCGACGAAGTGCTCACCCGGCGCGAGTACCCGCGCCTGGCCGAGGTGCCGTTCGACTCCGAGTACAAGTTCATGGCCACCTACCACCGGGTTCCGCTCGACGGCGCCGACACCGTCGTCGGCCTCGTGAAGGGCGCCCCGGATGTCGTCATCGACCGCTGCTCGACGGCCCTCACCTCCGACGGCTCCCGCGTCGACCTCGCCGAACGCCGCGCCGACATCGAGGAGGCCAACCGGCAGCTCGCCTCCCGCGGCCTGCGGGTGCTCGCCTTCGCGATGCGGGTGTTCCCCGACGAGGCGCTCGACGGCATCCTCGCCGACCCCATGGGGCAGGTCGGCGAGCTGACCTTCGTGGGCCTGCTCGGGCTCATCGACCCGCTGCGCCCCTCGGCGAAGGCCGCGATCGCCGAAGCGCGCTCGGCGGGCGTCTCGGTGCGCATGATCACGGGCGACCACATCGTGACCGCCGCGGCCATCGGCGCCGAGCTGGGCCTCGAGCCGGGTGCGATGACGGGCGCCCGGTTCCGCGCCCAGAGCGACGAGGAGATGCGCCGGACCCTTCCCGACGTGCACGTCTTCGGGCGTGTGAGCCCCGAGGACAAGCTGCGGCTCGTCGAGGCGCTCAAGGCCGAGGGCGAGGTGGTCGCGATGACGGGCGACGCGGTCAACGACGCCGCGGGCATCAAGGCGGCGAGCATCGGGGTGGCGATGGGCAGCGGCAGCGCCGTGACCAAGCAGGCCGCCCGCCTCGTGCTCACCGACGACAACTTCGGCACCCTCGTGGCCGGCATCCGCATCGGCCGGGAGGTCTACGACAAGATCGTCGCCTACGTGCGCTATCAGATGTCGACCCTGCTCGCGCTCGTGCTGCTGTTCCTGATCTCCTCGATCCTCGGCATCGCCGAGGGCGTGCCGATGACCCCGGCGATGGTGCTCTTCCTCGCCTTCTTCTTCTCGGTCGTCCCGGTCGTCACGATCATGACCGACCGCCCCGCGCCCGACCTCATGTCGAGGCCGCCCCGCGACCTGACGGCGTCGATCGCGAGCCCCGGCTCGCTGCTGCAGTGGCTCGTCTACGCCCTCGCGATCCTGCTGCCGACGCTCGTGCCGCTGCTGTTCGGGCCGGATCGCCCGCAGCTCGGCGTGGCCTCGGCATCCGTCACCATGGTCTTCGTCGTGCAGGCGCTCGCCTACGGCTTCGGCGGCATCACGCTGCGGCGCGACCCGGAGTCGGGGCTCAACAGCCCGCTGCTCGGCCCCGTGCTGCTGATGCTCGTGCCGGTCGCGCTGCTCATGATGTCGACCGAGTTCCCGGTCTTCACCGAGACGCTGCAGACGGTGCCGCTCTCGCCCGCGCAGTGGCTGCTGTGCTTCGTGCTCGCGCTCGTCTTCCCGGTCGTGGTCGAGCTCGACAAGGCCGTGCGCCGGGCCCGGGCGCGCCGCGCCGCCCGCCGCTAGACTCGCACCGTGAGCGAGGAGAGCGGGCGTCTGGGCGCGAAGGCGGTGTCGGTGCTGCATCGCAACTACGTGAGCGAGCAGGCGATCTACGGCACGATCCTCGTGAGCGCCGTCATCGGCATCGGCGCAGACGACGACACCGACCTCGAGGTGCTGCTGTTCACGGTCGTCACGGTCGTGATCTTCTGGCTCGCCCACGTCTACGCGGCGACCTTCGCGATCCACGCCCGCGGCGAGCAGCCCATCGGCCGATCGATCGGCGAGGCCTTCCACCGCGAGTCGCGGATGCTCATCCCGCTCGTGCTGCCCGCGATCGCCCTTCTGACGGGGGTCTTCGGCCTCGTCGATGAGGAGACGGCCTTCCTCATCGCACTCTGGGTGGGCACGCTCGTGCTGGCCGTGCTGGGCTATCTCGCCTTTATGCGGCGCGGCAGCGTGTGGTGGGCGCGGGTGCTCGGCGGGCTCGGCACGGCGGCCTTCGGCGTTGTGATGATCGGGCTCAACTCGCTCATCCACTGATCGCCGGCGGTGCGTTCCGTCACCCATTCGGGTGCCACGACTCCCCTGATCCGGGCGGCCCCCGGGCGCTAGAGTGGGCAGCAATCGACACGGGGAGTCCAGGATGGCGCGCACGACGATGAGCGAGCTGCAGGCGACGATCGCCCGCCTCGAAGCCGAGAACGCCGCGCTGCGCGAGCGGGCGGATGCCGCGGGCGACGCGAATCCCACCCTCGAGCTGCCCCGGGCCGAGGCCGCCGTGCGCAAGCCCCGCGGCAGGGGCTGGACGGTGCTCTCCGTCTTCCTCATCGTGATCGGTCTCGTGCTCGCCCCCGTCGCCGTGCTCTCCACTTTCGCCCGCGCGCAGCTGACCGACACAGACGCCTTCGTGACGACCTTCGCCCCGCTCGCCGACGATCCTGCCGTGCAGTCCTTCGTGGCCGACGAGGTCGTCACGGTCATCAACGAGCAGGTCGACATCCCGGGGCTCACGAAGCAGGTCTTCGAGGGGCTCGACTCGCTGAGCCTGCCGCCCGCGGCGTCCTCGGCCCTGCAGCTGCTGGAGGGCCCGGCGGCGCAGGGGCTGCAATCGCTCGTCGCCTCCGTGGTCGAGAACCTCGTGGCATCCGAGGCCTTCTCCGACATCTGGGAGCAGGCGCTGCGCACAACGCACACCCAGCTGCTGGCGACCCTGCAGAACGACCCGAGCGCCGCGGTGGGCGTCACCGGCCGCGGAGAGATCGAGCTGCAGCTCGGCCCGATCATCGAAGAGGTCAAACAGCGGCTCGTCGACAACGGCGTGGGTTTCGCCTCGAGCATCCCGACCGTCGACCGGAGCATCGTGATCGCCCAGTCGGACTCCGTGACGAGCGTGCAGCTCGGCTACGGCATCGCGGTGGCCGTGGGCATCTGGCTGCCCTGGATCGCGCTCGTCCTCCTCGCCGCCGGGGTCGTCGTCGCGCTCAGGCGCACGACGGCGCTCATCTGGACGGCGGCCGGCCTCGGAGCCGTGATGGTCGTGCTCGGAAGCGGGATCGGCATCGGCCGGATCGTCTTCGTGGCGACCGTGTCGCCGTCGATCATCCCCTCCGACGCCGCGACCGTCATCTACGAGACGGTCGTCGTGTCGATGGCGAACACGACCGTCGCGGTGGCCGTCGTCGCGTTCACCGTCGCGATCATCGCCTGGTTCGGCGGGCCCTACCGGGTTCCCCGGGCCCTGCGCGGCCTCGCGACGAGCGGCGCCGACGCCCTGCGCAGGCTGGGCGACAGCCGCGGGCTCGGCACGGGCCGGTTCGGTCGCTGGCTCTACACGCAGCGCACCCTCGTGACGGTCGTCATCGCCGTCGGGGCCTCGGCGATCATCCTGTTCGTGCGCCCGCTCACCGTGGGGCTCATCGTCTGGACGGCCGTGATCGCGCTCCTGCTCGTCGCCCTGCGCGAGATCCTGCAGAGGCCCGTCATCCAGGTTCCCGAAGACGCGCAAGCGGACACCCCGGTCACCGTCGGCTGAGCGGGTGAGCGGGCCGGGTAGGCTCCCCCTCAGATGAATCGCACGACTACAGCCCTGCTCGCCGCACTCGAGGCGCTCATCGTGGTCGCCATCGGCATCGGCGTCTCCCTCGTTCCCCTCACGGTGCTCTGGGCCGTGCAGTACGGGCTGCAGATCGACTGGCTCGTCTTCTGGCGGGCGTCGGCCGACGTCTGGCTGCTCGGCAACGGCGCGAACCTCACGGTCCAGCTCGATCCGGGTCTCGTCGCGACCCTCGCGCTGCCGGGTGCCGAGGCCCCCTTCCCGGTCACGATCGCGCCCCTCGGCTTCGCCCTGCTCGCCGTGCTGCTCGGGGTGCGCACCGGCCGCCGCGCCGCGCGCTCGCCGTACCGGCTGCTCGCCGTGCTCTCGGCGGTGATCGCCTACGGGGCGCTCGCCGCCCTCGTGACGCTGAGCGCCTCGGCCCCCGGCGTGCACCCCTCCCTCTGGCAGGGCATCCTCCTTCCCACCCTCGTCTACGCGGCCGGTGTCGTCACGGGCTCCGAGACCGGCCAGGCCGATCTGCCGACCGCCGAGCAGGATGCCGCGAGCCGCGCGGTACGCGCCCGCCTCGCGCTGCTCCCGCAGATCGTCCGCTCCGTGCTCGACGTCTCGCTGCGTGCGGGCACAGCGGCAGTCGCCGCGCTGCTCGCCGTCTCGGCGGTCGTGGTCGCCGTCGTCGTGATGGTGCACTACACGACCATGATCGGCCTCTACGAGAGCCTGCAGGCCGGCATCGTCGGCGGCGCCTCGCTCACGATCGCCCAGCTCGCCTTTGTGCCGAACGCCGTGATCTGGGCGGCCTCCTGGCTCACCGGGCCCGGGTTCGCGGTCGGCGCCGGCAGCGCCGTCTCGCCGATCGGCACCGACCTGGGGCCGGTGCCGGGCATCCCGCTGCTCGGGGCCCTGCCCACGGGCGAGCTCGCCTGGGGGTTCCTCGGGCTCGTCGTTCCCGTGCTCGTGGGCTTCGGGTGCGCGATCGTCGTGCGCGGGCGGCTGCTGCGCGGACTCTCGGGCATGCCGTCGGCACGGTGGTTCGCGGCATCCGCCCTCGGCATCGCCATCGTCTCGGGGGTGCTGCTCGGCCTGCTGGCCTGGTGGTCGTCGGGCGCGGCCGGGCCGGGCCGGCTCGTCGAGGTGGGGCCCAACGGCTGGGTCGTCGGGCTCTTCGACGGTCTCGAGATCGGCATCGGCGCGCTCGTGGGCTTCTTCGCGGGCGGGCGCTCGCGGGCGGAGCCGCCCGCGCCGGGGCAGTAGGCTCTATTCGTGCTTTCCCTCGTCGTCCTGATCTCCGGTGGCGGGTCGAACCTGCGCGCTCTGCTCGAGGCGGCTGAAGACGCCGAGTATCCGGCGCGGGTGGTGGCCGTCGGCGCCGACCGCCAGGCCGACGGGCTCGAGCACGCCGAGGAGTTCGGCATCCCCTCGTTCACGGTGCCGTTCACGTCTTTTCCCGACCGCGAGAGCTGGGGTGAGGAGCTGCTCGAGCAGATCCGCTCCTGGAACCCCGACCTCGTGGTGCTCTCCGGTTTTATGCGGCTGCTGCCGCCCCGCGTCGTCGAGGCGCTCTCGCCCGACCTCATCAACACCCACCCGGCCTACCTGCCCGAGTTCCCGGGCGCGCACGGCGTGCGCGACGCGCTCGCCGCCGGCGTGAGCCAGACGGGCGCGAGCCTCATCGTCGTCGACAACGGGGTCGACGCGGGGCCCATCATCTCGCAGGAGCGCGTGCCGGTTCTGCCCGGAGACACCGAGGCGCAGCTGCACGAGAGAATCAAACCCGTCGAACGCCGTCTGCTCGTGCAGGCCGTGCTCGACATCGCCAACGGTCACGTCAACCTCAAGGAGCTAGCCCAAGCATGAGCGGTCCCAGCCACGACCCGTCCCTCTACCGCGAACGGGATGTCGTCCCGCTCACCCGCGCACTCGTCTCGGTGAGCGACAAGACGGGCCTGCTCGAGCTCGCCGCAGCCCTCGCCGCGGCTGGGGTCGAGATCGTCTCGACGGGGTCGACGGCGAAGACGATCGCGGATGCCGGGCACGCCGTCACCGAGGTCGCGAGCGTCACGGGATTCCCCGAATCCCTCGACGGCCGGGTCAAGACCCTGCACCCCGCCGTGCACGCCGGCATCCTCGCCGATCTGCGCCTCGAATCCCATGAGGCGCAGCTGGCGGAGCTCGGCATCAAGCCCTTCGACCTCGTCGTCGTGAACCTGTACCCCTTCCGCGAGACGGTCGCCTCGGGCGCCCCCGCCTCCGACATCGTCGAGCAGATCGACATCGGCGGCCCCGCCCTGGTGCGCGCCTCCGCCAAGAACCACGCCAACGTCGCGATCGTCGTCTCGCCCGATCGCTACCCCGTCATCGTCGAGGCGCTCGCCGCTGGCGGCACGAGCTTCGAGACCCGCCGCGAGCTGGCCGCCGAGGCCTTCGCGCACACGGCGTCGTACGACACGGCGGTCGCGGGGTGGTTCGCCTCGGCCGCGCAGCCCGTTTCGGGCGCCGAGCCCGCTTCGGCCGCGGAGGGTGCGGAGGCGGCATCCGCCTTCACCCCCACCGTCACGGTCTCGGGCGAGCTCGCCCACGTGCTGCGTTACGGCGAGAACTCGCACCAGTCGGCGGCGCTCTACCTCGACCCGCGGGGCACCGGGATCGCCCAGGCGCAGCAGCTGAACGGCAAGGAGATGTCGTACAACAACTTCGTCGACGCCGATGCGGCCGTGCGCTCCGCCTACGACTTCGACGGCCCCGCGGTCGCGATCATCAAGCACGCCAACCCGTGCGGCATCGCGATCGCCCTGCCCGGCGACGCCGACCCGATCGCCGCCGCGCACAAGCGCGCTCACGAGTGCGACCCCGTCTCGGCCTACGGCGGGGTCATCGCCGCGAACCGCACGGTCACGCTCGCGATGGCCGAGACCGTGAAAGACATCTTCACCGAGGTGCTCGTCGCGCCCGGCTTCGAGCCCGAGGCGCTCGAGCTGCTGCGCGCCAAGAAGAACCTGCGCCTGCTCGTGCTGCCCGAGGGCTTCGCCCGCGAGGCGCGCGAGGTCAAGCAGATCTCGGGCGGGCTGCTCGTGCAGGACGCCGACGGCTTCGCCGGCTTCGACTCCTCGAGCTGGACGCTCGTGACCGGCGACGAGGCGGATGCCGCCACCCGCGCCGACCTCGAGTTCGCCTGGAAGGCCTGCCGCGCCGTCAAGTCCAACGCCATCCTGCTCGCCTCGGGCGGGGCGTCCGTGGGCGTCGGCATGGGGCAGGTCAACCGCGTGGACTCGTGCCGGCTCGCCGTGAGCCGGGCGGGGGAGCGCGTTGTGGGGTCGGTCGCGGCATCCGACGCCTTCTTCCCCTTCGCCGACGGGCTGCAGATCCTGCTCGACGCGGGGGTGCGCGCCGTCGTTCAGCCCGGCGGCTCGATCCGCGACGAGGAGGTCATCGCCGCCGCGCGTGCCGCCGGCGTGACGATGTACTTCACGGGCGAGCGCCACTTCTTCCACTGAGCGGGCGCTGAGCCCGCGCGACCTCGCCGGCTCACGTCGGGCACGGGATCCTCTTGTGCCGAGCGCGGCTTTGTTCGCGGGCGACGAGCGCCGGTGAGGCGCGCCCGCGAACAAAGCCGCGCTCGACGAACGGGCGCAGGATGAACGGGTACAGTCTGAGGGTGAGTTCACCCCTCGTGCAGAAACCGTCCGTCGCGCGCCGCACCCTCGCCGTGTTCGTGTCAGCCCTGGCCGTCACCCTCGTGGCGCACCTCGTCATCGTGCTGGCGTTCTTCATCGCCGGGGGCGCGCAGGCGATCGTGCTCGCCCAGATCAGCGACTACTTCCTGCTCGCCTCGACGGTCGCCTTCGTCGTGCTCGTGCTGCTCGGTCTCGCGGGCAGCAACACGAACCTGTGGGCCGCCCTCGGCGCCGGTCTCGCGGCCGCGATCCTCGGCACCCTCATCGGCACCACGGCGAACACCCTGACGCAGGGCACGGCGCTCACTCCCGAGGTCGTGCTCTTCGTGCTGGGCTCGCTCGCGAGCATCAACCTGCTCTACATCCTCGGGATGGCGGTGGCCGCCCCGACTCTCGGCCGGCGTGTCTACGCGGCGATCGTGAGCCGGCGCGGGACACCGGCTCTCGGCACCCGTCACGTCGCGCTCGTGCGCCCGCCCGCGACGAATCTCGCGGAGGGCCTGCTCACGCACCTCGAGCGTCAGGCCGTGGATGTCGCGCTCGCCGACGAGCAGTGGGACAACTACGTGCAGGCCCTCGCCGACCACGGCTGGACCACGATCGACGTCGAGCCCGCCGACACCCTGCCCGACAGCGTCTTCGTGGAGGACGCGGTCGTGCTCTTCGGCGAGCTCGCCGTGATCACGAGCCCGGGCGCCGCCGTCCGCCGGCCCGAGACGGCCGCCGTCGAGGCCAGCGTGCGCGAGCTGGGCCTCGTGGTCGAGCGCATCGAGCTGCCCGGCCTGCTCGACGGGGGCGACGTGCTCACCGTCGGCACGACCGTCTACGTCGGCCGCAGCGGCCGCACGAACGCCGACGGCATCCGTCAGCTGCGGGCGCTGCTCGCGCCCCTCGGCTACACGGTCGTCGCGGTTCCCCTCACGAAGGTGCTGCATCTCAAGAGCGCCGTGACCGCCCTGCCCGACGGCACGATCATCGGCTACGTGCCCCTCGTCGACAACACCGCGATCTTCCCGAGCTTCATGGCCGTGCCTGAGCCGGGTGGCGCGCACGTCGTCGTGCTCTCCGAGGACACGGTGCTCATGGCGGCATCCGCCCCTCAGAGCGCCGCGCTCGTCTCGGAGCTCGGCTACCGCGTGGTGACGGTCGACATCAGCGAGTTCGAGAAGCTCGAGGGCTGCGTGACCTGCCTGAGCGTGCTCGTGCGCTGAGCGTCTCGTTTCCCGAACGGGGTCCCGCTCGATGCGCATGCATCGGAGATTGCGGCATCCGGAAAAGCGGGTATAGCCTGGAAAGCTGTCTCGCGATCGTGAATGACAGTATGTCCGACCACCGGGAGGATCCGATGACATCGACAGACTTCGCCGCCGCTGCGGCACGCAACGATCGCGCCCTGGGCCACTGCTATCCGCGCGCCGTGATGTCTCACTAGGCATTCCGGCGGTCCGCCGCACGATCCAGCACCGCACCCTCTCCGCACACAACCACCGATGACCGACGTTCGACGTGTGCTCACGCACCCCGCCGGCATCCCCTTCTTCTTCTCTCTCTCAGCCCCAGCCAAAGGATTCCCCATGTTCGTCCGCCGGCGCGACACGATGCCGCACCCCGGGGAGGCCGCCCGATGAGCGACCGCCCGCAGACCACACCGACAGCCAAGCAGCCCAGCACCTTCGCCTCGATCAGGCGGCTCTACCCCTACGCGCGCCCGGCCATGCCGCGCATCTACCTCGGAATGGTCGCCGCACTGCTCGCGGCCGGGGTCGCGCTCGCGATCCCGCTCGTGCTGCAGGGCCTCGTCGACGGGCCGCTCTCCGAGGGCGATCCCGCGCAGGTCTGGCCCGCCGTGATCGTCGTGCTCGCGCTCGGCGTCATCGAGGCGATCATGATCGCCCTGCGCCGCTGGTTCGTGCTCGCCCCGGGCACGCACATCGAGGCCCGGCTGCGCAACGGCCTCTACGCGAAGCTGCAAGACCTGCCGGTCGCCTTCCACGACCGCTGGCAGAGCGGGCAGCTGCTCTCGCGCGCCGTGAGCGACCTCAACCTCATCCGCCGCTGGCTCTCCTTCGGCCTCGTGCTGCTGGTCGTCAACATCGTCACGATCCTCATCGGCTTCGGCATCCTGATCTACTGGAACTGGGTGCTCGGCATCGTCTTCCTGCTGTGCTCGATCCCGCTGTGGATCTACGGCTACCTCTTCGAGCAGAAGTACTCGGTGATCGCCCGGCGCAGCCAGGATCAGGCCGGAGACCTCGCGACCTCCGTGGAGGAGGCCGTGCACGGCATCCGGGTGCTCAAGGCCTTCGGGCGCGGCAAGCACGCACTCAAGAACTTCGCGTTGCGCGCCGAGGACCTGCGCGGCACCGAGATCGAGAAGGCGAAGGCCATCGCGGGCATCTGGCTGTGGCTTCTACTGGTTCCGGATGTCGCGTTCGCGCTGTGCCTCTTCGGCGGCGTGTGGCTCGCCTCCGTCGGCCAGCTCTCGATCGGCGAGCTCTTCGCCTTCTTCGCGACCGCGACCGTGCTGCGCTTCCCCGTCGAGTCGATCGGCTTCCTGCTGTCGATGACCTTCGACACCCGCACGGCCGTCGACCGCTTCTTCGAGGTCATGGACTCGGAGAGCACGATCACCGACCCGGTCTCGCCGACGACGATCGAGCATCCACGCGGCGCGCTCGCCTTCCACGACGTGCACTTCCGTTACCAGGACTCGCCCGAGCGCTTCCCCGACCTGCTCGACGGCGTCGAGCTCCAGATCGAGCCGGGGGAGACCATGGCGCTCGTCGGCCTGACCGGTTCGGGCAAGTCGACCCTCACGGCGCTCACGACACGGCTCTACGACGTGACGGGCGGCTCGATCAGCCTCGACGGCGTCGACGTGCGCGACCTCACGCGCCAGGAGCTGCGTCGCCACCTTGCGATGGCCTTCGAGGATGCGACGCTCTTCTCGGCGTCGGTGCGCGAGAACGTGCTGCTCGGCCGTCCGGACTCGAGCGAGGAGGAGCTGGCCGAGGCGATCTCGATCGCGCAGGCCGGCTTCGTCTACGAGCTGCCCGACGGCCTCGACACGAAGGTCGGCGAGGAGGGGCTGAGCCTCTCGGGCGGCCAGCGGCAGAGGCTCGCGCTCGCCCGCGCGGTCGCGGCCAAGCCCGCGGTGCTCGTGCTCGACGATCCGCTCTCGGCGCTCGACGTCGACACGGAGGCCCTCGTGGAGGCCGCGCTGCGCAAGGTGCTCGCCTCGACGACGGCGCTCGTGGTCGCCCACCGACCCTCGACGGTCATGCTCGCCGACAGGGTCGCCCTGCTCGAGGAGGGCCGGGTCACGGCCGTCGGCACCCACTCCGAGCTGCTCGCGACGAACGATCACTACCGCTTCGTGATCTCGAGCCTCGAAGACGACGAAGAACAGACCAGGGAGAGGACGGTGAACGTATGAGCGTGCTCGGTGTCGAAGGCGAGGAGCGCGACGACTTCTCGAACACGGAGAGCAAGCAGATCCGGCAGCGGTCGCTGAGGCTGCTCGGCTCGCTCCTGCGCCCCGTGCGCGGTCAGGTCGTGCTCACCCTCGTGGTCGTCGTGCTGAGCACGGCGGCGCAGGTGGCCGGCCCCGCGCTCATCGCGATCGGGCTCGACACGGGCCTGCCCGCTCTGCTCGCACAGGACTGGATGCCGCTGAGCCTCACGGTCGTGGCCTACCTCGTGACGGGTGCGGCGGGCGCGGTGCTCATCGCGCAGTACACGGTGCTCTCGGCCCGGATCAGCCAGGCGATCCTCATCGACCTGCGCAAGCGGGTGTTCCTGCACACGCAGAAGCTGAGCCTCGAGTTCCACGAGAGCTACACCTCGGGGCGCATCATCTCGAGGCAGACAAGCGACCTCGACTCGATCAGGGAGTTGCTCGACTCGGGCATCAACCAGCTCGTGCAGGGCTCGCTCTACCTCGTGTTCATCGCGGGGGCGCTGTTCCTCACCGACTGGGTGAGCGGGCTCATCCTCATGGTCTCGCTCGTTCCCCTGCTCGTGCTCACGCGCTGGTTCCAGATCCGCTCGCAGCGGCTCTTCCGCCTGAGCCGGGTCGCGTCGGCGCGGCTCATCGTGAAGTTCGTCGAGTCGATGACGGGCATCCGCGCCGTCAAGGCGTTCCGCACCGAGAAGCAGAACCAGAAGGAGTTCGGCGGGCTCGTCGAGGACTACCGCGACGTCAACGGCCGCGTCATCCAGCTCTTCGGCATCTTCGACCCGGGGCTCGTGCTCATCGGCAACGTGACGGTCGCGGCCGTGCTGCTCGTGGGCGGTTTCCGGGTCGCCGACGGCCAGCTCGCGATCGGCGCTCTGCTGGCCGCCCTGCTCTACGCGCGGCGCTTCTTCGACCCGATGGAGGAGATGGCGATGTTCTACAACTCCTACCAGTCGGCCGCCGCCGCGCTCGAGAAGATCTCGGGTGTGCTCGAGGAGGAGCCGAGCGTTCCCGACCCGGCGAAGCCCGTCGACCTGTGGCACGCGCAGGGCACTGTGGCGTTCGAGGGGGCGGAGTTCGCCTATACGAAGGACCGCGTCATCCTGCCCGAGTTCTCATTGCGGATGCCGGCGGGCCAGACGATCGCGCTCGTGGGCTCGACGGGCGCCGGCAAGTCGACGCTCGCCAAGCTCATCGCGCGGTTCTACGACCCGACGAAGGGCCGGGTGACGCTCGACGGCATCGACCTGCGCGAGCTGCACCCGAAAGACCTGCGGCGCGCGATCGTCATGGTGACGCAGGAGGCCTACCTGTTCTCGGGCACCGTCGCCGACAACATCGCGATCGGCAAGCCGGACGCGAGCCTCGAGGAGATCCAGGCCGCGGCGCGCGCGGTGGGCGCCGACGCCTTCATCCAGGGGCTTCCGAACGGCTACGACACCGACGTGAACAAGCGCGGAGGGCGGGTGTCGGCGGGGCAGAGGCAGCTCATCTCGTTCGCGCGGGCCTTTCTCGCCGACCCTGTCGTGCTCATCCTCGACGAGGCGACGTCGTCGCTCGACATCCCGAGCGAGCGGCTCGTGCAGGAGGGGTTGCAGACCCTGCTCGCCGACCGCACGGCCGTCATCATCGCGCACCGCCTGTCGACGGTCGCGATCGCCGACCGGGTGCTCGTCATGGAGCACGGCCGCATCGTGGAGGACGGGACCCCCGCCGACCTCATCGGCGGCACCGGCCGTTTCGCCCAGCTGCACGCCGCCTGGCGGGACTCCCTGGTCTGACCCTTCCCGCGAGTGGGCGCAAAACGGGGGTGCGGAGAGGTTCGCACCCCCGTTTTGCGTCTACTCGCGGGAGTAGTTGACAGGGGAAGGGGGCGGGGGATATTGTCGGCCAAGTAATAAATCCATCGTTTGGTGTTATTGCTCGGCCGCTTTCTCCGGTGCGGCAGAGGAACACCCTCGGCGGATCCGGCCCGCGTTCCGATGGCGCGGGCCTCGTGCGGTCGACCACCTGAGCGGCCGGTTCATCAAGGAGGATGAATTGAAGCACCAACGTGCGGATATCCATACACAGCAGCGAACATCCACCCGACTCCTCTCCCTTCTCGTCGCGACCGCGACCGTGGCGAGCCTCGCGACCGTCGCCGTCGCGTCACCGGCGCAAGCGGCCCCCGACGACGCGGAATGGACCGCACTGCAAGCGCAGCTCGCGGGCATCACGGGCAGCTGGACGAGCCAGGCCTACTCGGGCGCCCTCACCACGGGCATGCCCGAGACGGCCCTGCTCGGCAACGGAGACGTCGGAGTCGTCTCCGGCGGCGGCACGGGATACAAGACGTTCTACGTCACCAAGGGCGACCTGTGGTCCGGCAGCAACACAGCCCCCGCCGGCCTCGGCAGCGTGAGCATCAAGCCCGTGACGGTTCCGGATGCCGGGGCCGTCGACCTCGCTGTCGGCTCCACCGCCACGGCGAGCAACCACTACCAGGACTTCACCCCCGACCGCGCCGTCAACGGCCAGTGGGGCGCCGGCTACGAGGGCTGGGTCACCCAGGTCGGCAAGCCGCAGTGGCTCGCGCTCGACCTCGGCGAGGTGAAGACGATCGCGCGCTACGTCGTGCGCTTCGACTCCGCCGCCCGCCCCGCGGAGACCGTCAACAACGGCAAGGACTTCGTGGTGCAGTCGAGCACCAACGGCACCGACTGGGTCGACGTCGACACCGTGACGAACAACACGGCCGGAACCGTCGAGAAGACGGTCGGCCCGATCACGACGCGCTACGTGCGCCTCTTCATCAGCGAGCCCACGCAGGCCACCGACGCCGACTCGACGAACAACCCGCGGGCGCGCGTCGGGGCCTTCGAGCTCTACGCCCCCGTCGCCAACGTCAACCTCGCGCTCGGCGCGACCGCGACGGCCACGAGCAACCACCCCGACTTCCCGGCCAGCCGCGCCGTGAGCGGGGCCTGGGGCCCGGGCTACGAGGGCTGGGTGACGAACGTCGGCAAGCCGCAGACCATCACCCTCGACCTGCACGAGCCGCAGACCATCGCGCGCTACGTGCTCAAGCACGACGGCGCCGCGCGCCCCGCCGAGACGGCCAACAACACGAAGAACTTCGTGGTGCAGGTCAGCACGAACAACACCGACTGGACGACCGTCGACACCGTGACCAACAACACGGCCTCGATCACCGACAAGTCGATCACCCCCGTGACGGCGCGCTACCTGCGGATCACGGCATCCGAGCCCGTGCAGAACCTCGGCGAGGCCAACCCGCGGGCGCGCATCGGCCAGATCGAGCTCTACGGCAGCGACGCGCCCGTCACGCCGCCGGCCCCGCCGACGCAGTTCCTCGAGGAGGAGAACATCCTCGACGCCCGTGTCGACACCGACGTGAACATCGGCAGCGCGGACGTCGCGATGCACACCTGGGTCGCCGCGAACGACAACGTCGTGGTCACCGAGCTGACCTCCGAGGCCGATGAGGATGTCGCGCTGCAGCTGGAGACGTGGGCGGGAGCGACCTCGGGCACGGCGCGCGCGGGCTCCACCGCGACATCCGGCGTCGACGGCTCGACCCTGTGGGCCGCGCGTGCGACGAGCCCCAACGGCAACCCGGCCTGGATCGGCCGCGCGGCGCTCGCCACGCGACTGCTCGGCGCCGAGCTGACCGAGACGGGCGCGACCGGCCCGACGGCATCCGGCCGGTTCACGCTCGAGCCCGGCCAGACCGTGCAGATCGTCACGGGCGTGGGCGGCGGCGGCCGGAACGCGACCGACCACGTGCAGCAGGCCGAGGCGCTCGCGAACCCGCTGACGGAGGACTCCGTCGGCGAGCTGCGGGCCGAGCACGCCGAATGGTGGAAGCAGTACTGGCTGACCTCGCACGTGAGCCTCGGCGATCCGCTGCTCGAGAAGTACTACTACTCGGCGCTCTACTTCATGGGCTCGGCCAGCCGCGAGGGCAAGCAGGCCCCCGGCATCTTCGGCATCTGGTCCACCCAGGACAACGCGATGTGGGATGGCGACTACCACCTCAACTACAACGCGCAGGCCCCCTTCTACGGGCTGTACTCGGCGAACCGGGCCGACTTCGCGTTGCCGTTCACGCAGACGATCCTGGACTACGTGCCCGAGGCGCAGCGCAGGGCGAAGCAGGATCTGAGCCGTCTGTTCCCCTCGAACATCGGCATCGGAAGCCGCCCCGACCTCGCGAACGGCATCGACGACGCCGTCTTCTTCCCCGTGGGGATCGGGCCGTTCGGCTCGACGACCGACGACAACTACCACCACCAGACGCTCGACTCGCTGTTCAACGCGACGCAGTTCATCTCGTACTACGAGTACACGGGTGACACGGACTACCTCGAGAACACGGCATATCCGTACCTCGTGAAGACCGCGAACTTCTTCGAGAAGTACCTGCAGTTCGACGACGCGACCGACGAGTACTTCATGTGGTCGGCCCACCACGAGGGAACCTGGGCGAAGAACTCGAGCCCCGACATCGGCATGCTCAAGCACCTGCTGACCTCGCTCGTCGAGGAGAGCACGACCCTGGGCGTCGACGCCGACAAGCGCGTGACCTGGCAGCACATCCTCGACCACCTGCCCGACATGCCGACCTCGGTCTACAACGGCAAGACGGTCTACTCGCTCGCTGAGCCCGGCACGACGACGATCCCCGGTGACGACGGCGGCGGAAGCGACGTGCGCGACATCCGCCCCGGCGACCAGCCCGTCAACCTCGAGTTCGTCACCCCCGGCGAGCAGATCGGCATCAACTCGCCCGCCGACCAGCGCCAGATCGCGATCGACTCGCTCGCCGGGATGAACTCGTGGGGGCAGGACAACGCGTTCCCGAAGGTCTTCACGATCGCAGCGCGCATCGGCTGGCCGGCGGATGACATCATCACCCGTCTGAAAGGCCAGATCACCGGCCACATGGGGCCGAACCTGCGCATCGTGTCGTCTCAGCACGGCATCGAGAAGAACGGCGCGATCGAGGCGATCGACAGCATGCTGCTGCAGAGCTCCGAAGGCCGCACCAACGTCTTCGCGAACTGGCCGGCCGACAAGGATGCGAGCTTCACGAAGCTGCGCGCCAAGGACGCCTTCGTGGTCTCGGCCGCGCAGACCGGCGGAGTGGTCGGCCCCGTGTCGATCACGAGCGACGCGGGCAACACGATGAGGCTCACCGACCCGTGGGCGGCCCCGTACGCGAGCGTCGTCGACGGCGAGGGACAGCCGGTCGAGTTCACGCTCGACGACGGCGTCATCGCCTTCGACACCGAGGCCGGCGAGGACTACGTCGTCTCGGCGGCCGAGCTGCCCGCCGACACGACCGCCCCCGTGGCGAGCGCGACCGTCGACCCCGCCGCACCGGCGCCGAGCGGCTGGTACCTGACCCTGCCCTCTGCGACCCTCACGGCGAGCGACGCGGAGAGCGGCGTCGCATCGATCGAGTACCGTCTCGGCAGCGGCGAGTGGACCGCCTACACGGCGCCCGTCGTCGTGCCCGACGGCACGGCGTCGCTCGAGTACCGGGCGACGGATGCCGCGGGCAACGTGAGCGCGGTGCAGTCGCTGCCGCTGAAGGTCGACACGGTCGATCCGACGGCCGAGGCATCCATCGCCGACGACCGCACGGTCACCGTGACCGGGGCCGACGCGGGCTCGGGTGTCGAGCGCCTCGAGTACTCGATCGGCGCGATCGGCGACTGGCAGGCCTACGGCTCGCCCTTCGCCGTCGACACCGACGAGAGCGTCGTCTACGTGCGGGCCGCGGATGCCGCGGGCAACACGGGCGCGGTCGAGGAGCTGGGCTTCGGCGGGGCCGAGCTGTCACGCGACAGCGTCACGGCCGGCGACCCGGTGACGGTCACGGGCCGGGGCTTCGCGCCCGGAGCGCTCGTGTCGTTCACCCTCGAGTCCGAGCCCGTCGCGATCGGAACAGCCGTGGCCGACGCCCAGGGCGCCTTCTCGCAGGCCGTCACGATCCCGGCGGACACCCTCACGGGCGACCACCACGTGGTCGTGGGCGTTCTCGGGCAGCGGGTGAGCCTGCCGCTGCACGTCGATGCGCTCGTGGTCCCGACCGACGAGCCGACGGATGTGCCGACCGACACGCCCACGGACGTGCCGACCGACACGCCCACGGACGACCCGGGCACGCCGTCCGACACCCCGTCGGACGCGCCGTCCAGCGCGCCGTCGTCGTCTGCCGCACCTGTGGCCGTCGACGGATCGCTGCCCGGCACGGGAATCGCGGCCGGGGCGATCGGGGGCATCGCGCTGCTGCTGCTGGCGGCCGGAGCCTCGGTGATCATCATCCGTCGCCGCACGCGGGCGAACGCGGAGTAGCCCGAGTAACCAAGACACCGGTCGGGTCCGAGAGGACCCGGCCGGTGTCTTGGGGTCCGCGAGAGTTCGCGACCGCGCAGTTCTGGGCGACACACCGATGGCGGTGCCTCAACACACCGTGCGCGGGTCGAAACTGCGCGGTTGCGCACCCTCTGCGAGGGTCCAGTCGAACCGGGGTTCGCCCGTTCAGGGGCGCCAGCGCGCCGCGCGGATGTTCACGCGATAGGCGCCGTCGGCTCCCACGACGAGTGGCGTGCCCTCGCGCTCGTAGTGCGGGCGCGCGCTCGCCTCGTGTCCGACCGGGGGCTGCCCGCTCGAGCGGATGACGCGCCACCAGGGCACCTCGCTGCCGTAGCGGGCCATGACCTGCCCGACGACACGCGCCCCTCGCGAGCCCAGGAAGGCCGCGACATCCCCGTAGCTGAGGACCTGGCCCTCGGGGATGCTGTCGACGACCTCGAGCACGCGCCCGACGAAGTCGTCAGAGTGCGATGGCACCGATCGTCTCGCCGTACTGGGTCTCTCCGATGGGCTGGAAGCCCACTCTGAGGAAGAACGCCTCGGGGCCGGCGTCGCCGGACTCCCAGATGACCGTGACGCGCTCGAAGCCGCGGTTGCGGGCCTCGTCGGCGAGGGCGTGCACGGCGAAGCGCCCGACGCCCTGGCCCTGCGCCCCGGCGTCGACGTTGATGCGCCAGATGCAGCTGCGGAACTCCTCCTGCTCGGCATCGGGATCGAAGTTGCCCATGATGAAGCCGACGACCTCGTCGCCGTCGAGAACGACGCGCGGCCACGCCGTCGTGGGGTTCACGTACGCTTCGGCGATGGAGTGGGAGACCGGTGCGACGAACTGTTCCTGGCCGGGCTTGAGGGTCAGGGTGTTCGCGGCCACGATGTTCGACGCAGACAGTTCTTCAAGTCTCAGCTCAGCCATCCGACTAGGCTACCCTCCCGCACCAACGCCCGGAAGTCGCCCGGGTGGGCGAACCGGTGAACTCCTGAAGTCTCTCGATGTCGAGATAGTTCGCCGCTCTAGTAAGCTGGCTGCTGGCCGGGCGGCTCGGATCCCCGGCGGAGCGCCTCGGGCGCGAAAACCATTGAGTCTTGAGGAGCAGGTCGTGGCAAAGATCCATGTTGAAGGCACCGTCGTCGAACTCGACGGCGACGAGATGACGCGCATCATCTGGCAGTCGATCAAAGACACGCTCATCCACCCGTACCTCGACGTGAACCTCGAGTACTACGACCTCGGCATCGAGAGCCGCGACGCGACCGACGACCAGATCACGATCGACGCCGCGCACGCCATCCAGAAGCACGGCGTCGGCGTCAAGTGCGCGACGATCACGCCCGACGAGGCGCGCGTCGAGGAGTTCGGCCTCAAGAAGATGTGGCGTTCGCCGAACGGCACGATCCGCAACATCCTCGGCGGCACGATCTTCCGCGAGCCGATCATCATCTCCAACATCCCGCGCCTGGTCCCCGGATGGAACAAGCCCATCATCATCGGCCGCCACGCCTTCGGCGACCAGTACCGCGCCACCGACTTCCGCTTCGAGGGCGAGGGCACCCTCACGATGACCTTCACCCCGAAGGACGGCTCCGAGCCGCAGTCGTTCGAGGTCTTCCAGTCGCCCGGCTCCGGCGTCGCGATGGGCATGTACAACCTCGACGACTCGATCCGCGACTTCGCGCGCGCCTCGCTCAGCTACGGCCTCAACCGCGGCTACCCGGTCTACCTCTCGACCAAGAACACGATCCTCAAGGCCTACGACGGCCGGTTCAAAGACCTGTTCCAGGAGGTCTTCGAGACGGAGTTCAAGGAGCAGTTCGACGCCGCCGGCCTCACGTACGAGCACCGCCTCATCGACGACATGGTCGCCGCGGCCCTCAAGTGGGAGGGCGGCTACGTCTGGGCCGCCAAGAACTACGACGGCGACGTGCAGAGCGACACCGTCGCGCAGGGCTTCGGCTCGCTGGGCCTCATGACGAGCGTGCTCTCCACGCCCGACGGCAAGATCGTCGAGGCGGAGGCCGCCCACGGCACCGTGACCCGTCACTTCCGCCAGCACCAGGCCGGCAAGCCCACCTCGACGAACCCGATCGCCTCGATCTACGCCTGGACCCGCGGCCTCGCCCACCGCGGCAAGCTCGACGGCAACCAGGAGCTCATCGACTTCTCGCTGACCCTCGAAGACGTCGTCATCACGACGGTCGAGTCGGGCGCCATGACGAAGGACCTCGCTCTTCTCGTGGGCCCGGAGCAGCCGTACCAGACCACCGAGGAGTTCCTCGCGACTCTCGCCGAGAACCTCAAGACCCGCCTGGCGTAGCGGGAGAGCGTCGGGGGAGCGGGCAGAGTTTGAGACGGGGAACGAATCTTCCCGCCGTCGGCGGATTCAACCAGACGGTCATCCTCGATGTCATCCGGCGCTCGCCGGAGGCGCTGAGCAGGGTCGAGCTGGCTGAGAAGACCGGGCTCGCCCCCCAGACCATCTCGAACGTGACCCGCCGCCTGCTCGACGACGGCCTCATCACCGAGGCGGGCAAGCACATCCAGGGCCGCGGCAAGCCCCGGGTCATGCTCGAGCTCGCCCCGCAGAGCCGGTACGCGCTCGGCGTGCACCTCGACCCCGCGGTCATCACCTACGCGGTGCTCGACCTGCGGGGTCAGGTCGTGCACGACGCGAGTATGCGCACCCCGCGCGCGGGCCGGCCGGACGAGATCATCGCGAGCATGGCCGCCGCCCTCGACGAGCTCATCGAGGCCTCGGGCGTCGACCGCGAGAAGATCCTCGGGATCGGCATCGCGGCGCCCGGGCCCGTGGATGTCGCGCGCGGCATCGTGCTCGACCCTCCCCACCTCGAGGGCTGGCGCGACGTCCCGCTGCGCGACGCGCTCTTCGAGGCCACCGGTCTTCCCGTGCTGCTCGAGAAGGACGTCACGGCCGCCGCGATCGCCGAGCTCTGGCTGAGCGGCGAGGCGCAGCACAGCGACTTCGCGTTCTTCTACCTCGGAACCGGCATCGGCATCGGCCTCGCCCTCGACGGCGAGGTGCTGCGCGGTTCGACGGGCAACGCCGGCGAGGGCGGAACCCTCGTCGTGCCCGTCGACGGGCTCGTCGACGGACGGCGCAGCGACCTGCTGGGCCACCTCGCGACGCCGCGCTACATGCTCGAGCAGGCCGCCGACGAAGGGGTGCTCGTGCCCGCTCCGCCCGCGAACGACATGGTCGCGATCGACGAGGGCTTCGACGAGCTCGTGCGGCTGGCCGAGGCGGGGGATGCCGGTGCGCTCCGTATCCTCGACCGTGCGGCGTCGCTCATCGCCTCCGCCCTCGTGAGCGTCGTCAACCTGCTCGACATCGACGAGGTCATCTTCGGCGGACCGTTCTGGGAGCGCGTCTCGGCGCGGTTCATCTTCCAGATCTCGAGGATCATCGATCATTCGCCCGACCGTGTGACGCGGCATCCTGTCGCCCTGAGCGGCTCCTCGATCGGCGACGACGTCGCCGCCGTCGGCGCGGCCTGCCTCGTGCTCGACCACGCTCTCTCCCCGCGCCCCTCCGGCCTCCTCATCACCGGCTGACCGTCCCGCGAGTGGGCGCGAATCGGGGGTGTTGGAGGCATCCGACCCCCGATTCGCGTCCACTCGCGGGGTCAGAGAGCGAGGAGGAACCGGCGGGCCTGGAGGAGGTCGTCGGGGCCGCCGCCCTCGTGGCCGTTGTAGGGCCAGACGGCGATGCCCTTGGGGGCGGTGTAGGCGTTGTAGGCGCCGAAGACCGAGGAGGGCAGCACCACGGGATCCATGAGCCCGACCGAGAACCGGGCGGGCGCAGTCGCATGCCGCGCGAAGTTGACCGCGTCGAAGTAGGCGAGCGTGCGCTCGACCTGCGCGACGCTGCCGCGGTGCACGGCGAGGTAGTCGGTGACCTCGCGCCAGGGGTAGCGGTCGTTCAGCGCGAGCGAGCGCGGGAAGTCGCTCGGGCCGGGGACGAGCGCCACGACCGCCTGCACCTCGGGCGCGAGGGCGCCCACCGCGATCGCCGCGCCGCCGCCCTGGCTCACGCCGACGACCGAGACGCGCCGCGGGTCGATCGCGGGCAGCGTGCGTGCGGCGTCGACCGCGCGCACCCCGTCGGTGTAGAGGCGTCGGTAGTAGTAGCTCTCGGGGCTCTCGATGCCCTGCGTCCACATGCCGGGGGCGTGCGGTCCGCTGCCGACGGGATCGGGGGTCGCGCCGAGGCTCCAGCCCGAGCCCTGCCCGCGGGAGTCCATGTGCAGGTGCGCGAAGCCGCTCGATGCCCAGAAGAGGTTCTCGATCGCGTGTCCGCGACCTCCGCCGTACCCCGCGAACTCGACGACCGCGGGCAGGGGCTCGTTAGCCCCCGCGGGGATCCGGAGCCAGCCGCGGATGCGGTGGCCGCCGAAGCCCGAGAAGGTGACGTCGTAGACGTCGACGGTCTCGAGCCCGGTGTCGACGCGCTCGAGCACGACGTCGACGTCGTGCGTGCGCGAGTCGGCGACCGTGCTCGCCCAGAACTGCAGGAAGTCCTCCGGTTCGAGCTGTGAACTACGGTAGACCTCGAGTCCTGGCAGGGGGATGTCGGTGTTCACGTGGGGGCCTCCACTCGGCGACGGCTCTCACTGCAGCCGCGGCATCCGGGGCTCGGGAACCATTAAATCGAAACGATGGATATATTTTAGACAACGAAGTTGACGTTCTCGCCCGGAGCGAGGTAATCTCCCCTGAGCAACAATAAATCCATCGTTTGGTGATAATGATCGGGAAACCTCGATCTCCGCCGCCCGGCGATGAACCCCCACAGCGCCCGTCACCGAACGGGCACGAACCTGCACCGATCGGTCGGCGGAAGCCGGCCGAATCATCAAGGAGGATGAAGTGAAACGCACTCGCACTCTGGCGACTCTCGCGCTCGGAGCGGCCGCCCTCGTGGCCCTCTCCGCTTGCTCGACGAGCGCCACCGGCGGATCGACGAGCGGAACCGGGGAGGGGGATGCGACGATCACGTTCATGACGTTCGAGACGCCCGCGCTCACCTCGTCGTTCTGGGACACCTCGATCGCCGAAGCCGCAGCGGCCGTTCCCGGTCTCTCGGTCAACAAGATCGTCTCGCCCGACGCCGACCGCAACGCCTATGCGAAGCAGCTGCAGGCATCCGGTCAGTTCCCCGACGTGCTCTCGTCGATCAACCCGAAGGACTTCACCGAGGCCGGCCTGCTCGAGCCCTTCGACCAGACCTGGCTCGACGACAACTTCCTGCTGCCCGACGGCAACTCGATCGACGGCAAGACCTACATCCCTCCGACCAACTCGCAGATCATCCCGATGATCTTCTACAACAAGGAGATCTTCGCGGCCAACGGCCTGAGCGTCCCCACCACATGGGACGAGTTCATGAACGTCGTCACGACCCTCCGCGCGGCCGGCGTCACGCCGCTCGAGATGGCCGGTGGCGAGCCCTGGTCGGCCGCCATCCCGCTCTCGGGCCTCATCACGGCCGACGTCATCGGCGCCGACCCCGACTGGGTGCAGCAGCGCTACGCCGGTGACGTCGAGTTCACCGACGAGAACGTCGTCGCCGCCGTCGACAAGTACCGTCAGATCATCGACGCGGGCGGGTTCGACCCGGGCGCCCTCGGCGTCAACTACAACGACGCGAACGCCCAGTTCCTCTCCGGCGCCTCCGCCATGTACCCCATGGGCAGCTGGTTCATCGGCCAGATCAAGCCCGAGGATGCCGACAAGTACGGCACCTTCCTGCTGCCGAGCGCCACGGGCGAGAGCATCGTTCCCTTCAACACGGGCGGAACGACATCCGTCGCCTCGAAGTCGAAGGCCCTCGACGACTCGGTCGAGTTCGCCAAGGCCTGGTCGCTCTCGACCGACAACCTGAAGACCCTCATCGAGACCGACGGAGCGTTCCCCATGCTCTCGCAGGTGGCCTTCGAGGACTTCGGCGCGACCGTGACCCCCGTCTACGACGAGGCGTACACCTTCGTGACGGACGACAGCGGCCAGAAGGTCAACGGCTTCGCCCAGGTCAACAACGACGACGCACTGCCCGCCGGCCTCAACGACGTCTTCTACGCGATGTCGCAGGAGCTGTTCACGAGCAACGACGTGCAGGGCCAGCTGGCCGCGTTCGACACGGCGTGGGATCAGGCCGCAGGACAGTAGCCTTCGCCTGCTGACGCGGTTGCACAGACGTGCCGCGGGTCGAGCTCGGAGAGCTGCTCGGCCCGCGGCACACATTCGATGTCCCTGACATAGACCTAGGGGACCTGAAAGGAAAGACTTCGGTGTCAAGACGACCCGGACGTGGAGCCCGGAACATCGGCCTCGCCCCTGTGGCGATCGTCGCGATCATCCTCTACGGGATGTTCCTGATCTTCCCCGTGCTCCAGAGCCTGTTTCTCAGCTTCACAGACAAGAACCCCCTCAAACCCGACATCAACTTCGTCGGCGGCGACAACTACGCCGAGCTCTTCACCGACCAGCGTCTGCTGGCGAGCCTCGGATTCACCGTCGTCGTCGTCATCTTCGTGACCGTCGTCGCCAACGTCATCGGCCTGCTCTTCGCCATGCTGCTCAACCGCACGACGACGAACTACAAGATCATGCGCACGCTCATCTTCATCCCCCAGGTGCTCTCGGGTGTCATCGTCGCCTTCATCTGGCGCAGCATCCTGACCCAGGGCGGCCTGCTCAACACCGGGCTGCAGAACCTCGGGCTCATCGACACCCCCGTGCCGTGGATCGGCTCGTCGGGTCTCGCGACCCTCTCCATCTGCATCGTCGTCAGCTGGATCACGATCGCCTTCGCGACCGTCGTCTACACGGCATCCCTCCAGTCGGTGCCCGGCGAGCTCTACGAGGCCGCGCGGATGGACGGCGCGGGCGCGTTCGGCCGCTTCCGTCACGTGACCTGGCCCATGATCGCCCCGGGAACCACCATCACGGTGACCCTGTGCCTCATCACGACCTTCAAGCTCTACGACGTCATCGCCGTGCTCACGGGCGGCGGACCCGCCAACTCGACCCAGTCGACGGCGTTCTACCTCGTGCAGACGGCCTTCACCAACAACCGGTTCGGCTACTCCTCGGCGATCGCGATGCTCCTGCTCGCCCTCACTGCGGGCGTCGCCTACCTCGTCACCTACCTGCTCCGCAAAAGGGAGGCAGCACTGTGAGACTCTCCTCGCGCGGCAAATTCTTCCGTGGCGGCGGCCGGGTGGTCCTCGCCTGGATCGTCACCCTCGCCTTCGTCCTGCCCGTCTACATCGCGCTCGTGAGCGCGTTCAAGAGCCAGGACCAGATCCTCGACAATCCCGCGGGCCTGCCGGCGCCGTTCACCCTCGACAACATCGTCCAGGCGCTGGGCCGCCCGGACCACCTCGTGCAGAACGGCCTGCTCAACTCGATCTTCGTGACGGCGGCCACGCTCATCGTGATCGTGCCGCTCGCCTCCGCGGTGAGCTTCTGGATCTCGGAGCGCAAGCCCGTGCTCAAGGGCGTGCTGCTCGCGCTCTTCGCCCTCGGGCTCATGGTGCCGCCGCAGGTCGTGCTGCTTCCCATCGTCAACCTGCTGCAGTGGATCGGCCTCGCCAACAGCTACCCCGGGCTCATCCTCTCGAACGTGGGCGGCGGCTACCTGTCGTTCGCCGTGTTCGTCTACGTGGGCTTCCTGCGCACCATCCCGCGCGAGATCATCGAGGCCGCGCGTGTCGACGGCGCCGGCGACATCCGCATCTGGTGGCGGATCGTGCTGCCCGTGCTGCGCCCCGCGACGGCGACGGTGAGCATCTTCCTCGGCCTCTGGGTGTGGAACGACTTCCTCAACCCGCTGTTCATCCTCGGGCCGCTGCAGGGCCAGACGATCACGACCGGCATCTACGTGTCGCTCGGCGCCTACTCGATCGACTACGCGCAGCTCTTCGGGATCATGTTCCTCGCCGCGATCATCCCGCTCGTCGGCTACCTCGTCAGCCAGCGTGAGTTCATCCACGGGCTGATGTCGGGGGCCAGCAAGTGAGCCGGCGCGGACGCGGGCTCCCGCCCCTCGACGAACTGGCCGGGCCGTGGATGCCGCGAGAAGACCTCGCGCACCTGCCCACCCTGCGCAACCGCTGGGGCCAGGCCCACGTGAACGACGACCTGACCTCGCTGTCGTGGCTCGCGATGCCGCCCTACGCGGGCGGTTACCGCACGGGAGTGCTGCGCATCGACGGCGAGATCGCCCGTGCCGAACGGCTGCGCTGGTCGCCGTGGGGCGTCCAGCGGGTCGCGGACTGCTCCGGCATCCGGGTGCTCAGCGACACGCGTATGGCCTACGAGGACAGCACGCTGCTCTGGAAGCTGCACGTCGAGAACACGAGCGAGCAGACCAGGGTCGTCGAGGTCGAGCAGGAGCTCATCTCCCTGGTCGCGACCTCCGAGGTCGACTGGGGCTGGCTCTACGGAACGCCCTGGAACGCCGGTCACTACCACGACTTCTACGCGACCGAGAGGCTGCGCGGCGCGGTTCTGGGCGGCGAGGGAACGCAGGTCCAGCTCCGGCAGGACGGCGAACGCTGGGTGCGCCTCGGCAGCCCGCGCATCCCCGGCATCCAGCGCGACGAGGATTCCGAGCCCATGCTGCTCGAGCACGAGCTGCCCGATCACTCGACGAGCGACTCCGGGCGGGTCCGGGCGTCCGGAGCGGCCGCGCGCATCCGCGGGCTCGCGGTCGTCGACGCCGACGGCGGCACGGTCGCGGTCGGCGACGCGCAGGCCGTGCACCCGATCGGGCCGGACACCGACATCCGTGCCGGTCGCACCGAGCTGCCCTTCGACTCGATCCTCGTCTTCGAGGTCGAGCTCGCCGACGGCGGCGCCGACGGTGTTGTGCTGACCCACGGCAACCACCCCGACTCCCTGCAGTTCGGCGTGAGCGCGGGGCTGCCCTGGTTCACGATCGGCGGCGAGCGGGTGCTCGGCGACACCTCGCTGACCCCTGGTTCCTGGCATCGCGTCGAGCTGCGGGTCGCCGCAGAGGGCGCGAGCGCGAGCGTCGACGGCGAGCCCGTCGGGCGAACCCGACCGTGGTGGTCGGGGCAGCGCTGGCTCGCCTCGACACAGGGCGAGACGGTGGCCGTCATCGACAGCCTGACGCCGGCCCGCTCGGCCTTCGCCTTCAGCGAGCGGCCGCACGAGATCGTGGTCGACGGCTCCCGGGCCTTCGCGCGCTGGCGTCTCGAGCTCGAGCCCGGCGCCCCCCACGAGCTCGGCGTCGTCGTGCGCCTCGCGAGCGACGAGGCGTCGGCGGACGCCGGTGCGCGCGCGGTCGCGGAGCGCTTCGAGGTCGAGCTCGCCGACGTCGCCGAACGGTGGCGCGAGAGCTGGCTCAACGCCTTCACCCCCGGAAACCCGGAGTTCTCGGGCTACCTGCCGACCCTGCACACCAAGGACTCCGACCTCGCCCGCAGCTACTACCTGGGTGTTCTGCTCGCGCTGTACATGCGCAACACGAAGGTGAGCCCCATCGGGCCGGTGACGCTCACGGGCGGCCCGCGCCTGGGCGCGACGACGACGTTCTACTGGGACCAGTCCGAGTGGGCGCGGGTCGCGGCGATGCTCGATCCGGTCGGGCACCGCAACTGGATCCTCGCGGCCCTCGGGCAGCCCTACGAGTCGTCGCACTCCTTCGACACGAAGAACCTGCTGCCGGTCGGCAACCACTACGCGGCCAACGACCACGCGCTGTTCCGCATCGTCTCCTCCTACATCGGCGTGACGGGCGACCTCGCCCTGCTCGACGAGACGGCGCGGGGGCGCACGGTGCGCGAGCACCTGCGCGACATGGCCTACCGGCCGAGGGAGACGCGGGTCGCCTTCCGCAGCTCCACCCTCGCCGACCTGGGCCGCGACGCCTGGGAGCTGCTCGAGTGCGTCCCGAACTACCGCGACGCCGTCGTCTCGTTCAACGCCGGCTACGTCGGCATGCTGCGCGAGTTCGCCGAGCTCGCGCGGATCGACGGCGACGAGGCATCCGCTGCTCAGGCCGACGCCGAGGCGGAGGCGCTCGCGCACGACGTCATGGGGCAGTACGCGGGCGGCGGCCGCTGGATGATCGCGCATCCGGAGGGCGACGAGACGATCGGGCACTGCCTCGACTTCGAGCTCGTCGCGGCCGACATGACGCAGGACCTCAGCCCGGCGATCCGCGGCGAGATGGTCGACTTCGTGGTGGGACACCTCATCGACGGGGACTGGATGCGCGCCCTGTCGCCCGACGACCCGATCGCGCCGCTCTCGGATCGCCCCGATCACGGCGCGGCCGGTGCCTTCGCCGCCTGGCCGGGTGCGACCGCTTACGGTCTGTGCAGGCTGGGCCGAGCGGATGTCGCGGCCGGCGTGCTGCGGAGGGCGCACCGTGCGACCTCCGGCGGCCTCTGGGGCCAGGCCATGGAGGCGATCGGCGACGGCCGGTTCCGGGTCGCCGAGCGCGGTGTCTCCAACCGCGAGAGCAACGCGGCGGTCGCCGTCTCCGAGGCGGTCATCGCCGGCCTGTTCGGCGTCGAGGCGTCGGTGCACGGCCTGCGCTCGCCCGTCGAGGGCTCGGTGGAGTCGGCCTGGGGCCGGCTCTCGAACATCCGAGCGGTCGGTTTCGACCTGCAGCAGCCGAGCGTCGACAGTCGTTCGGCACGCGATCTGTCGGTGAGCACCAACCTCTGAGCACCTTCTGAGCACCTTCTGAGCGCTGCGCGGGCCGATCCTCGCACTGCTCGCCGAACGCCCGCCGTCCTGCTGTTCTCCACCCGGTCTCCCGGGCCGAGAGCGGCGGGGCGGCGGGCGTTCGGCGTCGGCGCCCGGGGTTCGGCGCGCTCCGTGCGGGCCGTGGTGGGGGCGGCGCCGGGCGGTCGTGGGGGCCGCGCGCGTACATCGTCCCCTCGTCGATCGGAGGCATATACCGGGAAGAGTGTTTATACCTCTGGCGAATACACCACTTTTCTGTGTAGCATGATCTGGACGGTGGCGGCCGATGCCGGCGTCGAACACGAGCCGGTGCCCCAGCGATGACAGCGGTCACGACGATAGGGACGTCGTGGCGGCTGCGCCCCCTCATCCCCCTCGGGTCGTTGGGGCACCGGTGATGAAGACCAGTTTCACTCGAGTCAGGACACTCATCGTGGACACAGGCGACATCCCGTACCGTGTGCCGTTCGGTGTGGATCGTTCGCGGCCGCCGCGCTATCTCCTGCGCAACGAGAGCGACGAGGAGCTGCGTGGCGTCTCGGCGATCGTGCTGGGCTCGGGTGCTCTGACGCCGCGGGGTCCCGCCATCCTGAAGCCGGGGGAGGCGCTGGTCGTCGAGGTGCGGGGGAGCGATCTCGCGGTCGACACCGTGCTCGTGGTGCGCTGGTTCCGGCCGTCGGGGGAGGAGTACCTGTGGCGGGTGAGCTTCTAGCCCGAGGCGCCGTCGCGCCGCCGTTGCTCTCGGATGAGGTCGGCCGCCGTGAGCTTGTGGGTTCGGTGGGGCACCATGTCGGAGGTGAGTCCCGCGACGAGGTCGCCGGGGTCGAGGTTGACGGCGATCGCCAGGTTCACGATCGTCTGCAGGTTCGGGTTGGCCTGGCCGCGTTCGATCTTCCCGACGTTGGTCACGTGCATCTCGGCGAGGGCGGCGACGTCCTCCTGGCTGATCCCGAGTTTGAGTCGTTGAGCCCGGAGGCGTGAGCCGAGCACCTGGGCGGCTTCAGATTGTGGTTCTTGCACACTCCATGAATACGTGTCCGACGTCTTCGAGACCAGAGTGTCCGTGCCTCTAGTGTGACTTTCCTCCCCTGCCCCACTCACAACGACGGAGATTCTGCCCGAAAAGGGCCGGAAACGGCACTTTTCCCTCCGAAACGGCGGAATCTCCGTCGTTGTGAGTGGGGCGAGAGGAAGCGGGGGCGTGTTACAGGGGTGTAAAGAGTTGAGCCGGAGAGGCGGCAGGGCTTGCGAGTAGTTAGTTCGTAAGCTTTACTAACAAACATGACTGCACCGGAAGTGCGGCGCGGCCCTTCCATCGAGGCTCCCGCGCATCTGCCCCTCATCGCCTCATCGGCCGCCCCCGCTGCCCCCGGGGCCGCCGGCACCCCCTTCGCCTCGCGGATGGCGGCGAGCGGCGAGCAGAGCAGCCGCGTGCTCCGCCCCCGCTCCAAGGTGCTTCCCGAGCACGCCCGCAGCCACAACCGGGCCCTCGTGCTGCAGACCCTCTACCGCACGGGCCTGCTCAGCCGGGCCGATGTCGCCCGCGCCACCGGCCTCACCCGCGTCACCGTCTCCGACCTCGTCGCCGAGCTCATCGCCGAGGGCATCGTCGTCGAGCGGGGCCCGAGTGAAGACGTGCGCCCCGGCAAACCCGCGACGATGCTCGACATCGACCGCACCGCGTTCCACATCGTGGGGCTCGACCTCTCCCAGCACGCCGAGTTCTGGGGCGCCGTGCTCGACCTCGACGGCCGCATCATCTCCCGCGCCCAGGTCCCGCTCGCCAGCAGCACGGGCGAGGATGCCGTGGCCAAGGTCGTGGCCCTCGTCGAGACCCTGCTCGGCCAGACGAGCACCCCCGTGCTCGGCATCGGCGTCGGATCCCCCGGTGTCGTCGACCTCGCCGGCGTCGTTCTGAGCGCGCCCAACCTCGGCTGGGCCGGTCTCGAGCTGCAGGCCCTGCTCCACGATCGCTTCCGACTCCCCGTCATCGTGGGCAACGACGCCAACGCCGCCGTGCTCGCCGAGCACAGCTTCGGAGACGCCGACAGCGACCTGATGCTCGTGAAGATCGGCCACGGCGTCGGCGCCGGCCTGCTCGTGAGCGGCACACCGCTCTTCGGCAGCCGCTTCGCCGCGGGCGAGATCGGCCACGTCGTCGTCGGCACCGACGGCGGGGCCGCGTGCGTCTGCGGGAAGAGCGGATGCCTCGAGACCTGGCTCTCGACCCCCAACCTCGAGAGCGCGCTCGCGGCCGCCGAGCTCGCATCGACGGGGGCGGAGGATGCCGGCATCCGTCGTGACGCCGTGCTCCGCGAGGCCGGGCAGAGGCTCGGCATCGCGCTCGCGCCCATCGTGGGCGCCCTGAACCTCTCGGAGATCGTTCTGAGCGGACCCGTCGCCTTGCTCGACGGGACCCTCTCGGAGTCGACCATCGAGACCCTCCGCCGTCGCACGATGGCGGAGTTCCACGGAGACCTCACCCTGCGTATGACATCGCAGGGTGACGACATCGTGCTGCGCGGGGCCGCCGTCCTGGTGCTCTCCGCGCGCCTCGGGGTGTCGTGACGGCTCCGACGAGAGAACACCAGCACGGAGAAAGAACCAGCACCGGAAAACCAGCAACACACCACCACGACATGGCCCGCAGCGCCCAGCTGCAGGCCATCGCCCTAGGAAAGGAACATCACAGATGAGGAAAATCGCATTCGCGGCGCTCGGCGTCGCGGCGGCGCTCACGCTCGCCGGTTGTGCGTCAGGCGGCTCGTCCGCCGACGGAGGCGACGAGAGCGCGGATATCCGTGTGTGGCTCGCGGGAACCGACACCCCCGACGAGGCGCGCGAATACCTGAAGACGACCTTCGAGGCCGACCACCCGGGTTCGACCCTCACGATCGAGGAGCAGTCCTGGACGGGGCTCGTCGACAAGCTCACGACGAACCTCTCCGGAAGCGACAGCCCCGACGTCGTCGAGGTCGGCAACACCCAGGCCGCCGCGTTCACCTCCTCGGGCGCCTTCCTCGACCTGACCGACGAGTACGAGGAGCTGGGCGGCGACGACCTGCTGCCGGGCTTCGTCGAGGCCGGGTCGTACGACGGCTCGTTCTTCGCGGCGCCCTACTACTCCGGCTCGCGCGTGGTCTTCTACAAGAAGGACCTGCTTGCGAACGCGGGGCTGTCGGTTCCCACCACCCTCGACGAGTACATCGCCAACGGCGAGGCGCTCGCGGCCGCGAACCCCGGCGTCTCGGGGGTCTACTTCCCGGGCCAGGACTGGTACAACGCCCTGCCCTACATCTGGGAGAACGGCGGCGAGATCGCCGTGCAGGACGGCGACACCTGGACCTCGAGCTTCTCGACGCCGGAGTCGATCGCCGGGCTCGAGCAGGTGCAGCAGGTCATGACGAAGGCCTCGGTCGCCCCGAAGGACGGCAACGAGACCGACGCGCAGGTTCCGTTCTGCGCCGGCCTCATCGCCAACGTCTCGGCGCCGAGCTGGCTCCAGGGCTCGATCCTGGCCCCGGCCGACTCCGACGCGCCCGGCTGCCCCGAGCAGGAGGACAACCTCGGCGTCTACGCCCTTCCGGGCAAGGACGGCGGGGCGGCGCAGGTCTTCGCCGGCGGCTCGAACATCGCCGTCGCCGCGAAGTCGGCTCACCCCGAGCTCGCGACCGACGCCCTCGCGATCATGCTGAGCGACGAGTACCAGACGATCCTCGGCGAGAACGGTCTCATCCCCGCGAAGCTCTCGCTCGCCGACACGATCGGAACCGACGAGGTCGCGAAGGTGCAGACGGCTGCTGCGGCGAATGCCAAGCTCACGCCGGCCTCTCCGAAATGGGCCGATGTCGAGGCATCCGGTCTTCTGCAGGACTTCTTCGTGCAGATCGCGCAGGGCGGCGACGTCGCGTCGCTCGCGAAAGACCTCGACACGAAGATCGACGCGATCCTCAACGGCTGACGCCTGATCGCCTGATCGGCTGACGCCCGTCCGGCTGACGCCTCGCGTCTCGACGGGACGGAGAAGGGTGGTGCTCACGTTGCAGCGTGAGCACCACCCGCCCAGAGGCCGTCAGCGCTCGAAGCACCTTCGACCCAGTGCCATCGCCCTAGGAAAGTGGCGTGTGCACATCCGCAATCTTATGGGAGCCCCCTCTTATGTCTTCCCTCAACAGCACGGTGGATGCCGCCCCCAGCGGCATCGACGGTGAGAGGCTCGTGGCGCCGACGCCGACGCCGCCGCCGCAGGAGCATCCCGGGCGCCGTCGCCGAGCCGGCCGGTTCACCCCCTACACGCTCCTGATCCCCGCCGTCGTCATCCTCGCGGTCGTCATCGGCTGGCCGCTCATCCAGCTCTTCGTGATGTCGTTCCAGGAGTTCGGCCGAGCGCAGGTCTTCGGCCAGCCCGCGCCCTTCATCGGCTTCGACAACTACGTGAAGGTGCTCACCGACCAGCAGTTCTGGAACGTGCTCGGCCGCAGCCTCGCGTTCTGCGCCGTCAACGTCGTGATCACGATGACCCTCGGCACACTCATCGCGTTGCTGATGACGAGGGTCAACCGCTTCTTCCGGCTGCTCGTCTCCGTGGGCCTCCTGCTGGCGTGGGCCATGCCGGCCCTCACCGCGACGATCGTCTGGGGCTGGATCTTCGACACCCAGTTCGGCGTCGCCAACTACATGCTGACCCACTGGTTCGGGCTCGACTTCGACCAGCACGCCTGGCTCATCGAGCCGCTCAGCTTCTTCTTCGTGGCGACGATCATCGTCGTCTGGGGCGCCGTGCCGTTCGTGACCCTCACGGTCTACGCGGGGCTCACCCAGGTCTCCGAGGAGGTGCTCGAAGCGGCGGCGCTCGACGGGGCGGGCGGCTTCCAGCGCTTCCGGCTCATCATCTTCCCGTATCTCAAGTCGATCTTCCTCGTCGTCACGATCCTGCAGGTGATCTGGGATCTGAGGGTCTTCACGCAGATCTTCGCGCTGCAGGGGATCGGCGGCATCAAGGAGCAGACCTCCACACTCGGCGTCTACATCTACCAGGTGTCGCTGGGCGCGGGGGAGTACGGCATCGGCGGGGCCATCGCCGTGATCACCGTCATCATCATGATGTCGATCTCGATCTACTACGTGCGCCAGACGATCAAGGAGGACGAGCTGTGACCCGCCGTCGCATCAACTCCGTCGTGCTGAGCGTGGTGGCGGTCGTCGTCTTCGTGTGCTCGGTGTTCCCGGTGTACTGGATGGTGAGCTCCTCGTTCCAGCCGAACAACGAGATCCGCGGGCCCGAGGTGCACTTCTGGCCCGAGGACTTCACGCTCAGGAACTACGAGACCGTGCTCGTCGAGCCGTCGCGCTCGCCGTTCCTGCCGGCGCTCGGCAACTCGCTCACGGTCACGATCCTCACGATCGTCGTCGCGCTCGTCTTCGCCTTCCTCGCCTCGCTCGCGGTCACGCGGTTCCGCTTTAAGAGCCGCAAGCTCTTCATCCTCACCATTCTCATCGTGCAGATGATCCCGGCCGAGGCGATGATCGTCTCGACCTATCGCGTGCTCGACAGCTGGTCGCTGCTCAACACGATCGGCGGCCTCACCCTCGTCTACGTGGCGACGGTGCTGCCGTTCACGATCTGGACGCTGCGCGGCTTCGTCAACGGCATCCCCGTCGACCTCGAGGAGGCCGGCATGATCGACGGGCTCTCGCGCTCGGGCGCCTTCTGGCGCATCACCTTCCCCCTGCTCGCGCCCGGTCTCGTCGCGACGGGCGTCTTCGGCTTCATCCAGTCGTGGAACGAGTTCCTGCTCGCGCTCGTCGTCAACTCGCGGCCCGAGATGATGACGCTGCCGGTCTGGCTGCGCACCTTCCAGGTCGCGACGGGAACGACGAACTGGGCGGCGATCATGGCCGGCTCGACGCTCATGGCGATCCCCGTGATCGTGTTCTTCCTCATCGTGCAGAGCCGGATGACGAGCGGGCTCGTGAGCGGGGCGGTGAAAGGATGAGCGGGCACGATCGGCCGGCCGAGCTGCGCGCCGCCGTCGCGGGCACGCTCCTGCCCGGTTTCACCGGCACCGCGCTTCCCGACTGGCTCGCCCAGCGGCTGCGCGACGGTCTCGGCGGGGTCTGCCTCTTCGGCGTCAACATCGAGTCGCCGAGCCAGCTCGCTGCGCTCACGGCCTCGATCCTCGACGCGAACCCGGATGCCGTTCTCGCCATCGACGAGGAGGGCGGCGACGTGACCCGGCTCCACTACGACAAGGGTGCGCCCTTCCCCGGCAACGCCGTGCTGGGCCGCATCGACGACGAGGTGCGCACGGAATCCGTCGCGCGCCGGGTGGGCGTCGAGCTGCGCGCCGCCGGGTGCACGTTGACCTTCGCCCCGGATGCCGACATCAACTCCGATCCGCGCAATCCCGTCATCGGGGTGCGCAGCTTCGGCGACGACGCGGGCCTCGTCGCGCGGCACACGGCGGCCTGGACGCGGGGGCTGCAGTCTACGGGCGTCGCCGTGAGCGCGAAGCACTTCCCCGGCCATGGCGACACCGCGCACGACTCCCACCTCGCGCTGCCCGTCGTCGACCGCTCGCTCGAGCAGCTGCGCGAACGCGAGCTCGTGCCCTTCGCCGCGGCCGTCGCGGCGGGAGCGCGCACCGTGATGACGTCGCACATCCTGCTGCCGCGGATCGACCCGGGGAATCCGGCGACGTTCTCTCGCGGCATCCTGCAGGGGATCCTGCGCGAGGAGCTCGGCTTCGACGGGGTGATCGTGAGCGACGCCCTCGACATGGTGGGTGCAAGCGGTGAGATCGGCATGCCCGAGGCCGCGGTGCGCGCCCTCGCGGCGGGCTGCGAGCTGCTGTGCCTCGGCCTCGACAACACCCCCGAGCAGCTGCGGCGGATCGAGGACCACGTGCTCGACGCGATCGGCCAGGGCCGGCTGGACGCCTCGACCGTGCAGGATGCCGCGGCTCATGTGCGCTCGCTGGCGCGCGAGCTCGCGGCGCAGCGGCAGAGCATTCCGATCGGGGAATACTCGGACGGCGACGCGTCGCATGTGCTGGGGGCGGGCCCTGCGGGGAACGACTTCGACGCGGTCGCGCTGAGCGACGCCTTCGAGACGAACGACGCCGCCCGGGCCTGGATCGCCTCGCCGCCCCGTGACGTCGTGGTCGTGCGCATCGACACGGTCGCGAGCATCGCCATCGGCGCGGTGCCCTGGGGCCCCTTCGCGGCGGCATCCGCTGCCGACGGCCCATGGTCTCCCGGACGGGTCGTCGGCTTCGCGGAGGGTATGCCGCTGAGCGCGCTCGCGATCGACCCGTCCACGGCCGTGATCGTCGTGGGCAGAGACATCCATCGCCATGCCTTCGTGTGCGAGGCGATCGACCTGCTGCGCGCCGGGGGACGAGCCGTTCTCGTGGTCGAGATGGGCTGGCCGTCGCCCGATCGCAGCTACGCCGACCTCGCGACCTTCGGGGCCTCGCGCCTCATCGGCGAGACGCTGCTCGCCGTGCTCGGCTCGGCGGAAGGCCCGCCCGGAGCACAGTCCACGACGGCACAGCCCACGACCGCGCAGGCCACGACCGCACAGCCCACGACGGCACAGCCCACGACGGCACAGGGAGAAGCACGATGAGGCTCGGCATCGACATCGGCGGAACGAAGACCGCGGCCGTCGCCATGGACGCGAACGGGCGGGTCACCGAGCAGATCCGCATGCCCACCGGCTGGGGCGGCGAGGCCGTCGTCGACACCGCCGTGCGGGCGGTGACCGAGCTCGCCGGCCTCACCGGCGTGAGCGCCCACCGCTTCGACTCGATCGGCATCGGCATCCCCGGGCAGGTGGAACGCACGACGGGCCGGGTCTCGCACGCCGTCAACCTCGGCGTCGACGATCTCGACCTGGGCGGCCGGCTCGCCGGGCGCCTCGGCATCGGCGTGCGCGTCGAGAACGACGTCAAGGCCGCGGCGCTCGGCGCCTATCATCTGCTCGCGCTCGACGGCTCGATGGCCTTCCTCAACGTGGGCACGGGACTCGCGGCCGGCATCGTCTTCGACGGCCGGCTCTGGCGGGGCGCGCGTGGAACGGCGGGCGAGGTCGGCCACATGACGGTCGATCCGAGCGGCATCGTGTGCGCCTGCGGGCAACGCGGATGCCTCGAGACCGTCGCCTCGGGCGCTGCGATCGCCCGCGACTGGCCCACCTCCGACCCCCTGCCCGTGCGGGCGCTCTTCGATGCGGCCGACACGGGCGACGGGCGTGCGATCGCCCTGCGCGACCGGATGTCGGACGGCCTCGCGATGGCCATCCGCAATCTCGTGCTCACCGTCGACGTCGACCGCGTGGTCATCGGCGGCGGCATCAGCGCCATGGGCTCCCGTCTGCTCGACGAGGTGCTGCGGGCGCTGCGGGCCTCCGCGCTCGACTCGCCGTTCATCGCCTCGCTCGAGCTCGGCTCGCGCGTGCAGCTCATGCCGCTCGGCTCCCCCGCCGCAGCCGTCGGGGCCGCGCTCGTCGGCGTCGGCGGCTGAGCGGCGCCCCCATCGTCGTCACACAGTTAGGATCATCGTTCCATGGAAGTTCTCATCCTGCCCACCCCGGAGGAGGTCGGCCGCGTGGCCGCCGACCGGATCACCTCGGTCGTTCGCGCGAAGCCCGGCGCCGTGCTCGGCCTGGCCACGGGCTCCTCCCCGCAGGCGATCTACGCCGAGCTCGCGCGTCGGGTGCGCGACGGGTCGCTCGATCTTGCTCTCACCCGGGCTTTCGCGCTCGACGAATACGTCGGGCTGCCCGTCGATCATCCGCAGAGCTACGCCGCCGTCATCGCGAGGGATGTCGTGGGGCCGCTCGGCATGGATCCGCAACGCGTGCGCGTGCCCGACGGCCTGAGCGAGGATGTCGAGCGCACGACCGCCGAGTACGAGCTCGCGATCGCCCGTGCCGGTGGCATCGACATCCAGCTGCTCGGCATCGGCGCGAACGGCCACATCGGCTTCAACGAGCCGACCTCCTCGCTCGCCTCCCGCACGCGCATCAAGACGCTCGCCCCGCAGACCCGGGCCGACAACGCGCGCTTCTTCGCCTCGCTCGACGAGGTGCCGATGCACTGCATCACACAGGGACTCGGCACGATCCTCGACGCGCGCGAGCTGCTGCTCGTGGCCCAGGGCGAGGGCAAAGCGGATGCCGTGGCCCACGCGGTCGAGGGCCCCGTCTCGAGCATGTGGCCGGCCTCGGCGCTGCAACTGCACCCGCACGCCACGGTCATCCTCGACGAGCCCGCCGCCTCCCGCCTCGCTCTCGCCGACTACTACCGCTACACGGCCGCCCACAAGCCGCCCGCCTCGTAGCCCGCGTTCGCGGCGCACGCTCTTCGTCGCGGCGCACACTCCTCGGTGCGCCCCGACGAACAACGTGCGCCGCGACGGCGCCAAGCCGAGCCCGGGCGGCTCAGGCGGTGGCGAGGGAGAGCTCGGTGCCCGCAGCCCAGACGCGCTGCACCTGCCACTCGGGGGAGAGCAGCACGAGGTCGGCGGCGTAGCCGGGGCGCAGGTAGCCGAGCTCGTCGTCGAGGCCGAGCACGCGTGCGGGCGTGGCGGTGAGCGCCTCGACGGCGGCGACCGGCTCGATGCCGGTCGTGACGACCGCGCAGTGCAGCGCCGAGTCCTGCGTGAGCGTCGAGCCCGCGATCGTCGAGGTGCCGGAGAGCATCGCGATGCCGCCCTCGACGGTGACGTTGAGCGAGCCGAGACGGTAGTTGCCGTCGACCGAGCCGGCCGCGGCCATGGCGTCGGTGATGAGCGCCACACGGCCGGGGGCCGCGCGGAAGGTCATGGCCGCGACATCCGGGTGCACGTGGTTGCCGTCGAGCACGAGCTCGATCGTCACGCGCTGGTCGTGGAAGGCGGCGATGACCGGCCCGGGCGAGCGGTGATGGATGCCGGGCATCGCGTTGAAGGCGTGCGTGAGCAGCCGCGCTCCCCGCTCGAAGGCATCCCGGGCGAGGTCGTAGTCGGCGTTCGTGTGACCGATGGCGACGATGACGCCGGCGTCGACGAAGGCGCCGATCGCGTCGAGGGCTCCGGGCAGCTCCGGGGCGATCGTGATCTGGCGCACGGTGCCGCGGCCGGCGGCGAGCAGCGACTCGATCTCGGCCGGGTCGGGGGCGTGCAGGAAGGCGGGGTTGTGCGCCCCGCGACGCTCCACCGAGAGGAAGGGCCCCTCGAGGTGCGTGCCGAGCACGAGCGGGTCGTGCTCGACGAGGCCGGCGACGACCCCGAGGCTCTGCTCGAGACGCTCGAGCGGATTGGCGACGAGGCTGATCACGGAGCGGGTCGTGCCGTGGGCGCGATGGGTCGCCAATGCGGCACTGATCTCGTCGACCCCGTTGTCGTAGGCGTGCCCGCCGCCGCCGTGGCCGTGCAGGTCGATGAAGCCGGGGGTCAGGATGGCGCCGCCCGCGTCGACGAGACGGGCGTCGTCGGCGAAATCCCGCCAGCTCTGACCGGTGCCCACGCGGGTGATCGTCTCACCCTCGATCGTGAGCCAGTAGCCGTCGAACGCGCCGTCGGCGTCGATCTTGCGGGCACCGTGCACGAGGATGGTCACGAATAGGCCTTGCGCCCGCTGAGAACGCCGCTCACGGCGGCGACGACCCCGAAGACGAGGGCGATGATCGGCTGGCCGATGCTCCACCAGGAGAGGGCCGCGGCGCCCATCACGAAGATCTCGACGAGTGCGCGGCCGAAAGGATCGAGGTGCACGACAGCCTTGGGGGAGACGAAGAGCGCCCAGAGCAGGATCGCGAAGGCGGGGGTCGCGATGCCGGCGAGGATGTTCCACGCGAACGGCCAGGCGACGAAGCCCCAGAAGCCGAGCGAGAAGAAGGCGAAGAGCTCGAGCACAAAACGGAGCACGGCGCCAGCGCCGATGGCCGGGGTCTGGCGTTGCTGCTGCTCCACGAGGTCGAGTTTAGTGCGGCTCATCGGAAGATGATGGTTCGCGCGCCGTCGAGCAGGACCCGGTCTTCGGCGAACCATTTGACGGCCTGCGTGAGGGTGCGCGACTCCTCGTCCTGCCCGATCGCCACGAGCTCCGAGGCCGAGCGGGAATGGTCGACCCGCACGACGTTCTGCTCGATGATCGGGCCCTCGTCGAGGTCGCTCGTCACGAAGTGGGCGGTCGCGCCGATGAGCTTGACGCCGCGTGCGTGCGCCTGCTTGTAGGGGTTCGCGCCCTTGAAGCCGGGCAGGAAGGAGTGGTGGATGTTGATGGCCCGCCCGCTCAGCCGCTCGCACAGCTCGGGGGAGAGGATCTGCATGTACCGGGCGAGCACGACGAGCTCGATGGTGTGCTCCTCGACGGCCTGCACGACCCGCTCTTCGAAGAGGGCCTTGCTCGCGGCATCCGTCACCGGGATCGACTCGAAGGGCACGCCGTAGAACCCGGCGAGGTCGCGCAGGGTGCCGTGGTTGCTGAGCACGAGCGGGATCTCGACCGGCAGCTGGCCGGCGCGCTGGCGGAACAGCAGGTCGTTGAGGCAGTGCGCGGCGGTGGAGGCGAGCACGAGGGTGCGCAGCGGGCGGCCGACCACGTCGAGCTGCCAGGTCATGTCGTAGCGCTCGGTCACGGGGCGCAGCGCGCTCTCGAACTCCTCGCGCCCGGTCGTCGTCTCGACCTGCAGGCGCATGAAGAAGCGGCCGGTGTCGGCGCTCGAGAACTGCTGGCTCTCGGTGATGTTGCCGCCCGCCGCGACGACCGCGCCGCTGATCGCGTGCACGATGCCGGGGCCGTCGGCGCAGACGAGCGTGAGCACCCAGTGGGTGATGCGCTCGGCGTCATGGTGCGCGGGAACGGAGGCGACGGGGTCAGCCGCAGAAAAGCTCATTGGCATAGGGTAACGCGCTGCGCGGCATGCTTTTCGCGCTGCTCGGCTACACTCGATACCGGTCGGTGGTTCCCACTCGGCCCTGGGCGCGCCCACGTGCGCGAAGTCGATCCGCCCCGGTCACCGTCAGCCCGTTGCGTGCGGATGCGCCATTCGTGAGCCATTTCATGTCTGTCACCCAACGTTCCACATCCGTTCAGCCGAAGCCGTTTCCGTGGGTCGGCCTCATCGCGCTCTCGGCGGCGACCTTCCTCTCGGTCACGGGCGAGATGATCCCCACGGGCCTGCTGCCCGACATGAGCGCATCGCTCGACGTCTCGGAGTCGCAGATCGGCCTGCTCGTGACCGTCTTCGCCTTCACGGTGGTCGTCTCGAGCGCGCCGCTCACGATGCTCACCCGGAGGATGCCGCGGCACGCCCTCATCGTCGGCGTGCTGTTCGTGCTCGCCGTCAGCAGCGTGCTCACGGCTCTCGCCCCCGGCTACGGCTTCGTCGTCGTCTCGCGTGTGATCGGCGGGCTCGCCCACGGCCTCTTCTGGTCGGTCGTCGGGGCGTACGCCGGCCACCTCGTGCCCAAGGAGCAGATCGGCCGGGCCGTCTCGATCACGATCAGCGGCGGCACTCTCGCGTTCGTGCTCGGCGTGCCGCTCGGCACGGCGCTCGGCCACGCCTTCGGCTGGCGTCTCGCCTTCGGCGCGCTCGCCGTGCTGCTCGTGGTGGGCGCCGTGCTCGTCTGGCGCTTCCTGCCCACGGTCGACAGAGCGGATGCCGCGGCCGAGGTCTCCGCGAACCCCGGGCGCCGCCGCGACAGCACCGTGTGGCCCGTGCTGCTCGTCTGCACGATCACCGCCATCACGATGACCGGCCACTACGCCTTCTACACCTACATCGCGCCCTACCTGATCGACGTGGTCGGCGTCGACCCGGGCACCATCAGCACCCTGCTGTTCGGCTACGGCGTCGCGGGGGTCGGCGGTCTCGTGCTCGCCGGATCGGTGTTCGGCCCGAGGCCGCAGATCGGGCTCATCTCCGCCCTTCTCGTCTGCGGCGTCTTCGTCGCCGTGCTCGCGGCCGCGGCCTCCCTGCCCGTCGTCGCGATCGTCGCGTTCCTGCTCTGGGGCCTCGCCTTCGGCGCCCTTCCCCCACTCCTGCAGACGCGGCTCCTGCACACGGCGTCCGCGGCGTTCCGCGACACCGCGAGCGCCATCTACACGACGGCCTTCAACGTGGGGATCGGCGCGGGCGCCCTCGTGGGCGCGCTCGCCTTCGACGGTCTCGGCGTCGGGTTCGAGCCGTACGTCTACCTGGGCTTCGTGGCCGTGGCGCTGGTGCTCGTGCTGTCGACGACACGTCGTCGCCGGGTCGGGCCCGCGGCCGCGGCATCCGCCTGACGCGTCGCGCGCCGGCCCCGGCGGACAGCCCTCGCCTCGGGTGGTCGCGGCGTCGCGCGAGTCGCGCCAGATCGTCGTCTGTGTGCTGTTTCAGAACGATGTGACGCGACTCGCCCGGGCGATCAGATCAGTCCGACCTGGACTCCGATGGCCGTGGCCGGCTGGATGCGCTCGGGATGCAGCGGGTCGACGTAGCTCGCGGTCAGGGTCACGGTGTGCGCCCAGAACGTGAACTCGGCCTCGAACACCGGTGACTCGCCCGGCGCGGGGGAGAGACAGGTCTTCGTTCCCCCGTCGAGCATGCAGACCTCGACCTGCGCGCCCTCCGGGTAGTCCAGCTGCATGACGATCGTCGACGACAGCCAGGGGAGGCTCGACCCGTTGGCCGGCGAGAGGATCGTCGGGCCCGCGGGCACGTCGAGCGTCAGCGGCGCGCTCGCCTCGGAGACGTTGCCCGAGGGGTCGGTCTGGAGCGCCCGCACGAGGTACCGGCCGCCGGCCAGTGCGAGCGGCGATGCGACCCAGGTGCCCGCGTCGTCGGCCGTCGACGCCTCGATCGGTCGTCCGTCGATCTGCTGAGCGACGGGCACGCCGTCGATCGTCGTCACCTGGAAGGCGACCGTGGCGCCGGGCTCCGCGGTTCCGCGCAGCTCGGGGTACAGCCAGCTCGGGGCGTCGCCGGCGGTCACGACGGGAGGCAGGGCCTCGGTGTCGGCCGGCGGCTCCGGGTCGGTGGGCTCCTCGGGCTCCGTCGGGGTCTCCGGATCCGTCGGGGTCTCCGGGTCGGTGGGGGTCTCCGGGTCGACGGGCACTTCGGGGTCGGTCGGCGGGTCGACCGGAACCTCGGGGTCGACCGGCGTCTGCGGGTCGGCGGGCTCGTTCGGCACGACCGGTTTCTGCGGCTCCGTCGGCTTGACGGGGTCGGACGGCTTCACCGGGTCGTCGGGCACCGGCCGGGGGTCGCGCACGGGCGTGCGGGTGACGGGAGGCTCGGGAGCCACCGGCGCCTGCTCCACAACGGGAGGGACGACGGGGGGCTGCGGATCGGCCGCCGGCGCCTGAGAGCCGGTGTCATCCGCGTCGCTCGGCGCCTCGGCGGTGCCCTGCTCGGCGCCCGCGATCGGCTCCGAGGTGGGCGGCGCCCAGAGGGACGGGCCGAGGGTCACGGCTGCCGCGATGCCCGCGGCGACGAGGGCGGTCACGACGGTTCCGGCGATGACGCCCGTGGCGACGCTCGCGCCCGCTGCGGCGCCGGCTCCGGCAGCCGCACCGGCCGCGGCTCCGCCAGCCGCAGCTCCGCCGGCTCCAGCTCCGCCAGCCGCAGCTCCGCCGGCTCCAGCTCCGCCGGCTCCAGCTCCGCCGGCTCCAGCTCCGCCGGCTCCAGCTCCGCCGACTCCAGCGCCGCCGACTCCAGCGCCGCCGGATGCCCCGGCTCCGGCCCCCGCGCCGACTCCGGCCCCGACGGTCGTGCCCGTGCCGACGACCGACGCCCCGCCCGCGCCCATGGCCATCGTCGCGACGGGCGCGCCGGCCTGCAGCCAGGCGAGGTAGCCGGTCGCGCCGGCGACGCCCGCTGCGAGGGGCAGCAGCACGAGGGCGAGACGGGAGTCGACATCCTTCGCCTCGGCGGCGACGATCGTGCACTTGGCGCAGCCGTCGAGGTGCGTCTCGATACGACGGGACTCGCGGATGCCGGTGCCGCCACGGGTGTACGCGGCGAGGCGTTCGATCGTCCACCGGCAGTCCGAGTCGGCCGGGGCGGCGTTGAGGTGCGACTGGATCCAGGCCTGACGCAGGCCCTCGCGCGCCCGGTAGCAGAGGGCCGCGACCGCGTTCGCCTTCATGCCGAGCAGCGGGGCCATCTCCTGGGGGGTCATCCCCTCGACCTCGCTGTACCAGAGCGCCTCCTGCCAGCGGGTCGGAAGCGATTGGAACGCCCGGGCGGTGAGGCTCCTGTCGAGGGCCTCGAGGGTCTTCTCGTCGCTGAACGCGGGATCCTCGAACGACTCCAGGGTGTCGATCGACGTCTCCTGGCGTTTGCGGCCCCACTCGGCGGCGGTGTTGCGCACCGTCGTGAACAGGTACGGGCGGAACGCGCCCGTGGGCCCGCCGCCCTTCTGGATGGCCTGGAAGACCTTCGCGAACGCCTCGGAGACGAGGTCGTCGGGGTCGAGGCTCGAGGTGTACGAACGGGCGACCGTGCGCGCGGACTGCGCGTGCCTCGTCCAGAGCTCGGCGAAGGCCGCCGAGTCCCCGGAGCGCGTGAGCTCGATGAGCTCGGCGTCGCTCAGCCCATCGCCCGGTGCGCGGCGCAACGGCGGTCTGAGGGCCACAATCTCTCCGGGGGTTCGGGCGAAGGTGCGGCGATCGTCTCGATTTAATGTCATCTCATCTGAGGAGACGACGAGATCGCACATCCATGACGCGGTTCGGGGGTATTTGCGGCTAATTCTACGCGTGAGGCCCTCTCAGGCCGCATCCGAGGGGGCTGGAACCCCGGTTTCACCCCCGTATCACCCCCGTATCACCCCCGAAAAGGGTTCAGGGGAGCCCGTCGAGACGATCGCGCAGAAATTTCTTGGAAAAAGTTCGCAAACCCGCGTCATAAACCCCGGGACCTCCCCTCTCTTAGTGCAGAGGCGAAGCCCAGATGCCAGGAGAGGCACATCTCCCTGACGGCGAAGCAGCCTTCACAGCACGGAGCCCTGGCGATGTGCTGAGCAAGACCATCGCGATCGACCCGAACGTCGCGAGGAGGCACCCGGTGAGCTAGGGGGAGCGCGAGAGCGCACTGGTTCCCGGGAAAAGTGTGGGGGTTGGGTGATCCGGGGGGACACCCAGCCCTCACTCTGCCTCGGCCAGGAGATACCCCGGTCGTCTGCTCGTGCCGCCGGGGTCACCCGCGCCCCGCCACCCGGCTCCGGGCCCCTCGGCGTCCGCCCGTCGTCTGCACCGGCCTTCCCGGCGTCTCCTCCGCCGATCATCGCGACGCGCGGCTGCTAAACTCGCGGATGTCGCGACTGGCGTTCAGATGGTCACCATCGGGGAGCGATTGACACGGATTCGGCCGTACGCCTGGGCCGAAACGGATACCGTAGTTTCTGCCGCCATGTCACGAAGGAGCCAGTCTTGTCCGACCGTCTGCCATCCACCTTCAACGAACCGCTCTCCGTCGTCGATCCGGAGATCGCCGAGGTTCTCGAACTCGAACTGGGCCGTCAGCGCGACACCCTCGAGATGATCGCGAGCGAGAACTTCGTTCCCGTCTCGGTTCTGCAGTCGCAGGGCTCCGTGCTCACGAACAAGTACGCCGAAGGCTACCCGGGCCGCCGCTACTACGGCGGCTGCGAATACGTCGACATCGCCGAGCAGCTCGCGATCGACCGCGCCAAGAAGCTCTTCGGCGCCGAGTACGCGAACGTGCAGCCGCACTCGGGCGCCTCCGCGAACGCGGCCGTGCTCTCGGCCGTCGCGACCCCCGGCGACACGATCCTCGGCCTCGAGCTCTCGCACGGCGGCCACCTCACCCACGGCATGAAGCTCAACTTCTCGGGCAAGCTCTACAACGCCGTCTCCTACGGCGTCGACCCGGAGACCTTCCTCGTCGACATGGACGTCGTGCGCGACAAGGCCCTCGAGCACAAGCCCCGCGTCATCATCGCCGGCTGGTCGGCCTACCCGCGCCACCTCGACTTCGCGGCGTTCCGCGCGATCGCCGACGAGGTGGGCGCCACGCTCTGGGTCGACATGGCGCACTTCGCCGGACTCGTCGCGGCAGGCCTGCATCCGTCGCCCGTGCCCTACGCCGACGTCGTGAGCTCGACCGTGCACAAGACGATCGGCGGCCCGCGCTCGGGCTTCATCGTGAGCCGTGACACCGAGCTCGCCAAGAAGCTCAACTCGAACGTCTTCCCCGGCCAGCAGGGCGGCCCGCTCATGCACGTCATCGCGGCCAAGGCGACGGCGTTCAAGCTCGCCGGCACGGAGGAGTTCCGCGACCGGCAGGAGCGCACCATCCGAGGCGCCGCCATCCTCGCCGACCGCCTGACCGCCGACGACTCGAAGGCCGACGGCGTCGACGTGCTCACCGGAGGCACCGACGTGCACCTCGTCCTCGCCGACCTGCGCGACTCGCCGCTCGACGGCCAGCAGGCCGAAGACGTGCTGCACGAGGTCGGCATCACGGTCAACCGCAACGCGGTTCCCTTCGACCCGCGCCCGCCCATGGTCACCTCGGGTCTGCGCATCGGAACGCCCGCACTCGCGACCCGCGGCTTCGGCGACGCCGAGTTCACCGAGGTCGCCGACATCATCGCGCTGGCCCTCAAGCCGGGCGCGGATGTCGCGGCTCTCCGCGCGCGCGTGAAGAACCTCACGGGCGCCTTCCCGCTCTACCCGGGCCTGCAGCAGTGACCGCCGTCGTCCTCGACGGCGTCGCGACCGCATCCGCCGTCAAGTCGGAGCTCATCGAGCGCATCACTGCGCTCAAGGCCCAGGGCGTCGTCCCCGGCCTCGGCACGCTGCTGGTGGGCGACGACCCAGGCTCGCGCTCCTACGTCGCGGGCAAGCACCGCGACTGCGCGGAGGTCGGCATCGAGTCGATCCGCATCGACCTGCCGGAGACGGCGTCGGCGGCCGACATCCGCGCGGCCATCGCCGATCTCAACGCGAGCCCCTCGGTCACCGGCTACATCATCCAGCTGCCGTTGCCGAAGGGCATCGACGAGAACGCGATGCTCGAGCTCATCGACCCCGCGAAGGATGCCGACGGCCTGCACCCGACGAACCTCGGCCGGCTCGTGCTCGGCGTCGACGGCGAGCTCGACTCGCCGCTGCCCTGCACCCCGGCCGGCATCGTCGAGATGCTCACCCGCTACGGGGTCTCGATCCCGGGCACGCACGTCGTTGTGGTCGGCCGCGGGCTGACCGTCGGACGCCCGCTCGGTCTGCTGCTCACCCGCAAAGGCGTCGACGCCACAGTGACACTCACCCACTCGCGCACGGTCGACCTGGCCGCCGAGGTGCGCCGTGCCGACGTCGTCGTCGCGGCGGTCGGCGTGCCCGCTCTCATCAAGCCCGACTGGGTGAAGCCCGGCGCCGCGGTGCTCGACGTGGGCATCACTCGTGTCGTCGACGACGAGACGGGCAAGGCGAAGCTCACGGGCGACGTCGACCCGGCTGTCGCCGAGGTCGCCGGCTTCCTGTCTCCCGTGCCGGGAGGCGTGGGCCCGATGACCCGCGCGATGCTGCTCGCGAACGTCGTCGAGGCCGCAGAGCGTGCGGTGCGCGAGCGGGCTGCGGCGCAGGGCTCGTGAGCTGAATCGTGACGATCTCGAGTCATCCGGCCGTCGACCGCGTCGAGGCGGCACTGCGTGCCTCGGGCGTGGTCGGGGAGGTGCGGTGGCTGGATGCCGCGACCCCGACCGCCGCGGACGCCGCCGCAGCCCTCGGCGTCGAGGTCGGGGCCATCGCCAACTCGCTCGTGTTCACCCTCGACGGTGAGCCCGTGCTCGTGATGACCTCGGGCCGGCACCGCGTGGACACCGCCTGGCTGGGCGCGCAGCTCGGCGGCTCGCTCGAACGGGCCTCGGCTGCGACCGTCAAGGCGGCCACCGGTCAGGTCATCGGCGGGGTCGCGCCGCTCGGGCATCCGGCTCCTCTGCGCACCTTCGTCGACACCGCGCTCGCCGACTACCCGCAGCTGTGGGCCGCCGCCGGCCACGCGCACACGATCTTCCCGCTCTCGTACGCCGAGCTCGTGCGGGTCACCTCGGGCGCCGAGACCGCGGTCGAGCCGCCCCTCTGAGCTTCGCGGCGCACGCTGTTCGTCGCGGCGCATCGGCGAAGGTGCGCCACGACGAACAGCGTGCGCCGCGAGCCTCGGTCAGGCCTGGGCGTGCAGGGCGGCGAGGGTGCGGTAGGTGGCCGCGTTGCGACGGATGCCGGCGAGCTCCCCGTCGCCGAGCTCGCGTTTGACCCGCCCCGGCACGCCGGCCACGAGCGATCCGGGCGGCACGACGGTGCCCTCGAGCAGCACGGTGCCGGCGGCGATGAGCGAGCCGGCTCCGATCACGGCGCCGTTGAGCACGGTCGCGCCCATGCCCACGAGCACGTCGTCGCCGATCGTGCAGCCGTGCAGCACGGCGCCGTGGCCGACGGAGACGCCGCGGCCGATCGTGAGCGGAAAGCCCACGTCGACGTGCAGCGAGCAGTTGTCCTGGATGTTCGAGCCCTCGCCGAGCTCGATCGTCTCCGACTCGCTGCGCAGCACGGAGTTGTACCAGACGCTCGACTCGTCGTGCAGCACGACGTTGCCGACGATCACGGCGCCGGGCGCCGTCCACGCCGTCTCGGCGATCGACGGGGTGCCCTCGTGCGGAAGGCTGAGAACTCGGGATTCGGGGGAACTCGTCATCCTTCGATCCTGCCGCACCCTTTCCCTCCAACCCTCCAACCCCACTCAAAACGACGGAGATTCTGCCCTGAGAGGCGCCGGATGCCGCGAAAACGGCCGTTTAAGCCAAAAACTCCGTCGTTTTGAGTAACCAACGAGCAAGGGGGGAGGGGGACGGGCGGGCTACTCCTCGCGGGTGGCGCCGGCGGCCGCCGACACGGCGAAGACGTCGGGGGCCGTGTAGCCGCGCTCGGCGAACGCCGACTCGACGGCGGCGCGCACGGCGCCCACGAGCGGACGCGGGGTGAGGGCGATGGCCGCCCCGCCGAAGCCGCCGCCGGTCATCCGCGCCCCGAGTGCCCCGGCGCCGCGAGACGCCTCGACGGCGAGGTCGAGCTCGGGCACCGAGATCTCGAAGTCGTCGCGCATGGAGAGGTGCGAGGCATCCAGGAGCCCGCCGATCGCGGTCGGGCCGTGCTCGCGCAGCGTGCGCACGGTGTCGAGCACGCGCTGGTTCTCGGTGACGACGTGGCGCACCCGGCGGAAGGTCTCGTCGTCGAGGATCTGCTGCGCGCGGGGCAGGTCGTCGACGTGCACGTCGCGCAGCGACTCGACGCCGAGGGCGCGGGCTCCGGCCTCGCAGGAGGCGCGCCGGGCCGCGTAGCCGCCGGTCGCGTGGGAGTGGCTGACCTTCGTGTCGATCACGAGCAGCTCGAGATCGGCGTTCTCGAAGCCGAGCGGAATGATCTCCTCGTGCAGGTTGCGGCAGTCGAGGAAGACCCCTGCGTCACGGCGGCCGAGCAGGGAGGCCGATTGGTCCATGATGCCCGTCGGGGCGCCCACGGCCTTGTTCTCGGCGAGCTGGCCGACCCGGGCGAGGGCGCGGCGGTCGAAGTCGAGCTTCCAGATGTCGGTCAGGGCGACGGCCACGGCGCTCTCGATCGCGGCCGAGGAGGAGAGCCCCGCGCCGACGGGAACCTCCGAGACGACGAAGATGTCGACGCCCGGAACCGTCCACAGGTCGGCGCCGAACTGGCCGAGGGCCCAGGCGACGCCGAGCGGGTAGGCCGACCAGCCGTGCAGCTTGTCGGGGCGCAGGGAGAGCAGATCGGTCTCGTGCGCCTCGTCGCTGAAGGTGCTCGCGACCCGTGCGACGTGGTCGTCGCGCTTGGCGACGGCCACGAGCGTGCGCCGGTTGATCGCGAAGGGGAAGACGAAGCCTTCGTTGTAGTCGGTGTGCTCGCCGATGAGGTTCACCCGGCCGGGAGCCGACCAGACGCCCTGCGCCCTGCGCCCGAAGCGCTGCTCGAACCCCTGGAGGACGTCCTGTCGAATGTCGGTCATACCGGATTGGCCTTTCGTGCTCGCTCGATGCCGTCGCGCAGCAGCTCCGCTGAGGTCTCGGGGGCGACATCCCCAATGAATGCTCCCATGGCCGACTCGGATCCCGCGAGGAATTTGAGCTTGTCGACCGCCCGCCGCGGCGAGGTCACCTGCAGCATGAGGCGGATGTCGCCGCGCCGCACGTTCACGGGCGCCTGATGCCACGCCGCGATGTACGGCGTCGGTGTCTCGTACAGCGCGTCGATGCCCCGCAGAAGCTCCAGGTAGAGCACGGCGAGCTCGTCGCGCTCGGTGTCGCTCGTCTCGGCGAGGTCGGCGATCTGCCGGTTCGGCAGCAGGTGCGCCTCGATGGGCCAGCGGGCGGCGAAGGGCACGAAGGCGGTCCAGTGCTCGCCGGCGAGGAGCACGCGCTCGGAGGAGCGCTCGCTCTCGAGGATGTCGGCGAAGAGCGTGGGGCCGTAGGAGTCGATCGAGGAGATGAGCCTGGTCGTGCGCGGCGTCACGTAGGGGTAGGAGTAGATCTGCCCGTGCGGATGCCGGAGGGTCACCCCGATAGCCTCGCCGCGGTTCTCGAAGGGGAACACCTGCTGCACCCCGGGCAGAGCCGAGAGCGCGGCCGTGCGGTCGGCCCAGGCCTCGATCACGGTGCGCGCGCGGGACCGGCTCACGCTGCCGAAGGAGCCCTCGTGCTCGGGGCTGAAGCAGACGACCTCGCAGCGGCCGACCGAGGTGCGGCTGCGCCCGAGCCCGATCTCGCTCAGGTCGGCCAGGTCGCGGGGCGCGTTCTCGTCGACGAGCAGCGGCCCGAACGAGGGCGACTTGTTCTCGAAGACGGCCACGTCGTAGTTGCTCGGCACCTCGGAGGGGTTGCCGGGGGAGGCCGGGGCGAGCGGGTCGAGCTCGGCGGGCGGCAGGAAGGCGCGGTTCTGGCGGGCGGAGGCGATCGACACCCACTCGCCGGTGAGCGCGTCCTGCCGCATGCTGGCCGTCGCCGGCCGGGGTGCGGGCTCGCGCAGATCGGGCAAGCGATCGGGCGCCAGGGTCGTGTCGGCGTCGTCGAAGTAGATGAGCTCGCGACCGTCGGAGAGACGGTGCTCGCGCTTGGTGATGGTGCCCACGAAGAGTCCTTAAGTGATGGCAGGATGCGAAACTCGCACTTTCTATTTTACAAGAGAAACAAAGTAAATGAAGATTGAGTCATGACCGACGGCGAACCCCGAGCCCTGCCCGCCCTGCTGCGGCGCGAGCGTATGCTCGCGCTCGTCACCGAGCTCGGCTTCGTGACCGTCGGCGACCTCAGCCAGGCCCTCGGCGTCTCGCCCGTGACCGTGCGCGCCGACCTCGACGTGCTCGACGAGAGCAACGCCGTGCACCGGGTGCACGGCGGCGCGGTCGTCGGCAACCGCAGCCTCGCCCGCGAGCCCTCCTTCGAGGAGTCCCTCGAAGCCTCCGCGGCCGAGAAGCAGGCCATCGGCGCAGCGGCCGCCGCGCTCGTGCGCTCGGGCAACAGCGTCATCCTCGACGTCGGCACGACCGCGGCGGCCGTCGCCCGGGCGCTCGTGGCCCGCACCGAGCTCACGGATGTCGCGATCATCACCAACGGCCTGAACATCGCCCTCGAGCTGGAGCAGGCCATCCCGCGCTTCACGGTGCTCGTCACGGGCGGGACGCTGCGGCCCCGTCAGCACTCGCTCGTCAACCCGCTCGCCCAGACGATGCTGCGCGACATCCACGCCGACCTCGCCTTCCTCGGCTGCAACGGGGTCGACGCGGCCCGCGGGGTCACCAACGTGAACCTGCCCGAGACCGAGGTGAAGAGGATGATGCTCGCCGCCGCCACACGCGGGGTCGTCGTCGCCGACTCCTCGAAGCTCGGAGAGGTGCACCTCGGCCGGATCGGCGGCATCGAGGAGTTCGCGACGCTCGTCACGGGCGCCGGGGCATCCGCCGGCGTGCTCGACGAGCTGGGGGCCACAGGGCTCGAGATCGTGCGAGCCGGATGAGGTCGGCGCGGTGTCGCCGCTAGGCTGATTCGCATGCGCGCACCCACCGGAGAACAGTACGAGCTCAGCCTGTCGACCCCGAGCGGCCCGCTCCGCGCGGTCATCACCGAGGTGGCCGCGGGCATCCGCGAGGTCACCCTCGGCGGCGTCGATCTCGCCCAGCCCTTCCCGCTCCAGTCGGTTCCGCCGCAGGGCGCCGGCATCGTGCTCGTGCCGTGGCCGAACCGCGTGAAAGACGGCGTGTGGTCGCTCGACGGCGCCCCGCAGCACCTGGCCATCACCGAGCCCGCGCGCGCCAACGCCATCCACGGCCTGCTGCGCTTCTCGCCCTACGACCTCGTCTCGCGCACCGAGAACGCCGTCACCCTCTCGGCGACGGTCTTCCCGCAGCTCGGCTACCCCTTCCTGCTCGACACGACCGTGAGCTACGAGCTCGTCGCCGACGGGCTCGACGTCACCCACACGGTCGTCAACGCCGGCACCGAGACGGCGCCCGTCGCCATCGGCGCCCACCCCTACTTCACGATCGGCGACGTGCCCGCCGCCGACCTGACCCTGCGAGTCGCCGCGAACACGCATTTCGAGGTCGACGAGCGGCTCAACGTCGTGAGCGAGCACCCCGTCGACCTCACCGAGTACGACCTGCGGGCCGGAAAGGTGCTCGGAGACCTCTCCCTCGACGACGGCTGGGGGCAGACGGTCGTGCAGGGCGGCGAGAGCGTGCACTCGCTCACCGCGCCCGACGGCCGCAGCGTGGCGATGTGGGCCGACGAGAGCTTCGGATACGTGCAGGTCTACACGACCCGCACCTTCCCCGGCGCGGAGCTCGCCGTCGCCATCGAGCCCATGACCGCCCCGACCAACGCCTTCAACTCGGGCGACGCGCTGCACTGGCTGGAGCCCGGCGAGGAGTGGTCGGTGCGCTGGGGGCTGCGGTTCTCGGGGTTCCCGGCCGTCTAGCTCGCTCGGCGGGCGCCGCTGCGACGGGCAGGATGAACCGGCCGACGTGCCGGGGCCGAGGCATCCGTTCGCGGCGGTTCGCCGATCGCCCCTGTTCTGCGCGCCCTCGGTTTCGGCGCGCGAAGGTCTGGTCAGCGGCATCCGCTCTCTCCTAGGGTGAGTGCAACGCGTGAGTGCTACGCGAGCGAGGGGGCGTCGTGCGGATCCTGCCGGGACTGACGCTCCGCAACGCCGGGCGCGAGACGCTCGCGGGGGTGACCCTGCTGGCGATCGCGGTGCCGCTCAACATCGGCTACGCCCAGATCGCCGGTCTGCCGCCGACAGCGGGACTCTACGCCCTCGTCGTGCCGGCGATCGCCTACGCGCTCATCGTCTCGTCACGGCAGCTCGTCGCGTCTCCGGATGCCGCGGCCGCCGCCCTCGTTGCCTCCTCGCTCGGCGGCCTCGCCGTGGCCGGCAGCGCCGACTACCTGACGCTCGCCTTCGCCCAGGCGATCATCTGCGGCGTCATCTTCGTGCTCTGCGCCGTGTTCAGGCTCGGGTTCCTCGCGAGCTTCCTCTCCAAGCCGATCCTCGTGGGCTTCGTCGGCGGCCTCGCCCTCGACATCCTCGTGAGCCAGACGGCGAAGATGCTCGGGGTGACGATCGACAGCGGCGGGGAGTTCGTCGAGAAGGTCGTCGACCTCGTGACCGGTCTGCCCACGCTCAACATCTGGGCGGTGCTCATCTCCTTCGCCTCGATCGCCGTGCTCGTGGTGGGCCGACGGCTCGCCCGTGCCGTGCCGTGGGCTCTCATCGTGCTCGTGCTCTCGACGGTGCTCGTGGTCACGACGGGGCTCGAGGCGGCCGGCGTCGCGGTGCTCGGCCCGGTGGACGCGGGGCCGCCCACCCTCACGTGGCCCGTTCTCGAGTGGAGCACGTGGCTGCAGCTCGTGCCGTCTGCGATCGCGCTCGCGATGGTCACGATGGCCGAGGGGCTGCTCGTGGCCCGCAGCTACGGCGAGAAGCGGGGGTACCGCACGAGCCCCGACCGCGACCTGCTCGCCTTCGGCGCCGCGAACGTCGCGGCCGGAGCGACGGGCGGCTTCACGGTCGGCTCCTCGACGTCGCGCACCGCGGCCATGGACCAGGCCGGATCGCGCACCCAGCTGCCCAGCATCGTGACCGCCGTCGGCACCCTCGCCCTCGTGATCTTCGGCACGGCGCTGCTCGAGCACATCCCCTCGCCCGCGATCGGAGCGATCGTCGCGGTCGCGATCGTGCCCCTGCTCGGCATCCGCGACTTCGTCTCGCTGTGGCGGCTGCAGAGGGTCGAGTTCGCGGTGGGCGCGGTCTGCTTCCTCGGAGCGCTGCTGCTCGGGCCGATCGCGGGCATCGTGCTCGCCTTCGTGCTCGCGCTGATCAACCTGGCCGGCCGCGCGGCGACCCCGGCGGTCGACATCCTGGGCGCCGACGACGCACCGGGCAGCTCGCTGCTGCCGGAGACGGCCCCGGGCGCGGTGACGGCTCCGGGTGTCGTCGTGCTGCGTTTCGCGGCGCCGTTGTTCTTCGCGAACGCCTCCGTCTTCGAAGACGCCGTGCGCAAGGCGGTCACGTCCGCGCCGCCGGGGCAGGTGCGGCATCTCGTGATCGACCTCGAGGCGGTGACCGACGTCGACGTGACCGGCTCGGAGGGTCTCGAGTCCGCGCGCCGCTGGCTCGGCGACCACGACGTCGCCCTGCACTACAGCCGGCTGCGCCCGGATCTGCGGCGGCAGCTCGCGCACTACGGCCTGCTCGACGGCGTCGAGGTGTTCGGCACGAATCGGGCGGCGATCGACGCGCTCTCCGCGCCGGGACGGGCCCAGGATGCCGCGGCCGCCGACTAGCCTCGCCCGGGTGCTTCCGCTCAGCCCGCCCTGCCGATAGTTTCGACAGCACACGGTCGTCATCGGCGGACTCCTCCTGAGGTCGCCCGGAGCCCATCCCGGGCCCGCGGCCGCGAAGGGGGAACCATGGGCGGCGCACTCGGAGAAGCACTTCCTCTCGCTCTCGGCATCGCGGTCAGCCCGATCCCGATCATCGCCGCGATCCTCATGCTGCTCTCGCCGAAGGCGAAGGGAACGAGCGTCGGCTTTCTGCTCGGCTGGATGGTCGGCATCATCGTGGCCGTCACGGTCTTCACGCTCCTGTCGAACCTCATCCCGGCGAGCGACCCGAGCGATCCGAAGCCCACGGTCGGGGTCATCAAGATCGTGCTCGGCGTTCTTCTCCTGCTGCTCGCCGTGCGCCAGTGGCGCAGCCGCCCGAAGGAGGGCGCGACGGCCGCCCTGCCGAAGTGGATGGCGGCCATCGACACGATGACGACGCTGCGCGGCCTGGGGCTCGGCTTCCTGCTCTCGGCCGTGAATCCCAAGAACCTGCTCCTGGCCGTCGCCGCGGGCCTCGCGATCGGTGCCGACGACCTCGCCGTCGGCTCGACGGTGCTCGTCATCGTGATCTTCACGATCATCGCCTCGTTGAGCATCGCCATCCCCGTGATCGCCTATCTGGTGGCGACGAAGCGCATGGAGGGCCCTCTCGAGCGGCTGCGCGGCTGGCTCGTGCAGAACAACGCCGTGGTCATGGGAGTGCTCCTGCTGGTGATGGGCGTTGTGGTGATCGGCAAGGGCATCGCGAACCTCTAAGCTGCGACCTCCCCTCCACAGACCGCTCCGCGGGCCGGTTATCCACAGGAAAAATGCTCTCTGAACAGGGGATTGACCGCGAATCCGCTCCCCCTGGAGTGTCGGTGGCAAGCGCGACAATGGGCCCACGGATCGCCCCACGAGCGGATGCGGTCGTCGGCAGGGCACCCCGGCGGCGGCGTCATCCACGGCGGTCCCGAGCGCCCCGACGGGCGGGTCGCTCGGCAGAGGAGGGCCGCGCAGTGACCAGATACCGCCCCGCTTGGCAGCAGACGCCGTGCCCGCCGTGGTGCGTGCAGGAGCACGCCGACGCAGATCCGCCGGCCGACCGCCGCCATGTGGGCAGCGGCCACCCGGTGCCCGTGGTGCTCGCGCCCGGCGGCCGGGCGGTCGCGACATCCGCCGAGCTGAGCATGATCGTCTGGCGGTTCGACGGCTCCCCGGAGACCTGGGTCTATCTCGGCGACGGCACCGGCCAGCGCATCGAGGTGAGCCTCGAGTCGGCCCGCCGGCTCTTCGCGCAGCTGCCCGGGCAGCTCGGCCGGGTCGTGCCGTGATGACACCGCTGCTCTCGACGAAGGGGCTCGCCCCGGAACGAGCCCGCGTCGTAGGCTGAACCCACGCGCGAGGGAGGGGAGGCCGAGGTGGCCCAGACGATGACCGGCACCACTGCGGCCGAGGTGCTGGTCGAGCTGGCCGCGCTCGAAGATCCGCAGCTCCGCGCCGTGAACCTCCGGCACGGTGACGACCACGGGGTGAACCTCGGTGCTCTGAGAGCGATCGCCAAGCGGCTGAAGACCCAGCAGGATCTCGCACGCGAGCTGTGGCAGACCGGCGAGACCCCGGCGCGACTGGTGGCCATTCTGATCTGCCGCCCGAAGGCCTTCGAGCGCGACGAGCTCGACGCCATGCTGCGTGAGGCGCGCATCCCCAAGGTGCACGACTGGCTCGTGAACTACGTGGTGAAGAAGAGCCCGCATGCCGAGGAGCTGCGCCTGGCCTGGTTCGCCGATCCCGATCCGGTGGTCGCGAGCGCCGGCTGGGCGCTGACCGTCGAACGTGTGGCGAAGGCGCCCGACGGTCTCGACCTGCCCGGCCTGCTCGACGTCATCGAGACGCAGATGAAGGATGCCCCGGACCGCCTGCAATGGGCGATGAACCACTGCCTGGCGCAGATCGGGATCGACGACCCCGACCTTCGAGCTCGCGCGATCGACATCGGCGAACGCCTGGAGGTGCTCAAGGACTACCCCACGCCCCCGAACTGCACCTCGCCGTTCGCGCCCATCTGGATCGCCGAGATCGTGAGGCGGAAGGACGCCCGGTAGGGTCACTCGCCTCCGGTGACGTCGACCGCCTGACGCACGAGCTCGCCGAGGCGCTCCCACGCCTGCTCCGACGGATCCTGCAATGCATACGCGGTCGGCCAGAGTCCGCCGTCCACGCTACGGCCCGGCCGCGGCCCGCGACTTCTCGATTCCTGACCGACCCGCGACCTCGTCGGCATGCCGTGGTTGCTGCAATTATGGAGTCATGGCAGCCCACGAGGCGAAGACGACGGATCGGAGCGCGGTCATCGTCATCCGACGTGTTCGCGACCGCATCGACCGCGAGTACTCCTCGCCGTTGAACGTGGAGGATCTGGCGCGGGGCGCGCATCTGTCGGCAGGGCATCTGAGCCGTGAGTTCCGTCGGATCTACGGGGAGTCGCCGTACTCCTATCTGATGACGCGTCGCATCGAGCGCGCGATGACCCTGCTGCGCCGCGGTGACCTCTCGGTCACCGACATCTGCTTCACCGTGGGCTTCTCCTCGCTGGGCACCTTCAGCACCCGGTTCTCCGAACTCGTCGGCGTCTCCCCGCGCGCCTACCGTGAGGATCCGTCGCGCTCGCTGCGCGGCATCCCGCCCTGTCTGGCGAAGCAGATCACCAGACCGGTCAGGAATCAAGAAGTCCGCGTCGGCTGATCCGCCTAGCGTGGGTGGCATGGACATCACCATTCACTACGCATTCCTGCCCCACACCGATGCCGAGGCGGCTCTCGGGTTCTATCGCGATCTGCTCGGATTCGAGGTGCGCAACGACGTCGGATACGAAGACATGCGCTGGATCACGGTGGGCCCGGTCGGCCAGCCCGGAACCTCGATCGTGCTGCAGCCGCCGGCGATCGATCCCGGCATCACCGCCGAGGAGCGGGAGACGATCCTGAACCTGATCGCCAAGGGCGTCTACGGGGGCGTCACCCTCGCCTCCGACGACCTTGACGGCCTCTTCGAACGTCTGCAGGCGGGAGGGGCCGACGTCGTGCAGGAGCCCACGGATCAGGACTACGGCGTGCGCGACTGCGCCTTTCGCGATCCCGCCGGCAACCTCATTCGCGTGAACCAGATCGATTGACCGGGTGGATGACGCCGCTGCGCCCGGCGTGCCCTCCCGGAGCCGCCGGCTACTCCGAGGCCAGGAGGCTGGGGATGCTTCGCCTCGTCGGTGCGACGGCGGGCGCGACGGTGGCCACTCCGACGATGACCGCGCCGGCTCCGGCGACGATCAGCGCCGTGCCGATGCCGTAGACGGGCACCACCCCGGTCATGGTGTGAGCGAACGCGATGGCGACGACGAGGCCGACGACCCCGAAGATCGACAGGGCGATCAGGAAGGCGGTGACGACGTAGATCACGGCCTCGAAGATCGCGCTGAGCGTGGTGGTCGTGAAGGTGCCACCGCTGACGGAGACCAGCGCGTTGTCGCGCGCCCGGGTGCGGCTGGTCATGAAGATGACTGCCGCGGATCCGAGCGCGGCGAGAAGCAGCGCCGGACCGAGGCTCGTGAAGATCGATGCCGAGTTGATGTCGGTGGGGCCGCCACCGGCCGCCATCGCATTCGCGGCGGTGAGGAACACCGTGTACATCGAGCCGGGCATGGCGATGCCGACCATAAGCGGGGTTATCGCCGCGGTGCTCTGCGTGATCCGGTAGCGGCAGGAGCGGCGGGCGAGGAACCATGATCCGGAGAGGCCGCTGGGGATGACCGCGGTCCAGGCCCGCATCAGCGAGGGATAGAGGATCGGGCCGAGGGAGACGGCCAGGGTGGTGAGGGCGATGCTCAGCAGCAGCCCGAGGCTGGTCACGGAGTCCAGTCCGACGGGTCGGCCGTCGGGGGTGAGGGAGGGAGACATCGCAGCCACGGCGAGCCCGACGCCGATGGACGCCGCGCCTGAGATGCCGGTGGCGACCCAGCGGGAGGCCCTCATGCGAATCCGAGGGGGTTCCGGCTCTCGCAGCGCCTCGATCGGAGGCACCCGGCCGGCGCGGCGCGCGGCGCGGATGCCCGAGAGCACCACGACGCCGGCGAACAGGCCGAATGCCCAGAGGGCGGTGCCGCCGTAGACGATGACGGTGCCCGCCGGCGCACTGGTCTGCACGACGACCAGATCCAGCAGCGGCTGAGCGATGATCCGGCCGAGCCCCACACCCGTACCGGTTCCGATCAGGGCGAGCATCACGAGCTGCGCGAGCACCATCGCCGTCACCTGTCGTGGCAGGATTCCGGCCAGTTGCAGAAGCGCGTATCCGCGGCGACCGGAGGCGACCGCGAGGTTCGTCGTCGCGCCGGTGATCGCGATCGCGGCCAGTACGGTGAACGCGAGCACGGTGATGCTCGCCGACTGGAGCGACCCGCTCGCCTCGGCCGGCAGTGCCGCCGCCGTCTCGATCTGAGCCAGCGTGGCCGCGCACACGGCCGAGGCCGCCACGACGACGATGAGGCTTCCCAGCCACAGGCGGTATCCGCGGACGAGCTCCTTCGCAGCGACGACCAGGATCATGCGGCCGACGCCCCCTCGCCCGCGGCTCGCACGGCCTCGAGCACGTCCTCCGCGGTCGGCGCGATCAGCTCGGAGTGGATCAGGCCGTCTCGCAGCACGAGAACCCGGTCCGCACGCGCGGCGGCCTCGAGATCGTGGGTGACCAGCACCACACTGCGCTCACCGGATGCCGCATCCCGAAGCAGCGACAGCACCTGCTCACCCGTGCGCGTATCCAGGGCGCCGGTCGGCTCGTCCGCGAACACCAACGACGCACCGGAGGCGAGCACCCTCGCGATGGCCACCCGCTGCTGCTGGCCGCCCGACAACCGTCCCGGCAGGAAGCCGCCGCGCTCGCTCAGTCCCACGGCGCGCATCGACTCCCGCGCTGCGGAGGCGGCGCCCCGGCGCCTCGCGAGCCGGCCGGGCAGCCCCGCGTTCTCTGCGGCCGTCAACGAGGGGATGAGGTTGTAGGCCTGGAACACGAAGCCGATCGCGTCGCGCCGCAGCTTCGCCAGGGCATTCCGCCTCAGCGCGGCCAGATCGCGACCGAACAGCGATACCGTCCCCGACGTGGCCGGCTCCAGTCCTGCCAGGCAGTAGAGCAGGGTGGACTTGCCCGAGCCCGAGGGCCCCACGATCGCGACCATCTCGCCGGGATCGACGCGGAGAGAGACGTCGCGCAGAACCGTGACCGGTGCCGAGCCCTTCGCTGAGTCGAACACCTTGGAAAGGGACTCGGCTTCGATCAGACCGCCGCCGTTGTGGGAAAAGGTCGCCATCACACCATTATCGACCCCGAGTCCTATCTGACCCGGGTCCCTACGGTTGAGGTGTGCGCGCCTGAGTGTATGGACGATACGCTTCCGTCGAGAGCTCGAGCAAGGCAGCCGGAGGCACATCGCGGAGAGCCGGCGGCGGGTGACGGGGAGGGTGGGCCCCGTCGGGCTCGAACCGACGACCCAGGGATTAAAAGTCCCTTGCTCTACCAACTGAGCTAGAGGCCCCTCGGTGAACAATCTACCCGACTGCGGGCGAGCCCGCGTGCGAGAGGGGTGTGGCGCCCGCTACGCGCAGGGCGAAATCGTGCGGAACGGGAAGGGAAGCGGCATCCGTCGTCGTTAACCTTGATCGGTGCGCTGCGCATGCGGTGGCGTCGAACACACAAGGCGGAGAAGAGGGGTGAGCATGTCGGGTGAGTTCCACAAGCCCACGAAGTTCTCGGGGAGCAAGTTCGAGGGGATGATCGGCGGCGAGGACCCGGCTCAGATCAGCCGCGTCGCCCACGAGACCGCCACTGCGCTGCTGAGCCGCGTGCGCGAGGACCCCGATCCGCAGATCGTCGAGCGGCTCGTCGCCTACACCGACGAGCACGGTATCGACGCGCTCGCCGAGCTCTGGTCGCGGTCGAGCGCTCGCAGCCTCCCCGGGGCGCTCTGGCGCATCTACCTCATGCGTGTGCTGATCCGCCAGGATCCCCAGGGAACGAGCTACCTCTTCCAGCGCGGCACCGAGGTGTCGACGACCATCGATCCGGTGGTCGCCGGTGCGCCTCTGCCCGCAGGGCCCGGTGAGATCACCGAGCTGGCCGACCAGATCCTGCGCGGACTCTTCCAGGGCGACTTCGCGGTGGCCCTCGACCGGGCCGCGGCGTTCTGCCGGGTGACCGCCGTCGGCGCGACGAGCCTCGCCGACGACCTCGAGCCCACAGAGCCGGATCGGGCGACCGAGCTAACGACGAGGGCGCTCCGGCTCTCGCAGACGGCGGCGGAGTTCACCTCGTGCGCGCGCCTGTGGAGACACGAATCGCTTGAGTAACGACTGCTCGTTACAATTGAAGCTGGTCGGGCCGCAGTAACCCCGGGCTCCAATATTCGCCGCTCTGAGCGGCCTCTCGCCGAGAGGCGTTCTGCGGTCCGACCTTTTATTCTCCCGGACACGGCTCTCGCCGACGCGGCATCTCCGTGGACGCGGCGTCTCCGCGCGCACGGCTTAAACGATGATGCCGGGCGTGACCTGTGAGGTCGCGCCCGGCATCCGTCGTTCGTAGCTGGTTATCCGAAGCGGCCCGAGACGTAGTCTTCCGTGGCCTGAACGCTCGGGTTCGAGAACATGGTGCGCGTGTCGTCGTACTCGATGAGGTGGCCGGGCTTGCCGGTTCCCGCGATGTTGAAGAACGCGGTCTTGTCGGAGATGCGGCTGGCCTGCTGCATGTTGTGAGTCACGATGACGATCGTGTACTCCTGCTTGAGCTCCTCGATGAGGTCTTCGATGGCGAGCGTCGAGATCGGGTCGAGGGCCGAGCACGGCTCGTCCATCAGCAGCACGTCGGGGGAGACGGCGATCGCGCGGGCGATGCAGAGACGCTGCTGCTGGCCGCCGGAGAGACCGGAGCCGGGCAGGTGCAGGCGGTCCTTGACCTCGTTCCAGAGGTTGGCGCCCTGGAGCGACTTCTCGACGAGCGCGTCGCCCTCGCTCTTCGACATGCGCTTGTTGTTGAGCGTGACACCGGCGAGCACGTTGTCGCGGATCGACATGGTGGGGAACGGGTTCGCCCGCTGGAACACCATTCCGACCTGGCGACGCACGAGCACGGGGTCGACCCCGGCGGCATAGAGGTTGTTGCCGTCGATCATGACCTCGCCCTCGACGTGGGCGCCGGGGATGACCTCGTGCATGCGGTTGAGCGTGCGCAGGAAGGTGGACTTGCCACAACCGCTGGGGCCGATGAACGCGGTGACGGTCCGCGGCTCGATCGAGATGGAGACGCCCTCGACGGCGAGGAAGTCGCCGTAGTAAACGTTGAGGTCGTTGACTTGGATGCGCTTGGACACGATCGTTCCTTCGAGGTTCGGATAACCGGGTCTACCGCGCGCCCTTGGGGGCGAAGACCTTGGCAATGACACGGGCGATGATGTTGAGGATGACGACGAGGATGACGAGCAGGAGGGCTGCGCCCCAGGCCGACGCGTTCGACGCTTCGATGTCCTGGCTCGGGAACTTGTAGCCGGTGTACGCCATGACCGGAAGGGTCTGCATGGGGCCCTCGAAGGGGTTGGCGTTGAAGTTGTCGGTGAAGCTCGCCGCCATGAAGATCGGGGCCGTCTCACCGATGACACGGGCGATGGAGAGCATGACGCCGGTCACGATGCCGGCGATGGCCGTGGGCAGCACGATCTTCACGATGGTCGAGAACTTCGACACCCCGAGGGCGTAGGAGGCCTCGCGCAGGTCGTGCGAGACGAGGCGCAGCATCTCTTCGCACGAGCGCACGACGATCGGGATCATCAGCACCGAGAGGGCGATGGAGGCGGAGAAGCCGCTGAACGCCTTCGGCCCGACGATGAGGGTGAAGAGCGAGAACGCGAACAGACCCGCGACGATCGAGGGGATGCCGGTCATGACGTCGACCAGGAAGGTCACCGTCTTGGCCATCCACTGGTTCGGCTGCGCGTACTCGACGAGGTAGATCGAGGTGAGGATGCCGATGGGGATCGAGATGAGGGCCGCGATGCCCGTGATGATGAGCGTTCCGACGATCGCCTGCCAGGCGCCCGAGACGTCGGTGACCTCGAGGGTGTCGGGGTTGAAGGCTGAGCCGCCGACCTGCGTGATGAAGGTCCAGTTGAGCGAACCGATGCCGTTCACGACGACCGTGACGAGAGTCGAGATGAGAGGGGCCAGGGCGAGGAGGAAGGCGACGGTCACGAGACCGCGCACCACCCGGTCGACGGCCTTGCGCCGGCTCTCGACGACCGATGACAGGATCGCCAGCGCGATGAGGTAGATGATCGCGGAGAGCACGAGCCATCCGACGACGTTGAAGCCCATGAGCATGAGCACGAGCGCGCCGACGACGAGCGAGGCGCCGAGCAGGTACAGCTCGACGAATCGCGGGAGCTGGCCGGAGGTCAGGGAGTTGGCGATCGGACCGGTAGGTCGTCGGCCCGGGCTGATGGTCGCGGTCACGCTTTCGTTCCTTCGGGTTCATCCCGACGGGCCGCGGCGAGCGGGCCCGCGACGTCGTCGACCGCGGTCACGGTCGCGGGATCGGACGGGGGAAGCTGGCTGATCTTCTTCGTGGACTTCTTGTTGTTCGAGGCCGGACCCGTGCGGGTGACGATGACCCGCGCGATCATGTTGACGGCGAGCGAGATGACGAAGAGCATGAGGCCCGTGCCGATGAGGGCGTCGCGCTGCAGGCCGTTGGCGATCGGGAAGTTGAGCGCGATGTTCGCGGCGATCGTCTGCGAGTTCTCGCCCTCGGTGAGCAGGCGGGGGGAGATGAGGATCGCGGGGGAGATGATGAGCGCGATGGCCATCGTCTCGCCGAGTGCTCGGCCGAGACCGAGGAGCGTGGCGCTCACGACGCCCGAGCGGGCGTAGGGGAAGACCGCGAGGCGGATCATCTCCCACTTGGTGGCCCCGAGTGCGAGGGCCGCCTCTTCGTGCAGACGAGGCGTCTGCAGGAAGATCTCGCGGGAGATCGAGGTGATGATCGGCAGGATCATGACCGCGAGCACGACGGCTCCGGCGAAGATCGTGGAGCCCGTGGTCGAGACCTGGCCGCCGAAGAGCGGGATCCAGCCGAGGTACTCGTTGAGCCAGTCGGAGAGCGGCAGCAGGAAGGGGCGGATGACGATGATGCCCCAGAGGCCGAAGACGATGGAGGGCACCGCGGCGAGCAGGTCGACGAGGTAGCCGAGCACTCCCGCGATGCGACGGGGCGCGTAGTGCGAGATGAAGAGCGCGATGCCGATGGCGATCGGGGCGCCCATGATGAGTGCGATCGCGGAGGCCCAGAGCGTTCCGAAGATGAGGGGGCCGACATAGGCCCAGAAGTTCGGGTACCCGCCGGTGGGACCGGAGTTCAGGTCGCCGGAGGACTCCCAGTCGGCGCTGATGGCGGGGATGGCCCGGATGATGAGGAAGATGGCCACACCGGCGAGGATCACCATGATCGAGGCGGCGGAGCCGGTGCTGAGCCCGCGGAAGATGCGGTCTGCGGGCCGGGACTTGACCCGGGCCGCCCCGGCTCCCTTTGCAGGGGAGCCGGGGCGGCGTGCGGGGCCATTCCCGGTCGTCTGATCTGGGTCACTCCGAGGGACGGACTGAACAGCTGTGTTGTCGCTCACTGCGCTCTCTCTCGGGATGTTCGTGACGAGTCAGACGGTCGGACTTGTATTGCGGGGTCGAACTAGCCGATGAGGGCCAGGCTGTCCTGGATCTGCGACAGCATGTCGGCCGGGATCGGAGCCGATCCGGCGTTCTTCGATGCGATCTGCTGACCGGCGTCGCTCGCGACGAAGCCGATGTACGACTTGGTGAGGTCGGCCTGCGTGGCGTCGGAGAACTCGGTGCAGAGGATCGCGTACGAGATCAGCGGGATCGGGTAGGCGTCGGCCTCGGTGATCGCGGTGTAGTCGATGACCTGCGCGAGGTCTCCGTCAACGCCCGTGTCGACCGTCGTGGAGGCAGCGGTGAACGCGTTGGTCGCGCCCTCCTGGCTGAACTCGACGAAGTCGGTGCCGGTGCCGACCTGGATCGCCGCAGCGGTCAGGTCGCCGATGGCGCTGTGGTCGGCGTAACCGATCGTGCCCTCACCGGCCTTGACGGTGTTGACGACACCCGAACCACCCTGCTGAGCGCTCGAGCCGGCGATCGGCCAGGCGTTGCTCGGCGCGTTGGTCCAGATGGACGGCTGAACCGCGCTGAGGTAGTTGGTGAAGTTCTGGGTCGTGCCCGATCCGTCCGAGCGCGTCACGGTCGTGATCGCGGTCGCGGGGAGCGTCGCGTCGGGGTTGTCGGCCGCGATCGCCGGGTCGTTCCAGGTGGTGATCTGCATGCTGAAGATCTTGGCGAGGGTCGCCGACGACAGCTGGAGGCTGTCGACACCCGGGAGGTTGTAGATGATCGCAACGCCGTCGAGGTAGACGGGGAGGTTCAGGCCGCCGCCGGCGCCGCAGATGGTCTGCGAGGATGCCTGCTGGTCGTCCTTGAGGGGCGAGTCGGAACCGGCGAAGTCGTAGCTGCCTGCGAGCCAGTTGGTGACGCCGCCGCCGGAGCCCTGCGACTTGTCGTAGTTGATGGTGACGCCCTTGGCCTGGGCGGTGAAGGCCGTGATCCAGGCTGCCTGTGCGTTGGCCTGTGCGCTCGAGCCACCGGCGGTGATGGTGCCGGCAAGCGAGCTGTAGTCGACGGCGGGGGTCGTCTCGGTCGGAGTAGACGTGCTGCCGGCGTCGGTCGAGCCGCCGCCTGCACACGAGGAGAGGACGATCGCCGCGGTGATCGCGAGCGCTCCTGCCGCTGCCACGTTCTTGAACTTCACTGTGTTCCCTTCGAGGTGCGAGTGCCCGGCGTGCGAGTCGACGTTGTGATACTCGCCCTGACAAGCCGGGCGGGCCGGTGCTGACCCGCCGTCGAGGCTACGTTGCATCCTTAACGACAATCCCCTAATTCGGTAAACGGAAGGTAAACGACAGCCCAAGCGTTAGGGACCGAGGCCCGGGATCACGCGGATTCTTCTCCCGTGCTCGCGCCAAAACGCGGAGGGTCAGAGACGCGGGGAATGCGTCTCGATCGCGATGATGCCCGATGCGGGACTCGTGCGTGAGAGGTGCACGACGGCGAAGGCCGCGGTGTCGAGAGTGCTCGCGTTGTTCACGTACGAGCCGGCGGGCGTGCCGGTCGCGAGAGAGATCTCGCGGATGATCTCGGGCAGCACGGGGCCGTGGCTGCACAGCACCGAGGTCTTGCGGGAGCGCACACGGCGCCCGACGACCTCGCGCACGTCGGCCTGGCCGTTCTCGTAGGCGTCCTGGCTGATCGCGGCGGTCGTCACGACCTTGCGGCCGACGGCGCGCGAGAGCGGCTCGACCGTCGACTGGCAGCGCTGAGCCGTGCTGCTGACGATCCGGCGCGGGCGCCAGGCGGAGATCGTGTCGACGAGGCTCGCGGCCTGCTGCTCGCCGCGTCGGCTGAGGGGGCGGCTCGCGTCGTCGCCCTCCCACTCGAACGGAGGCACCGCCTTCGCGTGGCGCAGTGCGATGATCGCGTAGGTGCCGAGCACACCCTGCTTGACGAGCGCCTGGAAGGTGTCGAGGATCTCGACGTCGCGCTCATAGCTGAGGGCGGCACGGGCCTTCTTGATCGTGAGCCACTCGAGGCCGGCCACCTCGTCGTTGGGCAGGAAGGTCGAGGCGTTCACGGCGTCTTCGGTGATCTCGGCGGCCCAGTAGTGCACGATCTTCTCGCGCCCGCTCATGAGCGGGTATCGCGAGATGCCCAGCGGCACGCCGAGGGCGACCCTCAGGCCGGTCTCCTCGAGGATCTCGCGCACGGCGGTCTGGGGGAGCGTCTCGCCCGGATCGACCTTGCCCTTGGGCAGCGAGACATCCTTGTGCTGAGTTCTGTGGATGACGAGCACGTGGGGCTTGTCGTCCACGATCCGCCAGCAGACGGCTCCGGCAGCATAGACGGCGGCTTCCGTCATCGGCGGGTGCCCACCCGCCCGCGCTGCGAGATGATCTGCATGAGCTTGTCTTGCATGTCGTCGAGGCTGTTGCCGTTCTCGTCGACGGAGTGCCGCGTCCAGGTGCCGTCGGGGTCGAGCCACCAGGAGGAGGTGCGCTCGTCCATGGCCCGATCGAAGAGCGAGGCGATCTCGACGAGGTGCTCGGGCGCCGTGAGCCGCACGAGGGCTTCGACGCGGCGGTCGAGGTTGCGATGCATCATGTCGGCGCTGCCGATGAACACCTCGGGCTCGCCGTTGTTCACGAAGGAGAAGATCCTGGAGTGCTCGAGGTAGCGGCCCAGGATCGAGCGGACGCGGATGTTCTCGCTGAGACCCGGCTGGCCGGCCTTGAGACCGCAGATGCCGCGCACCCAGATGTCGATGGGCACACCGGCCTGGCTCGCCCGGTAGAGCGCGTCGATGATGACCTCGTCGACGATCGAGTTGAGCTTGATGCGGATGCCGCTCGGCAGACCGGCCTCGGCGTTGCGTGCCTCGGTCTCGATCCTCTTGACCAGGCCGCGGCGCAGGTGCAGGGGGGCGACGAGGAGGCGCTTGAACTTCTTCTCGATGGCGTAGCCCGAGAGCTCGTTGAAGAGACGGGTGAGGTCTTTGCCGACCTGGTCGTCGGCCGTCAGCAGGCCGAGGTCTTCGTAGATGCGGCTCGTCTTGGGGTTGTAGTTGCCCGTGCCGATGTGGCTGTAGTGGCGCAGGGTGCCCTTCTCCTGGCGCACGACGAGCGCGAGCTTGCAGTGCGTCTTGAGGCCGACGAGACCGTAGACGACGTGCACGCCGGCCTTCTCGAGCTTGCGCGCCCAGGTGATGTTGGCCTGCTCGTCGAAGCGCGCCTTGATCTCGACGAGGGCGAGCACCTGCTTGCCCGACTCCGCGGCGTCGATGAGGGCCTCGACGATGGGGCTGTCGCCCGAGGTGCGGTAAAGGGTCTGCTTGATGGCGAGCACGTGCGGGTCTGCCGCTGCCTGCTCGAGGAACGCCTGCACGCTCGTGGCGAACGACTCGTAGGGGTGGTGCAGCAGGATGTCGGAGCGGGAGATCGACGTGAAGACGTCGCCCTCCGCGTTGTGCTCGGAGGGCATGAGCTGCAGCGCCGTGGTCGGCACGTGCTTGGGATAGCGCAGGTCGGGACGGTCGATCTTCGCGAGGGAGAAGAGCCCGCCGAGGTCGAGCGGCGCCGGCAGGCGGTAGACCTCCTGGTCGGTGACGTCGAGCTCGCGCACGAGCAGGTCGAGGGTCAGCGGATCCATGTCGTCGGTGATCTCGAGACGGATGGGCGGGCCGAAGCGCCGCCGCAGGAGCTCTTTCTCGAGAGCCTTGATGAGGTTCTCGGACTCGTCCTCCTCGATCTCGACGTCTTCGTTGCGGGTGACCCGGAAGACGTGGTGCTCGAGCACCTCCATACCCGGGAAGAGGTCGCCGAGGTGGTTGGCGATGAGGTCTTCGAGGGTGATGAAGCGCTTCTGCTCCGAGCTCTCGCCATCGTCGACGGCGACGAAGCGCGGCAGCATCTGCGGAACCTTGAGCCTCGCGAACTCGACCTTGCTCGTCTTCGGGTTGCGCACCCGGATCGAGAGGTTGAGCGAGAGCCCGGAGATGTAGGGGAAGGGATGAGCGGGGTCGACCGCGAGCGGCATGAGCACGGGGAAGATCTGCAGGGAGAAGTAGTCGCGCAGCCGCGCCCGGGTCTCGGCGTCGAGCGAATCCCAGGTGACGAAGGTCAGGCCGGCTGCGGCGAGGTCGGGGCGCACGGACTCCTGGTAGACGGCGGCGTGGCGAACCTGCAGCTCGTGCGCGCGGCGGGAGATGTCGGAGAGCACCTCGGCGGGGGCGCGCCCGACGTTCGTCGGCACGGCGAGGCCCGTGAGGATGCGGCGCTTGAGGCCTGCGACCCGCACCATGAAGAACTCGTCGAGGTTGCTCGCGAAGATCGCGAGGAAGTTTGCGCGTTCGAGCACCGGGAGCCGCGGGTCTTCGGCGAGCTCGAGCACCCGCTGGTTGAACGCCAGCCAGCTCATCTCGCGGTCGAGGTACCGGTCGTCGGGAAGTGCGGGATCGTCACGCTCGAAGGCCGGCTCGAAATCGTCGTCGAAATCGCCGCCGATCACCGTGTCTTGGAGTTCGTTTGACTCGTCCATAGCTTTTATCATGGCACCCGCAACGGGCGCCGCAGCCTGCGCCGAGTTAACGGTGTCTTAACGAGCTGTCCACCGAGGCGCCGTGGGGAGGATGCCGCTCCCGTCGTCGCCGCTCAGATCCGGCTGTATTGCACGTCGACGTTCTCGTCGACGAAGCCGAGGGAGCGGTACAGGCGCACGGCGGGGGCGTTGTCCGCCTCGACGTAGAGGGTGGCAGCCGAGAGCCCGCGCTCGCGGAGGGCACGGAGGCCGCGGTGCATGAGCCTCGTGCCGAGACCGCGGCCCGAGGCATCCGGGTGCACGCCGATCACGTAGATCTCGCCGACGTCGTCACCGGGCTCGACCTTGAGCCAGTTGTAGCCGAGGAGCGCGCCGTCGTCGGAGCGCGCGAGGAAGAAGACGGAGGGGTCGAACCAGGGCTCGGCCTCGCGGGCCCGCACGTCGTCGGCGGTCATGGCGCCCTGCTCGGGGTGGAAGGCGAAGGCCAGCCGGTTGAGGGCCACCCAGTCGTCGCGGTCGCGCTCGGGCCGGTACTCCTCGACGGTCACGCCGCCTGCATCGGCCGGCTCTCTCTCATCCGCGGCCTGCTCGTCGCCGGGACCGGAAGCGCCGGGACGATCTGCGGAACCGTCGAGCCCGAGCCCGAGCCCGAGCCCGAGCCGGAGCTGCAGCAGTGTGCGCACCGCCTCGAAGCCATGGCTCGCGGCCAAGGCCCGCGCGGCAGGATGGTCGCCGTGCGACCAGGCCGTGAGCGCCGCCTCCGATCGCAGCCGCTCGGCGAGCAGCCGTTCGAGCAGCGCGGCGCCGACGCCCCGGCGGCGGTGCGCGGGATGCACCACGAGATCGAGCTCGCCGGCGCCCACGACCGCGGCCGCGAGCGGTTCGGCCTCGCCGCCCGCCGCGTCGCCGAAAGCGACGAGGGGGGAGCGGCGGCCCGACGCGAGGTCGAGCCGGGTCTGCTCGTTGAACGGATCGTGCCCGTCGGCCGCCTGCGCGGCGGACGCGACCGCCTCGAACGACCCGCCCGGCCCGGAGGAGCCGTCGGAGGGGTCAGGCGTCGCCAGCCGGAGTGCTGTCGCGCTCATTGTCCTCTTCGTAGACGTTGAAGCGGTAGCCGACGTTGCGCACCGTGCCGATGAGCGACTCGAGGTCGCCGAGCTTGGCGCGCAGCCGCCGCACGTGCACGTCGACCGTGCGCGTGCCGCCGAAGTAGTCGTAGCCCCACACCTCGCTGAGCAGCTGCTCGCGGGTGAAGACACGCGACGGATGCGTCGCGAAGAAGCGCAGGAGCTCGAACTCCTTGAAGGTGAGGTCGAGCGGGCGGCCGTGCACCTTCGCCGAATAGCTCGCCTCATCGATGACGACGCCCGAGGCCTGGATCTTCGACGAGGACTGCTCGAGCGACTGCCTGCCGATCGAGAGGCGGATGCGCGCATCGATCTCCGCGGGCCCCGCCGTCTCCAGGATCACGTCGTTGACGCCCCAGTCGGCGCTGACGGCCGTGAGACCGCCCTCGGTCAGCACGAGCACGAGGGGCACGGTGACGCCCGTCGTCGTGAGGATCTTGCACAGCGACTTGGCGCTCGCGAGGTCTCTGCGGGCGTCGACGAAGATGAGGTCGGCACTCGGCGCGTTGATCAACTGGGCCGGTTCGGCGGGGATCTGGCGCGTCTTGTGGCTGAGCAGGGCGAGGGCGGGCAGAACCTCGGCGTTGACCGCAGAGGTCAGGATCAACAACTGCGCCACGGATCCTCCAGAGAATACTTGTGCCAATCCTAGCGGGGAGGGATCGTCCGGCGAATCTCCCCCGATGTGGCGCGCCCCCGTCTACGGCAGAATGGAGCTGTGACCCTCGACAGCGAGACCCCTTCCGCGGTGCCGAGCGGCCTGCCCACGAACCCGTGGCACTGGCTCGCCATCGCGACGGTGTGGGTGCTCGCCGCGATCGGGGCGCTCCTCACGGCCCTCCTGGCGCCCTCGTCCGACTACCTCTCGTGGACGTCGATCATCCTCGCGCTCTGCGTCCTCGCGACCTTCGGCATCCAGCTCGCGACCCGGGAGCGCATCGGCTTCGTCGACCGGGTGACCCTCAGCCTCGTCGGCGCCGTGGTCATCCTCGCGGTGGCGACGATTCTTCTGACCGTGCTGCCTTAGCGCATAGACTTGAGCCATGTCGTTGCTCGCACTGGAACTCTTCTTCGTCGGCCTGCTGGGTCTGGCGAGTCTGGCGATCGCGTGGGTGTCGGTCGTCGTCGTCTACAAGCTCTTCCGGGGGCAGCGGTAGCCCACGATGATCGAGATTCCGACGGGTCTTCCCGCAGAGCTCGTGCCCCTGTCGTGGCTGCTCGGCGTGTGGGAGGGCACGGGGGTCATCGACTACACCGTTGCTGACGAGACGGTCAACAGCGAGTTCGGCCAGCGCGTGAGCTTCAGCCACGACGGCCTGCCGTACCTCAACTACCACTCCTACACCTGGCTCCTCGACGAGGCGAACACCCCGCTCGTGACCGAGACCGGCTACTGGCGGCTCTCCCGTCCGCTCGGCGAGGGAGACCCCGGCCCCGCGATGCTGCCCGCCGTGGGCGAGGCCCGGTTCCGCACCGCCGACGACGTCGAGACCCTGCGCAACACTGCGGGCGGGTTCGACGTCGAGGTCGCGCTCATCCATCCCGGCGGGGTCTCCGAGCTGTATCTCGGCCAGGTGAAGGGCCCGCGCATCGACCTCGCGACCGACGCCGTCATGCGCACGGCCGGCGCGAAGGACTATTCGGCGGCCACCCGCATCTACGGGCTCGTCGACAACCATCTGCTCTGGGCCTGGGACATCGCCGCTCTCGGTCAACCCCTGCGAACCCACTCATCGGCCCGACTCGCGAAGGTCGACTGACCATGTCCGACTCACCCTTCCTCTCCCTGCCCGGAGCCGTCGCCGACGAGGGGCTCGACGCGGGCGTCGCGGCGCACTACGGCTCGCCGTTGCGCGAGCAGCGCCTGCTCGCCGCGGGTGAGGCGGTCGTCGACCTCTCGAACCGCTCGGTCCTCGCCGTCACGGGCGCCGACCGGCTCAGCTGGCTCGACTCCATGACCTCGCAGCGTCTCACGGGCCTCGCTCCCGGCCAGGCCGCCGAGACGCTCTTCCTCGATCCGAGCGGGCGCATCGAGTTCGACGTGCACGCCCTCGACGACGGCGTGACGACCTGGCTCATCGCCGAACGAGACGAGGCCGAGGGCATCGTCGGCTGGCTGGACAAGATGCGTTTTATGCTCCGGGTCGAGGTCGCCGACCGCAGCGACGAGTTCGCGGTGGTCGGTTACCTGGATGCCGCGATCGAGGCACCCGCGCGAACCGTTGTGCAGGCGGCATCCCCCGACGGAGTGGAGCTGCGCTGGGCCGACGTCTGGCGCGGTGTCGAGGCAGGCGGACACCAGTACGCCCACACCGACGACCACCCCGCCTCGCGCTGGCCGTGGGTCGAGGCGATCGTCGAGCGGTCCGAGCTCGAGGCGCTCGCGCGTCGTGCCGCGGCCGGGGAGGTCGTTCTCGCGGGCTCGCTCGCCGCGGAGGCCCTGCGCATCGAGGCCTGGCGCCCGCGTTTCGGCCGCGAGGTCGACGACCGCTCCATCCCGCACGAGCTCGACTGGCTGCGCTCGGCGGTGCACCTCACGAAGGGCTGCTACCGCGGCCAGGAGACGGTCGCGAAGGTGCACAACCTCGGCCATCCCCCGCGCAGGCTCGTGCTGCTGCACCTCGACGGCTCGGAGTCGGTCTTCGCCGCGCCGGGCGACGTCGTGAGCGTCGAGCGCGACGGCGAGCTGCGCGCGGTCGGCACCGTGACGAGCAGCGCGATCCACCATGAGCTGGGCCCCATCGCGCTCGCCGTCGTCAAACGCAACACCGACGCCGAGGCGACTCTGCTCGTCGCGGCGCAGGACACGACGATCGCGGCCTCGCAGGAGGTCATCGTGCCCTCGGATGCCGGCGCGGCCGTCGACGTGCCGCGGCTGCCGCGGCTCGGTGCCGTCACGCGGGGTTAGCCCCGGATGACGGCGGCACCCCGCACGACCGGGTGGCGCGCGCCGTCCTGGCGTCAGGTGCGGCGCTACCTCGACCCGGCGGGCCGGGCCGGGCGGGTCTGGAACTCGGTGCCGGCCGCCGTGCAGATCACCGTCGCGGCGGTCGTCGCCTTCGCGGTCGCGCACTACTGGATCGGCCATGCCGCACCCGTCATCGCCGTGACCGTAACGATCTCGAGCCTCGGCTTCACCCGCGACGCCAGGCCCGTCAAGGTGCTCGAGACGGCGATCGGCGTGACGGTCGGCATCGCGCTCAGCGAGACCCTGCTGCTGCTCTTCGGCCAGGGTGTCTGGCAGCTCGGCGTCGTCATCTTCGCGACGCTGCTCGTCGCGAGGTTCCTGTCGGGCTCCGCGGCGTTCGCGATCGCCGCCGCCGTGCAGTCGGCCCTCATCTCGGTGCTGCCGGCGCCCGCAGGCGGTGCGTTCACACGCACGGAGGACGCGATCGTGGGCGGCCTCGTCGCCCTCGTGTGCACCGCGCTCATCCCTCGTGACCCGCGGCGGGCCACGAGGCGCGAGGCGAGGCGGCTCTTCGCCGAGTTCCTCGCGGTCGTCGCCTCCCTCGTGATGGCGCTGCAGCTCGGCGACGCCCGGGCCTCGGGCCGCGCGCTCGCCCGTGCGCGTGCGACGGGCCCCGTGCTCGACGCCTGGCGTTCCTCGCTCGACTCGGCGATCGCGATCGCCCGCATCTCGCCGTTCCTGCGCCGGCACCTTCCCGAGCTGCGCGAGCAGGCCGCCATCCTGTCGGGCATGGAACTCGCCGTGCGCAATCTGCGGGTCGTCGCCCGGCGCACCGACTACATCGTGCGCGACGGCGAGGCGCGTGTGGAGCTCGCCGAGCTGCTCTCCTCGCTCTCGAGCGGTGTCAACGTGCTCGGGCAGGGGCTCTCGAACGGGGAGCTGCGGATGCGGGCCCGCCAGAGCCTCATCCTCGTGGCCGTGAAACTCGACCCGCAGCTCGTGCTGCCCGGCTCCACGGTCATGGACGCGAGCCTCGTGATGCAGTTGCGGCCGCTCGTCGTCGACCTGCTGACGGCGACGGGGATGCCGCTCGCCGAGGCCCAGGCGACCTTGCCGTCGTCGGGCTAGGGTTCACCCGCTCGATGCCCGCGGCGCGACGTCCTGCCACGGCACCGAGACCTCGCCGAGCCGCCAGCGCGAGCGTCGCCCGCCGACGTTCCAGCCGTCGACGAGCAGGCCCTCGACCGTGGCGATCCAGCGCTGCACGGGGCCGTAGCTCGCGAGCGCCGCGTTGTACTGCCAGTGCCGGTCGAGCGCGAGCATCAGCGCATGCACGCCCTCGCCGTCGACGTTGTGGTGGATGAGCGCTTTCGGCAGGCGCTCCGCCACGATCGACGGCTTCTCGAGGCCGGCGAGGCGCAGCGAGATGGTGAGGCTCCGAGGGCCGTCGGCCGCGACATCCACCCAGCTGCAGACGCGCCCGATCTCATCGCAGGTGCCCTCGACGAGCACCCCGCCCGGCTCGAGCCTCGCCTGCATGAGCGCCCAGGCCTGTGCGACCTGCGACTCGTCGTACTGCCTGAGCACGTTGAAGGCGCGGATGACGGTGGCGCCCCGCCCGCCCGGCAGCGGCACCTCGAAGCCGCCGAGTGCGAAGCGCACCCGGGCGTCGGGGGAGAAGCGGCTGCCGCCCGCCCGTACCGTCTCGAGCTGGCTCTCGGCGACCCGCACGCGCTCCGGCGCGATCTCGAGCCCGACGACCTCGAGCTCGGGGCGTACCCGGGAGAGCCGCTCGTGCAGCTCCAGCGTGGTCACGCCGCTCGCACCGTAGCCGAGGTCAACGACGAGCGGATCGGGTGCGTGGCGCAGCGCGGGGAGGGCCTGGATCCAGCGGTCGACACGGCGGAGACGGTTGGTGTTCGTCGTGCCCCTGGTGATGCTTCCGACTGCCACAGGACCATCCAATCATCCGCACCCGGAGGGCACGATCGGATCGCTAGAGTGTAAGCATGTCTGAGCCCTACACTCTCATCCTCCTGCGCCACGGCAACAGCGAATGGAACCGGAAGAACCTCTTCACCGGCTGGGTCGATGTGCCCCTGAGCGAGCTCGGCGTGGCTGAGGCCACTCGCGCGGGCGAGCTCCTCCTCGAGTCCGGGCTCGAGCCCGACGTGCTCTACACCTCGCGCCTCAAGCGGGCCATCTCCACCGCGAATCTGGCCCTGGATGTCGCGGACCGCAGCTGGATCGACGTCAAGCGCTCCTGGCGCCTCAACGAGCGCCACTACGGTGCCCTGCAGGGCAAGGACAAGGTGCAGACCCTCGCCGAGTACGGCCCCGAGCAGTTCCAGACCTGGCGCCGCTCCTTCGATGTGCCGCCGCCCCCCATCGCCGACGACGACGAGTTCTCGCAGGTCGGCGACCCCCGGTACGCCGACCTCGGCGACGGCATTCCGCGCACGGAATGCCTCAAAGACGTCATCGAGCGCATGCTCCCCTACTGGGAGTCCGACATCGCCGTCGACCTGCGCGCCGGCAAGACGGTGCTCGTGACGGCGCACGGCAACTCCCTGCGCGCGCTCGTGAAGCACCTCGACGGCATCTCCGACGACGACATCGCCGAGCTCAACATCCCCACCGGCATCCCGCTCGTCTACCGTCTCGACGAGTCGCTGTCGCCCATCGGCGCGGGCGAGTACCTCGACCCCGAGGCCGCCGCGGCCGGTGCCGCCGCGGTCGCCGCCCAGGGCGAGAAGAAGTAGCCGCTCGTCCTCCTTCCCCCACTCAAAACGACGGAGATCCTGACCAAAACTGCCTGATCCGGTCTGGATCAGGGCGGTTTTGGGTAGGATCTCCGTCGTTTTGAGGTGAGAGAGAAGCGCCGTGGAGGCTCAGGCCTCGTCGGGCACCCAGTCGCCCGTCGCGAGGTACATGACCTTCTTGGCGATCGAGACGGCGTGGTCGGCGAACCGCTCGTGGTAGCGGCTCGCGAGGGTCGCGTCGACTGTGTCGACGGCCTCGCCCTTCCACTTCTCGCCGAGCACCTTGTCGAAGACGCTGAGGTGCAGGTCGTCGATCTTGTCGTCTTCGTTGCGGATGTCCTCCGCGATGTCGGTGTCCTGCGTGCGGAGCAGCTCGGTGAGCTTCTTCGCGATCTCCACATCGAGGCGCCCCATCTCGACGAAGGTGCCGCGCAGGTTCTTGGGAACGACCTTGTCGGGGAAGCGGTAGCGGGCGAGCTGCGCGATGTGCTCGGCCATGTCGCCCATACGCTCGAGGGAGGCGCTGATGCGCAGGGCGCTCACGACGATGCGCAGGTCGCGGGCGACCGGCTGCTGACGCGCGAGGATGTTGATGGCGAGCTCGTCGAGCTCGGTCGCGAGGGCGTCGATCTGCGGGTCGTTGGCGATGACCGTCTCCGCGAGGGTCACATCGGACTCGTTGAAGGCCCTCGTCGCGTTCTCGATCGACTCGGCGACGAGCCCCGCGATCTCCACGAGACGGTCTTGCACCTCACGGAGTTCCTGCTGAAATACCTCACGCATGACTGATTTGCCTTTCCTACCGCGCCGTGGCGCGCAGACGCACGATGCCCGCGTGGCACCGCCGCCAATCCTTTCGATGAGAGGTTAACATCAGGTGCACTCGGCCTGAACACTCTCTGAAGTGGGGCCGCACAAGTCGACGCGTGAAGCGTGACTTCCTCAACCTGTCACTAATCTAGTGGCTATGGACTCCACCTGGCTGGTGCTGCTGTCTCTGGCGCTCGGCCTAGCCGTCGGGGCCGGTTTCGTCGCCCTCCTCTTTATGGCCGCTCACCGAGGCGAACGGGCCGTCCAGGTCGTCAACCCCACGCTTCCCGACGGCATCGATCAGGTCATCGAGGCGCTCGAGTCGGCCGGCGTCGTCGTCGATCCCTCCAACAACGTCGTCAAGGCCTCTCCGGGGGCGCTCTCGCTCGGCCTCGTGTGGAACAACACCCTCGTGCACTCCGAGCTCGTCGCGCTCGCCGATCGCGTGCGACGCAGCGGCGAGGCGTCGTCCGCCGATCTCGAGCTCGCGCGCGGGCCCTTCGGTGAGGCGAGCATCCATCTCTTCGCGCGTGCCGCCCGGCTCGGCTCGCGATACATCCTCGTCGTCGCGGAGGACCACACCGAGGCGCACCGGCTCGACGACGTGCGCCGCGACTTCATCGCCAACATCAGCCACGAGCTCAAGACCCCCATCGGCGCCGTCGGCCTGCTCGCCGAAGCGCTCGCCGAAGCGGCCAACGAGCCCGAGCAGGTCAAGCGCTTCGCGAACCGGCTCACCACCGAGGCCCAGCGTCTCGCCAAGATCACCCAGGAGATCATCGAGCTCTCGCGCCTGCAGGCGCAGGATGCGATCAGCAAGCGCGAGCTGCTCAACGTCGACCACATCGTCGCCTCGGCGATCGACCAGAACCGCGTGATGGCGGATGCCCGCAAGGTCAACCTCGTGAGCGGGGGCGACAAGGGCGCCGAGGTCTACGGCGACGAGCCGCTGCTCATCATCGCCGTGCACAACCTCATCACCAACGCCGTGCACTACTCGCCCGACGGCTCGCGTGTGGGGGTCGGGATCCGCAACGCCGACGGCATCGTCGAGATCGCCGTCACCGACCAGGGCGTCGGCATTCCCGAAGACGACCTCGAGCGCGTCTTCGAGCGCTTCTTCCGAGTCGACCAGGCGCGATCCCGTCACACCGGCGGAACCGGCCTGGGGCTGAGTATCGTCAAGCATGCCGTGCAGAACCACGGCGGCGACATCCGGGTCTGGTCGAGGCCCGGCTACGGCTCAACGTTCACCATCCGGTTGCCCGAGGCATCCCATGCGGCAACCACCACCGGCAGCACCAGCACCAAGGAGAAACAGTGACGCGAATTCTGCTCGTCGAAGACGAAGTGGCGCTGAGCGAACCGCTCAGCTTCCTCCTCGAGCGCGAAGGCTACGAGATCGCCATCGCCGAGGACGGCCCGTCCGCCCTCGCCGAGTTCGATCGGGCGAGTGCCGACCTCATCCTGCTCGACCTCATGCTCCCCGGCATCCCGGGAACCGAGGTCTGCCGCGAGATCCGCACCCGTTCGAGCGTGCCGATCATCATGCTCACGGCCAAGGACTCGGAGGTGGACATCGTCGTGGGGCTCGAGCTCGGCGCCGACGACTACGTCACGAAGCCGTACTCGACGCGTGAGCTGCTCGCGCGCATCCGCGCCGTGCTGCGCAGGCAGGGCGAGCTGGATGTCGCGGACGACGGCATCCTCGAAGCGGGCCCCGTGCGCATGGACACCGAGCGCCACACCGTCAACGTCAACGGGGTCGCCACGGCCATGCCGCTCAAGGAGTTCGAGCTGCTCGAGCTGCTGCTGCGCAACACCGGACGCGTGCTGACCCGCGGTCAGCTCATCGACCGGGTGTGGGGCAGCGACTACTTCGGCGACACGAAGACCCTCGACGTGCACATCAAGCGCATCCGCTCGAAGATCGAGTCGAACCCGTCGGACCCGACGATGCTGCTGACCGTGCGCGGCCTCGGCTACCGCTTCGAGGCGTAGCCCCGCACCCATTCGCGTCTCAAGCAGTGAATTCTTCGGGGTTGATGTCGACGGTTCGGCGTCGGCACTGGAAACTCCGAGTGAAGCAAGCGAAACGACTCAACGAGTCGATCGTGAAGTCGACGATGAAGACTATGAGTATCGAGGGTCGGCAGCCGAAGTCCGAGCCGAAGGTGCGGAACACGGACAACCGCCTGGTGGAGGCTATCAAGTCGTCATCGCGTCACCCTCTTGGCTGACTCCTGGTCGCGTTACACCAACGACACCCCCGCGTCCATCGAGGATGCGGACGCCTTCGTCGACGGCGTCCATTTCGCGACGAAGGATGAGCTCTATCAGGCAGAGGCCCAAGCGCTCGTCGACGTGCGTGTGGAGCTCTATGGAGCGATCACGGGTGGTCAGCTCACACCATTCGACCTGACGGATCGCTTGGTGCTCGAGAAGATCCACATGCAGTACAACGCATCCATCTGGAAGTGGGCCGGAAGAATCCGGGATCGCGAGGTGAGCATCGGGGTCGCCCCCGAGAATATTCGCGAATCCTTATACGGAGAGCTCGACACCCTCCGATGGCAGACCGAGCATCTGGACGAGCTGACCATCTCTCCCGAGTTCATCGCGATGAGCGCGCACCATCACCTGGTCAAGATCCACCCCTTCGTCGATGGCAACGGGCGGATAACCAGGCTTTACTCCGATGCGCTGCTTCTCGCGATGACAGGAGACCGGGTTTTCGACTGGAGTGATGAGCCGGTCTATTTCGATGCGCTCCGCCGTGCCGATCGCACGATGAATGCGGAAGAGCTACTCGAGCTCATCGGTATCCAGCTGCTCGGAGAGTGACGCACACACGAACGACTGAGACCAGCACCGAAGCCTGGGGCGGGTCAGCGGCTGGGCGTCAATCCGGCGCAGAACCCGGCACCGGCGCGCTAGTTCTTCGCGTCGTCGATGACCTTGTCGGTCACAGCGTCGACGGGCGTGAGGTCTTTGTACTCTTCGAGCCCGTTCGTGAGGACCGGCACGAGCAGCTTCTTGCCTGGCTCGTCGCCGTACTGGAAGTAGACCGGGAAGAGCGAGCCCGGCTGCGAGTCGATGTTGCGGAGCACGAAGAGCTGGTTGTCGGGCGTGCCGATCTGCGTGGTCTCGCCCGCGGGAACGGTGACCGAGTCGCTGAACTTCTTGCCGCCGGCCTCGTACTGGATCGTGATCGAGCGGCTCTCGGCGCCCGGGTTCACGAGGGTCACGAGCAGGTTCGCGAGCTCGCCGTTGTCGGAGATGAGGATCGCGTTGCGCACGTCGATCGAGCCGACGTTGCCGCTCACGCCGTCGCTCGCGTCGTAGTGATAGGTCGTCGCCTGAGGTGCGATGAAGCCGCACCCCGTGGTGCCCAGGAGCAGGCCTCCGGCCAGAATGACGGATGCCGCAATACGCGCCTTCACAGATTCCTCCACAATCGTTCCGCAGTGGCCTAGTCTCGCCAACGACTGTGCGGAAATCGCTTCGAGTTTAGCGTAGCGGCTCCCGCGCCCCTCGCCCGCTGCCTCGGGGCGCTATGGACCACTGTGGTATCCTAGAATGCGCTGAAGGGACAACTATTCATGCTTTTTGAGGTTGGCGAAACTGTCGTTTACCCCCACCACGGAGCGGCAACGATTACCGAGGTCAAGAAAAGAATCATCCGGGGTGAAGAGAAGGTCTACCTCAAGCTCAACGTCACCCAGGGTGACCTCACCATCGAGGTGCCCGCTGAGAACGTCGACCTGGTCGGCGTTCGCGATGTGATCGGCAAAGAGGGCCTCGACCGGGTCTTCGAGGTGCTCCGCGCCCCGTTCACCGAAGAGCCGACCAACTGGTCGCGCCGGTACAAGGCGAACCTCGAGAAGCTCGCCTCCGGCGACGTCATCAAGGTCTCCGAGGTCGTCCGCGACCTCTGGCGCCGCGATCAAGACCGCGGTCTCTCCGCGGGTGAGAAGCGGATGCTCGCCAAGGCTCGTCAGATCCTGATCTCCGAGCTCGCTCTCGCCGAGAAGACCGACGAAGAGAAGGCATCGACGGTTCTCGACGAGGTTCTCGCTTCGTAGTCCGGACGCCGTCGTAGCGTGAGCGACGCAACTGTCGCGGTCGTCGTCGTGGCCGCCGGAAGCGGTGCCCGACTGGGCGCTCCCGTGCCCAAGGCCTTTGTGGAGTGCGCGGGCGAGACGATTCTCGCCCGCTCTCTGCGCGCCATCTGGCTGCTGCCCGAACCCGTTCAGGTGATCGTCGTCGCGCCGGCGGCCCAGCTGGAGCTCGCGGGCCGGATCGCACGTGAGAGCTCTGCCGCGGCATCCGCGTATCTGAGCGTGGTCGCCGGCGGGCAGAGCAGGCAGGACTCGGTCGCCGCCGGCCTCGCCGAGCTTGCACCCGGCGTCGAGGTCGTGCTCGTGCACGACGCCGCGCGTGCACTGACGCCCACCGAGCAGTTCGAGCGGGTCATCGCCTTCGTGCGCGAACGGGGCCACGGAGCCGTTCCGGGGCTTCCCGTCTCCGACACCGTCAAGCGCGTCGACGGCCAGAGCACGGTCGTCGAGACCGTCGATCGCGGGCAGCTGCGCGCCGTGCAGACGCCGCAGGGCTTTCCGCGCGACCACCTCACGACGGCATATGCCCGAGCCGTGATGGAGGCGACGGACGACGCGGGGCTCGTGACGGATGCCGGTCTGCCGGTGACGATCGTCGACGGCGACCCGCTCGCCTTCAAGATCACGACCCCCTGGGATCTCCGGCGGGCGGAGGAGCTGCTCGCCCACGACTCCCGGCTCGCCGCTGCGACGCGCACGGGCATCGGCGTCGACGTGCACGCCTTCGCCGCAGGGGGCGATGCCGACGGCGCCGTTCCGCTCTGGCTCGCCGGCCTGCACTGGCCGGGCGAGCGGGGGCTCTCCGGTCACAGCGACGGCGATGCCGCGAGCCACGCGGTGTGCGATGCCCTGCTCTCTGCGGCCGGCCTCGGCGACGTCGGCGGCGTCTTCGGAACCGACGATCCGCGTCTCTCGGGCGCCCACGGCGACGTCTTCCTCGCCGAGACGCTGCGGCGGGTGACGGATGCCGGCTACCGCGTCCTCAACGTGAGCGTGCAGATCATCGGCAACCGCCCCACGCTCGCCCCCCGCCGTGCGGAGGCGGAGGCCGTGCTCTCCGCCGCACTCGGAGCCCCCGTGAGCGTCTCGGCGACCACGAGCGACGGCCTGGGCTTCACCGGGCGCGGCGAGGGAGTCACGGCGATCGCGACGGCGCTGCTCGCGCGCCTCTGAGCTCTCTCGTTCGCACGGCGGTCCTCCTCGCGCATCGCGGCGAGACGAAACATCCCGGGCGACCTTAAGTAGGCTGATCGGGTGCAACTCTACGACTCCAAGGCCCAGGAACTCCGCGACTTCGTGCCCCTCGTCGACGGCGCCGTCGGCATGTACGTGTGCGGTCCGACCGTGCAGTCCTCGCCGCACATCGGGCACCTGCGCTCCGCGCTCGTCTACGACCAGCTGCGCCGCTGGCTCGCCTACAGCGGCTACGACGTCACACTCGTGCGCAACGTGACCGACATCGACGACAAGATCCTCGTCAACTCCGCTGCGAGCTTCGAGCAGAGCGCGGGCGCCGGCGGCGAGGAGTGGTGGGCGCTCGCCTACCGCTACGAGCTCGAGTTCACGGCCGGGTACAACCGTCTCGGCATCCTGCCCCCGACGTACGAGCCGCGGGCGACCGCGAGCATCCAGCGGATGCAGCAGATCATCGCCTCGCTCATCGAGCGCGGTCACGCCTATGCGGCGGCGGACGGCTCGGGCGACGTCTACTTCGACACGCTCTCGTGGGCGAGCTACGGCGAGCTCACCCGGCAGAGGGTCGACGACATGGCACCGGCCGCCGACGCCGATCCTCGTGGCAAACGCGACCCGCGCGACTTCGCGCTCTGGAAGGGCCACAAGCTCGACGAGCCCGTCTCGGCGTCCTGGGAGTCCCCGTGGGGCGCCGGGCGGCCCGGCTGGCACATCGAGTGCTCCGCGATGTCGGCGAGCTACCTCGGCGAGACCTTCGACATCCACGGCGGCGGTCTCGACCTGCGTTTCCCGCACCACGAGAACGAGCTCGCCCAGTCGGGCGCTGCGGGATACGGCTTCGCGCAGTACTGGGTGCACAACGGCCTCGTGCACGTCAACGGGCAGAAGATGAGCAAGTCGCTCGGCAACTCGATCTTCGCCGCCGACTTCCTCGAGATGGCGCGCCCCCTGGTCGTGCGCTACTTCCTCGGCGCAGCGCACTACCGCTCGACGATCGACTACCACGAGGGCGCGCTCGAGGAGGCCGAGGCCGCGCTCGAGCGCATCGAGGGCTTCCTCGACCGGGCGCAGCGCCGGCTCGCCGGAACCCGCTTCGAGGCGGAGGCGGGCACGGAGGTTCCCGAGGCCTTCCGCGCGGCCATGGACGACGACCTGTCGATCCCCGAAGCGCTCGCGGTTCTGCACGAGACGGTGCGCGCGGGCAACGCCGCTCTCGACGCCGAAGACCTCGGCGCGGCGGCATCCGGCTACACTCAGGTGACCGCCATGACCGATGTGCTCGGCATCAACCCCTTCGCACCGCAATGGCAGACCACAACGGATGCCCCGGCCCTTGCCGCTCTCGGAGCGCTCGTCGATCGGCTTCTCGCCGAACGCGACGAGGCTCGTACGAGCAAGGATTACGCGCGGGCGGACGGAATCCGCGCGGAGCTCGCGGCGGCCGGAATCGTTATCGAAGACACCCAGGCGGGTGCCCATTGGAGTCTTGAACAGTGAAAAATCAGGGATCGAAGAAGCCGGGGCGCCCCGGTGCCGTCCGCAAGATCGCCCGGGGCCCGCAGGTCGGCTCGGGCGGCCAGGGTCGTCAGGCCCTCGAAGGCAAAGGGCCGACGCCCAAGGCGGAGGACCGCCCGTACCATCCGGCAGGCAAGCGCAAGGCGGCGAAGGAGCGCTTCGTCGCCGCGGGCGGTCGCAGGACACCCGGTGCGCCGCAGCGGTCGAGCGCCGGTGGCAACACGGGCGGCAGCGGCGGATCCGGCTACGGCTCGGACTCGGGTGAGCGCGGGCCGCGCAGGCCCCGTCAGGCCGACGAGAGCGAGATCGTCACCGGCCGCAACTCGGTCGTCGAGGCGCTGCGCGCGAAGATCCCCGCGACCGCCCTGTACATGGCCGCTCGACTCGAGATGGACGAGCGGGTCAAGGAGACCCTCTCCCTCGCCAACAAGGCGGGCATCCCCATCCTCGAGGTCATGCGACCGGAGCTCGACCGCATCGCCGGCCGGGACTCCGTGCACCAGGGCGTCGCGCTCAAGGTTCCCGCCTACGAGTACGCGCACCCCGTCGACCTGCTCGAGAAGACGATCTCGGCGGGCAGGGTTCCGCTCTTCGTGGCGCTCGACGGCATCACCGACCCGCGCAACCTCGGTGCGATCATCCGCTCGACGGCGGCCTTCGGCGGCGACGGCGTCATCGTTCCGCAGCGTCGCTCGGTGGGCATGACGGCGTCGGCATGGAAGACCTCGGCCGGGGCGGCGGCGCGCACGCCCGTCGCGATGGCCTCGAACCTCACCCAGACGCTCAAGGCCTTCAAAGAGCAGGGCGTGTTCGTGCTGGGCCTCGACGGCGGCGGCGACGTGAGCCTGCCGGGCCTGAGCTTCGCCGACCGGCCGGTCGTGATCGTCGTCGGCAGCGAGGGCAAGGGGCTCTCGCGGCTCGTCACCGAGACCTGCGACGCGATCGTGTCGATCCCCATCACCACGGCGACCGAGTCGCTCAACGCCGGCATCGCGGCGAGTGTCACCCTCTACGAGATCGCGAAGCTGCGCGCCCAGAAGTAGCGAGGCGGCGCCTCAGACCTTGAGGCGCCAATCCTCGTCGCTCTCCTCATCGATGACCGAGATGGGCATCGTGAAGGTGCCCGTCGGCGGGTCGATCACGGTCGCCTCGTCGCGCCGGTGGCGCAGCACGTTGTTGACGTAGGAGGTGACCGCCTCGGCGAGAGGCACGTCGCGCCCCTGCTCCTGCGAGATGTACCAGCGGTGGTCGAGCAGCTGGTGGAAGACCTCGGCGGGCTCGAGCTTGCCTTTGAGCTCTTTGGGGATCGCCCGTACGATCGGCTCGAACACCCGCATGAGCCACTCGTGGGCGACCATCTCCTCGTCGAGATCCTGCTTGCCGACCGTCGCAGAGTAGGAGTCGAGGTCGTTGAGCAGGCGCCGGGCCTGGTTCTCCTGCGCGTCGAGGCCAGTGAGGCGCAGCAGACGGCGCTGGTGATGGCCGGCATCCACGACCTTCGGCTGGATGCGCACGGTCGTGCCCGACTCATCCGTCTTGATCGCGAGCTCTTCGATGTCGAAGCCGAGGTCGTTGAGGCGGTCGACGCGCTCGCTGATGCGCCAGCGCTCCGAGGAGGCGAACGACTCGCTGCCCGTGAGCTCCTTCCAGAGCACCCGGTAGGCGGCGACGATGCCCTCGCTCACCTTGATCGGATCGAGGTCTTCGTCGGCCCGGCCGCCGGCCTCGAGATCCATGAGCTCGCCGGCGATGTTGACGCGGGCGATCTCCAGGTCGTTCTCGCGCTGGCCGTTCGAGAGGCCGCCGTCGTACAGCTGACCTGTCTCGGCGTCGACGAGGTAGGCGGCGAATGCACCGGCGTCGCGCCGGAAGAGCGTGTTCGAGAGCGAGACGTCGCCCCAGAAGAAGCCGACCATGTGCAGGCGCACGAGCAGCACGGCGAGGGCGTCGACGAGGCGGGTGGCCGTGTCGGGTCGCAGCGTCTGCGAGAAGAGCGCGCGGTAGGGCAGCGAGAACTTGAGATGCCTGGTCACGAGCGCCGAGCGCAGGGGAGTGCCGTCGGCATCCGTTCGCCTGCTGATGACGGCCACGGGGTCGACGCAGGGGATGTCGACGCGTTGCAGGGTGCGCAGCATCTCGTACTCGCGCTTGGCCATCTCGTCCGTCGTCTCCTTGATGGCGACGACGGAGCCGCCCAGGTTGGCGAAGCGCACGAGGTGGCGCGAGATGCCTTTCGGCAGCAGCGCGATCGTGTCGGTCGGCCAGAGGTCGAGGGGGAGATCCCACGGCAGGTCGAGCAGTTCGGGCTCGACGGTTGCGGCGGTGATGTTCAATGAACCGCTCATAGTGCTTAAAGAGTAACGCCGGCCGGATGCCGCGGACTCTCGTCCGCGTGCGACCCGACCGGCGCTACCACCTGTCAGCTGACGCTTCGCGCGCTCCCGACTAGTCGATGACCGCGTCGCCCAGGCGGAGGCCGCCCTCGGCGTCGAAGACGTGCACGTGGCCCGTCTTCGGGGTGATGTACACCTTGTCGCCCGCGTTGGGGTGGATGCGACCGTCGACGCGCGCGACGATGTCGGTGCGCTTGCCGTCGATCTCGGTGTGGCCGTAGAGGTAGCCGTCGGCGCCGAGCTCCTCGACGAGGTCGACGTTCACCTCGAGGCCCTGGCCTGCGGTGGTCGTGACGACGACGTCTTCGGGGCGAACGCCGATCGTGACGAACGTGCCGGTCGCGCCGGCGAGCACGTCGCGCTCGATCGGGACGACCGAGCTGCCGAACTGCACTCCGCCGTCGACGATGTCGGCGTGGAAGAGGTTCATGGCCGGGCTGCCGATGAAGCCCGCCACGAAGACGTTGACCGGCTTCGCGTACAGGTCGCGCGGGGTTCCGACCTGCTGCAGCACGCCGTCCTTGAGCACCGCGATGCGGTCGCCCATGGTGAGCGCCTCGGTCTGGTCGTGCGTCACGTAGACCGTGGTGACCCCGAGGCGGCGCGTGAGCGACGCGATCTGGGTGCGGGTCTGCACACGGAGCTTGGCGTCGAGGTTCGACAGCGGCTCGTCCATGAGGAACACCTGAGGGCTGCGCACGATCGCGCGGCCCATGGCGACGCGCTGACGCTGACCACCCGAGAGGGCCTTCGGCTTGCGGGCCAGGTAGGGCTCGAGGTCGAGGAGCTTCGCGGCCTCGAGGACGCGCGAGGCGCGCTCGTCTTTGTTGACGCCGGCGATCTTGAGCGCGAAGCCCATGTTCTCGGCGACCGTCATGTGCGGGTAGAGCGCGTAGTTCTGGAAGACCATGGCGATGTCGCGGTCTTTCGGGGGAACGTCGGTGACGTTGCGCTCACCGATGAAGATGTTGCCGTCGTTGACCTCTTCGAGACCCGCGAGCATTCGCAGGGAGGTCGACTTTCCGCAACCGGAGGGGCCGACGAGAACGAGGAACTCGCCATCGGCGATGTCGAGCTCGAGCTGGTCCACGGCGGGGCGGGTGGAACCCGGGTAGAGACGGGTTGCCTTGTCATAGGTGACAGTTGCCACGTTGTTCTTCTCCTTCACCGGCAGGTACGTGCCGGACGATCCGTTGTGAATGGAATTGGTGGTGCTGTGAACACCCCGCTTGTGGGCGACGGTGTCCACCGCCTTCCAGTATGGCACGCTGTAAAGGGTGCGCTGAACGACAGGATGCCCTGCACACGGCCCGATTTCAGGCCCCGTTTGGTCATTTCACAGAGTGGCGTTCTACTATCGTCTGTGCGCCGTCCTCCAGTGACTCTGCGCATGTACCCCCACGTACTCGGAGTGAGCAATCGATGACCAACGGCGGACCCGGCGACAGTCGTCCCACCAGAAATGAACGCCGCGAGGCAGCACGCGAGAAGGCAAAGGCGCTTCGCGAGCAGCAGCGGAAGAAAGACCGACGCAACAAGGTGCTGCTGCAGGGCGGGCTCATCGTGGTCGCCATCGCCATCATCGCCGGCGTCGGTCTCATCATCGCGCAGGCCGTGCGCCCGCCCGGCCCCGGCCCCGCGAACATGGCGAGCGACGGCATCGTCATCGGCGAGGGCATGACCGCGCAGACCACTGCCGCCCTCCAACCCGACGCGACCCCGACCCCGAGCACGGCCGACCCCGAGTCGGGCGTCGTCGACATCCAGATCTACGTCGACTACCTGTGCCCGTTCTGCGGCCAGTTCGAGGCGACCAACTCGGAGCAGATCGCCGGCTGGGTCAACGACGGGGCCGCGACGATCGAGATCCATCCGGTCGCGATCCTCACGAGCAAGTCCGCGGGCACCCAGTACTCGTTGCGGGCCGCGAACGCCGCCGCCTGCGTCGCGAACTTCTCGCCCGACAGCTTCTACGCCGTGAACGCCGCGCTCTTCGCCAATCAGCCCGAAGAGGGCACGGCCGGCCTCAGCAACGACGAGATCAAGAAGGTCGTCGCGGATGCCGGAGCAGCACCCACCTCGTCGATCGACAAGTGCATCGACGACATGCAGTTCAAGTCGTGGGTCGTCGATGCGACCGACCGCGCCCTCGCCGGGCCGATCCCGAACTCCGACGTGCCCTCGATCACGGGCACGCCCACGGTGCTCGTGAACGGCAAGCAGTACACGGGCTCGCTCGACGACCCCAACGAGTTCTCGGCCTTCGTGCTGCAGGCCGCGGGTGAGACCTACTCGACCTCGACCCCGAGCCCGACGGACACGCCGGCTCCCGAGTCGACGCCTGCGCAGTAGTCTCTCGCGAGCCGGTTTCACGCACAGGCTCGACGCACGACCCTCGACGCACGACCCTCGACGGGCGCCCACTCTCCGGAGCGGGCGCCCGTCGCCGTTTGTGCGGGGCGCCGATCGTCCGGATGTCGCGACGGCGCAGTTTCGGCCGACACGCAGGTCGCGTGCCGCCGGGCAGCGGCGTGTCGCGGGAAACTGCGCCGTCGCGACATCCTGCCGCTGTGTCGTCCGCGAGCGGCCCGGGCGTTTGGGAGGCGACCGCGCAAACCCATAAGATGGGCGTGGTCATCTGCCGGCCTGGCGCAATTGGTAGCGCACCGCTCTTGTAAAGCGGGGGTTACGGGTTCAAGTCCCGTGGCCGGCCCCACATAACACTGGTCCAGCAAGTGAATGCCGGCCCCCTATGGATTCAAGCCCAGCGTTTACCCGTCGCGAGCGTCGACGGCATCGCGGCGGAGGCCGGCCTCACCCCGGACGAGGGCGACACCCTCAGCGGCATCTACAGCGAGTCGCAGGTTTCGTCGCTGCGCACGGCGTTCTTCGCCCTCATCGTGATCGTCCTGCTCTCGCTGCTGTTCTCGCGGGGGATCCCGTCGGAGGTCCCGGGTCGACGCGACCGCACGACGGTGAGCTAGAAGGCTCGTACCGGCTGCGGGGAGGAGCGGGAGGAACAGGACGGGTTCGCGACACCCTGCCTGGCGGCATCCGCTCTGCCGTCGTGTCGCGAACCCGGCCTGCTCCGAACCCGGCCTGCTCCGCCGCCTCGGCCTACCGGCACGCCGTGAGGCTCTGCACCGCGGGGCTCAGCACGGAGGTTCCGCCGAAGAGCGTGACCTTCGTGGCCCCGAGGCGTTCGATCCCGGCGAGAACGCCCTGGTCGACGCAGTTCGTGGGCGTGAGGTAGAGGGGCACGTCCTTCCAGCCGGCCAGGGCGGCCCCGACGAGTGCGTCGGCGAAGCCCGTTCCGGTCGCCAGGAAGACCGTCTCGCTCGAGCTGAAGGCGTCGAGGTTGATGGCTGCGGCCGTCGCGTAACGGTCGGCTCCCGCGTTGCGCTTCACGGATGTCGCGCCGAGCTTCGCCGTGAGGGATGCCTCGATGCCCGCGCTCACCGCGGAGGTTCCGCCGGCGATCTTCGCCGTCGTCACGCCGAGGCTCGTGAGCGCCGCCGAGCTCGCGGCGTCGAGGCTGCCGCTCCCGCCCGGGATCAGCAGCACAGGGCCGCCGACATGCGCGGCCGCGGGGGACGCCGAGAGGGCGTCGGGGAAGTTCGCCCCGGAGGCCACGTACGCCGTAGCCGCGCTCGAGCCGAAGGCGTCGAGTGCGATCGCCCGCGAGGTCGCATACCGGTCGTCGCCGGAGATCCTGGTCGTGGGGGCGATCCCGTTCAGCTGGGCGCGCACCGCGTCGGACACCGAGGCCGTGCCGCCCACGACGACGATCTTCGCCGGGCGCAGTCGCACGATCTCGGCCCGGACATCCGCGGGCAGCGAGCCCTGCGTCGTGAGCAGCAGCGGGGAGTCGAAGTGCGCGGCGGCGGGCGACGCGCTCAGGGCGTCGGCGAAGCCCAGCCCGTTGGCGACGTAGACGCGCGCGACACCCGGCGCGTACGCCTTCGAGACCTGCACGGCGGTCGCGAACCGGTCGCTTCCGGCCGTGCGGTCGGCGACGACCGGGTCTTTGGTCACGGCCGCCGTGGGTGCGGAGGTCGCCGTCGCCGTCGTATAGCCGGAGGCCGTGCCGGTGACGCGCACGGAGAGCGTCTTGGCGATGTCGGCCGCCACCGGGGTGTACGAGGCGGAGGTCGCGCCGGCGATCGTCTGCCCGCCCCTCAGCCACTGGTAGCCGAATGCAGCCGCCGGGCTCCACGTTCCGGGCGTCACCGTGAGCGCGGCTCCGATCTTCGCGAGCCCCGAGATCACCGGCGTGCCGGGCGTGATCGTGCCGGGCGCGACCGTAGCGGTCGGCGTCGAGGTCGCCGTGGCGGTGGCGTAGCCGGGCGCCGAGCCGGTCACCCGCACCGAGACGGCGGTGGCGACGTCGGCCGGGGTGAGGGCATAGGTGGCGGATGTCGCGCCGGCGATGTTCGCGCCGCCCCGCAGCCACTGGTAGGCCAGGGCCGCCGTGGGCGGGGTCCAGGAGCCCGGTGCGGCCGTCAGGGTCGACCCGACCTTCGCGAGGCCGGAGATCGACGGCGTGCCCGGCGTGATCGTGCCCGCCGCGACGACCGCCGTGGGCAGCGAGGTCGCGGAAGCGGACGCCGGCACGAAGCCGGGCGCCGAACCGGTCACGCGTACCGAGACCGCTGCCGCGGCATCCTCGGCCGTGAGCGTGTAGGTGGCGGAGGTGGCGCCCGCGATGTCGGCCCCGCCGCGCAGCCACTGGTAGGCGAGCGTGGCCGTCGGGGGAGCCCAGGTGCCGGGAACGGCCGTGAGCACCGAGCCGACCTGCGCGGTTCCGGTGATCGTGGGGGTCGCCGGCACGAGGTCGCCCGGAGCGCCCACGGTGTCGTAGAGCGCGTAGTCGTCGGTGGTCAGCTGGCCGTTCTGGAAGAGGTTGAGCCCGAAGCTGATGCCGGTGGTGCCGGCGGGCACGGGGCCGGTCGTCCACACGGCCTGGGTGTATGCGGGGCTCGCGGCGAACCAGGGGCTCGAGGTCCAGTAGGTCCAGGCGCCGAGGCTGTTGCGGATGTGCACGTCGAACTGGGTGGGCACCGTCGAGGTGTACCAGGCGCGCAGCGAATAGCTGTGGCCGGGCGTCACCGTCGGGGCGCAGTCGCCCTGGTCGAAGGTGGGAAGGAGCTTGCCGTCGCCGCTGGCCCAGTTCGTCACGACGAGCTGCTCCGCGGCGTTGCCCGTGCGGCCGGGGGAGACGGTCGTGAAGGTGCGGGTATTGTCGCCGAAGCCGGCCGTCGACCAGCACTGCGGCACACCGTTCACGCCCGCCGTCTCGAGGCCCGGGTTGTTGACGCCGTTGACGCCGGGGCCGGGGGCCGGGGGCACGGGGGAGCCGACGAGATCCTTGACCGGGCCGCCGATCACCTGGCCGACCGTCTTGACCACCGTGTTCTCGGCCGCGGCGCGCGGCGCCAGCCAGGCGGCGAACTCCTGGAAGAGCTCCGGGGTGATGGCGAGCGTGTCGCAGCCTGCGGCGCACACCCGGTGGAAGGTGAGCTGCACCCAGCCGCCGCCGTCGTTCTCGGCGTTCATGACGGTGTTCTGCAGGTCGGCGAGGGTCCAGGTGGAATCGACCTGGTCGGCGGCCCGGGTGTAGAAGGGGTCTTCGGGGGTGAAGGACTCGGAGTAGCCGCAGCCGGAGCATCCGAACCGGGTGTCGAGATCTCCGAGGCCGCGGCCGCTGTTGTAGCCGCAGTTCTCGACGGCGGTCTCGGCGGCATCATTGATCGATGCATAGGGGTAGGCGAAGCTCGTGACGGATGTGAAACCCCAGTCGAACAGGGTCGCCCGGCTCATGCACGCCTCGCGCGCGGCCTCGGTGGGGGAGATGAGCGTCATGTCGGGGTGGGTGACGGTGTGGCTGCCGATCTCGTGCCCGCTCGCGGCGAGGCCGGTGAGCTGGGCCCTCGTGAAGTAGCCGGGGGCATCCACGTAGCCGGTGATCGTGTAGAACGTGCCCTTCATGCCGAAGTCGTCCATGATGTCGACGGCGGCCATCTGGTCTTCGTTGGAATCGTCGAAGGTCAGGCTCACGACGGTCTGCGGATCGGTGATGGCGGTTTTCACCACCGAGGTCGCGGCCTGGGCCGCCACGGGCGCGAGCGACATCGCGATGACGACTCCGGCCAGAAGTGCTGTGCTGCGCAGCAGGATGCCGCGTCCGTTTGACGATTGCATGTTCACGGGTCTCGCTCCTCGGCTGCCTCGGGTCGGGCTGCAGCGGGCCTGAGCGCACTGCGAGCCGGTCGGGTACCGGCTCCGTGCGTTCGGCATCAGTCTTGAACCTGGCCTCGGCACCGGCAACGATTCGTGACGACTGTGCGGCTTCGCGCAGGGCTGCGCCGTAAAGGATGCGGTTAACCGCGGCGGGCCGCTCGCGGCTCGCGGTTTGCCCCGGCCGGTGGTGTGCCCAGCACGAGGGTCACGGCCTCACCCCCTCGTGCTGGGCTCACAACGACGGAGATTCCGCCCGATTTCCGGGTTTTGAGGGCGAAAAGGTGCTCTGTGAGCGATTTCTCCGTCGTTTTGAGTGGAGGTGAGGTGGGGTGGGGTGGGAGCGGGGGTGGGGCGGGAGCGAGTGAGGAGAGCGGCCGGGACGACGAAGGGTGCGCTCCCCAGCGGGGAACGCACCCTTCGTGTGGTGCTCGAGGCTCTAGTTGCCCGAGAGGTCGTGCGCGAGCTCGCGCTCCTCTTCGGCCGAGAGCGAGGTCTTGATGACCTCTCCGCCGAACGGCGCGAGGGCCGCGGCGAACTTGTCCTCGGTGAGCTTGGTCGCGTAGACGACGACGGCCGACTTGCCGGCGCTGACGGTGCTCTTCACCTGGTTGCGGAACTCCGAGTCGACACCCGTCTTGTCGAGGCCGGCGAAGAGCGCGCCGAACGCGCCGCCGATGACGAGGCCGGCGAAGGGGATGAAGAACAGGAGGCCGAGCAGGGTGCCGAAGAGGGCGCCGGTGGCGGCGCTCAGGCCGATGATGCTGCCGGAGTTGGGGGTCGAGACGTGCGTCTTGCCCTCCGCGTCGACCTTGACGAGAGCGAGCCCGGCGAGCTCGACGACGAGATCGGTCTGCAGCTTCTGGATCTCGTTGTACGCGCTCTCCGCGTTGCTCTCCTCGTCGTAGGCGATGACGATCAGATCGGCCATGTGAGTGGTCCCTTCGTGGTTGATTCCCCTGTACTCGAAAGAGCATAGGCGAATCGCGAGCCCGCGTCAGGGGGCCTCGGGTGAATGTTTCCGTGCGCTACGGAGCCGTCGGAGGGGCCGTGTCCGGAGCCGTCGGGGAGGCGTCATCCGCGTCGTCGACGGTGTCGCGCCGCACGTGACCGACCACGGCGACGGTGAGGGTGATGGCGGCCGCGATGCCGAGGCCCAGGGCGATGTGCACGTGCAGCGCGGCGGCCCCGCAGAGCGCGCCGAGGCCGATCAGCAGGACGGCGGCCGCGCGGCGCCTCCACGGCTGCTTCTTGTCGCCGCCGAGCACCGAGTCGGCGGCGAGGCCGGTGAGGGTCGACGTCACGACGACGGTCGTGACATCCTTCACCGCGATGTGCCGCGCGGTGCCGGCCTGCATGCCCATCGCGAAGCCGAGCGCGCCCGTCACGATGTACTGCAGGGTCTGCGGCATGTCGCCGACGACTGCCGTCATGACCGTGAGTGCGAGGATGATGGCGGCCACGGCCGTGAAGAGCCAGGTCGAGTGGATGGTCCAGCCCGCGGCGATGGGCCGAAGCACCCGCCCGGCCACCGTCGCGCCCAGCATAAAGCAGAGCAGCGCGATGACCGGGCCGACGACGGGCAGGTCGTCGGCGCCGAGAAGGCCCATGCCGAGGATGACGACGTTGCCGGTCATGTTGCCGGTGAAGACCCGGTCGAGGCCGAGATAGCCGACCGCGTCGACGAGGCCCGTCGAGAAGGTCAGCGCGAGCATGAGCGTGAGGTGCAGCCGCTCGGGGGGCTTGACGGCAAGGGCCTGATCCATGCGAGTTTCCTTCCGGCCGGCGACACCGTGCCGTGCCCCGGCGACCGTAACGGGCGGGGCCGAGGGTGCTCCCCCTCGCGTCGAACCGCCTGTTCCGCCGACCTAAGCTTGAGGATATGACCAATCCCCCCTCCGCCGGGGCTTCGCCGGCGGCCCGGCGTCGGCGCGTGCCTTCGGCCTGGCTCGGCCTCGTGTTCGCCGTCGTCTGCGGAGCCCTCGTCGCCCTGCAGACGCGCATCAACGGCGAGCTCGGCGTGCGGCTCGACGACGGGTTCACGGCTGCGGTCATCTCGTTCGGCAGCGGTCTGCTCATCCTGGCCGTCGTGATGGCGTTCTGGCCGGCCGGTCGTCGCGGTCTGGGGGTCGTGGCGTCGGAGCTGCGCCGGGGCCGCCTGCCGTGGTGGTCGGTGCTCGGCGGCGGCGCCGGAGCGTTCCTCGTGCTCTCGCAGGGCATCGTGGCGGCGGCTCTCGGCGTCGCCCTCTTCACCGTCGCGATCGTCGCGGGGCAGACCGTGAGCGGGCTCGTGCTCGACCGTGTCGGCTTCGGCCCGGGTGGCCGGCGGCCTGTCACGCTGCCGCGACTGCTCGGCGCCGTGCTCGTGCTCGTGGCGGTCGGCTGGGCGGTCTCCGATCAGCTGCAGCACGACGTGCCGTTCTGGATGCTCCTGCTCCCGCTCATCGCGGGCGTCGGCCTCGCCTGGCAGCAGGCCGTCAACGCCCGGGTGCGCATCGTCGCCGACAGCGCCCTGACGGCGACGTTCATCAACTTCCTCGTGGGCACCGTCGTGCTCGTGATCGCGATGCTCGTGCACGCGCTGTCGGCCGGCTGGCCCGACGCCCTGCCGAGCGACCCCTGGTTGTATCTGGGCGGTGCGATCGGCACGGTCTTCATCGCGGGCGCGGCCGTGCTCGTGCGGTCGACGGGCGTGCTGCTCTTCGGCCTGGCCTCCGTCGCGGGGCAGCTCCTCGCGGCGCTGCTGATCGATGCGACCTCGCCGACGGCGGCGCAGGCGATCGATGGCGCGACGATCGGCGGCACCCTTCTCGCCGTCGTCGCGGTGGTGATCGCCGGCATCCGGTGGAGGCGGCGGGCGAGCCCCGCTGCCGGCAGTGCGCCTCGCTGATCCGTATGCCCCGCTGATCCTCGGGGAGCCCTTGACATGCCGCGGGCCTGCGCTAATCTATAACCATTCGCTTCCAAAACGAAATGGTTATGAATGTCGAACGATGAACTGAGCAGCGTCTTCGCCGCACTCGCCGATCCGACCCGCCGCGCCATCCTGCACCGGCTCACGCAGGGCGACGCGAACGTGGCCGAGCTCGCCGAGCCCTTCGCGATGAGTCAGCCCGCCGTCTCCAAGCACCTCCGGGTGCTCGAGGGCGCCGGGCTCATCTCGCGCAGCAAAGTCGCCACCGCCCGGTACAGCCACCTCGAGGCCCGGCCGCTGAAGGAGGCGACGGACTACATGGAACGGTTCCGCCGCTTCTGGAACAGCAGCTTCGACGAGCTCGACGCCGCCCTCGCCGCCCACACGGCCGACGAGGCCGAGCGCGCAGGGGCAACCGATGGGGAGAAGAACGACGACTGAGCAGGCCCCGCCGACGTGACCGACCGCGACGTCTACATCACCCGCCGGGGAGACCGAGCTAGTCGAGCACGGTCAGGAACTTGGCGGCGTCGACGGTCTTGACGCGCGTCTCGCGGTCGCGTTCGGGCACGCCGCCCACGTAGAGCCAGCCGAGCAGCTGCTCGTTCTTCGCGAGGCCGTGCATCTTCTCGACCGGCTTCGTGCGCGTGTACTCGCCGGTGCGCCAGAAGACGCCCCAGCCGGCCTCGTCGAGCAGCAGGCTCAGGGTGTGGGCGACGCCGGAGGCGACGGCCGACTGCTCCCACTTCGCCACCTTGCGGCTGGGGTGGTGCGAGACGACGATCGCGAGCAGGAGCGACGCTCGCAGCGGTTTCGCCGCGAGCTTCTCGGCCTCCGAGCCGCGGGCGTGGGCACCCTTCGCGAGCGCCGCGCCGAGACGATTGCGCGCGTCGCCGCGCAGCTCGATGATGCGCCACGGCTCGAGCGAGCTGTGGTCGGCGACACGGCCGGCCGCCGCCACGAGGGGCAGCAGCTCCTCGTGGCTCGGGGCGTCGTCTGTCACCCGCGAGTGCGAGCGACGGCGTGCCGCGGCATCCAGGGCCGATGTCACCGTGCGCCTACTCCGCCGGCGTGAAGCCGAGGGCGAGGGAGTTCATGCAGTAGCGGTCGCCCGTGGGGGTGCCGAAGCCGTCGGGGAAGACGTGGCCGAGGTGGGAGTCGCAGTTCGCGCAGCGCACCTCGGTGCGCACCTCGCCGAGCGAGTGGTCTTCGAGCAGGCGGACAGCGGTGGGGTCGACCGACTCGTAGAAGCTCGGCCAGCCGCATCCGGAGTCGAACTTGGTGCCGCTCTTGAAGAGCTCGGTGCCGCACGCCGCACACGTGTAGAGGCCGGCGCGGCTCTCGTCGAGCAGTTCGCCCGTCCACGGGCGTTCCGTCGCGGCCTCGCGCAGCACGGCGTATTGCTCGGGGCTGAGCTCTTCGCGCCACTGCTCGTCGGTCTTCGACGCGGGGCTAGCCTGGGCCACGGAGCTGTCCGGAGACACGGAGTCGTTCATCGGGGTTCCCTTCGGGAGACGTTTCGGACGCACGGCAGCGACCACCTATAAGACTAAACTCGCACGGGTGCCGCACAATTCCGTTTTTCGAAAGTCGTGGAGCGAACTCACGACCGACGAGGTCTACGAGATAGCCCGGCTTCGCACGAACGTGTTCTATCGCGAGCAGCACGTCGACGACGACGAGCTCGACGGCCGGGACCGCGAGTCGCACACCGTGCACGTCTGGATCGGCGACGAGCGCGGTGCCGCCGCGTATCTGAGGGTGCTGCGCGATGCGGTTCCCGAGCACCGGGACGCTCGCACCGTCATCGGTCGCGTCGTCGTCCGCGCCGATCGCCGAGGCGAGGGGCTCGCCCAACTCCTGATGGACGAGGTGCTGCGGACCATGGGGGAGTCGCCCATGCTCCTGCACGCCCAGGAGTACATCACGCCGCTCTACGCGAAGTTCGGCTTCGTGCCGTTCGGCGAGGTGTACGAGGAGGCGGGGATCCCGCATCTCTCGATGTACAGGGGCGGCGCGGCATCCGACGCGCGCGGTGCCGGAACACATACCGGGAAGCAACCCTAAGGTTAGCCTTACCAATTCTTTGACATCGGCCGAGGCTGTCGCATAGGGTCAGAGGTAAGCCTAGCCTTAGCTGGGTTGATCCCCCATTGTTCCTGCGGCCGTCTGCGCGGTCTGTTCTGCGCGCGCCCGTGAGGAACGCTCGACCTGGAGTGCCCCAGACCCGTGAAGAAGACCGCCACATATCGTTCCCTCGTCCGTCGTGCCGTCGCTGCGGTCGTCGCTTCGCTGCTCGTCGTGGGGGGCTCCGCTCTCGCGGCCCCCGCAGCGTTCGCCGACGAACTCGCCCCGACCGCGACATCCGCTCCTGCTCCCGACTCGGCCGTGCCCGACGAACCAGCGCAGGATGTCGCGGAGCAGCCCGCGCCCGAGGAGACGCCGGTAGCCGAGGCTCCGCCCGAGGAGACGCCGGTCGCCGAGGCTCCCGTTCAGGCCACCGAGGCCCCGATCGAGGCAGCCGAGCCCGAGGCTCCCGCTGCTGTCGAGGCGGCTCCCGCCCCGACCGTGCAGGCGCTCGTCGCCGATGCGGCTCCGGTTGCCGAGTTGACCGTGTCGAAGACGTCGGGTCTGGATCCTGCGGGTGAGGAGATCACCGTTTCGGGTACGGGTTATGAGATCAACACGGGTGGTATCTACGCGCAAATCGGGTGGCTGAAGGAGGGCGAGTGGACGCCCGTCTCCGCTGATGACACGCGTGCGGCGAACCGGACGAACGCTTATGCGGCTTTGGTGGGTTCCGGTTTCCCGGGTCAGCCTGAGTGGACGGTGGCGCCGGATGGTTCGGGTTCGTTCACCTGGACGGTGACGGTCACGAAGGCTGCGCTCGATGCGAAGAAGAAGGACGGCTACGTCCTGGCGGCGTTCACCTTGGGGTCGCATTCGAACTGGATTCAGCCGGCGAACGAGCGTTTCGTCGCGCTGAGCTTCGCCGAGCCGGCGCCGGTTGCCGAGCTCTCCGTGTCGAAGACATCCGGTCTGGACCCTGCGGGTGAGGAGATCACGGTTTCGGGTACGGGTTATGAGATCAACACGGGTGGTATCTATGCGCAGATCGGGTGGTTGAAGGCCGGCGAGTGGACGCCCGTCTCCGCTGACGACACGCGTGCCGCCAACCGGACGAACGCTTATGCGGCGTTGGTGGGTTCTGGTTTCCCGGGTCAGCCTGAGTGGACGGTGGCGCCGGATGGTTCGGGTTCGTTCACCTGGACGGTGACGGTCACGAAGGCTGCGCTCGATGCGAAGAAGAAGGACGGCTACACGCTCGCGGCATTCACCCTGGGTTCGCACTCGAACTGGGTCCAGCCGGCGAATGAGCGTTTTGTGCCGCTGAGCTTCGCCGATGCGGCTCCGGTTGCCGAGTTGACCGTGTCGAAGACGTCCGGTCTGGATCCCGCTGGTGAGGAGATCACCGTTTCGGGTACGGGTTATGAGATCAACACGGGTGGTATCTATGCGCAGATCGGATGGCTGAAGGCGGATGCCTGGACCCCGCTCTCGGCGGACGATACCCGTGCTGAGAACCGGACGAATGCCTATGCGGCTTTGGTGGGTTCTGGTTTCCCGGGTCAGCCCGAGTGGACGGTGGCGCCCGATGGTTCGGGTTCGTTCTCGTGGACGGTGACGGTCACGAAGGCGGCTCTGGATGCGAAGAAGAAGGACGGCTATACGCTCGCGGCATTCACCTTGGGGTCGCATTCGAACTGGATTCAGCCGGCGAACGAGCGTTTCGTCGCTCTGAGCTTCGCCGAGCCGGCCCCGGTTGCCGAGTTGACCGTGTCGAAGACGTCCGGTCTGAATCCTGCGGGTGAGGAGATCACGGTCTCGGGTACGGGTTATGAGATCAACACGGGTGGTATTTACGCGCAGATCGGATGGTTGAAGGCGGATGCCTGGACCCCGCTCTCCGCGGACGATACCCGTGCTGAGAACCGCACCAATGCCTATGCGGCGCTGATCGGGTCCGGCTTCCCGGGTCAGCCGCTGTGGGTGGTCGCTCCGGATGGTTCGGGTTCGTTCTCGTGGACGGTGACGGTCACGAAGGCGGCTCTGGACGCGAAGAAGAAGGACGGTTTCGTCCTGGCGGCGTTCACGCTCGGGTCCCACATGAATTGGATTCAGCCGGCGAACGAGCGCTTTGTGCCGCTGAGCTTCGCCGAGCCCGCCCCGACTGCCGAGCTCTCCGTATCGAAGACATCCGGCCTGAATCCTGCGGGTGAGGAGATCACCGTTTCGGGTACGGGTTATGAGATCAACACGGGCGGCATCTACGCGCAGATCGGGTGGCTGAAGGCGGATGCCTGGACCCCGCTCTCCGCGGACGATACCCGTGCTGAGAACCGCACCAATGCCTATGCGGCGCTGATCGGGTCCGGCTTCCCGGGTCAGCCGCTGTGGGTGGTCGCGCCGGATGGTTCGGGTTCGTTCTCGTGGACGGTGACGGTCACGAAGGCTGCGCTCGATGCGAAGAAGAAGGACGGCTACACGCTCGCGGCATTCACCCTGGGTTCGCACTCGAACTGGGTCCAGCCGGCGAATGAGCGTTTTGTGCCGCTGAGCTTCGCCGATGCGGCTCCGGTTGCCGAGTTGACCGTGTCGAAGACGTCCGGTCTGGATCCCGCTGGTGAGGAGATCACCGTTTCGGGTACGGGTTATGAGATCAACACGGGTGGTATCTATGCGCAGATCGGGTGGCTGAAGGCCGATGAGTGGACCCCGTTGTCCGCTGATGACACGCGTGCTGAGAACCGCACCAATGCCTATGCGGCCCTCATCGGCTCCGGTTTCCCTGGTCAGCCTGAGTGGACGGTCGCCGAAGACGGCTCCGGTTCGTTCTCGTGGACGGTGACGGTCACGAAGGCTGCGCTCGATGCGAAGAAGAAGGACGGTTTCGTTCTGGCGGCGTTCACGCTGGGTTCGCACAGCAATTGGATCCAGCCGGCGAATGAGCGTTTTGTGCCGCTGAGCTTCGCCGAGCCGGCTGCGACGCCCCGCATCACGGTCAGCCCGGCCACGGGTGTGAACCCGGCCGCCGCCACGACCTTCACGGTCACCGGCTCGAACTTCACGGGTCCGGGCGCCGCGAACGGCGTCTACGTCAATGTGGGCGCGAAGAGCGCGTGGCAGCCCGGGCAGGTGCCGGACGCCTCGGGCTTCCTCGCGACCACGTGGGTCATGCCGAACCAGGTCGTGGGCGGCTCGTTCACGACGACCGTCACGGTTCCCGCCGGCACCTTCGACAAGAACCTGAGCTACGGCGTCTCGACCTTCGCAGCTCACGGTCTGTCGATCACGAACCGCTCGCTGGACACCTACACGCCGATCTCCTTCCGCGACGTCACGCAGCCGACCGATCCGCCGACCACGCCTCCCACGACCCCGCCGACGGCACCGCCCGTGCCGCCGACCGACCCCGTGGTCAACCCGGTTCCCGTGCCGTCGGGCTCGCTGAGCTGGGGCGTCAAGGACAGCTTCCGCAGCTACATCCCGACGATCGCCAAGGGCACGATCACGGTGGGCAACGGCGCGACGAGCTCCGGCGACTCCTACCAGTTCGGCCAGATCGAGGGCGGCGACTACAACGCGGCCACCGGAACGGGCACCGCTCGCTACACCGGCTCCGTGCGCTTCTACGGCCACGCCGGTGCGCTCGACCTCACCTTCTCCTCACCGCAGGTGCGGGTGAGCTCGGCGTCGTCGGCCGATCTGCTCTTCACGGTCAACGGCTCGCAGGTCACGCTCGCATCCATCGACCTGTCGAGCGCGAGCAGGTCCGGCAGCGACGGCGCGGTGCGCTACTCGGGCGCGCCGGTCACGCTCACCGCCGCAGGCTCGACGGCTTTCGCGGGCTTCTACCCCGCGGGCCAGTCCCTCGACCCGATCAGCTTCACGATCGGCTCGCCGGGCGCCGCGCCCTCGGGCACGACCGGCACCGTGACATCCGCTGCGGTCGTCACGACCGTGACGCCCCCGGCGACCCCGCCCGCCTCGACCGGCATCGAACTGGATGCCGCGACGATGCAGACGCTCGTCACGGGTGGCGAGGTCACGATCAGCGTCGACGGCTTCCAGCCGAACGAGGAGGGCATCATGGTCGTCGTCTACTCGACGCCCACCGTGCTCGCCCGCGACCTCGTGGCCGACGCGAACGGCGTCGTGACCTGGACGGGCAAGCTGCCCTTCGACCTGAGCGGGCAGCACACGCTCACCTTCCAGGGCTCGATCAGCAAGGGCGTCGTGCTCGACATCCCGGTCAAGGTGCTCAAGAACGCGAGCGCCTGCGCCGTCACGGGCGGCACCCTCACCTGGGGCTTCAAGGAATCGTTCCGCTCGTACATCAGCGGCTCGATCGCCAACGGCGAGTGGACGGTCACCGACGGCGCGAGCTACGAGACGCCCGACTTCTCGTGGGCGAACGGCACGGGCGGCATCGACCCGGCCACGGATGCCGGCAACGTCGCGTTCACCGGCGCGATCACCTTCACCGGGCACGGCGGTGTGCTCAACACGACCGTCGCCAACCCGCGCATCGAGCTCGTCGACGAGAGCATCGGATACATCGTGCTCGACGTGACCGGAACGACCCAGGAGGGCGCCCCGGTCTCGGCGACCGGCGTGCGCTTCGTCGAGCTCGACCTCGCATCCGGCGAGCCCGGCGGCGAGGGCGAGGGCGCCACGTCGCTCTCGAACGTGCCCGCGACGCTCACGGCGGAAGGCGCCGCCGCGTTCGGCACCTACCCCGAGGGTGAGGCGTTCGACCCGGTGAGCTACACGATCGAGACCGCGGACTGCGCGACGACGGTCGTCGATGACGACCCCGAGGCACAGGATGCCGCGAGCAGCACCACGACCGCGTCGCCCGAGCTCGCCTCGTCGACCGATCTCAGCTGGCTGATCTGGCTCATCGTCGCCTTCGTCGTGGTGGTCGCCGCGATCGTGGCCCTGCTCGTGGTGCGCAACCGCCGCAAGGGCGCCGCCGAGTAGCACACGCACGGCGGAGGGCGGGCATCCATTCGGGTGCCCGCCCTCCGCCGTGCCCGCACTTCGACGCCGCGAGTCGCGCCACATCGTCCCAAACCGTCGCAACTTGCGAAGGTTTGGGACGATGTGGCGCGACTCGCATCGCGGAACGGAAACCGGCGCCGGAACCGGCGTCGCGACAGAGCCGCGTGCTACTGCGGGGCGTAGATCGCGCGGGCGAGCGCGTCGAGCACGGCGGGGGTGCGCGGGCCGAAGCTCAGGATGTCGCCGTCCGCCATGTCGACGAAGCGCTTGTTGACACCCGCCGTCGTGATGCCGATCGCCGGCTTCGTCTCGATGAGGCCGTCGACGCCGCCCGCGCTCTCGAGGCCGTCGGTCATCACGAGGATGAGGTCGGGGTCGGCCGCGACGAGCGCCTCGTCGGTCATGGGCTTCATGCCGTCCCAGCCGATCTCCTTCGCGACGTCGATGCCGCCGAGCGCGTCGATGAGCACGTCGGCCCCCGACTCCTCGCCGAAGAGGTAGTAGATGCCGGAGCTGCCGCGCAGGTAGAGGAAGACCATCCGCAGCCTGTCGGCCGGGTCGGTCGGAACGATGGCGGCGATCTCGGCGATCTTGTCGTCGATCTGCTGCTGCAGCGTGCCCGCGAGCTCCTCGCCCGCCTGGGGGGCGCCGAGCGCAGCGCCCACCTGCCGCGCGAGCTCGCCGACGCCCTCGATCGACGGCTCGTTCTGCACGTAGACCACGTCGATGCCGGCGTCGCGCAGCTGCAGCATCACGTCGAGCGGGCCGATCGTGCCGTCGGTGATCACGAGCGAGGGCTTGAGCGCGACGACGCCCTCGGCGTTGACCGAGTGGCCGCCCGAGGTCACGAGGGGCAGATCCTCGGTGCCCGGGAAGGTCGTCGACACGTCGCGGCCGACGACGCTGTCGCCGAAGCCCAGCCCGAAGATCGTGGCCGCGATCGAGCCCGACATGTCGAGGCCGAGCACGCGCGAGGTGTCGGCGACGGTCACCGGATGGTCGCCGTCGCGATCGTGGGAGACGACGGTGGCGGGGAGCGTCTGAGCGGTGTCGGAGACGAGCGGGGTGACCGCGGCATCCTGCAGCACGGCCGTGCTCGGGCCGACGAAGCTCTTGGGGTCGTCGAGCACGGTCAGGTCGCCGAGCGGGATCTGCCGGCCGGCGTTCGCGGCCGTGTGCTCGGGCTGCGTCGCCTGCGGGCTGCATGCGCTGAGAAGAATGGATGCCGCGACGGCGACGAGAGCGGAGGCGACAACGAGTCGCGGCGTGCGGGCGTGGTTCATCGGGGTCCGTATCCTGGCTGGGGATGATGCTTAGGCTATCCTAAGCTGATTGCCTGGGCACCCGCAGAGTCGCCCGGCGAGGCTGCGGTGCGCCTGGGCGAACACACAGCGCCTGCCACCTAGGATGTGATCACCAATACGGCCGCATGATCTGTCGAACGAGGAGGTAACTCGTGGAACACGCCAAGCGCGTGGGTTCGGAGCAGTCGTCCCTCGCGGACTCCCTGACCGAACGCGACATCCGCATCCTCGCCTTCGAGCGCCAGTGGTGGCGTCACGCAGGAGCCAAGGAGGAGGCTATTCGGGCCGAGTTCGGAATCTCCTCGGCGCGCTACTATCAACTCCTGGGCACGCTCATCGACTCGCCGGCCGCCCTCGTCCACGACCCCCTGCTCGTCAAACGTCTCCTGCGTATGCGTGACGCCCGCACCGCAGCACGAGCGGCCAGGTCGTTGCGCAACAACGACTGACCCGACAGCGACACGAGAGAACCCCCCGACACACCCATGGCAGCTTCCTTCCCGAAAGACCGATTCGACCTCCCCACCGAGCACGTGCTCCGCGTCGGGGCGCACCGGACTCCCCGTAAGAAGGGCCGTGGTTGGATCGCCTTCGCCTGGGCGGCCCTCGCGACCGTCATCCTCATCGCCGTGGGGGTCGTCGGCATCTTCGTCATCAACGACCGCGTGAGCTTCGACCTTCCGTTCACCGGTTCGGGCACGCCGACGCCCACCGAGAGCGCGACGCCGACGCCGACGATCGTGCCCGTCGTCGATCCGGCGCTCGCGGTCACGGTGCTCAACGGCACCGCGACAGAAGGCCTCGCCACCCGTGTCGGCGACACGCTCACGGCCGCCGGCTGGACCGTCGGCTCGCGCACGAACGCGAGCGCTCAGGATGTCGCGACCACGACCGTCTACTACTCCGATCCGGCCAACGCGGGCGCCGCTCTCGGGCTCGCCCAGTCCCTCGGGCTCAGCACGATCGTGCAGTCCGACGACTTCGCCGACTCGGGCGCGAACCTCGTCGTCGTCATCGGCGCCGACTACGTCGAACCGGTCACCGGATAGGCCCGTTTCCGTACCCCGATTTTCGGGAGTGTTACGCGCGTGTTTAATTCTCGATGCATTGGGCCGATTCCGCCCGAAAGCGCCGCTTTTGGGGGTTCACCGGGGTATCCGTCGAGCTAGTATCGGGCTGTCGCTTCGGCGGCACAGCCGCACTACACACAGCACTGGGGAGTAACACATGGCGAACGGAACCGTGAAGTGGTTCAACGCTGAGAAGGGCTACGGCTTCATCACCGTCGATGGAGGAGGGCAAGACGTGTTCGTCCACTACTCCGCCATCGAGATGGGCGGGTACAAGGTTCTCGAGGAAGGCCAGCAGGTCGTATTCGAGGTCGGCACGGGGGCCAAGGGCCCGCAGGCCGAATCGGTGCGCTTGGCCTGATTCAGCGCGATCCGAGGGTGCGCCCTCCCCGACGCCGCCCGGTTCGCCGGGCGGCGTCGGTGCGTCTACGGGGGCGGTTTCGAGTCGCGGTCGCCGCGACATCCTGTGCGGTTGTCGTGTGTGCGGTGCGGTGGCCCGCGCCCGCTTGCACTCAGCGGGGCAGAGTGCCAGAATCGTCTTAGCACTCTCTGTATTTGAGTGCTAACCAGAAATCTTTCAGGACGTCCGGGAGGGACGAGAAACACACATGTCTAAGATCATTGCTTTTGACGAGGAAGCGCGCCGCGGCCTCGAGCGTGGACTGAACATCCTGGCCGACACGGTCAAGGTCACGCTCGGCCCGCGTGGTCGTAACGTCGTGCTCGAGAAGAAGTGGGGCGCTCCCACCATCACGAACGATGGTGTGTCGATCGCCAAGGAGATCGAGCTCGACGACCCGTACGAGAAGATCGGTGCCGAGCTCGTCAAGGAGGTCGCGAAGAAGACGGATGACGTCGCCGGCGACGGAACCACGACTGCTACCGTTCTCGCCCAGGCGCTCGTTCGCGAGGGCCTGCGCAACGTCGCAGCCGGCGCCGACCCGATCAGCCTCAAGAAGGGCATCGAGAAGGCGACCTCGGCCGTCATCGCGGAGCTCATCGTCAACGCCAAAGAGGTCGAGACCAAGGAAGAGATCGCGGCCACCGCGTCCATCTCCGCGGGCGACACCGAGATCGGCTCGATCATCGCCGAGGCCATCGACAAGGTGGGCAAGGAAGGCGTCGTCACCGTCGAGGAGTCGAACACCTTCGGCACCGAGCTCGAGCTCACCGAGGGCATGCGCTTCGACAAGGGCTACCTGTCGGCGTACTTCGTGACCGACCCCGACCGTCAGGAAGCGGTCTTCGAAGACCCCTACATCCTGATCGTCAACGGCAAGGTCTCCAACATCAAGGATCTCCTGCCGATCGTCGACAAGGTCATCCAGACCGGCAAGCAGCTCCTCATCATCGCCGAGGACGTCGACGGCGAGGCTCTCGCGACGCTCGTCGTCAACAAGATCCGCGGCATCTTCAAGTCGGTCGCCGTCAAGGCTCCCGGCTTCGGCGACCGCCGCAAGGCGCAGCTGCAGGACATCGCGATCCTCACCGGCGGCCAGGTCATCTCCGAGGAGGTCGGACTCAAGCTCGAGAACGCCACCCTCGACCTGCTCGGCAAGGCTCGCAAGGTCGTCATCACCAAGGACGAGACCACGATCGTCGAAGGCGCGGGAGACCCCGAGGCCATCGCCGGACGCGTCGCTCAGATCCGTGGCGAGATCGAGAACACCGACAGCGACTACGACCGTGAGAAGCTCCAGGAGCGTCTCGCGAAGCTCGCCGGTGGCGTCGCCGTCATCAAGGCCGGAGCAGCGACCGAGGTCGAGCTCAAGGAGCGCAAGCACCGCATCGAAGACGCCGTGCGCAACGCGAAGGCAGCCGTCGAAGAGGGCATCGTCGCCGGTGGTGGCGTCGCCCTCATCCAGGCCGGCAAGACCGCGTTCGAGAAGCTCGAACTCGTCGGTGACGAGGCCACGGGCGCGAACATCGTCAAGGTCGCCATCGAGGCTCCGCTCAAGCAGATCGCCCTCAACGCCGGCCTCGAGCCGGGCGTCGTCGTCGACAAGGTGCGCAACCTGCCCGTCGGCCACGGCCTCAACGCCGCGACCGGTGAGTACGTCGACATGCTCGCCGCCGGCATCAACGACCCGGTGAAGGTCACCCGCTCGGCTCTGCTCAACGCAGCGTCGATCGCCGGCCTGTTCCTCACCACCGAGGCCGTCGTCGCCGACAAGCCCGAGAAGAACCCGGCTCCGGCCGGCGACCCCACGGGTGGCATGGACTTCTAGGTCTGAAACCGTTCTTCGGAACGGCTGTTCTTCGGAACGAGAACGATGGGCGTCTCCTGCGGGAGGCGCCCATCGGCGTTTCCGCAGGTGTGCGGTTGGGCACCCCGGCACCCGGATGCCGCTGCCGTATCTCGCTGCCGTATCTCGCTGCCGTATCCCGCTCTCGCATCCCGCGCTCGTGCCGGAGCCCGCCGAGCGCGGGTCTGTTCGCGAGCGCGGGTTTGTTCGCGAGCGCGGGTTTGTTCGCGAGCGCGGCTCTTCGGCGCTCGTCGCTCGCGAACAAACCCGCGCTCGACGCACAAGCCGCGCAGCGGCGCCGCGCCGCGGGGCTCAGCGCCCGAACAGGCGCGTGTTGGCGGCCTCGGCGTCGGCGTACTGGGTGCCCGCGCGGTCGAGGGCCTCGACGATCGAGGTGAGCGACTGCTCGACCTGCTGCTGGGTGGCCCGCCACTCCGAGACGACGCCCTGGAACGCAGTCGCGGCCTCGCCGCTCCAGCTCCCCTCCAGACTCGTCAGGAGGCTCAGCAGCCCGCTCACCTCGGACTGGATGCGCGGGATCAGGCTGCGCGCCGATGCCGTCGCATCCCACACCGCCTGACTGTCGACCTGGTAACGCATGACGTTCTCCTCTCGTGGTTGTGCTGAGAGGCTAGAGCCGGGCCGGCGAGCGGATGTCGCGGCATCCGGCATCCTGTCGGCGACGGCCGTCGGGCGGCCCCTGTGCAGGGCTCGAGGCGAGCTGCGCGTCGGATCGACTGCGCGCCGGGTGAAGGGACGAGCTACACGCCCTGGGGCGCCGCCGGGCTGCCGTAGAGGGGCAGGGAGACGCGGAAGGTCGCGCCTCCGCCGGGTGTCTCCACGACATCCACCGTGCCGTTGTGCGCGGCGACGATCGAGGAGACGATGGCGAGGCCGAGTCCGCTGCCGCCAGTCTCACGGGTGCGGGAGGTGTCGGCGCGCCAGAAGCGCTGGAAGATCTTCTCGCGGATCTGCGGAGGAATGCCCTCACCGTGGTCGATGACCTCGAGCAGGGCGCGCTGCGACGGCCGGTCGACGACGACGCCGATCTCGATGGGGCTGTCGTCGGGGGTGAAGCGCATGGCGTTGCCCATGAGGTTGGTGATGACCTGCCGGATCTTGTTCTCCTCGGCGTTCACCATGGCCGCCGTCTCGGGGCCGGAGGCCTTGAGAGCGACGGTGGTCATCGGGGACTCGGCGGTCGCCGGCTTCTTGGGGCGGCGCGAGCGCAGGCGGGCGAGAGTCGCGCCGGCGAAGGCGATGGGCCCCGTGGCGTTGGCCGAGGCGGCGTTCGCCGCGTCGCGGTCGTGAGGCGTCGGCAGGATGTCGAGTTCCTGCGTGTCGGGAAGCAGCTCACCCGGGTCGACGACCGCGTTCTCGATCACGGAGGTGACGACGCTCACGGTTCGCGCGGGGGAGGAGGCCATGGCGTCGAGGGCGGCGTCACGGGCGAGGGGCACGAGGTCGACGGGTGCGAGGGTGAGCGGCTTCGTCTCGTCGAGGCGTGCCAGCTCGAGGAGGTCCTCGACGAGGCCGCCCATGCGGATGGCCTCCTTCTCGATGCGCTCCATGGCCTGCGCGACGTCCTCGGGGGTCTGCAGCGCGCCCATACGGTACAGCTCGGCGTAACCGCGCACCGAGACGAGCGGGGTGCGGAGCTCGTGGCTCGCATCGCCCACGAAGCGCCGCATCTGGTCGATCGACTTCGCGCGGTCTTTGAAGGCGCGGTCGATGCGGCTGAGCATGGTGTTGAGGGAGCGGTTGAGGCGCCCCACCTCGGTGTTGGGGGTGGCATCCGGCATCCGCTGGCTGAAGTCGCCGTCGGCGATCGCGGCCGCCGTGCGCTCGACGTCGCGCAGCGGCCCGAAGGTCGTCGTCACGAGAAGCCGGGTGAGCAGGGCGCCGAGCACGACGATGCCGAAGCCGAAGCCGAGGTAGATCGAGATGAACGCGGCCATGATGTTCTCGGCCGGGCGCAGCGAGACCGCGAGGATCACCGTTCCGGTCTCGAACTGGTTGATCGAGACCGGGACGAAGACCGCGTGGAAGGAGGTCTGCTTCGAGGTGTCGTAGATGGGGAACGGCTGCGGGGCCTGGCTGAGCTGGATGCCCTTGGCGACCGTGAGGGTGGCCGGGATGATCGGCAGCGTCGAGCTCGCCCGATCGCGCCAGTTGTGGTCGATGAGCTTGCCGTTGCTGTCGTAGACGGCCATGAAGTAGTCGGAGCCGCCCGAGTCGTCCATGAGCGAGGTCGAATTGCCGTCGGCGTCGCTCTTGAGGATGTCGTTGAGCCGTTCGCCCTGGGCATCCTGCTTGAGCTGCGTGTCGATCTGGTCGATCAGGTACGGCTTCAGCAGCGCCATGGTCCCCACGCCCGTGATCGCGAGGCCGGCCGTGAGCACCAGCACCGTCACTCCCGTGATCTTGGTGCGGAGGGAGATCCCCGCCCACCAGGTTAAGAGTGACGCGTGCATTCAGTGATGATCTCAGATGACTCGGTGAAACGACTGGACGACTGCCGGGTGGCAGCCGACTACTGGGCGACCTTGGCGACCTTGAGCATGTAGCCGAAGCCGCGCTTGGTCTGGATGAGCGGCTCCGAGGAGTGCGCGTCCAGCTTGCGGCGCAGGTAGGAGATGTAGGACTCGACGATGCCGGCGTCGCCGTTGAAGTCGTACTCCCAGACGTGGTCGAGGATCTGCGCTTTGCTCAGCACCCGGTTGGGGTTGAGCATGAGGTAGCGCAGGAGCTTGAACTCGGTGGGGCTCAGCTCGATCGGCTCGTCGCCGACGAGCACCTCGTGGGTGTCCTGGTCCATCGTCAGCTCGCCGGAGCGGATGACGGCGTCCTCGTCGGCGTGCATCGTGCGACGCAGGATCGCCTTGATGCGCGCCACGATCTCGTCGAGGCTGAACGGCTTGGTCACGTAGTCGTCGCCGCCGACGGTGAGACCGGTGATCTTGTCCTCGGTGTCGTCCTTCGCGGTGAGGAAGAGGATCGGGGCCGTGTAGCCGGCGGAGCGGAGGCGCTTGGTGACGCCGAAGCCGTTCATGTCGGGGAGCATGACGTCGAGGATGATGAGGTCCGGCTCCTCCTCGAGTACTGCGGAGATGGCCTGGGCGCCGTTGCCGACGGCTCGCACGGCAAAGCCGGCGAAGCGGAGGCTCGTGGTGAGCAGGTCGCGGATGTTGGGTTCGTCATCGACGATGAGGATACGGGGGCCATCAGTCATAAAAGATATTATCTGCGCGTTAGCTGGAAGCAATCTGGGAGTTTTTGGCGTGCCACCCGACCGCGAGCTGGCGTTACCGTGCGCTGCGCCCCTCGATATGCCGCGAAAGCGTCGGTGCTTGCCGCGAAAGCGCCGGTGTTCTGTGGATTCGGATGAATTCTCGGGGGTTTCCCACAGGCGCGTGACCACGGGCGGATGCGGATGAGCGGGCGTGGGAGCATGGACGGGTGACCGGCTTCCTCCTGCCCCCGATCGTCGCCCCCGTGCGCCGGATCGCCGGGCGCAGCATCGACTTCTCGCGTCAGGTCGCCGTGATGGCGATCGTCAACCGCACCCCCGACTCCTTCTACGACAAGGGCTCCACCTTCGCCTTCGACAAGGCCGTCGCCGCGGGGGATGCCGCGGTCGAGCTCGGCGCCGACTGGGTCGACATCGGGGGAGCCCCCTTCGCGCCCGGGCCGGAGGTGCCGGTCGGCGACGAGGTCGAGCGGGTCGTTCCCGTCGTCGAGGCGATGCTGCGGCATCCGGGCGTCGTCATCTCGGTCGACACCTACCAGCCGGATGTCGCGGCGGCGAGCATCGCCGCCGGAGCCCACGTGATCAACGACACCACGGGCCTGCGCGACCCGCGGATGGCAGAGGTCGTGGCCGCGAGCGATGCCCAGATCGTGATCACGCACAGCCTCGCCGAGCCGCGCACGGTCTACCCGCGGCCTCAGTACGACGACGTGGTCGCCGAGGTAGCCGCCTTTCTGCGCGAGCGGGTGCAGCGGGCGCTCGACGCGGGCATCCCGTCGGAGCGGATCATCGTCGACCCGGGCCACGACCTCAACAAGAACACCCTGCACTCCCTCGAGATCACGCGGCGGCTCGACGAGATCGCGGCCATCGGCTATCCCACCCTCGTGGCGGTCTCGAACAAGGACTTCATCGGCGAGACGCTCGACGCCGAGCGCACGGAGCGGCTCGAGGGCTCCATCGCCGCGGCCGTGCTGTGCATCGCCCAGGGCGCGCGCATCGTGCGGATGCACAACGTCGCGGCCACCGTCGCGGCGGTGCGGATGACGGAGGCGGTGCTCGGGCTGCGGCAGCCGGCGTACCTGAGGCACAACATGGGGGAGCGCAATGCCTGAGGCACGGATCGAACGGCTGTGGGGCGCGGGGTGGGTCGGCGCGGGCGAGCCGGGTGGCTCGGGTGGCTCGGATGGTGCGTCCGGCTCGGGTGGTGCGGGCGGGCAGGATGGTGCGCCCGGCGCGGGTGTCTCGGATGGTGCGTCCGGCGCGGATGATTCGCGTGGCCCGGGTGGTGCGCCTGGCTCGGATGGCAACGGCACGGGTGCCGCCCGCGCCGCAGCCGGTTCGGGGTCGCTGAGCGATGAGCAGATCCTCGCGCTTTACGCCGCCGATCCGCGCGACATGAGCGGCCGGCGCGACACGGGCGAGCAGGGCGAGCCCTGGCTGCGGGTCAACTTCGTGTCGAGTCTCGACGGGTCGGCGACGCACGCCGGGCTCTCGGGCGGCCTCGGCACGCCCGCCGACAAACGCGTCTTCGACCTGCTGCGGCGGCTGTGCGACGTCGTCGTGGTCGGCGCGGGAACCGTGCGTGCCGAGGGCTACGGCGCCATGCGGGTGGATGCCGCGGCGAGCGCCTGGCGATCCGCCCACGGTTTCCAGCCGCAGCCGGTCTTCGCCATCGTCTCGGGCAGCCTCGATCTCGACCCGGCCGGCTCCGTGTTCGCCGAGGCTCCCGTGACCCCGATCGTCGTCACCGCGGCCAGCTCGTCACCGGAACGCCGTGCGGCGCTCGCCGAGGTCGCCGACGTCGTGGTGTGCGGCGACGAGGCGGTCGACACCGTGCTCATGCGGCAGTTGCTCGCCGAGCGCGGCCTGCTGCGGCAGCACGGGGAGGGCGGCCCCTCGCTCTTCGGGCGCATGATCGCGGAGCGCAGCGTCGACGAGCTGTGCCTGACGCTGAGCCCCCGGCTCGAGGCGGGCTTCGGCCCGAGGATCAGCGGGGCCGTCGCCAACTCCGAGGCGCTCGACATGCGCCTCGCGCACGTGCTGCACGGCGACGGCACCCTGCTGCTGCGCTACATCCGCGCCTGACGGGCGCCCGCCCTCGAGCGTGGGCGAACAGGCTCGACTCCGCGACATCCCGCCCCGGATGCCGCTGCGCCGGGGTGTCGGGTCGTCCGACCTGTTTCGCGCCGACGTGGCACGCCTGCCGTCGCGGAGGCTCACCGTCTGGCGCCATGCCGGTCTGCGCCCCGCGTGCGCGGCGGACGATCCCGCCGCGGCGGGCGACCGACCTCTACGCGGCGAGGGCGTGCGAGTCGAGGATCGTGTAGCTGTAGCCCTGCTCGGCGAGGAAACGCTGGCGGTTCTGGGCGAAGTCCTGGTCGACGGTGTCGCGCGCGACGAGCGTGTAGAAGTTCGCCGACAGCCCGGACTCCTTGGGGCGCAGCAGCCGCCCGAGACGCTGGGCCTCCTCCTGGCGCGAGCCGAACGAGCCCGACACCTGGATGGCGACGGTCGCCTCGGGCAGGTCGACCGAGAAGTTGGCGACCTTCGAGACGACGAGCACGGTGAGCGAGCCCTCGCGGAACGCCTGGTAGAGCCGCTCCCGTTCGTCGATGGGCGTCGAGCCGGTCAAGGCCGGTGCGTCGAGGGCCTCGGCGAGCTCCTCGATCTGGTCGAGGTACTGGCCGATCACGAGGATGCGCTCGCCCTCGTGCTTGGCGACGAGCCGCTTCACGACGTCGAGCTTGGCGGGGGCCGTCGCGGCGAGGCGGTAGCGCTCGTCGTCGGCCGCGGCCGCGTAGCTGAGGCGCTCCGACTGGGGCAGGTCGATGCGCACCTCGTAGCAGGCGGCGGGGGAGATGAAGCCCTGCGCCTCGATCTCCTTCCACGGCGCGTCGAACCGCTTGGGCCCGATGAGGCTGAAGACGTCGCCCTCGCGGCCGTCCTCGCGCACGAGGGTGGCGGTGAGGCCGAGGCGGCGCCGGGCCTGCAGCTCGGCGGTGAGCTTGAAGACGGGCGCGGGCAGAAGGTGCACCTCGTCGTAGACGACGAGACCCCAGTCCATGGCGTCGAGCAGCGCGAGGTGCGCGTATTCGCCTTTCCGCTTGGCGGTGAGGATCTGGTAGGTCGCGATCGTGATCGGCTTGATCTCCTTGACCTGGCCCGAGTACTCGCCGATCTCCTCCTCGGTGAGGGTCGTGCGCTTGAGCAGCTCGGCCCGCCACTGGCGGGCCGAGACGGTGTTGGTCACGAGGATGAGCGTGTTCGTCTTCGCGGTGGCCATGGCCCCGGCGCCCACGAGCGTCTTGCCGGCGCCGCAGGGCAGCACCACGACACCCGAGCCGCCCTCGAAGAAGTTCGACACGGCCTTGTTCTGGTAGTCGCGCAGAGCCCAGCCGTCCTCCACGAGGGAGATCGGATGCGGCGTGCCCGGCGTGTAGCCGGCGAGGTCTTCAGCCGGCCATCCGAGCTTCACGAGCTCCTGCTTGAGCTGACCGCGGGCCCACGCCGCCACGAGGAAGGTGTCGGGGGTGGGGTGGCCGACGAGCAGCGGCGAGATGCGCTTGGCGTTGGCGATCTCGGCGAGCACGGCCTCGTCGCGGCTGCGCAGGATGAGCTCGCCGTCATCCGTTCGCTCGATGACGAGCCGGCCGTAGCGGCCGACGGTCTCGGCGATGTCGACGGACACCGTCTGCGGGATCGCGAACTTCGAGTACCGTTCGAGGGTCGCGAGCATGTCGTCGGCGGTGTGGCCGGCCGCACGGGCGTTCCACAGGCCGAGTCGCGTGATGCGGTAGGTGTGGATGTGCTCGGGCGCGCGCTCGAGCTCGGCGAAGACGGCCAGATCGTGGCGGGCGTCTTCGGCGAGCGGGTGCGCGACCTCGAGCAGCACGGTGCGGTCGCTTTGAACGATCAGTGGGCCATCAGACACAGCGAGCCAGCCTACTCTCCCTCGCGATGAGGGCTCTCAGGATCGCGCCCCTGCCGGCGTGATGGAGCTGATGCTCGCGAGGGGCAGGGTGCGTTCGATGTCTGCTCGCCGGTCGCGTGCCCGCAGGCGCCCGCCCGCGACGCTCGTGGGCTCGAGGAGGTACTCGACGGTCGCGCCGCCGGGCATGAGCACGCTCACGACGAGCTCGACCTTGGCACGGATGGCGACATCCAGCTGCCGGGCCAGCCAGGCCTCGCTCGTGAGTTCGGGGCTGCTCTGCACGGCCAGGCGCAGACGCTCGATGAGGGTGCCGGTGCGGTCGACGGATGCCGCGACCACCCGCCGCACGGCGCTGCGACGGGCGAGGCTCACGGTCTGGCCGTCGTGGTCTTCCGCGGCGACCGGGTAGCGGGCGTCGCTCAGCGCCCAGAAGACGATGTCGGGCTCGAAGCGGCTCACGAGGCGGTGTACGCCCGTGCGTCGCAGGGAGAGCGAGGAGAGCGACTGGTCGACCTCGATGGTGCGCAGCAGCTCGCCGTCGTCGGAGCGCACATAGCTCTGCGCCCAGGCGTCGGCCGCGCTCGGGTCGGTCGAGACGAGCCGGCCGACGCGCACCCGGCCGTACCGTTCGGCGGCTTCGCCGATGAGGTAGTCGAGCGGCTGCGGGATGCCGGTGAGCGAGAGCTCGGTCAGGAACTCGCGGATGCTGGCCGCCGTCTCGCCGATCGCGAGCGCGCGGTTCACGCTCGAGGCCGAGATGCGGTAGGTGGCGGCGAGGCCGCGGCTCTCGGGGTCGGCGAGCATCCGCAGGCGCGCGTCGAGGGCCGGCTCGAGGGGGCCGGGGGAGACGACGGAGAGGTCGTGCTGCAGGTAGACCTTCTGCACTTCGGGCGGGAAGAGCCCGGCGGCCACGGCGGCCGCGGCATCCGCCCCCTCGGAGACGAGCGCGGCACCCGCGGAGCTGGGCACACCGCCCGCCGTGATGCCGAGCAGCTCGGCGTCGCGTGTGTAGCTCACGATGCGGTCGTCGATCCAGCGCCCGCCGGCCGGGTACAGCCAGCCGACGTAGGCGCGCAGCCCGTCGCCCCAGCTGGAGTGCTGGCGCTCGCGCAGCACCTCGAGCACGTCGCGGGGCAGCGTGCGGCGCCACGACTCGGCGAGCTCGGCCCAGCGGCTCGCCGTCGACAGGCGGGTCCAGGCGTCGCCGGTCTCACTCGTCGACCAGCGGCCGTCGGCGCGGGCGACGAGCTCGGCGCGTTTCGCGATCGCCATGAGCGCGGGCACCTCGTCGAGCTCGACCGACATCGTCGTGGCGAGGCGTTTGCTGTCGGGCAGGGCGAGGCCGCCTTTGGCGAGCTCCCGTGCGGGCTCGCGCGTCAGCTCGGTCGTGAGCTCGCTCATCGCGGCGACGACCGTGAAGCCGCGCTCTGCGGCGAGCCTGTCGGTGGTGAGCGCCTCGAGGTCGGCGACGACGTCGAGCAGCGCGGGCGGAGGGGAGGCCACGAGGTCGTCGCCGTCACCCGCCCAGCTCGCGAGCTGTTTCGTGACCGCCTCATAGGGCGAGATCAGGCCGTCGGCGTCGCTCACGAGGGCGAGGGATGCCGCGACCGCGAGCCGCTCGGCGATCGCGGCGTGCTCCAGCCGCGAGCCGTGCTGCTGCAGCCATTCGACGAGGTCGCCGATGCGCGTCGGGCGCCCCGCGAGCCCGCCCGCGGCCACGAGGGTCGCGAGGGTGTGCCGGTCGAGCCGGCTGAGCTGCGTCTGGATCGACGCCGGCTCGAGCAGGGCCTCGGCGAGGTCGAAGAAATCGGCGATCCCGGCCGGCGTCACACCGCGCTCGGTGATGAGCGCGCGCAGGCGGGCGTCGTCGAACTCGCGCAGCTGCGCGGCGAGGGCCAGTGTGTCGGTCATCGCCGGTCACCGCGCCCGATCACTCGAGAGCTCCGGTCTCGCGTCGTGCAGACGTCAGCCGTTGTTGTTGCCTCGGGTTTCTCTGCGCCGGCGCACGGCGCTCACGATGACGAGGGCCAGCAGCAGCAGGAAGCCGATGGGCAGGCCGAAATAGGGGAGCAGGATGACGCTGGGCCACAGGCCCTTGCTGAAGCCGTCGTTCGCTCCGGCTCCCGCCGAGGTGCCGATGAGGATGGCGATGAAGCACAGGATGGAGAGCGCGACGATCGAACCGGCCATGTAGGCGAGGGCGCGTTCGGCCCGGTTGACGGAGGGCGCAGGCGTCTGCGCGGGATCAGAGGTCACAACATCTAAGGATAGAGGCAGTGGAGGGCGCTCGCAGCCGGGACGGGGGACGGGCGATGCCGGGCGGTCGCGACATCCGCTCTCAGCCCGCCCTGCAGCCCGCTTTGCAGCCCGCCCCGCAGCCCGCCCTGCGACCCGTTCTGCAACCCGTTCTGCCGCCGGGGGATCGCCGGGGCGGCCAGGCGAATAAGCTAGTGGTTCGCAGTTGCAAGTGAAAGAGGTCCCGCATGCCAACCGGCAAGGTCAAGTTCTACGACGACGAGAAGGGTTTTGGCTTCATCAGCTCCGATGACGGCCAAGAGGTCTTCCTGCACGCGTCGGCTCTGCCCGCGGGAACCCAGGGGATCAAGGCGGGCACCCGTCTCGAGTTCGGGGTCGCAGAGGGCAAGCGCGGCGCTCAGGCGCTGTCGGTGCGCGTTCTCGACGCACCCCCGAGCCTCGTCAAGATGTCTCGCAAGCCCGCTGACGACATGGCCGTCATCATCGAAGACCTCGTGAAGGTGCTCGATGGCCTCGGCACCAACCTGAAGCGCGGCCGCTACCCCGACAACGCCCACAGCCGCAAGATCGCCGCGCTTCTGCGCAAGGTCGCGGACGAGCTCGATGCCTGACGACGACGGCGCCGACAAGGCGCTCCTTCAGGCGGTGGATGTCGCCCGCGCGGCGCTGCTCGAGATCACCCCGGCCGCCACCGTCGGCGAGCCCATCGGCCACGTGGTCGAGGGGGAGCACGTGCTCTCCCTGCTCTTCGCCAACACCCAGCCGGGCTACCGCGGCTGGCACTGGACGGTGACGATCGCCCGCGTCGACGAGGAGTCGGCCCCGTCGGTGCTCGAGGTCGAGCTGTTGCCGGGTGAGGACGCCCTGCTCGCACCCGACTGGGTGCCGTGGTCGGAGCGTCTCGCCGACTACCAGGCCGAGCACGCTGCCGACGGCGAGGACGCCGCCGAGAGCGACGACGAGGAGTCGGAGGAGGGCGACGAGCTCGACGACGACGATGACGACGACTCGCTCGACGACGACGTGCTCGACGTGATCGAGGACGACGTGCTCGACGGGGTGCTCGACGACGCGGATGACGACGACTCGGACGATGACGAGTCGGATGACGACGACGAGTCGGACGAAGAAGACGAGTCGGACGAAGAAGACGACGAGTCCGATGACGACGACGAGTCCGATGACGACGACGAGTCCGATGACGACGACGAGTCCGATGACGACGACGAGTCCGACGACCTCGACGAGGACGCGGACGAAGATGGTCGCTAGGCCTCAGGCGGTTGTGCGGTTCCCTGAGCGGGTCGGTCGCTCAGGGAACGACCGGCTCAGGGAATGACCGGCTCAGTGAACGAGCAGTCTCAGCGGCCCGCTCGCGCCCGGCGGCGGTTGCGCACGGCGACGAGCAGGCCGACGAGGCCGATGCCCACGCCGATGCAGCACACCCACAGCCACCAGCCGCGGCCGGCGGCGTCGAGTGCGCCGAAGACGATGAGCATCACGGCGCCGGCCACGAGCCACAGGATCGTTCCGACCAGCAGCGGCCAGCGGTCATCCGTCTGAGCCGGCTCCGGGTCGGGCAGCCGTTCGCCGTCTTTCACCCACAGGCGCATACGCGAGCCCGCCTCAGGCCATCCGCTCGACGACGTACTCGATGCTCGAGATGAGCGAGCGGATGTCGTCGGGCTCGATCGCCGTGAACGTCGCGATGCGCAGCTGGTTGCGCCCGAGCTTGCGGTAGGGCTCGGTGTCGACGATGCCGTTCGCGCGCAGCGTCTTGGCGACGGCCGCGGCATCCACGGTGTCGGCGAAGTCGATCGTCACGACGACCTGCGAGCGGTGCGCGGGGTCGGCGACGAAGGGGGTCGCGTACTCGACCGACTCGGCCCAGCTGTACAGGGCGTTCGACGACTCGGCGGTGCGGGAGGAGGCCCAGGCGAGCCCCCCGTTGCCGTTGATCCAGTCGACCTGGTTCTCGAGCATGAGCAGCGTCGCGAGCGCGGGGGTGTTGAGGGTCTGCTCGAGGCGCGAGTTGTCGATCGCGTTCTGCAGGCTCAGGAACTCGGGGATGTAGCGGCCGCTCGCCGCGATGCGGCCGACCCGCTCGATGGCGGCGGGGGAGAACAGCGCGAGCCAGAGCCCGCCGTCGGAGGCGAGGTTCTTCTGCGGTGCGAAGTAGTAGACGTCGGCCTGCGAGGCGTCGAAGTCGATTCCGGCCGCTGCGCTCGTCGCATCGACGACCGTGAGCGCGCCCTCGTCGCCGTGCACGCGGGTGACGGGGGCCATGACGCCCGTGGATGTCTCGTTGTGGGGCCAGGCGTAGACGTCGACGCCCTGGCGCACCGCTGGCTCGCTGCGCGATCCGGCGGGGGCGGCGATGATGTCGGGGGCCTCGAGGAACGGGGCGGCCGCGGCCTTGCCGAACTTCTGGCCGAACTCGCCGAAGGTGAGGTTCTGGCTGCGGCGCTCGATGAGCGAGAAGGCCGCGGCATCCCAGAACGCGGTCGAGCCGCCGTTGCCGAGCACGACCTCGTAGCCGTCGGGGATGCGGAACAGCTCGGCGAGGCCGGAGCGCACGGAGCCGACGAGGTTCTTCACCGGCGCCTGGCGGTGGGACGTGCCCATGATCGCGGCGCCCGCGGTGGCGAGGTAGTCGAGCTGTTCGGGGCGGACCTTGGATGGTCCGCAGCCGAAACGACCGTCGGCGGGCAGGAGTTCTGAGGGAATGATCACGTCCGGCATCCTGTAATTGTAGGGGCGCGAGCTATGAGGCCTGATCGAATTGAGTGTCGTTCTCGGCAGGTAGGCTTAGAGAGTCGTGTCGGCGGGCGCGCAGATGTTAAGGGAGGCCTCGATGACTGATCTCATTGACACCACTGAGATGTATCTCCGCACCATCCTCGATCTCGAGGAGGAGAACATCGTTCCCCTGCGCGCGCGCATCTCGGAGCGGCTCGGCCACTCCGGCCCCACGGTCTCGCAGACCGTCGGGCGTATGGAGCGCGACGGCCTCGTCGTCGTCTCGGGCGACCGCCACCTCGAGCTCACCTCGTCCGGTCGCGCCAAGGCCGTGCACGTCATGCGCAAGCACCGCCTCGCGGAGCGGCTCCTGAGCGACGTCATCGGGCTCGAGTGGGAGTTCGTGCACGACGAAGCATGCCGCTGGGAGCATGTGATGAGCGAGCAGGTCGAGCGCAAGATCCTGCAGATCCTCGACCATCCCACCGAGAGTCCCTACGGCAATCCGATCCCGGGTCTCGAAGAGCTCGGCGCGGAACCCGCCGTTTCTTTTATGACGGGGGTCGTCAACATCGTCGAGGTCGTCTCGGCAGCTGAGGGCCCCGTCACCGCCACCATCCGCCGGCTCGGCGAGCCGGTGCAGTTCGATCCCGAGCTGCTCGCGCAGCTTCGACAGTCCGGGGTCATGCCCGGCGCGGAGGCCGTCTTCTCGTCGGCCGGGTCGTACGTGCTCGTGCAGGTCGAGGGCTTCGGCGAGGGCCTGGAACTGCCGAGCGAGGTCGCCAGCCACATCTTCGTGGCGATCTGACGACGTTTGACCAACTTTTTTTGCCCCCTTTTCTGAGGGGTAAAACCCCTGGAATCCGGGGGGTTCGAGGGCTCACACCGTTATCAATTCGTTAGAAATGCGACGAATGGATGTGACAAAGGCCGGTCGGACCCGTATTCTCGAACACGCCCATGAGCCAGAAGCCGGTTCGGGGGCCCCGGTCAAGACGTCCCAACGCTCGTCTCTTGCCCGCGGAAACTTGCAATCGCAGCAGTGACGAGGCAACTACCTAGTGTTGTTAGGGCGCCGGAGGTTACAACTTTGGCCAACTTAGGTGAGAACAGCTCTTTCGAGAGCCATGATCCGAAACACACGCAACACAGACCCGGAAAAGACGTCAGCAGGCCGTCCAGCCGCCGTGAGCTCGCCGTACCGAGCACAGCGCCGCAGGGCCGCCCCGTGGCCGCCAAGCCCCCGACCCGCAAGCCGCAGCCGTCGAAGAAGAAGGCCGGCGTTCTCAGCGTCGCCGTCATGGCCCTCATCGTCCCGGGCCTCTTCGCGACCGTCGCACTGCCGGCCTACGCCTTCGACCCGGCCGGCGGCGACGCCCAATTCGGCACCTCTGCTGTCGACGGGCTCAAGAAGACCGACGCGCAGTCGATGACCGTCGACGAGGCGGCCACCGCCACCACGGTCACGCGCGAGAGCTACACCGCGACCACGCAGGAAGAGCTCGACGCTCAGAAGGCCGCAGCGGAAGCGGCCGCTGCGGCGGAGGAAGCCGAGAAGCAGCGCCAGGCGAACGCCGCGTCGTTCTCCTCTTTCTCCGGCCCCACCGCATCCGACCTCCTCGCCGCCCCGCCGTACCCGAGCTACAGCCTCGAGCAGCTCTACAACGTGGCGCTCAGCTACCAGGGCGTTCCCTACGTCTACGGCGGCGCGACACCGGCCGGCTTCGACTGCTCCGGCTTCACGCAGTACGTCTTCGCCCAGTTCGGCATCGGCATGGCGCACTCCTCCAACGCGCAGGGCGCGATGGGAACTCGCATCTCCGAAGCGGATGCCGTGCCCGGCGACCTCGTCGTCATGCCCGGCCACATCGGCTTCTACGCCGGCAACGGCAACATCCTGCACGCGCCCTACGAGGGCACCGTTGTGCGCATCCAGCCCATCTGGACGAGCGACTACTACATCGTGCGAATCGGCATCTGACCGGCATCCTCCACCGGTGTGCGAACGGCGCTCGACCTGCGGGTCGGGCGCCGTTTCTCATGCCCCGTTATGAATGTGTTACAAACTCGTTCCAGAACGTGACAAACGCCGTCCAGTTCCATAGTCTCTATGGTGTCCTTCCGACCAGAAGCCGGTCGAAGGGCACGGGTTGAGATGTCCCCCCGCTTTCCGTCTCGTCAACCCGTACGGTGCGCACGGTCCATGACGACGCGACGCGTGTGCCTGACATACGGAGGGTCGGGTCATCCGATCGGGGCCGGAGGTTGTATACGTGACCGCTTCGAGCGAATCGGGTGAAACCGAACAGCCGCTGAGCGCGTCAGACGACCACATCACACCTCCCGTGTACTCCTCCCGCCGCGAACGGCGTCTCGCCGAGAGGGCCGGGGTTCGGGCTCCCGCTGGTTTGAGTGTTCCCGCTGCCGCGTCGCCGATCGAGCGGATGCCGGCCGCCGCGAGCGAGACGGCCGTGACTGTTCCTCCCGCCGAGGCCGCCCCCGCCGCGGTTTCGCGCAGAGACGCCGTGGCTGCCGAGCGCGCGGCCGTCGTCCCCGTCACCACGGCCGTCGTGCCTGTCGTCGCGTTCCCGGTCGAGCGCACCGCCGCTCCCGCCTACCTCGCTCCCGCCGCCGATGCGGCTCCCGTGTATCTCGTCGCGTCCACGTCGGTGTCCGCTGCTTCCGCGGCTCCGGTCGTGAGGGCATCTGCCCCTTCAGTCGCTCCCGCCGCTCCCGCGGCCGAGAAGGCCCTGCCGTCCGGCTCGCCGAAGACCGTGCCCGATCACAAGCGCAAAGCCGGATGGCTCAACATCGCGATCGTGGTGGCCGTCGTGCCGGGGCTCTTCGCGACGTTCGCCCTGCCCGCCTACGCGTTCGCACCCGACGGCGAGTCGGGGTTCACGACATCCGCTCTCGACGGCTTCAAGGATTCGAGCGCCCAATCGGTGACGGTCGCGGCATCCGCCGACGCGGTCATCACGCGCGAGAGCTACACCGCGACCAGCCAGGAGGAGCTCGACGCCGCCAAGGTCGAGGCCGCCGAGGAGGCCGCGCGGCAGTCGCGCATCGCCTCGTACGTGGCGGGCGCCGTGACGGGGGTGCGGGCCGAGGGCGACGACTACCCGTGGGCGTTCGAGCTCCCCGACTCGGCGGGCGGCGGGCTCTCCCCGCTCGGCTACTACTTCCGCGAGTGCGTGGACTTCGTGGCCTGGCGCCTGAACCGCGACGCCGGCTCGCTCACGCCTCCCTACAAGTTCGTCTGGTCGAACCTCACCCCCAGCGGCGGCAGCGCCTACAACTGGGCGAACGCCTGGCAGCAGGCCGGCCGGATGACGGGTTCCACTCCGGTGCCGGGCTCGGTCGCGTGGTTCAACGGCAACCATGTCGCCTACGTGCAGAAGGTGAGCGAGGACGGCCAGCAGGTCACCCTCGAGGAGTACAACTGGGGCAACGACCACGCGTACCACACGCGCACGGTGGAGGCGTCATCCGTACCCCTCTATCTGTACGCGCCCTAAGGGCCTGCTGAGCCTTCACCGGGTGCCCGGGTGCCTTCTGCCCTGATTTCGCGTGAATTCTGTGTAAACGGGATCGGTCGCGGCGTGCCCCGACTTCGTAGATCGGCCGGAGTGGGTTAGCCTGATGCCCTGAACACCGTGAGAGATCCCGGGAGAGCCAATGGTCGAGCTTCGTAGCATCCACACCTCGGACGCGCGCGGCTTTGTGCAGTCGAAACTGCACTGGCACCTGCGGCACAGCAGTCGAACGATACTCGACCATTGTCTGGTCGTGAAGAGCGCCGTCATCTGACGGTGCTCTTTTTTGTTTAATTGCTCGTCCCTTGATCGGTGGTCTACCGACAGTCGAATATCTGGAAGCCGTCCAGAACGTTTCGTGGGAGACAACATGCGCACATTGGTCCTCAACGCCGGGTACGAGCCGCTCGCCGTCGTGTCGTTCAAGAGAGCCCTGGTTCTCGTGATGAATAGGAAGGCGTCGATCGTCGAGATCGACGCCGGACACCCGGTCTGGGGCTCCTCGGGCGCGTACGAGCGGCCGTCGGTGATCATCCTCACCCGCTACGTGCGCCTGCCGCACGGCCGCAACGTGCCGATCAGCCGCCGCGGCGTCCTCCGCCGCGACGACCACCGCTGCGGCTACTGCGGCAAGGCGGCCTCGACCATCGACCACATCCAGCCCCGCTCCCGCGGCGGCAAGGACACGTGGGAGAACCTGGTCGCCTGCTGCCTGCGCTGCAACAACATCAAGAGCGACCACACCCCCGCCGAGATGGGCTGGTCGCTGCGCTTCGAACCCCGGATGCCGCACGGCACCAACTGGGTCGTGCGCGGCGTCGAGCGGCCCCTCCCGCAGTGGAGCGAGTACCTCGCGACGGCTGTCGCGGCGTAGGGGAGTGCGGGGTCGTCGTACCTATTCCCTGCCAAGCCTCTCGCTCGCGAATCCGCAGGAGGTGCGCCAAACCTCGCCGTTTCGCGCACCTACTGCGGGCTCGCGCCCCCCTCTCCGCTAAACTTGTGCAGTCCGCCTCTGTAGCTCAGTGGAAGAGCAATTCCGTCCTAAGGAAATGGCCGGGGGTTCGAATCCCTCCAGGGGCACTTCTGTGTGAGCAGCGGAAGGATCTGGAACGACCGTTGCGCCGGCTGTGTCGGTGCTCTGCGTATTTCGGTTGGATCCTCGGTGATCGATTGCGAATATATCTCCATCGCTGAGATGCAACATGAGGCTGAGCCTCGGGACTCGGCGATCCCTTCTGCACGTGGCAGTACGACCTGCGCCCCTGTTCGCGGTCGCCGTGCTCGTCGGCGGACCGCTCGCCGCCGTGATCGCGGGGGAGCGCTCGAGTCGCGACCGACCGAGGGAGAGGTTCTCGGCATCCATGCTGCTCTCGAACTTCTCGTTCCCGCGCAAGCAGTCCCGCGACTTCCACTTCGCGCTCAGCGGCAAGCTGCTGTTCGTCGTCGGCTACTACTCGGTGACGGGGTACCAGCTCTACATCCTGACCGACTACATGAAGCTCGACCTCGCGGAGGCGGGAGCGCTCATCGGCACCATCGGCCTGGGCACCTCGCTCGTCTTCGGCTTCCTCGCCGGCCCGATCAGCGACCGGATCGGCCGGAGGAAGGTGCTCGTGATCGGCTCGGCGATCCTCGTCGCCGTCGCGACGCTCCTGCCCTTCGTGTTCCCCTATCCGTGGGCGATGCTGCTCTTCGCCCTACTCGGAGGCATCGGCAACGGTGTCTACAACTCTGTCGACCAGGCGCTCAACACCGAGGTGCTGCCCTCGCCGGACACGGCGGCGAAGGATCTCGGCATCCTCAACCTGGCCAACACGGGCGGCCAGATCATCGGCCCGGGCGTGACCTCCGGGATCGTCGGTCTGACGGGCGGCTACGGCGTGGTCTTCGTCGCGGCCGCCGGTGTGCTCGTGGTCGCGGCGTTCCTCATCGCGCCCATCAGATCCGTGCGCTGAGGCCGCCGCCGCGCCGCGCGGTTCGAACGCGCGGCGCGGCGCGCGCCGGTCAGTAGGGTGGTCCCGTGAACGGTGTGCAGCTGCTGTTGGTGATCGTGGGGGCGATCGCCGTCACGGGCCTGGCCCAGCGCAGGGGCCTGCAACCGGCGCTCGTCATCACCCTCGTGGGCTTCGCGGCCTCGTTCATCCCGGGTTTCACGCGTCTCGAGCTCGACTCCGAGATCATCCTCGGCATCGTGCTTCCGCCGTTGCTCTACTCGGCGGCGCTCAACTTCTCGTTCTTCTCCTTCGCGCGCAACTTCCGCCCGATCATCGGGCTCGGCGTCGGACTCGTCGTCGTGACCGCGCTCGTCGTCGGGGTGTTCGCGGCGTGGGTGGTCCCCGCGCTCACGGTCGGAACCGCGGTCATCCTCGGCGCGATCGTGGCGCCGCCGGATGCCGTCACCGCGGTCGCGGTCGGCCGCAAGCTCGGTCTGCCCAAACGGGTGATGTCGATCCTCACGGGCGAGAGCCTCGTCAACGACGCCGCTGCGCTCACCCTCTTCACCATCACGGTGGCGGCCGTCACCGGTGCTCACACCCTCGTCGAGAATCCGGTGCTGCTCTTCCTCTACAGCGCCGTGGTGGGGATCGTGGTGGGTCTGGTGCTCGCCGTCGTGGCCGTGCTCATCCGGCGGCTGCTGAAGGACTCGGCGCTGGAGACGGTGCTCGGTCTCATCGTGCCGTTCGCCGCCTACCTGCTCGCCGAGCAGTTCGAGGCGTCCGGAGTGCTCGCGGTGGTCGCAGCCGGCTTCGCGATCGGCGCGAGCTCGAGCGAGGCGGGCTACGAGACGCGTCTGCAGGAACGGCAGGTGTGGAGCTCGCTCGACGTGCTGCTCGAGGCCTTCGTGTTCGCCTACATGGGGTTGCAGCTGCGCTTCGTGATCCAGGATCTCCGCGACGCCGGTGAGTCGGTGTGGCTGGTGTTCGGTGTCGGCGCGCTCGTGCTGCTCGTGGTGCTGCTCATCCGGCCGGTCTGGGTCTTCCTGTCGTTCGGGCGGCATTTCCTGGCCGATCGGATCATGCGGCGCAAGATCGCGAGCGATGAGCGGCTGCGAGAGCGGATGCGGCGCGAGAACGAGGCTCGCATCGCCCGCGGTCGTCGCCCCCGGCGCTATCCCGTGTACCTGGGATGGCGCGAGAGCCTCGTCGTCTCGTGGACGGGGATGCGCGGGGTGGTCACGCTCGCCGCGGCCGCCGCCGTCCCGCTCGTGATCGCTAACGGCGAGCCGTTCCCGGGTCGCGCGGAGATCCAGGCGATCGCGTTCATCGTGGCTGTGGGCACGCTGCTCATCCAGGGCCTGACGCTCCCGGCCCTCATCCGCTCCCTCAAGCTCAGCGACCCCGGGCAGGAGCAGTACGACCGGGAGCAGGCCGAGCTCGCGCGCACCGTGGCGAGGGACGCCTCGGTGTCGGTATTCGCGGAGTTCCTCGCCGCCCCGCCGCCGGAGGTTCCGCCGGAGCTGCTGGTTCGCGTCACCGAGATGGTGGCCGAGCGCTCCGACGACGCCGAGCGCGACCCGGAACCCGACGACGCCTCGCGCTTCGGGGAGATGTTCGGAACCCTGTATCGCCGGGTGCTCCAGGCGCAGCGTGCGGCCGTGGTCGCCGAGCGCAATGCGAACCGGCTCGACGACGACGCCGTGCGCGGGTTCCTCGAGAAGCTCGACTACCAGGAGGCGGCGATCGTCTCGCGGCTGGGCAACCGCCTCTAGCTCGGAGTCCGTGCCCCGGGGAGGCTTCGCCCCGAGCTTCAGCCGCCCCGTCGGATGCGGCCTGATCGTCTCGCCCGATCGACGGCTGAGGCCCGTGCCGGCTGCGCACCTCCCTCGAGGTCACCCTGCGTCATTTGCTCCCGATTGCAAATATCCGATAGGATCAATGAAATCAGCTGAACTCAGGGAAGAGGGATAGATGAGCCAGGCTCAGACCGCTTTTGTCCGGTCCACCGCATTCGAGCTGCCGGGCGGCGAATGGTTCGACGGCGCCGGCCTCGGACTCTTCGTGCACTGGGATCAGGCCAGCCAGCAGGGGCTCGAGGTCTCCTGGCCTCTGGTCGCCCGCTCGATCATCCCCGGCGTCGACAAGGTCGAAGACAGCGTGACCATCGAGCAGTACCAGTCGACGGCGGCGACCTTCGACCCCGCCGAATGGGATGCCGCCGCTCTCGCGCGCCATGCCAAGGACGCCGGTGCGACGTACGTCGTCTTCACCGCGCGGCACCACGCCGGCTACAACATGTTCTTCACCGAGCAGTCCGAGTTCGGGGTCGAGTTCAGCCCGATCGGGCGCGACATCACCCGGGAGTTCGTCGACGCGGTGCGTGCGGAGGGCCTGCGGGTAGGCATCTACTACAGCCTGCCCGACTGGAACCACCCCGACTACCCCGCCTTCACCGTCGACGACCTGCCCTACGCCGAGGAGCACTGGCCCGCCGCCGGCGACCCCGCCTTCGCCGACAGCGAGGTGGCGACCGACAGGTTCCGCCGCTCGAGCCCCGAGGAGTGGAGCCGCTACCTCGACTACGTGCGCGCCCAGCTCACCGAGCTGCTCACCAACTACGGCACGATCGACCTGCTCTGGTTCGACGGCGACTGGGAGCGCTCGGCCGCCGAATGGACGGCACCGGGTCTCCGCCGTCTCATCAAGAGCCTCCAGCCCGACGTCATCATCAACGACCGCCTTCCCGGGCAGGGCGACTACCGCACCCCCGAGCAGGCGTTCCCCGCCACCGCGCCCGACGGGCCGTGGGAGCTCTGCCTCACGATCGGCGAGATGTGGGGCTGGCGTCCCGGCGACACCCGGCTGAAATCGTCGCACTCGCTCGCTGCGACTCTCGTCGACGTCGTCAGCCGCGGCGGCAACCTGCTGCTGAACGTCGGCCCGCGGGGAGACGGGAGCCTTCCCGAGACCCATGTCGAGCGTCTCACCGAGATCGCCGACTGGATGCAGAAGCACCGCGAGAGCGTCATCGGCGTCTCCCCGACGACCGGGATCGACTTCTTCGGGCCGAGCACGGCCCGCCCCGGAACCCTGTATCTGCATCTCGTGATGCAGCCGGTCGAGGAGATCGTCGTGCGCGGGCTGCCCGTGCGCGACATCAGCGGCATCCGCCTGTTGCAGACCGGTGAGCCGCTCGACCACAGCGTCTCTTTCGAGGTGCACTCCATCGAGATCGGCGAGGTGACCACCGGCGAGATCCGGATCCCCGCCCCCGCCCCCAGCGGCGCCGTGATCGACGTCATCGCCATCGACTTCAGCTGAGCCGCGCCCCGGCCGCCGACCGTGCGGCTCGACCGCGCTCGCGATCCACCGAAACACCAGCACCCAGCACCATCCCCACCCCACCACACACAAGACGAGGAAGTCAGCTATGAGAAAGTCCACGACCCGAACGGTCGCGCGCTACGCGTCGGCGTTCACCCTGGCCGGCGCGATGGTCGCGCTCGCCGGATGCTCGGCGGCGCCCGTCGCCGAGGCCGGCGACCCCATGACGATGTACGCGTGGATCAGCGGCGACACCGAGCGCGAGCAGTGGCAGTCGTTCGTCGACCTCGCCCGCGCCGACGATCCCGACCTGCCCGAGATCACCCTCGAGGGGCCGAGCTTCAGCGACTACATGACGAAGGTCAAGACCCGCCTCGCCGGCGGCGACACCGTCTGCATCGTCACCACCCAGGCGACGGGGGCCGAGTCGCTGAAAGACGTGCTGCTGCCGCTCGACGACCTGATCGAGTCATCCGGCACCGATCTCTCCGACTTCAACCAGTCGATGCTCGACGGCATGACGGTCGACGGCGACCTGCTCGCGCTGCCCTATGACGCCGAGCCGCTGACCCTGTTCTACAACAAGGACCAGTTCCGGGATGCCGGGCTCGCACTGCCCGGCACGACCTACACCCGGGAGCAGTTCCGCTCCGATGCCCAGGCGCTCACCACACCCGACCGCTTCGGCTTCGCGATGGCGCCGGGCCTGAGCGTGCCCAACGCGTGGGCACTGGCCGACGGTGTCCCCGCGGTGAAGGACGGCGAGCTCGACATCACGAGCCCCGAGTTCGTCGAACAGCTGCAGAGCTATTTCGACCTCGCGGCCGTCGACGGCGTGGCGCGCGCGCCCGAGGCGGCGGATGCCTCCGAGGTCTCCCAGCAGGCGTTCATCAACGGCGACACGAGCATGCTCATCGAGGGACCGTGGTGGTACACCCCGTTCCAGGAGCAGGCGAAGTTCGACCTCGGGATCACGGTCGTCCCGAGCACCTCTGGTGAGGCCCGCGGTATGACGGCAGGCTCGGGCTTCGGCATCGCCAAGATGTGCGACCGCCCCGAGGAGGCGCTGCAGGTGATCCTGGGCATGACCTCCGAGAAGGCCCAGCTCGCTCAGGCGTCCGCTCGGGGAATCGTCCCGGCGAGGGCTTCGGCTCTGCCCGCCTGGGCCGAGGGCAAGAACGAGGGCGCCTCCGACGTGATCAATGCGCTCCTGGGCAACGCCACCGCTCAGCTGACCACCCCCAACTGGAGCCAGGTCGAGACCCTGATGAGCCAGTACGGCGTCGAAGGCTACCGGGGCGAGCAGACCGCGGAAGAGATCACGACCACGATCAGCAACTCCGTCGGAAGGTAATCCGAGAATGACCACGCATGAGGCCGGCATCACCTCCCCCGAGGGGGTGGTGCCGGCCCGGCCGGCCCTCGCGACGACCGCCGCGGGCAGGGCCCGCCCCGTCGAGCCGAGCGGCCCTGGACGGAGGCCGCGGCGAGGGGTCGGCGGCTGGACAGCCGCGGCCTTCCTGGCGCCCGGGATGCTGGGCTTCGCCCTGTTCATCGTGCTGCCGTTGCTCGGCTCCGCGGTGATCAGCCTCTTCGAGTGGCCGCTCTACGGAGATCCGGTGTTCATCGGCTTCGACAACTACGCGAAGCTGTTCGGCGACCCGACGTTCTACACGGTGATGGTCAACACCCTGATCTTCGCCGTCGTCTACACCCTCCTCAACCTCGCCGTGGCCCTCGCGATCTCGCTCTGGCTGAACACCAACGTGAGGTTCCGGGGGTTCTGGCGGGTCGTCTACTTCCTGCCGGTCATCACGCCGATGGTCGCCAACGCCCTGGTCTGGCGTCTGATGTTCTCGCAGGACGGCCTCGTCAACTCCCTCTTGGCGGGCGTCGGCATCACAGGCCCGGCCTGGCTGTCGGATGCGAGGTTCGCGCTCCCCATCGTCATCGCGATGTCGGTCTGGCAGTCGTTCGGCTACAACGTCATCGTGCTCTCGGCCGGTCTCGGCGGCATCCCCCAGCAGATCCTCGAAGCCGCCAGGATGGACGGCACCAACGCGTGGAGCCGGTTCCGCTACATCGTGCTGCCGATGATCTCGCCGTCGCTGTTCTTCAGCTCGACGATGACGATGATCGGCGCCTTCCAGGTCTTCGTGCAGCCGCTCTTCCTCACCCAGGGCGGGCCCGGAGAGGCGACGAACACCTTCGTGCTGTACCTGTACCGCAACGGCTTCGTCTTCGACAAGCTCGGCTACGCCTCGGCGCTCGCGTGGATTCTGTTCTTCTTCGTCATGTTGATCACGGCCATACAGTTCGTGGGTCAGCGGAAGTGGGTCACCTATGACAACTAGCACTCTCGCCCCGGGCGCCTCGAAGCGCCGGCCGCGGCAGCGCACGGCGCAGCGGAGGTCGGCCGCTCTCGTCTGGCTCAACACGCTCGCGATGGCGATCGTCTCGCTGCTGTTCGCCTTTCCCTTCATCTGGATGTTCCTCACGGCCCTCAAGCCGGCCAACGAGGTCTTCACCAAGACACCCCAGCTGTTCGGCTCGCAGATCATGTGGAGCAACTTCGCCGACGCGTGGACGAGCGTGCCCTTCGGCATGTTCATCGTCAACAGCTTCGTGGTCGGTGTCGTCGGCGCCCTGCTGAGCGTCGTGGTGGCGATCCTGTCGGCCTACGCGTTCTCCCGGCTCCGGTTCCGGTTTCGCGACAAGCTCTTCCTGCTCTACGTCGTGACCCTCGTGCTGCCCCAGGAGGTGCTGGTCATCCCGTTGTTCATCATGTTCAACAAGGCCGGGCTGATCGACACCTACTTCGCGCTCATCATCCCCTTCGCCTTCACGGCCTTCGGCACCTTCCTCCTCCGTCAGTTCTTCCTGACGATTCCTGTGGAGTACGAGGAGGCCGCCCGGATCGACGGCGCCTCCCGCGTCAGGACCCTGTGGTCGATCCTGCTGCCGCAGCTGCGTGCGCCGATCAGCGTTCTGGCCGTCTTCTCGTTCATCGGCTACTGGAACTCGTACCTCTGGCCTCTCATCGTCATCAACAGCGAGGACAAAGCAACCGTGCCGCTTGGCCTCGGAATGTTCACCGGACAATTCGGCACGCAATGGAGTCTCCTTATGGCCGCGGCCACCATCGCAGTTATCCCTTCGCTGATCATCGTGGCGGTGTTGCAACGGCAGCTCGTCAAGGGTGTCGCCCTCGGCGGATTGGGTGGACGATGACCGCATCGACGGCCCTGTCCGCGGAGTCGCTGGACGCCCTGCGCTCGGGCACCGTGATCGTCGACGCACGGGCCTTCCTGTACGACATCCCCGTCGAGCAGGTGCGCACCGACTCGATGCAGTCCTTCCTCAAGCAGGAGACGATCATCGTCGAGCTCCGCACCGACGACGGCTCGACCGGGGTCGGATACTCGTACACGATCGGCACGGGCGGCGGCGCGGTGCTGAGCCTGCTGCGCAGCACCCTGCTCGACCGGCTCGTCGGGCTCAGCGTCGACCGGCCCGAGATGGTGTGGTCCGCCCTCTACGCGTCGACCCGGGCCACGGCCGTCGGCGTCATTACCTCACTCGCCCTGGCCGCGATCGACACGGCGGTGTGGGACCTCTCGTCGAAGATCGCGAACCGCCCGCTGTGGGTCGCCGCCGGTGGCGCGGCCGACAGCATCCGCCTCTACGACACGGAGGGCGGCTGGCTGCACTACTCCGCCGACGAGCTCGTCGAGCACGCCGTCGCGGCGAAACGACGCGGCATGAAGGGTGTGAAGGTCAAGGTCGGCAAGCCCCGTGGCCACGAGGATCTCGACCGTCTCTCCGCCGTGCGCGACGCGATCGGCTGGGACATGGACATCATGGTCGACGCCAACCAGTGCTTCACGGTCGCCGAAGCCCGGCGTCGCGCGGCGCTGTACGAGCGGGTCGGGATCTTCTGGTTCGAGGAGCCCCTGCCGGCCGACGACGTGGACGGCCACCGCCAGCTCGCGCAGTCGACGACCGTGCCGATCGCCGTGGGCGAGAGCATGTACTCGCTCGCGCAGTTCCGCGAGTATCTGCAGGTGGGCGCCGCCTCGATCGTGCAGGCGGATGTCGCGCGGGTCGGCGGCGTGACCCCGTGGCTGAAGATCGCGCATCTCGCCGAGGCGTTCAACGTGCAGGTCGCCCCGCACTTCCTCATGGAGCTGCACGTCTCGCTCGTCTGCGCCGTGCCGAACGCCCTGTACCTCGAGCACATCCCGCAACTGCGCTCGGTGACCACCACGGAGATGGTCGTCGACGACGGGATGGCGCTCGCGCCGACCGCCCCTGGGCTCGGCATCGACTGGGACCGTGACGCGCTCGACACCCTTCGTGTGCTGTGAGCGCCCCGCACACCGGTGCCCGATCGCCTGAACGGCAGCCTCGCGGGTGGGCGGATCACGCACCCCGGCTCGGCTACGGCGTGGCCGCGCTCGGCAACCTCTACGCGGCTCTCGACGAGGCCACCTGGCGCGCCTGCGTGCCCGCGGCGTGGGATGCCGGCATCCGATACTTCGACGTCGCGCCGCACTACGGGCTCGGGCTCGCCGAGGAACGGCTGGGGGAGTCGCTCGCGGCGTATCCGCGTGAGGAGTTCGTGCTCTCGACGAAGGTCGGGCGACGCCTCGAGGAACGCTCGGACTACGCGGGGGAGTCGGACCTCGAGAACCTGTTCGACGTGCCGGCCACCCGTCGCCGCATCGTCGACTACAGTCGCGACGGCGTTCTCCGCTCGATCGAGGAGTCGCTCGAGCGCCTCGGCCTCGACCGGATCGACCTCGTTCTCGTACACGACCCCGACGCCCACGAGCGCGAGGCGCTCGAGGGCGCGTTCCCCGCGCTCGACGAGCTGCGCTCGGAAGGGGTCATCGGGGCCTACGGCGCCGGGATGAACCAGTCGGCGATGCTGGCCCGTTTCGTCCGCGAGACCGATCTGGACACCGTGATGGTCGCGGGGCGGTACACCCTGCTCGACCAGAGCGCGCTCGTCGACCTCCTGCCGGCGGCGCGCGAGCGCGACGTCGCGGTCATCGCCGCGGCCGTCTTCAACTCGGGCCTTCTCGCCTCGGACTCGCCCACGACCGGGTCGACCTTCGACTACGCTCCGGCGCCCGCGGGCCTCGTCTCCCGCGCGCAGGCCCTCGCCAGGATCGCGGGGGAGCATTCGACCTCGCTTCGGCGGGTCGCGGTGCAGTTCGCGTTGCGGCATCCAGCGGTGAGCACCGTCGTCTTCGGTGCGGCCAGCGCCGATCAGGCCCGGGAGAACGCGCGGCTGCTGGCGGAACCCGTGCCCGAGTCGTTCTGGGCGGAAGCCGCCGAGCGGGGACTGCTCGATGGCTGAGGCGACATCGAAGGCCTCGGGCGCGGCTCGGGCCGTTCATTCCCGATTGTATATATCCTCGCTTATACCGACCGAACGAGCCAAGGAGGCGGCGATGAGTTCTCAGGACACCGGTAACGGCCGTGCTCTGCCCGCCCGGCGCCCGCTCGTCGACGATGTCTACGAGGCCGTGCTGTCGCTGCTCATGGACAACGTCATCGAGCCCGGTGCCAAGGCCAGCATCGACGGCATCGCTCGCACGCTCGACGTCTCGCCCACCCCGGTGCGCGAGGCGCTCGTGCGGCTCGAGGCCGAGGGTATGGTCACCAAGCGCGCCCTGCGGGGCTACGTGGCCTCCCCGATGCTCGACGAGGAGGGGCTCGTGAACCTCTTCGAGATGCGCCGGCTGCTCGAGCCCGTCTCGGCCCGCCACGCCGCCTCGAAGCTGACCCCCGAGGTGCTCGACGAGCTCGAGTCGTCGACCACTGCGATGCATGCGGCCGTCGAGGCCTCGTCGTCGGCCGGCGAGTCTTTCAAGGACTACAAGGACTTCGCCAACGAGGACGCGCGGTTCCACATGGTCATCGCCGAGCACTGCGGCAACTCCCTGCTCTTCGACGCGATCAGCCGGCTTCGCTCGCACATGCACCTCTACCGCCTGTACTTCCGCTTCGGCATCGCCGAGGAGACCTCGGGAGAGCACGAGGCCATCCTCGCCGCCCTGCGAGCAGGGGACGCGGAGCGCGCCGAGCAGGCGATGCTCGAGCACATCCAGCAGTCATACGCCCGGCTCTCGTCCACGATCGCCGGGGCCGAGTCCAACTCCTAGCGCATCCCGGCACCCTGACCGTGCTGCCGACCATCCCATCGAGAGTGAGACCCTGGTGACGATCACCGACCCCGTCGTCCATCTTGCAGCCGGAGGCACGAGCCTCGTCATAGCGACGGATGGCGGTGAGCTCCCCCGCATCCTGCACTGGGGCGAGTTCCTCGGCCCGCTGACGGCCGACGACCTGGCAGGGCTCCTCGCGTCGAGCCGACCCGTGCTCCGCGACAGCGTCGTCTCGGTGCCGCAGCCGGTGCCCGTGCTCGCGCAGCTCGCGACCGGCTGGCTGGGCAGGCCGGGTCTGCTCGGCGACAGCGGGGGAACGCGGTGGGCGCCGTGCTTCCGTCACGCCGTGTACACCGCGCAGCTCTCGGAGGCGGGCCAGTCGCTGAGCTGCACCGCGATCGATCCGGAGTACGCCCTCGAGCTCACCCTGACGATCGAGGTGCTCGAGGCCGGCGGCGTGGTGCGCCAGCGTGCCGAGCTGCGCAACACCGACGCGACCCCGTACGAGGTGCAGAGGATCGAGCTGGCCTTCCCTCTGCCGAACGACGCCACCGAGGTGCTCGACTTCACCGGGCGATGGGCGAGGGAGCGCTCGCCGCAGCGGCTCCCGCTCAACGTCGGCGAGTGGGTGCGGGAGTCCCGAGGCGGCAAGCCGGGCCTCGAGAACACCCTGCTGACCATCGCCGGAGAGAGCGGCTTCGGCGCGCGATCCGGCGTCGTCCGGGCGACCCATCTCGCCTGGAGCGGCAATCAGGTGCAGGCGATCGAGCGCACCCCCTCCGACGTACGGCGGCTGACCGGCGCCGAGACGCTCGCGCCCGGCGAGGTCGTGCTGGGCGCCGGCGAGAGCTACGCGACCCCCTGGTTCTACGGCTCGTGGGGTGTCGGGCTCGACGAGGTGCAGGCACGGTTCCACGCCTTCGTCAGATCGCGCCCGCAGCATCCGGGCACGCGTCGGCCGGTGATCGTCAACACCTGGGAGGCCGTCTACTTCGACCACGATCTCGACACCCTGCTGCGTCTGGCCGAGGCGGGCGCTGCGGCCGGGGCGGAGCGTTTTGTGCTCGACGACGGCTGGTTCACCGGGCGCCGCGACGACACCACCTCGCTCGGCGACTGGCAGCTCGACGACGGCCTCTGGCCGGCGGGTCTCAATCCGCTCGTCGAGAGGGTGCGAGAGCTGGGCATGGAGTTCGGCCTGTGGTTCGAGCCGGAGATGGTCAACCTGGATTCCCGGCTGGCTCGCGAGCATCCGGAGTGGATCTTCGACGCCGGGCACGGCGCCGGCCCGAGTTCCCGCTTCCAGCACGTGCTCGACCTCGGCCACGAGGAGGCCTACGAGCACGTCTTCGCCCAGATCTCGGGGCTGGTCGACCGGTATTCGATCGACTACATCAAGTGGGACCACAACCGTTACCTCCTGGATGCCGGGCACACCCCCTCCGGCCGCGCCGGCCTGAGACGGCAGACGCTCCAGGCCTATCGGATGATGGCGCAGCTGAAGGCGGAGCACTCGGGCCTCGAGATCGAATCCTGTGCGAGCGGAGGCGGCCGGGTCGACCTGGGGGTCCTCGAGTTCACCGACAGGGTGTGGCCGAGCGACTGCAACGACCCGCACGAGCGAGCGCAGATTCAGCGCTGGACGGGACTCCTCCTGCCCCCCGAGCTTCAGGGCACTCACATCGGAGCGCACGAGTCGCACACGACTCATCGAGCACATCCCGTCTCGTTCCGTGGCGAGAAGGCGATCTGGGGGCACCTCGGCCTCGAGGTCGACCTCCTCGAGCTCGGCGAGGCCGAGCTCGCCGCCGTCACCGGCTGGATCGCCTTCCACAAGGCGAATCGTGAGCTCCTGCACTCCGGCGTCGGCGTCCACGCCGATCTGGGCGACCCGGCCCTGCGCCTGGAGGGCGTCGTCTCGGCCGACCGCTCGGAGGCGCTCTACGGCTTCACCGCGCTCGACCGCTCCACGACCTGGCCGAACGGCCGCATCCGGTTCCCGGGGCTCGACGATGCGAGACGGTACCGCGTCTCGGTCGTCGCGCCGGGGGAGACCGCCGCTCATCGGGAGGGACTGCCGCCGTGGGCTCGCACGGATGCCGCGGGCGACGGGTTCGCCGAGGCATCCGCCGCCCTGGAGCTGCCCGGCGCCGTGCTGCGCGCGGTGGGGGTCGAGGCCCCCGCCCTCGACCCGGACCGCTCGGTGCTCATCCGCGTCGTCGCCCTCTGAGCCGTCGCCCTCAGCTCCAGGCGCGGGCGCCGCGCTCGGCCCAGTACCTCTCGGGCGGCTCGGCGAGTGAGGCCAGCCGGTCTGCGGGCAGCTGCGGCACCTTCGCGGCGAGGCTCTCGCGCAGCTGCTTGCGGGTGACTGCTCCGCTCAAGACGACGTCGGCCCACGGATGCGCGACGGCGGCGCCGATCGCGAGCCCCGAGAGCGGCTGGCCGTCGGCCGCGGCGAGGGCCGCGGCATCCGTCTCGGCGCCCCGGGAGGTGAGGCGGCCGTTCGCGAGCACCTCCTTCACGACCACGAGCCATCGTGCCTCGTTCGCCTGCGCGAGCGCGTCGGCGGCGGACTGCTCGAGCAGATTCCACGTCGTCTGCACGGCGGTGAAAGGGGAGTCGTCGAGCGCGAGCGCGGCCTCGATGACGGCGCCCTGGCTCGGTCCGCTCGTCGAGAAGCCGACCCGCACCCCGTCCGCGGCGAGCCCGCGGAGCCGGTCGAGGAGTGCTCCGTCGGCGAGCACGGGGCTATCGGGGGTGAGCGAGTGCACGAGGTACACGTCGGGAGCGGTGCCGAGCGCCTGCACCGATTGTGGCCACTGCCGGTCGAGCATCGCGAGGCTGTGCTCCTTGCGCTCGTGGGTCGCGGCATCCATGCGCCACTCGCCCACGTACTCGTAGCCCCACTTCGAGCCGATCGTGAGCTCGTCACGGCGACCCGGATGCGTCTCCAGCCATGAGCCGAGAAAATGCTCGGCGAGGCCGTACGACCGCGCGGCGTCGATGTAGCGGATGCCCAGCCACCACGCGGCATCCAGCAGGTTGTGGGCGCGCTCCTGCATCATCGCGACCGACCGGGCGGCGCCCTCGCCGAGGTCGTCGTCTCGCCCCTCGGTGATGTAGGCGGGGCGCCCGATCGCCGCGAGCCCCAGCCCGATGCGCGACTCGAGGCCGGTGCCGTCGTCGATGCCGTGGGTGTCCTGGCTGTCGTGGGTGTCGTGGCTGTCGCTCATCAGTGGCCTCCCGCCGCTCGATCGTGCGCCGCCGCGAAAGCGACGGCACCTCTAGCTTGGCGTGTGCTTGGCGTGTGCGAGGCGTGTCGTTGAAGTGTCGGGTCGCAGTGCGCGATCACGCACTTTACAAATTGTGCGCGATCACGCACAATGAAATAAGTGCGCGATCACGCACTTATCGAGAGGCCATCATGAGGGTGCACACGGCGCGAGAGCTCGGCGGGCTGGTTCGTGACCGCCGGGAGCGGTTGGGGATGACCCAGCAGGAGGTGGCGAAACGAGCAATGGTCACGAGGGAGTGGCTCGGGCGCTTCGAAAACGGGAAGGCCACGGTGCCGCTGGCGAGAGTCCTCGACGTGCTCACGGCACTCGGACTCGTCCTCGACGTGGAGGAGATCGATGGCTGACAAGGAACTCTTCGTCTACATGGATGGTGCGAAGGCAGGAATCGTCGCACAATCGGCACAGGGCAACACGACCTTCGACTATGACGAGGATTACCGGAGGTCGGCGAACCCGACCCCTTTGTCGCTCTCCATGCCTCTGACGCGGGAACGGCATCCATCTCGGGTAGTCGTTCCGTTCCTGCAGGGACTATTGCCCGACAACGAGGCGCGCCTCGCGCGGCTGGCAGCCGAATATCGTACGTCGACGAGTCCGTTCGCCCTGCTGAGCTATCTCGGGCGGGATGCCGCGGGAGCGATTCAGCTGTTGCCGCCGGGAGTCGACTCCGACGATGCCGCCGTGCGGCGGGGGAGAATCCAGCGGCTGAGTGCGGCCGACTTCTCGGAGCTGATCCGCGACGTCGTCGAGAACTCGGACACGTGGGGAAGCCGTTCCGGTGCAGAAGCCCGCTGGAGCCTGCCCGGCGCCCAGCCGAAGATCGCGCTCTTCCGGTTCGACGACGGCACCTGGGGTGTACCGGACGACTCGACGCCGACGACTCATATCCTCAAGCCTGCGGTCCGACCTTATGCAGACCACGACATCAACGAGCACGTCACCATGGGGGCGGCCGAGAGGCTCGGGCTCGATGTCGCCGATCATGGGATCGTGACCACACACGCTGGTGATCGTGTTTTCGTCACCCGCCGGTACGACAGGGTCGAGATCAACGGCCGTTGGGCGCGCTTGCACCAGGAGGACGTCTGCCAAGCGTTGTCCGTCCCGCCCGCCAAGAAATACCAGTCGGATGGCGGCCCCGGGGTTGCGCAGATCGCGGAGCTCCTCCGAGGCTCCATCCCAGACCTCGATGCGCGCAGACGAGCGCAGGAGCAGTTCTTCGGCGCGCTCGTGTTCTCGGTCTCCGCCGCCTGCACAGACGCCCACGCCAAGAACTACTCGTTGCTGCTCAGCGGGCGGAGTGTGAGACTTGCGCCCCTCTACGACCTCGGAACCCATGCGCCCTACCCGGCGTCGGCTCCGCTGAAGGGAGCCATGAGGATCGGTGGGGAGTATCGACTCGATGCGATCTCCAAACGGGATCTCGTCACCGTGGCACACAAGCTGTCGCTCGACGAGGACTGGGCCGAACGGCGAGTCGACGAGATCAGGAACGGTGTGACCGAGGCGTTCGCGGGCGCGGCGTCGCTGCTGGAGGCGCCTTTCGCCCAGACGGTCGCCGATGCAGTCGCTGCCATCGCCACGAGTCGAGGCTGGTCGAGCTGACCCGCCGGCCGTGCGCCACACGGCTTGTTCGGAGATCATCCTCGGCTCGGCTGTCGCATGGGCTCGGCTATCGCACCGGCCAGGAGAGGTCCCAGATCAGCGCGCCGGGCTCGTGCGGCTCGTGTCGCTCGTGCGGCTCCGGTGCCGGTCGTGCGCCGTCGTCGAGGAAGGGCGCCACCTCCTCCTGCCACCGGCGATTGACCGGATCGGCGTCGAGGGCGGCGCGCATCGCCTCGGCGTCGCGCGCGACCACCCGATGTGTGAGAACGGTGCCGTTCCGGAAGATCGCCCAGGCGAGCACTCCGGCGTCGCGCATGCTCGCGTCGAGGTCGCGGGGCACGGCGCGGTGGCACTCCTCGTATGCGCGTTCCCGGCCCGCCGCGAGGCGGGTCGTGAACTCGAACTCGTCGACGTCTGGGTGCATGGCGGGTCTCCGGCAGCTGCGAGGGGATGAGGGGGAGAAGGATGAAGCGGGCCGCTGAATCCAGGTTAAATCATATCTATTTCAATCAAACCGCCACCGATGAGGCCCGTTTTCCCTGATGATCGGCGATCGAAAGCCCGATTTCGCACACAGTGAGCAATTAAGAACTAGATCTATTTTGACAATTACGCCGCAGATGTCATACTGAATCCGGTTTAGATGAGATTCTTCAGAGACGAGGGCCCGGCGATGGCAGCACAGGAATCCCGCGCGGCATCCGCCGAGCGCGGCGTGGCGCCCGAGAGCGCCGCGCCCTACCGGCCGGGCTACGAGCTCGTCGCGGAGCGTCTGCTGCAGTACATCGCCGAGCAGGACCTGCGCCCCGGCGACCGGCTGCCCACCGAGCAAGGATTGGCCGACGCCTTGGATGCCACGCGCAACGTCACCCGGGAAGCCCTCAAGGTGCTCGCCGCCATGGGGCGGGTGAGCGTTCGCAAGGGCGCGGGGATCTTCGTCGCAGCATCGTCGAGTGTGCTGGCCGACGAACAGCTCGCGCACTTCCAGCCGACCGACATGGAGCACGTGCTCATGCTCCTCGACTACCGGCGCCTCATCGAGTCCGACACCGCGCGGCGTGCGGCGACGCTGGCCACGCCGATCGAGGTCAAGGCCATCCGCGAGAGCGCCGAGCGCTCGATCGTCGCCTCCACGGCCGACAACGTCGACGAGTTCGCCCGGGCCGACGCCCAGTTCCACGACAGCATCAGCGCGGCCTCCCACAACGTCTTCCTGCAGTCCGGGGTGGTCAACATCCGCCGTTTCGCCGCCCAGACCGACACCCTGCTCTTCCACGGCGACGTGCCCGGCTCGTTCGAGGTCGCCGGCCGCCAGCACCTCGAGATCGCGAACGCGATCGGCGCCGGCGACACCGACCTCGCATCGCGGCTGATGTCGGAGCACATCGACACGACCCAGCACCAGTTCGAGCGCAAGATCCGCGATCGGCTCTTCGCGTTCGTCCGCGATCCGGACACAACCCCCTAAACCCGCACTCGAGACATCCGAGCGAACCGTGCACCGGCACGGTGGCGCTGATCCGTCGCGCCCGCATCCGGCCGCGCCGGCCGGCGTCGTCATCCGCACAATCGTCATCCGCATCCATCCACAAGCAGAATCGAGATTTCAGTGTCGAAATACACGTCGCTTCTTCGCCTCGGAGGCATCAGGCAGCTCTTGGCGGGCATCGTCATCGCCATCCTCGGCATCTTCGGCATCGGCGGTGGCCTGCCGGGCGCGCCCGGGCACGGCGGGGGCGGGCCGGGCCACGGGGGCGGGCCGGGTCACGGCGGCGGCAACCCGCCCGCACCGACCACGGAGGTCTACGTCTCGCCCACGGGCAGCGACACCGCGGCGGGCAACGAGAACACGCCCTTCCGCACCCTCGAGCGGGCGCGCGACTACGTGCGGACCATCAACGACGACATGACGGATGACATCGACGTCGTGCTCCTGGGCGGCACGCACACCCTCAGCACCCCGCTCGAGCTCGACGAGCGCGACTCGGGCACGAACGGCCACACGATCACCTACCGCGCCGGCGAGGGCGAGACCCCCGTCGTCAGCGGCGGAACCACGGTCACGGGCTGGTCGGTCTCCGACGCGGCCCGCGGCATCTACAAGGCCCACGTCGGCGCCATCGACACCCGCCAGCTCTACGTCGACGGCGAGCGCGAGACCCGCGCACGCGGCCCGAAGGATCCGGGAGGCTTCTCGAAGACCGCCACGGGCTTCACCGCCCCCGACGCGACGATGTCCGCCTGGAACAACCAGTCCGACATCGAGATCACGAGCCGCTGGGGCTGGAAGCTCTACCGCTGCCCCGTGGCGTCCATCTCGGGCACCGCCATCACGATGCAGCAGCCGTGCTTCCACAACGCCAACCTGCAGCCCGGTCAGGAGATGCAGAACCCGACCTGGATCGAGAACGCCTACGAGCTGCTCGACACCCCGGGCGAGTGGTACCTCGACAAGGCCGCCGGCGACCTCTACTACATGCCGAAGGCCGGCCAGGATCTGTCCACGGCCTCGGTCGTCGTGCCGACCGTCGAAGGCCTCGTCGACGTCGAGGGCACCGTCGACACCCCCGTGCGCGACATCGCCTTCGAGGGCATCACCTTCTCCTACTCCTCGTGGCTCGCCCCGAGCTCCGACGACGGGCACGCGGAAGGCCAGGCCGGCTTCCGGATGGTGGGCGACGGCAACCCGACGTTCGACTCGACCCGTCTGCACTGGCTGAAGACCCCCGGGGCCGTGAACGTCGGCTACAGCGACGGCGTCTCCTTCCGCGGCAACGTCTTCACGCACCTCGGCGCCGTCGGGCTCAATCTCAACACGGGCGCGCAGGGCACGACCATCGTCGGCAACGTCTTCCGCGACATCTCGGCGACCGGCTTGCAGATCGGCGGCACCGACATCGTCGACCACCACCCCGACCACGACAGCCAGATCGTCAGGAACACGACGGTGAGCAACAACGTGATCACGAACGTCGCGGTCGAGTACACGGGCGGCACCGGCATCCTCGCGACCTACACCGACAGCACCGTCATCGAGCACAACAAGGTCTACGACCTGCCCTACAGCGGCATCTCGCTCGGCTGGGGCTGGGGGCTGACCGATCAGGGCGGCGACACGAACTACCCCGACAACTCGGGCGTTCCCGTCTACGACACCCCGACGCCGAGCAAGGACAATGTGATCCGCTACAACGAGATCAGCGACATCATGAAGCTGCAAGCCGACGGCGGCGCGATCTACACGATCAGCTCGAGCCCCGGAAGCATCATCACCGACAACTACATCAAGGGCGTGCCGACGCCGGCCTACGGCGCGATCTACCACGACGAGGGCAGCCAGTGGTTCCACACCACCCGCAACGCCATCTGCGACGCCGCGTACCAGTGGATCCTGTTCAACCACGGGCTCGACATCACGGCCGACGACAACTTCATCACCCAGCCGGCCTACACGGCGCAGGCGAACACGCTCCGCACGACGATCGCGAACAACACGACGGTGCCCGGCTGCGAGCAGCTGCCCGCCTCGATCGTGAACGCCGCGGGGCTCGAGGCCGACTACCGGCACCTCGACCCGGGGCCCGCTCCCACGGACACCACCGCTCCGACCGCTCCCGGCACACCCGTCGCGACCGCGGGCTTCCCGACCGTCGCCGACCTCAGCTGGCCCGCCTCCACCGATGACGTCGCCGTCACCGGCTACTCGGTCTACCGCGACGGCGAGCTCGTCTCGGCGTCGAAGAGCCCGAGCGTGCGGGTGAGCGGGCTCACCGAGGGCGCCGGATACTCCTTCACGGTGACGGCGAGGGATGCCGCGGGCAACGAGTCCCCGCTGAGCCAGGCCACGAGCGTGACGATGCCGAGCGGCACCGACCTCGCCCTCGGCAAGACCGTGACCGTCTCCTCGTACTCCGACCCGAACACCCCGGAGCTCGCCGTCGACGGCGACCTCGGAACCCGCTGGGCACAGGGGCTGGGGCTTCCCGACCCGTCGTGGATCCAGGTCGATCTCGGCGCCCGCTACGACCTCAGCGGCGTCATCACGACGTTCGAGAAGTCGAGCGGCTACAAGTACCGCATCGAGGTCTCCAAGGATGCCGCGAGCTGGACGCCCGTCGACGACCACACCTCGGCCGACACGACGACCGCCGCCAACTACTCGGTCGTCTCCGCGGGAGTGAGCGGGCGCTACGTGCGTCTCACGATCACGGGCTCCAACTACAACGGCGGCAGCATCTACGAGCTGCAGGTCTACGGCACCCCGAGCGCCGACACGACGGACACCGAGCCGCCGGTCGCGCCGGAGCAGCCGACCGCCGTCCCGCTCCTGCCCGGGGTGCTGAACCTCTCCTGGTCGCCGACGAGCGACGACACCGCGGTGGCGAGCTACTCCGTGTACCGGGACGGCACGCTCGTGCGCACGGTTCCGGCATCCACCCTCTCGGTTCGGATCGACGGCCTCACCCCGTCGGCCGGCTACTCCTTCACGGTGACCGCCCGCGACGACGCCGGCAACGAGTCGGCAGCGAGCCCCGCGGCGGCCGTCACGATGCCCGACGGCACCGATCTCGCCGTCGGAGCGGCGGTCACGGCCTCGTCGTTCTCCGAGGAGAACACCCCCGACCGGGTCGCCGACGGCGACCCCTCGACCCGCTGGGCGCAGGGCCTCGGCCTGCCCGACCCGTCGTGGGTGCAGCTCGACCTGGGGGAGGAGACGCAGATCAACAGCGTCGTCACGACGTTCGAGAAGCCGAGCGGCTACACGTACCGCATCGAGTACTCGAACGACGCGACCGCCTGGTCGACCCTCGACGATCACACGACGTTCTCGACGACGGGCTCCGACAGCGCCTCGATCCCGGATGCGCCGGTCACCGCCCGCTACCTGCGACTCACCGTCACGGGGTCGAGCGGCAACGGCGGCAGCATCTACGAGATCGCGGTCTACGGCGGGCTCTGATCCGCCGCCGATCACCCACGGCCGCTCCGGCGGCTCCACCCTCACACCGAAAGTCAGCATGAAGATCACCTCAGTCGAAACGCACCGGATATTCGTCCCGGCCGCCAACCCTCCCTTCGCGTGGAGGACGGGGCTCGGCGGGAGCGCTCCGGCCGGTTACGGCTCCGTTCTGCGGATCGGCACCGACGAGGGGGCGGAGGGCGTCGCGCTCTTCGCCCGCCCCGGGGCCGCCGTGATGCTCGAGGACATCGTCGACCGGGTGTTCCGCGAGGAGCTCATCGGCCAGGACCCGTTGCAGCGCGAATGGCTGTGGCACCGCATCTGGGAGCTCGACCGCATTCAGGAGCTGCCGCTGCCGGTGCTCGGCCTCGTCGACATCGCGCTCTGGGATCTCGCCGGGCGCATGAACGACCGCCCCGTCTGGCAGGAGCTCGGCGGCTTCCGCACGCAGATCCCCGCCTACGCCTCGACCGCGACGTTCGCGACGACCGAGGAGTTCCTCGACGTCGCCGACCAGTGCCTCGAGCTCGGCTATCCCGCCATCAAGCTGCACGCCTGGGGGGATGCCCGCAAGGACGCCGCGCTGTGCCTCGCCCTGCGCGAGCACGTCGGCGACGACATCCCGCTTATGTACGACGGCTCGGCCGGCTTCGACCTCCCCGACGCCGTCTACCTGGGCCGTGCGCTCTCGGACGCCGGCTACCTCTGGTACGAGGAGCCGATGCGGGAGTTCAGCATCTCGGCGTACGCGCAGCTCGCCCGCTCGGTGGACGTGCCGCTGCTCGTGGCGGAGACCTCCGACGGCGCCCACATGAACTCCGCCGACTTCATCCGCGCGGGTGCTGCGACCTTCGGGGTTCGTGCGGGCACGACCCTGCGCGGCGGAATCACGGGCGCGATGCGCACGGCCCACCTGGCCGACGCGTTCCGCCTGCGTGCCGAGGTGCACGGCTCGGACATCCCGAACCACCACCTCTGCATGGCCATCTCCAACACCACCTACTACGAGTCGCTCGTCACCTCGAGCACGGTCGTGCGCGAACGGCACGTCGACGCAGCCGGGCTCGTGCACGCGCCCACGGGGCCGGGCATCGCCCTGCCCGCCGACCTCGACTACGGGCCCGAACTGCAGCGGTTCGTCGAGGTCGCCGTATGACGACCTCCATTCCTCACCTCACTCCCTTCCCTCACCCAACCCCCTGTGCGAACATTCGCACGACAGCAGCTAGAAAGGCACGACGATGAAGTCACCACGTTCCCTCCCCGCACGATCCCGGCGCGCACTCGTGCGCAGCGCGGTCGCCGTGCTCGCCGTCTCGGCGATCGCGGCCCTGGCCGGCTGCGCGAGCGCCGACCAGTCGACCGACTCGGGCTCAGCGGAGTTCACCCCGGTCACTCAGGAGGAAGGCTCGACGATAACCGTCTGGGCCGACTCGACCCGGCTTCCCGCGGTGCAGCAGTACCAGGACTCCCACCCCGACGCCAAGCTCGACATCGTCACCTACGATGGCGGCGCCGACGGCTCGACCTACCTGCAGACCAAGGTGCAGCTCTTCGACCGCACGGGCGAGGGCTGGCCCGACGTGGTCTTCGCGCCCCCGGTCGACGTGACCTGGGCCTCGCAGCCGACGGGACCCGACGCGATCCCGTTCGCGGCGCCGCTCGACGAGGACCTCGTGCCGCAGGACACCCTCGACGACTTCGCCACCGGATCGCTCACCCCTTGCGAGTTCAACGGTCACACCTACTGCCTGCGCAACGACATCGCGCAGGTCGTGCTCTGGTACAACAAGACCCTGCTCGACCAGTTCGGCTACTCCGTGCCCACCACCTGGGAGGAGTACGAGGCCCTCGGCGAGAAGGTCGCCGCGGAGCACCCCGGCTACCTCGTCGGCTCGGTCGGCGACACCAACTCGCACGAGTCGTACTTCTGGTCGAGCCAGTGCCCGGCCTTCGACCTCGTGAAGCCCGACACCCTGCGCGTCGACCTGCAAGACGGCAACTGCACGCGCATGGCCACCCTGCTCGACAACCTCATCGCCAAGGGCGCCGTGAGCACCGAGGCGTTCTTCAGCCAGGGCTTCGCCAAGGACTCGGGCGCGAAGACCCTCGTGGCGGTCGGCCCGTCGTGGTACGGCCAGTACCTCTTCAACTCGGCCTTCGCCATCCCGGCCGGCCAGATCGCCGCGGCGCCGCCGCTCGGCTGGGAGGGCGAGTCGGAGAACTTCACGGGCAACGTCGGCGGCGGAACCTGGATGGTCTCCTCGCACAGCGCGAACCTGGATGCCGCGACCGACCTCGTCACCTGGATCACGACGTCCGACGACGTCCAGGCCGGCGCACCCACCTACCCGGCGTTCGCGCCGGCGGCCGATGCCTGGCTCGCCAACCCCGCCAACAAGGAGTACTTCGCGAACGACGTGAGCGACGCCTTCAAGACGGCGGCCGACGAGGTGTGGACCGGTTGGTCGAACACCCGCTTCAGCGACGCGACCGCCTGGTCGAGCGTCGTCCTCCCCGCCCTCACGGCGGGCAAGACGCTCACCGAGACCCTGCCCGCCTGGCAGACCGCGATCACGGACGAGGCGAAGTCGGTCGGATACACGGTCACGCAGAAATGACCTCGACCGCCACACAGGCGACCGGCCTGAAGCCGGCACGGCGCCGCGGAACCCCGCGGCGCCGTGCCGGCGGCGGTGCGGTCGGCTACCTCTTCGTCTCCGGGTACACGATCCTGCTCCTCGCCTTCGGGGTGTTCCCCACCCTGTACGCCCTCTACCTCTCGGTCACCAACGACCGGGGCGAGTTCACGGGTCTCGGGCAGTTCATCAAGGTCGTGCAGGACTACCGATTCCTGCCCGCGTTCGGCAACATCCTCGTCTACCTCGTCATGTGGCTCGTCACGCTCATCGTGCTCGTGGTCTTCGCGGCCGTCGTGCTGCGCACCCGGGTGCGCCCGGGCATGTCGGCGGTGCTGCGCTTCCTCTTCTACCTGCCCGGCGCCCTCGCCGGCGTCGCGAGCGTGCTCGTCTGGCTGTTTATGCTCGACCCCTCGGTGAGCCCCGTCTCCTGGCTGCTCGAGTCGCTCGGCTTCCAATCGTTCGGGAGCGTGCTCGCGCCGGAGAACCTGCCGATCATCTTCGTCATCATCGCGTTCTGGACGGGGGCGGGAGGCTGGATCGTCGTGATGTACGGCGCGCTCAACAACATCCCCGACGAGATCCTCGAAGCCGCGCGAATGGATGGCGCGGGGCCCTGGAAGTCGGCCTGGCACATCCAGATCCCCATGATCACCAAGTGGATCGCCTACATGACGATCCTCGCCTTCGCGGCGGGAACCCAGCTCTTCGTCGAACCGCAGCTGCTGCAGACCGCGAGCCTCGGGCGCGTGAGCCCCACCTGGTCGCCCAACCAGCTCGCCTACCTCTACGCCTTCCAGAAGGGCGATTTCAACGGTGCGGCGGCGATCTCGATCTTCCTGCTCGTGCTCGGCCTCATCTGCGCGGCTCTGCTCGTCACCCGCTCCGGACTCTTCAAGGTGGACGACGAATGACCGCTTCCCCTCTCGCACCCTCGCGAGCGAAGCCCGCACGCCGGGCGTCGCGCGCTCTCTCGGTGACGGTGCTCGTTCTCATCCTGCTGGCCCTCGTGATCTTCTTCGTGCTGCCCGTGCTCTGGCTGCTGTTCGCGCCGACCAAGACGGCCGCCGACCTCATCCACGAGGCGCCGCTCAGCTTCGGCTCCTTCGCCAACCTCGGCACCGCCTGGAACAACCTCATGTCGTTCCAAGACGGCGTGCTGCTCCTCTGGCTGAAGAACTCGGCCGTCTACTCGGTCGGCTCGCTCGTGCTCACGCTCGCGACGAGCATCCCCGCCGGCTACGGTCTCGCGCTCACGCGGTTCCGCGGGCGCAAGCTGCTGCTCTCGGTCACGCTCCTCGTGATGATCATGCCCTCGGCCGCGCTCGTGCTGCCGCTGTTCCTCGAGCTCAACCTCTTCGGGCTCATCGGAACCGTGTGGTCGATCATCCTGCCGTTCTCGTTCTTCCCCTTCGGCGTCTACCTCGTCTACATCTACTTCTCGACGAGCATCCCGCGCGACATGCTGGCGGCCGCCCGCATCGACGGCGCGAACGAGTGGCAGGTCTTCAGCAGGATCGCCCTGCCGCTCGCGAAGCCCGTGGTCGCGCTCGTCGCGTTCTTCAGCTTCACCGGCAACTGGAACAACTTCTTCCTGCCCTATCTCGTGCTGCCGAGCAGCGACCAGTTCCCGATCCAGGTGGGGCTCAACCAGCTGCTCTCCTCGACGCCCTCGTTCAACCCCGTCGCGGGCGCCGGCCTCAACATCACGAGCCCCGAGCTCGCGCTGTCGATCCTCATCGCGATCCTGCCCGTGCTCGTCGTCTTCCTCTTCTCTCAGCGCGCGCTCGTCTCGGGCATGCTCGCCGGGTCGACCAAGGAGTAACACCATGCTCAGATTCCTGCGTCTCGGCGCCGTGGGCCTCGAGAGGCCGGCCCTGCTCTCCGACGGGGAGGTCTTCGACCTCTCCGGGCTCACCCCGGACATCGACGGGGCGTTCCTCGAGGGCGGCGGCCTGGACCGGGCCGCCGAGGCGCTCGCGGCGGGCGCCCTGCCGCGAATCGACGACCCGGGCGACGGTTCGGGGCTCCGCGTCGGCGCACCGATCGCACGCCCGCCGGCGGTGATCTGCATCGGGATGAACTACGCCGCGCACGCCGCGGAATCGGGCTCCGTGCCGCCCGACGACCTCGTGGTGTTCTTCAAGCACCCGAACACCGTCGTCGGCCCCTACGACGATGTGCTCGTGCCGCCGGGATCGGCGAAGACCGACTGGGAGGTCGAGCTCGCCGTCGTCGTCGGCCGGCGTGCCCGCTACCTCTCATCACCCCAGGAGGCCCTCGCCTGCGTGGCCGGCTACACGATCTCGAACGACGTCTCCGAGCGGGCCTGGCAGATCGAGAGCTCGGGCGGCCAGTGGAGCAAGGGCAAGAGCGCCGAGACCTTCAACCCCCTCGGCCCGTGGCTCGTGCCGGCCGGCGAGATCGGCGACGGCTCGGGCCTGGCCATCCGCTCGGCCGTCAACGGCAGCACCCGCCAGGACTCGACGACCGACGACCTCATCGTGAGCGTCTCCCGCATCGTCTACGAGCTGAGCCTGCGGATGGTGCTCGAGCCCGGTGACGTCATCAACACGGGCACGCCCGCGGGGGTCGCCCTCTCGGGACGCTTCCCCTACCTGCAGCCCGGCGACGTCTACACGGGCGAGATCGCCGGGCTCGGCGTGCAGCGCCAGAACGTGGTGCAGGGGAGAGCCGAATGAGCGCGCCGCACGGCTTCGACGGTCTCGTCGCCGCCGTCACCGGCGGTGCCTCGGGCCTCGGCAAGGCGATCGCCGAGGAGCTCCAGGCCCGCGGCGCCGCCGTCTACGGGCTCGACCTCGACGCCGAGCGCGTGGAGGCCCCCGTGACGGGTGTGCTCTGCGACATCTCGGTCGACTCGAGCGTGCGCGCCGCGATCGAGAGCGTCGTGGCCGCGGCCGGGCGTCTCGACATCCTGATCGTGAACGCCGGGATCGGCGCCCAGGGCACGATCGAGGGCAACGACGACGCGGAGTGGCTGCGTGTGCTCGACGTCAACGTCGTGGGCTCCGCGCGCACGGTGCGCGCGGCGATGCCCCACCTCAAGCGCTCGCCGAGCGCCGCGATCGTCTTCACGACCTCGATCGCCGCCTGGTCGGGGCTGCCCGAGCGTGCGCTGTACTCCGCCTCGAAGGGCGCGGTCCAGGCGCTGATGCTCGCGGTCGCCGCCGACGGCCTGCCCTTCGGTGTGCGCTCGAACGCGGTCGCCCCGGGCACGGCCGACACCCCCTGGGTCGGGCGGCTGCTCGAGAGGGCGGCCGACCCGGAGTCGGAGCGCGCGGCCCTCGAGAGCCGTCAGCCGACCGGGCGGCTCGTCGCACCGCAGGAGGTCGCCGAAGCCGTCGCCTACCTCGCCTCCCCGGGCGCGCGCAGCACGAACGGCGTTGTGCTCGCGGTCGACGGAGGGATGCACTCGCTCCGGGCGCGGCCGCGGTGAGCACGGGGGCCGGCGTCGGGCCGGTCGAGGCGCCCTCGCGTGTCGTCGACGCCCATCAGCATCTGTGGGATCCGGCGCGCCGCGACTACGCCTGGATGGACGGGTCCACGGCTGCGATCAACGTCGCCTTCGGCGTGCGCGAGCTCGAGGCGGCTCTCGCTCCGACACCCGTCACGGCCACGATCGTGGTCCAGGCGGTTCCGGATGCCGCGGAGACCCGAGAGCTGCTCGCGGTCAGCGCGGGCGCCGGTCCCGTCGAGGGCGTCGTGGGCTGGGCCGATCTGACCTCGCCCGAGCTCGGCGATGAGCTCGCCCTGCTCGCCGAGCGGCCGGGGCGTCTCGTCGGCATCCGCCATCAGGTCCAGGCCGAGGCCGACCCGGACTGGCTCCTGCGCGACGAGGTCGTCCGAGGTCTCGCCGCGGTCGCCGAGGCGGGGCTCGCCGTCGACCTCCTCGTCGACGAACGGCAGTGGCCCGCGGCCCTCGCTCTGGCCGAGATGCTCCCCGGCCTCCCGCTCGTGCTCGATCATCTCGGCAATCCGCCGGCCGGGCCCGCGGGCCGGGAGCGGTGGCGGAGCTGGCTCGCCCGGCTGGCCCGGCGGCAGAACGTCTCCTGCAAGGTCTCCGGACTCCTCACCCAGCTGCGGGACGCCTCGCCGGATGTCGCGGCGTCGTACGCCGTCGAGGCGCTCGAGGTCTTCGGCCCGCAGCGCTCGATGTTCGGCTCGGACTGGCCCGTGTGCCTGCTCGCCGGCGACTACGCCGGCGGCTACGGGGTCGCGGATGCCGCGGCACGGGGCCTCTCGCCCGATGAGCGTGCCGCGTTCCTGGCCGGCACCGCCGATCGGGTCTACGGCCTGGGGGAGCGGCGGTGACCGGGAACGGGATGCGGCCGCTCGGCCGCGCCGGCATCGAGGTCGGGCCGATGTCGTACGGCGCAGCGGCCCTCGGCAATCTCGGCGGCCCGATCAGCGACGAGACCGCCGAGCGGATCGTCGACGCGGCCTGGGAGGGCGGCATCCGCTACTTCGACGTCGCCCCGCACTACGGCCTCGGTCTCGCCGAGGAACGGCTCGGCCGTGCGCTCGCGCGGCGTCCGCGCGACGAGTTCGTCGTCTCCACGAAGGTGGGCCGTCTGCTCGTCGAGAACCCGCGCGGTCCGCGGCCCGACGACGAGGGCGGCTTCGACGTCGTCTCGCCACTCGTGCGCCGCCCCGACTACAGCAGGGACGGGGTCGTGCGCTCCCTCGAGCAGAGCCTCGACCGGATGGGCCTCGACCGCATCGACATCGTTCTCGTGCACGACCCCGACGACCACTACGAGGAGGCGCTCGCGGGCGCGTTCCCCGCGCTCGAGGAGCTGCGTGCGGAGGGGGTCATCCGCTCGTACGGCGCCGGCATGAACCAGTCGGCGATGCTCGCCGACTTCGTGCGGCAGACCGAGCTCGACGTCGTGATGTGCGCGGGGCGCTACACCCTGCTCGACCAGCGCGCCGCGGAGGACCTTCTCGCCGCCGCCGTCGCCCGGGAGGTGTCTGTGGTCGCCGCGGCCGTCTTCAACTCGGGCGTTCTCGCGAGCGATCCGCCGCGGGCCGGCTCCAGCTACGACTACGGCGCGGTGCCCGACGAGATCCTCGACCGCGCTCGGGCGATCGCGGCGGTGTGCCACGAGCACGGGGTGCTGCTGCCCGCGGCGGCGCTGCAGTTTCCCCGTGGCCATACGGCCGTCTCGACGGTCTGCGTCGGCGCCCGCTCACCCGAGCAGCTCACGGCGAATCTGCGGCAGTCGGCCGTTCCCCTGCCGTCCGGGCTGTGGGCGGAGCTGCGCGAGCGGGGATTGGTGGCCGGCTGAGGATGGCGAGAACAGACCTCACCCGCGCGGAGCTCGAGCTCTACCGCCCCGAGGTGCGCGAGCCCCACGACTTCGACCTCTTCTGGGCCGAGACCCTGGCCGAGGCGGCCGCCCACGAGCTCGACGCCCGCTTCGAGCCCGTCGCCACGCCCTTCTCGACCGTCGAGGTCTTCGATGTGAGCTTCGGCGGCTTTGCCGGCGATCGCATCCACGCCTGGCTGACGATGCCCGCCGGCCGCTCGGAGCCCCTCCCCGCGGTCGTCGAGTTCCTCGGCTACACCGGGGGCCGCGGGCTGCCGGGGGAGCGCCTCGACTGGGCGAGCGCGGGCTACGCGCACCTCCTCGTCGACACTCGCGGACAGGGCGCGGGCTGGGGCGGCGGAGCGACCTCGGATCCGCACGGCAGCGGCGCGAGCGGCACCGGCTTTATGACGCGCGGCATCGAGTCGCCGCACAGCTACTACTACCGGCGGGTGTACACCGACGCCGTGCGCGCCGTCTCGGCCGTGCGTGCGCATCCGGATGTCGACGCCACGCGGGTGGCCGTGCACGGCATAAGCCAGGGCGGGGGGATCGCGCTCGCGGTGAGCGGTCTCGTGCCCGATCTCGTCGCGGCGATGCCCGACGTGCCCTTCCTCTGCCACATCGAGCGCGGCATGGAGCTGAGCGCCCGCGACCCCTTCGCCGAGCTGACCCGGTATCTCGCGGTGTACCGCTCGCGCGCGGAGCAGGTGCTCACGACCCTCTCGTACTTCGACGCCGTCAACTTCGCCGCGCGCGCGAACGCACCCGCTCTCTTCTCGGTCGCGCTCATGGATCCGGTCTGCCCGCCGTCGACGGTCTATGCCGCCTACCACCGCTATTCGGCCGCGGAGAAGGGCATGGTCGTCTATCCCTACAACGAGCACGAGGGCGGTGGCGCCCAGCAACGGTTCGCCCAGATCGGCTGGCTCGGCGAACGGACGGGCGCCTCGCGCTACCAGTAGGTGCCGGGCGGCGTCTCGTCGGGCGCACGGTCGCGGCTCGCGCGCAGCACGAGCAGGCCGCCGATTCCCGGGACGAGGCCGAGAAGGCGCTTGCCGACCGGGATCGGCTGCAGCAGCGACAGCACGACGACCACGAGGTAGAGGATGCCGTGGACGGGCCCCAGAACGGAGCCGACCGGGTCGAGGCGCACCGTGGCGAGGTTGCCGAGCATGATCGCGAGGGTCAGCACCTTGGCGATGCCGGCGACCCGCAGCACGGTTCTCATGCGCCGTACCGCGGAGCGCCCGGCTGCAGCACCATGAGCACCGCGACGACGACCCAGAGCAGGTTGAAGACGCCCGCGAGCATCGCCGCCCGGGTGGCCAGTGCGGGGATGCGCGTGGGCTCGTTCGCCCGCGCGCGTGCGAGAACGCGCTGCTGGACGGGCAGGATCCCGGCGGCGAGCACGATCGCCGCCACCAGGGTCAGCGCCAGCGAGATGAGCAGCCAGGCCTGCCCGAGCTTGCCGGTAGGAATGGCGATCGCGAGCCCCAGCGCGGGAACGGCGATCGCGACGATCGTGTAGATGCGGGAGACCCGGTGGAGCAGGGTCGCAGCCGCGCCGGCGCGCGGGTCGGCGGGGTCGGCGGCGAGGGCGCGTGCCGCTCGGGGGAAGAGGCTGGCGGCGACGGCGATCGGGCCGATCGCGAGGAGCGCGGCGACGACGTGCGCGGCGATGAGCACGCCGATCACAAGGGCGCGCTCTCGGCGAGGGCCGGCAGGAGGGGGAAGGGGCTCATGGGGGTCGCTTTCCGTCGGGACCGAGTTTCAGCTCGACTGAAACCTGAAGTTTCAGGTTAGCTTAAATCGGAGGAAAAGTAGACTCCGAGAGGACGGGATCTCCCCGTCATCCGAACAGCGAGGCGGCAGATGAGCGACGACGGGGTGCCGGGCGACTCCGCGGGCCGGGCCGGGCCGCCCGAGCCGAGCCCGACGATGCTCCTGCTCATCCAGGGCAGGCTCGTCGAGAGGCTCGTCGAGAGCGAGCTGGCGCCGTTGGGGCTCACGATCCGTCAGATGGGCATCCTGGGTCATCTGGCCCGCAGTCCGGGGCTGTCGTTCACCGAGCTCGCCGCGCGTGCGCAGATCACCGTCCAGAGCATGCACACCCTCGCCGCGGCGATGACGGCGAACGGGCTGATCGAGGCGGGGCCGGGAGTCGTTCGCGGGCGGGCCGCCTCGCTCTCGCTCACCCCGCTCGGGCACGAGCGCCTGCGCGAGGCGCAGCAGCGGATCGCCGAGCTCGACGAGAGGAGCTTCGGGAGCGAGTCGTCGGTGCTCCAGCGGCGGCTCGGCGCGCTGCTCTCCGAGATCGCGCGCCAGGAAGGGCCCTACTCCGGCGGTCGTCCGGCGCGGTGACGCGCTACGCGGAGCGTTCGGCGAGGTACCGCCGCACGGCCTCCGCGGTGGCCTCGTGGTCGACGACATCCGGCTCGCCGGAGGTCGCGATCGTGCCGACGAGCTCGCCGTCGACGAAGATCGGCACGCAGCCGCCCCAGAACTTGTAGCTGTCGTCGAGGCCCTCGGCGATGCTCGGGTCGGCCTCTTTCCTGAAGCGGCCGAGCAGCGAGCTGTGGCCGAACCGCTTCACGACCAGGATCTTGCCCTGGATGACGTCGGCGTTCGGCTGGCCCGTGCCGCCGAGCTGCGCGCGGTAGGCGAGCTCGTCGCCGATGTGCACGTCGACGGCGAGGTCGCGCTCCCATTCGCGGATGACCGCGACGGCGATCTCGCCGAGCCGCACCGCGTCATCCCGGGTGAAGGAGGGGAGGTCGGCGATCGGCTCGTTCTCGAGCTGCTCGATCGTGTAGCTGGGTTCCGGGCGGGTCATCGCGTCGTCCTTCGGTCATCTGTAGAGGGGTGGTTCGGGCAGGGGCGGTGCCGTCGCAGGGCCGCCGTCGGTCGCAGGCGCTCAGGCATCGTTCGTGTCGGCCGCGTCTTTCGGCCGGTGGAGGTCGGCGACCGCGTTCGTCGAGGTCAGGGCGTCGATGAGCCCGGGGAACCGTTCGTCGAGCTCGGCCTTGCGCAGGCGCACGTCGAAGTTGCGGCCCTGGATGCGCACTGTCGTCAGGCCCGCCTCGCGCATCGTCTTGAAGTGGTGCGAGAGCGTCGACTTCGACACATTGAGGCCGAACGCGTCCACGCTGCAGGGGTGGTACTCGCCGTCGGACAGCACCTCGAGCATCTTCACGCGCCCCGGATCGGAGAGCGCTCGCAGGATGTCGGTGAGCCGGATGTCGTCGGCCGCCGGCACGGGGTACTCCTTGCCGCTCATGCGCACCTCCCGTTGCTCGGATGCCTGTGCGCAGATGTCTGCGCACAATAGTTCGATGAACATCGAACTGTGTGTTACGGTCACAGTATGACGGATGTCGAACTATCTTACGTGAAGCACAGCCTCTACCCGCGGCTGGCCCTCCTGGCACTCAGCCTCTTCGTCGTCGGCACGAACGCCTTCGTCATCGCCGGCCTGCTTCCCGACATCGCCCGCACCCTCGGTGCGCAGCCCGGCGCGGTGAGCTACACGATCACGTTCTACTCGATCGTCGTCGCCGTGGCCGCGCCGGCGGTCTCGATCCTCGTGCCGCGTTGGTCGCGCACGAGCCTGATGGCCACGGGCCTCGTGCTCATCTCGGCCGGCACCGTCGTGGCCGCGGCATCCTCGAGCATCGAGCTCTTCACGGTGGGGCGCATCGTCGCCGCGCTCGGCGGGGCGGCGCTCGTTCCCGCCGCGACGGCCGCGGCGGCGGCTCTGGCCCCGCCCGAGAAGCGCGGGCGTGCGATCGCCTTCGTCGCTCTCGGCTTCACCGGCGCCATCGCCCTGGGCTCACCGCTCGGCACGGCTCTCGGAGCCCTGGGCGGCTGGCAGCTGCCCCTCTACGGCGTCGCGGGTCTCGCCCTGCTGCTGGCGGGCGCGCTCGTCGTCTTCGTGCGCGACATCCCCGTGGCCCCGCCCGTCTCGCTCGCGAAGCGCTTCGCGCCGCTGCGCGATCGGCGGGTGCTCATGACCCTCGGCACCACGCTCTTCGTCATCGCGGGCTTCAACATCGTCTACATCTTCAGCTCGTCGGTGACGGCGCAGGCCACCGGCGGCTCGGGCAGCCGGCTGGCCTTCCTCCTGCTCGTCGTCGGGCTCGCGGGCATCGTCGGCACCGTCGCGGCCGGCCATCTCAGCGACCGCATCGGCAATCGCCTCAACGTCACCGTCTTCCTCGGCGTCCAGGTGCTGGTGCTGCTCGCTCTCCCGCTCGTCGCGGCGAGCCTCGTCGGAACGGCCGTGCTCTTCGCGCTCTGGGGTGTGGCGGCGATGGAGGTGCTCGTGCCCGTGCAGCACCGTCTGGTCGACATCGACCCCGCGACATCCGGTCTCGCGCTCTCGTGGTACACGACGGCGATGTACGTCGGCATCGCTCTGGCACCGCCGCTGGGTGCCGCCGCGACCGGGCTCGGAGGTGCCGAGCTGATCCCCGTTTTCGGGGCGGTCGCGCTCGCGGCCGCCCTGCTCTGCTTCCAGATCGGCCACCTCGCACGACGCCCCAGAACGACGGATGCCGCCCGCTCGGCCTCGGCGGAGCTGCCGACGGTCGCGCACCAGAGCTGATCCCCGGCGCGTCTCGATGTGGAATCATTCAGAGGGTGAGCTACCAACCTGCTGAAGACCGTTACGAGTCCATCCCCTACCGCCGCGTCGGCCGCAGCGGCCTGCAGCTGCCGGCGATCTCGCTGGGGCTGTGGCAGAACTTCGGCGACGTCACGCCGATCGACACGCAGCGCGGCATCCTGCGCCGTGCCTTCGACCGCGGGGTGACCCACATCGACCTCGCCAACAACTACGGGCCGCCCTACGGCGCCGCCGAGACGAACTTCGGCAGGGTCTTCGCGGAGGACTTCCGGCCGTTCCGCGACGAGCTGGTCATCTCCACCAAAGCCGGTTACGACATGTGGCCGGGGCCGTACGGCAACTGGGGCTCGCGCAAGTACCTGCTCGCGAGCCTCGACCAGTCGCTCGAGCGGATGGGCCTCGACTACGTCGACATCTTCTACTCGCACCGCGTCGATCCCGAGACTCCGCTCGAGGAGACCATGGGCGCGCTGCACACCGCGGTGACCTCGGGCCGCGCGCTCTACGCGGGCATCTCGAGCTACTCGCCCGAGAAGACCCGCGATGCCGCCCGCATCCTGGGCGAGCTGGGCACCCCGCTGCTCATCCACCAGCCCTCGTACTCGATGTTCAACCGCTGGATCGAGGACGGCCTGCTCGACACGGTCGACGAGCTCGGCGTGGGCGTCATCGCCTTCTCGCCGCTCGCGCAGGGGCTGCTCACCGATCGCTACCTCGACGGCATCCCCGAGAACGCGCGCGCGGCCCGCGAGGGCTCGATGTCGCGCAGCATGATCAACGACGAGACCCTCGCCCGGGTTCGCGGCCTGGCCGAGATCGCGGCCGGACGAGGGCAGACCCTTGCCCAGCTGGCCCTCTCGTGGGCGCTGCGCGACGCGCGCGTGACCTCGGCGCTCATCGGCGCCTCGAGCGTGAAGCAGCTCGACGACAACCTCGACGCCACGAAGCGCCTCGACTTCGCTGCCGACGAGCTCGCCGCGATCGACGAGTTCGCGAAGGAGTCGGGCATCAACCTCTGGCAGGAGTCGAGCGACCGCTAGCCGGGCTCGCGGCGCCTGTCGCGGCGCACGATCATCGTCGGGGCGCACCCACGAACGTGCGCCGCGACGAGCAGCCTGCGCCGCGAGCGCACGCTCACTTGGCGGCCTTGCGCCGTGCCTGCTGCGCTTTGCGGGCGCGTTTGGCTGCGGCGTCATCCTCTTTCATGATCGTGCGGGTCTCGGTCGTGTCGCCGATCGCGGGGCGCCACCAGCGTGCGTTCGGGTCGGCGTCGATGAGCACGGTGCGGGCCAGGAGCGTCAGCGGCACGGCGAGGATCGCGCCGATCGGCCCGATGACGACGGCCCAGAAGAGCACCGAGAAGAAGGTGATGGTCTGGCTGAGCGAGACGGCGTTGCCGACCACGCGCGGCTGGATGATCGACTGCACGACCGCGTTGATGATGCCGTACACGATGACGACGGCGATCACGGTGGGCCAGCCGCCGACCAGGAAGCCGAAGACGAGCGGCGGGATGATCGCGAAGAAGTAGCCGATGTTGGGGATGAAGCTGCACAGGAAGGCGAGGATGCCCCACAGCAGCGCGGCCGGCACCTGCATGATCCACAGTGCGAGGGCGTTGAGCACACCCTGCGCGACCCCCAGGACCGTCGTGACGACCATGTACCGCCGAACGTTCTTCGCGTACTCGCCGATCGCCGCGACGAGCTGCGGCTTCCTCGTCGAGAGCTGGCGCATGATGGTCGGCACGTAGACGGCGTCGGCCGACATGAGGATGAGCATGGTCAGCACGATGACGAGCGCGCCGGTGATGCTGAAGACGCTTCCGAGCACTCCGGTGAAGAAGCTCAGGATGTTGCTGGGGTCGAAGCTGCTCACCATCTCCTGAACCTGCGCGGCCCCGATGCCGATGCTCTGCAGCCACGAGGAGATGGTCGCGCCGATCTCGCTCAGCTGCTGCGAGTACTGCGGAAGCATCGTCGCGAACTGGGCGAAGGCGATGATGACCGTGTAGGTGAAGCCAGCGAGCAGCACGAAGACGACGAGGATCACCGAGCCGGTCGCGAGACCGTGAGGCACGCCGCGCCTCTCGAGGCCCGTCCTGACCGGGTGCGCGCAGATCGTGAGGACGAGGGTGAGCAGCACGGGCGCCAGGATGCCGCGGATGCTGCTGAGCCCCGCCGCCGTGACCGTCGCGGCGGCGAGGGCCACGAGGATGACGGTGGCCCGCGGAAATCGGCGGGCGCCGCTCGGCGCGGGCGCGTCATCCGGTGACAGCGGCGATGATCCTGTCGACAGTGAATGTGACATCGCGGCACCTCTCGTGGCGCGGATCGGTTGCGACAACCATAGTGGCGTCGCAGGCCTCAGTCGAGGGTGGCCTGCCGCACCCTTTCCTCCGTTCGGCGTCGGTGCCATACTCAGTTCACCTCCGGGATCGACGACGACCGCAGGCTCCGTGCCTGATGCGCCGCGCGCGATACGAGAACTCGTGATGCCGGGAGACGACGGAGAAGAGGACACTCCATGGGCGCTGACCCGCTGGTGCCGACAGCGAGAGGCTCACTGGCCGATCGTGTGGAGACGGGCCGTGCAGCCCGCAAGGCCCTGCCGCGCACCGCCCTCGCCGAGGTGCCGCCGCCGGGGGCGCGCGCGGACCCGGTGCTGCTCATCGAGCGCCAGGAGCAGCGGCGCTATCAGCCGCTGATCCCCGTGCGGCACGAGCGGATGGCCGTGTCATCCTTCGGCTTCTTCCGCGGCACCGCGCTGCTGATGGGCGCCGACCTCGCGGCCCAGCCGAGCACCGGCCTCCTCACGCAGTTGTGCGGTGACGCGCACCTCGCGAACTTCGGCCTGTTCGCGAGTCGGGATCGTCGTGTGGTCTTCGATGTGAACGATTTCGACGAGACCTTCCGCGGCTCGTTCGAGTGGGATGCGAAGCGTCTGGCCACCTCGTTCGTGCTCGCCGCCCGCACCGCCGCGCTGCCCGACGTCGTCGCTCGCGAAGCCGCCTACGAGGTCGCCCGCGCGTACCGCACGAGCATGCGCGCCTTCGCGATGATGCCCGTTCTGGGCGTCTGGTACGAGCGGATGGAGGCCGATCAGGTGACGGCGATCATGGCGGCGGCGGGCCCGTCCGGCAGACGCGCCGTGCGGCGGGGCTTCGCGGCGGCCCGTGCGCGCGACAGCTGGTCGGCGATCAGGAAGCTCACCCGCGAGGTCGACGGGCGCCGCGTCTTCCGAGACGAGCCCGAGCTCACGCGCCTGGAGCTCGCAGGGCAGATGGCCGAGAGGGTGGATGCGACCTTCGCGAGCTACCGCTCGACCCTCGACGTCAGCCGTCGCGAACTGCTCGACCGGTTCGCCGACGAGGGAGAGGATGCCGAATCGTGTACCAGGCGCTGGGCCACATCCTGCCGATCGCGGTCGCGGTCGCGCTGAGCTCGGTGCCGATCATGGCGACGATCCTCATCCTGCTGTCGCCGAAGCGCGGCCGCTCGGCCGTGCCCTACCTCATCGGCTGGGTGCTGGGGCTCGTCGTCGTGGTGGTGCTGTGCGCTCTCGGCGCCCAGGCGATCCCCGACCCGCCGCCGCGGCAGCCTCAGCTCGTGGTCGGCGTCGTCGAGATCGTGATCGGCCTCGCGCTCGTGGTCTTCGCCGTCGTCTCCTGGCGGCGCTCTCTGCACAGCCCGGGTGGCGAGATCCCGAAATGGCTGCACGCGGTCGGCACCTTCGGGGCGCTCGCCTCCTTCGGCGTCGCCTTCGCCCTGAACTTCCGGCCGAAGGGACTGCTCCTCGGGGTGGCGGCCGGGCTGGCCGTCGCCGAAGGGTCGCTCGACGCCGGCGGGGCGACCATCGTCATCGTCGTCTACACGGCGATCTCGGCCTCGACCGTCGCGGCGCCGATCATCGTGACGCTCGCCGCGCCCCGGCGGATGCAGCCGCGGCTCATCGTCGCGCGCGACTGGATCACCCGCAACAACCGCGTCGTCACGGCCCTCATCATGATCATGATCGGTGTGGTGATCATCGGCTCGGGGCTCAGCCGGCTGTAGTCCGTGGGTCCGGCCGGACCCGCGGACGGGTCGCCGTCGAGGTCGCGCTCGGGCGGTGTCTTCGGGTCGCGCCGGCGGGTCGCGCCGGCGGGTTGCGCCGGCGGGTTGCGCCGGCGGGTCGGGGCTGCGGGTCGCGCCTATGGGTCGCGCCTATGGGTCGGGGACCGTGGGTCAGCTGCGGCGGGTCAGCCTCAGCACGGGGATGTGCCGCGCCCCGTTCACACGCTTCTTGTAGTCGTCGAAGCCCGGCGACCGCGAGACGAAGGCGTTCCAGGCGTCGTCGTACTCCGAGCCGGTCAGCTCGGTCGCGAGAACCTCGACGACGTCGGATCCAGACTCGATCGCGACCTCGGGGTTCGCCCGCAGATTGGAGTACCAGGCGGGGTTGCGCGGGGCGCCGGCCGCGGATGCGACGATGAGCCAGGATGCCGCGTCCGGCGCGATAGCCATGACCGGGCTGATCCGCTCCTCGCCCGTCTTCGCGCCGATCGTGTGCAGGAGCACGAGGCTCGACCCGAACCCGCCGGTCTCGACTCGGCCGCCGTTGGCGCGGAACTCGCTGATGATCTGGTCGTTGAAGCCGCTCATGCTCCCACGCTACCGGCTGTCGGCTGTCGGCTGTCGGCTGTCGGCTGTCGGCTTGCCGGCTGTCGGCTCGCGGGCCGCGGCCGAGACGATCTCAGCCCGTCTCGACCGTCTGCCCGTCGGAGAGCGCGACGCCGTCGCGGCGGCTCCTGCGGGTCTCGAAGCGCGCGCCGCGCTCGCCGCTGATCCCCGCTCCACCGGCCGCGCTGCCGGCTCCGGCCGAGACGCCGGTGCCCGGGCCGTTCGGAGCGGCCAGGCTGTCCGGAGCGGCTGAGCTGCCTGTTCCGTCCGGGCTGTTCGTGCTGACCGGGCTATTGATGTCGGCCGGGCTGTTCGTGCTGACGGGGCTGTTCGTGTCGGCCGGGCTGTTCGTGCTGACGGGGTTGTTCGTCGCGCCGAGAGTGATAGCGTCCGCTGGGCTCGCCGCCGCGACCGTACCGCCGCCCGCGAGCAGCGCCGCCGGCAGCGCGCTGCTTCGCCGGTACTGCGGTGCGCCCGCCGCGAAGACCGATCTCGGCTCCCGCTCCCGCATGAGCAGGGCGAACGGCCAGAGCATCAGTGCGACGAAGAAGCCGGCGTAGCCGTTGACGAGAAGGATGCCGGCGATGAAGGCCATGCCCGCGTCATCCGAGCTTCGCGTGCCGACCATCGCCCCGAGCTGCACGAGGGCGAGCGCGACGGCGATCGCGAGCAGCGAGACGCCGAGGCTCACGAGGTAGAAGAGCTTCTTCTGCAACAGCTGTCGGCGCAGTCCGGCGAGCACGGCCCAGGCCGCGATGATCAGGAGGGGAAGCGCGAAGAGCAGCAGGAGGGTCGGGATCATGGTGTCACCGTCCGCGGCCGCGCGCAGCACCGTCGGAAGTATCCGATCCGTCATCGCCCCGCTCCCCTGATCGGGCGCCCCCGCCCGTGTTTCTTCGTGCAGGACCAAACATAATCGTCGCCTTGGTTCATCGGGTAGTGGAATGGCGAGAAGATCGTGAACGGATCGCGATGGGCATCACGGATGCCTGTCGCACGAGGCCGGCCGGTGGGATGCTGGGAGGGTGGCCATTCTCCTTGTCATCGTTTTCTACGTCATCGTGCCCGCCGTTGTGCTGTGGGTGCTCTATCTGATCATCAAGACGGCCGTGAAGAACGCGCTCCGCGACCATCAGACCTGGCTGGACACCAGGATTCGTCCCTAGGCTGCGACGGGCCGAGCGGCTCAGCGCACCGCGGGGGTCTGCTCGACGGTCTCCGCGGCGTCCTGGAACGCGAGTTTCGGCACGAAGACCAGCAGCGCCGCGGCGACGAGCGCGGTGACGCCGCAGATCGTCCAGACGATCATGTAGCCCTCGAGCGAGCCCGCGGTGCCTTCCGCTCCCGTCGAGGTGGTGACGTAGCTCAGCAGGGCGATCCCGAAGACGCAGGAGGCGAAGGCGCCGCCGATCGTCTTCGTGGTGTTGGTGAGCCCGGTGGCGACACCCGTCTGGCCGTGCGGCGCTGCGGCGGCGGCCGCGGCCGGCAGTGCGGCGACGAGCGCCCCGGAGCCGATGCCCGCGACCGTCATGTTGACGAGCAGCTGGGGGAGGGTGTCGTGCAGGGGCAGGAAGAGGAGATACCCGAGCGCCACGAGGAGGGCGGCGCCGATCAGCGCCACGCGGGGTCGCACGACCCGGGTGACGAGCGGGAAGAGCAGGGCGCCGACGACGAGCGAGAGGATGTAGATGCCGATGAGGATGGAGGTCTCGCCGGTGCTCGCGCTCAGGCCATAGCCGTAGACCGAGGCATCCGTTCGCGCGAAGGTGGAGAGCGGCGCCTGCGCGCCCAGAACGCTCACCCCGAAGAGCCCCGCGGTGACCTGCACGGGCCACATCGCCGGCGTGCGGAACATACGGATGTCGATGAGCGGGTCGGCCTGTTTGAGCTCGTAGCGCACGAACGGCACGAACAGCAGGATGCCGAGGGCGATCGCCAGCCAGGGCAGCGGATTGCCGGGGCCGTTGAGCCGCATGAAGCTGAGGCCCGCCGTGAGCACGAGCAGCGCGGTCGTGATGAGCACGAGGCCGCCGCGATCGAGGGTGCCGCCGGTCTTCTCGGGGCTCTCCGTGACTCCGAAGAGCACGACGAAGAAGCAGGCGACGACGGCGAGCGCCGGTATCAGCAGGATGAGCCACAGCTGGCCGGCGAGCGCCACTCCGAGTGCTCCGGCGGCGAGCGCCCCGGCGATCGCGCCCAGCTCGAGGCCCGCCACGAGGTAGGCCGCCGATTTGCGGGTGAGCGCGGCGGCGTGGGGGTGCTGCCGGCTGCGGCTGTAGATGAGCGCGATCTCGAGCGGCAGCCAGACCACGTAGAAGCCCTGCAGCGACCACGCGATGAGGAAGATCCAGAAGTTGGGCGAGAAGGCGAGTGCGATGCTCGCCACGGCGGTGATCGCCGTCGAGATGAGCAGGATGCGTTTGTGGCCGACCATGTCGCCGAGCTTCGCGAGGGCCGGCACCACGAGGGCGCTCACCATCAGCTGCGTTCCCTCGAACCAGTTGACGTCGGCGTCGTGCACGCCCAGGAATCGCGCGATGTCGGTCAGCAGAGGGGTGTAGTACCCCTGCAGCACCCCGCTCGTGAACTCGACGATCACGAGGAAGCCGACGACCGCCGACACCGCGCCGAGTGGAACCTTGCTCGCCCGCATCCGTGCTCCTTTGCTGGAGAAAAGCTACCTCATTCGGATGCCGCGGCAGCACGACGCTCGGGAAGCGATCGAATCAGGGTCTGGACGAACCGCTCCCCGCGCTCGAGGCTGTCGATCGTCACGTGCTCGTCGACGCCGTGCACGCTCGCGCGCTGCTCGGCCGACATGACGAACGGGGAGAAGCGGTAGACGGCGGGAACGAAGCGGTGGAAGTGCCGGGAGTCGGTCGCGGCGTTGACCACATAGGGTGCGGACACGGTGCCCGGGTAGCTCGCCGTGACGGCCTCCGAGATGAGGGCGAACTGCTCGTTGACGCTGCTCGAGACGGGGGTGGGGTCGCTCTCCTCGAGAACGACGATCTCGACCGCGGGGTCGCCGATCGCCGCCCGCAGGGTCGTCACGACGGTGTCGACCGTCTCGCCGATCGCGATGCGCACGTTGAGGGTCGCGCTCGCCGCGGCCGGCAGCACGTTCGGCGCTGTTCCCGCCTCGAGCATGGTCACGGCCACGGTGGTGCGTGTCATCGCCTCCGTCTCCCCGCCTCGGGCCGCGAGAAGCCGGGCGACCGGTCGTGAGAAGAGCCCCATGTTGGCGAAGGCGAGCCGGTAGGCGAACGGCGAGATCGGGGCGAAACCGGTCAGCATGTCGTGCGTGGGGCGCGGCAGCGCGACCGCGAACGGGCTCGTGCCGAGCCTCAGGACGGCGCGCGACAGCCGGGTCGTCGCCGTGACGGCGGGCGGGGCCGAGGCGTGCCCGCCCCCGCCACGTGTCTGCAGGCGGATCGTCGCGACGCCCTTCTCGGCCACTCCCACCATCGCGAGGGGTACGGTGATGCCCGGGAACGGCGAGTCGATGATCGCACCGCCCTCGTCGAGAACGAGCCACGGCCGGATGTCGCGCCGCGAGAACTCTGCGGCGATCCGCTGCGCCGCCGTGCCGTAGCGCTCCTCGTTGCCGCCGAGCGAGACGTAGACGTCGTGCGCGGGTGTGAAGCCGTCGGCGAGCAGATTCTCCACGGCCTCGAGCACAACGAGGAGGTGGCCCTTGTCGTCGAGGGTTCCGCGGCCCCAGACCGCGTTCTCCCGCACCGCACCGGAGAACGGATCGTCGGCCCAGTCGTGAGGCTCGGCGGGCACGACGTCGTAGTGCGCCATGAGCACGAGCGGGTCGCTCTCGGAGAGGCCGCGCCAGCGGTAGAGGATGCCGAAGGGGGTGATCTTCTCCCGCTCCAGCCGGCTGTGCACGAGCGGATACTCCTCGGCGAGCAGAGCCTCGAAGCGTTCGAAGGGCTCCGGGTCGTCGTCGCTCGTCAGCCAGACGGTCGGGATGCGGACCATACGCGAGAGCCGTTCTGCGCTGCCGGGCCGTGCCGCCGAGAGCGGGAGGGAGCGGGCGGGCGACGACGCCTCGTGGCGGGCGGGGGAGGCCGCTCTCGGACGGCCCGCGGCGAGGGCCCGTGCGACGACGGTGCCCACGAGGGCTCCGAGCGCGACGGCACCGACGGCGACGACGCCGAGCACGAGGCGCGCCGGGCCCGCGCGGCCGATGTGCGTGGCGGCATCCGGGCCTGTTCGTATGGGTCGTCGTCGTTGGGTCATGCTCTCAATGATCGTCGTTTCTCGGACCGGAACGCCCGTGAGCGTCCGGGTCTGTGGATCCTACGCATGCGTCGGAGGACTGTGAATAAGTCGATACCCGCATAGACGCCGGACGCGTGGCGAACCTACGCTCCCGCTATGGGATCTCGAACGCTCGCCTCCGCCGCTCTCGCCGCCGTGCTGCTGCTCGGTCTTACCGCCTGCTCGGGCGGATCGGCGGCGGATGAGGCGGACGGCGTCTCCGGTTCGTCGGCCGGGGCGGGCGCGTCATCCGCCGATACGGGCTCCGATACGGGCTCCGACGCCGATTCGGGCGCGAACCCGGGCTCAGACTCCGACGGCGAGGCGGATGCCGGGGCCGGCGCGCCCGGTTCCGCCCCGGTTCTCGTCGACACGCCCCCGAGCCCCGCCGCGACCGTCGGCATGACCGCCGACGGCATGGACCCCGGCGCCGTCACCGTGCCCGCCGGCTCGATCGTCACCTTCACGAGCGCGGACGACGGCTTCCACGCGGTCATCATCGACGATATGGACGGGCTCACGGTCGCCAAGGGGATGCCGACCTCGCTCCGGTTCGACGCGCCGGGCAGCTATGTCGCGACGGACGAGCTGGGCTCCGGGACCGCGACCATCGAGGTCGACTAGCGGCGAATCGCCGAACGGGCACTCCGCTCGTTGTGGATCATGACGCATAGTTGTGGATCATGACGCACCGCCTCATCCGCAGCAGCACCCTGTCGACGCGAGCCGAGTACGCCTACGCGGCGGTCGTGGCACCGGCATCCGCTCTCGTCGTCACCGCGGGGGCCTGCCCGCTCGATGCCGACGGTGCCATCGTCGCGCCGGGCGATGTGCGGGCGCAGACTCAGCAGGTCATGGCGAATCTCGTCGTCTCGCTGGCGGAGGCCGGCGCATCGCTGACGGATGTCGTCAAGACGACGGTCTACGTGGCGTCGTCCGACCGGTCGGAGCTCGGTCTCGCGTGGGAGGTCGTGCGCGACGCCTTCGGCGACCACGATGCGCCGAGCACACTGCTGGGCGTGGCCGTGCTCGGGTATGAGGGCCAGCTCGTCGAGGTGGAGGCCGTCGCGGCGATCGCTGCGCCGTGAGCGCAGTGAGGTGAGCGCCGCGTCATGGGCGCGCTGTCGTGAAAGCAGCGTCGTGAGTGTTGTGAGCGCTGTGAGCGCGGTGAGTGTGGCGAGCGCCGGAGGCGGGTGCCGGATCAGAAGAGGGTCGCGGTGTCGCTGGGGGCCGAGTCGCGCTCGAGCTCCAGCAGCCAGAGCTTGCGCTCGAGTCCTCCCGCGTAGCCGGTGAGCGAGCCGGAGCTGCCCACGACCCGGTGACACGGCACGATGATCGAGATCGGGTTGCGGCCGTTCGCGAGGCCGACGGCCCGCGACGCACCCGGACTGCCGAGCGCGTGCGCGAGCTCGCCGTAGCTGCGCTTCTCGCCATAGGGGATGCGGGCGAGCTGGCCCCAGACGAGTTTCTGGAACTCCGTCCCGCGGGGTGCGAGGGGCAGATCGAAGGCGGTGCGCTCTCCTTCGAAGTACTCGTCGAGCTGCTCGACGACGGCCGCGAATGGCCCCGCGTCATCGACCGCGTCGTCGAGGCCCCTCGGAGGATGCGAGTGGTTCTCGAAATAGACGCCTGTGAGGGCCTCGCCGTCGGAGGTGAGCAGGAGCATCCCGACGGGGGTCGGAATCGAGTGGACGGCGGTTCTCATACGCTCCTCGTGGGTGGGTCTGCTGCGGCGGGTCATCTCGGTCTCTCAATCATGCCTCTGTCCGGGCGATGTCGACTGGCGGTAATCGGACATCGAGGTGTGGGCGCCCGTTCCTGTGCCGTGACCTCTCCTCCACAGGCTTGTCGTTCAGCAACTTATCCACAGAAATACCTGATCATGAGTGAAATGTCGGTGGTTCTCGGGATGATTGAGCCATGGAAACGACAGCTCCCGATGCGCTTGCCGAGTTGCGCGAGCAGCTCGAGGCGCTCGCCCTGCTCGATTCCGTCCACTCGGTGATCGGAGGCATCGGTGTCGCGTCCAGCGGTGGTGTCGCGCCCGGTCATGGTGTTATGCCCAGGGCTGACGTCTCGTCCGGCCTGGGTGTCTCGTCCGGCCTGGGTGTCTCGTCCGGCCTGGGTGCCTCGTCCGGCCTGGGTGTCGCGCCCGGCCTCGACGACGGCGCGTTCGTGCGTCTGGCGGAGACCGTGCAGCGGATGTCGGCACTGCTCGATGCCGTGAAGGTGCGTCTCGCCGGCATCGCGGTGCAGAACTCGCGAAGCAGCCTCGGTGCGGAGGGGTGGGCGAAACGGCGCGGGCACGGGTCGGCGGCGGCCATGCTGGCAGAGATGTGGCATCTTCCGCGCCAGAGGGCTCAGCTGTACTGCCTCGTGGGAGAGGCGACCGCTCCTCGCGCGAGCCTGACCGGGGAACCCCTTCCCCCGCGGTATCCGCTGCTGGGCACGGCCATCGATGCGCAACGGATGAGTGTGGATGCCTCGGCATCCGTGGTCCGGGAGCTCGAGCGAGCCCGGCAGCGCTGCGCAGACGATGTCGTGGCCATCGCCGAGGAGGCGATCGTGGCCGAAGCTCAGAGCCTCACCACCGAAGACGTGGCGGTGCTCGCGCGAGCGGTCCGCGATCGAATCGACTACGACGGCGCCGAGCCGCGAGACGAGGAACGCCGTCGGTCGCGACGTCTCTCCATGACGACTCTGCCCGACGGCACGATGCGAGTCGTCTGGGTGCTCGAGCCGGAGTCCGCCGTCTTCGTGCGATCCGGGATCGACGCCCTCGTGGGGCGCGACCTCCGGCAGGAGCAGCGTGGTCCCCGCTTCGACGGCCCTGCCGATGCAGCGGCGCCCGAGGCCGTTGCTCCTCCGGCTCCTCCGGCTCCCTCAGCTCCTCCGGCGGTCGTCGATCGGCGCAGTCTCGCGCAGATGAGGGCGGATGCCGCGTTCGAGATCTTCCGGCACGTAGCGGCGTGCTCCGATGCACGGCAGCAGCTCGCCCCCGTCACCGTCGTCGTGCGGATGAGTCTGGAATCGCTTCAGACGGGGCGGGGAACAGCCGAGCTCGACGGGATCGACGAGACGATCTCGGCTGCGACCGCCAGGCGGCTGGCTGCCGACGCGGAGCTCATCCCGATGGTGCTGGGTGGCCGCAGCGAGCCGCTCGACCTCGGTCGGGCGCGCCGTCTGTTCACCCGTGCCCAACGCCTCGCTCTGGTCGAGCGCGACGGCGGCTGCGGTTTCGGCGGCTGCGAGCACCCGCCGTCCTACGCAGAGGCCCATCACATCGAATGGTGGTCTCGATACGGCCCGACCGATCTCGCGAACGGGGTGATGCTGTGCTCTTTCCACCATCACCTCGTTCACGATCAGGGCTGGCAGATCACCGTGAGGGCGAATGTCCCGTACTTCATCCCGCCGCCCGACGTCGATCCATGCCGAAGGCCACGACGGGGCGGAAGTGTGCGGGCCTTGGCTCGCAGCGTGAACGGTGAGGTGACGTGAAGCGTCCGGGTGGCGTGAAGCATCCAGCGGCGTGAAACGCGCAGCGGCGTGAAGGGCGAATGGTCTGAAATCCAGGCGGCTTGGCCCGACGGCGTCAGATCCGTGCGGCTGAACTCGCGACGGCCGGCCCGACGACCGCTAGCATCACGGCTATGGGCAGACGGAACGCTCTGCGAGCGACGTTGGGGTACGTCATCGCGCTGGACGTGCCCGCCGCGATCGAATGGTGCCGGCGTGAATACACCACGACGGAGCGAGCAGGACGCGGCGACCCCTTCCTGCTCGGCCTGCAGGCCTACTGCGAGTACTGGGCGCGCGACTACGACGCGGCCGGCCGCTCGGCCGTACTCGCAACGAGACTCGCGGCGGATGCGACCGGCCACGACCCCGAAGCCGTGATGCTCGCCCGGGCTGCGTCCGCCTTCGCCATCGCCGGGCTGCTCGAGCCGCCCGAGCAGCCGCACCCGAGCTCTGCGGGCGTCGCGTCCGCGGGCGTCGCGTCTGGGAAGGCGGCGCCGGGAGAGAAGGAGCACGGAGAGAAGGAGCACGGAGAGAGGGAGCGCAGGGGGAGGGAGCGCAGGGGGAGGGAGCGCGGAGAGGCTTCCAGAGAGGGGCTCGGAGAAGGGGCGGGAGGGGCAGAGGAGTGCGATCCGCTCGTGCTCGCGGCGCGCGACATCCGCTCAGTGGATGCCGCGCTCGACGACGTGCGCAGCTTCATCGTCTATGCGCTGGCCGAGGCCGCCCTCGCCTGCGCTCGGCTCGACCTCGCGCTGGAGTTCACGCGCGAGCTCGTCCTCTCCGAAGACGGGCCTCGGCGGCCTCTCCGTTCGCAGCCTGCTACGCCCGACTCGTCCCTCCAGGGTGCACCCGAGCGGCACGTTCTCGTCGAGCATTTTCTCGACGAGGACGACGCCGGAGACGGCGTGCGTGCCGGGGATGGCGCGGATGGTGCGGTCGTCGGGGATGGCGTGCGTGCCGGACATCGCGTGCTCGACGGGGATGGCGGGGATGGCGCGGTCGTCGGGGATGGTGTGTTTGCCGGGGGTGGCGTGCTCGACGGGGATGCGCTGAAATCGGGCGCGCTCGACGAGGGTGTGTCTGACAACGGTGTGTCTGGTGGGGGTGTGTCTGACAGCGGTGTGTCTGGTGGGGGTGTGTCTGACAACGGTGTGTCTGGCGGGGGTGTGTCCGACGACGGTGTGCTCGGGGAGGCCGTGCTCGACGGGGGCTTGATCGGCGGGAGTGCGCTCGAAGGGCGGGGACGTCCGCATGCGTTCATCGACGTCATCCGCGTCATGCGGGTGCGGGTGCTCGGCTTCCAGGGGCGGATCTCGGAGGCGCTCGAGCTCGCCGACCGCGCGCTCGCCGCCGCGGGAAGCCCGGCGACCCGCCTGCTCATCGAGGCGACGCAGTGCCTGCTCACAGGCAACGCTGCCCAGCGCGGCACCGTGCGGGCGACGGCCGACCGCCTCGAACGCAGCCTGCCCGAGCCGAACGACGCCCTGTCGAGCGGGTGCTACCTGCTCGTCGCCTACGGTCTCATCGCGACAGCGGATGTCGCGCGCGCGGCGTCGTTCGTGCTCGCCGCGGGTCGCACGGCCGGCCTCGACGCGCTGCCCATCATCGACCGAGCCCTCGGGCTGGAACTGCTCACCGCGGCCGCCGTCGCCGTCGCCGACCTGGATGCCGCCGAGGCGTGGTCACTGCGTGCAGCCCCGCTGCTCGCCAATCCGATCTCCGCTCCGACCGTCGAGAGGCTCATCAGCCGGGTCGAGCTGCTCGCTGGACGACCCGAGAGCGCGGTCGTCTGGGCTCAGCGGTCCCGTGAGCATGCGGCGGCCGACGGGCGGCTCGTCGAAGCGGCGGAGGCCGAGATCGTGCTCGCTCGCGCCGACGTCGCCGCGCGCAGGAGCGGTGCGGCGACGTCGCGACTCGAGGCGCTCGCCAGCGCGGCTGTCACGACCGGCCATATCGCCGCACGACGATCGGCTGCCCGCGAGCTGCGCGCGGCCGGGCGCCGCCTGCGTCCCGTCTCCGGCAGCGGGTGGGAGGGACTCTCCGCCCGAGAACGCGACGTCGCACTGCTCATCGCCGACGGGCTCACCAATCGCTCGATCGCCGCACGGTTGCACCTCTCCGAGCACACGGTCCAGATCCACGTGTCTCGGGTGCTGGCCGCCTTCGGCGTGGCCTCGCGTCTCGAGGTCGCGACCCGCATGGTCGGCCGGATGCGCCCCCGCGCCGGCGCGCCTCGCAGAGACCCGGATGCCGGGAGTGCCGGGAGTGCCGGGGCTGTCGGATGCGCAGGCAGTGCTGGGGGTGCTGGGGGTGCTGGGAGCGGTGTCGGAGGTGCGGGGGATACCCGAGGTGTTGGCAGTGTTGGCAGTGTTGGCAGTGCTGGCAGTGCTGGCAGTGCTGGGAGTGCTGGGAGTGCCGAGGGTGCCGAGGGTGCTGGCAGCACCGGTATCGGGGGTGTTGTGGATGCCAAGGGCGCCGTGGGCGACGGCGGTGCTGGGGGTGCTGGGAGCGGGGTCGGAGGTGCGGGGGATACCCGAGGTGTTGGCAGTGCTGGCAGTGCTGGCAGTGCTGGGAGTGTCGCGGGTGCTGGGAGTGCTGGGAGTGCTGGCAGTGCTGGGGGTGCCGAGGGTGCTGGGGGTGCCGAGGGTGCTGGCAGCACCAGTATCGGGGGTGTTATGAATGCCAAGGGTGCCGTGGGTGACGGCGGTTCCGGGGGTATCGCGGGTGCTGGGGGTGCTGGGGGTGCTGGGGATGCTGGGGGTGCTGGCGGGTCTGGCGCCGCCGCGCTCGCGCCGATCACCGGTCGCCAGCAGCAGCTCGTCGAGCTCATCGTTCGGGGGCTGACCAATGCCGCGATCGCGGCCGAGCTCGGCATCAGCGTGAAAACCGTCGAGAAGCACGTCAGCGAGGTGCTGCGACGGTGGGGCCTCGAATCCCGGGTGGGGATCGCCTCGACGGCACGCGAGCGCGATATCGACGGATCCGTGGCGGCGATCGACGCATCGCCGTAGAGGCACAGCGCAGCAGGGGAACCCCGCAGCAGGGGCACAGCGCAGCAGGGGCACCCGCTGTAGACCTACACCGCTGTAGACGTACCCCGCAGCGGATGCACCAGCGGCAGACGCGCCAGCAGGCCCGCAGGCCGTTCGCTCGACGTGCGGTTCACGGGGCTCGCGATAGGCGCATGAACAAATGAATAAGCGAGAACCCCACTATGGCTCGTCCGTCTCGCCCGGGATCATGGGGGCATGACTGCATACGGCGCGGGGGACCGCCGAAACCTGATCGGCAGGATCGCCGTGGTCGCGGCATCCGCTCTGCTTCTCGCGGGATGCGCGACCGCACCGACCACCGCACCGACCACCGCACAGACAGGGGCGCAGGCGACCGCGGCGGATGCAGTCGAGGTGCCGGATGCAGAAGCGCCGGACACATCGGAGACGTCGGCGGGGGTCGACCCGGATGACGGCGCAGCCGGCTCGGACGCAGGCGGAGGGTGCGCAGGGGGCACCTCCGCCGGCTATGAGCTCTTCAGCGATCCGGCGATGAGCGTGCACCCCGACGACGGCGCGATCTTCGGCGACGGCACCCCGCTCTCGTTCGCCTACGACGCCCACGACGAGTCGCGCGCGCCCAGCTACTCGTACGACATCTCGTACATCCAGGATGACGGCAGCGCCGTGCCGCTCTCCGGTGGCATCTTCTTCGAGCAGGAGGGCGGCGTCTTCAGCACGACGGACTCGGTCTTCACCTCGGAGGCCGACGGCCGCTACGGGTTCTTCACCGTCATCATGGTGCAGGATGTCGCCTTCGACGGCGACTCGTACGATGCCGACACCGTCGAGCTCGGGCGGTACTGCGTGCTCTTCGCGACCGACGACTGACCGGGGGCTGACGCGCCGGCTGTCCGGGGGCTGACCCGCCCGACGGCTGACCCGCCCGACGACCGACTCGTCCGACGACCGATTCGCCCGACGGCTGCGGCGCAGCGCGGGTGCGGAGCTCACCTGCCGACGATGGTGCGGGGGATGCCCGGCCGGGATGCATATCGCGACATCGGGATGCGCTGCCGGGAGGCGCTGTGGGACCATGTTCTGTCTCGGTTCCGCTTCTCGATCCGTGGTTCTCGACGCTCGGGATCCGGAGCCCGATCTCACGCTCGACTCGACTCCCGGAGGATGTGCCCGTGTTCCGTAGAACCTGTTTCGCCGTTGTGGCCGCTGTGCTCGCGGCATCCACCCTGGCCGGATGCCAGAGCGGCGGTGGCTCGTCCGAGATCTCCGCCCCGGCCGTCGTCACCTTCGAGGTGGCGGGCTCGGAGCGCTACTCGATCGAGCTGGACACCGACGAGCTCGTCCAGCACGTCGTCGAGCTGCAGAACGGGGGCGAGGAGGGCCGGATCCCGAACGGAGAGATCGTGCGCGACGGCGACGGCGACGTGAACTCCCCGTGGACCTGGCACATCGATCCCGCGACGCTCGAGTTCGCCGACGCGACGACGGGGGTCTGCGACGGACTGCCGTCGGCCGTCGAGGACGGGAGCCTCACCTCCGACAACTACTGCCCCTGGGACGCGAAGGTCGTCGAGCTCAAGCCCCTCGGCTGAGCCGTCCGCTCCGCTGAGCCGTCCGCTCGGCGGAGTCGGAGGCTCTCACACGCGGGGACGGACCATCCCGAGCGGCCATCCCGTGCGGGTTTATACGCCCGCTCCTGTGATCCTGCAAGCCCCTGGCGACCCGCTCGACGAGTCGGGCAGAGTGGCACCATGAAACGTATCCTCTACGGCAGCGGCACGCTCCGGACGAGTGACGACGTTGCCGATGCAGTTCTGGCCTACGCGATGGCTCTGTCGCGGCGGTCGATCGCGGACTCGATCGACATCCCCATCGTCCTCGACGACGGGCGGGTCACCGAGGCCGCCCTCCTGCTGACGCCCCTGACCCCGCTCGTGGCGATCTCGGAGAGGCCGTACTCAGACAGGTCCCGCTCAGGCCGGTCGCCCTCGGGCAGTCCTGTCTCAGAGGGCCCGGTCTCGGAGGGTCCGGTCTCAGAGAGCCCGCGCTCCGACGAGCTCGACGGATCGGTCGCGGTCACCGACATCACGGCACGGCTGCGCCGGCTGTCGGAGTCGTCGATCGACTACGGCGTCTATCCGCACCACGTCGACGAGTACGGTTTCGGAGACTTCGAGAACATCTGAGGCGAGGCGCCCGGAGTCACGGGTGTCCGGCGTCGGTGTCGTCACGCGTTCCGGCCGCATCCCGTGGTCGGCTCGCGCCGAACGGCCCCGACAGCGCAGCCCACTGCAGCAGCATGATCGTCTTCGCGTCGACGATCGTGTCGCCGATCGCAGCGAGGGCGTCGTCGAGGCCGAGCTCCACGAGCTCGATGTCCTCGCCCTCGGCGACGAGGCCGCCGCCGGCCGAGGTGCGGGTGGCGCTGCTGAACGGCGCGGCGTAGAAGTGCAGCTTCTCCGTGACCGAACCGGGGCTCATGTAGACGTCGAAGAGGTGCTGCGGCTCGCCGATGTCGTGGCCGGTCTCCTCCATCGCCTCACGGCGGATGGCGGCATCCGGCTCGTCATCGTCGAGGAGGCCTGCGGGGGCCTCGAGGAGCACACCGTCGGGGTGGCCGTTCACGTAGGCGGGGAAGCGGAACTGGCGGATGAGCAGCACGACTCGTCGCTGCAGATCGTAGAGCAGGATGGTCGCGCCGTTGCCGCGATCGTGGGTCTCCCTGCTCTGCGTGCTCCAGTGGCCGTCGGCATGCCGGAAGTCGAAGGTCGTCGTGCGGGTGACGTACCAGTCGGAGGAGAGCACCTGCACGTCGCGCACCTTCACGCGCGGGTTGCCGGCGAGGTCTCGCCCGGTGAGGTGCAGCCCGGTGCGCCCGCGGGCATCCGGCTCGTCGATTCCGCGTGTCATCCCTCGACGCTAGCGCGTGCGCGGTGGGGTCGCCGTGGGATGTCGGACGGAAGCGGCGCCCGGGGTTCGGGTGAACTCCGGGCGCCGCTTCTGGGCCGCCGTGTCTCGGCCGTCGGTTAGGACACCCTGGTTGCAGCGTGTCTGTCTGGTTGCAGCGTGTCTGTCTGGTTACAGCGTTTCCGCGGAACGCCGTCTGCGACGCTGGACGGTGATCGTCGCGAGGATACCGCCGAGCAGGAGGAGGCCGAGGCCGCCCACCAGCGCGATCGGGAGCTCGGCGCCGACTCCGGTGCTCGCGAGAGCGCCGGAGCTCCCGTCATCCGATCCTGCGTCGGATCCCGTGTCGGCCGGCACCGTGGTGCTCGGATCGGTCGGCGCGTCGGTGGGCTCGTCGGTCGGCGCGTCGGTGGGCTCACCGGTGGGCTCGTCGGTCGGCGTGTCCGTGGGCACATCCGTCGGCTCGTCTGTCGGGACGGCCGCGGCCGTGATGACGCAGTCGACGGACTGGGTCTTGGTCGGGTCGTTCTCCGAGGTGGCCGTCACCGTCAGCGTGGCCGTCGACGCGGTGACGGCCCCGTGCTCGAGGTACACGGGAACCGTGATCGTCTCACCCGTCTCCGCGGTCACGATGCTGCTCGGCGTGGACGGCGTCCAGTTCCGGTCGTCGACGCTCGTCGTGATGCGGTAGATGTCGCTGTTCGCCAGCGCGTTGGTGACAGCACCGCCCGTGTTCGTGAGCGGGACCGTGCACTGCGCGATGTCGTCATCCGTCGTACCGGTGACGGTTCCTTCGCCGAGCGCGAGCCCTCGCACCTGGGGGCCGGGGTTGTCGAGCGAACGCACCGCCACGTCGTAGCTCAGCAGGCCGTCGTCGTCGCGCTTCATGTCGACGACGTAGAACTGCAGACGGTTGACCTCGTCGACGTACTCGTACTCCGAGCCCGAGTCGTTGCCGGCGTGGAACAGGCCGTCGTTGAGCTGACGTTGGTCGCCCCGCGTGATCATGATCGGCGTGCCGTCCGGGCGCACGTAGTCGACGGTGTCGATGTTCTCGGGGTTGGCGTCGATCGCCCAGATGAACGGGTTGCTGTCGGCGTTCTTCGTCTTCGAGATCAGGACGCCGTGGTCGGGAAGGAACGAGTCCGTGCCCATGCGGTCCAGCACCTCGAGGGTGTAGTTGTCGAAGTTGCCGCCGTCGCAGTCCCATTGGGCCGCGCGGGTGCAGCTGCCGTTGGAGTCGTCGCCGCTGAGCGGCCGTCCGCGGCTGTCGACCAGCACGTTGCCGAGCGCATCCTTGGGGCGCTCGAAGGCGATGTTGATGCCCGTCGGCTTTCCGGGGAGCATCACGGCGCGTGCGGTCAGGTTCGTCACGATCGACCCCTGGGCGTTGAGGCTCTCCTGCGTGAGCGTGATCAGGTTGCCCGTCGCCTCACCGGTCTGCGCGTCTTGCGTGTAGAGATCGATCAGGTCGAGGTTGATGCGGTTGCGCAGCGCCACGCCCGCGGGCTGCGAGCCGCCGGCGACCGAGGGGACGCCCCAGCGCTGGTGGGTGCCACCCGGGCCGCCGAACTGACCGCGGGCGAGCACGTCGAACGGCCCGCTCGTGTCGCGCAGAGGCCCGCCGTCGGCCGCTTCCGTGCCGAAGGGGTTTCCGTAGTTGTCGGAGATGCCGAGGATGTGGCTGAACTCGTGCGCGAAGGTTCCCATACCCGAGGACTCGGCCTGCGTCGAGTTGCCGGCGTTCCCCCGCGACGGGAAGTTGGCGTTCGGCCAGTGGTTGATGGCGGCCGACCACGAGGTCCACGGGATGTACCGGGTCTTGGCGGCATTGGCCATCGGCGCCCCGTTCTGGTCGAGTGCGACGCCGTTCTCGTCACGCGGCGGGCCGAAGGTGTCGGTCACGTCCTCCGGGTTCTCGAACAGCATGCGGCCGAACTCCTCCCACGTCGTGGACTCGTCGTGGCCGGCGGTGATGTAGAAGACCTCGTCGAACTCGGTGAGGGGGTTGGGCACCCCGATGTCGGCGGACCAGAGGCTGAGCGCGTCACGACGGATGTCTTTGTTGCAGCTCTCGCCCTGGGGGCAGAACGCCGCGTTGGGCTTGTTGAAGCTGTCGTTGAGGCCGTACTCCTCGATCTTGCCCGGGAGCTCGTAGGGGCCGAAGGCCTCCATCTGAACGCTCAGACGCCCGCCGGTCTGCTCCATCCAGTACTCGTTGATGGTGCGGCCGTGGTTCAGCTCGTTCGGAGTGTTCAGCAGATCGAGGTAGAACTGCGGCACGTCGTCGCGAGGGATGTTGTGCGCGAGCCCCGAGGGGTTGCCGAAGGTGTGGGAGCCCTGGTCTTGCGTGACGAGGAACGGCTGATTGGTGAAGTCGAGCAGCACGACCGCGCCGTGGAACGGACGCTCCGAGCCCTCGGTGTCGTTGGCCCAGTCGGTGTTGGGAACCGGGGTGTAGTCATCCCAGGTCATGTCGTCCATGTTCTTCCAGTCCTGAGGATCGACAGGATCGAGAACGCCGGGATCGATGGGTGTCGGATCCGCGGGCGCCGCCATAGCGACACTGCTGGAGGCGGCAGCCACAGCAAAGATGCCCGCCGCCGCCGCGATGGCGACTCCTGCTCGCCAGTGGCGCGCACGCCGTTGGCTTGGCTTCGATGTCAAGATTTCTCCTCTGCTCATTCACTTCTCTGATCTGGTTCACTTCACTGATCTGGAGAGAGCCGGATGGCTCGATTCCCCGGTTCGGCGCCCCGCACTCATGCCCCATGACACTCAGCTGATTCAGGGCATATCCTGGGCAGATTCAAACCAAGGTGTGATGTGTAGCATTGCACTGTTCGCGTTACGGACGTGTAACAAATGTGCGCGGTGTGCAGAACGGCGATGGCATCCTCGTGACGCCTCGCCCGCGAGTCGCGCGAAACTCGGCGGTGCTACCAGGGATTTCCCCGCGCCGCACGTAGGGTGGCCGTGTGTGGCGCCTGGATAGAAGAAATGACGACGACGAGCTCCTCTCCGAGCTCGATCAGCAGAACGACCCCGCGTGGCAGAACACGACGTCTCCCCATGCCCTGAGCCTGGGTGACCCGAGCCTCGTCGCCGGCAACATCGCGGAGCCGGCCTGGGCGCGCTGGCGCTCCGAGCTCGCGGCGGTCGGCGGCAATTCGCCGCTCCTGCACTTCGTCGACACCACCGCGACCCGCATCGAGCTCTCGACGACCCACCCGGGCGGGCTGCCCCAGTTCATCACGGGCCACACCGTGCTGCTGTCGAGCCTCATCCGCGACGAGGTCGCCCTGCGCAACGCCCGCCTCGCGGCCGGCAACATCACCTCGAAGGGCATCGAGCTGCGCTCGGTGCGCGGCATCGAGGCGGTGCATCTCGCGATCGGCCTCGCCCAGTGGAAGCACGGCGAAGGGCGCGAGGAGCGCGAGTACACGGCGCCGGTTCTGCTGCGCCCCGTCGCGATCCGCCGCTACGGCCGCGACTACGAGCTCAAGCTCAAGGGCAGGCCGTTCCTCAATCCCGCGCTCGCGGCGGCCCTGCACGAGCAGTTCCAGATCACGCTGGATGCCGAAGCCTTCGTCTCGCTCGCCCTCTCCAACGGCGCCTTCAAGCCGCAGCCCGTCATCGACCGCCTGCGCGGACTCACCTCGCACCTCGCCTGGTTCAACGTGCAGCCGCGTCTCGTCGTCTCGTCGTTCGCCGACGTCTCGCACGACATGCTCGCGGATGCCGGTGACCTCGAGCATCCCGTTCTCGACGCCCTCGCCGGCAACCCGCGTTCGCGCCGCCGCATCGAGGAGTCCTACGAGCCGGTCGAATGGGTCAGTCAGGACGCCCGCCCCCCGGTGACCGACAACCTGCTGCTCGACGCCGACAGCGAGCAGGAGAACGTCGTCGCGCAGGTCGCCGCCGGCAACTCCCTCGTCGTCAAGTCACTGCCCGGCACGGGCGGAACCCAGACGATCGTCAACGCCATCGGAGCCCTCACCTCGCAGCACAAGCGCGTGCTCGTCGTGAGCGCCCGCCGCTCGAGCCTCGACGGCATCGCCCACCGCCTGAGCCAGGTCGGCCTGCCCGGCCTCGCGGTCACGACGCGCACCCTGCGCCGCGACCTCGTGCACTCGATCGCGCGCAACGAGAAGGCCACGCAGCCGAAGGTCGCCGAGGTCGACGACGCCCTCGTGCGCCTGCGCAAGGTGCTGCTCGACTACCGTGCGGCGCTCACCCACCGCGACCCGGCGACCGGGGTCTCGGTGCTCGACGCGCTCGGAGAGCTCGCCCGCCTCGCCCTGCTCCCCACCCCTCCCGCGACGACGGCGCGCCTGCAACGGCACAGCGTCGAGGCTCTCGCGCACGACAGGGCCGGAGCCGCGCGCAACCTCGTGCAGGCGGCATCGCTGGGCGAGTTCCGCTACGGTCCGGGCGATTCGCCCTGGTACGGGGCATCCTTCAGCTCGACGGCGGAGGCGAGCGCGACCCACGAGCTCGCCAAGAAGCTCAACCAGATCGAGCTGCCCCGCCTGCTCGAGCGCGCCTACGACCTCATCGGCCAGACCCGGATGCGTCCCTTCGAGACCATCACGGAGCTCGGCATCTACCTGCGCCTGCTCCTCGACATCCGCGAGACGCTGGACCGGTTCTCGCCGTCGGTGTTCGACCGCTCGCTCACCGAGCTCATCGCCGCGACATCCTCTCGCCGTGACACACCCGACATGTCGTCGGTCAACCGCCGCCGCCTGCGCAAGCACGCCATGGAGTACCTGCGCCCGGGTGTGCACGTGAGCGATCTGAACGCGAGCCTGCGGCGCATCCAGCAGCAGCGCACGCTCTGGCAGCGCTACGTCGTCGCCGGGGCGACGCCCGAGGTGCCCATCGGCATCGCCGACGTGCAGGTCGCGTTCCAGCGGGTCTTCGAAGACCTCGCGACGCTCGACGCCCCGCTCGGCATCCAGGGAACCCCCGACCAGCTCGCCAACCAGCCGATCACGGAGTTGGTGAGCAAGGTGGCCGGCCTGGCCGCCGAGTCCGAGGTGCTCGCCAACCTGCAGGAGCGCGTCGCCCTGCTCGCACGTCTGCGCGAGCTCGAGCTCGACCCGCTGCTGGCCGACCTGTCGTCGCGGCACGTTCCGCCGGCGGATGTCGCGGCGGAGCTCGAGCTCGCCTGGTGGCAGTCCGTGCTCGAGCACGCGCTCGCGACCGACAAGGCGCTGCTCAACGCCAACACGGGTGTGCTCGACCGGCTCGAGGCCGACTTCCGTCTCGTCGACGAGGCGCACGCCTCGGCCGCGGGGCAGCTGCTCGCCTGGCTGCTCGCGGAGACCTGGAAGGTGGGCGTCATCGACTGGCCGCAGGAGGCATCCGAGCTGCGCCGACTGCTCAAGGCCGACAGCGCGCTCACAACAGACAAAGCGACGGCCGATGCCCTGCACGAGGCCGCGCCGCATCTCTTCCGAACCCTCGCGCCCGTGTGGCTCGCCTCGCCGTACGAGGTGCCCGCGATCTCGAGCGACATCCAGTTCGACGCCGTCTTCCTCGTCGACGCGGGGGCGACGACCCTCGCCGAGAACGTGTCGGCGATCCGTCGTGCCAAGCAGGTCGTCGCGTTCGGCGACCCGGTGACCCAGACCCCCTCGGCCTTCGAGGTCGGCATCGTCGACGGTTCGGGCGCCGGCGGCGCAGGTGCGGGCAGTGCAGGCAGTGCGGGCAGTGCGGGCAAGGATGCCGCGGCCCGCGAGCCGCTCGACGTCGACGCCCTGCACGCCGACTCCGCGCTCGGCCGTCTGGGCGAGCTGCTGCCCACCCTCACTCTCACCCGCAGCTATCGCGCGGGCGGCGAGGACCTCGCCGAGCTCGTCAACCGCCGCTTCTACGCGGGCAAGATCGACTCCCTCCCGTGGGCCGGGAGCTTCCTCGGGCACGGCAGCATCACGCTCAACTACGTGCTCGGCGGGCGTGGTATGCCCGACGAGAGCAGCGGCGCCGTCGAGAGCGTCGACGCCGAGGTCGACAAGGTCGTGGGCCTGGTCATGGACCACGCGATCAACCGGCCGCGCGAGTCGCTCATGGTCATCACCGCGAGCGCCCGGCACGCTGTGCGCGTGCAGCAGGCGGTGCTCGAGGCGTTTGCGAAGCGCTCCGACCTCAGCGACTTCATCCTCAAAGACCGGGCCGAGCCGTTCACCGTCGCGACCCTCGAGCAGTCGGTCGCGCAGAGTCGCGACCGGGTGATCTTCTCGATCGGCTACGGCCGCACACCGCACGGCCGGATGCTCTCCAACTTCGGCGCCCTCGCCGAGCCGGGCGGCGACCGCCTGCTCGCCGTGGGCATGACGCGCGCGCGTCGCTCGATGGACATCGTGTCGTGCTTCCGCCCCGAAGACATCGACGACGACCGCAAGAGGCACGGCCTGCTCGCGCTCGCCAACGTGCTCGCCGAGACCGAGGCGCGGGCCGCGATCGACCCGATGCCCGACGACAGCGAGCCCATGCTGCTCGACCTGGCCGCCCGCCTCGAACGGATGGGCATGATCGTGTCGCTCGGCTACCGCGAGAAACTGCAGCTCGTCGCGACGGTCGCCGGCCGGGCGGTGGTCGTCGAGACGGACTCCGCCGTGGGCCGCGCGAGCCTGCGCGAGTCGTTGCGTCTGCGCCCCGAGGTGCTGCGGCGACTCGGCTGGCACTACATCCGTGTGCACAGCTTCGAGCTGTTCAGCAATCCGGATGCCGTGGCACAGCGTGTCGCGACGGTGCTGGGCGTTCGCGACCAGCTCGCCGAGACGGCCCCGCTGCTCCCGCTGCGCTGAGCCCCTCCTCACCCACGCCCCACTCACCCTCCTCTCCTCCTCCCCCCCCCCGCTCAAAACCTCACTCAAAACGACGGACTTTCCGGCCCGAACGGCAGTTTTCGCGCCTGAAACAGCGGTATTGGCCGGAAAGTCCGTCGTTTTGAGTGGGAGCGGGCGCGTCTACGCTGGAAGGCATGGCTGAGACGGGCGACGGGACGGAACGGGGGGACGTGCAGGCGGACGCCCAGGGGGCGGGGCAGGCGGACGTGCGGGCGGCAGAGCAGGCTGGTCAGGACGTTTCCGGCGGCGAGCACGGACGTCGCCGCAGCCGCCGCGCGCAGCGTCCGGGCGTGCCCGGCAGTGACCCGACGCCGCACTCCATCCCGGCGGCGAGGCGGGATCCGCTCAGCGTCGGCGATCCGCGCACTGTCAGCGACCCGCGCGGCGCCGGCTCAGGCGGCGTCGGTTCAGGCGGCGTCGGTTCAGGCAGTGCCGCCTCGCGCAGCGCGGGTTCGGGTGGTGTCGGTTCAGGCAGTGCCGTCTCGCGAAGCGCGGGTTCGCGCAGTTCCAGCTCAGGCGGTGCCGACTCGCCCGTGAAGGCGAGCGAGGACACCGCGTGGGCCTGGGGCGACACCGACGACCCCAACGACGAGCGCCTGAAACGCGAGCGCCCGCCGCACTGGTGAGAGCCCGCTCAGGCCGTGGTCCCTCTCAGTCGGCGTGCTTGTGCTCGCGCGGTGCGGCATCCTTCGCCAGCAGGTCGCGGATCTCGATGAGCAGGTCGAGCTCGGTCGGGGGAGTGTCGGCGGGCTCCGTCTCGCCCGCCTTGCGGCGCTGCTCGGCTCGGCGCTTGAAATGGTTGATCGGCATGACGAAGACGAAGTACACGACCACGGCCACGATGAGGAACTGGATGATCGCGCCGATCACCGAGCCGTAGAGGATGACGGCATCCGGGCCGGGGCCGGGGATCGTCCAGGAGAGGCCGTCGAGGCTGTCGGCCTGGAAGATCGCCCCGATGAGCGGGTTGAAGATGCCGGTGACGATCGCATTGACGACCGCGGTGAAGGCGGCGCCGATGACGACCGCGACCGCGAGGTCGATGACGTTGCCTCGAACGATGAACTCTTTGAAACCCTGGATCATGGGTCTTCCTTTCCGGGACGCTTCCCTAGCTGCGTGGGCGGATCAGTGCGTGCTCACCATTGTCGGCGTGTTCGGTCAGCTGGACGAGGATGCCGCGCCCGAACTCGAACTCCCGCTCGAACCAGAACCCGAGCCAGAACCAGAGCCTGAGCTCGAACCAGAGCCCGACCCCGAGCTCGACGCCGCGGCCGGGGTGGCGCTCGGCGCCGGAGTGCTCGGCTTGTCGCTCGACGGCTTCTCACCGCTCGACGGCTTCTCGCCCGAGCCGCCGGACGCGCCCGAGCCGCTCGAGCCGGAGCTCCGGGATCCGCTGCGCGAGTCGGTGCGCGAGTCGGTGCGGTAGAAGCCCGAGCCGTTGAAGGTGACGCCGATGGTGTTGAAGACCTTGCGCAGGCGACCACCGCATACGGGGCACTCGGTGAGCGAGGCATCCGAGAAGGCCTGCTGGATGTCGAACGCGTTGCCGCACTCTGTGCACTTGTACGAATAGGTTGGCATGGTCACTCCGAGAGCTGGGTCGTGGGACTGGGTTGTCGTGGGACTGGGTTGTCATGGGGCAGAGGCGGCGAACGGGGCGCTGCGGGCCGCTGCGGGACTGCTAGAACGTGACGATTCTCGTGGGTGTCACGACGCCGTCGACGGGCTGGTCGTGCACCTCGCGGGGCACCGAGTCCACCAGTTCGCCGTCGAAGATGACGGCGTACACCGGAGGACATTTTTCCATCGAACCGAGGGTCTTGTCGAAATAGCCCCGGCCCCAGCCCATCCGCAGGCCGCTCTCGTCGATCGCCGCGGCCGGCACGATGATGAGGTCGACGTCGTTGATCGCGATCGGCCCGAGTGTGACCCCGGAGACCTCGGGCACGCCGAAGAGCCCCTCGACCTCGATGGCGTCCTCGCCGACCGTCCAGTCGAGCAGGCCGTCTTCTCGGGTCACGGGAAACAGGATGCGGATGCCCTGGTCGGCGGCCCACCGCAGGAACGGCCGGGTGTTCGGCTCGTTCTGCGCGGAGAGGTAGCACGAGATCGATCGTGCGGAGAGGTCGAGGGTGACCGCTTGGAGGTTCTGGGTGATGCCGACATCCGCCGCCTCGCGTTCGGAGGAGGTCATGTTCTGGCGTCGCTCTCGCAACTCGGCTCGGAGCGCGCGCTTCTGATGCGCGACGTCATGTGGCATGCGAGCCATTCTAGGCGCGCGGCCGGAGGGTGTTGTCAGGCAGCGGCCGAGCGGGGTGCGAGGACGACGTGAGGATCGCAAAAGTACCGGTCGTGAAACCCTTTCGTAACGCAAGAAACGATGCGGACCGATAATGTAGCGACCATGGCATTCACCATCACCAAGGCGGTCATCCCTGCAGCTGGACTCGGCACCCGATTCCTGCCGGCAACCAAAGCTCTTCCCAAAGAGATGCTGCCCGTCGTCGACAAACCGGCCATCCAGTACGTCGTGGAAGAGGCCGTGAACGCGGGGCTCGAAGACGTGCTGATGATCGTGGGCCGCAACAAGAACGCTCTCGCGAACCACTTCGACCGGGTCACCGAGCTCGAGGACACGCTCAGCAAGAAGGGCGACGTCGACCGCCTGCACCGGGTCACCTACTCGAGCGACCTGGCCGACGTGCACTTCGTGCGCCAGGGCGACCCGAAGGGTCTCGGCCACGCCGTGCTGCGCTCCAAGAAGCACGTGGGGCACGAGCCGTTCGCCGTGCTGCTCGGCGACGACCTCATCGACGCCCGCGACCCGCTGCTGTCGAAGATGCTCGACGAGCAGCAGAAGCGCAACACGACCGTCATCGCCCTGCTCGAGGTCGACCCCTCGCAGATCCACCTCTACGGCGCCGCCGCGGTCGAGCCGACCGATGACCCGGATGTCGTCAAGGTGATCGAGCTCGTCGAGAAGCCCGATCCCGCCGAGGCGCCGTCGAACCTCGCGATCATCGGCCGCTACGTGCTGCGCCCCGAGGTCTTCGGCATCCTCGAGAACACGGCGCCCGGGCGCGGTGGCGAGATCCAGCTGACCGACGCCCTGCAGACCATGGCGCACGACGTCGAGGGCACGGGCGGCGTCTACGGGGTCGTCTTCCGCGGCCGTCGCTACGACACCGGCGACCGTGCCGACTACATCAAGGCCGTCATCCAGCTGGCGTGCGACCGCGACGACCTCGGCGCGGAGCTCAAGCCGTGGCTGAAGTCGTTCGTGGCGGGCTTCGAGGACTAGAGAGAAACCGCCACCCTGTTGCCAGCCCTGATACCGACCCTGCAGCACGGCGACATCTCGATCCGGCCGATCCGGTTGCGGGATGCCCGTCAGCTCGAACGCGAGCTGCTCGACAACCGTTCGTGGTTGCGGCCGTGGGAGGCGACCAGCCCGGGGCGCTCCGTTCCGTTCGACGCGCGGGCCGGCATCCGCTCTCTGCAGCAGAATGCGCGTGCGGGTCTCGGGCTGCCGTTCATCATCGACTACGACGGCGAGCTCGCCGGGCAGCTCAACGTGTCGTCGGTGACCTACGGCTCGCTCGGCTCGGCGACGATCGGCTACTGGGTGTCGGAGCGTTTCGCCGGCAAGAACGTGACGCCCACGGCGGTCGCCCTCGCGACCGACTACTGCTTCACCCAGCTCGGCCTGCACCGGATGGAGATCTGCATCCGGCCCGAGAACGGCCCCTCCCTGCGGGTGGTCGAGAAGCTCGGCTTCCGCTACGAGGGGCTGCGGCGGCGCTACATCCACATCGACCGGGATTGGCGTGACCATTTCACCTTTGCGCTCGTCGCCGAGGAGGTGCGCGAGGGTGTGCTCAGCCGGTGGCTCGGCGGGCGGGTTCCGGCCGGTGTCGGCGTCGCGAGCGAAGCGGATCGGATCGCCGCGGCGCAACCGCTGCGCACCGAGCCCTGACGGGGCTCACCCGGCCGGGCTCATCCGACGGGCCGGGCTCATCCGACGGGCAGGGCTCATCCCACCGGTTCACCGGCGGGTTCGGCATCCGATCGCCGAACACGCCGCCGCAATCAGGGCCGGCGGTGGGCCGCGCTCCTACCGTGTGAGTATGAGCGCTGATTTTCTGGGTGGGGGCATCATCGTCGCCATCGCCGCGCTCCTGTGGATCGCGTACCTCATGCCCACCTGGTTCCGCCGGCGTCAGTATCTGGCGACCGAGCGCAACGCCGTGCGGCTGCAGCAGACGCTTCGGGTTCTCGCCGAGACGGCCGAGGTTCCCGACGAGGTCCACGTCGAGACGCGGGCCCGCGAGGTCTCCGAACAGCAGCGCGCACTGCGCAAGGCCGAGGCCCGCGCGAAGGCCGAGTCCCGTGCAGCAGCGGATGCCGCGGCCGCGGCGAGACTGCGCCTGAACACCCCTGCTCGTTCCGCGCGTCACCGCCGCACCCTCCGTGCCTGGGCATCCCTCCTGCTGCTCGCGAGCGTCGCCGCCTTCGTCGCCGGCCTCGTGATGCTCATGACCGGCGCGCCCGCCTGGCTGCTGCTCGGCTCGCTCGTGACCGGCACCGTCGCGTTCGTCTCGCTCGGCCGCCTCGCCGCCTCCGCGAGGGCGAACCGGGTCGCGGCCCCCGCGGCGCAGCGCGCCCCGGCGGCGGCCTTCGAGCCCGTGAGCCTCGGCTTCGAGCAGGAGCCGGCCGAAGCTCAGACCTGGACCCCGCAGCCGTTGCCCAAACCGCTGCACCTGTCGCGCGGAACGGTCGCCGCGGCTGCGATGGCCTCGGCCGACGCCGCCGCGGAGCTGCGCAAGGCCGCGGCCCTGGCGGCGCTCGAGGAACGCGCGCGCGAGGCCGAACGCTCGGACGGCGCCGTCGCCGCGCCACGACGTCTGCGGCCGGTTCAGCCCGTGCGGCCGATGCAGCCCCGCGTGGAGCGGCCGGCCGCGGCATCCGCCGCCTCTGTCTCTGCTGCGCCCGTCTCCGCTGCGCCCGCAGCGGTCACGCAGAGCCGCTTCGCGAGCATGGGCATCGTCGGCGAGACCGAGCCCGGTATGTCGGATCTCGACGACGTGCTGCGGCGCAGGCGGGTCGCCGGCTAGCCGGTCGGGCTGTCGCGTCGGCCGTCACCCCCGTGGCCGTCAGGTCCCTCGGCGGCGTGATATTCTTCATAGGCACTTGGGGCATTGGCGCAGTTGGTAGCGCGCTTCGTTCGCATCGAAGAGGTCAGGAGTTCGAATCTCCTATGCTCCACAATAAGAGGCTTGACTGAAACGGCACCCGCCGCGGAGCCGTCGAAGAGCGAAGCCAGGTCTGTATCGCACGTTGTGGGTCAAGAACAATGTCTGTCAAGAACAATGTCTGTCTTGAACAATGTGTGTCTTGCTGGGGATGGCTCCCCGCCCGAGCGTGGACGCGCTGGGGCGCGGTCAGGCATGGGCGTCGACAGCCCTCGGCTGTTACGGGGTTCGTCAAGCGTGCACGAGGTCGGACGAATGGTCGCTCTCGACGATTTCGAGGAGAAGCGAGGCCGATGCCTCAGCCTGGGTGGATGTGATCGCGGAGACGATCCATTCGGGTGTCGAGGCGGCGGGCAGATGAATAGTGGCAAGGCCCGTGGCTTGAGGTTTGGCCGCGACGTGCTGTGGGACGAGAGCAATGCCGAGGCCGCGGTGAATCAGGTCGAGGAGGGTGTGGATGTCATCGACGGTGCATCGCACCCGTCGTGCAACCGCGTGGGTCGCACACGCGGCATCGTTGAGGGAACGCACGCCCCAGGTTTCGCGGAAGTCGATGAAGTCGCGGTCGCGCAACTGCTCCCATTCCGCCTCGGGTGCGGCGGCGAGCGGATGGTCCGGTGGGGTCAGGAGGACCACGGGGCGGCGTCCCAGCTCGACGCTGTTGGCTGTCGCGAGGTGCTCGGTGGTCGCGACGAACGCGACATCCAGCTCCCCGGCCCTGACGTGACTGACGAGGTCGTGGGAGCCGGCTTGAGTGAAGTGGATGTCCACCAGCGGGTACCGGCGGTGGAACCGTTCCAGCAGCGGCGGGACATCGATCACGCCGAGACACTGTTCCGCTCCGACCCGGAGCCGCCCCGAGGGCGAGTTGGTCGCGCGGACGACCGCATCACGGCCCGCTGTCAGCTGGGCGAGGGCGGCGCGGGCGAAGGGGAGCAGCGCGAGTCCGGCGTCGGTGGGATCGACCCGGCGGGTGGTGCGGGTGAACAACGGGGTGCCGAGTTCGTCCTCGAGACTGCGGATCGCAGCTGACAGCCCCGACTGCGACACTCCGCACACGGCTGCCGCTCGGGTGAATTGCTGCTCGTCGGCGAGGGCGATCAGGTACTCCATCTGACGCACATCCATTGATCTACTCCGCTTCTGGATTGCATGACTGTCACTTGTTTTACTTCTAGTCCGTCGATCCCTAGCGTAGAAGCACATCCCCGTTTCGACGAAAGGCATCTTTGTGCAGCAGCGCACCATCGGAAACCGAGCTGTCAGCGCGATCGGATTCGGCGGGATGCCGATCTCGATCGAAGGACGGCCCGACGAGGCGAGGGCGATCTCCACGATCCACGCCGCCCTCGATGCCGGTGTGACACTCATCGACACCGCCGACGCGTACCACCGTGACGCGGCTGAGGTGGGTCACAACGAAGAGCTCATCGCCCGAGCGCTCCGTTCCTACGGGCACGACACGAGCGATGTGCTCGTGGCCACCAAGGGAGGGCACCTCCGGCCCGGTGACGGCTCCTGGACCGTGAACGGTGATCCGGAGTACCTGAAGCGAGCGGCGAAGGCCTCCGCGCGCCGTCTCGGCGTCGACGCGATCGGTCTGTACCAGTTCCACCGGCCCGACCCCGGCATCCCTTACGCCGACTCGGTGGGTGCGCTTCGGGATCTGCTCGACGAGGGCGCGATCGTCATGGCGGGTATCTCGAATGCGACGGTGGCGCAGATCGACCTGGCCAACGAGGTGCTGGGCGGCCGGTTGGCGTCGGTGCAGAACCAGTTCTCGCCCGCGTTCCGCTCAAGCCTCGACGAGCTGCGGCACTGCGCCAAGCTGGGCATCGCGTTCCTGCCGTGGTCGCCGCTGGGCGGCATTGGCCGCGCCGCGGCCGTCGGCGAACACCATGCCGCGTTCCAGGACGTCGCCACGAAGCACGGTGTGAGCCCGCAGCAGGTGACGTTGGCGTGGGAGCTGGCGCTTGCCCCGGTGGTCATCCCGATTCCGGGGGCATCACGGCCGTCGAGCGTCGAGGACTCCGTGCAAGCGGTGGACCTGAAACTCTCCGACGAGGAAATCGCCACCTTGTCGGACGCAACCGCATAGCCCGCACCGTCTTCGAAAGGACAAATCACTGTGAAGACCTTCACCCTGCCCGGCACCGAGATCGTCGCCCCTAATGTCATCCTCGGTCTCATGCGCATTGCTGACAAGACCGACGACGAAGTCCAGGAGCTCGTGCGGACGGCCCGCGACGCGGGCATCGACTTCGTCGATCACGCCGATGTCTACGGCACCGAGCTGCACGGCTGCGAGCGCCGCTTCGCCGAAGCGATGCAGTTGACCCCCTCGCAGCGTGACGAGATCACGATCCAGACCAAAGCGGGAATCGTGCGGGAGGGTCCGTACTTTGACTTCTCCTACGAGCACATCATCGAATCGGTCAACGGATCGCTGACCGCCCTGCAGACCGACCGGATCGACATTCTGCTGCTGCACCGCCCCGACGCCCTCGTCGAGCCCGAGGACGTCGCGCGCGCTTTCGATGAACTCGAATCCGCCGGGAAGGTGCGCGCCTTCGGGGTATCGAACCACACACCGCGTCAGATCGACCTCCTGCGGAAGCACGTGCGTCAGCCGATCGTCGCCAACCAGCTTCAGCTGTCGATCACCCACGAGCCGATCATCGCCCAGGGTGTCTCGGCGAACATGCTCGACGAACCCCAGTCCATCACCCGCGACGGCGGCGGCATCCTCGACTACTGCCGGCTGCACGACATCACCATCCAGGCCTGGTCGCCCTTCCAGGCGGGATTCTTCAACGGCGTCTTCCTCGGAAACCCCGATTATCCGGACCTCAACACGGTCATCGACCGGCTCGCCGCGAAGTACGACGTGCCGGCGATCGCGATCGCGACCGCGTGGCTCACCCGTCATCCCGCCCAGATGCAGGTCGTGCTGGGCACCACCAGCCCCGAACGGGTCGCCGGTGCCGCGCAAGGCTCCGAGATCCCGCTCACCCGTCCCGAATGGTACGAGCTATTTCGCGCCGCGGGGCACCGCGTCCCGTAAGGCTCTCACCTCCTCGCGGGTTCATGGGCGTGTGGTGATGCCCTCGAAGAGGTTGTCGATGAGCGCGTCGGCGAAGGCGAAATCGACGGGTTCGTCCGGGATGAGGAGCCGGTGATACACGGAACCCCAGAGCTGATCGACGAGGACTCCTGTGTTCACGGTGGAGCGGATCTGTCCGGCGTCCTGTGCACGCTGGAATCGTTCCGTTGCGAGTTCGCGTCGTTGGGATGAGTAGCGACGGCGGTACTCGGCGGCGAGATCCTTGTCGGTTTGGGAATAGCCGATGAGCTCGGTCAGCAGGCGTCCGGCGGGGGTCGTGGTCATAAGCTCGACGAAGTGGTGCAGTTGCGTGGTGATGTCGGCTCGGATGTCGCCGGTGTCGGGGAAGGCGAGCGTGTCCTCGACGGCGTGGAAGTAGCCGTCGAGCGCGAGGGCGCCGACGGAGGGCCACCACTTGTAAAGCGTGGTCTTGCTGACACCGGCCTCACGGGCGATTCGTTCGAAGGTGAGGTCGGCGAGACCCTCGGTGAGCAGAAGGCCGCCTACGGTGTGCATCACGTCGGTGCGTACTTCGTCGGCCGGTCGTCGACCGCGCCCTCGTCGAGTCGATTGGCTTTCCGCGGCTGTGATCGTGCTTCTGGTCATGGGGCTCCTTGAGCTGATGGTGAGTCGAGCGATGAGCCCGTCGCGGAGTTCGACGTGCACGGGCCCGGCGCCGCGGGCGTTTCCGCCCCCGGCACGCAGTGTCGCTACTTGCTGACGGTGAGCAGGTCGGCGAGGTCGACGCGGGTGAGGAACTCGCGGCGAATGCGGTCGGCGACGTCGGAGACTTCCTCGGAACCGTCGTTGGCCGGGTCGATGTGCACCCGGTATGGGCGGGTGCCTTCGGGCAGCGCGACGATGCGGGCGATCTCGTCGGAGACCTCTGATGCGTCAGTGCCTTCGGGGGCGAGAGCGGCGAGCTTGCCGGCGACCTGCTCCATGAGGCCTGCGTACTTGGTCTCGTACTCGGCTTCGACCCGGGTGTCGGCGGGGTGGCCGGAGTGGGCGAAGTGGTTGGTTCCGCTCGTGAATGAGCCGGGGACCACGATCGAGGTCTCCACGCCCCAGCGGGCGAGCTCGTCGGCGTAGGACACGGCGAGAGAGTCCATGGCGGACTTGGCAGCGAAGTACGGGGCGAGGTACGGCGGAGTGCCGCCCTTGACGCTCGAGCTGGAAACCCACAGAACGAGGCCCTTGCCGGCCCTGCGCAAGTGCGGGAGCGCGGCGCGGTTCACCCGTTGGGTGGAGAGCACGTTCACGTTGTACAGCTCGGCGAGCTGCTCCGGGGTGAATGCCTCGGCGGGGCCGGTGACCATGTGGCCGGCGTTGTGGATGAGGATGTCGATGCGTCCGTGCTCGGCGATCACCTGAGCGATGGCCTGGTCGACGGACTCTTGTGAGTTGACATCCATCTCGACCGCGCGGAGGTCCACGGAATGCGCTGCTGAGTAGTCGGCCGCAGCCTGGACTTGCGGCGCGTTGCGGCCCGTGGTCTCGCGCATACCGGCGTAGACGGTGTTGCCGCTGTCTGCGAGAGCGCGGGCGGTGAGGGCGCCGAAGCCGCTGGAGGCTCCGGTGATGACGACGATGTTGGTGCTCATGATGGTCTTCTCCTTGCTGATCGGCTGATTGTGACGAGCGGCTGGCGCGGGGTCAGGCCATGCCGCCGTTGGTGAAGATGGTCTGTCCGTTGACCCAGCGGGCGGGGCCGGCGAGGAAGGCGACGGTCTCGGCGATGTCCTCGGGCTGGCCGAGTCGCTCGAGTGGGGCCATCTTCGTGAGGCGTTCGATCGTGGCCTCGTCTTTGCCGTCCAGGAACAGCGGTGTCGCGGTCGGGCCGGGGGCGACGGCGTTGACGGTGATGTCTTTGCCGCGCAGCTCGCGCGCCAGGATGAGGGTGAGCGCTTCGACGGCGGCTTTGCTTGCCGCGTAGGCTCCGTAGCTCGGCAGTTCGGTGCGGGTGATGGAGGTCGAGAAGTTGATGATCGCGCCGCCTGTGCGGACCCGGTTCGCAGCCAGTTGTGAGACGACGAACGAGCCGCGGATGTTGGTGCGGTGCATCCGGTCGAGATCGTCGAGGCTCAGCGTCGCGATGGGGGACAGGAGCATGATGCCGGCGGTGTTGACGACGACGTCGATGCCGCCGAACGCGGTCTCCGTCTGGTCGAATGCGGCCTGCATGGCGTTTTCGTCGGCGACGTCGCCACCGATCGCGATCGCGGACCCGCCGCTCGCAGCGATCTTCTCGACCAGGGTCTCGGCCTTGGCCTTGTTGCCTGCATAGTGAACGGCCACCGAGTAGCCGTCTGCGATCAGTCGCTCGACGACGGCCTGACCGATGCCTCCGGAGCCACCCGTGACCAGGGCGACGCGACCGGTAGTTGTTGATGTGCTCATAAGATCCTCCGTGAGATATATAAAATGAACGCTAAGTCCATATAAGCATAAAATGAACGACCTGTCTATATCTAGCTCAGGCTTTCTGTGAGCTTGGCGGCAGCAGGAGCTCCACGACCTCCGCTCTTGTGCTGCCGGTGGGTCAGTCGTCGTGAGCAGCGGCGGTCACGGCCGTTTCAGCTGCCAACTGGCGAGGATGCGGATCGCGTCTGCGGAGGGTGCGTCTTTCTTGGCGGTGTAGAGGAACATCTGCTGGTCGGGCTCCGGCGCGCGACGTTCGTCCCGCACCTCGGCGATGCGGGTCTCGACGGCCGCGCCGAAGAGAGCGTCCCGGCTGCCGAAGTGGCGGAGCGCGCTCGTGCCCGATCAAGGCTCATCCCCCGAGTGGACGCAAATGGGCAGTGCGGGATGGCTCGCACTCCCCATTTGCGTCCACTCGCGGGTTTGAGGATCCTCGTCAGCGTGTGCGTCGGCGGCCTGCGAGAGTCAGGGCGAGGACGAGGACGCCGCCGGCGAGCAGCATCAGGCTGACCGTGATGAGCAATCCGGAGTCGCTGCCCGTCTGCGGCAGACCGCTCCCCGCCGCGGGAGACGCGGGAGAAGCCGGAGACGGTGCGGGCGCAGCGGTGGGCTGCTCGGTCGGTTCGTCCGTGGGCTCGTCTGTCGGCTGCTCGGTGGGCTCGTCCGTCGGATCGACGGGTGGCACCACGACCGCCACGATCGTCAGCGGCGCGGTCGACGTGTTGTTCTCGACCTCCACGTCGACGGTGGTGTCGGTGTCGGTGTCGGCGAAGGCGACCACCGCGGTCGCCGGGTCGGTGCCCGCCGCCGTTGTCGTGCCGGTGAGCGTGACAGGCGGCAGCGAGGCATCCGGCAACACAATGTCGGATGTCGTGCAGCCGGCCGTCTGATCGGACACCTCGCAGCTCCAGCCGTCACCCTCGCCGCCGTCGAACTGCACGCCGGCCGGCAGCGTGATGGTCAGCGTCGCACCCGTCGTCGGTGAGATGCCGTGGTTGGAGACCAGCGCTGTGAACCGCACATCGTCGCCCACCGTCACCGAGGACGGCGCCGCGGTGAGTGTGACGGCCAGATCGTCTGCGCGCTCGACGATGCCGGCGTCGATGCCGCCTCGGTTCGTGTTCACGCCGTCGTCGAGGCTCACGACGAGCTCGGAGCTCAGCCCGGTCAGCCAATCGACGACCGAGCCGGTCTCGTCGTCGGGCTGGGCGGGGACGGTGAGGGCCTGGCCCGTTCCGGGGTCGACGCCGATCCGGTAGGAGCCGGCCGGCAGGTCGAGGAACACGTAGTCGCCGTCGGCGCCGGTCACGACGGTGGTGACGGGGTCGGATGCCGATGCGCCGCCGTAGAGGGCGACCGTCACCCCTTCGACTCCGGCTTCCTCGGAATCCTCGATACCGTCGGTGTCGGCGTCGAGCCAGACCCGGCCGCTGAGCGAACCGCGCTTCTCGGCGAACAGATAGCCGGTCGCCGCCGTGCCGCCGGGCAGTTCGATCTGCGTGATCGAGTCGGGCGCTGTGAGGACGCCGCCGGCGGTGCCGAGGGTCTCGGAACCGTCGGCGAACCCGCTCGGCTGGGTCTCGGTGATCGTGTAGCTACCCGCGAGCAGTCCGGTGAATGCGTGGCCGCCGTCGGCGCTCGTCGTGGCTGCGATGTTCACGTCTGTGCCGAGGACGTCGGTTCCGCTCAGGGTGACCGAGACGCCCTCGAGGCCGGGATCGGCTGCGCCGCGCGTGCCATCGCCGTCGGTGTCGTGGAAGATGGCCAGGGAGATGCTTCCCGTGGTCTCGCCGAACAGATAGCCGGTGCCCGAGGTGCCGGCGGGCAGAGTGATCGCGGTGAACGAATCGCTTCCGACGGCGCCGCCGCTCGTGCCGAGGGTCTCCGTTCCGTCGCCGTATGCCGTGGGCTGAGTCTCGGTGATCGTGTAGGTGCCGGCCAGCAGCTGGGGGAACTCGTAGTCGCCGTTCGCCGACGTGGTGGTCGCAACGGGATCGAGCGCCCCCGCGGCATCCGTGCCTGTCAGGGTGACGGTGACGCCGCCGATCCCCGGTTCGCCGGCGTCACGGGCGCCGCTGCCGTCGAGGTCGTCGTAGACCGCACCGGACAGCGCGCCCGTGGTCTCGCCGAACAGGTAGCCGGTGGCCGTTGTGCGGTCTGGGAGGACGATCTGTGTGATGGTGTCGGGCGCCGCCGATCCACCGGCCGTGCCCGCCGTGTCGATGCCGTCGGCGTAGCCGGCGGGCTGGGTCTCGACGAGCTCGTACGTGCCCGAGCGCAGAGCGGAGAAGAGGTAGGCTCCGGTCGCGGAGGTCGTCGCGGTGAGAGAGACGGCGTTGTCCTCGGAGTCCACTCCGCTGAGTGCGACGACGACATCTGCGATTCCGGGCTCGCCCGCATCGCGGGTGCCGTCGGCGTCGAGGTCGTTGTAGACCTCGCCCGAGAGGCTGGAGGTCGGCCGCTCGGCGAAGAGGTTCCCGGTGCTGCTCTGACCGGGTTCCAGCGTGACCTCGATGACGTCGACGCCGGCCCCCGCAACCGCATTGGTGCCGGGTGTGCTGATGCCGGTGTCGAAGGCGGAGGGCTGGGCCTCCGCAACCGTGTAGGTGCCGCCGGGCACACCGGTGAAGACGTAGTCGCCCGTGGAGTTCGTCGAGGTGGTCAGGCTTATGGAGGAGCCGGTCGTCGGGAAGCCGGAGAGGGCGACGCTCACATCGCCGATGCCGGTCTCGCCGGGATCGACGACGCCGTCGTCGTCGCGGTCGGCGAAGACCCGCCCGCTCACCGTGCCGACGGTCGGGACCTCCACCGTCGAGGTGTCGTCCACGGTGCCGCCGACGTGGTCGGCCGTCACGGTCGCGGTGTTCGAGCCGCTTGTGATCGGGGCGAGAGCCGTGCAGTTGTAGACGATCTCCTCGTCGACGTCGAGGGTGGGCCTGGAGCTCGCGCACGACGGCACGGTGGGATCGCTGATCGTCACGTTGCTCAGTGGGACGTCGCCGGTGTTGTCGACGTGGATGGCGAAGGTGATCGTCTGACCGGAGGTGTAGGTGGGCTGATCCGCGGTCGCGGTGATCTCGACGGCCGGGTGGATGACATCGATGCCGATCGTGGTGCTGTCTCGGAGGTCACCGCCGGAGGCGCTCAGGCCCGTGACGGTGTTCGTCACCGTCGTGTCATCGGCCGGCGCCTGCACGGTGCAGGTGTAGCTGATGGACTGATTGGCGGACAGGTCTCCGATCGTCCTGTCGCACTCGTCGATAGGGCTGTCCACCACGACGTCGGTGGCCGGGGAGCCGGGGGAGGCCACCCTGATCGTGTAGACGATCGGTGCGCCGGCCAGGTACGGGCCCACGGGGCTCGCCGTGCTGGTCAGCTCCAGCGACGCGATCGGCACCGACAGCGCGAGACCGGTGGCGAGGAAGGTGTCACCGCTGGTCGCGAAAGACGCAGAGGCCGAGGTAGCTCCTGCCGGGATCGGAGCGTCGATCGCCCTGGCGTCGACGCTCATATTGTTGACCACGGCGGGATTCACCGAGAAGTCGGTGCGGGAGGTGAAGAAGTTGGTCGTCGTCCCCGACGCGGCGATGGCTGTTCCGTTGATCTGGAACTGATCGCCGCTGATGTTGAGATCGCCCTCGTAGCCCGTGACCCCGACCCGGGCGCCGGGTGCTATCGCGCGGAAGCCCGAGACGTTCACCGTGGTCGCAGGGTCCACCGATGACTGTCGCACGTGTCCGTCGTAGAGGAACACGCCTTTTTTGATCGGTGCATTGACGTCGGGGCCGTCGTAGCTGTATACCACGGACAGTGACCAGCCGGAATGGCATCCGAAGCCCTGCGGAGACCAGACGTTGCCGAGTGTGAGGGTGAGCGGGGAGCCCGTGGCGACGCCGGCGAAACGGGAGGTCACGTCGGCGTACGCGGCGTAGAACTGCGGTTGCGAGGCCGGGACGGTGGCCAATGCGTCGCGGGAGATCACCTGCGGCGTGATCGCGACCGGACTGCCGTCGCCGACGGTCAATCGCGTCGAGGTGCTCTCCGGGGTGCCGGCCGGCAGAACGGCCGTTCCGGCGCCGGCCAGGAATTGACGGGTGTTGCATCCGGGCTGTGCGGAGACCGTCCCGTCTGCGAGCCGTATGGTTCCGGTGTCGCCGCTCCAGCCCAGGCGGGCGAAGGCGACCGTCGCGCCGGCCGGGATGGTGATCGACGCCTGACTGGAGTTGTAGGTGGCGGCGTTGGAGTCGACATCCGCCCAGCGCATGTAATAGGAGTCGTTGAGGCCCGACGACGAGGCGTACGTGCCGGCTTGGGCCTGGCCGCAGCTCGCGATCGGCTCCCCGAACGGGTCGCTCGGGCTCGTGGGCCCGGGGCAGGAGGAGTTGCCGTTGCCGGTGAGGATGAAATCCCCGTACACCTCTGCGTTGTAGTTCAGGGTGAAAGGTCGTATCACGGCGGCCTCCGCGGGCTGAGCCGAGACGAGCACGGTCGTCGTCGTTCCGGTGAGGACCACGATCATCGCGCTCAGGAGTCGTGTCCAGCGTTTCGCGTTCACAGTTCTGTCCTCTGCCGTGGGGTACGTGGGAGTGGGTGCGCAGCGATCGGCTCGACACTGAACGCGGGAAGCGGACTCAATCTAACAGCCGGCCCGCCTCGATCCGCGCGCTGAGACGCCAAAACGACGCCTGGGAACGGATCGATGGCACCCCTATTTCTGGGGGATGTGGAGAGGGTGAGCGCCTGCGTCGGCTTGCGGTCTCGAGACGCCGGGTACTACGGTGTTCTTTGTCGAGGATTGAATCGTTTCAGAAATTGAAACGATTCAATCTTCGGTATTCCAGCAGATTCACGTATTTCGGCACACCAAAGACGGGCGCCGAAGAGATGGAGGCGCAATGTTGCGCGCGAAGGCCGTATTCATGATCGCTGTACCCTTGCTGGTCTTGGCGAGCGTGCCTGTCGGAGCTGCCGTCGCGGCCGACGCGGATTCCGATCTCGAGGTCGCCGGTCTGACCGTCGAGCAGGAGGTCAACCCGCTCGGTGTCGATGACGCGCAACCCGAGCTCGGTTGGACCCTGGACTCGTCGTCGCACGACGTTGTGCAGTCCGCATACGAGATCGAGGTCTCGACGACCCCCGGCGGACCGGCAGACGTCTGGGACAGCGGCGAGGTCGTCTCGTCGAGGTCCTTCGACATCGAGTACGCCGGCCCGGCCCTCGACTCCCGCACCCGCTATTTCTGGCGGGTCAAGGTCTGGGACGCCGTACACGAGGCCTCCGAGTGGAGCGCTCCGGCGTGGTTCGAGACGTCCTTCCTGAACCAGGACGATTTTGCGGGCGACTGGATCGGCTCGCCGAACCGGCCTCCTGCGGTCTCCCTTGCGGGATCGAACTGGATTTGGTATCCCGAAGGCTCACCCGCGAACTCGGCCCCCGTCGGTACACGCTTCTTCCGGACGGAGATCACGATCCCGGACGGCTCCGACATCAGCGTGGCGCAGGTGCAGATGAGTGCCGACGACCGGTTCGAGTTCTTCGTGAACGGCGAACCGGCTCTCAGCTCGCCCGATGTGCAGGATGCCTGGCGCACTGCACGCGTGACAGATGTCGCTACGTCTCTGCATCCCGGAACGAACACCCTCGCCATCGCGGCGACCAACGGGCTTCCCGGGCCAGCCGGCGTGATCGGCCAGCTGCACATCGAGACCGCTGCGGGTGATGTGCTCGATGTCACGACCGATGACAGCTGGGTATCCGCCGACGTCGAGAGCCCGGGGTGGCAGGGACCGGCCTTTGACGACTCCGCGTGGCCGGCCGCGACGATCGGGGCCGCCTACGGCTCCGGGCCGTGGGGCAGCGGGGTGAGCCCGTCAACGCCTCCGGAGCCGCTGTTGCGACACGCCTTCGATGTCGCCAAGGAGGTCGCGTCCGCGCGCGCGTACATTTCGGGCCTGGGCTACTACAAGCTCTTTCTCAACGGCGATCGTGTCGGAGACCACGAGCTCGACCCCGGCTTCACGCAGTACGACAAGACCGCCCTCTACGCCACTTACGACGTGACAGACGCGCTGAGGAACGGCGAGAACGCCATCGGCGTGAGCCTGGGTCGTGGTTATTTCGCACAGCTGCAGCCCGACGAATGGGTCAGCTCTCCCTGGCACGACGAGCCGAAGCTCAAGTTCGACCTCGAGGTCGTCTATACCGACGGCACCACGCAGACGGTCTCGAGCGGAACGGATTGGCTCGCCTCAGACGGCCCGACAACCTCGCAGTCGGTGTGGTTCGGTGAGGACTACGATGCGCGCCTCGAGCAGCCTGGATGGAACGCTCCCGGCTTCGACGACTCCGCCTGGCGCCCGGCCGTGCGGGTCGACGCCCCCGGCGGCGCACTCACCTCGCAGCTCTTCCCGGCCATCAAGGTCACCGACGAGCTCCCCGAGGTCGGCGTCACCCAATTGAGCCCCACGGTGAGCGTGCACGACTTCGGCGAGCCCACCGCGGGATGGGCGAACGTGCAGGTGGAGGGTCCGCGCGGCGGAACCGTGAAGATCGTGTACGGGGAGAAGCTGAAGGCCGACGGAACTGTCAACAACGACAATGTCTTCTTCACCGTGCAGAACTACAACTACACGCTGAAGGGTGGCGGGCCCGAGTCCTTCCAGCCCAGCTACAGCTACGCGGGCTTCCGCTACGTGCAGGTCACGGTCTCGGACGGTGTGACCCTGAACGGCGTCTCGGGCATGCGGCTGCACACCGACGTCGAGCAGACCGGTGGCTTCAGCAGTTCGAGCGAGCTGCTGAACGACTATCAGTCCGCGCAGGCCAACACGATCCTGAACAACCTCCACTCCGTGCCGACCGATACCCCGATGTACGAGAAGCGGCCTTACACGGCTGACGCGTTCCTCTCGGCCGACTCGGCGATCGCGATCTTCGACATGCAGAATTTCTACGAGAGCTGGATGCACACCCACCGTGACGACCAGAGCGCGGACGGCACCTTCGGCAACACGGTGCCCGGCACCGTGGGCTCGAAGAGCCAGACCGACCCCGTGTGGTCGTCGAGCTACGTGCTCATGAGCTGGGACCTGTACTGGTACTACGGCGACAAGAGCGTGCTGAGCGACAATTACGACGGCCTCAAGAAGTGGATGGACCACTACGAGCAGAACATCGCCGGCACGGGAGGCGTCTACACGGGCTTCAGCTACGCCGACTGGCTCTCGCCCGCCGGTGCGAACGCTCCGGAGGGCACCCGCCTGACCGCGACCGCATACGTGTACAAGGGCGCTACCACCATGTCGCAGATCGCGACAGCGCTCGGACTCGAGAGCGACGCCGCGCACTACGACGAGCTCGCCGCGCGCATCGCCGACTCGTTCAACACGGTGTTCTACGACGCGGAAGCCGGCGCCTACTTCGACGACAGGGCGGCGGGCTACCGGCAGACCTCCAACCTGTTGCCGCTCAGCTTCGGGATCGTTCCCGCCGCGCAGCGTGCGACGGTGCTCGCCAATCTCGTGAAGGACATCAAGGATCGCGGCAACCACTTGAACACGGGCGCGATCGGCACGAAGGAGCTGCTGCCCGTGCTCGCCGAGAACGGTGAAGCCGACCTCGCCTACTCCGTCGCGACCAACCCGAGCTACCCGGGGTGGGGCTACTGGTTCACCGAGCTCGGTGCGACGACCATGTGGGAGGAGTGGGGCGACCAGTCGCGTTCGCATGACCATGCGTTCCTCGGAACGGTCGTCGACTGGATGTACCAGGATGTCGCGGGCATTCAGCCGGCGGCTCCCGGGTACAGCTCCATCCGTATCCAGCCCCGTCCGGCCAGCGGGCTCACCCACGCGGAAGGCCACGTCGACTCGCCGTTCGGCGAGGTGCGTTCAGAGTGGACGAGCGCGGACGACGTGTTCACTCTGAACGTCAGAGTGCCCGTCGGGGCCACGGCGGAGGTCTACGTGCCCGCGAACGAGGGGGACGAGACCGACTCCGACCCGAACGCCACGTTCACGGGCATCCACGACGGCTTCGCCGTCTTCACAGTGGGCTCCGGGGACTACGTGTTCTCGACCGGCGCCGACCTGCCGGACGAGCCCACGACGGAGCCGACCGATCCTGGTACGACGGAGCCGACCGATCCTGGTACGACCGCACCCACGGACCCAGGAACGAGTGACCCGACCGATTCCGGCACCGACATCCCCGGAGCCGGCGCGGGCTCAGGTGACGGTTCCGGCACCTCTCCGGGCGACGCGAGCCAGAACGGCGACTCGTCGCTCGCGGCGACCGGTGTTCCGATCGCCCTGGGCGGATTCCTGGCCCTGCTGCTCATCGCGGCGGGGACGATGGCGGTCGTCGTCCGTCGCAGGAGCAAAGGAGCGTCGTCGAACTAGAGCACGACATGCACCAGTGGAAGGCCCCGGCACAGCTTCCCGGGGCCTTCCGCGAGGGCCGGTGGGACGGTCGAGTTCGAACTGCACCCCACGGTTGGTCGATTCGACGGTTCAGCGCAGGCGCGAAGGCGGGTCTCGCTGTTCGCAGAGCCCGACGCGGCTCCGATGTGCGCGGTGGTTCACGGACGGGGCGCAGCTCGGCGAGTGCGGCGCAGGCCCATGATGATGAGGCCGATGCCGCCGAGGATGATGACGACCGCCGCAGTCGTGAGCGGCGTGTTCACCTGCGGGCCGGTGTCGGGAAGCCGGGTGTTACGGGGAGCGTTGCCGCCCGGGCCCGAGGGCGTTCCGGCCGGAGCCGCCGTGTCCGTCGGGGTCGGCGTTCCGCTCGGGGCCGGCATGTCTGTCGGAGTCGCCGTGTCCGTCGGAGCGGGGGTGAACGGGCCCTCGGTCGGCGTGTCGGTGGGTACCGGGGTGTCCGTGGGAACGGGTGTGTCAGTCGGCACGGGGGTGTCCGTGGGTACCGGGGTGTCCGTGGGCACGGGGGTGTCCGTGGGCACGGGGGTGTCCGTGGGTACCGGGGTGTCGGTGGGAACGGGTGTGTCGGTCGGCACCGGGGTGTCCGTGGGCACCGGCGTGTCCGTCGGGACCACGGCACAGGTGCCGCCGGTGAAGGTGTTCGTGTCGAGAGTGACCGAGCCGTTGCGTGCCAGCGCACGCCCGTCGACGGTGCTGCCGGTGTTGGCGGTGACCGAGGTCAGGGCCATGATGGTGCCGACGAAGGTCGTGTTCGTGCCGAGGGTCGCAGAGCTGCCGACCTGCCAGAAGACGTTGCAGCCGCGCGCGCCGTTCACGACGGATACCGTGCTGTTCGAGGCCGTGGTCAGGGCCGAGCCGATCTGGAAGATGAAGACCGCGTTGGGGTCGCCCGCGGCGTCGAGGGTCAGGGTTCCGGTGAGACCGATCGTGCTGGAGGCGGCGTACACGCCGGGTGCGAGTGTGAGGCCGCCCAGATCCCCGGCGATGTTCGCATCGGGCGCCTGGCCGGCAGCGTTGTTGTAGGCGGTGGTGAGGTCTGCCTGGGCCTGGAGCGCGTGGGCATCCGTCTGATGCACCGTGCCGCCGACGAGTCCGGGCGGGAATCCGCTGATCGCGGTGCCCGGGCTCACGCCGAGGTCGTCGTCGAGCACGCTCGGCCCGGTGTTGGTGACCGACTGGCCGCCGAGAACCGAGTAGCTGCTCGCCGTGCCGAGATCGACGGCGGTGCCGATCGCGTAGGCGGACTGAGTCGCGAAGACGAGCACGACCACACCGGACACCGCGAGCACGGCGCCCGCCGAGACTCCCAGTCGTGACGAAAGACGTGTCGGCCGCACGGCCGTCAGCGAACGATGAGCTGGATGACGTTGCATCAGATTCCCCAAAATCCCCCGCCCCACGGGGGTGCGCCTCACAACTGTGAGCACTCCGACCATACGCGTCGCACACTCGATCACCTACGGAATCGGTGAAACTGGCAATATTACTTTTTCGCGCTTTTGTCAAATGGTTTGTGCTAGGTTCCGACTACTAACTCCCAATCGGGAGGCGGTCCCTCGGTGACGCGTTGTGGCTGCATTGCCAAATGCACATCAAACCAGTGCGCACAGTTGCGCGCAGACGAGGGGGCCGTCATGGCCAGAACATCTTCCCGGGGCAGAAAAGGCATCATCATCGCTCTCGCAGCGGTACTGACGATCACGGGGGCCGGGGTCGCGTTCGCGTACTGGACCTCGACAGGCACCGGTGTGGGCGAGGCCACGACCGGTGAGAGCGTCGCCTTCACCATCACCAGTGACCCCGCCGTCGGCACCATCGCGCCGGGCAGCGACGGCCAGACCGTCGACTTCACGGTCACCAACCCGGGCGAGGGCACGCAGAGCCTCACCGAGGTGACGGTCTCGCTGGCCACCGCCGACGGCACGCCGTGGGTGCCGACCGGTGACTGCCTGGTCGCCGACTACACGGCCACCATCAGCACGGCGCCCCCGGCCGGGGAGATCGCAGCCGGTGGCGAGGTGGACGGCACCGCGACGGTGACGCTCACGAACACCGCCGTGAACCAGGACGACTGCCAGGGCCAGGACGTCCCGCTGTACTTCGAAGCCTCCTAGGCCCTGGCGACCCACCCGAATGCTCGGGATGCGCCGCCGTCACGCGGCGCATCCCGGTTCTTCGGTCAACAGATTGCTGTCGATCATGAGCAAGACCACCGGTCGTGTTCGAGCCCGCGGTGATCGTCGCGTCACCCGCGGGGGAGGCCCGGCGACCGTCGTGCTCGCTCTGTTCCTGACCGTCGCGACCGGTGCCGCCTCGGCTTCCGCTTCGTGGAGCGCGAGCGGCACGGCATCCGTCGTCGCGGTGACGGGAACGCTGTCCCCGCCCCTCGACGTCACGGTGCCGTCGACGGCCATGAGCGACGTGCCGGTGAGCTGGACCGCGGCGAGCGTCGGCGTCGGCTCGTCGGGCTACTACGTCACGCGGCATCCGGTCGATCTCGGCGACCCGGTCGATCCCGGCGACCCGGCAGACCCGGGCGTCGCCGTCTGCGCGAGCAGCCCGGCCTCGCCGATCACCACCACCGCGTGCACGGACGCCGCGGTGCCCGACGGCTCCTATCACTACGTCGTCACCGCCGTCCACACCTCCTGGACCGCGACCAGCGCACCGAGCGAGCCCGTGACCGTGGTCAACGCCAGCGCGCTCGTCGTCACCACCCAGCCCACGGACACCCTCGAGGACGAGCCGATCTCGCCGGCCCCGACGGTCGCCCTCGTGACGGCCGCAGGAGATCCCTTCCCCTCGGCCGGCGTGCCCGTGACCCTCACGATCGGCAGCAACCCTGCCGGTGGAGCGCTGGCGGGGACGACGACGGTCGACACCGATGCGAGCGGCCTGGCATCCTTCGTCGGGCTGGCCATCGACGCCTCGGGGGCCGGCTACAGCCTGAGCGCCACCTCGCCCGGGCTGACACCCGCGAGCAGCGACCCGTTCACCGTGATCGAGCCGTTCCTGGGTGCGGCCCGGAGCTTCTCGGTGCTGGCGGGCTCCGTGATCAGCGGCGGGATGACGGCGCTCAGCGGCGACCTCGGCGTGAGCCCGGGCACGACGGTAACCGGCTTCCCTCCCGGCACGCTCGGGGGCGACATCCATGCCGGCGACCCGGCCGCGGCAGACGCCCAGCTCGCACTCACAGAAGCCTACGACGAGCTGCTGGCACGAGCACCGGATGCCGCGGTGAGCGGAGACCTGGGAGGTCTCACCCTCACCCCGGGCACCTATCACGCCACGGCCGCGCTCCTGCTCACGGGCACGCTGATCTTCGACGCCCGGGGCGACCCCGACGCGGTCTTCGTCGTGCGGACCGACGCCGAGCTCTCCACGGCCGCGGGCAGCGTCGTCGAGCTGGTCGACGGCGCTCAGGCATCCAACGTCTTCTGGGTCGTCGCGGCCGCCGCGGGTACGGGGGAGGACTCCGTGTTCGCCGGCACGATCCTCGCACTGGGCGCCATCACCCTCGGCGACGCGGCCACGCTCACCGGGCGCGCCCTGTCGCGCAGCCCCGTCACGCTGTCGGCGAGCGTCGTCACCGGTGTCGCGCCCGCTGCCACTCGGGCCGCCGAGCTCGGGCGGGCGGGGCCACCATGAACTGCGGACCGCTGCCCGGCACGGGCCTCGACGCGCATCCCGGCGTGCTGCTGCTCGTCGCGATCGCCTGCCTCCTCGTCGGCGCGATGATCGTGCTCGCCTCACGGGCGAGGGCGAAGAGGAGGGCGCAGATGACGGCGGGTCCGGGGTCGGGCGCGTCGTCTCCGGGCGCGGCCGTCGTGCTGCTGATGATCCTCGTCGTGGGCGGGGCCGTCGCGATCGGCCCGGCGCCGCCCGCTCAGGCCGCCGGCTCGGCGGGGTCGGCGAGCTCCGGCTGTGTCGCGGCCGACGACTTCCTGACCGTCATCCAGACCTCGACCATGGCGGGCCTCGCGCCCGGGGTCGCGCCCGTTCCCATCGCGGGTCTCGTCGTCAACAACAGCGCAGACAGCACGCACATCGTCGCGGTCGAGGTGGAGATCTCCTCGGTCGCCGTCGCGCCCGGATCGCCGGTCGGGAGCTGCGACGCGAGCGACTACGTTCTGCTCGACACGCGGATGCCGGTGGACCGCACCCTCGGCCCCGGGGCGTCCGCCTCGTTCGCCGGGGCATCCATCGGCTTCAGCGACAGCGCCGTGGATCAGGACGCGTGCCAGCGCGCCACCATCCACCTGCTCTACACGGCGAACCCGCGATGACACGGCTCAGCTCGTGCGCCCGAGGCTCCTCCGGATCAGCCAGGTGCGGATGATCCACGCAGTGGGGAGGTGGCCGACGGCGAGCACGACCGTCGCCGCAGCGAGCCACCAGGTTCCGAGCCATCCCGCCGTCGCGGCGAAAGCGAGCACCGGGAAGACCGCCATCGGAACGGGGATCGGGCCGAGCGGCTCGTAGAGGCGGGCGAAGCGGCGCCCCGTGAGGAGGTAGCGCAGCCAGAGCGCCCAGTAGGCGCCCACGAAGACGACGAGGAGCAGCAGCCACCCGTCGAGGTGCGGCGGGCCGCCAGTGAGCGCGGGCGCGACCAGACATCCGGCCTGACCCGCGCGCTCGGCGGCGCTGAGCGCGAAGCCGGTCGAGGGCACGGGCTTCGGCTGGTCTCTCGGAGGCCAGGCGAGCAGCAGCAGGTTCGGGGCGAGGATCGCGAGCGAGACGAGAAGACCGGCAACCGAGAACTCCATACCCACAGCATGGCGCACGTGCGGGTCGCCTCCCACCACTACAGTGAGCACACATGAGACGTCATCATCCCCAGGATCCGGCCACCGGCGACCCGGCGGCCGTCGCGGCTCCTGAGACGCCGCCCTCCCGTCCCGGCCCGTTCCTCTGGGGCTACATCGTCACCCTCGGCGCTGTGGGCGCGGTCATCACGGGTCTCGCCCTCTACGGCCTGCGGTCGATCATCTTCTCGATCTTCCTCGCGCTGTTCGCGACCGTCGCCCTCGACCCGCTCGTGCGCTGGTTCGAGCGCCGTCACTTCACCCGGGCCTGGGCTCTCGTGACCGTCATCCTGCTCATCGTGGCGTTTCTCGTGGCCATCATCTGGGTGATCCTGCCGTTCATCATCACCCAGATCCAGCAGCTCGCGGTCTCGATCCCGGCCGAGATCCAGAATCTCCGGGCGCAAGGATGGTTCGACCCGACCAATGAGGCGAGCAACGGGGTCGTGGGCACCGTGCTCAACTGGATCGCCTCGGAGATCACCGACCCGAAGGTGTGGGCGGCGGTCGGCTCGGGGGCCGTGGGCATCGGGCTCTCGATCATCGACGGCATCACCTCGGGGTTCTTCATCGCGATCCTGACCATCTACTTCATCGGCACCTACGACGCCACCAAGCAGGCCGCCTACAGGCTCATCTCGGCCTCCAAGCGCCCGACCTTCACGAGCTACGCCGAGCGGATCCTGCGCAACTTCGGCAAGTACCTGAGCGGCATGGTCATCCTCGCGTTCTTCAACGCCGTCTTCAGCACGATCCTGCTTCTCCTCGCGGGTGTGCCGGGAGCGTTCCTCATCGGCATCGTCGCCTTCTTCATCACCCTCATCCCGCTCATCGGCACGGTGCTCACCACCATCGGGATGACGATCTTCGCCTTCATCCACTCGCCGGTGTCGGGGCTCGTGGTGCTGGTGCTCATGCTCATCTACATGCAGGTGGAGGCATACGTGCTCACCCCGAAGGTCATGAGCAAGGCGGTGCAGATCCCCGGATCGGTCGTGCTCATCTCGGCCCTCGCCGGCGGCACGCTCTTCGGCCTGCCGGGAGCGCTCGTCGCAATTCCGATCTCGGCCGGCGTCATCCTGATCATCACCGACGTCGTGATGCCCCGCAAAGAGCGGTCCTGAGCCCGCGGGTCTGAGCTCTCGGAACTGAGTTCTCGGAACGGGGCTCTCGGAACGGGGCTCTCGGGGTCGCGGCTCCTGCGTGGCCGCGTGATCAGCCGGTCTCGGAGCCGTGGCGCCGCTCGCGGCGGGCGCGGCGGCGGGCGCGCCAGCTTCGCGCCTCGCGTTCGGCCTCCTCGCGCTCGCGTTCTCGCTGCTGCTCCTCGCGCCGGGCTCGGTAGCGTGCCGCCCGGCGCTCCCGCCAGCGCGCGATCTCGCGGTCGACGTCGCGCGTGGGCGTCACCACGGGCGGCCCGCCCTGGAGCTGCCGGCGTGCCTCGACGACCCGGCGGTTGAAGTCCTCGAGCAGTTCGCGGATGGCCTGCTCCGAGGGAGCGTCGTCCAGTCTCGCGTCGAGGGCGGCGTTCTCGGTTCGCAGGGTGAGGGCGGGCGGGCCGAGGCCGCTGAGCTGCTCGCGCTCGATCTTGCGGCGGATCCACCAGTCGGGGTCGTAGACCTGGTTCAGGCCCTCGAGCGGTTTGCCGGCGCCGGGCAGGTCGTCGAAGTCGCCGCGTCGCATCGCCTGCGCGATCGAGATCTCGACGAACTGGTCGAGCTGCTGCATAGTCGGCTGTCCGGCCGCGTTCGGCTGTCCGGCCGCGTTCGGCTCGGTCGCCTCTCCGTCTCGTCCCGTGCCCGTGCCCGCCGTGCCGTCGAGCTCGCTCGCGAGCTTGTCGACCTGGTAGCGGGCGACGTTGAGCCGGGAATCGCTCCGTTCCTTCCTGTCCGCCACGTCATCCAGCCTAGGTTTCTCGCACGCGAGTCGCCAAGAACCGGCCGATGTCGTGGGCCGACATCGTGGATCGGCAGACGGTTCTCGGCGACTCGGGGCGTGCGGGGCCGTGAGAGGCCGCGATAGATTGCGCGATAGATTGTGAGGATGGCGGATCTCCCCGTGCTCGCGTCGTCAGCGAGACCCGGTGCATCCGCCTCCGCGTCCCCTGCCGCTCTCGGCGCCGGCCGCCTGATCTGGGTCGACGCGGCGCGCGGACTGTGCGTCGTGGCCGTGGTCATGCTGCACTTCCGGATCTTCGTCTACGGCGAGCTCTCGCCGCCCAGCAACGGCATCGCGGTGTGGACCCAGTTCACCGAGTTCTTCGGCGGCTTCCGGCTGCCGCTGCTCTTCGCCATCTCGGGGCTCGTCGTCTCGCAGCGGGTGCGCAACGGCTGGTCCGACCGCCGCAACCTCGCGCGCGTGGCATCCACCTACTGGATCTACGCGGTCTGGCTGTGCGTCTTCGGCCTGATGTCCGCGATCGTGGTCGGGCACAACGTGCCGTTCCGGGTCAACTCGTGGGGCTCGTTCTTCTCCCAGCTCCTCGTTCCCGACACCACGCTCTGGTTCGTCTTCGCGCTCGTGCTCTACCTCGTGCTGCTCACCTCGCTGCGGCGGGTGCATCCGGCGATCGTGCTGGGCGGCCTCGCGCTCGTCTCGATCGTGTCCGGGCTCGTGCCGGAGGAGGACGCCGAGGCGCTCTGGCTGCACGTCGTGTACTACGCCGTCTTCTTCGCCGTCGGGGTGTATCTGCGGCCCGCCCTCGAATGGTTCGCGACGAACGAGCTGTGGGCGAAGAGCGTCGCCGCCCTGGGCCTGTTCATCATCTGCGAGAAGCTGTGGGAGCTGACCTCCCAGGGCGACATGGTCGAGAGCACCGCGCGGCTGTTCCGCGACGCCGCCGCGATCGTGCTGGCGACGACCGTCGTCGCGCTCGCCTCGAGGCTGCCCGTCTTCGCGCGCACGGCGTCGGCGATCGGCCGGCAGACGCTGCCCGTCTTCATCCTGCAGCTGCCCGTGATCTGGGTGCTCGTGCTGCTCCCGGTGGTCGAGGACTCCCTGACGATCCCGCTCGTGCGGTACACCGCGCCGATCCTCGGAACGATCGTCATCGTCGTGGTTTCGCTCCTCGTGCATCGGTTTATGCTGCGCACGCCGCTGCGTCACCTGTTCCAGCTGCCCGCGTCGTGGAGCGACCGCATCCGGCACGGGTCCCGGCGCGAGGCCCGAGCGGCAGCGGCGGCATCCGAGCAGGGCTGAGCCGGGGCGCGCAGCCGGCCGACGGGTCAGGATGCCGACATGGTGCCGATGACGACGGTCGCGTCGAGCTCCTGCGACCGCACGACGTGTGCCGTGAGCCCGCTGTCGATGAGGATCGCCACGGTCAGCGGAGCCTGACGCTCGCTCGTCTCGATGAGCAGGCGCCCGCCCGGAGCGAGCCACTGCGGTGCCTCGGCGGCGATCCGGCGCTGCACGTCGAGGCCGTCCGCCCCGCCGTCCAGGGTCACACGCGGCTCGTGGACGCGGGCCTCGGGCGGCATGAGCTCGATCGCCTCGGTGGGCACATAGGGGGCGTTGACCGCGAGGATGTCGACACGGCCGCGCAGCTCGGAGGGCAGCGGCTCGTAGAGGTCGCCCTCGACCACCCGCCCGCCGGCCGGGACGACGTTCCTGCGGGCCGTGCGCACCGCCGCGGGCTCGATGTCGGCGGCATACAGCTCGATGCCGTCGATGCGCGCGGCGAGAGCGGTTCCGACCGCGCCCGAGCCGCAGCACAGGTCGACGACGACGGCCCCGGGGCGGGCGAGCGCCGCGGCCTGCTCGACGAGGAGCTCGGTGCGACGGCGGGGGACGAAGACGCCGGGATCGACGAGGATGCGCAGGCCGCAGAACTCCGCCCAGCCGAGGATCGGCTCAAGCGGCAGGCCGGCGAGGCGTCGCCGCACCATCGTGGCGAGCTCGGCGGGTGTGCCGGCGGCCTCGATGAGCAGGCGCGCCTCGTCTTCGGCGAAGACGCATCCGGCGGCTCGCAGCCGCGCGACGATCTGCGCTTCAGCGAGCGGGGTTTCGGCGAGCGGGGTCTCGACGATCGGGGTCTCGGCGAGCTCCGTCTCGGTCGGATCCCCTTCGGCGGAGCCGGCTCGGGCGGCGTCGGGTTCAGGCGTGGTGTCGGTCATCGGAGGGCAATCGTATCCGAGCGGATGTCTGGGCGTGCACAGGGTCTCTCGGTATCGTTCTGTATCGTCCGTTGACTTGAAAGGCGCCCCCACGATGAACCCTCTGCTGCAGGATGTCGGGGCCGTCACAGCCCCGCTGGTCGAGCTCTACAAGGATCTTCACCGGCATCCGGAGCTCTCGTTCCAGGAGCACCGCACGGCGGGGATCGTCGCCGAGAGGCTGACCGCCCTCGGTCTCGAGGTCATCACGGGGATCGGCGGCACGGGTGTGGCCGGCATCGTGCGCAACGGCGAGGGTCCGACGGTGCTGCTGCGCGCCGACATGGACGCCCTGCCCGTGCTCGAGGACACCGGGCTCGACTACGCGAGCACCGACCGCGGCGTCGACCCCGAGGGTGTCGAGGTGCCGCTCATGCACGCGTGCGGACACGACGTGCACATCGTGAGCCTCCTCGGCGCGACGCAGCTGCTCGTGCAGCGCACGGTCGACTGGTCGGGCACGCTCGTCGTCGTCTTCCAGCCCGCCGAGGAGGCCGGCGGGGGAGCGCAGGCCATGGTCGCCGACGGCCTCTTCGACAGGATCCCCGCACCCGACATCGTGCTGGGGCAGCACGTCGCGCCCGCGCCGGCGGGCATCGTGGGTGTGCACCCCGGGCCGGCGTTCGCCGGAGCGGACTCCTTCGCGGTGCGGATGTTCGGCCGCGGCGGTCACGGCTCGCGGCCGGAGACGACCGTCGACCCCGTCGTCATGGCCGCCGCGACCGTCATGCGGCTGCAGACCCTCGTCTCGCGCCACATCGCCGGCAGCGACACGGCCGTCGTGACGGTCGGCCAGCTCCACGCCGGCACCAAGAGCAACATCATCCCCGACGAGGCGACGCTCGGCATCAGCGTGCGCTCCACCGACCCCGAGGTGCGGAGCACGGTCATCGAGGGCATCCACCGCATCGCGAAGGCGGAGGCCCTGGCCTCCGGCGCGGATCGCGAGCCGCAGATCGTCGCGCAGGAGTCGTTCCCCGTGCTCGTCAACGACGTGGATGCCACGGCCCGCACGGTCGGGGCCTTCCGTGCCGCGTTCGGGGAGCAGCGGGTGATCGATCCCGGAGCCGTCACCGGCAGCGAGGACGTGGGGGTGCTCTCGACCGCGGCCGGCGTTCCGCTCGTCTACTGGCTGCTCGGCGGGGTGGACGCCGAGCGGTTCGGTGCGGCGACTCTCGCGGGAACGGTCGAGCGCGACATCCCGTCGAACCACTCGCCGCATTTCGCGCCCCTCATCCAGCCGACGCTCGACACGGGCGTCGCAGCGCTCACCGTCGCGGCGCTCGAATGGTTCGCGCGCCCGTAGCGTGATCAGGCGGGGAGGTCGAGCGACTCCGCGATCTCGCAGGCCGACTCCTGTGTGCCGCCGTTCTCGGCCAGCCGGGCCGCGCGCGTGATGAGCGTGCGGAGCTGATTCGCCTCGGGCTCGCTGAAGCCGGCGAGGATGCGCTTCTCGACCTGGCCGACGCGGTCGGTGAGCTCGGCGAGCGGGTCGCCTGATCGCTGCCGGGCCCCGCTAGGCCTCGGCGGTGGGAGATGCGGATGTCGCGGCATCCGCCTTCACCCACCGCTGGCCGTGGGTCACGAGGGGCTGCAGTGAGCACATGAGGTCGGAGCCCCGGGCGCTCAAGCGGTAGCGCACCTGCACGGGGGTCGTCGCGATGACCCGTCGTTCGAGCAGGTCTGCGGCCTCGAGCTCTTTCAGGCGCTGGGCGAGCAGGCGGTCGGAGAGGCCGGGAACCAGGGCGACGATCTCGCTGAAGCGCGACGCCCCGCGGGCGATGGCCAGGAGGATGCCCGAGCTCCAGCGCTTGCCGACGAGCTCGAGGGAGTCGGAGAACAGCCGGCACTGATCGTCGTCGATGTGCTCCCACGTGGAATCCGTGCGTGCGGGGTGGCCGGAGGGCGGGTTGGCGCGGGTGCTGAGGCCGGGGGTGTGGGGGTCGGGGGAGGGAAGATCTCGCTGGGTGGGATTCCGGGTGGGATTCCGGGTGGGATCCAGGGCGGGTGCATCCGTCGTGTTCGCAATTGTCACTTACAAATAGTAAGTTACTTATGGGTGGTTTGTCACGTGAGCGGCGAGAACTCAGACTGGGAGCATGCCTGACTACGGACATCCCCTGATCTTCGGAACCTTCATCACCCCGACGAACAATCCGCCGCACGCCGCCGTCGCGCGTGCCCAGCTCAGCGAGCAGCTCGGCTACGACCTCGTCTCGTTCCAAGACCACCCCTACCAGCCGGCGTTCCTCGACACCTGGACGCTCATGGCCTGGGTCGCCGCGCAGACCGAGCGCGTGCACGTCTCGGCGAACGTGCTCAACCTGCCCCTGCGCCCTCCCGCGGTGACCGCCCGGGCGGCCGCGAGCCTCGACCTGCTCTCGGGCGGGCGCTTCGAGCTCGGCGTCGGGGCCGGCGGCTTCTGGGACGCGATCGAGGCCATGGGCGGGCGGCGGCTCACCCCCGGGCAGGCCGTCGACGCCCTCGACGAGGCGATCGACGTCATCCGGGGCATCTGGGATCTCGGCGACCGCGCCCCCCTGCGCGTCGACGGCGACTACTACCACGTGAACGGCGCCAAACGCGGGCCGGCCCCTGCGCACGACGTGCCCGTCTGGGTGGGCGCCTACAAACCGCGGATGCTGCGGCTCACCGGTCGCAAGGCCGACGGCTGGCTCCCCACCCTGGGCTATCTGCAGCCCGGCGATCTCGCGAAGGGCAACGCGATCATCGACGAGGCGGCGCTGGAGGCGGGGCGGGAGCCGCGGGAGATCCGCCGCCTGCTCAACATCGGCGGGAGGTTCTCGCCGGTGAACGGCGGGCCCCTCAACGGGCCCAGCGAGCAGTGGGTGGAGGAGCTGCTGCCGATGGCGCTCGACGACGGAGTGGGCACCTTCATCCTCGCCGCCGACGACCCGGCTGCCGTGCGCCGCTTCGCCGAGGAGGTCGCGCCCGCGCTGCGCGAGGCCGTGGAGCGGGAGCGCGGCTCCCGGGGCACCGCTCAGGGGTCGATCCGCAGCGCCGTCGCCCGGGCCAAACGGCGCGACGGCATCGACTACGACGCCGTGCCGGCCTCCCTCGCCGACTCCGCGATCGAGCCGGGGGACTCCGGGTATTCGCGGGTCAGGTCCACCTACATGCGCGGCGGGTCTCCCGGGCTCGTGCTGCGCGTGCACGGCACGAGCGAGGTCGTCGACGCGCTGGCCTATGCCCGCGCGCATCCGCAGACGCCTCTCGGAGTGCGCAGCGGCGGCCACGGCATCAGCGGCCGCTCGACGAACGACGGCGGCATCGTCATCGACCTCGGCGACCTCGACACGATCGAGGTGCTCGACGAGGCCACCCGGCGGGTGCGCATCGGCCCGGGCGCGCGGTGGGTGGATGTCGCGGCCGCCCTCGAAGCGCACGGCTGGGCGCTGAGCTCGGGCGACTACGGCGGGGTGGGGGTCGGCGGGCTCGCCACCGCGGGCGGGATCGGCTGGTTCTCCCGCGAGCACGGCCTCACGATCGACCACCTGCGCGCCGTCGAGATGGTGCTCGCCGATGGCTCGGTCGTGCGGGCGAGCGACGACGAGAACGCCGAGCTGTTCTGGGCGGTGCGCGGCGCCGGCGCCAACTTCGGCATCGTCACCGCGTTCGAGTTCGAGGCGGACGAGCTCGGCCACGACGTGGGCTGGGCGCAGCTCGTGCTCGACGCGAACGACCCGGCCTCGCTGCTCGAAGGCTGGGGCGCGGCCGTCGAGGCGGCCCCACGCGACCTCACGAGCTTTCTCATCCTCGGCGGCGCGCGCCCCGGCCAGCGGGTCGCCCAGGTGATGGCCGTCGTCGACTCCGACGACCCGGAGACGATCGTCGACCGGCTGCAGCCCCTCGCCGAGGTCGCGCCCCTGCTCGACCAGTCGGTGCAGCTCATGCCGTACTCGGGGGTCATGTCGAACGTGCAGGGCGGCGACCACAACGGGCAGGGCGAGCCGAACGCGCGCTCCGGCCTCGTCGAGCACATCACGCCCGAGTTCGCGGCGGCCGCGGCGGCCCTGCTCGAGACGGGTGCCGTGTACTTCTTCCAGCTGCGCGCGGTCGGCGGGGCGGTGGCGGATGTCGCGGACGACGCGACCGCCTACGGCAACCGTTCCGCGAACTTCTCGGTCGTCGCCTTCGGCTCGAACGCCGCGCGCCTCGACCAGGCCTGGGCGGGGTTGCGCGAGCACCTCACCGGGCTCTACATCAGCTTCGAGACAGGGGCGCACCCCGAGCGGATCGCGGACGCCTTCCCGGCGGCCACCCTGCGACGCCTGCGCGAGCTGAAGTCGCGCATCGACCCCGGCAACGTCTTCAGGGACAACTTCAACCTCGCCCCCGCGTCATCCTGACGGTCCCGTCCCGTCCCGTCCCCCGTCCCATCCCGTCCCGCCTTCCCCCTGACTTGCGCCATTTGGCCGTTCTCGAGTCGGGAAAGGGTCCAATCGGCGTATGTCGATGGGTTAATGCCGTGGTTCGACGGGTTTTGCGGATGACGGTGATTCGCGTGCGTATCGAGGCGCTGCGACATCCTCGATGCGTCGTTGTGCGCGCGATCCCCGACTCGCGCCATTGTCCTCACCGACATGCGCCATTCGGCCGCCTTCTGGCGGCGAGAACGGCCAAATGGCGCATGTCGGGAGGGAAAAGTCGCGACGAGGGAGGGGTCAGGCGGCCTGGGCGGGCAGCGACTGCTCGATGAGACCCACGATCTCGGGGGCGTCGGGCTCGACGGTGGGGCGGAAGCGGTGCACCTGGCCGTCGGGGGTCACCACGAACTTCTCGAAGTTCCACTTGACCTTGCCGGCTTTGCCCGCGGCATCCGGGGTCTTGGTGAGCTCGGCGTAGAGCGGGTGCTGCGACTTGCCGTTGACCTTGATCTTCTCGAACATCGGGAAGGTGACGCCCCACGTGGTCGAGCAGTACTCCTTGATCGCGTCTTCGGTGCTGAGCTCCTGCAGGAACTGGTTGCTCGGGAAGCCCAGCACCGTGAAACCGCGGTCGCCGTACTCCTTCTGCAGCTGTTCGAGCTTCTCGTACTGCGGTGCGAGACCGCAGCGGGATGCGACGTTGACGATGAGCTTCACCTTGCCGTCGTACTCGGCGAGTGTCGTCGTCTGGCCGTCGATGGTGGTGAGAGGGATGTCGTTGATGGTCATACTCGAAGTCAACGCCCTTGCGGCTGGGAAATCGACGTTTTTCTCTATGAAACCCTGTGAGCCGTCGATGTTCGGGATGTTCGGGATGTTCGGGCGCGGTGGCGAGGGTGGTGCCGCCGCGGCCGGTCTCGCCGCTCAGAGCACGACGTCGAAGCCCGTCTTGGCGTAGCGTCGCCCGTTGATCTGCAGCTCGAGGGCGTGCTCGCCGGCGTAGTGCACGCGGGTCGTCATGGGCCGGAAGGCGTGACGTTTCGCGACACGGAGGGTCGCTCCGGGCTCGATGAGCGCCGTCGTGAGCTTGAAGACCTTCTCGCTGTGGCTGCCGTTGCTCTTCACGTAGTAGACGACGTAGTCGATGCCGAGCCTCGTGGCCGTCTCGCCCTCGTTGGTCACCTCGAACGCGAAGCCGAGCTCGCCGGGCAGGGTGACGACGGCGGTGTCGAGGACGGGCTCCGACACCGAGATCGCCGCCTCCTCGAAGCCCATGAGCGCGAGGGCTCCGGGATGTGCCTTCTTCACGAGCGTGCGCAGGCCGTGCCGCACGACGCGCACGGTGTTCTCGTCGGGATGCCGCAGCCATCCGGCCGCGACGGCGGTCACGAGCTCCGGCTGCTCACGGCTCAGATCGTTGAGGTGGTTGGCGACGGATCGCCGCACGTACTCGCTCTCGTCGCGGTACAGGGCGTCGAGGATCGGTACCGTGCTCTCCGGGCTGGCGAGCACCGAGCGCACCCGGCGCGCCCAGGGCAGGAACGGCCGGGTGCCCTCGCTCGCGAGTCGCCGCACGTGCTCGTCGTCGCTGCTCGTCCAGCGCTCGACGGAGGCGAGGGATCGTTCGAGGTCGGCCTCGAGGAAGCGCCGGATCGCGAACTCGGCCGTGAGCCTGGGGGTGAGCTCGGCGAGCAGCGCGAGGCCGTCGTCGAAGTCCCTCGGATCGGGGGAGGCGAGTGCGAGGGTCGTCGTCGTCTCGGAGACCGGCCAGATCATCCAGTCGTCGAAGCCCGGGTTCTCGAGCGCCGCGCGGAACAGCCGCGAGACCGCCCGGTAGTCGTCGGGCAGGTCGGCTTCGAGTGCGGCGCTGACGAGGTCGCTGCGGGCGCGCAGGTTGAGGCCGTCGACGCCGTGCGCCGCCTGGCGCAGCGCGGGGAACGGGGGCTCGGCGAACGCCGGCGTGGCGAACGCCGGCTCGGTGAACGCCGGCTCGACCGACGCGACCCGCGCCGCGGCTTCGGTCAGGATGCCGCGCAGTCGGTCGACAGTGCCCCGGTCGATCAGCTCGTTCATCGCTCCCATGCGCGCACCTCTCGTCGCGGCCGGCCTCGTGGCCGCCCGGCGCCTTCCATCCTCGCGGATGCCACCGACGCCGGCCGAGGTGCGAGCGACGACGTGGGTACGGGGTCAGACGCTCGGCGCCGGGTTCGGGCTCCCGTTCGGGCTCGCGCTCGGCACGCGCTTCGGGCGCACGAGGAAGAACGAGATCGGCGAGGCGAGCACGACGATGAGGGCCGCCCAGCCGAACGCGGCGTGGTAGCCCGCGACGAACGATCCGAGCTGCGCGTCGGCGCCGCCCCCGTGGTCGGCGAGGTAGGCGGCGGCAGCGGCGGTGTACAGCGCGGTGAAGAGCGCCGTGCCGATCGACCCGCCGATCTGCTGGCTCGCCGTGACGGCGGCGCTCGCGGCCCCGGCGTCGTGCTGGTCGATGCCCGCGAGGGCGACGTTCTGCAGGGGGACGAAGAGCATCGCGAGCCCGAGGCCGAGCAGGATGAGCCCGGGCAGCACCTGCACGACGTAGTCGCCGTCGACAGTGATCTGAGTGAGGTAGAGCAGCCCCGCAGCTGCCACGAGCGGGCCGATCGTCATCGGGATGCGCACGCCGATCCGCGGCAGGAAGCGCGAGAGCACGGTCGCCGTGAGGATGATCGTGCCCGTCATCGGCAGGGAGGAGAGCCCGGACTGCAGGGGCGTGAACCCGAGCACGATCTGGAAGTAGAAGGTGAGGTAGAGCAGCCCGCCGAGGAGCGCGGCCCCCGACAGGAGCGCCGTGAGGAACGCGCCGCCGCGCACTCTGTTGGCGACGATGCGCAGGGGCAGCAGCGGGTTCTTCGACCGCGCCTCCACGAGCACGAAGAGCACGAGCAGCACGACGCCGGCGGGGAGGAAGGTCCACACCTCCCAGGTGTTCCAGCCGTACTCCGCGCGGGAGAAGCCGAAGACGAGCGAGCCGAGGCCGAGGGCCACGAGGACGGCGCCGGGGATGTCATAGCTCGTGTCGCCCTCCGCCCTGCTCTCGCGCACGAGCGGGATCGCGGCGAAGAAGGCGACGGCGGCGATGGGCACGTTCACGAGCAGGCACCAGCGCCAGTCGACGTACTCGGTGAGCACGCCGCCCAGCAGCAGGCCGACCGCCGCCCCGCCTCCGGCGATCGCCCCGTAGACGGCGAACGCCTTCACCCGGTCTCTGCCGCCGGGGAAGTTGACGGTCAGCAGTGCGAGTGCGGCGGGTGCGAGGAGCGCCGCGAAGATGCCCTGCAGCCCGCGCGCGGCGAGCAGCTGCCAAGTGTCCTGCGCGACTCCGCCGAGCGCGGAGGAGAGCGCGAAGCCGACCATCCCGACCATGAAGGAGCGCTTGCGCCCCCAGTAGTCCGCGATGCGCCCGCCGAGCAGGAGCAGCGAGCCGAAGGCGAGTGCGTAGATCGTGACCACCCAGGTGCGGTCGCCGTCGGTGAGGCCGAGCTCCGTCTGGGCGTGCGGGAGCGCGATGTTGACGATGGTCCCGTCGAGCACGACGGTGAGCTGCGCGAGCGCGACGACGCCCAGAAGCGCCCACCGGTGCCGGCTGGTCTCCGGCTCGGTGGTGCTCGTGGACGGTGCCCCCTCGGACGCGGACGATTCCGGCCCGGTATTCACATCCGACATACGAGAACCATAGTCTCCGGGCCGCACCAGGAGAACAGCTGGCGCGAGATGGGGGAGAACGGGGGAGAACGGTGCGCGGGGCGAGACCGGACGCGGCTCTCGGGCGGGACGCTCGGAGCCCTAGGGCCGGAAGAACACCCCCGCCTCGAAGTCGGCCTGCGACTGGTCCTGCAGCTTGAAGTGCTGCTTCTTGCCGGTCGCCGTGTAGGGCAGCTCCTCGACGAAGGTGTACAGCCGCGGGCGCTTGTAGTCGGCGAGGGCGGTGCTGTCGCGGCAGTAGCGGTCGAGCTCTGTGGCTGCCGCCGCGGCATCCGCCAGCTCGCCGGCACGGCGCACGACGTAGGCGACGACGAGCTGGCCCCACTCCGCATCGGGCTTGCCGACGACGATCGAGTCCGCGACACCCGGATGCCCCGACAGCACCTCCTCGACCTGCACGGGATGCACGTTCTCACCGCCCGAGATCACCATGTCGTCTTTGCGCCCGATCACTGTGATGACCTCCTGGTCGTTCCAGGTCGCGAGGTCGCCGGCGAAGAACCAGCCGTCGCGGAACTTCTTGGCCTCCTCCTCGGGGTTGTGGCGGTAGGAGTATCCCGACTTCACCGAGCGCACGGCCACCTCGCCGATCTCGCTGCCGTCTTTCGCGACCTGGTCGCCCGGGTCGCCGAGGCCCGTGCCGCGCACGGCGACCACGACCACGTCGTCGTCGATGCAGGCGCGGCCGGCGGCCCCGGCGAAGGTCGTGAGCTCGTCACCGGGCAGGAAGGTGTTCCAGAAGGCCTCGGTCGTGCCGTAGCCGTTGGAGATGTTCGGGGTGAGCACCTTCTGATAGCGCAGGGCGGCCTGGCGTTCGAAGGGCGCGCCCATCGTCACGATGCCCGTGAGGGTGGCGAGGTCTCGCGGCTGGGACTCCTGTGCGTCGGCGAGGCGCTCGAGGTTCGTGGGGGCGCCGATCACGAAGGTGATGCCGTGCTCCTCGACGAGGTCGAGCACCCGCCCGGCGTCGAAGCGGGGCAGCGTGACGGCCTCGGCGCCCACGTAGAGCACCGTGTTGGGGCCCGCGCAGTAGGTGCCGCCGCGGTGGAACCAGGGCGACATGTTCATCGTGCGATCGGCCGAGGAGAGCGGCATGTGCATGATCACGTCGTGCGCCGTGAGCACCTCGTTGAGGCTCGTGAGCGGCACGGCCTTGGGGCGTCCGGTCGTGCCGGAGGTGTAGAGGCGCGTCGTCTCGTCCCACACGCTCGCGCCCTCGGGGGCGCGGAAGCTCGGCGCGTCGGCGTCCAGGAGATCGTCGAAACGCAGGGAGCCTTCGACGAGCTCCCCGTCGCTCTCGCCGACGGCGACGAGAACCGGCGGTCGGAACTCCGCGAGCTCGAGCGCGGTCGCGACGTTCGCCGCGTCGGCCGCCTCGTAGACGAAGACGGCGGGGCGCGAGTCGTCGAGGATGTAGGCGGTCTCGCCGGGTGCGAGCCGGAAGTTCATGGGCGAGCCGACGGCCCGCAGGCCCTGCGTCGCCACATAGAGGAAGGCGAACTCCGGCCGGTTCATGAGCTGGTAGCAGACGACGTCGCCAACACCCACCCCGTGCGCGGCGAGCCCGCCGACGAGCTGCCCGGCGACCGCGCCGAACTCGGCGTAGGTCCACGACCGGCCGGTGTCGGAGTCCGTGAGCGCCCGTTTGCCCGCGAAGCGGTGCGTGTTGCGCTCGACCCCGGCCGCATAGGTGAAGTGCTGCTCGAAGATGCTCTTCAGCAGGCTCGGGTCGTAGTCGCTGTTCGGGGCGGATGCGGGCGCAGGAGTGGTCGCGGTCGTGGGCGCCGTGCCGCGGGTGCCGTCGGACGTGGTTTCGATGGTTGCGTTGCTCATGGCGTGCCTTTCGAGCTCGGCTGGGGCGGGTGTCTTTACAGGCCTCGTCTCAGTTCTGATGGGGTGTCGGGGTTGGCGGGGTGTTGTCGGCGGGGTTCGCCGGGCCGGCGGGCAGGGCGGCGCCGGCGGGGTCGGATGCCGGTGCCGGCAGGTGATCCGCGGCGAACGGCGGTGCCACCACGGTCAGGCCGCCGTCGACGACGAGGGTCTGCCCGGTGATGTACGAGGCCGCGGGCGAGAGCAGGAAGCGGATCGCCTGGGCGACGTCGTCGGCGGTGCCGAGGCGGCGCGCGGGGATGCGTTCGACCATGGCGTCGAGGGGCGGCATCCGCTCTCTGCCGTAGAAGTAGTGCAGCGAGTCGGTGTCGATGAGGCCGCCGTTGACGGCGTTGACGGTTATGCCCCGCGGGCCGAACTCGGCGGCCATGTGGCGCACCCAGGCCTCGAGCGCGGCCTTGTCGGCGCCGAGAGCGCCGTAACCCGGGAAGGCGCGCAGGCTGCCGTAGCTCGTGACGGCGACGATCCGCCCGCCGGGCCCCATCTGCGCAGCGGCGGCCTGCGCGAGCAGCACGAAGGAGCGCACGTTGGTGGCCCAGGACCGGTCGAGGTGGGCGGCGCGCAGCTCGGAGACGGGCTTGAAGGCGCTCGCGGCGGCGCTCGCGACGAAGGCGTCGATGTGCGACTCCGCGAGCTCGTCGGCCGTGCGCCGCAGATCGTCGTCGGATTCCAGCTCGAGCCGCACGGCCCGCGCCGATCCGCCGCGTTCGACGATCCCGTCGACGACCGCGCGCGCCGCCTCGGCGTCACGGCGGTAGCTGAAGAGCACCTCGGCCCCGTCGGCGGCGAGCGTCTCGACGAGGCGCCGCCCGATTCCGCGTGAGCCACCGGTGACAAAGGCGCGGTACTGACCGGTCAACGCGGAAAACCTGCGATTCGTCTTCGACGGGAGTGGACTGTTTCGACATTCTACGCGCGGCATGCACGCGGGTGGCGACACGGGCTGCGAGGCGTGCCTTGCGTGCGCCGTGTGCGCCGCGTGCCCGGAGTGCTCTGCGTGCCCGGCGTGCTCTGCGTGCCTATGCTCGGATCATGATCGAGACGACGGATGCCGCGGAGCAGCTCTTCTCCTACGGAACCCTGCGCCAGCCGGAGGTGCAGCTCACGACCTTCGGCCGGCTGCTCGAGGGGCGGGAGGACTCGATCGTCGGCTATCGGCTCGACGTCGTGGCGATCACCGACCCGCACGTCGTGGCCACGAGCGGCAGTGACGCGCATCCGATCGCCCGCCCGAGCGACGATCCCGCCGACAGCGTCGCGGGAACCGTCTTCTCGATCACCCCGCAGGAGCTCGCCGCCGCCGACGAGTACGAGGTCGACGACTACGTGCGTGTCGCCGTGCCGCTCCTGTCGGGCGGAACGGCGTGGGTCTACGTGGAGGCCGGCGCTGTGGAGGCCGGTGCTGCGGAGAGCAGGGTCGCGGAGGCCTGAGTTCAGCAGGCCCGAGTACGCGTCAGCGCTCGAGCGGGCCGAGCAGCGCGTTCGCGACGGTGGAGTGGGCGGACTCGTCATCCGAGGGGTGGAAGAGCCCCGCGAGCACGTCGCGGTAGAGGCGGCCGAGCTCGTTGCCCGCGAAGTAGCTGCTTCCGCCCGAGGCCCGGATCGCCTTGTCGACGACGACGCGTGCGGTCTCGGTCGCGCGAACCTTGAGCCCCACGAGCTTCGGGAACCACTGCGCACCGTGGTCGACGAGGGCGTCGAGGTCGGCGGCGAGGGCGTCGATCTGGGGGTTCATGGCGTCCTGGGCGATCGCGGCATCCGCGAGACGCCAGCGGATGTCGGGATCCTGCGCGTAGCTCGCGCCACCGGCCTTCATCGAGGTGCGGCGGTGCGCGGCCTCAACGCCGAGCTCGAGGGCGCGGCGGCCGACGCCCGTGTAGACGGCGGCCAGCAGGATCTCGAAGTTGGCGAAGATCGCGAAGACGAGAGGATCGGGGTTGGGCCCGGGATCGAGCCGTCGGAAGACCGTGGACGCGGGCGCGACGGCACCGTCGAGCACCGTCGTCTGGCTCTGGCTCGCGCGCATGCCGAGGGTGTCCCAGTCGTCGGCGATCGTGTAGCCGGGCTCGTCGCGGGAGATGAAGCCGTAGACGATCTTGGGCGCGTCGGGCGAGCTCGTGTCGAGGCCCATCGTGCCGAGCCGCGTCCAGGCGGGGGAGAGTGAGGTGAAGATCTTCGTGCCGTGGAAGCCGTAGCCGCCGTCGCCGAGCGGCCGGGCCTCGGTGCGCGAGCCGAACAGCACGAGGTCGTTGCCGGGCTCGCTGATGCCGAAGGCGAAGAGGTCGCCCGCCGCCGCGTCGCGCAGCAGGAACTCGAGCGCGTCGTCGCCGCGGTCGCGCAGGGTCTTGGCGACGCCCGTCCAGACGAGGTGCATGTTGACCGCGAGGGCGGTGGCCGGGGCCGCCGCGGCGAGCCGCTGCTGCTCGCGGGCGAGCTGGCGGAAGGTGAGGCCCGCGCCGCCGAGCTCGGCGGGCACGAGGGCCGTGAGGTAACCGGCATCCTTCAGCTCGTCGAGGTCGTCGTCGAAGAAGCTGTTGTCGCGGTCGTGGCCGGCCGCCCGCTCGTGGATGCGGGAGAGGAGCTCCTCGCTCAGGAATCCATCATTCACGTCTGTCACCCGTCCTTCCCCTCTCAAACGTACTCACAACGACGGAGATATGCTCCGAAACCGTTCGTTGTGCGCCGAAACGGCCGTTATCGGTGGCTTTCTCCGTCGTTCTGGGTCGCGGGAGGAGCGGGGGATGCGGATGCCGGGGTCGGAGCAGGGGTTGCGGAGGCAGGGGCTGAGCCGGGAGCTGAGGTTGAGCTGGGAGCAGGGGGAGAAGCCGGGGTCGGAGCAGAGGCCGGCGGGGGCGCGATGATCGGGTCGACCGTGGGGATCGTCGGGCCCGGAGCTCCGGGCGAGGTCGGCGACGAGGCCGACGACGCGTCGGATGAGGCCGACGAGGCCGATGACGCGCCGGGCGGGGTCGGCGACGAGGCCGACGGGGCCGATGACGAGGCCGACGGGGCCGCCGGCGCGCCGGGCGGGGTCGGAGCGCCATGCGGGGTCGATGACGGGCCGTGCGGGCCGCCACGACCGCGGCGGCGCCCGGAACGCGCAACGAACACGATGACCACGACGACCAGGGCGACGATCGCGAGCAGCACGAGCCACGGCAGCAGCACGCCGAGAACGACGAGGAAGCCGGAGCCCGCGGCGAGCAGGCTGTTCCAGCCGGCGACGAGCCCGCTCCAGAAGTCGTCGGGGCCGCTCTCGGCGACGACGCCCTCGCTGAACAGCTCGACGTAGATCGTCGACATCGCCACCTGATCGGAGAGGTAGTCGCGCTGCGACTTCAGGCTGTCGAGCTCGCCCTGCCGCTCCGACAGCGCGCTCTCGAGCGAGATGAGGTCGCTCGTCGTCGTGGCCTGCGCGAGCAGGGCGAGCAAGCGGTCGACCGAGGTCTGCAGAGCCGCGATCCGTGCGTCGACGTCGGAGACCTGGGTCGTGACATCCGAGGCGTTGACGGTCAGGGAGTTGACCTCGCCGAGATCCTCGATGTCGGAGAGGGCGGCGTCGAGCTCGTCGGCGGGGATGCGCACCGTGAGCCGCGCGCTCGCGCGCTGGGACTCGGTCTCCGGTTGCTCGGAGCGCTCGTCGACGCGCCCGCCCGCCGACTCGACGATCGACACGACCCGGCTCGCGGCATCCACCGGGCCGTCGACCGTGAGCGAGAGGGTGCCGGTGCTGATGACCTGACGATCGGATGCCGCGGCCGCGGCATCCTCGGCGAGCCCCCTCTCGGGCGAGGAGCCCGCGCTGCCGTCGGCCGCGCCGCCGTCGGCGCCGGGGACGCCGCCCACGATGCCGCCCGGAAGGCCCGGGGCCGGGATCGGCTCGCTCAGCCCGGCGCCGTTGTCGGCCGGGGCGACGCTCGACGAACCGCCGGCGGTGCACGCCGACAGGAGCGAGACAGCGAGGATGACAGCGACACCGGTGCCCAGGAGACGTCTCATGGCTTCACTGTAGGGGCGGGGTCGGACACGGTGTCTGGACGGAGTCTGGGAGTCGGGTCACAATCCGGTCTCGCCCTCGCGCACAGGCGTAGCGTTGGGTGCCAGACGTACCCCGTACGGGTTACGCCTCACAACTCGCAAGGAGGAATCATGGGACTCGCAGACGATGCCAAAGACGCGCTCAACGCGACGGGCAAGAAGATCGGTGAGGTCGTCGATGACACCAAGGAGCGTGTGAGCGACAAGGTCGACGAGCTGAAAGCCGACGCCGAGGTCAAGCGGGCCGAAGGCGACGTGAAGCGTGCCGAGGCGGAGCGCGATGCCACCCAGGCCAAGAACGACTACAAAGAGAAGCTGCGCGACTGACGCAGCACCTGAACGGCGGCCTCCGACCGGCGCGTGAGCGCCCTGACGGATGCCGCATCGAGCGCCGTCCCGTTCCGCGGGGCGGGCAACGGGGCCGCGGCGATCGACGTCGTGCACGACACGCGTGCTCCCGGTCACTTCGGGTGTGATCGGCGAGCGCGGCTAAGGCATGTCGTGTGCGACGCGTCGGCCGCGGCATCCGTACGCTCTGCCGGGCTCCCGTATCCTGACATCATGCAGACGAGAATCTTGGGCAGGACGGGCCGTGAGGTCTCCGTCATCGGGCTGGGCACGTGGCAGTTGGGTGCAGACTGGGGCGAGGTGCTCGAAGAGGACGCGATCGCCGTGCTCGAGGCATCCGTCGACGCGGGCGTGACCTTCTTCGACACGGCCGACGTCTACGGCGACGGCCGCAGCGAGCAGCTGATCGGCCGCTTCCTGGCCGCGAACCCGCAGCTCGACATCACGGTCGCCACCAAGATGGGCCGCCGAGAGGCGCAGGACGCCGCGAACTTCACCCTCGCGAAGTTCCGCGAGTGGACCGACCGCTCCCGCCGCAACCTCGGCACCGACACCCTCGACCTCGTGCAGTTGCACTGCCCGCCGACATCCGTGCTCTCCACCGATGCCGTCTACGACGCCCTCGACACCCTCGTCGAGGAGGGCGCGATCGCGAACTACGGCGTGAGCGTCGAGACCGCAGACGAGGCCCTCGCGGCCATCGCCCGCCCGCACACCGCGACGGTGCAGATCATCCTCAACGCCTTCCGGCTCAAGCCGCTCGACGCCGTGCTGCCCGCCGCCCGCGCGGCCGGGGTGGGCATCATCGCCCGCGTGCCGCTCGCCTCGGGGCTGCTCACCGGCAAGTACACCCGCGAGACGACCTTCGCCGAGAACGACCACCGCAACTACAACCGCGACGGCAGCCACTTCGACGTGGGCGAGACCTTCTCGGGCGTCGACTACGAGGAGGGCCTCGCCGCTGCGGCCGAGTTCGCCGCGCTCGTTCCCGAGGGCGTCACGCCCGCGCAGGCGGCGCTCGCCTGGGTGGCCGGGCTCGACGGGGTGTCGAGTGTCATCCCCGGCGCACGGTCGGTCGAGCAGGCGCGGGGCAACGCGCACGCCGGCACCGGCATCCCGCTCGGCGACGGCTTCGACGCCGCCGTGCACGAGATCTACGACCGCCACTTCCGCGCCGCCATCCACGGTCGCTGGTAGCTCGTTCGCAGCCAGCGCAGCGAGTCGCGCCGAATCGTTCCATCCCCGCGGGTTGTGCGACGATTCGGCGCGACTCGCGTGGTGGCGTCTGCCCCAGCCCGCCTCAGTCGGCGTCGTCGGGGTCGCGGCCCGTGCGCTCGCCCGATTCGAGGGTCGCGATCGCGGCGAGGTCGTCGGCGTCGAGGCTGAAGTCGAAGACGTCGAGGTTCTCGACGATGCGCGAGGGCGTCATCGACTTGGGGATCACGACGTTGCCGAGCTCGATGTGCCAGCGGATGACGATCTGCGCCTCCGACTTGCCGTGCTTGGCGGCCAGCCCGGCGAGCAGCTCGTTGCCGAGCATCCGCCCGCGCGCGAGCGGCGACCACGCCTCGGTGAGGATGCCGTGCGCCGCGTCGAACTCGCGCACCGCCGTCTGCGGCAGCCACGGGTGCAGCTCCACCTGATTGAGTGCGGGCACGACATCCGTCTCGCCCATCAGCCGCTCGAGGTGGTGGATGTGGAAGTTGGAGACGCCGATCGAGCGTGCCCGGCCGTCGCTGCGCAGCCGTTCGAGGGCGCGGTAGGTCTCGACGTATCGATCCTGCCGGGGCGCCGGCCAGTGGATGAGGTAGAGGTCGACGTAGTCGAGCCCCAGCTTCCCGATGCTCTCGTCGAAGGCGCGCAGGGTCTCGTCGAAGCCGTGGCGGTCGTTCCAGACCTTGGTCGTCACGAAGACGTCGTCGCGGGCGACCTCGCTCTCGGCGAGCCCGCGCCCCACGCCGGCCTCGTTCTCGTAGAGGGCCGCGGTGTCGAGATGACGGTAGCCCGCGGTGAGCGCGGTGCGCACGACCTCGGCGGCTTCCGGCTCGGGCACCTTGTAGACGCCGAGCCCCAGCTGGGGGATGCCGCGGCCGTCGTTGAGGGTCAGTATGGGTGAGGGTGCGAGCGTCATTGCTTTATTATCGGGCTTGTCGTCGGTGGATCTCCGGCGAATCTCGGCGGGATCGGCGAATCTCGGTGGGTCGGTGCGTCGGTGGGTCGGTGGGTCGGTGGGTCGGTGGGTCGGCGGGATCGGCGGCGATCGGGGAACATTCCGGGTCGAGCCATGGTTCGATGACATGACAACACTTAACGCTGATCAACTATCACCACAGGAGAGTCATGCCCAAGCTCATGATCATCGTCGGAAGCGTTCGGCCGGGGCGCGTCGGCCTCCCCATCGCGGAGTGGGTGCGCCACGCGGCCGAGGAGACCGGCGACTTCGAGGTCGACTTCGCCGACCTGGCCGAGATCGCCCTGCCCTTTATGGACGAGCCCAACCACCCCCGTCTGCGTCAGTACACGAAGCCGCACACCATCGCCTGGAGCGAGAGGGTGGATGCCGCGGACGCGATCCTCCTCGTGACCCCCGAGTACAACCACTCCTACTCGCCCGCGCTCAAGAACGCCCTCGACTATCTCAACGCCGAGTGGTGGCGCAAGCCGGTCGGCTTCGTGAGCTATGGCGGGGTCTCGTCGGGCACGCGCGGCGTCGTGGCGCTGACGGTCGCGGTCGTGGGACTGGGGCTCGTCAAGACGGGCGCGAACGTCGAGATCTCGTTCCCCGGCGCCCAGATCGGCAACGGCGTCTTCACCCCCGACGAGAAGCAGCGCACGATCCTCGGCAACGAGCTGCGCGAGCTCGCCCAGCTCGCCGAGGTGCTCAAGCCGCTGCGGAGCTAGCGCGTGGCGGCTGGCGGCGACTGACGGTCGCGCATCGACTCGGAGAAACCCTCGACGGGGATGGCTCGGGCCTTCGTGCGCTCCCGCACCTCGCTGAAGGATCCGACAACGTGATCAATCGTATGCGCGGGCGCTGGTGAGACGAGGGGAGGCGCTCGAGCATCCGAACGGATAACGTCGGGTCATGAGAAGTTGTCACGCAGAGAAACTTAACGGCTACGAGGGGATGCCATGTCACCCCGGTGGCACCCGTGATTGATACCTTCAGCAACTCGGGATGGCCTCGGCTGCACGACGGCCAGAAGCGGGTGCTCTTCGAGATCCTCGTGCACGGCCCGCAGTCGCGGGTAGAGCTGGCATCGCGGTTGGGGCTCTCACGGACGAGCCTGACCCGTCTCGCGCGCGAGCTCGTCGAGGTGGGTTTCGTCGAGGAGGGCGAGATGCTGCCGAGCGCGGCTCGCGGGCGGCCCCGGGAGATGCTCAGACTGCGCCCCGGCTCGGCACATTTCGCCGGGATCAAGCTCACGGGCGACGCCCTCTACGCTGTCGCGACCGACCTCTCTGCGCAGGTCGTCGGCAAGCGCGAGTACGTGCTCGGTTCGCGTGAAGTGCCGGATGTCGTCGAGCTCATCGGTCGCGTGGTGAACGAGATGCTCGCGGACCTCGAGCTGCCGAGCGCCGTGGGCGTCTCCCTCGCCGGCGACGTGCGGCGCGTCGACGGGCACGAGTTCGTCGATCGCTCCGTCTTCCTGGGCTGGGACGACGTGCCGCTCGCCGAGCTCGTGGCGGCCGAGTGCGGGCTGCCCGGTTTCGTCAGCAACGACGTGCTCGGACTCACGGCGGCCCATCACTGGTTCGGCGCCGGCGTGGGGCTCGATTCGATGGCGCTCGTCGGTGTGGGGGCCGGCGTGCGCAGCGGCCTCGTCTCGGGTGGCAGGCTCGTGGTGGGCGCCCACGGAACACCGGGCAAGGTCGGGCATCCCCGGATGCGCGGCACCGGGGCATCCTGCTGGCGGGGTCATCGCGATTGCGTGTACAGCTTCGTGACGACTCCTGCGATCGAGGTGAACGCGGGCGTCGAGCCGGGCGACTATGCGACAGCGGTGCGCCGCGCTCAGCTCGGCGACCCGCGAGCGATGCAGGCCTTCGACGACGCGGCCTCGGCGCTCGGGATCGTCGTCTCGCAGGTCATCAACGTCTTCGACCCGCAGAAGGTCGTGATCACGGGGGAGGGCACGGCGATGCTCGACCTCGCTTACGCCCGGTTCGAGGAGGCCCTCGGCGACACCTGCGACAGGATGCCGGCGGAAGGTGTCATCGAACGTCAGCCGTTCGACTTCAGCCACTACGCCCGCGGCGCGGCGATCAACGCACTGCGGGGGCTCACCGGCGGACTCGCGGGATGACGCGCGGGTGCTGCCCGGATGACGCGCAGAGAGTCGACGTGCAGAGAGTCGACGTGAGGGGGTCGATGTGCCGGGGGACAGCGATTCAGTTGCACCTGTGATTTAGTTTTGCCAAGGGACTAATCTGTTCGCGGGTGGTTTGCCCACGAATCGAAGGAGATCCCGGATGCACCGACAGCGCACGGCCTGGCCGACGAACCGCCTGAGCTTCGGCGGAGACTACAACCCCGAGCAATGGACGGAGGAGGTCTGGCGCGAAGACATCCGTCTGATGACCGAGGCGAGGGTGAACCTCGTGACCGTGGGCGTCTTCTCCTGGGGAAGCCTTGAGCCCGAGCCCGGGGACTTCGACTTCGGCTGGCTGGATCGGGTGCTCGGCATGCTCGGCGAGGCCGGCATCGGTGTGGACTTGGCGACGCCCACCGCGTCTCCTCCCGTCTGGCTGCTGCGCGAGCATCCCGACATCCTGCCGGTGACACGCACGGGTGAGCGGCTCGCGCAGGGCGGGCGACTCGGCTGGTGCCCGAGCCACCCGGTCTGGCGTGCCGAGGCGCTGCGCATCACCCGGACGGTCGCAGAACGCTATCGGGACAACCCGGCGCTGCGTCTGTGGCACATCGGCAACGAGTTCGGCGGCGGCAACCGTCGGTGCTACTGCGATATATCGGCCGTTCAGTTCTCCCGCTGGCTCGAGGGCCGATATGGCAGCATCGACGAGCTCAACCGGCGCTGGGGAACGGCCTTCTGGGGCCATCGCTATCGCTCCTTCGGCGACGTGCTGCCCCCGCGGGACAGCGGCAATCCCGGCAACCCGAGCCTCGTCCTCGACTTCGACCGGTTCAGCTCGAACGCGCTCCTGGAGCACTTCCGGGCCGAGCGGGAGGTGCTGCACGACGTCGCCCCCGACATTCCCGCGACCACGAACTTCATGGTCGGTCGCGGTCCGCACGTCGTCGACTATGCGCGCTGGGCCCCCGAGATGGACCTTCTCGCGAACGACCACTATGTGATCGCGTCCGCACGCTCGCCCGAGCAGGACCTGGCCTATTCCGCCGACAGGATGCGAGGCTTCGATCCTCGACGGCCCTGGCTGCTCATGGAGCACTCGACGAGCGCGGTGAGCTGGCAGCCGCGCAATCTCGCCAAGCGGCCCGGTCAGATGCTGCGCAACAGCCTGTCGCACATCGCTCGAGGCTCGGACGGCGCGATGTTCTTCCAATGGCGGCAGTCGCTCTCCGGCGCCGAGCAGTTCCACTCGGCGATGGTGCCGCATGCGGGAACCGGCACTCGGGTCTGGCGAGAGGTGCTCGAGCTGGGGCGCGCCGTCGAGGCGATCGCCGAGGTGCAGGGCGCCCCGAGCGGTCCCGCGCGAGTGGCGCTCCTCGTCGACGACGAGGCCGGCTGGGCGTGGGAGGCTGGCCCCAAGCCCCACCAGGATCTCGTGCTCACGGAGATCGCGCAATCGTTTCATCGTGCCCTCTGGCGGCGTAACATCGCGGTCGACGTCGTGCCGGTGCGCGGCGCGGCCGACGGCGCGGTCCTCGACGGCTACGAACTCGTGCTCGTGCCCGGGCTCTTCCTCGTCTCGGATGAGACGGCGGCGCGGCTCGCGGCGTTCGCTGCGAGCGGCGGGCGGGTGGTCGTGAGCTTTCTGTCGGGGATCGTCGACGGCGACAACCGCGTGCGGCCGGGCGGCTATCCGGGGGCCTTCACCGAACTGCTGGGGGTGAGCGCGGAAGAGTTCGTCGTCATTCCCGACGACGAGAGCGTCGAACTCGACGGAGGATGGCGCGCTTCGACATGGAGTGAACGGCTGTGTCCGGGCGAGGCGCAGACCGTCGCGGCCTACCGGTCCGGTGACCTCGCGGGCCTCCCCGCCGTCACCCGCAATGCCGTGGGCGAGGGCGCGGCCTGGTACGTCTCGGCGTGGCTGGATGACCTCGCGCTGAGCCGGTTCCTGGCCGGGGTGACCGAGGAATGCGGCATCCTGCCGATCGGTGAGGTGCCCGAGGGAGTCGAACTCGTGCGACGCCGCACGGCGAGCGCCGACATCCTCTTCGTGCTCAATCACCGCGACGACGCTGTGCGGATCACGACGCGTGGGCGGGAGCTTCTTCGCGGCCTGGAGGTGGATGGGGTGCTCGAGGTCGGAGCGGGCGGGAGCGCGGTCGTTCGAGAACAACCATGACGTCGTCATTTTGTTTCAGAGGTTGACAAAAAGATTGGAGAGAGGGAAACTGGCACGCAGAAGCTCCCAGGGGGCTCCGAGAGTGCACCGATCACTGCAAGAACCACTCACGAACAAGGACGTTCACATGACAAAAAAGCTCACTAGATCCGTCGTCGGTCTCGGCGCGGTCGTCGCGCTCGTCGCCACGCTGGGCGCCTGCTCCTCGCCTGGCGGAGACGGCGGCGAGGGAGGCGTGACCGATCTCACCTTCACCTGGTGGGGGGATGCGAAGCGCGCCGACATCACCAACGAGGCGCTGGCCATATTCAACAAGGAGCACCCCGACATCAAGGTGACGGGAACCTTCTCCGACTGGAACAGCTACTGGCAGAAGCGCGCCACCGAGGCGGCCGGCGGCGGCCTCCCCGACGTGATCCAGATGGACCTGTCCTACATCCGAGAGTACGGGCAGCGCGGGGTGTTGCTCGACCTCTCGCCCTACCTCGACAAGGGCATCGACATGAGCGGGTTCAACCCGACGCTCCTGCCGAGCGGTCAGATCGGGGATGCGACCTACGGCGTCCCGACGAGCACGACCGATCCCGCGTTCTTCTACAACCCGGCGGTGCTCGAGGCGACGGGCGTCGAACTGCCCCAGGCCGACCAGTCCTGGGCCGACTTCAAGAAGTTCATCGAAGACGTCACCGCGGCGGGCGGCGGCAGCTACTACGGTGCCGACGACTACACCGGGAGCTTCAAGCTCTTCACGATGTACCTGCTCCAGAACGGCAAGAAGGCGTTCACCGACGACGGCGAGCTCGGCTTCACAAAAGACGACATGGCCGCATGGTGGCACTCGGTCGACGAGCTGCGTGCCGAGAAGGCCTTCTTCCCGCCCGAGCGCGCCACAGAGGTGCAGCCCAACTCGCCGTTCCAGTCCGGAGAGGTCGCAGCGGGCTTCGCCTGGAGCAACTTCCTCGCCTCCTACACCGAGTCGACGAAGCAGGAACAGCTCGATGTGCTGCCCATCCCCTTCGACGATCCCTCGGACTCGGGTATGTACACCAATGCGGCGATGCTCATGTCGGCCGCCAAGACGACCAAGCACCCCGAGGCCGTGGCGACCTTCATCGACTTCTGGGTCAACAGCCCCGAGGTGAGCAAGCTCTTCGGAACCACCCGAGGGATGCCGGCCACCGAGTCCGCAGCCGCCGGAACCGAGTTCAACGCCATCGACACGCAGGTGCAGCAGTACCAGGAGTCGATCGCCGATCTCATCACGCCGGCGGGCGCTCCGCCCGCGATCGGCTTCGGAAGCCTCGAGACCGAGTTCATCAACTTGAACTCGGCGATCAACTACGGCACGGTCTCCGTCGAAGACGCGGTCGACCAGTGGTTCGCGAAGGCCGGGGCCACCCAACAGTGATCGACGCTCCAGTCACCTCACGAGGAGCGCGGCGGTCGGAGTTCCGGCCGTCCGCCTCCCACGGGAGCGGTCGCGGGCGTGCTGCCCGTGCGGCGGAACGAGGACGCCGAGGCTCCTCGTTCCGCCGCACGGAGAATCGTGCCGGCTATCTGTTCCTTTCTCCTTGGCTGCTCGGCTTCTTCGGCTTGACCGCGGGGCCGATGCTGGTCTCGTTGTATCTCGCCTTTACCGACTACAACTTGTTCAACCCGCCGCAGTGGGTTGGTCTCGACAACTTCGTCGAGCTCTTCCACGACCCGCAGTATCTTCAGTCCGTCGGCGTGACCCTCACTTACGTGGTCATCGGCACCCCGCTCAAGCTCGCCTCGGCGCTCGGCGTCGCGATGCTGCTCAACCGCAGCAGCAGGGTGCAGGGCTTCTACCGCTCCGCCCTCTACGTTCCCTCGCTCCTGGGCGCGAGCGTCTCGATCGCGATCGTGTGGAAGGCCATGTTCTCCAACGGAGGCGTCGTCGATGAGATCCTGAGCGCCGTCGGCATCCATCTCGGAGGATGGGTCGGCAGCGTCACCCTCGCGATGCCCATGATGATCATCCTCGCCTGCTGGCAGTTCGGAGCGCCCATGGTCATATTCCTCGCCGGGCTCAAGCAGATCCCCGGTGAGCTGTACGAGGCCGCCTCCCTCGACGGCGCGGGGGCGTTCCGCAAGTTCATCGGCGTGACCCTGCCCATGCTCGGGCCCGTGCTGCTGTTCAACCTCATCCTCGACACCATCGGGAGCTTCCAGATCTTCGCGCCGGCGTACATCATCTCCGGGGGCCAGGGCGGACCGGCGGGAGCGACCATGTTCTACACGCTCTACCTCTACATCCAGGGCTTCACCGATTTCCGTATGGGCTACGCCTCTGCGATGGCGTGGCTGCTCGTTGTGGTGCTGGGGATCGTGACCTACCTCTTCTTCCGCTCCTCGAAGAGCTGGGCGAACTACACGGGGGGCGAGGAATGACCGCCGCCGCGACATCCGCCTCGTCTGCCGCGGACCGTGCCGCCCGCACACGCCGCCCCGGATCCGCCTACCGGCGCAAGGCGACCCTCTCCCGCGTGCTCTTCCACATCGGCATGATCGTGCTCGTGGTCGTTGTGCTCTACCCAGGGGTGTGGCTGCTCGGAGCCTCGATCAAGCCGTCGAACGACATCGTGGGCAACGTCAGCGTGCTCACGAGCGAACCGACGTTCGACAACTTCGTGACGGCGCTCTCGGGCATCGCGGGTATCCCCTCACTCGTGTTCTTCTGGAACTCGCTGGTGCTCGCGGTGGGGTCGGTGGTCGGCATCGTGCTCTCGTCGACCGTCACGGCCTACGCCTTCGCGCGCATCCGCTTCGCCGGGCGCGGGGTGTGGTTCAACCTCATGATCGGCACGCTCCTGCTGCCCTTTCAGGTGGTCATCATTCCGCAGTACATCCTGTTCCAGAAGATGGGGGTGATCGACACCTTCATCCCACTGCTGCTCGGGAAGTTCCTCGCCACCGAGGCGTTCTTCGTGTTCCTGCTCGTTCAGTTCATGCGCAACATCCCGCGTGAGCTCGACGAAGCCGCGAGGATCGACGGCGCAGGCCACTTCCGCACCTTCTGGAGCGTGATGCTGCCGCTCACCCGGCCGGCCATCGTCTCGGCGTCGATCTTCGCGTTCATCTGGAGCTGGAACGACTTCCTCGGCCCCCTTCTCTATCTGAGCTCGCCGAGCAACTACACGGTGTCGCTCGCCCTGCGCACATTCGTCGACCAGACCGCGTACTCCGACTTCGGAGCGATGATGGCCATGTCTGTGCTCGCTATCCTGCCCGTGCTGGTGTTCTTCACCGTCTTCCAGCGTTACATCGTTGAGGGCGTCGCCACCCAGGGGCTGAAGGGATGAGCGCCGTGAGCCGCCCGGAGCGGGCGAGGCGACGAGCGCGCGAGCGGAGGGATCGCGGCCGGGACCGTTTCGCGCTCTTCGCGGAGGCCGGGCTCAGCGGCATCCTCGTGCTCGTCGTCTCGCTCGGAGTCGTGACCGCCCTGCCTGCGGTCGTCGTCGCCGTCGCGCACCTCGACGCCGTCGCGCGAGGCCGTGGCACGGGATGGGTTCCGGCGCTCGCCGCCTTCCGCGAGGCCGTCCGCGCACTGTGGGGCATCGGCCTCGTGGGCGCCGGCATCATCGCCGTGTGCCTGCTCGAGGCCCGGATCGCCGTCGTGCTGTCCGTGCCCGGCAGCGGCATCGTCGTGCTCGGTTGCGTGGTCCTCGCTCTTGGAGTCACCGTGCTCGGGCTGCGCATCGCGGCCATCCGACGACCCGGCGAGCGCGGAGCCGCGATCGTGCGCCGGGCGCTGCGCCGTTCGCGTACGGATGCCTCGGGCACCGTGCTGCTCGCCTTCGCAGTGGTCTTCGGTGCCGTGCTCGTGTGGATGCTGCCGGCCATGGTGGTCCTCGTGCCCGCTGTGCTGCTCGTGGCCGCACTCGCCGTGCGCCTGCGTGCCGTGCGCACGGGCGGGGACGGCGGGCGGACCGACCGGGGACCGGCGATCTCCCGCGGATCAGCAACCACTCGCCGATCAGCAACCACTCGCCGATCAGCAACCACTCGCGGATCAGCAACCACTCAGAGGTCCGCGACGACTCGCGGATCAGCAACCACCCATCAAGGAGAGCCGTGACCGACGCAGAAACCACAACACTCGAGCACCGTACGCTCGGACGCACCGGGCTGGACGTGACCAGGCTCGGCTACGGCGCCATGGAGATCCGGGGGGCGCGCACGGGGCGGCGCGAGGTCTCCGAGCAGCAGGCGGAGACGATCCTCGAGGCCGTGCTCGCCCAGGGCATCAACTTCATCGACACTGCGGCGTGCTACGGCGACAGCGAGGCCCACATCGGGCGGGTGCTCGCCGATCGGCGCTCGGAGTTCGTGCTCGCGACCAAGGCCGGCTGCTGGGTCGTCGACGCGGGCGACCACGACGACACCCCGCACTCCTTCGAGCGCGAGCATCTGCTCGAGAACCTCGAGGAGAGCCTGCGACGTCTGCGCACAGACCACGTCGACATCCTGCAGCTGCACAATCCGACGGTCGCGGCGATCGAGGAGCACGGTGTGATGGAGACCGTGCGTGAGATCAAGGAGTCGGGCAAGGCGAGCTTCGTGGGCATCTCCTCGCGTCTCCCCGACCTCGCCGACTACGCGATGTGGGAGATCTTCGACATCATCCAGATCCCCTATTCGGCGCTCGACCGCAAGCACGAGCGGCTCATCGGCGTGGCGCACGACCGCGGCGCCGGCGTGATCGTGCGCCCCGAGGCGCAGCGCGGCTCCGCGGGCGAGGGCCTCGGCTCCGACGCACGCCTCGATGTCTGGAGCCGTGCCCGGCTCGACGAGCTGCTCGAGCCCGGGGAGAGCCGCGCGCGCTTCCTCACGCGCTTCGCGATCAGTCATCCCGGCCTGGACACCTACATCATGGGCACCCTGCAGCCCGCCCACCTCGCGGAGAACATCGCCGACGTGAACGCCGGAGCTCTCGCGGCCGACGTCTACGCCGAGGCGAAGCGACGACTCGACGAGGCGGGCAGCCGTGCCGAATAGAGCAGAGCCGCACACGCGCACGGACGAGCGCTACCACGAGAAAGGACGACACGCCATGGCGCGTGAGCAGTTGCCGCTGCAGAGCGGCTGGGAGGTCTGCCGGATGGCAACGGTCGTCGACCGCGCGGCGTTCGCGAGCGGGGCCGCGCTCCCGGATGACGCCGAGAGCTACCCCGCCCGCGTGCCCAACAGCGTGCACGAGGTGCTGCTGGAGGCCGGGCGCATCAGCGACCCGCACAACGGCGACAACGCGGAGCAGAGCGCGTGGGTCGGCGACGAGGACTGGGGCTTCCGGGTCTCCTTCGACACCCCCGAGCTCGATGGCCGTTCGCCCTGGCTCGTCTTCGAGGGCGTCGACACGGTGGCCGAGGGCTTCCTCAACGGGCGAGCCGTGCAGTCCTTCGACGACATGTTCCTCCGCTACGAGATCGAGGTCGGTGCGCTCCTCGCCCCGGTCGGCGAGCCCAACCTGCTCGCCCTCGAGGTGCGCTCACCGTCGGCGGCGATCGCCGAGATCGTGCCGCCCGAGGAGCACGGCGGCCGGGTCATCCCTCATCGCTATCTGCGCAAGGGCTCGGGTGATTTCACCTCCTACCTCGGAGTGCGCCCGGAGTCGCTCAAGGTGGGCATCCCCGGCGAGGTGCGGCTCGAGCTGCGCCCCTCGTCCTGGATCGACGACGTGCGCATCCTGAGCCGCATCGGCGACGAGGACGGCTCGGGAACGGGCGTGGATGTCGCGGTCGAGGTCTCCGGCGGTGCGGCAGGCGGCTGGCACCTCGAATGGGCGCTCACGGGGCCGGACGGCGCGCTGCTCGTCTCCGGCGACGAGGCTCGGGGCTCGAGCGCCTGGAACATTCCGATCGTCGACCCACAACTGTGGTGGCCGCGCACACACGGGTCGTCGCCGCTTTACGCCCTCGCCGTTCGCCTCGTCGTCGAGGGCGCCGTCGCCGACGAGTCCGAGCAGCGCTTCGGCCTGCGCACGATCAGCCTCGACACCGACGACGCCGCGACGGGCGAGGAGCGGTTCCGGTTCAGTGTGAACGGCACGCCGATCTACATGATGGGGGCGAACTGGATCCCCGTCGAGGGCATCACGAACGCCTGGCGCGGCGACCGCGCCCGGCGCCTGCTCGACCTCGCGGAAGAGGCCGGGATGAATCTGCTGAGGGTGTGGGGCGGAGGGCTCGTGCCCGACGATGAGTTCTACGAGGAGTGCGATCACCGCGGCATCCTCGTGTGGCAGGACTTTATGTTCGGCTACGGGGTCTACCCCGCTGACCAGCCCGCCTTCATCGCGCGTGTGAGCGAGGAGGCCCGGGCTCAGGTGCGACGCCTGCGCAACCACCCCTGCGTGCTCGTGTGGGTGGGCGGCAATGAGAATTTCTTCGCGTGGGATCTCGAGTTCGGCGAGCCCTCGTTCGGTCAACAGCTCTTCGCGGAGGTGCTGCCCGCGATCTGCGCCGAGCTCGACCCGAGTCGGCCGATGCACGTGAATTCCCCGTGGGGCGGTGGCCCCTACTCCAACTGGCCTCTTTCGGGCGATTGGCACGACGACAGCACTCTCAAGTACTCGTACAAATCGTCGGTGCCGACCTTCACGGCGGAACTCGGACGCGTGAGCACACCCTCTCTGCAGTCGATGCGGCGTTTTATGTCAGAGGACGAGCTGTGGCCGGCCGACTTCGACCCGGCGGTCTCGCGTCCGGGCCTCATCGCGTGGCCGGAGATGTGGAGCCACCGGGCACCGGGAGGTGCGTGGGAGCGGATCGGCCGCATCGAGGATTTCTGCGAGCCCGCGGGCCCGGGCGACCTCATCCGCAGCCTCGGCATCGCCCATGGCGAATACCTTCGTGCGAGCGTCGAGCGGCACCGTCGCGGGCGCCCGAACGGCGATCGCGGCGCGACACGGCGCTCGTGGGGCGACATCGTCTGGCGGCTCAACGACACCTGGCCGACCATCTACTGGAGTGTCATCGACTCCTACCTGCAGCCGAAGATCGCCTTCCACTATCTGCGTCGTGCCTTCGACCCGGTGCTCGTCTCCTTCGAGCAGACCCCTGACGATCTGGGCGTCTGGGTGACGAACGACTCGACGGACGCCGTCGACGGCGAACTCGCGCTCGAACGGCTCCGTTTCGACGGCACCGTGATCGGCCGTCTCGCGGTGCCCGTCTCGGTGGCGCCCGGTCAGTCACTCCGGGTGGCCGATGCTGCGCCGCTCGGTCCGGTCTTCGTGCGCGACGAGCTTCTGAGGGCGCGGTTCCGCGGGCGGGACGTCACCTGGATCTTCACAGGAGAGCGTTATCTGAACCTCCTGGACGCCGCGCTCGACGTCACGCTCGACGGCGACGAGCTCGTCGTGACGACTGATCGTTATGCGCGTCAGGTGGTGCTCGACTTCGACGAGAGCCTTCCGATCTCGGTGTCGGACAACTACTTCGACCTCGCCCCCGGTGGGCGGGCGGTCGTGGGTGTGAGCGGACGGGCCGATGGGGACAGGATCCGGGTGTCGGCGCTCAACGCGTCGGAGCGGGAGGTCGGTGCCCAGGAGTCCGGTGCGCCCGCGGCCGAAACCGTGCTCGAGACGACTGCGGGCGCGGCGTGACGGGGCGCGGTGCGATGCATCGGAGCGGCCCGCTCCGAGTGACCGTGTGGGGCGAGAACGTGCACGAGCACGAGGACGACAATGTGCGAGAGCTCTATCCCCGCGGAATGCACGAGACTATCGCGGAGGGTGTACGGCGCCTTCTCGGCGATGACGCCAGCGTGCGCACGGCGACTCTCGGCGACCCCGACTGCGGCCTCGATGCGCAGACGCTCGCGACGACCGACGTGCTCACCTGGTGGGGTCATCGCGCCCACGCGGCGGTTCCGGACGAGGTCGTCGATCGTGTCCAGAACGCGGTGCTCGCAGGCATGGGCCTCGTTGTGCTCCACTCGGGTCACTTCTCCAAGATCTTCCGGCGGCTTATGGGAACCTCCTGTTCGCTGCGCTGGCGCAACGAACAGGATCGCGAGCTCGTCTGGACGGTGGATCCCGGCCATCCGATCGCGCAGGGCGTGCCAAACCCGATCGTGATCCCTCAGCAGGAGATGTACGGCGAGTTCTTCGACATCCCCCGCCCAGACGAGATCGTCTTCGTGAGCGGTTTCTCGGGCGGCGAGGTGTTCCGCTCGGGCATCACCTACCGCCGCGGTCTCGGGCGCATCTTCTACTTCAGCCCCGGCGACCAGGACTACCCGGTCTATCACCACCCCGACGTGCAGAGGGTCATCGCGAACGGGGCCGAATGGGCGGCGGGCGACCGCCTGACCCGGGCACTGCCGGAACTCGTGCGCACCCCCGCGCAGCTCTGGGGGACGAGATGATGTCATTCGAGACGATCGGGGAGCACGAGATCGTACGTATGCTCGTGGTGGGCGCCGGGCACATGGGGCGGCACTGGATCGAGCTCGTGGAGGCGTCGCCCGACTACGAGCTCGTCGGCATCGTCGACGTGGACGTCGCGGCTGCGCGTCGGGCGGCGGTCGAGGTCGGCCGTCCCGAGCTGCCGGTGGGTGCGGGCCTGCTCGAGGCCATCGAGCGCACCCGTCCGCATGCGATCGGCAACGCGACGATTCCCGAAGTCCACCACGCGATCACGACCACGTCCCTGCTGTCCGGCGTGTCGGTGCTGAGCGAGAAGCCCATCGCGGCGTCGCTCGCCGAGAGCCTGTCCATCGCGGCGGCTGCCGAGGTCTCCGGCCGTCTCACGATGATCAGCCAGTCACGGCGGCACAACCGGCAGCTCTCGGTGCTGCGGAGCCGGAGGCGCCGTCTCGGCGCCGCAGGGATCGCGTCGACCGAGTTCTTCCGGGCACCGAGGTTCGGCGGCTTCCGGGAGCAGATGGAGCATCCGCTGCTGCTCGACATGGCTGTGCACGCCTTCGATTCCGCACGATACCTCCTCGACGAGGAGCCGCTCGCCGTCTACTGCGAGGAGTACAATCCGCCCTGGAGCTGGTATCGCGGAGATGCGGCTGCGACGGCGCTCTTCGAGATGACGGGCGGGGTGCGCTACGCCTACACCGCGAGCTGGGCCAGCGCCGGGCTCGAGACCTCGTGGAACGGCAACTGGCGGGTGAGCTGCGAGAACGGCACTGCACTGTGGGACGGCGATCACGAACCCGTCTCAGAGCCTCGCGACAGCGGTGCGGTCGAGCCGGATGCCGCCGAGACGGGTTTCGCGGACGGCGATCCGGATGCCGGGACGGCGGACGAAGGGGTGGCGGCGTCACTCGGGCTCTTCGCGCGAGCCCTTCGCACCGGCATCCCGCCGTCGGGCGAGGTGCACGAGAACATCCTGAGTCACGTGATGGTGGAGGCCGCGATCGTCTCCGCCGACAGCGGTCGTCGAGTGCTCGTCGACGAGGTGCTGGAGCGGGCTCTGCACAGCGCGCTGCGAGCCGAGGTGCTCCCGTCCGTCGCCGAGCGGCTTCGCGGCTGGCCGGGGGCGGCCGCCGTGATCCGAGATGCCGCCTCGGCCGCCGCGGGCTTCGGCCGCGCATCGCTCGTATCGGGTCTCGACGACGCGGATTGACAGGAGACCGGGACGGCCGGGATCGCCGGCGGGCGTCAGGAGGGCTGGACGGGCACCGGCTGCGTGTCGGGGATGGGGCTCGCGTCGCGGCCGCGCAGGTCGGGCGACCAGCGGCGGCCGATGAACGCGGCCAGGAAGCCGAGCAGGGCGAAGCCGCCGGCGGCCCAGAACGCCCCGACCGAGCCCGAGTGGTCGATGAGGAAGCCTGCGATGGCCGAGCCGAGCGCGGCGCCGATCAGCTGGCCCGTGCCCACCCAGCCGTAGGCCTCCGCGGTGTCGCTGAACTTGACGCTCGACGACACGATCGCGAAGAGAACCGCGAGGGCGGGGGCGATGCCGATGCCGGCGACGAAGAGCGTGATGGCGAGCCACCAGACGTTGAGCGCGGCCGAAGCGGCGGCCATGCCCACGAAGACGATGAACATCCGGCGGGCGAGCGCCCACGGGCTGATCGGGATGTGGCCGAAGCTCAGACCGCCGACGAGGCTGCCGATCGCGAAGATCGCGAGCACGATGCCGGCCTCCGCTCCGCCCTCGCCGAAGACCGAGACGACCCCGGCCTCGATGGCCGCGCACGCGCCCACGAGCAGGAAGCCCGTGATCGTCGCGAGCAGCACCGTGGGCTTCGTGAGCACGACGCCGAGCCGGCGGCGGCTGCGCGGGATGCGCACCCGGCCGAGCTCCGGTGAGGAGAGGAACCAGATCCCGCCGCCGATGAGGAAGACGACGGCGAGCAGAATGCCGTAGACGGTGCCGATCTGCAGGGAGACGAACGTCGTGATCACCGGGCCGAGCACCCAGATGATCTCCTGCGCCGAGGCATCCAGCGAGAACAGCGGCGTGAGCTGCTGGGAGTTGACCATCTTCGGGTAGATCGTGCGCACGGCCGGCTGGATCGGCGGAGTCGTGATGCCCGCGATGAAGCCGACGACCATGTAGAGCGGAACGGGCATGCCGATGACGGCGATCGAGGTGACGGCGAGGGCGCAGACGATCATCGTGATCGTGATGACCCGGCGCATGCCCCAGACGCCCATCAGGCGACTCGTGAGCGGGCCGGCGATGGCCTGTCCGATGCTCGTCGAGGCGAGCACGAGGCCCGCTGCGCCGTAGGAGCCGGTCTGGTGCTCGATGTGCAGCAGAAAGGCGAGCGAGAGCATGCCGTTGGGGAAGCGGGCGGTGAGCTGTGCGGCGATGATCCGTGCGACGCCGGGCGTCTTCAGGAGTTCGGCGTAGCTGCTCACAACAGACCAGTCTATCCGGCGGGGGTTCGTGGAACTCGAGCCGGTCGACACCACAAACCACGATTCGCGTGCGACGACTAGGAAGGCCACCGGAATTCGCGGCGCTCGAATAGGGGGATCGAAAGGAGCTCAGTGAAGGCCAGACTCAAAAACGAAGTAAAGATGCATGGCCGGGCGCTCTCACCGACTGCACGGGGGTACTGCAGTATCAAGGTGCATATCGGCCCACCCTCGCGCAATCGCGAGGGTGGGTTGCGAACCCGACCGAGTGCTGGCGGTCAGGGGCACGGAAGTAGCGTCCCAGTGATCGTCAGCTGCCCTCATGGCACAGACCAACTCCCTCGTGGCCGATGTCAGCGATCGCGAACAGTCGACCCGGCGACAAACCTTTGCCGGATCAGCCCTGGGGCCGGGACCTTGCCATGTGCCGGAACGTTACAAAACCTACGGTCCCGAGTCCGATCGCCGTGTAGACAAGCGCGGTCGTCGTTGGGTCTCCGGAGTAGGTCGTTTGGCCCGTGTTGATGGACGTATCAGTCCACGCGCACTGTCGTCCCAACGGCCAAGCAACAACAGTCTCGGTCACGGACGCTTGATCAGGATGAGCAAGAGCTTGAGGAAACGGGCCTTCCTGGAAACAGGTGACTTTGTTGGCGGCAGCGAGGAGAAATATGCTCAGACAACACCCCAGAACCGCCACTCCGAACAATGCCCAAGCAAGGAGAGTCAACGCACTGTTCCGCCCGGCGTCAGCTCCCTGATTCTCGGCGTAGCCGCTCACAACTAACGAGTCTATCCGGCGGTATTCGGGAGCAAGCGGGTGGATAGGGAGCTCGGCGCGAGCACGGTGACGCCAGGCGGAATGTCGGTGGTCGCGCGTAGCGTGAGCGGCGTCCGCGAGACGGCGGAACGCGACATCCGGGAGGTCGGCCATGACGATCGTCTACAGCAAGCCCTCGTGCGTGCAGTGCACGGCGACGTATCGCGCCCTGCAGAGCGCGGGGCTCGACTACGAGGTCGTGGATGTCACGGCCGATCCGTCCGCGCTCGACTACGTGACCGGGCTGGGGTACCGACAGGCGCCCGTGGTCGTGGCAGACGGCGATCACTGGTCGGGTTTCCGCCCCGACAAGATCGGCGAGCTCGCGCTGCGCCTGAGCTGAGGAGACGCAGCTGAGGAGACGCAGCTGAGGAGATGCTTCGGTGGAGATGCTTCGGTGGATGGGCCGGGCTGCATTCGTGCGAACGCGCGCGGGTGTTTAGGATCGAAGGATGCCCAGCAGCGCCTCTTCGTCCGTGACCGTGCTCGACGTTCCGTGGTCGGACCCTCGAGCGAGCGCCCTCCGCGACTCCCTCGATGCCGAGATGTCGATCCGGTACGGCATCGGCGAGCGCAGCCCCGAGATGGCGGCGATCGCCGAGAAGGCGTTCTTCATCGACCCCGCGACGATGATCGAGACCGTGCTCCTGCTCGTGCCCGCCGAGGATGGTGCGGGCGATGGTGCGGGCGACAGTGTCGACGACGGCGTCCCCGTCGCGACCGCCTCCCTGCGCGACCTGAACGGCGTGCTCGAGGTCAAGCGGGTCATCGTGGCCGCGGAGCACCGGGGCCGCGGGCTCAGCCGGATGCTCATGGCGGCGATCGAGGAGCGGGCCCGCAGGCGCGGCGCCGGCAGGCTCATCCTGCAGACCGGCGACCAGCAGCCGGAAGCCGTCGCGCTCTACGAGAGCCTGGGCTACGTGCCCATCCCCGTCTACGAGCCGTACACGCTCATCACCCGATCGCTCTGCTTCGAGAAGTCCCTGCCCTGAGCCCCTGAGCCGCCCGTCGTCGAGCGCGGGGTCGTTCGCGAGCGCGGCCCCTCGGCGCTCGTCGCTCGCGAACAAACCCGCGCTCGACGCCCGAGCTCAGGCCGGGGTCGCGAGCACCTTCGTGATGCGCTGCAGCGAGACCGTCTCGGCCGTTCCGAGGGGCTGCGCGAAGAGGCTGATTCGCAGCTCCTCGAGCATCCAGCGGGCGTGCGCGAGGTTCGCGGGCGCGTGCCGTTGCAGGGGGATGCGGCCACCGGCATCCGTGTATCGGGCCGTCGCCGTCTGCACCTCGCTCATCCAGACCCTGTCGCGGTTGGCCGCCTCCGCGAGCCGCTCGACGCGGTACGTGATGCCGGCGAGGTAGCGCGGGACGTGCTTGAGCTGCGCGAGACCCGTGCGCGAGACGAAACCGTCGAAGACGAGCCCGGCGAGCTGCTCACGGGCGTCGGTGAGCGGTGCGAGCAGGTTCATCGAGGTCGTCGCCTTGATCGCCTTCTCGGCGGTGCGCGCCGCCCCGAGCACGCGGGAGACGAGCGAGACGATCTCGAAGAGCGAGTCCATGACCACGCCCTGGATGCGGTCGCGCGTCGACTCGAACTCGAGGCGCATGGTGATCTGGCCATCGGGGCGCACGCGCGTGAGCACGTCGTCGACACAGGCCGCGAGGCAGTCGTCGAAGAGCGCCTGGGTGGTGCGGTACGGACTCGTGGCGAGGGTGAGCTTCTCGGCGGTCGTGAGGTGCTGCTGCACGTAGGCGACGGGTGAGGGGATCGCGAGCAGCAGCATCCTGCGCACCCCGTCGCGGTGGGCCGCGGCCTGTTCCTGCGGGGTGCTCATCAGCCGGATGGCGACGCTCGAGCCCTCGTCGACGAGAGCCGGGTAGGCGCGGATGACGTTGTCGCCGTGCCGGGTGTCGAGAAAGCGGGGCAGCTCGTCGAAGTCCCAGCCGGTGAGACCCGATCGCTCGATCGCGTTGGGCACCCGCTGCTGGGTGACGTTCGCCACGCTCTGCCGCACACGCGAGCCGAGCTGCTGCTGCAGGGCGGTCAGCTCCTTCGAGCGGGCGACCTCGCGTGAACGCTCATCGACGACGCGGAAGGTCATGCGCAAGTGAGCGGGGATGCGTTCGGTCTCGAAGTCGGAGGCCGTCACGCGCACACCGGTGAGGCGCTGGATGGTCGCGGCGACCGTCGAGTCGAAAGGCTGCGGGTCGGCCGCATCGAGCTCGGGCAGCTCGGCGATGATCTTCGCCGCCCAGTCGCCGGCCGGCACGACGTTGCGGCGGATCGTCTTCGGCAGCGCCTTGATCATGGCCGTCACGAGCTGTTCGCGCAGGCCCGGGACCTGCCAGTCGAAGCCGCTCGGGGTGAGTCGCGCGAGCAGCGCGAGGGGAACCTGCACGGTGACCCCGTCGTCGTCGGCGCCGGGCTCGAAACGGTAGCCGAGCGCGAGCCGCTGGTCGCCCTGGCGCCACTCGCTCGGGAACTCGTTCTCGTCGACCACCGGGGCGTCCTCGGGCATGAGCGACTCGGGCGTCATGGTGAGCAGCTCGGGCGTGAGCGTTCGCGCCTCACGCCACCAGGTCTCGAAGGAACGCGTGCTCGCGACATCCGCGGGCACACGCTTCTCATAGAACTCGAAGACGGCCTCGTCGTCGTACAGGATGTCGCGGCGGCGCGTGCGCTCCTCGAGCTGCTCGAGCTCTTTGCGCAGGGCGCGATTGGCGCGGTCGAAGTCGAAGAGCCGGTCGCGGCCGCGCTCGACGGGCCACTCGCCCTCGACGAGGGCGTGCCGGAGAAACAGCTCGCGCGAGTAGGGCAGGTCGATGCGCTCGTACTGCACCCGGCGGCGCTGGACGATCGGCACGCCGAAGAGGGTCACCCGCTCGTAGGCGACGGCCGAGCCCTGCTTCTTCTCCCAGTGCGGCTCGCCGTAGCTGCGCTTGGCGAGCTCCCCGGCGATCGGCTCCGCCCAGGCGGGGTCGATCGCGGCGTTCGTGCGGGCGAAGAGCCGGCTCGTCTCGACGAGCTCGGCGCTCATCACCGCGGCGGGCTGCTTCTTGGCGAGGGCGGAGCCGGGGAAGACGACGAAACGCTGCTGGCGGGCGCCCACGTAGTCCTTCTTGGCGGCGTCGCGCAGGCCCAGGTGAGAGAGCAGCCCGGCGAGCAGGGAGCGGTGGATGCCGTCGGGGTTGACCGCGGGCTCGCCGAGGGTGAGCCCGAGCGGCTTGGCGAGCTGGCGCAGCTGCCGGTAGACGTCCTGCCACTCGCGCACCCGCAGGTAGTTGACGAACTCGCTCTTGCAGAGCCGGCGGAACGCGCTCGACGAGAGCTCGCGCTGCTTCTCCTCCAGGTAGTTCCAGAGGTTGAGAAGGGTGAGGAAGTCGCTCGTCGGGTCGACGAAGCGCGCGTGCTTCTCGTCGGCCTGCTGACGTCGCTCGAGGGGGCGTTCGCGGGGATCCTGGATCGTGAGGCCGGCGACGATCGCGAGCACCTCGCGGCTCGTGTTGTTGCGCTTCGACTCGACGACCATCCGCGCGAACCGCGGGTCGATGGGCAGCCGGGCGAGGTCGCGGCCGACGCGCGTGAGCGCCGTGCCGCCTTCTTTCGTCGTCACGACCGCGCCGAGTTCCCGCAGCAGGTCGACGCCGTCTTTGATGCCGCGCGAATCGGGCGGGGTGAGGAACGGGAAGTCTTCGATGTTGCCGAGCCCGAGCGAGATCATCTGCAGGATGACGGCCGCGAGGTTCGTGCGCAGGATCTCGGGCTCGGTGTACTCGAGCCGCCGGGCGAAGTCCTCCTCGGAGTACAGCCGGATCGCGATGCCGTCGCTCGTGCGGCCGCTGCGCCCCGAGCGCTGGTTGGCGCTCGCCTGCGAGATGGCCTCGATCGGCAGGCGCTGCACCTTGGAGCGCACGCTGTAGCGGCTGATGCGCGCCGTTCCCGCGTCGATGACGTACTTGATGCCGGGAACGGTGAGGCTCGTCTCGGCGACGTTGGTCGCGAGCACGATGCGCCGCCGCACCCCGGCCTGCTTCGAGGGCTCGAAGACCCGGTGCTGGTCGGCGGAGGAGAGGCGGCCGTAGAGCGGCAGCACCTCGGTGTCGGGCAGACGGCGCCCGTTGATGGCGTCCTCGGCGTCGCGGATCTCGTTCTCGCCGCTCAGGAACACGAGCACGTCGCCGCTCGACTCGCGGGAGAGCTCGTCGAGGGCCGCGTTGATGCCTTCGAGGTAGTCGCGATCGACGGATGCCGGTGCATCCTGCCCCTCGTCGGCGTCTGCCTGCTCGCCGCCGCCGGGCTCCTCCGCGACGAGCGGCCGGTAGCGCACCTCGACGGGGTAGGTGCGGCCGGAGACCTCGACGACGGGCGCCGGGGTGCCGTCGGGCTCGGCGAAGTGCCGGGCGAAGCTCTGGGGGTCGATCGTGGCCGAGGTGATGACGAGCTTGAGGTCGGGGCGCTGGGGCAGCAGCTGCTTGAGGTAGCCGAGCAGGAAGTCGATGTTGAGGCTGCGCTCGTGCGCCTCGTCGATGATGATCGTGTCGTAGTCGCTCAGCAGGCGGTCGTGGTTCATCTCGTTGAGCAGGATGCCGTCGGTCATGAGCTTGATGCGCGTCTCGGGCCCGACCTGGTCGGTGAAGCGCACCTGATAGCCGACGAGGCCGCCGAGGGGCTGGTTGAGCTCTTCGGCGACGCGCTCGGCGATCGTGCGCGCCGCGAGACGGCGGGGCTGGGTGTGGCCGATGCTCTCGCGCCCGAGCTCGAGGCAGATCTTCGGCAGCTGCGTCGTCTTGCCCGAGCCGGTCGCGCCGGCCACGATGACGACCTGGTGGTCGCGGATGGCGGCTGCGATGTCGTCGCGCTTCTGGCTGACCGGCAGCTCGGGCGGGAAGACGATGTTCAGGGCTGCGAGGTCGAGCGGGGTGCGCTCGCGCGGTGGGCGGGGTTGGCGCGGAGGACGGCGCTCGTCGGACTGACGGGGAGCGCGGGGAGCGCGGGGCTCGCGCGATTCGCGGGGCTCGCCGGTTCGGGGGTGCCGGGCCCCGCGCTCCTGGCGCGGTTGGGCGGGCTGACGGGGTTGGCCGGGCTGGCCGGGTTGGGCGGGCTGGCGGGGTTGGGCGGGCTGACGGGGTTGGCCGGGCTGACGGGGTTGGCCGGGCTGCTCGCTCCGCCCGTCCGACCCCGGCGTGGTGGGCTGCCCCTCGGGCTTCGGCTGCCCGGGTCGCCGGCCGCGGCGCTTGGTGCGCGAGCGCGGGGCTCCGGGCTGCGCCGGCTGCTGAGGGTGCGGGCCATCCCGGTGCGGCTCGCGCGGGGTCGCGTCGTCACCGTTCGGTGGGGTGGGGGTGCCGGAACTCATGAGCCCTCCATCGTACGACCAGCAGGCGGCATCCGCATGTCGTGCACCGGAACACCGGGTACGCCTTTCGCGCGATCGCCGCGAGCACCCCGTCGAGCGCGGGTTTGTTCGCGGGCGCGGTGCTTCGAGGCTCGTCGCTCGCGAACAGAGCCGCGCTCGCGCACCGGAGAACCGGCGAGGCGGGACCTTCGGCACTGTCACGAGCGTCCGAAGCCCAGTGGAATGGTCGTGATCCTCATCCGACACGGAGGGAAGTCCTCATGAAAATGCTTGCGGCCGTGCGTTCCGTGCTCCGTCAGTTCGATGATTTCACCGGAGTCTCGAGTCGCCCCGAGTTCTGGTGGTTCGTTCTGTTCTCGGTCGTCGCGCACCTGAGCGTGAACTCGTTGAACATCGTGACACCGCAGGGCACCGTCTATCTCGGTGCGAGCTTGTCCGGCGCATTCGGAATCGCCATTCTTGTTCCGACCATCGCGGTCACCGTTCGCCGGCTCCGCGACAGCGGTCGTTCTGCCCTCTATCTGTTGTGGCTGCTCCTGCCGGTCGCCGGTCCGGTCGTCGTGATCGTTCTGCTGGCTCAGCCGTCTCGGCCGCTCATCGCGGATGCGCCGACCGCCGCATCGGCTCCAGCGACGGCGGGGGCGAACTGATGAGCCCGAAGAAGGCCCGCACCGGTCGAAAGATCACGATGATCGTCGTCGGCTCCGTCATGGGCGTCGTGCTCATCTCCCTGGGCGCCGTGCTCACTATCGGCGGCATCTTCGTGCCCGCCGACTATCTGCAGCCGTGGGCGAGAACGTATGCCGATCAGTTCGGCGACCCGCGTATGAAGGTCGTCGCGCAGGCCGAGCTCGCTCCCAGCGGCCACAACATGCAACCCTGGACGATCACTCTCGACCCCGCCGACGCCGGGGTGCTGTATCTGTACGCCGACCCGACGCGGCTCACCCCCGCGGTCGACCCGTTCGCCCGCCAGACGCTGGTGTCGCAGGGCACCTTCCTGGAGTACCTGCGGGTGTCAGCCGCGAATCTCGGATACGCGGCCGACTTCACCCTCTTTCCGAACGGCCCTTATGACGAGGCCGACCTCACCGCGTCGATGAGCGCTCTACCGGTCGCGAAGATCACTCTCGCGCAAGACCCCTCGGCGAGCAGCACGGACTATGCGTCGCTGTTCCTCTCCGACACCAACCGTGCACCCTATGCAGACACGCCGTTGTCTGCATCCCAGATCGACGCGCTGGAGGGCGTGGCGGCTGATTCCGGCGCCGCGTTGCAGATCTTCACCGATCAGAAGGATGTGAAGACCTTCGGCGATCTCGGTATGCAGGGCACCGTCATCGAAACCGAGTACGCAGCGGCGACCGAGGAAAGCGATCGCCTGTTCTACGGGAATGAGGGCGCGAAGAACACGGCACGCTCCGGATTCGCGGTCGAAGGGCAGGGAACCAGCGGATTCATGAAATACCTCCTGCAGGGTCTCCTCGCCATCATCCCCTCGATCAACGACGACGCGGCGGGAGCGAGGAACGCGATCGCGATGACCGCCGCGGCCGTCGCGCATACGCCCGCATACGGCATGATCAGCACGCCGGCCAACAGTCGCACGGAGCAGGTGCAGGCCGGCATCCTCTACGCCGCTCTCTCGCTTCGTGCGCGCACGCTCGGTCTTGTGATGCAACCACTGAGCCAGGTGCTGCAGGAGTACCCCACCATGGCTGCTCCATACGCCGCGATCCATCGGCAGTATGCGCCCGCGGGACAGACGATCCAGATGCTCGTGCGGATCGGCACGCCGACCACCCAGTACCCCACCACCATGCGACGCGACGCCCATTCCCTCATACGCGAACCGTGAAGCCCTGGCGAAATCCTCGGGCCCTTCCGCTCGGTCGCGGAGCTGTGCTCGGCGTAGCGCGGGATGCAGGCGACCGGTTGACGCGGGCATGCCGAAGGGCCCGGCGCTCGGAAGCGTCGGGCCCTTCGGGGAACGAATGGTCGTGAAGCGGGTGCCGGTCAGTCGGCGAGGATCAGGTAGAGCGCGCGCCGCGCCTCGTCGAGCTTCTCGGTCGCAGCGGCTCGCTGCTCGTCGGTCGCCGCGAAGCGGAACTGCTGCACCACGCCCATGAGCTTGCCGATGCTCTCGAAGAGGTCGGTGGCCGCGGCGGAGCGCCCGGCCGTGGCCTCCCAGGCCTGGGCGAGCTCTTCGGCGTGCTCGGCGACGTAGCTCTCGCCCGTCTCGCTGAGCGTGTACTCGACGCGGCGGCCTTCGCCGACGGTCACGATGAGCTCCTCGTCGACGAGCTGCTGCAGCGTCGGGTAGACCGAGCCGGGGCTCGGGCGCCAGGCGCCCGCGGTCTTCTCGGCGATGGCCTTGATGAGGCCGTAGCCGTTCGAGGGCCCGTCGGCGAGGAGGGAGAGGATGGCGGCACGGATGTCGCCGCGGCCCGCGCGCTGGCGCCCGCGGGGCCCGAAACCCTGCTCGAAGCCGGCGCCGAAGCCGTGGCCCGGGCCGAAACCGGGGCCGAAGCCCTGGCCGCGCCCGTGACCGTGGGGCCCGCGGCGACCGAGGTCGCGGCCCCGCCGGGTGTGGCGTTCGGGCTGAGGGAAGTTGTCGAATGACGTGTTCATGATGGTGTCCTTACGAGTGTGAAAGTTATCGGTCGTCGATAGTCGACGATCAGTCGTGTGTATTCAACGACAATCTAAAGATATATCGGTAACTATCGCTTGTCAATCACTCGCCGGAACTCCCAGCGCGCGCTCAGAGTCGGGATGCGCCCGGGCGCGAGCGCGGTCAGTCCGCGTTCGCGTCCTCGTCGGCGAGGTCCTCCTGCGCCATCCGCGGCGAGGCGTGGATGCAGACGATCGTGTGCATGGCTGGACCCCTCGTTCGTGGTCGTTCGAACGAGGGTAGGCGACGGGTGCGCGCCCGTCGAGCCCCTACGGCTGCCCGGGCTCCTGCTCGGCTGGCTGCGTGGCCGGTTGCTCGGCGCCGGTGAGCAGCTCCAGCGTGCGGCGGTACTTCGCCAGAAGGCGGGCGCGGGTCTCGGGCGGCAGCGCGGCGAGCCGTTGCGCGTCGGAGTTGTCCGCGACATCCGCGAGCTTGACACGTGCGGCGAGGGGGTCGGCGACCACGCGGGCCATCGAGGCCTCGAGCGGTTCGCCGGGGCGTTTCGTGAGGGCATCGACGGCGGCCACGATCGTCTCGGAGAAGCCCTCGGCTCGCAGATCGTCGAGAGAGACGCCGCTGTCTTCGACGACGTCGTGCAGAACCGCGACGACCTTGGCGTCGTGCCCGTCGACGGCCGCCATCACCCGCAGCGGGTGACCGATGTACGCCGCACCCGACTTGTCGCGCTGACCCTCGTGCGAGCGGGTGGCGATCGCGATCGCCCGCTCGAGGTCGTCGTCGCCGACAGTGTCGTCGCGGGCAGTGTCGTCGCCGACAGTGTCGTCGCGGGCAGCGCCTGCGCCCGCGGTGTCGTCGCTCACGGTGTCCATGATCCGATTCCAGCACAGATCGGGCGGCGCGTGTGAGACCGCGGATGCCGCGGGGCCGCGGTAACGGCCCGTTCGCCGGTCGCTGACGGTAGTTTGGAATGCGTCCACCCGGCACGCGCGGTGCGAGAAGTGAAGGCGGTTGCGTTCAGGATGACCATTCTCCAGCGAGCGCTCACCCCGGCGAGAGTGCGCGGCTACCTCGGTCTCGGCGTCGATCAGGTCGCCGGCTACACGGTCGTGGCCGCGGATGTCGCGTGGGCGACCACCCCCGCGACGCTCATCGAGGCGCACGGCCTCGGCTTCCCGGGCACGCCCTTCCACCCCGGCGCGCCGTCGATCGAGGTGCTGCGCTTCGAGACGCCGCCGTTCGCGAGGCTCCTGGAGGCGACGGGGGCGAACAGCGCCGAGGGGCGCGAGCGCACCGGCGGTCTCCTCGTCGATCATCCGCCGTTCACGGGAACGGGGTTCGCCGCGACCCCCGACCACCTCGTTCCGCTCTGGTGGCTGGATGCCGCGCGCCTGCCCGCCGGCGCCGAGATCTGGCGCGTCCACTCCGACGGGCGCGAGGAGCTCCTGGCCGTCTACACGGATGTCTCGGCCGGCTGGTCGCCCGTCGTCGCCATGACCGGGCAGACCCACAGCCTGCCCTCCGACGTGCTCGGCGGCTTCGGCAGCTGGCGCGGCTCCAGCTGTCTCGTCGACACCCTTCCCGATGGCGCCGCGGTCGTCGCCTCCTTCACCGAGATCCCCGGCTCGGGCATGACGCTCGGCCCTCGTGGCGTCTGGTCGCGCACGGTCGCCGCGATCGAGCTCACCGAGCCGCACGGCGTGCGCCTGACGGCCGTCTGGCGGGGGGCGCCCTTCCTCGTCACGCATCGCTGGCGTCAGGACGACGGGCTCTGGGCGCGGCTGTTCTTCCTGGGCCGCGACGCGTTCGAGGCCGAGGCGCTCGGGCTCGAGAAGGTCGACGCGGGCGTGTACGAGGCGAGCGTGCCGATCGATCAGCTTGGCGACATCCGGGCCGCGGAGCTGACCACGGCATAGCCTGCGGCCGGGAGAACCGCGCGTTCAGCGAACGACGGCGAGCTCTGTCACGACCTCGTGGATGCCGGTGAGCTCGTGCACGGGGAGCAGGCCCTGGAAGGTGCCGAGGTCGGTGCGCTGCAGCTCGGGTTGGCGGAGTGCCCACTCGACGTCGCGACCGGTATAGCTCGACCAGGCCGACGAGCCGTCGGAGCCCAGGATGTCGAACGGCTCACCCCGCCACCGGCCGGTCGCGGTCACGGTGTAGAGGCGGTCGAGGGAGTCGCGGGGCACGATCCTCGTTCCTGCGATGCCCGGCGTGACGGAGCGTTCGAAGCCCGGGGGCGGGTCGCCCGCCCCGGGCTTCGTGAGCACGACGGTCGTCGCGGTCACTCCGCGAGCGGGGTACTCCTCGCCTTCCCAGACGGCATAGGTTCCGGGGGGTGTCAGCGCCTCCGTGCCCTCGGGCGCATCCGCTTTCTCGGGCGCATCAGGGGACAACGACCGACACCCATTCACGAGCATCGCTGAGAACGGCCACGAGCTCTTCGGTGCCGTCTGCGTCGAGGCGCCAGATCTCCGAGCCCGGGCGGATGCCGCCGCTGATGCTGTACTCCGGAACGAGGTCGCCCGTGGTGCTCGACGTGAAGCCCGTTCCCGTGAACGGGGCCGGATAGGCGTCGGGGGCGCCGTGCGACAGCCCCGCGGCCTCGGAGAGGTTCTCGTCGGGGATCCGCACGGTCGCGCCCTCTTCCAGCCGGCCGCGGAGGGTGTAGACGGAGTCGTCCGCCGCGGAGAAGGGCGTGCCCTGGTAGTCGAGGCGCAGGCCGTCGAAGATGTCCTTCGGCGTCGTGAGGCCGGCCGTGTCGGACGCGACCGTGGCCGAGCCGCGCACCGTGTCGGGTGCGAAGCCTCCCGCGGTGTCGTTGCCGAGCATCCTCTCGGCGATGTCGGGGCTGAGCACCTTCTGGAAGACCGTGTCGGCGTCGGGGCCGGGAACACCGTGGCGCAGATCGTAGAGCGCCTGGGCGTCGGCGGGCGAGAGCTGATCGGCCGGGGTCGACGCCCAGTCGCGCACCTGCTCGGGGCTGATGCCCTGCTCCGCGGCCTTGTCGAGGATGCTCTGCGCCACGGAGGGCTGCGCCTCGATCTGGGCGTGCGAGCCGCTGACCGTGTGGGTGCCGCCGTCTTCGGTGTGCACGACGCCCGGTTGCGCGGGGTCGGCGGGATGGCCGGGCTGGCCGGGTGTCGTGTCGCCGGGCGCGTCTCCCGGGGTTCCCTCACCGGGTGCGTGGTCTCCGGGCGTGTCGTGGCCGGGTGCGTGGTCGGGCGTGCCGTGGTCGGGTGTCGTGTCGCCGGGCCTCGTCTCGGTGGGCCCGGAATCGTGGGGTGCCGACTCGTGGGGCGTAGACGCGTGGGGCGTGCCGGGATCGTGGGGCGTGGACGCGTGAGGTGTGCCGGGGTCGTGGGGCGTGGACGCGTGGGGCGTGCCGGGATCGTGGGGCGTGCCGGGATCGTGGGGCGTGGAGACGTGGGGCGTGCCGGGGTCGTGGGGTGTGGAGACATGGGGTGTGCCGGGATCGGTTCCGTGTCCGGGGGTGAGGAAGTCGTCCGGGCCCTTCGGCAGATCGTCGAGCCCGGGCATGCCCTCGCCGGGACGGAAGGAGGGAAGATCGGGGTGCGGCATGGGCGGCAGCGCGTCGTCGAGGAAGCGTGTGGCGTCGAGGCCCAGGCCCTCTCCCTTCAGGAACTTGAGCGCACCGGCGCCCGGGATGAAGAAGGAGCCGATGTTCGCGACGCCCGTGCCGATCGATCCGCCGGGGTTCTCGGCCCACGGCTGGCCCGTGAAGACGTCTTCGCCGAATTTGAGCACGTTCGCGCGGTCGTCGTCCGTGAAGGGGATGAAGCCGCCGTCGGCGAAGAACTGCCAGCCCTCCGAGTTGTCGTCGTTGAGCCAGTCGCCCGCCCCGATGAGCCCCATGACGAGCTGCACGTTGGAGCCGCGCGCCTTGTCGTTGAAGTCGGTGACCGCGTCGAAGGGATTGACGGTGCCGAACGGGGTGTCGACGTCGTCGTCGAGGAAGCCGAGCCCCCACCGATCGAGGTCGAGCACGCCCGCGTCGGTCGCGTCGTCGAGGGCGGCGAGCCCCATGCTCAGGCCCGGAGGCACGAGCAGCCCGGCGGCCAGCCAGCCGAGCCCCGACCAGGCGGCGCCCGCCGTCTCGCCCATCTTCTCGAGCGAGGGCGGCGGCCAGGTGCCGTCCCAGCCCCGCTCGGTGCCGACGCTCGCGATGTCGTTGATGAGGCCGATCGTGGGCGGCGGCCACGACACGCCGTCCCAGCCGAAGAGCGAGGTGACGCCCGACCAGGTTCCCACCCCGAGCCCCATGACCACGCCGTCCCAGACGAAGTGCGGGCCGAAGAGCAGGCCTTTCGTCGCACAGGACTCGCTCTGATCGACGGGGGCGCCCCAGGGCATCTCCGCGTCGTCGGGGATCTCGCCGTAGCCGTAGCCGAGCGGGTCGTCGTCGGACCAGCCGGCGTGCAGGGGCTTGGCGCCGTAGCTCGCGCGGATCGCGTTCGCGCACGTGCGCTCGGCCGACTGCCAGGAGAGCACGGCCTCGGTGACGCCCGAGCGGATCGAGTTGTTCTCGCTCACGAGCACACGATCCTGATCCCAGGTCTCGCCCCAGACCGGCACGAAGAACACCGACTGCACGAGACCGGGCTCGAAGTCGTCGACCGTGCGGGTGAGGGAGGCAGCGCGCCGGCGCAGGCTGCGGAGCTCGGCGACGATGGGCTCCATCTCGGCCACGTAGCGGTCGAGCGCCGAGGCGACGGTGTGCAGATTGTCGCGTACGAGGGCCGCCGTCGAGACGACCGGGGTCATGACGTCGAGCAGCTGCGACGACTCGGGGGCCTGATAGACGAGGCTCAGCCCGCTCCACTCGCGCGCGGTGTCGTTCGCGCCGTCTTCGACGAGGGAGGCGCGACGGCGCAGATCGCTCGCGCCGCTCGTGATCGCGCCGAGGTCGAAGTCCGCTCCGGGGATGTCCTCCGCGGAGATCGGCCGCACCACTACCGCTCCTCCTCGAACGTCGGCGAGTCGGCCATGACCGCCGACGTCGCCTGCATGAGGGTCGCGGCCATCTCCTGGTCGCCCTGCTCGTAGGCCGCGGTCGCCGCGGACGCGCCGTAGACGCCGGCCGAGATGCGGTCGGTGATGGACTGCAGAACGGGCGACTGCGCCTCGAAGAACTCGACGACGGCCGAGGCGATGGCGGATGACTGGGAGCCGGTGATCGCGGGGTCGAGGGAGTCCGACAGGCCGTCGAAGGCGGTCACGACGGGGATGGCCGCCGAGCGCGTGCGATCGAGCACGGTCTTGATACCCTCAGGGTGAAGCTGCCACTGCACGGATCCGACTCCCTCCTGTCACCAATCCTGGCACGCCCTGCTCTGTCCCCCAAGCTAGGGTAGCGGTTCGGGGGAGGGCAGGTCGAAAGGAGTCCGGTGGACGAGGGTCTGACGGTGCCGACCGGGGAGCGGCATCCCGCCGTCTCGGAGTACGGCGACGGCTGGGTGGTCGTGCGCTCCGAGGCCCCGATCGTGCACCTGACCACGTGGTTCGCCGATCTGTGGACGCGCACGGCGGTCACGGGCGCCCGGGTCATCCTCGAGACCCCGCCGACGACCGTGCTCGGCGAGACCGTGCGCGCGACGATCGACGAGTCGCGCGGCGTCTGGCTCGTGCGCGGTCGGCACGGTCTCTACAACGGCCGCACCGGGCGGCTCGTCGGCTCCTATCCCGCCGCGCTCGAGCTGGGCCCGCCGCGCAACGCCTTCGAGATCTCCACCGACTTCCTGGTCGGCGAACGGCCGCAGGTCGTGCAGCTCATCACCACGGCCTCGACCCGGCATCGCGCCGGCGAGAGCGTCGTGCTCGGTCGCGACCTCGAGCACCTGGCCGCAGCGGCGGGCGTCGTGCCGGTCGGCTGGGGGCCGCACGAGCCCGCGATCGCCGCCTGGGATCCCGCACGCCTCACCGAGTTCGCACGGCGACGGATGCCGCGGCAGACCACGCTCGTCGTCGAAGGCTCCTCGTCCGACCCGCTCGCCGGAACCATCACGGCCCGCCGCACCTCGAACGGGGTCGAGGAGGTGACGACGCTCGTCACGGGCGCGGGCCCAGTGGGAGCGCAGCAGACCCGCGACCGCGTGACGGGTTTCGCGGCGGCGCTCGCCGAGCTCGCGGCCACCCGGCTGACGCTCTTCGCGATCACCCTCGCCCGCCAGGGCCGGGCCGACCTCGCGACCTCGCCCGTGCTCCAGCCTCCGGCCGAGCCGATCGCGCTGCTCATCGGGGCGCCCGCGGTCAAGCAGTTGCAGATCGACGTCGGCCGCCTCGTCGAGCGCTTCGGGGCCATCCGCACGGGCCGGGGGCGCCTGCCGGCGGTCGCGGTCCCGCTCGCCGCCCGCGACGTGCCCGAATGGACGGAGCTGGGGCGGGTGCTCGAGGCGGTGGGCTTCGACCGCCTCACGGAGGCCACCGGCATCCGCTGGAACTGATCCTGTGCCATCCCACGTGCAGGAGTTCTGACCGAATGCAGGAGTTCTGACGATGGAAGGCCGATTCGGGCGCTGAACTGTGACGGATGCGCCGGCACTCCTGCATTTGGGTTGCCACAAGCAGTCGCTCAGCGGTAGCGGCGGCCCTCGTCGCGACGGAACAGCACGAGAGCGAGCGCGAGGAACACGGCGGTCCAGGCCAGCAGGCCGCCCCACACCCAGGGCTCGATCGTCCCGCCCTGCACGGCCCAGATCACGAACTCGCGGGCCTCGCGCGACGGCAGGAACATCGAGAGCGTGTCGAGCCAGTCGGCGAAGAGGAACGGCGGCAGGAAGAGGCCGCCGCCGAAGGCGAGGCCGAACATCACGACCTGAACCACGGCGATCGCGGCCTTCGACGGCATCGAGTAGCCGATGCAGATGCCGATGAACATAAAGGGCAGCGCCGAGACGGCGAGGGCGAGGATGCCGGCGAGCACGCGCCATCCGTCGGCCTCCGCCGCGGTGAACAGCCCGCCGATCACGACGATCGGCAGGATCGACGCGAGCCCCAGCAGACCCGTCGAGAACACGTGCGCGAGCACTCGCGAGATCGCCGGCGCCGGGAGGGTGCGCAGGTACGGGTCCCAGGCCTTCTCGCGGTTCTCGGCGATCGTGAGACCGAAGCTGAAGAGCGAGTTGGTCATGATCGCGAAGACGCTCAGCGAGATGACCGCCTGGGTCGCCGCGAGCGGGTCGTCGGCGACCGCGCGCTGCGGCACGACGAAGAAGAGCAGCGCGAGCGCGGGGAACACGAGGCTTCCGATGATCGCGATCGGCACGCGCGCGGTCTCGATGAGGTTGTACTTCGCGTGCACGTAGGTGAGGGACAGGGCGGACATCAGACGGTCTCCTTGTTCGTGTCGGGCGCTGCGCTCGCGTCGGGCGCTGCGGACCCGTGGGGCTCGGTGAGCGAGAGGAAGGCCTCCTCGAGGGTCGCCCCGCGCACCGAGAGGCCGCGGAACGGCAGGCCCGCGTGCACGAGGCGCGTGATGAAGTCGTCGGAGTCCTGCACGACGAGGGTCTCGCTGCCGTCCTCCCCGGCCTCGCGGCGCACGACGCCGTCGAGCTCGGCGATCCGGTCGATCTGCGGGGACTCGAGCCGCACGAGGCGCTGACCCACCCGGCCGAGCACGGCCGGCAGGGAGTCGTCGGCGAGCACCCGGCCGTTGCCCATCACGACGACGCGCTCGGCGAGCGCTTCGATCTCCTCGAGATAGTGGCTCGTCACGACGACGGTCGCGCCGCGCTCGTGCTGGCGCCGCAGCGCGTTCCAGAGTGTGCGGCGGGCGTCGACGTCGAGGCCCGTGGTCGGCTCGTCGAGGAGCACGAGGCGCGGATTGCCCACGAAGGCGAGGGCAACGCTCAGCCGCCGTTTCTGGCCGCCCGAGAGCGAGCCGGTCTGACGCTTGAGCAGGGTCTCGAGCCCGAACTCCTCGGCGAGCTCCGCCGTCGGCACCCGCCGCTCGAAGTGGGCGCCCACGAAGTCGATGACCTCGCTCGTGCGCAGCGTCGGAGGCAGGGCCGTCTCCTGCGGTGTGCTGCCGAGCCCCTGGCGGCTGCGCGGATCGGCGGGGTTGCCGCCGAAGAGCTCCACACGACCGGATGTCGCCCGCCGCAGCCCCTGCAGCAGCGAGATGAGCGTGGTCTTGCCCGCGCCGTTGGGCCCGAGCAGGCCGAGGATCGTGCCCGGCTCGATCGTGAGGCTCACGTCGTCGAGCGCGGTCACGGAGCCGTAGCGGCGGGTGACGTGGTCGAGGGTGGCGAGGCTCGCGGATGTGCTCGGGGCTGTGCTCGTCGTCGTGCCGGCGAGGGTCATGGCAGTTCTCCTAGAACGCTTCGGAGGGTCTCGGTGTAGTCCTCGAAGGCGCGGCGGCCGGTCTTGCTCAACTCGAGGTAGGTGACAGGGGTGCGCCCCTGGTGGGTCTTCGTGACGGTGACGTAGCCGGCATCCTCGAGCTTGCGCACGTGGGTGGACAGGTTGCCCGCGGTCATGTCGAGCAGCTCCTGCAGCCGGGGGAACGACATCCGGTCACCGGAGGCGATCGCGGCGAGGGTCGCGGTGATCCGCAGCCGGGCGGCGGTGTGGATGACGGGGTCGAGCTCGTCCATCGCCGGTCACCGCGTCTTCCGCAGTTGCAGGGCCATGACGATCGCGGCGACGAGGAAGGCTCCGCCGCCGGCGAGGGACATCACGAGGTTGTTGCCGGGCTGACCGGCGAAGGGTGAGACCGCGCCGACGGCGAGCAGCACGACGCCGACCACGAGCTGGCTGATGCTGCGCCAGAGCGCCGCGCCCGCGATGTAGAGGGTTCCGACCATAAGCGCATAGGCCGAGGGGAAGTAGACGGAGGCGAGCTCGTCGCTCATGCCGTTGTAGATGAGCCCGACGCCGACGAAAGCGAAGGCGACGCCGCACACCGACCACGAGACGCCGTAGACGATGCCCTGGAACTCGGACGCCCCGCGCACACCGCGGTTGACGCGGGAGCCGAGCACGGCGGAGGCCACGATCGATCCGACCGTGAGCACCGCGAAGACCCAGCCCGCGATCACGCCGTCGACCTGGAACCAGGGGTTGCCGTCGGGCCACGACGACCAGAGCAGGATGAAGCCGACGAGCCAGGCGACCCCCCAGATCGCGTAGAGCCAGGGGATGGGCGCGAGGCTGGCGCGATCGACCTTGCGCTGCTGCTCCTGCAGAAGGGACAGCGTGGCGGCGGCATCGGCGGGGAGAGCCGCATCGAACGGGTCGTCGCCCTCGGGTTCCGTGGTGTGGTTCATATGTACTTTGTAACGCAAAGTACTCTGCGAGGTCAAGAGGTTTGCTGAATTGTCGGAGTTGCGCGCCTGCCGAGGAGCTTCCGCGGGGTCGCAGAGGCGATTCCCGGTTCACGGGCCTGCCACCGCCGGAACGGTCGGGTAGGGTGGCACGGAGCGGGTGGGCGCTGCGGGCAGAGACGCTCGGATTCGAATGACGAGATGCCACCCGACATCCACCACGATTCGTAAGGCAGGTACCGATGCCCGAGACCGAACCGGTTGAATCCGCACCACAGAACCCATCGGGGGTGCAGAGCCCGTCGGACGGGCAGAGCACGCCCGTCGTGCCGAGCCCCGCGAGCACGGTGAGCCCCGCTGCCGCACAGGGTGCCGCGGCGCTCGCGATCCGCGGCCTCGTCAAGCGCTTCGGCGACAAGGTCGCCGTCGGCGGGATCGACCTCGACGTGCCCACCGGCTCGTTCTACGGACTCGTCGGCCCCAACGGCGCAGGCAAGACCACGACCCTCTCGATGGCCACCGGGCTCCTGCGGCCCGACGCCGGCCAGATCTGGCTCCACGGCGTGGACGTCTGGCAGAACCTCGTCGAGGCGAAACGCCTCGTCGGCGTGCTCTCCGACGGCGTGCGGCTGTTCGACCGGCTCACCGGCGAGCAGCTCGTCACCTACTCGGGGCTCCTCACCGGCATGGATCGTGCGACCGTCGACGAGCGCGTCTCCGACCTCCTCGCGCTCCTCGACCTCGAGAGCGCGGGCGGAACGCTCGTCGTCGACTACTCCGCGGGCATGACCAAGAAGATCGCCCTCGCCTGCGCCATGGTGCACGCGCCCAAGGTGCTCGTGCTCGACGAGCCGTTCGAGTCCGTCGACCCCGTCTCGGCGGCGAACATCCGCGACATCCTGAAGAGCTATGTCGGCTCGGGCGGCACGGTCATCGTGTCGAGCCACGCGATGGACCTCGTGCAGAGGATGTGCGACCACGTCGCCGTCATCGCCGCCGGACGTGTGCTCGCAGCGGGCACCGTCGACGAGGTGCGCGGCGGGTCCACTCTCGAAGACCGTTTCGTCGAGCTCGTCGGCGGACGCCACCACGCGGAGGGGCCGGAATGGTTGCGCATCTCCTAGCCCTCCGCTTCCTCGTACTCAAGAACTCGCTCGCCCGCAGCGTCTGGCAGCTCGTCGGCTTCGTCATCGGCGCGCTGTACGGCCTCGGGGTCGTCGCGCTCATCGTCGTGGGGCTCATCGCCCTCAGCGGAGCCCCGGCCGAGATCTCCCGCACGGTCGTGATCCTGGCGGGCTCGGCGCTCATCCTCGGCTGGGTGATCATCCCCCTGCTCACCACGGGCATCGACCAGACGCTCGACCCCTCGAGGCTCGTGACCTTCCCGATCCCGCTCAACCGGCTCGTCGTGGGGCTCGCGGTGGCCGGGATGCTCGGGATCCCCGGCATCCTCTCGCTCATCGCCTCCATCGCGACCGCGGGAACCTGGTGGCAGCAGCCGCTCATCGCGATCGTGGCGGCGCTGTGCGGCATCGTCGGGGTCGTCATCGCGGTCGTCGCCTCGCGCATGATCAACGCCCTGAGCGCTGGCCTGACCTCGAACCGCCGGTTCCGCGAGGCGAGCGGCCTGCTCATCTTCATCCCGCTCATCCTGCTCGGGCCGATCATCCTCTTCGTGACCAGCGGGCTGCGCGACGCGGCCGGCGCCCTGCCGAGCTTCGCCGAAGGCCTGTCGTGGTCGCCGCTGGGCGCGATCTGGGCCGTGCCGTCGGCCGTCGCAGAGGGCAGCGTCGGGGGAGCGCTCGCGCGGCTCGCCATCGCGCTCGCCACGATCGTCGTGCTGTGGGTCATCTGGCGCTGGGCGCTCGGCCAGGCGCTCATCAGCCCGGCCCGGGACTCCTCGAAGACCCGCGCTCGCGGCAAGCTCGGCTTCTTCAACCTGTTCCCGGGAACCCCGACCGGCGCCGTCGCGGCACGCTCGCTCACCTACTGGCTGCGGGATCCTCGGCATTCGCGGCAGCTCATCATCGTGCCGCTCCTGCCCGTCCTCCTGGGCTTCTACACCGTCAACACGGGCAACGCGGGCCTGCTCAACGCCTCGGGTCCGCTCGTCGCCTTCTTCCTCGCCTTCTCGATCTACTCCGACATCTCCTACGACGGCACGGCCTTCTCGACGCATCTGTCCGCCGGGCTCCGCGGTGCCGCCGACCGCACCGGCCGGGTGCTCGCCCTCGCGGTCTTCGCCGTTCCGCTCACGCTCATCGTCGTGATCGTGTCTCTCGCGATCACCGACAGCTGGACGTTCCTGCCCGCCATCCTGGGCATCTCGATCGGCGTGCTGCTCTCGGGCTTCGGGCTCTCGAGCGTGACCTCGGCGAGGATCACCGTGCCCGTTCCCGAGCCCGGTGACAACCCCTTCAAGTCGCCGCCCGGCTCGGGTTTCGGCACGGCGCTCGCGACCTTCGCGACGTGGGGCATCATGATCCTGCTCGTGCTGCCCGAGCTCGTGATCGGCATCGTGGCCTTCGCGACCGGCGACCTCCTCTGGGGCTGGGCCACGCTCCTCGTGGGGATCGTGCTCGGTGCGCTCTTCCTCGTGCTCGGCATCCGCATCGGCGGCCGTGACCTCGACGCGCGCGGCCCCGACCTGCTCAGCCAGCTCAAGAAGGCGCGTTAGAGGCGGTCGGATGACGCGAGCCCGCCGTCACACGGGTACGACGTCGCACCAGCTGGCCGCCTCTCGCGCGAGCAGGCGGTCGGCCTCGTGCCGCTCGATGCGCATCGCACGGAAGATCTCGAGCGTCTCCCGGGCGTTGCTCACGGACAGCGTTCCCCGTGCTCGAAGGGTCTCGAGGATCTCGGCGTTGTTCTGGTACCGGATGAGACGAGTGAGCTCGTGCGCGAGGTAGTCGGACAACGACATCCGGGCCTGCGCGGCTCGTTCTTCGAGACGTGCGTGCACCTCGTCCGGGATCTGTGGATAACAGGACGGGTGTTACAGCTGGATGTCGGCGAGTGCGTCGAGCTCGAGCCAGCCGCGCGCTCCGGCGGTGAGCGCCCGCGCGACGCTGAAGCGGTCGGCGGTGGGCAGCGGCCCCAGGTCGAGACCGCTCAGCGACGCCACGTCGGCGACGGGAACCTGGAAGGTGCGGTACGGGCCGAGCAGCGGAACGTCGGGACGGGCGGCGACGGCCTGCTCGAGATCGATCTGCCCGAGCTGGGGCGTCTGGTCGAGCACGTAGGCGGTCGCGGCGAGGGCGGGTGCGGCATCCTGCGCGGTGTCGGTCGTCGAGCCGGTCGTGGCGTCGGCCGCGCCCTCCGTCGTGACCCACGCGGCGACCTTCCAGAACAGACGCGGCAGCTGCACGCCGCGGTACTCCTGGTCGTCGTCGGCGAGCACGGGCCCCGTGAAGACGCTCAGCCGCTCGCCGCTCGCCTGCGCCGTGTTCAGGATGTAGTCCTCGAGGCCGAGCCAGAGCTCCTTCGACTGGTTGAACCCGGCCGCCTGGGGCGCCGCGTTCGTGTACGAGAAGGTGTCGACGTTCGCGCGCCCGGCGACGGTCGCTGAGCCCCAGACAGGATCGCGGCGTCGCACGAGGTGCCCGCGGTCGAGGTCGTTGCGGGCGTAGACCTCGGGGCCGGTCTGCTGATCGGCCGGCACCCGCGGATCGAGATGCCAGTCGTCGCCGCGGCCCACGTCGAGAAGCGCCCCGCCGTCGATGTTGACGGCCGTGGCGCGGGCGAGGCGGCGATCGGTGTCGAGCAGCACGGTGAAATGCGTGTACGCGAGCTCGCGCACCGCGGTGGCGTCGTGCGGCGCGGGCAACGGCACCCGCACGGGAAGGAAGGCGTCGGAGTAGCCCGTGGGGCCGGTGGTCGCGCTCGAATCCGTCATGAATCGAGTCTGGCAAGGGCCTCCGACAAACACCACGACCGGCAGCTGAACAGCAGGAGGACGGGCGGCGTGCCCGCGCAACCCGTCGCAGTTCTCAGCAGGTGCGAGTAGACATGGACGATGGCCGCAACCGTGCAAGTCGAAATCGAACGCAAGTACGAGGTGCAGGAGGGCTCCGAGGTGCCGCCGCTCGACGGTGTGCTCGACGGGGTCGTCGAGACGCGGCATCCGGCCGCCCGCCTCACCGCCGTCTACTACGACACCGACGACGGACGACTCGGGCGGCACCTGATCGTGCTGAGGCGGCGCGAGGGCGGCTACGACGAGGGCTGGCACACCAAGTCGAGCGAGGCCGGGCACCGCCTCGAGACCCACTGGCCGCTCACCGCCGCGGATGCCGGGATCCCCGAGGAGGTGCTCGACACGGTGCGGGTGCACGTGCGCGATCGCGAGCTGAGCCCGCTCGCCCGCATCGAGACCGAGCGCACCGTCATCCGGCTCGCCGTCGACGGAGTGGATGTCGCCGAGATCGCCGACGATCTCGTGACCGCCACCGATGTCCGGGCCGGGATCGTGCGCAGCTGGCGCGAGTGGGAGGCGGAGCTCGTCACCGCCACGCATCCGGACGACGACGATCCGCAGCTCGACGGCCGGGTGCTGCTCGACGCTATCGAGAAGCGGCTGCGCTCGGCGGGGGCGACGCCCTCCCCGAGCCCGGCGAAGCTCGCGAGGGCGCTCGGGCTGGGTAGCCTCGACGCGTCGTCGAGCGCGGGGTCGGAGTCGGCGGTGATGGGGTCGTCGCACGGGTCGCACGGCGGGCACGGGTCGCACGGGTCTCATGGCGGGCACGGGTCTCATGGCACCTCGCACGGAACGCGCGGCCGAGCGGATGTGCAGCTGCCGCCCGAGCTCGCCCCCGGCTCGGCCGGCGCCGCGATCATGACGGCCTTCTCGGGGCTCGTCGACGCGCTCGTCGCCGCCGACCCGGCCGCGCGCCGCGACGACGAGGACGCCGTGCACGCCATGCGCACCGTCGTGCGACGGCTGCGCAGCCTGCTCGCGAGCTACCGGAAGCTCTTCGACGACGACACCGTCATCGAGCTGCGCCACCGGCTTCGGGTTCTCGGGGCGACGCTCGGCGATGTGCGAGACCTCGAGGTGCGGGCGGATCGCGCCCGCACGATCATCGGCGCCGCGCCCGGGGAGCTCGTCGACGACCCGGCGCAGCACCGCGTGGTCGCGGGCGATGCCCACGACGCCGCGCACGAGCGCCTGCGCGGCGCGCTCTCGGCCGACTACTACTTCCGTCTGCTCGACGCGCTCGACGCCGTGGTCGCGGCGCCGCCGTTGAGCCGGCGGGCCCGTCGGCCGGTGACGGGGGAGTTCCGCCGCGACATCCATCGCAGCGCTCGGCGGGTGGAACGGCGCATCCAGGCCCTCAGCTCACCGCTCACGATCGCCGCCTTCGAGGCGGCAGACCCGGCGACCCTGCACGAGCTGCGCAAGTCGGCTCGACGGTTGCGCTACGCGATCGAGGTCGCACTGGATGTCGCGCCCGACCATTTCGGTAAGAAGTACCGTCGCACGGCCGACGCCGCCGAGGCTGTGCAGGACGCCCTCGGCGGCCACCGCGACGACACTCTGCTGGCCGAGAGCGTGCTCATCGAGGCCCGGCGCTCCGAGGCGGCTTCGGAGCCGGCGTTCGCCTACGGGCTGCTTTACGCCGCGGCGACGGCGAGCGCGGCGGAGTCGCTCGGGGAGGCGCGCGGTGCCGTGCGGGAACTGGCGAAGCTGCTCGACTCCTGAGCGTGGGTGCGCGAGTCGCGTCACATCGTTGCATCCCGCGCGGTTTGGGACGATATGGCGCGACTCGCGACCGAGCTGGTGAGGCCTGGGCGCGTCCTGCACAGGGCAGCAGAGGGGCGGGTTGTCCACCGATCGGGCGGGCGGGACGGGCGGGCGGATGCGGTTCCACGACGATCGAGACATGGACATAGCACGCTCCGAGGAGCTACTCGAACGACCGATCGCAGACGACACCGAGCTCGAGGCGCGCGTCGCCGAGCTCATCGGCCGCGCCATCCGCCGGCAGTTGTGGATGCTCTTCCTCGACGGGGAAGACAGGCAGCTGCCCTTGATCATGCCCATGGACGACTACCCGAGCAGCCCCGCAGGAGGCCGTGCCGAACTCTTCGCGAGCCGGATCGGCGAGGTGCTCGAAGCAGCGGGTGCGGCGCGGGTGATCTTCGTCTGGGAGCGACCCTACGGGCCCGACCCCACCCCGGTCGACCGCGTCTGGGCGCACGCGCTCGCCGAGGCGTGCGAGGCGGAGGGCGTCGCGGTGCGCGCTCAGCTCCTGAGTCACCGCTCCGGCGTGCGGCTGCTCGCGCCCGAGGAGTACGCGTGAGCCGGCCGCGGGATGCCGGCTGCGATGACGGGATGCCGGCTGCGATGACGGGGTGATGAGATGCCGGGATTCGTCGATACGAGCAGCGTCCCGGGCGCGGCGGGCGGCAACGGGCATAGGCTCGGAGCAGGTTCTGAGGTGACGACCCCGGGTGGAGACCCCGGGACGGAGACCTGGGATGACGACCTGAGCTGACGACCTGAGACGACGACCTGAGCTGAGAGGCGCGAGGATGACCACGGAGATCACGACGATCGACTACACGGTGCCGGCCGAGACGTATGTCGCCTACGGCGCCGACTTCAACATGGAGGCGGTCAACGATGCCGTGCTCGCCGAGCTGAACGGCCTCGTGCCCGACGGCGTCACCGTGCTGCGGAACGGTCGTGTGGTGGCCGAGGGGTCCGCGGCCGCCGCGAAGGCGCGCGACCTCGACTGGGACAGCCTGGTGAAGAGCATCGACCTCGACCAGATCCTCGCCTCGCACGGCAAGTGAGGCCACGGCAGGTGAGGCCCACGGCAGGTGAGGCCCACGACAGGTGAGGCCCCACGACAGGTGAGGCCCCGCGGTGAGTGAGACTGCGCAGGCTCGGGCTCAGCCGCCCAGGAGAGCGGCGAGCACCTTCTCGACACGGCTCTGACGGGTCTCCGGGTTCGTGGTGCCCGTACCCCCGCCCCGCTTCCGCCGTCCCGCTGTTGCCCCGCTGTCGTCCCGCCGTCGCCCCGCGCAGCCACTGCCGAACGTCTGCACGGCTGGCTAGGCTGGGCGTCATGACGAACAACGTTCCGCCTCTGACGCTCAACAACGGCATCGACATCCCGCAGCTGGGTTTCGGCGTCTTCAAGGTCGACCCCGACAAGACCGGCCGTATCGTGCGCAACGCACTGGAGGTCGGCTACCGGCACCTCGACACGGCCGCGATCTACCGCAACGAGGAGGGCGTCGGCCACGCCATCGCGAAGTCGGGCATCGCGCGCGAGGAGCTCTTCATCACCACGAAGCTCTGGAACGCCGACCAGGCGAACGCAGAAGAGGCCTTCCAGAAGAGCCTCGGGCGCCTGGGCGTCGACTACGTCGACCTCTACCTCATCCACTGGCCGAGCCCCGCGAAGGGAACCTACGTCACGGCCTGGGAGTCGCTGCAGAAGATCTACGAGTCGGGTCGCGCGAAGGCGATCGGCGTCTCGAACTTCATGATCCCGCACCTCGAAGAACTGCTCGCCCACACCGAGATCGTGCCCGCCGTCAACCAGGTGGAGCTGCACGTCGACTTCCAGCAGGCAGAGCTGCGCGCCTTCCACGCCGAGCACGGCATCGCGACGGAGGCGTGGGGCCCACTCGGCCAGGGGCGCATCAACTCCTCGCCCGAGCTCGAGGCGATCGCCGCCGAGCACGGCAAGACGGTGCCGCAGACGATCCTGCGCTGGCACCTGCAGATCGGCAACATCGTCATCCCCAAGTCGAACGACCGCGACCGGATGGCTCAGAACTTCGACCTCTTCGACTTCGAGCTCTCGGCTCCCGAGCTCCAGACGATCGCCGGGCTCGACCGCGGCGAAGACGGCCGCAACGGCGGGCACCCGCTCGACAGCTGAGCTCGGCGACCGTCACTCCCGGGCATCCGTTTCTTACGCCGTGTGTCGGCGCGGCTGGCGGTCGCACGGGGTGCGGACGTAGCGTCGAGTCATGTCGCAGCCAATCGCACCGGGGTCGAACCCGTCCCGTCCGCTGAGTGTCGTCGCCGTCTCGGGCAGCCTCCACGAGCCGTCGAAGACCACCGCGCTCGTCGCAGAGATCCTCGCCTCCTTCGGCCGTGAGCTCGAGATCGACGCGCACCTCATCGAGATCACCGACATCGGCCCCGAGTTCGCGGGAACGCTGCGCAGGGACAGGCTGCCGGCATCCGTCGAAGCCGAGCTGCAGCGCATCGAGTCGGCCGACCTGCTCATCGTCGCGAGCCCCGTCTACCGGGCGTCGTTCACGGGGCTGTTCAAGCACCTCTTCGACTTCGTGGGCCAGTACGCCCTGGTCGACACCCCCGTGCTGCTCGCCGCGACGGGCGGCAGCGATCGTCACGCGCTCATCATCGAGCACCAGTTCCGGCCCCTGTTCGGCTTCTTCCAGGCGCTGACCCTGCCGATCGGCGTCTACGCGAACGACTCCGACTTCACCGACTACAGGGTGACGAGCCTCGACCTGCAGGAGCGCATCGACCTCGCCGTCGCGCGGGCGATCCCGCTCATCCGCAGCAACGTCGCCGAGGCCGACTCGATCGCCCGGTACCTGCAGGGCCAGCAGGTCCAGAGCCGCTGACCGAGGGCCCCGGCATCTGTTCCGTCAAGCTCGAACGGCCAAGGTTACGCCCGGTTTCGCTGTGTGAAGCGCCGGCCGTAACGAACGGGACGCTCCGCCGGCACTCGCCTAGCGTGCTGTTATGAGCGAGCACATCATCCTGGGTGCGATGTACCGGTCCCTCGGTGCGTATCCGTCGGGGTGGCGTCATCCCGGGGCGCACAAGAACCCCCGGCAGGATGCCGCGGTGCTGCGTCGCACGGCGCGACTGGCCGAGGCGGCCAAGCTCGACTACCTGTTCTTCGGCGACTGGCTCGCCACGGGCGCGGACTTCGAGTTCAGCGACCCGTATCTGCTCGCCCGGATCGACCCGCTGAGCGCCGTCGCGTACCTCGCGGGGCTGACCCGCAGGATCGGTCTCATCGCCACGGTCAACACGAGCTACTCCGACGCCTACGCGGTCGCCCGCACGACAGCGTCGATCGACCTGCTGAGCGGCGGTCGCGCGGGCCTCAACCTCGTGACCGGACTCGAGCCGCGAGCGGCCGGCAACTTCGGCCGCACGGGCCGCACGGGTTCCGACAACGGCTTCGACCGCGCAGCCGAGTTCGTCGAGGCGCTGCGCCTGCTCTGGGACAGCTGGGGCGAGGGCGCCTACCTCGGCGACGCGGCGGCGGGCCGCCTCCTCGACGCCACGAAGCTCTACCCGGCCGAGTTCGTGGGCGAGCACGTGCAGACGACAGGCCCGCTCAACGTCGAGCGCCCCGTGCAGGGGCACGTGCCGATCGTGCACGCGGGCACGGCGGTGCGGTCGCGGCAGCTCGTGAGCACACAGGGCGATCTCGCGCTCGTCGCCCTGCCGACGCTCGGCGACACGGTCGCCTTCCGTTCCGCGCTGCGGCACCAGGTCGTCGCGGCGGGGCGGCCTGCAGACTCGGTGAAGGTCATCACGCCGATCCTGCCCGTCGTCGCCGAGACGACCGAGGAGGCGTGGCGGATCGTCGACACGCTCATCGCCCTGCTGCCGCTCGACGAGGGGCCGGGTGCGGCATCCGCTCATCCGCCCACCGGCCACTCGCTGCCTCCGAACCGTTCGCTGCGCTCGCTCTCCCAGGTGATCGGGGTGGCTCTCGGCCCGCACGAGCTCGACGCCGCGGTGCCGGCCCGGCTCGTCGAGAAGTTCGGCGAGGCCGGCCAGCGGCTCGTCGCCCTCGTCGAGACCCGCACCGGTCGCCGAGTCGGCGGGGAGCGCCCCGTGACCTTCCGGCACCTCGTTGCGACCAATGCGATCCCCGGGCCCATGATCGTGGGCGACGCCGTGCAGGTCGCCGACTCGCTCGAGGAGTGGTTCCGGGCGGGGGCCGTCGACGGCTTCAACGTGCTCTCGGCCTTCCTGACCGAGCAGTTCGAGGCCTTCACGACCCTCGTCGTGCCCGAGCTGGTGCGTCGTGGGCTCTTCCGCGACGAGTACGAGGGGCGCACCCTGCGCGATCACCTGGGGCTGCCCGTGCCGCCGAACCGGCACACCACCGCGGCCGCCGGCGTGGCGGCTGCGGCGCAGGCCCCGTCATCCGCCGCCGCCTTCGACGCCTACTACCTGAGGACCTCATGACAGACCACACCTCGCCCGAGAAGAACGCAGTGCCCGAGCAGAACGCAGTGCCCGAGCAGAACGCAGTGCCCGAGCAGGATGCCGCGCCCGAGCGACAGGCTGCGTCCGGCCGCACGACGCCCGGTCAGAGCGGGCAGCGGCTTCGCGTCGTCGGCGTCTCCGGGAGCCTGCACAGCCCGTCGAAGACCACGGCGCTCGTGCGCGCGATCATCGACGCGCTGGGCGAGCGGGTTCCCGTCGAGGTGCATCTCATCGAGCTGAGCGCGGTCGGGCACGGGTTCTCCGGGGCCCTGCGCCGCGATCAGCTGCCGGCCGAGCTCGAGGAGGAGCTCGTGCGCATCGAGGCGGCCGACGTGCTCGTGGTCGCGAGCCCCGTCTACCGGGCGTCGTTCACGGGGCTGTTCAAGCATCTCTTCGACTTCGTGGGGCAGTACGCGCTCGTCGGCAAGCCGGTGCTCGTCGCGGCGACGGGCGGCAGCGATCGTCACGCGCTCATCATCGAGCACCAGTTCCGGCCCCTGTTCGGCTTCTTCCAAGCGCTGACCCTGCCGCTCGGGGTGTACGCGAGCGACTCCGACTTCACGGACTACGAGATCGTCAGCCCGGAGGTGACCGAGCGCATCTCGCTCGCGATCGACCGCGGGCTGCCGCTCATCCGGCGTCTTCAGCCCGTCTCCGACTACGTCACCGAGTGGTAGCGAGCACGCGCGCGCCCTGAGCCGGCCCGAACGGGCGAGCAGGGCGCCCGCAGGGGTCCTTAGGCTGGGACGATGACGAACCGTCTCGCGCAAGCCGTCAGCCCCTATCTGCGCTCCCACGCGCAGAACCCCGTCGACTGGCAGGCCTGGGGCGAGGAGCCGTTCGCGGAGGCCGCCCGCCGCGACGTGCCGCTCTTCGTCTCCATCGGCTACGCGACCTGCCACTGGTGCCACGTCATGGCGCGCGAGAGCTTCAGCGATCCGCAGCTCGCCCGCTACCTCAACGAGAACTTCGTGCCCGTGAAGGTCGATCGCGAGGAGCATCCCGACGTCGACGCGAGCTTCCTCGCCGCGGCGAGCGCGTTCACGGGCAACCTCGGCTGGCCGCTCTCGGTCTTCGTGACGTCGACGGGCAAGACCTTCTTCGCGGGCACCTACTTCCCGCCGGAGCCCGTGCGCGGTCAACCGGCCTTCCGCCAGGTGCTCGAGGCGGTCGTCGAGGCCTGGACGCAGCGCCGCGACCAGGTCGAGAGCACCTCGAGCCGCATCCAGGCCGCGCTCGCCGAGAGCTCGGCCGAATCCCGTGCCCAGCACGGACCGCTTCCGGATGCCGCGGCTCTCGCCCGCGTCGTCGACGAGTTCCTCGCACACGAGGACAATGCCCACGGCGGTTTCGGCGCAGCGCCCAAGTTCCCGGTCGCGCCCGCGCTCTCGTTCCTGCTCGAGAGCGGCTCCGAGGCGGGGGAGCAGCTCGCCCTGCGAACGCTCAAACGGATGGGGGCCTCGCCTCTGCGCGACCCCGTCGAGGGCGGCTTCTTCCGCTACGCGGTGCGGGCCGACTGGAGCGAGCCGCACTACGAGCGCATGCTCTACGACAACGCGCTGTTGCTGCGGGCCTACGCGCGAGCCGGGGTGCTGCTCGCGGGGGCGGATGCTCGGGCGGGTGCGGGTGCGGGTGCGGGTGCGGGTGCGGATTCGGGCGCGGGTGCGCCGAACGCCGAGTGGGCGCGCATCGTCGCGCGCGGCGTCGCGGGCTTCCTCATCGATGTGCTGCAGCAGCCCGACGGCGGCTTCGCCTCGGCGCAGGACTCCGAGAGCGTCGTCGACGGCGTGCGGGTCGAGGGCGGCTACTACGCGCTCGAAGCGGAGCGGCGCGCTCAGCAGACGCCGCCCGCGCTCGACGAGAAGATCCTCACAGGATGGAACGGCCTCGCGATCGAAGCGCTCGCGGCGGCCGGGTTCGCGCTCGACGAGCCGCAGTGGATCGTCGCCGCCCGGCGTGCCGCCGACCGCCTGATCGCGAGGCATCTGCGGGCCGACGGCACCCTCGTGCGGGCGTCGATCGGAGAGCGGGAGTCGGCGGCATCCGCGACTCTCGAAGACTACGGGATGCTCGCGAACGGGCTTCTGCAGCTCGGGCTCGTGACCGGCGAGGTCGGCTACGCGACGCTGGCACGTGCCCTCGTCGATGCGTGCCTGCTCGCCTCGCAGCAGAGCGGCACGACCGGGTTCGGCGTGCCGGGCGGCGTGGACCCGGTGCTGGCGCGGTTGAGGCTGGCGCTCGAGGTCGACCCGTCGGAAGGCGCCTACCCCTCGGGGCTCAGCGCGATCGCGCGCGCCTCGCACACCCTCTACCTGCTCACCTCGCTCGAGGCCTACCGGCTCGCGGCTCGCGCGGGGCTCTCGCTCGTGGCGGCGCAGGCCGTCGAGCGGCCGGTCTCCTTCGGCGCGGCCCTCGAGCTCGCCGCCGCTCTCGAGGCGGAGGTCACCCAGCTCGTCGTCGTGACGCCGGATGCCGTGGTGCCGGATGCCGTGGTGCCCGCTGCCGCGATACCCGCTGCGATGCCGGATGCTGTGACGTCGGATGCCGTGACGTCGGATGCCGTGGTGCCCGCTGCCGCGATGCCTGCTGCGGTGCCGGATGCCGCGGTGCCGGCCGCTGGGGTATCAGGCGCCAGGGCGTCGGGCGCTGAACCGCTGGGCGCCGAGGTGCCGGGAGCCGCGACGTCCACCGTGACCTCGGCGGACGGGGCGGCCGGAGCGGCCGGCGGCTCCGGCATCCTCGCCGCGGCCCGCACGAGCCGGGCGGGCGTCGTCGCGATCGTGCCGGAGTCGTGGGTGGCGGAGTGGGCCTCGGCGGGCTTCGAGCTCCTCGAGGGCCGCGGCACCCGCGACGACCGGCCGACCGCCTATTTCTGCCGGGCCTTCGTCTGCCGGCTTCCCGTCACGGACGCCGGCGCCCTCGCCGCGCGGCGCTGACCCGTCTGACCCGTCTGCGCTGACCCGCGTGCCTGTTTCCGCGAGTCGCGCCAAACCGTTCTTCTCGCGCACGAGAACAACGGTTTGGCGCGACTCGCGCGGTTGGGCGGTGCGGGCGAGCGCGCGACTCAGACCGCCGCCGTCTCGAGGGGCGCCTCGGCGTCGGCTGCCCACTCGTTGAGGGAGCCGTCGTAGACCGCGACATCCCGTTCGCCGAGCAGGGTGAGCGCGAGTGCCGCGGAGGCCGCGGCGATCCCGCCGCCGCAGTAGGTGACGATGCGATGGCCGCTGCCGGCGACGGGCGCGAACCGCTCGTGCAGGGTCGCGCCGTCGAGGTAGGCGTTGCTCTCGCGATCGATGAGCCGCCCGGCGGGAACGTTCACGCTGCCCGGGATGTGGCCGGCACGGGAGCGCGGGCTCGTCTCGCCCGTGAAGTCGGTGCGGGGCGAGGCGCAGACGAGCGCGGCATCCTCGGTGCCGGCGACGACGGACTCGACGTAGGCCTTGTCGGCCCAGAGCTCGGGGCGTTCGGCCGCCGTGAAGCTCGCCGAGCGGGGCTCGAGGTGGCCGAACTCGAGCGGGCGCTCCTCGTCGTTCCACTTGGCGAGACCGCCGTCGAGCACGGCGACGTTGTCGTAGCCGAAGGCCCGGAACAGCCACCAGATGCGCGACGCCCACTGGCCGACCGCCGTGTCGTAGACCACGACGGTCGTGTTGTTGTCGACGCCGACGGATGCCGCGGCCGCCTCGAACTGGGCGGCGGAGGGCTTCGCGAAGCCGAAGGAGCCCCGGGGGTCGCTGAAGACCTCGAGGATGTCGGCGAAGACGGCGCCGGGAACGTGGCCGGCCACGAGGTACTGGTCGTAGCCGCTCAGCCAGGACGAGCCGCCCGCCGGGTTCTGCACGAGGAGCACGGTCGCGTCGAGCACGACGAGCCCGTCGGAGCCCAGGTGGTCGGCGAGCCATTGCGTCGAGACGATCGGTTCGACGAGCTGGAGTGCGTTGGTTGAGGTCACGGCAGACACGCTACCCGCGGCCGCAGACAGAACCTACGCCGTGCGAAACCTGCGGTAACAACTCGCGAGACGACTCGGCTCCAGGGCGACGAGGCCCTGCGACCCTGGAATCACGTCGGTTCGGCATCCGCCGACGGGGCGCTCAGCACTCGACGACGTTGACGGCCAGCCCTCCCTCGCTCGTCTCCTTGTACTTGGTCGACATGTCGAAGCCGGTCTGGCGCATGGTCTCGATCACGGTGTCGAGGGAGACGAGGTGCGTGCCGTCGCCGTGCAGCGCGAGCCGTGCGGCGCTCACGGCGGTGGAGGAGGCGATCGCGTTGCGCTCGATGCAGGGGATCTGCACGAGCCCCGCGACCGGGTCGCAGGTGAGGCCGAGGTGGTGCTCCATGGCGATCTCGGCCGCGTTCTCGACCTGAGCGGGGGTGCCGCCGAGCACGGCGCAGAGCCCGCCGGCGGCCATGGCGCACGCCGTTCCGACCTCGCCCTGGCAGCCGGCCTCCGCCCCCGAGATCGAGGCGTTCGCCTTCACGAGCGAGCCGATCGCGGTCGCCGTGAGCAGATAACGCCGGATGCCGTCGGCCGACGCCCCCGGAACGAAGCGCAGGTAGTAGTGGCCGACCGCCGGCACGATGCCCGCCGCGCCGTTCGTCGGCGCCGTGACGACGCGCCCGCCCGCGGCGTTCTCCTCGTTGACGGCGAGGGCGAAGGCGTGCAGCCACTCGATCGAGGTGTCGCGCGCGCCCGCGTCGTCGGCCTCGCGCAGGCGCTCCCGCACGGCCGCCGCCCGGCGCTTGACGTGCAGGCCGCCCGGCAGCTCTCCGTGCTCGCCCAGGCCGTTGCGCGTGCACTCGGCCATGGCCGCCCAGATGGCGTCGAGCCCGGCGTCGAGCGCCTCTTCCGTGCGCGAGCTCAGCTCGTTGGCGCGGGCGAGCTCGTCGATCGCGAGGCCCGTGCTGTCGCAGAGGGCGATGAGGGCCTCGGCGGTGGCGAAGGGGTAGGGGTGCGCGATGACGGATGCCGCGGCATCCGCCCGCACGTCGGCGCGAGTCTCGCGGCCGCTCTCGCCCCCGCCGTCGCCGTCGCGCCGGATGAAACCGCCGCCGACCGAGTAGTAGGTCTGCTCGACGAAGGGCAGCGCGTCGCCCTCGGCCCAGGCGGCGAGGGTGAGCGCGTTCGGGTGGCCGGGCAGGCGGGTGCGCGGTTCGAGGGTGACGTCGTCGCGGTCGAGTTCGATGGGATGCCGGCCGGCGAGGCGCACGACCCCGCCCGTCTCGAGGCGCGACCAGGCTCCGCGCACGGCGTGCGGGTCGCAGCTCTCGGGTCGCATGCCCATGAGGCCCGCGACGACGGCGTCGGGGGTTCCGTGGCCGAGACCCGTCGACCCGAGCGAGCCGTAGAGCGAGCAGTGGATGCGGCTGACCCGCTCAAGATCACCCGCCTCGGCGAGGGAGGTCACGAAGGCCCGCGCCGCGCGCATCGGGCCGACCGTGTGCGAGCTCGAGGGCCCGATTCCGATCGAGAAGAGGTCGAGGGCCGAGACGTACGCTGTCACGACATCGAGCCTACGCTCGTGGCGGCGGCGTCGCGCGCATCCGTGTCACACGCGGCGGCCCGGGGGAGCCGCTATTCGCCGCGGGCCTGGCGCTCGGCGTTGCGGGCGTTGATGCGGGCGTTCTCGGCGCGCACCTCGGCCTGGGTGGCGCGCTCGCGCACGAGCCACTCGGGCGGGGCGGCGAGCAGCTCGGTGATCTGCGCTGTCGTGAGCGCCTCGGTCACTTCGCCGCGGGCGAGGCCGGAGGTGGAGACCCCGAGCTTGCGGGCGACGACGTCGCGCGGATGCGGGCCCTCGCGACGCAGCACGGCGAGCCATTCCGGCGGGTTCTCGAGCAGTTCGGCGAGCTCGGTGCGCGTCACCTCGGCGCCCTGGAAGGCCTCCGGCGCGGCCGGCAGATAGATGCCGAGCTTCTTCGCCGCCGTCGCGGGCTTCATCGTCTGCGGCGTCTTCGTTCGCCGCGGCGTGGGCGCCTCGTCGGTGTGCTCTGTCTCCGTGCTCATGGCTCCAGCGTATCCTGGCAGCACCGCGGCCTTTCCCACGCGGTCGGTCGGCGTCATCCTTCGCAGACGATCGTGAGCCTTCGCCGAGAGGATGACCCGTGAGCATCGATCCCGTGCAGCCCGCCCTGCGGGTCGCCTTCGTGCACGGCGTCACGCCCGCCAAGTGGGCCCGGATCTGGTCGGCGAGACGGCCGGATGCCGCGCTCCAGCTGATTCCCGGCGACGAGTCCGGCCAGCTCACGGCGTTGCTCGACGGTCGCGCCGAGCTCGCCTTCGTGCGCCTGCCCGTCGAGCGCGAGGGACTGCACCTCATCACGCTCTACGAGGAGACCCCCGTCGTCGTCGTGCCGAAGGATCACGCGATCGCGGCCGTCGACGCCGTGACCTTCGAGGATCTCGCGCACGAGAACCGCATCGACGGCAGCCATGCACTCGAGACCCTCGTCGAGCTCGTAGCGGCGGGAACGGGCGTCATCGTCGTGCCGCAGTCGATCGCGCGCCTTCACGCTCGCAAAGACCTCACCTACCGCCCCGTGAGCGACGCGCCGACGACGACGATCGCGCTCGCCTGGCGCACCGCGCGCGACGGGCAGGATGCCGCTGACGCCACCGAAGTCGGGCGCGACACCGCCGCCCACGACGTCGGGCGCGACACCGCCGCCCACGACGTCGAGCGCTACATCGAGGAGTTCGTGGGCATCGTGCGCGGACGCACGGAGCGCAGCACGCGCGGCGCCGACGCCGGGGCCCCCGAGAAGCCCGTCAAGAGGACGGCGGCCGCGAAGAAGGCCGCAGCCGAGCGGCGGGCTGCTGCCGCCCGCGGCGGCCCCAAGAAGCCGGGCGCCCCGCGCGGCAAGGGCTCGCGCCGCCGCTGACCGGCTCCGACCGGCCGCCCCTCAGTCCTTCGTCGCGCGCTTCGCGGCGTTGCTGACGGCATCCTTCGTGGCCGCGGCGACCTCGCCGACCTTCTCCTGCACGACGGGCGCCTTCTCGCGCAGGAACTCGCCGGCGTCGCGGGCGGCCTCGCGCACGAACTCCTGGGCGTCGTCGGCGGCCTTCTGCACCCGCGGGTCGTTCCAGACCTCGTCGACCCGGCGCTTGATCTGGTTGTACTTGGCTCTGCCCGCGCGGGTGCCGAGGATGTAGCCCACCCCGAGCCCTGCGGCGAACACGACGATCTTGCCGAACATACGCTCTCCTTCGTTCCGGTGCGGTCTTGCTCTGGGGCGGTCACCCTTGCTCTGGGCGGTCACCTCAGCCTGACCGTCACGTCCAGCCTGACCGCGACGAGGCCCGCGGGGAAGGGGCTTGCATCCCCGTGCTCGGCGTGTAAGCGGCACGCAAGCGCCCCGCAAGCGCGGGGGCGCACGATGGCCTGGTCGCGCAAAAACGACCACCACCCACCATCGCATCGATCGGGAGCTTCACATGGCATCCTCCAATCAGTGGGCCGTCGAGGCCCACGGACTCATCAAGAACTTCGGCGACAACCGCGCCGTCGACGGAGTCGACCTCAGCGTGCGCACCGGCACGGTGTACGGCGTGCTCGGCCCGAACGGCGCGGGCAAGACCACCACCATCCGGATGCTCGCGACCCTGCTGCGCCCGGACGGCGGCGAGGCGACGATCTTCGGCCACGACATCCGCAAGGAGTCTCAGATCGTGCGCCAGCTCATCGGGGTGACCGGGCAGTACGCCTCGGTCGACGAGACGCTCAGCGCGACCGAGAACCTCGTGCTCTTCTCCCGGCTGCACGGTCTCGGCCGCGCCGAGTCGCGCACGAAGGCCGAGGAGCTGCTCGAGGAGTTCGGCCTCACCGAGGCGGCCAAACGGCCGCTCAAGAACTTCTCGGGAGGCATGCGCCGCCGCCTCGACCTCGCGGCGAGCCTCATCTCGCAGCCGCCGCTCATCTTCCTCGACGAGCCGACGACGGGCCTCGACCCCCGTACGCGTGCGCAGATGTGGGACACGATCCGGCGGCTCGTGGCATCCGGCTCGACGGTGCTGCTGACCACCCAGTACCTCGACGAGGCCGACCAGCTCGCCGACCGCATCGCGGTCATCGACCGCGGCCGCGTCGTGGCCGAGGGCACGGCCGACGAGCTCAAGGCCTCCGTCGGCAACTCCGCCCTGCTGCTCAAGCTGCAGAACGAGGTCGACGGCGAGCTCGCCACGCAGATCGTCTCCGAGGCGATCGGCGTGCGGGCGACCCTCGCCGCCGACGGCCGCACCATCAGCGCCCCGCTGGCCGAGGCCGGCGCCGTGACCGACGCCCTCATCGCCCTGCGCGGGCAGGATGTCGCGGTCGACGAGATCTCGGTGCAGAAGCCGAGCCTCGACGAGGTCTTCCTCACCCTCACCGGCCACACCGCGAGCGACGACGAGGAGTCCCCGGACTCCGAGGGCTCGAAGAAAGAAAGGATCTCCGCATGACCACGGCAACCCTCCAGCCCGGCCGAGGCACGGGCCGCGACATCCAGCCGGGTGTCGACCGCAAGCTCCGCAACTACGTGAGCATCGAGCAGTCGCTGCGCAACTCGTTCACGATGGCCTGGCGCGGGCTCGTCAAGATCCGGCGCACGCCCGAGCAGCTCTTCGACGTGACGCTGCAGCCGATCATCTTCACGCTCATGTTCACGTACATCTTCGGCGGGGCGATCGCGGGCGACGTGCAGAGCTATCTGCCGATCATCATCCCCGGCATCCTCGTGCAGACCGTCATCACGACCTCGGTCGTCACGGGCGTGCAGCTGCGCGAGGACATGGACAAGGGTGTGTTCGACCGTTTCAAGTCCCTGCCCATCGCGCGCATCGCCCCGCTCGCCGGCGCCCTGCTCGCCGACACCGTGCGCTACGCGATCGCCACGACGCTCACCTTCGTGATGGGCTTCATCATGGGCTACCGCCCCGGCGGCGGCTTCGGCTTCGTCGTGCTCGCCGGCCTGCTCGTGATCGCCTGCTCGTGGGCGATCAGCTGGATCTTCGCCTTCTTCGGCGTGATCGGCCGCAGCGCCTCGGGTGTGCAGGGCGTGTCGTTCCTCATCCTGTTCCCGCTGACCTTCCTCTCCAACGCCTTCGTGTCGCCCGACACGATGCCCGACTGGCTGCAGTGGTTCGTGAACATCAACCCGGTCTCGCACCTCGTGACGGCGGTGCGCGACCTCGCGAACTCCGGCACCTTCGGAGCGGACGCCTGGCTCGCCCTGCTCGGGGCGGCGGTCGTGGTCGCGATCTTCGCGCCGCTCACCGTGCGCGCCTACATGCGCAAGGTCTAGCACCGCCTGCGCCGGCCCGGCTCCGTGCGCCGGCCCGGCTCTGTGCGCCTGGCCGGCTCCGCGCGTTGACGAGAGGTCAGCGCCAGAGCAGCCCGACGATCGCGGGATGCCGCAGCACCGTGAACGCCCGTTCGACGCTCTCCTCCCGCGTGAGGGGCGCCGTGCGGGCGTTCGCGTTCTCGAGGGCCTCCGCGCCGAGCAGCTCCGCGAACTCCGCGGCCAGCCGATCGCGTCGCAGGGAGGGCACATCCTGTCGCGCGGCCAGCCGGGCGCTGAGGGCGAGCGCCTCGGCGGCGAGGCGGCCGAGCTCGCCGCGAGGAGCCCCGCTCGCGGCATCCGCCTCGAGCACGAGCCAGGCCGCGATGCCGATGAGCGCGGAGCCGAGCACCGGCCGGTCGATGAAGTTCGGGCGCATCCGGTGGGTGACGACGACGGCTGTGCGGATCCGGCGGGCGAGCCGCCTCACCCGCGCGTGGTCGGGCTCGGGCGAGAAGACGTGCGCGCAGATCGCCGCGCCCCCGATGATCACGTACCAGGGAGCGGAGCGCAGCGGCGACCGGTCGTAGACGCCGAGCGCGACGTCGTAGAGGCGCAGCCCCTCGGCACGGTCGCCCACGCCGATCGCGATCTCGGCGAGACCCGCCCAGCCGATGCCGCGCAGGTCGATCGCGTCGACACCCAGCTCGCTCTCATCGACCGAGACGAAGACGTCGAAGACGGTGCGCGCCGTCTCGTAGTCGCCGAGCGAGACGTGGGCCATGCCCACGAGCCAGTCGAGCTGGCGGATGTCGCCCTCCGCCTTGAGCGCGCCGAGATGCCGTCGCGCGACCCTCGACCACTCGATCGTCTCGGCCGGGTGGCCGCTCTGGCTGTGCAGCTGGGCCAGGATCTGCCCGGAGGTTCCGCGCGACCAGACGTCGCCGGCGGTCTCGGCGAGCGCGAACGACCTCTCGGCGTAGCGCAGGGACGCCTCGATGTCGCCCTCGTTCTCGGCGAGCTGGGTGGAGATGAGGTGGCCGAAGGCCGACACGCTGTGCTGATCGGAGCCGCGCAGGCGCTCGAGAAGCTGCATGCCCTCCTCTCGCCGCGACACCGACATCACGAGCTGGGCCATGGCGTCGAACATGGGGGTCCTCGCCCTGACCCCGAGCGCGTACAGGCGCCGCAACTGCAGGATGGCCCGCACGGCCGTGCGCAGATCGCCGTAGAGCATCGTGCCGGCGATGATCGTGTGCGCCGTGATCGCGGCCGAGGCGGCGTCTCCCGTGGGCTCGTAGGAGCGCAGGCTCTCCTGCACCTCGGGCGCGAAGGTCACGACCTCCGAGTGCATCCCGCGCATCGACCAGTAGAAGCCGAGCAGTGCGAAGAGCGGTGTCACGATGTCGGGGCGCCCGGCGGTGAGCGCCTCGCGGAAGACGGTCACGAGGTTGTCATGCTCGGCGTCGATGCGGTGGAAGACCTCGACCTGGTCGGGGCCGAGCTCGTCGGCGAGGTAGTCGAGCGCGAAGCCGGCGGCCCAGCGGAAGGCGGCCTCGCGCACGAGCTCCTCCTCGCCCGCCGCCACGAGCTGCAGCTCGCCGAACTCGCGCACCGTCTCGAGCATCCGGAAGCGCAGCAGGCCCGTCTCCTCGTTCTCGACGACGTCGACGAGCGACTGGCTCACGAGGGCGTCGAGCTCGTCGGTGACCCCGCGCGGCGCGTCCGGGGCCCCGGCGACGGCCTCGGCGGCATCCGTGTTGAAGCCGTCGGGAAAACGCGAGAGCCGGCGCAGCAGCATCCGCTCGCCCTCGCCGAGCAGGTTCCAGCTCCAGTCGATGACGGCGAGCAGGGTGCGATGCCGTTCGGGCGCCGTGCGCGGGCTCTGGGTGAGCAGGGCGAAACGGTTGCCGAGCCTCCGCTCGATCTCCTCGACCGACATCGTGCGGGTGCGGGCGGCGGCGAGCTCGATCGCGAGCGGCAGGCCGTCGAGCCGCTCGCACAGGCGGGCGACGATGTCGAGGGGCAGCACGGTTCCGGGCCGGGCCGCACGGGCGCGCTCGACGAAGAGGGTGACGGCCGGGCCGCCGTCGCCGTCGACGCTCGAGAGGGGCGCGAGCGGGTAGAGGCGCTCGCCGGGGATCTCGAGCGGAGCGCGGCTCGTCGCGAGCACCCGCACCGACGAGGTGGAGTCGACGATGTCGGCGATCCAGCGTGCCGCGCCGTCGATGAGGTGCTCGCAGTTGTCGACGACGAGCAGGGTCTCGCGCTCGCCGAGCGCGACGAGGATCTTCGTGCGCAGATCGGTGCGCACGAGCGGCTCGTCGAGCTGCAGCCTCGTCGAGCGCGCCTCGCGGATGCCGAGCGTCGTCGCGAGGGCGAGAGTGATGTCGTCGTCGGTGCGCAGGCTCGCGAGCTCGACCACGATGACGGCGGGTGTGCGTTCGGATGCCGCGGCGACCGCCTGGGCGAGACGTGTCTTGCCCAGCCCGCCAGCGCCGAGGATCGTCGTGATGCGGGAGGCCCCGGTGGCTTCGAGCAGGGCGGCGACGTCTCCGTCGCGGCCGATGAGCTCGTTCGGCGAGCTGCGCAGGCCGATCCGCACCCGTGCCGGCCGGGGTGCGCCCTCCTCGCGCAGGAGCTGGGCGTTGAGGGCCGCGAGCTCGGAGGAGGGGTCGGAGCCGAGCTCGTCGGCGAGCCGGTCGCGCACCGCCGCGAAGGCGCGCAGGGCGTCGTTGCGGCGTCCGTCGCTCGCGAGGGCCCGCATGAGCACCGAGACGAATCGCTCGTCGACGAGACCGGATGACGCGGACTCTCCCGCGAGCTCGGCGGCGGCGCGCGCGTCCCCCGCCGCGAGCAGCGCCTCCGCCCGCACGAGCGTGAGCTCGCAGCGCAGGGCGTGGGCGGCGTCGGCGAGCTCGGAGGCGAGCTCCTCGTGGCCGAGGTCGGCTCCCGGCTCGCCCCGCCACAGCGCCAGGGCGGTCGACGCGAGTCGTTCGGCGGCGGAGGCGTCGCCCTGCTCGAGTGCGGCGCGCGCCTCGGCGTGCAGCTCGCGGGCGAGGCTCAGGTCGAGCTGCGCGGCGTCGACGGCGAGACGATAGCCGCCCGGCGTCGACTCGAGGACGCCGTCTCCGCTCGCCGTGCGCAGGCGCGAGACGAGCGTCTGCAGCGCGGCCTTCTCCTGCCGGGGCGGCTCGTTCGGCCAGAGCGCGTCGACGAGGGCGGGAACGCTCAGCGTCGCCCGCGGTGCGAGGGCGAGGGCGACCAGGAGCGCGCGCGAGAGCGCTCCGGTCGCGGGGCTCAGCGCGCGGTCGCGGCCCTCCACGAGCACGGGCCCGAGCACGGCGACGCGCACGGCGACGCTCGCGTCGGGGGTCTCGCTGGGCACGCTCACCTGCCCGAGCATAACGAGCGACGCCATCAGGCGTCTGAGGGCGATGTGCGCTCTGCGCGAACGTGCAAGCCCATTACGCCGTATGTCGTGGATTACGGTATGTTTCCGCCGCCTGTTCTCCCCGGCGCGGCCTGCGCCTAGCGTCGCTCCCATGACGACACAGACTTCGCCCCAGCCACAGGACGCCACCGTCGACCGCGAGCTCTTCGGCACGCAGTGGAGCGAGTGGCACGACCGCCACGAGCAGAACCGCGCATCGGAGCACGGCTTCCTCGCCGTCACCGGCCTGCACTGGCTCAGCGGGATCCCTGCACGTTTCGACGACGCGCCCGGCCTGTGGTCGACCTCCGACGACGGACCGGTCGTGGTCCTCGCGGAGGACGAGACCCTGGTGATCGACGGCGTGCCCGTGTCGGGGGAGCACCGTTTCGGCCCCATCGAGGAGCGGGGCGGCCGGCTGGCCTCGTTCGGCGACGCGGTCGTGGAGGTCGCGCGGCGCGGGGGCAACGACATCGTGCGGCCGCGGCATCCGGAGCACCCGCTGCGCACGCAGTACCGGGGCACGCCCGCCTACCTGCCCGACCCGCGCTGGGTGGCCGCCGGCCGCTTCGTGCCCTTCGACGAACCGAGGGCGGTGACGGTCGGCGCGGCCGTCGAGGGGCTCCAGCACGTCTACGACTCTCCCGGAGTGATCGAGTTCGAGCTGCGCGGCGAGCGGTTCAGCCTCGTCGCCTTCAACGGCTACACCCCCGGCGCCCTCTTCGTGCTCTTCACCGACGCCACGAGCGGGGTGACGACCTATGCCGCCAACCGCACGCTCTCCATCGACGCGCCCGACGACGACGGGCTCGTCACGCTCGACTTCAACCGCGCGGTCAACCTGCCGTGCGCGTACACCGACTTCGCGACCTGCCCGCTGCCTCCCGCGGAGAACCGTCTGCCGATCGGCATCGAAGCCGGCGAGAAGACCCCCTCCGAGCGCGGCTGAGCGAATCGACCGAAAGGACGTCATCGACATGACAGCACCCCTCCACCTCGCCGTCGCACTCGACGGCACCGGATGGCATCCCGCGGCCTGGCGCGACGCCGAGGCCAGGCCGGACGCGATCTTCGGCCTGCCCTACTGGACCGGGCTCGTGCGACGTGCCGAGGAGGCCGGCATCGACCTCGTGACCTTCGAGGACGCCGTCGGCCTGCAGACCGGCGGCTACGGCCCCGTCGAGAACCGTACCGACGAGGTGCGCGGCCGGCTCGACGCGCTTCTCCTCGCCTCGGCCGTCGCGCCGCGCACGAGCAGGATCGGGCTCGTGCCGACCGTGACGACCACCCACACCGAGCCCTTCCACGTCTCGACGGGCCTCGCGACCCTCGACCACGCGAGCCGCGGCCGGGCGGGATGGCGCGTGCAGGTCTCCGGCCGCGCGCACGAGGCCGCCCACTTCGGCCGGCGCACCATCCCCGCGCTCGACCCGCTCGCGGCCGCGACGGGCGATCCCGCCCACCGCGCCCTGCTGGAGCAGCTCTTCGGCGAGGCCCGCGACTCGGTCGAGGTCGTGCGCCGGCTGTGGGACAGCTGGCAGGATGACGCGGTCATCCGCGACACGCGCACGGGGCGCTTCATCGACCGCGACCGCCTGCACCACATCGACTTCGAGGGGGAGTCGTTCAGCGTGAAAGGCCCCTCGATCACGCCGCGGCCCCCGCAGGGTCAGCCGCCCGTCTACGTGCTCGCGCACCAGGAGGTGCCCTACCGGCTCGCCGCGACGAGCGCCGACATCGTCGGGATCACCCCGCACGACGATGAGCAGCTGGCCTCGGTCATCGCCGAGGTGCGTGCGGCCGAGGCGCAGGAGGGTCGCGAGGCGAATCCCGAGTTCGCGGGTCCGCTCCGGATCTGGGCCGAGCTCGTCATCCTCATCGAGCACAGCGAGCCCGCCGCCCGCGACGCGCTCGAGCACCTCGACGAGCTCCACGGCTCCCCGTACGCGTCCGACGCGCTCGTCGTCGCGGGAACGGCGGCCGCGATCGTCGAGCGCCTCGAGCGCTGGCAGGCCCTGGGCATCGAGGGTGTGCGGCTGCGGCCGGCCCGTCTTCCGCGCGACCTCGACGCGATCGCCGACGAGGTCGTGCCGCTGCTGGGGCGGGCCGGCCTGCTCGAACGGCCGGCGGACGCCACGACGCTGCGCGCCAGGCTCGGCCTGCCCGAGGCGCGGAATCGCTACGAGAGGCGGGGTGGCGCGGCATCCGCCGAGACCGACGCTGTATCCGACGACGCGACAGCCGAGACCGACACCGACCTCGAGACCGCTGGGAGCATCCGGGCATGACCGCCATCACCACGAGAACCGCCGCGAGAACGGCCACGGATGCCGCCACCGGCCGACCGCTCAAGCAGGTGCACCTCGCCGCCCACTTCCCGGGGGTCAACAACACCTCGGTGTGGAGCGACGGCGCGGCCGGCAGCCAGATCGACTTCTCCTCGTTCGAGCATTTCGCCCGCAACGCCGAGCGCGGCCGATTCGACTTCCTCTTCCTGGCCGAAGGGCTGCGGCTGCGCGAGCACAAGGGCCGCATCCACGATCTCGACGTCGTGGGCCGCCCCAACACCCTCGCGATCCTCGCCGCCGTCGCGGGCATCACCGAGCACATCGGGCTCGTCGGCACCCTGAGCTCCACCTTCAACGAGCCCTACGAGCTCGCGCGCCAGCTGGCGACCCTCGACTTCCTGAGCGGGGGCCGGGCCGGCTGGAACGTCGTCACGAGCTCGGACGCATTCCACGGCGCCAACTTCCGGCGCGGCGGCTTCCTCGACCACGGCCACCGCTACACCCGCGCCGAGGAGTTCGTGGGGGTCGCCCGTGAGCTCTGGGACTCCTGGCCGGCAGACGCCGTGATCGCCGACAAGGAGTCCGGGCGGTTCCTGGCCCACGAGCTCGACGCGGTCGACCACGAGGGCCCGCAGTTCTCCGTGCACGGCTACGGAACCCTGCCGCGCAGCCCGCAGGGCCGGCCCGTCATCGTGCAGGCGGGCGACTCCTCCGACGGGCGCGGCTTCGCCTCGCGCGCGGCCGACGTCATCTTCTCGCTGCACTCCGAGTTCGACGACGGCCGGCGCTTCTACGAGGATGTCAAGGGCCGGCTCGCGGATGCCGGGCGCGAGCGCGACTCCCTCGCGATCCTGCCCGCCGCGACCTTCGTGCTCGGCGACACTCCGCAGGAGGCGGCCGAGCGGTCCCATGAGATCGCCCTGCTCCAGGTGAGCCCGCAGGGCGCCATCGCCTTCCTCGAGCAGATCTGGGGCACCGATCTCACCGCCTACGACCCCGACGGGCCTCTGCCCGACATCGAGCCCGTGGTCGCAGACGAAGGCCTCACCCGCGGGCGGGTGCGGCACGGCGAGCCGCTCGCCGTCGCGAGGGCATGGCGTGAGAAGGCCGAGGCAGAGAAGCTGAGCATCCGCGAGCTCGTGATCCGCTTCGCCGCCCGACACGACTTCGTCGGAACGCCCGTCGCGGTCGCGGAGGAGATCAACCGCCACGTGCAGGAGGACGCCTCCGACGGGTTCGTCGTCATCGGGCACACGAACCCGACGGGCCTCGACGAGTTCGTCGACCGCGTCATCCCCGAGCTGCAGGAGCGCGGCGTCTACCGCACCGACTACGAGCCGGGCGCCACCCTGCACGAGACCCTCGGCCTCCGAACGGGCTGAACGGGGGCGTGCGCCGCATGCTCGTTCGCGGCGCACGCTCGTCGTCGTGGCGCACGAACGATCGTGCGCCACGACGAGTACTGTGCGCCGCGAACGACTGACGGCTCAGCGCCGGATCTCGAAGTCCCGTTCGCCGAGGGGCGGGATGTCGCGTGCCGTCAGCTCGGCGACCTCGGCTCCCGGCGGCCCCGTGCGCATCCACTCGACCACCGAGTCGACGTCGATGGCCGGCCCCTCCAGCTGCGCCTCCAGGCCGCCCTCGGCGGTGTTGCGAGCCCAGCCGCCGAGGGCGCGGTGCCGGGCCTCACGGGCGATCGAGTAGCGGAAGCCGACGCCCTGCACGAGACCTCGGACCGCGATCGCGCGGCGTACGGGAGTGGGAGTGGGAGTGGGAGTGGGAGTGGGAGCGCCGTCGTCAGCGGGCATGGGCGAGCTCCTCGCGCCGGGCGCAGTCGATGCAGAGCAGCGCGGTGGGGCGGGCGTCCAAGCGCTCGCGAGGGATCGGGCGCCCGCAGTTCGCGCAGAGACCGTATGCTCCGTCGGCGAGGCGCGCCAGGGCGGAGTCGACGGCTTCGAGGCGAGCCGCGGCATCCGCCGTCAGGCCCGCGAGCTGCGACCACTCGGCCGACATGGTCGAGCCGTCGGGATCGTGCTCGTCGTCGGCGGTGCCGTCGCTTCTCGCCTCGCGCACCTCGTGGAGGGCGGAGTCGAGCCGCGCGCTCTCGGCGAGCACGTCGTCGCGTTCGCGGTTCAGGAGCGAGCCGAAGTGCCGCAGATCGTTCGCGGAGAGCTCCGAGGTCGTCATGCCAGACGATGCTACCCCTGCCGGGTCGCGCCCGCCCCGCCCGCCTGCCCTGCCCGCCTGCCCTGCCCAAACCTCGTTCCTGCCCTGTTCCTGCCCCGCTCACAGCGTGCCCCCTACTCACGACGTGCCCCGCTCACAGCGTGCCCCCTACTCACGACGTGCCCCCTACTCACGACGTGCCCCACGTGAACGTGCCCCCACTCAAAACGACGGAGATTCTGGCCCGAACGCGGCTTTCCCGGCATTTCGGGGGCCTTACGGGCAGAATCTCCGTCGTTTTGAGTTCAGATGGGGCTGGTGAGAGAGAGGAGGAGCAGAGGAGGGGAGAAGCAGAGGAGGGGAGAAGAAGAGGAGGAGCAGAGGTCAGCGCAGGATCTTGCGCGCGCTGATCTGGCCGGTGTCGAAGCCGAGCAGGTGCAGCCCGCCGTGGAAGCGGGCGTGCTCGACCTTGATGCAGCGGTCCATGACGACGGTGAGGCCCTTGCCCTCGCCGTAGATCGCGGCATCCTGGTTCCAGATGCCGAGCTGCACCCAGATCGTCTTCGCACCGATGGCCACGACGTCGTCGATCACGCTCGGGATGTCGCTGCCCTTGCGGAAGACGTCGACGATGTCGGGCACCTCCGGAAGCGAGGCGAGATCGGGGTAGGCCTTCTCGCCGAGGATCGTGTCGGCGTTCGGGTTCACGAAGTACAGGCGGTAGTTCGACGACTGCTGCAGATAGGTCGAGACGAAATAGCTCGAGCGCGCGGGGTTCGGCGAGGCGCCGACGATCGCGACGGACTTGGCCTCGCGCAGGAGCTTGAGGCGGGCCTTCGCGTCGGGCCCCACCCAGGTGCGCTGCGACTTGAGCAGCTTGGCGAGGGGCGAGTTCGCGGGCAGCTCGCAGCTCAGCCCGTTGGTGAGCTGGGTCGGGACGAGCTGCTGCGCCTCGGTCGGTGAATCGGTTACGAGTGTCATGAGTGAGCCTCCACTGCTGCGCTGAGCGCCTGGTCGAGATCGTAGATGATGTCTTCAACGTCTTCGATGCCCACACTAATCCTCACGACGCCGGGCAATACTCCCGCGTCGAGCAGCTGCTGCTCGGTGAGCTGCGCGTGCGTGGTCGACGCCGGGTGGATGACGAGGGTCTTCGCGTCGCCGATGTTGGCCAGGTGGCTCGCGAGATTGACCGACTCGATGAAGGTCTGGCCGACCGCGCGCCCGCCCTTGACGACGAAGCTGAAGACCGATCCCGGGCCGAGCGGCAGGTACTTGTTCGCGCGCTCGTGGTGCGGGTGGCCCGGGAGCCCCGCCCAGTAGACCGCCTCGATGCGCGGATCGGCGGCGAGCCATTCCGCGACGGCGCGGGCGTTGTCGAGGTGCGCCTGCATCCGGTACGGCAGGGTCTCGACGCCCTGCGCGAGCAGGAAGGCGGAGTGCGGCGCGAGCGAGGGTCCGATGTCGCGCAGCTGCTCGGCGCGCAGGCGGGTGAGGAAGGCGTACTCGCCGAAGTTGCCCGACCACTCGAGGCCGCCGTAAGAGGGCACGGGCTGGCCGAAGAGCGGGAACTTCTCGCTGTGCCAGTCGAAGAGGCCCGACTCGACGACGACACCGCCGAGGGTCGTGCCGTGTCCGCCCAGGAACTTGGTCGCCGAGTGGATGACGATGTCGGCGCCCCACTCGATCGGGCGGTTGAGGTACGGCGTCGCGATCGTCGAGTCGATGATGAGAGGGATGCCGTGCGCGTGCGCGACCTCGGCGAGGCCCTCGATGTCGGCGATCTCGCCCGAGGGGTTCGCGACGGTCTCCGCGAAGATGAGCTTCGTCTTGTCGGTGATGGCCGCGGCGTAGTCGGCGGGGTCGGCGCTCTGCACGAAGGTCGTCTCGACGCCGAAACGGCGGAGGGTGACATCCAGCTGGGTGATCGATCCGCCGTAGAGGTTGGCGGAGGAGACGATGTGGTCGCCCGAGCCCACGAGCGACGCGAAGGTGATGTACTGCGCGCTCAGGCCGCTCGCGGTCGCGACGGCGCCGAGCCCGCCCTCGAGGCTCGCGATGCGCTCCTCGAAGGAGGCGACCGTGGGGTTGGCGAGGCGGCTGTAGATGTTGCCGTACTTCTGCAGCGCGAAGCGGGCCGCGGCGTCGGCGGTGTCGTCGAAGACGAAGGCGCTCGACTGGTAGATGGGGAGCGCTCGTGCGCCCGTCACTGCGTCGGGGATGTTTCCCGCGTGGATCGCACGGGTCTTGAAGCCATATTCGCGGTCTGCCATGGAATTACGGTACCGGCTGTTTCGAAGTGTTACGTGCGCCTCCGGTAACAAAGCGAGACATGTCAGGCTCGTTGCCATCGTTCGTCGAAAATGGTACATTTGTACCAAGATCGATCGATGATCTCCGGACGACGGATCAGTACCCGGCACGCGACAAGACTGGCCAAGGAGAAGTCGTCATGTCGTGGGTCGTCCTCATCGTGTCCGGTGTGCTCGAAGCCGTCTGGGCCACCGCCCTCGGCCGCTCGGAGGGCTTCACCAGGCTCTGGCCGAGCGTGATCTTCGGCGCCGCCCTGCTCGCGAGCATGGGCGGGCTCGCCTTCGCCATGCGCGAGATCTCCACGGGCACCGCCTACGCCGTGTGGGTCGGCATCGGCGCCTCGCTGACCGTGCTCTACGCCATGGTCTTCGGCGGCGAGACGATCTCGTGGATCAAGGTGCTGCTCATCCTCGGGCTCGTCGGCTGCGTGGTCGGGCTCAAGCTCGTCGACCATTAGCAGGCCGGGGCTCGACGACCCGGCAGAGCCGCGCCAAGGTGTGATGTCCGGGCGGCTCGCCGATCCTGCAGATGGGCGCCACGTGCCTCGGGAGCTCGACCCGCGTGGGCGCGGTCACGGAGCCTTCGTGACTGCGGGAAGTCGGTAGCCTCCGTCGAGCATGCTCTGCTGCGGCATGTACGCGCGTGCATTCAGATAGAAACCGCCGGGTGGGGCGGGCAGCCAGTTCGACTCGTGATCCGAGCCAGGCGATTCGTGCTGGATGTAGAGGGTCAACGATCCATCTGGGCCGTAGCGGAGCCCGGGCGTGCGATCTCCGATCGAATAGCGCCCGATGGGGTTCTCCGTCATCAACCGGCTTTCGGATTCGTACAAGGTCAATGACCAGAACGCATCGACGGGCGGCTGGGCGCCGGGCGCGAACTGCAGCAGGTACCGGTTCGAGCCGTGGAGCTGCTCACCATCGGAATCGGTCTCGGCGATCGGGTACAACGCCTCTTCGGGAGAGTTGGTGTAGATGAATTTCCAGGCGACCGCCGACCGGAACAGGTAATCGTCGCCGTAATGGCCCATACGCGGAATGTCTTGCCAACCGTCGACGACCGTGCCGAGTGACCGGCCGCGTTTCTCGATCGACCGGTGGGCCTCCTCGACGCCCTCCTGCAGAGCGGTTCGGATTTCCGAGTCGAAGTCGTCAATATCGAATCTCGAGTACGGCCCGACGTTGATCGCAGCGAGCCGCTGAAGCAGGGGTGCCTCGTTCAGCGGGATCGTGTGGAACGGCAGGAGGAAGTCGAGGATCTCGAAGAGAAGGGTGGAACCGTAGATATCCGGGGAATAGGGCGGGAAGTCGATGTCCGGTGCCGGCACGGGGGGTTCCGTGCCGAGGTGTGTGCTGAGCGGATGGATCGTCAACCGTTCTTGGATGGCGACCACACCGTCGAGGTCATCCGCTCCATCGATCGCGGTTCTGGTGGCCAGTGCCACGAACTCGCTCGGTGAGACGATGACGTCGCGGAACCCCCCCCGCCCGGCAGATCGCCCTTGTAGTGCGGTCCGACGAGGAGGAAGTCACCGCCGTCTCGGCCCGTCGTCCGGGTGCCGATGTAGGCAAAGTTGTCCGTGCCCATATCCACGAGTTGAATCACGAAATACCGGTCCCCGGTCGGCGGCACCGTGATGACGATCGGCTCGGCACGCAGATCGGCGAAGGTCGTGGAGTAGAGCGTGTCGTTGTTGGCGTTCACGACCGTGTCGTAGCTGGAGTCGAAGAGCACCCGCCCATGCAGATAACGATTGAATCCTGCGTACTGCGGCGACCCCTTCCACACGCACATCCCGTACAGGGCGCGGTAGTTCTCTACGATCGCGAACCCGTAGGTATAGGCCTCGGCCGCCAAGGATCGAGCCTCTTCTGCTGTCAGCCGCATCGACCCCATACCAAGCCACCCTTGATCCACACAGATGAATCCCCGCACCGGAAGCCTAGCAATCTCGAAACCCGCGCCGTCGAAGCAGCCCGACGAGATTCGCCCACGGAGCATCTGACCGGGTCATGCAACACACCCTAGGAGATCTGCACGGCCCCGAACGACAGCGCCGCGATGAGCACCCAGGAGATGAGCCCCACGAGCAGGGCGCGCCAGCCGGTGCCCACGAGCGTGCGCAGCCGCACGGCCGCGCCCAGACCGAAGAGCGCCATCGCGAGCAGCGCGGTCTGCACCGTGTCGGCGGCGTCGAGCACGGGCTCCGGCAGCGGGACGAAGGTGCGCAGCAGAGCGGCGGCGAGAAACCCCACCACGAAGAGCGGCACGATCGGGGGGCGTTTGGCCGCGGCATCCGTCGTGACATCTCTTCCGTCGGTCGGCGGCTCGACCGCCGAGACCGCGCCCGCCGACGCCCGCAGCTCGCGCTGCGCCCTGCGGTGCTCGACGACGCCCACCATCGCCACCATGGGCGCGAGCATGACCACTCGCGTGAGCTTGACCACGATCGCCACGGCGAGCGCCGCCTGCCCGGCGATCTGGGCGGTCGCGACCACCTGGCCCACGTCGTGCACGCTCGCCCCCACCCAGTGGCCGAACTGCAGGGCGTCCAGGCCCAGCGGATGCCACAACAGCGGCAGCACGCCGATCGCGAGTGTTCCGCACAGCGTGACGAGCGCGACCGGCGTCGCCGCCTCCTCGTCCTTCGAGCGCACGACCCCGCTCATCGCGCCGATCGCCGAGGCCCCGCAGATCGAGAAGCCCGTCGCGATGAGCAGCGGCTGATGGCCCGGGAGCCCGAACAGACGGCCCAGCCAGAAGGTTCCGGCGAAGGTCACGAGCACGATGGCCACGGTCGTCGCGATCGACACCCAGCCGAGGCTCGCGATGTCGATGAAGCTCAGCTTGAGGCCCAGCAGCACGATGCCGACGCGCATGAGCCTCTTCGCCGCGAGCGAGAGGCCCGGGGCCAGCACGCCCGTGAGCGCGCCGCGTGCGGCGGGGAGCTGACCGGCGACGATGCCGAGGGCGACAGCGGCGGTCAACAGCGGGATCGCCGGCACGACCGCGTGGACGCCCCACGCGAGCAGTGCCGCCGCGGCGGCCGCCGCGGCGCCGGGCAGCCAGCGCGGCAGGCCCGGTCGTTCCGCCGACGTCGGCGGGGTGCCCGGGCGGGCTACGTCCACGAGGGGATCCACATGTGGATCTGCCAGTACCAGAACGGGATCTGCATACCCGTCCAGATCGGATAGAAGAAGATCGTCACGATCGTCGAGACCACGAGGAAGACCCCCACGAGACGGATGCCGCGCACTCGCCGCCACGAGACATCCGTTCGTTTACCGAGCACGAGCCCGATCACGAAGACGAGCGCGAGGATCATGTACGGCTCGAAGGCGATCGAGTAGAACTGGAACACCGTGCGGTGCAGGTACATGAGCCATGGCACGTAGCCCACGAGCATGCCCATGAGGATGAGGCCGACCCGCCACTCGCGGTAGCGCACGAGCCGGTAGACGAGATACAGCACGGCGGCCGTCGCCGCCCACCAGATGATCGGGTTGGCGAGCCCGGTGATCGCCTCCGAGCAGTTCGAATAGCCGCAGCCGGCCTCGCCCATGCTCTGCGACTCGTAGTACATGCTCGTCGGCCGCACCATAAAGAGCCAGGTGAGCGGGTTCGACTGGTACGGGTGCGGTGTATCGAGGTTGACGTGGTAGTTGTAGGCGGCCACGTGGTAGTGCCACAGGTTCTGAGCCCACAGCGGCACCCAGCTGAGCGCTCCCGTCCAGGCCTCGCCGTCGGTCTGCGCCCACTGCCGGTAGTAGCCGCCCGCGGTCACGATCCACCCCGTCCACGAGCTGAGGTAGGTGACGAAGGCGATGGGCACCATGAGCAGGAACGTCGCGGGCCCCTGTTTGAGCACGCCGGCGCTGAACCAGAACGGCAGGCCGAGCCGACGGCGCTCGAGGATGTCGACGACGATGAGGTAGACGCCGAAGCCGGCGAGGAAGTAGACGCCCGACCACTTCACCGAGCTCGCGAGGCCGAAGGCGAGACCGGCGGCGATGAGCCACGGCCGCCACCACATGACGGGACCCCAGCCGGGCTCCCTGCCCGCCGCGCGGGCCGCGGCCACACGTTCGCCGAGCCGTCGCGCGTGCCACTGGCGGTCGAGCAGCACGGCCCCGAAGCCGAGCAGCGCGAAGAACATCAGGTAGCCGTCGAGCAGCGACACCCGCGACATGACGATCGCGTTGCCCTCGATCGCGAGGATGAAGCCGGCGATGACGGCGAGCACCGTGGAGCCGAAGAGCTTGCGGGTGATGAGCATGAGCAGCACGACGCTCAGCACGCCGATGAGCGCGGTGCTGAACCGCCAGCCGACGCTGTCGGCGGCGCCGAACGCGGCCATCCCGAGCGCGATGAGCCATTTGGCGAGCGGCGGATGCACGATGAACGAGGGGTCCGTCGTGAAGATGTTCGTCTCGCCCGCCTCGAAACGCGGGTTGGGGGTGTCGGGCCAGGCCGACTCGTAGCCGTTGTTGAAGAGGGTCCACGAGTCCTTGACGTAGAAGGTCTCGTCGAAGACGAGGGCGTGCGGGTTGCCGAGGTTCCAGAACCGCAGCACGGCGGCGAGGACCGTGACCGCTATCGGCCCTCCCCAATACCAGAGCCGCTGGCGCAGCGGGGTCGACAGCGTGCGCGCCCACCAGTCGTCGAGGCGGCTGCCGCGCGGCTCGTCGTCGTGCGGGCTCTCGGCGGTGCCGGCGGCATCCGCGGCATCCGCGACCTCCGTGGCGTTCGTGGCATTCGTGCTCTCGACCGTGGCGTCGGCGGTGTCGGCGACGCTGCCGTCCGTCTCTGCGGTCGGCTCGGAGGAGGGGCTCGACGGAGGCGCGGTCGGCGCGGCCGTGTCTGAGGGAGGCGTCAGGCTCACCTGCCCATCGTAGGACCTCGTCCCTGCCAGACTGGACCCATGATCATCCTCGCGGCCACACCCATAGGCAACTTGGGGGATGCCTCGAAACGGCTCGTCGACGCCCTCAGCACCGCGACCGTCATCGCGGCCGAGGACACCCGCACGACCATCAAGCTGCTCACCTCGCTCGGCATCGAGAACCGTCCGCAGCTGCTGAGCCTCCACGATCACAACGAGCGCGAGCGCAGCGGCGAGATCGTCGAGCTGGCCCGCGAGAGCGACGTGCTCGTGCTGAGCGACGCCGGCATGCCGACCGTGAGCGATCCCGGATACCACCTGGTGGATGCCGCGATCGCCGCCGGTGTGACCGTGACGGCCCTGCCCGGCCCCTCCGCGGTGCTCACGGCGCTCGCCGTCTCCGGACTGCCCACCGACCGGTTCAGCTTCGAGGGGTTCCTGCCGCGCAAAGGCGGCGAGCGCCGCACGCGGTTCGCCGAGCTCGCGACCGAGCGCCGCACCATGGTGTTCTTCGAGTCGCCGAACCGGCTCGCCGAGTCGCTCGCCGACCTCGCCGCTGCGATGGGCGACGACAGGCGCGTGGTCGTCTGCCGCGAGCTCACCAAGTTCTACGAAGAGGTCAAGCGCGGCACGGCGGCGGAGCTCGCCGCGTGGGCGGCCGGGGGTGTCCGGGGTGAGATCTGCGTGGTCGTGCACGGGGCCGCCGATGTGACGGTCGATCTCGACGAGGGGGTCGACCGCGTCGAGAGGCTCGTGGCGGGAGGCATCCGCCTGAAGGATGCCGCGACCGCCGTCGCGGACGACACGGGCCTCAGCAAGCGCGAGCTCTACGAGGCCGCGCTCGCCCGCCGCACCGCTCCCCGCCCCTGAGCTGCTCGCCCCCCCCGCCTGCCCTGCCCCTGCCCGCTCCTGCCTTGCCCCTCGTCAACTCAAAACGACGGAGATTTCCCTCGAAACCGACGTTTTCGGGCGGAAAAGCCGCGTTCTGCCCGAAATCTCCGTCGTTTTGAGTGGAGAGCGGCGTTTTGAGCGGGGGCGGGGCGGGGCGGAGAGGCCGGGCGAAGGGGGGGGCGAAGGAAGCAGGGGGGGATCAGGCGGCGCTGAGCCGGGCGACCGTCTCGGGCGCGAGCACGAGATCGGCGGCCTGCGCCGAGTCGACGATGCTCTGCGGCCGGCTCGCCCCGGGGATCGGGATGACGAGGTGCGACAGGTGCAGCTCCCAGGCGAGGGTGATCTGCTGCGGGCTCACGCCGTACTCCGCGGCCACCTCGCCGAAGACCTCGAAACGGTCGGCGAGGTCGGCAGCCCCGCGGATGCCGCCCAGAGGACTCCAGGGCAGGAACGCGAGCTCGTGCACGACGCACTCCTCGAGCTCCACGCCGCTCGAGCGGAAGGCCGGCGAGAACTGGTTCTGCACCGAGACGAGGGAGTGGCCGAGCACGCTCACGGCCTCGCGGATCTGCGGCACGTTCGCGTTCGAGATGCCGATGTGCCGGATGAGGCCCTCGTCGAAGAGCTCGCGCAGCGCGCCCAACGACTCGGCGTACGGCACGGCGGGGTCGGGGCGGTGGAACTGGTAGAGATCGATGCGCTCGACGCCGAGTCGGGCGGCCGAGGCCTTCGCGGCGGCCTTGAGGTAGTCGGGGTGGCCGTTGGTGGCCCACGGCCCGTTGTCGTTGTGCAGCAGGCCGCCCTTGGTGGCCACGAAGATCCCCGAGGTGTCGCCGCCGTAGCTCGCGAGCGCCTCCGCGATGAGCGACTCGTTGTGACCGACGCCGTCGGCGTCCAGGTGATACGCGTCGGCGGTGTCGATGAAGGTCACCCCCGCGTCGAGCGCGGCGTGGACTGTCGCGATCGAGGTCGCCCTGTCCTTCCGGCCCTGGATCGACATGGGCATGCCGCCCAGTCCGATGGCACTGACGTCGACGTTTCCGATCCTGCGCTGCTTCATGAACGGCAGTCTACGACCGCTCGCACCGATTCCCTCCCCAGTCTCAAAACGACGGACATTTTGCCCGAAACACGGGTTTCCGGGCAAAAAGGTCGCGTTCTGGGCGAAATGTCCGTCGTTTTGAGTGGGGTGAGTGGGGATGGTGAATGGGGGATGAGTTGAGGGCGAAGCAGGGGGAGCGGTCGTCATCCGTAACAGCGATAGGGCCGGTGCCGCGCGCGAATATGATGGTCACCATGTCCGACGGCTCTTCGTTCTACATCACCACGCCCATTTTCTATGTGAATGACGTGCCGCACATCGGTCACGCGTACACGGAGGTGGCCGCGGACCTCCTCGCGCGCTGGCATCGGCAGGCGGGCGACGACACCTGGTTCCTCACCGGGACCGACGAGCACGGCCAGAAGATCCTCCGCACCGCGACCGCCAACGGTGTGACCCCGCAGGAGTGGACCGACAAGCTCGTCGCCGAGGCCTGGGTGCCCCTGCTCGAGACGGTCGACATCGCCAACGACGACTTCATCCGCACGACCGACGAGCGCCACGAGTCGCGCGTCAAGCTCTTCCTCCAGCACCTCTACGACACGGGCTTCATCTACACGGGCGAGTACGAGGGCTACTACTGCGTGGGCTGCGAGGAGTACAAGCAGCTGAGCGAGCTCCTCGACGGCACGGGGGAGTACGAGGGGCAGCTGGTCTGCGCCATCCACTCGAAGCCCGTCGAGCTGCTGCACGAGCGCAACTACTTCTTCCGCATGAGCGACTTCACCCAGCCGCTGCTCGACCTCTACGAGACGAGGCCCGACTTCGTGCAGCCCGAGAGCGCGCGCAACGAGGTCATCGGCTTCGTCAAGAAGGGCCTCTCAGACCTCTCGATCTCGCGCTCGACATTCGACTGGGGCGTCAAGATCCCGTGGGACGACAGCCACATCATCTACGTCTGGATCGACGCGCTGCTCAATTACGCGACCGCGGTCGGCTACGGCGCCGACCAGGAGCAGTTCGACCGCCGCTGGCCGGCCACGCACATCGTGGGCAAAGACATCCTGCGGTTCCACGCCGTGATCTGGCCGGCCATGCTCATGGCCGCGGGCGTCGAGGTGCCGCACCAGGTCTTCGGCCACGGCTGGCTGCTGGTCGGCGGCGAGAAGATGTCGAAGTCGAAGCTCACGGGAATCGCCCCCCGGCAGATCACCGACACCTTCGGCTCGGACGCGTTCCGCTACTACTTCATGCGCGCCATCAGCTTCGGGCAAGACGGCTCGTTCAGCTGGGAGGACCTGTCGGCCCGCTATCAGGCCGAGCTCGCCAACGGCTTCGGCAACCTGTCATCCCGGGTGATCGCCATGGTCAACCGCTACTTCGACGGGGTCGTGCCGACGCCGGGCCCGTACGAGGAGGCCGACCTCGCGGTGCAGCGGACGGTCGCGTCGGCCGCCGTGAACGCGGATGCCGCGATCGAGACCCTCGCGATCCACGAGGCGATCGCGGCCGTCTGGACCATCGTCGACGAGCTCAACGGCTACATCACCGCGCAGGAGCCCTGGGCCCTCGCCAAGGACGAGGCCCAGGGCGAGCGCCTGCAGACCGTGCTCTACACGGCCACCGAGGGCCTGCGCGCCCTCGCCGTGCTGCTCTCGCCGGTTCTGCCGAAGGCGACCCAGAAGCTCTGGACCGCGCTCGGCGTGGAGGCGGCGCTCGGCGAGCTCACCACTCAGCCGATCCGCGAGGCCGGGGCCTGGGGTGTGCTCGCACCCGGAACGACCGTCGGCGCGCTCGAGGCGCTCTTCCCGAGGATCGAGGCCGGCGACACCTCCGCCGGAGCAGAGTAGGGCCATGGGCGACTCGAACGCGGGCTCCTCGAACTACGTGCGCCGGCGGGAGCAGACGAGTGGGCGCGACCTGAGCTACCCGCCGCTGCCCGAAGGCCTCGTCGTTCCCGTCTACGACAACCACACCCACCTCGAGATCGCCGACGGCGAGCAGCCGATCGACTACCGCGAGCACCTCGACCGCGCCTCGAGCGTGGGCGTGCGCGGCGTCATCCAGGTGGGCGGCGACCTCGAGACCTCGCGCTGGTCGGCCCAGATCGCCGCCATCGAGCCGCGGATGCTCGCAGCCGTCGCCCTGCATCCCAACGAGGCGCCCGTCTACGACGCCGCCGGAACCCTCGACGACGCGCTCGCCGAGATCGCCGAGCTCGCCACCCGGCCCCGCGTGCGCGCGATCGGCGAGACGGGCCTCGACTTCTTCCGCACCGCGGCTGACGGCCTCGCCGCCCAATACCGCTCCTTCGAGGCGCACATCCAGATCGCGAAGGAGAACGACCTCGCCCTGCAGATCCACGATCGCGAGGCGCACCGCGAGGTCATGGACACCCTGCGCCGGGTCGGCGCCCCCGAGCGCACGGTCTTCCACTGCTTCTCGGGAGACGCCGAGATGGCCCGCATCTGCGCCGACCACGGCTGGTACATGTCGTTCGCCGGCAACGTGACCTTCAAAAACGCGCAGAACCTCCGCGAGGCACTCGAGGTCGCGCCGCGCTCGCTCATCCTCGTCGAGACGGATGCCCCGTTCCTGACCCCCATGCCGCACCGCGGGCGGCCCAACGCGCCGTACCTCATCCCGCTCACCCTGCGTTTTATGGCCGACCACCTCGGCACCGACGCCTCGATGCTCGCCGCGCAGATCAACTCCAACACCGAGCTCGTCTACGGCCGTTGGGATTCCGAGCCGGTCGCCGAGCCGCCGCGCGAGGCGGCACCGAGCGGCGGCGTCGCATGAGCGAGGATGCCGCGGCCAGACTCCTGGGCCCCGCCGAGATCCGCGACCTCGCCGACCTGCTGGGCGTCACCCCCACGAAGAAGCTGGGGCAGAACTTCGTCATCGACGCGAACACCGTGCGCCGCATCGTGCGGGTCGCGAAGATCGAGCCGGGTGACGAGGTCGTCGAGGTGGGGCCGGGCCTCGGCTCGCTGACCCTCGGCCTGCTCGAGACGGGCGCGAGCGTCGTGGCCGTCGAGATCGACCGCCGCCTCGCCGAGCAGCTGCCGAAGACCGTCGAGCTCATGCAGCCGGGGGCGCCGCTCACGGTCGTGCACGACGACGCGTTGCGGGTGGTCGCCCTGCCGGGGCAGCCGACGCGTCTCGTCGCCAACCTGCCCTACAACATCTCGGTTCCCGTGCTCCTGCACTTCCTCGAGCACTTCCCCTCGATCGTCTCCGGCGTGGTCATGGTGCAGGCCGAGGTGGGCCAGCGCGTCGCGGCGGGTCCCGGGTCGAAGATCTACGGCAGCCCGAGCGTCAAAGCCGCCTGGTACGGGGAGTGGCACACGGCCGGCCAGGTGAGCCGGCAGGTGTTCTGGCCGGTGCCGAACGTCGACTCGATCCTCGTGGGTTTCACGCGGCATCCTGCGCAGCCGGGCACGGAGGCCGAACGGCTCGCAACCTTCGAGCTCGTGGACGCCGCGTTCCAGCAGCGCCGCAAGATGCTGCGCCAGTCGCTGTCGACCGTTCTCGGCGACACGCAGGCGGCCACGGCCGTGCTCGAACGGGCCGGGGTGGCGCCGACCGCCCGTGGCGAGGAGCTGGGCGTCGCCGAGTTCCTGGCCGTCGCGCGTGCCGCCCTAGCCCGCGGCTCTGAGTAGCGGACTCGCGGCGAACTCCGACGGACCAGCCACCGTAATGATCACTGCGCCACAATCCACGTAGAGGAAGGCCCAGCCCGCGTGCTCCCGGAGTTCTCCATCGGAGAGTTTTCCGTCTATGAGAATCGTCGTGCTCGTGCGAGTGAACGACTTGTATGTCTCGATCATCTGGTCGATTTCGGTGGAGTTCGGAATATTCGACCCGGATGCGAACCCTGGTAAGTGGTTGACAAGGTGAGTAATGGCATGGATTTGCATCGGATCAGTTCCGTGAAGCCTGTCCTTTCGCCACGTCCAGACCGATGGCTGCACGGTCGTATCTACGCGGTGGCCGCGGGTGCGGACATATGCCATCTCGATCACATCCATGACTCCGTCTCGCGACTGGGTTGAAAGTCCTACGCGGCTGGTGTTCGTGTTCCCTGATACGAAGGCCGGGAGGCCGAAGCTCGTGAGCTTCGACCTCTCGGCTTCGGTCAGGATCTCTCGACCCTCTTTCATCGGATCAGTCTCCGGGTGCATTGGAGATCGGAACTGAGACTTCCCGTCCCTGATCATCAACACGAAGTTCGTAACCGTGGGAGGCCGCCACCTCGGCGTCATAGCCAACGACGCTCAGCAGAGCTTCGAGAGACGTTTCGCCCGACTGTGGAGCAGCTTCATCTGCATACGCGGGGAGCGATGTTCCGAGGAGAAGAAAGGTGGCGAGAGTGAGGACGGTGACTTTTCTGCGAGTGGCGCGATGGGTCTTTTCGGACATCGATCGGTTTCCTTTCGAGGGAATCTTTCTATGCACAGGAGATGCATAGGCAAATAGATATTGCTTTTTTAAAAAAGTAAAGAGCCTTCACATTTTTATATGTGCAGGGTGCGTGCTGCGGTAGGTGTTTGGCTGTCGTCTGTTATCAAACGATCGACGGTTCTACGCAACGTCGCAGCGTCCGAAGTTCGCACGGGTCGGGGAGTGAAATGTGGTGGCGCCCGCAGTCAGCGGGCGTCCCCCGCCTGAGGTAGCTTGGAGGAATGACGACAGGGGCCGGCATGCAGGGGGTTCACGCTCGCGCGCCGGGCAAGATCAACGTCTTCCTGAAGGTCGGTCAGGTCATGGACGACGGGTATCACGACGTCGCCACCGCGTACCAGGCGGTCTCGCTGCACGAAGACGTCTTCGCCTACGAGGCCAGCGACTTCTCGGTCACGCTGAGCGGCAGCATCGACACGATCGACGTGCCCACCGACGGCTCCAACCTCGCGATCAAGGCCGCTCGAGCGCTCGCGCGCAAGACCGGCTACCGCGGCGGGGTGCGGCTCGAGATCGAGAAGCACGTGCCCGTCGCCGGCGGCATGGGCGGGGGCTCGGCGGATGCCGCGGCCACCCTGCTGGCCTGCGACGCGCTCTGGGGCACCGAGTGCAGCCGCGAGGAGCTGCTCGCGATCGCCGCGAAGCTCGGCGCCGACGTGCCGTTCGCCTTCACGGGCGGCACAGCCGTGGGCACGGGCCGCGGCGACCAGCTGAGCCCGGCCCTCGCGACGGGCCACTTCCAGTGGGTGCTCGCCTTCGCCGAGTTCGGCATGAGCACCCCCAAGGTCTACAGCGAGCTCGACCGTCACCGTGAGCGTCACGCCCAGGACATCTTCCCGACCCCCGCGCAGCCGACGGTCGACGCGAACGTCTTGCAGGCGTTGCGCTCGGGCGACCCGCGTCTGCTCGCCGAGTCGCTGCACAACGATCTCCAGGCCGCCGCCCTGCACCTCGCGCCCGGGCTCACGAACGTGCTCGAGCTGGGCGAGGAGAACGGCGCCCTCGCCGGCATCGTCTCGGGCTCCGGGCCGACGGTCGCGTTCCTCGCGGCCGACGTCGACGCCGCGCTCGAGCTCCAGGTGGCGTTGAGCGCTGCTCGCGTCACGGTCGCGCGCGCGACGGGCCCCGTGCACGGCGCCCGCCTCATCCACGACTGACGCACGCACGTGCACGTGCACGCGCGAGTCGCGGCACGTGCAAATCCCGGCGGCACGTGACTTTCCGCGGGCCCGCGAGACTTTCACGTGCCGCGATGCCGACAGCGCGCGGCCTACCCCACCCCGTGGGCGGTGAGCAGTGCGAGAACGGCGGCGTCGGCGGCATCCGGAAGCGGCTCGTCGCGCACCACGAGATAGGCGTTCGCCCCGTCGAAGAGCATCGTGAGCTGGATCGCGAGCGACGTCGGATCGACCGCGCCGGCCAGCCGGGCCTGCTGCTCGAAGTAGTCCTGCAGCCCGATCTTCTGCTGTTTCGCGAGCTGCGAGGCCGGGTGGCTCGGATCCCTGAGCTCGCTCGCCATCGAGACGAGCGGGCAGCCGTGGAAGTCGGGCCCGGCGCCGTGCTCGCGGAGCAGCGCGAACACGCCGAGGATCCTCTGCCTCGGCGTGCCCTCATCGCCCGCGGGAATCGCGAGCGCCGCGAGCTGAGGCCCGCGCTCGCGCATCGTCGCGGCCGCGATCTCGTCTTTGTTGGCGAAGTAGGCGTAGAGCGAGCGCTTGGAGACCTGTGCCTCGTGGCTCAGCTCGTCGACGCTCACGGCGTGCATGCCCTTCGTGTAGAAGAGGCGGGATGCCGCGTCGATCACGCGCTCGCGGGGCTTGGGCCGCACGGCGGCGGCCGTCGGGCCCGCCGTGCGCCGAGTGCTCCCGGAGGGCGTGCTAGCTGTGTCCATCGTCCCAGGATAGCCGGGAGCTTGCGGAAAGTAAACTAAATCGTTTACTCTGCTGAGAGCAAGGTAAACGAAACCGTTTACATCGAAGCCGCGGCAGTGCCGCAGGAAGCAGGATCACCATGGTCGACATCGCGGGACGAACCGTCATCGTCACAGGCGGCAGCCGAGGGCTCGGCAAGAGCTTCGTCGAGGGCCTCCTCGAGCGCGGGGCGGCGAAGGTCTACGCGACGGCACGCGTGCCCCGGCCGTCGACCGATGAGCGCATCGTGCCGCTCGCCCTCGAGGTGACCGACCGGGCCTCGATCGATCGGCTCGTCGCCCAGGTGCAGGATGCGACGGTCCTCATCAACAACGCGGGCGTCGCCGTCAGCGCCTCCTTCCTCGACGGAGACGTCGACGGGATCCGCCGCGAGTTCGAGACGAACTTCTTCGGACCCGTCGCCCTCACCCGTGCCCTCGCGCCGGTCATCGAGGCCAATGGCGGAGGAGCGATCCTCAACGTGCACTCCGCGCTCTCCTGGTACGCCGTCGGCGACTCGTACAGCGCCACGAAGGCGGCCCTGTGGAGCGCCACGAACTCGACGCGGCTCGAGCTCGCGCCTCGCGGCATCCACGTCGTCGGCCTGCACGTCGGCTATGTCGACACCGACATGACCTCGGGCGTCGACGCGCCCAAGTCGCAGCCGGCGGATGTCGCGCGCCAGGGCCTCGACGCCATCGAGTCGGGCGACTTCGAGGTGCTCGCCGACGACACGGCGCGCACCGTCAAGGCCGGCCTGAGCGCGGGCCTCACGGCGCTCTACCCGCAGCTCGCCGGCTGAGCGGTCGCATCCCGAACATCACCGTTCTCCGAAGGTCGAACCGTCAGCTCGTCGAAGGGGATCGCTCGACCCGGGCCCTCCGACGGGCTCAGGGAACGCGACCCCCGCCCGGCGCTCAGCCGATGCGCTCGGAGAGCTCCAGCCAGCGGGTCTCGAGCTCGACGACCTCGGCCTCGAGCCCGCGCAGCCTCTCGGTGATCGCGATGATGCCCTCGTAGTCGCTCTGGTCGTGCTCGGCGAGCGCGTCGTGGGTGCTCGCGATCTCGCCCTGCACGCGGCCCAGCCTGCGGTCGATGGAGGAGAGCTCCTTCTCGGCGGCGCGCAGCTCGGCGCCCGAGAGCGCGGGCGCGGCAGACGACGTCGGTGCTGCGGCGGCGGATGCCGCGGCGGCGGTCTGAGCCGACACCGCCGCCGCGGCATCCTGCTGCACGCCCTTACGCAGCTCGAGATACTGGTCGACACCGCCCGGCAGGTGCCGCAGGTGCGCGTCGAAGATGCCGTACTGCTGGTCGGTCACGCGCTCGAGCAGGTACCGGTCGTGCGAGACGACGAGCAGGGTGCCCGGCCAGGAGTCGAGGAGGTCCTCGATGGCGGCGAGCATGTCGGTGTCCATGTCGTTGGTGGGCTCGTCGAGCACGAGCACGTTGGGCTCGTCGAGCAGGATGAGCAGCAGCTGCAGGCGGCGTCGCTGGCCGCCCGAGAGGTCGCGCACGGGCGTCGAGAGCTGCGCGCTCGTGAAGCCCAGCCGTTCGAGCAGCTGGCCGGGGGTGAGCTCCTTGCCGCCTGCGACGTAGGTGGTGCGCTTGCGGCCGATGACGTCGCTCACCCGGTCGGTCCAGACGTCGCCGAGCTCGCCGAGCTGCTGCGAGAGGGTCGCGATCCGCACCGTCGTGCCGCGCTTGACCCGCCCGGTCGTGGGCAGCACCTCGCCGGTCACGAGGCCGAGCAGCGTCGACTTGCCGGCGCCGTTGACGCCCAGGATGCCGGTGCGCTCGCCCGGCGCGATGCGCCACTCGACGTCGCGCAGGATGGGCCGGCCGTCGTAGCTCACCGAGACGTCGAGCAGGTCGACCACGTCTTTTCCGAGGCGCGAGGTGGCCATCTGGGTGAGCGAGACCGTGTCGCGCACGGGCGGCTCGTTCTCGATGAGCTCGTTGGCGGCGTCGATGCGGAACTTCGGCTTCGAGGTGCGGGCCGGGGCGCCGCGGCGCAGCCAGGCGAGCTCCTTGCGCATGAGGTTCTGCCGGCGGGACTCGGACGCCGCGGCCATCCGGTCGCGCTCCACCCGCTGCAGCACGTAGGCCGCGTAGCCGCCCTCGAAGGGCTCGACGACCGCGTCGTGCACCTCCCAGGTCGTCGTGCTGATCTCGTCGAGGAACCACCGGTCGTGGGTCACGACGAGCAGGCCGCCGGCGCTCGCCGACCAGCGCCGCTTGAGGTGCTGGGCGAGCCAGGCGATGCCCTCGACGTCGAGGTGGTTGGTGGGCTCGTCGAGGATGAGGATGTCGTCGTCGCCGATGAGCAGGGCCGCGAGGGCCACCCGCCGGCGCTGGCCGCCGCTCAGCTCGGAGATCTGCGCCTGCCACGGCACGTCGGTGAGCAGGCCCCCGATGACGTCGCGGATGCGGGCGTCGCGCGCCCACTCGTGCTCCTCGGCCCCGCCGACGACCGCCTGCGCGACCGTGAGGCCGTCGTCGAGCACGTCGGCCTGGTCGAGCATGCCGACGCGCACGCCCCGGCGCATCGTGACCCGCCCCGAGTCGGGTTCGAGCCGCCCGGAGAGCAGGGAGAGCAGCGTGGACTTGCCGTCGCCGTTGCGGCCGACGATGCCGATGCGGTCACCCTCGTTGACGCCGACGGTGACCGATTCGAAGATCACGCGCGTCGGGAATTCGAGATGCAGCGCTTCCGCGCCGAGAAGGTGGGCCATGCACCCAGCCTAGGTCGGTGCGCGGCGCCCGCCCGCCGCCGGCCGTTCGGCACCCGTCGTCGGCCGCTGTCGTCCCAGCCTGCCTGTCCGTCCGTCCGCCCGTCCGTCCGCCCGTCAGTCGAAGTCGAGGCTCAGCTTGCGCAGCAGGGCGGCGAGGCGATCCTGGTCGGTGGAGGAGAGCACGTCGAGCAGCTCGGCCTCGGCGTCGACGAGACGGGTGATCGCGGCATCCACCCGGGTCAGCCCCTGGCCGGTCATGGTCACGAGGATGCCGCGGCCGTCGTTGGGGTCGGTACGCCGTTCGACGAGGCCGCGGCCGACGAGCCGGTCGATGCGGTTGGTCATGGTGCCGCTCGAGACGAGCGTCTGCTGCAGGAGGGCCTTGGGACTCAGCTCGTAGGGCGTTCCGGCGCGGCGCAGCGCGGAGAGCACGTCGAACTCCCACGACTCGAGCTCGGAGCGCTCGAAGGCCGTGCGGCGTGCGCGGTCGAGGTGCTTGGCGAGACGCGCGACGCGCGAGAGCACCTGCAGGGGCGAGAAGTCGAGGTCGGGTCTTTCGCGCAGCCAGGAGTCGACGATCCTGTCGACCTCGTCATTGCCCGCGTTCATCGGGCCATCTTATTCTCGTGCGCCGGCGTGCGCTGTCGCGGGGGAGCGATCCCGCCGTTTGGCAGCGTCGTCTCGTGGCCACCCCGACCGGCCTCGCGCCCCGGTTCGCGAGCTCGGAGGCATCTGGCAGACTTGATGGGTGCGTCCCGCAGGGCGCGGTCCGCCTTGGTGTAATGGCAGCACGACAGCCTTTGGAGCTGTTAGGTCTAGGTTCGAATCCTGGAGGCGGAGCTCGAAGCGCCGCAGGGGAACGCCGGAACACACACGCAAGACCACACGTGGGAACGCGCGGACGACACGCGAGGGAACGCGCACGACCACGCGGATCCGCGCAGGAGACATTGCACGAACACCGCACGAACGCCGCAGGAAACACGCACGAAAACACGAGGAGTGCCCAAGTGACCAATCCACAACTGGCCGTCGTGATCCTGGCTGCGGGCCAGGGCACCCGTATGAAGTCCCGTACTCCCAAGATCCTGCACGAGCTCGCCGGCATCCCGCTCGTCGTGCACGTGCTGCAGACGGCGCACGCCCTCGACGCGGCACACGTCATCGCCGTCGTGCGGCACGATCGCGACGCGGTCGTCGAGGTCATCGCCGAGCACGCCCCGAGCACGACGATCGTCGACCAGGACGAGATCCCCGGCACCGGCCGTGCCGTCGAGGCGGCGCTCGGCGGGCTCCCCGACGACTTCTCCGGGCGCCTCGTCGTGCTGAGCGCCGACGTGCCGATGCTGGATGCCGCGACCGTGCGCGCACTCGTCGCGACCCACGACGAGCACGCCAACGAGCTCACGCTGCTCAGCGCGATCTTCGACGACCCGACCGGCGCCGGCCGCATCCTGCGCGCGGCCGACGGCTCCTTCGAGGGCATCGTCGAGCAGAAGGACGCGACCGACGAGCAGCGGGCGATCACCGAGATCAACGCGGGTGTCTACGTCTTCGACGTGCCGAGCCTGCGCCGGGTGCTCGTGACGATCGGAACCCAGAACGCGCAGCACGAGAAATACCTCACGGATGCCGCTGCGGGCATCAAGCTCGCCGGTGGCCGCATCTCGGCGGTGCCCGTCTCCGACCCGTGGCTCGTGCAGGGCGTGAACGACCGGGTGCAGCTCTCCCAGGCCGCCGCCGAGATGAACGCGCGGATCATCCGCGCCTGGCAGCTCGCCGGCGTGACCGTGCAGGACCCCGCGACGACGTGGATCGACGGCGACGTCAAGCTCGCCGAAGACGTCACCATCCTGCCCGGAACCCAGCTCAAGGGCGCCACCCTCGTCGAGCGCGGGGCCACGGTCGGCCCCGACACGACGCTCGTCGACTGTGAGATCGGCGAGAACGCCGTGGTGAAGCGCAGCGATGCCACCCTCGCGGTCGTCGGGGCCGGGGCATCCGTCGGGCCTTTCGCCTTCCTGCGCCCGGGCACCTATCTGGGCGAGGACGGCAAGATCGGAACCTTCGTGGAGACCAAGAACGTGAAGATCGGGCGGGGCAGCAAGCTGCCGCATCTCTCGTATGCGGGGGACGCCGAGGTGGGCGAGCACTCCAACATCGGCGCCGGCACGATCTTCGCCAACTACGACGGGGTCGCCAAGCATTCCTCGGTCGTGGGCTCCCACGTGCGCACCGGCTCGCACAACGTCTTCGTCGCGCCGATTAGGATTGGCGACGGAGCGTATACAGGTGCGGGCACCGTCGTGCGAAAAGACGTTCCACCGGGCGCGCTGGCCATCAACGTCGCCCCGCAGCGCAACATGGCCGGCTGGGTTGAAGCCAACCGGCCGGGAACCGACGCGGCGAGAGCTGCTGCGGAGAGCGGAGAGTAAGTGTCCGGCATCAAAGTCACCGGAGAGAAGCGGCTCGTCCTGATCTCGGGGAGAGCCCATCCGGCCCTTGCCGAACAGATTGCCGAGGAGCTCGGATCCGAGCTCGTCCCGACCGATTCCCGTACTTTCGCCAACGGCGAGATCTATGCGCGGTTCGATGAGAGCGTGCGCGGAAGCGACGCCTTCGTCATCCAGTCGCACACCGCCCCGATCAACGAGTGGCTCATGGAGCAGCTCATCATGGTCGATGCGCTCAAGCGAGCCTCGGCCAAGCGCATCACCGTCGTCGCGCCGTTCTACCCCTACGCCCGTCAAGACAAGAAGGGCCGCGGCCGCGAGCCGATCTCCGCCCGTCTCGTCGCCGACCTGTTCAAAGCGGCGGGCGCCGACCGCATCATGTCGGTCGATCTGCACGCCGCCCAGATCCAGGGCTTCTTCGACGGCCCCGTCGACCACCTCTTCGCGATGCCCGTGCTGCTCAAGCACATGCGCGAGAAGCTCGAGCAGAGCACGCTCACGGTCGTCTCACCCGACATGGGCCGGGTGCGCGTCGCCGACATCTGGAGCGACAAGCTGGGCGCCCCGCTCGCGATCATCCACAAGCGCCGCGACCCCCTCGTTCCCAACCAGGTCTCGGTGCACGAGATCGTCGGCGAGGTCGAGGGCCGGGTCTGCCTCATCGTCGACGACCTCATCGACACGGGCCGCACGATCGTGAAGGCCGCCGAGGCGCTCAAGGCCGCCGGTGCGATCGGCGTCGTCGTCGCCGCGACCCACGCGGTGTTCAGCGACCCCGCCGTCGAGCTGCTGCAGAGCGAGGCGATCGACTCGGTCGTCGTCACCGACACCCTGCCCGTGCCGCCCGAGAAGCGGTTCGAGAAGCTCACGATCCTGCCGATCGCGCCGCTGCTCGCCCAGGCGATCCACGCGGTCTTCGACGACGGCTCGGTCACCTCGATGTTCGACGGAGCCGCGTAGCTCTTTCCGCTGCGCCGCCGCCCCTCATCCGTCTCACCGGCCTCGTGCTCGCCTCGCCTCGCCTCGCGCTCGCCTCGTGCCCACACTCACACTCGTGCCCACACTCAAAACGACGGACTTTCTGCCCAGAACTCGCGTTTTCGCGCCTTAAAGCCCATGAATCGGCGAAATGTCCGTCGTTGTGAGAACGATCCGTCGTTGTGAGAACGAAACGAGGGGAGAGGGGCGGGGCGAGACGGGAGGGCGGTCAGATCTGGCGCAGCGGCGTGCCCGGAAGCACCGGAGCGGCCGGGATGATGCCGAGGGGCATCAGGAAGTGCGCGCCCTCGCTGCCGTCGATCCAGTAGCACTGCCAGCCGAAGCCGCCGGGGCCCATGATCTCGAAGGCGGCCCTGCCGGCGATCGAGTCGGGCTTGTAATACGCGGAGTTGCTCGCGCAGGTGTTCGAGGCCGTGCTCGCGGCGACGCCCCAGGTCACGAGGATGCCGGGAACCACGAGAGCGACGAGCGCGAGCACCACGACGACGCGCATCATGACCACGACACGGTGGCTGCGCAGCGGCCGGTTGTGCGGCTCATAACCCGCGAGCTCGGGTTCGTCGTCGTAGAAACTCACAGTTCAGTGCACCACACGGCGTGCCTGCGCACAAACCGTTCCTGCCCGTGTCGGCGTTCTCGCAGGCGTGTCCGTGGGCGGCTCGCGCGTTCTTCCCACGGCGCGGCGCGCAGTGCGCAGCCCTGAACGCTCAGCGCTCAGCCCTCAGCCCTCAGCCCTCAACGCTTAACGCTTAACGCTTAACGCACGGCGCACGGCGCACGGCGCACGGCGCTCAGCCCTCAGCCCTCAACGCTCAGCCCTCAACGCACGAGCAGTACGGATGCGACGCCCGCAGCACAGGCCAGCAGCGTGACCCCCGCTGCCGCGAGCACCGCCGCGGGCGGCACCGGTCGCGTGGGCTCGCGGTCGAGCTCGCGCCGCCGGTGGGTTCCGTAGACGACGGCCGCGACCGCCGCGAGCAGCAGCACGGCCCCGACGACCGTGAAGCCGGCGAACCCGCCCACCCAGCCGCTGCGGATGGCGAGCAGCGCGTTCACCACGAGGGCGAGCGCCGTGCGGTTCCACGAGAGCGCGGTGCGCTCGGGCTGCACGCCGTGGTCGCGTGCGGGAGGAGTCGCGGCATCCATCGTCATGCCTGCTCGCCGGTCACGATCGCCGAGCCGCTCACCACTGCACGACGAGCAGAACGGCGATGGCGGCGGCGACGGCGAGCGTCACGGCCGAGATGAGGGGGATGGCGACGGTGCTCGGCAGGCGCCGGTGGTGCCGCATCGCGATCTCGTTGGCGCGCCATCGCAGGTAGGCGAGAACACTCAGCGTCGCCGCGAGCACCCCGAGCACGACGGCGAGCACGACCACGACGACGTGCGGGCCGAGGGTCGTCGAGAACTGCTCGAGCAGCACGCCGCCGGCGAGGATGGCGAGGGCGGTGCGGATCCAGGCGAGGAAGGTGCGCTCGTTCGCGAGGGTGAAGCGGTAGTCGGGGTCTTCGCCGTCGTTCCGCCACTGTGGTTCGCGCATGTGTGCCACCTCTCCGTGCTCCATTGTGCCCCGTCGGCGTGCTGCGCCCGCGTGCTGCGCCGGCGTGCTGTGCCGGCGTGCGCCGGACGAGAGAACGGGCCCGCCCGACAGGATGTCGGACGGGCCCCGTTCGCGAGACGCCGAACGCTAGTGCGTCGAGGGCTCGGTCTCGATCTCGCTGCGGTCGTCGCTCCACAGGGTGTGGAAGACGCCGGGCTTGTCGACGCGCTTGTAGGTGTGCGCTCCGAAGAAGTCGCGCTGACCCTGCACGAGGGCGGCGGGCAGGCGCTTCGACGCGAGCGAGTCGTAGTAGCTGAGCGCCGCGCCGAAGCCGGGGATCGGCACACCCGAGAGGGCCGCGGTCGAGACGATGCGGCGCCAGGCAGCCTCTCCGTCGGCGACGGCCTTGGCGAAGTACGGGTCTTCGAGCAGCGTCGTGATGCCGGGGTTGTTGGCGTAGGCGTCGACGATGCGGTTGAGGAAGCGCGCGCGGATGATGCATCCGGCCCGCCAGATCTTCGCGACGGCGCCCTTGTCGATCTCCCAGCCGTACTTGGCGGCACCGGCGATGATCTCGTCGAAGCCCTGCGAGTAGGCGACGACCTTTGAGGCGTAGAGGGCGGCGCGCACGTCGTCCTCGAAGCCCTCGTAGCGCTCGGCGGGCGTCGGACGCGAGGTCACGACGGCCTGCACGGCGGAGCGCTGCTCGGGGTGGCTCGACACGGCGCGCGCGAACACGGCCTCGGCGATGCCGCCGACGGGCGTGCCCAGGTCGAGGGCGTTCTGCACGGTCCAGACTCCGGTGCCCTTCGAGCCGGCCTCGTCGAGCACGATGTCGATGAACGGCTCGCCGGTCTCGGCGTCGACCTGCTTGAGCACCTCCGCGGTGATCTCGATGAGGTACGACTCGAGGTCGCCCTGGTTCCACTCGGCGAAGACCTCGGCCATCGCGGCGGGCTCGTAGCCGCCGATCGTGCGCAGCAGGTCGTAGGCCTCGGCGATGAGCTGCATGTCGGCGTACTCGATGCCGTTGTGCACCATCTTCACGAAGTGGCCGGCGCCGTCGGTGCCGATGTGGGTCACGCAGGGCTCGCCCTCCGCGACGGCGGCGATCGAGGCGAGGATGGGGCCGAGGGTCTCGTAGGACTGCTTCGAGCCGCCGGGCATGATCGACGGGCCCTTGAGGGCGCCCTCCTCACCGCCGGAGATGCCGGCGCCGACGAAGTGGACGCCGGTCTCGCTCACATCCTTCTCGCGGCGGATGGTGTCGTGGAAGTTCGCGTTGCCGCCGTCGACGATGATGTCGCCCGGCTCGAAGCGCTCGGCGAGCTGGCTGATGACGGCGTCGGTTCCCGCGCCCGCCTGCACCATGATGATGGCCGTGCGCGGCTTCGCGAGCGACGCGACGAACTCGTCGATCGTCTCGCTCGCGATGAAGCCCGCCTCGGGATGTTCTTCGATGAGCGTCTGGGTGCGCCCGTAGGAGCGGTTGTAGACCGCTACGGTGTTGCCCTCACGGCTGGCGAGGTTGCGGGCGAGGTTCGAGCCCATCACCGCCAGGCCTACGACACCGATGTTTGCGACTGGGGTTTCTGGCACGGTTCTCTCCTTAGAGACGTCGAGGTGTGTCTCCAGCGTAGTGTTTGAAGGCGAACCACGACCGAAACGTTCTGACAAGGATCGTCATGCCAGCTCCCTCGCCCTCCTCGCCCGCCGAGGCCTCGCACCGCCCGCCTCTCGTGATCGTCATGGGCGTCAGCGGCTCGGGCAAGTCGACCGTCGGCGAGGGTCTCGCGGCCGCCATCGGCGTGCCGTTCGCCGACGCCGACGACCTGCACCCTGCGGCGAACGTCGCCAAGATGTCGGCCGGCGTCCCGCTCGACGACGCCGACCGCTGGCCGTGGCTCGCGCGCGTGGGAGAAGAGCTCGAACGAGCGGATGCCGCGGCCACCGGCCTCGTGATCGCCTGTTCCGCGCTCAAACGCTCCTACCGCGACGCCATCCGCGCCGAGGCCCCGTCGACCTTCTTCCTGCAGCTCGACGGCTCGCCCGAGCTGCTCGCCGCCCGCATCGGCGCCCGCGCCGGTCACTTCATGCCGCCGGCCCTGTTGGCCTCCCAGCTCGCGACGCTCGAACCGCTCGCCGACGACGAGGCGGGGGCCACGATCTCGATCGACGACGATCCCGCCGGCGTCGTGCGCAGCGCAGTCGCGGCGATCGCCGTCGCCGTGTAAACTCATCCACTGAACTTCGGCGAGGGATCGTCATCCGCACCTTCACGGGCGCGGCAGCATCCGTGATCGACGCGGTGGAGCAGGCTTCGCACGTCTTTTCCTCACGCTTGATGCGTTCGAGTTGACACATTTCATTCAGACAGCGGGCCGCGCGCTCACTAACACCGTTCATCAAGGAGAACTCTCATGGCTGACGACGACATGACCATCGCCGCCGAGGTACGCAGCACATTCGGCAAGGGCGCTGCCCGCAAGCTCCGCGCAGCGGGCAAGACCCCGGCCGTGATCTACGGCCACGGCACCGACCCGCAGCACGTCGCGCTTCCCGCGCACGAGCTGCAGCTGCTGCTGCGCAAGGCGAACGCCGTGCTCGACCTCGACATCGAGGGCACGAGCCAGCTCGCCCTCGTCAAAGACGTGCAGAAAGACCCGGTGCGCCAGATCATCGAGCACATCGACCTCATCGTCATCCGCAAGGGTGAGAAGGTCCAGGTCGAGGTCGCCATCCACGTCGCGGGCGAGCCCGTCGCGGGAACCGTCGCAGAGCTCGACGCGAAGACCCTGCTGCTCGAGGTCGAGGCGACCAACATCCCCGAGAGCGTGACGGTCGACGTCGAGGGCCTCGAGGCCGGCACCCACGTGCTCGCGAAGGACGTGCCGCTGCCCAAGGGCGCGACCCTCATCACCGACGAGGAGACCCTCGTCATCGCGGTCAGCGTTCCCTCCGAGCAGGACCTCGGCGACTCCGAGTCCTCCGAGACCGAGGCGGAACCCGCCGCCGAGGCGGCTGCCGAGTAGTCATCGGCCTTCCCGCCTTCCTCGGCTTCCGCACACGGAGGATCCCCCTGGACGACAACGTCTGGCTCGTAGTCGGGCTCGGTAACCCCGGGCCCGGCTACGCCGGCAATCGCCACAACGTGGGCCAGATGGTGCTCGCCGAGCTCGCCGACAGGATGTCGGCACGCTTCACCTCGCACAAGACCAGCTCGACGGTCGCCGAGGGCCGCAGCGCCCCGGGTGGCCCGAAGCTCATCCTGGCCAAGCCGAACAGCTTCATGAACCTCTCGGGCGGCCCGGTCTCGCAGCTGCTGCGCTTCTACTCGCTCGAGCCGAACCGGCTCATCGTCGTGCACGACGAGCTCGACATCCCCTTCGACACGATCAAGCTCAAGTCGGGCGGCGGCCACGGCGGCCACAACGGCCTGCGCGACATCATCGCCGCGACCGGCGGAGGAGACTTCATCCGCGTGCGCGTCGGCATCGGGCGTCCCCCCGGCCGGCAGCCCGCCGCCGACTTCGTGCTCAAGGACTTCTCCTCCACCGAGCGCCAGAGCCTGCCGAGCCTGCTGAGCGACGCGGCGGATGCCGTCGAGCTCATCGCCTCGGACGGGCTCACGGCCGCGCAGCTCAAGTTCCACACCGCGGCGTCCTGACCCCCGCCCCTGCTCTCTCTCCTCCCCCTGCTCAAGCTGCCCCGTTCTTACTCAAGCTGCCCGTTCTTACTCAAAAGAACTCAAAACGACGGAGATTTCGTCTTTTTCGGCCCGGTTCCTCGCGTTCGGCCCGATTTTCGGTGGGATCTCCGTCGTTTTGAGTTCTCACTGGAGTGGGAGTGAGGGCGGGGCGGGGTGGGATGGGGCGAAGGAGCGCGGGAGCGGGGAGGCGCCGACCGGAGAGAGGTGTCGGAGCCCGCGCGTAGACTTGTGCGGTGATCCTTCAGGGCTTAATCGCGGCGCTTTCGCGCGCCTCCACCGTCGACAAAGCCCTCGCGCACGCTGCGCGTGACGCCGACTTCAGCGTGACCGACGGCCTGCGCGCCCCGCTCCTCGCGGCGCTGCTCGAGCAGCGCGTGCGCGACGGCAGACCGCCGGCGTTGCTCGTCGTGACCGCGACCGGCCGCGAGTCCGAGGCGCTGCGAGCCGCGCTCTCGAGCCTGCTGCCCCGGGCCGAGGTCGTCGAGTTCCCCGCCTGGGAGACACTGCCCCACGAGCGGCTCAGCCCGAGCGCCGAGATCGTGGGCAAGCGGCTCGCGGCTCTGCGCCGTATGACGACGTGGGCCCCGGATGCCGCGCAGACCCCGCTCATCGTCGTGGCCTCCGTGCGCGCCGCCCTCCAGCCCGTCGCCGACAATCTCGCCGACTACCAGCCGATCGTGCTCGCGCTCGGCGGGCGCGGGCACGACCTCGGCACGATCTCCCGCGATCTCGTCGACATGGCCTACTCGCGCGTCGACATGGTCACCCGCCGCGGCGAGTTCGCGGTGCGCGGCGGCATCCTCGACGTCTTCCCGCCCGTCGCCGACCATCCCCTCCGTGTGGACTTCTTCGGCGACGAGGTCGACCAGATCCGCCAGTTCGCGGTCGCCGACCAGCGTTCGCTCGCCGACCCCCTCGACGTCGTCGAGCTGCCGCCGAGCCGTGAGCTGCTGCTCACAGACCAGGTGCGCCAGCGCGCCCGCGAGATGCAGCACGAGTTCCCCTCGCTCTCGGGCATGCTCGAGAAGATCTCCGAGGGCATCCCGGTCGAGGGCATGGAGAGCCTCGCGCCGGCCCTGCTCGACCGGCTCGTGCCCGTCTCGCACTACCTGCCGGAGGGCGCCGCGATCGCCGTCATGTCGCCGGAGCGGGTCGCCTCGCGCGCCCTGAGCCTGAGCGAGACGAACCGCGAGTTCCTGATCGCGGCCTGGAGCGCCGCGACCGTCGGCGCCGAGGCGCCCATCGACCTGGCCTCGGGGGAGTTCATCACCCTGCGCGATCTCAAGGACGCCGCGCAGTTCAGCCGTCCGGGCGAGGCCGCCCCCGATCATCCGTGGTGGACCTTCAGCTCGTTCCAGGCCGGCCCCGCAGACGACGAGGTGCTGCCCGAGGAGCGCGAGCTGGACGAGCTGCTGACCGTGCGTGTCGCGGGCGAGGCGGTCCCCAGCTTCCAGGGTGCCGCCGACGGCGCGATCGACCATCTCTCCGCCCGCCTCGCCGAGCGGTGGGCCGTGGCGATCGTCGCCCCCGGCCAGGGCCTCGTCGAGCGCGCCGTCGACCTGCTCGTCGAGCGGGGGCTCTCCGCCCGGCAGACCGAGGACTTCCCGGCGCAGCCCGAGCCCGGCGTCGTCTACGTGCTGCAGGCCGCGGCCGAGAGCGGCTTCGAGCTGCCTGAGCTCAAGCTCGCGCTCCTGACCGAGACCGAGTTCTACGGCCGGGCGGTCGGCTACGACTCGCGTCAGGTCAAGAAGCTCGCGAGCCGGCGCAAGAACGTCGTCGACCCGCTGCAGCTCAAGGCCGGCGACTTCGTCGTGCACCAGACCCACGGCATCGGCAAGTTCGTGGAGATGAGCCAGCGCGAGGTGTCGTCGGGCGGCCGCAACCCCGTCAAGACGACGCGCGAGTACCTCGTGCTCGAATACGCGCCGTCGAAGCGGGGCTTCCCGGGCGACAAGCTGCTCGTGCCGACCGACCAGCTCGACCTTCTCACCCGCTACGTGGGCGGCGAGGCCCCCTCGCTCAGCAAGATGGGCGGCAGCGACTGGTCGGCCGCGAAGAGCAAGGCCCGCAAGGCCGTGCGCGACATCGCCGTCGAGCTCGTCAAGCTCTACTCCGCCCGTATGGCGAGCAAGGGCCACGCCTTCGGCCCCGACACCCCCTGGCAGCGCGAGCTCGAGGAGGCCTTCCCCTTCGCCGAGACGCCCGACCAGCTCACGACGATCGACGAGGTCAAGGCCGACATGGAGCGGCCCATCCCCATGGACCGCCTGCTCTCGGGCGACGTCGGCTTCGGCAAGACCGAGGTCGCCGTGCGCGCGGCCTTCAAGGCGGTGCAAGACGGCAAGCAGGTCGCCATGCTCGTGCCCACGACGCTGCTCGTGCGCCAGCACATGGAGACCTTCCAGGAGCGTTTCGCGGGCTTCCCCGTGCACCTGCGCGCCCTCTCCCGCTTCCAGACCGACAAAGAGGTCACAGAGACCCTCGCGGGCCTCGCCGACGGAACCGTCGACGTCGTCATCGGAACGCACCGGCTGCTCACCGGCGGCATGGTCTTCAAAGACCTGGGCCTCGTGATCATCGACGAGGAGCAGCGCTTCGGCGTCGAGCACAAGGATGCGCTCAAGAAGCTCAAGACCAACGTCGACATCCTCGCGATGAGCGCGACGCCCATCCCGCGCACGCTCGAGATGGCGGTCACCGGCATCCGCGAGATGTCGACGCTCGCGACACCGCCGGAGGACCGGCATCCCATCCTCACCTTCGTGGGGCCGTACTCCGATCGCCAGGTCGCCGCGGCCATCCGCCGCGAGCTCCTGCGCGAGGGCCAGATCTTCGTGGTGCACAACCGGGTCTCGAGCATCAACCGCATCGCGGCCCAGATCGCCGAGCTCGTGCCCGAGGCGCGCGTCGCGGTCGCGCACGGCCAGCTGCCCGAGCATGTGCTCGAGCAGGTCGTCGTCGACTTCTGGGAGCGCAAGTTCGACGTGCTCGTCTCGACGACCATCATCGAGACCGGGCTCGACATCGCCAACGCCAACACGATCATCATCGACCGCGCCGACAAGTACGGCCTGAGCCAGCTGCACCAGCTGCGCGGCCGCGTCGGCCGTGGCCGCGAGCGCGCCTACGCCTACTTCCTCTACGACGAGAACAAACCGCTGAGCGAGACCGCCCACGACCGCCTCGCGACGATCGCCGCCAACAACGAGCTCGGCAGCGGCATGCAGGTGGCGCTCAAAGACCTCGAGATCCGCGGCGCCGGCAACCTGCTCGGCGGCGAGCAGGCCGGGCACATCGCGGGTGTCGGCTTCGACCTGTACCTGCGGATGATCGGCGAGGCCGTGAGCACCTTCCGGGGCGATGTCGCAGAGGGCCAGACCGAGCTCAGGCTCGAGCTGCCCGTCGACGCGCACATCCCCGAGGACTACGTCGACAGCGAGCGGCTGCGGCTCGAGGCCTACCAGAAGCTCTCGACGGCGAGTGCGCCGACGGCCTCCGACGACCAGATCGACCTCGTGCTCGAGGAGCTCACCGACCGCTACGGCGAGCCGCCGGCCGAGGTGCGCAACCTCATCGCGGTGTCGCGCCTGCGCCGTCTCGCCCAGAAGGCGGGTCTCAGCGAGGTCGTCTCCGTGGGCCCCAACCTCCGCGTGGCCCCGGCCGATCTGCCCGACTCGATCCAGGTGCGCCTCACGCGTATGTACCCGGGCGCGCGGCTGTTCAGACAGACCAACTCGGTCTCCGTGCCGCTGCCGAACCGCGACGGCGAGCCGCTCGGCGACGAGGAGTTCATCGCCTGGGTGCTCCAGCTGCTCACGGCGATCTTCGCGCGCGAGTCGGCTCCGACGCGCGCCGTCGAGAGCTGAGCCACGGGCGAGCCGCTTCCTGCGCTATGCGACTCGTGAGCCCTTCGGCAGCCGCCCGGCCGGCGTGCGGGTGCGAGCCCAGGCCCAGAACAGCGCTCCGGCGGCGAGCAGCACGTGGATGCCGAGGCCCACGAACCACGACGGCACGGCGCCCTCGTACTTGTCTTCGGGCGTGCGGTAGTCGAAGTCGCTGTTCGTGCAGGCATCGAACTCCGCGTCGAGGTCGGGTGGCACCTGTGCTTCGCGCACGAGATAGCTGATGCCGACGAAGAGGTCTTCGGGGTTGCCGTTCGCGTCGAAGTGCGGGGGCACGGCGTCCGCGAGCACCACGTAGGGGTTCGCGGCGAGGATCGGCCAGTAGTAGTCGAAGCGGGGCACCGAATAGGTGTAGGTCTCTGCCGGCCCGCACTCCAGCTCGTTGGGGTCTTCCGTCTGCGAGTAGACGATCGTGCGGTTGGTGCTGTGCGCCTCCGACTGGGTGGCGATGCCGCCGAGGGTGAAGGCGATGAGCGTGCCGATGCTCAGCGCCGCGACGGCCAGGTAGGTCACGACCACCGAGAACAGCGGCCGTGCGATGATGCCCGAGAGGCCCACGCCGATCGCGGCGATGACGCCGAGCTCGACGGCGAGCACGGCCGTCGAGGCGAGGATCGTGTCGAGGCTGAGCCCGCCCAGGAGCGCCGCGACGAGCAGGAACGGCACCGAGGCGACGAGGAAGGCCAGCGCCGTGATCCATGCCGCGAGGAACTTGCCGAGCACGAGCTGCCCGGTGCGCACGAGCGTCACCTGAGTCGTGGCGAGCGTTCCGGCCTCGCGTTCGCCGTTGATCGCGTTGCCGCTCAGCGCCGGTGCGACGAGCGAGCCGAGCAGCAGCACGAAGTAGATGATCGTCGAGAAGAGCCAGCCGCCCGAGCCGTCGAAGGCGGATGTCGCGAGCCCCAGCAGAAGCGTGACGACGCCCACGAGCACCACGAAGATGCCGAGCAGCACGTACCAGGCGACTCCGCGCACGCGCTGGCGCAGTTCGAGGCCGACGATGACGCCGAGGCCGGTCCAGAAGCTCACGAGGCGTCTCCCGGGTTCGTCGGGGTCTGTTCCTGAGTCGGTGGCATCGGTGGCATCGGGGCCGTCTGGATCGGCGCCTGCGTGCTCCGCAGGTCGAGGAAGGTGTGCTCGAGGTCGCCGACCGCGGGCGCGAAGGCCGTCACCCGCACCCCCGCCGCGACGAGGGCGCCGAGCAGCCGGGCCGCGTGCTCCTCTCCGCCCAGGGCGACGAGCACGCCGAGGTTGTCGAGGGTCACCGCCTCACGGGGCACTCCCGCCGCCTCCAGCGCGGGCAGTACGCTCCGCGGGTCGAGGGCGCGGATCCGCCACGCGCGCAGGCTCGTGGTCGCGCGGGCGATGCGATCGGCGCTCACCGTTGCACCGGCCTCGAGGTAGACCGCGGCATCCGCCATCTCGTCGAGCTCGGAGAGCACGTGGCTGGAGACGAGCACCGTGCGGCCCTCGGCGGCGAGACGCTGCACGAGCAGCCGGAGGTCGACGCGGGCTGCGGGGTCGAGGCCGGAGGCGGGCTCGTCGAGCAGCAGCACGCTCGGGTCGTGCACGAGAGAGCGGGCGAGGCTGAGCCTCTGCTTCTGCCCGCGGGAGAGCACCCGCGAGGGCTGCCGGGCGAGGTCGTGGAGCCCGACGAGCTCGATGAGCTCGTGTGCGCGGGTGCGGGCGCGCTGCGGGCCGAGCCCGTAGAGCCGGCCGGTGGTCTCGATCGCGGTGAGCACCGTGAGGCTCGCCCACGAGCCGAGGATGTCCGGCATCCACCCCATAACGCTGCGCACGGCCTCCGGCTCGGTCACGGGGTCGTGTCCGCCGACGAGGATACTGCCGGTGTCGGGCTTGAGGAGCGTCGCGAGCATAAGCAGCAGGGTGGTCTTGCCGGAGCCGTTCGGCCCGACGAGGGCGGTGACGGAGCCCGGTCTGGCCTGGAGGGTCGCGCCCCGCACTGCGTGCACCGGCCCGAAGGAGCGGTGCACGTCGCGCACGACGATGCCGGCGTGCGGCGCGGGCGTCGTCGCACCCGCCCCGGTGCCCGCCACGCCTGCCACGTTCGCAGCACTCGCAGCACTCGCGGCACTCGTCGCGCCCGCGGCCCCCGCCGTCGGAGTCGTCTCCGGATAGCTCACATCGCCTCCCCGCCGTAGCTCGTTCGAGTCTAGGTGACGCCTCCGACGAGTCGCTGCATGTCGTTGCACGGCTGGTCAGGAGGCGTGTCCGGCCCGGCGGTAGTGCCGCGAACGCAGCCCGACGACGACCGAGGAGATCGCGATGGCCGCGCAGGAGCCGAGGATCACGGCGAGCGTGCCCTCGTCGGCGACCTCGGGCAGGGCCTCGAAGGCGAGCTCGTTCATGAGCAGCGCGACGGTGAAGCCGATGCCGCCGAGCGCGCTGACCGCGAACAGATCGGGCATCGACAGCACGGGCTTCGAACCGCGCGCGGTCAGCCGGATGGCGAGGCCTCCGGCGAGGGTGATGCCCACGATCTTGCCGATCGGCAGCGCGACGAGGATCGCCCAGAACGCCGGGCTCAGCTCGCTCACCCGCACGGCGGGGATCGCGACCATGGCCGCCGAGAACGCGAAGAGCGGCAGCACGATCGTGTTGGAGTACGGCTCGAGCACGTGCGCCGCGCGGCCCCCCGGCCGACGGGCCGCCAGCAGGCCGAGGGCGACTCCGGCGATCGTCGCGTGCACCCCCGAGAGGGAGGTGAGGTACCAGGTCGCGACGCCGAGCACGATCATCGCCGTGACGATCGGCCACGCCGGGCGGCGTGCGAGCACCCAGCGCGAGCGCGGCGCGAGCAGCCGGCTCAGCAGCCCGAAGGCGATGGCGGTGAGGGCCGCGAGGCCGACGAAGGCGAGGTTCGCGTCGGTCGTGAAGAAGAAGGCGATGATGAGGATGGCCACGAGGTCGTCGAGCACGGCGAGGGCCAGCAGGAACACCCGCACGCGCGTGGGCAGGCTGCGCCCCACGACGGCGAGGACGCCGAGGGCGAAGGCGATGTCGGTCGCCGTCGGGATCGGCCAGCCGACGGCGAGCCCCGAGCTCGCGGCGATCGCGAGGTAGATGAGGGCCGGCACGACGACGCCGCCGACCGCCGCGATCGCCGGCAGGAGCGCCTTCTTCGCGGAGTCGAGCTCGCCGATCGCGAGCTCCCGTTTGAGCTCGACGGCGACGATGAAGAAGAACACCGCGAGCAGGCCGTCGCTGATCCAGTGCCCGACCGAGAGGTCGAGGCCGATCGCCGGCAGCCCCACACGGGTCGCCGAGAAGGCGATCAGCTCGGGGCCGATGGCCGTGTTGGCGAGCAGGAGGCCGAGTGCTGCGGCGAACATCAGGATGCCGGCGGCGTAGCGCTCGGAACGGACAAAGCTCATGGGGCTCCTCTGTAGTCCGCGCCCGCGGGGTGGCGGAGGACTCGAGAGCGGCAGAGGGGTCTCGCCGCCCGCCGACCAGACTTCCCGGCGCACCGCGGCCAGTTTAGCGAGAGGGCGGGGTGCGCCGGGGCATGCTCAGTCGGGCAGTTGGGTTCCTGTGAGGTCCTCGGCCACCGACCACAGGGAGGCGGCCAGGTCGACGCCTCGTGCGCTGCGCGGAAGCCGGGTCTTGACGGTCGGCCCGACGAGTCCGAAGCTCCGACCGGGTCCGTAGTAGCCGCCCTGCTCGGCCTGCGGGCTGGTCGCCGCGTAGAGGAGCGGCTCGGTGCCCTGCTCGACGCCCTGGGAGGGCAGGATCGTCCGGTCGCCGAGGAGCCGGCGGCGCGGGGCCTCGCGCCCCAGGTTGGCGCCCGCGGTCTGCAGATTGGTCCGGGTGTAGCCGGGGTGCGCGGTCGTGCTCAGCAGATCCCAGCCGCGTGCGGTCGCGACGGCGGCGAGGTGCTGGCCCATGAGCATGTCGGCGAGCTTGGACTGCGCATACGACATCGAGGGGCGGTAGCCCTCCGCCCACTGCAGATCGTCGAAGTGGATCCGGCCGACGTTGGCGGTGCCGCTCGACATCGTCACGACACGGGGCCGTTCTCCCCGCAGCACGAGTGGCAGCAGCAGATTGGTGAGGGCGAGGGGGCCGAGGAAGTTGCTGCCGAACTGCAGCTCGAAGCCGTCTGCCGTGAGCATGCGCTTCGGCGGCGCCATGACGCCCGCGTTGTTGACGAGCACGTCGATGGGGCGGCCGTCGGCGAGGAGCCCGTCTGCTAAGGCGCGCACGCTCGAGAGGTCGGCGAGGTCGACGCGGCGCACCTCGAGCGCCGCCGTCGGGAACTCCCGCAGGATCTGCGCCTTGGCCGCCTCGCCCTTCTCGGGGGTACGTACGGCGAGAACGACCTCGGCGCCGGCGCCGGCCATCCTGCGCGCCGCCTCCCTGCCGGTTCCGCTGTTGGAACCGGTGATGATCACGCGGCGTCCGCTCTGGTCGGGGACTGTGTACATCGGGATGCTCCTTCTCGCGCTGTCCGCGTTATATTAGACCGGCGGTCTGTTCGAGTTCGATAGTAACAGACCATCGGTCTTTAAGAAAGCGGATGTGACATGGACGTGAGGATGCCGGGAGAGCGGGTGTGCGGTGACAGCTGAGACGAGTGGCGCCGCGGCCTTCCAACGGGCGAGAACCGAGGAGCAGCGGGCCGAGCGTCGTGAGGCGATCCTCGCGACGGCGCGTGAGATGCTCGACGGCGCACGCGTGGCCGAGCTGAGCCTCAACGAGCTCGCACGTCAGGTGGGGCTCGCCAAGTCGAACGTGCTGCGCTACTTCGAGTCGCGCGAGGCCGTGCTGCTCGAGCTCTACGACCGCGAGTACCGGGCCTGGCTCGACGAGCTCGCCGGCCGGCTCGCGAGCGTGCCGCGCCCCGCACCCGCGAACGCCGAGGCCACCATCGAGATCGTCGCCGCAGCGCTCGCCGAGACCGTCGCCCATCGGCGTGTGTTCTGCGAGCTGAGCGCGAGCGCCCCCAGCGTGCTGGAGCACAACGTCTCCGCCGACGTCGCGGCCGAGTACAAGCGCACGACGATCGCCAACTCGAACCGGCTCGTCGGGATCGTCGCTCCCCTCGTCGGCGGACTGCCGGGGCTCGCGGCCGTCACCTTCGTGGGCGGTGTCACGATCGCGATCGGCGGGGTCTGGTCGATGTCGCAGCCCTCACCCGGAATGGCGGCGGCCTATGCGGCGCACCCCGAGCTCCAGGCGCTGCGCCTCGATCTGCGCGTCGCCGTGCGCGAGCTCGTCGCGACCCTGCTCACGGGGCTCCGCCATCGGAGGACCGCTCTCTCGGAGGACGGATCGGACGGAGCCGCCGGTCTCATCGGGGAGTGACCGCGGCATCCCGGCCATGCGGGCGGCTCGGGCTCCTACGATGGACGCAGGCGGAAACGACCCCGCCGGAGCTGGAGCACGACCATGAGCACACCGCAGTTCTCCTCGGGTGAGACCGGGCGGCGTCCGGCATCCAACGACGCACTCGACGAGCTCGTGCAGGTCGTCGCCCGGCTGCGCGCGCCCGGAGGCTGCCCCTGGGACGAGGAGCAGACCCACGAGTCGCTCGTGCAGTACCTCGTCGAGGAGAGCCACGAGCTCATCGACGCGATCGAGGTCGGCACCCGTGACGACCTGCTCGAAGAGCTCGGCGACGTGCTCTACCAGGTGCTCTTCCACGCCGACATCGCCGCGCACACCGAGGGCGAGGGCTTCGACATCAACGACGTGGCCGCCCACATGACGAAGAAGATGGTGGGGCGGCATCCGCACGTCTTCGGAGACGCGCACGCCGAGACGGCCGACGACGTCGTCGCCGTATGGGACGACCTCAAGCGAGCCGAGAAGCCGGGCCGCACGAGCGTGCTCGACGGGATCCCGCAGGGCATGCCCGCGCTCGCGCTCGCCGACAAGCTCATCGGCCGCGCTCAGAAGATCGGTGTGCTCGAGGCGGATGCCACGGGCGGCATCCCCGTCGAGAGCGAGGACGAGCTCGGCCCCCTGCTGCTGGCGATCGTCGCCTCGGCGAAGTCGCGCGGGCTCGACGCCGAGCGCGCGCTGCGCTCGACGTTGCGCGGGCTGCAGGAGGAGATCCGCGACGCCGAGTCGGATGCGAGCGACGCGGGGATCATCGGGCTCGGTTGAGCGCGGCGGGCGGCTGAGCGGCCCGATATGGGGCCGACGTCGGGTCCGGGGGAGAAAAGCCCAGGGAGAAGCGACCGTACCCGAAACAATCGCTCTCGAACCGGAAGCCCGACGTCGGCCGGCGTGTGCGACGGTTGACCCCCTGAGCGATGGCCTGCACTGCAGCGCACACCGTCGAGTCCGTCGCGCCAACTCGCTGGCCACTCCTAGCTTGACCCCCGAACTGGTTACGCATGACCACCCTAGCAAATGTCACATCGAGCGCCACCCCCTTGTGCGTTTCGCGTCGGATCGGATGGTCGCGAGCCCGACGGAACCCGTGCGGCCCGTGCCAGAATTGCAGGATGGCCCGTGACATCAATCCTCCTCGCGGTATGCGCGACTTCCTGCCGAGCGAGAAGGCCAAGCGCGAGCACGCCCTCGGCGTCATCCGGCGCAGCTACGCCGCACACGGCTTCGACGAGATCGAGACGCCCGTCATGGAGGACATCGCGCGCCTGCACTCCGGGCTCGGCGGCGACAACGAGAAGCTCGGCTTCAGCGTGCTGCGCCGCGGCCTCGACGGCGACGAGGTGCAGGCGGCCGCGGCATCCGGCGACATCCTCTCGCTCGCCGACCTCGGCCTGCGTTTCGACCTGACCGTTCCGCTCGCGCGGTTCTACGCGAGCCACCGCGCCGAGCTGCCGGGCGTCTTCCGCGCCGTTCAGATCGCCCCGGTCTGGCGCGCCGAGCGGCCGCAGAAGGGTCGCTACCGGCAGTTCGTGCAGTGCGACATCGACATCATCGGCGAGGCGGGCCAGCTCGCCGAGGTCGAGCTCATCACGGCGACCGCCGCGACCCTCGACGCCCTGGGCCTCGAGGACTGCACGATCCGCATCAACGACCGTCGCATCCTCACCGGCATCCTCGAGTACTGCGGCTTCGACGAGAGCCGCTACGCGCAGGCCCTCATCTCGATCGACAAGCTCGACAAGATCGGCGCGGACGGCGTCGTCGCCGAGCTCGCCGAGCAGGGCCCGGATGCCGCGGCCGTGCTCGGCGGCATCCTCGCCGGTCTCGAGCCGCACCTCGCCGACGGCGGGGTCGAGCTCACGGTCGCGGCGATCACCGCGATCCTGCCGCCCGACATCGACTCCGACGCGGTCGCCGACCTCGACGGCCTCGCCCACGCCCTCACGGCGCTGCCCACGGGCGTGAAGCTGCGCTTCGACCCCACGCTCGTGCGCGGCATGGGCTACTACACGGGCACGATCTTCGAGATCGCGCACCCCGGCTCCGGCAGCTCGGTCGGCGGCGGCGGCCGCTACGACGGCATGATCGGCCGTTTCCTCGGCCAGGACGTGCCGGCCTGCGGCTTCTCGATCGGCTTCGAGCGGGTCGTCGACCTTCTCGAGACGGATGCCGCGACCGCGAGCGACTCGGTCGTGCTCGTGCACGAGCAGGCCACCGGCGACGCGCTCGCCCGGCTCATCGCGATCAAGGCGGAGCTCGTCGCGCAGGGACGGCGCGTGCGGCTCGAGAAGCGCGCCAAGAACCTGAAGCCCGTGCTGGAGCGTGCCGCGGCATCCGGTTTCGGCAGTTTCGCCCTCGTGCCCGCCGACGCCCGCACGGCCGCCGAGCTCGACCTCAAGCCCCTCGCCTGACCCGCCGCCCTGCTCTGCCCGCTCACAACGACCTCCCCCCACTCAAAACGACGGACTTTTTGCCCAAAAGGGCGCTTTCCGGGCCTGATGCGGCCGGAAAACGGGAAATCTCCGTCGTTTTGAGTTGCGCCATGGGTTAGATCGCGGAGTTGGGCCGCACGTCGTTCGCCGTTCGCGCTCACTCACTAGACTGGCCAGCGGATCGAACCCAGCCGGTTCTCCCACCACCAAACGAACCCAAGGAGATAGTTGTGGCTCTCATCGAGGCAATCGGCGCCCGCGAGATTCTGGACTCGCGCGGCAACCCCACGGTCGAGGTCGAGGTGCTGCTCGAAGACGGCATCGTCTCGCGCGCAGCAGTGCCCTCCGGCGCATCCACGGGAGCCTTCGAGGCCTACGAGCTTCGCGACGGCGACAAGTCCCGCTACCAGGGCAAAGGCGTGCTGAAGGCCGTCGACGCCGTCATCGACGAGATCGGCCCGGCGCTCGAGGGCTTCGACGCCGCCGACCAGCGTCTCATCGACGCCACCATGATCGAGCTCGACGGAACCGAGAACAAGTCCCGTCTCGGCGCCAACGCGATCCTCGGGGTGAGCCTCGCCTCCGCGCGGGCCGCCGCCGACTCGGCCGACCTCCCGATCTTCCGCTACATCGGCGGGCCGAACGCGCACGTGCTGCCCGTTCCCATGCTCAACGTCATCAACGGCGGCTCGCACGCCGACAGCAACGTCGACATCCAGGAGTTCATGATCCTGCCGCTCGGCGCCGAGAGCTTCTCCGAGGCCCTGCGCTGGGGCGTCGAGACCTACCACTCGCTCAAGAGCCTCCTGCACGGCAAGGGCCTCAGCACGGGTCTCGGCGACGAGGGCGGCTTCGCCCCCGACCTGTCGAGCAACCGCGCGGCGCTCGACCTCCTCGTCGAGGCCATCACGGCGGCCGGCTTCACCCCGGGAACCGACATCGCGCTCGGCCTCGACGTCGCCTCGAGCGAGTTCTTCGACAACGGCTCGTACACCTTCGAGGGCAAGCAGCTCAGCGCGCAAGACCTCTCGGCCTACTACGCCGAGCTCGTCGCCGCCTACCCGCTCGTCACGATCGAGGATCCCCTCGACGAAGACGACTGGGAGGGCTGGGCGCACCTCACGTCCGAGCTCGGCTCGAAGGTGCAGATCGTCGGCGACGACCTCTTCGTCACCAACCCGAAGCGCCTCGCCAAGGGCATCGAGCAGCACGCCGCCAACTCGATCCTCGTGAAGGTCAACCAGATCGGCACCCTGACCGAGACGCTGGATGCAGTGGCCCTCGCTCAGCGCAGCGGCTACACCGCCGTGCTCTCGCACCGTTCCGGCGAGACCGAGGACACGACGATCGCCGACCTCGCCGTCGCCACGAACTCGGGTCAGATCAAGACCGGAGCGCCTGCCCGCAGCGAGCGCGTCGCTAAGTACAATCAGCTTCTGAGGATCGAAGAGGAGCTCGGCGACGCGGCGGTCTTCGCGGGTCGCAGCGCTTTCCCACGTTTCCAGGCTTAGCTGGTTCGGTCGAACCCAGACGCAACCAGGGGAGGACTCTTGCCCACGTCACGAGTTCCCCCGCGCACCCGAAAGGTGCCGGTGCGCTTGGGTTCGACCGAGACCCCGACCGGAAGCTGGCTGCGCGGCATCCGTCTCTCGGGTTTCTCGCTGCTCGTCATGGGCATGCTCGTGCTGGCGATCGTCATCCTGGCGCCCGGCCTGCGCGTCTACGTGGAGCAGCGGCAGGAGATCTCGCAGTTGAACGACGCCGTCGCCGCCCAGAAGGCCGACGTCGCCCAGCTTCAGGCGCAGCGCGAGCGCTGGAACGACAAGACCTTCATCGTCTCCCAGGCGCGTGAACGTCTTTACTACGTCATGCCTGGTGAAGTGAGTTTTCTCGTGATCAACGACCTGCAGGCGCCCGTCGCGCCCGCCGACGCGGCGCCGGTGAGCTCCGAGCTGCAGAAGACCTCGGTCGACTGGGTGCAGACCACCTTCCAGTCGCTCATGGCGGCCGGTCTGGGGGCCGTCGCGAGCGACGAGCCGGCCGATGCGCCCGCCCCGGATGCCCCGCCCGCACCACCGGCGGAAGGCGGCGCGCAATGACGACCCCGCCGTTCGACCCCGTCACCCAGCTCGACATCGACACCGTCTCGGCGCAGCTGGGCCGCCCCGCTCGTGGAGTGCTCGGCATCGCCGCGCGCACCCGCACGGGCGAGCCGACCGTCGTCGCCACCGCACCGCGGCTCGACGACGGCACGCCGTTCCCGACCCTCTACTACCTGAGCCACCCGGGTGCCGTCGCGGCGATCTCCTTCCTCGAGGCGACCGGCGTGATGAACGAGCTGAACGATCTGCTCGCCGATGACGAGGAGCTGCGGGCGGCCTACGCGCGGGCGCACGAGGCCTACCTCGCCGATCGCGGCACGATCGAGGACATCCCCGAGATCGACGGCATCTCGGCCGGCGGCATGCCCACGCGCGTCAAATGCCTGCACGCCCTCGCGGCTCACGCCCTCGCGGCGGGCCCCGGGGTCAATCCGATCGGCGACATCGCCCTCGAACGGGCCGACTGGGCGCCCTAGTGAGCGGCGCGTGCGGGTCGGGAACGGTGTCACGGACGCGCGGCCGCGGTCGTGTCATCCGGCTCGCCCTGGCGGGTGCCCTGGGGCTCGCAGCCGCTTTCGCCGGGGCCTCTCCCGCCGTCGCCGACCCGGTTCGCGATCGCGAGTACTGGCTGAACGACTACGGCTTCACCGAGGCCTGGAACACGACGAAGGGCGCGGGCGTGACCGTGGCGGTCATCGACACGGGCGTCGACGCGAGCGTGCCCGACCTGGCCGGCGCGGTCGTGGGCGGCACGGATGTCTCGGGGATCGGCTCCCCGAACGGCCAGACCCCCGTCGGCGAGAACAGCGACCACGGCACGCTCGTCGCCTCGCTGCTCGCCGGCCGCGGCACCGGCCCGGGCAACGGGGTCATCGGCGTCGCCCCGGAGGCCTCGCTGCTCGCCGTCTCGGTGGCGCTCGGGCAGTCGGATGCGACGAAGAGCACCGACGACCAGATCGCCGAGGCCGTGCGATGGTCGGTCGACAACGGCGCCGACATCATCAACATGTCGCTCACCCGCAACAGCCTGCAGTGGCCGGAGAGCTGGGACGACGCCTTCCTCTACGCCTTCGAGCACGACGTGATCATCGTCGCGGCCGCCGGCAACCGGGGGAGCGGCACGACCGAGGTGGGTGCGCCCGCCACGATCCCGGGGGTGGTCACGATCGCCGGGGTCGACCGCAGCCGGGGGGCGAGCTTCGACGCCTCCTCGCAGGGCATCACGATCTCGGTGGCCGCGCCGAGCGAGGAGCTCGTCGGCGTGCTCCCGGGCGGCTCCTACGGCATCTGGGAGGGCACGAGCGGCGCCGCGCCCCTCGTCTCCGGTCTCTTCGCGCTCGTGCGAGCGGCGTACCCCGACCTCGACGCGGGCAACGTCATCAACCGCGTGGTGGCCACGGCGACGCCCGTCGGCGACCAGATCCCGAGCCCGATCTACGGCTACGGCCTCATCAACGCGCAGGCGGCCGTCACCGCCGAGGTGCCTTCCGTCACGACGAATCCCACGGATGCCCTCGCCGAGTGGATCCGGGTCTACCGGCGTGCCGAGGCGCCCGAGACGCCGTCCACGGAGCCGCCCAGCACCGCCGTGGCCACACCTCTTCCCTCTCCGCCCCCGGAGCGGGTCAACGCCGGGTCGTTGCTCGTGGTGCCACCAGCACTCGTGCGCGACGTGAGTATTCCCCTCGCAGTTCTGATGGGTTTCCTGACTCTCGGAACCCTCGCTGGAATCGGCGCGACCCGCCATTTCAGACGAGTGCGGGGCAAGTAGTAGATTGTTCGCATACTCAGACGTAATTGGAGACGCATTACCGTGCCCAAAATCTTGATTGTCGGAGGCGGATACGCCGGTTTCTATACCGCGTGGAAGCTCGAGAAATGGCTGCGCCCGGGCGAAGCCGAGGTCACCGTTGTCGACCCCCTGCCCTACATGACCTACCAGCCGTTCCTCCCCGAGGTGGCCGCGGGCTCCATCGAGCCGCGTCACGCGGTCGTCGCGCAGCGCCGGCACCTCAAGAAGACCGAGGTCATCACGGCGAAGGTCACCTACATCGACCACGCGAAGAAGACGGCGACGATCACGCCGTCCGTGGGCGAGCCGTGGGAGTTCGAGTACGACATCGTCGTGGTCACGGCGGGCGCCGTCTCGCGCACCTTCCCGATCCCGGGTGTCGCCGACCAGGCGATCGGCCTCAAGACGATCGAGGAGGCTGTCGCGATCCGCGACCGTGTGCTCGGCAACTTCGACAAGGCGGCATCCCTGCCCGCCGGCCCCGAGCGCGACCGCCTGCTGACCTTCACGGTCGTCGGCGGCGGCTTCGCCGGCATCGAGATCTTCGCCGAGCTGCGCTCCTTCGCGAGCGCGCTGCTGAAGTTCTACCCGCAGCTGAGCTTCGACGACACGCACTTCCACCTCATCGAGGCGATGGGCCGCATCATGCCCGAGGTGTCGCTCGAGACGAGCCACTGGGTGCTCAAGAACCTCGCGCAGCGCGGGGCCGAGGTGCACCTCGACACGCAGCTCAAGTCGGCCGTCGACGGCGTCATCGAGATGTCGACCGGCGAGACCTTCGAATCCGACCTCATCGTCTGGACCGCCGGCGTCATGGCCAACCCGGGCGTCGTGCGCAACACCGACCTCCCCATCGAGGAGCGCGGCCGTCTGCAGGTGCGCGCCGACCTGCGCGTGGGCACGGCCGACGAGTTCATCCCCGACGCCTGGGGTGCCGGCGACGTCGCGGCCGTGCCCGACCTGACCGGCGGCGGTGTGGGCGGCTTCACGGTGCCCAACGCCCAGCACGCCGTTCGCCAGGGCAAGCTGCTCGCCAAGAACCTCGTCGCCGTTCTCCGCGGCGAAGGCCCCAAGGAGTACTTCCACAAGAACATGGGCGCGGTCGCCGGCCTCGGCCTCGGCGTGGGCGTCTTCCAGTCGGGCAAGATGTCGTTCAAGGGCCTCATCGCCTGGTTCATGCACCGCGGCTACCACGGCCTCGCGATGCCGAGCTGGGAGCGCAAATGGCGCGTGATCTGGGGATGGATCCTCAACTTCTTCCTCGGCCGCGACATCGTCTCGCTGCCCGGCCTGCAGTCGCCGCGCGCCGTCTTCGAGGAGTTCGCCTCCCGCCCGAAGCCCCCGGCCGAGGCGGCCCCTGCCGCTCCCGCCGCCCCGGCGAAGAAGGCTCCGGCCTCCACGAAGAAGGACGCCCCCGTCGGCCACGAGGCCCCCGAGGGCGCACCGCAGCCGATGGCCGGCGATCCGGTGCCGAGCAGCAAGTAGTTAGTTTTTCGTCAGAAGAGCCCCGACATCCCGCTGCGGATGCCGGGGCTCTCTGTGCATCGGGCGACCCGCGATTAGGGTTGACCCGTACGCCCCCGTAGCCCAATCGGCAGAGGCAGACGACTTAAAATCGTCCGAGTGTGGGTTCGAGTCCCACCGGGGGTACCGACGATAGGGCCGCTCGCCGACCGGAATCACGCGGATGTCAGCGGATCTGTAGCGCCTTCGCTGGCCGCTGTGACAACAGTTCGACAACAACCGTGCTCATCTTCACCTGATTGAGTGCGGTCGCAACGGCGTCTAGATCGTCGTCGAAGAGGTCCGCGTAGGTGTCGAGGGTCATCGCGGCCGACGCGTGTCCGAGCATTCTCTGAACGGCTTTCACGTTCGCGCCGGCGCTGATCGCGAGGCTCGCCGCAGTGTGTCTTAGATCGTGGATCGTGAGCGTTGGAAAGTCCTTGTCGGTGAGCTTTGCGCGAGCGATCGCATTCACAAACCATCCGTCGCGACTGTCTGGGGATCGCAGGTGTCGCTCGCCGTCACCAAAGACGAGCTGCTCAGGCTGCTTCCCTGCGCTCTCGCCCGCGAGCAGAGACGCGAGGAATGCGGGGAATGGCACGGATCGCACCTCGTGCGATTTGGGAGTCCCAACGATGATCCGGCCGCCCACGTTCACGGCGTTCTCGTTGACCGTCAGTCGGCGCCTCAGGGGGTCAACGTCACGCACAGGGAGTCCTGTTGCCTCACCCCATCGAAGTCCCGTGTAGGCGAGTGTGTAGACCAGGGTGCGTTTATCGCCGGCGCTGTCGGCGAGGATCTGGACCTGAGTGTGGGTGAGGTAGACGCGGCGCTTCTTCGTCCTGCGTGGGAGGGACGCGCCGCGTGCCGGGTTGCGGGGGAGCCTGCGATCGGTCACGGCGTCGTCGAGGATGCCAGCGAGGACTCCGTAGTTCCTCGACACCGTTGTTGAGGAGTGCGAGGCCGCGAGCTTGCTGACCCACGCCTGCACATCGGTGAACTGGATGCGGCCGACCGGGAACTCCCCCCACGTCGGTTCTACGTGCACGCGCCACGCCGACTCGAGGGATCGGTAGTAGGACGCCTTGAGATGCCTCCTCCGAGCGAGCCACGCCGGCCCGAGCTCAGCGATCGTCGTTCTAGCTGCAGCCGGATCGACGAACTCGCCACGCGCTTGAGCGACATCGACGGATGCGAGAAAAAGCCTTGCCTCACGCTTCGTTGTGAAGCCCCGTTTCGATCCTTGGGAGTGGTCTGGCTTACGGTAGGCGACTCGGTAGCGTTCGCCTTGAGACGTCGTATAGGCGTGGATGCTACCCATGCTGATCGCCCACCCATTTGTCCCACTGATCAGTCCGCTTCAGATAGTCGATATGGTTGGCGAGTTCCTGAACGTAGTACCTCGTCTCGTGGCCACGCGCCTGCGGACTCGCACCAGGCCCAGCGCTCTGGCTCACTACTTGGTCGAGGGTGTCGCCCGTGAATCGATCTCTTGCGAGGCGCTGCAATGTGGACACGTCGATTCCCAGCTTCTTTGCCGCCCTCGATTCAGCAAGCGATGGTGGCGTCTTTGGCCCTCCGAGCATTCGGAGGTGCTCATCTAGTCCGTCGTCCAGGCTCTCCAGAACGTTCGTATCACCCAGGAAGCGTCTGAGGCGAGCAGCCGGAACCACGAACCCTGTGGCAACCTCGAGATCTCCCTCCGTTGGGAGCAAATCGAGCAGGCCGAAAGTTTGGTCACGTGACAGGTAGGTCAATGCCCGGCAGAGCACGTACAGGGTGGGGATAGTGGGCGCGAAGCGACCTGCCTCGATGTTTTCGATCGTCGTGATGCCCCAGCCGACTCCGAATTGGGCGCCTGCACGCGCTAGCGAGTCGCGGCTGATGCTGTTCTCTCTCCGCAGTCGCCGAACAACGATACCTATCGCAGCGGCGACGGACACGGGACTGCTCGAATCGGTAGTCACAGTCATCAAGTATCCATGATCAGTGTCCTTGACGTAAATCACAATCCGCGTTAATGTTCGAGTACCCCGAATTCGGGTTACTTCATTTGAGAGGAACCGTGTATGTCTGTCACTCATCCAGACGTGTCGCCCGAGCAGCGCGCCGTCTACCTCACTCCCGATCAGGTTTGCGACTTGGTTCCGGGCATGACGAAGTCGAACCTGTCGCAGCTGCGGTTCAAGGGGAGGGGCCCGAAGTTCCTCAAGCCGACGGCGCGCACTGTGGTCTATCGGGAGCGTGACGTCATCGAATGGCTGGAAGCTTCTGAACGCATCAGCACTGCGTCAGTTCAGTGACCGGGCGAAAGACCAAGCCAAGCAGAAGAAAAATGCCCGGTGCGGGAACACCGGGCCAGATTTCACCATGAAGGAGAAATGATCATGAGCAATTCTACGCATTCCAACGACACGATGCTGACTGGATGTCCGTCCTGGTGCACGATCACTGCCAGGGGGCTCGTGCATGGCGTTGACGAGGTGATGGCGGAACCTGGGGTTCTGACAACAAGCCACAGCACGAACACGGCGACCTTGAACTGCGATGCCTCGTTCGAGGTGTGGATCGCTCGCGAAGACATCATCCGTGATGGCGAGGCCGAGATCGGCTCACCGAAGGTCGAAGTCTTCGGGGAATTCGACAAGCTAGATCCGGACGACGCTCGCGCAGCTGCGTGGATTCTGCTCGCGGCGTCCGCCGAGGTCGACCGGATTAGGGGGGTCGTACCGCAACCCGTTGTCGAAGACGTGACGGACACCGACGGGTCATTTTGGTTCCGGAGGGTCGACATCTCGGGGCGATTCGCCGGCGCTTTTGATCTGAACGACCTCGAGGGCGAATGGAGGCTCTATATCGATCACCTTGCTCGTGAGATCGAACTGGGCGATGCGAGGCGCTTTGTCGAGGCGATCGCGGCACTAGTGGTACTGGGCGAGACCATGAACGCGGGAACCGAGGTGTCTGCGTGAACGGCAACGTGACCGCTCTCCGCGCCTACGCAGAGGCAATCGACGACGACGCGGTCTTCGAGGTGTGGCGGACCGAGATGCTCGCCGCTGGGTGTCGGCCGCGCACTGTTCGAGAACGAGAGATCATGTACCGCCACTACGTGCGGCACATCGGGAAACCCGCAATCGAAGCGTCCCGACAGGATCTGATGAGCTGGCTCTCACGCCCCGATCTCAGCCCGAAGACACGACAGGGATATAAGAGCTTTCTCCACACCCTGTACACGACGCTGCAGGACGCCGGCTTGCGAGCTGACAACCCGGCCACGCGCCTCCCGCGCAGTCGTGTGCCGCGGACGGAAGCGAACCCGTTCACGACAGCTGAGCTCGAACGCATCCTGGCGCAGCCGATGTACAGGCGCACACGCATGATGGTTCTCCTCGCCGCCTATCAAGGGTTTCGGGCAGTCGAGATCGCAGCTGTCGCCGGCGACAACATTGACTGGGTGGAGCGGCGGATCATCACCCGGGAAGCGAAAGGCGGCGTGGAGGTGTGGCGGCCTCTGCATCCGATGGTCTGGGATCTCGCGCAGTCATTCCCGCGTGAGGGGTGGTGGTTCCCGGGCACGAAGTCCAGGAAGGGCACTCATCTCAAGCCGTCATCGGTCTCGAACACCGTGGGGCAGCTCATCGATCGAACGGGGATCACGGGTCATCGGCCGCACAACCTTCGTGCGTGGTTCGCTACTGAGCTTGTGGAGGCTGGGGCTGATCTGTTGACGGTGCAGCAGGCGATGCGGCATGCGTCTCCGGCTACGTTGCGCCACTATGTGCGTCCGTCGATGGGGAACATCGAGAAGGCGATGAGTGCCCTACCGATCGTCGCCACACCGAGCACGCCGATCGCGAGCCGTGCTTCCAGCGGTGCCCGCGGTGACTGACGCACGACTCCCGGCCGAGTGGCTGACTGACCCAAGATTCGACGCGCTCAGCGATCGCGCCTACCGGACATTCTGCGGCTCGCTCATGTGGTCGAACGAGCAGGGAACGGATGGTCTGTTGAATCGCCGTTCCCTGCGGTTCTTTCATCCTGAGGGGGTCGATTCCGCGACGCTGAGCGAGCTGATCGACATGGGGTTGTGGGCGAGGGTTCCAAGTAGCGATTCCGTGTGCGTTCCTGACTGGGAGGCGATGGGCCAGGAACTCGCATCCACCATTGAGCACCGCAAGAAGCAGGCAAGGGAGCGCCAGCAGAAGTGGCGTGAGGCTCAGGGTCGGAAGGGCAAGAAAGAGCGCCCCAGATCGGAAGTCGTAACTGACGACGTAACGGATTCCGTTACGCGTGACGTAGGACAGGAAAGGACAGAGACAGTGACAGGTACAGAGACAGATGACAGGACAGCCGATGATGGCGAAGCTCCACGAGTGGTGAGCTGGCCTGTTCGAAAGCCGGGAAGCGGAAGGAAGGCATCGTAGTGAGTAGATATGTGCCGGTGTCGAAGGTGATGGAACTGGTGATCGCGGTGAACAATCTCGATCAGAAGCGGGTGAGTCGGATCGTGGCGGAGTGCTCGAAGCGTGCGGATGGTCTCGATATGGTCGAGTTGATTGCTGGCGTGTGCGCGATGACGTCTACGGTGCTGCGTGAGGTGCATGGGGAGAACTGGAAGGTGGGACTGGTCGCCGCGGCGAAGCAGATCCGAGAGCACGAGGCGCGACGTGGCTGAGCTTGGTCGGGACGACTTCGATGCGGCACGATCGGCAGTGGCGTTCGTTCGAGCGTTCGACGCGCAGGACGCCGAGGGAGTGAACGCGGTACTCATGTCGTTGCCCGTCGATGAGATCCCCGCCTTCGTATCCGTGATGGCGACGATGGTGCTCAGCGCAATCGAGGGTGGTCAGGTCCCGGCGGAGGCGTTCTGGCTGGCGATGAATGAGCGGATCGACTCGTTGGAGAACCGATGACACGGCCGTGGTGGTGGCGCCCGGCTCGCGACGACGATGAAGGTGAACGCATCGTCGGCGAGCCGGGCGATGGCCGCATCCTGATGGTGACGCGGCGCGACGATCAGGGGTATCCGGTCGAGCGGGCGTGGGTCGCGCCCGCTGACGCCGATCAGTACGACGAGACACGCTGGGGACCTCTGTCGCGCTAACGCATCACCGGAGTATTGTGTAGCTCAGGTACACGATCTGCCCGGATCAACGAGGAGGAACCCGCAAGGGTCAACTCGGAGGAATCCCATCGGTGAGGTGCCAGCAGAAGGCCAGCGGTCAAGCTGCGGAGAGCGACGAGGAGCCTCACGGCCAAGTCGAATGCCCGCAGCGTCAGCCCGTCCGCCTGTAGCGACTCTCCCGCCTCACTCTGCCCCGACGCTCGCGGCACCGCGGGGCTCCTTCGATTCAGGCTATGGAGGCCACATCATGAATCTCCTCGAGAAGATCGAGTACTACAAGACCCGCACCGAACAACTGCTGAAGACGTGCATGGACGAAGGCCGCGACCTCACAGAAGCTGAGCTCGCCGAGGTCGAGAAGATGAAGACCGAGGGCGAGGCCGCCGCCGCGTCCATGAAGCGGGCCGCCGAGAGCAAGAAGCTCTTCGACAGCATCGCCGGCACGGTCGACTCCGAGGTCGCCAACGAGAACCGCGGCGGCTTCCTCGCCTTGACGGGCGCAGGCGCCAAGAGCGCGTCGAAGCGGATGGTCTCGCAGCTCGTGCAATCACACGGGCAGAAGGCATTCCTCACGCCCGGTGTCGTCGACTTCCAGGTGCCGCTGGAGTCGACGAGTCCGCTGGAGATCCAGCGCATCCCGCAGTCCATCCTCGAGGTGCTCAAGACCACGGAGCGGGCCGTCCCGAAGTGGGAGTACCTGCGGCAGACGGTGTTCACGAACAACGCCGCGATCGTCGCCCCTGGCGCCACGAAGCCCACCTCGGTCGTGACCGTTGACAAGGCCGACGGCGAGCTGTTCGTCTTCGCTCACCTGTCCGAGGCGATCGACAAGTTCCTTCTCGAAGACAACGACTCGATGGCCGCGTTCCTGCAGTCGCAGCTGCTCTACGGCCTGGCCCGCAAGCTCGAGGCCGAGGTACTCTCCGGAGACGGCACCACGGGACACCTCACGGGCCTGTTGAACACCTCCGGCATCCAGACGCAGGCATTCGGCGACGACCGCATCACGACTCTCCGTGCGGCCGCCACGAAGCTCGAAGTGCTCGGCCATGAGACCGACGTCTACATCCTCAACCCCAACGACTGGGCAGCCATCGAGACGACCCGCGCCGGCACCTCCGGCACCTTCGACCTCGGCGGCCCCATCGACCGCGCACAGCGCAAGGTGTGGGGCTCCCAGGTAGTCACCTCCCCGGGCCTGCCCCAGGGCACCGCGCTCGCGCTCGACCTCGACGCAGCCACCGTCGACCGCGACACCCGCGGAGTGCAGGTCGACTGGGACCGCTCCGGAGTGCTCTTCGAGAAGAACCAGATCAAGGCCCGCGTCGAAGGACGCTTCGGCCTGTCCGTCTACCGCCCCGAAGCGATCGTCAAGATCACTCTCGACGACGACGAGTAGCAAGCTGCTGCACCGGGTGTTCTCTGGATGAGCTGACGGTGCAGCACGCGGGCGACAGATCACGCCTGGTCTCGGATCTGTCGCCCGCACCCATAGGGGGTTCGAATCTCTACGACCACCACCCCAGAACATTCCACCGGCAGTGATCTCCCCCATCCGAATCTGAACTGAACGAAAGCGGCGTGAGATGCGTGAGCAGTCCGAGGAACGGCGCGCGAAGCAGCGCGAGTACTCACGGGCCCACCGTGAACGGAAGAGGGCCGCGGAGCGCGAGGCCGTGGCCGCCGCGTTGGCATCCACCGAGCCGCCTGGCCCGCTCTCTGAGGCGCTCGACGCGGCGATCGCGGCTATGAAGTGGCTGGTGCCCTCGGACGGCGCTCTGGTCGCTCTGGCGCGTGAGCAAGCCCGGTACGCCGATGGACTGAACGCGATTGGCACGGCGGAGGCGCGTAGCCGCGGGCTTCGATTCATGGTGGTCCTGCAGCGCACACTCGCCGATCTCGGTGGCACCCCTCGCGTGCGGATGCAGCTCGAGCTTCGATCCGCTCGGGCGAAGGAGGCGCTGCAGGCGCAGCAAGTGAAGCGCTCCGACAATGTCACCTCGATCAGGCCGGCAAAGCGTCGACGCTGATCACCCTCAACTGAACATCTCGCACACGATCACAGGTTCCCACCAGATCGCCCGCCCTAGACGGCGCGCTGAAGGGAACCGTCATGGCAGCAGAAGGCTACGAGCTCGCGACGACCTGGATTCGGGTAGTTCCGACTCTTGAGGGTGTCGAGAAGAGCGTCGCTGACCAGTTTGTGGGTGCGTCGTCCACTGTCGAGAAGGAAGGCGACAAGGCAGCCGGCCGGTACTCGAAGGCTGCCAAGGCGGGACTGGCTGCCGCCGGTATCGGTGTCGCGGCCGGGGCGGCGTTCAAGGGCCTCTACGACGTCGGTGCGACTTTCGATGACCTGACTGACACGATCCGCACGGAGACCGGCGCTCAGGGCGACGCGCTCGACGGGCTCGTCGACATCGCGAAGGACGTCGGCTCGACGGTGCCGGCGGAGTTCGACAAGATCGGGCCCGTCGTCTCTGGACTGAACCAGCGGCTCGGTCTGTCGGGCGACGCCCTGGAGACGGTCGCGTCGCAGTATCTCGAAGCGGGACGCATTCTCGGCGAGGACGTCGACATCGACTCGACGTCGGCCGCGTTTAACGCGTTCGAGATCTCCGGCGACGGCGTCTCGACCGCGATGGATACCCTCTTTCAGGTGTCGCAGGCGACCGGTGTGGGGCTCAACCAGCTCGCGTCGGGAGCGCAGGCCGTCGCGCCCGCGATGCAGACCCTCGGTTTCAGTTTCGAAGACACCGTCGCGATGGTCGGCACGTTCGACAAGGCTGGCCTGAACTCCAGCGCGATCATGGCGTCGATGTCCAAGGGTATGGTCACGCTCGCGAAAGATGGTGAGCAGCCAGCCGAGGCGTACCGGCGGGTCGTCGGCGAGCTGCAGGGCTTCGTTGACACGGGGGATCAGGCGTCCGCGCTGGACCTCGCCTCCCAGGTGTTCGGTACGAAGGGTGCCGCGCAGTTCGTTGGCGCGTTGCAGTCCGGCGTGCTGAACATGGACGAACTCATGGCGTCCACCGGTGCGACCGGGGACACGATTCTCGGTGTTGGTGAGGACACGGCTGACTTCGCTGAGAAGTGGCAGATGGTCATGAACCAGGCCATGGTCGCGATCGAACCGCTCGCCACCGCGATCTTTACCGGACTCGGCGACGCCCTCACCGGCATCATGCCGTTCCTCGAAGACATCGGCGAATGGGTCGGCGATAACCAAGGCCTCTTCGGCATCATCGCCGTTGGAGTGGGTGCTCTGGCTGCTGCGTTCGTCGTCCTCGCGGTGACTCAGTGGGCCGTGAACGCTGCGATGTACGCCTCGCCAGTCACCTGGATCATCCTCGCGGTGATCGCGCTCGTGGCCGCGATCGTGCTCCTGGTCATGAACTGGGACACCGTCGTCAACTTCCTCACCGACACATGGAACGGATTCGTCGGCTGGATCGTCGGCGTGATGGAAGGCTTCGCCGGCTGGTGGAACGGTGTCTGGTCGGGCTTCCTCGGATTCGTCACCGATGTCTGGAACGGATTCGTCGGCTGGATCACAGACGGATTCAACCTTTTCCTTCTCGGCATGCAGATCATCGGCGCTGCGATCGCCGCATGGTGGAACGGGCTGTGGCAGGGCATCGCTGACTTCGTGATGGGGATCTGGAACGGGATCGTTGCCTTTGTCACCAGCTATATCACCACGGTGCAGAACGTGATCGCTGCCGTGGGGGCCGCGATCGCCTCGGTGTGGAACGGAATTTGGTCCGGGATCTCGTCGTTCTTTAGCGGGATATGGGACGGCATCATCGGCACGATCAACACGATTCGGGGCGCGTTCTCTTCGGCTTTCAACGGGATCGCGGACATCGTAGCCAGCGCTTTCAACGGCGTGGTCAACGTAGTGCGCGGGGTGATCAACAGCATCTCATCGCTCGTGAACGGGATCATCGACGGCATCAACGGAGTGGCCGGCGCGGTCGGTGGGGCGATCGGTATCGACCTGTCGATTCCGAACATTCCGATGCTCGCAGACGGTGGCAGAATCACTGGCTCTGGTATCGCGATCGTTGGTGAGAACGGTCCGGAGCTCGTGCATCTGTCGGCGGGCGCTGTTGTTGATCCTGACATTGGAAAGCTCGAGGAGGGCCGCGTCTCCTCGGACTCGCAGCCTATTCAGTTGTTCCTCGATGGCCGTCTCGTGTTCGAGTGGTTCCGCGATCGTCAGAGGAGCTTGAAGTGAAGTTGCAGGTGGGTACCGTTGAGCTATGCGACTCCTGCGGAAAGGCCCTATATTAACCACCCGCCGTGCTGCGGAGTACTGCGGACTTGCCGAGCAGACGTTGCGGAACCTGCTGCACGAGCGGCGTGGGCCGAAGGCGTACAAGCAGGGCCGGCTGAATGCGTTCTACGCAGACGACTTGGACGAGTGGTTGGCGACGCGCATCAGCGATCCCGATGCGCCGGTCGGCAAAAAGTCCGCCCGCGCGACAACAATTTGACAACACTCGGGCGAGTAGTGACATGATCCGGGTCTATCCCAGTGATTCAAAATAGCTCTATAACCAGCCACTTAAGTGTTGGCTCGTGCTAGTCCGGGGGGAGGTAGGAGGGTTCGAGTCCCACCGGGGGTACCGGATTCATCGAGGCGGGTTGTTCAGCAGCCCTCGGAGAAGCAGCTCGACGCGGCGCTTGATCTCGTCTCGGATCGGCCGCACGCGATCGATCGGGAGCCCGCTCGGGTCGGTGAGATCCCAATCCTCGTACCGTTTTCCCGGGAAGATCGGGCAGACGTCCCCACAGCCCATCGTGATGACGACATCGGAGTCGCGCACCGCCTCCGTCGTCATCAGCTGCGGCACGCCCTCGGAGATGTCGATGCCCTCCTCGGCCATGGCCGCGATCGCGACCGGATTGATCTGGTCGCCCGGCTCGGAGCCGCCCGACCGCACCTCGACGGCGCCGTCGGACAGGGCGCGCGCGTAGCCGGCCGCCATCTGGCTTCGCCCGGCGTTGTGGACGCACACGAACAGCACTCTCGGTCTCTCGGTCATGGGCGCTCCTCGTCTGGCATCGGCAGTCGTAACGAGTCTGCACGACTTTCCCTCAGTACTCGATGCATCGGTCGACGCGCCGCTGTGCATGCCGATCCGTCGCGGCCTCAGCTACGGCGCTTCGCGAGGATCGAGGTCCACCACCAGAGCAGGCCGGCTGCGACAGCGGTGGCGAGGGTGACGAGCACGGCGACGAGCAGCTCGGGCGCACCGGCATCCGGGGTCTCCAGCAGTTCGATCGTGAGCCGCAGGGGCGGAAGGTGCGGGATCGTGATCAGGGCGAGGACGATCAGGAGCGCCCAGACGAGTGTGAAGCCGATTCGTTGGACGAGGGGGCGGGAGAGCGCGGCGGCGATGGTCACCCCCGTGATGCACGCGACGAGGTGAGCCAGGATGGCGAGCATCAACCCGCCTGCCTGCAGCCCCGACGGGTCGTGGAGGTAGGCGTAGACGATCGAGAGCGGCGCCAGGGCGAGAGCGGCCAGAAGCGCCCCGAGGAGCAGTGCGATCCGGTGACGGACCGGTCCGCCCTGAGCAGCGCCGAGCGACGCCTTCTGCGAGGCGGGCTCGCTGTTGAGGGTCGCCAGCGCGAGCCAGGCGGAGACCGGCAGGAGCAGAATCGCACCGAGGCTGAGCGAGTCGACCGCCGGCGCCTGAGGCGGGTAGGCGATTGCGATCGCGAGCAGGAAGACGAGCCACGGCGGCACCCAGAGCTGCGAGAGGCTGCAGCGGGTGACCGTGTACCGGACGTCGCTAAGCATCGCCGTCCTCTGAGCGCACGTCTGTCACACTCCAGCCGCTCTGCAGGAGCTCGAGGAGGAGGGCGTCCTTCTCGGCGGCCTCGACGCGGATGCGCACCTCGTCGGAGTGGAGGTCGGCGCTCGTGCGCGCATCCGTGGGCGCGTCGACCTGTGCTGTGCGGAATTCGCTGAGCGGGGGCAGGCGCCCAGCGGGATCGGTCCCGGTCGGCCGGGCCAGGATCCGGAAGCGTCGGGACCGGGGTGTGCGTTGGCGCGCCTCCGCAGTCGCGACCCGTCCCTCGTTCACCCGGAGGAGGTTCTGCGCATCGTCGATCACGCCGGGCTCGTGCTCGGTCGAGACGACGAGGCCGCCTTGCGCGGCACGATCACGGATGAGCTGCGAGAGCGTCGGCCAGGCCGAGATCTCCAGGCCCGTCCTCGGCTCGTCGAGCACGATGAGCTCGTGGTCGGCCACAAAGACCTGTGCGATCCCGACCTTCTGCAGATTGCCCTTGCTCAGTGTGCCGAGTCGATGCCGCGGGGTCGGCCGGATGACGAGCAGCTCCATCAGCTCCTCGGTGCGAGCACGGGCCCGAGCCGTGGTCAGGCCGCTGATCCGCCCGATGTGTCTCAGATACGCATCCGCCCGCATGAGCGGTGGGGGAGTGAAGCGCTCCGGCAGGTAGCCGACACGTCGGGGGATACCGCGCAGCCGCCCCGACGTCGGCTGCGCGACTCCGGCGATCAGGCGGAGCAGCGTGGACTTTCCCGAGCCGTTGGCCCCTTCGATGACGAAGGACGTTCCAGGTGCCAGGGCGAGGTCGACCTCGCGAAGCACCGTGCGGTCCCCGTATCGCTTCGTCACCTGATCGAGCTCGATGGGCAGCACTGCTTCTCCGGTCATCGGGCGGTCGCTCAGGATGCCGGGGAATCAGCGGGCGCGGCATCCTCCGCCCTTTTCAGAGCCCGATCGGTCAGCACCAGCCGGAAGGTCGCGTGCCCCACGCACAGCAGCGAGATGAGCACAACGAGCACTGCGAAGACCCACCACGGCCACTCGAAGAGCTCCGTCGTCTCCCAGGTCTCCTTGAAGGCGATGAGAAAGGCTCCGAAGGCGACGATGAGCCAGCCGGTCGCTTTGTTGACGAAGCTGAGCGCCTGCATCCGCTGCTCGGGTTTGAGAGCGCGCATAAGGGCCTCGCTGTGGTCGCGGGCCCTCCGCCGCTGGAGCACGTAGGCCACGGGCGGAAGCAGCCACCACCACGGCGAGAGCCTCGGCGGCGATGCGACTGCGGATACCGCCTGCTCGATCTGATCCCTGTCGAACTCCTGCTCCCTCAGCTCGATCGCGGCCTGGTAGATCGGGCCGGCCACGAGCAGCCAGCCGCCGACGGCCCCGCAGATCGCGATCACATAGTCCATGGATGTCACTCTCCCAGAAGAACACGGATGCCGCGACAAACGCCCTGCCCGCGTGCGACGTGCGGGGAGCCGGTCACCCGCAACGGGCTCGTGGATGGCACAATGTGGACCGTGCGGGCGATCGAGGCGAGGGGCTGGGGGCTGCTCGTCGGCCTCGCCGTCGTGAGCGTCGCCCTGTTCGCGCTGTACTCGGGTGTGCTGTCGGTGCTGCTTCCCGCTCAGCTCGCCGAGATCGATCCGGAGGGCAAGGTCGCCGCGCTCGCCGTGGTGACCTCGGTCTCCTTCGCCGTGACCGCTCTCGCCCAGCCCGTCTTCGGGGCGCTCAGCGACCGCACCAGGACGCGCTGGGGGCGCCGCGTGCCGTGGATGCTCGCCGGTGCGGTGGTCGGCGGAGCGACCGTCGGAGCCATGGGCGGCGCCGAGACCGTGGCCGCTCTGACCGTGCTGTGGGCGGTCGGCCAGTTCTCGCTCAACGGGCTCGACATCGCCTCATCCGTATATCTGGTCGATGCGTTTCCGGCGCGCCGACGGGGGAGCGTCGCCGGTGTCCTCGGGATGTCGGCGATCGTCGGCGGCGCGATCGGCGTCGTGGCGGTGGGACGGTTCTCCGCAGAGCCTGCCGCGGGGTATTGGCTGCTGGCGGCGGCCGTCATCGTGGCCGTGGTGCTGTTCGCGGTGATCCTCCGGGAGCCGGAGGGGCGCGAGCCGTCGGGGGCGCGCGAGCGCGAGCCGTTCCGGCTGAGGGTGTTCCTCGGCGGGTTCCTCGTCGATCCGCGGCGTCACCCGGACTTCCTCTGGGTCCTCCTGTGGCGCCTCGGCTTCGCCATCGCCTACGGCAGCGTCTACGGCTACCTCCTCTACGTCCTGACCGACTACGTGGGCGTCGGCCCCGCAGAGGCCGCCGAGCTGGTCGGCCGTGCGACCGTCGTCGGCGGTGCGGGTGTGGTCGTCGCGGTCCTGGCCGGCGGATGGCTCAGCGACCGGCTCGGTCGTCGCAAGCCGTTCATCCTCGTGGCCTGCGCGCTCGTCGTCGGGGCGAACGTGATCCCGCTGGTCATGCCCACGACCGAGGGCATCCTCGTGCTGGCGGCCTGCATGGGCGCGGCCATGGGTCTGGCGATCGCGTGCGGCACCGCGCTGGCGAGCCAGGTGCTGCCCGCACCGGACGAGCACGCGGCTCGTGGCCTCGGCATCGTCAACTTCGCGACGAACGTGGGGCAGGCGATTGCGCCGCTCGTCGCGGCATCCGTGATCGCGGTGAGCGGCTACCCGGCGCTCTTCGTGGTGAGCGCGGCGGTGATGCTCGTGTCCGCGGCCGCGATCCTCCCCGTGAAGGAATCCGGGCGAGCGGCCGCGACCGATGCGGTCGCGCTGTCGGGGCGCTCCGGCTCGCAGCAGTAGCCGCGCCGGGGCTCGTCAGAGCGGCCGGGCCCGCTCAGGGCTCGTCGGTCCAGGCGACGGAGAGGATCTTCCAGACGCCGGCGTGCTTGATGAAGCTGGATGCCTTGACGCCGCTGCCGCTGTTGGGCTCGCCGTCGAGCAGGCCCTCCTTCGAGTAGCTGCTCCAGCGCTGCGCGATCGTGCCGGCGATCGTCGTCGTGGCGGAGGTCTCCCACTCGGAGAATCCTCGGAGCCTGCCGTTCGTGAGGAGCTCGCGGCGTGGGGCGATGAACTCGTCGACGGTGTAGACCAGCGGCGTGCCGGCATCCATCTTGACGATTCTCGCCTCGGGGGTGAAGAGACGTGCGAGCCGCTCGAAGCGGTCGGCGCCGGGCTCGACGGCTTCGGCGTGATCGGCGGCCCGATCGACTCGCACATCCGCACTGCGGAACGCCGCGAAGAACTCGCGCGTGATGTCGTCGATGGCCGCGCGGTCGTGCTCGTCGCTCATTCCTCGATCCTATCGACGTCGTGCTCGGTGGGGCTCAGCCGACGATCGCGCTGGGCAAGCCCGCCGGTGCGACGTAGGCTGCAAGCATGGACGCCGAGAAACCGGACTACCGCTCCCTGCCGCCGCAGATCACGTCCGAAGACCTGGTCGTCGAGGTGCAGGCGCTCCCCGACGAACAGGATGCCCCTCAGCAGGAGTTGATCTTTCGTGTCGTCACGCCGCGTCTCGATCGGATCCATCTGCCGGGAAAGCCACCGCACGGCGCGGGGCACGGGGGCGACAAAGAACTCTGACGGGTGCTTCGGGTGCTGTGTCAACCCCTTTCCCGCGGATCGGCCACCGTGCTTGTGTGGGGTCTCGCGGTCGGGGGACCGCGGTGGGCGGAAGCCGTGGGGACACTACCGCGGCTTCCGCCTCTCCTCGGAACCGGCTCGCGGAGTCAACTCGTCGCGGCCGGCGTCGACGACGGTGACCACGGTGCCGATACGGTCGGCGATCTCGGCCGGGTTGCCCGCGAAGAGCATCCGCGAGCCGGCCGTAATGGTCGTAGTCCGCTCGCGACGGGATGCTCCAGCCGCGGGCCTTCGCACCATACTCCATCATGCGGTTCCAGTACGGGTAGAACGAGTCCTTCGCATCCTGTGACCGGGGGCGAGCATGCCGATGCCGCCCATCGTCACGTGGAGATCGGTGTCGTGGCCGTTCGTCCGGCCCGCCCGACGGTAGAGGATCAGGCCGACTCGTGGTTGCGCAGGTACTCGACGACTGCCTCGCGGGCGACCCGCGAGAGGCTGACCTGCCGCTCCTCGGCGATGGAGCTGAGGGCCTCGCGCACACCCTCGGGAACGCGGAACTGCAGCAGCGGCGAATGCGAGCCGTTCCGGCTGAGCGATTTCCCTCCCGGAACCAGATTCGCCGCCGATCTGGCGCGAAGGCCTTCGACGATCCCCTCGACTCGTGCCTCGTTCAGCGGCTCGCCTCTGTAGAGCACCTCGTGGGTCTCGACATCCACCAGCCGAGTGTCGGCGTCGAAAGCGGGAGGGCGCCGGGTCCTCGGTTTCGCTGTCATCGATTCCTCCTGAGCCTCGTCGGCATGGTGTGGATGATCGTCCACCCGTCACCCCGATCGTTCGGCAGCAGTACCAACTCGGTTTCAACTCCGCGATCATCGGACCCGACGTACCGATACGCGTCGCCGTCATGTGCGATGGGTGTTCCCGCATCGATCAGTGCCGCGAGCATGTGAGCGTTGCCAACGCGATGTCTTCGCACCGAACGGGCGACTCTGATGGGTTCCACAAATCGAGTATGTATGACACCACCGACAGTCTATCTCGCTCGACCGTAGAGCGACAGTGGCGAGCGCGGCTTTGTCGCCGAGCGCGGGATTTCGGCGAGGCGCGCTCGGCGACAAAGCCACGCTCGGCGACCGAGCTACTCCCGGTTCGGCTCCACGAAGGTGCGCCAGACCCAGAACGACACGCACACGGCCGCGAAGCCGATCGCGCAGAGGATCGTCGTGAGGGCCGCGCCGGTCTGCTGCCAGACGTCGATCGCGGGGCTCATGATCGCGAACAGCAGCGTGTAGACGACGATCGCTGAGACGATCCACGCGGTGCGCGACCAGTGCAGCACCGCACGCCCGCTCAGCGCCCCGATCGGCAGGATGACGACCGCCGCCGAGCCGAGGCCGCCGAGCGCGATGGCGGTGAGGGTCTCGCTCGCGAGGGAGGAGAGGAAGCCGTCGGGTGCCGGGATGAGGGGCAGCAGGCCCCAGGCGAGGGAGCCCACGACCACGAGGCCCGCGATCTGTCCGAGGGCGACGAGTCCGCGGGTGCGCACGCCGGCTCCATCGGCGATGCTCACGCCCACGACGAGCCCGAACAGCAGAGCCGGCTGCAGGTCGAAGAGGCGGGTCGCGAGCGAGGCGGCGGCCACGAGAAAGAGGAATCGCGGTGCGAAGGCGACGGATGCCGCGACCTTCCCCCATCGCCGCCCCACCCAGGCCGGCACGACGGCGGCCACCGCGTTCACGATCACGAGGGCGAGCGCGACGCCGCCGAGCAGCCGCAGGTAGGCGGGCTGGCTGTCGACGGGGCCGGAGAGGGTGATGAGCGCCGCTGCGGCGATGAGCGCCGCGATGCGGGTCACCCAGCGATTGGTGATGGAGAGCTCGGGGAAGTGCTCGACGTCGCGGCGCGGCCGGTTTCGCCCGGTGAGGCTGGCCCGCAGCCGGGGCAGCGCGAGCGGCCCGGCCGTGCGCAGGGCGAGTGCTGCGGGAACGGCGACGAGCACGAGTGCGGCGAGCGCGAGGAGGAGGGAGCGCAGCCAGGCCGGGAAGCCGGCGCCCTCGTCTCCGTAGCGGATGGCGGAGGCGAACGGGGTCGCATCCGTCCAGCCGCGGAACGCGCCGGGAGGTGGCGGCGCGGCCTCGCCGCGGGGCGGGGCGGACCCGGGTGCTCCCGGCGTGCCGGGAGCCGGCGAGCCCGGATCGGAGGGCGGCGCGCCCGCACCGGGAGGGGACGTGGGGGGCTGGCTCGGGTCATCCGTGGCACTCGGCGACGGCGTGCTGCCGGGCGAGGACGACGGGGTGGGCGTCGGTGCGGGGTCGGGGGTGGCAGGGCCGGAGACGACGACGGGGAAGGCGGGGCTCCCCGAGCTGGCATTGCCCGCGACATCCAGCTGCAGGGCGGTCACCGAGTAGTCGCCCGGGGGCAGCTCGCCGGCGGTGCAGCTCCAGACACCGCCCGTGACGGGCGCCGAGCACAGCGAGTACGCGCCCGCGAACACGGTGACGGTCGCGCCTTCTTCGCCGGTTCCGGAGTAGACCGCGCCCTGCGCGGGCAGCGTCGAGCCGGGCACGGGGGAGCTGATGACGGGCGGGGCGGGCGACTCCGAGTCGATCAGGAGGGTCACGCTCTCGCTCGGATCGCTGGATCCGCCGTCGGCCCAGTCGGCGGTCTGCTGCGCGGTGATCGTGTAGCTGCCGCCGGGCATGGGGCCGGGCAGGGCGCACTGCCAGGCGCCCGCACGATCCACGTTGGAGGTGCAGCTCGCCCCGTTCGAGGCCGTCGCGGTGACCCGCGCACCGGGGTAGGCCGTTCCGCGGATGGCGCCGGCCGAGACCACCTCGCCGCTCTCGTTCTCGTCGATCGTGGGCGGCAGCAGCACGTCCACGCTCGTGGTCGTCTCGAAGCGGGAGCCGTCCGCGGCGAGCTCGATGGCCCGGAAGGTGATGTCGGGGCCGCTGTCGACGGGCACGTCGGCACAGCTCCAGCTCGTGCTGCCGGAGTCGATCACGCACTCCGGGTGGCTCGTGTCGGGCCCGTAAAGCTGCACGGCGCTGCCCGAGTCGCGTGAACCGCTCACGGTGACGGATGCCGCGGTGACGAAGTCTCCGTCGGCGGGCGAGTCGATCGTCACCGACGGCACGGCGGGCGTCGTCGTGGGGCTGTCGGTCGGGCCGGGCGTCGTGACCTCGTCGGCTGCGCTCGGGCTGCTCGCATCGACCTGGCTGCTCGGACCGGCCAGATCCTGACCGGCCGCATCGACCGAGGAGGGCTCGCCGGAGGCCTGCGCGGAGGACGGCGCCGAGGTGAGGGCGCCCGCGAGCGCGAAGGCGGTGACGAGTGACGCGATCGTGGCGATCGTCCAGAATCTGCGAGACGACCCGGCCGAGAGTTTCGGCTGAGTCGACGGTGCGGAACGCGCTGCTGAAGGAGACACCCTGTCTTCCATTTAGATGGGCGGGGCCGCAGATGTCAAACCTTCTGCGGGGCGTGGCGGGGTTGTCGGAGGAAGCTCCCAGCCGGTGCAGACTGTACGGCGAGGTCGTCGTGGTGCATACTGGCCCGACTGGGTCAACCGTCCCAGTTCTCTTTCCGGTTTCTTGCGCATCGACGAGCGAGGAGGCGAACGTGCCCGCACCACTGCGCCGCGTGCGCGCATGACCCGCCTGCCCGCCGCCGAGCGTCGCACCCGACTCGTCGACGCCGCCGTGAGAGTCGTGGCCGAGCGCGGCGTCGCCGGTGCGACCACACGGGCGATCGTCGCCGAGGCGGGGATGTCGCTCGCGAGTTTCCACTACGCCTTCACCTCGCGCGACGAGCTCATGGCCGAGCTCATCACGACGGTCGTCGCCCACGAGCTCACCGCTCTGCGCCCCGAGCTGCCGACCGGCCGGACGCTGCACGACACCCTCCGAGAGGGGTTCATGCGCTACTTCGACCACCTCGTCGCGGCGCCCGAGCGCGAGGCCGCGATGCTCGAGCTCACCCACTACGCACTGCGCACCCCCGGCCTCGAGGCGCTCGCCGAACGGCAGTACGAGAGCTACGCCGAGCTCGCGACCCTCTCGCTCGCCTCCGCGGCCGCCGCGCACGGCGTCCGCTGGACCCGGCCCGTGCCCGAGCTGGCCACGACCCTCGTGGCCCTCACCGACGGCATCACGATCGCCTGGCTCGTGAACAGGGACGGGGAACTCGCCGCCGCGGCCTTCGATCTCGCCGCGGCATCCATCGCCCGTTTCGCGGAGCCCGTCGCGGAGCCCGTCCCGTCCGCGCACTCCTCCCGCCCCGCGCACTCCCTGGAGGCCACCTCATGACCGCACCCGACGCAGGCACCGGCACCGATGCCAGCACCACGACCGACACGGCGACCGTGGGCGTCTTCGCCGAGCCCACCCGCCGTGTGACCGGCGGCTGGATCGCCGCCTTCGCCACCGCCTGGCTGGGCATCTGGATGGCGCAGCTCACGCCCGTGCAGCTGCTGCTTCCCCGCCAGATCGAGGAGCAGCTGCAGGCGGGCTACTGGGTCGACAACGTCGTCGCCTTCGGCATCGTCTCGGGCATCGCGGGGGTGTGCGCGATCGTCGCCTACCCCCTCACCGGCGCGCTCTCCGACCGCACGACCTCGCGGTTCGGCCGGCGTCGGCCGTGGATCGCCGGCGGCGCGGTGCTCTTCGCCGTGGGCCTCGCACTGCTGGGCCTGCAGTCGACCATGGTCGGCATCGGCGTGTTCTGGTCGGTCTCGCTCATCGGCTTCTGCGTGCTCACCGCGGCGCTCACCGCCATGATCAGCGACAGGGTGCCGGTCGACCAGCGCGGCTACGTCTCGGGCTGGCTGTCGGCGCCACAGGCGATCGGCACGATCCTCGGCCTCGTTCTCGTGATGACGCTCTTCACGGGCCAGTTCTTCGGATACCTCGGGGTCGCCGTGCTGCTGCTCGCGCTCGTCGTGCCGTTCCTGCTCGTGACCCCCGACGCCGTGCTCTCGCGCAAGGACCACGAGCGGCTGACGGCGAAGCACATCGTCGAGAGCCTGTGGATCAGCCCGCGCGAGCACCCCGACTTCGGCTGGACGCTGCTGAGCCGCGTGCTCGTCAACTTCGGCAACGCCTTCGGCACGACCCTGCTGCTCTACTTCCTGATGTTCGGCCTGAACGACGCCAACGCCGAAGACGACCTCATCGTGCTGACCCTCGTCTACATGGTCTTCGTGATCGTCGCGGCCCTCGGCCTCGGCAAGCTCTCCGATCGGCTGGGCCGGCGCAAGGCCTTCGTCTTCCTCGCCTCGACCCTTCAGGCGGTCGCCGCGGTCATGCTCGCGGTCTTCCCCGATCTGACGGTCGCGATGGTCGCCGCCGGAATCCTCGGCCTCGGCTACGGCTGCTTCCTCTCGGTCGACCAGGCCCTCGCGACCCAGGTGCTCCCCGATCCGGCCGCCCGGGGCAAAGACCTCGGCATCATGAACATCGCGACGGCCGTGCCCCAGGCCATCGCACCCCTCATCGGCGCTCTCGTGGTGGCGATGCTGGGCGGCTTCCAGGGGCTCTTCATCACGGCGGCGGTGTTCGCCTTCGCAGGGGCGCTGGCCGTCTCCCGAGTTCAGGCGGTGCGCTGATGTCTCTCACCCTCCTTTCCCGAGCGGATGCCGCGGCCCACCGCGACTGGATGACGCCGTCGCGCTACTGGCCCGCCCTCACCCGCGCCACCGCCCACCTCGACACCCCCGTCGCCGCGCTCGACCTCGCGGCGCTCTCGTACAACGCCTGGGACATGCACGCGCGCGCCGCCGGCACGACCATCCGGGTCGCGTCGAAGTCGGTGCGCATCCGCAGCGTCGTCGAGGCCGTGCTCGCCCTGCCCGGCTACCGCGGGGTGCTCGCCTACACGCTCGCCGAAGGCCTCTGGCTCGCCGAGACGGTGGACGACGTCGTCGTGGGCTATCCGACGGCCGACCGCGCGGCGCTCGCCGCCCTGGCGACCTCGCCCGAGCTCGCCGCGCGCGTCACGATCATGGTCGACTCGATCGCGCACCTCGACGTCGTCGACAGCGTGCTGCCGCCCGGCGAGCGCGAGACCGTGCGGGTCTGCCTCGAGCTCGACTCCTCATGGGAGGCCCCCGTGCTCGGCCACCTCGGGGTCTGGCGCTCGCCCGTGCACACGGCCGAGCAGGCGCGGGCGCTCGCCGAGCACATCGTCGGCCGCCCAGGCTTCGCCCTCGTGGGCATGATGGGCTACGAGGCGCAGATCGCGGGGGTCGGCGACCGGCCCGCGGGCCGGCCCGTGATGGGCGCGGTCAACACCTGGATGCAGCGCCACTCGGGCGCCGAGCTCGTCGAGCGCCGCGGCCGCGCGGTCGCGGCGGTGCGCGAGATCGCCGAGCTCGAGTTCGTGAACGGAGGCGGCACGGGCTCGCTGGAATTCACCGCGGCCGACCCCTCCGTCACCGAGATCGCGGCCGGAAGCGGCCTGCTCGGCGGCCACCTCTTCGACAACTACTCGAGCTTCACCCCCGCACCGGCCGCGGCCTTCGCCCTCTCGGTGGTGCGCAAGCCGAGCGCCCTCACCGCGACGGTGCTCGGCGGCGGCTGGGTCGCCTCCGGCCCGCCCGCGGTCGACCGGATGCCGCGGCCCGTCTGGCCCCAGGGCCTCGACTACGCGCCGCGCGAGATGGCCGGCGAGGTGCAGTCCCCGCTCTCCGGCCGGGCCGCGTCGCGCCTGCGGGTCGGCGACCGGGTCTGGATGCGGCACACCAAGTCGGGCGAGCTCAGCGAGCACGTCAACGACTTCCACGTCGTGCACGCGGGGGAGGTCGTGCAGACCGTGCCCAGCTACCGCGGCGAGGGGAAGGCCTTCCTGTGACAGCGGCGAACGGGCAGTGGCGCAACTGGTCCCGCGGAGAGAGCGCCCGGCCGAGCAGGGTCGAGCGGCCGGCGAGCGCCGGCGCCGTGCAGCGCGCGGTGCAGGCGGCCGTGCGAACGGGCGAGCGGGTGAAGGCGGTGGGGGCGGGTCACAGCTTCAGCGGCATCGCGGTGCCCGCCGGCATCCTGCTCGAACTGACCGAGCTGAGCGGGCTCGTGGGAGTGGATGCCGCGCGCTCGCGCGCCACTCTCGCCGCCGGCACCCGGCTGCGCGATGTGCCGGCCCTGCTCGCACCCCACGGCCTCGCCATGCAGAACCTGGGCGACATCGACGCGCAGACGATCAGCGGGGCGATCTCGACGGGGACCCACGGCACGGGCACGCGTTTCGGCGGGATCGCGACCCAGGTCGTGGGCCTGGCCCTCGTCGACGGCACGGGCGGGCTCGTGCGCATCAGCGAGGAGGAGAACGCGGAGCTGCTGCCCGCTGCGGCGCTCGGTCTGGGGGCGCTCGGCATCATCGTCGAGGTGACCCTGCAGTGCGTGCCGGCCTTCGTGCTGCACACACTCGAGAGCCCCGAGCCGCTCGAGCAGGTTCTCGAGTCGTTCGACGAGCGGGCCGAGACGAGCGACCACTTCGAGTTCTACTGGTTCGCGCACACCGATCGCGCCCTCACCAAGACGAACACGCGGCTGCCCGTCGACACGCCCCTCGCGCCGCGCTCGACGATGGGCCGGCTCATCGTCGACGAGTTCCTCTCCAACGGCCTGTTCCGCGTCACCTGCAACCTGGGGCGGTTCCTCCCCGCCGCGGTCGTGCCCGTCAACCGCATCGCCGAGCGCGTCTGGTCGGACCTCGACGTGACCGACCTCTCGCACAGGGTCTTCGTCGCCGACCGCTCCGTGCGCTTCCGCGAGATGGAGTACGCGCTACCCCGGGAGGTCGTCGTCGATGCGTTCCGCGAGGTCGTCGCGCTCGTCGAGCGCAGGCGCTGGCGCATCTCCTTCCCCATCGAGGTGCGGGTCGCCGCGGCCGACGAGCTGTGGATGTCGACGGCGAGCGGGCGGGCGAGCGGCTACATCGCCGTGCACCGCTTCTTCCGCGAGAGCCCCCACGAATACTTCCGGGCGGTCGAGGAGATTATGCTCGCCTACGACGGACGCCCGCACTGGGGCAAGATGCACTACCGCGACGCGGACTCCCTGCGCGCCGTCTACCCGAGATTCGACGAGTTCCTCGCCGTGCGCGACCGGCTCGACCCCGGACGCCTGTTCTCCAACCGCTATCTGAAGGGAGTGCTGGGGTCGTGAGCGCACGCGCCGAATGGCTGGGCAGGGAACGGGAGCTCGCGGGCATGATCCCTCGCGGCTTCGAGGTGGGCGTGGCGACATCCGCGTTCCAGATCGAGGGCGCGACACGCGAGGGCGGCCGGGGCCCCTCGGTCTGGGACGTCTTCACCCACGAGAACGGCCGGATCCTCGACGGCTCGACGGCGGATGTCGCGACCGACCACTACTCGCGGTTCGCCGACGACGTGGCGCTCATGCGCGAGCTCGGCGTCGACTCCTACCGTTTCTCGATCGCCTGGCCGCGCATCCAGCCGCGCGGGCGAGGGCAGCTCAGCCAGGACGGCCTGGCCTTCTACGACCGCCTGCTCGACGCGCTCCTGGTCGCCGGCGTCTCGCCCATGGCGACGCTCTACCACTGGGACACCCCCGCGGCGCTCGCCGGGTGGCTCGACCGCGACACCGCCTACCGTTTCGCCGACTACGCCTTCTCGCTCGGCGAGGTCTTCGGCGACCGCATCGACTCCTGGGTCACGATCAACGAGCCGGCGACGGTGACCCTCAACGGCTACGCCCTCGGTCTGCACGCGCCCGGATCGACCCTGCTCTTCGACGCGCTGCCCGCCGCCCACCATCAGCTGCTCGGCCACGGGCTCGCCGTCGACGCGCTCCGCTCGGCGGGGGTGCGCGGGCGGGTCGGCATCACGAACGTTCACTCTCCGGTCGAGCCGGCCGGTGACCGAGAGGATGACGCGGCCTACGCCGCGCTCTTCGACCACGTCCACAACCGGCTGTTCGCCGACCCCGTGCTGCTCGGCCGGTACCCGGAGCCCCCCGAGCCGTTCCAGGGGCTCTTCGCGTCGTTGCGCGAGGCCGACCGCGACGACGCGGCGACGATCGCGCAGCCCCTCGACTTCTACGGGCTGAACTACTACTTCCCGTCGCGCATCGCGGCGGGCCCGGGCGACGGCTCCTCGCCCGACGGCCACGCGAGCGCCATGAGCTCGCTGCCCTTCCATCTCGCTCCGTGGCCCGAGCTGGGGCGCACGGGGTTCGGCTGGCCCATCGCTCCGGGCTTCCTCGCGGTGGCGCTGCGCGAGCTCGCCGAGCGCTACGGCACGGCGCTGCCGCCCGTCGTCATCACCGAGTCGGGCGCGAGCTTCGTCGAGACGGCGGACGGCGGCGACGGCGCTCGTGTCGACGACGGCGCCCGCATCGACTACCTCGCCGATCACCTCAGCGCTGCCCTCGCCGCGACCGGTCCCGGCCGCGCGGCGGAGGGCGTCGACCTGCGCGGCTTCTTCGTCTGGTCGTTGCTCGACAACTTCGAGTGGGCGGCCGGCTACACGCAGAAGTTCGGGCTCGTGGGGGTCGACCCGCGCACCCGCGACCGCACCCCCAAGGCCTCGTATCACTGGCTGCAGACAGTGCTGGGCGACCGCGAGCGGTAGACGAGGGGGCGGCGGCGACGGTCGGGGCATCCGGGGCGTGAGACGGGCGGAATCCGAACGAATCTCATTTTTACCCCCCATTCGGGTGTCTCGTCACATGCGCCGCACCTGACATGATGGTGGGGCAACCCGAAGTTGGCACAAGAGTTTCGCACGAGCGCCGAACCGTTTAACCGAACTCCGTGAAATTTGGGGGTTTGCCATGTCAATTTTCTGGTATCGGGATGACGTTCCGGGGTCCACGAAGCCGAGGGCTCGGCGGATCCTGGGAGTGGCCGCGACGGCCGCACTGATCGTGGCGGGCACGAGCTTCGCCCTGTCGGCTCACGCTGCCGGACGCAGCGCGGCGCTCACCGAGCAGAAGACGGCGGCCATCGCGGAGGTCGGCGGGAGCGTCGGCATCGGAGGCTTCGGCGCCGACATCGCCGGCAGCCGGCTCTCGAGCGCCCGGGGGCTCGCCTCCGCGGAGCTCGCCCGCTCGGCCGACGTGCTCACGCTCGGCACGGGCAGAGCCGGGGCCGCCGAGCTCGCGGCGCTGGCCGGAGCCGTCGACTCCACTCGTTTCGCGCTCGCCTCGACGGGCAGCTGGGAACCGCTGCTCGACACGGTCTACGAACAGCGCGCGGCGCAGAAGGCCGTGACCGAGTCCGTCGCCGCGTGGGAAGCCCGGGAGCAGGCTCGCATCGCCGCCGAGGCCGCCGCGCAAGCCGCCGCAGCGCAGTCCGCGGCGCAGCAGAGCGGCACGTCCTTCTCGAGCGACGACTCGTCCGACTACTCCGACTCGTCCGACTACTCCGGCGACGCCGGCTCCGGCGTCGCCTCCGCCCCGTCGGAGTCCGCCTCCCCAGCGCTCGCGTCACCCGCGGCCGCCGGTGAGACGTACTACGCGCCGGGCGTGACCTCGACTCCTCCGGCCAACGACAGTTGCGGCCCCTGCCCGGGCGCGACTCTCGTTCTGATCGACGGGTATTGGGGGTGCCCGCTCTAGTCGCCGAACCGACTGGGATGGCCGGTTGCGGGGGTGGCGACCGGCCATCGATCTGTTAATCAGACAAGATGTGCGGGTGGGGGTCGTGCATGCAGAGTCGTTGGAGCCGAACTCGAAGGAGTTCCGCGGCGTCTCGGCCGACGCCCCGCCGGGATTCACCGTCACCGTCCGCTCGCGAGGCATCGGCGAGGGCGAGGAGTGCTTCCGGGTCGCCCGGCGGCTGCTGTTCAGCTGGCAGGTGCAGCTCGGCTCCGGGTTCCGCCCCATCGAGGTTCCGCCGGAGGTGCGGGTCGGCGCGTCATCCGTCTTCACGATCCCCTTCGGTCCGCTCGCGCCGCAGGTGGCCTGCCGGGTCTTCGAGGTGATCGACGAGCCCCGTCGCGCCGAGTTCTCGCACGTCGCGCTCGAGGGCCATCCCCAGGCCGGGTGGGAGAGCTTCGGCGTCATGCACGAGCCCGACGGCCGCGTGCGGCTGACCGTGCGCGTGGTCTGGCGGCCCGCCGTCTGGTGGATGAAGGCGCCCGGCCCGCTCACGGGGGAGGCGCTCGCGCTCGTGCTGCGCCGCAACCTGCGCTCCCTCGACGTCGGGCTCCGAGCTGCACGTTCGTCCTGAGCCGCCTGCGCCCTAGCTTGGAGTGTCCCGACAAGCCCATCCGCGCCGCAGACGCGCGGATAGTATAAATGCGTGCACACAGCTGCACCCCTTCACAGCCAAGGAGTTCTCGCCATGGAATGGCTCATCCCGGTTATCATCGTCGTCGCGCTCGTCGTGATCGTCGGCATCTACCTGTGGGCGACCTACAACTCCCTCGTCACGCTCAACGTGCGGGTCGATGAGGCGTGGAGCGACATCACCGTCCAGCTCAAGCGTCGTGCAGACCTCATCCCGAACCTCATCGAGGCGGTCAAAGGCTACGCGGCACACGAGAAGGGCGTCTTCGAGTCCGTCACTCAAGCGCGCGCCGAGACTCTGTCGGCGCAGGGCCCGGCCGAGGCATCCGTGGCCGAGAACCACATGCAGAACGCCCTCAAGAGCATCTTCGCCGTGGCCGAGGCCTACCCGCAGCTCCAGGCGAGCCAGAACTTCCTGCAGCTGCAGGCCGAGCTCGTCGACACGGAAGACAAGATCCAGGCCTCGCGTCGCTTCTACAACGGCGGGGTGCGCGAGCTCAACACCAAGATCAAGGTCTTCCCCAACACGCTCTTCGTGCGCAACCTCGGCTTCACCGAGCGCGACTTCTTCGAGGTGTCGGATGTCGCGGCGATCGCCGAGCCTCCGCGCGTGCAGTTCTAGCGACCGGCACCGATGTACAGCGCGATAGCCCGCAACAAGCGCAACACGGTCTTCATCATCCTGCTCTTCCTGCTGATCATCGGCGGGCTCGGCTGGCTGGCGAGCTTCGTCTACGGCGGCAACTGGTCGATCGTGATCGTGACGCTCGTGATCGCGGGCGGCTACGCCCTCATCCAGTACTTCGCGGCGAGCGGCCAGGCCATCGCGATGTCGGGCGCCGTGCAGATCCAGAAGGCCGACAACCCCCGCCTGTGGCGCATCGTCGAGAACCTCTCGATCACGACCGGCACGCCCATGCCCAAGGTCTACATCATCAACGACCCCGCGCCGAACGCCTTCGCGACCGGCCGTGACCCCCAGCACGCGGTCGTCGCCGCGACGACGGGGCTGCTCGACATCATGACCGACTCCGAGCTCGAGGGCGTCATGGCGCACGAGCTCGGCCACGTGCGCAACTACGACATCCGGGTGTCGATGATCGTCTTCGGCCTCGTCGTGGCCGTGGGCTTCATCGCCGACATGTTCCTGCGCATGGCGTTCTTCGGCCGCAACAACAACAACGGCAACCCGATCGTGCTGGTCTTCGGCCTCGTCGCGATGATCATCGCGCCGCTCGTGGCCACGATCGTGCAGCTCGCGGTGTCCCGTCAGCGCGAGTACCTGGCCGACGCGACGGGAGCGCTCACCACGCGGCATCCGGACGCCCTTGCGAGCGCCCTCATCAAGCTCGGCGAATACGGCAGGCCCATGCGCAAGCAGGCCTCGACGATGTCGCACATGTGGATCGCCGACCCGCTCAAGCCGGGCGTCATCACCCGCCTGTTCAGCACCCACCCGCCCATCCCCGAGCGCGTCGCCCGTCTCGAGAAGATCGGCCGCGAGTTCTGAGCGATCAGCTCTAGCCGATCCCCCTGAGCCCCACGAACGTTGTGCGGGAGCGCAGATCCTGCGGTCGTGCGGTGTGTCAGGGCGCCGTGGCCGGAGTGTCGCCGGAATCCGTGCGCTCGGCCTCGGCCGACGCGCGGCGCACGAGCCGCCGGAAATCGCCGGGGCCGGGCGGCTGCTCCGCGATGCCGATGCTCACCGTCGGCCCGACGGGCGCGTCTTCGGGCGCGGCCGTGCGCGCGAACTCCTCCTGAACGCTCGCCGCGACCGCGCGGGCGTCGTCGAGCCCGGCCTGCGACAGCAGGAGGCCCAGCCGGTCGCCGGCGATCCTGCCGAGCTGAGCCTCCGGGGCGGCCGTGCGCAGCGCCGAGGCCAGGCGGTCCATGAGCACCATCGAGCGCTCGCGCCCGTGGGTGACGCGGATGGTCGCGATCGAGTCGACGGATGCCGCGAGCAGCACGCACTCGGAGCCCTCGCGGTCGAGCGCCTGCGCCCCGGCCCGGAGGAAGGCGCGGCGGTCGAGCACTGCGTTCTCCGACCCCGCGCCCTCCGCCCCGATGCCCTCCGACCGTCGCCGGGTGTCCTGGGCCCGGAGCGTGATCATCGAGACGGCCGTGACGACGACGAACACGATGTTCATGACCGTTGTTGTCTGGGTGCTGTAGACCGTCGAGAACAGCTGGTCCCGCGGGCCGACGACCCAGAAGGCGATCAGCCGGGTTCCCGAGTAGAGCGTCTCGAGCCACAGCACGGCCGAGAGCAGGCGCGCGCTCGAGTACCGGCCCATGGGCGCGCGGAGCGCCTCGCAGGCGATGAGAGCCGAGAAGGCCGTGAGCGCGATGAGCTTCTCGGGGGTTCCCGCCCACTTGCTGCCGTCCGGAGAGGGCAGCGACGACGCGACCCCCACGATCACGGTGACGGCGAAGGCCAGGAGGAGGAAGGAGCGGCGCCGGCCGTTGAAGACCCGGCAGCCCGCCCAGACGGCGCCCAGGGTGAAGACCATGCCCGCGTTGCCCACGGCGACCGACCACCAGACGTCGTCCGACTGGCCGGAGACGAAGAACGCGAGGGTCGTGAGCGCGGCCGACACGAAGGCCAGCCCCCAGTAGCGGGCCGAGGTCTCGCCGAGCGCCCGGGTGCTGTCGAGGAAGTAGACGACACCGGTCGCGCAGACCACGAGCGCCGAGAGCCCGAGGAGCGTCGGTAGATCGAACACCACGCCGTTCCCCCGATCAGTCGACCACCGACTCTATAGCCTCCTCGACCTCGTCGGTAGTCGTGAACTCGGTCGTGCGCACCCCGAGGGCGAGCGCCACCTCGCGGGCCAGGGTGCCGCGGTCGACGACGGCGATCTCGCCGAGCCCCTGCCACGCGGCCGTCTGCCGCAGCACCTCGGCGAGGCGCTCGGCCGTCTGCGGCGGGGCGCCCTCCTCTCGCCAGGCGGCGCGCACGCGCAGCACCCCGGCCTGCCTGTCGTTCTTGAGGTCGACGCGGCCCACGACGCGGTCGTCGACGAGCAGCGGCAGCACGTAGTAGCCGAAGACGCGTTTGGGCGCCGGAGTGTAGATCTCGATGCGGTAGTGGAAGTCGAAGAGCCGCAGCGCCCGATCCCGCTGCCAGACGACCGGGTCGAACGGGGTGAGCAGGGCCGTCGCGTCGATGCGGCGGGGGAGACGCGCCTCGCGGTGCAGCCACGCCGGCAACGGTCTTCCGCCGCGCTCCCAGCCCTCGACGACCACGGGAACGAGCTGGCCGCCGTCTTCGAGATCGCGGATGGCGCGGCGGGCGTCGCTCGCGCCGATGCGGTAGTAGTCGGCGAAGTCGCCGGCCGTGCCGATGCCGTGGGCACGCGCCGAGCGCAGGACGAGCTCGCGCACGGCGTCGTCTTTCTCGACGTGGGCCTCGATGAGCTCTGCCGGCAGGACCTGTTCGGGCAGGGCGTAGCGGCGCTCGAACCGGGTGCGGCCGGCCGTGACGACATCGCCCCAGATAAAGAGGCTCTCGAGCCCGCGCTTGGCATCGGACCAGCCCCACCACGGCCCGCGCCGCCGAGTGGCCTCGTGCTCGATCTCGCTCGCGGCCATGGGCCCCTTCTCGGCGAGCTCGGCGCGCAGCCAGTCGAGCATGGACGCGTTCGCGTTGGCCCAGGAGCCCGGGTCTGCCGCGTCTTTGCGCCGGTACTCCTGCATACGCCAGCGCAGCAGCGCGAGGTCGTCGCGGGGGATGATCGCCGCCACGTGCGCCCAGTACTCGAGATAGCGGGTCTTGGGCGTGAACGTCAGCGCGTCGAGAAGCGCCTTGTCGTAGCCGCCGAGACGGGCGAAGACGGGCAGGTAGTGGCTGCGCTCGAAGACGTTGACCGAGTCGATCTGCAACAGGTTGATGCGCTCGATGAGCGTGTTGAGCTGCCGGGTGCCGATCGTCTCGGGGCGCGGGCGGCCGAAGCCCTGTGCTGCGAGCGCGATGCGCCGGGCGAGTGCTGACGAGATTCTCTGAGCCATCGATGGACACACTAGTGCCGACATCCGACGTTCACGCCGGGTTAACCGTCGCTCTGCCACCCATTCGGGCCACGCGGATAGCTTTGCCTGGTCCGCACGAGGGACGACAGAGCCCGTACACAGCAGGGCGGCCGTCGTGCGATCACTATGGAGGAATTTATGTTCACCAAGCGAACTGCAGCGGCCGGCATCGCCGTCGCAACGGCTCTCGCGCTCTCGCTGAGCGCGTGCGCCTCGTCCACCCCGAGCGACGAGGGCAGCGCCGGCGGCACCGACGCGGCCACCGCGACGAGCGCAGCGGACTTCGGCGGCCTCGACGCCCTCGTCGAGGCGGCGCAGGCCGAAGGCCAGCTCAACGTCATCGCGCTTCCCGACAACTGGGCCAACTACGGCCAGATCATCGCCGCGTTCGAGGACAAGTACGACATCACGGTCAACTCGGCCGACCCCGACGTCTCGAGCGCCGAAGAGATCCAGGCCGCAGACAACCTCAAGGGTCAGGACACGGCTCCCGACGTCTTCGACCTCGGCACCGCGGTCGCGCTCGACAGCCTCGACTACTTCGCGCCGTACCAGGTCGAGACCTGGGACGACATCCCCGCCGAGAACAAGGAGGAGACCGGGCTCTGGGTCAACGACTACACGGGCGTGATGTCGGTCGGCTACAACTCCGACGCCGTGCCCGAGCCCACCTCGCTCGACGACCTGCTGGGTGCTGACTACAAGGGCAAGGTCGCCATCAACGGCGACCCGACCCAGGCCGGTGCCGCGTTCGCGGCCGTCGGTCTCGCGGCCGTGCAGAACGGCGGGAGCGTCGACGACTTCCAGCCCGGAATCGACTTCTTCTCCGAGCTCAACAAGGCGGGCAACTTCCTTCCGCTCGACCCGACCGAGGCGACCATCGCCTCCGGCGAGACCCCGGTCGTCTTCGACTGGAGCTACACCAACCTCGCCGCCGCGACGACGCTCCCCAGCTGGAAGGTCGCGATCCTCCCCGGCACCGCCTACGGCGCGTACTACAACCAGGCCATCAGCGCCGACGCGCCGCACCCGGCCGCCGCCCGCCTGTGGCAGGAGTTCATCTTCAGCGATGAGGCGCAGAACCTGTACCTCGCCGCCGGCGCCTTCCCGGTGCGCTACGCCGCCATGACCGACGCCGGCACGATCGACGCGGATGCCTCTGAGGCGGCCGGCTCGCTGCCCGAGAAGCTCGTCTCGCCCGACGCCGACCAGACCGAGGCCGCGAACGCACTTCTCGCAGCCAACTGGGCGACGGCGATCCAGTAGCACGCATGACAATCGCGACTGACGCGTCCGCGGCAGGCGCGAGCCCGGCCGGCGTCGAGACCAGTTCTCGGCGCCGGCCTTCGGCTCGTTCCGCGGGAGGCGGGCGCTCTGTTCGTGCTCGGAGCCTCATCCGCTATCTGGGGCTCACCCCCTTCGCCGCCTACATCCTGCTCTTCCTCGCCGTTCCGACGGTGCTCGCGCTCCTGACCGGGTTCTTCACCGAAGACGGCGCCTTCACCCTCGACAACGTGCTCGCCCTCGGCGACCCCGTCATCCTCTCGACCTTCGGCAACTCGCTGTGGGTCTCCGCCGTCACGGCCGTCGTCGGCGCGATCATCGGCGCGGTGATGTGCTACGCGCTGCTGGGCTTCTCCCACACCTCGGGCCTGCGCTCCGTCGTCGACTCGGCGAGCGGCGTGCTGGCCCAGTTCGGCGGTGTGATGCTCGCTTTCGCGTTCATCGCGACGATCGGCATCCAGGGGCTCATCACCGTCTTCCTGCGGGACACGCTCGGCTTCGACATCTTCGCGAACGGGGTCTGGCTCTACCAGGTTCCCGGGCTGCTGCTGCCCTACCTCTACTTCCAGGTGCCGCTCATGATCATCACCTTCATGCCGGCCATGGAGGGCCTCAAGCGCTCGTGGGCGGAGGCGAACGCCATGCTCGGCGGAACCCGCCTCACCTACTGGACGAAGATCGCGTTCCCCATCCTCGCCCCCTCGTTCTTCGGCAGCCTGCTGCTGCTCTTCGCGAACGCCTTCTCCTCGTACGCGACGGCCGCCGCGCTCATCAGCCAGGGATCGCAGATCGTGCCCCTGCAGATCCGCGGCGCCCTCATCTCGGAGACGATCCTCGGCCGCGAGAACCTCGCGGGAGCGCTCGCCCTCGGCATGATCATCGTGATGGTCGTGCTCATGACGGCCTACTCGGCGCTGCAGTCGCGCACCGAGAGGTGGCAGCGATGAGCGCGGGAGCGTCACGGCTGGGCGCCGAGCCCGGCGTCGTCGCCCGCTGGCTCATCGTGGGCGTCGTCGGCCTCGTCTTCGCCATCCCGATCGTCTCGATGATCGTCTTCACCCTCAAGGAGCCGACGGGCGGCTACACCGTCGACAACTGGCTGGGGCTCTTCGACCCCGAGAACGCGCGCAAGTACCAGAATCTCTTCACGGGCGTCGTCAACTCGCTCGTGCTCGCCGTCGTCACGGTCGCGATCATGCTCGTGTTCCTCGTGCCGACGATGATCCTCGTCCAGCTGCAGTTCCCGAAGCTGCGACGGGTGCTCGAGTTCATCTGCATCATCCCGATCACGGTGCCCGCGATCGTGCTCGTCGTGGGCCTGGCGCCCGTCTACTCGGTCGTCGCGCAGATCTTCGGCAGCGCGACCTGGACGCTCGCCTTCGCCTACGGCGTGCTCGTGCTGCCCTACGCCTACCGGGCGATCCAGTCGAACCTCTCGGCGGTCGACGTCGTGACCCTGAGCGAGGCGGCGCGTTCGCTCGGCGCCGGCTGGGGCACCATCCTGTTCCGGATCATCGTGCCCAACCTGAGGCGTGGTCTGCTCGCGGCCTCGTTCATCTCGGTGGCGGTCGTGCTCGGCGAGTACACCCTCGCCTCGCTGCTCAACCGCACCAACCTGCAGACCGCGCTCGTGCAGGTCTCGAAGAGCGACCCCTATGTCGCGGTCATCTTCTCCCTGCTCGCGCTCGCCTTCGCGTTCGTTCTTCTACTCGTCATCGGCAGGCTCGGGGCACCGCGCCCCCGCAGGCGCCGGGCTCCTGGAGGTCAGTCATGACACAGCTTCTCGCCGGCACCGGCGCACCCACGACGAACGCCGGGGTCACCGTGCAGTTCGACTCCGTCGTCAAGGAGTACTCGGGCCAGCGCGCCCTGACCGGGGTGAGCTTCACAGCCCAGCCGGGGGAGTTCATCGCGCTGCTCGGCCCCTCGGGCTGCGGCAAGACGACGGCCCTGCGCTGCCTCGCGGGCCTCGAGGAGATCGACGACGGGCGCATCCTGCTCGACGGCGACGACGTCTCGACGGTGCCGGCGAACAAGCGCGACATGGGCATGGTCTTCCAGTCCTATTCGCTCTTCCCCCATCTCACGACGGGCCAGAACGTGGAGTTCGGGCTGCGGATGCGCAAGGTCGCCGCCGACGATCGCCGACGTCGCGCGCGCGAGGCCCTCGAGATGGTCGGCCTCGGCCACCTGGAGGGGCGCTACGCCCACCAGCTCTCGGGAGGTCAGCAGCAGCGCGTGGCGCTCGCGCGCGCCCTCGTGACCGAGCCCCGGGTGCTGCTGCTCGACGAGCCGCTCTCGGCGCTCGACGCCAAGGTGCGGGTGCAGCTGCGCGACGAGATCCGCCGCATCCAGTCGGATCTCGGCATCACGACGCTCTTCGTCACACACGACCAGGAGGAGGCGCTCGCCGTCGCCGACCGGGTCGCGGTCATGAAGGCGGGCAACATCGAGCAGATCGGCACCCCCGAGGAGCTCTACGTGCAGCCGCGCTCGGCGTTCGTCGCCGAGTTCATCGGCCTGAGCAACCGGGTCGACGGCATCGTGAGCGGCGGAGCGGTCGAGGTCCTCGGCCAGCGCCTGCCCCTCGTCGATCCCACGACCGCCGACGGGGCCGTGCGGGTCTTCCTGCGGCCGGAGAACATCGAGTTCGCGGCGGACGGCCTGGAGGCGACGGTCGTCACGACGAGCTTCCTCGGATCGCTGCGCCGCACGACCGTGCGGGTCGGAGACGGGCTCCTGCTCTCGGTGCAGCACAGTGTGAGCGACCAGCCCGCTCCCGGCGCAGTCGTGCGCCTGGCCCTGCGGCCCGTCCCCGTGCCCGTCGAATAGAGCCGTGCCCGTCGAGCAGGGAACGAGCAGCAAGCAGGGAACGAGCAGAGAATCCGGCGCATACCGCCACGAGAATACGAGCGGACATAGACTGAGTCGATGGCGGAGTCGACGGGCAAGTCACGAAGGTTCTCGCTCTTCCCGAAGCGACGGGACGAGGACGCGCCTGCGCCTGTGCCCGTGCCGGAATTCGACGAGAACGAGTCGGTGACGCCGGGGGTCCGGCTGGCCGCGGCCTGGTCGTGGCGTCTGCTCCTCGTCGGCGCGCTCATCGCCGTGGTGATCTTCCTGGTCATCCAGCTGCGGCTCATCGTCATCCCGGTGCTCATCGCGGTTCTGCTCTCGGCGCTGCTCGTGCCCTTCTCGAACTTCCTGCAGCGGCACGGCTGGCCCAAGGGCCTCGCGGTCGCCGCTGCCCTCCTGAGCGCGATCGTCGTCGTCTCCGGTCTCGTGGTGCTCGTGGTCTTCCAGATCCGCTCGGGCCTGCCCGCCCTGCAGGAGCAGAGCATGCAGGCCTACGAGGAGTTCCGCGACTGGCTGCTCAACGGCCCGCTGCAGATCAGCGACGACCAGTTCCAGTCCTACCTCGACCAGGCCTGGGCGGCCATCCAGCAAGACAGCCAGGTGCTCGTCTCGGGCGCCCTGTCGTTCGGCTCGACGCTCGGCCACGTGCTCACCGGCCTGCTGCTCGTTCTCTTCAGCACGCTCTTTATGCTCATCGACGGCAAGGGCATCTGGGCCTGGATCGTGCGGGTCTTCCCGCGCAGGGCCCGGGCGGCCGTCGACGGCGCGGGCAAGGCGGGGTGGACGACGCTCGGCAACTTCGTGAAGGTGCAGATCCTCGTCGCCTCCATCGACGCCGTCGGCATCGGCGTGGGCGCCGCCCTGCTCGGCGTGCCGCTCGCGCTGCCCATCGGCGTGCTCGTGTTCCTCGGCTCCTTCATCCCCATCGTCGGTGCCGTCGTGACGGGGGCCGTCGCGGTCATCATCGCCCTGGTCTTCAACGGATGGATCATCGCCCTCGTGATGCTCGGCATCGTGCTGCTCGTGCAGCAGGTCGAGGGCCACGTGCTGCAGCCGCTCATCATGGGCTCCGCCGTGAAGGTGCACCCGCTCGCGGTCGTGCTCGTCGTGGCCGCCGGAACCCTGCTCGCCGGCATCCCCGGCGCCCTCTTCGCGGTGCCCTTCGCCGCCGTGCTCAACGTGATCGTCCACTACATCTCCAGCGGAGCCTGGCGCAGTGCAGCGCCACCGGCGGATGTCGCCGTCTCGCCGCTGTGGCAGACGGTTCCCCGCAACCTCGGCCAGCGCCGATCCGTCCGCCAGGTGCGGCCGGTTCCGCCCGCGCCGGCGGCGGGATCGACGGCCCAGACGAACCCCGCCAGAGAAAGCACCACGGATGACTGAAACAACCCTCGCAGGCCCCACGCTCGCCGACTTCGAGGCCGCCCGGGAGGTCGTCGCGCGGGTCGTGCAGACCACGCCGATCGAGAACTCGCGGCACCTGAGCGAGGTGCTCGGCTCACCCGTGCTGCTCAAGCTCGAGAACCTGCAGCGCACGGGCTCCTACAAGATCCGCGGCGCGTACAACCGGCTGGCCAAGCTGAGCGCGGAGGAACGCGCGCGCGGTGTCGTCGCCGCATCGGCGGGCAACCACGCGCAGGGCGTCGCCTTCGCCGCGCGTGAGCTCGGCATCCACGCGACCATCTTCATGCCGCTCGGCGTCGCCCTGCCCAAGCTGCAGGCCACCAAGAGCTACGGAGCGGATGTCATCCTCCGCGGTCACACGATCGAGGAGCTGCTCGTCGCCGCGGAGGAGTTCGCCTCGGCGACGGGTGCGATCTTCATCCCGCCCTTCGACCACCCCGACGTCGTCGCCGGCCAGGGCACCCTCGGCCTCGAGATCTTCGACGAGGTGCCCGATCTCGACACCATCATCGTGCCGATCGGCGGTGGCGGCCTCATCTCGGGCATCGCGAGCGCCCTCAAGCAGAAGGCGGCGAGCCTCGGTCGCACGGTGCGCGTGATCGGGGTGCAGGCGGCGAACGCGGCCGCGTACCCGCCCTCACTCGTGGCAGGGCATCCCGTCGACATCACCGTGGGCGCGACGATCGCCGACGGCATCGCGGTCGGACGGCCCGGAGCCCTCAACTTCGCGATCATCCGCGACGCCGTCGACGAGGTCGTCACCGTCAGCGAAGACGACATCGCGAAGGCCATGGTCGTGCTGCTCGAGCGCGCCAAGCAGGTCGTCGAGGCGGCGGGAGCCGTGGCCTCGGCCGCGATCCTCGCGGGAGCCATCTCTCCCGCGGCGGGGCCGACGGTCTCGCTGCTGAGCGGCGGCAACATCGATCCGCTGCTCATGCAGCGGGTCATCAGCCACGGGCTCGCGGCATCCGACCGCTATCTCAAGCTGCGCATCATGCTGCCCGATCGCCCGGGCCAGCTCGCGCGCACCTCGCAGATCGTGGCGGAGGCCAACGCGAACGTCGTCGAGGTGCTGCACACGCGGCACGGCCGCGGCCTGCAGATCAGCCAGGTCGAGCTCGAGATGAGCATCGAGACCCGGGGGCCGGATCACCGCGCCGAGGTCGTCTCGAAGTTGCGTGAAGCCGGCTACGACCCCATCGTCGACGAGTAGGGCTCTCGCCCGCTCAGCGGCCCGCCTGTCGGCTGCGGAGCTCTACTGGCCCGCGTAGGTCTCCACGGCGACGATCTCGACCGGGATGTCGCGACCGTTCGGTGCCGTGTACCCGCCCTTCTCGCCGACCTTCATGCCGATGATGGCGGCACCGAGCGGGCTCGCCTCGCTATAGACGTCGAGGTCGCTGTCGCCCGCGATCTCGCGGTTGCCGAGCAGGAACACGCTCTCGTCGCCCGCGATGAGCGCCGTGATGACCATGCCCGACTCGACCACGCCGTTGCTCTCGGGGGATTCGCCGACCTCGGCGGTGCGCAGCAGCTGGGTCAGCTGGCGGATGCGGGCCTCGATCTTGCCCTGCTCCTCCTTGGCCGCGTGGTAGCCGCCGTTCTCCTTGAGGTCGCCCTCCTCGCGGGCCAGCTCGATCTTCTTGGCGATCTCCTCGCGACCGCTTCCGCTGAGGTGGTCAAGCTCCTTGGTCAGACGGTCGTAGGCGTCCTGGGTGAGCCAGGTGACCGATGGGTCCTGAGACAATTGCACCACTCCTTATTCGCGCGACGCCTTATATGCATCGACGCCCTGACGAAGACGTCAGGGCGAACACAACATGCTAAGTGAGCCAGCAGCGGTAAATCAAGCCCGTGTTGCTCGGCTGCATGGTGCGCAGCACCTCGGTGAAGCGCCGGGTGTGCACATCGGAGGGCGGCAGGTCGATGACCTTCCAGCCGACGACGGTGAAGTTCTCGTCGAGAGCCTGCACGGCGCAGCTCGTCGCCGTGCCCGTGGGCACCGACACCTCGAACTCCACGCTCACGGTGTGCTCGTCGACGACCGTGTGCCCGATGTCCTGCGCCTCGACCGTGGGAGTGGAGCCGTCGAGACCCGCCCAGACCACCCAGACCGCGACCACCACGACGATGACGGCCCCGAGCGCGCCGAGCAGCCACCGGTCCCGGCGCGCGCGGGAGGGGGTGCGGCCGTAACGGCTCGCGATCTCGTCGGTCACAGCCACAAGAACTCCACAGAAGAAACGATTACGCTTGAGGTTCCAAGGCTATTGGCATTCCCTGTGAATTGATGACCGGGACGAGCGACCGGAGAGTTGAGAAGGCACGTGACACTGCGATTGCTGGCGGTGCATGCGCATCCCGATGACGAGTCGAGCAAGGGCGCGGCCACCTACGCCTATTACCGCAGCCGCGGGGCGAGCGTGATGGTGGTCAGCTGCACGGGCGGCGAGGGCGGCGACATCCTGAACCCGGCCGTCGACGCCGTCGCGATGGCGCACCGCGACCTGCCCGGGCTGCGACGCCGCGAGATGGCCGCGGCGCAGGCCGTCCTGGGCATCGAGCACCACTGGCTCGGCTACGTCGACTCGGGCATGGCGCGGGAGGACGGCACGCTGCCGGCCAACTCCTTCGCGGCGATCCCGCTCGAGATCTCGACCGCGCCGCTCGTGAACCTCGTGCGCGACTACCGGCCGCACGTGCTCGTCACCTACGACGAGAACGGCGGCTACCCGCATCCCGACCACATCCGCTGCCACCAGGTCTCGGTCGAGGCCTTCCGTGCGGCGGCCGATCCGACGCGGTACCCGGATGCCGGGGAGCCCTGGCAGATCTCGAAGCTGTACTACGACCGCATCCTCAACGCGCAGAAGGCCACGGCCGTGCACGCGATGCTCTCGGAGCGGATGCCCGGCTCGCCCCTCGTCGAGCGTCTCGAGGAGATCGCCTCGTGGATGTCGGAGCGCCCGCAGACCGCCACGACGCGGGTTCCGGTCGGCGAGTTCTTCGAGGCGCGCGACGCCGCCCTGCGCTCCCACGCGAGCCAGGTCGCGCCCGACAGCGAGTTCTTCTTCTGGCCCAACGAGCTGCAACGCGAAGCGTGGCCCTACGAGGACTTCGAGCTCGTAGAATCGAGTGTGCAGACCAGCATGCCCGAGAGCGATCTTTTCGCCGGAATCGAGGATGAGGCATGACCATCGTTCAGGGAGCGCTCCCGGCACTCGCCCGTTTCGCCGACGAGGAGTTCAACCCCGACACCGTCACCCCGGGGGTCATCGGGTTCTTCAGCATCTTCTTCATCGCGGTCGCGACCGTGCTGCTCATCCTCGACATGGTGCGTCGCATCCGGCGCACCAACTACCGGGCCGAGGTGCAGGAGCGTCTCGCGGCCGAGGTCGCGGCGCAGGCGGCGGGGGCGGGTTCCGCGGCCGGTTCGGCGTCGGGTGCGGGCACGAGCTCGCCATCGGGTTCGTCACGCGATTCCGGCGCTCCCTCGAAAGGCTGAGCGCCGCTCATACGGCCGTGCCCTAGCATTGCCCGGTGACGGTCGCCTCGAACGCAGCCGGCGGGGCTGATCCCGTGGAGGGCTCTGCGTCCGCGGGTTCTGCGTCTGAGGGTTCTGCGTCTGAGGGCTCTGCGTCCGTGGGCTCTGGGTCAGCGGGTTCTGTCGGGGCGGTCGTCGGGGCCACCGTCGCCATCGGCCTTCTCACCGCCCTCGTCTTCCTCGTGCGGGCGGGGGATGCGGGCGGGGCCAACTGGCCCGTCGGCTGGGAGCTGCGCAGCAGCGACAACGGCGTTCTCTTCCAGGTCGTGCAAGACGTCTTCGCCGGCCGCGACCTGGCCTGGAGCTTCTCCCCGCAGGTCTACGTCTTCCCCGAGCTGCCGATCAGCTTCGCGGCCTATCTGCTCGGCGCGGGCGACGTCTACCTCTACTACCTGTTCGTCGCGGTGATCAACAACTGTCTGCTCTTCCTGGCCCTTCTCGGGGTGCTCGGGCTGCTCCACCCCCGCGAGCGGATCTCGTCGTGGCTCGCCCGCGCGGCCGTCGCCACGACGCCCCTCCTGATCCTCCCGCTCATCGGAACGAGCTGGCTCGTCTCCTACCACCTGGCGCCGAGCTACTACTTCGGCATGTACCTGATGGTCGTGGCCGCTCCCGCGCTCTTCCTGGTGCGCAGTCGGCGGGCCCGCACGCTCATCGGGGTCGGCCTCGCGTTCACGGCCGCGTCCAACCCGCTCGCCCTCGTGTTCGCCGTTCCCGCCTTCGTCTGCGCGCTCCTCGTGCGCGGGCTGCGCCGGGGCATCCGCGCGACGGGGCGACCGATCGCGACCGCCGCTCTCGTGCTGCTCGGCGCCCTCGCCCTGCGGCTGCTCCTCCTGGCGCCGTTGCAGGGCACCTCGCCGCTCAGCTACATCGACCCCGAGGTGTTCCGCAGGAGGCTGGAGGCTTTCGGCCCCTACCTCGACTACCTCGCCTACGACACGAGCACGAGGGTCGTGCTCGTGCTCGGCGTCATCCTGTCGATCGTGTGCCTCATCGGGGCCGTGACCGCCGCCGCTGTGTACCTGCGGCGGACGCGCACACCCGACGATCGCCTGCTCGTCGCCGTGTATCTGGGGCTCGTGCCGCTCACCGGGCTCGCAGGAACCGCCGTGCTCATGGTCACCAACTACCTCTACCTCTGGCCCGTGCTCATCGCCCCCTTCGTCTTCGTGCTCATGGCGCTGCCGCGCGGCTGGGCGGGGCGGGCGCTGCCGATCGCCGCCACGGCTGTCGTGGCGGTGGGGCTGTTCGTGGGCGCCGTGCCCAACCTGGCGCACGGCGAGCGCTACTTCGGCTACCGGAGCGCCGAGACGCAGTGCCTCGACGAGGGTCTCCCCGAGGGCGCGCTGACCGGCTACGCGACCTTCTCCGACGCCCGCCGGATGTCGCTCACCTCCGAGCGCGGCTTCCGGCTCGTCCAGGTGACGGATGCCGGCGAGCTCTCCGACTGGCTCACCAACCGTGACTACGCGCTCGAGGCGGGGAGCTTCTTCTACGTCAACGGACGGGGCGACGAGCTCGCGATCGACACCGGCTTCCTCACGGGCGAGTTCGGCGAGCCCGACAGCGAGTTCAGCTGCGGGGACGACCAGAGGGTGCTCGTGTACACCGAGCCGCGGAAGCTCGCCGCGATCGCCGAGTACTACGGCCCCGCGGCATCCGCTGCCCGCATGGCCGGCCGGCCGGGCTAGGAGCGCGCCCGGGTCAGCCGAGGATGGGCGGGTCGATCGCCACGAGGAAGATGCCGACCCACTGGCACAGGAAGGCGAGCACCGTGAAGGTGTGGAAGATCTCGTGGAAGCCGAAGACGCCCGGGAACGGGTTCGGCTTCTTGATGCCGTAGAAGACGGCACCCGCCGTGTAGAGCAGGCCGCCCACGAGGATGAGGATCATCATGGCCGCGTTGGCCTGGAAGAAGTCGACGATGAACATGATCGCGCCCCAGCCCATGAGCACGTAGATCGGCGTGTACAGCCAACGGGGGGCGCTGATCCAGAAGACACGGAAGCCGATGCCGAGGATCGCGCTCGCCCAGACGAGGCTCAGCAGCAGCACGGCCTTGTCGGTCGGCAGGCTCAGCACGGTGATCGGCGTGTAGCTTCCCGCGATGAGCAGGAAGATGTTCGCGTGATCGATGCGCTTGAGGATGACCTTCGTGCGCGGCTTCCAATCGAAGCGGTGGTAGAGCGCGGAGTTGCCGAAGAGCAGCAGCGAGGTCAGCATGTAGACCGCGCTGCTCCACTTCGCGGCCGGGCCGTCGGCGAGGGTGATGAGCACGATGCCGAGCGCGATCGCGACCGGGAAGGTCGCCGCGTGGATCCAGCCGCGCCAGGTCGGTTTGATCTCGCCGACGTAGGGCTGCGCGGCGTCGATGAGGGGCAGATGGGGGAGCTCGGGGCCGGCGTCGGCGGCACGGTCGACCGCGGCATCCGTTGCGGCATCCGTCGCTGCATCCGACGCGGGCGCGGCGACGGGTTCGCGCGTGTCGGGGGACTCCGGGGCGATCATGCAGCAAGACTACGGGAGGCCCGCCGGAGCCAAGCTGTGAGTCTTGCGCCCGCGGTGGACTAACGTAGGCCTGTGAGCAAGCGGCAAGTCCCCCTCGGGCGGGGTCTCCTGTATGAGCTCTACCAGAAGCGTTTGCGGCAGAGCCTCGCCCCCCAGACCCTGCCACACCATGTGGCCATGATCATCGACGGCAACCGGCGCTGGGCGCGCCAGCTCGGCTTCGAGACGGCAGCCCACGGCCATCGGGCCGGGGCCGCGAAGATGCGCGAGTTCCTCGAGTGGTGCGACGACCTGGGCATCTCGGTCGTGACGCTCTACCTGCTCTCGTCGGACAACCTCAGCAACCGGTCGAGCGAAGAGCTCGACGCCCTCATCGAGATCATCGCCGAGCTCGCGGAAGACCTCTCGCACTACCGCGACTGGCGCGTCAAGCACGTCGGCTCGGTCGAAGGGCTGCCCGTACCGCTCGTCGAGGCTCTCAAGGCCGCTGAGGCCCGTACAGCGGGCAACACGGGGCTGCACGTCAACCTCGCGATCGGCTACGGCGGCCGCACCGAGATCGCGGATGCCGTGCGCAGCATCATCGCCGCCCACCACCTGCAGGGCGGCACGATCGAAGACCTCGCCGCCGTGCTGACCCCCGACCTCATCGGAGAGCACCTCTACACGGGCGGCCAGCCCGACCCCGACCTCGTGATCCGCACCTCGGGGGAGCAGCGGCTGAGCGACTTCATGCTCTGGCAGAGCGCGCACAGCGAGTTCTACTTCATGGAGGCGCTCGGCCCCGATCTCCGCGAGGTTGACTTCCTCCGCGCGCTCAGGGACTACTCGCGTCGCAACCGGCGCTTCGGCGGCTAGCCACGCCCCCAGTCGCCACGCTCCCAGCTGCCCCGCCCCGCCCGCACCAGCTGCCCTGCCCGCCCGCACCCCATATGCAGGAGATCCGGGTGCCGGTTGCCCGATCGGCACCCGGATCCGCCCCCTTGACCGCGCGGGCTCCTGCATGTGGGAGGGTGCGAGTCGAGGAGGTGGTGGCGGCTCTGTCAGAATGAGCGCTGGGAAGGGAGACGATGACCACCGTCGACGAGTTCGCGAGCCGGTTCAGCGATGAGCCGGGATACCTCGATTTCGGCCGCATCGGGCCCCTGGCGACATCCGTTCTCGATGAGATCCAGGTGCAGACCGAGCTTCTCGCCCGCGCCCGCTTCGGCAGCCTCGCGCACCTCGAGGAGCAGGACCAGCGCGTGCGCGACGCCGTCTCGGCCCTCACCGGCTTCCCCTCCGACCACGTCGTCTTCCAGCCGAACGCGAGCTCGGGGCTCATGCACGCGATGTTCGGGCTCACCGGTGGGGTGCTCCTCTCCGCCGCCGAGTTCCCGAGTCTCACCTTCGCAGCCGTGCGCGCCTCGGAGCACCTCGGCGTCGTGACGCCGCTGTGGCTCGAGACCGACCACGGCCGGGTCACCCCGGGCCAGATCCGCGACCAGATCACGCCCACGACCGCCGCGGTCGCCGTGAGCCTCGTGGACTCGCGCACGGGCTACCTCGCCGACATCGAGGGCATCCGCCAGGTCATCGGCGATCGGCTGCTCATCGTCGACGCGATCCAGGGCTTCGGCGTCGTCGACGCCCCTTACGAGGTCGCCGACGTCGTCGTCTCGGGCGGCCAGAAGTGGACGCGCGCGGGCTGGGGCACCGGGTTCATGGCCCTGAGCGACCGTGCTCTCGAGCAGCTCGACCCTGTGATCTCCGGATTCTCGGCGACGGATGTCGAGGGCACCCCCTTCGACGACGTGCCGCCGCCCTCGCACTCCGCCCGGGCGTTCTCCATCAGCAACCCCGACCGCGTCGCGCAGGCGCGGTTCGCCGCGGCGCTCGAGGAGATCCACAGCGTGGGCGTCGCCGACATCCAGGCCGACATCGCCGAGCGCGTGTCGCGGGTCATCGACCTCGCCGACGAGTTCGCCCTCACCGTCACCTCCTCGCGCGACGAGAGCGAGCGGGCCGGCCTCGTTGTGCTCGAACCGCCGACCGGGCAGCTGACGGTGCTCGCGGCATCCCTCTTCAACCACGGGATCACGGCGACGACCAGGACGTCCTCGGTGCGGCTGAGCGTGCACGTGTCGACGGGACAGGACACCCTCGACATGCTCCAGGCGGCGCTGACCTCCTTCGCGACGGCCTCCAACTACTGAGCCCGGCGGGCTCGACCGCACCACCCGACGGCCCCCGGAATCCGCACGCCGGGCGCCCGTGTGAACGCCGTATAAATGTGCGTGTCGTTCACGCGAGATTCGTTTCGTGTGCGTAGCGTCGTGCTCATCAGGTATGGCGCCTGATCGAGACGGCCACGTAAGTTCGTTCTCGCATCGTATGTGGCCGGCTCGCCAAGAATCCGAGAGCGCAATGCGACTCGGGGTGGGAGTGGTTGTGGCCTCACTGCATATTCAACAGCCGGAGAAAACTCAACAGCCAGAACGTCGGCAGGGCGACGGAACCCGTTACGGGGAGTCGCAGCAGACGGCCGACAGGATCGAACAGACCGAGCGTACCTACGTACTGGATACCTCGGTCTTGCTGTCCGACCCGAAGGCGATGTTCCGGTTCGCTGAGCACGCCGTCGTACTGCCCGTCGTCGTCGTGAGCGAGCTCGAGTCGAAACGCAACGACCCGGAGATCGGATACTTCGCCCGGCAGGCGCTCCGCAACCTCGACGAGCTGCGCATCCAGCACGAACGCCTCGACTTCCCGATCCCGGTGGGGGAGGGCGGTTCGCTGCGGGTCGAGCTCAACCACTCCAACATGTCGGTTCTGCCCTCGGGCCTGCAGCTCGGCGACAACGACTCGCGCATCCTCGCCGTCGCCCAGAACCTCGCCAACGACGGGCTCGCGGTCACGGTCGTGTCGAAAGACCTGCCGTTGCGGGTCAAGGCCGCCTCGATCGGCCTCGCCGCCGAGGAGTACCGCGCCGAGCTCGCCGTCGACTCCGGCTGGACCGGGATGGGCGACATCACGCTCGGCTCCGGTGACATGGCCGACCTCTACGAGCACGAGACCATGGAGTCGGCGCTCGTCGAGGACATGCCCGTCAACACGGGTCTCGTCATCCACTCGGATCGCGGCTCGGCCCTCGGCCGGGTCACGGGAAAACGCGAGTTCAAGCTCGTGCGCGGCGATCGCGACGTCTTCGGGCTGCACGGACGTTCGGCGGAGCAGCGCCTCGCCATCGACCTCCTGCTCGATCCGGAGATCGGCATCCTGTCGCTGGGGGGTCGAGCTGGTACGGGGAAGTCCGCTCTGGCCCTGTGCGCGGGGCTCGAGGCCGTGCTCGAACGCCAGCAGCACAAGAAGATCATGGTCTTCCGCCCGCTCTACGCGGTCGGCGGCCAGGAGCTCGGCTACCTTCCCGGCGATCAGGCGGAGAAGATGAACCCGTGGGCACAGGCGGTGTTCGACACGCTCGGGGCCATCGTCTCCGACAACGTGCTCGAGGAGGTGCTCGACCGCGGCATCCTCGAGGTGCTGCCGCTCACGCACATCCGCGGCCGGTCGCTGCACGACGCCTTCGTGATCGTCGACGAGGCGCAGTCGCTCGAGCGCAACGTGCTGCTGACGGTGCTCAGCAGGGTCGGCCAGAACTCCCGCGTTGTGCTCACCCACGACGTCGCCCAGCGCGACAACCTGCGGGTCGGCCGGCACGACGGGGTCGCCTCGGTGATCGAGACGCTCAAGGGGCACCCGCTCTTCGGGCACATCACCCTCACCCGCTCGGAGCGCTCGGCGATCGCCGCCCTCGTGACCGAGATGCTCGAGTCGAACGAGGTCGCCTGACAGCCTGATCGGATCGCTCCGGCATGGCTCCGTGACGGCAACTCTGGCTGCAGCGCCGTATCGACCGCTGAATCCCGGCGTGTCGGATGACGCGGTGCTCTGCGGCATGAGTTGCCGTCACTCGCCTGTGCGTTCGCGCGTCCAGCCTGTGGACAGCGTGCGCGAGCGATCGCGCGCGCTGTCTAGGCTGCGGGGATGTCACGTCGAGACCCCTGGCGGATCGCCCTCTTCTCGGGGCTCGCCGTAGCTCTCGCGGCTCTCGCGGTCGCCGCCGTGGGAGTCGCCCCGGCCCTGCCCCCGCTCCTCTACCTCGCGGCGGTCACGCCGGAACTGTGGCGCGTCGACGTGGCCCGGCACCGGCTGCCCAACGCACTCGTGCTGCCGGGCTATCCGGTCGTCGTCACGGGCCTCGTCTGGCAGGGCGTGCAGGATGCCGCGGCCCTTCCGCTCGCGCTCGCCTGCACCCTGGGCTACCCGCTGTTCCTGCTGCTGCTCCACGCGGGCGGCGGCATGGGCATGGGCGACGTCAAGCTCGGCCTGCTGATCGGCGGCGCGCTCGGGCTCGTGGGGGTCGGCGCGACGGTCGTGGGCGTGGTGCTCGCGTTCCTCGGGGGAGGGGTGGTCGCGGCATCCGCTCTCGTGCTCGCGCGCCGCAGACGGTCACCGGCGGCGCGGATGCCGTTCGGGCCCTTTATGCTCGCCGGCGCCTGGCTCGCACCGGCGCTCGACGGTCTTGTTCTTGTGCCCTGAGAAACACCGAGCGCGGGTTTGTTGCCGAACGACGAGCGCCGGTGTGGCGCGCTCGGCAACAAACCCGCGCTCGGCGCGTCGTGGGGATGTCAGCCCTGGGGCGGGCGGGTCATCGAGAGCACGTCGAGCGCGGAGTCGAGCAGCTCGAGGCTGACCTCGCCGCGCTCCACGAAACCGAGGTCGATGACCGCCTCGCGGATCGTGATGCTCCGCGACACGGCGTGCTTGGCGACCTTCGCGGCCGCCTCGTAGCCGATGACCCGGTTGAGCGGCGTGACGATCGAGGGGGAGGACTCGGCGAGGGCGCGTGCGCGTTCCAGGTTCGCCTCGAGGCCGTCGATCGTCTTGTCGGCGAGCACGCGGGAGGCCTGGCTGAGCAGGCGGATCGACTCGAGCAGGGCGGTGCCCATGACCGGGATCGCGACGTTGAGCTCGAAGGAGCCCGAGGCGCCCGACCAGGCGATCGTCGCGTCGTTGCCGATGACCCGCGAGGCGACCTGCAGCACCGCCTCGGGGATGACCGGGTTGACCTTGCCGGGCATGATCGAGGAGCCGGGCTGGAGGTCGGGGATGTGCAGCTCGCCGAGACCCGTGTTGGGCCCGGAGCCCATCCAGCGCAGGTCGTTGCTGATCTTGGTGAGGCTCACGGCGAGCACACGCAGCGCGCCGGATGCCTCGACGAGGGCGTCGCGCGCGCCCTGCGCCTCGAAGTGGTCGCGGGCCTCGGTGATCGGCAGCTCGGTCTCGAGCGTGAGCAGCTCGATGACGAGCTGGGGGAATCCCGCGGGGGTGTTGATGCCGGTTCCGACGGCCGTGCCGCCGAGCGGCACCTCGGCGACGCGGTTGATCGTGCTCCGCACACGTTCGATTCCGTAGCGCACCTGGGCCGCGTAGCCGCCGAACTCCTGCCCGAGGGTCACGGGGGTCGCATCCATGAGGTGGGTGCGGCCGGCCTTGACCGCTCCGGCCCACAGCTCGGCCTTCGCCTCGAGGGCGACGGCGAGATGGTCGAGCGAGGGGATGAGGTTGTCGATGAGCGCGCTCGTGACCGCGATGTGAACGGATGTCGGGAAGACGTCGTTCGACGACTGCGAGGCGTTCACATGGTCGTTGGGGTGCACGGGGCGGCCGAGGCTGCGGCTCGCGAGGGTGGCGAGCACCTCGTTCATGTTCATGTTCGAGGAGGTTCCGCTGCCGGTCTGGTAGACGTCGATGGGGAACTCGCTGTCGAGCGCGCCCGTGATGACCTCGTCGGCGGCCTGGGCGATGGCGGCCGCGACGTCGTCGTCGAGCACGCCGAGCCGGGCGTTGGCCAGCGCGGCCGACTTCTTGATGCGTGCGAGCGCCGCGATCTGGGCCGACTCCAGAACGGAGCCGGAGATCGGGAAGTTCTCGACGGCTCGCTGGGTCTGTGCGCCGTAGAGGGCGTCTTTCGGCACCCTCACCTCGCCCATCGTGTCGTGTTCGATCCGGTACTCGGGGTTCGAGTTCTCCACCACTGTGTGACTGTCCTTAAGGCTGGTTGGGGCGATTCGTTGGTGTTGCGTTGATTATTCGGTGTCGAGGCGGTTGATCCGGTGTTCGTGCTTCTTCGGCGACCCGCGGGTCTCAGACGTTTCCGACGACGATGTCGGGCACGGCACGGCCCTCGAGAAGCCGATAGTTCGCACCGACGATAGCCAGGGTACCTTCTGCGATGGCGCTCGTGATCATCTCGGAGCTTTCCAGGAGCTCGGCGACCGTGTCGCGCAGATGCTCCCGGCCGACCTCGGAGGCATCGACCGTCGCGGGGTCGATCACGCCGTCCACGGGCGTCTTGACCCGGCGCACGGCGGGAACGATCCTCTGGATGAGGTTGTCGATGTGCGGGGGCAGCGGCGCGGCATCCGCCCCCTGCGAGTCGATCGCGGCCCGGACGGCACCGCATTCGTCGTGGCCGAGCACGATGATGAGCGAGACGCCCAGAACGCCCACGGCGTATTCGAGCGAGCCGATGACCGACTCCGAGATGACCTGGCCGGCGTTGCGCACGACGAAGAGGTCGCCGAGACCCTTGTCGAAGATGATCTCGGCGGCCAGGCGGGAGTCGCTGCAGCCGAAGAGGGCGGCGAGAGGCGCCTGGGCGGTGGCGAGCTCGTGGCGGCGTTCGACGTCTTGCCGAGGATGCTGCGGCGCGCCCACGATGAATCGCTCGTTGCCGCTCAGCATCTCCTGCCACACGTGCTCCGGGGTGCGGTCGTCGTTCATCGTGCTCATCTCTGCTGGTCGAGCTGCGCGGACACGGCGCTCGCGAGCGTCTCGAACTCGGCGTCGCCGGCGGTGCCGAAGAGCACGATCGTGTCTGCGCCCGTCTGCGTCACGAGCGCGTATTCGACGTTGCCGACGTCGTCGGAGCCTCGGTTGTCGTAGACATCCCACTGGCGGCCGTCGATGGTGGTCGTGGCGCTCGGCAGGGTGCCCGCCACCTGCTCGTCGAGCCAGGTGGGGTTGGTGTCGAAGCCCTGAGTGAGGCCAACGAACTCGTCTTTCGGGGTGATGAAGCCGATGTACCAGTACTCGATGCCGTCGGCACCGCCCGTGCGCACCTCGGCGGCGTTCGCGCTCCAGCCGCCGGGCAGCTCGGGGCTCAGCGCGGTCTCGTCGACCGTGCGCTGGGCGTCGACGGCGACGGCCGCGTAGTCGACGGAGCGGTCGATCGGGTTGTCGTTGCGCGGCACGAGCAGCACGATGACGATTGCCAGGCCCACGGTGGCGAGAAGGGAGGCGACGAGGTTGTTGAGAGTCTGCCGGTTGCGGTGGTTGCGCGAGTTCTCGGCCTTGCGTGCCGCCGTCTCCTCCGGCGTCTCGGGGCGCCCGAGCTCCGCGACGATGCGCGGTGGCTTCGTGGGGCTCATGGGCGGTCGGCGGAGGGCTGGGCGGCGCGGGCTGCGTCGAGGCGCGCCTTCGCACCGATGAGCCATTCCTCGCACCGCCGGGCGAGGGCCTCCCCGCGCTCCCAGAGGGCGAGGGACTCTTCGAGAGTCGACGAGCCCTGCTCGAGCTCGTTCACGACGCGAACGAGCTCATCGCGGGCCTGCTCGTAGCTGAGCGCCGCTATGTCGTCGGTGGTCGGGGGCATGGCATCCATTCTATTTGCTCTGCCCGCCGTCGTGCGGGTCTGCGACCGGGCCTGTGGATGTCGCGCGAATCGAGCCCTCGGCGAGGGTGAGCAGCAGCTCGGTCGCCGCCGGCGCCTGGCCTGCCGCCCGCAGGACCGAGCCCGAGGGCAGCTGGGCGATCGCGTAGCCGCGGTCGAGGGTGCGCTGCGGGGAGAGCGCGCGCACGTGGGCCCGCAGCTCGGCGACCTGGTTCTCGGCGCGCTCGAGCATCCGGCCCGTGAGCTCGACGCCCCGGGCGACGTAGCGCGTGAGATCCTCGGCGCGTGAGTCGACGATCCAGCTCGTGGTCGCGAGGGCGGGGCGTGACCGCAGCTGCTCGACCCGGTCGATCTCGTTCGCGAGAAAGGAGGTGAGCCGCATGCCGAGGCGCGCCCGGGACTGCTGCACGCGAGAGAGCTCCTCGGAGACGTCGGGCACCACGCGCTTCGCGGCGTCCGTCGGTGTGGAGGCCCGCAGGTCGGCGACCTCGTCGAGCAGCGGCCGGTCGGCCTCGTGCCCGATCGCGCTCACGAGCGGCGTGCGGCAGGCCGCGGCGGCGCGCACGAGCGACTCGTCGCTGAAGCCGAGGAGGTTCTGGAAGTCGCCGCCGCCGCGCGCCACGATGATGACGTCGACCTCGGGGTCGGCGTCGAGCTCGTGGATGGCCGCCGTCACCTCGCTCACGACCCTCTCGCCCTGCACGGCGGCGTGGATGACACGGAACTCCACGGCGGGCCAGCGCAGCTGGGCGTTGCGCAGCACGTCTTTCTCGGCGTCGCTGTCTTTGCCCGTGATGAGGCCGATGCGCTGGGGCAGGAAGGGGAGGGGCTTCTTGCGGGCCGGGTCGAAGAGCCCCTCGCTCGCGAGGAGGGCGCGCAGCCGCTCGAGCCGCTCGAGCAGATCGCCGAGCCCCACGTGGCGCATCTCGAAGACCTGCATCGTGAGCGTGCCGCCCTTGACCCAGTAGTTGGGCTTCACGAGCGCGATGACGCGGTCGCCCTGCTTGAGGTCGTCGGGGATCTTGCCCCGCACCGACGACCAGATGGTGAACGAGACCGTCGCGTCGGCCGTGAGATCTTTGAGCTTGCCGTAGACGTTGCCGCCGCTCACACCCCACTGGGTGATCTCGCCCTCGATCCAGGCCGTGCCGAGACGGTCGATGTAGCCCTTGATCTTGGCGGAGAGCAGCCCGACTGACCACGGGGCGTCGAAGGTCGGCGCGTCATCCGTCACGTGGTGCTCCCATCGGGTCAGTGAGTGCTCAGCGCACGCGCCGTAGAATTGCTCTGTGACTGACATCGCGCATCCACCGGCCATCGGCATCGGCATGCCCCGGGTTCCCGGTGCTCGCAACAGGCTAAAGGATACCCCCGTCACCGGGCCCAAACGTGTGCTGCTCGCCGCCCCGCGCGGCTACTGTGCAGGAGTGGACAGAGCGGTGGTCGCCGTCGAGAAGGCCCTCGACCACTACGGCGCCCCGGTCTACGTGCGCAAGCAGATCGTGCACAACATCCACGTCGTGAGGGAGCTCGAGAAGAAGGGCGCGATCTTCGTCGACGAGGTCGACGAGGTGCCGGCCGGCTCGCACATCGTCTTCTCGGCGCACGGCGTCTCGCCCGCCGTCGTGAACGCGGCGGCCGAGCGGGGGCTCCGGGCGATCGACGCGACCTGCCCCCTCGTCACGAAGGTCCACCGCGAGGCGGTGCGCTTCGCGAGCAAAGACCTGCAGATCCTCCTCATCGGCCACGAGGGTCACGAGGAGGTCGAGGGCACAGCCGGTGAGGCGCCGGAGCACACGACGCTCGTCGGCAGCCCCGAGGAGGCCGACACCGTCGTCGTGCGCGACCCCGACAAGGTCGTCTGGCTGTCGCAGACCACCCTCTCGGTCGACGAGACCATGGAGACCGTCCGCCGTCTGCGCGCGCGGTTCCCCAACCTCCAGGATCCGCCGAGCGACGACATCTGCTACGCGACCCAGAACCGCCAGGTCGCCATCCGCAAGGTCGCGGAGGACGCCGATCTGGTCATCGTCGTGGGCTCGGCGAACTCCTCCAACACGATGCGTCTCGTCGACGTCGCGCTCGAGTACGGCGCCAAGGCGGCCTACCGGGTGGACTACTCCTCCGAGATCAAGCAGGAGTGGCTCGACGGCGTGAGCACCGTCGGCGTCACGAGCGGCGCCTCCGTGCCCGAGGAGCTCGTGCAGGAGGTGCTCGAGGATCTCGCCGGAGCCGGATACGGCACCGTGCAGCAGGTGAAGACGGCCGAGGAGGACCTGATGTTCTCCCTGCCGAAGGAGCTGCGCACCGACAGCAGCGGCGCGCAGGACGCCCGTGCGCTCGGCGGCCGCACACGTCTGCTCGACTGGCAGCGCGCAGACGCGGCGGGCGAGTAGCCTCGCCCGCCCCGCTACGACTTCAGCGCTAGCGCTTCAGCCTCAGATGCCGCTCTGCTGCTGCACGTAGTCGGCGAAGGCCGGATCGGCGAGCACCAGCGTGGCGAAAACGGACCAGAAGATGATCGCCGCGACGATCCCGATCACGAGCGGCAGCCAGAAGGCGATCCTGCGTCTGCGCAGCAGCAGGATCGAGCCGGCCACCGCGATCAGGTAGAGAACGACATGGGTCACGACGATCGTGGTGATGAGGGCGCCGGCGTTGGAGGGCGTGACGTAGTCGGGAAGGCCCTCCTGGCTGTAGAACTGTGCCAGCGTGGTGGGTGAGCTGAGGGCGCTCACGGAGCCGAAGAAGGCTCCGAAGAGGCCGAAGACGAGCAGGATGATCGTGAGGATGAGATCCCAGGTGCGCGGCTTCTGCGCGGCCGGGGGCTGGGTCGGATAACCCATCGGGGGGCCTGCGGAGTAGCCCGGCGGCGGGTAGCCGGGCAAGTTGCCTCCGGGGGCGATCGGGCCGGGCGCCTGGCCGGAAGGCGCCGCGGGGGCCGGCGGCACGGCCGGGCCGGGGGCGGGCGGAGGCTCTGGAGGGGTGACGGGCGACACGTAGCCCGGGGGAGCGTACTCGCCGAAGCGCGGCCGCGGCCGGTTGTCGCTCGGCTGCTCGGCCGGCTGCTGCGTCGGCGGTTCGGCGCCCGGCTGCCCGGAGTCGTCGGGGTCGTTCGTGTCCGTCATCGTCTACTGTCCTGAATGCCCGGCGGAGCCGAGCTGTTGTGTCGCCTCGACCACGCGGGCCGCGAGGGCGCTTTCGGCGAGTTTGCCCCACGAGCGCGGGTCGTAGACCTTCTTGTTGCCGACCTCGCCGTCGACTTTGAGGAAGCCGTCGTAGTTGCGCAGAACGGTGTCGGCCACCGAGCGGCTGTAGGCGTACTGGGTGTCGGTGTCGATGTTCATCTTGACGACGCCGTTGCGCACGGCCTCGGCGATCTCCTCGTCGGTCGAGCCCGAGCCGCCGTGGAAGACGAGGTCGAAGGGCTTCTCGCCCGTCGAGTACTTCGCGGCGATGCCGTCCTGGATCTCCTTGAGCAGGTCGGGGCGCAGAACCACGTTGCCCGGCTTGTAGACGCCGTGCACGTTGCCGAAGGTGAGGGCGGCCATGTAACGCCCCTGCTCGCCCAGGCCGAGGGCCTCGACCGTCTTGATCGCGTCATCCAGGGTCGTGTAGAGGTGCTCGTTGATCTCGTGGCTCACGCCGTCCTCCTCGCCGCCGACGACGCCGATCTCGACCTCGAGGATGGCGTTGATCGCCTTCGTGCGGCGCAGCATGTCTTTCGCGATCTCGAGGTTCTCGTCGAGGGGGATGGCCGAGCCGTCCCACATGTGCGACTGGAAGATCGGGTTGCGGCCGGCCTTGACCTCTTCTTCCGAGGCGGCGATGAGCGGCAGCACGAAGTCGTCGAGCGCGTTCTTCGGGCAGTGGTCGGTGTGCAGCGCAACCGTGATCGGATAGTTCTTGGCGACCTCGGTGGCGAAGCGCGCGAAGGCGAGGGCTCCGGAGGCGCGGGCCTTGACGCTCTGGCCTGCGAAGAAGTCGGCGCCGCCGGTCGTGACCTGGATGATGCCGTCGGAACCGGCCTCGGTGAGGCCCTGGAGCACGCCGTTGATCGTCGACGAGGAGGACACGTTGACGGCCGGGTATGCGAATCCGCGGGTCTTGGCCTTGTCGAGCATCTCTGCGTACTGCTCGGGGGTGGCGATGGGCATGACTTCTCCTCAACGAGTGCGTGCGTGGTTGCTTCGAGTCTAGCGATTCGGGGCCGTTCACTCCCCTGTTCACAGGCTTGGCCTAGGCTCGGAGAAGGGCAGCGTCACGACCGTGAGCCCTGTTCTCGTCTTTGATTCCCGACCCACCACGTCCCGGAAGGACACGATCGTGATCTCCACGGATACCGCCTCTCTTTTCCTCCACCCCGACCGCAACCTCGCGATGGAACTCGTTCGAGCGACGGAGGCCGCGGCGATCCGCGCGACCCCGTACATCGGCAAGGGCCGCAAGAACGATGCCGACGGCGCGGCCGTCGACGCCATGCGGGCCTTCCTCGGAACCGTCAACTTCGACGGGATCGTCGTGATCGGCGAGGGCGAGAAAGACCGGGCTCCGATGCTCTTCAACGGTGAGCGCGTCGGCAACGGCCACGGCCCGGCGTGCGACATCGCCGTCGACCCGATCGACGGCACGAGCCTCACGGCGGCGGGCCGCCAGAACGCCCTGTCGATGATCGCCGTCTCCGACCGCGGCACGATGCTCGACGCCTCGAGCGTCTTCTACATGGACAAGATCGTGACGGATGCCACGGGCTACGGGGTCATCGACATCGAACGCCCCATCGGCGACAACATCCGCGCCCTCGCCAAGGCGAAGGGCAAAGACGTCGGCGAGATCACCGTCGCGGTGCTCGACCGGCCGCGGCACGAGCAGCTCGTCGACGACATCCGTGCGGCCGGTGCGGCGACGCGCATGATGCTCGACGGCGATGTGGCCGGCGGCATCAACGCGGCGCGCTACGGCACGCGCGTCGACATGTGCGCGGGCATCGGCGGCAGCCCGGAGGGCGTCGTCACGGCGTGCGCTCTCAAGGCCCTCGGCGGGTTCATCCAGACGAAGCTCCACCCGCGCACCGACGACGAGCGCCAGAAGGCCATCGACGCGGGTCTCGACGTCGACAAGGTGCTCAACGTCGACGATCTCGTGCGCGGCGACAACACCTTCTTCGTCGCGACCGGTGTCACCGACGGCCAACTGGTCAACGGCGTGCGCCGCCTCGGGCCCATCATCCGCACCGAGAGCATCGTGCTGCGCAGCAAGTCGGGGACCATCCGCCGCGTCGAGGCCGACCACCTCGCCGCGAAGTGGCTCGACGAGTAGAGCCGGTTCAGTCGCCCGGCAGCTCAGCCGTTCGGCAGCTCAGCCGTTCGGCAGTTCAATCACTCAGAAGTTCAATCACTCGGCAGTTCAATCACTCAAGCAGTTCAATCACTCAGACGCGCCCGCACCGGGTCGTGCCTGAGCTCTGCGGCCGGCGCCTCGAGCGCCGCGGCGTCTTCGAGTTCGGCGACGAGCTCGTAGGCCGTGAGCTCGCGCGGGGTCTCTTCGATGCCGGCGAGCGGGCTCAGCACCTTCGACTCGTCGAGCTTCGTGAGCTTGCGGGCCGTCGGCAGCACCTGGCGTTCGAGTGAGCCGACGAAGCCGTTGTAGTCCTTGACGGAGCGCTCGATCGAGCGGCCCAGCTTCTCGATGTGGGTCGCCGTCGTGGCGAGCCTCGAGTGCAGCTCGCGGCTCAGATCGAAGAGCTCCTTGGCCTCGTTCGTGAGCACGTCTTGCTGCCAGCTGAAGGCGACGGTCTTGAGCACCGACCAGAGGGTGACGGGGGAGGCGAGAGCGACCCGCTTGCCGAAGGCGAACTCCATGATCGAGGGGTCGGCCTCGAGCGCCGACGACACGAGCGACTCGCTCGGGATGAACGCGATGACGAGCTCGGGGGATGCCTCGAGCCCCTGCCAGTAGGCCTTGCTGCCGAGCGTCGTGATGTGGTCGCGCACGGCCTTCACATGCTGTTTGAGGTAGCTCTCGCGACGCGCGCCCTCCGCGCCCGTGGACGAGGCCGGGATCTGGCTCGCCTCGAGGTAGGAGTTGAAGGGCACCTTCGCGTCGACGGCGATGTTCTTGCCGCCCGGGAGGTGGATGACCATGTCGGGCCGGCCGGATCCGGCGTCGGAGACGATGCTCGACTGCACATCGAAGTCGACGCGTTCGATGAGCCCGGCGGCCTCGACGACGCTGCGCAGCTGGGTCTCGCCCCAGACGCCGCGGGTGCTGTTGGCCCGTAGGGCCGAGGCGAGGGACTCCGCCGTGCTGCGCAGGCGCTCCTCGGACTCCGTGGCGGAGCGCAGCTGCTGCGTGAGCTCGCCGTGCTGGGTGCTGCGCTGCGTCTCGAGCTCGGTGACCTTCTTCTGCATGCTCTGCAGCGTCTCCCGCACGGGCGCGAGCGCCTGCAGCACCTTGCTCTCGGCGCGCTCGCGCTCGCTCTGGGCGAGCTGCTCCGAGCGCTGACGCTCGACGAGCTCGCGGTACTGGCTCTGGTGCACGAGCAGCTGCTCGCGCAGCGCGTCGGCCGTCGCGTCGAGCGCGGCCAGCTCGGCGCGCAGCTCGGCGCGCAGCTGGGCCTCGTCGGCGCGCAGCTCCGAGAGCTCGGCCACGTGGCGCGCCTCGACGAGCGCGGGGTCTTCGGCCGCGGCATCCGCCTGAGCCGTCTCGTTCACGCGTCGTGCGCGCATGAGCAGAGCGACGGGCACGCCGATCGCCGCGCCGACGATCGCGCCGATCACGATGCCGATGAGAAGAGCGAGGATGGGATCCATGCCTTCAGTGTCGCAGCAGCCTCCGACACCGGCGGGAGCTCGCTCGGCGGTGCGCGACGCGACGTGATGCGGCGCCGCATCACTTGTCGACGAGCGTGACCTCGATCGTGTACATGTCGGGCCGGTAGCTGTGGTTGCCGTAGTCGATGGCCCGACCGGAGTCGTCGAAGACCGTCCTCTGCATCGTGAGCACGGGGGAGCCCGCGTCGACCATGAGCAGCCGGCACTCCTCCTCGCTCGCGAGCCGTGCGCTGATGCCCTGCCGCGCGACCCGGATCGCGTTGCCCCGTGCCCGCAGCACCTGGTAGAGCCCGTGCTCGACGAGGTCGTGCTCGTCGATGTCGTTCAGGTCGCCGGGCAGGAAGTTCTCCATGACGGCCACGGGAACGCCTTCGGCGAGGCGCACGCGTTTGAGGCGCAGCACGGGTGTCGCGGCATCCACCCCCAGGCCTTCGGCGACCGTCTCGCTCGCCGGCACCATCTCGCGCGCCAGCATGACCGTCGTCGGGTGCTTGTTGCCCTTGGCGAGGGCCTCGAAGAGGCTCGTGAGCTGCAGCTCACGAGAGGCCGTGCCCTGCACGACCTGCGTGCCGATTCCCCGGCGGCGCACGACGAAGCCCTTGTCGACGAGCTGCTGGATGGCGCGGCGCACCGTGGGGCGCGAGAGCCCCACTCTCTCGCCGAACGCGATCTCGTTCTCGAGCCGCGCGCCCGAGGGCAGGTGGCCCTCGGCGATCGCCCTCTCGATACGGTGGGCCACCTGCTCGTAGAGAGGATCGGCGCCCCAACGGTCGAGGTCGGCGAAGAGCTCGGCGGGCAGCAGGTACTCAACCCGGTTCATGGCCCTCCCAACGTCGACGGTGGTGGCTTGACGTCGCCATGCTCCGACCCTAGCGGAGGGCCGGCGGCGGGAGAACCGGGTCGCTCATCGTGCTGCCGCGGTCGCGACCGCGGCAGCGGCCGGCCCGATTGACTTGACACTCACCCGCGCGGCCGCGGCGAGCTCGGCGAGGTCGCCGGCGCCGTGCCGGCCCGCCGCGTGCACGACGATCGCCGCGCAGGCCTCGGCGTCGGCGAGGGCGTCGTGGTGCCGGAAGTCGTCGAAGCCCGCGGCCATCGCGGCGACGGGCAGTCGGTAGGAGTCGAGCTCGTAGGTGCGGCGGGCCACCTGCAGGCTGCACACGTAGTCGAGCTGCGGGCAGTCGAGGTAGGTCGCGGCGCACGCCGAGCGGATGACGCCCATGTCGAAGGCCGCGTTGTGCGCGACCATGACGTCGCCGTCGGCGAAGGCCAGGAGGTCGGGCAGCTGCTCGGGCCAGGTGCGGGCGTCCGCGACATCCTGCGCCCTGATGCCGTGGATGCGGGTGTTCCACTCGAGGAAGAAGTCGTGCCCGAGAGGCGGCCGGATGAACCAGCTCGCCCGGTCGACGACACGCCCCTCCTTCACCTTGACGAGCCCGACCGAGCACGCGGAGGCGCTGCTCGAGTTGGCGGTTTCGAAGTCGATCGCGGTGAATTCCAATGGCACGCCCTCATCGTCTCACCCCCCTCCGACTCTGCCTGCCACGCCTCGCGAGTGGACGCGAAACGGGGGTCCTCGGGCATCCGCACACCCGTTTCGCGTCCACTCGCGAGATGGGCCCCGGGTAGGATCGGGGAACGTGGCACTCACTATCGGAATCGTCGGCCTGCCCAACGTCGGCAAGTCAACCCTCTTCAACGCGCTCACCAAGAACCAGGTGCTCGCCGCGAACTACCCCTTCGCGACCATCGAGCCGAACGTGGGGGTCGTCAACCTGCCCGACACCCGGCTCACGAAGCTCGCCGAGATCTTCGGCAGCGAGCGCATCCTGCCGGCCGCCGTCTCGTTCGTCGACATCGCCGGCATCGTCGCCGGCGCGAGCGAGGGCGAGGGCCTGGGCAACAAGTTCCTCGCCAACATCCGCGAGGCCGACGCGATCGCGCAGGTCGTGCGCGGCTTCGTCGACCCGGATGTCGTGCACGTCGACGGCGCCGTGAACCCGGCGAGCGACATGGAGACCATCAACACCGAGCTCATCCTCGCCGACCTGCAGACCCTCGAGAAGGCGGAAGCCCGCTTCGAGAAGGAGGTCAAGGGCAAGAAGCTCGACCCCAACGTGCTCGTCGTGGCCAAGGAGGCGCGCGCGGTGCTCGACTCGGGCAAGCCGCTCTCGTCGTCGAACATCGACTTCTCGCCCATCGCCGAGCTCGGCCTGCTCACCGCGAAGCCGTTCATCTACGTCTTCAACGTCGACGAGAGCGTGCTGACGGATGACGCGCAGCTCGCCGCGCTCGCGGCCCTCGTCGCCCCCGCCAAGGCGATCTTCCTCGACGCCAAGCTCGAGTCGGAGCTCATCGACCTCGAGCCGGAGGACGCCGCCGAGCTGCTTGCCTCCACCGGCCAGACGGAGAGCGGCCTCGACCAGCTCGCCCGCATCGGCTTCGCCACCCTCGGCCTGCAGACCTACCTGACCGCGGGCCCCAAGGAGTCGCGCGCCTGGACGATCCCGCAGGGCGCCAAGGCCCCGCAGGCGGCCGGCGTCATCCACACCGACTTCGAGAAGGGCTTCATCAAGGCCGAGGTGGTCTCCTTCGACGACCTCGTCGAGACGGGCTCCATCGCCGAGGCCCGGGCCCACGGCAAGGCCCGCATCGAGGGCAAGGACTACGTCATGCAGGACGGCGACGTGGTGGAGTTCCGCTTCAACGTGTAGACGTGTAGAGCAGCACCCGCGCGACCAGGCGCGACGCGGCGTCCGGCCGGCGCAGAATGATCGCCCCGTTCCGACCCCACCCGCTAGGGTGACCCCGTGAGATACATCTTCGCCGTTCTGCGGCTGACGGCGGCCGCGGCGATCCTCATCGCCGTGATCGCCCAGTGGCAGGCCAGCGTGCAGTCGCCGGTCTACAACTTCTTCAACTTCTTCGGCTATTTCACGATCCAGAGCAATCTGATCATCATGGCCGTGTTCGTCGTCGCGGCTGTGTGGGCGTTCCGCAGGCCGGAGCAGCCGCCGTTGCTCGTGACGCTGCGCGGCGCCTCGACCACCTACATGGCGACGACGGGTGTGGTCTACAACACGCTGCTGGCGGATGCCGCGCTCGCCGGCTCGTTCAACGTGCAGTGGTCGAACGACATCCTGCACAAGTGGATCCCGCTCTACGCGGTCCTCGACTGGGTCTTCTTCGGGGATCGTTCGCGCATCGCCTGGAAGCGGCTGTGGCTCTTCCTGATCTACCCGCTCGTGTGGGTGGTCGTGATGCTCATCCGTGGGGCGACCGACGGCTTCGTGCCCTATCCGTTCCTCAGCCCGACGCTCGGCTACGGCGTCGTCACGCTGTACTGCCTGGGCATCGCGGTGTTCATCGCCGGGATGAGCGCGGTGGTCATCGCGCTCAGTAGAACGCGCATCCTGGTGCCCACGTCCCGGTTCGACGCGAGTCGCAGCTCGTAGCCTGGCAGGGCCGCCGCGACTCGGCGTAGAGTCCGGACATGGACGAGACGCAGGATGACGCGACGCAACCCGCGAACGCCGAGCTGGTGAGGCGGCTCCTGTCGAGCTTCCAGAGCCAGGATCAGGCGACCGCCGCCTCGCTCCTCTCCGCCGGCTTCCGCTTCACGAGCCCGCAGGACGACCACATCGACAAGGCCGAGTACCTGGCGGTGTGCTTCCCGACCGCCGACCATTTCGCCGAGCACAGGCTCATGGAGGTCGTCGAGGCGGGCGACGAGGTGCTCATCCGCTACGAGTACGTGCTCCACGACGGCAGGCGCTTCCGCAACATGGAGGCGATCACCGTGCGCGACGGCCTCATCGCCGAGGTGCAGGTCTACTTCGGCGGCGCCGTCTGACGACGCGAGTCGCGCCAAACCGTCGATAAAACGCACAGATAGGACGGTTTGGCGCGACTCGCGTAAGGATGTCTGCCTAGAGGTGGCCGGGGAGCGTCTCGCAGGCGATGCGGTCGTTGTCCTGGTCGAGCTTCGCGACGTCGCCGTAGAGCGGGTAGTACCGGTCGAACCACTCCTGCGCCTCGCGCCAGGTGGCGAAGTCGCCGCAGTTCTTGGTGTCGCCCGGGTTCGCCGGGGGCGCGGGCGGGGTCGGAGGCGTGGGCGGTGCCGGCGGGGCGGCACACGGGGTGAGCGACTCGACCGCCGAGCTCAGGGAGACGGGGCCGCCGAGGAGCACGTGCTTCGTCATGCCGAGCGATCGCATGTCGGCGATGTCGTAGTCGGGCACGCAGGTGCCGGGGATCACGTAGAGGGCCGCATGGTGCCGCCCGGCCAGGGCGGCACCGGCGAGAGCGTCGGCGAAGCCGTTCCCGCTCGCCAGGTAGACGGTCGGCGATGCGTCGAACGAGCCGCGGTTGACGGCCTGCGAAGTGCGATAGCGGTCGTCTCCCGCCAGCCGCCGAACGTTCGACGACCCCACCGCGTTCGACAGCTGGTTCTGGATGCCCGACGAGACGACTGCGGTTCCTCCGGCGATCGTGATGCTCGTCACACCCAGCTGGTCGATCAAGGCAAGGGTTTGAGAGTCGATGGATGGGGCTCCGCCGTTGACGAGCAGCACGGGGCTGCCGGTTCCTCCGGCGACGGCTGAGGCGCTGAGCGCGTCGGGGAAGTTGCTTGCGGCGGCGATGAAGGCGGTGTCGGCTCCGTCGGCGAACGCTGCGGTGTTGACGGCTCGGGATGTCGCGAAGCGGTCGGCTCCGGCATCCCGTCGAATGGCGGGGGCCAGGGTGGCGAGCTCGTTGTACACGGCCTCGGACACGGAGGCCGTTCCGCCGGGCACGACGATGAGCGACGGGGCGAGATCTTCGATCGCCTGTCGGACGATTGTCGGCAAGGAGTCGCGAGCGGTCAGCAGCAGCGGGCCGCCCTGGAGCGCAGCCGCGGGAGCGGCGCTCAGAGCGTCGGGAAAGTTCTCGCCCGAGGCGACGTAGACGACGGGCACTCCCGAGGAGTACTCCCTGGAGACGGCGACGGCGGTTGCGAAACGGTCGGTGCCGGCCAGACGCGACCAGCCTCCGGCCGCGAGCGCGTCGAGCTCGACGGGTGCTTCGACTGTGGGAGCCGCGGGGGAGTCCGGAGCGACGTCTGCGGGAAGGCTCGCGTATGCGGGCGACGAGAGCGCCGTGAGTCCGGCGACGACGAATGCACCGATGAGGGTGCGGGTGGCAAGACGGGGCATGGGGTCCGATCGGTTGTGGGAGTCGGCACCATCCTGATCGAAGCCGAGTCGCCCCACTAGACCTCGAAAGAGGGTCATTGACCCGTTTGTTTTTGCAGGGACACCGCGGCGGGAGCGGCGCAGGAATCCCGGAGGAATGTGTATTGGAAATGTCCACGGGGTCGCACGGCAGGCCCCGGCAGTATCGTCGTGGCATGGACACTGTCGAACACTGGGTCAGCGGCGCGGGTTTCATCGGCGAATCCGAGCGCACAGCACCCGTCTACAACCCGGCCGAGGGGGTCGTCGCGCGCGAGGTGCGCCTGGCGTCGGCGGCGGATGTCGCCGCAGCCGTCGCCGCCGCGAGAGCAGCGTTCCCCGCCTGGGCCGACACCTCCCTCGCCAAGCGCCAGCAGATCATGTTCGCCTTCCGCGAGCTGCTGAGCGCCCGCAGGCAGGAGGTCGCCGAGATCCTCACGGCGGAGCACGGGAAGGTGCTCTCCGATGCCCTGGGCGAGGTGGCCCGTGGTCTCGAGATCGTGGAGCTCGCGACATCCGTGCCGCAACTGCTCAAAGGCGAGTACAGCCAGAACGTGTCGAACGGCGTCGACGTCTACTCGGTGCGCGAGCCGCTCGGCGTCGTGGGCGTCATCACGCCCTTCAACTTCCCGGCGATGGTGCCGTTGTGGTTCTTCCCGCTCGCGATCGCGGCCGGCAACACGGTCGTGCTCAAGCCCAGCGAGAAGGATCCGTCGGCGTCGGTGTGGATGGCGCGGCTCATGCAGGAGGCGGGTCTGCCCGACGGCGTGCTCAACGTCGTGCACGGCGACAAGGTGGCCGTCGACGCGCTGCTCGATCACCCCGATGTCGCCTCGATCTCGTTCGTCGGCTCCACCCCGATCGCCCGCTACGTCTACGAGACGGGCACCTCCCGCGGCAAGCGGGTGCAGGCCCTGGGCGGCGCGAAGAACCACATGCTCGTGCTGCCCGACGCCGACCTCGACCTCGTCGCCGACTCGGCGGTCAACGCGGGCTTCGGTTCGGCGGGGGAGCGCTGTATGGCGATCAGCGTCGTCGTGGCGGTCGAACCGGTCGCCGACGAGCTCGTCGCGAAGATCTCCGAGCGGATGTCGCGGCTCACGGTCGGCGACGGCCGCCGCGGTTGCGACATGGGGCCGCTCATCACCCGCGAGCACCGCGACAAGGTGGCCGGCTATCTCGACATCGCGGCGGAGGACGGCGCCGAGCTCGTGGTCGACGGACGCGGCATCCGGGTCGACGGGTCGAGCGACGGGTTCTGGCTCGGCCCGACCCTCGTCGATCGTGTGCCGACCTCCTCGCGCGTGTACAGCGACGAGATCTTCGGCCCCGTGCTCTCGGTTGTGCGCGTGCACTCCTTCGAGGAGGGCGTCGCGCTCATCAACTCGAGCCCGTACGGCAACGGCACGGCGATCTTCACGAACGACGGCGGGGCGGCGCGCACTTTCCAGCGCGAGGTGCAGGTGGGGATGATCGGCATCAACGTGCCCATCCCCGTTCCGGTCGGCTACTACTCCTTCGGCGGCTGGAAGGCCTCGCTCTTCGGCGACACAAAAGCATACGGAACCGAGGGCATCACCTTCTTCACCCGAGCGAAGGCGGTCACCTCCCGCTGGCTCGACCCCGCCCACGGAGGCATCAACCTCGGCTTCCCCCAGAACTGACGCCCGCGAGTAGACGCGAATCGGGGGTCGAACGCCGGTTCGACCCCCGATTCGCGTCTACTCGCGGGAAGAGAAGATCTGGGTGAGGGATTGGAGGGTCGCGGCGAGGTCGGCAGGGGTGGTCGTGGAGGCGAGGGTGAAGCGCACGGCGGTCTGGGCGACCTCGGGTGCGTAGCCGAGCGCGACGAGCACGTGCGAGGGCTCGTCGCTGCCCGCGGCGCACGCCGAGCCGCTCGACGAGACGATTCCCCGCTCCTCCAGGTCGAGCAGCACGGACTCGCCGCTCGTGCCGGGGAAGCAGAACGAGGCCGAGTTCGGCAGACGCTCGTGGCGGGCGCCCGTGAGCAGCGCCCGGGGCACGGCGGCCAGCACGGCGTCGATGAAGTCGTCGCGCAACGCCGTCACGCGGGCGGCGACATCCGCTCGTTCCGCCTCGGCGAGCCGGGCGGCCGCGGCGAGGGCGACGGCTCCCGCGACGTTCTCGGTGCCGGAGCGGGCGCCGCGCTCCTGCCCGCCGCCGTGCAGCAGGGGCTCGAGGGCCAGGCGGCCGCGCACGTAGAGCACGCCGACCCCCTTCGGCGCCCCGAGCTTGTGGCCCGAGAGGCTCAGCGCGTCGACGCCGAGCTCGCGCACCGAGAGGTCGAGCCATCCGGCGGCCTGCACGGCATCCGTGTGCACGAGCGCACCGCTCTCGTGCGCGACGGCGGCCAGCTCGGCGATGGGCTGCACCGTGCCGACCTCGTTGTTGGCGTAGGCGAGGGTCACGAGGGTCGTGTCGGGGCGGATGACGCGGCGCAGGGCCTCGGGGGTCACGACGCCCTCGTGGCCGACCTCCGCCATCGTCACCTCGAAGCCGTGGAAGCGCCGCAGATAGTCGACCGACTCGAGCACGGCCTCGTGCTCGATGGGGCTCGTGACGAGGTGCCGGCCGCGCGGGGCGCCGAGCGCGAGGCCCTTGATGGCGAGGTTGTCCGATTCGGTGCCCCCGGAGGTGAAGACCACCTCGGACGCCCGGCTGCCGAGCCAGGAGGCGACGGCGCGACGGGCGTCGAGGAGCGCGGCGGCCGCGGCCTCGCCGATGCGGTGGTGGCTCGACGGGTTGCCGAACTCGCCGGTCAGGTACGGCCACATGGCCTCGATCGCCTCCCGGCGCACCGGGGTCGTCGCGGCCGAGTCGAGGTAGATCATGAGCTCGTGTCGATGCCGACGTCGAGCCCGAGGTCGAGGCCCCGGGCGCTGTGGGTGAGCGCGCCGACCGAGATGACGTCGACCCCGGTCTGCGCGATGGCCCGCACGGTCTCGAGAGTGACGTTGCCGCTCGCCTCCACGATCGCACGGCCGCCCACGAGGGCGACGCCGTCGCGCAGCTGCTCGACGGTGAAGTTGTCGAGCATGATCGTGTCGACGCCGGCCGCGAGCACGGGCTCGATCTGGTCGATGCGGTCGACCTCCACCTCGAGGTGGGTCGTGTGCGAGAGCTGCTCGCGCACGGCGAGCAGGGCCTCCGTGATCGTGGCGCCCGTGTGGGCGGTGAGGACGGCGAGGTGGTTGTCCTTCGCCATAACGGCGTCGCTCAGCGAGAAGCGGTGGTTGTGGCCGCCGCCGGAGCGCACGGCGTGCCTCTCGAGCGCCCGCAGCCCGGGCGTGGTCTTGCGGGTGTCGACGATGCGCGCGCGGGTGTCGGCGACCTCGGCGACGTAGCGGGCGGTCATCGTGGCGATGCCGCTCATCCGCTGCACGAGGTTGAGGGCGACGCGCTCGGCGGTGAGCACCGCGCGGGCCGGGCCTGTGACGATCGCGAGGGTGTCGCGTGTCTCGAAGCCCGCGCCGTCGTCGACGAGCAACTCGACGACGATCGCCGGGTCGGTGAGGGCCATGGCGGTGGCGAACACCCGCCCGCCGCTGAAGACGCCGGGTTCGCGGGCCACGAGCCGCGCGCTCGCGACCGCCTCGGCCGGGATGAGCAGTTCGCTCGTGAGGTCGCCCCACGGGGCGTCCTCGTCGAGGGCGTTGCGGACGACGCGGTCGATGGCACTCTGGGTCAGCATGGAACGGGCACCTCTCGGGCTGGCGTGGTCTGGCGTGCTCTGGTGTTGTGTGCCGCGGCGCGCGCGGTCGTGAGGTGCACGGCCAGGGCGGGGTCGGTCAGCGGGAAGTCGCTGCGCTCGTGCGCGCCGCGCGACTCCTCGCGGGCGAGGGCGGCGGTCACGAGCACCCGGGCGAGGTCGAGCAGGTTGGCGTCCTCGAGCTGGGCGGTGGTCGCGGTGGCCGGGTCGGCTCCGCGCCAGCCGGCGAGGCGGGCGGATGCCGCGAGCAGGCCCTCAGCGGAACGGCTCAGCCCCGCGGCATCCCACAGCACCCGCTGCAGCTCGGCCCGGTCGACGATCGGGCGGATGCCGCCCTCGGCCTCGGTCGCGGCATCCGTTCGCGGGGTCTCGAAGCCCGCCGGAAGCCCGGCCTCAGCAGAGAGCGTCCCAGCGGGGAGCGCCGCCCCGTCGAGGTCGTCGGCCGCGCGCCAGGCGAAGACGATCGACTCGAGCAACGAGTTGGAGGCGAGGCGGTTGGCGCCGTGCGCGCCCGTGCAGGCGACCTCGCCGACGGCCCAGAGGCCGGGCAGGCTCGTGCGGCCGTTCACGTCGGTCGCGACGCCGCCCATCCAGTAGTGGGCGGCGGGGGTCACGGGCACGGGCTCGACGGTCCAGTCGATGCCGCGTGCGAGGCAGGCCGCGGTGATGCCCGGGAACCGCGCGGCGAGCCCGGCGCCCAGCACGGTCGCGTCGAGCACGACGGGCCGGCCGCCCTGGCGGGCCATCTCGGCCGCGATCCCGCGGGCGACGACGTCGCGGGGTGCGAGCTCGGCATCCGGGTGCACGGCGAGCATAAACCGCTCGCCGGCCTCGTTGCGCAGCACGGCGCCCTCGCCGCGCACGGCCTCGGAGACGAGGAAGGTGTCGCCGATCGCGAGGGCCGTGGGGTGGAACTGGTAGAACTCGCTGTCGGCGATCGCCGCTCCCGCGCGCAGAGCCGCGGCGGTGCCGTCGCCCGTCGCGACGGTCGGGTTCGTGGTGTGCGGGAAGAGCTGGCCCGCGCCGCCCGTGGCGAGCACGACGGCGTCGGCGAGCAGCCGGGACCGTCGCCCGTCGGCGCCGATGACGTCGACCCCCGTCACCCGCCCGTCGGCCACGACGAGCTCGCGCAGGAAGGTGTTCTCGAGGATCCGCACGGCCGTCTGGCGCACGGCGGCGACGAGCGCCGTCTCGATGGCCGAGCCCGTGGCGTCCCCGCCCGCGTGCAGCACCCGGGCGCTCGAGTGCGCCGCCTCGAGGCCGCGGGCGAGGGAGTCGCCGTCGCGGTCGAACTCGACGCCCCAGCGGATGAGGTCGCGCACGCGTTCCGGTCCCTCCCCGCACAGCACCTCGACGGCGGCCGGAGTGCACAGCCCGGCCCCCGCGCGCAGGGTGTCGGCCACGTGGGACGCGACGCTGTCGTCGTCGAAGAGGGCCGCGGCGATTCCGCCCTGGGCATACCGCGTGTTGCTCTCGGCGAGCTCGGCCTTCGTCACGAGCGTCACCTCGTGGTGACGGCTCGCGCGCACCGCCGCGACGAGGCCCGCTATGCCGCTGCCGACGACGATGACCGTGCCGGTGCTCATGTCGGTGTCGCCGCCGCTCACGGCTTGGCCGCCAGCATCCGTTCGAGGGCGATGTGCGAGGTCGCGACGACCGTCTCGGGCACGCTGATCCGGTTGACGACACGCCCCGCCACGAGCTCCTCGAGCACCCAGGCGAGATAGCCCGGGTGGATGCGGTACATCGTCGAGCAGGGGCAGACGACCGAGTCGAGGCAGAAGATCGTGTGCTGCGGATACTCGTTCGCGAGGCGCTGCACGAGGTTGATCTCGGTGCCGATCGCGAAGGTCGAGCCGGCGGGCGCCGCCGCGATCGCCTTCGTGATGTAGTCGGTCGAGCCGTACTCGTCGGCCGCGTCGACGACGGGCATGGGGCACTCGGGATGCACGATCACGCGCACGTCGGGGTGCTCGGCGCGTGCCTTCTCGATCTGGGCCACGGTGAAGCGCTTGTGCACCGAGCAGAAGCCGTGCCACAGGATGACGCGGGCGTCGGTGAGCGTCTGCTCGTCGGTGCCGCCGAGCGGCTTGCGCGGGTTCCACAGGGGCATCTGGTCGAGTGGCACGCCCATGGCCTTCGCCGTGTTGCGCCCGAGGTGCTGGTCGGGGAAGAACAGCACGCGCTGGCCGCGCTCGAAGGCCCACGTCAGCACGGTCTCGGCGTTCGAGGAGGTGCAGACGATCCCGCCGTGCTCGCCGCAGAAGCCCTTGAGCGCTGCCGAGGAGTTCATGTAGGTCACGGGGATGACCGGCACGCGGCCGTCGGCGTCCGGCTCGGTGCCGTAGAGCTCCTCGAGCTGCTCCCAGCACTCCTCGACCGAGTCGATGTCGGCCATGTCGGCCATCGAGCAGCCCGCGGCGAGGTTCGGCAGGATGACGGCCTGCTCAGGGCGCGAGAGGATGTCGGCCGTCTCGGCCATGAAGTGCACGCCGCAGAAGACGATGGCCTCGGCATCCGCCTTGGCCTTCGCCGCGTTGGCGAGCTGGAAGGAGTCGCCCACGAAGTCGGCGTACTGCACGACCTCGTCGCGCTGGTAGAAGTGCCCCAGGACGACGACCCGATCGCCGAGCGTCTTCTTCGCGTCGAGGATGCGGTGGTGCAGCTCGTCGCGGCTCGCGGTGCGGTAGACCTCGGGGAGCTCGCCCTGGCGCGGCGTGCTCGCCGGGATCGGGTCGGCGACGGATGCCCCGGGGCCGTAGCTCGGGGCCTGCAGGTCGAAGACCCAGGGGCCTTCCGCGAGCTCGGGGCCGCAGGTCTCGCCGGCGGCCTCGCCGCGGGTGATGAGCTGGATGGTGGTGTCGACGGATGACACGGGTACTCCTCGGTGGTGGTTTCTGTTGTGCTTCTGCGTGCTCTGCAGGTTCTCTGCGGGGACGTCCCTAGATCGACGAGAGGGGGCCGACGTCTGCGAGGTCGATCGAGCTGTCGTAGCGGTAGAGGCGGGGTGGCCGATGGCGTGTTCCTGTCACGCGCTGCCCGGTGTCGACCACGGTCTTGGAGGCCTCGATCATGCGGCGGAAGTTCGCCGGATCGAGCGGGCGCTGCAGCACGGCCTCGTGGACCTCGCGCAGCTGGGCAAGTGTGAAGGTGTCGCCGAGGAATGCGTGCGCGATGCGGCTGTACTCCATCTTGGTGCGCAGGCGCCACAGCGCGTAGGCGACGATCTCGTTGTGGTCGAAGGCGAGGGTGGGCAGCTCGTCGGTGGAGAACCACCGCACGTTCTCGCTCTCGGTGGCCTTCGCGGCCTCCTCGCTGCGCACGAGCGCCCAGTAGACGATCGAGACGACCCGGGTGCCGGGTGCGCGGTCGACCGAGCCGAAGGCGTAGAGCTGCTCGAGGTAGCGCGGGGTGAGGCCGCTCGTCTCCTCGAGGGTGCGGCGTGCTGCGCTCGCGAGATCCTCGTCGGCGCGGAGCGCGCCGCCCGGGATCGCCCAGAGGCCCTCGAAGGGCTCGCGGATGCGGCGCACGAGCGGGATCCACACGGTGGCGGGGCCGGTCTCGTTGGGGCGCAGAGCGAAGATGACGGTCGAGACGGCGAGGATCACGGGGGCGGAGATGGGAGTCTCGCGCGTCTCGTGCGTTGCGGCGCTCGCGGTCGTGCCCGGCATCCTTCTCGCCTTCCTGCGTCTCGACCCTGCGTCTCGACCCTGTAAAAGTCACAATGACACTAACTATGGAATCATCTTAGTGTCACTCTGACCCGAACGCATAATCGCTTCCCATGCGTCGCGGCGCACCTTGTTCGTCGGGGCGCATGTTCTTTGGTGCGCCGCGACGAACAAGGTGCGCCACGAGAGAGGCTTCTCGCTACACTCTGGGCAAGTGCAGGGCGAGCGGAGGGGGGGGGGAGAGACATGTCTCGTGCGGGAGCGGTGGAGAGGTTCCGGGAGCGGTTCGTGCGCAGCGCGAGCTCGACGGAGTCGTTCGCGCTCCTCGTGGGCGCCGCCGGGTTCGTGCTGGCCTCGCTCGTCGCCCTGCTCGTCTTCGGAGGGCGCGACATCCCGATCTCGGGAGTCGGGTCGCTCGGCCAGTTCGTGGCGATCACGGGTGGGATCCTGGCGTTCCTGACCTTCGTGGGAACGCGTGTGATCGTCGACCGCGCCCCGGCTCTGTCGCTCTTCGAGCCGGGTGGCGTCACCACTCCGCGCATCCCGTCGTCGAGCGGCGGGCACGCGCATGCCCGCCTCGCCTCGCGGGTGCTCGACGTCGTGGCGATCGGCTTCGCGCACGCCATCATCTGCCTGCTGCTGTGGACGGCGATCGCCGACATCCTCGAGAAGTCGTTCCAGGACGCCGTCGTCTACAGCATCCCCGCGCTCGTGCTGACGGGTGCCGCGGCCGCGGTGACCACCTACTTCGTCTGCCTCTCGGCCCTCACCATCACACCCGTGCGGCTCTCCGCCGTGCTCGCGGGCTTTCTCGTGATCGGCGCCGTCACGAGCATGCTCACGGCGAAGGATCCGCACTGGTGGAAGGAGAACCTGAGCGCCCTCGGCATGACCGACGACCTCTCGGCGATGACCTTCAACCTCACGCTCATCGTCGCCGGCGTCATCGTGACGACCGTCGCGCGCTACGCCACGGCGGGGCTCGTCGCTCCGGGCGCCCCGGTCGGCGCGGGCGCCCGGATCGTGCGCTGGGGCCTCGTCGCGATCGGGGCCCTGCTCGCCTGCGTCGGCGTCTTCCCCGTCGACCGCTTCCTGCTCGTGCACAACACGGTCGCGACCGGCATGGTCGTCGTCTTCCTCGGCATCGTGATCGGCCTGCCGTGGCTCCTGCCCACCATGCCCCGCGTCTTCGTCGCGATCGGCTACGTGTTCATCGTCGTGATCGTGCTCACGGCGGTCTTCTTCGCGATCGGCTACTACAACCTCACGGCCGTCGAGCTCGTGGCGGCCGTGCTCATCTTCAGCTGGATCATCGTCTTCCTGCGCAACGCCTCCGCGCTCAGCACCGATCGGGCAGACCGGGCGGATGCCGCGGCGTCGGTCACACGCACGAAACAGGAGAGCGGTAGGCTGGCCGCACAGTAGTACAGCACGGCACAGCAGTACAGCACAGCAGCACCACCCACAACCGAACACCGGGCCATATAGGTCGATGCGGGAGAGTCCGCCGCCGCGTGAGCGTCGAAGGACACCGAAGGAGCAATCCTCCCCGACAATCTCTCAGGTGCGCGTACCGCGTCGAACTGGCCACTCTGGAAAGCAGCAGTCCCGGCATCCGTGCCTGCGTACTGCTCGCCCACGGTGAAAGCCCGCATCCGCGGTCGACGAGCTGTCGAAGCGGATGTCGCGGTGAAACTCTCAGGCCGGATGACAGAGGGGGAGTTCTCGACCGGCACCCGCCCGGGTGTCGTGCCACTCTCGCTCGGCCCGTGCGGCCGGCGCAGACTTGGAGAACTCGATCCCATGTCAGACCCGTCAGAACCCGCAGGCCCGCTGGACCCCGCAGGCCCCCTGGACTCCGTAGACTCCGCAGCTCCTGCGGAAGCCGCCTCGCAGCGCTTCTCCCCGCTTCACGAGGCGCACCTCGCCGCCGGGGCGAGCTTCACCGATTTCGCCGGCTGGCAGATGCCCGTGCGCTACACGAGCGATCTCGCCGAGCATCACGCCGTGCGCACCGCGGCCGGGCTCTTCGACCTCTCGCACATGGCCGAGATCGTCGTGCTCGGGCCCGCCGCCGCGCAGGGCCTCGACTACGCGCTCGCCGGCACGCCGTCGGCGCAGGCCGTGGGCCAGGCGAAGTACACCCTCATCCTCTCGGCCTCGGGCCGCGTCGTCGACGACGTCGTCGTGTACCGCACGGGCGACGACCGCTTCCTCATCGTGGCCAACGCGGCCAACCACGAGTCCGCTGCCGACGCGCTGCGGGAGCGGCTCGCCGATTTCGACGCGAACGTGTACGACGAGAGCGACGACGTCGCGCTTCTCGCGATCCAGGGCCCCCGGGCGCAGCAGATCCTGCTCGAGACGCCCGGGTTCCAGATCGAGGGCGGCCACCCCGACGGCTCGGATGTCGCCGAGCGCCTCGGCGCCCTCAAGTACTACTGGTCGCTCGCGGGCCTCTTCCGCGGGCAGCCCGTGCTCGTCGCGCGCACCGGCTACACGGGCGAAGACGGGTTCGAGCTCTACACGAGCCCCGACCGCGCGCCCGAGCTCTGGGACGCACTGCTGGAGGCCGGCGCCCCGCACGGCCTCGTTCCCGCCGGCCTCGCGAGCCGCGACACCCTGCGCCTGGAGGCGGGCATGCCGCTCTACGGCCAGGAGCTCGGACTCGGCACCTACCCCGTGCAGGCCGGGCTCGGGCGCGTCGTCAACCTCTCCAAGACCGGGGACTTCGTGGGCCGGCAGGCGACCGAGGAGGGCCCGGCGGCCGACGCCTGGGTGCTCGTGGGCCTCGTGGCCGAGGGCAAGCGCGCTGCCCGCTCGGGCTACGACATCTTCGGGGATGCCGCGCCCTCGGATGCCGCAGCGCCCCCGATCGGCATCATCACCTCCGGCGCCCTCTCGCCGACCCTCGGCCACCCCGTCGCGATGGGCTACCTCGGCCCGCGTCACGCGCGCATCGGAACGGTCGTGAGCGTCGACATCCGGGGCAAACGACTCGACTACACCGTGACAGAGCTGCCCTTCTACCGCAGAAAGAAGAACTGAGATGCCCGAACTGAGCGAACTGAAGTACACCGCCGAACACGAGTGGATCCGTGTCGAGGAGGTCGACGGCGAGCAGCTCGCGACGGTCGGCATCACCGACTATGCGGCCGAGAAGCTCGGTGACGTCGTCTACGTCGACCTGCCCGCCGTGGGCAGCGAGGTCGCGGAGGGCCGGGTCGTGGGCGAGATCGAGTCGACGAAGTCGGTCGGCGAGCTCTTCGCGCCGGTCAACGGCACCGTGCGGGCGATCAACGACGCCGTCGTCTCGAACCCCGAGCTCGTCAACAGCGACCCGTTCGGCGAGGGCTGGCTCATCAGGGTCGCGTTCACCGAGCTCGGCGGCGTGCTGCTGAGCCATGACGAGTACACCGCGCTGGTGGGGGAGTAGATGTCGGACGCCTTCGTCACGCGGCACATCGGAACCGATGAGGCCGCCCAGCAGACCATGCTCGCCCGCCTCGGCTACGAGTCGGTCGACGCCCTCGTGGATGCCGCCGTCCCGGCATCCATTCACGTCGACGGCTTCCGCGCGGCGACGCAGAGCGTGCTGCCGCCCGCCGCGACCGAGCGCGAGACGCTCGCCGAGCTGCGCTCCTTCGCCGCGCGCAACCGGGTGAACCGCTCGATGATCGGCCTCGGCTACTACGACACGATCACGCCCTCGGTCATCAAGCGCAACGTCTTCGAGAACCCGAGCTGGTACACGGCCTACACGCCGTACCAGCCGGAGATCTCGCAGGGCCGTCTCGAGGCGCTCATCAACTTCCAGACGATGATCGCCGAGCTCACGGGCCTCGACACGGCGAACGCCTCGATGCTCGACGAGGGCACGGCCGTCGTCGAGGGCATGATGCTCGCACGCCGGGCCTCGAGGTCGCAGTCGAACCGCTTCGTCGTCGACCACGACGCCCTGCCTCAGACGAAGGCGCTGCTGACCGCGCGCGCGGCGGCCGTCGGCATCGAGATCGTCGAGGTGCAGCTCGACCGGCTCGACCACCCGACGGCGCACGGCCATCCGCTCGAGGACGCCTTCGGGGTCTTCGTGCAGTATCCGGGCGCGTCCGGGCGGGTCTGGAACCCGAAAGACATCATCGAGGTCGCCCACCACTGCGGCGCGCTCGCCGTCGTCGCGGCCGACCTGCTCGCCCTCACCCTGCTCGCCTCGCCCGGCGAGCTCGGCGCCGACATCGCCGTGGGCACGAGCCAGCGCTTCGGCGTTCCGATGGGCTTCGGCGGCCCGCACGCGGGCTACATGGCCGTGCGCGCAGGCCTCGAACGCCAGCTGCCCGGCCGCCTGGTCGGAGTCAGCGTGGATGCCGCGGGCCACCCCGCCTACCGGCTGAGCCTGCAGGCGCGCGAGCAGCACATCCGCCGCGAGAAGGCGACCTCGAACATCTGCACCGCCCAGGTGCTGCTGGCGATCATGGCCGGCATGTACGCGGTCTACCACGGGCCCGACGGCCTGCGGCACATCGCCGAGCAGGTGCACGGCACGACGGCCGCTCTCGCCGACGCCCTCGAAGATGGCGGCCTCGACCTCGAGCACGAGGACTACTTCGACACCATCCGCGTGCGTGTGCCCGGCCGGGCGGCGCAGATCGTCGACGCGGCCCACGCGGCCGGCGTCAACCTGCACCTCTCGAGCGAGGACTGCGTGGGCATCTCCGTCGACGAGACGACGAGCGACGACGACATCGCGACCGTGCTGGCCGCCTTCGGCGTCGAGGAGGCCTGGGACTACGCGATCGCCCGCAACTTCCCCGTGGAGCTCGCGCGGCAGAGCGCCTATCTCACCCACCCGGTCTTCACCACGCACCGCTCCGAGACGAGCATGATGCGCTACCTCAAGTACCTCGCCGACAAGGACTACGCGCTCGACCGCGGCATGATCCCGCTCGGCTCCTGCACCATGAAGCTCAACGCGGCCACCGAGATGGAGGCGGTGAGCTGGCCCGAGTTCGCCGGCATCCACCCCTTCGCACCGGCGCAGGATGTCGCGGGGTACCTCGATCTCATCGGCCAGCTCGAGACCTGGCTCGCCGACGTGACCGGCTACGACTCGGTCTCGCTGCAGCCCAACGCGGGCAGCCAGGGCGAGCTCGCGGGGCTCCTCGCGATCCGCGGCTACCACCTCTCGCGCGGCGACGCCGGGCGCACGGTGTGCCTCATCCCGTCGAGCGCGCACGGCACGAACGCGGCATCCGCCGTCCTGGCCGGCATGCGCGTCGTCGTGGTGGCATGCGACGAGCTCGGCAACGTCGACCTCGACGACCTGCGCGCGAAGATCGCCGAGCACGCCGACGCGCTCGCGGCGCTCATGATCACCTACCCCTCGACGCACGGCGTCTACGAGCGCGAGGTCGGCGCGATCTGCCGGGCCGTGCACGAGGCCGGCGGACAGGTCTACGTCGACGGCGCCAACCTCAACGCGCTGCTCGGCTTCGCGCGTTTCGGCGACTTCGGCGGCGACGTGAGCCACCTCAACCTGCACAAGACCTTCTGCATCCCGCACGGCGGGGGCGGGCCGGGTGTCGGGCCGGTCGCCGCGAAGTCGCACCTCGCGCCGTTCCTGCCGGGTCATCCGCTCGCACAGTCGGCCGAGCACTACCTGCGGGCAGACGCGGGCGACGCGGGGTCGGACGCCGCGACTCCGGATGCCGCGACCGTCGTGCACGCGGGTGGGCCGGTCTCGGCCGCGCCCTACGGCAGCCCCAGCATCCTGCCCATCTCGTGGGCCTACGTGCGGATGATGGGCGCCGGCGGGCTCAAGCGCGCGACGGGCGCGGCGGTGCTCGCGGCCAACTACGTCGCCTCACGCCTCGGCGAGCACTTCCCGGTGCTCTACACGGGCGACAGCGGGCTCGTCGCGCACGAGTGCATCCTCGATCTGAGGCCGCTCACGCAGGCGACCGGCGTGACGGTCGACGACGTAGCAAAACGCCTGATCGACTATGGTTTCCATGCGCCGACGATGAGCTTCCCGGTTGCGGGGACGCTGATGGTCGAGCCGACCGAGAGCGAGGACCTCGCCGAGATCGAGCGCTTCATCGAGGCGATGATCGAGATCAAGGCGGAGGCGGACGCCGTGGGCGCGGGCGTCTGGCCCGTCGACGACTCTCCGCTGCGGGGAGCGCCGCACACCGCCGAGTCGATCGTGATGGGGGAGTGGGCGCATCCCTACGACCGCGAGCGCGCCGTGTACCCCGTGCGCTCGCTCGTGCGGAACAAGTACTGGCCGCCCGTGCGCCGCATCGACCAGGCGTACGGCGACCGCAATCTCGTGTGCGCCTGCCCGCCGCCGGAGGCGTTCGAGTAGCCGCGGTCTCGTCGAGCGCGGGCCTGTTCGCGACCGCGGGGTTCGAGGCGCCGCGCCCGCGAACGGACTCGTGCTCGGACTCGTGCTCGGCGGTGTGGGGGTGGAGCGGGTCGTGCGAGGAGGTTTAGGTGCCGCACGCCATTGTGCAGCGCGCACCACCCTGCCACCGTCGAGCGGGCGATGCAAGCCGCACCGGGCCCGCTCGGCGCAGTCGTGACCCGTTCGTGATCATCCCGGTTGCGCCTTAGCTTCCGGACAGGCGCCCCACGGCGCACGGTGGGGCGCCTGTCCGGAAGCTAAGGCGCAACCGGTCAGGAGGGGCCGAAGAGGGTGGGCCACCAGGCGAGGGCGAGCGGGTAGCCCACGAACGACGCGATGTCGATGATCCAGTGCGCCACCACGAGGGGCATCGTGCGCCCCCAGCGCGCGTAGCACCAGCCGAAGACGACGCCCATGGCGACGTTGCCGACGAAGGGCCCGATGCCCTGGTACAGGTGGTAGCTGCCGCGCAGCACGGCGCTCGCGACGATGATCGGCCAGTCGCGCCATCCGAGTTCCCGCAGGCGTGTGAAGAGGTAGCCGACGACGATGATCTCCTCGGTGGCCGCCGCGCGGAAGGCCGACAGCACGAGGATCGGGATCGTCCACCAGTGCGTGTCGAGTGGGGAGGCGACCACGGCGACCGTGATGCCGAGCGCCCGCCCGAGTGCGTAGAGGGCGAGGCCGGGGATGCCGATCACGAGCACGAGGGACACGCCGCCGAGCAGGTCGCGGCCCGGCCGCGTGAGGTCGAAGCCGATCCGCCGGAACGGGCTGCGGCCGGGCTGCCAGAGCAGGTACAGCACGAGCGCCACGGCGAAGAGCGCGAAGGCGATGTCGAGGAACTGGTAGGTGAAGTCGAGCCACTCGCGCGGGCTCTGCGAGGTGTTGAGGCTCGCCGACTGGTCCGAGAGCGGCGTGACGTCGGTGAGCCTCGCGATGATGTTCACGATCGAATAGACCGCGGACGCCCCGAGCGAGAGCCCGAGCACGAGAACGATCTCCGTCCAGATCCGCGCTCTGCTCGGCGCGGTCGGCGGAGGCGGTGCGCTCGGCGCGGTCGGCGGAGGCGGCGAGGTCGGCGAGCTCAGCGGCGAATCTGACACGCGGGGGTCCCTCCCGGGAGGCGGTGGCGGTAGCGCGCCACGAGCGAGTAGGCGGATGCCGCAGCCCACGACCAGGGAGGCACCGTGCCCAGCCAGCCGAGGGTCCGCATCCAGGCCACCGGCTGATGGCGCAGGATCGCGGCGACGGCGAGGTGCCCGCCGTACTGGTGACTCGGGGTCACGAGCCACACGCGCGACGCGGCATCCGCCGTCGTCAGGCCCGCGGAGTCGAGATCGGCCCACTGGTAGGGAACGGCTTTCGGCATCACCGGCAGCACGCGCTCGAGCCAGCCGACGGCTGTCGTGCAGAAGCCGCAATCGCCGTCGAAGACCAGGCGAATGCGCCCGTCGAGCCTCTCTGAGTCCATGTCGGCCATCCTCTCAGCACGGGTCAGATGCTTCCTGACGAATCGCTCGGAGGAAACGATGAGGCGCGCTCGTTTTTTGCATCTCGGTGAGGAATGAGCTTTAATTCAAGACTTGAACGCAAAGAATCTGCGGCTTTGATTACCAGTATGTAACTTTTGCGCCAAAGATTTGGAGATGTGTCAACCCCCATTTAGGGTCGGTAGCTATCCAACGCGCGCGCCCGTCACAACGGGCTGCCCGCGCGCACTTTGCACACCTTGCACACCTTGCACAGGAGGAAAATTGAAGATCAGAAGACTGGGTCTCGGGGCTTTGGCCCTCGCGGCCGCCGGAGCACTCGCACTCACAGGATGCGCGACCGGAAGCGGGGATTCCTCATCCTCGTCGGCCTCGACGAGCGCGGTCATCACGACCAACGGCTCCGAGCCGCAGTTCCCGCTCATCCCGACCAACACGACCGAGGTCGGCGGCGGAAAGATCGTCGACGCGATCTTCGCCGGGCTGGTCTACTACGACGAGGACGGCAATCCCGTCAACGATCTCGCCGAGTCGATCGAGTCCGATGACGCCCAGAACTACACGATCAAGATCAAGCCCGACCAGACCTTCACCAACGGGGAGCCGGTCGACGCCGACTCGTTCGTGAAGGCCTGGCAGTACGGCGCGCTCACGAGCAACGCCCAGGGCGGCCAGTACTTCTTCGAGCCCATCCAGGGCTACAGCGCGACCGAGGACAGCGAGCTGAGCGGCCTCACGGTCGTCGACGACCTCACCTTCACCGTCGCCCTCACGACCCCGCAGGCGGACTTCCCGCTGCGCCTCGGCTACTCGGCCTTCTACCCGCTGCCGGCCTCGGCGTGGGACGACCTCGACGCCTTCGGTGAGAACCCGGTCGGCAACGGACCCTACAAGCTCGACGGCGAAGGCGCGTGGAAGCACAACGAGCGCATCAGCCTCGTGACCAACCCCGACTACACCGGCGGACGCAAGGCCCAGAACGGCGGCCTCGACATCGTCTTCTACGCCGACCAGGGCGCCGCGTACTCCGACCTGCTCGGAGGCAACCTCGACGTGCTCGACGCCGTCCCGGACAGCGCGTTCTCGACCTACGAGAGCGACCTCGGCGACCGCGCGGTCAACCAGCCCGCCGCGATCTTCCAGTCCTTCACCATCCCGGACCGCCTCGCCCACTTCGGTGGCGAGGAGGGCAAGCTCCGCCGCGCCGCCATCTCGATGGCGATCAACCGCGACGAGATCACCGACGTGATCTTCGAGGGCACGCGCACGCCGGCCAAGGACTTCACCTCGCCGGTCATCGCGGGGTACTCCGACAGCATCCCCGGCTCCGAGGTGCTCGGCTACGACCCCGACAAGGCCAAGGACCTGTGGGCCCAGGCCGACGCCATCTCGCCGTGGGACGGCACCTTCCAGATCGCGTACAACGCGGACGGCGGGCACCAGAGCTGGGTCGACGCGGTCAGCAACAGCATCAAGAACACCCTCGGAATCGACGCATCGGGCGCTCCCTACCCGACCTTCGCCGAGCTCCTGACCGCCGAGGACGACCGCACGATCCAGACGGCCTTCCGCTCGGGATGGCAGGCCGACTACCCGGGTCTGTACAACTTCCTCTCCCCGCTGTACCAGACGGGCGCCGGCTCGAACTACGGCGACTACTCGAACCCCGACTTCGACGCCCTCCTCGCCGAGGGCTCGTCCGCGGCCGATGAGGATGCCGCGAACGAGAAGTACCAGGCCGCACAGGAGATCCTGTTCCAGGACCTCCCCGTCATCCCGCTGTGGTACTCGAACGTCACGGGCGGCTCCTCCGAGGCCGTCTCGAACGTCAAGTTCGGCTGGAACTCGGTGCCGCTCTACTACGAGGTGACCAAGAACGAGTAGTCCGTCGGATCCGTCCGAAACAGGCCTCTCGTGAACGATGTGGGGCGGCAGCCCTCAGGCTGCCGCCCCACATCATGCCGCCGTCGGCGGCCTCTTGCCCCCTCCAGTTAGGTTCCTCGAATGCGCAATCCCGTATTTTCGGTATTTTCGGCAGTTCCGGCGGCGTAGAGAATGACCAGATACATTCTCATCCGCCTGGCACAGGTCATCCCGGTCTTCTTCGGGACGACCTTCCTCATCTACTTCATGGTCTTCGCGATGCCCGGCGACCCGATCCTCGCCCTCTTCGGCGACAAGACGCCGAGCCCGGCCGTGCTCGACCAGCTGCGCGCGCAGTACCACCTCGATCAGCCCTTCATCGTCCAGTACCTGATCTACATGGGCGGGATCTTCCGGGGCGACTTCGGGATCTCCTACTCCGGCCAGCCGGTGAGCGAGATCCTGGCCCAGACCTTCCCCGTCACGATCCGCCTCGCGCTCCTCGCGCTGTTCATCGAGACGGTCGCCGGAATCGGGATCGGCCTGGTCTCGGGCCTGCGCAAAGGAAAGCTCTTCGACGCGAGCTCTCTCGTCGTGAGTCTCATCCTGATCTCGCTGCCGATCTTCGTGATCGCCTTCGTCGCGCAGTTCGTCTTCGGCATCCAGCTCGGCTGGGCGAGGACGACGGTGGGTGCGGGCGCACCGATCCAAGACCTCATCCTGCCCGCCTTCGTCCTGGCGAGCATCAGCTTCGCGCAGATCATGAGGCTCACCCGCTCCTCGGTCATCGAGACCTCGGGCATGGACTTCGTGCGCACGGCCTACAGCAAGGGCCTCAGCCGGCGTCGCATCGTGCCGGTGCACATCCTGCGCAACTCGCTCATCCCCGTGACGACCTATCTCGCCACCGACTTCGGCGTGCTGCTCGTCGGCGCGACCGTCACGGAGGGCATCTTCAACGTGCCCGGCGTGGGGCGAACGCTCTACCAGGCCATCATCCGGGGCGAGGGGCCGACGGTCGTCTCCTTCGTCACCGTCATGGTGCTCATCTACGTGGTGGTCAACCTCGTCGTCGACCTGCTCTACGCCGTGCTCGACCCAAGGATTCGTTATGTCAAATGATTTCACCGGTGGTCCCACCGGGTCCGACCGACCGGATGACCCGCAGCGGAGTGCGACGCCGTCGAGCACGCACTTCGTCGCGCCCATCGACGAGACCTCGCTGGTCGCCGTCGACTCCGTGAGGGTCGGCGAGAAGCCGAGCAACCTCTGGATCGACGCCTGGCGCGACCTGCGGAGACGTCCGTTCTTCTGGATCTCCGCAGCGATCATCCTGCTGGTCGTCATCGTGGCGCTCTTCCCGGGCCTGTTCACGCAGACCTCCCCGGTCGACGACTGCCAGCTCTCGAACAGCAACGCGGGCCCCGCTCCCGGCCACCCCCTCGGCTTCACCAAGCAGGGCTGCGACATCTACTCGCGCATCATCCACGGCACATCGACATCGGTCTCGGTCGGGTTCATCGTGATCGTGCTGACGAGCGTGCTCGGGATCGTCTTCGGCGCCTTCGCGGGCTTCTACGGCGGATGGCTCGACGGCGTGCTCTCGCGCGTCGGCGACATCTTCTTCTCGATCCCCTACATCCTGGCCGCCGTGGTCGTCATGTCGGTGCTCTCGGCGTATCGGAACGTCTTCGTGCTCTCCCTGGCCATCGGCATCTTCGCCTGGCCGGCGACGGCGAGGGTCTTGAGATCCGAGATATTGAGGGTGAAGACATCCGACTTCGTGATGGCCTCCACCGCCATCGGGGTGTCGCGGTTCCGCATCCTCGTGAGTCACGTGCTGCCCAACTCGATCGCGCCGGTCATCGTCGTCACCACGATCTCGCTGGCAGCGGCCATCACGGCGGAGGCCACCCTGTCGTTCCTCGGACTCGGGATCCCGAACGTGATGTCGTGGGGCAACGACATCAGCCAGGCCCAGGGCGATCTGCGCACGGCGCCGCAGACCCTCATCTATCCGTCGATCGCGCTCTCGATCACCGTCTTCGCGTTCATCGTGATGGGCGAGGTCGTGCGCGACGCACTCGACCCGAAGGCGAGGGCACAGCGATGAGCGAGCAGGCAGCGCAGACAGAGCAGGCAGAGCAGGCAGCGAGGGGCGGGCAGACGGCGATGGGCGAGCGGCCACTGCTCGAGATCACGGATCTGCACGTGGGCTTCCAGACGCAGACGGGCCTCGTGCCCGCCGTCAACGGCGTCAACCTCACCCTCGGCGCGGGCAAGACCCTCGCGATCGTGGGGGAGTCGGGGTCGGGCAAGTCCACCACGGCGCACGCGATCATCAACCTGCTCCCCGGATCGGGCAAGATCACGGGCGGCCGGGTGCTCTTCGACGGCCAGGACCTCACCACCTTCTCGGAGAAGCAGCTGCAGGACGTGCGCGGCCGGCTGATCGGCTTCGTGCCGCAGGACCCGATGGCGAACCTCAACCCGGTCTGGAGCATCGGCTTCCAGGTCGAGGAGGCGATCCGCGCCAACGGGCTCGCCAGCGACCGCAAAGACGTCAAGAACCGCGCCATCCAGGTGCTGAAGGATGCCGGCCTCGCCGACGCCGACAAGCGGATGAAGCAGTTCCCCCACCAGTTCTCGGGCGGCATGCGCCAGCGCGTGCTCATCGGCATGGGCCTGGCGTCGCGCCCGAAGCTCCTGATCGCGGACGAGCCGACCTCCGCCCTCGACGTCACGGTTCAGCGGCGCATCCTCGACCACCTCGAGACGCTCACCCGTGACATCGGCACCTCGGTGCTCTTCATCACGCACGACCTGGGGCTCGCCGCCGAGCGCGCCGAGCAGCTCGTCGTCATGTACAAGGGCAAGGTCGTGGAGGCGGGGCCGTCGGCCGAGATCCTCCAGAATCCGATGCATCCCTACACGCAGCGCCTGGTCGCCGCGGCTCCCAGCCTCGCGTCGCGGCGCATCCAGTCGGCCTCGCAGCACCTCGTCGACATCGACTACGAGGCGCCGAAGGTCACGGAGGGCATCGACCTCATCCAGGCGGCCGAGGCCCGCGCCGAGGCCCAGGCCTCCGCTGCGGCCCGCGAAGCCGCGATCGTCGTGGAAGACCTGACGAAGGTCTACAAGATCCGCGGCGTCAAGGGTGCGGCGAGCTCGCTGACCGCAGTCGACAAGGTCTCGTTCTCCATCGAGCGGGGCACGACCATGGCCCTCGTCGGAGAGTCGGGCTCGGGCAAGTCGACGGTCGCCAAGATGCTCCTCAAGCTCGAGGATGCCACGAGCGGGCGCATCGCGATCGGCGGAGTCGATCTCGCACCGCTCACAGGCAAGCCGCTCCTCGAGCTGCGCAGCCGGATGCAGCCCGTCTTCCAGGATCCGTACGGCTCGCTCGACCCGCTGCGCAACATCGGCAACACGATCGCCGAGCCTCTCAACACCCACAAGGTGGGCGACCGCGCCTCCCGCCGCGCGCGGGTGCGGGAGCTGCTCGACCAGGTCGCGCTGCCGGAGGCGCTCGTCACCCGGTACCCGAACGAGCTCTCGGGCGGTCAGCGCCAGAGGGTCGCGATCGCCCGCGCGCTCGCGCTCAAGCCCGAGATCGTCGTGCTCGACGAGGCCGTGTCAGCGCTCGACGTGCTCGTGCAGGCGCAGATCCTGCGACTGCTGGCCGACCTCCAGGCCGAGATGGATCTCACCTACCTCTTCATCACGCACGACCTCGCGGTCGTGCGGGTGATCGCGGACAGGGTGGCGGTCATGCAGCGGGGCCGGATCGTGGAGGCGGCGACGACCGACGAGGTCTTCGACAACCCCCGCGAGAAGTACACGCAGGATCTGCTCGATGCGATCCCCGGGGCGGGCATCGCGCTCGGGATCTGAACGGATGAGGTAGAGGATGCCGGGCGGCCCCTGGAAAGGGTTCGCCCGGCGTTCGCAGCCGATCCCAGCTGTTCACAGCGAGACGCGGCATCCGTGCGGTAGAATGGGTGGTTGGGCCACGTCTGGCCCCCACTCCCTTCATCTTCAAAGGAACCCTTCATGGCGCGTGCCTCCCGCAACGACCTGCGCAATGTGGCGATCGTCGCCCACGTCGACCACGGCAAGACGACTCTCGTCGATGCCATGCTCAAGCAGACGAACTCCTTCGCCGAGCACTCGCACGTCGAAGAGCGCGCGATGGACTCCAACGAGCTCGAGCGCGAGAAGGGCATCACGATCCTCGCCAAGAACACGGCGATCTCGTACAAGGGCAAGCACGCGACCGAGGGCCCCATCACGATCAACGTGATCGACACCCCGGGCCACGCCGACTTCGGCGGCGAGGTCGAGCGCGGCCTGTCCATGGTCGACGGCGTCGTGCTGCTCGTCGACGCGAGCGAGGGCCCGCTGCCGCAGACCCGCTTCGTGCTGCGCAAGGCGCTCGAGGCGAAGCTCCCCGTCATCCTGCTCGTCAACAAGACCGACCGCCCCGACGCACGCATCGACGACGTCGTGGCCGAGAGCCAGGACCTCCTGCTCGGTCTCGCGAGCGACATGGCCGACGACGTTCCCGATCTCGACCTCGACGCGATCCTCGACGTTCCCGTCGTCTACGCCTCCGGCCGCAACGGCGCCGCGAGCCTCAACAAGCCCGAGAACGGCACGCTGCCCGACAACGACGACCTCGAGCCGCTCTTCGAGGCGATCCTCCAGCACATCCCCGCGCCCGAGTACGACGACGAGCACCCCCTGCAGGCGCACGTCACCAACCTCGACGCCTCGCCCTTCCTCGGCCGTCTCGCGCTCCTGCGCATCTTCAACGGAACGCTCAAGAAAGGCCAGACGGTCGCCTGGGTGCGTCACGACGGCAGCAGCTCCAACGTGCGCATCACCGAGCTGCTCATCACCAAGGCCCTCGACCGCTACCCGGCCGAGAGCGCCGGCCCCGGCGACATCGTGGCCGTCGCGGGCTTCCCCGACATCACGATCGGCGAGACCCTCGCCGACCCCGACGACATCCGCCCGCTGCCGGCCATCACGGTCGACGACCCTGCGATCTCGATGACGATCGGCACCAACACCTCGCCGCTCGTCGGCAAGGTCAAGGGCCACAAGCTCACGGCGCGTATGGTGCGCGACCGTCTCGACAGCGAGCTCGTCGGAAACGTCTCGCTCAAGATCGTCGACATCGGTCGCCCCGACGCATGGGAGGTGCAGGGCCGTGGTGAGCTCGCGCTCGCCATCCTCGTCGAGCAGATGCGCCGCGAAGGCTACGAGCTCACGGTCGGCAAGCCCCAGGTCGTCACGCGCAAGGTCGACGGCAAGACCCAGGAGCCGTACGAGCACCTGACGATCGACGCGCCCGAGGAGCATCTCGGCGCCATCACCCAGCTGCTCGCAGCCCGCAAGGGCCGTATGGACAACATGGCCAACCACGGAACCGGCTGGGTGCGCATGGAGTTCATCGTTCCGAGCCGCGGCCTCATCGGCTTCCGCACGGAGTTCCTCACGATCACCCGCGGAACCGGCATCGCCAACGCGATCTCGCACGGCTACGACGAGTGGGCCGGCCCCATCGTCACACGCAGCAACGGCTCGATCGTCGCCGATCGCGCGGGTGTCGTCACCCCCTTCGCGATCATCGCGCTCCAGGAGCGGATGACCTTCTTCGTGAACCCCACGGAAGAGGTCTACGAGGGCATGGTCATCGGCGAGAACTCGCGCTCCGACGACATGGACGTGAACATCACCAAGGAGAAGAAGCTGACCAACATGCGTCAGTCGACCTCCGACACCTTCGAGTCGATGACGCCGTCGCGTCAGCTCACCCTCGAGGAGAGCCTCGAGTTCGCCCGCGAGGACGAGTGCGTCGAGGTCACCCCCGAGATCGTGCGCATCCGCAAGGTCGAGCTCGACCAGACCGCGCGCGCACGCTCGATCTCGCGCCTCAAGAAGCAGTAGGGTCTGTCGTAAGCAGCAGCACGGCTCAGAACCACACAGCACGGAACAAGACCGAGGAGACCCGATCATGGCCGTCCGACGCACACGACTCACGCTGACACTCGCGCTCGCCGGAGCGCTCGTCATCGCGCCTCTGCTCTCCGGTTGTATCGGCAACCCGCTCGAGGGCGGGATCGAGCAGGTCATCAAAGACCAGACCGGTGAAGACGTCGATCTGAACATCGACGGCGGGGTGCCGGAGGGCTTCCCCGCCGAGGTCGTGCTCATCGACGGAACGGCGTCCGGGCTCGGCTCGACCGTCGAGGGCAAACAGGGCTGGGTCGTGACCGTCGAGGCCGCGAATGCCCTCGACGCCGCCAAGGAGAAGCTCGTCGCCGCCGGTTTCACCGTCGACAACGACCTGTCGACAGACGGTGGCGGTATCGTGCAGCTGAGCAACGGCACCTACACGGTCGGGCTCCTGGGCTCGGCCGACGGCGTCGTGTACACGGTCACCCCGCAGTAGCAGCGGTCCAGGCGGCAGGTCACCGCGCCGGCGCGATCGTTCAGCGACCCTCGAACAGCCCCGACCCGATGTAGCCGCCCTCGCTCGCCCCCGGCGGAACCGCGAAGATCCCCGAGCCGACGTGACGGATGTACTCGTTCATCCTGTCGTTCTTGGCGAGGTTCAGCTGGATCGGCACGAACTGGGTTGCCGGGTCGCGCTGGAAGCAGATGAAGAACAGCCCCGCGTTGAGCCGGCCGAGGTCGTCGTTGCCGTCGACGAAGTTGTAGCCGCGGCGCAGGATGACTGCACCGTCGTTGTGGTCGGGGTGGGCGACGCTCAGATGCGAGTCGGCGTCGATGAGCGGCGCGTCGTCGCGCCCCGTGGTCGCGAAGTCGGGCTCGTGGAACTCGGTGCCGCCCGAGAGCGGTCCGCCTTCGCCCTTCGTGCGGCCGATGAGGGTCTCCTGCTCCCGCAGCGACTGCCTGTCCCAGGTCTCGATGGTCATGCGGATCTTGCGGGAGACGAGGTAGCTGCCGCCCGCCATCCAGGCCGCCCCGTCGTCGGGGTGTGCCCAGACGTGGTCGGTGACCTGCGCCGTGTCCTCCGCTTTGAGGTTCGCCGTGCCGTCTTTGAAGCCGAAGAGGTTGCGCGGGGTCGTCTGCGCGCGGGTCGTCGACGAGGTGCGCCCGAAGCCGAGCTGCGACCAGCGCACGGATGCCCGCCCGAAGGCGATCCGCGAGAGGTTGCGGATGGCGTGAACGGCGACCTGCGGGTCGTCGCTGCAGGCCTGGACGCAGAGATCACCGCCCGTGAGCGTGTCGACGAGGGCGTCTGCGGGGAAGTGCGGAAGCTCGATGAGCGCCGGGGGCCGACGGGAGGCGAGACCGAACCGGTCCGTGCCGTCCGCGGTCTGGAAGAGCGTGGGGCCGAAGCCGAAGGTGATCGTGAGGCCGGCGGCGGGCAGGTCGAGGGCTTCACCCGTGTCGTCCGGGGGTGCGTCGTAGGGGCCGCTCGCGGGGCCGAACTCGCCCGCGGAGCCGCCCTGAGTCATCCGTGCCGCCGCGACCGTCCAGTCCTGCAGCAGTTCGACGAGCTCGTCGCGGCTGATGTCGGCGACGTCGAAGGCGGCGAAGTGCAGGCGATCCTGAGCGGCCGTGACGATGCCGGACTGATGCTCGCCGTAGAAGGGATAGACGCCGGCGGCTCCGGATGCCGCGACCGCGGGCTGCACGAGCAGCCGGTCGGCCGCGACCCCGACTCCCGCACCGACCACCCCGGCCCCGGCGATGCCGAGGCCGAGGAGGGCGCGTCGCGAGAGCCCACGGCGTTCCACGGGCGCGTCGCTCGGCGTGGACTGCTCGCCGTGCCCTGACTGGTCGCCGTGCCCGCTGTGGTCGTTGTTGTGCATTGGTTCAGCCTAGGAGTTCTCGTCGTGAGAACACTGGTGAAGGACTACTGCACGAGCACCGCGGTCAGCTGGCTGAGCGGCTCGCTGAGGGCGTTGACGCCGTCGGCGAGGTCTTTGACCTGGGCGGTCGTGAGCTCGTTGTAGTAGGTGAAGCCGGAGTCGAGGCTGCCGTAGGCCGAGAGCTGGTCTTCGAGCGACGAGAACTGCTCGTCGATCTGTGAGACGAGGTCGGCGTCTTTGGTCTCGACGATGTCGCGCACGCCCTCGTAGGCGACGCGTGCGCCTTCGAGGTTCGCCTGGAAGTCCCAGAGGTCGGTGTGCGACCAGATCTCCTCCTCGCCCGTGATCTTGCCGGACGCGACCTCTTCGAGCAGGCCGATGGCGCCGTTGGAGATCGCGTCGATCGTGACCGTGTAGTCGTCGGCGTGCACGGCGTCGTAGAGCTCCTGCGTGTTGGCGACGAGCTTGTCGGCGTAGTAGCTGCGCTCCGTGGGGGTCAGCGCGACGTACTCGGTTCCGCCGTTGTCGGCGGCGGCCGGGGGCCAGAGATCCTTCTCGATGCGGTGCCAGCCGGTCCACTCGTCGCCTTCCGCGACGTCGGCCTCACGGAAGTCGATCTCGGGGTCGAGGTCGCCGAACGACTCGGCGACGGGCTCGATGCGCTCGTAGTCGGCGCGTGTGGTCGGGTAGAGGCTGCGGGCGGTCTCGTCGTCGCCGGCGAGATAGGCGTCGAGGAAGGCCTGGGTCGCCGGCACGAGCTGCGCGACCTGGTCTTTCACGTAGGCGACGTAGTTGGTCGCGGCGGCCTCGCCCTGCTGCTGCAGGTCTCCGGCCAGCTCGACCGGCTTGCCGCTGTCGGTGACGGTGAACGCCGCGCGCCCCACGCCGTCGCCGACCATCCCGGGCTTGCAGACCGTGAAGTAGTCGCCCGGCTTGGCCTGCACGACGAGGTCTCGGGTGACGCCCGGCCCGACGTTCTCGACCTCGCCGACGATCCGCAGACCGTCGTCGGCGAGCAGGTAGAACTCGGAGACCTGATCGCTCGAGTTGCTCACCGTGAAGGCGATGGTGCCGCTGGGGGCCTCACCCGACGAGACGACGCAGTCGTCGGCCGTGCTGTCGACCGTGAGCTTGGTGGCATCGCTCGAGCTCGAGGCGTTGGCGACGCAGCCGCTGAGGGCCAGTGTGCCCGCGACGGCGGCGGCCGCGAGCAGGATGGCGCGCTTGTTCATGCTTCTCCTTGTGATGGTGCTGTGTGGTGGTGCTGTGGTGGTTGGACTCGGTTGATGGACTCAGTGCCCCGCGGCGACGGATGCCGCGGCATCCGTCGTCTGTCGGCTCGGGGCGTCACGACGCGGTGTGCCTTTCTTCTGTCGCGACAGTGCGATGAAGAAGGTCATGGTGGGGACGACGTAGAGCAGCCACACGATGAGTTCGAGCCAGGTGGTGGCGGGGGAGAAGTTGACCGTTCCCTTGAGCAGGGTGCCGTACCAGCTGTCGGGCGGGATGGCGCCGCTCACGTCGAAGGCGAGGTTGCCCAGCCCGGGCAGGATGCCGGCCTCCTGCAGGTCGTGCACGCCGTAGGAGAGCACTCCCGCGGCCACGATGATGAGGATGGCACCCGTCCAGGTGAAGAACTTGGCGAGGTTGATGCGCAGCATGCCGCGGTAGATGAGCCAGCCGAGGGCGACGGCGGTGAGGATGCCGAGGCCTGCGCCGAGCAGAGGCAGGGTCGTCTCGCCCGTGGCCTGCACGGCGGCCCAGATGAAGAGCGCGGTCTCGATGCCTTCGCGGCCGACGGCGAGGAATGCGACGAGCACGAGGCCCCATGCCGCCCCTTCGAGGGAGCGGTCGACGGACGCGTGCAGGTGGCCTTTGAGGTCTTTCGCGGTGCGCACCATCCAGAAGACCATCCAGGTGACGAGGCCGGTCGCGACGATGGAGAGGCTGCCGCCGATCGCCTCCTGGGCCTCGAAGCTCAGGCCGTAGGTGCCGAAGGTGAGGATGGCGCCGATGCCCAGAGCAAGGAGCACGGCGAGACCGATCCCGATCCAGAGCCGGTGCAGCACATCACGGCGGCCGACCTTCATGACGTAGGCGATGAGGATGGTGACGACGAGAGCCGCTTCCAAGCCTTCACGAAGGCCGATGAGGTAATTTGCGAGCACCGAGTGTCTTCCGGGAGTGACGGGGATGAATGGCGGGGATGAGTGGCGATGAGTGCCTGGCTGAGTAAGGCTAGCCTTGCCTAGCTTCATCGACTCTAATGCGCGATCGGCCGATCTGTCTATCTGCGTTTCCTATGAGCGTTGCGGTCAGGAGGATGGGGCCTGGTGCGAGGATCATGATGTGCGCGACTGTGGTCTCCTTGGGCTGAGCGACGTTGGGCTGAGCGAGGTCCACTCCTCGTACAGGCACGAGACGACATGTGTCTATTCGGTCGCTAAACTCGGCATCGCACAATTCGGTGCCCCTCTGCGCATCGGTATCCCTCTGTGAAGCGGAACCCCGTATCGTGTCTGGATGGGCGGGTCGAACAGCTTCGACTCGCTGCGGTCGTGGGTGCCGTCGGTCCTGATCGGGCGCCGTTCCGTCTCACTCAGCCGCTTCGCTCCACGGCCATCAAGGTTTCGATTCATTCGATCGGGGTATCGATCTTCTTTTCGGGCACTGGATTCTTCATCGCGGTCGCGGCCATGCGTGCCTCGGTCTCCCGCCCATCGAGTCCTTCCAGATGAACAGGCGCCAGACCGCAGCGGTGTCCGCGACTATCGGGTCGGTCGCGGCTCTAGTGACGGCGATCGGGTCGTGGCTGCCGTCGTTCTGGAACGATGAGGCGGCGACGTTGCGGCTCGCGCGCCTTTCCTGGGGGCAACTGCTCGCCTTCGTGGAGAGCAAGGACGGCGTTCATTGTGTCTATGCGGCTTTTATGCACGTGTGGATTCAGATATTCGGAGAGTCTGAGCTATCTGTGCGAGCGCCATCGATCATTGCCATCGGTGCGGCCGCCGCGGGCCTCTACCGACTCGGTCTGCACGTGGCGAGCTCGGCAGTGGGACTGGCGGCAGCAGCCATCTTCACGGTCCTGCCCCGTACCGCTTTCAACGGGATCGAGGCCAGGTCATATGCCATCGCGACCGCCCTTGTCATCTGGTCGGCGGTCTGTCTTCTGTCCGCCATCAGGTCTCGCCGGAGGTGGTGGTTCGCCTACGTGATCCTGATGACACTGTCCATCTACGTGTTCCTCTATTCAGTGCTCGTCCTTCCGGCGTTCCTGGTGATCGCGCTCTGGGGAGCGCCTCAGGGCCGGACGAGACGTCTGCGTGTCGCCCTCGGCGTGTTGTTCCCGGGTGTGCTTGCCGTGCCGATAGCCGCAATCGCGGTCTATCAGAGCGAACAGCTCGCTTGGCTGCAGAATCAACTGCTCAATCCCTACACGATTGGCGTGGAGACGTTCTTCGGCTCCGCCTGGTGGATGACCCTCATCGTCCTCGGCATCATCGTCATCTGCATCGTGCTCACAAGGCTTGCGATCGATCGCACCGTGGTGTTTCTGCTCGTGTGGTTGCTGGCCCCACTGCTGGTGCTGGTCACGGCGAGCCTGATCTTTCAACCTGTGTTCACTCCTCGATACGTGTCGACGTCCGCGCCCGCGCTGGCATTGCTCACCGCCATGGCCGTGGTCTCGTTTCCCCGTCGATTCGCGGTCGGGGCCCTTGCCGTGATCCTCGCGGCGGGAGCGCCCTACTTCGTGGCTGTTCGCGCCGATACGGCCAAGCCCGGCGGTCAGAATCTCCGAGCGGTGGCTAATGCCGTAGGGAGTGAGGCGATGCCCGGAGATGCTTTCCTCCTCGGTGACCTGGGCATCGTGTCTCTGCGGCCGCGAGTCGCTCTTGCCGCCTACCCGACGGCGTTCGCTGACCTCGTCGATCTGGCATTGCGAACGCCATACTTTTCCACCGGCTCGTATTCGGATGAGCTGGTGACCCGCGATGAGCTGAAAGAACGGATCCGGACCGCCCGTCGAATCTGGGTCGTGAGCAATGACGATGCCTCCGCAGAGGTCGACCTCATGCGTGCAGCTCGATTTGACAGACTCAAGAAAACCGAGATAGGGGATATGACGGTCACGTTGTGGCGACGTTAGCCGATTGCGGAACGTGCAGATGCGCCGGCGAGCTTCACCACCGAGCGTGCCGATGACCCGGTGCTGCCGGTGATCTGCGACCAGAAATCATCGACAACACCAGGTCAGGGCACCTTGAGCTGTGGACGACCCCAGCATGAGACATCCTGTGCAGGGGAGGTGGGCGAATGGTCGCTCACATGCTCCGCCTCGCACACCGCCCCTGAATCCCGGATGCATCTAAGCTGTTTCAGGCGCCGCTCGGCGCGGAGAACGAGGAGTGGCGAGTGGTCGTGCAGCATGTCACCGAGCGTGTGCTCTTCGTGCACGCGCACCCGGATGACGAGAGCATCGCCACGGGCGGAACCCTCGCGAGGCTCGTGCGCGAGGGCGCGCAGGTCACGGTGCTGACGGCGACCCGTGGCGAACGGGGCGAAGTCGTTCCCGGGCCACTCAAGATCCTCGAGGGCACCGCGGAGCTCGCGGTCCACCGTTCCCACGAGCTCGCGATGGCGATGGCGGCGGTCGGGGTCTCCGATCAGCGTTTCCTCGGCTCGGCGGAGGCTCGGGCGCACGGCCTGCCCGAGCGGATCTATCGCGATTCGGGTATGCAGTGGGGCGGCGACGGCCGGGCGCAGGCCCCCGACACCCTCGGACCGGACGACCTGTGCGCTGCCGACCTCGACGAGATCGCGGCCGACGTCGTGAGCGTCATCGACCAGTTGCGCCCGACGGCCGTCGTGAGCTACGACGCGGACGGCGGCTACGGGCATCCCGACCACGTGCGGGTGCACGAGGCGACGACGCTCGCCGCCTCGCTCACGGGCGCCCCCCTTTACCTGATCGAGGGCTCCGACGCACACACGGCAGCCGGTGCGCACACGGCCGAGGATGCCGCGAGCCGCCGCATCGTCGACCTGCGACCTGCACCCGAGAACGACCCCCGGGACTTCGCCGCCAAACGCGCCGCCATGGCCGCCCACGCGAGCCAGCTCACGGTCGAGGACGACGAGTTCGTGCTCTCGGGCGGGCAGCGGCATCCGATCGGCCGGGTCGAGTCCTTCCGCCGCTGGTCGCCTCCTCCGCTCCCTGTCGTCGAGGACGTCGCCCCGACCCTCCCGCAGCGGATCACCACCTACGTCGTCTCCTTCGTCATCGGAGCGGTCTTCGGCCTGCTCGGCACGGTCGCCCAGCAGAAGATGGTCATGATCGGCGACACCGCCGTTCCGATCGGGCTCGTGCTCTCCCTCCTCGGTGTCACGGCGCTGCTCGTGGGATTGCGGCTCGTGCTGCACGACCGGCTCATCGTGCTCATCGCGGCGATCGGCATCCTCGCGGTCATCGCCCTGCTCTCGCTGCCGGGCCCCGGCGGCTCGGTGCTCATCCCGCAGGGCACGATCGGGCTCGTCTGGACGATCGCCCCCACCCTCGTCGCGACGATCGTGGTCGCCTGGCCGCGCATCCCGCCCCGACCCGAGCGCTGAGCCGAGCACCCGGGGGCACCGAGGCACAACCCGGACGCTCACGCTCGCGCTCATCCGCAGAGGGGCCCTGCGAGCGGTCGCCGTGCATCACTGGCGTAGGATGAAAAGACATCGTTCGAAGGAATTCTCACCACTGTGACCTACGTGATCGCGCTTCCCTGTGTGGATGTCAAAGACCGCGCGTGCATCGACGAATGCCCCGTGGATTGCATCTACGAAGGTGAACGGTCGCTCTACATCCACCCCGACGAGTGCGTCGACTGCGGGGCGTGCGAGCCCGTGTGCCCCGTCGAGGCGATCTACTACGAAGACGATCTGCCCGAGCAGTGGGCCGACTACTACAAGGCCAACGTCGAGTTCTTCGACGACATCGGCTCGCCCGGCGGAGCCGCCAAGGTCGGCGTGATCAAGAAGGATCACCCGGTCATCATGGCCCTGCCCCCGCAGGCGCACTGAGCCGGCTGAACTCGTGCTGCACCAGCTTCCCGACTACCCCTGGGACCTGATGGGTCCTTTCGTCGAACGTGCGTCGCGGCATCCACACGGCGTCGTCGACCTGTCGATCGGCTCGCCCGTCGACCCGACCCCGCTCATCATCCGCGAGGCCCTGGCCACGGCGACGGACGCGCACGCCTACCCCACGACCGCGGGCGCCCCGGCCCTGCGCGAGGCGATCGTCGGGTGGTTCGAACGCCGCCGCGGCGTCTCCGGGCTGGGGGCGGATGCCGTTCTGCCGACGATCGGCTCGAAAGAGCTCGTGGCGTGGCTGCCGTTTATGCTCGGGCTCGGCGCGGGCGACGTGGTGGTGCATCCGCGTGCCGCCTACCCGACGTACGCCATCGGCGCCGCGATCGCGGAGGCCACGGCCGTCGCCTCCGACGACCCGGCGGAGTGGCCGCGGAACACGAAGCTCGTCTGGCTCAACAGCCCCGGCAACCCCGACGGGCGGGTGCTCGATGTCGAGCAGCTGGCCGCGGCCGTCGCCCGCGCGCGCGTGCTCGGCGCGGTGCTCGCGAGCGACGAGTGCTACGCGGAGCTCGGCTGGGAGGGCGAGTGGATGTCGCGGCCCATCCCGAGCGTGCTCGACCCGCGTGTGGTCGGCGACGATCTGCACGGCGTGCTCTCCGTCTACTCGCTCAGCAAGCAGTCGAACCTGGCCGGCTACCGGGCGGCCTTCGTGGCCGGCGACCCCGAGGTCATCGCGCGCCTGCTCAACGTGCGCAAGCACGCCGGCCTCATCGTGCCGGCTCCGCTCCAGGCGGCGATGATCGTGGCGCTGGGCGACGACGCTCACGTCGACGCCCAGCGTGAGCTCTACCGCGCCCGCCGCGCGCTTCTGAAGCCCGCGCTCGAGGGGGCGGGCTTCCGCATCGACGCGAGCGAGGCGGGGCTGTACCTGTGGGCGAGCGAGGACCGCGACTCCTGGGAGTCGATCGGGCGACTGGCCGACCTCGGAATCCTTGCCGGGCCGGGGGTCTTCTACGGCGACCACTTCACGCGCCACGTGCGGCTCTCGCTCACGGCGAGCGACGAGCGCATCGAGGCGGCCGTCTCCCGTCTCGCCTGAGCACGTCGGGCGGGGTGCGGGTCGCCGCGAGTCGGGCGTCGCGCCAGGGCTGAGTTCGATTGGCCAGGCGGTACAACGGATTCCGTTTCTTATTGGATGGTGCAACAGTAGCCTTGTCGAGCGAATAGGCTTGCTCTCGGTTCACAGGCACCGCCACGAGTGGTGTGCTCGAATCGGCTGAGTAATCCGCGGAAGAACTCGAGGAGGCGTTGTGACGGCAATCGGTGAGGAAATGGGCGCTCCGGAGCCCCGGACGGCCCCAGCGCAGGCGGGCACGGTGCAGCCCGACGCACCGCAGACGGCCACACTGACCTTCCCCGGGGGCAGCGCGGAGTTCCCGCTCCTGAAGGCGGTCGACGGCGCCGACAGCATCGACGTGTCGACGCTCACCAAGAAGACCGGCCTGACCACGCTCGACTACGGTTTCGTCAACACGGCCGCCACGAAGTCGGCGATCACCTACATCGACGGCGATCAGGGCATCCTGCGCTACCGCGGGTACCCGATCGAGCAGATCGCCGCCAACTCGAGCTACCTCGAGACCGCGTGGCTGCTCATCTACGGCGAGCTGCCCTCGGCGAGCGAACTCGAGGAGTTCGACAACCGCATCCGCCGTCACACCCTCCTGCACGAAGACCTCAAGCGCTTCTTCGACGCCCTGCCGCACAACGCGCACCCCATGTCGGTGCTCGCAGCCGGCGTGTCGGCCCTCTCGACCTACTACCAGGACTCGCTGAGCCCCAAGGATCCCGAGCAGGTCGAGATCACGACCGTCCGCCTGCTCGCGAAGCTCCCCGTGATGGCGGCCTACGCCCACAAGAAGAGCCTCGGCCAGGCGTTCCTCTACCCCGACAACTCGCTGAGCTTCGTCGACAACTTCCTGCGCCTCAACTTCGGCACCCTCGCGGAGCCCTACGAGGTCAACCCCGTCGTGAGCAAGGCCCTCGAACGTCTGCTCATGCTGCACGAAGACCACGAGCAGAACGCGTCGACGTCGACCGTGCGTCTCGTCGGCTCGACGGAGGCCAACCTCTTCGCCTCCGTCTCTGCGGGCATCAACGCCCTCTTCGGCCCGCTGCACGGCGGGGCCAACGAGGCCGTGCTCGAGATGCTCGCGAAGATCCGCGACTCGGGCGAGGGCGTGGCCCGCTACGTCGAGCGTGTCAAGAACAAGGAAGACGGCGTGCGGCTCATGGGCTTCGGCCACCGCGTCTACAAGAACTTCGACCCGCGCGCGCGGCTCGTGAAGCAGAGCGCCGACGAGGTTCTCGAGGCGCTCGGTGTGCAGGACCCGCTGCTCGACATCGCCAAGGAGCTCGAGGCCGTGGCGCTCGCCGACGACTACTTCATCGAGCGCAAGCTCTACCCCAACGTCGACTTCTACACGGGCGTCATCTACAAGGCCATGGGCTTCCCCACGCGGATGTTCACGGTGCTGTTCGCGATCGGCCGCCTGCCGGGCTGGATCGCCCACTGGCGCGAGATGAACAACGACCCGCAGACGAAGATCGGCCGCCCGCAGCAGCTGTACGTGGGCTCGCCGGCACGCGACTTCCCCGCCCGCTGAGTCGCGGGGTGGTGCGTGGGGCGGTTCCCCCTCCTCCACGCCCGCGGTTCGCCCCACTTGCGCCAAATGGCCGTTTTCGACGCCCGAGAACGGCCATATGGCGTAAGTCGGTGGATTTTGGGCAGGCGCGTTCCCCTGCGGATCGAATCACGTCATCGCGCCCACCGATTGCGGCCAAATGGCCGGTTTCGACCCCCCCCACTTCGGCCGTTTGGCGCAAGTGATGGGGTGGGCGGCCGAACAGCTCGGCCGGGCGGAGCAGCTCAGGCGTGCAGGGCGGCGTTCAGCTCGATGCCGGAGCCGCTGCGTGCGAGCACCTCGACCGCGCCGGTGAGCGAGTTGCGGCGGAACAGCAGGTTCGGCACGCCGCTCAGCTCGACGGCCTTGATGGTGCGCGGGGTCGGCGAGCCGTCGGCGACCACGACCTTGGTGCCCGCCGTCACGTAGAGGCCGGCCTCGACGACCGAGTCGTCGCCGATCGAGATGCCGATGCCCGAGTTGGCGCCGAGCAGGGCGCGGGCCCCGATGCTCACCCGCTGGGTTCCGCCGCCGGAGAGGGTGCCCATGATCGAGGCGCCGCCGCCGATGTCGGAGCCGTCGCCCACGACGACGCCCTGCGAGATGCGGCCCTCCACCATCGAGGTTCCGAGCGTTCCCGCGTTGAAGTTGACGAAGCCCTCGTGCATGACGGTCGTGCCGGGGGCGAGGTGGGCGCCGAGACGCACGCGCGAGGCATCCGCGATGCGCACCTTCGCGGGGCTCAGGTAGTCGAGCAGGCGCGGGAACTTGTCGATGCCCGTCGCATGGATGCCGGCCCGCTGCAGTGTCGGCCGCAGCCGGTCGAAATCGGCCGGGAGCACGGGGCCGGCGTTCGTCCAGACGACGATCGGCAGGAAGCCGAAGATGCCGTCGAGGTTGATCGTGTTGGGCCGCACGAGCAGGTGCGAGAGCAGGTGCAGGCGCAGGTAGGCGTCGGGGGTGTCGACGGGCGGCGACTGCAGGTCGATCTCGACGGTCACGATGTCGATGCGCACGTTGCGGCGCTCGTCGGGGGTGGCGAGCGCCTCGAGCTCGGCGGGGGCGATCCAGCGGTCGCGGCCCGCGGGCAGGGTGCCGAGCTGCGGCTCCGGGTACCAGGTGTCGAGCACCGTGCCGTCTCCGGCGATCGTCGCGAGGCCGTAGCCCCAGGCGTTGGCGGGCGCGGTCGATTCAGGGGAAGCACTGGACATGCCTCCAGGGTAGCGGCCCCGCCCGCAGGCGTGCAGCAGCGCGACGACCCATAGAATCGAGGAATGCCACCCAGCGAGCAGCCCGAGAACGGGCATCCGGCGCCGAGCCTCGACCTCGCGGCATCCGCTGTCGAGCTGACCCGTCAGATCTGCGACATCGAGTCGGTCTCGGGCGACGAGACACCGCTCGCCGACGCGATCGAGGCGGCGCTCGCGGGCCTCGATCACCTCGAGATCCTGCGGGACGGCGACACGATCGTCGCCCGCACCCGGCTCGGCCGCCCGCTGCGGGCCATCATCGCCGGGCACATCGACACGGTGCCGCTCAACGGCAACCTGCCGACCCGCTTCGAGACGATCGACGGCGTCGACTACCTGTGGGGGCGCGGCACGGTCGACATGAAGTCGGGCACGGCCGTGCAGCTCAAGCTCGCTGCGGAGCTCACCGATCCGAGCATCGACGTGACGTGGATGTGGTATGACCACGAGGAGGTCTCCGCCGAGCTCAACGGTCTCGGCCGGCTCGCGCGCAACAGCCCCGAGCTGTTCGCTGGCGACTTCGCGATCCTCGGCGAGCCCAGCAACGGCCGGGTCGAGGGCGGATGCAACGGCAATCTGCGTGTGGAGGTGCGAACCCGGGGCCTCCGTGCCCACTCCGCGCGTTCCTGGGTGGGCGACAACGCCATCCACAAGCTCGCCCTCGTGCTGCAGACCCTCGCCGAGTACGTTCCGCGCGAGGTCGAGGTCGAGGGGCTCGTGTACCGCGAGGGTCTCAACGCCGTGGGCATCAGCGGGGGAGTCGCGGGCAACGTGATCCCCGACGAGGCCATGGTGCACATCAACTACCGCTTCGCGCCGAGCCGCTCGGGCGCCGAGGCCGTCGCCCACCTCGAGGAGCTCTTCGCGGGCTACGAGGTCACGGTCGTCGACCTCGCCGAGGGCGCTCGCCCGGGGCTCACGGCGCCGATCGCCCAGGGCTTCCTCGAGGCCGTCGGCGGCGAGGCGCGGCCCAAGTACGGGTGGACGGATGTCGCGCGCTTCTCCGCGCTCGGCATCCCCGCCGTCAACTACGGCCCCGGCGACCCGCTGAAAGCCCATGCCGACGACGAGCGGGTGCCGCTCGATCAGATCGTCGACTGCGAACGCGGCCTGCGGGCCTGGCTCACCGCCGGCTGATGGTCGAGCTGTACCGCCGCACACCCTGGTGGGCGAAAGTCCTCGCGATCTTCGTGATCGCCCGCGCCCTGACGACGGTCATGCTCCTCGTGCTCGCGAGCGTGCAGGGCGAGAACGCGTGGACGGGCGCGAGCCCCGGGTACTTCGACTACGCGACTCTCTGGGACGGCCGCTGGTACAACATCGTCGCCGGCTGGGGCTACCCGAGCGAGCTGCCGATGACCGACGACGGGCACGTCGCCGAGAACGCCTGGGCGTTCATGCCGGCGTACCCGGGGATCGTCTCGGCGCTCATGTTCCTCACGGGCCTGCCCTGGGGGGTCGCCGCGGTTATCGTCTCGGTGGTCTTCGGGCTCGGCACGGCCCTCCTCTTCTACAAGCTCATGGCGAAGGTGCTCGAGCCGCAGGCGGCGCTGTTCTCGGTCGTGCTCCTGTGCGTCGCACCGGTGTCGCCGCTCATGCAGCTCGCCTACGCCGAGTCGATGTTCCTCTTCCTCATCGCGCTCGCCCTCTACCTGCTGCTCGAGCGCCGCTACTGGCTGCTGTTCCCGGTGCTCGCGGTGATGGCCTTCACCCGGCCGGGGGCGCTCGCCTTCGCTCTCGCGCTCGCCCTGCACGTCGTGTACCGGTGGTTCACGAGGGCGCGCGACCCCTTCCCGGTGCGGGAGCGGGTGGCCGCGGCATCCGCCACCGTGTTCAGCGGCATCATGGGGGTGGCCTGGCTGCTCATCGCGTGGGCCGTGACCGGCGACTTCTCGGCCTACACCGACACCGAACTCGCCTGGCGCTCGGCGTACATCGGCTACGTCGATCTGGTGCCTTTCACGGCCTGGTTCCAGGGAGGCAACTGGTGGCTGCACGGCCCGCTCGGGTCGGTCGTCGTCGCCGTGCTGATCCTGGGCTTCGCGGCGTTGCTCTTCACGCCGATCGTCAAGCGCCTCGGCGTCGACCTGAGATTCTGGATCGCGAGCTACGCGCTCTACCTGCTGGCCGTGTTCTTTCCGCAGTCGAGCACGTTTCGCCTGCTCGCGCCGCTTTTCCCGCTGCTCGGCGCGATCGCGCTGCCCAAGTCGGCCGTCTATCGCGTGGCTGTCGTGATCGTGAGCCTCGCACTGCAGCTGGGCTGGCTCCTCATCTGCTGGGGCGTCGACGGACGGGACTGGACCCCGCCGTAAAGCCCGGCCGCAGCCGTGGCCGGGCCGTGCACGATTTTCCGGATGCCCTTCTCATAGAGGATAATGAGAGAACATCCACGAAAGGGGACCTGCATGGCGGCCATGAAACCGAGGACTGGAGACGGACCAATGGAGGCCGTGAAGGAGGGTCGGCTCATCATCGTTCGAGTTCCGCTCGAAGGCGGCGGCAGGCTCGTCGTATCGGTGAACGACGACGAGGCCAAAGAGCTTCACGACGCCCTTGCCGGAGTCGTCACGCCCGCATAGACCGGGCTCACTTCAATCCTGACGAACGCGTCTCGCAGATCCTGCGGGGCGCGTTCCGTTTGCGCCCCGGGTTCCGGTGGGCTCAGGCGTGGTGGGCTCAGGCGTGGTGCGCTCAGGCGTGGATCTTGGTCATCTGCAGTAGGCCGTCGCCCACGGGGGAGAGGGCGCTGATGACCGCGCTCGACGACGCGATCTCGCTCAGCAGCGTGCGGTAGCCGGTGGAGATGTCGTCGCGTTGGGCGGGGTTGGCGACCCGTCCGCGCCACAGGGCATGCGCGACGAGCACCGTTCCGCCGGGCCGTGCCATCCGCAGGCCGTGCTCGACGTATTCGATGACCTGAGCGGGGTCGGCGTCGATGAAGACGATGTCGTAGGAGTTGTCGTTCATACGCGGCAGCACATCGAGCGCGCGGCCCGTGATGAACCGCGCCCGATTGGTGCTGATGCCGGCGTCGCTGAAGTTGGTGCGGGCGTGCTGCTGGTGGTCGAGCTCGGTGTCGATCGAGGTGAGGGTCGCGTTGCGGGCGCCCATCAGCAGCCAGAGGCCGGAGACGCCGACACCCGTGCCGATCTCGATCATGGTGTTCGCGCCCGTGGCGGCGGCGACCACGGCCGCCTGGGCCCCGACCGCCGGCGAGACCGGGTCGATGCCGAGTTCGAGGGACTGCTGACGGGCCCGGGTGATGGCCTCGGGCTCGACGATGATCTCCTCGGAGAACTTCCAGTTCGCGACTTTGTCTGACACATGGCTCCTAACGCATTCCAGGGTAAGGCCAGTGGATGCCGCGGCAGGGCAGGCGCGCTGGGCTCCGCTCACGGCTGCGGCACGGCGGCCAGCGGTTATCCTTGGAGCATGTTCGGTCTGACGTTCGAGAAGCTCCTCATCATCGGGGTCATCGCCGTCTTCCTGCTCGGCCCCGAGAGGCTGCCGCACTACGCCGCGCAGCTCGCCCGCTTCGTGCGCTCCCTGCGCGACATGGCCAACGGCGCGAAAGACCGGATGCGCGACGAGATGGGCCCCGAGTTCGACGACGTCGACTGGAAGAAGCTCGACCCGCGCCAGTACGACCCGCGGCGGATCATCCGCGAGGCGCTGCTCGAGGATCCGGCGTCCCCGACGATCTCGCCGCCGACCCTGAGCCCGGTGTCCTCGCCGAGTGCATCGACGGGGCCGAGCGCATCGACGGGGTCGAGTGCGCGGGCGGGGTCGAGCACGACGGCGCCGGCGACGGATGCCGCGGCCGCGGCATCCTCGGCCGGGATCGTTGCCTCGTCTGCCGCGAACCCCGTCGTGAGCGCTCCGATGACCCCTGCCACCGGCACCCCGTTCGACTCCGAGGCCACCTGAGCCCACGAGCTCGGTGCGGTTGAGGCGTTCACCGTGTTCGCCGTGTTCAGGGCGTTCGCCGTGTTCGCCGGGGGTCCTCGCCCGACGAGCCTTGTGATCGTCCTGCGGCGGTGGCCGCCGATGTGCTAGAACGATGGTCTAGGACAAACGGCGGCACGCCCTGGACGGAGCGAGATGAGACAGAGCGGCAGCAGATCCGGCGGCCCCGGCAGCCCGAGCCGACGCTGGCTCGTGCTCGTCTCAATGACCGTGGCCAACGCCATGGTGCTGGTCGATCAGACGGCCGTGCCGCTGATCCTGCCCGACGTCATGAACGAGTTCGGCGTCGGATCGCAGATGGTCCAGTGGGTTCTCAACGGCAGTCTGCTGCCGCTCGCCGGCCTCCTGGTGCTGGGCGGCCGGCTGGGCGATCTCTTCGGGCACCGGCGGGTGTTCATCATCGGGGCCGCGCTCTTCGCCGGCGCGTCGGCGTGCGCGGGATTCGCGCCTGACTTCGGCATCCTCATCCTCTTCCGTGTGCTGCAGGGCGCCGGCGGCGCACTTATGCTGCCGACGACGATCGCGATCGTGAGCGCGGCCTATCCGGGCCAGGAGCGGGGCAGGGCTCTCGGGCTCATGGGCGGTGCCGCGGCGATCGCGGGCGCGTTGGGCCCCGCGCTCGGCGGCATCCTCACCTCGGTTCTCGACTGGCGCGCCGTGCTGCTCATCAACGTGCCCCTCGCGATCCTCGCGATCGTGGCGGCGTTCCTCGCCGTCGGCCCTGACCGCGAGGGCAGCGGCCCCCGGCGCGTCGACCTCGCCGGCACCCTCCTGCTCTCCCTCGGCATCATCGGCCTCGTCTTCGGCCTCTCCCAGTCGCAGGCATGGGGATGGTCGTCGCCGGGGGTGTACGGGCCGGTCATCCTCGCCGTCGTCGCGGCGGTGCTGTTCGTGATCGTCGAGCGCCGGGTGAAGGAGCCCCTCCTGGACTTCGCACTGCTGCGGAGGCATCCGAACTATCTGGGCGCCACCATCAGCCAGACCCTCGCCGGGATGGCCGAGATGGGGCTCGGCGTGCTGTTCCCGCTCCTGCTCATCCTCAACCTCGGGATGGATCCCGGGCTGGCCGGGCTCGCGCTCATCCCGGCGACGCTGCCGATGATCTTCGTCGCGCCGATGGCCGGGCGCTGGTACGACAGGGTGGGAGGCCGCAGGCCCCTCGCGACGGGGTTCGCCGTGCTCGCGCTCTCGGGCCTCGTGCTCGCCTGGGGTGTGCACTCCTCCGACTACTGGTTCATCTTCCCCGGCTTCCTCGTCTACGGAATCGGGCTCGCGCTCGTGCTGACCGTCAACGACCCCGTGAGCCTCGATACCGTGCGGGATCGCGATCAGGGGCAGGCCTCGGGGGTGTCCGCCACGGCGGAGCAGTTCGGCGGGGCCCTGGGCATCGCCCTGCTCTACCTGGTCTTCCACACGACCTATGTGGGCAGGCTGCACCAGAACATCGACGCGGCGGCCGTCGCAGACCTCACGGACGCGCAGTACGCCAAGCTCCGCGACGACATCATCGCCGCCGAGCAGACCGGCCTGCACTCGAACACCTTCGACCCGACCTTCAGCGCCTACCTGCAGAGCGCCCTCGACGCCTCGCAGTGGGGCATGTCCGCCGCCTTCATCGGGGTCACCCTGCTCTCGCTCGTCGGTCTCGTCGCGGTCGTGCGGCTCGTGCGGAAGCCGGCTCTCGAGGCCGAGGGCACGGAGAACACCGAGAGCGCGGATTCGAGCGACACGCCGGCGTGACGGTCGGGGCACGCCGACCACGCCCCGGATCTGTGCCGTCGCGCGATCGGCGGGGAACCCGATGCCGAGGAGGCGCCCTCAGCGGCGGCGCACGGCCTTGAGCGCCCGCACGAGAAGGCGCATGATCCCGGTCATCGCCTGGAACTCGGCGCCCGTGCGCGGCAGCGTGAGGAGGCCCGTCGTCCGGGCGATCGTCACGGGCTCGACGAAGCGCAGGAGCCCCTCGGGGCCGTTGCGGCGGCCGAGCCCCGACTGCTTGACGCCGCCCATGGGCGCGTCGATCGAGGAGAACGTCGCCCGGTAGCCCTCGTTGACGTTGACGCTCCCGGCCTCGATCTGGCGCGCGACCCGCATGCCCCGCACCGAGGAGCCGCTGAACACGGCGGCGCTCAGGCCGAACTCGCTCGCGTTCGCCGCCCGCACGGCCTCGTCGACGCTGTCGACGACGTACACCGAGACGACCGGGCCGAAGGTCTCCTGCGCGAAGCAGAGCATGCTCGGGGTCACGTCGGTGAGCACCGTGGGGGCGTAGAAGTACGGTCCGAGCTCCGGCCGCGCCTCGCCGCCCGTGAGCACCGTGGCGCCCTTGCCCACGGCGTCGTCCACGTGGCGTTCGACGCGGGCGAGCTGGGCGGGGCTCACGAGGGTTCCGACATCCGTCGACCAGTCGTAGGCGGCGCCCTGCACGAGGCTCTGCGTCTTCGCGACGAAGGCGGCGAGGAAGGCGTCGGCAACCCGGCGCTGCACGTAGATGCGCTCGATCGAGACGCACAGCTGCCCCATCGAGGAGAAGCACGCGTAGACGGCGTTCGCGGCGGCCTCGCGCGGGTCGACGTCGTCGAGCACGAGAAGCGGGTTCTTGCCGCCCAGCTCGAGGGAGACGCCCGTGAGGTTCTGCGCGGCCAGCGCCGCCACCTTCGTGCCGGTCGTCGTCGAACCCGTGAAGCAGACATAGTCGGCGCCCGTCGTGACGGCGTTGCCGATCCCGTCGCCGTCGCCGGTCACCACAGCCCAGAGCTCCGCGGGAACACCGGCCTCGATGAAGGCGCGCCGGGCGGCGAGCACCGAGAGGGCGCCCTGTTCGTCGGCCTTCTGCACGACCCCGTTGCCGGCGGCGAGGGCCGGTACGACATCCATGATGCCGAGGCTGAGCGGGTAGTTCCACGGGGTGATGACGCCGACGACGCCCTTCGGCCGGTAGCGCAGCTGCGTGCTCACGACGGTGGGGATGCCGGCCCTGCGCCGGCGCGCGCGAAGCACCGGGCGCGCCGCGAGGGCGTTGTACCGCACGACGCCCGCGCACTGGAAGAGCTCCTCGAAGGCCTGCCCCCGGGTCTTGCCCGTCTCGCTCTGCACGACGTCGAGCAGCAGCTCCTCGCGGGCGAGCAGCAGGTCGTGGGCCCGCAGCAGCACGGCACGGCGGTGGGCGAAGCCCGAGCGTGCCCAGGCGAGCTGGGCGAGGCGCGCACGGGCGTAGGCCCGGTCGACGTCGTCGGCGCTCGAGACGGGCAGCTCGTGCAGCGCCTCGCCGGTGTACGGCTGGAACACGGTGACCGTTGAGCCGGTCGAGGTCGAGATGTCGTGGTCGAGGTCGGCGATGATCTCGGAGTCCAAGGGTGTGCCCGTCATGGAGTCATTCTAAGAGCCGAAGCAGGGGGTGTCGCGGAGAACATCTCGCTGAGAACGGGCTCGATCTCCTGACATCCCGGGCAGGATGCCGCGACGCCCCGTGTGTCGGACTCTGCGTCCTATCGCGGGGTCGCCGCTCCTCAGCCCAAGCCGCAGCTGAGCGCCACGAACTCGTAGAGGCGGTTGCGCAGCGCCGTGTCGACCGCGAGCTTGTAGCCGCTCGGCTCGCCGCCGTCGAGCGATACCGCGATCGGCAGCACCGTGCCCACCTTGTCCTCCGCGATGGCGTGCGGGTCGCAGCGTGCAGGGCGCAGAGGGAGCTCGACGGTGAACGGGGCGGTCGCGGCATCCGCCGTCTTCTCGATCTCCCAGCGCTCGCCCGACACGGGAGCCAGGAGCGTCGTGGGGCCGATCGAGTCGAGCAGCAGCTCGCCCGGGCCGCCGCTGGGGGTGACTTCGAGCTCGAGGGCCGCCGTCGCGCCCGGCCCGGAGCCGTCGATGCTGAGCTCACCGGGCACGATGCGCGCGATCGCCTCGACCGCGGCGGCGAGGCAGTCCTCGCGCTCGATGCGGGACATGGTGTCCTTGCTGTCGGTGGGAGTGACGGCCAGATCGGTGGCGGCATGGGAGGGCGCGTCGATGGGGGCGGTGTCGGGGGAGGACGGCGCGGATGCCGCAGCCAGCCCGAGAGTCACGAGCTCGTGGCCCGCAAGGGCTCCCCGCTTGCACACGCTCGTCGCGAGGTCGACCCTCAGATCCTTGGTGAGGCCGGGCCCGATGGCGACGTCACCCGTCCACGTGCTCGGGGCGGCGAAGTGCTCGGAGTCGAACCGCGCGGAGACGACCGTCACCTCCTGCGTCGTGCCGTTCGTCACACGCAGCTGCAGGGTGCGCCGCGCGTAGTCGGGCCGGGTCTGCAGGATCTCGACCGAGATGCCGGATGCCGTGGCCGGCTCGTGCGCGTCGCCCGTCGTCGTCGGGTCCTCCGGGCCGTCGGGGCGCTCGGAGGCGCCCGCTGAGGTGTGCGGAGACTGCGAGGGAGCGGCATCCGCAGTGCACCCGCCCAGGCCGACGAGCGCGAGCAGCGCGATCGCGCCCGCCGCGGCCATCCCCGTTCTCATGAGGACACGTTAGCCGCCCTCGCCCATCCCCTCGCCCCCTTTCCCCTCTCGCCCAAATCTCCCCCTCCCAAATGCAGGGCCCCCGTCGGTCGGAGCGGCGATCCGTCCGCCGCACACGCCGGGTGACCGTGGAACTTCCTGCATTTGCGACGAGGAAGGGGCGGGTCGCGACGTCACATTCGTTCAGTTTGCGAGCGCGACAGGCTCCGGAACCTAGGGTCGAAAGCATGCACATCGAAGAGATCAGCTCGTCGGTCGAGGACGTGTCACAGGGTTACGCCGCGAAGTTCGCCATCGAGCGGTCGGAGGTGTGGTTTCTGCTCAAGCTCCAGGAAGAGCTGGGCGAGCTGACGCAGGCCTTCGTGAATCTGAAGGGAATGAGCAAGGACCGTGGGCAGTCGGACGAGGAAAGACGGATCGCGTTCGCGCACGAGTGCGCCGACGTCCTTGCCCATCTCCTCCTCCTGGCTCGGCACGAGGGAGTGGACGTGGAAGCGGCGATCACAGACAAGTGGCTTCGATGGGCTGTGACGCGAGACGAGTGATCCGGACGACGTCCGGCTCGGGTCGGGCTCAGCGCGGCGAGAGGCCCAGCTTGCGGCCCGCGAGGTCGCGCCCGCGGCTCGCGATGCGGTCGGCGACGCTTCGGATGGCGCGGCTCGCCGGGTCGTCGGGGGCGCCCAGCACGATCGGCGCCCCGGCGTCGCCGCCCTCGCGCAGCGCGACGCTCAGCGGCACGGAGGCGAGCAGCGGCACCGGCCTGCTCTGGCCCTCCGAGAGCCGGCGGGTGACCTCCTCGCCCCCGCCCGTGCCGAAGAGGTCGAGAACGCTGCCGTCGGGCTGCACGAGCCCCGCCATGTTCTCGATGACCCCGAAGACGCTCTGGCCGGTCTGCCGGGCGACGACCCCCGACCGCTCGGCGACGTCGGCCGCCGCCGGCTGCGGCGTCGTGATCACGAGCACCTCGGCGTGCGGCAGCAGCTGGCCGATCGAGATCGCGATGTCGCCCGTGCCGGGGGGCAGGTCGAGCAGCAGCACGTCGAGGTCGCCGAAGTACACGTCGGTGAGGAACTGCGAGATCGTGCGATGCAGCATGGGCCCGCGCCAGGCGACGGCCGCGTTGCCGTCGACGAACATGCCGATCGAGATGACCTTCACGTCGAAGGCGACGGGCGGCAGGATCATGTCGTTCACGCGCGTCGGCTTCTGCGCGATGCCCGCCTCGTCGACGAGACCCAGGATGCCGGGGATCGAGAAGCCGTACACGTCGGCGTCGACGATTCCCACGGCGAGGCCCTTCTGCGCCAGCGCGACGGCGAGGTTCGCCGTGATCGTCGACTTGCCGACCCCGCCCTTGCCGCTCGTGACGGCGTAGACGCGTGTGAGCGAGTCGGCCGTGAACGGGATGCCGCGGGTCTTCGAGCCGCGCAGGCGCTCCGTGAGGGCGCGGCGCTGCTCCGGCGTCATGACGCCCACCTCGACGGTCACGCCCGTGACCCCCGGCACCGAGGCGACCGTCTCGCGCACGTCGCGCTCGATGGCGTCGGCGGCGGGGCAGCCGACGATCGTGAGGCTGATCGCGATCGTCGCGGCTCCGGCATCCGTCACCGTCACGGCGTCGACCATGTCGAGCTCGGTGATGGGCTTGCGGATCTCGGGGTCGATCACCCGGACGAGCGCCGCCCGCACGGCGGCCTCCCGGGCGGCGGCCTCCCGGGCGGCGTCAGCCACCAGGGCGCTCCCCGCGGGGCGCGGGGGTCGCGGCGTCCTCCGCCTCCGCGTCCTCCTCGCGTGCCTCGTCGCGCCGGTCGAGCTCCTCGAGCATCGAGCGCAGCTCGGCGCGGATGAAGTCCTTCGACGCCATGTCTTTGATCGCGAGCCTGAGCGCGACGACCTCGCGTGCGAGGTACTCGGTGTCGGCGAGGTTGCGCTCGGCGCGCTGGCGGTCCTGCTCGATCTGCACGCGGTCGCGGTCGTCCTGGCGGTTCTGGGCGAGCAGGATGAGCGGCGCCGCGTACGAGGCCTGCAGCGAGAGGATGAGCGTGAGCGCCGTGAAGCCGATCGCGGCGGAGTCGAACCGCCACGACTCGGGCGCGACGGTGTTGAAGACGATCCAGGCTGCGCAGAAGACCGTGAGCCCCAGCAGGAAGACGGGGGTTCCCATGTTGCGGGCGATCCACTCCGTGAACCGGCCGAAGCGGTCGCGGCTCACGCGCTGGCGTATCGGGAGGACCGTGCTGCGGAGGCCCTTGGGGGCGTCCAGCCGGATGTCGGCTCTGTTAGCTCGTGCCATTGCCGGTCCTCCTTCCTCGGATCACGGGGATAGCTCCTGTGGGGGTCTGATAGCGGGCGGCCGCACGTTTTCGCGTGTCGCCGCCGTCGTTACTTCGCCAGTCGTCGGGCAGGAGGTAGTCGAGGACATCGTCAATGGTCACCACCCCGACGAGACGGCCGTTGTCGTCGACCACGGGAACCGAGACGAGGTTGTAGCTCGCGAGGATGCGCGAGACCTCGGCGGCCGAGGTGTCGGCGGTGACGGGGTCGAGGCCCTGGTCGAGCAGGGTTCCGAGCCGCTCGTGCGGCGGGTAGCGCAGCATCCGCTGGAAGTGCACCATGCCGAGGAAGCGGCCCGTGGGCGGCTCGTACGGCGGCAGGGTGACGCACACGGCCGCGCCGAGGGCGGGGGCGAGCTCGTGACGGCGGATGAGGGCGAGGGCCTCGGCGACGGTCGCATCGGCCGAGAGGATGATGGGCTCCGTCGTCATGAGGCCGCCCGCGGTGTCGGGGGCGTAGCTGAGCAGCATACGCACGTCGTCGGCCTCTTCGGGCTGCATGAGCTGGAGCAGGTGCTCGCCGCGGCCGTCGGGCAGCTGCGCGATGAGGTCGGCCGCGTCATCCGGCTGCATCTGATCGAGCACGTCGGCCGCGCGGTCGTCGTCGAGGGTCGCGAGGATGCGCACCTGCTCGCTCTCGGGCATCTCCTCGAGCACGTCGGCGAGACGGCCGTCGGGCAGCTCTTCTGCGACCTCGAGGCGGCGCTGGCGGGGCAGGTCGAGCAGGGTGTTGGCGAGGTCGGCGGGCTTCAGCTCGGAGTAGGTCGCGATGAGCTGCTCGGCGGACTGGGCCTGGCCGGCCGTCGTCTTCTCCCTGACCTCGCGCCAGGTGGCGAAGACCGTGGGGCCCTTGCCGAAGGGCGAGGAGCCGGTCTTCGGCTTGCGCACGAAGAGCTGGCTGATCTCCCAATCGCTCGGGCCCACCTCTTCGATCGCGACGTCTTCGATCGTGCCCTCGCCGGAGCCGTCGGCGAAGACGACCTTGCGGCCGAGCATCTCGGCGATCACCCGCACCTCGCCGCCGCGCTGCTCGAAGCGGCGCACGTTGATGAGGCCCGTCGTGATGACCTGGCCGGCGCCGATGCTCGTGACGCGCCCGATCGAGACGAAGACCCGGCGCTTGCCCGGGATCTCGACGATGAGGCCCACGACGGTGGGCGCATCGCTGCGGCGATAGACCACGAGGACATCGCGCACCTTGCCGACCCGGTCACCCGCGGGGTCGAAAACGGTGCATCCCGCCAATCTGGCGACGAAGATTCTGGTGGCGCTCACATGTATAACTTAGTCCGCATGCACCCCCGCAGCCTGAGGGCTTCTGCGATGAAGCCCAGGTGGACATGGAAGAATGAAGCCTGTGAGCAACCAGAGAGCATTCGGTGGACGTGGCCGGGGACTGTTCCCCACCCTGCCCACGGGGGAGGTGCTCGAGACCTACGAGAGCTACGCGCAGGCGCAGGAGAGCGTCGAGAAGCTCGCGAAAGCCGACTTCCCGGTCAAGCAGCTCTCGATCATCGGCAGCGATCTGAAGACCGTCGAGCGGATCACGGGCAAGCTCACCTACGGCCGGATGGCCCTCGCGAGCGCCGCGACGGGCGCCTGGATCGGGCTCTTCCTGGGTCTTGTGCTCGTCATCTTCTCGCCGACCCTCACGAGCTTCGCGGTGCTCGGCGCGGCCCTGCTCATGGGCGCCGGCTTCGGCATGCTCTTCGGCGTCGTCACCTACTCGGTGAACAGGCGTCGCCGCACCTTCACCTCGGTGACCCAGGTCATGGCCTCGAGCTACACGGTTCTCGTCGACCCCGAGCTGCTTCACAAGGCCCGCAACGTGCTGCGCGGCGTCGACGACGCGCCTCCGCACCCCTCGGACCCACCCGCGCCCTTCGGATAGCGCCCTCGCTTGACGGGCGACGGGCCCGCCGGCAGGGGTTCTGCCGACGGGCCCGCGTCTCGTTCGTTGCTCAGCCGTCTCGTTCGTTGCTCAGCCGGCTCGCTCAGCCCTGGATGCGCGCGATCCAGGCCTCGACCTCGTCGGCCGAGCGCGGGATGCCGGCCGAGAGGTTCTCGCCGCCGTCCGCGGTCACGACGATGTCGTCTTCGATGCGCACGCCGATGCCGCGCAGCTCCTCGGGAACCGTGAGGTCGTCGGGCTGGAAGTAGAGCCCCGGCTCGATCGTGAAGACCATGCCCGGCTCGAGGATGCCGTCGATGTACAGCTCGCGGCGCGCCTGCGCGCAGTCGTGCACGTCGAGGCCCAGGTGGTGGCTCGTGCCGTGCACCATGTACCGGCGGTGCTGCTGGTTCTCGGGCAGCAGGGAGTCCTCGGCGCTCACGGGCAGCAGGCCCCACTCTGCCGTCTTCGCGGCGATGACGTTCATGGCGGCCTGGTGCAGCTCGCGGAACCGGATGCCGGGGCGCACGATCGCGAACGCGGCATCCGCTGCCTCGCGGACGGCCTCGTAGACCTTGCGCTGAGCGTCGGTGTAGCGCCCGTTGACCGGGAGCGTGCGGGTGATGTCGGCCGTGTAGAGGCTGTCGACCTCGACGCCGGCGTCGATGAGGATGACGTCGCCGTCGACGACGGGGCCGTCGTTGCGGGTCCAGTGCAGCACGCAGGCGTGCGGGCCGGATGCCGCGATCGTGTCGTAGCCCGGAGCGTTGCCGTCGAGGCGGGCCCGCGTGTAGAAGACGCCCTCGACGATGCGCTCGCCGCGCTCGTTCTGGCTGATGCGGGGCAGCTCGCGGATGATGTCGTCGAAGCCGCGCGAGGTCGCCTCGACGGTCAGACGCATCTGCGCGATCTCGTAGGCGTCTTTGACGAGGCGCAGCTCGGAGAGGTCGCGGGCGAGCTGGGCGTCGGGGTCGTGCTCCGCGCCGAACTCGATGCTGAAGGGTGCGTCGCTCGCGTTGGTGCCGAGGGCGCGCTCGGCGGAGGAACGGATGCGCGCGGCATCCACCCGCTCGGTGAGCGCGGGATCGGCCTCGCGCAGCAGCAGGGTCTCGGTGCCGACCGTGCCGAGCACGGCCTCGAACTCGGCGATGCCGCGGGTGGCGAGGGCGAGATCGCTCGCGACCTGGGCGCGCGAGGGGCGCGCGCCGATCCAGAACTCGCCGATCTCGGGGTTGGCGTAGAACTCGTCGGAGTCGCGGCCGGCGCGCTCGCGGAAGTACAGGGTGGCGTCGTGGCCTTCGGCTGTGGGCTCGAGCACGAGCACGGCGCCGGGCTCGGAGTCGGAGCCCCAGCCGGTGAGCCAGGTGAAGCTCACGTGGGCGCGGAACTGGTAGTCGGTGTCGTTCGAGCGCTGCTTGCGGCTGCCGGCCGGGATGATGATCCTCTGGCCCGGGTAGCGGGAGGAGAGGCGCGAGCGCCGGGCGGCCGCATAGACGGCCTGTTCGCGCGCGGGGGGCAGCACCTCCTCGCGTTCGGCCCAATTGGTGCCGATGTACTCCTTGAAGCTCTCTGAGCTGGGGGTCGTCGAACGGTTCTCGGTAGCCCGGATCGTCGCTGATGTCGTGGTGTCGGTCGAGTTCGCCATAGGGCCATTGTCCCACCCCGGCGGGCCGAATGTAGCATGTGACATTTTTCACGGATCATCGTCGGGCGCTGGTCGGGATCGACCCTCGGAGCGGCTCGTGCCGGGCCCCCGGCGACGCGCATACACTGAGAGGATGTCCTCGGCGCTGCCCTTCCGCACCCCGATCGACCTGCACACCCACAGCAGCGTCTCGGACGGCACGGAGACGCCCACCGAGCTCATGCGCTCGGCGGCGGCCGCCGGTCTCGGAACCGTCGCGATCACCGACCACGACTCCACCTCGGGCTGGGCGGATGCCTCGGCGGATGTCGCGCTCACCGGAGTCACCTTCGTGCCCGGCATGGAGCTCAGCACCCGCCACGGCTGGAGGAGCGTGCACCTGCTCGCCTACCTCTTCGACCCCACCGACGCCGCGCTCACGGGTGAGATGGCCCGCATCCGTGACGCCCGGCTCACGCGCGCCGAGAACATCGTCAACCGCATCGCCGTCGACTACGCCCTCACCTGGGACGACGTGCTCGCCCAGACCACCGACGGCGCCACCGTCGGCCGCCCGCACATCGCCGACGCCCTCGTGGCACGCGGCTACGTGCCCGACCGCAGCGCCGCGTTCGAGAGCATCCTGCATCCGCGCAACGGCTACTTCGAGCCGCACTACGCACCCGGCCCGCTCGAGGCCGTGCGCCTCGTGCGCGGCGCCGGGGGAGTGCCCGTGATCGCGCACCCGGCCACCCGCGGGCGCGACGGGGTCGTGCCGACCGACTACCTCGCGAAGCTCGTCGACGCCGGACTGTTCGGGCTCGAGGTCGACCACCGTGAGAACACCCCCGACGGCAAGGAGCGGCTGCTCGAGCTCGCCGCCCAGTTCGGGCTGCGGGTCACGGGGTCGAGCGACTACCACGGCGCGGGCAAGCCCAATCGGCTCGGCGAGAACACGACCGCGCCCGAGGTGCTCGAGGCGATCATCGCCGAGGGCCGGGGCTCGGCGCCCGTCTACGCCTGACCGGTCTCCTTGCGGCCGTGCCTAGCCCGCCCTGCCTAGCTTGCCCCGCTCTGCCTATCCCGCCCCGCCCTCGCCCGCCCCGAGTCACTCAACAGTTACTCAAAACGACGGAGATTCCGTCCTTTTCGGCCGAAAACGACGTGTTCAGGGCCGATCCGGGCGGAATCTCCGTCGTTTTGAGGAGGGAGGGAGGAAGCGAGGGCGGAGGGCCGAGGGCGGGAACGTTGAACAGGATGATCGCGCGACACGTGGGCGTGGCGGCATCCTGCTCAGGATGTCGCGGGGTCGACCCTGTTCCGTGCCGACGCAGCCGCCCCTGAACTCAAAACGACGGAGATTCTGCCCGAAATCGGCCCGAACACGGTGGTTCGGGGCGAAAAGGGGCGGAATCTCCGTCGTTTTGAGTGATGACGAGGATGAAGGGAGGCGGGTTGCGCGGGGCGGCTACTCAGGGGCGGCGGCGCGGCGGCGGGTGCGGTTGCGGCGGCGCGGGGCGCTGTTGCCGTCGCGGTGCTGCGAGCCGGTGCCGTCGTGCACGCCCGTGGCGCTCGCGACGTTCTCCTCGCCCGAAGGACGGGCCTCGGGCGACGAGCCCTCGCCGCGGCTGCGGTTGCGGTTGCGCGGAGGGCGGTCGCCGGAGCGCTCACCCGAGCGCTCACTCGAACGATCACCGGAGCGCTCGCGCGGCTGACGTGCGGCCGGCTCGATGGAGGACGGCTTGAGCCGGCCCTTCGTGCCCTCGGGGATGCCGAGCTCGGCGAAGAGGTGAGGCGACGAGGAGTAGGTCTCGACGGGCTCGGGGCGGCCGAACTCGAGGGCGCGGTTGATGAGTGCCCACTTGTGCAGGTCGTCCCAGTCGACGAAGGTGACCGCGATGCCGGTCTTGCCCGCGCGGCCCGTGCGGCCCACGCGGTGCAGGTAGGCCTTGTCGTCTTCGGGGATGGTGTGGTTGATGACGTGGGTCACGTCGTCGACGTCGATGCCGCGTGCCGCGACATCCGTGGCGATCAGGATGTCTTTCTTGCCGGCCTTGAACGCGGCCATGGCCCGCTCGCGCTGGTCTTGGTTGAGGTCGCCGTGCACGGCAGCGGCGTTGAAGCCGCGGTCGTTGAGCTCTTCGACGATCTTCGCCGCGGAGCGCTTCGTGCGCGTGAAGATCACGGTCTTGCCACGGCCCTCGGCCTGCAGGATGCGCGAGATGACCTCGTCTTTGTCCATCGGGTGCACGCGGTAGATGAGGTGTTCGATGTTGGCCTGGGTGAGGCCCTCGTCGGGGTCCGTCGCGCGGATGTGGATGGGCTTCGACATAAAACGACGGGCCAGGGCGACGATGATGCCCGGCATCGTGGCCGAGAAGAGCATCGTGTGGCGGCCGGCCGGGGTCTGCGAGAAGAGCTTCTCGATGTCGGGCAGGAAGCCCAGGTCGAGCATCTTGTCGGCCTCGTCGAGCACCATCTCCTCGATGTTGGAGAGGTCGAGGAGGTGCTGGCCCGCGAGGTCGAGCAGGCGGCCCGGGGTGCCGACGACGATCTGCGCGCCGGCCTTGAGCTGGGCGATCTGGCCCTCGTAGGCCTTGCCGCCGTAGATCGAGACGATCTTGGTGGGCCGGTTCATGGTGGCGAGCTCGAGGTCCTCGGTCACCTGCACCGCGAGCTCTCGCGTCGGAACGACGACGAGGGCCTTGACGCCGGGCGCCGGATCCGGGCCGAGGCGCTGGATGATCGGGAGGCCGAAGCCGAAGGTCTTGCCGGTTCCCGTCTTCGCCTGGCCGATGATGTCCTGGCCGGCGAGGGCGAGGGGGATGGTCTGGGTCTGGATGGGGAAGGGCTCGATGATGCCCTTGCTCGCGAGGGCATCGACGATGTCCTGCTCGATATCGAGTTCACTGAAAGTCACTGACGTACCTTGTACCTGTCGTTGGGAGAGAGTTCTACGCCTCTTTCATTCGCCAGGCGTAGGGCCGCCGATCCATCGCCGGGGCGCGCCCAGCTTACGGCACGAGTCCGGGAGCCCGCCGATGACTGGCCGGTGACTGGCCGGTGACGGCATCCGGAGACGTCTCGCGCGCCGCCGCACGCTCTAAGCTGGCCTCGTGGTTTCCTGGTTTCGACGACGCGGCGCTCTGTCCGATTTTCCACGTCTGCGACCTCGTGGCGAGCAGACCGCGACGCTCCGGGTGAGCTTCGACGAGCTGACGCCCGAGCCCATGAGCTACCTCGGCCAGGTCGCCTACCTGCAGCTCGACCAGTTCGAGTCGATCGCCCGCACCGTGTCGATGGCGCCCGATCTCGCGTCGAAGGAGCGGCTGAGCCCCGCGGCGTCCGCGGCTCTCGCGAAGCACCAGGGCGTGATCGCCGAGATCCGCCGCCGTGGTGCCGAGCCGGATGCCGTCATGGCGCCCTTCGCCGAGGCGATCGACCGCTACCAGCGCGCCACCCAGGGTGCGCGCTGGCACGAGGCGCTTCTCAGCAACCACCTCACGGCCGGCCTGCTCGACGACTTCTTCATCAGCCTCGCCTCGGGTCTGCCGGGCGATTTCGGCCCCCGGGTCGCGAGTGTGCTCGCGGCCGACTCGGGCCGGGAGCAGATCGTCGAGATGCTCGGCGAGGCGATCGCCGCAGACCCCGTGCTGGGCTCGCGCCTGGCCATGTGGGGGCGCAGGCTCGTGGGCGACACGCTGCTGCTGGCACGCAGCGGCCTGAGCCTGTCGGGGGATGCCGCCTCCGACGAGTCGCGCATCGAGCCCGTCTTCACCGAGCTCATCGCCGCCCACACCCGTCGTATGGACGCGCTGGGCCTCACCGCCTGACTCCCGCGCCGGATGCCGCGACTCGCGAATCCGTTCGAGAACCGGTCTAGCGAGTGGCGGGAACGCCGGCCTTCATAAGCCGCGAGAGCATCTTCTGGTCGCTCTCGCTGCGGCGGCGGCCGATGAGGAACGCGGCGGCGAGGCTCACGAGGGCGGACGCGATGAGGGTGATCCACCAGATCCAGCCGCCGTCGTAGGGCATGCCCGCCCAGGTCAGGATGACCCAGAGCACGGATGCCACGGCGGTTCCGATCGCGGGGATCAGAACGACCCCGTGCTCGGAGCGGTGAGGCAGGAGGTAACGGACGGCGAGGCCGATGATGGCGCCACCGAGGGCGACGAAGAGCAGTTCCACGCTGCGACCCTAGCCGACGAATCCGATGCGGCGCGACTCCTCGCTGCCGATCTCGACGTAGGCGATGCCCGCGGTGGGCACGAGGTAGACCTTGCCCTTGTCGTCGCTGAGCTTGACGAAGGTGGTCTTGCTCTCGAGCGCCTGCGTCACGGTGGACTCGATCTCGGCGGACGACTGGGAGGTTTCGAAGCTGACCTCGCGCGGCGAGTTGACGATTCCGATGCGGATTTCCACGAGCAGAGCCTTTCGTTGGTGCCTCAGGGTACGTGCCCAGAGTACGGCAGATTCCCGCGGCGGACGGCCCGTCTGCACTCGCCATGAGCGAACACGGCGCAGGGCGCGGCGGGAGCCCCGATGTCGGTGGCGGCGACTATTTTTGCTCACGTGATCTTCCGCGGTTTCCAACGCCTCCAGGCCTCCTCCACGGCCGTCCGAGAGCTCGAGCTCGACGATTCGCAGAAGGCCGTGCTCGCCCTTCCCGGTGACGCGACGGCGGCCGTCCTGGGTGCGCCGGGCACGGGCAAGACCACGACCCTCGTCGAGCTCGTCGCCGACCGCGTGCAGCGCCTGGGGCTCTCGCCCGACGAGATCGTCGTGCTCGCGCCGACGCGGCAGGCCGCCTCGAGGCTGCGCGACACCCTCTCCCTGCGCCTCGGCGTGCCGACCAACGGGCCCATGGCGCGCACGGCGAACTCACTCGCCTTCCGCATCCTCTCGGAGCGCGCGGCCGCGAACGGCGATCCGGAGCCGCCCCGGCTGCTCACGGGCAGCGAGCAGGACACGATCATCTCCGAGCTGCTCGACGGCCATGAGGCCGAGGGCACCGGGCCGCAGTGGCCCGAGTCGATCCCGGCCGATGTGCGCCGCCTGCGCGGCTTCCGCACCGAGCTGCGCGAGCTCATCATGCGGGTCTCCGAGTCGGGGCTCCTCCCGGCCGAGCTGAGTGAGCTCGGCCGCCTCCACGGCATCCCCGAGTGGGTCGCGGCCGGCGAGTTCATCGCCGAGTACCACGAGATCGTGGACTCCTACCGGGGCGACCACCTCGACTCGGCCGAGCTCCTCGCCGAGGCGTCCCTCGTCGTGCGGCGCGGCGAGGCGCTCGGCGGCATCCGCCTGGTCGTGGTCGACGACCTGCAGGAGGCGACGCTCTCGGTCGTCACCCTGCTGCGCCAGCTCGCGGGGCGGGGCGTGCCCGTCATCGCCTTCGGTGATCCGGATGTCGCGACGAGCGCGTTCCGCGGGGCCCAGGCGAGCGCCCTCGGCACCCTCGCCGCCCGGCTCGGCGTCGAGCACGCCCACACGATCGTGCTCGAGGCCGCCCACCGCCAGGGCCCGGCCCTGCGGGAGCTCACCGCGGGCATCACCGAGCGCATCGGCACGGCGGCGGCCGGCCGGCAGCGCCTCGCCCGGCCCGGTGCGGAGCTCGGGGCCCAGACCTCGCCGGTCGTGGCTGTGCAGGCCGCCTCGCCCGCGCTCGAGTTCGCCGAGATCGCCCGACGTCTGCGCGAGCACCACCTCATGCACGGCGTGCCGTGGTCGCGTATGGCCGTGATCGTGCGCTCGGGCGCGCAGATCCCCGCCCTCTCGCGTGCTCTCGCGCTCGCGGAGGTTCCCACGACCTCGCCCGTCGGCGGGCACGCGCTGCGCGACGACCCGGCGGCGAGCCAGCTCGTGAGAGCGGCGAACCTCGCGACCGGCCGGCAGCCGCTGACCCCCGAGCTCGCGACCGAGCTGCTGCTCGGGCCGCTCGGCGGCCTCGACGGGGTGGGGCTGCGTCGGGTGCGGCTGGCGCTGCGGCACGAGGAGGTCGCGGGCGGCGGCAACCGCCCCGCCGACGAGCTGCTCGTCGAGGCTCTCGACGACGCGGGCCGGCTCGCGACGATCGACTCCGGGCCGGCCCGCCGCGCCGCACGGCTCGCGACCCTGCTGGCCGCGGCTCGCGACCTGGCGGCCGCCGGTGCGACGATCGAAGAGCTGCTGTGGCTCATCTGGGAGCGCAGCGGTCTCGCCCCGCTCTGGTTCGACCAGGCGCTCGGCTCGGGCATCGTCGCCGACGAGGCCAACCGCAACCTCGACGGCGTCGTCGCGCTCTTCACCTCGGCGAAACGCTATGTCGAGCGGGTGCCCGACCGCCCGGCCTCCGAGTACCTCGCCGACTTCCTCGAGTCGGAGGTGCCCGAAGACACGCTCGCCCCGCGCTCGGCCGGGGAGTCGGTGCTCGTGAGCACGCCCAACGGAACGATCGGGGCCGAGTTCGAGATCGTCGCGGTCGCGCGGCTGCAAGAGAGCGTGTGGCCGAACCTGCGCCTGCGCGGCTCGCTCCTGCACCCGCAGCGGCTGGCGGGGCTCGCGGCGGGCATCCCGGAGTCGCCGGTCGACGAACGCGCGCAGGTGCTGAGCGACGAGCTGCGGATGTTCGCGCTCGCGGCCTCGCGGGCGACGAGACAGGTCATCCTGAGCTCCACCGCCAACGAAGACGAGCAGCCGTCGCCGTTCACGCGGCTGGGCCCGGCGCCGCAGACGCCCGACGCGCGGCATCCGCTCTCGTTGCGGGGCCTCGTCGGCTCGCTGCGCCGTCGACTCGTGCTGACCCAGTCGCCCGAGGCCGCCGCGGCGCTCGCGCGCCTCGCCGCCGAGGGCGTGCCCGGCGCCGACCCGCGCAGCTGGTACGGACTGACCCCGCCCTCGACGGAGGCGCCGCTCGTCGATCTCAGCGACCCCGACGCCGTGGTCCCCGTCTCGCCCTCGCGGCTCGAGACCTTCGAGAAGTCGCCGCTCGCCTGGTTCATCGACAGCATGGCGGCCTCGCCGAGCGGCGCGGCCGCGGGCATCGGAACCCTCGTGCACGCCGTGATGGAGGAGGCGGGCACGACCCCCGACGCCGATGTGAGCGTCGAGGGGCTGTGGGCCGGCATCGAGCGGCGGTGGGAGGAACTGCGCTTCGACGCGCCGTGGCTCGCCGAGCGGGAGCGCCGGCGCACCCGGCAGCTCGCTCTCGGGCTCTCCGAGTACCTGGGCGACTTCGAGCGCGAGGGCAAGGTGCTGCTCGGCTCGGAGGGCCGGTTCAGCATCACGCTCGGCCGCGCGCAGCTCAACGGCTCGATCGACCGCGTCGAGATGACCCCGGAAGGAGCGATCGTGATCGTGGACCTGAAGACCGGCCGCTACGTGCCCTCCGCGGCGGCCGTCGCGACGCACGCTCAGCTCGGCAGCTATCAGCTCGCCGTTCGGGAGGGGGCGATCGAGGCGGTGCCGGGCGACGCCCGGAGCGGGGGTGCGAAGCTCGTCTTCGTGGCCGGGGGCATCCGCGGCAAGTCCTATCGCGACGTCGAGCAGGGGGCGTTCGACGAGGAGGCGATGGAGGTCTTCCGCGACCGCATCGCCGACGCCGTCGAGGGTATGGCCGGAGCGCGGTTCGAGGGCGTCCTCAACCTGGGGGAGCGCGATCCGCACGCCTCCTGGGCGCATCGCATCCACCTCGTCGCGGCGGTGTCGGCATGAGCGCCCTGCTTCCCGACGCCGAGCTCACGGGCGCGTCGCAGAACGTCGCCGGGTCGGCCGCACCTGCCTCGCCGGCGATCTCGGCGCTCGAGATCGCGCACGCGCTGCACCTGCCGCCGCCGACCCCGCAGCAGCAGGCCGTCATCGAGGCGCCGCTGAGTCCGAGCATCGTCGTCGCGGGGGCGGGGAGCGGCAAGACCGAGACCATGGCGAACCGCGTCGTCTGGCTGCTCGCGAACGGGCACGTGCGCGTGCCGCAGATCCTCGGGCTCACCTTCACCCGCAAGGCCGCGGGCGAGCTCGCCGAGCGCATCCGCAAGCGGATCACGGAGCTCGTCGACACGCAGCTCGTGAGCCTCGAGTTCGACCCCTTCGACGCCCCGACCGTGGCGACCTACAACTCCTTCGCCAACAGCATCTTCCGCGAGCACGCCCTGCGGCTCGGCCGGGAGCCGGATTCCGCGATCCTGAGCGAGGCCTCGGCCTGGCAGCTCGCCCGCTCGCTCGTCGTGGCGAGCACCGACGAGCGTCTCGTCGACCTCGACAAGAGCGTCGACGCCGTCACGGCCGCCGTGCTCGAGCTGAGCCGGGCGCTCGGCGAGAACGTCGCCGAGGCGAGCGCCGTCGACGCCATGGCCCGAGAGTTCCTCACCCTCCGCGAGCTGCCCACGGGCAGCGCCCGGGTCAAGGAGATGTACCGCTACGTACGGTCGTCGACCGAGGTGGTCGCGGCCATCCCGCCGCTGCTCGAGCTCGCGACCCGGTTCGCCGAGGAGAAGAAGCGCCGCGGCTACGTCGAGTACTCCGATCAGGTCGCGCTCGCGCTCGCCGTCTGCGAGAGGGTCCCCGAGGTCGTCGACGACTACCGGGAGCGCTTCCGGGTCGTGCTCCTCGACGAATACCAGGACACCTCGGTCGTGCAGACCCGCCTGCTCAAGACCCTCTTCGCGGGCGGCGCGGTCATGGCCGTCGGCGACCCGCACCAGTCGATCTACGGATGGCGCGGCGCCAGCTCCGCGAACCTCGACGAGTTCTCACGCGACTTCACCGGCCGCGACACCGGGGCCATCGAGTACGCGCTCTCGACGAGCTGGCGCAACCCGCGCACGGTCCTGCAGGCCGCGAACACGCTCGTCGCCCCGCTCACGGCCGCCTCGGCGGTGCACGTCGAGCAGCTCGGCGCGCGCCCGGGAGCGAGCGATGGCGTGCTCGACACGGTCTTCCCCGAGACTGTCGACGACGAGGCGCGCGCGATCGCGCGCTGGCTCCACTCCGAGCTGCGCCGGCCGAACGCGAAAGACGAGGCGCGCTCGGCGGCGATCCTCTGCCGCTCCATCAAGCGCATCGACGCCTTCACGGCGGCGCTCGACGAGCAGGGTGTTCCCTACCACGTGCTCGGGCTCGGCGGGCTGCTCGAGCAGCCGGTCATCGCCGATCTCGTGAGCGCGCTGCGCGTCATCCACTACCCGACGGCGGGCTCGGAGCTCATCCGCCTGCTGGCGGGGGCGCGCTGGCGGATCGGCGCTCGCGACATCCGCAGCCTCAACGGTCTCGCCTCCTGGCTCGCGGCCCGTGACCACCGCTACCGTCCGCTCGAGACGGAGGTGCGCGACGGGCTGCGCCGCTCGGTGGTCGACGACGAGGGCAAATCGCTCATCGACGCCCTCGACTTCCTCGTCGAGGCCCCGGCCGGCCACACGGCGCTGAGCGACTTCTCGGCCGATGGCCTCGACCGGATGCGCCAAGCCGGCCGGCAGCTGGCCTGGCTGCGGTCGCGGGTCGGGCTCGACCTGCTCGACCTCGTGACCCTCGTGCAACAGGAGCTGCTGCTCGACGTCGAGGTCGCCGCCAACGAGTCCTCGCCGCTCGGGCAGCCCAGCCTCGTCGCCTTCGGCGAGCAGGTCGCGGCTTTCGTCGCGTCCTCCGAGAGCAGCACCCTCGGCGCCTTCCTCGGCTGGCTCACAGAGGCCGAGCAGCGCGACAACCTCGCCCCGCGGCAGGAGGAGCCCGAGCCGGGCACCGTGCAGATCCTCACGATCCACGGGGCGAAAGGCCTCGAATGGGACACGGTCGTCGTGCCGCGGATGGTGGAGGGCGAGCTGCCGGGGGCACCGCGGAGCAAACGGGGCTGGCTGAGCCTCGGAGCCCTGCCCTACGAGTTCCGGGGCGACGCGAGCGAGCTGCCGAAGCTCGACTGGCGCGGTCTCGACACGCAGAAGGAGTTCGACGAGGCCTTCGAGCTGTTCATGACGGAGGTCGAGGCGAGGCACGCCGAGGAGCAGCGCCGTCTCGCCTACGTCGCGATCACCCGGGCGCGGGAGAGCGTGCTGCTCAGCGGATCGTTCTGGTCGACGCAGACGAAGCCGCGCCCGCCGGGAGCCTTCCTCCACGAGCTCGCGCGGGCCGGCGTGATCGATCCGGCCGCCCTCCCCGAGGCGAGCGAGTTCGAGCAGAACCCGCTCGAGTCGGCGACCGCGACCCGGCTCTGGCCGCTCGACCCGTTCGGCACCCGGCGGGGCAGGGTAGAGTCGGCGGCGGCGCTCGTGCGCTCGGCCGATCCGCTCGCGCACACCCCGTGGTCGCACGACATCGAGCTGCTGCTCGCCGAACGCCATCAGCGGCAGCGCGCGAACGAGACGGTCGTGGCGCCCGCCCGCATCCCGGCCTCCCGTTTCAAGGACTACGTGAGCGCACCCCAGACCGTCGCCGCCTCGTTGCGCCGACCGATGCCCGAGAGGCCGTTCCGGCAGACGCGCACGGGAACCCGCTTCCACAGCTGGGTCGAGCAGCGTTTCGGGCACGGTGCGGTGCCCGACACGATCGACGCGGATGCGAGCGAGCTGGACTTCGACCTCGATCTCGGCCCGGGTCCGAGCCCGGATCCCGACCTCGGCGAGCCGAGCGCGGAGGCCCAGGAGCTCGAGAGGCTGCAGGCGAATTTCGAGCGCTCGGAGTGGGCCGGCCGCAGGCCCGAGTTCGTCGAGGTGGAGATCCACCTGCGGCTCGGCGGGCACATCGTGATCTGCAAGCTCGACGCCGTGTACGTGCAGGGCGGCGGGGCGGACGGTGGCGGGGCGGACGGCGGTGGTGGCGGCATCCGTTACCAGATCGTCGACTGGAAGACCGGCAAGGCCCCGAAAGACGCGGACGACCTCGAGCTCAAGCAGTTGCAGCTCGCGCTCTACCGTCTCGCCTTCGCACGCTGGAAGGGCGTCGACCCCACCCTCGTCGACGCCGTGTTCTACTTCGTGGGCGACGATCTCGTGGTGCGGCCGGAGCGGCTCTACTCCGAAGACGACCTTCTGTCGGCATGGGGATCCGTGTTCGTCGACGAGGAGCCGTCGGACGCGGCGTCGTCGGGGCGCTCGGAGTCGAACTCGCTCTCGAAGGCGGCGAGGCCGTTCTCGAACTCCGATCTGTCGTAGGAGTCGGTGTGCAGGTGCGATGCGTCGGGCGCCGTGCGGCCGCGCGGGGTGCTGTCGAGCAGTGCCTCGACGGCGTCGACCGTGAGCACGGGGCCCGTCGGCGGCGAGAGCGGGTTCATGACGTCGCTGTGCACCGTGTCGACGAGGCCGTCGAGCATCTGGACCGCGTCGTCGACGATGCCCTCGTTGTGGGTGTCGAGGCCGTGCAGCAGCCAGCGGGCCAGCTCCAGCTCGGCGTAGAGCATCGCGCGCTGCGAGACCTGGGCGTCGCTTCCGAGCCCTCGGCCGGCGAGGTAGGAGCCCATCGCGCTCTCCGTCGACTCGGGATGCGCGGCGAGCAGCCAGTGCAGGTCTTTGGCCGGGTCGCCGACCTGCAGCGAGCCCCAGCCGATGATCCCGGCCACGGTCGCCCCCCTCACGAGGAAGGAGTCGGCGGAGAGGGCGCCGTTGACGACGGTCGGCGTGAACTGCCACAGCCCGTCGTCATCCGTCGCCTGCTCCCAGCGGCGCACGAGACTCGCGGGCACCCGGCCGGTGTCGGCGGCGCGGCCGACGAGGGTCACCGTCGACTGGCGGCACTCGGCGGCCGAGCGGCTGGGCAGGCCCGCCTCGGCGACGAACGCCGTGGTGAGACCGTGGATGGCGGCGATCGACGTGCCGATCGAGGCGGCGAGCCCGTCGGCCGCGCCGATGCTCTGCACCGAGACCTTGTCGCCGGGCAGGAAGTCGTAGACGACGGCCCGGGTGCCCGAGATGGGCGCCTGGCCGAGATAGCCGGGCACGTCGAAGGGCAGGCGGCTGCGCACGCCCGTCGTCAGCGCGCGCAGGGCGATCAGGTCGGCCGACTGCTCCGTCTCCGCCGACTGCGAGGTGGGGACCCGGATGACGAGCTCGCGCCCGTCGCGTGTGGTGAGCAGCGCCGAGTCGAAGTCGCCCTGTTCGCCGAGCGAGTACGTCCTCGCGGCGACCACGTCGACGCCGGGGACAGCCGCGGTAGCCAACGCGGCTAGAGTGAGATGGGATCTGGCCATGCCATCTAGGTTAGGTTGACTCGTCTCGACCGGGCCGTTCGCCACGCCTCCGCCTGAGCTTCCGCTCGCACGACCGTAAGGGTGCCCATGTCACGCTCCGTCTTGGCCCGCCTGCCCTTGTCCCGTCACGATGTCGACCGGGATGCCGCGACTCGCGCCGATCCGGAGCTCTTCGAGAAGCTCGCCGCCGACCCCGCGACCCGCTACCTCGTGCTCTGGCAGGGCAAGGCGCTGCTCGCCGCCCGGACCGCCGGCGCCCCCGCCGAGACCGCGCTCGCGCTCCTGACCGCCGCTGAGGCGCCCGAGGCGCAGCAGCGCGTGTACCTGGGCCGCTCGCTCACCGCCGGTGCGGAGGAGCACGTCGCGACGCCGTACGTCGCACTCGATCTCGCGGATGCCGCGGCATCCGCCCTCGAAAGCGACGAGTCGCGCTGGGTGAACCTGCGCCTCGTCGCCACCGAGCTGAGCGACCGCGACGCGGGGCTCTTCACCGAGGCGCTCGCGATCCTCAACTGGCACGCATCGCACGGCTTCTCGCCGCGCAACGGATCGCCGACCGTCGTCGAGATGGGCGGCTGGGTGCGCCGGTCTCCGGTCGACAACTCGGAGGTCTTCCCGCGCACCGACCCCGCGATCATCGTCGCGATCCTCGATGCCGACGACCGGCTGCTGCTCGGCTCGAACGCCATGTGGGAGAGCAACCGCTTCTCGCTGCTCGCCGGTTTCGTGGAGCCGGGGGAGTCGCTCGAGGCGGCCGTCGTACGCGAGGTCTTCGAGGAGTCGGGCATGCGCGTCGTCGACCCCGTCTACCTCGGATCGCAGCCGTGGCCGTTCCCGGCCTCGCTCATGCTCGGCTTCCGCGCTCAGCTGGCGCACGATCAGGACGCGATCGAGCTGCGGCCCGACGGCGAGGAGATCCTCGAGCTGCGCTGGTTCACGCGCGAGCAGCTGCGCCGTGAGGCCGACGACATCCTGCTGCCCGGCCCGTCGTCGATCGCGCGGTCGATCATCGACGATTGGCTGAACGACGGTGACTGAGCCGTCCGCTCTTCTGCGCGGCCTCGACGACGAGCAGAGGATCGCCGCGACGACCGTGCTGGGGCCCGTCTGCATCCTCGCCGGTGCGGGCACGGGAAAGACGCGGGCCATCACCCACCGCATCGCGTACGGTGTGGCGACGGGGGCGTACGCGCCCAACCGGGTGATGGCGCTGACCTTCACGAGCCGTGCCGCCGCCGAGCTCCGTTCGCGCCTGCGCCTGCTCGGGGCCGCGGGGGTCACCGCCCGCACCTTCCATTCGGCGGCGCTCAGCCAGCTCAGCTACTTCTGGCCGCAGGTGATCGGCGGCCAGGTGCCCCGGCTCATCGACTCGAAGGCCCGGCTGCTCGGTCACGCGGCGGAGACGATCAAGCTGCGCGCCGACACCGCGGCGCTGCGCGACCTGGCGACCGAGGTCGAGTGGCGCAAGGTCTCCAACCTGACGATCGACCAGTACGCGGCGAAGGCCCGCACGCGCAGCCTGCCGGTCGGGTTCGGCGTCGAGCAGATCGTCGACCTGCAGCTCGCCTACGAGAAGCTCAAAGACGAGCGCCGGCAGATCGACTTCGAAGACGTGCTGCTCGCCAACGCGGGCATGATCGAGACGGAGGCCTCGGTCGCGTTCCAGGTGCGCGAGCAGTACCGCTTCTTCGTCGTCGACGAATACCAGGACGTCTCGCCGCTGCAGCAGCACCTGCTCGAGCTGTGGCTGGGCGATCGGCGAGACCTGTGCGTCGTGGGCGACGCGAGCCAGACCATCTACTCCTTCGCGGGCGCCCGCAGCGACTACCTCCTCGGCTTCGCCTCCCGCTACGACGACGCGACGGTCGTGCGGCTGGAGCGCAACTACCGTTCGACGCCGGCGATCGTCGACACCGCCAACCGGCTCATGCGGGGGCGGCAGGGGGCGCTCACGCTGCAGGCCGTCGAGAGCGCGGATGCCGCGGCATCCGCTGCTCGTGCGCTCACTGCGCCCGCGGCCGCACCCGCCGGCCCCCCGCCGCTGCCGCCCGAACCCGCCGGCACGCCCTCGTCTGCACCCGCCGCGCCGCCGCACGTGCCGAGCGCCCTCGACGTGCCGCTGCTCGAGGCCGACACCGACATCGCGGAGGCCCGGGCGGTCGCGCAGAGCATCATCCTCGAGCTGGCGGCGGGAGCGAAGGCGCAGGACGTCGCCATCCTCTATCGGGTGAACGCGCAGGCGGCCGCGCTCGAGACGGCGCTCGCCGAAGCCGGGGTGAGCTATCAGATCCGGGGCGCCCGCCGTTTCTTCGACCTGCCCGAGGTGAAGCAGGCCGTGATGCAGCTGCGGGCCGCGTCGGTCTCCATCTCGGGCGAGCCGCTCTTCAAATCGGTGAGCGATGTGCTGCGCTCGCTCGGCTGGAGCCAGAGCGCACCCGAGGCGAGGGGCGCCGTGCGCGACCGCTGGGAGTCGCTCAACGCGATCATGTCGCTCGTCGACCAGGCTCCCGCCGAGCTGACCTTCCGGCAGTTCACCGACGAGCTCATGGAACGTCAGGCCGCCCACCACGAGCCGACCGTCGACGCCGTCACCCTCGCGACCCTGCACTCGGCGAAAGGCCTCGAGTGGGAGTCGGTCTACCTGCTGGGGCTCAGCGAGGGGCTCGTGCCCATCAGCTATGCGAGCGGGTTCGAGCAGATCGACGAGGAGCGCCGGCTGTTCTACGTGGGCATCACCCGTGCCCGCCGGCGACTCACCCTGTCGTGGGCGACGCGGGGCCAGGCGGCGACGGAAGGCTACTCGGCGAACCGCGGGCGCTCGGCCGAACGCGAACGGTCGCGTTTTCTCACAGAGATCGGCATGCGCACGACGCGTGCGGGCGGCACTCCGCGCGGCTGATCCTGCCGCTCGTCGCGTCGATGGCCTCGATCGCGGAATGCAGGGGGTTCTCGCCGTGACGCAGGCGGCGTTCGAGAAGGCGCCCGGCCCGCACGGCCGTCTCGAGGGCCAGCACGGGGGTCTCGGTGGGGGCGGTGCGCGTCACGAGCTGTGACGCCATCGCGGGCCACGCGGCATCCTCGTCGACCTTCCCGCGATCGACGCAGTAGAGGCAGGGGCCGTCGCCGGGCTCGACGAAGGGCCCGATGCGCACCTCCGTGTCGCTGAAGACGATCGGCAGATGCGGGATGTCGCGGCGCAGCCAGCCGCCGTATCGTGCGGGTGCCACGGCGTAGTGGGCGACGATCACGGCGAGGTCTGCGGTGACGTCGGAGGGGTGCGCGGTTCGGATGCCGAGATCGGGGGCGAGCGCGGCGAGTCTGCGCAGGGTGCCGCCCGTGCCGTCGAGCGCGACCGCCCCGAGCGGCGGCGCGGTCGGCGGGGACTGCGCGGCCGGTGCGCCCGGCACCTCGACGACTGCGGGGCCGAGCTGCACGAGCAGGGCGGCCGCGTCGAGCTCGCTGCCTCCGCCCTCGCTCGCGACGAGGCTGAGGCCGGAGCGGCTGATGCCCCGGGTGAGGGCGGCGAGCATCCGCTCGATGGGGCGCGAGACCGGATCGATCACCGCCAGCGGGCGGTCCACGCCGATCTGCAGGGAGTCGGGGCTGCGCCAGACGAGGGGGAAACGCGAGTCGAGTGCGAGAACCATGCGCCGATGATGCTCGATCGCGCGGCCGGCGCGCGCGAGTCATCCACAGGTCACCGCCTCGCCGCCGCCTGCTCGCCTGCTCACCTATCTCGCCTGCTCACTCAAAACGACGGAGATTCTGCCGTTTTCGGGCGAAAACGGGCAGAAAGGGCGCGTTTCGGCGCAAAAGTCCGTCGTTTTGAGCAGGGAACGGGAACGGGGAGCAGGCAGGAAACGGGAACGGGAACGGGGAGCAGGCAGCGAACGGGGAACGGGGAGCAGGCAGGAAACGGGGGAAGAGGAAGCGGGGGAAGGGAGGAGCGGGGGAGGAGCGGAGCCGAGCTCAGCGGGCCTCGGTCGGGCGCTCGCCGCCGTCGTCGCGCAGCAGGTCTTCGAGGGCCTGGTCCATCTCGTCGAGCTCGGGTTCCCCGCCCTCGGCGACGATGGTGAGCCGGGCGACGAGGGCCTGCGGGTCGTCGAGGTCGTCGGATGTCGGCAGCAGGTCGGGATGCGACCAGAGCGCGTCGCGCGCCTCGGAGCCCACGGCATCCGTCACCGCCTGCCACAGCGCCGCGGCCTCGCGGAGCCGGCGCGGGCGCAGCTCGAGGCCCACGAGGGTCGCGAAGGCCGACTCGGCCGGGCCACCGGAGGCGCGGCGTCGCCGCACGGTCTCGGCGACGGCGTCGGACTTCGGCAGCCGTTCGCTCGCCTGCGCGGTCACGACGTCGACCCAGCCCTCGATGAGGGCGAGGATCGTCTCGAGGCGGCCGAGGGCCTGCAGCTGGGCCTCGTTCTTCTCGGGAATGAGCGCGCCGCTCACGACCGCCTGCCGCAGCTCCTCGGGGTTGGAGGGGTCGAAGTTCTCGGCGAGCTCTTCGAGGCGGGCGGTGTCGATGCTGATGCCGCGCGCGTACTCGGTGATCGAGCTGATGAGGTGCAGGCGCAGCCAGCGCGAGTGCTTGAAGAGGCGGGCGTGGGCGAGCTCGCGGATGGCGAGGTAGATCTGCACCTGGTCGGCGGGGATGTCGAGGCCGTTGCCGAACTCGTCGACGTTCTGGGGGATGAGCGCCGCCTGCTGCTCGTCGAGCAGCGGGATGCCGATGTCGCCGCCCGAGACGACCTCGGTCGAGAGCTGGCTGACCACCTGGCCGAGCTGCATGGCGAAGAGGGTGCCGCCGAGGCTGCGCATGAGCTGGCTGGCTCCCGCGATCATGCCCTGGAACTCCTCGGGGGCCTGCTCGGTGAGCACACGGGTGAGCGAGTCGGCGATGCTCGTCGCGACCGGCTCGGCCAGCTGCGTCCACAGCGGCATGGTCTCGCGGATCCACTCGGTGCGCGAGATGAGCCTCGGCTCGGTGGTGATGTCGGTCACGTAGGTGACCTCGTTGAGCCACAGCGCGGCGATGTGGAAGGCCTGGCCCATCGCGGCGCGCTGCTCGTCGGTCACGTCGAGCGTGGCCGGGGCGGCGGTCTGGGTCGCCTGGTCGAGCGCGAGCTTCCAGTTGATGCCGCCGTCGCCGTCGCGCAGGGCGTTCTGCAACTGGCTCACGAGCGCCGCGATCGTGGCGGGATCGTTGGGCAGTCCGGCCGCTCCGGCCAGCTGGCCCGGGTCGACCGATGAGTTGCCCGAGAGGAACTCGCGCAGCATGTCGCGGAATTCGTCCTCGGGGTTGTCACGTGGTTCGTCGGTCACTTCAGCCACCTCTCAGTTGCGTGCATCTACGCTAACCCGTGAACCCGAGCAGCAGTCGTGAATTGGCCTAGGCTGGGTGGTTGCGCTGTCCGCTGGTCGCGAACATGCTCGAAAGGACCCCGTCGTGGCACTGTTTTCCGACGATTCGAACGTCGACCCCTACCTTCGTCACGGGCGCCGTCCGAGCCGCGGCTGGATCGGGTGGCTCATCCTCTTCATCGCGATCGGCATCGGCATCCTCCTCGCGATGACGCCCTCGCCCTACGTGATCGAGCAGCCCGGGCCGGTCTACAACACGCTCGGAACGGCGCCGCACGAGGGCGAGGAGGTTCCGCTCATCTCGATCGACGGCGAGGAGACCTTTCCCACCGCCGGCAGCCTCGACATGCTCACCGTCTCGGTCGTCGGCAATCCGTCGAGCCTGCCCAACTGGCTCGACGTCGCGCTCGCCTGGGGCGACTCGAAGAAGGCGGTCGTGCCGGTCGAGTCGGTCTACCCGGCGGGCACCACGAGCGAGGAGCGCGACGCCGAGAACGCGACCCTCATGGTCGACTCCCAGCAGGATGCCGTGGCCGCCGCACTGAGCAACCTCGGCTACGACTTCCCCGAGAAGGTGACCGTCGTCGACACGATCGACGACACCCCCGCCTCGGGCGTGCTCGAGAGCGGCGACATCATCACGACGGTCGACGGCCAGGCGATCGCCGACGTCGACGCGCTGCGGGCGAGCCTCGCCGACAGCGGCGCGGGTGTCGCCATCGAGCTCGGCATCGAGCGCGCCGGCGAGCAGCAGACGGTCACGATCACCCCGGCGGAGATCGACGGCAGCGTCGCGATCGGCATCAACGTGACCATGAGCTACGACTTCCCCTTCGACGTGAGCATCCAGCTCGACAACGTGGGCGGCCCGAGCGCGGGCATGATGTTCGCACTCGGGATCATCGACAAGCTCACCCCGGGCGAGCTCAACGGCGGCCAGAACGTGGCCGGAACGGGAACGATCGACGCGGCGGGCGAGGTCGGCGCTATCGGCGGCATCCGTCAGAAGCTCTACGGCGCGCGGGATGCCGGGGCCACGTGGTTTCTCGCACCGGCATCCAATTGCGACGAAGTCGCCGGGCATATTCCCAGCGGGCTGACAGTGTTCTCGGTCGAAACTCTCGACGACTCCCTGACAGCCTTGGAAGCGATCAGCACGGGAGCGGACACAAGCAAGCTGCCGACGTGCTCTACGCCCGCAGCGTAACGCGGGCGGAGCGTTTCCCGAACGGGCATCTCACAGCAGGCACTGCCTAGGATGGGAAGCTGACCCTTACTGAGCTGAGCAAGAGGCCTAATCGTGTCATCCGCAGAAACAGAGCAACCCGCCCGACGAAGTCGTGCGCCCATCGCGATCACGATCGGCATCGTCGTCGCTCTCGTGATCCTCTTCTTCATCTTCGCCGGCTTGTACGCCGACGTGCTCTGGTACAACCAGCTCGGCTTCCTCTCCGTCTTGACCACGCAGTGGATCGCCGCAGGATCGCTCTTCTTCGTCGGCTTCTTCGCGATGGCGATCCCCGTGTGGCTGAGCATCATGCTCGCCTACCGGCTGCGCCCCGTGTACGCGAAGCTCAACTCGCAGCTCGACCGCTACCAGCAGGTCGTCGAGCCGCTGCGCAAGTTCGCGATGATCGCGATCCCCATCGTCTTCGGCATCTTCGCGGGCGTCTCGGCGGCCACCCGCTGGCAGACGGCCGTCATGTGGCTCAACCGCACGCCCACGGGCCAGACCGACCCGCAGTTCCACATGGACATCTCGTTCTACCTCTACGACCTGCCGTTCTGGCACAGCGTCCTGGGCTTCGCCTCCGCGGTCGTCATCATCTCGCTCATCGCGGTGCTCGCCACGAGCTACCTCTACGGCGCGGTGCGGTTCGCCGGCCGTGAGGTGCGCATCTCCAAGTCGGCGCGCGTGCAGATCGCGGTCACGGCCGCCCTCTACCTCGTGCTGCAGGCCCTGAGCATCTGGCTCGACCAGTACTCGACGCTCACCGAGCAGAACGACCCGATCACGGGGGCCGGGTTCACGGCGGTCATGGCCACGATCCCCGGTCGCGCCATCCTCGCCGGCATCGCCGTCTTCGTCGCGCTGCTCTTCGTCTTCGCGGCCTTCAGCGGCCGCTGGCGCTTCCCGATCGTCGGAACCGCGCTGCTCATCGTCGCGAGCATCCTGATCGGCTCGCTCTACCCCTGGGTGGTGCAGCGCTTCCAGGTCGACCCGAGTGCGAAGTCGCTCGAGGCGCCCTACATCCAGAGGAACATCGACCTCACCCGGGACGCCTACGGGGTCGCCGACGTCGAGGAGATCCCCTACAACGCCACGACCGACGCCGAGCCGGGCGCTCTGCGCTCCGACGCTGAGACGACGGCGAGCATCCGCATCATCGACCCGTCGATCGTGTCGGACGCCTTCTCGCAGCTCGAGCAGTTCCGTCAGTACTACCAGTTCCCGAAGAGCCTGGATGTCGACCGCTACACGATCGACGGGCAGTCGCAAGACACCGTGGTCGCCGTGCGCGACCTCAAGCTCAGCGGCCTCAACGACGCCCAGAACTGGGTCAACTCGCACATCGTCTACACCCACGGCTACGGTGTGGTCGCAGCGTACGGCAACCAGCGCTCGGCCGACGGCCAGCCCGTGTTCCTCGAGTCCGGCATCCCCACGAGCGGTGCGCTGGGGCAGTTCGAGCCGCGCATCTACTTCGGCGACAGCTCGCCCGACTACTCGATCGTCGGCGGTCCGTCGGACGGCACGCCCGTCGAGCTCGACTACCCGTCGAGCGGCGAGGACTCCAACCAGACCTACACGACGTTCTCGGGCGACGGCGGGCCCAAGCTCGACAACATCTTCAACAAGCTCGTCTACGCGCTCAAGTTCCAGTCGGAGCAGATCTTCCTCTCCGACTCGGTCAACAACGACTCGCAGATCCTCTACGATCGCGACCCCATCCAGCGGGTGCAGAAGGTCGCGCCGTACCTCACGCTCGACTCGAACGCCTACCCGAGCGTCGTCGACGGCCGGGTCAAGTGGATCGTCGACGGCTACACGACCTCGGCGAACTACCCCTACTCCACGAAGGTCGGCCTGAGCGACGCGATCGCCGACTCGGAGACGCCGCCGCAGCCCTACGCGATCGACCAGATCAACTACATCCGCAACTCGGTGAAGGCCACCGTCGACGCCTACGACGGCTCGGTGACCCTCTACGCCTGGGACGACCAGGATCCGCTGCTCAAGACCTGGCAGAAGATCTTCCCCGCGACGGTCAAGCCCATGAGCGAGATGTCGGGCGACCTCATCAGCCACGTGCGCTACCCGGCCGACATGTTCAAGGTGCAGCGCACGATCCTCGGCAAGTACCACGTGACCGACCCGGGCTCGTTCTTCTCCAGTGACGACGCCTGGATCACGCCCGACAACCCGACCGACGACAACGCCTCCACGGCCTCGCTGCAGCCGCCGTACTACCTGACGATGCAGATGCCGGGCCAGAAGACCCCGTCGTTCTCGTTGTACTCGACGTTCATCCCCGATGCGCGGGAGGACAGCCGCAACGTGCTCACGGGCTACCTGGCGGCGGATGCCGACGCGGGCTCGACGGCGGGCGAGAAGTCCGACAGCTACGGCACGCTCCGATTGCTCACCCTGCCGAAAGACGACACCGTGCCCGGCCCCGGCCAGGTGCAGGCCAACTTCGACTCCGATCCAGGGGTCTCGCAACAGCTGAACCTTTTGAGACAGGGGCAGACGAGCGTCGAGAACGGCAACCTGCTGACCCTGCCGGTCGGTGGCGGCCTGCTCTACGTGCAACCCGTCTACGTGCGGTCGACGGGTGGCACGAGCTACCCGCTGCTGCAGAAGGTGCTCGTGGCCTTCGGTGATCAGATCGCCTTCGAGGACACGCTCGACGAGGCTCTGGACGTGCTCTTCGGCGGCGACTCGGGGGCGGATGCCGGTGACACCGGCGTGACTCCGACGACGCCTCCCACGACTCCGCCCACCACCTCGCCGACCGATCCCGGCACGCCCACGTCGACACCCACCCCGTCGCCGACGTCGACCTCTCCTCCCTCGGACAATCCGGAGCTGCAGAGCGCGCTCAACGACGCCCGGCAGGCGCTGACCGACAAGCAGAACGCTCTGCAGGCCGGTGACTGGACGGCGTACGGCATCGCCGACGCGGCACTCGCCGACGCGATCGCGCGAGCTCTCGAGGCCTCGGGGCAGTAGCCCGTCGACCGACCACGAGCCCGGCTTTCCACAGCCGGGCTCGTGGTCGGGTCATCCACAGATCGGCGTCTGAGCCGACGAGCGGATGCCGCCTCGCCCGACGATGGCTGCATGACACGCCAGCCTGCTCCCGCCAACCGCGCCCTCCCTGCTCGCCCCGCTCGTTCCTCTCCTGCTCGTCGCCGCACCCTCGGCGGCGTGATCGCCGCGGCCGTGCTGCTCGCCCTCGCCGCCACGGGTCTCTCCGCCCTGCTCGCCCCCGAGTCGGCCTCGGCCGCGATCGCCGGGCGGCACGCGGGTCACGTCTGGAACGGCGACGGGCAGAGCTTCCTCGGCAGCTACCGCCTCGACGATGGAACCGTCGCCTACTGCATCGACCAGCCGTCGGGGCCGCCCGTCGGCGTCGACTACTCGGGGCCCGACACGGCCGCCCGGGTCGCCGACGGCGACAGCCAGGCCACGCTCGCCTACCTCATGCGCCAGTGGGGCGGCACGGGCGATGCCACGGAGGCGGCGGCCGTCGCCCTCAACGTCTGGCGGATCACCGGCCTCGGCGGCCACGACGCCTCCTATTACGCGGCCCGGGCCAACGAGCAGGCCGGCGCCGTGCTCGCCGCCGCCGATGCCCAGCTGGCCGAGGCCGGCTCCCGGGCGAGCCGGGGCGCGGCGGCGAGCGTGATCGTCGAGGTCGGCGCCGACGGCCTGAGCGGCAGCGTGCGGGCCGACCTCACCGTCGATCGTCTCGGTGGCGCCGAGCTGCTGCCCGCGGGCTCACACACGGCGACAGTGACCCTGCAGGGCGCGACCTTCGCCGACACGGCCAGCGCGACGTCGACGATCGCGAACGGCGTCTCCGTGGCGATCGTGCCCGACGCGACCCCGGTCGTCACGGTGTCGGCGTCCGCGCGTTTCGCGGATCTGCCCTACGGCTCGGCGCTCGCCGTGCGCCACCCCGACGATCCCTCGCGGCAGCGGCTCATCGCGGCGGGCACGCTCACCGTCACCGCGGAGGGCGGCGCCTCGGCGCCTCCCGTCCTCCGCTCGGTGCCCTTCCAGCCCGTCGTCGTGACCCGCACGAGCGACGAGCGGGCGGAGGCCGGGGCGCAGCTGAGCGATCACCTCCAGGTGAGTGCGCAGCAGACGGCCGAGAACCCGGATGCCCTCTGGGGCGTCTTCGGGGATGCCGCGAGCCCGAGCCCCGTGCCCGTCGTCGTGCGCTCGACCCTCTGGGGCCCGTTCTCCGCCCGCCCGCAGCAGCAGGCGCAGGTGCCCGAGGGCGCCCCGAGCGTCTGCGAGGTCGAGGTGACGGTCACGGCTCCGGGAGACTACGAGACGCCGCCGTGCACGATTCCCGGCCCCGGCTACTACGTGTGGAGCGAGCGGATCGATCCCGACGACACTCCGAACGAGCAGGGCGGCGCGCTCGTGCGGGAGTGGGCGGGGGAGTTCGGGGTCACCTCCGAGGTCACGCTCGCCCCGTGGCATCCTGCCGTCTCGACGGTGACCTCCCACCCCGTCGCCGAGCCGGGCGTCTGCCTCGCCGATGTGCTCTCGGTCTCGGGCATGCAGCCGCAGAGCGAGCTCCTCGTCGTCGCGCGGCTCTGGGGTCCGTTCGCCGAAGCGCCCGAGCCCGGTTCGCAGCTCGACCCTGCGGCGGGGCCCGTCGGCTCGGTGGAGATCCTCGTTCCGGGCGACGGCGAGCACGTCAGCCCCTGCCTCGAGCTCGCGGAGCCCGGTCACTACGTGTGGACCCACGACTCCGCCGGCACCGATGAGATGCCCGCCTTCGAGTCGCTCGAGGTCTTCGCCTCCGAGTCGACCGTGATCGAGGCGCCCGCGCCGCCCGCCGTGCCGACTCCCAGCCCGACGCCGACTCCTGAGGTGACTCCGGCGCCGAGCCCGGAGGCGACACCCGAGGCTACCCCTGAGGCCGCTCCGGTGCGCCTCCTGCCCGCGACGGGAGCCGACCTCGGCCCCGTGCTCGTCGCGGCCGCTCTCGGGCTCGCGATGGCGCTCATCGGCGCGGCGAGCTCACTGCTCGCGCGGCGTCGATCGGCTGCTCCGGCCGTTCACGGTCGTCGACGCACCAGCCGATAGGGCGGCGGAGCATGCCGCTCGAGCAGCTGCTGTCAGACCGCCACGACGTGGAGCAGGTAGGCATCCTCGGGCCACAGCGGAACGATCTGCACACCCGCGTTCTCGAGGGCGCGACCGCTCAGCACGATGGGCTCCTCGATCCAGTCCGGCGACGGGCCGTGACCGGCGCTCGCCGCGAACGGCGGCACCACGGAGACCCGGTACCGACGATCGGGGTCGAGCCCCGGCAGGCGCAGCAGCCCGGGCGGCCATGCGGTGGAACGAGTCATCGCCGCCACCCCGAAGAGGGCCTCGCTGCCGTCGGCGGCGACCACGCCGTTCACCCAGATGCTCTCATCCGGGTGGTCCGCGTTGACGACGGTGCCGCTGTGCAGCAGCTCGCGGTGCTCGCGGTAGAACGCGATCCACTCGGTCGCGCCCGTCAGCTCGTCCTCGGCCAGGGTGCGCAGGTCGATCTCGATGCCGAGGTGGCACCAGGCGGCCACGAACGCGCGGAACTGCATGCTCTGGGTGCGCCCCGTCGTGTGCGATGGCGAGGAGCCGATGTGCGCGCCGATGAGCTCCGGCGGCACGAGCAGCTTGGTGTAGCGGTGGATCTGCTGGCGCTCCAGCGGATCGTTGCAATCGCTGCCCCAGACCCGGTCGGTGTGCTCGATGATGCCGAGGTCGATCCGTCCGCCGCCCGACGCGCACGACTCGATCTCGAGACCCGGATGCCGCGCCTTGAGCTCGTCCATCATGCGGTAGACCGCGAGGGTCTGATCGTGGATCGCGGGCTCGCCTCCCGGCGTGTGGCCGGCCTCGACGAGCAGGCGGTTGTGGTCCCACTTCAGATAGGCGATGTCGTATTCGTCGAGAAGCGCGTCGAGCGCGCCGAGGATGTGGTCGTAGGCACCCGGATGCGTGAGGTCGAGCACGTGCTGAAAACGCGAGGAGGAGCCCGTGCGCCCGCCCGCCGAGAAGATCCACTCGGGGTGGGCTCGGGCGAGGTCGGAGTCGAGGTTGATCATCTCGGGCTCCACCCAGAGGCCGAAGTCGAGCCCTGCGCCCGTGACGTGGTCGATGAGCGGCCCGAGCCCCTCGGGCCAGACCTCGCGAGAGACCGACCAGTCGCCGAGGCCGCTCGTGTCGTCGCGACGCGAGCCGAACCAGCCGTCGTCGAGCACAAAACGCTCCACGCCGATCGCGGCCGCCCGATCGGCCAGTTCGCTGAGAGTCGCGAGATCGTGCTCGAAGTAGACGGCCTCCCAGGTGTTGATGACGACCGGGCGCGGGGAGCGAGGGTGGCCGGCGCGCGAACGCAGGTGCTGGTGGAAACGACCCGAGAGGGCGTCGAGCCCCACTCCGTACGACCCGTAGAACCACGGGGACTCGTACTTCTCGCCCCCGTCGAGCACGATCTCCGAATGCTGCAGCAGCTCGCCGCCGCCGAGCACGCGGGCGCCGTTGTAGATGCGCTCGCCGTAGAGGGCCTGGTTGCCGCTGAATGCGACATGGGTTCCCCACACCTCGCCGGAACGGAAGCCGAAGCCGCTCTCGCCCGCGATCAGCAGGTAGGCCGCGTCGAGCCCCGTGCGCCCGCCGCGCATCTCCCGCGAGTGCGTTCCGATCGTGAACTCGCTGCGCTGCGGCACGCGCTCCATGATGTGACGGCCCGTGAAGTCGAGGAGCTCGCCGGCGACGGCGGGAACGGGGAACACGATCCTGAGCGCCCCGACCGTGTACGGCTGCTGCTCAAAGCGGTTGGCGATCGTCGCGCGGGCGCGAAGCAGTCCCGACTCGAGCAGCGCTGTCTCGACGGTGAGATCGAGGCCGGCCACGGGGTCGGATGCCTCGACCCGCAGAAGATCGCCCCGGTATCCGTCGTCCATCGTGCTGTCGAGAAGCAGGGACTGCGTCACCACCCGGAACTCGGGCGACCACGCCGTGCCGTGCCGTGAGCCTTCGACGCCGGGCCTGCCCAGCCAGCCCGCCTCGAACTCGGGAAGGATCGAGATGTCGTGCACCTGATCGTTGAGGTTGTGGCCGATCGGCGGCTTCGCGGCTCGGGCGATCGACTGCAGCACGGCTTCGTCGGTCTCTCCCAGATCCGCGCCCCAGTGCACGATGCGGGGCAGACGCCCGGCACCGGTCGAGAGCACGAGGCTCACACCGTTGCGGCGCAGGTGGACGAGGTCTGGAGTGGTTCCTGCGGTCGTGGAATCCATGGGGGAGTTCTCCGGTCGGTGGTCGTGGTGATCGATGGTCACGATGCGATGCTGCGGAACGAGCTGGTCAGGAGCCGCTGGTGTCAGCAGCCCGGGTATCGAGAGGCCTGGGCATCAGGACGCGCTGAGCAGACGCGCGCCCAGGTGGTCACGGAGCGTCGGCACGAGGATGTTGGCCGGGTCGTCGGCGATCGCGCTGTCGAGAAGCACGCGGGCGGTGCCCGGATCGCGACGGAAGAGGGCGATCTGCGCCTCGACGACCGTGACCGTGACCCGCTGCCGCAGCGACAGATCCTCGCGGAACAGCAACATGCTCGGCAGCGAGGTCGCGAAGTAGTCGATCGTCGCAGGAGTCTCACCGAGCGTCGTGATGTACTGCTCGAGCCGGTCGACGAGCCGCGCGGCGGCGTCGGGGTCTCCCAGCCGTTCCAGTGCGAGGGCCGAGAAGTAGGTCATCTCCGAGTAGGGCACGCTCGCCATCGTCTGGAAGTCGCCCACCGAGTGAGCGGCGGCCTCCCAGGCGCTCAACGCGTTCGCCGTGTCTCCGGCGGCATGGAGTGCGTCGCCGTAGGCGAGGTACAGGTCGGAGCAGTTCGCGAGAGGATGACGAGCCTCGCCGAGGCTCGGCGGGGAGTCGAGCGCGCTGCGGAGGAGATCGGCTGCCTCGGAGGGCCGTCTCTGTGCCATGGCCTCCCGTGCGAGGGCGGCGTGGGCGAATTCCCAGATGGAGAGCACCCGGCCCTCTCCGCCCTCCCACGGCTGGAATCGCCGTTCCCGGAGAAGGCTCCGGGCTTCGTGCGCTCGCTCGGTGACCACGAGCAGCTCGGCGAACTCCACCGTGAGATCGTCGCGCTCCGCGACGAGCTCGAGGTCGTCGGCGAGCGCGTCGAGACGTTCCTCGGGGGCCACTCGAGCGCGTTTCGCGAGCTGGTCGGCCTCGTAGCGCAGCTTCGCGTCGCGGGGCGAGAGGGCGAGGGCCTTCGCGTAGTGCCGGGCGGCCGCGGCGGGGTCGTCGTCGACGTTGAACGCCGCGATCGCGAGCCCGCGCCACACCACCGGATCATTCGGGTCGAGCGCCGCGGAGGCCTCGAGGAGAGCCACGGATGCCTCGTAGCGTCGCTGGAAGTAGAGCCAGTGTCCGAGGAGCGCTGCTGCTCGGGCGTCCCGGCCGTCGCGTGCGAGGGCGCGGGCGAGCAGGTCGGCGTCCGCGATCCGCCCCGGCAGGCAGCGGGTGGCGTCCACCGTCTGCGCGGCCCGGAGCGCCGCGGCCGCCCCTTCCTCGTCTCCGAGCTCCAGGAAGGCCTCGGAGCGGTAGTAGTGGATGAGCGGAGCCGGGTTGCTCTCCCCGATCGAGGGGGCGCTCCTGTGCTGCCGGGCCGCCGCGTCGAGCACACGGAGCGCGCTGTGAGGCAGACCGACCGAGATGTACTCGAGCGCGACATCCATCATCGTCTGGGCGCCGCACTCGAGCGGGTCTCCCGCCAGGTCGATCGACCACCAGTCGAGGGGATCGATCGCCCGTGTCGAGGCGATCGATGCCTCCGCCTCCTGCGCCCGGCCGAGTCGGCCGAGCGCGATCGCGGCGATGTTGCGGGCCTGGAGGTTCTGCGACTCCGAGTCGAGGGCCGAGCGGGCGTGAGCGAGAGCCGGGGTCCAGCGCCCGGCCCGGGCGTCGAGCCGGGCGAGCGCGGTGTGAGCGGGAGACCGCCAGGCGGCGTTCCAGAGGCTCTTCGAGAGGGCGTCATAGGCCTCGTCGAACCGTTCGAGATGCGTGAGGACGATGCCGAGCCGGTAGTGGGCCTCGCCGTCGGACGGGTTGGGGTTGCGGCGGGTCTGCCGGGCGATGGCGGTGCGCAGAAGCGCCTCGGCCGCCTCATGGTCGCCGCTGCGGTAGCGCCTCGCCGCAAGGGCGACGTTCGCTCGCGAGTCGTGCGGGTCGCGTCTCAGCAGCTCCTCCCAGTACGGCTCGGGCGAGCGCGACGCGTGGCGGTACTGCGCGAGGTGGATGCCGGCGAGATACAGCTCGTCGGCCGACTCGATCTGCTCGGGGAGCGGGAGCTCCGTCGCGGCCTCGGGAAGCGGTGCCTCGGCATCCGCGTCGTTGTAGCTCCAGCCGAGCAGCTCCTCGCCGTCGTGCTCGACGACGATCCGGAGCGAGGAGCGGGCCCACTCGCCCGGCAGCTGGACGATTCGATGAAGCGCCGAGCCGGGAGCGATCGTCGCCGTCTCGCTCACGAGGGTCTCGCCGGTCGTGGACTCGATCCGAACCCGCACCCCCTCGCGCCGCGTCGTCGTCGCGACCCCGAACTCGACGGTCGTGCCGGCCGGTCCCGCGTCGGAGAGCTTCTCGACATCGAGCCTCACGGCCGCCTCCGTCGTCGCCTGGTGCACGATCCCGATGCTCTGGTACGGGTACCAGAACTGGCTGAAGGCCTTCGTCTCGCCCGGGGCGAGATAGGAGAAGTCCGGCTGGTTGTCGGTGTAGACGCCCGCCATGAGCTCGATGTACGGGCCGTCGCCGTCGGTGAGGTTGTCGTCCCAGGCCCAGCCGAAGGGAGCGTTGCCCCATGTCCACTGCTTCTTGCCCGGCGCGATGTGATGGTCGGCGACGTGGACGAAGCCCGCGCGCTTGCCGTGGTCGTAGCCGCCGAAGAAGTCGTCGTCGCTGCCGAGGCACATGTACGAGGTGGGCACGGGGATGTTGCGGTACCAGTCGAGGCGGTCGGCGTCGGGGCGGTCGGCGCTCCGGCGCGCCGGGTAGTCGACCCCGTAGTAGCTGCCGGTCGCCTCGGGGAACGTCGTGATCGCGCGCTTGGCGTGATCGGCCACGACGTGCACGTCGGTGGGGAAGAACGACTGGTAGTCGTCGTTCACCGAGGCCGCGACGTTGGCCCACCACAGGAAGGTCTGCACGTCTTCGGTGCGATTGAAGAGGCGCACCCGGGCCTCGATGAGCGCGCTCCCCGGCCGGATCCGGATGCCGTGCATGCCCTTCATCCGGGCGAACGGGTCGTGGTCGGAGCACCACACGGTGACGGCGCCGTCGTCTTCGCGCTCGATGACGGCATCCGTCGGCAGGTAGGTGCCGGGACGGTGGTGCTGCGGCCAGTTGAACTCGACGCCGCCGGAGATCCAGGGGCCGGCGAGCCCGACGAGGGCGGGCTTGATGACGTTGTTGCGGTAGAAGAAGTCGGTGCCCGTGGTCTTGTCGTAGCCGACGTGGATCCGGCCGCCGAGCTCGGGCAGCACCATAAGCCGCAGGTACTCGTTCTCGAGGTGGATCGCGTCCCAGGAGTGCGGATGCGACTCCGGCTCGATCCTCTCGAAGAAGGGCAGCGGGAAGACCTGGCCCGAGGAGCCCTGGTAGACCCGGGTCTCCAGATAGGCGGGATACCGGTCGGGCTCCCCCGGGGAATAGCTCGCGATCTCCACCGGCTCGCGCCAGGCGGCGACGCCGTGGAGACGTTGATCGGAGGGGATCTCTGGAAACTCGAGTCGGGGCTCAGCGTCGAACATGTTTGAATGCTAGGCAGGGCCGGCGGCACTGAGGAATATCACTTTCCGCGAAAGAACTGGACGAATCGACGACAAGCTCATTCCGTGAAGAGAGCACGAGCAGTGCTTTCCTGGACGAAACCGCCACCTCGTGGGTGCATCCCGAAGCCCCGCCGACGCTACTGGGGGATGCCCTGCGCCTCGGCCTTCGTGCGCGCCCGGTACTCGCTGGGGCTCATGCCGTGGATGGTGCGGAACTGCCGGGAGAAGTAGAAGGAGTCCGGATAGCCCACGGCTCTCGCGGTCTGCTCGATCGTCCTGTCGGTCATGTCGAGCAGCTCCCGTGCCACGCCCATCCGCAACCGGGTCTGGTACTCCACCACCCCCGTTCCCGTCTTCGCGCGGAACAGGGCCGAGAAGTGCGAGGGGCTCAGCCCGACGAGCGCGGCGAGCTCGCCGACGGAGATCCTGGTTCCGATGCGCGCCCGCAGATAGTTCTGCGCCTCGCTCACCGGATCGCTGCGGGAGTCGAGGGGCGCCTGGTCCGCTCCGAGCAGCGCGAGCAGGTGCCAGGCCGCGCCGCTCGCCCCGAGCAGCGTGCGCTCCGTCTCATCCTGCTCCAGACGGCCGATGATCTCGTCGACGAGGCCGGCGACCCGGTGGATGTCGGGCACGGCGAGCAGCGGGCGCTCGGCGGTGACGCGGGCGCTCCCCAGGAGGTCGGCGACATCGCTGCCGGCGACGTGAATCCACCAGATCGTCCAGGGATCGTCTTCGTCCGCTCGATAGGAGTGCGGGGTGTCCCGAGGGATCACGAGAACCTGGCCGGCCGTCACCGGGTGCTCCTCGCCCGAGATCCGGTAGCTGCCGCGCCCCGCCGTGCAGGCGATGATGACGTCGGTCTTGAGTCCGTGACGCCGGATTCTCCCGTGCTTGGCCGCGTGCGGAAAGTATCCGCAGTCGGTCACGAGCAGCCGCGACGAGGTCGGGCGACCGAGCGCCGTCTGCACGAGCGGGCGGGGGACGACCCGCATCCGCTGCCCGGGGAAGCCGTCGGCCGTGTATCCGTTGTCGCTCGGAGTGATCATCGATTCATCCAGATGTTTCGCGGAAAGTGATATTCCTCAGGCTAAACCAGCCTGCCTACCATACATACATGTTCGACGTTGAGCCCGGTGACGGACGCCTCCCGCAGGTGCTCCCGAGCCGATCGCCGCGTCGATCGCTTACCCCGAGGAGATCGACTTGGCTGTAGACACATCGCTGATTCGTCCGGCTCGCACTCCCGTCGCCGATGGAGTCCCCGCGAGCAGAAGGCGCAGGAGCTCGGCCGCCCACCGCGGCGATCGAACGCTCGCCTGGATCCTCATCGCGCCCGCCGTGCTCGGCTTCGCGGTGTTCGCGGCCTATCCCACACTCAGGGGCATCTACCTGAGCTTCACCGACTTCCGGGTGCTCAGCGATCCGGTCTGGACCGGGCTCGACAACTACAAACGGCTCCTCGGCGACGACGTCTTCTGGCACTCCGTCGGCGTGACCCTCTACTTCGTCGCCCTCGCGGTGATCGGATGCGTCGTGCTCTCGCTCGTCACGGCCGTGATCCTGCACCGGCTCACGAGCTCCACCGTCGTGCGGGGCCTCATCATCCTGCCCTTCCTCATCTCCAACATCGTCGCGGGTGTCGTGTGGACCTGGATGCTCGACTCGCAGCTCGGCATCGTGAACGTGGTGCTCAAGGCGATCACCGGCCAGTCGGTGCAGTTCTTCACCGATCCCGCCTGGGCTGTGCCGAGCCTCGCGGCCGTCACCATCTGGAAGGGCCTCGGCTATACGACGATCCTCATCTTCGCGGGGCTGCAGACGATCCCCGAGCCCGTCTACGAGGCCGCGAGGCTCGACGGCGCGAGCGAGGTGCAGATGTTCCGGAGGATCACCGTGCCGCTACTGCGCCCGGTGCTCGCGATGGTCGTGATCCTCACGGTCGTGAACTCGTTCCAGGTCTTCGACATCGTGCAGGTGACGACTCGCGGCGGCCCCGAGAACGCCACGAACGTGCTGCAGCTCTACATCTACAGCAAGGCCTTCGGCCAGTTCGACTTCGGCTACGCCTCGGCGATCTCCATCGCGCTCTTCGCGATGCTGATCCTCATCACCTTCGCCCAGATGCGTCTTATGCGCATCAACGAGACCGACACGGATTGAGGGCGACGGCCACATGACACGTGCAACTGCTCCCGCACCGGCCCAGACCCGGATCGCCTCCCGTCGTCCGAAGCGCAAGCGCGGCGTCGGCCGGGCGATGGCCTGGACCTACCTCATCGTCGTGCTCGCGGTGACGATCTTCCCGTTGTACTGGATCCTGCGCACGGCCCTGTCGAACAACAAGGCGCTCGCGACCGATCCCTCGTCCTTCCTGCCCGTCGACTTCACCTTCGGCGCATTCCAGCGTGTGCTGGGGCTCGCCACGACGGCAGAGGCGCAGCTGCAGGGAGGCTCAGGGGCATCCTTGGACCTCGGCATCTTCGTGCGCAACTCGATCATCTACGCGACCGTGTGGACGGTGCTGGTGGTCTTCTTCTCGGCGCTCGCCGCCTACGCCTTCTCGCGGCTGCACTGGCGGGGCCGCAACCTGGTGTTCGCCGTCCTCATGACCGCCCTGATGGTGCCCGGCATCATGACCCTGCTGCCGAACTTCCTGCTCATCAAGCAGCTGGGGCTCATCAACACCTTCGCGGGTCTCATCCTCCCGGGCGCGTTGTTCTCGGCGTTCAACATCTTCTTCCTCCGGCAGTTCTTCCTCGGGATGAGCTCGGAGATCGAGGAGGCGGCGCTCATCGACGGCGCGGGCCGGGTGAGGGTGCTGTTCCAGATCATCCTGCCGAACGCCCGCGGACCGATCGCGACCCTCTCGATCCTGGGGTTCATCGGAGCCTGGAACGACTACTTCTGGCCACTCCTCGTCTCGACGTCCGGAGACGAGGTGCGCCCGCTGACCCTCGCGTTGGCGGTCTTCAAGCAATCGGCGCCCGGCACGACGACGGACTGGGCGGGTCTTATGGCCGCAGCCCTCGTCGCCGCGTTCCCGATGTTCATCCTGTTCATGGTGTTCGGCAAGCGCATCGTGAATTCGATCGGGTTCACCGGGATCCGATGAGCCGGGGGCGGGCCCGGAACGCGATGCGCACGGGCTGCCCGCGGCTTTCTCAAGCACCACATCACATCCATACCGAGAGTGAGAAACAATGAAGTTCAAGACCAGTCTGAGGGCGGCCGCGGTCGTCGCTCTGGTTGCGCCGCTTGCGGCCTGCTCGGCGACGGGAGGCGGCGACGCCGCCGGCCCCGTTCCCATCCAGTGGTGGACCTGGGATGCCAACCAGGCCGTCTCCTACGAGAAGTGCGCGACGGCGTTCAACGAGGCCAATCCCGACATCGAGGTCACCGTCTCCAACTACGGCTGGGACGACTACTGGACCAAGCTGACTGCCGGCTTCGTCGCCGGCGACGCTCCCGACACCTTCATGGACCACGTCAACAACTACCCGGAGTATGCCGACCAGGGGCAGCTCCTCCCGCTCGACGACTACGTCGCGAAGACCGATTTCGACCTCGGCAAGTACAGCACGGGCGTCGACACCTGGAAGTACACCGACGGCAAGCTGTACGGCCTGCCCAAGGACTGGGCCACGATCGCCTTCTTCTACAACAAGGACATGGTCGCCGCAGCAGGCCTCACCGACGCCGATCTCGCGAACATGACCTGGAACCCGGATGACGGGGGCACCTTCGGCGAGATCGTCGCCAAGCTCTCGGTCGACGCCAACGGCGTTCACGGCGACCAGCCCGGCTTCGACAAGGACAACGTCGTGACCTACGGAATCGGACCGATGGGCACGAGCGGCAACAACGGGCAGGACACCTGGAGCGGCTTCCTGTCGACGACGGGCTGGACCCTCGGCGACGAGCCCAACTGGCCCACCCAGTTCGAGTACTCGCAGCCGGTCTTCAAGAAGTCGCTCGACTGGATCCGCGATCTGAGCGCCCAGGGCTTCAGCCCGAAGCAGGGTGCTTTCACGAACGCCGTCGAAGACCAGCTCGGCTCCGGCAAGGTCGCGATCGTCTCGACGCCCTCGTCGAACGTGGTCGCGCTGTCGACCCTGCAGGGTGTTCCCGTGGGTATCGCCCCCTCGGTGGTCGGACCGGACGGAACCCGTTCGAGCCTGTCGAACGCGAACGGCGACTCGATCTGGGCGGGCACCAAGCACCCGGACGAGGCCTGGAAGTGGCTCTCGTACCTCGGCTCGACCGACTGCCAGAGCCTCGCGGGTGCCGACGGCACCTTCTTCCCGTCGATCCCCGAGTCGATGGCCGTCACCCAGGCGTCGATGAAGGAGAAGGGCATCGACCTGTCGGTCTTCACGGAGCTCTCCGACAACAAGGAGCTCTTCGTGACGCCGGCCTTCCAGAACGGCGCCGAGCTCGACGCCACCTTCAAGCCGCTGTGGGAGTCGTTCTTCAACTTCACGGTCGGCGACGAGGTCTTCGACCAGATGACCGAGCAGAGCAAGGAGATCCTGAGCCGCAACGGCTAGCGGCCCCGTTCACGGTTGGGGCGCCCGGCTTCCGGGCGTCCCAACCGTCATGCCGCCGCCCTCGCCGTTTTCGCCGTCTTCGATTGGACCCCTGTGAACCAGACCTCGGTCGCCGCTCTCACCGTCACCCGCACGGATGCCGGCGGGCTCGCCCTCCTCGTCGTCGACACCGGTGCCGTGCGCGCCGTGTTCGTGCCCTCGGTCGGCGGCCGGCTGCTCTCGCTCACGGCCGGGGGAGCCGAGTTCCTCTGGCGCAACGAGCGGTACCTCGACGCCGGGATCGCCCCGCGCGTGCCTCTCGCCGGCTGGCCGCAGGCGGGCGCGGGGATGGGGAGCTGGCTCAACCTCGGCGGCGCCAAGATCTGGCCGGCGCCCCAGGGCCAGGGCGGCCCGGGGGAGTGGGACGGCCCGCCCGACCCTGTGCTCGACGGCGGCCCGTGGAGCTGCACGGTGTCGGGCGACGATCGCGCCGTCACCGTCGTGCTCACGAGCGCGGATGACTCCCGCTCCGGTCTGCGGATGTCGCGCGCCTTCCGGTTCACGGCCGGCAGCGCGCAGTTCGAGGAGACCGTGTCGTTCACGGCCGCCCTCGGCCGCGCCGTTCGCTGGGCGATCTGGGAGGTCGTGCAGATCGACACGGCCGCTGCGGTGGGCTCGACCGACCCCCGGGTCGGGATCTTCGTGCGCGACACCGGCGCAATCCCTCCTCTCAGCCTCCTCCCCGCGAGCCGAGGCCGGGCGACCGTCGCCGTGACGGAACGTCCCGGGGGCCGTGCCTACCGCATCCCCGTGACCGAGGTCGTCGACAAGCTCGGCTTCCCATCGGCCACGGGCGAGCTCAGCTATCGCAGACCCGACGGCGGCGAGCTCATCCTGTCGTTCGACGTCGACGGGAACGCGGAGTACCCGGATGGCGGCTCCCGCGCCGAGATCTGGATGCAGCACCCGCTGCCGGAGCCGATCGCCGAGCTCGGCGGCCTGCATCCCGACTCGCACCTCGTCGAGCTCGAGGCGCTGGGGCCCCTCCGCGCGCTCCCGCCCGGCGAATCCTCCACCCTGACGGTCCGCTGGACCGTCGTGCCACCGCGGCACTAGCTTTGTCCCGCCCTCTGCTCGCCTTCTACCCGCATCTACCGCCCTCCACGAACGGAGCCTCCCGTGTCCTCTCTGTCCCTCCTCCTCATCGGCGGCACCGGTGTCATCAGCTCGGCGTGCGCGCGGCGCGCGGTCGACGCGGGTCACGAGGTGCACCTGCTCACGCGCGGCGAGTCGTCCTTGCGTCCTGCGCCGGAGGGAGCGTTGCTCCACACGGCCGATGTGAGGGATCGGCGGGCTGTGGAGAGCGCTCTCGACGGCCTCTCCTTCGACGCCGTCGTGAACTTCGTGGCGTTCGAGCCCGCGCACGTGCAGGCCGACATCGAGCTCTTCGCGGGGCGCACCGGGCAATACGTCTTCATCAGCTCGACCTCCGCGTACCAGAAGCCGGCCGCCGTGCTGCCGATCACCGAGTCGACGCCGTTGCGCAACCCGTACCTCTCCTATTCGCGCGCGAAGATCGAGTGCGAGGACGTGCTCGTGCAGGCGTATCGCCGTTCGGGCTTCCCCGTCACGATCGTGCGGCCCTCGTTCACCTACGATCACACGATCTTCCCGATCGATGGAGGCTGGACGGTGGTCGATCGGATGCGCCGGGGCCTCGAGGTGATCCTGCCGGGCGACGGCAGCTCGCTGTGCTCGCTCACCCACGCCTCCGACTTCGCCGAGACCTTCGTCGAGCTGCTGGGAGACCCGCGCACGATCGGCGACAGCTACCACATCACGACCGACGAACGCCTCACCTGGAGGCAGGCCTTCGAGGCGATCGCGGCGGCTGCGGGCGTCGAGCCGCGATTCGTCTCCGTGCCCTCCGAAGCGATCGCCGCCGCCGATCCCGAGTGGGGAGCGGTGCTGCTCGGCGACAAGACGCATTCGGCGTTCTTCGACAACTCGAAAGTACGAGGGATCGTGCCGGGCCATCACGCCCGGATCCCCTATTGGAAGGGCGCTCGCGAGACGGTCGCCTGGTACGACGCGAACCCGCAGGAGCGCCGGATCGACGACGCCCGGTCGGCGGTCATGGACGAGCTGGCCGAGCGTTTCCGCCCCTGATCCGCCCCAGACCCGCCCCTGGTTCGACTCCGCGTTCACCTGCTGTTCGCACCTGTGATAGTGTTATCTCTTGTGCCGCGGGGTGGAGCAGTTCGGTAGCTCGCTGGGCTCATAACCCAGAGGTCGCAGGTTCAAATCCTGTCCCCGCAACCAAACGCAGTACGAAAAGTCCCGGAAACCCAAGGTTTCCGGGACTTTTTCTTTGTATACACGTGTGCTCGGCGATGCCTCGGCACCGCTTGCGGCCTCAAGCGAGGAAGAGCCTTGCGTCGAGGCGGGTCGTCCCGCGCCGTAGGACTTACGAGTTCTGAGTTGAGAGCAGCGAGGTGATCATGAGCTCTCGCCCATCGTGACCACTACGGTGCCGGTCTTGCGGCCGGTGTCGACCCGGGCGTGCGCCTCGACGATCCGCTCCAGCGGGTAGCGGCCATCGATCACCGCGACGATGTCTCCAGCGTCCGCGAGTGCCATCACGAGGTGCAGGTCCCTGGTCTTCTCGGCGGTCGGCCGCAGTCCCGTGAATGCGACTTTCGCTCGCCGGCTCCCGAACCAGGGCAGCCGGAGCATGAGCGGCAGGGACGGGACCGTGGAGAGGTAGACCCCGTCGGGAGCCAGGCAGCGCCGACACCGGGCGAAGGAGCTCTTGCCCACGGCGTCGAAGACGACGTCATAGCTCCGATCCTCCCGTGTGAAATCCTGCCGTGTGCGGTCGATGACCCTGTCGGCGCCGAGCCGCGTCATGGCGTGAACGCTCCCAGTGCTGCAGACCGCCGTGACGGTCGCGCCGACGTGCTTGGCCAGCTGCACGGCCATGCTGCCGACGCTGCCGGCGGCACCGTTGATCAGGATGCTCTGCCCGGGCCGGAGTCCCGCCTCATCGCGCAGGAATGCCAGTGCGGTGCCGTCGGCGAGGGCCGCGGCATCCGTGTGGGCGATGCCGGCCGGCTTGCGCATCACGGCACCGGCCTCGCTCACGGTGAGGTACTCGGCGTGCCCGCCGAAGTCGGGGCCGGTGATGCCGACGATCTCGTCGCCGATCCGGAATCGAGTGACGGCGGGGCCGACGGCCGCGACCTGCCCCGCGAACTCGGACCCGAGTATCTGCCACCTGGGACGTCTCAGGCCGAAGAACAGGCGGGAGAAGAGCGGGACTCCCCGGCGGGCGGCGCTGTCGGCCGCCCCAATCGTGGAGGCGCGGTTGCGCACGAGGATCTCGTCGGCCGCCGGGGTCGGCGTGGGGACTTCCTCGACGCTCACCACGTCGGGAGAGCCGTAGCGGCGGTAGACGGCGGCCCTCATGAGTCGGTGTCCGGATACTGGAAGACCTGCTCGAGCGGAACCTCGAAGGTCCGGGCGATCTGGAACGCCATCTCCAAAGACGGCGAATAGCGGCCCTGTTCGATGGCGATGACGGTCTGCCGGGTGACGCCGATGCGGTCGGCGAGCTCGGCCTGGGTCATCTCACCGCGATCGAACCGCAGCCGGCGGATCGAATTGGTGACGCTCGTCGGCTTCACCATGACTGGATGCCCCGGCGGTAGGCGACGATCTTCGCGATCGAGGACAGGATCATGGACAGCACGAATGCCAGGTAGATGATGTTGGCGATCCAGAAGTGGTCGGCCTCGACGAGCGCCAGGACCAGTGCCGCCAGCGCGCCGAAGACCAGGAACCAGCTGCCCGTCCTCTCCCCGAACCGGTAGATCTGCTTGTCGCGCTGATCCTTCTTGCCAGCGTCCTTCGGTGAGAACATCCCCACCACGATGGTGATCACGATCGAGGCGACGATGGAGCCTCCGATGCACCAGAGGAGGATGGGCGCGTAGTCCACCTCGGTCAGAGGCGCGTCCGACGACTGTCCCAGCACAACGGCCAGGTAGATCCCGTACACGACTATGGCCAGCACCAGCTGGACCCAGACGCTCTTCTCTTCTGACGACATCGGTTCCCCTCCTCGCTGTGTCAAAGATCATTGACATTGCGAATGTATGGCGGAGATATACACCATGTCAAGTATTTCTGACATTCCGTAGGAAGGGCTCCACCGGCTGCGTCCGCATCCGCGGTGGTCGACGCCGATGATCCACCGGTCGGGCTCAGCGCCGTGAGAGCGGCAACCGGACGGCGGGCGGGAGCGGCATCCGCACTGGCTCCGCCTGGAACGACTGGATCATCAGCGCGGCGAAGCGTCGCGAGGCGGCCGCCCTCAGCTCGGGGGAGTCGGCGCGGATGCCCTCGTTCGCCATGAGCGCCAGGCTGACGTCCTCCAGCACGAAGTCGCTCCGCATCGTGCCCGTCGCCTTCGCGCGCCGCACCAGCTCGAGCATGAGGAGCAGGGAGCGATCGCGTTCCGCGACGAAGCCGGTCGCATCGGGAAGCTGCGAGGTGAACGCGCGGGCGAAGCCGCGGTCGAGGGCGTGGAGCACCATGAGCTTCTCGATCGCCCGACAGAAGCCGTTCCACGGGTCGGATTCGGCGAGACCCTCCTCCACGATCTCGACGCACGAGGCCATCTGCTCGGCGAACGCCTCGGCCAGCAGGGCGTCCTTGGTCGGGAAGTGCCGGTAGACGGTCGCGACGCCGAGCTCGGCCCGCCGCGCGATCTCGCGGATCGGCACGTCGATGCCCTCCGCGGCGAAGGCGCCGCGGGCGACGGCGAGGATGCGCGCCCGGTTGTCGCGGGCATCCGAGCGCCGCTGCGTTATCACTTCGATCGCCATCGCTCTCACTTTAGTCAAGCGGACGGGGTGTTCCGTTACGGTCGCGGTATGAGAGCAATCCAGTTCGAAGAATACGGTCCGCCGAGCGTCGTGCACGTCGCCGAGGTGGAGGAGCCGCACGCCGGAGCGAACGAGATCCGGCGTGCGGGCCTCCGGGGTCTCGCCGGGGGAGACCCGCATACGCTCCGGCGAGCTGCGGGAGGCGATGCCCACGACGTTCCCGTATCGCACCGGGTTCGACGCAGCCGGGGTCGTGGCCATCGTCGGCGACCCGGCGCGCGTTGTGACGATCGCCGACGTCACGGCGCCGGAACACGGCGTGCACCTGTCGTACGGCGCGCCGACCAGCGACCCCGACGCGACCCTCGTGGCCGCCGATCCGCTCGCGGTGCACGGCCTCGCGATCGCGGTCGCGCTGGCCGACGAGGGGCGGCTGCGGATGCCGGTCGCCGCCGTCTTTCCCTTCACCGAGGCCGCGGCCGCCCACGAGCTGAGCGAGACCCGTCACGCCCGCGGGAAGATCGTGCTCGTGAGCTGACGGCGGAGGCGTCATGCAGAGCGGCGTGACGCAGCCGCGTCACGCAGCCGGACGGAGCTCCTGCACGCGGAACGCCACGGGAACCGCCGCGACGGCGATCCCGGCCGACAGGGCGAGGGCCACGCCGAATCCGCCTCCCGCAGCGCCGAAGGCGGTGAAGAGCAGGCCGGCGAAGGCGATCGCGGTGGCTCCGCCCGCGGCGTCCGTGATGGAGACGGCGGCGCTGTTGAAGCCCTGATCTCGCTCCGTCGAGTAGCCGAGCACGAGGGTGGAGATCCGCGGGAAGACGAGCCCCATGCCCGCGGCGGCGACGAGCCAGCCCGCGGCGGCGACGGGCACGGGGAGAAGCAGCCACGCGTTGACGAGCTGGACGATCAGCCCCGCCATGAGCAGGAGGGTGCCGACTCGCATGACAGCGGCGTGCGGGATGCTCTCGCTGAGCCGCCCCTGCACCGCCGATGCGCCCGCCCAGGCGAGCGCGCCGATCGTGAGGATGAGGCCCGCGAGCCAGGGCGGGAGGTCGTAGCGATCCTGCAGCAGGTAGGGCAGGTACACCTCCGTGGAGAAGAACGCGGCGGCGACGAGACCGCGCAGCAGCACCGTCGCGGGCAGGCCTCGACGGGCCGTGAGGGTTCCGCGGGGCACGAGCGTGCGCAGTGCGACCACGACGATGACGAATGCGCCCGCCGCGAGCACCCATGCGAACGGGCCGCCCGTCTCCCCTCCGAGGCTGATCGCCACGATCGCGGCGGAGACCACGACCGCCCAGAGCAGGGTCCAGCGGCTGCTGAGCACCCCGCCCGCCTCCTGGCCCATCGCGTGGAGCTGCCGGAGCGCCGGGATCATCGCGAGCGCCGAGACGACGAGCAGAGCGGCCACGCCGTAGAAGACCCAGTGCCAGCCCACGCCCTCGGCCACGACGCCGGCCACCGGAGGGCCGACGAGCGAGGGCAGCACCCAGGCCGCCGCGAACGCGCCGAAGATCTTCGGATGCATCGCCGCAGGGTAGATCCGGGCGACCATGACGTACAGGGCGACGTTGATCGCGCCGGAGCCCAGCCCCTGCAGGATCCGGCCGCCGATGAACGTGTACATGTCGAGCGCGATGCCCGCGAGCAGCAGGCCGACCACGAAGACGACGACCGCCGTGATGAGCGGCCGGATCGGCCCGACGCGGTCGGCCCACCGCCCGGAGACCACCATGCCGATGACGCTCGCGGCGAGCATCCCCGAGAAGGCCACCGAGTAGAGCGACTCCCCCTCCAGGTCGCGGCTGATGGCCGGCATGATCGTGGTCACGGCCATCGCCTCGAAGGCCCCGAGGAAGATGAGGGCGTTCGCCCCGATCGTCGTCCAGAGGTACCGACGGGAGAAGATGCCCGGCGTGGCCGCGCCGGTCGTTCTCGTGGTCATGGTGATCGTTCCGTTCCGCAGCCGCGACAGGGCAAGCCTTACAGTCTTCCACGTCCGGCGCACGGGCCGGAGGACTTCACTGTGCGGTGCGTGGTTTTGCCGATACGATTCCGGCATGACACGACGACCGCCGGTGATCCTGGGAGGCTCGGCCTCCAGCAGTGCGCTCGAGCTCAACTGGGAGGTCGACTCGTTCTTCGGCGACTCGGAGGCGCCCGAGAGGGTTCTCGTCTCGCTCAACGGGCGGCTCTTCACCAACCTCGACGGCGATGACACGACCGTGTCGATACCCGCGGCTGCGATCGGCTCGCTGGGATCGACCGTCATCGCGGTGGGGGTGTCGTTCTGGTGGTCGGGGTCGCCTCCCGAAGAGCTGCAGAGCGTCTTCACCTTCGCCATCCCGGGCGCGAACAACGGCGGCGTCTTCCCGGCGGCTCCTCCCAGCCTCTCACTCGTGCGGAACGTTCCCCCGACGAGCAACGGCCCCGCTGTCATCACGATCTCGTGGCGGTCCAACAACTACAACGACGGCAACATCTTCTGGGGTCCCACGAGCAACCCGCGGGCCTTCAGCCGCAGCATCAAGCCGAAGGGCGAGATCTACAGCGGGGAGTTCCCGACCGACCGGCCGTTGAGCCCGGGCACCGCTTACTCGTTCCGCGTCGAGGTGCGCAATACCCTGCACAGCACCGAGTGGCTCGCATCGACGCTCATCGTCGTCGCGGCCGTCGCGACTCCGGCGGCCGCGAGCTGGTCTGTGCGAGCTCGCCTGCTCGCGAGCGGGAAGCCGCTCACCGCCGGGATCTCGGCGTTCGTCGGCCCGAGCCGGAGCGTGCGCACCTGGCTGAGGGGCTGAGCGTCACTCCTCGAGGTTCATCCGCACCACCACGGTGATCCCGCGCATCACCACGGTTCCGGGCGCCGGGGAGATGCTGATGACCTCTTCGTGCTCGTACTTCGGGTTCCGGTATTCGTAGTGGTACTCGATGGTCAGCCCGAGCTCCTCGGCGGGCTCGTTGACGAGCCTCATGTCGTCGCCCTCGAGGATCTCGGTCCGGTTCGGCCAATTGGGGATGACGACCGCTCCCACGAGCGCGAGCAGCGACTCGAGCGTCTGCTCCAATGTCTGGATCCGTCGCACCGCGTTGTCGAGGGCGGAGGTGGAAGCGAGACCGGAATGATCGGCGACGAGCCTGCCGTTGAGCCTGAGGTCGCCGGTGACCTGGAGTCCGCCGTGCACCGTGACCCCGCCCGGGTAGTCACCCGCGTAGTTGAGAGTGAGTCCGTCCTCGAAGTCGTGTACGAGGGCCCGGCGATACGGACTGGAGCCGCCCTTGCGCCGTGAGGGCGCGTCCAGCATGATGTCGGTCGCGGTGGACTTGAAGATCGAGCTCTCGGCGACCAGCCAGTTGCCGCCTTGCTGGTCGAGTTTGATATCGGTGGACATGGCACTCCTTCGTCGTATGGCGGCGGACGCCGCGTGGGTGATGCGCGGGAAGGGCATGGTGGGTCGCGGGGAGGCTGCGACACCGATTTCCAGCATGGCACGACGGCTCTCGCTCCGCGCGCCCGATATCGCTCGGAATCCGCCTCCGGCACGGCTCCTCCGCACCGGAGCGCCGGCTGCGGCGTTCCCCGTCTGATCGGGTTCGTCCACCCTGCCCTGTCGTGCTCGCGACCACCGCGGCTCTGCCCAGCGTCACCTGATCTTCTGTGATAGAGAGGGTCTATGACTGAACGCATCGACGTGTGGGCCTCGCCGTCCGTTCTCGTGAGCTTCGACGGCCGGGTCCTCGAGGTGTTCGGCTTCGCCGACGCCCAGCGCTTCCACATCGCGTTCCTTCCCCGGATCGTGTTCGTCGGCAAGTCCAGGATGTCGATCCGGCCGCAGGGCGGCGGCGGTCAGTACACCTTCTTCTACGCGGTGGAACGCCGGGCCGCACTCGAACGTCTGGCCGAGCACGTGCACGCGGCGCACGGCGCCTGGCAGCCGAGCTTCGGCGACTAGCCGGCCTCCGGGTCGGGGTTCTGCGCCGCGGCGAGCTCGGCGGCCGAATCGAGATCGTCCGAGGCATCCAGCCCCAGTCGGGCTTTGAGCTCAGCGCGGTAGAGGAGCGCTTCGACGAGCTCGGCCACGGGGGCGTCGGGATGCCGCAGGATCCCCGCGTCGAGCACGGCGATCGCCTGCGCGTCGTCGCCGCGGGCGTCGCCCTGCCGGGCGGCCACGTCGACCACGCGGCCCAGGCCCGATCGTGCGGGCTCGTCTTCGGAGGCGCCGCTGCGGTAGAAGCGCAGCCAGTTGCCGCCCACATCGACGACCGTGAAGCCCGTCGCCGTGCCGGCCTTGCGGCGCGGCGGGAGGACGCGCGGGATCCCGCGACGGGGAGCCGAGCCGAAGCGGGCGCGGAGGCCGTCGCGGAAGGAGGAGTGCAGTCCTTCGGGGTCGGGCACGGTGATGATGACGCTGCCGTAGGAGCCCGCCGGGTCGAAGCCCTCGATCGCGGCCAGGTGGATGCCGAGGTCGTCGAGCTCCACGACTGCGGATGGGTTGGGGCGGCGCTGCTGGAAGGTCACGGTGAATCCGAGCGCCGTGTAGAAGTCGAGTGCCTCGTCGAGATCGGCGCACGGCAGTACCGCGTAGCTGCGTTCTCCCGTCATGGGGTCCCCTCCTCCGCCGGGTCTCCATCATGGCAGCACGGGCATCGCAGCACGACCGCCGGACGGCGTGCCCGGCGGACCAGCGGGCCGATGGTGCGCCGGGCACGAGCAGCGACAGCGTGCTGCATGCCCTGCATCCGACCCCGCATCTGATGCCCGTGACGAGACCGGCGACGACCGCGGCGACGAGGCCGGATGCCCCGAAGGGCTCCGCGGGCACGGCGGCAAGGAACGGCACCGTGAACGAGATGACGGTCATCCGCCGGTCGTTGACGGAGGCACGATCCGCGATTAAGCTCAGTTTTAGGTAAGCCTTGCCTAATCAATTTCCAGGCCAGTGTGGTCAGAGAGGCATCACCATGCCCAGAGCAGGAGCACCCGCGCAGCGTCGGATGCTGACCACGGCCGTGCTGCGCACGCGCCGGCTCAGCCCCAGCTTCATTCGCGTCACCGTCGGCGGCCCCGAGCTCGCCGATTTCGACTACCAGGGCCTCGATCAGTGCATCCGGCTGTTCTTCCCGCGACCCGGCCAGGCCGCGCTGCGGATGCCGACGGCGGCCAACAACGGCTGGGTCGCACAGTTCTATCTCACGCCGTCGAGCGCGAGGCCCCATGTGCGCAACTACACGGTGCGGGCCTTCCGCCGTGAGCCCTTCGAGCTCGATGTCGACTTCGTCGTGCACGGCGACGGACCGGCCGCGAGCTGGGCTGCTCGGGCGGTCGCCGGCGATCCGGTCGGGATCTTCGACGAGGGGACCATGTACCGCCGCCGAACCGACGCGGACTGGCAGCTCGTGGTGGCCGACGAGAGCGCCGTGCCGGCTGCGCTCTCGATCGCGGAGCAGTCACCGCACGAGCTGCGCACGCTGCTCTATCTCGAGGTGCCGCACGATGACGATGTGCTGGAGACCGAGCTCGGCGACGCCGTCACGGTGCGCTGGCTGCCCCGCGGCGAGAACGAGGGCATTCCCGGGCGCCTCGCGCTCGATGTCGTCGCCCGCGCCGAGTTGCCCACGGGGAGGCCGAGCGTGTTCGTCGCGGGAGAGAGCGGGCTCGCCACCGGGCTGAGGCGGTATCTGGTCACCGAACGGGCTGTCGCGAAAGCGGATGTGACGTTCTACGGGTACTGGCGTCACGGCCGGGCCAGCATCGGCTGAGCCGCATCCGCCGGTTCGTGGGCCGTCTGAGGTGGACCGGAGGTCAGGGCAGCACGGCCCCTTCCCGGGCGGCGACGGCGAGGCCCGCCGCCCATCCCGGCGCGCGGCCGTTCGGCGGATGGAGCTCGGCCGGGATGCCGACGCCGGCGAGAAGCCAGGAGATCAGCGAGTTGGAGTTCCACATGTCGCCGGTCGGGCGCACGATGCGTCCCCAGGTGAGGGTCGGCACCTGCGGCACGCGCTCGAGGAGTCGCCGGACGGTGTCCGCGTCGCGGGTGAGCACGGCGGGCTCCCCGACCGCCCATTGGCGATCGGGGATGATCCCGTCGGGCCAGCAGCGCACCTCATAGCGGAAATACCGCGATCGCCCCAGCCAGCGGATGCCGACCGGCCCGTTTGCGACGACACCGCGCTCGGCGGCGGGCACGCCCCAGGCGGGTGTCATCTCGATCACGAAGCGCTCGCCGCGGTCGACGACCTCGAGCGCGGCGTGGAAGAGCGGCTGGGGGCGGCGGTGTTCGATCATCGCCTGCAGGAGCTCCCACCATCGGCTGGTGTGCACGACGACGTGGCCGCCCGCGCCGACAGGCAGCCAGAGCAGGATGACGCGGGACCCGCCGTCGAGGTCGGGATTCACGGTCGGCTCTCCTCCTGCCACTGTTCTGCTCGTCGTCTCGGGAGGGCGTCAGGAGTCGGCGATCTGCTGGAGCAGGGCGGCCGCGCGGGCGAGGGCGGCACGATCGTCGGCGCTCAGCTCGGCGAGGTGCGAGTCGAGCCAGGCCTGGCGTCGGGCGCGGTCGGCGTTGACGAGCTCGGCGCCCTCGGGGGTCGCGGCGAAGAGCACCCGTCGACCGTCGTCGGGGTCGTCGTTGCGCGTGGCGTAGCCGGCGGCGGTGAGCCGGTTGACGATCTGGCTCATGGACGCCGGGGTCACCCGATCGTAGTCGCTGAGGGCTTTCAGGGTCTGCGGCCCGTTCTTCTCGAGGCGTGTCAGCACGCCCATCGCGGCGTCCCCGAGCTGGCCGTCGGCGCGTTCGGCGCGGAACCTGCGGTAGAGGCGTCCGACGGCCCCGCGGATCGCCGTTCCGAGCTCGTCGCCGGCCGGCTGGGCTGTGTGCGGGGTTGCCGTGTCATCCATGACTGGTTAGTATAGCTAATGAAATCGTTAGTATAGCTAACAAAAAACCCGATGTGGACGAAGCCGCGCCATCCAAGGAGAACCATGACCCTCACGACCCTCGACCCCGCAACCGCCCTCGTCGTCATCGACCTGCAGAACGGCGTGCTCGCGATCCCGAAAGCTCATCCCAACGAGCAGATCGTCGCCAACGCGGCCGCGCTCGCCGATGCCTTCCGCCACCACGGCCTGCCGGTCGTGCTCGTGCGGGTGGCCGGCGGATCGGCCGGGCGCACCGAGCAGCCGCCGCGCGCGGGGCAGGGAGAGCTGCCCGCCGGCTGGGCCGATCTGATCCCCGAGCTGAACCAGCAGCCGAGCGACCACGAGATCGTCAAGCGCGCCTGGGGCGCCTTCCACGAGACAGATCTCCATGAGCACCTCACGGGTCTGGGCGTTACCCAGCTCGTTCTCGCGGGGGTGTCCACGAGCATCGGCGTCGAGACGACCGCCCGGCACGCCTACGAGCACGGCTACAACGTCACCCTCGCCGTCGATGCCATGACCGACAGCGCCGCGGACGCCCACGAGCACACTGTCACCCGCATCTTCCCTCGCCTCGGCGAGACCGGGACGACCGAGGAGATCATCGAGCTCCTCGGCACGATCCGTCCATGACGACGCCGTCTGCACCGGGCCCGTCCACGACGGAGCCCGGTATGACGGCAGCGCCGCGCACCCCCTTCGGCTGGCGCTTCACGGCGCCCCTCCTGCTCGGATCGGCCCTCAACCCGATCAACAGCTCGATGATCGCGACCGGGCTCGTCGGCATCGGCGTGGACTTCCACACCGGCCCGGGCACGACGGCGAGCCTCATCTCCGTGCTCTACCTCTGCAGCGCGATCATGCAGCCGACCATGGGCAAGCTCTCGACCCTGTTCGGCCCGCGGCGGGTGTTCCTGGCGGGCATCGTGATCCTGTTCGTCGGGGGAGTGGTGGGCGCGGCCGCGCCGGCGTTCGGGTTCCTGCTCGTCTCGCGGGCCCTGATCGGCATCGGCACCTCGGCCGCGTATCCCACGGCCATGGCGATCGTGCGCCGCCGGGCCGACGAGGCGGGGATCGGCGTGCCGAGCAGGGTGCTGGGCAACTTCTCGATCGCCGCCCAGGTGACCGTGGTGTTCGGGCTGCCGATCGGAGGGGTGCTCGCGGGCGCCTTCGGCTGGCGCGCGCTCTTCTTCGTCAACATCCCCTTCGCGGTCGTCGCCTTCGTGCTCACGCTGATCGGCGTCGCGAAGGATGGACCGCTGTCACGTGAGCGGACGAAGGGCGGCCTGCTCTCCGCGATCGACGTGCCCGGCATCCTGCTCTTCGCGGGCACCGTCACGACTCTGCTCGTCTTCCTCTCCGATCTGTCGTCGCCCCTGTGGTGGCTCCTGCCGGTCGTCGTCGCGCTCGGGGCGGGTCTGTTCCTGTGGGAGCGCCGGGCGGCCAGCCCGCTCATCGACTTCCGGATGCTGGGCCGCAACCGGCCGCTGCAGCGCACCTACCTGCGCCAGGCGCTCGTCGGCCTCGGGGTCTACACGGCGCTCTACGGCGCCAGCCAGTGGATGGAGCAGAGCGCGCACCTCAGCGCCTCCGCCGTGGGGCTCATCCTGCTGCCGCTCTCGGGGCTCAGTATCGTGATCTCGCGGGTCGTCTCCGGGCGCGGCTGGATCCGGTGGCCGCTGATCCTGGCGGGCGCCGCCCTCATCCTCACCGCGGGCGTGATGCTCCTCATCACGGCGGGCTCGAGCGTGCTCGTGCTCATCGGCATGTCGCTGCTGTTCGGCTTCGCCAACGGCTTCAGCGGCTTCGCGAACCAGGCGGCGCTCTACGGCCAGACCTCGGCGGACGACATCGCGGTCGCCTCCGGGCTCTATCGCACCGTCTCCTACATCGGGGCGATCTTCTCGGCGAGCCTCATCAGCATCACCTTCGGGCAGGCCGCGACCGACAGCGGCTTCCACACCCTCGCCTGGGTCATCGGCGGCATCGGCGCGGCCGTGCTGCTGCTGACCGTGTTCGACCGCAGCGTTCCGCGCACCGCGGCCCGCTGAGCGACCGCACGTGGCCGCGTGCGGCACCACGCGGCATCCCGTCTGGAGGTCGCGCCCAGGTATCCCCGGCCTCATCGCCGAAACACGGCTTAGGCTCGTAGTGGACGTCTGCGGGATGTCGGGCCCGGATGTCGGGATGCCGGATCATCCGAGCGGGCGTCACGGAACAAGGAGCAGCTCGGCAATGAATTCGTATGCAGTGGCGACGCCGTTGGAGGAGTCCCGGGTCAGGAGCCTGAGAGAGGACTTCCCGATCCTGCGTGAGCTCGTTCACGGCAAACCGCTCGTCTACCTCGACTCCGGCGCGACCTCTCAACGGCCCCAGCAGGTGCTGCTCGCCGAGCGCGACTTCCTCGTGCACACGAACTCCGCCGTGCACCGCGGCGCGCACACCCTCGCCGCCGAGGCGACGGAGCTCTTCGAGAGCGCGCGGGCGGGTGTCGCGGCCTTCGTCGGCGCGCGTGAGAACGAGATCGTCTGGACCTCCAACGCCACCGAGGCTCTCAACCTCGTCGCGTACTCGATCTCGAACGCGAGCCTCGGCCGTGGAGGCGTCGCGGCCGAGCGCTTCCGCCTGGGGCCCGGCGACGAGATCGTCGTCACCGAGATGGAGCACCACGCCAACCTCGTGCCGTGGCAGGAGCTCGCGGCACGCACCGGGGCCACCCTCCGGGCGATCGGGCTCCACGACGACGGCACACTGCGGATGGACCAGGCCGCCGAGCTCATCGGCGACCGCACCCGGCTGGTCTGCCTGACCCACGTCTCCAACGTGCTCGGAACCATCAACCCGGTCGCCGAGATCGCGGCGCTGGCCCACGCCGTCGGAGCGCTCGTCGTCCTCGACGCGTGCCAGTCGGTGCCGCACCGGCCCGTCGACGTCGTGGCCCTCGGGGTCGACTTCGCCGCCTTCTCGGGTCACAAGATGCTCGGGCCCACCGGCATCGGCGTGCTGTACGGGCGGGCGGAGCTGCTCGACGCCCTGCCGCCCTTCCTCACCGGCGGCTCGATGATCACGACCGTCACACTCGAGAAGGCCGAGTACCTGAACGCGCCGCAGCGCTTCGAGGCGGGCACCCAGCGCGTCTCCCAGGCGATCGCCCTCGAGGCCGCGGTCGGCTACCTCGAACGGCTCGGCATGCAGAACGTGCAGGCGTGGGAGGAGGCCCTCGGGCAGCGGCTCGTCGCCGGTCTCGAGCAGATCGACGGCATCCGCGTGCTCGGCCCGGCATCCGGCGTGGAACGCGCGGGACTCGCGAGCTTCGTCGTCGACGGGGTGCACGCGCACGACGTCGGGCAGTTCCTCGACGACCGCGGGATCGCCGTGCGGGTCGGGCACCACTGCGCCCAGCCCCTGCACCGCCGCTTCGGGGTGACGGCGACGACCCGCGCGAGCGCCTACGTCTACACGACCCCCGACGAGGTCGACGTCTTCCTCGACGGCGTGCGCGAGGTGCGCTCCTTCTTCGGAGTCGGCCGATGACCGGGGAGGCCCTCTCGGGGCTGTACCAGGAGATCATCATGGACCACTCCCGCCGCCCGCACGGGGTGGGGCTCAAGCCCTCGGCCGCGGCCGAGTCGCACCAGATCAACCCCACGTGCGGCGACGAGATCACCCTGCAGCTGCAGGTCGACGGCGGCAGGATCGTGCAGGCGAGCTGGGAGGGTCACGGATGCGCCATCTCCCAGTCATCCGCCTCGATGCTCTCCGATCTCGTGGTCGATCTCGACCCCGCAGAGGTCACCGAGAAGATCACCGCGTTCCGCGAGCTCATGCACTCGAAGGGCACCCTGGAGGGCGACGAGGAGGTGCTCGGCGACGCCGTCGCGTTCGCGGGCACGGCCCGCTACGTCGCCCGGGTCAAGTGCGCGATGCTCGCCTGGGTGGCGCTCGAGGACGCCCTGACGAGAGTCGGGCCTCGGTGACCGGTATCGGGAGCCGGTGACCGGTATCGGTAGTCGGTAACAAATCGATACACGGCGGCGGCGTTCCGTGCCGGTCGTCGAGGATGGGAGGACCACGAGAATCAGGAGTCAGCCCATGTCAGAAGCAACGACCTCCGAGCCGCCGCTCGTCGACCCGCAGGATGCCGCGACCCGCGTCGACGCGGGCGCCCTGTTCATCGACGTGCGCAGCCAGCCCACCCGCGAGCGGGTGGGCGCGATCCCCGGCGCGATCATCGTGGACCGCGACCGTCTGACCGAGCACTTCGACGATGCATCGCCCGAGCGCATCGCCGGAACGGGCGACCCGGAACGGCCGATCGTGGTGATCTGCGGCAGCGTCGACGGCTCACGTCCCGTCGCGCAGTGGCTGCTCGACTCCGGCCGGCCGAACGTCGTGCACGTCGAGGGCGGCTTCCCGGCCTGGAAGGCGGCGGGGCTCCCGACGACTCCCGGCACCGAGACCGACGCGCTCTAGGCGCCCGGATGACGACCCGGGTCGACACCGTCGTGATCGGCGGCGGTGCGATGGGCTCCTCAGCCGCCTGGCAGCTGGCCCGCCGCGGCACGGAGGTCGTGCTGCTCGAGCGTTTCGCTCCGGGGCACGCCAACGGCGCCTCGCACGGGGCCTCGCGCAACTTCAACGTCTCCTACGACGACCCGAGCTACCTGGCGATGATCGTCGAGTCGCTGCGGCTGTGGCGCGAGCTCGAAGACGAGACCGACGCCCGGCTGCTCGACCAGGTGGGCATCGTCAACCACGGCCGGGGCGGGCGGCTCGACGCGGTCGCGTCCGCGCTCGAGGGCGTCGGCTTCGCACCCGAGCTGCTCGACGTCGCAGAGGCCACGACGCGCTGGCCCGGCATCCGCTTCGACACCCGGGTGCTGCACACTCCCGAGGCCGGCCGGCTGAACGCGGATGCCGCCGTCGCCGCCCTCCAGCGCAGTGCGGCGCAGCACGGGGCCCGCGTCGAGCACAGCACGCCCGTGACGCGCGTCGAGGTGCTCGACGACGAGCGGGTGCGCGTGACCACGGGCGGCGCAGGGGGAGGCTCCGCGGGCGAGGTGTTCGAGGCGCGGCGCGCGATCGTGACCGTCGGGGCGTGGACGCAGAAGCTCCTCGGCCCGGTCGTGGACCTTCCGCGCCTCGTCGTCACCCAGGAGCAGCCGGCCCACTTCGCCGCGACCGACGAGAGCTTCGTCTGGCCCGGCTTCAACCACGGCTTCGAGCCCGGAGCCCCCGGCTACGACTACTGGTACTCGGGCGTCTACGGCATGTACACGCCGGGGCAGGGCATCAAGGCCGGATGGCACGGGGTGGGGCCGGTCGTCGATCCCGACGCGCGCGACTTCACCCCCGAGCCCGTGCAGCTCGAGGCCCTCCGGCGCTACGTGCGCGAGTGGCTGCCGGGCGCCGATGCCGATCGCTTCGTCGACATCAGCTGCACCTACACGACCTCGCCCGACTCGAACTTCGTGCTCGACCGGGTGGGGCCCGTCGTCGTGGGCGCGGGGTTCTCGGGGCACGGCTTCAAGTTCACTCCCGCGGTGGGGCGCATCCTCGCCGACCTCGCTGCCGGGCTGCCCGCGCCGCGGCTCTTCGCGCTCGGCCGCTGAGCGGCGCCGTCGTCCTGCCGGCGCCGCCCAGAAGCCGTGGGGCCTACGACTTCGGCAGCCCCGGCGGGTTGATCTCCGACTTCTCGACGCGCTCGGAGTCCAGCCCCCAGCGGTCGAGGATCTCGTCGTACTGGCCGTTCTCGATCGCGTAGTCGAGCACGATGTTCACGGCGTCGATGAGTCCGTTGCCCTTCTTGGTCGCCGCGGCGATGTCGGCGGTCGCCGGCCATCCGCCGCTCACCGTTCCCACGAGCTTGGTCTCGCCCGTCGCCGCAGCCGCATAGGCGCCGCTGGCGTTGGGCTCGAAGTTGGCGTCGGCCCGTCCGGACTGCACGGCGAGGTTGGCCGCGGCCGTGTCGTCGTAGTACACGAGCGTGGCGGGCTCCTTGCCGTCGGCCTCGAGCTCCTCGTTCCAGGTCAGGAGGATCTTCTCCTGGTTGGTGCCCGAGCCGACGATGATCGTGAGGCCCGCGATGTCCTCAGGCCCGGCGATCGACTCGATCGCGCTGTCGCTCTTCACGTAGAAGCCGAGCAGGTCGACGCGGTAGCTCGCGAAGTCGTACAGCTCCTTGCGCTCCTCGGTGACCGTGACGTTGTTGGTGATCAGGTCGTATTTGCCCGACTGGATGCCGAGCGGCCAGTCGGCCCAGTCCACGGCGACGGGGTTGTACTCGAGTCCGAGCCCGTCGGCGATGAGCTGCGCGAAGTCCGCCTCGCTGCCGAGCGGGGTCGTGTTGTCGTCGGATGCCGCGAACACGAGCGGCGGCTGGCCGCCCTTCACCGTCTGGGCGACGGTCAGCTTGCCCGGCTCGACGGGGGTGAATCCGCCGGCCTTCAGCGCCGCCACCGCCTCGGGCACGGGGTCGAGCTGCGGGCGGCCGTCGACGTTCTTCGAGGTCAGGTCGAACTCGACCGAGGCGGCGAGCTGCTCTTCCGTCGAACCGTCCGGCGTCGCCTCCGCCGACGCGGTGCCGTTGTTCGCCACGGCGACCGCGACGCCGATCCCGCCGCCGACGAGCGCGAGCACGACGACTCCGCCGATGATCACGCCCAGCTGTCTTCTGTTGATTGCCATGAGTTGCCTCTCTTAGGGTTGTGCTATCCGATGTACCGGGATTGGTTGTCGGGTCATGCCCGGTGCGGCAGTTCAGATGCCGCACCGGGTCTTCCGCAGACGAGTCACAAGACCTTGCTGAGGAAGTCCTGGGTGCGCGGGTGGCGCGGGTTGAGCAGCACCTGAGCGGGAGGGCCCTCTTCGAGGATCTCTCCGTGCTCGAGGAAGGCGACGCGGTCGGCGACCTCGCGGGCGAAGCCGATCTCGTGCGTCACGATGAGAAGCGTCGTGCCGTCGCGGGCGAGCCCGCGGATGACGTCGAGCACCTCGCCGACGAGCTCCGGGTCGAGCGCGCTCGTCGGCTCGTCGAAGAGCAGCACCTTGGGGGCGAGCGCGAGTGCCCGGGCGATGGCCACCCGCTGCTGCTGGCCGCCCGAGAGCTGGCGGGGGTAGTGGTCGGCCTTGTCGGCGAGACCGACCCGGTCGAGCAGGGCGAGGCCCTGCGCTCGCGCCTCCGTCTTGCTCGCCCGCCGCAGGGCGATGGGCGCCGCGACGACGTTGCCGATCGCCGTCAGATGCGGGAAGAGGTTGAAGTTCTGGAAGACGATCCCGATCTGGGTGCGCCGTTCCAGCACGTCCTTCTCCGGGAGCTCGTGCAGCCGGTCGCCCCGTCGCTCGTAGCCGATGTACTGGCCGTCGACGGTCACCGAGCCGCTGTCGACGGTCTCGAGGTGGTTGATCGTGCGCAGGAGCGTCGACTTGCCCGATCCCGACGGGCCGATGAGCGCGAGCACCTCGCCGGGCGCCACGGTGAGCGAGACATCGCGCAGCACCCGGGTGCCGCCATAGCTCTTCGAGACGTCGGCGATCTCGACGAGGCCGACGGTGCTCTCCGCGCGAGCGGTGCGGGCGGGCACGTGCTGCTCGTCGAAGGAGGGGGCCAGTGATCGTGGGGTGCTCATGCTCCGCCTCCGAAGGTGTTGTCGGTACGGGAGAGGGTGACGGCCGGCGGAAGAGGCGCGGCATCCGGCAGTGCGGGCACGGGGGTGTTGTCGCCGAGCCGGGACCACTGCGTGCGCGTCCAGTGCACGAGCCGCTGCACGGGGGTCGGCGGCAGCTCGCGATGAGCGCCCTTCGCGTAGTGCCGCTCGACGTAGAACTGCACGATCGAGAGCACGGTCGTGATGATCGCGTACCAGACGACCGCCACGAGCAGCAGCGGGATGACCCGCTGGTTGCGGTTGTAGATGACCTGAACCGTGTAGAAGAGCTCGGGCAGCGCGACGACGAAGACGACCGAGGTGCCCTTCACGAGGCCGATGATCTCGTTGAAGGCGTTGGGCAGGATCGCGCGGGCGGCCTGGGGCAGGATGATGCGGAAGAATCGCACCCGCCGCGGGAGGCCGAGCGCCGCCGAGGCCTCGAGCTGACCCTGGTCGACCGAGAGGATGCCACCGCGGATGATCTCGGCGGCGTAGGCGGCCTGGTGCAGCGTGAGGCCGATGACGGCGGCGGCGAAGGCGGTGATGAGGGTCGTGGTCGAGAACTCGGCGAGCCAGAAGTCGGTCGTGAACGGCGTGCCGAGGCCCAGTGTGGGGTAGAGATAGCCCAGGTTGTACCAGACCAGGATCTGCACGAGCAGCGGCACCGAGCGGAAGAACCAGATGTAGCCGTAGGCCGCAGCGTTCAGGAGCGGCGACTTCGAGAGCCGGAAGACGGCGAGGAGGCCGCCGAGCAGGAAGCCCCCGATCGCCGAGATGACCGTGAGCCAGAGCGTGACGGCGAGGCTGTTGAGAACGGCCGGCGCGAGGAAGTACTCGGCGAACACGTTCCACTCGTACTGCGGGTTGGTCACGAGCGACCAGAGGAACTGGGCGAGCAGGAAGGCCACGAGCACACTCAGCACCCAGCGCCACCAGTGCCGCACCCGTACGACGGGCAGGGCGGCGACGGGGATGCCGGCGGGCCGGCCGGCCTCGGGCGTGGTCTCGGGCGGTGCGGCCGCGCTCGCCGCAGGCCCCGCCTGCGGGGATAGTGCTCGTGAGGAGACGGTCTCCGGCGCCGCGGAAGCGGTGCCGGCGGGCTCGGTGCCGGTGGTTCCGACGGTGTGCGTCATGACCGTGCCTCTCGTTCGGGGAGGATCTTCTCGAAGGCGTGGATGCCGACCTCTTCCGCGGGCAGCTCGGTGTCGTAGAGGGGCGTGTAGCCGGTCGCGAGGTAGAGGCGTTTCGCCTCGGGCTGGCGCGGCCCGGTCGTGAGGAAGATCCGCGAGTAGCCCTGCTCGGCGGCCCGGATCTCGAGCTTGACGACGACGAGCCGTGCGAGGCCCTGATTGCGGAACTCCGGATGGGTCCAGATGCGTTTGAGCTCGGCCGTGCGCTCGTCGTAGCGTTTGAAGGCGCCGCCGGCGATGGGGCGTTCGTCGCGGAGCAGCAGCAGGAAGGCCCCGTGCGGCTCGGCGAAGTCCTCGACCGGGTAGCGGTGCAGCTCGACCGCCGCGGGCTCGGGCAGGATGTCGCTGTAGCGCGTGTTGTACTCGTGCTCGAGGTCGTCGATGAGCGGCTTCGCGATGTCGTCGGTGTAGCGCACCGACACGAAGCGGTCGTAGGGGGAGTCAAGCAGCGTCACGATCGGCCTCCTCGGCTCGGGCGGCGTCACGCCGCGCGACCTCCTCGCGCACGATCGGGATGACGTAGCGCCCGAAGTCGATCGTGTCGTTGATGAAGTCGTAGCCGCGGGCCGACAGGATGTCGACACCGAGGTCGACGTAGTCGAGCAGCGCGGCGGCCACGGTCTCCGGTGTGCCGACGAGGGCGTTGGAGTTGCCGCGGCCCCCGCTCGCCTTCGCGGGTCTCGTCCAGAGCGCCCGGTCGTAGCGGTCGCCCTGCTCGGCGATCGCGAGAAGCCGCTGCGAGCCCGCGTTCTCGGGCTCGGAGAGCGTGCCGACGAAGCTGCTCGGCAGGGCGTGGGCGGCGCGCAGCTCGATCGCCGAGAGGATCCGCTCCGCCTTCTCCCAGGCGAGCTCCTCGGTCGGCGCGATGATCGGCCGGAAGGCCACCTGGATCTTCGGCCTCGTCGTGCGACCCGCCGCCGCCGCGGCATCCGTGATCGTGCGGATCTGCTCGGCCGTGTCGACGAGCGGCTCGCCCCAGACGGCGTAGACGTCGGCCTCGGCCGCCCCGATCCTGTAAGCGGCGGGGGAGGAGCCGCCGAACGAGACCTCGGGCCGGTGCCCGTCGGCGGGGAAGATGTCGGAGACGAAGTTCTCGAAGCGGTAGTGCTCGCCGTCGAAGCCGAACGGCTCCGTGCTCGTCCAGGCCTGCTTGACGATGCGGATGTACTCGCCCGTTCGCGCGTACCGCTCGTCTTTCGTGAGGAAGTCGCCCTCGGCGGCCTGGTCGGCCGTGGAGCCGCCCGTGATGAAGTGCACGTTGAGGCGTCCGTCGCTGATCTGGTCGAGGGTCGCGAAGACCTTGGCCGCGTAGGTCGGGTACGCGACGTTCGGCCGGTGGGCGAGCAGGATCTGGATGCGGTCGAGCTTGGAGGCGATGTACGCCGCAGCGGTCGCCGGGTCGGGTGCGCCGGAGTGGTAGGCGAAGAGGATGCGGTCCCAGCCGTTCTCCTCGTGCGCCCGGGCGAAGCGCAGGGTGTAGTCCTTGTCGAAGCTCGCTCCCGAGCGGGCTTGGGTCTCTCCGCCGTCGTTGAGGCCGGCGATGCCGAGGAATTCGATGGGCATTGTGCGCTCCTGATCCTGTTCGTGGTGTCCGTGCTCGTGTGCTGGCAGACGCTACGGGGCGGCGGATCGGGCGGTCAACGAAATCCGTTCACAGTTCGTCATGTCGTCACCGCAGGTAACATTCCGTGTCTTCGCTGGCTTCGACGGTGAGAGTTGTGGCATGACTGCCATCGATCCACGCACGCAGCCGCTCCGCCTCGCCGTTCTCGGCGCAGGTCCCCGCGGCGTCGGCTTCCTCGAGCGGCTCGCGGCCAGCCATCCGCTGCTGGGCGAGGGGCGAGATGTCGTCGTGCACCTCGTCGACCCGTATCCCGCCGGCCCCGGGCGGATCTGGCGGCTGGATCAGTCGCCGCTGCTCAAGCTCAACTCGATGGCGCAGGACGTCACGATGTTCACCGACGAGTCCTCGACGATCGACGGGCCCGTGATCCCCGGCCCCTCGCTCATCGACTGGGCGCGCGACGTCGTCTCGGGCCGGATCGCGGATGTCGCGGTGCCCGACGACCGGCTCCTCGCCGAGCTGCGCGCCCTGGAGGGCACGAGCTTCCCGACCCGGCGCCTGCAGAGCCTGTACCTCGACTGGTTCCACCGGCGCACGGTCGAGGCGCTGGGGGAGTCGGTGGTCGTGCGCGAGCACCGCGAGGCGGCGTCACGCGTGGTCGAGGCATCCGACGGCGAACAGCACGTCCTGCTCGAGAGCGGCAAACGCCTCGACGTCGACGTCGTGCTCTACGCGCTCGGGCACAACGGCCGCGAGCCGAGCGAGGAGCATCGTGGTCTGCAGGCGTTCGCGGCCCGGCACGAGCTGCTCTACGTGGCCCCCGCCTTCACCGCCGACGCCGAGCTGCGGGCGATCAACCCGGGCCAGCGGGTGCTCGTGCGCGGTCTCGGGCTCGCGGCCGTCGACCTCGTGGTGCTGCTCACCGAGGGCCGGGGCGGCCGTTTCGAGAGAGACGCCGAAGGGCGGCTCGAGTACCGCGCGTCCGGCCGCGAGCCGCACCTCGCGATCGGCTCGGGCCGAGGCGTGCCGTACCACTCCAAGATCGGCTCGACGCTGCACGCCCCGCGCCCGGAGCCGCGTTTCTTCACGACGGATGCCGCGGCACGCCTCGTCGCCGAGCACGACCCGCTCGACTTCCGCCGCCGGGTCTGGCCGCTCATCGCGAAGGAGATGCTCTGGGGCTACTACTGGGAGCTCTTCCACGGCCATCCCGAGCGGGTGGGCGCTCCGTGGAGCGAGTTCGCCCGGGTTCTCGAGTCGTACGAGTGGAACAGCGCCGAGCTCCGCGCCGTGGTCGACACGGTCGTGCCCGACCCTCTCGACCGCCTGCACCTGGACGAGTTCGACCGGCCCCTCGACCGCCGCCGCTTCGCCGACGCCGGCGAGCTGCAGGAGGCGCTGCGCGAGTACATCGAGACCGATCTGGCGCTGCGGACGCGCCCGGAGCACAGCGCGACGCTCGGCCTCTTCCACTCCCTCCTGCAGAGCATGTTCGTGCTGGGCGAGATCGTCGACACCGCGAGGTGGTCGGCGCGGTCGCGTGTGCACGACCTCGGGGAGTCCTGGATCCGCTACTTCAGCTACGTCGCGAGCGGGCCTCCCGCCCACCGTCTCGAGGAGCTGCTCGCCCTGTCGCGAGCAGGGATCGTCGAGTTCCTCGGCTCGGGCATGACGGTCGTCGCCGATGAGACGGCCGGCGTCTTCCGCGCCCGGGGAGCCAACACCGACGCCGAGACGGTCGCGAGCGCGCTCGTCGACGCCCGGCTGCCGGCCGAGAACGTCTCGCTCAGCGACAACCCCGTGCTGCGCGCCCTCGTCGAGTCGGGGGTCGGCGTCGAGGAGCTCGTGGCCGACGAGGAGTACGCGGGGACGACGGGCAGGCTCGCGGTGAGGGTGCAGGACGCCCGCATCCTGGCCGCCGCCGGAGGCGCCCACGAGCGCCGCTTCGCGATCGGCCCCTACACGACCGCCCCCTTCGTCGGCGCCTTCGCCCGGCCCCGCACCAACGCCGTGTCGTTCCGCGAGAACGATCGGGCGGCGCGCGCCGTCCTGCTCAGGCTCGTGGAGATCGCCCGGGAGCGCGAAAGCGCGTCCTCGGCCTCCGCGGCCGTCTTCGAACCCGCAACGATCTGATCGGACCCCAGCACATGACATCGAAGCCCACACCCGTCCACGACTTCGAGACCCGGCAGATCCACGCCGGCGCGATCGTCGACTCGCAGGTCGGAGCGCGGATCGGTCCGGTCTACCAGACGGCCGGCTACCTGTTCTCCTCCTTCGACGACGCGGAGGCCCGGTTCGCGGGCACGACCGCGGCGAACGTCTACTCGCGCAGCGACAACCCCACGAACGCCGCCGCGGCCCGGCGGCTGGCCGATCTCGAGGGCGGGGTCGCCGGAGTGCTCGTCGGCAGCGGTCAGGCGGCGATCGCGGCCACGCTGTTCGCGCTCGCCTCCCAGGGCGACCACATCCTGGCCACCGCGAACCTCTACGAGGGCACCCGGCAGATGTTCCAGGGCAGCCTCGCGCGACAGGGCCTCGTGGTCGAGTACGTGCCGGAGTCGGCGAGCGACGAGGAATGGGCCTCGAAGGTCACCGAGCGCACCCGCGCGATCTACACCGAGACGATCCCGAACCCCAAGAACACGGTCGTCGACCTCGAACGGCTCGCGGGCGTCGCCCACCGGGCCGGCGTTCCCCTCGTGGTCGACAGCACGGTCGCGACCCCCTACCTGTGCCGGCCTCTCGAATGGGGCGCCGACATCGTCATCCACTCGACCTCGAAGTGGCTCGCCGGCCACGGCTCGGTCATCGGCGGGGCCGTCATCGACGGCGGCCGTTTCGACTGGGCGGCCAACGCCGAGCGCTTCCCGCAGCTGACAGAGTCGCCGCGACCGGGCGTGGGATCGTTCGTGGAGCGGTTCGGGGCATCCGCGTTCTCGGTCTACCTGCGCAGCGTCATCGTGCTCGAGTACGGCCCGACCGTGCCGCCCACGAGCACCTTCCTGCTGCTGCACGGTGTGGAGACCCTCTCGGTGCGGATGGACCGCCACGTGGCGAACGCCCAGGTCGTCGCGGAATGGCTCGACGCGCATCCCGCCGTCGCCGGTGTGGACTACCCGGGCCTGCCGTCGAACCCGTACCACGAGCGCGCGAAGAAGTACCTGCCCAAGGGGGCTGGCTCGATCGTCTCCTTCGACCTCGCGGGCGGGCGCCCCGCCGCGCGCCGGTTCATCGACGCGCTGTCGCTCATCAGCAACATGACCCACATCGGCGACGTGCGCACGCTGGCCCTGCACACGGGCAGCACCATCCACGGCCGCCTGACCGAGGAGGAGCGGCTGGATGCCGGCATCACACCCGGTCTCATCCGTCTGTCGATCGGCCTCGAGAGCGCCCGGGACATCATCGGAGACCTCGAGCAGGCGCTTCAGCGCGCGACGGAGGAGTGAGCGGCATCCGCTCGGATCCCGGCGGCTGCGGGAGCGGCTGCACCGGCGGGAACAACGGCGGGAGCGGGAACAGCGGCGCCCGCCGGCGCGGGTGACGCGACGAGCCGGGCGATGCGCGCCACGGCCTCGCGCAGGGTCTCGGGCGCGCAGGCCAGGTTGAGCCGCACGAAGCCGCGGCCCTCGCTGCCGAAGGTCGCCCCGTCGTTGAGGGCGACCCGGGCCTCGTGCAGGATGCGCTCGTGCGCGGACTCCCCGAGGCCCAGCCCGCGGATGTCGAGCCAGGCGAGGTAGCTCGCGTGCGGGCGGTGGTAGACGACCGCGGGCAGCTGCGCCCGCAGCAGCTCGTCGAGCAGCCGGTCGTTGGCGACGATGTGCTCGACGGCGTCGTCGAGCCAGTCGGTACACGAGAAGGCGACGACGTTGGCGTGCAGGCCGAGGATGCTCGTGCGGTTGGCGACCTCCTCGGGCAGGGTGTCGAGCAGCTGGGCCGAGAACTCGTCGCCCGCCACGAGCAGCGCGCACTTCGTGCCGGCCAGGTTCCAGCCCTTGCTCGCCGAGGTCACGCACACCGACCGCGCCCCGGCGTCGCGGGCGAGCGGGGTGAAGGGGGTGAACTCGACACCGGGGTGGGTGAGCGGCGCGTGGATCTCGTCGCTCACAACGAAGACCCCGTAGCGGGCCGCGAGCCGGGCGACGGCGGCGAGCGTGCGAGCGTCGTGCACGAGACCGTGCGGGTTGTGCGGGTTGCACAGCAGGAAGGCGTGCGCACCCGCGGCGAAGGCGCGCTCGAGGCCCTCGAGGTCGAGCGCCCAGCCGCTCGCGGTCTCGAGCAGCGGCACGCCGGCGACCACCGCCCCGGCCTCCTCCACGAGCTCGAAGAACGGCGGGTAGACCGGGGGAGTGACCACGACCGTTCCGCCGGAGGGCACGACGAGCCGCAGCGTCTCCACGATCCCCACGCTGACATCCGTCGCGACGTGCACGTGGCGGGGATCGACGGCCCAGCCCCAGCGCTCGGCGGCGAAGGCGCCGAAGGCGGGCGCGAGCGGGCCGGCGGCGTCGACGTATCCCGTGTCGGAGGCCCGGATGCGCTGCACGAGCGTCTCGACGATGGGCGTGGCCAGCGCGTAGTCCATCTCCGCCACGAAGAGAGGCAGCACGTCAGGGGGGAAACGCGTCCACTTTATGCTGCTGCGCTCGCGGCGGATGGTGTCGACAGGCCGGGCGTGAATGAGTGCCATCGACTCAGGATGAGGTTCATCCCGCCTCCGCGTCGACGGGCCCCGTCACGAATCGTCGCGCACCGTCATCCGGGGTAACACTGGCGAACGGGGGTTTCGCGCGCTCCCGGCAGGAGCCTAGGCTCCCTCATAACCGTTCGGCCGCTCAGGCCGCACGACGAGCGACAGCCGAGCCCGGCACCCGCCCGAACCGATCGACACGTCATCGAGAAGACACCGTCACGGGAAGGGATGTGCCATGCCGACGTTCTCCTTCGAGCTCTACCCGCCGCGCAGCGCGGCGGCCGAGCTCGCCCTCGTCGACTCCCTCGTGCACCTCGCCCGGGTCGATCCCGAGTTCATCTCGGTCACGTACGGCGCGAACGGCTCCTCGCGGGGCGCGTCGCTCGCGGTGCTCAAGGAGCTCCTCGTCCTCGGCATCCAGCCGATGGCCCACCTCACCTGCGTCGGCTCCTCGTACTCCGAGGCCACCCGGCTCATCCGGGAGTTCCTCGACTCGGGGGTTCGGAGCTTCCTGGCCCTCCGAGGCGACCCGCCGGAGGGCACGAGCGAAGACGACGTCTTCCTCGGCGACCTCCGCAGCGCGGGCGAGCTCGTGCAGCTCATCCACCACGTGCAGGCGGAGCGGGAGCCCTTCAGCGAGCAGGACGTCGAGGGCTTCCCGGGCGTCAAGCGCCTGCGCACGGGCGAGAGGGTGACGATCGCCGTCGCCGCGTTCCCGAACGGGCATCCGCGCTCCCGCTCGGTCACCCAAGACCTCGACACCCTGCTCGCGAAGGAGGCCGCGGGGGCGAACCTCGCGATCACCCAGCTCTTCTTCCACGCGGAGGACTACCTGCGCTTCGTCGACCAGGCGCGCGCCGCCGGAGTGACGATGCGCATCCTGCCCGGCATCATGCCGGTGCTGAGCTCACGCAGGCTCGAGCGCATCCTCGAGCTCACGGGCGAGGCCGCACCAGTGGAGCTGCAGCGGCGGCTGAGCGTCCACGCGTCCCCGGCCTCCCAGGCGGCGGTCGGCCTCGACTACGCGACCGAGCTGAGCGCCGAGGTGCTCGACGGGGGCGCCCCCGGCCTGCATCTCTACACCTTCAATCGTTCCGGCCCCGTGCTCGCGATACTGCGCGAGCTCGGACTCATCACCACAGTTAGGGAACCAGCATGACATCCATCTCTCCTTTCCCCGGCGGCACGATCCTCGGTTACCCGCGGATCGGCCGGCGGCGCGAGCTCAAGAAGGCCGTCGAGGCGTTCTGGGCCGGGAAGATCTCGGCCGACCAGCTCGAGACGGCGGCCGCAGAGCTGCGAGACGCCACTCGTGCGCGGCTGCTCGGCCTCGGGCTCGGCGCGGCCGACTCCTCCATCCCCGGGGACTTCTCGTTCTACGACCAGGTGCTCGACGCGGCCGTGACCGTCGGTGCGGTGCCCGCGCGCTTCGAGCGACTGGTGAAGGATGACGGCACCATCGACCTGGCAGGCTACTTCACCATCGCCCGCGGCGAAGGCGACGACGTTCCGGCCGAGATGACCAAGTGGTTCGACTCGAACTACCACTACCTCGTTCCGGAGATCGCGCCGGAGACCCCGTTCCACCTCGCCTCCGACCGCCTGGTGCGCGAGTTCGAGGAGGCGCTCGCCGCCGGCGTCGTCACCCGGCCGGTCCTCGTCGGCCCGCTGACCTTCCTGCTGCTCGCCAAGGCCGGGGTCGGCGCGCCCGAGGGCTACCTGCCCTTCGACCGCCTCGACGACCTCGTGCCGGTCTACGAGCAGCTGCTCGCCCGCCTGAGTGCCGCCGGTGCGGACTGGGTGCAGCTCGACGAGCCGGCCCTCGTGAGCGAGGCCGTCGACGTTCCCCGCGAGCGTGTGCTCGCCGCCGTCTCCGCGGTGTACTCGCGGCTGACCTCGGCGGCGGAGCGCCCGCAGATCTTCGTCGCGGCGCCCTACGGAAGCCTCGACGACGCCCTTCCCGTCCTGCTCGGCACGGGCGTCGAGGCGATCGGCCTCGACCTCGTGCGCGGCTCGGTTCCGCAGCTCGACGGCGACGCCGCGGCGGCTGCGGCTCGGACGGTCCTCGTCGGCGGCGTCGTCGACGGCCACAACATCTGGCGGGGCGACCTCGGCGCGGCCCTGTCGACGCTCGAGTCGCTCAGGGAGCTCAGCCCCCGCGTCTCCGCCTCGACCTCCACCTCGCTCTTCCACGTGCCGCACGACGTGCACGACGAGACCCTGCTCGGCGAGCAGCTGACGAGCTGGCTCGCCTTCGCCGACCAGAAGGTGCAGCAGGTCGCGACGTTGGCCCGCGGGCTGGCCGAGGGCGCGGCGGCGATCGAGGAGGAGGTGGCCGCGGCATCCGCTGCCCTCGACGACCGTCGCCGGGCGACCGGCGTGCACGACGGCTCGGTGCGCGAGCGGGCCGCCGCCCTCACCGCCGCCGACTTCTCGCGCGGCGACTACGGGGTGCGGCTCGCGGCGCAGAGCGCTGCGCTCGACCTGCCCCTGCTGCCGACGACGACGATCGGCTCCTTCCCCCAGACCGGCGACATCCGCACCTCGCGGGCCGCCTTCACGAAGGGCGAGATCACCGAGGCCGAGTACACCGACTACCTCAAGGCCGAGATCGCCCGGGTCATCGCCCTGCAGGAGCAGATCGGACTCGACGTCATCGTGCACGGCGAGCCCGAGCGCAACGACATGGTGCAGTACTTCGCCGAGAACCTCGACGGCTTCGCGGTCACCCAGAACGGCTGGGTGCAGTCCTACGGCTCGCGGTGTACGCGGCCGTCGATCCTCTGGGGCGACGTGTCGCGGCCCTCGCCGATCACGGTCGAGTGGTCGAGCTATGCGCAGAGCCTCACCGAGAAGCCCGTCAAGGGCATGCTCACCGGCCCCGTGACGATCCTCGCCTGGTCGTTCGTGCGCGACGACCAGCCGCTGCGCGACACCGCCAACCAGGTCGCGCTCGCCCTTCGCGACGAGATCGCCGACCTCGAGGCGGCCGGCATCAGCATCATCCAGGTCGACGAGCCGGCGCTGCGCGAACTGCTGCCCCTCAAGAAGAAGGATCACGCCGACTACCTCGACTGGTCGGTCGGCTCCTTCCGGCTCGCGACCTCCGGGGTGCGCGACGAGACCCAGATCCACACCCACCTCTGCTACTCGGAGTTCGGCGTCGTCATCGACGCGATCGACCGCCTCGACGCCGACGTCACCTCGATCGAGGCGGCCCGGTCGAAGATGGAGGTCGTGCCCGACATCCAGCGCAGCGGTTTCGGGCGCGGCATCGGGCCGGGCGTCTACGACATCCACTCGCCGCGTGTGCCGAGCGTCGCCGAGGTCACCGAGCTCATCGGCACGGCCCTCGGCTCGATCCCCGTGCGCCAGGTGTGGGTCAACCCCGACTGCGGGCTCAAGACCCGCGGCTACGCCGAGACGGTGGAGTCGCTGAGCAACGTGCTCGCGGCCACCCGGGCGGTGCGGGAGACGCTGGCGGTCTCGGCGTAGTTGTTGTCAGTGTTCGGCCGGAACAGGATGGTTACGCGGCACGCCGCGATCGGATGCCGCATTCCGCGGTGATCCGCGAAGCCATCCTGTTCCGGCCGAGCCGACGGCAGCGGCGAGCACACCCGGATCGTCCCTCCGCTCGGGCTGCTCTACGTGGGCCGGACGTCGCCGGGCAACTGGCTGCGCTACGCGGTCGGAGCACTTTCGACGCCGCCGACGAGGTGCCGTGGCATCAGGCGCATCACTGGGATCGCCTCGAGCTCCCGTCGCCGGAGCTCGAGGCCGGCATCCGCGTGCTCAGGCTGCACACCGTGCGAGAGGGCGGCATGAACTACGCCACCCTGGACTTCACCCTCCGCTCGCCTCTCGGCAGGCCTCGCGAAACGGCGCCGCCTGAGCGAGGATGAGGTGAAGCGGGTCTTCACCGAAGACCGGGTCGAAGGGAATCGAACATGACCGAATGGACCACGTCTGAGCTCGACCGCATCGGCGGTGCCGAGGAGCTGCACATCGCCTCACGGCGCGAGGACGGCACGCTGCGCCCCTCCGTGACCATCTGGGCGGTGCGCCTCGGTGACGGCGTCTTCGTGCGCTCCGCCTACGGGCCCGAGAACCCCTGGTTCGTGCGCGCGCAGCGGGCCGGAACCGGGCGCATCCAGGCGGGCGGGGTCGAGCGCGACGTCGTCTTCGCCGCGGCCGACCCGAGCGAGCAGGAGGCCATCGACGCGGCCTACCACGAGAAGTACGACAGCCACGGGCAGGACATCGTGGGCACCGTCGTCGGTGAGAAGGTGCACGCGCTCACACTGCGTCTGACCCCCGCCGACTCCTCCGAGGGGGAGTCGTGACCATCACCGTCGCGCTGAACGACGGCGTCGTTATGCCGGCGCTCGGCTTCGGCGTCTTCCAGAGCCCGCCCGAGGAGACCGCGAGCGCCGTCGAGACCGCGTTGCGGACGGGCTACCGGCACATCGACACGGCCGCCGCGTACGGCAACGAGCGGCAGGTCGGCGAGGGGCTGCGCCGGTCGGGCATCCCCCGTTCCGAGGTGTTCCTCGAGACGAAGGTCTGGGTGAGCGACTACGGCTACGACGAGACCCTGCACGCCTTCGAGAAGGCGACAGGCAAGCTCGGCGTCGAGCAGCTCGACCTGCTGATCCTGCACCAGCCCGCGCCGGACCGGTTCGAGCAGACCATCGCCGCCTACAAGGCGCTCGAAGTCCTCCTCGCCGACGGCAGGGTGAGGGCGATCGGCGTCAGCAACTTCATGCCCCACCACCTGGAGCGACTGCTCGACGAGACCGATGTCGTGCCGGCCGTCAACCAGGTCGAGCTGCATCCGTACTTCACCCAGCCTGAGGTGCAGAGGGCGGATGCCGCGCACGGCATCCTGACCCAGGCGTGGTCCCCGATCGGCGGCATCACCTTCTACCCGGGCTTCGGCGATGAACGCCGCAGCGTCCTGGACGACCCGACCCTGCAGGCCATCGCCCGGGCGCACGGCAAGACGGCCGCGCAGGCGATGCTGCGCTGGCATCTGCAGGAGGGCCGCTCCGCGATTCCGAAGTCCACGAATCCCGCGCGCATCGCCGAGAACTTCGACGTCTTCGATTTCGAGCTGAGTGCCGAGGAGCTCGCGCGCATCAACGCCCTCGACACGGGCGTGCGCAACGGCCCCGACCCCGACCTGCCGCGGATCGAGGCCTTCGCCCGGGTCATCCCCGAGGCCTGATCCGAGGCTCGGCCCGAGGTCTGATCCGACGCGGAGAATGAGAGAGATGATGAAGGCAGCTGGTTTCAGCCGGTTCGGCGGCCCGGAGGTGCTCGAGATCATGGAGCTCGCGGAGCCGCGGCCGGGCCCCGGCCGGGTTCGGATCGCGGTGCGCGCCGCCGGTGTCAACGCGAGCGACTGGAAGAAGCGCCAGGGCCTCATGGATCCGGAGCTCCCGCAGACCATGGGATACGAGGCGGCGGGCGTCGTCGACGAGCTCGGCGAAGGGGTCACGGATGTCGCGATCGGCGACCGCGTCTTCGGCTTCTGCGTCGACGGCGCGGCACAGGCCGAACTGGCCGTGCTGTCGTACTACGCGCCCATCCCGCCGTCGCTCGACTTCGCGGCCGCGGCCGCGCTGCCGTCCTCCGTGGAGACGGCGGCGCGGGCGCTCGACCAGCTCGGCATCGGTGTCGGCGGCGTCAGCGGCAGCGGCGGCGGCAGTACGGTGCTCATCAACGGCGCCTCCGGAAGCGTCGGCGCCGCCGCCGTTCAACTCGCGGTTGCGCGCGGCGCACGCGTGATCGGCACCGGCAGCCCCGCCACCCACGACTACCTGCGCTCGCTCGGCGCGGAGCCCGTCGTGTACGGCGACGGCATGGAGGAGCGGGTGCGCGAGCTCGCCCCCGACGGCGTCGACCGGGCGCTCGACGTCGCGGGGAGCGGCATCCTGCCCGAGCTCATCGACCTGGCGGGCGGCGCCGAGCACGTCATCACGATCGCCGACGTCGCCGGCGCGCAGCAGTACGGCGTGCGGTTCAGCAGGGGCGACTCCGGGCGCGCGCTCTACGCGCTCGCCCAGGTCGGCGAGCTGATCGAGTCCGGGCGTTTCGCGCTCCCGATCGGGCAGGCCTTCCCGCTGGCCGACGTCGCGGAGGCGCACCGCGTCGGCGAGACGGGCCGGGTGCGCGGCAAGCTCGTGCTGGTGGTCGGCTCCGCTGAGTGAGACCCCGGGCGTCTGAGGGCAGGATGCCGCCACCACGGTAGCTGTCGGTGAGCTCTGCCGGCCGTCGTCCCCGGGCTGTCGGGGCGTGGCGGATTATGCTCGGAGACATGGCAATCCAACGGATGGACAATGTCGCCATCGTCGTCGAAGACCTGGACGCCGCCGTCGCGTTCTTCACCGAACTCGGCATGGAGCTGGAGGACAGGGCCTCCATCGAGGGCTCGTGGGCCGACCGCGCCGTGGGTCTCGCCGGCATCCGGAGCGAGATCGCGATGATGCGCACCCCCGACGGCCACGGCAAGGTGGAGCTCACCGCGTATCGGCTCCCCGTGGCATCCCGTGCCGAGCCGGCGATCCCGCCGCCCAACACGCTGGGGCTGCACCGCATCATGTTCGCCGTCGACGACATCGACGACACCGTCGCGCGCCTGCGCGCCCACGGCGCCGAGCTGCTCGACGAGGTCGCGCAGTACGAGAGCATCTACCGGCTCTGCTACCTCCGCGGCCCTGAGGGGATCATCGTCGCCCTGGCCGAGCGGATCGGATGACGCGAGCCCGCCGCCGCGCTACGGAAGCGAGCTCACCCATCCACCTCAGCTCGCTCCGTTGCGTCTTCGCGGTGCCTCGAGCCCGCCGAGAGGTGGTCACCGGGGCGGACACCTCTCGATCGGCTCGACGCAAGCCACCGTTCACACCCCATTCATAGCGGCTCCCTAGCCTGGCGGTCCGGAGCCGAGGGGGATCCTTCTGACCATGCGCACACTCCACGTTCTGCCTCGCTCGATCGCCCGTCGCTCCATCGCCGCCGGGATCGCCTCGGTCGTCGTGCTGCTGAGCTCGCTCGCGGCCGCCGCTCCCGCTCGGGCGGACACCCCGATCCCGGGTTCGGGCCCGGGTCCGGCAGACGCGCAGAGCGCTGTCGATCTCTGGCGCCGCGCGGACCCGGACGCCCTGGCGGAGAGTGCGGAGTCGCCGGATCCGCTGTCCCCGGGTTTTGAGATCGGTCTGTACGCCACGACGATCCCCGCCGTCGACGGCCCGCTCAGCTTCGAGTCGGCGGTCGGCGAGACCGCGGAGCTCGACGAGCCGGAGCGCGTGAACGGCTTGTCGGTGACACGCGGAGTGCTGCCCGAGGTGACTGTCAGCGATGATCGTGTGGTGAGTCGGCCCGGCTGGGACATCACCGCCGACGTGACCGACTTCGTCAACGACGCCGACGCGAGCATTGTGATCGGCACGGTGCAGCTCGGCTTGCGGCCGCTCGTGATCAGTGCGACGGATGCCGGCATCGACCCCGCGGCGGAGCAGCACGCGGGCGACGCGCACTACCCGGCGCCCTTCGCCTCGGCGGCCTCGGGCGGGGGAGTGGGCGACACCGTGCTCGGCGGCGAGCTCACGCTCGTCTCGCCCGCCGACAAGCCCGCCGGGACCTACAGAGCCACGATGACGCTCACGATCGTCTCGCGCTAGCCGCGCGGGGTCGCGAGACGCGGGTCGCGAAACAGGAGCGTTTCGCGGCACGCCGCGGTCGCGGCATCCGCTCGCCGTGGGGCACGGAGTTCATCCTGGGCGAGTGCGCGAGGGCGCAGATACGGGCAGCGCGCGGTGTGTTCGTGCAGCGGCAGCGGCGTTTCGCCCCGAGACTGCGCCATCGCGAAACGAGAGAACCGGCGAAAGCGGCACGGGCACAGGCACGGGCACGAGCGCAGGCACGGGCGGGCCCGCTACTGCACGCCGCTCGTGGTGACGAGGCGCAGCCACGGGCCGTCGGGCACCGCGGAGTCGTCGACGAAGGCCCAGTCGACGCGGTCGCTGTCGCCGTCGAGCTCGGTGAAGCCGAGGCATCCGTTGAGGGCGGGGGAGACGTCGAGGCCCGCCCCGCCGTATCGGGTGTTGGCGGGGCGGGCGTCGTTGGCGCCGAAGACGTAGGCGGCGTCGTGGTACTCGCCGGGGCCGGCATCCTCGATCTGGCCGTAGCAGACGCGCGAGCCGTTGCGCAGCTGCACCCAGCGGTTCTTCATGAGGCTCACGTCGGGGTCGTCGACGGAGCCCGCGTACTGCGGCTGCCCGGCCCACGGGATGACCGAGCCGCGCATCGCGAAGGCCTCGGGGTCGTTGACGTCGTCGAACGGCAGGTCGAGGTAGAAGGGGTTCTCGCGCGGCGACATGTGGCGGGGGAAGTAGCCGTCGGCGGCGAAGCGCTGCTCGGTCTCGCAAGTGTCGCCGTCGACGACCCCGTCGCAGCCCCCGTAGCTCTCGAACCACTGCGAGTCGTAGGTGGAGAGCATCTGGCTGCCGTCCTCGGCGCCGGGATCGAAGATCTCGCCGACCCAGAACGTCGTCGCGGCGATGTCGGTGTGCCACGGGTACCCCGATCCCGCGGGCGGCGGCGGCACGGCGGGTGCGGCCGGCGGCGGCGGGGTGGCCGTGCCGGTGGCGGATGCCGCGGGCACGGGTGTCGCGGTCGTGGCGGGTGTCGGCCGAGCCGCCGCCGCCGGGCGCGACGGCGTGGGGCTGCCCGAGCCGAGCGGCGGGGGCGGAGCCGTGCACGCGGCCGCGCACACCCCCACGGCGCAGGCGATGCCCCCGCACAGCACCGCTCGCAGCACCCCCCGCAGCCGCTGCATCGTCGTCAATCGACAGTGACCGACTTGGCGAGGTTGCGCGGCTTGTCGACGTCGCGCCCCAGCTCGAGCGCGAGCTGACGGGCGAAGACCTGCAGGGGCACGACGGACTCGAGCGGCCCCCAGGCCTCGATCCCGCCGCGTCGCGGCTCGGCGATCCCGCGGCCGAGCGCCGGGATGTCGCTGCCGATGCTGCCGATGCGCAGCACCTCGCCGCCCCGGGCACGCACCTCCGCGATGTTGCCCTCCAGACGTGGATCGTCGTTGTCGATCACGATCACGGGCGTGCCCGGTTCGACGAGGGCGAGCGGGCCGTGCTTGAGCTCGCCGGCCGGGTAGTGCTCGGCCCAGCGGTAGCTGAGCTCCTTGAGCTTGAGCGCGCCCTCCGCGGCGTAGACGACGCCGGCCCCGCGGCCGAGGAACAGGTAGCCCGTCGCGGCGTGGAGGCGCGCGACGAGGGGCGGCACCGACTCGAGGCTCACCGCGAGCGACTGCGCGAGCAGGTCGGGGATGAGCGCGAGGTCGTCGGCGAGCCAGCGTGCGTGGTAGCGGTCGACCCGATCGGTCGCGACGAGCGCCGAGAGCGCGAAGCACACCCCGGTGACGATCTGGGCGACGAAGGTCTTCGTCGCCGCGACCCCCACCTCCGGCCCCGCGTGCGAGTCGATGACCGAGTCGGCGCGCCGGGCGAGCGTGGAGTGCGGGTTGTTGGTGATCGCGACGAGCGAGCTGAGCCCCAGGTCGACCTGGTCGATCGCGCGCAGCACGTCGGCGGTCTCGCCCGACTGGCTGATCGCGAGCACGAGGGTGCGCGGCTCCACGATCGTCGAGCTCGCCTCGCTCGCCACGATCGCGCTGTGCGGCACATGGCCGTGGCGCGAGAACGCCGTGCCGATCACCCGGCCGGCGTTGAGCGAGGTCCCGCAGCCGACGATCGCGATGCGGTCGAACGGCGGCAGCTCCAGGGCGCGCCACAGCGAGCCGTCGGCGATGCCCGGGGTGAGCTCGTCGAGGATGCGCGCGGCGACCTCGGGCTGCTCCCCGATCTCCTTGCTCATGAAGTCGGCGTGGTCGGTGTGCGCGAGCTCCGTTCGCAGCCAGGGCGACGCGATGGGCTCGGGGGCGGATGTCGCGACACCGTGGTTCTCCCACAGCAGCGTGTCGGCGATCTCGACCACGTCGCCGTCGCGCATGGTGCGGAAGTCGTCGACCCACTCCGCGATCGCGGCGACGTCGCTCGAGACGAAGTCGCCGTGGGGGGAGTGGGCGATGAGCAGCGGCGAACGGTGGGCGGCCGCGACGAGGCGGCCGGTCGCGGCATCCATCGCCACCAGGGCCCAGGAGCCTTCGAGCCGGTCGACGGAGAGCCGCACGGCCGTGAGCAGGTCGTCGGTGACGACGATCGCCTCCTCGACGAGGTGGCTGATCACCTCGCTGTCGACCTCGGAGGCGAAGACGTGCCCGCTCAGCTCGAGCTCCCGGCGCAGCGCCGTGGCGTTCTCGATGATGCCGTTGTGCACGACGCTGAGCCTGTCGTGGCAGTCGCTGTGCGGGTGCGCGTTGCCCTCGGTGACCGAGCCGTGGGTGGCCCAGCGGGTGTGGCCGATGCCGACGCCGCTGAGGGCGGAGTCGTCCCAGCCGGCGAGCTGCGTCTCGAGGTCTCCGACGCGTTTGACGGTGCGCAGGCGCGCGGCGATCCCGTCGCCGGTCTGCACCGCGATCCCGGCGGAGTCGTAGCCGCGGTACTCGAGCAGGCCGAGCGCGCGAACGAGGTAGGGGGCGGCCGGCTCCGCGGTGCGGCACGCCACGATGCCGCACATCACGACTCCACGAGGGCGTGGGCGGGCCGCGTCCGCAGCGCGGGGTCGGGATGGCGCCCGCTCTCGAACGGTCGCGTCGTGTGCACGCCCTCGCCGGCCCGCGCGGCGAGATCCTCGGCGACGACGCCGATGATCTCCTCGAGCCGCGTAGTGGGGGTGAAGCCGACGAGGGCGTGGGCCCGGGAGTTGTCGGGAACCCGGCGGAGCATGTCTTCGAAGCCCTCCGGGTAGGCGTCCTCATAAGGCACGAAGGTGATGGTGCTGCGGCTCTTCGTGATCCTCAGCACACGGTAGGCGAGGTCGGCGATCGCGACCTCTTCCGCGCCACCGAGGTTGTAGGCGTTGCCGATGCTGCGGGGCTCCTCAGCGATCCGCACGACGGCGGGCACGATGTCGCCCACGTACGAGAAGCAGCGGGTCTGCTGCCCGTCTCCGAAGACCGTGAGCGGCTGGCCTCGCAGCGCCTGGCCGACGAGGTTCGGCACGACCATGCCGTAGCGGCCGGTCTGCCGGGGCCCCACGGTGTTGAAGAGCCGCACGATCGACACCCGCAGCCCGTGCTCACGCCAGTAGGCGTGGGCGAACGACTCGTCGATGCCTTTCGCCGCCGCGTACGTCCACCGCGATTTGAGCGGTGAGCCGAGGATGCGGTCGGCGTCCTCCCGCAGGGCGTCCGCGGTGTTCTTGCCATAGATCTCGCTCGTCGAGGCGAGCAGCAGGGCCACGTCGTGCTCGGCGCAGGCGTCGAGCACGTTCTCGGTGCCGTGGATGTTGGTGCGCAGGCTCGAGAGGGGTCTGTCGACGATGAGCCGCACACCGACAGCGGCCGCCAGGTGGTAGACCCGGTCGACTCCCCGCACGAGGGCTCCGACGAGGGCCCGATCCAGGATCGAGCCGACGGTGACGGACAGCCGATCATTGTCGCGAAGAGACCCGAGATTCGCTAGAGAACCGGTCGAGAGATCGTCGAGGACGATCACCTCGTCCCCTCGTGCGAGGAGGTATTCGACGAGATGGCTGCCGATGAAGCCGGCTCCGCCGGTGACGAGGATTCTCATCGTCCCGCTCCCGTCGTCTCGTTCTGCCGCGCGTCCGCCGCGTCGTGCCGCGCGTTCTGCCGCGCGTTCACAGGAGCACCCGCTCGGGGAGGTCGGCGCTGCGGTAGGTGGCGTCGACGATCAGCTGGCCGGGCTCGAGCCACGACAGGTCCTCCGCGGTATGGCGGGTGTGCACGAGCACGAGATCCGGCGAGAAGGAGACGGGGTCGATGAGCCCGTCGACGATCTGGCCGGTCGCGAGCGTGACGCTGGCGAAATGCGGGTCGAGGTAGCCGACGGCGGCGCCGCGCGCGGTCAGGCTCGCGAGGATCTCGAGGGCGGGCGACTCGCGCAGGTCTTCGACATCCGCCTTGTACGAGACGCCGACGACCAGGATGCGGGCCCCCGCGATCCCGATCCCGCGCTCGGAGAGCACGGTCTGCACACGGTCGACGACGTGCGTCGGCCGGCCGGCGATCTGCGTCATCGCCTGGGTGATGACGGGGGCGTCGATCCGCTGCTCGCGCAGCTGCCAGAGCAGGTAGTGCGGATCGCAGGGGATGCAATGGCCGCCCACCCCGGGCCCGGGATAGAACGGCATAAAGCCGTAGGGCTTCGTGGATGCCGCGTCGATCACATCCGTCACCGAGACGTCGAGGGCGCGGCAGATGTCGGCGAACTCGTTCGCGAGGGCGATGTTGACAGCGCGAAACGTGTTCTCCAGGAGCTTGGTCATCTCGGCCGCCGCGAGCGAGCTCACGCGGTGCACGTCGGCCGCGTAGCGACGCAGGAGCTTGTCGGCCTCCTCCTCGCACTGCAGCGTCGCGCCGCCCATCACCCGGGTCACGTCCTCCTGGGCGAAGCCGCTGCTGCCCGGGTCGATGCGCTCGGCGCTGAACGCCACGAAGACGTCGGTGCCGATCGTGAAGCCGCGGGCGCGCAACGGCGCCAGGAGCAGGTCGTTCGTGCAGCCGACGTAGCTCGTCGAGGTGAGCATGAACAGCTGGCCCTCGGTCGCGTGGGCGACGACGGTCGCGCACGCCGACCGCAGGATGGCGAGGTCGGGGATGAGGTGGTGGTCGACGGGTGTCGGCACGCACACGACGACGGCCGCCGCCGAGCGCAGCAGCGTCGAGTCGCCGGTGAGGCGGAAGGAGTCGTCGCCGAGGGCGTGCGAGAGCCGTGCGTGGTCGGCGTCCGAGATGTCGGGCGTCTGGGCCTGGATCGTGGCCCGCCGCGCGGCGGAGCTGTCGAGGGCGAGCACGCGGGCTCCCGCATGGTGGAACGCGAGCGCCGTGGGGAGCCCGACATAGCCGAGCCCGACGATCGCCACGTCGTAGTCGAACACGGGTGCCGGCTCGGGTGGCGCGTCGACGATCTCGGTGCGCCATTCGGAGCGCCGTGGAATGGTCAGGGGTCGGGTGGTTGGTCTGAGAGTGGTCATCGGGGGTCTCCTGCTGTCAGCCGTTCGGGTAGCTCACACTGTCGCGCCGCGGATCGGCGAGGGTCAACGACCATTCGCGTCTCATGCGGTTCGCCCCCGAGAGGCCGCTCGGACGTGCGGTTTCCACCCACCCCCGAGCGGGTGACAGTGCGGGGAACCAAGCTCGGGTGTGCGGGTTCCCGCGAGCGCATACGGTGCGCGCCGAGCGGCGCCCGTTTAGCGTGAGGAACGTGCAGACCTTCCTGACCTTCCTGCTCGTGGTCGTGCTCGTGCTGGGCGTGAACACGATCCTCTGGTCGTCGGTCGGGGTCGTCCGCCTGATCCGGGCGCGGATGTCGCGAGACCTCCCGCCGTCGGCCCCGATCCCCTTGCGCACCGACGTCGCCGTCATGATCGCGGCGAAGGACGAGGCGCTCGTCATCTCGGAGACCCTGCGCTCGGCCCGGCGGCAGCTTCCGGCCGCCAACCTCTTCGTCGTCTCCGACGGCTCGACCGACGACACGGCGGCGATCGCACGGCTGTTCGGCGCCTCGGTGCTCGAGCTGTCGCCGAACCGCGGCAAGGCCGGCGCGATCATCGCCGGTCTCGAGCACTTCGAGATCGCCCGGCGGTTTCCCCTCGTGCTGCTGCTCGACGCCGACACCCAGCTCGCGCCCGACTACTTCGACACGGGGCTGCCGCTCTTCGACAGCCCGGAGGTCGTCGCCGTCGCGGGCTTCGCGTCGACGACGGATGAGCCGAGAGACCAGACGCTCGTCGGCAAGATCCTCGGCGCGTACCGTCAGCGCGCCTACATCGCCGTGCAGTACCTGCACAAGTTCGGGCAGGCGGCGCGGGCGGTCAACGCGATCTCGATCGTGCCGGGCTTCGCGAGCATGTACCGCACCGGCATCCTGGCACACATCGACATCGCCGCCGACGGCCTCACGATCGAGGACTACAACATGACCTTCGAGGTGCACGCCAAACGCCTCGGCCGCATCGCCTTCCGTCCCGGTGCGGCCGTGGCCTACACGCAGGATCCCGAGACCGTGCACGACTACGTGAAGCAGCTGCGGCGCTGGAACCTGGGCTTCTGGCAGACGGTGCAGCGGCACGGCTTCCACCTGCGCACCTTCTGGGTGGCGCTCACCCTGCTCATCGTCGAGCTCGTCACGAGCAGCCTGCTCATGATCCTGTTCCTGCCGATCCTGATCGTGCTGCTGTCGTCGACCGTCGTCGGCGGCTCGGCGATCGACCCCGGCGGGGTCACGCTGGTGTTCGCGGATGTCGTGCCGCCCGGCCTGCTCGTGCTCGGCGTGCTGCTGCCCGACTACGCGCTCACCGTCTTCGCGGCCGTCGCGGTGCGCCGGCCGCTCTACCTGCTGTGGGGACTCGCCTTCCCGCTCGTGCGGATCGTGGACGCCGGCATCTGCCTGCGCTCGCTGGCCGACGCCTTCTTCCACACCTCGAGCGGCGTGTGGCAGAGCCCGTCGCGCCGGGAGGCGCACCGGCAGTCCTGAGCGGGGGATGCCCCGTGGCGGCTCGCGGCGGCGGCGTCTACGGCCTCGACGGCGTCCACAGCGTCCAGGGCCTCGACGGCCTCGGGCGAGAGCCTCAGGACAGCAGCGCGGCCAGGTGCGAGCGCGAGCGGGCGCCCACCTTGCGGAAGATCTTCGTGAGCCGCAGCTCGACGGTGCGCAGGGAGACGAAGAGCGTGTCGGCGATCTCCTTGTTGCGATAGCCCTGGCGCACCATAAGAGCGACCGTGCGCTCGGAGTCGGTGAGGAGCTTGAGCAGCGGATGATCCTCGCTGTCGTGGGCGGGCAGAGGGGTCTCGCGCACGGGGGAGAGCCAGGAGTGCGCCCCGGCGTCGTCGAAGGCGGCGGCCGCCGCCGCCCGCGTGGTCTCGCTCTCGTGCTCGAAGCCGAGACGGTTCAGCCGGGTCGCGAGCGCGTTGAGGGTCTTGGCCCGCTCGAACGGCGAGTCGTCGGCCTCGAAGAGCTCGAGGGCGGCGGTGAAGAGCTCGAGCGTCGACTCCTCCGGCGCCACGAGCGCCCGGGTACGGGCGAGCACCAGCTCGAGCCAGCGGCTCGGATAGCGCTCCCGCTGCTGCTCCAGCTCGGTGAAGGCGAGCTGCGCCTCCCGCATCCTGCCGGTGAGCGTGTACGCCTCGATGAGGTCGCCGGTATGGCGCAGCAGGCCCGGATTGCGCACGTTCGGGATGGCCGCCTCGGCCCGTCGCAGCAGACGGACGGCCTCCTCTCCGTCGCGACGGGCGAGGGCCAGGCTGCCGCGGAAGGCGAGCAGCTGCGCGACGACCGAGTGGTTGCGCTCGTGCGCCGACTCGTCGAGGGCCTCGGTGAAGAGGGTGTCGCGTTCGCTCGCGCGGCCGTGCAGGTGCGCGTCCCAGGCGAGCAGCAGGGTGCGCGACGAGCGGCTCGGCTGGCTCTGATCGGATGTCGCGCGCCAGATGTCGAGCGTCGTGCGGGCGCGGAAGAAGCTGCCGGCCCGGATCTCGACGTCGGCGAGCAGGCCCTGTGTGGCCTCCTCCCAGATCGGCTCGAGCCCGCGCGGACGGTTGAGCACGATGCCGCAGACCCGGCGCGCCTCCGCGAAGCGGTCGGCGAGGCTCAGGCTCCTCGCGAGCGCTGCGAGCACCGCGGCCGGCAGCTCGGCGAGCACCCGGCTGTTGAGATCGTCGAAGAGCTCGGCGTTGGGCGGGAGGTGTCCGTCGATCGAGTCGGCGAGCATCCGCGCCGCCGACACATACGACTCGGTCTCGATCGAGGGGGCGATGGAGGAGGCCTGATCGAGAAGGCGGCGTGCGGCATCCAGATCCCAGCGGTCGGCGTGGAAGCTCGCGGCGATCGCGAGCAGGCGCACGGCGCCGTGCGGGTCGTCTTCGGAGTAGATGCCCGCCCACATGTCGACGTCGCTCAGCGCGACCTGCTGGTCGCGGGCGAACTCGATGCTCGCCTCGAGCGCGGCGAGCCGCAGCAGCGCCGGGCCCTTCGTCTCGTAGCGGGCGCGCACGAGATAGCGGGCGGCATACGACAGCTCACCGTGCAGGAGGAAGGCTTCGACGAGATCGAGGAGCCGCCAGGGGTTGCCGGTGTCGCCGTCCTCCTCATGAGGCGCGCGGTCGCCGAACTCGATCGCCGCGTCGGAGAACCCCTCGCGCTCGAAGGCGACGGCCGCGCTCAGCAGCCCGCAGCCCGCCGGAGGCGCCGTGCCCGGAAGAAAGCTCCTGTGCCACTCCGACAGCCGGTCGTCGACACCGGCGTGGGCGTCGGCGAGCTCGTGATGCAGTTCCCGGCGGCTGCGCGCATCCAGGCTCCACCACAGATACGAGCGGATGAGGGGATCGCTCAGCTGCACGAACGGCCCACGGGCGACGATCCAGTCGTCGGTGAGCAGATCGTCGGTCACGTCGGCGTCGTCCTCATCGCCCCGGGTCAGCGCGGCGAGGCTCGTGAGCGGGGCGAGTGCGATCCGTTCGAGCACCGCGCGCTGCGCCATGCCGAGCTCGCTCAGCCGGGCGGCCGCCGACGACTCGGTGATCGAGCCCAGATGCGGGGGGAGGCTCAGGGCGGCGTGGCCGCGCAGCTGATCGTCGTTGAGCACCCGGAGGTTGTCGATCAGGGCGAGCGGGATGCCGGCGCTCTGCCAGGCGAGCACCCGCAGCGTGCCCTCGTCGCGCACGGGGCCGCTGAGCGAGAGGGCGAGCTCGAACGACTGCGCCGTGTCGAGCGGCGCGAGCGTCAGCAGCGGCATGCCGGCGAGCGGGCTGCGCTCGTCGACGGATGTCGCGGTCACCACGAGCCGCAGGCCCGTGCCCGCGAGCCGGCCCGCCATGAATCCGATGAGCACCTGGCTCGCGGCATCCATGTGATCGATGTCGTCGACGAGCACGAGGATGGGCTCGAGCGAGAGCCCGCGCAGCACCGAGAGCAGATCGCGCGCGGCCGAGAACATGTGCTCCTCGTCGGTGGAGCGGAGGGTGAATCGCCCGCCGAACTCCGCGGCCCGGGCGTCGTCGATCGAGGCGAACACCGAGGAGAACCCGGAGAGCGGCCAATCCGCCTCGTTGGGATTGGTGCGCAGGATCACGGCCGGGATCGAGGAGCTCGCGTGCGCGGCCTCGAGCAGGAGGCTCTTGCCTGCGCCCCGGTCGCCCAGGATGAGCAGCGCGCTCTCCTTCGGGGCCTCAGCGAGAGTGGTTATCCGCTGAAGCTCGGCTTGTCGTCCGAAGATCTCGACCATTGCACGTGCCGGCTACCGGGGGGATGGGTCGTCATCCATCGCGGTGTCGGCCGGAGTCCGGCCGGGACGGGGGCGCACACGAAGCCGGCTCCCGGGGAGGGAGCTCACACGAGCATTCGGGTTGAGCGTGCGCATCGAGAGGTCGTCTTACTCAATGCACAGCGGCAGACGTCTTCATTCGGGTGATCCGTTCCACTGAGGCCGCTAGGGAGGCCTACCTGAGGTTTACCGCACTTGCGGGGGTGAGCGCAAGGTTTCCGCGCGCGATATATCACCCCTGATGAGGGAATCCTGTTAGGTACCCCAGTTCACGTCAACTGTCGGGCGCGAGGCGGAATGACCTCTAGAGTGAATTCCACTGGCGATGGCGGCCTCCAGAGCCGCCGCGGTCACTGAGAGCTTTCGCTGGATCGAAGGGGGTAGTCGACCGTGGCGGTAGCGCGCTTTATGGAGCAGTTCGACATCGACTCGCCTCCGCCCTCGATCAAGCAGGCCCCGATCGCGATCGCCTTCGCCGTCGGCCTGTTCCTGACGCTCATCCCGGGCATCGGCATCCAGGATCTCGGCTGGGCCGTCTCGGGCATCGCGCTGCTCGTGATCGCCACCATCGCCTCCGTCATCGTGCCGTGGGAGCGCATCCCGCACTTCTGGGGCCTGCTGATCCCCGTGGTCTCGCTCCTGGCCATCGGTCTCTTCCGGATGGGCACGGGCGGCTTCACCTCCATCTACAGCGCGCTCATCCTGCTGCCCGTCGTCTGGATCGCGGCGGAGGAGGGCGTGCGCTTCGTCGTCTTCGCCATGCTCGCGGTCGTCGCGACCCAGGCCCTGCCCTTCCTGCTGCAGCCGGGGCTGCTCAGCGTCGACGGTCAGATCTTCCGCGCCTTCTACACCCCGCTCGTCTTCACGCTCGCCGCCGGCATCATCAACGACCTCTCGCATCGGCTGCGCTTGCGGGTGCGCTCGGCCGAAGCCCTGCGCGACGAGAAGCAGACCCTGCTCATCGAGAGCGAGCAGCGGGCCGCGGCCCTCGAGATCCAGGAGGCGAGGCTGCTCGAAGAGCAGGCCTTCCGGGTCAGCATCTGGAACTCGATCACCGGTCAGGCCGTCATCGAGACGGATCTCTCCGGCGTCGTGCGCGCCTTCAACCCGGGCGCCGAGCTCATGCTCGGCTACACGGCCGCCGAGGTCGAAGGCCGGATGTCGGCGCTGAAGCTCATCAGAGAGGGCCAGTTCGAGGAGCGGTCGCTCGGCGCCCGCACCCGGCTCGCCCTCGAAGGCAACGAGACGCCCTCCGGCGCCCAGGTGATCGACGCCCTGCTCGAGATCGTCGACCCCGCCACCCTCTGGCACTACGTGCGCAGAGACGGCAGCGAGCTGCCCGTGCAGTTGCGGGTCTCGCCGCACGTCGACTCCGACGGCAACCGCGTCGGGTTCATCCTCATCGCGATCGACATGACCGCCTCGCTCGAGGTGTCGCGGCTCAAAGACGAGTTCATCGCGCTCGTCTCCCACGAGCTGCGCACCCCGCTGAGCTCCATCCTCGGCTACCTCGAGGTCTTGCGCGACGAGCTCGAGCCGCTGGGCGAGCAGCAGCGGCGCTACCTCGACATCACCGAGCGCAACGTCGGGCGCCTCGACCGGCTCGTGGGCGACCTGCTCTTCACGAGCCAGTTCGCCGCCGGCACGATCCTGATGGATGCCACGACCGTCGATCTCGTGACCGTGCTCGAGGCCTCCGTCGAGGCGGCCCTCCCCGCGGCGAACGCCGCCGGCATCGTGCTCGAGCTCGCCGTCGACGGCGAGATCCCCGCGGTGCTCGGCGAGGCGCTGCGCCTCGGGCAGGTCTGCGACAACCTCATCTCCAACGCCATCAAGTTCACCCCGCACGGCGGCACCGTGACGACGGGGCTCGTGCTGCGCGACGGCTCCGTCGAGCTCTTCGTGAGCGACACGGGCGTCGGCATCTCCGACGAGGATCTCGAGCAGATCTTCACGCGGTTCTTCCGCAGCGCGGCATCCGCCCGCAACGCCGTGCAGGGCATCGGGCTCGGCCTCAGCGTCACGCATGCGATCGTCGCGGCCCACGAGGGCGTCCTGGGCGTCGAGAGCGAGGAGGGCGTCGGCTCGACGTTCCGCGTGACGCTGCCGGCGGCGGACGCGAGGGGTGCTGATGCGGGCGGTGCTGCTGGTGCTGCTGATGCCGACGGTGGTGTCGAGGGCGTCGAGGGTGGTGGTGCCGGTGGTGTCGAGGGCGTGGGGGCGGATGCCGGTGCCGCCGTTCGTGGAGCGGGTGCCGTGTAGGCGGATGCGGGCGCTGCTACCGGCGCTCCGGTCGCCCGTGATCCCGAGGGCTCCCTCGCCGGTGCCTGCGGGACCGCGGACATGGCTTCGGCCGAGGCCGCCGACGTCGCCGAGTAGGCGCGAGTAGGGTTGCCTCGAGGTGATGGAATGACCGAGATCGGGGTGGCCGTCGCGCAGTTCGCGCCCACGGACGACAAGGCGGCGAATCTGGCCGCGATCCGCGCGCTCGTGAAGACCGCGGCGCAACGGGGTGCGCGACTGGTCGTGCTGCCCGAATACGCCTCCCATTTCGCGAATCCGCTGGGCCCGGCATCCGTCGAGGCCGCCGAGTCGTTCGACGGGGCCTTCGTCGCCGCGCTCACCGACCTGGCCGTCGAGTTCGGCGTCTACCTCGTCGCGGGAATGCTCGAGACGAGCGACGACCCCGAGCGCTTCTCGAACACCCTCGTCGCCGTGTCGCCGGCCAACGCCGTCGTCGCGAGCTACCGCAAGATGCACCTCTACGACGCCTTCGGCCAGCGCGAGTCCGACTGGGTCGTGCCCGGCCCGGTCGCGGAGCCGGAGACCTTCACGGTCGACGGCGTGGTCGTGGGGCTGCAGACCTGCTACGACCTGCGGTTCCCCGAGGTCACCCGGCGGGTCGTCGACGCCGGGGCGCAACTCGTCGTCGTGCCCTCCGAATGGGTTCGCGGACCGCTCAAAGAGCACCACTGGCGCACCTTCGTCACCGCGCGGGCACTCGAGAACACCGTCTACGTGGCCGCCGCCGACCACGTGCCGCCCGTCGGCGTGGGCAACAGCATGGTCGTCGACCCCATGGGCGTCGAGCTCGTGACGATCGGCGACGAGACGGATGTCGCGGTCGCCCACATCCGCGTCGACCGCATCGAGCGCGTGCGCGCGGTCAACCCCGCCCTCGCCCTGCGCCGCTTCACCGTCGTTCCCCGCTGAGCCGCGGCCGCGCGGGCGGCCGGGCTGCTCCGGGCGCCTCGTCGCTGCAGCCCCCGCCGTCGTGCCCTCTCGCTGAGGCTGCCCCGCTGTCGTGCCCTCTCGCCGACCGTGGGCTCTCGGTGCCGTCCCATTCCGTCGAGCCCGGGTTTTCGCGACCCCGGGTTTTCGCGAGCGCGGGTTTGTTCGCGGGCGACGAGCTTCGGTGCACCGCGGTCGCGAACAACCCCGCGCTCGGCGTCGCCCCATTTCGTCGACCCCGGGTTTTCTCGCGAGCGCGGGTTTGTTCGCGGGCGACGAGCCTCGGTGTGGCGCGCTGGCGAACAAACCCGCGCTCGGCGAATGGCTTCGCCCGTGCTCGGCGCCGAACGACCGGCGCGTGCACAGGCGGGCGGGGCGGCGGAAGGGCGCGACGGCGGGGCGGCGGAAGAGCGGGGCGGCGCGGGGCGGCGCAGGGCGGCGAGCGGGACGGGGCGGGTGTGACAGCGGGGCCGCGGAAGGGCAAGGCGGCGCAGGGTGGCGGAAGAGCGGGGCGGCGCGGGGCGGCGCAGGGCGGCGAGCGGGACGGGGCGGGGTGGTGGGGTGTGACGGCGGGGCCGCGGAAGGGCAGGGCGGCGGAGGGCGGCGAGCGGGACGGCGGAGGCGGGCGTCAGAGGCCGGCGAGCTGGACGGCGGCGCGCTCGAGCACGTCCACGCGCTTGCAGAAGGCGAAACGCACGAGGGATGCCGTCTCGGCCGCCATACGCGGATGGCAGAACGCCGAGAGCGGAACCCCCACGACACCGGCGAGCTCGGGCAGGCGGCGGCAGAAGTCGGCGGCGTCTGCGTAGCCGAGGGGTGCGGCATCCGCGATCACGAAGTAGCCGCCCTGCGGACGCGAGACGGTGAAGCCCGCTGCGCTCAGACCGGCCGAGAGGATGTCGCGCTTGCGCTCCAGCGTCGCCGCCGCCGAGACGAAGAACTCGTCGGGCAGGCCGAGCCCGAGCGCGGTCGCCGGCTGGAACGGCGCGCCGTTCACGTAGGTGAGGAACTGCTTGACGGCCAGGATCGCCGTGATGTGCTCGCTCGGGGCGATGGCCCAGCCGATCTTCCAGCCGGTCGTGCTGAACGTCTTGCCGCCCGAGGAGATCGTGATCGTGCGCTCCCGCGCGCCGGGGCGGGACGCGATCGGCACGTGCGCGACCCGGAAGGTGAGGTGCTCGTAGACCTCGTCGGTCACGATGATCGCGTTGTGGCGGTGGGCGAGCTCGACGATGAGGTCGAGCGTCTCGACCGGCAGCACGGAGCCGGTCGGATTGTGCGGCGAGTTGATCAGGATGAGCCGCGTGCGGTCGGTCACCGCCGCGCGCAGCTCGCCGTGGTCGGGCAGGAAGTCGGGGGAGCGCAGCGGCACCGTGGTGTGCACGCCACGAGCCAGCTCGATGAGGGCTCCGTAGGCGTCGTAGAACGGCTCGAGGGTCAGCACCTCGTCGCCCTCCTCGACGAGGCCGAGGATCGTCGCGGCGAGGGCCTCCGTGGCGCCGGCGGTCACGAGCACCTCGCGCTGCGGATCGACGTCGAGCCCGTAGAAGCGGTGCTGGTGGGCGGCGATCGCCTCGAGCAGCACGGCCGACCCTCGCCCGGGCGGGTACTGGTTCACCCCCTGCGCGATCGCCTCGCGGGCCGCGTCGAGCACCTCGGCCGGCCCGTCTTCGTCGGGGAAGCCCTGCCCGAGGTTGATCGCACCCGTGCTGCTCGCGAGCGCGCTCATCTCGGCGAAGATCGTGGGCCTCACCGCACCGTCGGACCCGAGGAGGCCTGCGCCGGCAGCGGCGCGCCGCCACGGGCCGGAGAGTGACGGACCGATGGGTGACGGACCGGAGAGTGACATGGTGCCTCCGTCGCGAGAGTGGATGTGCTGTGCGACCACGCTAACGGATGCCGGAGTCGCCGGACGCGGGCCGCGACACGGATGTGAGTCGTCGTCTGCGAAGGCGACGGTTGTGGACAACAGGGTGTGGAGAGAAACAGCGGCATGACGGCCGGCTGTTCTAGCGTTGAGGCATGTTCGAACGAATCGTCGCCCGGGTGGGGGCTGCCGCCGTTGTCGTCGTGCTGGGCGCGATCACGCTGAGCGGATGCACCGTGCCGCCGGATCCGCCGAGCAGCACCTCCTCGGCCCCGACCGATTCCGCCGTCTTCGCGACCGACGAGGAGGCGCTCGCCGCAGCCACCGAGGCGTACGCGGCGTATCTGGCGATGAGCGATCTGATCGCAAACGAGGGAGGCGCCAATCCCGAGAGGATTAAGCAGGTTGCGAGCGGGGCGTGGGCGGGGAGGGAGATTCAGTCGTTCCAAACCCTTCGAGATCAGGGCATCTACCAGGAAGGAAACTCAACATTTGACACTGCTTCGATCCAGAAGATTGAAGAGAAAGGCGATGAGCTGCAGGTGAGTCTCTACGTCTGCTCTGACGTGGCTGCGATAACAATTCGGGATGCAAATGGTCTGGACATTACGCCGAAGGATCGAATAACTCGTGTCGCGCTGGAAGTGCTCCTCGAATCGAGCGAGCAATCTAGGACTCTTAGGGTTAGTCAGAGTGAGCCATGGTCCGGCGAGAGCTTCTGCTAATCGTTTCGATGTCGATGAGTTTGGGTGTGCTTCCAGCTACGCCGGCCTCAGATGGCTGCACTCAGTTTGAGATTGCGAGCGGGTTTTGTTCGGGAGCAAAACCGCCAGCGCACAGCGGCACCGTGCGGGGCGATGAGGTCGAGCTGTGGGCGGGTGAGGGTGGCGGGGCATCCGGGAGCGACGGAGGGGTCGCCGGCGGACCCGGGAGCGACGGAGCGGGCCGGGGCGGCTCGGGCGGCGACACGGGTGACGGCTCCGGTGCGGGTGCGGGGTCGGGCGGTGCGGGTGCTCCGGCGGTTCCCGACAACTGCGTCGCGGGGCGCGATGGCAGGGCGCTCGTGTGCGTCGACTACGAGGCGCCCGATCCGGCGGAGCTCACCGTGGAGCTGAGCGATCTGGTGGGCTTCCGTCCGCAGCCGCCGGTCGCGGCGATGGAGCCGAACGGCTGGGGCGTGGCCGGGCTCGAGACGAACCTCGTCTCCTCGGCGGGCACCCACGAGCAGAGCGGATCGCTGCTGGGCTTCCCCGCCGAGGTGCGGTTCGTGCCGGTCGGCTACGCGTGGGACTACGGCGACGGCGAGACACGGCGGTCGGGGACGGGCGGCGCGCGCTGGGCTGAGCTGTCGCTGCCCGAGTTCTCCGCGACATCCACGAGCCATGCCTTTCACAATGCTGGGAACTTCACCATCACCCCGACGGCCGTCTACCGCGCGGAGTATCGTTTCGCAGGGATGACGTGGCGGCGTATCGAGGGCACCCTCGACAGCGCCGGCACCCCCATCGCAGCCGCGATCCGGCAGGCCGGAACCGTCGTCGTGACCGGGGAATGCGGCGTCGTGCGCACAGCGCCGGGCTGCTGAGACGGCGGCAGAAAACGGGCTGGGCAGGCACCCGGGCAAGGTCACCGGAACCATCAGGTCGGCTCCCAGTTATCGCAGAGACAACGTACAGCTTCGAGTTGGAAGCTAGCCTTGCTTGGAAGGAGCACCCCATGACTGAGACTTCGCACGAACCCGAATCCACCTCCGACGAGAACGCGGCATCGGCTCAGGCCGGCGCTCCCGAGACGACCCCGACCCCGGCGTCTCCGACACCGGCCGCCGAGACCACTCCGGCCGCCGAGCCGACCGCGACACCGAGCCAGCCGGCCGCAGAGACGCAGCAGGCAGCAGCGACGCAGCAGGCGACAGGAACGCAGCCGAGCGAGACGCTCGCGAGTGCTCACACCAGCGCTCAGCCGGTCGCCGATCAGTCCGTCGCACCGCAGCCCGTCACGCCTCCGGCCGCGCCCGTCGAGGCACCGGCTCCGTCTCCGTACGTCGCGCAGCAGCCCGTCACGCCTCCGGCCGTGCCGGCACCCGCGCCGGTCGCGCAGACTCCCGCAGAGCAGACGCCGGCGGCGCCCGTGCAGGCTCCTGCCGCGCAGGCTCCCGTCGCCCACACCCCTGCCACGCAGGCTCCTGCTGCTCCCGCGGCTCCCGCGCCCGCTGCGCAGACCCCCGCTCCGCAGACCCCCGCTGCGCACACCCCGGCGGCGCACACCCCCGCTGCGCCGACTCCCGTCGTGCCGCCCGTGGTCCCCGTCATCCCGCCGACCGTCGCCGGCCCCTCCGCTCCCAACCACGCGGCCCCCAACCACACCGCGCCGTACGGCGCCCCCGCGCAGGCCCAGCCGACCGCCGACTACGGTCACGGGTCGTTCGGCCAGCCCGCCGCCGGCACACCGGGCTACGCCCCGCACGCCGCGCAGCAGAACTATGCGACCGCGCCCACTCAGCCCCTTCCCCCGACCCTCGGCGCCAAGGCCCCCAAGAAGAGCGGCAGCAAGGGCGGCGTCGCCGTCATCGCGGCCCTCGCGGTCGGCGCACTGCTCGGAGGCGCCTCGGGCGCCGGCGTCGCGGTCTGGGCGTTCAGCCAGAACCCCACGGTCGTGAGCAGCTCCAACACGGGCTCGGGAACCGTCGTCGTCAACAACACCGACGACGTCAACACGATCACCGCGGTCGCGGCCAACGCATCGCCGAGCGTCGTCACCATCTCGGTGCAGGGTGACGGCTCCGCGGGCACCGGCTCCGGCGTCATCCTGACCGAGGACGGCTACGTGCTCACCAACACGCATGTCGTGACGCTCGACGGCCAGATCGCCAACCCCACCATCTCGGTGCAGGCCAACGACGGCAAGCTCTACACGGCCACCGTCGTGGGAACCGACCCGGTCGCCGACATCGCCGTCATCAAGCTCGACGACGCGAAGGGCCTCACCCCGATCACCTTCGCGGACTCCTCGAAGCTCAACGTCGGCGACACCGCCATCGCGATCGGCGCTCCGCTCGGCCTCTCCGGCACCGTGACCAACGGCATCGTGAGCGCGCTCAACCGCAGCATCACCGTCGCCTCCTCGGCTGCCCCGAAAGACACCGAGCAGGCTCCCGACCAGGGCGACCAGGGCCAGGGCGAGCAGGGCGGTCAGAGCCCGTTCGACTTCTGGAACTTCGACATCCCCGGCCAGGAAGGCCAGCAGCAGCAACAGCAGCAGCCCCAGTCGAGCATCTCGCTCTCGGTCATCCAGACGGATGCCGCGATCAACCCGGGCAACTCCGGTGGCGCGCTGCTCAACTCGAAGGGCCAGCTCATCGGCGTCAACGTCGCCATCGCGGGCGCCGGCAGCAGCGGAGAGACCGCCGGCAGCATCGGCGTCGGCTTCGCGATCCCGTCGAACCTCGCCAAGCGCATCTCGGATGAGCTCATCCAGAACGGCACGGCCAGCCACGGCCTGCTCGGCGCCGGAGTGACCGACGCCTCCTCCTCCGGCACGAGCGACGTCGCCGGCGCGCTCCTCGGAGACCTCACGCAGGGCGGGGCGGCCGAGAAGGCCGGCCTGAAGTCGGGCGACGTCATCACCAACTTCAACGGCGTGCCGATCACCGACAGCATCGACCTGACCGCGCAGGTGCGCTACCTGGCCGCGGGCAGCGAGGCCGACGTGACCTTCGTGCGCGACGGCAAGACCCAGACCGTCACGGTCACCCTCGGCGAGTTCGCAGGATAAGCCCGCTGCGCCCCGCCACCACGTCGCTGCGCCGCCGGACACGTTCCGGCGGCGCAGCGTCGTCGTGCGCCCCAGACCCGCTGATAGGCTCGACCGACCTGATCAGTGAGTAGTGGACCGCATGGCGCAACAGAAACCCGGCGACGACGCCAACCCGCTTCCCGGGGTCTCCTACGTGATGCCCGTGCTCAACGACGTGACCCACGTGCGCGCGGCCGTCGACAGCCTGCTCGGTCAGCGGTACGACGGCCCCTTCGAGGTCACGATCGCCCTCGGCCCCAGCATCGACGGCACCACGGAGCTCGTCGCAGAGCTCTCGGCGACCGATGAGCGCGTCCACGTGATCGACAACGAGGTGGGATCGACGCCCGCGGGCCTCAACATCGCCATCCGCGCATCCCGGTATCCGATCGTCGTGCGGGTCGACGCCCACTCGGTGCTGCCGCCCGACTACACGGCTCTCGCGGTCGAGACCATCCTGCGCACCGGAGCCGACAACGTCGGCGGGGTCATGGCCGCCGAAGGCACGACGGCGTTCGAGAAAGCCGTCGCCCGCGCCTACGGCTCCCGGGTCGGCCTCGGCGGCACGCCCATCCACGTGGGCGGCGCCGAAGGGCCCGCCGAGACCGTCTACCTCGGCGTCTTCCGGCGCGAGAGCCTGCTGAGGGTGGGGCTCTTCGACGAGGAGATCAAGCGCGGCCAGGACTGGGAGCTCAACCGCCGCCTGCGCAGGAACGGCGGAACCGTGTGGTTCACGCCCGCGCTCACGGTCGTCTACCGCCCCCGTGCGAGCCTGCCCCGTCTCGCCCGGCAGTTCCTCTCCACCGGCCTCTGGCGCGGCGAGCTCGCGAACCGCTTCCCGGCCTCCAACTCGGTGCGCTACTTCGCGCCCCCGGCGATGGTGCTCGTGGTCGTGCTGGGCACCCTCCTCGGCCTCGCGGGCGTCGTGCAGGCGGCATCCGGGGTCGCGCCCTGGCTGCTCATCGGCTTCGCGGCCCCCGCGTTCTACGCGCTCATCGTCATCGTCGCGATGCTCGCGGTCGGCGTGCGCGACGGACTTCGCTCCTCGCTGTGGTTTCTCATAGTCTTGCCGTGCATCCATTTCAGCTGGGGGATCGGCTTCGTGCTCGGTTTCTTCAAGCTCACGAAGAACATCACGGCTCACACGGGGAGGTGACGCGACATGACCTCCCCGCATCAGCCCCATCAGCGCCGGCCTGACGCGCCGGGCCCGGCCACGCCCACCGCGCACGCCGGCCGGCCCACGAGCATCGCCGAGCTGCGCTCCGTCGCCCAGCCGGATGCCGTTCGCCAACGCCGCAACGCCGAGCACTGGACGGCCTCGCTCTACCTGCGCAAGCTCTCGCCCTACCTCACCTGGCTTCTGCTCAAGACCTCGATCAGCGCCAACGGCGTCACCGGGCTCATGATCCTGGTGGGCTGGTCGACCGCCGCGGCGCTGCTCGTGCCCGGCATCACGGGCGCGGTGCTCGCGCTCGTGCTCGGCCAGCTGCAGATGCTCGTCGACTGCTGTGACGGCGAGGTCGCGCGCTGGCGCGGAACCTCCTCGCCCGCCGGCGTCTTCCTCGACAAGGTCGGGCACTACACGACCGAGGCGCTCATTCCGCTCGCCCTCGGCATCCGCGCCGCCGGGTATCCGCTCGACTTCCCCGACGACTTCCTCTGGACGACGCTGGGCGCGCTGCTCGCCCTCGTGATCGTGCTCAACAAGGCGCTCAACGACATGGTCCACGTGGCGCGGGCCAACGCGGGCCTCACCAAGCTCGCCGACCGCCGCGGGGAGTCCGAACCGACCGGCGGCCTCGTCGCGCGGGCCCGCCGGCTCGCCCGGTTCCTGCCGTTCCACCGCCTCTACCACTCCGTCGAACTGACCATCCTCGCGTTCATCACAGCCATCGTCGGCGTCTTCGTGGGCGGCGAGCTCGCCGACCGAGTGCTGCTCGTGGCCCTCGTTCCTCTGTCGATCCTCGCCGTGATCGGCCACTTCGTCGCGATCATGGCCTCCAAGCGTGTCCGGGCCTGAGGGGCCGGCCGAGCCTGCGCCCGCCGAGCCTGCGCCCGCCGAGCGTGAGCCCGCGGGGCCCGACGCGCGGCTGCCGCGCGTCGGGGTCGTGGTGCTCACCCAGGGCACGCGCGAGCAGGATCTGGCTCGCGGCATCCGGAGCCTGCTCGACCAGCGCGGCGTCGTGCTCGACATCGTCTGCGTGGGCAACGGCTGGGACCCGACCGGCCTGCCCGCCGGTGTGAAGACCCTGCACCTGCCCGAGAACCTGGGCATCCCGGCAGGGCGCAACCGAGGGGTGCGGCTCGTGGAGGGCGAGTACGTCTTCTTCCTCGACGACGACGCGAGCCTCGCCCATCCGGGGTTCCTGCGCACCGCGATCGGGCTCATCGAAGCCGACCCGGGCATCGGTCTCGTGCAGCCGCGGGTCGTCGACCCCTCGGGCACGACGGCGCCCCGGCGATGGGTGCCGCGCATCCGCAAAGGGGATGCCGCCCACTCGAGCAACGTCTTCTCGGTGTGGGAGGGCGCCGTGTTGTTGCCGCGCGCGGTATTCGACGCGACCGGCGGCTGGGCGGATCCGTTCTTCTATGCCCACGAAGGCATAGAGCTCGCATGGCGGGTCTGGGATCAGGGGAAACGCACCTGGTACGCGGGAGAGCTGGAGGCCAATCACCCGGCCATCGAGCCCACGCGGCACAGCTACTACTACCGCCTGAACGCCCGCAACCGGGTCTGGCTGGCCCGGCGCAACCTGCCGGCGGCGCTCGTTCCGCTCTACGTCGGGTCGTGGACGGGGGTGCAGATCCTGCGCTGGGCACGTCGCCCGCAGGCGTTGCGCGCCTGGTTCGGCGGCTGGCTCGAGGGCTGGCGCAGCGACCCGGGTGAACGACGGCCGATCAGCTGGCGCACCGTGTGGCGCATGACCGCCGCCGGCCGCCCGCCCGTCATCTGAGCGGATGCCGCCGACTCGCGGATGCCGCCGCCATAACGATTGGCTACCGGTAGCCGCCGCCGCCACCCCATCGGCGGCACCCGACCGGGGCTCTCGGTAGCCTGGAACCGTGGGTGTCGTGAACGATGTGAAGCTCGGCTGGCGTGTGGGCATGGATCTTCTCGCCTCCCGCCGCTCGCAGCGGTCGCTGAGGGGCAAGCTGGCCGGCCGCTCGCCCTTCCGGCCGCATACCTTCCGCATCGGCATCTACTTCGCCGACGACGACGTGAACATGTACCAGATCCGCCAGTGGTACAAACCGCTCGCCGAGCTCGCGAAGACCTGGCCCGTCGTCATCCTGTCGCGCAATGCGACGGCCGCGAACGTGCTGCTCGACGAGTCGCCGGTGCCGGTCGCGTATGTGCGCAAGGTCGTCGACCTCGAGACGTTCATCGCCGAGCAGGATCTGCATCTCGTGCTCTACGTCAACCAGAACACCCGCAACTTCCAGATGATGCGCTACGGGCGCCGCTGGCACGTTTTCATCAACCACGGTGAGAGCGACAAGATGTATATGACGACCAACCAGTTCAAGGCCTACGACTACGCGTTCGTCGCGGGCGACGCCGCCGTCGAGCGGCTCGGCCGCGTGCTCTGGGACTACGACTTCGACAAGCGCGCGATCCGCATCGGCCGCCCCCAGGCCGACCACTATTCGGGCGCCCTGCCGTACACGCCCGACGACCGCGGCGTCGTGCTCTACGCGCCCACCTGGGAGGGCGACCGCGCGGCGGCGGCCTACGGCTCGATCGCGACCCACGGCGTGGCCCTCGTGCGCGATCTGCTCGCGAGCGGAGCCTATCGGGTGATCTACCGCCCGCACCCGCGCAGCGGCGTCGTCGACGGCGCGTACGCCGCTGCCGACCGCGAGATCGTCGCGCTGCTCGCGGCCGCCAACGCGAGCGACCCGAGTGCGCAGCACGTGCACGACACCGGCGCCGAGCTCGGCTGGCAGCTGCAGGCGGCGGATGTCGCGATCGTCGACATCTCGGCGATGGTCTATGACAGGCTCGCGGCAGGCAAGCCGCTGCTCATCACCCGTCCGGTGAACCCGCAGGCGCAGATCGACTCCCACGGCTACCTGTCGGACTGCGAGTGGCTGGACGCGGCGGACGCCCCCCGCATCGTCCGCCGCATCGACGCGCTCAGCCACGACCCGCAGAGCGCCGCCCGCTTGGCGCACTGGGTCGCGCACTACTTCGGCGACACGACCCCCGGCGCAGCCACTGCGCGCTTCCACAGTGCCGTGGAGCATCTCTTGGAGGAGTGGGAGCGGTTCGCGGCTCTGCACGCGGCAGACGGCGATGTCGACGAGCGCGACGAGGATCCGGACGACTCCGACTCGGACTGATCGCCGAGGCCGGCGGGTTCTGGAATGTAGCGTCGAGAGAGGATGCAGGTTTCCCCGTCATCCTTCCGACGCCGGGCGTGCCCCCAATCGCCTCCGGCAACGACGATCATCACCGACGCGGAGCATTCGCTGCACGCGATCCTCATGAGAAGAGCGGTACGTCGGTCGGCCCGTTGTCTCGGCGGAGTCGCGCGAAGGCGAGCAGCCGCGACGCCTGCTCGCCTTTCGAATGCCAGTCGCGCGCGGTCGACTCGCCGAGCAGCACATAGTGCCAGAGCCGGTCGTCGCGGTGCTCCGGCGCGAGCTCGTTGAGCTGCTCGCACCAGGCGAGCGCCGCGCGCTTCTTGCGCTGCACGTTCTCGTCGCTGAGGGCCGACTGCGCTTTCGTCTCAACGACATAGACCTCGTGCGCGGTTCGCACGAGGAAGTCGGGGGAGTACTGCGCGGGCATGCCATCGGCTTTCAGGTAGGGGCGGTGCAGATAGTCGTGCCGGAACTCGTCGATCTTGAGGAGGGCCTCGACCGCGGCATCCGTGTCGGCCCACTCGATGAACAGCCGTTCGAGGCCACCGCCGCGTGCGGGAACACGAAGCTTCGGGTAGATGCACTTGGTGACTGCGACCGCTGCGCTTGTTCGCACCGTGATCGTCGAGACCTCGGATGCGAGGCGATGATGCACGATCGCTTCGCGGACGGCCACGCTCTGCTGAGACTCGAGCAAAGCCGTCGCGAAGACGCCCGCGATGTCTTTCGAGACATCGGCGAGGAGGAGCACACGCCAGTTCTCGGCGTCGAGAGGGTCGAATGCCCGCCCGAACAAACGGCTTCGGATGTAGCGGTCGATCCAGCCGAGGAGGAGGGGTTTGTGGGTCTGCAGGATCGGGAACTCGCTGAGCCTGTTGTACTGCTGGGTCGTGTTCACGAAGGTGCGTCCGAGTGCTTCGGTGATGCGGTTCGTGATGCGTGAGAGATAGTCGTTGTAGCCGGTCGCCGTCATCACACCGCCGTCGACGCGGAAGTCGCCGTACTGGGTGCCCGTCTCGAGGTCGTGGGAGGCGAAGCGATCACCTGTGCCGATCATGGCAAGAAGATCGTCGAGCGGATACTTGCCGACCTCGAGCGACAGGGGATCGATGCTCGGCCTCACGAGCTCCTCTTCGACATCGCGGATGATCGCGGGCACGCGGAAGTCGTAGCTCTCGTAGCCGTCGCGGAGCTCCACGGTCTCCAGATCGCCGGTCGCACTCGTGGAATCCGACGCGTCGTCGACGGCCACAGCCACCCCGGTGCCGACGAGGTCGTCGTAGAAGCCCTCGAACGCGGGGTGCTCGACGACGAAGAGCACATCGAAGTAGTTGGTCGGAGCCTTGTGCAGTTGCATCCGCTGCCGGGTCTCGAGTTTGAGCTCGTCGATGGCCTCGTCGCCGCGCCACATCAGTCGAAGCCCGCGTCCGATGGTCTGCTCGAGCAGGATCCCGGAGGCCGAGCTCCGCAGAGGAACGATCACGCAGATGTTGTTGACGTCGAAGCCTTCACGCAGCATCAACACGCTGATGATGACTGTGGGGTCGGAGTGGCGGTCGATGTCGAAGAGCCGTTCGCGCATCGGCTCCCACTCCTTCGGGCCGAGTTCGGTTTTTCGCCCCGAGTCCACACGCAGGAACTCGTCGTCGGAGAGCCCGCTCTCGCGGAGGAAGTCTTCGACGAAGGGCGAGACCTTGGTGTCTTCTGTGACGATGAGGAGCTTCGGGTGTTTGACCTCGTTCGTCTCGACGAACTTCTGCTCGAGAATCTGCAGCTTCTTCACGCCGGCGCGGATCATCGTGCGCTGGCCGTCGGAGAGGCCGATGATCTGGTTGCGCTCGTCGCGCTCGGCCGTGAAATCGAGCGGCAGTGACGCGATCTCGGTGCGCTTGTCGAGCGCCAATGACTTCACGAGGCCTTGCCGCATCGCGGCGAAGAGCGGGAAGTCGACGACGATGTGCGGGAACCACTTCTTCCTACGTTTCGATCCCGAGCCGGTCTCGTTGTAGGGAGTCGCCGAGAAGTCGACCTGCACGAAGCGACGGCCCTTCGGCTCGGCGATCGCGCTCAGGCTCTTCTGCCACTCGACGTCTGTCGTCTCATCCGCATTGGCGATCTGGTGCACGTGGTGGGCCTCGTCGTTGAAGACGACGAGGTTCGACAGCCCGACGAGATGGTCGAGCGGGCGGCCGCGGGCGAAGCGCCGGTCGAGCGTCTCGAGGGAGTTGCCGGTCGACGTTCCCGGGGTCAGCGGAAAGAAGCTGCCGATAGCGGCGGCGACGTCGATCTCCTCGCCCGGCGCGAGGATGCGCTCCTCATCGTCGTCGAGGAAGTCGGGGTCTTCGACGCCGGCCAGCAGGTGCCAGTTGGTGATCGCGATCATGCCCGTGCCGGTGACCTTGCTGCCGATCTCCTTCTTGGTGACGACGGATGTCTGCAGAAACGAGAAGAGCGCCGGTCGACGGTCGTCGGGCACGAAGAGCTCCCGCTGCGCATAGATGTCGCTCGTGGCGAAATCCCGCTCGCTCGCGCCCTTCGTGCCGAGGAACGAGTCGAGCAGGCGGTCGTAGACGATGAGCCCGGGTGCCACGATGAGGAAGTTGCTACTGAAGCGCGGATCCGTCGGATCGGCCCGGTTGTTGAGGTGCTGCCAGATCAGGAGGGCGTTGAGCACCCAGGTCTTGCCCGTGCCGGTCGCCATCTTGGCGGCGTACTTCGGATAGCCGTGACGTTCGGATGTCACCTCGCCGAGCATCCCGTTGTGCAGGAGCGCCTCGCGCCGTACTTTGTCGTAGAGATCTTTGAGGCTCGTCGACTCGAGGATCTCGTGCGCATAGATGATCGCGAGGATCGCGTCGCGCTGCCCGTTGTGGAAGTTCGCGGTTCGACGCTCGCGGGCGTCATCCTGGAACCACCAGCGCAGGAGCGCGGCGGTCGTGGGGGTGACGCTGTCGATGAAGTCGTTCGCGACGCCCGCGTGGATGAGCGGGATGTCATCGGCGATCCTCGCGTGGATTCCCTCGGCGAGCGGGAACAGCTCCGGTTCGGTGGTGCTCACAGCGCGGGCTCCGGGATGTCGAGAATGACCTCGGATTCGAAGCCGAAGACGTCGACGGCGCGCACGCAAATTTGCCGCGGTCCATCGTGTCGCGGAGCCGTGACGGTCGCTTTCGTCACCACTCGGAGAGCGTCGCCATCGTTGGCGGTGTTGCCGCGGTAGTCCTGCCAGGACGAGCGGAAGACCTCCCCGTCGTAGTCGGGATCAACGGCCCAGTACTCGATGAGGGCGAGAGGTTCGCGGTTCATCACCTCCAGGACCTTGCTGCGATCTTCGGGCTTGAGGCTGATCGCATCAGGGGAGAGGAGCACGTAGTTGTCGAGTTCGACGGTGAACTCCTCCGACTCCGGGCTGGGGAACCGTGCCGCGATGTGCGCGTCGAGATACTGGAGAGTCGCGAATCGCACGGAATCGGTGAGCCGATCCTTTCCCGACTTCTTGAGCTGGTCGATCAGATGAGGCGGGATGACCCGCACCTCGAGTCGCGGGTCGCCGAGCCGTTCGATCTCCTGACCGATGCCAGTGGGGAAGTTCCAACCGAGTACGACGACCTTGTCGAATCCGCCGAGTTTCGCCTCGCGCCAGTTCTGTGCGCGTTTGAGAGTCGTCAACGACGTCAAGCGAGATGGGCTGTCTGCGAAGACGAGAGTGCGGTCGCCATCCGTGCGGCCGAGGGAGCCGTTGACGTTCTCCTCAGCCGGGAGAGGGAGCGCGCCGTAGATGGAGAGGATCGTCTGCGCCAGGTCGCCGACACGAAATCCGCTGCCGAAACTGCTGCGCGCCTGTTCTATCTGGTAGTCGCCGATCTCCTGTTGTAAGAACGGCTTGGCATGCTGATCGATGAGTCTCTTCCGGGAGATCATGACGGCGGGTTTCCCGAGGTCGGTCGCAATCCATCGGCGTCCCATACGCTCAGCCACCGCTGCCGTGGTTCCAGATCCGACGAAGAAGTCGGCGACGAGGCCGTCCACAGGACATGCCATGTCGATGAGTCGCTCGATGAGCTTCTCCGGCTTCTGGGTGCCGTAGTCGAGCCTCTCGGATCTGGACATGTGCATTGCATCGGGAATGTCGGCCCACACATCCCCTTGCAGAGCGTTTTCGTAGATGAACTCGTCGTCGGAGTCCACGAAGTATTTGATTCGGATTCCGCCTGATCGCGTCTCGTAGACCCGATTCTCTGCTCTGAGCCGCGCGATGCTCGCGTCCGTGTAGTCGCCGCGCGGGGATGTCTTGAACCATCTGCCATCGTCGTCGCGATAGAAGCCGGGGGCGTTGCCGATCGGGATCGACCGTCGTTCGAAGACTCTGTTGTAGAAGGCAGACGGGTTTTTCCCGTAGACGAAGAGGGTGTCGTGGTTTCGCGGCAGCTGCCCCGAGACGGCTTTCGCGCCGCGGCCTCCGTAGCTCCAGACGATCTCGTTTCTGAAGTTCTCCTTTCCGAAGATCTCATCGAGGAGCACCCGCACGTATGAGCCGACGTGCCAGTCGAGATGCACGACGATCGAACCCGTTTCGGAGAGAAGCTCTCGCATCAGGAACAGGCGCGGAGTCAGCATCTCGAGATACGAGGCCGTGCCGTCCGCCCAGGTGTCCGAGTAGGCGAACTGCTCCATCACATTCGGACGTTGCTCGAGATCTGCTCCCGGAAGCGTGATTTGTGTGCGGTAGTCGGCTTTCGAATCGAAGGGCGGGTCGATGTAGATGAGATCGACCGCGTTCCGCATCGTGGGTGTGCGGTCGTCTCCGGACAGAAGCGCGGCCATTGCGAGGAGGTTGTCGCCGTAGATGAGCCGGTTGGGAGCCGCGCCGAGGCTCTCGGGGTCGAACTCGGCATCGAGTGATGCGAGATCCAATCCGGACGAGCTCTTGTTGGGAAGGACGAATTCCCGCGTCTGCAGAGTCAGCTTCGTTCGGCTCTCCAGCTGCTCGAGGATCTGCGCGGCCTGCCGTTTTCCTTCGGCCACGATCTTCGGGAGCTGCTCGAGCAGAGACTTTGCCATCGGCGCGGGTTTCCTGTCTGTCGATCCACGGGAGTCCGTGGAGGCATAAGGCATTAAAGCATTAGCCACAGACTCTCTGGTCGCTGACTCTTGCGGCGGCTGTGATTGCTCTATGGTCGCCCCGCTGTCCCGAGCCTCGAAGACGTTCGGGGAACGCGTGCGGGCCGAGCGGGCCGTCCTCGGCGCCAGCCAGGAGGAGCTGGCCGAGGGAACGGGTCTGCACTGGACCACGATCGGCAAGATCGAGCGGGGCGAGCGCAACCTCAGCCTGCACAACATCGTGCGCATCGCGGCCGGCCTGGGGGTCAACCCGGGCGATCTCGTGGCGGATCTGAGCGACGACGACCTGCCGGAGCGCCCGCCGACCGTGAGCGGTATCGAGCGGCTGAAGATGCTCCGCGAGCAGCAGGGGCGCTAGGGGCGTCCGTCCGGGGTCGTGCTTCGACGCGGGTGGCCCGCGTGGCGCGGGTGCGCGCGGAACAGGGCGGGTTCGCGGAACGCCGCATGCCGGCATCCGTCTTCTGGGCGTGGCGCTGAGCGGTCCTGTTCAGCGAATGGGACGGGGCGCGTCGGATGACTCGCGGCGGGCCAGACGCCTGCGAACCTCGTTCGGCCGCGTCGTTCGGTGCGAAATGGAGGAGTCTCGCGGGTCAGCGTGGGAAAACACGGGTGAATCGACCCTCTGCGCCCAGGATCTCCTGCATTCGGGAGGTCTCCCGGGAGGGGGTGTCTAGCAGAGGTGCGGGCTAGTCGTGAGTCGGCGCTTCGGGGGCGGAAGCCGACGCCGGGGACGCCGGAGAAGAAGCGGGGGAAGCCGGGGGCGCGGGGCGGGACGCACGACGGGGGAGCGCCTTGCGGGCGGTGCTGCCGACGTTCTTCGCGGTGCTGCCGACGGTGCCGCTGAGGCTCTTCGCCGTGCTTCCGACGCCGCGCGCCGTGCTGCGACCGGCCGAGCCCGCGAGCTGGGCGACCGAGGAGGCGGCGCCGGTGACGGCCGTGCCGATCGAGGTTCCGAAGCGCGCGATGGCGGGGGTCGCGGCATCCACTCGCACAGTGCGTGGGCGGGGCTCGAGCACCTCGGGCAGCACGAAGGGCGGCTGGCCGAACGCGAGTCGCGAGTTCTCGAGCACCTTGCGCCCGAGCAGGTGGTTGCCGGTGCCGCCGATGACGGCGCCGATTCCGAAGGGCACGGCCTTGGCGAGGAAGCTCGCTCCGCCGCGTGCCGCGAACTGGCGAATGAAGGCGCCCTTGAGCCTGTCGACGAGCGGGCCGATAACGGCCTTCGGCAGGCTGTTGGTGACGAGCTCGCCCCAGTAGACGTTGCGTGCGGCGCCCGAGCCGGTCACCTGGCCGGCGAGCTGGCGCACGAGGTCGGTGCCCTCCCTGCCCAGCATGAGGGTGAGCACGAGTGCACGGGCGCGGTCGGGGTTGTCGACGGCGATGCCGTGGATCTCGGAGACCGATTGCGCGAAGAGGGCCGTCGCCTCGAGGAAGCCCGCCGTCTCGACGCCCGAGAGCACGAGGGTCACGCCGGTGCCGATGCCCGGGATGACCGCGGTGGCGCCCACGGCCGCTCCGCCCGTCGTCACGGCCGCGAGGTAGCGGCGCTCGACGATGCGGATCAGCTCGGCCGGGCTCGCCTGCGGGTGACGCCGGCGGATGCCGCGGATGTGAGCCAGCACGACCGGTCGCTGTATCGCGAGCATCCGGTCCACGCCGCGCGCGACGGCGCTCGGAAGCTCCGCGCCTGTCGCGCTCGCTCCCGTCGACCCGATGATCGGCTTCGGTTTTCTCGCCATTCCGTCGATCCTATGCGTGCGGGCTGCGAGAATGCCGACGCGCACCCGGCATCCTCACCCCTCCCGTTCGCCTCCGCTGACTCAAAACGACGGATATTTTGCCCTGGGGAGCCGGTTTGTCGCTCAAACCCCTCGATCCGAGCGAAATCTCCGTCGTTTTGAGTGGCGGGGCGGGGCGGGGCGGGGCGGGGGGAGGCGGGGTCAGTGCTTGGGCGGGATGCCGTAGTCGGCGTTGTAGCGGTCGAGGATCTCGGAGATCGGGCCGTCGACCACGAGTGCGCCCTTGTCGAGGTAGAGGCCGCGCCGGCAGAAGCGGCGCAGGTCTTTCTCGTTGTGGGAGACGAAGAAGAGGGTGCGGCCTCCCGCGAGCAGCTCCTCGATGCGGCGGTAGCACTTCTCGCGGAAGGCCTTGTCGCCTACGGCGAGCACCTCGTCGACGAGGATGACGGGCTCCTCCAGCCTCGAGATCACGGAGAAGGCGATGCGCACCTTCATGCCGCTCGAGAGGTGCTTGTACGGGGTATCGAGGAAGTCGTGGATCTCGGCGAAGTCGATGATGTCGGTGAACCGGTCGTCGATCTGGCGTTTTGTCATGCCGTGCAGGCCGGCGGTCAGGTAGACGTTGTCGCGAACCGTCAGGTCGTCGACGAACCCGCCGGTGATCTCGATGAGCGGGGCGACGCCCTCGCGCACGCGCACGGTGCCCTCATCGGGCAGCACGACACCGGCGACGAGCTTGAGCAGTGTCGACTTGCCCTGGCCGTTGCGACCGACGACGCCGATAGCCTCGCCGCGCTCGACACGGAAGCTCACGTTCTTGAGCGCCCAGAACTCGCCCGGCCGCGCGCGGCGGTTGCGGCCCGCGAAGAGGTCTTTGAAGTTGCGGCGGCCGCGTTTGTTGCGACGGAACCGGATGCCGACATCCTGCAGCTCGATGACCGGGGTCGTCGCCCGTGCGCCCGTCGTCGGGCGGTCGACGGCGCTCACCATCAGATCTCCTTCAGCACGGCGCGCTCCGTGCGTGTGAAGACGAGCAGACCGACGGCGAGGAAGGCGAGCGACATCACGGCGCTCACGAGAACGAGGAACCAGTCGAGCTGCTCGGGGAAGAATCCGGCGCGGTAGAGGCTGAAGATGCCCGAGAGCGGGTTGAAGGCCGCCCAGAAGTGCAGGTTCTCGGGCAGGTCGCTCGTGCCGTAGATGATGGGGGAGGCGTAGAACAGGAAACGCAGCACGAGCTTGATCGCCCGCTCGAGGTCGCGGAAGAAGACGACGAGCGGCGCCACGATGAGCCCGATGCCGACGGTGAGCGCCAGCTGGATGAGGATCGCGAGGGGGAAGAGCACGAGGTCGGCGTTGACGGTCGCGCCGGCGAGGATCGCGAACAGCGCGAGCACGGGAAGGCTCGCCAGGAACTCGATGCCTTTCGAGAGCACGAGCCGGTTGACCCAGATGGTGCGGGGGATCTTGGTGGAGCGGATGAGCTTCGCCTCGCGCAGGAATGCGCGTGTGCTGTCGGAGACCGAGCCGTTGAACCACATCCAGGGCAGCAGGGCCGAGAGCAGGAAGACGATGTACGGCTCGGTTCCGACCGGTTTCTGGAACACCTGGGTGAAGACGAACCAGTAGATCCCCGCCATCACGAGGGGGTCGAGGATCGACCAGAAATAACCGAGAGCGGATGTCGAGTACCGCACCCGCAGGTCGCGGCGGGTCAGCAGCCAGAGTGAATGCCGGTACCGCGCGAACGGCGTGCGCTGCTGTGGGCGCACCTCGGCGTAAACACTCACGGGGTCTCTCTCAGTGTGGCGACACCCCGAGAGCCCTCTCAGACGAAGAGATTTGCCCTCTCGAGGTCTTCCGCGAAGTCAATCTCCACCGCATAGAGATCGGAGATGTCTACCGGCTCGATGAGCAGTTTGTCCTGCTCAATGGCCAACTCTATGCCACGTTCGAAATAGTCCTGATCGCCCACGCGAGCCAGCTGGCGCACGAGCGTCGCCTTGTCTGCCGCCGAGACGTAGTTGATGCCGACGGCCTCGCCCAGCCCGCCCACGACGATCTTGGAGAGCTCCTTGATGTAGCCCTCGGCGCTCGTCGTGTACTTGACCTCTTCGTCGGACACCTTCGAGGTGTTCACGGTCACGAACGACTGCTCACGCGCGATCATGGCGGCCGCGCGGTCGAGGACGGCCGGGTCGAACACGACGTCGCCGTTCATCCACAGCACTCCTCCGCTCGACGACGCCTGGAGGGCGCGGAGCAGGCTCTTGGAGGTGTTGGTCTGGTCGTACTGCTCGTTGTAGACGAAGGAGGCGTCGGGGAAGGCCTCGATGATGTGCTCGAGCTTGTAGCCGACGACGAGGGTGACCTTGGCCGCGGTGCCGAAGGCGTGGTGGATGTTGTCGAACTGCTGCTGCATGATGGTGCGGCCGTCGCTCAGCTCGGTGAGCGGCTTGGGCAGCGAGCGGCCCAGACGGCTGCCCATGCCGGCTGCCAGAATGACTACTTGGGTGGTCACGATTATCTCCTCACGTGTGCTGGGTGTCGTTGCCGCTCAGGCGCCTCGCCAGCGAGGTTTGCCTAGGGTTAACCCAGAAGTTGACTAGTGGACACACCGTTATGCCATTATCACCATATCTTGTGCCCTGCTCGCGGGGCAGGCCTTTGTGCGCTCTCGTTGTGGTTTTGTAATACGCCTGTCTTTCTTTGCGCCCGTTTCGCGCAACGCAGGGCGTGCAACGGGACACTCGCGCACCCTTCGAATAGGTTGGCTATGTGACTTCCGTACCGCCTTCTCCGCCCGACGATTCTTCGACGAGCGGGGCAGACGGCTCGGTCGAGTCGACCCCGCAGCCGCCCGGATCCGCGGGGGAACGGGGCTCGGCCCAGCTGCCGGCGGCACCGCGCGCCGGGGCGAAACCGACGGGGCGCCCACCCGCCGCGAAGAAGCCCGCGGCACGTTCGGCGGCCGCATCGCGCTCGACGGCGGCATCACGAGCCGCGGCTGCGGCGTCGGCCGAAGCTGAGAATACGCAGGATGCCGCGGCCGACGGCTCCTCGCCGGCGAAGACCACCCCGGCGAAGCCCGCACCCGCCCGCCGCCCCGTCTCCTCGCGCTCACGGACCACGCGGAGCACCTCGGCGGCAGGCGCGTCGGCCTCGAGCGATTCCTCGACGGATTCGCCGGGCTCGACGGATTCGCCGGGCTCACCGGTGCGACCGAGCCGCACGCCGGCCGCCTCGACGGCGAAGGCCGCGGCGCCGGGCTCCGGGGCGAAGACCTCTGCGGCGAAGACTCCCGCGGCACGGGCATCGGCGACGACTGCCGCGAAGACGTCGGCCCGGTCCGCCACGGCGAAGGCGGCGGCGTCATCGACCGCGAAGCCACCGACCGCGAAGCCGGCGACGAAGGCCCCCACCGCGAAGCCGGCGACGCCGCGTGCGCCGAGCTCGCGCACGACGGCGAGCCGCACCGGCAAACCCGCCGCGACCTCAGCCTCCGCCTCGGCGGCCAAGGCTCCGGCCACGAAGGCTCCGGCGGCGAAGGCTCCGGCGGCGAAGGCCGCGACGGCCGCGGCCGCGACGACCCCGACGACGGAGGCCCCCGCGAAGCCCCCGGCAGGCACTGCGCCCGCCGCCGCCCCCGCGGCTCCGGCCGCTCCGTCCACGAAACCGCGCACCCCCGTCCCGCCGGCGAGCCCTGCTCCGGCGAAGACCCCGCCGACGACAGCGCAGCCGACGCCAGCGCCGACGAAGGCCGCCCCCACGAAGGCTCCCGCCCAGACCGCGGGCGCACCGGCATCCGCACCGTCGTCGACGCCCGCGGCGGGCGCGCGCCCGGCCCTCGAGTTCCACGGACTCACCAAGAGCTTCGGTGGCACGATCGCCGTCGACGGGATCGACCTCGTCGTTCCCGTCGGCTCGTTCTACGGCATCGTCGGGCCCAACGGCGCGGGCAAGACGACTACGCTGTCGATGGTCACGGGCCTCCTGCGCCCCGACGCCGGATCGGTGACCGTGCACGGCATCGACGTCTGGGCCAAACCCGTCGACGCCAAGCGCAGCACGGGCGTGCTGCCCGATCATCTGAGGCTCTTCGACCGCCTCACGGGCGCGCAGTTCCTGCACTACGCCGGAACCCTGCGCGGCCTCGACGCCGCGACGGTGCGCAAGCGCTCCGCCGACCTCGTCGCCGTCTTCGGGCTGGAGGACGCCGTGAACCGTCTCGTCGCCGACTACTCGACCGGCATGCGCAAGAAGGTCGCGCTCGCGGCGGCCATGATCCACTCGCCGCGGCTGCTCGTTCTCGACGAGCCCTTCGAATCGGTCGACCCCGTCTCGGCGGCGACCGTCATCGAGATCCTGCAGCGCTACGTCTCGGCGGGGGGCACGGTCGTGCTCTCGAGCCACGGCATGGACCTCATCCAGAGGGTGTGCGACAGGGTCGCCATCATCGTGAGCGGCAGGGTGCTGGCCCAGGGCACGGTCGACGAGGTGCGCGGCACGGGAACACTCGAGGAGCGCTTCGTCGAGCTCGCGGGCGGGCGCACAGTGGCGGAGGGCATGGAGTGGTTGCACAGTTTCTCGGACTGAAGCTCCGGCAGATCGGAGGCACCTTCCGGCGGAGCGTGTGGCAGTCGGTGGGGGTCATCGTCGCGATCGTCGCGGGGCTTGCACTCGTGACGGTGCTCGCCGCCAACCTCGTCGATCTGCGGGATGTCGCGGTCGGCACCGTCGGCACGGCGCTCACGGTCGCGGGCTCGGTCGTCGTGCTGGGGTTCACCGTCATCCCCCTCTTCTTCGGCTCGAGCGACACCATGGATCCGCGCGGTTTCGCGCTCTTCGGCATCCCGAATCGCACGCTCGCCCTGGGTCTCCTGGTCTCGGCGTTCATCGGCATCCCGGTGCTGCTGCTCGCGGTCGTCGCCCTCGCCACGGTCGTCGCCTGGGGCCGCGGTTTCGGCGAGGTCGTCTTCGCGATCCTCGGGGCCGTCGTCGGGGTCGTGACCTGCGTCGTGCTCTCGCGGGTGACGACCTCTCTCGCGGCACTCGGGCTGTCGGCATCGCGCTGGCGCGACATCCTGCGGGTTCTCGGCACGGTGCTGCTCTTCGTCGTGGCGCTCGTGCTCGTTGTGCTCATGACCGTCGACTGGTCGGCGCGGGCCGTCGGCTCGCTCGACGACCTGGCTGAGATCCTCGGTTGGACGCCTCTCGGCGCGGCCTGGTCGATGCCCGCCGCCGCCGCGGCCGGCGACTACGGCGGGGCGTTCCTCAAGCTCCTCGAATCTGTGGCGGTCGTCGTCGTGCTCTGGTTCGCGTGGCGGGGGCTCGTCGCGCGGATGATCGTGACGCCCGGCCGCGAGGCCCGCGTGCGCTCGTACGCCGGGCTCGGCTGGTTCGGCGCCTTCCCCAGCACCCCGACGGGCACGATCGCCGCCCGCAGCCTCACCTACTGGGCGCGCGACCCGCGCTACGGCGTCTCGCTCGTCGCGCTCCCCATCCTGCCGATCTTCATGATCGCCGCGCTCACCCTGGCGGGGGTGCCGTGGCCCGTGATCGCGCTGACGCCGCTTCCGCTCATCTGCGTGTTCCTCGGCTGGACGATGCACAACGACGTGGCCTACGACAGCACGGCCATCTGGCTGCACGTCGCCTCCGGGACCCGCGGGTTCTCCGACCGGGTCGGGCGCATCATCCCCGTGCTCCTCGTGGGCATCCCGATCATCGTGGCCCTGGCCTTCGCGAGCATCGCGCTCAACGGCGACTGGCGACTGCTGCCGAGCATGCTCGGCGTGTGCGCGAGTCTCTTCCTCTCGGGTCTCGGCTTCGCGAGCTTCACCTCGGCCCGGTTCCCCTATCCGGCCACCCAACCGGGCGAGAGCCCGTTCTCGGCGCCGCAGGCCTCGGGAACGGCCGCGGCCGCCGTGCAGAGCCTGAGCTTTATCGGGTCGATCGCCGTGAGCATCCCCGTTTTTATGCTCGCGTGGATGGGCGTCGACGACGACCCGTCATGGCACCTCGTGGCGCTCGGGGCGGGAGTCGGCATCGGGCTCGTGGTGCTCGTCGGGGGTGTGGCGTGGGGCAGCTGGGTGTTCAACCGCCGTGGTCCCGAAATGCTGGCCGCCGCCATCCGCGCGTAGAATTGAAGGCATGAATTCCGAGGTGCGTATGAGTATTGCCGATCCCGGTCAGCCCGGCGGCGGAACGTCCACTCTCGACCGCGAGCTGCAAGAACTCCTCGAGCGCGAGACGATCGAGCCGGGCGACCACGAGCGCTTCTCCCACTATGTGAAGAAGGAGCAGATCCTCGAGTCGGCGATGACGGGCAAACCCGTCGAGGCGCTGTGCGGCAAGAAGTGGCTGCCGGGCCGCGACCCCGAGAAGTTCCCGGTCTGCCCCGCCTGCAAAGAGGCGTACGAGAAGCTCAACAAGAAGTAGGCCTCGCCGCTTTCGAGTTCGTTCACACGTCGAGCGCGGGTTTGTTGCCGGGCGCGGCCCCTCGGCGCTCGTCGCCCGCGAACAAACCCGCGGTCGCGAACGAGCCGGGGCTCGGCACCGGCTCAGCTAGCGGTAGACGGTCGGGATGACGGGTTCCCCGCGCCCGAGGCGGAAGGCCTCCACCGGCAGCTCCGAGATCGCGGACTCGCGGTGCTCGCGCGCGAGCAGGGTGCCCTCCGGCCCACGGTAGCGGTCGACGATCACGCCCTCGACGATGAGCGGCACGAGCAGCGGGCGGGCGCCGGCCACCTCGGCGCCGGGCGCGAACTCGCCGTGCGCCGTCGTGTCGACCGACACGACCTCCTCGAGGGCCGTGCCGCGCGCGGTGAGCCGCCGCACGGCCGTCTTGCGCCCGCCGACCGTCGCCTTGGCCGCCGACCGCTTGGCGACCGAGATCCAGTCGCCGGCGTCGTCTCTGCGCGCCACGAGCTTGTAGACCATGCCCGCCGTCGGCGCCCCCGAGCCCGTGACGAGCGAGGTTCCCACGCCATAGGAGTCGACGGGGGATGCCGCGAGAGCGGCCACCGCGAACTCGTCGAGGTCGTTCGTGACCGTGATCTTCGTGCCCGTGGCCCCGAGCGCGTCGAGCTGCGCGCGCACCTGCTGCACGAGCACCGGGAGGTCGCCGGAGTCGATCCGCACCGCGCCGAGCCCGGTGCCCGCCACCTCGACGGCGAGCTCCACCGCCTCGGGGATATCGTAGGTGTCGACGAGCAGGGTCGTGCCGGGGCCGAGGGCCGCGACCTGGGCGCGGAAGGCGTCCTCCTCGGTGTCGTGCAGGAGCGTGAAGGCGTGGGCGGCCGTGCCCATCGTCGGGATGCCCCACTGCCGACCCGCCTCGAGGTTGGAGGTCGCGTCGAAGCCGGCGATGAACGCAGCGCGAGCGGCTGCCACCGCGGCATCCTCGCTCGTGCGTCTCGAGCCCATCTCGGCGAGCGGCCTGCCCCGGCTGACCGAGACCATCCGCGCGGCGGCGCTCGCGACCGCGGAGTCGTAGTTGATGACGCTCAGGGCGAGGGTCTCCAGGAGCACGGCCTCGGCGAAGGGAGCCTCGACGATGAGGACGGGGGAGTTCGGGAAGTACACCTCGCCCTCGCGGTAGCCCCAGATGCTGCCGCTGAAGCGGAAGTCGGCGAGCCAATCGAGTGCGGCGCCCGTGACGACCGTGTTCGAGCGCAGCCAGTCGAGCTCGCGGTCGTCGAAGCGGAACCGCTCGATCAGGTCGAGCAGCCGGCCGGTGCCCGCGAGCACGCCGTAACGGCGGCCGTCGGGGAGGCGGCGGGCGAAGACCTCGAAGATGCACTCGCGTTGCGAGGTGCCGCTCGCGAGCGCGGCTTCGAGCATGGTGAGCTCGTAACGGTCGGTGAGCAACGCGGTCGAGCTGGGCACGCGGTCAGTCTACTGGGGAGGGTGCTGCGGGTAGGCTTGATCTTCGTGACGGATGCACCGATTGGGATCTTCGACTCCGGGGTCGGCGGTCTGACCGTCGCCCGGGCGGTCAAAGACCAGCTGCCGCAGGAGTCGATCCTCTACGTGGGCGACACGGCCCACTCCCCGTACGGGCCGAAGTCGATCGCCGACGTCCGCGGCTACGCGCTCGAGGTGCTCGACGACCTCGTCGCCCAGGGCGTCAAGATGATCGTCATCGCCTGCAACACCGCGTCGGCGGCCATGCTGCGCGACGCCCGCGAGCGGTACGACGTTCCCGTGGTCGAGGTCATCCAGCCCGCCGTGCGCAAGGCGGTCGCCACGACGCGCAACCGCCGGGTGGGCGTCATCGGCACGGTCGGCACGATCAACTCGCGAGCCTACGAAGACGCCTTCGCCGCGGCGCCGGAGCTCGAGCTCTTCCCCCAGGCCTGCCCGCGCTTCGTCGAGTTCGTGGAGGCCGGCGACACCTGGAGCCCCGAGCTCCTCGCCGTCGCCGAGGAGTATCTCGCGCCCCTGCGTCACGCCGGGGTCGACACCCTCGTGCTCGGCTGCACCCACTACCCCTTTCTCAAAGGCGCGATCTCGTACGTCATGGGGGCGGGCGTCACCCTCGTCTCGAGCGACGAGGAGACCGCCAACGACGTGTACCGCGTTCTCGTGAGCCAGGGCCTGCAGCGCACCGCCGCCGAGGCTCCCGACTACCGCTACGAGGCGACCGGCGCGAGCACGGACGAGTTCCTGCGTCTCGCCCACCGTTTTATGGGCCCCGAGGTCTCCACGGTCGAACTCGTGCAGACCGGCACCATCCACCTACCGCCCCGATCCCTGGAGGACACCCCGTGAGCGAGACCCGCGCCGATGGCCGAAGCGCCGATGAACTGCGCCCCGTGACGATCGAGCGAGGCTGGAGCGCGCAGGCCGAGGGCTCCGCGCTCATCTCCTTCGGCAAGACCAAGTTGCTCTGCACCGCGTCGTTCACCAACGGCGTGCCGCGCTGGATGAACGGCTCCGGCAAGGGCTGGGTGACCGCGGAGTACTCGATGCTCCCGCGCTCTACCAACTCGCGGACGGACCGCGAGTCGGTCAAAGGCAAGATCGGCGGGCGCACCCACGAGATCTCGCGGCTCATCGGCCGCAGCCTGCGTGCCGTCGTCGACATGAAGGCGCTCGGCGAGAACACGATCGTGCTCGACTGCGACGTGCTGCAGGCCGACGGCGGCACCCGCACGGCGGCCATCACGGGCGCCTACGTCGCGCTCGCCGACGCCCTCGAGTGGGGCAAGCAGCACAAGTTCATCGCCCAGCGCGCGACGCCGCTCATCGACAGCGTCTCCGCCGTCTCGGTCGGCATCATCGACGGCACCCCCATGCTCGACCTCGCCTACGTCGAAGACGTGCGCGCCGAGACCGACATGAACGTCGTGACGACCGGCCGCGGCCTCTTCGTCGAGGTGCAGGGCACGGCCGAGGGCGCGCCCTTCGACCGCCGCGAGCTCGACGCTCTGCTCGACCTCGCGCTCGGCGGCTCGGAGAGGCTCACGGCCATCCAGCTCGCGGCGCTCGCCGAGGTCGGCTGAGCATGGACGTCGTGCTCGCGACCCACAACCAGCACAAGGTCGACGAGTTCCAGCGCATGCTCGACGAGCGGATGCCGCAGATCCGGGTCGTCGCCCACGACGGGCCCGAGCCCGTGGAGGACGGCGTGAGCTTCAGCGAGAACGCGCTTCTCAAGGCGCGCGCGGCATCCGCTCACACCGGGCTCGTCGCGCTCGCGGACGACTCGGGCATCTGCGTCGACATCCTCGGAGGGGCGCCGGGCATCTTCTCGGCGCGCTGGGCCGGGTCGGCTCACGACTCGGCCGCGAACCTCGCACTGCTCATCGATCAGCTGCGCGACGTTCACCGCGAGCACCGCGGGGCGAGCTTCGCCTGCCACATCGCGCTCGTCGTTCCCGGCGCAGACGGAGCGACCGCTCGCGAGCACGTCGTCGTGGGGGAGTGGCCGGGCTCGCTCGCACGGGAGCCGCGCGGCGAGCACGGCTTCGGCTACGACCCGATCTTCGTGCCGGAGGGCGAGAGCCGCACGGTCGCCCAGCTGAGCCCGGAGGAGAAGAACCGGGTGAGCCATCGCGCCCGCGCCTTCGAGGCCCTCATCCCGGTGCTCGAGACCCTCTGAGCGTCGTGCCCCGGACGCCTCGTGCCGCCGCCCGCACCAGCTGAGAACGGCACTCATTCCTATCTAGACCGCTCGTCTTCCGCGCGCCCCGGCAGGCACCTAACCTGGAAGCGATGAGCCACGACCACAGCCACGCGACCACGCAGAACCGCACACGACTCCTGATAGCGATCGGGATCGTCGCGACGGTGCTCGTCGTCGAAGTGGCGGGCGCCTGGCTGACCGGCTCCCTCGCGCTGCTCGCCGATGCGGGCCACATGCTCTCGGATCTGATCGGGCTCGTCATCGCGCTCGTCGCCGTGGCGATCGCCGCGCGTCCCGCGAGCGACCGGCAGACCTTCGGCTACCAGCGCGCCGAGGTCTTCGCGGCGCTCGTGAACAGCCTCATCCTGCTCGGGGTGTCGGCGTGGGTCGCCTACGAGGCGATCACCCGCCTGGTGAACGCCGAGGCCGCCGAGGTGCGCAGCGGCCCGATGCTCGTCATCGCCGTCATCGGGCTCGTCGCCAACATCGCGGGGCTCCTCGTGCTGCGCGACTCGGCGGCGAAGTCGATCAACATGCGCGGTGCCTACCTCGAGGTGCTCGGCGACGCGATCGGCTCGGTCATGGTCATCATCGCCGCGATCGTCATCCTGACGACGGGCTTCGAGCAGGCGGATGCGATCGCCTCGCTCGCCATCGCGGCCCTCATCGTGCCGCGGGCGATCATCCTGCTGCGCGACGTCGTGCGCGTGCTCAGCGAGGCGACGCCCAAAGACACCGACGTCGCTCAGATCCGCGAGCACATCCTCGAGACCCCGGGGGTCGTCGCGGTGCACGACGTGCACGTGTGGGCGATCACCTCCGGCGCCTACGTGTTCTCGGCGCACGTCGTGGTGGAGCCGGAGATCTTCGTGCAGGGCCGCACGGGCGCCCTGCTCGACTCGCTCTCGGAGTGCCTGTCAGGCCACTTCGATGTGGAGCACTCGACGTTCCAGCTCGAGCCGGCCGAGCACGCCGCCCACGAGGAGACGTTGCACGACTGACCTCCCGTCGCTGCTTTCCCTCAAAACGACGGACTTTTTGCCCGAAAATGCTCTGTTTGGGCGAAAAGGGTGCGTTGTGCCGCGAATCTCCGTCGTTTTGAGAAGGGGGAAGGGTTGCTCGATACGGCGTGGCGGGCGCGTGGCCGGCGCGGCGCGATCAGTGCTTGTCGTCGCGGTTCTCGAAGACCTCGGGCTCGAGGGTGAGCTTCTCGGCCGCGCCGGTCGCCTCGACATCCTCGGCCAGCGCCGAGGCGGCGTTGCGCTTGGCGGCCCGGCTCGACCGGAAGTAGTGGATGAGCGTGGGCACGACGGTCAGGACGACGGCCGCGATGAGGATGAGGTCGATGTAGTTCTGCACGAACTCGCTCACCGGCGGGATGTAGCCGAGCAGGAAGCCGATGTAGGTGAGGCCGGCACCCCAGATGAGCGCGCCGATCAGGTTGTAGAGCGAGTACTTGCGGTAGTTCATGTGGCCGACGCCGGCCGCCACCGGGGCGAAGGTGCGCACGATGGGAACGAAGCGGGCGAGGATGACGGCGAGCGCACCGAATCGTTCGAAGAAGGCGTTCGTGCGCTCGACGTTCTTGATGCTGAAGATGCCCGACTCTTTGCGTTCGAAGATCCTCGGGCCGAGCTTGTGGCCGATCAGATAGCCGACTTCACCACCGAGGAAGGCCGAGAAGCCGATCAGCAGGCACACCCACCAGATGTCGAGCTGGATGACCCCGCCGAAGGTGAGGATGCCGGTGATGATGAGCAGCGTGTCGCCGGGCAGCAGGAAGCCGATGAGCAGTCCCGTCTCGGCGAAGACGATGGCGCAGATGACCACGAGGGCCCAGGGGCCTGCGCCCGAGATGATCGTCTCGGGGTCGAGCCAGGGGATGAGTGCGGTGTTGATCACAGGAAGACGTCTCCAGTCGTCGGTTGCCGTTTGAGGTCAATCGGCGGCGGCCAATGCGCGGTTGTTTCTCTCAGGGTAGCCGCACAACCTTGAGAAGGGAGTGGGGAAGGCCCCCGTTTTCTCGCGCGGCCGTGTGGGGCAGGAGACCACGTGGTGCGGAAGGCGGGACGTGGATCTCATCCGGGCCCGTCCGGGAGGGATCACGTGGTGCGGAAGGCGGGACGTGGATCCCGTCCGGGAGGGATCACACGTGCGGAAGGCGGGACGTGGATCCCGTCCGGGAGGGATCACACGTGCGGAAGGCGGGACTTGAACCCGCACGCTCGAAAGCACAGGAACCTAAATCCTGCGTGTCTGCCAATTTCACCACTCCCGCGTATGCCCCCTCAGTTTACGCAGGCGGCTTGCAGTCTCGGAGCGTACCGTCGCCCGCGAACGCATCATCGACACCGTTTGCCGGTACCGCGCTCGAGGTGGACGATGACGATCAACAGTGCACGATCCGCGGCTGTCACGGTTGCGGGAAGCGACCCGGCCCGCTCCGGGACAGCGCGGGCAGCAAGCGATTTCACAGAGCTGGCGCGGCAGATCCAGGCTGCGGGCCTCATGCGCCGCCGTTACGGCTACTACTGGAGCAGGCTCCTCGCCGTCCCCGTCGCCTATGCGGCCTGCTTCGCTCTCTTCGTGTGGATCGGCAACTCCTGGTGGCAGCTGTTCGTGGCCGTGCTCTTCGCGGTGCTCTTCACCCAGACCGCCTTCCTCGGCCACGACGCCGCACACCGGCAGATCTTCCGCTCCGGCCGTTGGAACGACTGGATCAGCCTCGTCGTCGGCGACCTCTTCATCGGCATGAGCTACGGCTGGTGGCAGCACAAGCACACCCGTCATCACGCCAACCCCAACCAGCTGGAGTCCGATCCGGATCTCGAGCTGCCCGTCATCTCGTTCACCCCCGAGCAGGCCGCCCGGCGTCGCGGCGGCGTCGTCGGCTGGCTGATGGCGCATCAGGGAGCCTTCTTCTTCCCGATCCTGCTGCTCGAAGGCCTGTCGCTGCACGCGTCGAGCGTGCGCCGCGTGGTCTCCCGCGAGCACGTCTCGCGGCGGTGGGTCGAGATCGGCTTCCTGACCGTGCGGCTCGGCGGCTACCTGCTGCTCGTCTTCCTCGTGCTCACCCCCGACAAGGCGTTCCTCTTCCTCGGAGTCCAGCTGGGGCTCTTCGGCTTCTACATGGGCGTCTCCTTCGCGCCCAACCACAAGGGCATGCCGATCGTGCCGAAAGCACTCCGGCTCGACTTCCTGCGGCGTCAGGTGATGATGAGCCGCGACATCCGGGGCAGCAAGGCGCTCGACGTGGCGATGGGCGGGCTCAACTACCAGATCGAGCACCACCTCTTTCCGTCGATGCCGCGCCCGCATCTGCGGCGGGCGGCGCCGATGATCTCGGCGTACTGCCGCGACCACGACGTGCCGTACACGCAGACCGGGCTGTGGCAGTCGTACGCGATCGTGCTGCGCTACATCAACCGGGTGGGGCTCGGCGAACGCGATCCTTTCGACTGCCCCCTCGTGCAGCAGCGTCAGACGGTGTGAGGGCGGGCTTCGCCGACGCGGTGCCGCTGTCGCGAGTCGCGTCAGATCGTTGTTTCCGCGCGGTTTTCGAACGATGTGGCGCGAATCGCGGGGCGTTCTGTGGGAGCCTGCCCGGTCAAGGAGTCATGCCGTCGAGCAGCCAGTCGAGCCCGCTGCGGAAGACCTCGTCTCCGGGGAAGCGCGACATCGGCTCGCTGAGCCGCCCCGTGTGGCCGCCGATGCGGCTCGCCTCCGCCCTGCCGCGGGCACGACGGGACTGCGGGTCGGGATCGTCGCGGCGCGGCACCTCGAAGGCCGCCGAGCCGATCGTGTGGATGAGCAGCACCTGGAGCGCGTGAACCGCGGGGAACGCGTTCGTCATCGCCGAGGACTCCAGATCGACGTCGGGGCAGCCGTCCGGCGCGGGCGCGGGTGCGCCGCCGACGAGCCAGCGCCCGCTGCCGTCGTGATCGAGCGTGGCGGAGTGCTCGCCCGAGACGGTGCGATTGCGGATGACGGCGTGCCGGGTCATCCATTCACCGTCGACGACGATCTCGTAGCTGACCGACCAGGCTTCGCCCTCCTCGACGGCTGTTGTGCACCCGGTGATGCGGTGCGCGGTGCGGGCGGCGGCGAGCTGCGCGCCCCACTGAACCCCCACTGAACCCCCCACTGAAAACGACGGAGATTTCGCCGGATCAGGCCCGTTTGGGCGAGAAAACCCCGATTTCGGGCGGAAAGTCCGTCGTTTTGAGTCGCTCGTTGAGTCGCGTTGTGGGTCGGCCGCCGGGTCAGGCGGAGGGCGCGGGGCGCTGCAGGCGCAGCCGGAGCAGGCGGTAGCCGACCCCGACGGCGAGCACGATCACGCCCACCACGATCGACACGGGCGGAAGCGTCACGACGAGCACGAGGCATCCGATCGCGCCGACGACCTGCAGCGCCTTGGGATAGCGCCGCTGCCCCGTCCGCTGGGTGAAGGCCGACACGTTCGCGATGAAGTAGTAGAGCAGCACGCCGAACGACGAGAAGCCGATCGCGCCGCGCAGGTCGACCGTGAGCACGAGGACGCTCACGGCCACCGCGAGCGCGATCTCCGCGTGGTGCGGAACCGCGTGCTTCGGGTGCACCGCCGCGAGCCAGGTGGGCAGGTCGCGGTTGCGGGCCATCGCCAGACTCGTGCGTCCGACACCGGCCACGAGCGCGAGCAGGGCCCCGAGCGCTGCGGCCGCCGCGCCGACGCGCACGATGGGCGCCGCCCAGCTCCAGCCGCCGGATGTCGCGACCTCGACCAGAGGGGCCACCGAGCTCGCGAGGCGCTCCGGGCCGATCACGCTCAGCACCGTCAGGGCGATGATCGTGTAGATGACGAGCGTGATGAGCAGGGCCGTGATGATCGCGCGGGGGATCGTGCGCTGCGGGTTCGTGACCTCTTCGCCCATCGTCGCGATGCGCGCGTAGCCGGCGAAGGCGAAGAAGAGCAGCCCGGCCGATTGCAGGATGCCGTACCAGCCGTCGGCGAAGAGTTCCTGCCCGAGCTGCTCGGCATGCGGGCTGCCGCCGGCCAGCCCCGCGACGACGACCAGCGCGAGCACGACGAGCACGACCGCGACGATGATGCGGGTCAGACCGGCCGTGCGGGTGACGCCGAAGCAGTTCACAGCGGCGAGGGCCAGGATCGCGGCGACGGCGACCGGCTTCTCCCAGCCGGCGGGCGCCGCATAGGCCGCGAAGGTCAGCGCCATGGCGGCGCAGCTCGCCGTCTTGCCGATGACGAAGCTCCAGCCCGCCAGGAAGCCCGGCCACTCGCCCAGGCGCTCGCGGCCGTAGACGTAGGTGCCGCCCGAGGTCGGGTACTGGGCGGCGAGCTGCGCCGACGCCGTCGCGTTGCAGTAGGCCACGATCGCGGCGATCGCCAGGCCGATCAGCAGTCCCGCTCCGGCCGCGGCGGCCGCGGGCGCGAAGGATGCGAAGATGCCCGCGCCGATCATCGAGCCGAGGCCGATGACCACGGCGTCGAGTGTGCCGAGCTTGCGCGCGAGTGCGGGGCCGGCGGGCGGGCCGGCGGGGCTGGGGGTCATCGTGGGATTCCCATGTCGGTAACCACTATGGGTGTTCCGGGTGTCTGCCGGGTGAACGGTCTGCCGGGTGAATCGTCCGGGGCGTGCGGCGAGGTCACCTGCAGTCGACGAGGGTCCCGTCATCCGTCATCCGTCATCCGTCGAACTCGCCGATCGCCGGCTCCGGCCGCATCAGCGGTACGACGAGCGGGGTGCCCGACACGGGGTCGGCGATGATCCGGCAAGGCAGATCGAAGACCGACTCGATCGTCGGGGCCGTTATGACATCCGCCGGTGTGCCCTGTGCCACGATCGCGCCATCGCGCATGGCGACGATGCGGTCGGCGTAACGCGCCGCCTGATTGAGATCGTGCAGCACCGCCACGATCGTGCGTCCCTGGCGACGGTTGATGGCCCGGAACAGGTCGAGCATCTCGAGCTGATGGGCGATGTCGAGATACGTCGTCGGCTCGTCCAGCAGCAGGGTGCGGGTGTCCTGGGCGAGAGCGAGCGCCACCCAGACCCGTTGGCGCTGGCCGCCGGAGAGCTCGTCGACCACCCGCTCGGCGAGTGCGAGCACGTCTGTCGCCGCCATCGCCCGCCGCACGGCCTCCTCGTCGGCCTTCGACCACGCGGTGAAAGGGCGACGGTGCGGGTAGCGGCCACGGGCCACGAGCTCGGCGACGCGCATTCCGTCGGGCACCACGGATGTCTGGGCGAGCACCCCGATCTCCCGGGCCAGCTCCTTGGCCCCCCGCGTGGCGATGTCGCGGCCGTCGAGCAGCACCCGGCCCGCACGCGGTTCGAGCAGCCGGGCGATCGCGCGCAGCAGTGTGGACTTGCCGCAGGCGTTGGGACCGACGATCGCCACGAACGAGCCGGCCTCGATGTCGAGGTCGAGGCCGGTGGTCACGGCTGAGCGCGCCGAGTATCCGATCGTGAGAGAACGGGCCTGGATGAGGGCCGTCGCGCCTGTGCCGCCCGCCGAGGTTCCGGTGGCAGCGGTCGTCTCCTCGCCCGGGGCGCTCACAGGCCGTGCCTCGCGAGCAGCTCCTCGGCGCGGTCGCGCTGCACCTCGGGGTCGTCGTCGGTGGCGTAGATCCGCTCGAGGCGTTGCAGGAACTCCGGCTCGAGGCTGTCGAAGCGCTCGCGCCAACGGCCGGAATCGCGCCGCCAGTAGGCCATCGTCATCCACTGCCGCGTGGGCTGCCGGAGCTCGCGCCGCACGTAGCTGCGTACAGTCCGCATATCGGCGGCCTCGCCCGAGAACCACAGGTAGCCGGGTTGATCGCGCGACGCGAGGGCCTTCGCCGCACCTGCCAGGTCGTCGCCCGGTCGCAGCCAGTCGAGGGAGTCCCCCGGTCGAAGCGACAGGTCGAGACGGTCGGCCTCGCTCTCCACGGCCACCACCACGTGCACCGGCGGCCCGCCCGGCGCCCGCTCGTCGAGCACCCGCGCTATCGCGGGAAGCGCCGTCGCGTCGCCGGCGAGACCGATCCACTGCGCCTCGGCCGGCGGGTCGTAGTGGCCGCGTGGAGCGTCGATGCCGATGATGTCGCCGGGGACGGCGCGTTGGGCCCAGCCCGACGCGGGTCCGTGGCCGTGGAGCACGAAGTCGATGTCGAGCTCACCGGCATCCGCTCGCCAGCTGCGGATCGTGTAGTAGCGCACGACCGGCGGTTGCCCGGCCTCTGCCGCGGGGATGCTGAGCGAGACGAACTCGTCGGCGCGGCCCGTGGAGACGAAGTCGGGGGCGATCTCACCGAAGGTCAGACGCGCGAGATGCGGCGAGAGCGGCGTCCGCGACATCAGGATCGCGGTGTGCAGGGGGAGGTCGTCGCCTGTGGTCTCGGTGCCGTCGGCGGTTTCAGTGGTCATGTCAGTCGTCCTCTCCGGGCGAGGGCCCACACGAGGTAGAGCCCGCCCAGGCATATGGTCACGATGCCGGTCGGCAGGATGGTGGGGGCCAGGATGCGCTGGGCCACGAGATCGCTGGCCATGAGCAGCACGGCACCGGAGACGGCGGAGGCTGTGAGCGGCACGGGGCCGGTGATCCAGAGGCGCCGGGCGATCTGCGGAGCCGCGAGGGCCACGAACGCGATGGGGCCGGCGACGGCGGTGGCGAAGGCCACGAGCACGACTCCGATGAGCATGGCGAACAGGCGCAGCCGTGACGAGCGCGCGCCGAGGCTCGTGCTCGTGTCGTCGCCGAGCTCGTGGAGGGTGAGCGCGGGATGCAGCCACGCCGTCGCCAGCGCGCAGAGCAGCAGCACCACGAGGGAGGGGGCGATCCAGAACGACTCGACCCCGTTGAGCGAGCCGGCGCCCCAGATGGCGGCGCTCAGTGCGTCGCGGTCGTCGGCGCCCGTGATCATGACGGTGTTCACGGCGTTGATCAGCGCCGTGATGCCGATGCCGGCCACGATCAGGCGGAAGCCGGCCGCACCGCGACGGATGACGAGCAGCCAGACGATCGCCGCCGTGACGAGTCCTCCGATCAGCGCGCCGATGGCGGTTGCGAAGTAGCCCGAGATGCTGCCGAGCATCACCACGAGCGCGCCCGTGAACGCGCCGGTGGAGAAGCCGAGCACGTCGGGGCTGCCGAGCGGGTTGCGTGTGATGATCTGGAACAGCGCGCCGCTCAGACCGAGTGCCGCCCCGAGCAGCGCCCCCATCACGAGGCGGGGCAGCCGCCACTCGAGCACGATGACCGAGGTGCCGCGCTCGCCGGCGCCGAAGAGTGCTGCGAGGGCCTCGCCGGGGGTGATGGCGAGTTCGCCGACGGTGAGGCCCGCGACGAGCAGGATGACGATGGCCGTGGCGGCGCCGATCCAGAGAATCGTGCGTCGGCGCGCCACCGGGCGTGCGGGGGCGAGGATCGAGCGGCGGCTGACAGCGCGACTCGCACGGGACGATCGACGGGGTCCCGGGGCACGACCGGGCCGGGCTCGAGTGACGCTCATGACGCCCTCCGCCGGAACACGACGAGCGCAACGAGCAGCGGCGCTCCGAGGATCGCGGTGACCACGCCGATCGGCACCTCGTGCGGGCGGATGACCGAGCGCGCTATCAGGTCGGCGACGAGCAGCAGGGCGGGCCCTGCGAGCAGGCTGTAGGCGAGCACCGTGCGCTGGTCGGCGCCCACGACGGCGCGTACGGCGTGCGGAACCATGAGCCCCACGAAGGCGATCGGGCCGACGGCCGCGGTGGCCGCGCCGCAGAGCACGACGATGGTCACGAGGCTCCAGCCGCGCACGGCGCGGATCCGAGAGCCGAGCGAGCTCGCCGTGTCCTCACCGAGCACGAGCACGTTGAGACCGGGGGCGAGCAGCAGTGCCACGACCACGCCGCCCGTCACGAGCGCGAGCGTCAGGCCTGACACGCCGAGGTCGCGGCCGGCGAGCGACCCGGCCTCCCAGAGGCGCATCGTGGCGTAGGCCTTGGGGTTGAGCATGCTGAGCGCCGACGTCGCGCCGGCCAGCACGGCGCCCACGGCGACGCCGCCGAGCACCAGACGCGCTGCGGATTGCGATCCGCGCGACGAGGCGCCGAGCGCCGCGACCGCGATGCTCGCCAGAGCTGCCCCCGCGAAGGCGAGCCAGAGGGTGGCCGAGTACTGGCTGATGCCGAACACCGTCATGCCCAGAGCCACTGCGAACGAGGCGCCGGCGTTGACACCCAGGATGCCGGGATCGGCGAGCGGGTTGCGGGTGAGAGCCTGCATCACGACACCCGCGACCGAGAGCGCTGCTCCGGCGGCGATGGCGAGCAGCATACGCGGGATGCGCACTCCGGTGATGACGAGGTCGCTCTCGCCGCCGGTGGGGGCGAGGAGTGCTGTGGCGACATCCGCGGGGCTGAAGACGGTGGACCCGATCATGACGCTGAGCGCGGCGAGCAGGAGCACCAGTGCCACTCCGGCCGGGATCAGCAGGGCCCCGGACACGCGCCCGGGCCGGCGGGGTCGTGTCTCCGGCGCGGCGCCGCCCCGTGGCCATGTCGGCGCCCCGCCGGAGGATTCGGCTCTAGAGGACAGCGAGAACCTTCTCCTCGACCTCGTTCAGCCACTCGGTGGCGGTCGTGTAGTCGGTGACGCTCGTGACCAGGTGGAACACGTGGTCGTTCTGGGCGACGGAGAGGCGGGTGAAGAGCTCGTTGTCCTCGATGGCCTGGACCGCCTGGTTCGGGCTGCCGTCGGCGTTCGCGAAGGTGAGGGCGACCGTCACGCCGTCGAAGATCGGCCCGAGCTGCTCGAGAGGATAGGAGCCGTAGCCGCTGTCGGCGTAGTCGGTGGGCACGCCGGGACCGTACTCGAGGCCGAGCTCGTTCACCACGAGGTTGCCGGTCGCCCCGGTCGGCTGCTGGATCGAGAACTGGCTCGCGTCGTCGCCGAGGGAGAAGTGGATCCATTCGTTGCCCGAGATGACATCGGCGTAGTCCGCCTTGATGCGATCGCGAGTGGCCTCGAACTCGGCCTTCTGCTCGTCCCACAGCTCGGATCTGCCGACGGCCGCGGCGGTGTCCTCGGTGATGGCCGACCAGTCGCCGCGCGTGTCGCCGCCCACGACCACGGTGGGCGCGATGTCGGAGAGGCGGTCGAAGGCGGCCTCGTCGAGCTCGCTGGCCTCTCCGATGATGAGATCGGGATCGGTCGCGGCGATGGCCTCGTAGTTGATCTCGCCGTAGCTGCCGATCGTGGGAATGCCCTCGACGAACTCCTGCTGGGCCGCGCTGAAGTCGCTGATCCAGCGGCCGTAGTCCTGCGCGGCGACGGGCGTGACGTCGAGCGACATCAGCTGCCACGGGGTGTCGTACGAGACCGCGGCCACGCGTTCGGGGGCGACGGGAACCTCGATCTCCCCGTAGACGGAGTCGACCGTGCGGGTCGCGGCGGCGCTACCGCCGTCGTCGGCCTCGGCGGTCGAGCTGCAGGCGGAGAGGGTGACGACGGTCAGAGCTGCGAACGCACTGGCGATGACACGGACGGCAGGACGATGCCAGGCCGGATGAGACACGGAGAACTCCTCTATTAGGTTAGGGTTACCTAATTTTTACATCTCATCTGTGGCTTCAGGGCACAATCTCTTGCGCAGAGAGGTCAAATCCTTCTTCTAATCGGCCATGACGACGGGCGTCGGCAGTTCCGTGTGGCGGGCGAAGGCCGCCGGGGTCGTCCCCGTCTGCTTGCGAAAGGCGGTCGTGAACGACGACACGGAATCGAAGCCGACCGCGTGGGCCACCCCGCGCACGCCGGCTCCCGATGCGAGCAGCTGCATGGCCGTACGATGCCGCAGCTCGGCCCGCCACCGCGAGAAGCTCATACCCGTCTCCGCCTGGAAATGCCGTGAGAAGGTGCGCAGGCCCACATTGCACTCGGCGGCCCACTGCCGTATCGAGCGTTTGTCGGAGGGATCGGCCACGAGCGCCGCCACGACATGCGTGAGCCAGGCGGTGGTGGGCTGGGGGATGTCGACGGCCACTTCGGGGCTGTGCGCCAGCACGTCGAGGGCGAAGGATTCGGCGCGGTCGCGCTCGTCGGCGGCCAGGGAGGTGGTCATCACGTGGTTCAGCACGTGGGCGAGGAGAGGCGGGGTGACGAGCACCGCCGTGCGCGTGAGGCCGCCGGGAGGGCGCGCGGCGGCGAACCAGGTGCAGTGCATCCGGTTGCCCGGCGGCACATGGACCTCGTGGACGACGCCCGCGGGGATCCACACGCTCGCACCGGGCGGCACGAGGTGGACCGCCTCCGGGGTGATGACGGTGATGCGGTCGGTGCTGGCCCAGAGCAGCTCGTGCTCATCGTGGACGTGCGGCTCCCAGCGGTCGCCGTCGCGGGCATCGCGGGCGGTGTCGATCTCGCGGGAGCGGATGCGGGAGGTCACGAGCAGGGATGGGTTCCGCGGTCGTCGGTCACCGTTCGATTCTCGCATCGTGCGAGGGCTGCGGTCATCTGTGGATAATTCGAGCGGCGTCGGCCCGCGGCATCCCAGAATGCTGGGATGGACGAGGCGCTGCGAACGATCACCGACGAGGTGCGCTCGCGCGTGCGCCGCGACGGGGTCGATCTGGGGCAGGATGCCGCGCTCGCCGGGCAGCTCGTGCGCGACGAGGTGCGGCGCTACAGCGAACGTGCCCTCGGGGGAGCCGACCCGCTCCTGGGCGACGAGCGGCGTGCAGAACGCGAGATCGTGGCGTCGCTCACGGGCTTCGGGCCGCTGCAGCCCCACCTCGACGACCCCGAGGTGGAGGAGATCTGGATCAACGCGCCGACCAGGGTCTTCGTCTCGCGCGCCGGCGTATCCGAGCTGACGACGACGGTGCTCACCGAGCGTGAGGTGCGCGATCTCGTGGAGCGGATGCTGCAGGCGTCCGGCCGTCGTGTCGACCACTCCTCGCCGTTCGTCGACGCCTCGCTGCCCGACGGCTCGCGGCTCCACGTGGTGATCCCCGACGTGACGAGGCAGTGGTCGGTCAACATCCGCAAGTTCTCCCGACGGGTGCGCGAGCTCGGGCATCTCGTCGCGATCGGCTCCCTGACCCGGCAGTCGGCGGAGTTCCTGCGCATGTGCGTGCTCGCCGGGCAGAACATCCTCGTCGCCGGTGCGACGCAGGCGGGCAAGACGACGATGCTCAACGCCCTGCTCTCGGCGTCGAGGCCGCCCGAGCGGATCGTGACGGTCGAGGAGACCTTCGAGCTCGACCTCGCGAGCCGCGATGTGGTGGCGATGCAGTGCCGCCAGCCGAGCCTCGAGGGCTCGGGCGAGATCACCCTGCGGCGGCTCATCAAGGAGGCGCTGCGGATGCGGCCCGACCGACTCGTCGTGGGCGAGGTACGCGAGGCGGAGAGCCTCGACCTGCTCATCGCCCTGAACAGCGGTCTGCCCGGGATGAGCAGCATCCACGCGAACTCGGCTCGGGAGGCGCTCGTGAAGCTCTCGACGCTGCCGCTCCTCGCCGGCCGCAACATCGACTCGGCGTTCATCGTGCCCACCGTCGCGAGCTGCGTCGACGTGGTCGTGCACTGCGAGCGCGACCGGCACGGCCGTCGCCGGGTGAGCGAGATCCTCGCGCCCAGCGGGCAGTCGAGCGGTCAGGTGATCGAGGCGAGCGCGATCTTCCAGACCCGCGATGGCGTGCTGCACGCGACGGGAGCCCACCCGATGAAACGCGACAAGTTCCGCGCGGCCGGGCTCGACCCCGCCGTGGTGCTGAACGCGGGCGCCGCATGACTCTCGTTCTCGGCTGCCTCCTGGGTGCGGGGCTGAGCCTCGTCGCTTCGCCCTTCCTGTGGCCCCGGCGGGCACGAGACACCGTGCGCCGTGCTCGGCCGAGCGCTCTGCGCGAGGCGCTGTCGCTCGCGGGTCTTCCGCGGATGCCCATCGCCCTCTTCCTGGCCCTCTCGGCTGCCGTCGGCCTGGTCGCGGCCGCGCTCGCGCAGGTGGCCCTCGCCGTTCTCGCCGTCACCGTGGCGGCTTTCGCGATCGGGGTGTTCGTTCCCACGCTCGCCGTGAACGCGCGGGCGAACAAGCGCAGGCAGCTCGGGCGCAGTCATTGGCCGGATGCCGTCGACCACCTGGTCTCGGCCGTGCGGTCGGGCATCGCGCTGCCGGAGGCCGTCGCCGCCCTCGCCCGCACGGGGCCGGAGGCCACCCGCGAGGCGTTCGCCGCCTACGAGAGGGACTACCGCGAGACGGGCAGCTTCTCGCACTCCATCGGGCTGCTCAAAGAGCGCCTCGCCGATCCGGTCGCCGACCGCATCCTCGAGACCCTGCGGATGGCACGGGAGGTCGGCGGCACCGAGCTCAGCGTCGTGCTGCGAGGCCTCGGCGTCTACCTCCGGCAGGATGCCGCGACCCGATCCGAGCTCGAGGCGAGGCAGTCGTGGGTGCACGCCGCCGCCCGTCTCGGCGTCGCGGCGCCGTGGGTCGTCCTCGTGCTGCTCGGCACCCGGCCGGAGGCCGCAGCCGCGTACAACTCCGGCGGCGGAACGGTCGTCATCGCCGTGGGGCTCGTCGTCTCCGTCGTCGCCTACCGGCTGATGCTCGCTCTCGGGAGGCTGCCGCGGGAGCGGAGGTGGTTCACGTGAGCGAGGCGCTTCCCTGGGGCATCCTGTGCGGCCTCGTTCTCGGCGTGGGCGTGTGGTCGATCGTGTCCGCTCTGCCGGGCTTCCGCAGACCACGGCTCGTCGACCGCGTGGCCCCGTTCGTGGTCGATGTCTCGGTGGGCGCCCGTGAGCACCTCGAGCGGATGCGGAGCCACCCGCTGCCTCTGCTCGGTTCGGTCGCAGCGCCGATCGTGCACGCCGTCCGCCGGTCGACGGAGAGGCTCCTGGCGGGCCAGGCCACGGTCGCCCGCCTGCTCGCGCAGGCCGGGTCGCCGCTCACGGTGGAGGCCCACCGGAACCGGCAGCTCGTCTGGGCGGGCGGGGGACTGCTCGCCGGCGTGGTGCTCGTGGTCGCGGCATCCGCCTCGGTGGGATCGCATCCTCTCGCCGGGGTGCTCGTTCCCGTGGTGGCGACGGTGATGGCGTTCACGGCCTGCGACCACCTGTTGCGGAGGCGGGCGACGAGGCGGCTGGGTCGCATCCGGGAGGAGTTCCCCACCGTGCTCGAGATGATCACGCTGAGCCTCTCGGCCGGGGAGGGGATCTTCGACGCGATCAGGCGGGTGTCCGCCGCCTCCGGGGGTGAGCTCGCGCGCGAGTTCCGTGCGGTCGTCGCGGCCGTGCACGCCGGCGTGCCGCTGAGCGACGCGCTTGTCGACCTCGAGCATCGCCTCGGGCTTCCTGTCGTCACCCGGTGCGTCGAACAGCTCGTCGCTGCACTCGAGCGCGGCTCGCCGCTCGTCGACGTGCTGCGTGCGCAGGTGGGCGACGCGCGCGAGCAGGCCAAGCGCGAGCTGCTCGAGCTCGCGGGCACCAAGGAGGTGGCCATGATGATCCCGCTCGTCTTCCTGATCCTGCCGCAGACCGTGCTGTTCGCGCTGCTTCCCGGGGTGCTCGTGTTCCAGACCGGATTCTGACCCGCATTCCCGACCGAGCCATCGACCGACCACCGAGACACCGATCACCGAGACACCGACCAACCAACCGACCGACCGACCGACCAACCAACCAACCGAAGAGAGGCCTCGATGTCCACCTCGACCGTCACCACCCGTGTGCGCCGCACCCTCCGCCGAGCCCTGTCCGACGATCGCGGTGACGTGCCCGGCTGGGTGCTCATCAGTCTGATGACCGCGGGCCTCGTGGTGATCATCTGGGCGCTCGCCGGCCCCGCGCTCAGCGGCGTCTTCGAGCAGGCCATCGACCGGGTCACCAGTTTCTGAGCCGGCCGCCGTGCCCGCCCGCGCAGTGCGCTCCGACGAGGGCTCGGCCGTCGCCGAGTTCGTGATGGTCGGCGCCCTGCTGACGCTGCTCGTGCTCGCCGTGCTGCAACTGGCGTTCGCGCTGCACGTGCGCAACACGATCCTGGATGCCGCGGCCGAAGGCGCACGTCACGCAGCCCTCCTGGGTTCCGATCTGGCGGCCGGCGAGGCTCGCACCCGTGACCTCGTCGCGACGGCGCTCAGCCCGGGTTACGCGCGCGACATCACCGCGAGTCTCACGGAGGAGGCGGGCATCCCGAGTGTGCGGATGCGAGTGGTGGCGCCCCTCCCGCTGCTCGGTTTCGTGGGCATCGACGAGGGGCTGGAGGTGACCGGGCGTGCCGCGCGCGAGACGCTGGTGGGCGGGTAGCCGGCAACGGCGCCGGGATGCCGCGGACGACGACGGCTCGGCATCCCTCGAGTTCCTGGGTGCCGGCGTGCTTCTGCTCGTGCCGCTCGTCTACCTCGTGCTGGCCGTCTCCGCCGTGCAGTCCGCGGCCTTGACGACGGAGGGCGTGGCCCGTCAGGCCGCGCGCCTTTACGCGCTCTCGGGTTCGGAAGCGCAAGCCCGCTCGGCGATCGAGCGCGCCGTCGCGGTGGGGTTCGCCGACGTGGGCGTCGATCCGGCTCAGGCGCGCGTGGAGGTGCTGTGCTCACCCGACCCGCAGCGCTGCCTCACGCGGGCGGGCCGCATCACGGTGACCGTGAGCGTGCAGGTGCCGCTCCCGCTGCTTCCGCCGGCCCTGCCGCTCGACATCCCGTCGAGTGTTCCGGTCGGGGCGTCGGCGACGCAGCCGGTGTCGCGGTTCGCGGTGATCGAGCAGTGACCGCGCGCAGACGCCACTTCGCGCCCGACGGGGAGGAGGGCTCGACGCTCCCGCTCGTGATCGCGTTCACGGCACTGTGCATCGCCGTCATCCTCGCCGTGACCGCCGCGACCTCGCTCTACCTCGAACGCAAACGGCTTTTCACGCTGGCCGACGGGGCTGCGCTCGCCGCGGCGGAGTCCTTCGGCCTCGACGATGTGCGGACCGGCGGCGCAGGAGTGCTCGTGCAGTTGCGGTCCGATGAGGTGGCGCGCGTGGCATCCGAGTTCGTCGCATTGCAAGACTCGGCGGTCGAGGGGCTCACCATCGTAAGAGCGGAGACGGTCGACGGCCGCAGCGCGACCGTCGAGCTCGCCGCACTGTGGCGCCCGCCGGTCGTGTCGATCTTCTTGCCCGAGGGCGTTCCGCTGAGTGCGACCTCGGTCGCGCGCGCGGTGTTCTGGTGACCGCTCTGACCGCCCTGAGCGCCCTCAGCGCGCCGGCCGCGGCTTGCGCGGCAGGTACCGCGGGCCGTAGCGGGCGAAGAGTGCGATGCCCACGATGCCGACGGCGCCCACGACGCTGCTCGCGAGAGCGATCGAGGCGAGGGCCGTGATGGTCGAGATGGCCAGCGGTGCGATCGCGCCGCCCGCATCGCCGATGAACCGCCAGGCGCCCAGGAACGGCTGCGCCCACCGTTCAGAGTCATGGTCTTGACACTCGCGCTGAAGACGATATTGCTCTTGTCCCCATTCGTGCCCACGGTCTTGTATCCGAGTTCGCCGCCCAACAGCGGACGAGTGGTGCAATCACTGCCGAGATATCTGGGTGTTTGTGGTGACCTGACCTTCGAATCGGTGACCCGGTCGAACTGACCGGGTCACCGATTCGAAAACTAGACCAACATGCTCAACGGTTGTTCTTATCGTGCGATGTTGACAATGGTGCCATTTCCAGGTTTCTGGTTGGTTTCGGCAGCTGCCGAACCTGTATTTAACGTAGCATTGTGATAATTATTAGACCAGTAGCTATATTTTTATTTTGCTGTATCCTTTCCGAGTGCGGATAAGGTAATAGGAGGTCGCGGACTACCGTTGCTCTGTCTCTGCGAGTTGATGGCAGTAGTGGCTCGTGGAGTTGCGGTCTGAAGAGGTCGCTCACACGGCATCCTCGTTCATCGCATCGTGACAGTCATCTGGTGGGGAGCTTGCGGTTGCAGGGGAGGGCGTCGACGGGCGCAGCGCCTCGTGGAGTTCGCCGCATCGCGGTGTCTTGCAGCCGTGTCGATTTTTCCTGCTCAACAGGGTTCCGCTCCATGCCATCTCATTCACTCGCTCGGTGTTCTGGTGACCGAGCGAGAGTGCTCGGACGGGAGTTCGACCAGCCGATCGATGAGGTGGCGAACGAAGAGTTCTGTCAGCTCGTTCGTGCGCAGGCTCGAGATCTTGCTTGGATTCAGCCCCGTGGCACACCTTTGCGTTGAGTAATACTGCGATGTCGTCGGCCGAGGGCCCGCGAGTGCGAGCGATATGCCCGGTCAGCAGCATTCGCATGACTGCTGTGTCGGCGGTGGTCGAATACTGGACACTTTCGGCGGGTGAAAAGTGGACGTTTTGTGGGCAGTCTAGTTCGAGGCCTCGTCGGTCGTGGTTCTGATGCTGGGGAGGCTGTCGATGCCGCGTCCGCGGAGCCGATAGCTGGCGCCCTTCAGCGTGAGCACGTCGGCGTGATGAACGATCCGGTCGATCATCGCGGCCGCGACGGCCTGGTCGCCGAACACCCCGCCCCAGCCTGAGAAGGGCAGGTTCGAGGTGAGCACGAGCGAGGCGTGTTCATAGCGAGATGACACGAGCTGGAAGAACAGGTTCGCGGCGTCTTGCTCGAACGGGAGGTAGCCGACCTCGTCGACGATGATCAGCCCGTAACGACGCAACCGGGCAAGTTCCTGCGGGAGCCGGCCTTGTTGGTGGGCGTCAGTGAGGTGGGTGACCCAGTCGGTCGCGGTAGCGAATAACACCCTGTGTCCGTGCCGGGCGGCGACGATCCCGAGCGCGGTTGCGAGGTGGGTTTTCCCGGTGCCGGGTGGGCCGAGGAGCACGACGTTGCGTGCTTCGGTGAGGAACTCTCCCGACGCGAGGGAGCCGAGTTGTTGCCGGGCGGCGGGTTGGGCGTCCCAGTCGAAGTCCTCGAGCATCTTCCGGGCCGGGAATCCGGCTGCTCGGATGCGGAGTTCAGCACCGGACGCGTTCCGGGCGGAGACCTCCCGTTCGAGAACGGCGGCGAGGTAGTCCTCGTGGGTCCAGCCCGCGTCACGGGCCTGGTCGGCGAGTCGGGCGGCCGCTTCGGTCTAAATGAAAACCGCCGGAAACACCGTTACCGAGATAGTCCCGAGCAATATGGCAAGAACTGAGGTGTGCTGCGTGTGCGACGACGGTTGCGCGACGGGTGCTTCTTGAGTTGCCTATGCGGGCATGAGCATCCAGGTGATGAGTGCGTTTACCGGGGGAGTGGGTGTCAGGGTTGCCGAGAGCAGTGTGCCGTCATCGGCAAAATAGCCGGTCGCTGGTTCATTCCCGTTCCAGATCGCTTCCGCTTCTGCGGGGTCCTGAGTCGTTGCCAACTGGATGAGGGTGCTTTCGAGTGTCTGTTCTGGTGAGGTTGAAGCGGTCACCTGGCTCGGTGTGATCTCCGCAATGGAGTTGTCTGAGGCTTGGGCGCCGGTGGCGGTGGCGGTCGCCAAGATGAGAGCAAGTCCAGCGAGTACGCCAGCGGTGCCTCGGATAGTTCGTTTCATGAGGAGCCCTTCTTGGATACTGAATTCGTCAACATAGCCTCCTTGCAATTATTAGACATTAGTTTCTTTTTTTACTGGGAGAACCCCTAATCTCGAGCCGGGAGCCGAGGCTACGGTGCAAAGCTGTCGCGCGGGTGGCGTTGTTCATCGTTTCACTCCGCTCGGCCTTCGAAGGTCTTACGATCCTTTTAGGCGGGTTCCACTGCACGCCGAGTCGGTCGCGCACTCGATGTTCTGGGGATTCGGTGCTCCGCCCTCAGCGCGCCGGCCGCGGCTTGCGCGGCAGGTACCGCGGGCCGTAGCGGGCGAAGAGCGCGATGCCCACGATGCCGACGGCGCCCACGACGCTGCTCGCGAGAGCGATCGAGGCGAGGGCCGTGATGGTCGAGATGGCCAGCGGTGCGATGGCGCCGCCCGCATCGCCGATGAACCGCCAGGCGCCCAGGAACGGTGCCGGGTCACCTTTCGGGGCGAGGTCGGCGCCCGAGGTCATCACGAGCCCGCTGCCGATGCCGTTCGCCGCGGCGAGCACGATCGCGATGACGATGAACCAGGTGACCGAGTCGGGCAGGTCGTGGCTGAGGGAGAGCACGAAGAAGCCGAGCGACATGCCGGCGAGCGAGGGGATGGCGCTCCACATCCTGCCCCAGCGGTCCATGATCTGGCCGCTCGTGTAGAAGAGGCCGAAGTCGACGGCCGCCGCGATGCCCACGATGAGCGCCGTGTTGGCCTCGTTGATGCCGATGCTCACGGCCCACAGCGGCATCATGACCGTGCGGGCGGAGCGGAGCGCGGCGACGACGGCCACGGCGCTGCCCATCCGCACGAGCACACCACCGTACGTACGGATCGTCTGGAAGAGCCCCTCCGACTCCTCGGCGGCGAGCTCCTCGCCCTCCGTGCGCAGCTCCCCGGCGCGGTCGGCGACCATCCGCGGCTTGCCGAACGTCGCCGCGGGGTCGGGCAGCACGAGCAGGATGACGGCGCAGCCGAGGCACGAGGTCACCATGACCCAGAACACCGACTGCGTGCTGCCGGTGAGGTGGATGATCCCGGCCGCGACGAAGGGGCCGATGAACCATCCGGCGCGGAAGACGCCGCCGAGGGTCGACAGGGCACGGGCCCGGAAGTGCTCCGGCACGAAGCTCGTCATAAAGGCATGACGGGCGAGACCGAACACGGCGGTCGAGATGCCGATGAAGAAGATGCCGATCGCGAAAACCCACGGGTTCGGGGCCGCGATGCAGACGACGACGGCCACGATCGAGAGCAGAGCCGCCCAGATCATGGCCGTGCGCTCGCCGATGCGGCTCACCACCCATCCGCTCGGGATGTCGCCGGCGAGCTCGCCGAGCATGATCATCGCCGCGATGAAGCCGGCCAGGGCGAGGGAGGCGCCGAGGTTGCTCGCGACCGCCGGGATGATCGGGATGATCGTGCCCTCGCCGATCGAGAAGAGGAGCGTGGGCAGCAGCGCGGGTAGAGCTATCGAGCGGAAGCTGAAGCCGCGCTCGTTCTCTGACATACCTTTCCGATCGTACTCCCGCCTCCCCGCGTACGATGCGCACGCCGTCGCCTCGCCTGCACGACGTGCACGACCCGGCCGACCCCGTCGCCGCCATAGGCGCGGCCGGGTAGGCTATGGGGACGATGATGGACCTGGATTTCTCTGAACAGATCGCTGCCCTCCGCTCGACCTTCAACGACATTCGCTCCGTCATCGATGTCGACCGGCTCCGGGCCGAGATCGCCTCGCTCAACGAGCAGGCGACTGCACCCGACCTGTGGGACGACACCGAGAAGGCGCAGAAGGTCACGAGCGCGCTCAGCCACCGCCAGTCGGAGCTCGCGCGCATCACGAGCATCGAGTCCCGTCTCGACGACCTCGAGGTGCTCATCGAGCTCGCGATCGAGGGCGACGACCAGCAGTCCGCCGACGAGGCCCTCGTCGAGCTGCAGGGCTTGCAGAAGGTGCTCGGCGAGCTCGAGGTGCAGACCCTGCTCGACGGCGAGTACGACAACCGGCCCGCCGTCATCACGATCCGTGCCGGCGCGGGCGGAGTGGATGCCGCGGACTTCGCCGACATGCTCTTCCGCATGTACCTGCGCTGGGCCGAGAAGCACAAGTACCCCGTCACCGTCATGGACACGAGCTACGCGGAGGAGGCCGGCATCAAATCGGCCACCTTCGAGATCGACGCCCCCTACGCCTTCGGCACGCTCAGCGTCGAGGCCGGCACACACCGCCTCGTGCGGATGTCGCCCTTCGGCGCCGCGGGCAAACGCCAGACCAGCTTCGCAGCGGTCGAGGTCATCCCTCTGATGGAGGAGGCGGCGACCATCGAGATCCCGGACAACGACATCCGGGTCGACGTCTTCCGCTCGTCGGGCCCCGGCGGCCAGTCGGTCAACACGACCGACTCGGCGGTGCGCCTCACCCACCTCCCGACCGGGACGGTCGTCTCGATGCAGAATGAGAAGAGCCAGATCCAGAACCGCGCCGCCGCGATGCGCGTGCTCCAGTCCCGCCTGCTCATCTTGCAGCGCGAGCAGGAGGCGGCCACCAAGAAAGAGCTCGCGGGCACCATCACGGCGAGCTGGGGCGACCAGATGCGCAGCTACGTGCTCGCGCCGTACCAGATGGTCAAAGACCTGCGCACCGACTACGAGGTCAACAACCCGAGCAACGTCTTCGACGGCGATCTCGACGGCTTCATCGCCGCCGGCATCCGCTGGCGCAAGAGCCACAAGGACTAGCCGGCGCATCCCGCGCTCCCGAGCGGGCGACGGATGCCGCGAAGCTGAACGCTTGACACGCTGCGGTATGTCGCTGCGGCGAAATCACGGAAGGCTGCTTAAGCTCTACTCGTCATGATCCGCTTTGATCACATCACCAAGCAGTATCCGGGCACCAATCGGCCCGCCCTCAACGACGTCACGCTCGAAATCCTGCGCGGTGAGTTCGTCTTTCTGGTCGGAGCCTCCGGTTCCGGCAAATCGAGCTGCCTGCGGCTCGTGCTGAAGGAGGAGAAGCCGACGCGCGGGAGCATTCACGTGCTCGGGCAGGACCTCGGCTCGATCTCGAGCCGCAAGGTCCCCTACTTCCGGCGCAACCTCGGCGTCGTCTTCCAGGACTTCCGGCTGCTCACCAACAAGAGCGTCTACGACAACGTCGCCTTCACCCTGCAGGTGATCGGCAAGTCGAAGGGCTTCATCCAGGAGGCCGTGCCCGACGTGCTCAAGATGGTGGGACTCGCCGGCAAGGCGTCGCGTATGCCCAACGAGCTCTCCGGTGGCGAGCAGCAGCGCGTCGCCATCGCCCGCGCTGTCGTCAACAAGCCCGCCTTGCTGCTGGCCGACGAGCCCACGGGCAACCTCGACCCGGCCACGAGCGCGGGCATCATGGCGCTCCTCGAGCGCATCAACGCGGCCGGCACCACGGTGCTCATGGCCACCCACGAGGCCGGCATCGTCGACCAGATGCAGCGTCGCGTGGTCGAGCTCGTCGGAGGCCAGATCGTCCGCGACGAGCGCCACGGCGGCTACGGCTTTACCGCGGCGATCCCGACCCAGGCGCCCGCCCGGGGCAGCGGGCCCGTCGACATCGTCGAAGACCCCGACTTCGAGACGGTCATGGTGAAGCAACGTGCCGCCGTCGTCGAGGCGGAGGCGCGTCAGACCCGTCTCGCGGCCGCAGAGGAGTCGCTCGCGGCTCAGGAGGCCGCAGCCGCTCCGTCCGTGCCCCCCGCCCCGCAGCGCCCCGCGCCGGCCCCGCTGCCGACCGTCGAGCGCCCCGCCCAGCGCCCGGAGCGCCCCGACACCGCGCCCGTCGAACAGCAGCGCTTCGTTCCCGCGCCTCCTCCGCAGCCGACGCCTCCGCCGGCTCCCACGATGCCGGTGCAGCGCCCCATCCTGCCGCCGCCCGCGGCCCCGCTGGCCGCCCCGCCCCCTCCCGCAGCGCCGCCGTCGACGCAGAGCATCCCGGTCGTGGACGACGAAGACGTCCCCGAGCAGCTGTCGCTCGCCGAGAAGCTCGGCCTGCGCGCCCCCGGCGAGAACCATGACCAGACCGGCGAGCAGAACGTGGGACCGACCCGATGAGATTCGCCCTGATCTGGTCGGAGGTTGCGAGCGGCCTCCGGCGCAACGCCTCGATGGTCGTCTCCGTCATCCTCGTGACCTTCATCTCCCTCACCTTCGTGGGTGCCGCCGTGCTGCTGCAGATGCAGATCGGCCAGATGAAGAGCTACTGGTACGACCGCGCGCAGGTCGCCATCTACATGTGCACCGACTTCTCCTCGCCCGACGCCTGCCCGGGCGGCGAGGCGACCCAGGAGCAGATCGACGGCGTGAAGGCGGAGCTCGATTCATCCACTCTCTCGCCGTTCATCGACGAGTACTTCTTCGAAGACCGCGACGCCGCGTTCGCGAACTTCCAGGACCAGTTCAAGGGCAACCCGGTCGCCGAGTCGGTGACCCCGGATTACCTCAATCAGACCTACTGGGTGAACCTCGTCGACCCCTCGCAGTCCGATGTGCTAATCGAGAGCCTCACGGGCATAGCCGGGGTCGAGGGCGTGACCGACCAGCGCAGCTACCTCGACCAGATCTTCTCGGTGCTCAACGCCGCCAGCTACACGGCGATCGGCATCGCGGCGCTGATGCTCGTGGCGGCCGTGCTGCTCATCGCCACGACGATCCGGCTCTCGGCGTTCTCGCGCAGGCGGGAGCTCGGGATCATGCGCCTGGTGGGAGCCTCGAACCGGTTCATCCAGACCCCGTTCATCCTCGAGGGCGTCTTCGCGGCGCTCATCGGCTCGATCCTGGCCGGCGGCGCGGTGGTGGCCATCGTGCACTTCTTCGTGCAGAACTACCTCGCCAAGAACCTGCAGTTCACCTCGTTCGTGGGCATCGACGACGCCCTCGTGGTCGTTCCGATCCTGCTGGTCGTGGGTGTGGTGCTCGCGGCGCTCTCGGCGAACTTCGCGATCACGCGCTACCTGAAGGTCTAGTCGGCGGCTTCGGCTGTCGGAGATCGAACTCCGGATGACGCGGCGGCACGATAGACTAGTGGGCTGCCTGGGCAACCGCCCGGGCAGGCATCCGTTGATCGAGGAGTGAATCGTGCCCAGGGAACGTGGTCAAAAGGTTGTGGCCACCAATCGCAAGGCGCGCCACGACTACCTCATCGAGGACACCTTCGAGGCGGGTCTCGTGCTGTACGGCACCGAGGTGAAGGCCCTCCGTGCCGGCCGGGCCTCGCTCGTCGACGGCTACGGTTTCGTCGAGAACGGCGAAGCCTGGCTGGATGCTGTGCACATCCCCGAGTACAGCCAGGGCACCTGGAACAACCACGCCCCGCGCCGCAAGCGCAAGATGCTCCTGCACAAGGCGCAGATCCTCAAGATCCACAACAAGATCAAAGAAGGCGGATACACGCTCATCCCGCTGTCGCTCTACTTCAGCGACGGCAACGCGAAGGTCGAGCTCGCGATCGCCAAGGGCAAGCGCGAATACGACAAGCGCCAGACGCTGCGCGAGCGCCAGGACCGGCGCGAGGCCGACCGCGCGATGTCGAGCCGCCGCCACCTGGGCGAGTAGCGCCCCATCACCCGCCGCCCCGGGATCCCGAGTGGCGCCGAATGCTCTCTTCACTTGCGCCATTTGGCTGCTATGGCCGGCTTATAAGGGTTCGATGGCGTAACTGGACGGGCGAGGAATCCTCACATGATCCCGGATGGATGAGGCGTGGATGCCGGGACGTCCCAGCACTCACTGCTCGGCATCCGCGGCGCCGCGGCATCCGCGGTTTCGGCGACGCGGCCAACCTGCCGGACGACTTGCGCCACATCGTCCATCGACGCACGCCAAAAGACCCTGAGGGGCGACCGAGATCGGCCAAATGGTGCAAATCGGAGAACGGGGAAGGGAAAGGAGGGGGGAGGAGAAAGGGGAGGGACGCGGGAGAGGGGGGTCAGGCGGCGGGCAGCTCGTCGAGCATCGACTGCATGAGCTCGATCTCGGAGCTCTGGCTCGTGATGACGCCCTTGGCGAAGGTCACGACCGAGGTGTTGGTGCTGCGGTCGACGGCGGCCTCGGCCATCTCGATGGCGCCCTCGTGGTGCGCGATCATCAGCTGCAGGAAGATCCTCTGAGCCTCGACGCCCGTGGCGGCCGTGAGTCGGGCGATGTCCTCGCTCGATGCCAGGCCGGGCATGGGCGCGCCGGGCTCGTGGGCGGAGTCGCCGCTGTGCTCGTGGGTCTCGCCGCCGTCGAGGGGCGGCCGGGTCATCCAGGTCATCGACGGCTCGCCGGGCGCCTGAGGGAGGCCCCACTGCGTGAGCCAGCCGTAGAGCTGGCCGGACTGCTGGGCCTGGGTCGTCGCGATGTCGTAGGCGAGCAGGCGGGTGGCCTCGTCGTCGGTGCGGTCGCGCACGAGCAGCGCGAGCTCGACCCCCTGGTTGTGGTGGGTCTGCATGTCGCGAGCGAAGCCGGCCTCGGCGCTCGTGGTCGTGGGCGTCGGCTCGTCGAGGGTGCTCAGCCGTCCGACCGCGAAGGCGAGCACGGCGACGACCACGATCGCGACGGCGCCCACGACGATCACCGGCAGCAGCCGACGCCGTGGGGCGAGGGTCGTCTCGCTCACCTCGTCGGGGTCAGTCATGGATGAGGGCTCAGTCGACGCGGCCGGGTGCTTCGAAGGCTCCCGTGCAGGGCGCGCCGGGCTCGGGCGCCTTCTCGCTCTTCCAGTACTCCTCGAAGAACTGCGCGAAGCGCGGGTCGTCGACGCTGTCGAGCTGCAGCTGCGCGTTCCACGCGCTCAGCACGATCGGCGAGGGCAGGCCGTCGAACGGCGAGAGCACCTCGTAGGTCGACGGCATCTTGGCCCGGATCGCGTCGACGGTCTCCGCGTCGAGGCTCGGATCGTAGGTCACCCAGACGGCGCCGTGCTCGAGGGCGTGCACGGCGTTCTCGTTGGGCACCGGCTGGTCGTAGATGCCGCAGTTGAGCCACGCGGCGTTGTGCTCTCCACCGGCGGGCGGGATCTGCGCGTAGTCGACCGTGCCCTCGACGTGACCGGCGGTGTTCTCGAAGGTCTCGACGCCCTCGATCGTGAGACCGTCGCTGCCGGCCTCGTAGCTCGCCGACGGCTTGGGCGCGGTGACGATGATCGATGTCACGACGAAGGCGGCCACGGCGACGACCGCGACGCTTCCCGTGATCCAGGCGATCCGACGGTTGCGACGACGCTGCGCTTCCTTCTTCTTGAAGGCCTCGACCTTGGCGGCCCGCTGCTCTGCGCGCTGCTGCTTGACGGTCGACTGCTTGACCTGGGGCGGAACCGCAGGCTCGTCGCTCTGTCGGGGTGGGGTCATCGTGGGCCTCATCTCTCGGCTGTTGTCTCAAGAAAAACTACAGGGTGACGCCTCACCATTTGCTGTGGAGTTCCATCCACAGACTTTTCACAGCATGGGTGTCTCAGGCCGCCGTCGATCGGGGGATGTCGATTGCCCGGTCGAGCAGCCTTTCCGTCGCCCTCCACAGTCGGGCCGCCGTCTCCGGGTCGCGCGCGTGGGGCTTCGTCGTGACGAGGGCCGGCGCGCCGCGCAACTGCTCCCAGCCGCCCGGACCCCAGTAGTCGCCGCCGGCTGCGGCGGGGTCGGTCATCGCGCGCGCGACCGGCCAGGCGCCGGCATCCTTGCCCTGGGCGAAGCCGCCGAGCGCGGTTCGGATGACGGGGTTGGGCCGCTCCGGGACGACACCGGCGCGGGCGGGGGAGAGCTCGTCGACCGAGTACCCGGGATGCGCCACGAGGCTGCGGATGCCGGAGCCCGCCTCTCGCAGGCGCCGGTCGAGCTCGAAGGCGAAGAGCATGACCGCGAGCTTCGAGCGGCAGTAGCTGCGGAAGCTACGGTACTTCTCGCTCTGCAGGTCGGCGAAGTCGAGGCGCTCGAAGCGGTGGGCGATGCTGCCGAGGTGCACGATGCGCGAGTCCGGAGTGGCCGCGAGGGTCGGCAGCAGCTCGGCGATGAGCGCCGCGTGGCCGAGATGGTTGGTGCCGAACATGAGCTCGAAGCCGTCCGCCGTCTCGCCCCGTGTGCGGGCGCCCAGAATGCCGGCGTTGGCGACGAGGCCGTCGATCGCCTCGGCGCGCAGCTCTTCGGCCGCGGGAGGCACCGTCGAGAGGTCGGCGAGGTCGAGGCGCACGAACGAGACGCGAGCGCCGGGAACGGCGGCGCGGATCGCCTCGAGGGCGAGCTGCGCCTTCTGCGGGCTGCGAGAGGCGAGAACCACGGATGCCCCGGCCGCCGCCAACTGCTCGGCTGCGAAGTAGCCCAGCCCCGCGTTCCCTCCCGTCACGACGAACCGCTTGCCGGTCTGGTCGGGCAGGGCGGCAGGGTTCCAGGTGTCGTGCGAGGGGAGCATGAGGAACACTCTAGAGGCTCGAAATGTTGTAAGCTGGTGTGCTCGTCGAAAGACGGCAACTCGTCGAAAGACGGGAGCGGTTCAGCAGCAACTCAACAGCGTGTGACAGCGGCCCGACGTGCGGGTGCCCTTGCGGCATCCATTCGTTCGCCTCGCAGGGGGATGATCGGTTTCGACATTGCCTGCGTGAGTGTGAGAAGCGGGCCGAGGATGCAGGGTTATCTCGTAAACGATCTCTGCAACATATAAGTGCCAATTCAAAGCGCACTGACTCTGCTTCTGCTTACGCCCTCGCGGCCTAAGTAAAGCACTTATAGAGTCCGTCAGACCGGGGACGCCCTCTACCCGGATCCTGACGTCATTATGAGGGATTGCTTCTACGTTGCGCCTCGGGGCGTAGAGGGACTCACACCGAGACTGGGCTCGTCGGATTAGGTGCCAGTGACACATTCCGGAGCCGAGTAGAACGCTTTCACTGGCTACGCCCGTAGAAGGCGCATGACCACAGCAGTGGACGGGGGTTCGATTCCCCCCATCTCCACCATGGAGGGCTTCTCGAGACGCCGCGTCATCGACGCGGTGCCCATCGGGCGGCCCGGTCGCTGTCACACGTTGATAAGAACCGGCGAAGAGCGAGGCGGCCCACGGGCGGCCTCGCTCTCTGCGCCCTCGCGGCTGCGAGAATCGAGTCATGGGCGAAGTGAGCTGCCGGCCGTGTCCGCGGGCTCGGGCATGACGACGGATCGCCGATCGCTGCCGGTATACGCGGCGGGGGCGATCGACGTGCCGTACACCATCGACGGCTTCGACGAGCGGGTCGAACACGACACGCACTGGTCGGAGCACTCGCATCCGACCCACGAACTGCTCTGGAACGAGCGGGGCATCTCGCGGGCGACGACTGCGTCGCGATCCTGGACCATCACCCCGGTGCTGGGCCTGTGGATGCCGGCCGGCGTGATCCATTCGGCGTCGGCGACGGCCGGCACGTGGTACCGGACCGCGCATTTCAGCGTCACCGTCGAGTCCATCTCCGAGAGGCCCGTGGGGGTCGAGGTCACACCCCTTCTCAAACTGCTTCTGCAGAGACTCGTCGCCCCCGGACTGCTGCCGCGTTCCCGTGAGCTGACGGAGGCGCTGATCCTCGACGTGCTCGAGCCCTCGCCTCGCGAGCTGTTCGTGCACATCCCGGACTCGCCGCTGCTGGCCCCGATCGTCGAGGCCGTGCAGCAGCGCCCCGGCGAGGCGCGGGCTCTGTCGCAGTGGGCGCAGCAGTTGGACGTGAGCACGCGCACCATCACGCGGGCCTTCCGTGCCGAGACGGGTGTCGGTTTCGTTCAGTGGGTGGCGACGGTCCGAGCCCAGCGCGCGATCCCCCTGCTGGCTCGCGGTGATGATCTCGAGGACGTCGCGGCCGAGCTGGGGTACCACTCCACCAGCGCCTTCGCTGCGGCTTTTCGGCGAACGACCGGTTTCACGCCCAGCACCTTCCGCCCCTCTCGCTAGCGCCCACCGTGTCTGAATCGCTACATCCTCGTCAGAAAAGCACAATTGCGTCTCTGTCGTCGGTTGTTTACCTTAGATAGGTAAGCCTTGCCTAAGCAAGCCAGGTCGTTGCTGATCGTCGGATCGATGCAGCAGGTCGTCTGTCGAACCAAGAGTGGAGTTCCTTCTATGCGTGTATCCCGTTTCTTCGCGGTCGGCGTCGCAGCCGCGATGGCCGTGGCACTGGCTGCGTGCAGCAGCAGTGGCAGCAGCCCGTCCGAGACCGACTCGGGCGCGTCGGGGGAGGACTATCCGATCACCATCGAGCACGCGCTCGGTACGACGACCTTGACGGAGAAGCCCGAGCGGGTGGCCACAGTGAACTGGGCGAACCACGAGGTTCCGCTCGCGCTCGGCGTCGTCCCGGTCGGCATGGCGGCCGCGAACTTCGGCGATGACGACGGCGACGGCCTGCTGCCGTGGGTGAAGGAGAAGCTGGACGAGTTGGGCGCAGAGACGCCGGTGCTGTTCGATGAGACCGACGGCATCGACTTCGAGGCGGTCGCCGACACCGATCCCGACGTGATCCTCGCGGCCTATTCGGGTCTCACACAAGAGGACTACGACACGCTGAGCGAGATCGCGCCGGTCGTGGCGTACCCGGAGGGCGCGTGGGCGACATCGTGGCGGGATGTCATCACGTTCAACAGCAGGGGGATGGGAATGGAAGCAGAAGGCGAGCAGCTCATCGCCTCCATCGAGCAGGAGATCGACGACGCGATCGGCGAGTACCCGCAGCTCGACGGGAAGGCGACCATGTTCCTGACCCATGTCGATCCGTCGGATCTGAGCGAGGTCAGCTTCTACACCTCGCACGACACCCGATCGGCCTTCTTCGAGGATCTCGGCCTGTCCACGCCGAAGAGCGTCGCCGACGCGTCCGCAGCCAACGACGAGTTCTCGGGCAGTGTGAGCGCTGAGCAGGTGGATGTCTTCGACGATGTCGACATCATCGTCACCTACGGCGACGAGGAGCTCATCGCCCTCCTGGAGGGCGACCCGCTGCTGTCGCAGATGCCCGCGGTCAAGAACGGAGCGATCGTCGCGCTCGACGGGTCGGGTCCGCTGGGAACGGCGGCGAACCCGACCCCGCTGGCGATCTCATGGGTGCTGAAGGATTACGTCGCGCTGCTCGCCGCGGCGGCCGACAAGATCCAGTGACACAGACCGTCTCGGCGGTCGGTTCGGGCGTCGCCATCGTGCGACGCCCGAACCGAGTGCGTATGCTCTGGCTGCTCGTGGTCGTGGGGGTTCTCGTCATCCTCGTGCTGATATCGCTGGTGATCGGCTCACGGGACGTCTCGCTGGACGACATCGTGGCCGCGCTCGGCGGATCGACGGACAACATCGGCCAGGCGGCCGTGGCGAAACGGGTCCCACGCACGGTGCTCGCCGTCGCCGTGGGTGCAGCGCTCGGACTGGCCGGTGGGGTCATGCAGGGCGTCACCCGCAATCCGCTCGCCGATCCGAGCATCCTCGGGGTGAACATGGGCGCCTCCCTCGCCGTGGTCGTCGGGATCGCGTGGTTCGGGCTCGCGACGGCCACGGGCTACATCTGGACCGCGATCGTCGGTGCCGCGGTCGCGGCGGTGTTCGTGTACACGATCGGCTCTCTCGGCCGCGGCGGCGCCACCCCGCTCAAACTCGCTCTGGCCGGGGCCGCGACCTCGGCCGCGTTGGCGTCGTTCATCACGGCTGTGGCGTTGCCGCGCGCCGACATCTCGGCGACGATCCGATCGTGGCAGGTCGGTGGAGTCGGTGGCGCCTCCTTCGGCACCATCGGGCAGATGCTCCCGTTCTTCGTCGTCGGATGCGCCATCTGCCTGTTCTCCGCCCGCAGCCTCAACTCGCTCGCTCTCGGCGACGAGCTCGCGGCGAGCCTGGGAGAACGCGTCGCGATCGTGCGCGGAGTCGCGGCGTTCGGCGCGGTCGTGCTGTGCGGGGCGGCCACTGCGGTCGCCGGTCCGATCGGTTTCGTCGGTCTCGTCGTGCCGCATCTGTGTCGCTTGCTCGTCGGTGTCGACCAGCGCTGGCTCCTCCCCTTCTCGGCGCTCGCCGGTGCCGGTCTGCTCGTCGTCGCCGATGTGATCGGGCGGATCGTGGCCCGCCCCGGTGAGCTGGATGTGGGCATCATCACGGCGCTGATCGGCGCGCCGTTCTTCATCGCCATCGTCCGTCGCCAGAAGGTGCGCGCCCTATGACGGTCGCACCGACATCGCCCACGGCGCAGCGCGTCGCCCGCAGCCGGGCGCAGCGTGCGGCCCGCCGCCGGCTCGTGATCGGCATTCTTCTTGCGCTCATCGTGGTCGGATTCGCGGTGACGCTGATGGTCGGCCAGACGTTCTATCCGCCGGTGGATGTGATCCGTGTCATCGCCGGCGAGGAGGTTCCCGGCGCCGCCTTCACCGTCGGGCGGCTCCGCCTGCCCCGGGCGGTCCTCGCGATCGTGGGGGGCTCGAGCTTCGGCCTGGCCGGTGTCGCCTTCCAGACGATGCTGCGCAATCCTCTTGCCAGCCCCGACATCATCGGCATCAGTGCGGGCTCGAGTGCCGCCGCGGCCTTCGCCATCATCATGCTCGGACTGAGCGGCCCCGCCGTCTCGCTCTTCGCGATCGTCGCCGGCCTCGGGGTCGCGCTCCTCGTGTACCTCCTCGCCTACAAGGGCGGTGCAGCCGGCACCAGACTGATCCTCATCGGGATCGGCATCGCAGCGATGCTCGACAGCGTCATCAATTACGTGCTGTCCCGCGCGGGACAGTGGGATCTGCAGGAAGCCCTCCGCTGGCTCACCGGCAGCCTCAACGGAACCACCTGGGCTCAGGTGCTTCCCGCAGCGGTTGCGCTCGTGATCCTCGGGCCGCTCCTGCTGAGCCGATCACGATATCTGGGGTCCATGCAGCTCGGAGACGACACTGCCGCCGCTCTCGGCGTGCGGGTCGAGCGGACTCGGCTCATCGTCATCGTCGCCGCGGTCGGCCTGATCGCCTTCGCCACCGCAGCGGCCGGTCCCATCGCGTTCGTCGCGTTCCTCTCCGGCCCCATCGCCGCCCGGATCGTCGGGCCGCGAGGGTCGCTGTTGCTGCCGGCCGCGCTCATCGGCGCCGCGCTCGTGCTCGTCGCAGACTTCTGCGGCCAGTACGCATTCGGCACCCGCTTCCCCGTCGGCGTCGTCACCGGGGTTCTCGGCGCACCGTATCTGATCTATCTCATCGTGCGCACCAATCGTGCAGGAGGTTCGCTATGACGGCATCCCATATGCTGATCGCCGAGCGCCTGACGCTCGGCTACGGCGATCGCACCGTGATCGAGGGGCTGGAGCTGGCCATGCCGCCGGGCCGGATCACGGCGATCGTCGGGCCCAACGCCTGCGGCAAGTCGACACTGCTGCGATCGATGTCGCGGCTGCTGGCGCCGCGCGAGGGGCAGGTGCTTCTCGACGGCGGGCTCGTGCACCGGATGCCGGCGAAAGAGCTCGCCCGCACCCTCGGGCTGCTGCCGCAGTCCCCGATCGCCCCCGAGGGGATCACCGTCGTCGACCTCGTGGGCCGGGGTCGTCAACCCCATCAGGGCATCTTCTCGCGCTGGTCCGCAGCCGACGACATCGCCGTCGCCGAGGCGTTGGACGCGACCCAGACCGCGGAGCTCGCCGATCGGGCCGTCGACGAGCTCTCCGGCGGACAGCGACAACGCGTGTGGATCGCAATGGCGCTCGCCCAGCAGACCGACCTTCTGCTGTTGGACGAGCCGACCACCTTCCTCGACGTCAGTCACCAGATCGAGGTGCTCGACCTCCTCACCGACCTCAACAACACTCGCGGCACCACGATCGTCATGGTGCTTCACGACCTCAACCTCGCCGCCCGATACGCCGATCATCTCGTCGCGCTCGTGGACGGCGGCGTTCGGGCGGAGGGCGAGCCCGTGGCCGTGCTCACGGAGGATGTCGTGCGCGACGTCTTCGGCATCGAGAGCCGAGTCATCCCCGACCCGATGTCGGGCAGACCGCTTATGCTGCCGATCGGCCGTCATCATATGACCATCGCGCACCCCGGGGAGAAACCGTGACCAGATCCGCGTCCCGGATCTTCCCGGCCACAGTCGCCGCCATAGAGCGGCTCACTCCGCATTTCGCGCGTGTCACTTTCACCTCGCCCGAGCTCGCCGATGTCGGCGTGGGCGGGCCCGATCAGCGAATCAAGGTGATCTTCCCTCTGCCCGGCGCGCAATCCAGTGAGCTTCCGGCGGGGGAGGACTGGTACGCACAATGGCGGCGACTGCCCGACGGACGACGCAACCCCATGCGCACTTACACGATCCGGCATGCCGATCCCGTCTCCCGGCGGCTCGTCGTCGACTTCGTCGCCCACGGCGACTCAGGACCCGCGTCTCGGTGGATCACGCATGCCGCACCCGGTCAGACCCTTCTGGTCGTCGCTCCGGATGCCGGCTCCGGAGTCCCGTCCGGGGGATACGAGTGGAACCCCGGCCGAGCCACGACGCTGCTGATCGCCGGCGACGAGACAGCGGCGCCCGCGATCTGCGCGATCATCGAGTCCCTGGACGATCACGCACAGGGCGCGGCCTTCATCGAAGTGCCCCAGGCGGAAGATGTACTGCCGATCACCGCGCCGCCCGGAATCGAACTGACCTGGCTCTTCCGCGATACCCGGCACTCTGCCGGACACGGCGAGCTCGTGACGGAGGCGGTACAGGAATGGGCCGACGCCTGGATGGTGGCGCAGACGGCGAAACGCGGCCGCGACATCGACGACGCCCTGCTGAACCCCGGCACGGACGTGCTGTGGGAGGTGCCACCGAGACCAGGAGACGACGGGCTCTACGCCTGGCTCGCCGGTGAGGCCGGTGCTATCACCGGCCTGCGTCGGCACCTCGTGCACGACCTCGGCATCGCCCGCTCGCGCATCGCTTTTATGGGGTACTGGAAGCTGGGGAGAGCAGAGAACTAGCGTCGCAGCAGGCGCGGGGAGCGCGAGCCATCGCGTGCCGTCATTAAACTCGAAGCCGTGACCTCCGACGCTCCCGACGACCCGCAGGATCGTTCGGACGCCGCAGGCGCGGAATCGCCCGATGACGCGGCCTCCCACCGGGCGGAGGCGGACGAGTCGGAGCGCATCCCCGACGAGGCTCCCCAGCACACCGCCCTGTGGGTTCTGCTGTCGCGGTGGCTGCTCGGCGCGGAAGCCTGGCTGAGGTCGCACGGTGGCCGCGGGCTGCGTCTCGGGCTGCTGGGGTTCTGGTCGCTCGTGGCGCTCGCCGGTGTGGTGCTGCTGATCGGACCGGTGATCAACAAGCCTCTCAGCCTCGACGACATCACCGGCTCGGCGGCGGGCGTCACCGATCGCTGGATCGCGCGCGAGTTCGCCGTCGACTACCGTCTCTCCCGCACACCGGACGGCGCCCTGACGGCCCGCGTCGAAGAGCGGATCAGCGCGAACTTCCCCGAGGGCACCGACGAGCGGGGCATCCAGCGGATGCTCGCCAGCCAGTACCAGGGCCACGCCCTCGACCCCTCGGATGTCGAGGCCACACTCGACGGGATGCCGGTGGACGTGGGCCGATCCGAGACCGCCGACACGCTGACGCTGACGATGGATGCCGCGCAGCGCCTGCAGGGCGACCACGTCTTCGTGCTGAGCTACGACCTCAGCCACCTCGCGTATCCGGCGACCGACACCGCGACCGGGCAGCCCGTGGATCTGCTCCAGTGGGACGTGTTCGGGCCGTCGTGGCCGCAAGGGCTCGCGGGGCTCGATGTGACCGTGACGATGCCGGACGACCTCGACGGGCAGCTGATCAGGCAGCCCCGCGGCAGCCTCGCCTGGACCATCGTGGGCACGGGGGAGTGGCTCGACCCCGAACCCGGCGGTGCCGCCGACGAGGTGAGCTACCGGTTCACCAACGATCAGCGGCTTCCCCCGCACGCGCAGGCCTGGTTCACGATGAGCTTCGAGCCCGGCACCTTCGCGATGCCCGCTCCCACACCGCTCTACTGGGTGCAGACGTTCGGCCCGCTCGCCCCGCTCGCGTTCCTCCTCGCCACCCTCCTGCTGGCGTTCGCGGCACGCGCGGTTGCCTGGGGCGACGCCCGCGGGCGGCCGTGGTTCGTGGCGCAGTCCGATCCGCCGAAGGATGTGACGCCCCGGATGGCGGCACAGATCCTCCGGACTCCCGCGACCATGGAGCTCGCCGAGGCACTCGAGGCCGCGAGGAAGGGCGCGCGCGGCACGGAGCGCCGGGCCCGGATGATCGAGGCGGCGAGGGTCGCACGGCGCACGGGGCGGATCGGCGACCGGCCGCGGGCGCTCTCGCGCTACCTCGCGGCATCCGAGCGCCGACGGCAGCTGAAAGACGGATTGCGGCGCATTCCGCGCGGGTTCGTGCGCGACCTGTTCATCGCGGCGCCCCTCGCCCTGACGATCGTGCAGTGGGGGATCGTGCGCCAGCTCTCGTACCAGGTCGTGCTGGCCGTGGTCTGGTGGCCGTTCGCGTTCGTGGTCGTCTCCTCGGCGATCGCCGCCGTCATCGTGTGGATCGCGCTCTCCTCACGACCGCTCACGCGGCGGGGTGCGCTCGTGAGGCAGTACCTGCTCGGCATCGGTGTCCACGCCGAGCGCACCCGGCTGCTCGACCGGGGCTCGATCGGCGACCGGGCGCTGCCGTACGCCGTGCTGCTGGAGCCTCCGCGAAGCGCCGGGGCGCGGGTGGTCGAACGGATCGAGGGCGAGCTCGGTGAGGCGGATGCGTCGAGCCGCTGGCGCACCCAGGAGTTCCTGACCGGGCCGCGTCTTCTCATCCGCGCTCTGTCGGTGGTTCTCGTGGCGGGTGCGATCACCGCGGTGTCGGCGCTCCCGGGCCCGTATCCGCAGTCGGATCGCGCGCTGTCGTACTCGGGCGACGTTCCCGGAACCCTGTGGACGAAGGTGCAGTCCGTCGACGTGGTCGGGGAACTGAGCCGCGCAGACGACGGCCGTGCACGGGTCGACGTGACCGAGCGGCTCGAGGTCTCGTTCTCCGACGAGGGATCGCGGGTTCCGCAGTTCGCGCAGGAGTGGCCGAACAGGCTCGACGGGCAGGATCTCGGCCTGCGGGTGGAGTCGGTGACGATCGACGGTCGTGAGGTGCCGTTCACGACGCAGCAGGAGAAGGGCACCCTGCTGATGTCGACAGCGCTAGCCGAGGTCATCACGGGCAGCCATGAGGTGCAGCTCGACTACGCCCTCGAGTCGGCCGCGGCCGCGGTGGACTCGAGGAGCGGCGTCGTCGACCGGGTGCGCTGGGCGGCGCTGCTCGACGGCTGGGAGTACGACTCGCAGTGGGGCGAGGAGCCCGTGCCCGACCCGATCCGGGTCGAGCTCCGCGTGGACGACGAGCTCGCGGCGCTGGCGACCGCATCCGGCTGGATCTCGCGTGACGCGCAGACCGATCAAGGCGCACGGGACTGGAAGCCCTCCATCGTGCCGTTCGACGCAGCGGATGCCGCGACTGCAGCGGATGCCGCGGGCTCGGCCGATGGCGCACGATCCCACGTTCTCGAGTTGACGGAGAACGAGTTCGGGGGATGGCCGTTCGAGCTCACCGTGGACGACGTCGGGGTCAGCCTGGACTTCCCGGCCGGCACCTTCGCCGGGCCCGACGCCGACGCGATGCGGATGACGCAGCTCCTCGCGATCCTGCCCGTGCTCGTCGTCGTGGCGCTGGGCCTGCTGGCCTTCGGGCTGGGTGCGGCCAGTGTCATCCGGGCTCTCGCCCGGCGGGGCAGGAGAGTCGCGCCCGGCCCCTTCCGCGACCTCCTGTGGTGGCTCACCCCGAGCGCCACGCTCGCAGCGATCATCCTCTTCGTCTGGGCGACCTCCGACATGCCGCCCGACTACCGGGAGTTCGCGCCGCTCGGCCTCTCGACCCTCGCCGCCCTGCTCGGCTGCGCCGCCGCCCTCACCTTCACCCGCCCCCTCACTCCCTCCCGCGAGTAGACGTGAATTGTGGGTGCGGGGTCACTCGCACCCACAATTCACGTCTACTCGCGAACTCACAACCGCTCGAACTTCTGGAGGCTCGTCGTCCCGGGCGGCACCAGCCCGCGCGTGACGGCGAAGGAGCCGGTGATCTCCGCCACGTAGACGGAGCCCTCGTCGTCCACCCAGATGCCGTGCGGTGCGCTGAAGTGGCCTGGAGTGCCCGGGGCGCCCGACCAGCGCAGAAGCAGATTCCCGTCGCTGTCGAGCACGCTCACACGCGGCGGCAGGTAATGCTCCACGACCCCGCGGCGGGGGGCGATGTCGCCGGCATCCCAGGAGAGCTCGGCCACGTAGACGAGGCCGTCGCGATCGACGGCGAGGTCTTGGGGCCGTTGCACGTCGGTCCACTCGGTCAGGTACCGTCCGTCGCGGTCGAAGATCTGGATGCGCTCGTTCTGGCGGTCCGCCACGAGCACCCGCCCGTCGGGGAGCACGCAGAGACTGTGCGGCAGGATGAACTGGCCGGCCTCGCTCCCGACGCCTCCCCACGACTCGAGCAGCGCGCCGCCCTCACCGAACCGGTGGACCCGTGCGTTCCCGTATCCGTCGGAGACGTAGACCTCTCCGTCCGGTGAGACGGATGCATGGGTCGGCCGGTTGTACGGCCCTGCTGCGCGGAGCGGGCGCGGATGCTCGGGGGAGTAGCCGGTGTCGCTCGGTGCGTCCACAGGCCCGATCGTCTGGAGCTCGGTGCCGTCGAGTGCGTAGCGGCGCACCGAATGGGTGCCGTGATCGACGAGGATCAGCGTGTCGTCGGGGGTCATGGATGCGCCGTGGGCCAGGTAGCGCGACGGGACGCCGTCGCGCGGCGCGGCGAGCTCTTCTCCCCACGAGCCGAGGAAGAGTCCGCTCCGGTCGTAGACCATCACCGGGTGCTCGCTCCGTGAGTAGACGTACACCCTGCCCGAGCTGTCGGTGCACACGCCCGAGACGTTGGGATGATCCATGCCCGGAGGGATACGCTCCCATCCCTCGACGAGCGCGAACGCAAGCGATCCCGACCCAACCTTCATCATCGATGTCCTTTCGTCGAAACCGCGCTGAGCACGGGGGTCACATCAGGTCTGCGGAGAGGGCCTGCCCCGCCGCCATGAGCACGGGAACCGCGCGAGCGACCGCGCTGACCGTCATGCGGGTCGCCGGCCCCGACACCGAGAGCGCGAGGCGCGCGGGCGCGTTCGGAACGACGACGGCGACGCAGTGCACGCCGACCTCCTGCTCGCCGTCGTCGACGGCGTATCCGAGCTCGCGCACGCGATCGAGTTGTCCGAGCAGCACATCCGGATCGGTGATGGTGTTCTCGGTCTCGCGCGGCATGCCGGTGCGTCGCAGGAGCTGAGCGACCTCCTCGGCGGGCATGCCCGCCATGATGGCTTTGCCCACGGCGGTGCAGTGCGGGCGTACACGGCGGCCCACCTCGGTGAACATCCGCATGGACTGCTTGGAGTGCGCCTGTGCGATGTAGATGATCCGGTCGCCGTCGAGCATGGCGAGGTTAGCGGACTCGCCCACCTGCTCCACCACGCGCTCGAGATGAGAGGTCGCGAAGACGGTCAGCATCTTCGCCGAGCTCTCTCCCAGGCGGATGAGCCGGGGCCCGAGCACATACTGCCGGGAGGGCTCCTGGCGCAGATAACCGATCTCGACGAGTGTGCGGACGAGCCGATGGATCGTGGGCAACGGCAGGCGGGACTCATGAGCCATCTGCGAGATGCTCATCACTCCACCGTGGTCGGCGAGAAGCTCCAGGAGTCCGAATGCGCGCTCGACCGACTGCACAACGGGACGGCCGCGATCCGCCGGAGCTGTTGACGTATTCTCATCGTTTCTCATGGTGATTGATACTTTACCTTCCGTATCGCGAAATACCAGCGCGCCTTTTTATCGTTGCGTTGCGGATGCCCTTCGCCTGGCATGAGCATCAACCCGCCTATCTCCGCGGGTTACGGATATCAAATGGACGAATTTTTGCGTCTTGACGCAGGATCATCCAATTAGTATCTTTCTGACATACAAGATTAAGTTTCCGTATAGAGGAAAAACTGTGCCCCATTCTTTGCGTTACGCGGTGAACTGCTCGATGCTCTTCACCGAGTTCCCGCTCCTCGAGCGAGCTGCCGCGGCCACGAGCGCGGGATTCGACGGCGTCGAGTTCTGGTGGCCGTTCGCGGTCGCCGTGCCGCCCGACGACGAGGTCGACGCGTTCGTCACGTCGATCGCCGACGCGGGCGCCCACCTCGTCGGCCTCAACTTCTTCGCGGGCGACATGGGCGGCGGTGATCGCGGATTGGTGTCGTGGCCCGGTCGCGACTCCGAGTTCCTCGACAGCGTGGACGTAGCGATCGGCATCGCAGCCCATCTCGACTGCCGCGCCTTCAACGCGCTGTACGGCAATCGCGTCGACGGCTTCTCCGCCCAGCAGCAGGACGAGCTCGCGATCGAGAACCTGTCGGCGGCGGGAACCGCCGTCGCTGCGGCCGGCGGCACCGTGCTGATCGAGTCGGTGAGCGGCGCGCCGCGCTACCCGCTCCTGACCGCCGCCGACGCGCTCGGCACCATCGATCGCGTCGCCGACCGCACGGGGGTGCGGAACCTCGGCTTCCTCGCCGATCTCTATCACCTGGCGGTCAACGGCGACGACCTGGACACGATCGTGCACAACGACGCGCAGAGGATCGCGCACGTGCAGATCGCCGACAGCCCCGGCCGCCACGAGCCCGGAACGGGCCTCCTACCGCTTCAGCGCCATCTCGACGCGCTCGAGGCGGGCGGGTACCGCGGCTGGGTCGGGCTCGAGTACACACCGACGACCGACTCGATGAGCTCCTTCGACTGGGTGCGACAGCACCGCTGAAGCCGGACCCCGACCACCTCACGACACGTCACAAGACAAAGGAGTCAGACAGTGACATCCATAGGCTTCATCGGCCTCGGCATCATGGGCAGCCCGATGTCCGTCAATCTGGTGCGCGCGGGCCACACGGTGCGCGGCTTCAACCGCACACCTGAGAAGGGTGCTGCGCTCGCAGAGGCGGGGGGCACCGTCGTCGCCTCGATCGCCGAAGCCGTCGCCGAGGCCGACATCGTGTGCATCATGGTTCCGGACTCCCCCGACGTGGAGGCGGTGATGCTGGGCGACGGCGCGGTGCTTCAGAGCGTCGGACCGGGAACGCTCGTCATCGACTTCTCCACCATCCGGCCGGATGTCGCGGTCTCGATCGCTGCGGCCGCGCGCAGCCGGGGGGTCGGCTTCCTCGACGCTCCGGTCTCCGGGGGCGAGGCCGGGGCGATCGACGCGGCGCTGTCGATCATGGTGGGCGGCGACCCCCGCGACGTCGATCGTGGCCAGACGGTCTTCCGCGCCGTCGGGAAGACGATCGTCCACGTGGGAGACAGCGGGGCGGGGCAAACGGTGAAGGCGGCGAATCAGCTGATCGTCGCGGCGAACATCCAAGCGCTCGCCGAGGCGGTCGTGTTCCTGGAGGCCCAGGGTGTCGAGCTCGCGACCGCCCTCGACGTGCTCGGTGCCGGGCTCGCCGGATCGAAGGTCCTCGAGCAGAAACGCCGGAACATCCTCGAACGCGGCTTCGCCCCCGGCTTCCGGCTGAGGCTCCATCACAAAGACCTGGGCATCGCGATCGCGGCGGCGCGTGCGGCGGGTGTCGTCACCCCCGTGGCCGCCCTGACCGCCCAGCTCGTGGCGTCCGCGGTCGGCGTGGGCGACGGCGAACTCGATCACTCGGGACTCGTGCGCGGCGTGGAAAGACTCTCGGGACGTCGCATCGACGCGACGCCCGCAGACGCGTGAACGAAACGAACAAGGGAGAACGTCAGTCATGGCACGTATGCGCTCAGTAGACGCAGCAGTACTCATCCTCGAGAAGGAGGGGGCGACACAGGCGTTCGGACTTCCGGGTGCCGCGATCAACCCCTTCTATTCCGCCCTGCGCGCTCACGGCGGGATACGGCACGTGCTCGCGCGGCACGTCGAGGCGGCCTCCCACATGGCCGAGGGGTACACCCGTGCCGAGGCCGGCAACATCGGAGTCTGCATCGGCACTTCGGGCCCTGCGGGAACCGACATGATCACCGGGCTGTACTCCGCATCGGCCGACTCCATCCCGATCCTGTGCATCACGGGGCAGGCGCCGGTCGACAAGCTGCACAAGGAGGACTTCCAGGCCGTCGACATCGCCTCGATCGCACAGCCGGTCACGAAATGGGCGGCGACGATCCTCGAGCCGGCCCAGGTGCCCGGGGCGTTCCAGAAGGCCTTCTGGCTTATGAGGGAGGGACGGCCCGGTCCCGTTCTCATCGATCTCCCCATCGACGTGCAGCTTGCGGAGATCGACTTCGACATCGACACCTACGAGCCGCTCGCGGTACAGCGTCGTGAGGCGACCCGCCCGCAGATCGAGAAGGCGCTCGACATGCTCATCGCCGCGGAGCGCCCGATCATCGTCGCCGGTGGCGGGGTGATCAATGCGGATGCCGCAGAGCTCCTCGTCGAGTTCGCCGAGATCCTCGGGGTTCCCGTCGTGCCGACCCTGATGGGGTGGGGCATCATCTCCGACGACCATCCGCTCCTGGCCGGGATGGTGGGGATCCAGACCTCGCATCGCTACGGAAACGCGACGATGCTCGCCTCCGACTTCGTGCTCGGGATCGGCAACCGCTGGGCGAACCGCCACACGGGAAGTCTCGACGTCTACACGAGAGGCCGCTCGTTCGTGCACGTCGATGTGGAGCCCACCCAGCTCGGCCGCGTGATCGCCCCCGACTACGGGATCGCCTCCGACGCCAAGGCGGCCCTCGAGCTGTTCGTGGCCGTCGCGCAGGAACGGGCTCTCGCAGGGCGTCTGCCCGACTGGTCCGAATGGGCAGGGCAGTGCAGAGCGCGCCGCAGCACGATGCTGCGCAGGACCGACTACGACGACGTCCCGATCAAGCCGCAGCGGGTGTACCAGGAGATGAACAAGGCGTTCGGGCCCGAGGTGCGATACGTGAGCACGATCGGGCTCTCGCAGATCCAGGCGGCGCAGATGCTGCACGTCTACAAGCCGCGCCACTGGATCAACGCGGGTCAGGCCGGTCCGCTCGGTTGGACGGTGCCGGCGAGTCTCGGCGTCGCGACAGCCGATCCGGAGAGCATCGTGGTCGCGCTGTCGGGCGACTACGACTTCCAGTTCCTCATCGAGGAGCTCGCCGTCGGAGCGCAGTTCAAGATCCCGTACATCCACGTGCTCGTGAACAACGCCTACCTCGGGCTCATCCGCCAGGCCCAGCGGAGTTTCGACATGGACTACTACGTGCAGCTGTCGTTCGAGAACATCAACACCCCCGAGATCGGCGCCTACGGTGTGGATCACGTGAAGGTGGTCGAGGGCCTGGGCTGCAAGGCCATCCGTGTCACGGATCCCGATGAGCTCCTCGCCGCGTTCGAGGAGGCGAAGAGGCTCCTCGCGGTGCACGAGGTGCCGGTCGTCGTCGAGGTGATCCTCGAGCGCATAACGAACGTCTCCATGGGAACCGCGATCGACAACGTCATCGAGTTCGACGAGACGGTCGACCTCTCTGCGGACGGCACGGTCGAAGCCGAGGCCGGTTCATTCGAGTCCGTGTACGCCCTGATGGAGTGATCGCAGTGACATCCGCATGCGAGAAAGGAGCCGGCTGCACACGATGACATGACCGCACAGGATGCCGGGGACACCTCGATGTCCACGGCCGTCCGCTCTGAACATGCACAAGTCCCGCATTCTCATCCATCCCATGAACGGGCGTGGCCAAGGCCGCATCTGCCCGACTCTATAAAGGAGGACAGCGTTGTCCAGCAACTCGAAATCGAAGATCGTGGTCGGAGCCGCGATCGCCGCACTGGCGCTCACGATCACAGGATGTTCGTCCGGTGGGGCGACTCCCACGCAGGAGTCGTCCCAGAGCGCATCGACCGACCCCGCACTCCAGACGCTCATCGACGCCGCGAAGGCCGAGGGAAGCGTCACATGGTATTCCGGATTCTCTCCCGCTCAGCTCCAACCCACGGCCGACCTCTTCCAGAAGACCTACGGGATCACCGTCGACCTGGTTCGTGTGTCATCCGGTCCGCTCGTCCAGCGGTTCACCGCCGAGATGCAGAGCGGTGCGCCGGCCGCGGATGTCCTTCTGCAGGCGGACCCGGCGTTCGCGACGGATGCGGGCGACCAGGGCTGGCTGCTGCCTCTCGACGAGGAGCTCGTGCCCAACGTCGCGAACTGGCCCGAGGATCTCGTCGACGGGAGCTATCTGAAGGCGATCACGATCCCCTGGCTGTGGAACTACAACACCGACAAGCTGAGCGAGGGCGACGCGCCGAAGTCGGTGGAAGACCTGCTCAAGCCGGAGTTCACCGGTCAACTCCTCCTCAACGACCCCCGCACGAGCGGTCCCGTCGTCATGGGGTTCTTCAACTGGCTGTACGACGAGTACGGCGCCGACTTCCTCACCGATCTCAGCAAGCAGGATCTGAGGGTCTACCCGAGCACTTATCCCGCGCTCGAATCGTTGGCGGCGGGCGAGGGACAGGTCGTCTTCCCGGCTCCCGCCGGCGGTGACGCCGACCTCATCGCGGCCGGCGCGCCCCTCAAGAGCATCATGCCGACCGCGACGGTCGGATTCAACCAGCTGCTGAGCGTGGTCGCGGACTCCCCGCATCCGAACGCTGCCCGTCTGTTCGCGAACTTCATCCTCTCGCCGGAGGGCCAGGGACCGCTCACGAACGGGGCGGCCGCATCGCCGCTCGGCCACGACGCCGTGCCGGACTCGCTCGTCACACCAGAGGGGATGCCGCTCATCGACCCGGCGCAGACTGCTGAGAGGTCCGATGAGATCGTCAAGCTCCTGGGGCTGCAGTGATGCAGGGCTCCTTCGTGCCTCTCGAGGTCGGAGACCTCACCCGTACGTTTCAGGATCCGGACCGAAAACGCAAGACCTCCGGTGCGGTGTATGCCGTCGCCGGGGCCAGCATCGAGGTTCGCGAAGGCGAGTTCGTCGTCCTCCTCGGCCCGAGCGGTTGCGGCAAGACCACACTGCTGAGGTGCGTCGCAGGACTCGACACACCCCAGACCGGTGAGATCCGCGTCGCCGGAAAGCTCGTCTTCTCCGGCGGCGCGGGTCGCGAATCCCGATACGTGCCGGCGGCCAAGCGCGGACTCAGCATGATGTTCCAGTCGTACGCGCTGTGGCCGCACATGACCGTTGCGCAGAACATCAGCTATCCGCTCGAAGTGCGAGGCGTGTCATCGGCCGCGCGTGCCAAACGCGTCTCGACGATGCTCGAGCTCCTCGGGCTCGAGGCTGTGGGAGGCCGCTATCCCTCCCGGCTGTCGGGTGGACAGCAGCAGCGTGTCGCGCTCGGCCGGGCGCTGATCTCGGAGAGCCCGCTGATCCTCTTCGACGAACCGCTCTCGAACGTCGACGCGAAGGTGCGCGATCAGCTCAGGGGAGAGCTCGCCCGGATGCAGCATGAGCTCGGTTTCGCCGGGCTCTACGTCACCCACGACCAGCGCGAGGCGTTCGGCCTCGGCAAGAGGGTGGCTGTCATGCGCGCAGGCCGGGTCGAGCAGATCGGCGCCCCCAAGGAGATCTATCAGGAGCCGCGAAGCCTGTATGTCGCTCGATTCGTCGGGACGACGAACGAGCTCCCCGGCACGGTCACCGCGCTGAGGGACGGACTGGTGGAGATGACGACGGAGATCGGAACGATAACCGGCCGCGTCGGTGAGACCGTGCCGGCGTTGGGCGATGTCGTCGTCGCCGTCTTCCGGCCCGAGGTGTGCAAGCTCGTCGACGACGACGACCTCGGCCCGACGGGGACGAACACCTGGACGGGTCGCGTGGAGTCGACGATGTTCGAGGGAGCGGTCGCGGTGCACACCGTGCGCGTGGGGGATCATCGGCTCCTCGTCTCCGCCGCGGCGCTTCATGCAGCCGACCTGCGCGGTCGCGAGGTGCGTGTGCGCGCAGACACGCGCAGCGTGCTCGTCCTCCCGGACGACACCGACCCGAGAGCCGATTCATGAGCGCGGTGGTGCGGGAACGGACGACTCGGGCGACGGTGGACACAGCCGGCGCGCCGAGGAGGAGGTTCCGGGGCAAGTGGATCGTCGGGCTCGTCATCGCTGCGTTCTTCGGAGCACTCCTGGTCTACCCCGTGGGCTCGATGCTCGTCCGTGTCTTCTTCGTCGACGGCTCCTTCAACACGGATGCGTTCGTCTCCGCGTGGAATCAGACCGGCATCGCGACGGTGCTGCTCAACACGCTGATCTTCGTCGTGGGCACGGGTGTCGTGGCGATCGGTTTCGCTCTCGTCCTGGCATGGATCAACGAGCGCACGGATGCCCGCTCAGAGGTGTTGAGCCGGTTCCTGGGCATCGCGCCGCTGCTGCTGCCTCCGATTGCGACGTCGATCGGTTGGGTGTTCCTCCTGTCGCCCGGCGCCGGATTCATCAACGGGATCCTCCGGACGCTGCTGGGCGCTGCGGGATTGCATCTCGAGGACGGCCCGCTCAACATCTTCACCTGGCCGGGTATGGTCCTCGTCGCCGGCATCACGACGATGCCGTTCGCCTACCTGCCGATCAGTTCCGCGCTTCGCAACATGAGTCCGGCACTCGAGGAGGCGTCGACGATCGCCGGGGCGAGCACCTTTCGCACGTTCCGCAAGGTCACCGTGCCGGCGATCGCCCCGGCGATGGCGAGCGCGGCGGTCCTGGTGTCCATCCTGACCCTCGCCCTCTACGCCGTTCCGTCGATCATCGGCACGGGAGCCGAGATCGAGGTGCTGGCGGCCCGGATCGTCGGGCTCCTGACCTACAGCTACCCGCCCCAGACGGACTCGGCAGTCGTGCTCGGCCTGATCGTGCTCGTCGTCGTGGCGATCGGATCCTTTGTGCAGAACCGCCTTCTGCGCCGCGGCGACTTCGCGAAGGTCGAAGGCAAGGCCACACACGCGACGGTGGTGCGACTCGGCAGATGGAGGTGGCCGGCCCGCGTGTTCACGATCGTCTTCGTGTGCTGCATCTCCATCCTGCCCTTGGCGGCGATGCTGATCGTCTCGCTGCAATCGTTCTGGTCGTCGACCGTCCGCTTCGACACCTTGACGCTCAAGTCCTACGGCGAGGTCTTCGGCGACGACCCGGTCGTGGCCGATGCGCTCGTGCGCAGCGTGGAGATCGCCGTCATCGGCGCGACGGTGCTCATCATCTTCAGCCTCACCATGTCGCTGTTCGCCCGGTCGTCCGGACGGGTCGCGAACACGCTCGTCTCGTGGGCCGCTGCCGCCCCGGGAAGTCTCTCGCACATCATCGTCGGTGTTGCGTTCGTGGTGGCCTTCTCGGGCCCGCCCTTCCACCTCGGCGGAACGACGTTGATCATCCTGCTGTGCTTCATCGCGATGTACGTGCCCCAGTCGTACTTCGCTGTGTCGAGCTCCGTGGGACAGCTCGGACAGGATCTTCTCGACTCGTCCGCGATCAGCGGCGCGAGTCAGGCCCGGACCATCCGCAGGATCATCATCCCGCTCAGCATCGGGGGCATCGTCGCGGGCTGGACGCTCACCGTGAACATGATGCTCAGCGACGTGACCGCGTCGATCCTGCTCTCGGGCACGAACAACGCGGTCCTGGGTTACGAGATCCTCGATCTCTACCAGAACAGCGGATATTCGCGACTCGCCGCGCTGGCGATCGTCGTCGTCCTCGTCACCGCGGGCGTGTTCCTGATCGGACAGATCATCGACTCGCGCTCGCGCAAATGGAGGTCGCACCGTGCATAACGGCTCAGGGAACGTGTATGTCGGCACCACGGACGCGGAGGGATCGAGATGAGAATCGTCGTAGTGGGTGGATCGCTCGGTGCGCTCAGGGTCGTCGAGGCCCTCCGCGCTCGCGGCTACGCCGACGAGCTCGTGGTCGTCGGCACCGAGCAGACGATGCCGTACAGCAGGCCGCCGTTGACCAAGGGAACGCTTCCGGGCGCCGGCGACATCGAGTCGGTTCTGCTCAGGATCAAGCCGAGTATCGCGAACGTCGAATGGCGGCTCGGCGTCACCGCGACATCCGCCGATCTCGAGGCGGGCTGGATCGAACTCGACACCGGCGAGAGGCTCGGCTATGACGGGCTCGTGATCGCCACCGGTGTGCGTGCGCGGCAGCTTCCGTTCGACGCCCCGACCGTGCCGCGCCTCTCGTTCCGCACCTACGCCGATTACCTCCGCTCACGGGAGTTCACCTCTCCGGGCGGGCGCATCGTCTGCGTGGGGGCGGGATTCGTCGGATGCGAGTTCGCCGCGACGGCGATCGAGTTGGGATGTCGGGTGACGGTCGTCGATCCGCTCCCCACCCCGATGGGACGCGTGCTCGGGCACGAGCTGGGCGCCGCGATCCAGCACAGGCATGAGGAGAGCGGGATCGCCTTCCACATGGGCCGGGGCGTGGCCGCCTACCACGGCGCCGATACCGGCATCGCGGAGGTCCTGCTCGACGACGGTTCGGCGCTCGAGGCGGATCTCATCGTCGAGGCGCTCGGGACACGTCCCAACACCGAATGGCTCGCGGGCACGTCGCTGGACATCTCGGACGGCGTGCTGTGCGACGGGAGGCTGCGTGCGGTCGGTGCGGAGAACGTCGTGGTCGTGGGAGACGTCGCACGATTCCCGAACCCGCTCTTCGACGAGGTTCCCCGCCGTGTCGAGCACTGGACGATGGTGCCGGAGACCGCCAAACGCGCGGCTGCCACACTCGTCGCCCTGCTCGGCTCCGGCGAGCTCGACGAGACGCCGTTCGCGCCTCTGCCCGTGTTCTGGTCGGATCAGCACGTCGTCAGGGTGCAGGCGTTCGGCTCGCCTCATCTGGGCGACTCGGCGACCCTGCTCGACGGCGACGTGTCCGGCGACGTCGCCTACGCGTATTGGCGCGGAGACCAGGCCGTCGGGGTGGCGATGCTGGGGTTCGCGACGAAGGCTCCCGAGTATCGCGCCTGGATCGTCGACCAGCTCGGCGGGAGCCGCTGAACTCGTGTCGGATTCGAATCGACTCTGCGTGCCCCGCAGCGGGTGCGCCGGCTGTACAGCAATGGAGGACACCGAATGATCGTCGACGCCCAAGTGCACATCTGGGAGGCGGATCGGCCCGAACGGCCGTGGATCCCCTCGGGCGCCAGTTATGCCCACAGACCCGAGCCGATCACGCAGGAGACGCTCACCGCCGAGATGGACAGGGTCGGAGTCGATCGCGCGTATCTGGTTCCACCGACGTGGGAGGGGATCCGCAACGATGTTGTGCTTCGCGCTGCGGAGACGGAGCCCGAGCGGTTCCGCGCGATCGTGCGGTTTCCGATCGACGACCGCGGCTCGGTGTCGAGCCTCGAGGCCTGGGCGAGGGATCCACGGGTGGCGGGGGCGCGGCTCGTCTTCACCCGCCAGGCGGCGGTGTGGCTCACCGACGGGACCGCGGACTGGTACTGGGATGTCGCGGCGGATCTCGGTCTGCCGACGATGGTGTTCGCCCCGAACCTCACACGCGAGCTCGGTGCCGTCGCCGCGCGCCATCCGCGGGCGCGCATCGCGGTCTGCCATGTCGGCCTCGAGACCTCCAAACGCGACGATGAGATCGATGAGGGCTGGGCCGACGCCCTGGCCCTGGCCGACCTTCCGAACGTCGCCGTCAAGGCGACGTCGCTTCCGTCGTTCACGACCGAGGACTATCCGTACCCACTGCTCGCGGAGAAGATCCACCGTCTCATCGACGCATACGGGGCCGATCGTGTTTTCTGGGGCAGCGATCTCTCCCGTCTGCGGGGCGACTACGCGCAGCTTCGCCGGTTCTTCGAGGAGGAGCTCGATCTGACGGACGACCAGTCGCGTCTCATCATGGGCGAAGCCGTGCTCGGGTGGTTTCCCTGGAGTCGGTGAGGCGGTATGCACCAGGACCCGGCGGTCGCATGAACGCGATCCCGCCGCGCCGTCGACGACCGCACTCCATGCGGCCGGGACGGGCAAGGACGAAGCAGAGAAAGAGAGAGACATGAAACGGAATCGCGTCAAGGAGATCATGGACCGCGGCGATCTGGCGCTTATGAGTCACGTCACGATCGCCGATCCGGCGGTGGTCGAGCTCATCGCCCTCGCCGGATTCGACGGAGCCTTCATCGACATGGAGCACTCGGTGTTCGACGTCGGCCTCGTCGCCGAGATGATCCGCATCGCGGATCTGAGCGGCATCACGCCGGTCGTGCGGATCCCGAGTGTCGACCCCGGTCTCATCCAGCGCCTTCTGGATGCGGGCGCGCAGGGCATCCAGATTCCGCACGTGGACGGCGTCGACGGCGCCAAGGCGGCCGTCCAGGCCGTGCGCTATCCGCCGCTCGGCGAACGTGGGGCGCACGGCGGCACGCGGGCCGCCGGGTACGGAACCGTTCCGTGGGATGAGCACGTACGCACGTCGAACTCCGAGATCCTGCTCATCGTCATGGCCGAGGACACCGAGACGATCGACCAACTCGAGCAGATCGCGGCAGTCGATGGGATCGATCTCGTCGCCTTCGGGCCTGCCGATCTCGGAGTCGCGCTCGGTCTCGCCGGCAAGCCGCAGGAGCTCAAGGCCGCGTTCGTCGACCTCGTGACCCGGGTGCGCTCGGTCGGCAAGGCGAAGGTGTACGTGCCGTTCAACACGGCGGTTCTGCCGTTCACGCCCAGCGAGCTGCGTGACATCGGCGTCAGCTACTCCACGGTCTCGCCCAGCCCGATGCTCGTACTGCAGCGCGCGCTCAAGGAGGCCGCGAGCAGGATCCGGGACGAACTGGCGAGCGGGGGCGCCGCGGGCGTTCCCGCCGATCGCCGGGGCTGAGGGCCGACATGCCAGAGTTCGCGCTCGAAGACGGCCGCACCCTCTTCTACCGGGTCGACGACTTCACGGAGCCGTGGGGTCGGCCGGAGACGGTCGTGATGCTCCACGGAAACGCCGAGAGCTCGGAGTCGTGGTACGGATGGGTGCCCGAGTTGAGCGGGGATCTGCGTGTCGTGCGTCCCGACATCCGCGGATTCGGTCTGTCGACGCCCATGCCCGAGGACTTCCCCTGGACTCTCGACGTGATCCGGAAGGACCTGATCGGGCTGCTCGACTCCCTGGGGATCGACCGCTTCCACCTCGTCGGAGCGAAACTGGGCGGGACGATCGCGCGACACCTCGCGAGCGCGCATCCCGACCGCGTCTCATCGCTGGTCGTCGCGGGAACCCCCGCGCCGCACCGCGGTGTCGGGCCACGGCCCGAACTCATCCGCGAGGTCCTCGAGCACGGCGTCGAGGCGTGGGCGCGGCGCAGCATGGCCGGGCGTCTCGGACCCGGCTTCCCCGATCAGGGCGTCGAGTGGTGGATCTCCTACATGTCGCGTACGGCGCCGTCGACGGTGGCGGGGTTCCTCGCGAGGATCGCCGACGCGGACATCGCCGACGCGCTTCCCCTCATCCGTTGCCCGACGCTCGTGATCACGACGGAGGGCAGCGGGCTCTCCAGCGTCGAGGAGACGCGGGAGTGGCAGCGGCGCATCCCGCTCTCCGAGCTCCTCGTGCTGCCGGGCGACTCCTACCACGTCGCCGTCAGCAACGCCCGCGAATGCGCGCGGGCCGCCCTCGAATTCATCACCCGTGTGCGCGAGAACGCGGGGACACCTCAGAAAGGTCGACCGATCACATGAAAATCCTCATCCTGCAGCCGCTTCCCGACTCCTCGGTGGCATGGCTGCGCAACGCCGGAGCCGACGTCGTCCTCGGCTACGAAGACGACAGCTGGAGGCAGGAAGGCGCTGGGATAGCCGGTCTGCTCTATTACACCGTTCCCGTCGACAAGGCGACGCTCGACCTGCTTCCCGACCTCCGTGTCATCGGGAAGAGGGGTGTCGGGATCGACTCCGTCGACCTCGACGAGCTCGAGCGTCGTGGGATCGCTCTGACGAATGTCGCCGGCGTGAACTCCAATTCCGTCGCGGAGCACGCGATCACGATGCTCTTCGCGGCGACCCGCGACATACCCGTGCGCGATGAGCTCACGCGCGCGGGACGGTTCGAGGAACGTGTGACGCTGCCGCTCGTGCAGGAGGTCTCCGGGTCGCGGATCGCGGTGGTGGGTGCGGGGAACATCGGCCGGCGTATCGCGGCGATCCTGAGCGAGGGATTCCAGTGCGAGATCCGTTTCTACGACCCGTATGTGCCGGCGGATGTGCGAGCGACTCTTCCATACGAGTTCGACGACGATCTGCTGGCGCTGTTCGAGTGGGCGAACAATGCCGTCATCGCCGCGCCCCTCACAGCGGAGACGCGCGACATGGTGCGACGAGAGCACTTGAGGTCACTCGGGCGCAAGGGCGTTCTCACGATCATCAGCCGCGGCGGTGTCGTGAACGAAGGCGATCTCGTGGAGGCACTCCTCGAGAAGGAGATCGCGGCCGCCGGCGTCGATGTCTACGACCATGAGCCGCCTGCCCCCGACCATCCCTTCTTCGCGATCGAGAACGTCGTGCTCACCCCTCACACGGCCGGCGGCAGCGAGACCTCGCGCGAGAAGTCGTCTCTGCTCGTCAGCCAGCAGGTCTGGGATCATCTGCACGGCCGGCAGGTTCCTCTCGTCGCGATTCCGGTGCGCCCGAGCGCGAAGGAGGCTGCACGGTGACGCAGTCGGAGCCCGCCGTCCCGAGGCGTCGCCTGGACGGCAAACGGGTGCTTCTCACAGGAGCGGCGCAGGGTATGGGGGAGGCGACGGCGCGGATGTGCGTCGCCGAGGGGGCATCCGTCGTGCTCGTGGATCGAGAGCCGCACGTCGAAGAGGTCGCGAACGGCCTGGGCATGCCATGGCTCGTCGGAGACGTCTCCGACCGCTCGACGGCCGCGAAGGCGGTCGACCTCGCCCGCGCCGAGCTCGGCGGCCTCGACGCGCTCGGCAACATCGCAGGGACCCACTGCGCGGGCGACATCATCGAGATGAAGGAGGAGGACTGGGAGCGCGCCTTGGCGGTGAACCTCCTCGCCCCCCTCTGGTTCTCCCAGCTGGCGATCCCGCTCATGCTCGACGACGGAGGCGGGTCGATCGTCAACATCTGCTCGGTCTCGGCTGTCGCGATCATTCCGGGCAGGGCGGGTTACAACACGACCAAACACGCGCTTCTCGGTCTCACCCGGTCCGTTGCGCTCGATTTCGGGCCGCGGGGCGTCCGCTGCAACGCGATCTCGCCCGGGATGACGCTGACCCGGTTCTCCAAGCGCTCGCTGAACGAGCCGGGGAGACTCGAGCACCTGCTCAAATCGAGCTTCGTCGGTCGTCTCGGTCAACCGGAGGACATCGCGCCGGCGTGCGTCTATCTCTTCTCGGACGAGTCCGGGTTCACCAACGGCGCGAACATCGTCATCGACGGCGGGCGCACGGTGTTCACCTGATCGGCGCGCCTCTCATCCGCTCATCCGCTCGGGTAGATGCGGGTAGATGGATCGAGATAATCAGTGGACATTAATGGCTATTTGTACAACTATAGAAGTGATTTGTACGGCCAAATATGCGAAACGTTGGAGAGAGGACTGACATGGCCACGATGGAACATGCACATGCCGAGGAGGTCATCGGCTTCCCGATGGCGCGTGCGGAAGGATGCCCCTTCGATCCGCCACCGGATCTCGCGCAGTTGTCGAAGGAGGGAGCCATCACCCGGGTGCGCAACTGGGACGGCTCGCTCTGCTGGCTCGTGACCCGGTACGACGAAGCCCGCGAGGTTCTGAGCAGCCCCGACATGAGCGCCGAGACGCACCATGCGGGCTATCCGCACATGAGCGCGGCGGTCAAGGTGCGGCGCTCGACGGAGCAGAACATCATGACGATGGACAATCCGCAGCACGACATCCAGCGTCGACTCATCAGCCGTTTCTTCACCCTCAAACAGGTCAACCTGCTCCGTCCGAGGATCCAGGCGATCGTAGACGAGGTCATCGACGACCTCCTCACGCAGGCGCCCCCGGTGGACATCGCCACGGCATTCGCGCTGCGGATCCCCTCCACGGTGATCTGCGACATCCTCGGGATGCCGCATGAAGACCAGGACTTCTTCAGCGAGCGCACGATCACCCTGATGAACCACCAGAGCTCTGCGGAGGAGGCGGGAGCGGCCCACGACGACCTGCGACGCTTCATCGAGGAATTCATCTCGACCCGAGACGACCATGGCGACACCCTCACCGGCCACCTCGTCGCACTGATGAGAAGTGGTCAGCTGACCTCGAAGCAGGTCGTCGACACCATGATCCAGCTGGTCACCGCCGGCCATGAGACGACCTCGAACATGCTCGCGCTGGGCACACTGGTGCTCCTGCAGGATCCCGCTCGTCTGGCAGAGATCCGGGACACCGATGATCCGGAGGTCCTCGGCAACGCGGTCGACGATCTGCTGCGCTATCTCACGGTCTCGCACGTCGGACGGCGCCGTGTCGCGCTGAAGGACATCGAGATCGGCGGGCAGCTCATCGCCGCGGGAGAGGGGATCATCGTGGCGCTCGACATCGCCAACCGCGATCCGCACGCGTTCGAGCACCCGGACGAGCTCGACTTCGCTCGTTCCGCCCACCACCACCTCGCCTTCAGCTACGGCATCCACCAGTGCCTCGGTCAGTCGCTCGCCCGCGCCGAGCTGCAGATCGCGTACCAGAGCCTGTTCCGGCGCATCCCGTCGATCGAGCTCGCGGTGCCGCTCTCAGACATCCGCTTCAGGGATCGCATGATCATCTACGGGGTGTGGAACCTGCCGGCGACCTGGGAGACCCGAGAGGCCGTGGTCGTATGAAGGTCGTGATCCATCAGGACCGATGCATCGGCGCCGGGCAGTGCGTGCTCTCGGCGGGCACCGTCTTCGACCAGGACGACGACGGCATCGTCATCCTGCTCGATGACGCCCCGCCCGAGTCGGACTACGCCGCCGTGCGCGCCGCAGCGAAGGTCTGCCCGGCCATGGCGATCGAACTCGTCGAGTGACGATCCGGATGGGCGGTCACCGGTGCGCACGCCGGCGACCCGCCCATTCGTCGTTGGCGGGATGCTCGCCCCGTCCCGCAGGGCGGGCTAAGTTGGCAGTGCAGGTGGCGAGGGGTTCCATCGCCGCGTGGACCCTAGAGGACGGCAATGCCCATCAAGACCGAACGCGAGGAGAGCAGCTATCGCGCCCTCGCCCGGAGCCTGCGCGAGGCGCTGGTTCGGGGCGACTATGCGGACGGGCGGGCGCTGCCCACCGAGGCGAGTCTCGCGCAGACCCACGGCATCGCCCGACAGACCGTTCGCCAGGCCTTTCACGAGCTCGTCTCCGAGGGGCTCGTCTATCGTGTGCGGGGCAGGGGCACCTTCGCTGCGCCGCAGGACGGCGCTTACATCATGCAGCTCGGCACGATCGACGATCTTATGGGCCTCGCCGTCGACACGGTGCTCGAGGTCGTGGAGCCGCTCCGTCGTCAGGTGGACGTCGAAGCGGCGAGCCGGTTGCAGCTCTCCCAGGACACGGTGTCGTGCCTCGTGTTCCGACGTCTGCACGACGAGGTGCCGTTCTGCCTCACGACCGTCTACCTCCCTCCGGACGTCGGCGCTCTCCTCGCCGAATACGACGAGTTCGGCGAGGCCGGCTCCTCGTCGCGATCGACGATCATCGGCATCCTCGATCAGCGGCTGGAGTCTCCCGTCGCCGAGACCCAGCAGAGCATCACCGTCGCCCTCGCCGATGAGGCCACCGCGCTGCATCTCGCATGCGAGGTCGGCGACCCGCTGCTGCGGATCGATCGTGTGCACAAAGACCTGCAGGGCCGTGCGGTCGAGCTCGCTATCAACTATTTCCTGCCGAGCCAGTACTCCTACCGCACCCAATTGAGGCGTCGCGCGACGATGTGACCCTTCGGGGCACCGATGGCGGTCACGATGTCGGTGCCCCGGCCGCGGGCGCGCTACTCGGGGAGGACGGCGACGAGCCGGCCGACGACCTCCCCGCGCTGCAGCCGCTCGATCCCCTCGCCGATCTCGTCGAAGCCGATCTCGGTGAGGATCGACGAGGCCTTTCCCGCTGCGATGAGGTCCATCACGGCCGCGCAGTCCTCGTGGCTTCCCGCGGAGGAGCCGAGGTAGCGCAGCTCCTTGAAGACCACGTTCTGCGAGGAGATGTCGGCGCGCTCGCGCCCGAGGCCGACCTGCACGACCGTGCCCTTCGGCGCGACGGCGTCGATCGCGCCCGCCGTGGTCGTGCCGAACCCGGCGTAGTCGACGATCACCTCGAGACCCGTGTCGGCGAACTCCATGATGTCTTTCGCGACGGCCGTGGCGCCGTATCCTCGCGCGTTGTCCCAGACCGCCTCGTTGATCTCGGCGACGTACACCTCGGCGCCGAGACCGACGGCGAACTGGATGGCGAGCGAGCCGAGACCGCCCGCGCCAATGATGCCGAGCTTCGTGCCCGCCGTCACCCCGCCGAGCTTGAGGGCGTGATACGCGGTCATGCCGGCATCCGTCGCCGGGGCCGCCTGTTCGAAGGAGATCCCGTCGGGCAGCGGGAGCACCCAGTCGGCACCGACCTTGACCTTCTCCGCGAAGCCGCCGTCGATGGCCTGGCCCGGCCCGCCGAACGCCGTGGGCACGCCGACGCGGTCGCCGACAGCGACCGAGGTGACGTCGGCGCCGATCGAGGCGATGACGCCCGCGATCTCATGACCGAGGGTGATGGGGGTGAAGCCGAGGATGCCGGTGAGGGTTCCGTCGAGGAACCCGACGTCGCTGTGGCACAGGCTCGCCGCTCTCACGTCGATCACCACCTCGCCCGGGCCCGCCACCGGCTCATCGACCTCGGTGAGCACGAGAGGCTCGTGAGCTGCGGTCAAACGCCATGCTTTCATTGCCGTTCTCTCTTTCTTTCTTTTCTTCGCGTTTCGGGTGCCGGAGATACCGGGCCGAACGAGGTGACGACACCGCGGGCATCTGTCAGCAGGAGTCATCGCGGGTCATCGCGGCGATTGCGCACCGGGGAGCAGCCAGCTCGAGTAGACGAGGTCGAGCACGGCCTCCAGCTGGCGTGGGTCGCGAGGCGCCGGGGTGTTCAGCCAGACCGAGATCGCCCCGACGATCCCGTGGGCGATGAACGCCGCGAGGTAACTCCGGTCCAGCTCGGTGCCGGTCTGCGCGCGCCCCGTTCCGAGGTCGGCCAGGTGGCCGAGCACCAGCTCGAGCGAGGTGCGCACGTGGTCGCTCAGCACGGTGTGCAGGGCGGAGCTGGGGCGCCCGCTCGCGCGGTCGGCGTACACCGCCTCATATCGTTCGAGGTGGTCGATGAGGCGGGCGTTGAGCATCCTGCCCGCGTCGGCGAACGCGTCGGGCGTGCCGTCGACGAGCTCGTCCGCTTCGACCCGCAAGGGGTCGAGGTCCTCGCTCAGCGCCGAGCGCAGCACATCGACGGGCGACGCCGCATGCGCGTAGAAGGTGCTGCGGTCGATGCCGGCCTCGCGTGCCAACTCCGCGACGGAGATCGTGCTCACGTCTTTGCGCGCGGTCAGTCGCAGGATCGCCTCATGGAGCCGTCGCCGGGTCGCCTCGATGCGGGCGTCCACCTTCAACGGATCTCGCTGCGTGTCGGACTCACCGTCCCACCGTATGCCGACGTCTCACGATAATCAACAGGTGTTGGATTACTCGCGTCCGTCCCCTTCGGCTGCTCGCCGCTGCGCGACGGCTCGGAGAGCTGATCGACTGCCAGGAATAGCCCTCGTGGGGTTACGTTGTGTCAGACATGACGCCGCAGCCGCGCGACGTCGATTCGAGGAGGCCGTGACATGGTCGAGATCTCCGATGACGACTTCGAGAAGATGGTCACCGAGGAGTACGACGCCATCCCGGATGACATGGTCGGCGAGCTCCAGAACGTCGCCATCCTGATCGAGAACCAGCCGCCGGGTGAACGCCCGCGGCTCTTCGGCCTGTACACCGGGCATCCGCTCACGAGCCGCGGCGTCTACGGCTTCGGCGAGCTGCCCGACCGGATCACCCTGTTCAAGAACAACATGCAGGAGCACAGCGCCGACCTCGACGAGCTGCGCACTCGCGTGCGGATCACCCTCGTGCACGAGATCGGGCACTACTTCGGGCTCGACGACAAACGCCTGCGCGAGCTCGGCTGGGCCTGAACCCGGGCCCGGGATCGAGCGAGCCCGGCTCAGGCGGTCGCGAAACGCTGCTGCGAGCGGGCCTTGGCCTTCGCCGCCTCGACCTCGCGGTTCTTCGGCGGCGCCGTGCTCACGAGGTCGTCGAGCAGGTGGCGGGAGATGTGCGCGATCTCCTCGACCGCACGCTCGAACACCTCGGCGTTGGCTTTCGACGGTTTGGTCGAGCCGCTGATCTTCCGCACGAACTGCAGCGCTGCGGCGTGCACCTCGTCGTCGGTGGCGGCCGGCTCGAAGTTATGAAGGGTATGGATGTTCCTGCACATGTCTCGAGGCTACGCGCGTCGTCGCGGCGTGTCACCGCTGCCTTTGCGAACGGTTGGCCGTGGAAAGGCCAAGGATTTCCGCAGTTTTCTCTGAAGGAATCCGCTGATCAGGTGCACTTTGTGAGCGGAAGGGAGATGATCGAGGTGCGTTCGTGCTAGTAAATGCCCTGGTCATAAGGGATTTTGGGCGAGCGGAGAGGCGCTCGCTGAGTGCTCCGACAGGCCCGGAAAGGGCCGGATCCCTCCTCGGAAAGTTCCGGTGAGAGCGGAGTAATGTCTCGAAAACAGGCAGCGACGGCCCCCCAGAACGACGGATGCCGGCGCAGCCCGAGCGAATACGAACACCCGAACACAACCCGAACACAACCCGAACCCGATCACCCGAGTCGGGGCGGGCACCCACCGGCGCCGGCCCGGGCATCCTCGATGCCGTGATGCGCGCGGCGAGCGATCGATGCCCGCCGCACGCTCGATCTCCCGCCGCATTCGTCGTCCTACCCGAGGAAACAATGTCAACGAAGTCCCTAGCTTCGACCGCCCGCAAGCGCCAGTGGGGCGCCGAGCGACGCACCGAGCCCCTGTCCACTGTTCACGCCAGGCCGAGCGACGCCACGATCACCTGGGGCCGTCTCGCGATCGTCATCACGGTCGTCGCCTGGGTCACCTACGTGGTGTCGACGATCCTGCGGCAGTTCCTGAACAACGGAACCGAGAGCTTCCGGTTCACGACCGAGGCGGTCTCCTACCTCGTCGTCGTCACCTTCCTCACCTTCTCCGCCCTGATGTACCTCGTCGCGAGGCAGGGCGCACTGCAGCGCTTCCGTGCCCACGTGCGGGTGCCGCGTGCAGAGCTCGACAGCCACTTCGGCGAGCACCACGAAGACATGACCGTGCTCGTCCCCTCGTACAGCGAGGAGCCCTCGGTCGTGCGCAAGACCCTCTGGTCGGCCGCGCTGCAGGAGTACCCCTCCCTGCGCGTCGTGCTGCTGCTCGACGACCCGCCCTACCCGACAGACCCCGCCGTCGCCCGGCAGCTCGAGGTCTCCCGCGCGATCACCGAGCAGATCGCCGAGCAGCTGCGTGAGCCGCGAACCCGCTTCGCCGACGAGCTCATGCTCTGCGAGCACGAGGCCCAGATCGGCTCGGAGGTCACCGACGAGGCAGTGCGCAGGCTCGCCGCCAACTACACCTGGGCGGCGGCCTGGCTGCGCGAGATGGCCGCAGCCGAGGAGAACACCGACCACGTCGACGTCTTCTTCATCGAGCAGGTGCTCGGCGGCCTCGCCGACGATCTGATGGTGACCGCCATCGCCCTCGAGGCGGCCGCCGAGGAGCGCGGTGCGCCGTCGATGCGCCGTATGCTCGAGCTGCACCGCCGGCTCGTCTGGATCTTCTCCGCAGAGCTCGAGACCTTCGAGCGCAAGCGTTTCGCCTCGCTGAGCCACGAAGCCAACAAGGCCATGAACCTCAACGCCTACATCGGCCTGATGGGCGGCAGCTTCAGCCGAGAGGAGAGCCCCGACGGCATGATCCTGCGCCGGGTGGCAGACACCGAGAAGGCCGACCTCGTCGTGCCGGATGCCGGGTACCTGCTCACCCTCGACGCCGATTCCCTGCTCCTGCGCGACTACTGCCTGCGGCTCGTCTACTTCCTCGAGCAGCCCCGCAACGAGCGCGTCGCGGTCACGCAGACGCCGTACTCCTCGTTCCGCGGCGCCCCCACCCGCATCGAGCGCCTCGCAGGAGCGACCACCGACATCCAGCACATCCTGCACCAGGGCATGACCTACTACGGCGCGACGTTCTGGGTCGGCGCGAACGCCGTCATCCGCAAGATCGCGCTCGACGACATCGTCGAGGTGGAGATGGTGGGCGGCTTCGAGGTGCGTCGTTACGTGCAGGACCGCACGGTCATCGAAGACACCGAGTCGAGCATCGACCTCGGCCTGCACGGGTGGACGCTCGTCAACTACCCGGAGCGCCTGAGCTACAGCGCGACGCCGCCCGACTTCGGCTCGCTCATCGTGCAGCGCCGGCGCTGGGCGAACGGCGGCCTGCTCATCCTGCCCAAGTTCTGGCGGCAGCTGCGGGCCCGCAAGAAGGCGGGCAACCCGGTGGGGCTCAACGAGCTGCTCCTGCGGGTGAACTACATGGCCTCGATCGCCTGGGCGAGCTTCGGCCTCGTCTTCCTTCTCGTCTACCCCTACGACAGCCGGCTGCTGAGCCCCGTCGTGCTCTTCGCGGCACTGCCGTACTTCATCGCGATGGGCAGCGATCTGCGCTACAGCGGGTACAAGTTCACCGACATCTTCCGCATCTACGGGTTCAACCTGATCCTCCTGCCGGTGAACCTCGCGGGTGTGTTCAAATCGATCGAGCAGGCCATCACGAGCAAGAAGATCCCCTTCGCCCGCACGCCGAAGGTCAGGAACCGCACCGCTGCGCCCCTGCTCTACGTGCTCGCCCCCTACCTGATCGTCGCGTTCTCGGCGTTCACCTTCTGGCGCGACTACAACGCGCAGAACTGGGGCAACGCGGCCTTCGCCGCCTTCAACGCGACGTTCGCCACCTGGGCGATCCTCGCCAACATCGGCGTCTGGAACTCGCTCATCGACATCTGGCTCGGTCTCACCAAGTGGCTGTACGTCGACCGCACATCTCCGGTCGCCGCACCGACCCCCCTGGCCGTGCCGATGACCCAGTCGGTCGACTGGCGCGCCGTGCTCTATCACGGGCACACCACGAGAGCGGATGACGGGGCCGGCGTGACCCCGTCGGTGCTCCGTGCCTCCGAGCTCGCCGAGTCGGGGAGCCGTGCAGCATGACCGCGCCCGGAACTCAGACGACCCGTACCGGTCTCCACGGCGGAAAGCGGCTCTCGCCACTGCGCGTGATGCTCGCCTTCGTGATCATCCTGGCCGTCGCGGCGGGCGCCTTCCTCGGCTTCCACGCCTTCGACTCCGCGAAGGCGGAGTCGGCGAGCCCGTGGTTCGCGGGCTACGTCGACGTCACGGCGACGCCGAGCTATCCCTTCGAGACGCCGGCGTCGACGGCCGGACGCGACGTCGTGCTCTCCTTCGTCGTCGCATCCGACGACGACCCGTGCGCGCCGAGCTGGGGCGACGCCTACAGCCTCGACGACGCCTCGCACGAGCTCGACCTGGATCGCAAGCTCGCCCGTCTGCGCCAGGGCGGCGGCGACGCGATCGTCTCGTTCGGCGGCCAGCGGAACGACGAGCTGTCGACCGCGTGCGCCGACCCCGCCGCGCTCCTCGCGGCGTACACCTCGGTCGTCGACCGCTATCAGCTGACGACGATCGACCTCGACGTCGAGGGGGCGAGCCTCAGCGACGCTGCGGCCGGCCTGCGCCGAGCCGAGGCCGTGAGCGCCCTGCAGTCGTCGAAGCGCAAGGCCGGCGGCGACCTCGCCGTCTGGCTCACCCTTCCCGTCGCGCCGAGCGGCATGACGAAGGATGCGACGGACGCGATCGCCCAGATGCTCACCGCGGGCGTCGACCTCGCCGGAGTGAACGTCATGACGATGGACTACGGCTCGAGCCTCGACGGGAAGACGATGGCCCAGGGCTCGATCGACGCCCTGAACGCGACGCACCGCCAGCTCGCGAAGCTGTACTCGAACGCCGACATCTCCCTGAGCGACCAGACCATCTGGTCGAAGATGGGCGCGACGCCCATGGTGGGCCAGAACGACGTGCGCAACGAGGTCTTCGGCATCGCCGACGCCCAGAAGCTCAGCGCCTTCGCGCAGGACAAGAAGCTCGGCAGGATGTCGCTGTGGTCGCTCAATCGCGATGCGACGTGCGGGCCCAACTACGTCGACCTCACCCATGTCTCCGACGCCTGCAGCGGCATCGATCAGGGCGACGCCTCGTTCGCGGGCATCCTCTCGACCGGGTTCGCCGGGCGGCCGCACCTCTCCGCCCCGGCGGTCACGACCTCCGAGGCGGTCGAGCCGATCGTCGACGATCCCGCGACGAGCCCCTATCCGATCTGGGCGAAGACCTCGGCCTACCTCGAGGGCACGAAGATCGTCTGGCACGGCAACGTGTACAGCGCCAAGTGGTGGACCCGCGGCGATCTGCCCGACAACCCGGTGCTCAACGAGTGGGAGACGCCGTGGACGCTCATCGGCCCGGTGCTGCCGGGGGAGAAGCCCTATGCTCCGCCGACCCTGCCCGCGGGAACCTATCCGGACTGGAGCGGGACCGTGCAGTACGACACCGGCGACCGGGTGCTGTTCGAGGGCACCCCGTACGAGTCGAAGTGGTGGAACCAGGGGGCGAGCCCGGATGCCGCGTCATCCGACCCCGACGGCTCGCCCTGGGTGCAGCTGACGGCGGACGAGGTCGCCGCCGTTCTGAAGGGCGCGACCGCCGCCGGCTGATCCGTCGCGAGACGGGCACGTTTGTGCTGCGTGTGGCTTTTCGGCTTTCGCGGAACGTCATATTCCACAAAGGGATGGCGAGCGACTAGTATCTCTGATTGATCAACTTATCAATGGTCGGACTTATATGTGCGGTTTACCCGTATAGGTGCCGAGATTCTGGTGATCCCGCTGGGAGTTGTCCGAGCGCTTGCCGTTTAGATGAGCATCGGTGAACGACTTCTGTTATTTGGCTTGACTTACAACAAATAGCGACCTTAGGATCGAGCCCATGAGTCCGGTCACCGGTGACCCTTCTGCCGCACCCACGGTACGGGTCGACGAGACCAGACGAGTACTCCCTTCGTCCCGTCGATTCTCAGAGCACTCCGCATCGACGAGGCGTGAACCGTAACCGAGGAGAACACCACGTTGAACAGAGTCGTCCAACCCAGGCGATCGTGGCGGTCACGTACCGTTGCGACGATCGCAGCCATAGGCATGGTGGCCACAGGCCTCCTGGCCTCTGCGACGCCGGCGAACGCGCAAGCGGCGCCGGCTGTCGTCCCCCTGGCCGAACCAGTACCGGCTTCCGACTTCAAGGCCCTCGTCTTCTCGAAGACGGCGGGCTTCCGTCACGGCTCGATTCCCGCCGGCATCTCCGCGATCCAGCAGCTGGGCGAGGAGAACAACTTCGAGGTCGACGTGACCGAGGACGCGACCGCGTTCACCGCGGAGAACCTCAAGGACTACGCCGTCGTGATCTGGCTGTCGACCACGGGTGACGTGCTCAACGCCGAGCAGCAGACGGCGTTCGAGGAGTACATCCAGAACGGCGGAGGCTACGCGGGCGTTCACGCGGCATCCGACACCGAGTACGACTGGCCCTGGTACGGAGAGCTCGTCGGCGCCTACTTCTCCGGCCACCCGGCCGAGCAGAACGCCGTCGTCAAGGTCGAAGACCACGCGCACCCCTCCACCGCGCACCTGCCCGAGGAGTGGGACCGCTTCGACGAGTGGTACAACTTCCGCACGAACCCGCGTACGAACGTGCACGTTCTCGCCGCGCTCGACGAGAAGTCGTACACGGGCGGAACGATGGGCGTCGACCACCCGACCGCCTGGTGCCAGAACTACGACGGCGGCACCTCGTGGTACACCGGTGGCGGCCACACGGACGCCTCGTACGCCGACCCCGCGTTCCTCGAGCACCTGCTCGGCGGCATCCAGACCGCTGCGGGCGCCGTGAGCGGCGACTGCAACGCGACGCAGAGCGGCAGTTACGAACTCGTTCCGCTCGACACGGAGACCGGCAACCCGATGGCGATGGACATCGCGCCCGACGGCTCGGTCTTCTACGCCGAGCGCAACGGCCGTGTGCAGCGCATCGACCCGGTCAGCCTCGACCGCAACACCGCGCTCACCCTCAACGTGACGACGGGCAACGAGGACGGCCTTCTGGGCATCGCGCTCGACCCCGACTTCGCGACCAACGGCTGGGTCTACGTCTACTGGGCGCCGAACACGGTGACCCCGCAGGACGGACCCCACAACCGGGTCTCGCGCTACACCTACAACACCGGGACCAAGACCTTCGACCCGGCGAGCGAGAAGGTCGTGCTCAAGGTCACGACCCAGCGCAACACCTGCTGCCACGCGGGTGGAGACATGCTCTTCGACAACGACGACAACCTCGTTCTCGCCCTCGGCGACAACTCGAACCCCTTCGAGTCGGACGGCTACGCGCCGATCGACGAGCGCGCCGGACGTCAGGACTACGACTCGCAGCGCAGCTCGGCCAACACGAACGACCTGCGCGGCAAGGTTCTGAAGATCCACCCCGAGGATGACGGCACGTACACCATCCCCGAGGGCAACCTCTTCGACGAGGCCGACGACACCGCCGACAAGACTCGACCCGAGATCTTCGCGATGGGCTTCCGCAATCCGTTCCGTATCGGTCTCGACCCTTACACGAACAACATCCTCGTCGCCGACTACGGTCCCGACGCCGGCTCCGCCAACCCCAACCGGGGCCCGGGTGGAACCGTGGAGTGGAACATCCTCGACGAGCCCGGCAACTACGGCTGGCCGCTCTGCGTGGGCATCAAGTGCTACAAGGACTTCAACTTCGAGACCCAGGTCTCGGGCGCGGAGTTCAACCCGGCGGCGCCGGTCAACAACAGCCCGAACAACACGGGTCTGACCAACCTCCCGCCGGTCATCGTGCCGGAGTGGTGGACGGAGAACGGCACCACGGCTCTCTACCCGGAGATCGGCAACAGCGGCGCGCCCATGGGCGGCCCGGTGTATCAGTACGACCCCGACCTCGACTCGGACACGAAGTGGCCCGAGTACTGGGACGGCAAGGCGATCTTCGCCGAGTGGAACTCGGGACGCATGTTCTCGTTCCAGCTCAACGAGGACGGCCCCGCGGATGAGCGCCACAGCAAGATCCAGGACATCAACCGCATCCTGCCCGACATCTTCGACCCGTCGAAGGGCTTCAACAAGTCGATGGACTTCGAGTTCGGCCCGGATGGCGCGCTCTACGTGATCGACTGGGGCTCGGACTTCGGCGGCAACACCGCGAACTCCGGCATCTATCGTGTCGACTACGTGCAGGCGAACCCGTCCCCGATCGCGCGCGCCTCGGCGAACGTGACCGACGGCCCGGGCCCCTCGCTCGAGGTGCAGTTCAGCTCGGAGGGCACCCGTCACCCGGTCGGCGTGCCGTACACGATCGAATGGGACTTCGGAGACGGAACCCCCCGCTCGACCGAGCAGGACCCGATCCACACCTACACGCAGAACGGTGTCTACACCGCGAAGCTGACGGCGACGGATGAAGACGGCAAGACGGCCATCGCGAACGTGCAGATCGTCGTGGGCAACGCCCTGCCGACGGTGAGCATCGAGTTCCCGGAGAACGGAGGCTTCTTCACCTGGGGCGACGACGTCGCCTACAAGGTGACGGTCACCGACCCCGACTCGAACACGCCGATCGACTGCGAGAAGGTCACGCTGGTTCCCGCACTCGGACACGACTCGCACAACCACGACTTCAACGAGGTCCACGGTTGTGAGGGAAGCTTCCCGACGGCGCGCGACGCCGGTCACGGCCTCGAGGCGAACCTGTTCTGGGTCGTCAACGCGAGCTATCAGGACGACGGCGGCCAGGTGGGCGTTCCGCTCACCGGCTACGGCACGAACGTGCTCAACGCGACCCACATGGAGGCCGAGTACTTCGACCAGACCGGTCGGGTGAACGGCACGGGCGGTGACGCCGACGGCGTTCGCACCGAGGGCACTGGCGACAGCGCCGGCGGCGGACGCAACCTGAGCAACGTCGAGGGCGGCGACTGGTGGTCGTACACCCCCGTCAACCTCAAGGGCATGGAGGGCGTCACCATGCGCCTGGCCAAGGGAACGGCCGGCGGCGGCAACATCGCCGTGCGCTGGGGCGACCCGGTGAACGGCCAGCTGCTCGGCAACCTCGCGTTCACGCCCACGAATCGCAACGGCACGCCCAACTGGCAGGAGTACTCGGACTTCACCCTGAACTTCGACCAGGCGACGCTGCCCACGGGAACCGGCGAGATCTACTTCATCCTCACGCAGGGTGGAGTGAACGTGAACTACATGAACTGGATCGGTGAAGGCGTCGACTCCAACTCGCCGCCGACCGTCGAGCTCGCCGCGACCCCGAAGGTGGGCTCCGCCCCCCTCGTGGTCAACGCGACCGCGACGGCCGCCGACCCCGAGGGCACTGCTGTCACCTACCGCTGGGATCAGGGCACGGGCGACGGCTTCGTCAACGGCACCGCTACTCAGCAGTTCACGTACGACACGCCGGGCAACTACGCGCTCAAGGTCCGTGCGGTCGACGCAGAGGGTGCGTACACCGAGAAGCAGGTGACCATCGCGGTCGCCACTCCCGGCAGCACGATGTGCCTCACCGGCCGTTCCGACGGCTTCGACGGCACGACCCTCGACACGGGTCGCTGGAACCGTATCGTCCGCCCCAACCAGGACGCCCGAGTCGAGAACGGTCACCTCGTGATCCCGGCCTCGAAGACGGACATCTACGGCGGTGGCGGCACGGTGCCGAACATCGTCCTGCAGGATCTGCCGAGCGGTGCCTGGCAGGCGACCACCAAGGTCACCTTGGAGGCTCGCACCCAGTACCAGCAGGCCGGTCTGATCGTCTACGGCGATGACAACAACTACGCCAAGGTCGCTCTGCAGGGTCGTGGAACCGGTGAGGATGCCGCACAGCGCGTCATCCAGTGGATCCGCGAGGTCGATGGCACGCCGAACGAGGGAGCGCAGTCGAACTCGCCCGCACTGGGCAACGACTTCCCCGACACGTTCTACGTGCGCCTCACGAGTGATGGCACCAACCTGAACGCCTCGTACTCGGCCGACGGAGAGAGCTTCACCGTCATGCCGGAGACGAAGCCGCTGGCTGGCATCGTCAACCCGAGGATCGGTCTCCTGGCCTACGCGAACGACGGCTCACCGGCCGACGTGATCGAGGCGCACTTCGACTGGTTCTCGATCACTCCGGATGACACGGCCGTGGCCGAGACGCCGAATGACGAGTTCGACGGCACCTCGCTCAACAGCTGCCGCTGGGCAGTCGTGAACGAGCAGCCCGCCGGCTACCGCGTCGCGGATGGCGGTCTCCAGATCGACACCACTCCGAACGACATCTACGGTGGCGACACCGGCGTGCCGAACTTCATCGTTCAGGCTCAGCCGGAGGGCGACGAGTGGGTCATCGAGACGAAGGTCGACGCGTCGGCGTTCGATCGCCAGTACCAGCAGGGTGGCCTCATCCTGTACGGCGACGACGACAACTACGTGAAGATGGACATCCTCTCGACGAACCAGTCCGGTTCGCCGGTCGCCCGCAACGTCGAGCTCCGGAACGAGATCGGCGGCGTGGTGCAGAACCCGCAGCCGAACGGACCGGCGCCCGACAGCGGCATCGTCTGGCTGCGCCTCGCGAAGTCGGGCGACGTCTTCACCGGCTGGTCGAGCGTCGATGGCGAGAACTGGACGCAGATCGCCGAGACGGTGACCAACGCGACACTCGGAGCCGCACGCGTGGGCCTCTACGCGCTCGGCAACGTCAACCAGGGCCAGGTCTCGAACACCGCCGTCTTCGACTACTTCCACGTGGTCGAGGAGGAGGAGCCCGAGCCCGAGCCCGTCGAGGTGAGCGCGACCGTCGCACCCGCTTCGCCCAACGGATCGAACGGCTGGTACACGCAGAACGTGTCCGTCACCGTCGAGACGACGGGTGGCGGCGACAGCACGGTCTACCGCGAGTACAAGCTCGACGGTGCGGCCAACTGGTCGGAGTACACGGGACCGGTCGTGGTCTCCGCGGATGGCGAGCACACGGTGCAGTACCGTGCCTCGGCTCCCGGTGACACGACCGAGGTCGAGTCGGTGTCGTTCAAGATCGACAAGACGGCCCCTCAGGCGAGCGCAGCGCTCAGCCCGCAGCGTGCCGTGACGATCACCTCGACCGACGCGACGAGCGGCCCCGGTTCGGTGCAGTACAAGATCGACGCCGGCGAATGGGTCACCTACAGCGCTCCGTTCACGGTCGACGACACCGAGCAGACGATCACCTACCGTGCAACGGATGCCGCGGGCAACGCGGGCAGCGAGAACACCCTCGGTGTTCCGGCCGTCCCCGTCGACCCTGAGGACCCGGTGCTCACGGTGGACGTCACCCTCACCCCGGCTGACGCCAACGCCAACGGCTGGTACAAGGAGAACGTCACCGTCACCGCAGTCGGAACCTCGACGAGCGGCGACAGCCCGGTCGTCGAGTACTCGACGAACGGCGGCGAGACCTTCCAGCCCGTGGGCAGCGGATACGTCATCTCGGCCGAGGGCACGACCACCGTTCAGGTTCGGGCCACCGAAGGGGAGTTCCACTCCGCGACGGTCTCGAACACGGTCAAGCTCGACAAGACCGTCCCGACGGTGACCGGCTCGGCGTCCGACGCCAGGCTCGTCACGATCGCCGGGACGGATGCCGGCAGCGGGATCGACACGGTCGAGTACGCGCTCAACGATGGAGAGTGGACGGTCTACGCCGCCCCGATCCAGATCGGCGACGAGGCCGCCACGGTGGCGTTCCGCGCGACCGACCTGGCGGGCAACGTGAGCACCGATGGCTCGGTCTCCCTCGAGGCCGTCGAGGAAGAGCCCGAGCCCGAGCCCACCCCGTCTCTCGTGGTCGACGACCAGTCGGTCGAACAGGGCGGTCTCATCACCGTCACGGGCGCCGACCTGGCGCCGAACACCGAGTACGAGGTGTGGCTCGAGTCCGAGCCGATCCTCCTGGCGACGATCGTGACCGACGAGGATGGCGCGTTCAGCGACACCTTCATGGTTCCGCTCGACTTCGCTGTCGGAGAGCACCACATCGTGGTCTACGACGCCGAGGGCGCCGAGGTGGTCCGCAGCGCGACCATCACGGTCACCGCCGCGGAGATCGTCGACCCGACCGATCCCGGTGAGGGCGACGGCAACGGTGAGGGCGACGGCTCCGGCAACGGAGGCAACGTCGGTGCGGGCAACGGCGGCGGCTCGCTGCCGAACACCGGTGCCGACCAGTGGCAGACGATGCTGCCGCTCGCGATGATGCTGCTGATCGGCGGACTGGGAGCTCTCCTGGTCGTGCGCCGCGCACGCAAGCTCGGCGAGCAGGAGTAGCCGTCGCACTGACGCAACACTGAAGTAGTGAACGGGTTCTCCCCGTGGGCCGCCTAGGCTCACGGGGAGAACCTGTCTGATGAAGGGTGCACAACGATGCCAACTCAAACCACACGCCGCAGGGTCGCGGCCGCGATCGTCGGCGCCGTGCTCGTGGTGCTCGGGTTCGCGATGACGCCGTCCGCCGCGCAGGCGCACAGCGGTCCGTACGAGCTCAGGGTGTCGACGGACGGCGCGGGCGGGCTGAACCTCACAGCGCAGTACGTCGAAGACCAGCACGTGGTCGACGCGATCATGGACCCGGTGGCGACCGCCACGGCGACCGACGGCCGCACGGCAGGGCCGGTGCCGCTCATCTCGTCATCCGAGGGGGAGGGCCTCTGGATCACCGAGGAGCCGTTCCTCGACGAAGGGCAGTGGAGCGTGACGGTCACGACGACGACCCCCGAGGCAGCCACGGTGACGGTCGACATGGCCGTGGTTCCGCTCGCCGACGCGCCGGCCACGACGGCCGAGACCCAGTCGACGGCCGAGGCCGACGGCGGGGCTCTGACCGCGTGGCTGTGGGTCATCGTCGCCGTGGTCGCCGTCGCCGTGGTCGCCGCCTGGTTCCTCGTGGGCCGTCGACGCTCGGGCGCGGCATCCGCGCCGGCGAAGCAGAAGACGGATGCCCCGGGCGGGACGAAGTCGAGCTGACCCCGTCTCGCTGAGCCCAGCCGCAACTCCGCGGCCGACGCCCCCGCACGATCGCTCCGGTGATCGTGCGGGGGCGTTCGTCATGTTTGGAACCACATTTCGACAAACGAACAACTTATTCAATTTACGCAAAAGCAAATGGATTCTCACGGGGCCAAGATTTTTATAGGTTGCGTAAAACGACGAAAAATCGCCCGGGGTGAGCAAAAAGTCGGTCAGGGCATATTTCCTGGTAAAACCAGGGAGGATCGGCGCATATCCGACCACCTCGAGGTTTTCCGGGTCGCTGTGAGAGCGATCGTCACGCTCAGTCCGCTTGACTCACAACAAATACCGCTCATACAATGACCACGAGTCCGGTCAGTGTCGACATTCGGAAGTGCGCGTGTGCGAGCAGCTCGATACGACCAGGCGAAGTTGTCCCTGTCCACCACCACACGAGCAGCATCGGCGACTGGCCGAAGCCGCGCATCCGAGGAGATAACACAGTGAAGAGAACTGTCCATCCCGCCCGATCGCTACGGTCTCGTGCCGTAGCGACGGCCGCCGCACTGGCCATGGTCGCCACGGGCGCGCTCGCGACTGCCGCCCCCGCCTTCGCGGCGCCGGCGCCGGCCGCCGCGCCCGTCATCGTTCCCGCCGCCGCCGAAGACCCGGCCGAGTTCAAAGCCCTGGTCTTCTCGAAGACGGCCGGCTTCCGGCACGACTCGATCCCGGCCGGGATCCAGGCGATCCAGACCCTCGGACAGCAGAACGACTTCGACGTCACGGCGACGGAAGACGCCACGGCCTTCACCGAGTCCAACCTCGCCCAGTACGACGTCGTGATCTGGCTCTCGACGACCGGCGACGTGCTCAACGCCGAGCAGCAGGCGGCATTCGAGTCGTACATCGAAGGCGGCGGGGGATACGCGGGCGTTCATGCGGCATCCGACACCGAATACGACTGGCCCTGGTACGGCGACCTCGTCGGTGCCTACTTCGACAGCCACCCGGCGGGCACCCCCAACGCCGACGTGACCGTCGAAGACCACGCGCACCCCTCGACCGCGGGCCTGCCCGACACCTGGAACCGCACCGACGAGTGGTACAACTACCGCGACAACCCCCGCGGCGACGTGCACGTGCTCGCCTCGCTCGACGAGTCGAGCTACGCGGGCGGCAACATGGGCGCAGACCACCCCATCGCCTGGTGCCAGATCTACGAGGGCGGGCGCTCCTGGTACACGGGCGGCGGCCACACCCAGGCCTCGTACACCGAGCCGCTCTTCGTCGAGCACCTGCTCGAGGGCATCCGCACCGCGGCGGGCGTCGTCGACGGCGACTGCGCCGCGACGCAGGACGAGAGCTACGAGCTCGTGCCCATGGACGACGACACCAACAACCCCATGATGCTGGCCGTCGCGCCCTCGGGCGACGTCTTCTACGCCGAGCGCGACGGACGACTGCGCCTCATCGACCACGAGACCAACACGACCACGACCGCCCTCACGCTGTCGGTCTTCACCGCGAACGAAGACGGTCTCGAAGGCATCGTGCTCGACCCCGACTTCGAGACCAACAAGTGGATCTACGCCTACTGGTCGCCACTCGACGTCGGATCGTTCGGGCCGCACAACAAGATCTCGCGGTTCACCTTCAACGAGGCCACGGGAACGATCGACCCCGCGAGCGAGAAGACGATCCTGCGCGTCACCGTGCAGCGCAACACCTGCTGCCACGTCGGCGGCGACATGGTCTTCGACAGCGCGGGCAACCTCGTGCTCGTGACCGGCGACAACACGAACCCCTTCGAGTCGAGCGGCTACAACCCGATCGACGAGCGCCCCGACCGCGTCGACTACGACGCCCAGCGCTCCTCGGCCAACACCAACGACCTGCGCGGCAAGGTGCTGCGCATCACCCCGCAGGATGACGGCACTTACACGATCCCCGAGGGCAACCTGTTCCCCGAGGCCGACGACACCACGAACAAGACGCGCCCCGAGATCTACGCCATGGGCTTCCGCAACCCGTTCCGCATCGGCATCGACCTCGAGACCGACAACCTCATGGTCGCCGACTACGGCCCCGACGCCAACGCGGCGAGCGCGACACGCGGCCCGGACGGCCGGGTCGAGTGGAACCTCATCGAGGAGCCGGGCAACTACGGCTGGCCGTACTGCCATTCGAACACCTGCTACAACGACTTCAACTTCGCGACGAACCAGTCCGGGCCGAAGTTCGACCCGCTGAACATCGTCAACTCCTCGCCCAACAACACGGGCCTGACGAACCTGCCCGACGTCACCTACCCCGACGTCTGGTACGGCTACGGCGCCAACCCCGAGTTCCCGGAGATCGGCGGTGGAGGCGCGCCCATGGGCGGCCCCGTCTACCGATATGACGAGAACCTCGACTCCGAGGTCAAGTGGCCCGAGTACTGGGACGGCAAAGCCCTCTTCGGCGAGTGGAACCAGGGCAAGATGTACTCCTTCCAGCTCGACCAGGAAGAAGCCGGCGAGCTCGTCGACATCAACCGCATCCTGCCGGGCATCTTCGACCCGAGCGCCGGCTTCGCCCGTGCCATGGACTTCGAGTTCGGCCCCGACGGAGCGCTCTACGTGATCGACTGGGGCTCCGGCTTCAGCGGCAACAACGACGACTCCGGCATCTTCAAGGTCAACTACATCCAGGGCGACCCCTCGCCGATCGCCCGTGCGTCCTCCGACGTCACGAACGGCGCGGGTCCGCTCACGGTGCAGTTCAGCTCGGAGGGCACGCGGCATCCCGCCAGCAAGCCCATCTCGCTGCAGTGGACCTTCGGTGACGGCAGCCCGGCGTCGACGGAAGCCGACCCCGTGCACACCTACGCCGTCAACGGCGAGTACGTCGCCCAGCTGACCGTGACGGATGACGACGGCAAGACCGCCTTCGCCAACGTCACGATCGTCGTCGGCAACCAGGAGCCGATCGTCACGATCGACTTCCCCGACAACGGAGGCTTCTTCGAGTGGGGCGACCAGGTGCGGTACGAGGTGAGCGTCGTCGACCCCGACGGCGAGTTCGACTGCTCGAACGTCAGCCTGCACCCCGCTCTCGGCCACGACTCGCACGCACACCCGATGGAGGTGCTCGACGGCTGTGAAGGCGTTATGCAGACGAGCCGGGACGACGGTCACGGCGCCGACGCCAACATCTTCTGGGTCGTCGACGCCCGCTACACCGACGACGGCGGCGCGGCCGGCATCCCCCTGACCGGCTTCGGCCTCGGCATCCTGCAGCCCAAGCGCCTGCAGGCCGAGTTCTTCAGCGAGACCGGCCGGGTCGGCGGAACCGGCGCAGCCGGCGAAGGCGTGCAGATCGAGAACACGACCGACTCGCAGGGCGGCAGCCGCAACATCGGCTTCATCGAGCCCAACGACTGGTGGTCGCACGATCCGGTGAGCCTGCGCAACGTCGACGGGCTGAGCCTCCGGGCCGCGTCCAACAACGGCGCCGGCGGTGTTCTCTCGGTGCGATGGGACTCGCCGACCGGTGACGAGCTCGGACAGATCACCATCCCGAACACGGGCGGCTGGCAGACGTTCAACGACTTCGCCCTCGATCTGCCCGACGACGCTCCCGTGGGAAGCGGCGCGCTGTACTTCGTGCTGCTCTCCGGCGGGATCAACGTCAACTGGATCGACATCGACGGCCGCGGCGCGACCGACAACGAGCGGCCGACGGCCGAGCTCACGCTCGACACGAGCTCCGGCACGACCCCGTTGACGGTCAACGCCTCGGTCGAGGTGGGCGACCCCGACGGTGACGCCTCGGCGATCTCCGTGAGCTGGGATCAGGGAACCGGTGACGGATTCGTCGCGGGCGATGCATCCGAGCAGTTCGTCTACACGGAGCCCGGAACGTACCGTCTGACGGTACGGGCCACGGATGCCGGCGGAGCCTACGTCGACGCCTACGAGACGGTCACCGTGATCGAGCCCGACTCCGGCATGTGCTTCGCCGGCCGGTCGGACGACTTCCTCGGGACGAGCCTCGACGAGGAGCGCTGGACGAGCGTGCTCAACCGCGACCAGAACCTGGCCGTGAGCGACGGACGCCTCGTGCTGCCTGCGACGAAGACCGACATCTACGGCACGAACAACCTGAACCCCGCCAACGTCGTGCTGCAGGACCTGCCCGACGGCGCATGGGAGGCGACCGCCAAGGTCACCCTGCCGGCGCGTGCGGGCTACCAGCAGGCCGGCCTGATCGTCTACGGCAACGACGACAACTACGGCAAGATCGTGCTCCAGGGGCGCAACACCTCGGGCGAGTCGTCGGCCGACCGGGTCTTCCAGTTCATCCGTGAAGAGGGCGGCGTGCCGAACGAGGTCGCGGCGTCGAACTCGCCGGCGCTCGGCGCGGCCTTCCCCGACACGTACTACGTGCGGCTCACGAGTGACGGAACGAACCTCAACGCCTCGTACTCGGCTGATGGGCAGGTCTTCACGGCCATGTCGCAGACGAAGACGATGGCGGGCATCACGAACCCGAGGATCGGCCTCATCTCGGTGGCGGGCTCCGGCTCGATCCCTGCGGTGATCAATGCCGAGTTCGACTGGTTCATGATCACGCCGGACGACACGGCCGGTGCCGCAGGCCCGAACGACGAGTTCGACGGCGAGAGCCTCGACGCGTGCCGTTGGTCGGTGCTCAACGAGAACACGGCCGGTTACCGGGTCGCCGACGGATCGCTGGAGATCGACACGACTCCGACGGATGTCTACGGCACGGCCAACACCCCGGTCGAGAACCTCGTGCTGCAGAACCAGCCGGGAACCGACTGGACGATCGAGACGAAGGTCGACGGCTCGACCTTCGACCGCCAGTACCAGCAGGGCGGCATCATCCTGTACGGCGACCAGGACAACTACGTGAAGATCGACCACATGACGACCAACACGGCGGGCTCCGCCGAGGTTCGTGTGATCGAGCTGCGCAGTGAGATCGGCGCGGTCGTGCAGAACCCCCAGCCGCAGGTCACGGTCACGGGCGACGTCTACTGGCTGCGCCTGACCAAGGCCGGCTCGACGTTCACCGGCTCGTACAGCACCGACGGCGTCAGCTGGACGCCGTTCGCGCAGACGGTCGCGAACCCGGGGCTCGGAGCGGCGAAGGTGGGCCTCTACGCCCTCGGCGCGGCCCAGACCGCGGCGGCGACGGCCTCGTTCGATCACTTCCGGGTGATCACCGATCCGCTCGTCGTGTCGGGAACCCTCGACCCGGCGGCGCCGAACGGCTCGAACGGCTGGTACACGAGCGGCGTCTCGCTCACGATCGACGCCGAGGGAGGCTCCGGTGACGTCTACCGCGAGTACAAGCTCGACGGTGCGGCGAACTGGTCGGAATACACGACGCCCGTCGTCGTGAACACGCCCGGCGAGCACGAGATCGAGTTCCGCGCTTCGGCGTCGGGCGAGACGACCGAGAGCGAGACGGTGTCGTTCAAGATCGACGGCTCGGCCCCGACGGTCGACGCCGAGCTCGTGAGCGACGCGGATGACGCGTCTGTCCGTTCCGTCGAGATCACGGCGTCCGACACCCCGAGCGGTGTCGACACGGTCGAGTACCGCATCGGCTCCGGCGCGTGGACCGAGTACACGGCCCCCGTCTCGGTGACGATCGACGCTCAGACGGTCGCCTACCGGGCGACGGATGCCGCGGGCAACGCCTCTGCGGAGGAGACCCTCGTGGTTCCCGCCGCACCCGAGGAGCCGGAGCCCGTCGTCGAGGTCGAGGTCTCCCTCGACCCTGCGACGCCGAACGGCGCGAGCGGCTGGTACACGAGCCCCGTCACCGTGACGGCGACGGGAACGTCGACCGTCCCGGGCGCGGTCACGGTCGAGGTCTCGACGGATGACGGCGAGAGCTGGAGCCCGCTCGGAGCCTCGCACACCGTGTCGGCTCAGGGCCAGACGAGCCTGCTGGTGCGTGCGAGCGACGTCGACGGCAACCACTCCGCCTCGGAGCCGGTCGTCGTCAGCGTCGACACCGTCGTGCCGACGGCGTCCCACACGGTGACCGACCGCGCTGTGACGCTCACGGCGGCCGACGCCGAACCGAACGCCGGCGCGGCGACGGTGCAGTTCAAGCTCAGCTCGGACGCGGATGACGCGGCCTGGCGGGTCTACTCGGCACCCATCGCTGTGGCCGCGGACGAGAGCGAGACGGTCAGCTACCGTGCGCTCGACGCCGCGGGCAACACGGGCGACGAGCACACCGTGACCGTCGACGCGGAGGAGCCCCCGCTGGTTCCCTCGCTCACGGTCGACGACCTGAGTGTCAAGCCGGGCGAGACCGTGACCGTGACCGGTTCCGGCTTCGAGCCGGGCGCGACGGTCGACGTCTGGTTCGAGTCCGACCCGGTGCTCATCGAGAGCGTCGAGATCGACGAGAACGGCGGCTTCGAGCTCGACATCGTGGTTCCGGCCGGCACCGACCCGGGGGAGCACCACGTCGTGATCCGCTCGGGTGAGACGGTGCTCGTGCAGAGCCAGACGATCGTCGTCACGGCGGCGGACGTCGACCCGGGCCCCGGTGACGGCGATGGCGATGGCGATGGCGACGGTGACGGACCCGGCGCGGGCAACGGCAACGGGAACGGCAGTGGCAACGGTGCCGGAACCGGCAACGGCGGCACGGCCGGATCGGGGTCGGGCAGCGGCTCGCTCTCGAACACCGGTGCCGACCAGTGGCAGACGATGCTGCCTCTCGCCCTGATCCTGCTGCTCGGCGGCGCGGGCGGCCTGCTGGTCACCCGTCGTCTGCGGGCGCAGAGGGCAGAGCAGGGGGAGTAGCCGCGGCACGGAGAGACCCGAGGCACTGAGACGGTGAGGCCCCGGAGCGCGAGCTCCGGGGCCTCACCCGTGCCGTTTCGCCCCGGGGTATATCCTGCAAGACATGGCCGACCCCACCGCCGCACCGAGCCCCGACCGTGTGCGATGGCAGGCCTTCGGCGTCTGCGTCGGGGTCGCGGCCCTCACCATCCTCGACTTGTCCAAGGTCAACGTGGGGCTCCCGTCGATCGAGAAGTCGCTCGGGGCGGGGCCGACCGAGCTGCAGCTCATCGTCGCCGGCTACGCGCTCGCGTTCGGGCTCGCGCTCGTGCCCTCGGGGCGGCTCGGCGACATCCACTCGCGTCGTACCCTCTTCATCGTCGGGCTGAGCGCCTTCACGGCGGCGAGCCTGCTGTGCGCGCTCGCTCCCAACATCACGGTGCTCGTGGTGGCGAGGATCCTGCAGGGCATCGCCGCCGGCATCCAGATGCCGCAGGTGCTCGGCCTCATCCAGCAGCTCTTCCAGGGCGCGGCCCGCGGCCGGGCGTTCGGTGTCTTCGGCGCGACGGTCGGAGTCGCGACGGCGTTCGGGCCGACCCTCGGCGGCCTGCTCATCGCGGTCGGAGGCCCGACCGACGGCTGGCGGCTGCTGTTCTGGATGAACATCCCGCTCGGCCTGATCGCGATCTTCTTCGCCATGAGGCTGCTGCCCAAACGGCAGGCCCACGATCGCGGGCGCACCGAGCTCGACCTGATCGGCATCCTGCTGCTGGGCATCACGACGTTCAGCCTGATGCTGCCCTTCGTGCTCACGACGGGCGGACCCGACGACGACCCGAACCGCTGGTGGTGGCTCGTGGGCTTCGCGCTGGGCGCCGCGGCCTTCGTGTGGTGGGAGCGCGACTACAAACGGCGGGGCAAGTCTCCCGTCATCCACTTCTCGCTCTTCGCCCTCAGCTCGTACCGCAACGGCATCCTCGTGGCCACCGCCTACTTCGCCGCGATACCGGCGGTCTTCCTGCTCACGACCCTGTACCTGCAGCAGGGGCTCGGCCTCGCGCCCGTCTTCGCCGGCATGGTGAGCATCCCGTTCGCCCTCGCCTCGGCTGTGACGGCCTGGATCGGCGGGCGGCTCGTCGAGCGCTACGGCCGTGCGCTCGTCGTACTGGGCCTGGTGCTCGTGATCGTGGGCTTCCTGCTCGTGCTCGCGGCCGCCGTGCTCTCGCCGCGCGAGCTCACCCCGTGGCTCATGGCCGCGGCGATGACCGTCGCCGGCGCGGGCGGCGGTTTCGTCATCTCGCCGAACCAGACGCTGACCCTCGCCGAGATCCCGGTGACGGAGGGCGGCGTCGCCGGATCGATGGCCCAGGTCGGCCAGCGGGTGGGCACGGCGATCGGGGTCGCGGCGGCGAGCTCGACCTTCTTCGCGACGCTGTACCGGGAGTCGGCGGCATCCGACCAGCTCGCGGTCTACCACGACGGGGTGCGCAACGGCTTCACCGTGGCGATCGGGCTCATGGCTGTGGCGCTCGTGCTGGGGCTCGTTGATCTGGGGCAGCGCCGGCGGCGGCAGAAGACGGGCCGGCCGGAGCCGACGGCCTAGCCGCGGCCCTGCCGACGGCCCGCAGAACCCCGGATGCCGCTCAGCCCCGGTTCAGCTGGGCGAGCACGGCCTCGTGCAGCAGGCCGTTGGTGGCGACGGCGCTTCCACCCCACGGGCCGGGCTCGCCGGTGGCCGAGGTGAAGCGCCCGCCCGCCTCCTCGACGATGGGAACGAGGGCAGCGAGGTCGTAGGGCTTGAGGTCGAACTCGCCCACGAGGTCGAGCAGGCCCTCCGCGAGCAGCATGTACGACCACATGTCGCCGTACGCCCGAGTGCGCCAGACGGCCCGCGAGAGGGCGAGGAGGTCGTCGAGGCGGCCTTCCTCATCCCAGCCCTTCAGGCTGTTGTAGCTGAGCGAGGCGTCGGAGAGCTCGGAGACGCCCGAGACGGCGAGACGCCGGGGAGCGGATCGCTCGGGATAGTCGCCCTCCTGCACCCAGGCGCCGGCGCCGATCGACGCCCACCAGCGCTTGCCGAGGGCGGGGGAGCTCACCACGCCCACGACTGGGCGGCGGTCGATCGCCAGGGCGATGAGGGTGCCCCAGACCGGCACCCCGCGCATGAAGTTCGCGGTGCCGTCGATGGGGTCGATGATCCACTGCCGTGCGGCGTCGCCCTCGGAGCCGTACTCCTCGCCGAGAACGGCGTCGCCCGGCCGGTGCGCCGCGATGCGCTCGCGGATGGCCCGTTCGACGGCCCGGTCGGCATCCGTCACGTGGGTCGTGTCGGGCTTGGTGGAGACCTCGAGATCGACGGCGCGGAAGCGCGAGCGGGTGATGTCGTCCGCGGCATCCGCGAGCTCGAGCGCGAAGCGCAGCTCGTCGTCGAGAGGGGGCAGGATGTCGCGTGCTGAGGTCACGTCTCAACCCTAGTTGCCCGCCTGCCTGCCCGCCTGCCCGCCCGCACTCGGTTGGACTCGGCCCCCTGCGGCTGATAGTGTTGACCCTCGGTTCGAGATGCGTTCTCGAACCGATCGCACCTCTAGCTCAATCGGCAGAGCAACTGACTCTTAATCAGTGGGTTCTGGGTTCAAGTCCCAGGGGGTGCACATTCGCCCCGTCAGCTTCGTTCGCTGGCGGGGCATCGTCGTTGGTGAACCAATCCCAGAGGCGTCGAGTGCTCGGCGTGCGGCACTCGTTCGGCGAGCGACCCCATCCGCTCGCGTCCGGCGAGTTCCTGCGCGATGCGGAGCCGGTCCTTCGACCGTCGATGACCGCGATTGCCGAGCGTGGCAGCCATGACCACGCTAGCGTCTAGGTGAGGGCAGGCAGCTGACAGGTCGGTCCGGTACAGGACGCAGAGCTAAGGGGTGATCGGACGGATGGTGATCGGCCGCGTACGGCAATCAGCCCGGGATCGCGATTCCGGAGCCGAGGTCGTGGAAGCTGCACTGCAACGAGCGGAGGCAGCCCAGGATGTCGCTCTTCGCGCCGAGTTCACGACCCGGGCGGTTCGGATCGCCTACCGAGCACGGCAGCTGCATCGACTGATCGGTCATGAGGCCCTCCTGCTGGAGCTCAAGGGACCGGTTCTCGATCTGGTCGACGTCTCCCGAGCCGTGGTCGCCGGCGACATCGGCGGTGCGATAACCGTGCTGCGACTCGCGGCCACGCACACCGACAACTCCGTGTGGGTGGCGGCCGTTGCCGGCGACGTGCTCATCGCCGCCATTACGCTCGGGCTGTGGCGGGACGCCGCCGAGGTGCTCGGACTCATCCGCGCGCTTGTGTCTCAGGCGGGAAGCGACGCGGCGTCAGACCCGGAGCTGGCAGAGATCGTCCGCCGGGTCGAATTCGACGCTCTCGGTGCTGCTGCTCTGATCGAGCACCACACGGCTCCCACCTCGCCGACGGCACCGGCCGCGCTCGAGGCATTGGCCAGAGCCTTGGAACGCCCACGGATCCGCCACCTCCTCAGCCACGAGCACGGTTTTGCGCTTCTGGCCTTCGGCAGTGTCCTGAACGGGCGCCGGGATCTCGGAGGCTCCGCGGTCGCGTTGGCTCGCGCGGCGCGACTGATCGACGCAGACCGCGAGATGCTGCTGCAGTGGGCGCGCGCGGAACTCGCCTTGGTCAGGGTTCGGCAAGCCCGCTGGGAGGACGCCCGCCGTCTGGCCGACGAACTCGACCATGACGCCGGAACGGAAGAGTCCCCAGCTGCACGGCGATCCGTGGCTGCTGCGGTTCGGGCCGTTCTCGCCGCACTCGACGGGCGCTTCGCCCACGCCGAGAGATTCTCCATCCGAGCGCTCGACGGCACGGGGGACCGCGGTGCCGTGATCACCTCGGTGCTGCTGACCCACGCGCGGATCGCCTCGGCGATCGGCCGTAACGACTGGGCCGCCCTCCTCTACGCGCTCGATGACCTCGAGCAGCAGAACCACCGCCACATCTTCGACCAGCACGAGTGGCACGCCCTCCGCGCCATGGCTCTCTGGCACCTCGACCGACTCACCGAATACCGCGCTCTCTACGCCTCCTGGAACACCATCCCCGGCGCAGACGGACACGCCTATCGGTGGGCGCATGCCGCGATCATCGCCCGCATCGACGGCGACACCGTCACCGCGCTGGACTGCACCCGAGAAGCCGTCGATGCGCTGACGGACGACTACGATCCTCTGGGCCGCACCTGGGTGCGCATTCTCGCCGGCACCCACGTCTCCCTCCTCGGCGACCCGGTCCGCGGACTGAGCCACTACGAGGACGCCCGCACCGAGCTCATCGCCCTCGGCGCGAACGGATTCGCGGCCCTCTGCACGAACATCATCCGGACCACCAGCAACGAACTCGCCCGTCGCCGGCAGGACGACCCGCTCGCCGCGCTCACCACCCAGCAACGTGACATCGCCGGCCTCGTCGCCGCCGGCTACACCAGCACCGAGATCGGCGAACTCCTCCACCTCTCGCGCAAGACCATCGACTTCCACGTCGCCAACATCCTCGTGCGCCTCGGCATCCGTACCCGCCGTGAGATCAGCCGCGTCATCAAACCCGCAGCCCCGACGGGGCCGGAAGGGAGTCTCGTCTCGAACGGGCCCAACTCGTCGTGACCCCGCTCATCCGACGCGGCGCCGGCGGCGGAGCACCGCGATGCCGCCCAGCCCCATCGCGGCGAGCGCGATGGCCACCAGGATCACCGCGTCGAACCCGGTGGAGGCGAGTCGCCCTCCGTTCGATCCGGACGCGTCAGACGAGGGCTGCGGCGACGACCCGGGATCGGTCGGCGGGGTGGGGTCGCCACCGCCATCCGCCGGATCGACGACGTTGACACGCACGATCTGCTCGTCTTTGTCGCCCGCTGCTGCGGTTCCCAGCACCACCTGATGCAGCTCGTGGACGCCGGGCGTCGTCGGCGTCCAGGTGTAGGTCGCGTGGCCTCCCGACGCGGCGGAGACTCCGCGGAGATAGGTCGCCGCGATGACGTTGCCCTCCGAGGGGTCGCCGTCGTATACGAGCACCAGCTGCTGGTCGCGGGAGTCGGAGTCCGCAGTCGCGTGCACCAGCCCCGTCACGCTTTCGCCCGCGATGACCGAGGGGATGTCGGATTCCACGCCAATCGTCAGGTCGTCCGGGTTCCCCGTCGTGAGGCCGGCGCCGGCGAGCTGCACGTTCGCGCGGTCTGCGGTCGAGACGGCGTCGGCCTGCACGTCGCCGCTCATCACCACGATCTCGCCGTAGCCCTGGTTGTTCTGCCCGCAGGCGAGCTGGTCGGCGGTCCCGGTCATCGGGTCGATGAGCTGGCTTCCGTCCTGCACCGACGATGTGGGGCACGGGGCGTCGCCGGCATCGGTCGGCTTCCACTCGTGTACCTCGGGAATCGCCCCGGCGGCATCGAGAACCACGAAGATCCGCCAGTTCTGGCTTCCGGAGCCATTGCTCGGTCCCACGGCATCCCACTCCGGCGATGTCACCGTGACGTCGCTCTGCGCCGCGATCCCGCCGACGGTCTGCGTGCCGATCGGCTGTGCAGGTCCGGTCACGTTCAGGTTCTGGCCGTCAACCGGAACCGCGTAGAAGTCGACCGTGAACGGCGCGTCCAGGGAGTCGAGGCTGTAGTTGTGGACGTCGACGTTGAAGAAGACCGGGTCGCCCGCATTCGGCGCCGTCGCGTAGATCGCCCCCGATGTCGTCGGCGACGAGGGGTCGACGGGCCTGGTCGCCGTGAATCCGCGGATCAACTGCCGGCTCTGCTCGTCGTTCCACACGACCGTGCCGAGATAGTTGTGGGAATCGTAGGTGAGCAGAGAATTGTCAGGAAGGTTGAGGGCGAGATCGGATTTCTGCCCGTAGTTGTCCGTCCACCATTCCTGGGACTCCTTCACCGCGGTCACGTCGACCGCGTACGTCACCTTCGGATAGCCTCCCGTGCTGTAGTAGTACGCTGCCGCGACGTCGTAGCCCCGATCCTCGGCCACTTCCGGCATGTTCAGCTCGAACGTGCCCGAGTGCGTGTTCGTCGTCGACCCGGTCGTTGTGTTCGTCGACGCTTTGCTTGCATTGAAACCGCCCTCGAGCGACGCATCCACCTGCCCCTTGCCGAAGGGACCGAATCCTGCCTGCACACTCACACCCGCCGTCACGTCCACCCCGACGTCCCAGCTTTTGGTGCTGGTCTCCGAGGTCGAGGTCGAGGTCGAGGTGTCCACGTCGAGCTCCGCCATCGACTTCGTTCCGGCGAGTGTGTTGTTCTGGTTGAACAGCGTCGCCTGCTGGGTCGCGCCGCTCGAGTCGGTGTACGACCCGAGGTCGTCGATCGGCACGGCGCCGTCCTGGATCGCCGGGTACGACAACGCGTTCCCGTTCTGCCACGGCGGCTGGAAGTAGGCCAGGGACCTGCCCGACGATCTGATCGGATGCACGTCGCCCGAAGCGCTCGGGATGACGACGTCCCAGTAGCCGTAGCAGCCGGTGCCGCAATCCGCTCCGGCCTCGGGATTGTCATAGGACGAAGTCGAGAGCACGGGGTAGCGCAGGATCCGGAAATCCTGCACCTCGGCGTTCACGATGTCATCGTCGACGGCGGTCTGCGTGACGGTCTGCGTGGTTGAGCTCGAGTTCGAGCTCAGGCTGGTGCTCACGGTATTCCAGGTGTAGTCGAACGACTGCTTGACCTCCAGGCTCGCCTCGCCCTCCTCGATCCCGGGGATTCCTTCGCTGGCGGTCGCCTTCACATCCGCGTTCTCGGTGATCTGGTATGTGCTGTTCGACTCGTGCGACGACGAGTTTTCGTAGGTGTCAGTCGAGGACGAGCCGAGCTGGAGTGAGAAGTCCTCGTTGCGGGAGATGTTGACGAATTCGCCGTTGAGCCAGTCGGCGTGCGCCGGCGGTTGGCCTCCGACCAATTGCAGGTCGACGAGGTTCTGAACGGTGAGCACGAGGGGCGGCCCGACGACCATCGAGTCTCCGGCGCGGTCGTATGCCGTGAGGCTGGGCGTGGGGAGGTACGGTCCTCGGTTGTCGTTCTGCTGCACGATTCCCGTCGACGGCGTGATCACGGTGAACAGGCCCTGCGTGCTGGCCGCCGCGACGCTCCAGGCGGTTCCCGGAGCCGGCGCGCCGAAGGCTCCAGCGGTCAGGGCGAATCCGTCTTCGGGGGTGACATCCCAGTACGGCCACTCCGGCACGTCCGGCATCTCGAGCTCCCATGAGGGGATGAGTGAGACCGGGCTGTCACCGGGCGTCATATCGGAGGCGACGATACCGGTGCCGATCGCCGTCGCAGGGTCCGAGATCACGGCTACCAGAGGGGTGAAGATCAAACCGCGCTCACCCGGCAGACCGGTCTGAATCCCTGTCCACCAGCCCGCCGCGAGCTGGCGGTGGCCCAGGGGGTCGTCCGCGGCGGTCTGGAACGCGCCGGTGGCCAGATGCATCCGTCCGCGGCCGGAACTCCACTCGTCGAGGTAGCCTGCGGCGGCTCCCGTGATGGACAGGGTGGAATCGAACGTCACCCGGGCGAGGGAGGCAGACGACGATCCCACGAAGCCCAGCACGAACTCGGCGATGCCATCGCCGTCGAAGTCCCAGGCGGTGGAATCGCTGTATCCGTTCAACGGTCCGCTGCCGGCGCCGTTCGGCACAGCGGTGTCGGCGGCGAGCACGGTCAGCGTACGAGCGCCGGTGTCAGGATCGGCGGCGTACTCGAGCAGCGCGAGGTGCAGCGCACCGCTGCCGTCCTGGAAGCTGACCACCAGCTCGTTGCCTCCATCGCCGTCGAGGTCGGCGGAATCGATCGTCAGGGAGCCCCGTTTGCCGGAGGAGCCCGCCCCGATGACGCCCAGCGCGGCCGAGGTCACGAGCAGGTGATCATCGTTCGCGTTGTAGTCGATCACGTCGATCTGCGCGGAGCCATCGGCGCCGACATAGGCGACCGCCGCCTCGTCGTGGAAATTGCCGGACGCATCGACCGCCGAGTCCAGGTCGCCGGTCGCGAGATCGAACGGGGCGGTCGACTCGCCGGTCGGATTGAGCGCGGACCACGATGGGGCGATGGAACCGGGCTCGACGACCTGGGAGATGCCCACCGGCATCGAGATGCCGGGTCCGACGATGAGCGGAGCCGTTGTGCCCGGCTCCCAGCCCGGGATGTCATCGGAGACGGCGATTCCGGTTGTGATCTGCTCGTTGATCAAGAGCTTGACATTGCCGCCCGGGCCGTACGCGTAGTCCCATTTCTGACCCAACCCGTTGTCGCATACCGCTGTCACGACCGCTGCGCTTCCGTCGGACTGGTCCCCGACGTCGAGGCACAGACCGTCGGCGCGGTTGACGAGCGAAAAGCCGACCAAGCCGAGCTCGTTGGCGCTGCCGCCGAGGATCGTCCATTGCCCGGCGAAGCCCGGGGTGCCGGATATCCCGGCCTGCGCCACGACCTGCGTACCGAGGTCTGCCGAGTCGCCGATGGCGGCATTGACGACGGGAAGGCCGGGGTCTCCTGTGGCCGCATCGATTCCCGCGTTCAGCACGACCGTCATGCCGTTGGCGGGGACCCCGATCGGTGTGAGCTGGTTCCAGCCGGCGCTCGCGGTCTCGGCCATCGCGTTGCTTGACACGAGCTGCAGAAGCGACTGGGGCCCGGCCTGGGTCAGCTGGAACGCGAGGACCGAATCGTGGAGGACGTCGAGGAAGCGACCGGCCGAGGTCGGGTACTCGGGCCTCTCGAGTGCGCGGGTCTGCTCCTGGGTGGCTGAGCCCGTGGCACTGAGGTCGGCCGTTGTGCCCGTCAGTACCGTCGATGCCGCTGACGATCCGTCGTCCTGGCTGAACAGGAGCTGATGCGCAGGAGCGAGATTGCGGTTGACCGGAGCTCCGACCACGTCGGTGGGAAGATCGCCATCTGTCGTCGCCGGCACGTCTTCGACAGCGGCGAGCGGTTCGGCGGCACTCACCGGAGCCACCGCGCTTACCCCGAGGGCCGCCAGTGTGCCGACCGAGAGTATAAGCGCCACTGCGCTCTGCACTCGGACCACTGCCGGAATCCTCAGCTCGATTCCCCTGTGCTCACGTCGTCGTTCCCCAGCCATCAGACCCCACCTTTCGCACCTGGCGTCCGCGCCCAGGTTGCAATCGAGATCCTTCCACGCTGCGTCGCACCAGCGCACTGGGAGTCGATCCCAGTCATTGGGGAAGCGCCTGCGCTCCTCTCGCGCGACGGCCAGGGGGTTTCGTGCGACTACGCGCGCCGCCAGCTCTCTCAAGCACAGCTCACCGCCGACTGCGCAACCGAGCGCTGCCGTCCGGGCTCTTCTACGGCTACGACCACCGACGGGCGAGGCCTCCGAGGCGATCATCGAGAACGGGTGGCGGACCTATTTCATCGAGGATCCGGCGAGGATTTCGGTGCCCGGATCTCCTGCATCGGCTGCGAACCCGAACGCTGGGCGCGGCGGGACGCCGTGCGAGGCGTGCGTGTCGTCACGCCGGCTGCGATGATCATCGCGAGACCGGCCGCGGCCGTGGATGCCGCGACGATCGTCTCGGTCCACGGGGTCGTGTCGTACGACTGATAGCCGGCGATCATGGGCGCGATCTCGAACGTGGCCACGAGGTAGCCCGGAAGGGTGGCGCCGAGCAGGAAGAGGCACGCGATGGAGGAGGCCGGCGACGTGCGAAGCCAGTACACGGCGAGGATGATGAGCCCGACGAACCCGATCAGGCTCAGGATCCCCTGCACCGGCAGCGACTGCGCAGGAGACGGAGCGCCGGTCAGCCCTGAGACGAGGGCGTGGGCGCCGGTGAGCCCGAACGAGGCGGCGACGGCGACGGCGAGCACGCGTTCGAGTATGCCGCCGCGGCGCGCGGCGCGGGCCATGGCCAGGATGCCGGGTGCCAGGAGCAGGACGCCCGCGCCGAAGAACTGAGCCGTCGTCGCCAGGTTCTCCCAGGGATCCGCGGGGTAGGAATAGTCGAAGAGATGGTCTTCGACCGAGATGTCGTCCCGTGTCCACGAGCCGCCGAGCACGACCCATCGCTCGAGCGAGGCCACGAGCTGCAGCGCCGCCGAGCCCAGCAGCAGTCCGGCCGCGGCGAGCGACCAGATGACGGAGGCCCGGGGAGAACGGACCATCCGCACCCGCGGATCGGCACTGTCGAGGGCGGCCATGCGCCCAGGCTAACAATCCCAGGGCGTCTCCTGGGCGAACAGTGGACGAATGCTCGGCGGAGTCCACAAGCGTGGCGACGCGGAGCATCGGAGCGTCGAGCTCGTCTGCTCCCGACGGCCGCGAAGGTGTTGACTGGTGCTGTGCCGGCAGCGGTTGCCGGTTCGGAAGGGAACACGATCATGGCCACCTGGCTCATCACGGGATGCTCGACGGGACTCGGTCGTGCGCTCGCTGCGGCGGTGCTCGCGCGCGGTGACAACGCCGTCGTCACCGCACGCGACGTGGCGACGGTCGCCGATCTCGCGGACGCCCATCCGGGCACGGCTCTTCCGCTGACGCTCGACGTGACCGACGAGATCCAGATCGCGACCGCGGTCGCGAGTGCGACCGAGCGCTTCGGGGGTATCGACGTGCTGGTCAACAACGCCGGCTACGGATACCGCGCCGCCGTCGAGGAGGGCGACGAGTCCGACGTGCAGGAGCTTTTCGCCACGCACTTCTTCGGGCCCGTCGCGCTGATCAAGGCCGTGCTGCCCGCCATGCGCGCCCGCCGGTCGGGCACGATCGTCAACCTCTCGTCCATCGGCGCGCGACTGAGCCCGGCCGGCTCCGGCTACTACGCCGCCGTCAAGTCCGCCGTCGAGGGGATGACCGCGTCGCTGCGCAAGGAGGTGGAGCCCCTCGGCATCACGGCGCTCGCGATCGAGCCGGGCGGCTTCCGCACCGATTTCGCCGGCCGATCCCTGGCCCAGTCGGCCGAGGCCATCCCGGACTACGCCGACACCGCGGGTCGGCGCCGCAAGGAGAACGACAGGGTCCACGGCACCCAGCCCGGCGATCCGGCGAAGGCGGCCCTCGCGATCATCGCCGTCGTCGACGCCCCGGATGCGCCCGAGCTTCTCGTTCTCGGCAGCGATGCGGTGGCCGCCTACCGCAGTGTGCTCGAAGGCCAGCTGGCGTCGCTCGACGCCTGGCGGCAGCTGAGCGAGAGCACCGACATCGACGTCTGAGCGCGTGGGGTGCGGTTCGCGTCCGGCGCCGTCAGGGGCGTTCCGACCTCGAGGGTGACAGCAGGGTCGAGAGCACGTCGCCGAAGGGGACGCGGAGCTCGTCCTCGGTCGCCGAGGTGAGCGGTTCCAGACCCGTCGACGAGCGCAGGATCACGATCCCCAGCGTCGTGGCGAGGGCGATCTGGGCGCGCAGCAGAAAACGGTCGTCATCGGCGTCATCGGCGTCGTCGGGGTGAGAGTCGGATGCCTCGGCCATCCGCTCGGCGAAGGAGCGGAGTGTGTTGCGACGGATGCCGTCCGCCCTGTCGTCGCCCGACGATCGCAGCAGCAGGAGCAGCATCAGGGACTGGTCGCCGTTCGACGACCCGGATGCCGGGCCGATCACCTTGTTCAGGATCTGGTCGACCGTGGAGCCCTGGGACACCGAACGGCCGAACTCTTCGGCGACCGTGCTCAGGCAGGCTTCGAAGAGCCCCTCTTTCGAGATGAAGTAGCGGTTGATGAGCGCGACGTTCACACCGGCATCCGCTGCGATGTCTCGAACGGTCGTCGTCGTGTAGCCGTCCCTGGCGAAACGGCGGCGTGCGGCCTGCAGCAGGAGCCGGCGGGTCTGGTCGGCGTCGCGGGACCGGAGGCCGGTGGATTCTCCGGACGGCTGCTCGGCCGGCGAGCGCTCGGCGGGCGACGGCGCGGCAGGCGCCTGCTCGGTGTCGGGGGTCGGCGGGTGAGGCGTCATTGCTTCCCTTTCGTTCCAGGAACACGGTACAGGGTGCGCGACGCGATGTAAACGCACATTGACTTGATAGCCTTCCCGACTAGACTTCGTAAGTCAGCGATTGTTTACATCGACCCGGAGAGTAATGTCACACACGATTCAGGAGCCCGCGACGGGCTCCGTGCCGCCGGCCGGACGCCGCCGGCCCAACACCGCGCTCATCGTCATCTACCTGTCGTTGGGCGGTCTGTCGTTCGCAGTCCTCCAATCGCTCGTCGCCCCCGCGCTCGCCACGATCGGCGGCGACCTGGGCGTCTCGACCAGCGACGCCTCCTGGGTGCTCACCGCCTATCTGCTCTCCGCTGCCGTGCTGACCCCGGTTTTGGGCCGTCTCGGAGACATGGTCGGCAAACGGCGGATGCTCATCGTCGTGCTCGCCCTCCTGCTCGTGGGCACGGTGCTCGCCGCGCTGGCGCCGAACCTCGGTGTGCTCATCGTCGCCCGTGCCCTGCAGGGTGCCGCCGGCGCGATCATGCCGCTCTCCATCGGCGTCGTCCGCGACGAGCTGCCGCGCGACAAGGTCGGCGTGACCATCGGTCTGCTCTCCGCGATCTTCGGTGTCGGCGCCGGCGTCGGCATCGTGGCGGCCGGCCCGATCGTCGAGAACCTGTCCTGGCACTGGCTCTTCTGGCTGCCCGCGGTGCTCGTTGTGGTCGCACTGCTCGGAGTGATCTTCGGGATGCCGGAATCCCCCGTGAAGAAGCCGGGTCGTCTCGACATCCTCGGCGCCCTCATCCTCTCGGTCTCCCTGGTCTCGCTCCTCCTCGCGATCAGCGAGGGAGAGAACTGGGGCTGGGACTCGTGGAACACGCTGGGCCTGCTCGTGCTCGGCGCGGTCGCGCTCGTGGTCTTCGTCTTCGTCGAGCTGCGGGCCAAGGAGCCCCTCGTCGACATGCGCCTCATGAAGGTGCGCGGAGTGTGGACCGCTCACATCGTGGCCCTGGTCTTCGGCTTCGCGATGTTCGGCACCTTCGTGCTCGTGCCCACCCTGCTGCAGCTGCCGGCCCAGACCGGCTACGGCTTCGGCGAGACGGTCTCCGAGGCGGGCCTCTTCCTGCTGCCCACCGTCGTGATGATGGTCATCTTCGGCCCGGTGGCCGGAATCCTGGTGCGCAAGGTCGGCCCGAAGCCGCCCATGGCGCTCGGCGGGATCTTCGTCACCGCCGCGTTCGTGCTGCCCGCGATCGTCCACGTCGAGCTCTGGCAGATCGTCGTCTCCGGAATCCTCACCGGCGCCGGAATCGGCCTGGCCCTCGCATCCACGTCGAACGCCATCATCGAGAGCGTCCCGGCCGTGCAGACCGGCGAGGCGATCAGCGTGAACACCGTCGCCCGGACGATCGGCAGCAGCATCGGAACGGCGGTCATCGCCGCGCTGATCACCTCCAACAGCACGGCGCAGGGGCTGCCGAAGGATGACGCGTTCACCATCGGTTTCTGGGTCTGCGCCGGTGTCGCCGTCCTGGCTGTTCTCGGCGCCCTCGCGGCTCCGTCGATGCGCCTTCGCCGCAAGCAGGCCCTCGCCCTCGGCATCGACGATCTCCCCGACGAGGCGGACGAGCTCCACCTGCGCCGCGGTCACGACGGCAGCAACTGAGCGGGACGGCACGGCCCCGGCGGAGCGTCGAGAACGGCGCTCCACCGGGGCCGATCGTCGTCAACGGCGCTCGTCGGCCGCCCCGGTCGCCGCGCCGGTCAGCGTGAGCAGCTCGCGCAGCACGGCGGAGGTGATCTCGGTGAGGGATCGTCTCTCGCCCTCGCGGATCCACTGCGCGAAGGCGATCCGGAACACGGTGCCGCCGGTCTCGGCCGCGAGGGTGGCCGCCGTCTCGTCGAGACCGCGCGTGCGCAGCGTCTCGGTGACCGCGGTGACGAGGCCGGCGAGCTTGTGCAGCTCGCGTTCCTGGAGCGCCGGGTTGCTGTCGATCACGGCCTGGCGGGTGCGGGAGTAGGGCCGACGCTCGTCGGGGAAGAGGGCGGCCCCGCTGCGCAGGGCGGCGGTGACGACCTCGAGCGGGGAGGCGTCGGCCGGCGCGTCGTCCACGCCGTCGAGGAACGCCTGCAGGAAGAGGTCCTGCCCGTAGAAGAGCACCTCGCGCTTGTCGCTGAAGTGGCGGAAGAAGGTGCGCTCGGTCAGGCCGACGGACTGCGCGATCTCCGCGGCGGTCGTCTGCTCGAAGCCCCGAGTGGCGAACAGCTCGAGTGCCGCCGCCTGCAGGCGCTCGCGCGCGCCCGGTTCCCATCGCACCATACGGTCGAGTCTAGGTGATGACAGCAACTGACTTCAGGCGTAGAGTGATGTCAGCAGATGACATCAGTCACTGACATCACATAGCGCTCCGCGGCTCGCGGAGCCGAAGGAGAACACTGTTATGCGCGTTTTCGTCACCGGGGCCTCCGGATGGATCGGATCGGCCGTCGTCGATGAGCTGCTCGCCGAGGGGCACGAGGTCACCGGGCTCGCGCGGTCCGAGTCATCCGCCGCCGCTCTCGAGGCCACGGGGGCTCGTGTACGCCGAGGCGACCTCGACGACCTCGACGGCATCCGCGCGGGGGCCGAGGCCGCCGAGGCGGTCATCCACCTCGCGAACAAACACGACTTCTCTGATCAGGCCGCCTCGAACGCGGCCGAGCGGGCCGCCGTGCAGACTCTCGGCGACGCGCTCGTCGGCACCGGTCGCCCGTTCCTGTTCGCCTCCGGCGTCGCCGGGCTCACCCCGGGCAGGCTCGCGAACGAGAACGATCCCTCCCCGTTCCACGGCCCCGACGCACTCCGCGGAGGGGCGGAGAACCTCGCCTTCGAGTTCGTCGAGCAGGGCGTGCGCAGCATCGCCCTGCGCTTCGCGCCGACCGTGCACGGGGTCGGCGACCACGGCTTCATCGCCGCGATCACGGCGATCGCCCGGGAGAAGGGCGTCTCGGGCTATCCCGGCGACGGCACCAACCGCTGGGCCGCCGTGCACATCTCCGATGCCGCTCGCCTCGTCGCGCTCGGGCTCACCGAGGCGCAGGCCGGCGCACGCCTGCACGCCGTCGCGGAAGAGGGGATCCCGAGCCGGGAGATCGCGGAGACGATCGGCCGTGCGCTCGGCCTGCCGGTCGTCTCGATCCCCGCCGACGACGTCCCGGCGCACTTCGGCTGGATCGGAGCCTTCTTCGCCGCGGATCTCGCGGCCACGAGCGTCCTGACCCGCGAGTCCCTCGGCTGGACGCCGACCGGCCCGACCCTCATCGAGGATCTCGAAGCGGGCGCGTACTCGGCGAGCTGACGACCGGGAGCTCGGCGTCCCCCAGCCCGCTCACGAACCGGCTCCAGCCGCGCTCGCAGCGCTTCGTGCTCGACCGTTCGCCCGAGGCCGCACGCCAGCTCGCCTCGCGCGCGTCGTCTCGATCATGGCCTCCGACATCGAGGGCGACCGGATCGTGGGGCTCGAGGTGCTCGCCGACCCCGCTCGTCTGGAAGCCCTGGGGAGGTCGTCGATGCCTCGGGCCGGTAGCGGAGCTCGCGGGTCGCGAGGCCACGCGCCGCGACCCGCCCTCGGCGTGAGGCCCGGGGATACGGCCGCTAGGAGGCTCCGGAGATCCAGACGTAGAGAACGAACGCCAGCAGCACGAGAAAGACCACGAGGTCGCTGAGCGTCGCGATCCACTCCTTGGTGTTCTTGCCCGGCTTCGCGATGTGGCGGATGCCGGAGAGACCGAGGAACAGGCCTCCGGCGACGGCGGCAGGAACGATCCATCCCGACAGAGGCAGAGACAGGATGCCGATGAGCCCGACTCCGAGGTTCGCGAAGCCCAGCTCCTGCACGATCTGGAACACCGACCGGTCGGGGTTCGTGCCGAGGATGCTGCTCGCCGTGAAGCCCGGTCGCAGGATCTGGGACAGGCCGGCGGTGAGAAGCCGCACACCCACCGCCCAGAAGACGAACCACTTCCCGGCCAGCAGCAGCAGATCGCCGGTGCCGCCGCCCGCTGAGAACTCGCTCACGACAGACACGATGGGCGCCACGATCATGAGCCCGAGAACCATCACCGGATACATGGCCTCAATAGTGTCGGAGGCGTCGCGACGGGGTCAAGAAGAGGGCCGACGCCCGTCACGGGTCCGGTCTTGCGCCCATTCGTGGAAGCCTGCTCGTGGACGTCGAGCGTCATACTGGGTCGGCCGGCTGAGGGCCCTCGGGCTCAGGCGCTCTGCATCACGAGGATCGGGTCGGTGGTCGGCTGCTCGGAACCGCCGGCCGGTTCGACCGTGACACCGACCGCGTCGCCTGCCGACATGGTTCCGTCGAGCACGTGCCAGGTCGTGCCGTCGCCCGCCGCCGTGAAGGTTCCTGCGGAGGCCGCAGCACCGGAGGCGTCGATGTACCAGGCCTCGTAGGCCTTGCCGGAGGGGAGCGACGGCAGCCCGTCGACGAGCACGGCCGAGCGGCCGAGCTCGTTCGACCACACGAGTGTGGCTGTTCCGCCACCGTCGACGGAGGCCGAGGCGCGCTGGCTGTCGGGTGCGGCCGCGATCTCGGCGAGAGCGGCGGCGGCCTGGTCGGCGGGCGTCGTCTGATTCGCCGCGTTCAGGGCGCTGCCGACGAGGCTCCCGCCCACGAAGAGGGCGATGGCAGCGGCCGCGGCGACGGCGATGCCCAGAGGCCTGGCGAACCAGCGGGTGCGGGCTCGGTGCTCCGCGGATCCGGCGGGCGCCGCCGACGGCCCGGCCGCGGCAGGTGGCTGCTCGCGCTCGCCGGTGACAGCGCGTACGACGTCGGGCGCGGCATCCTGCGGGGTGGAGGCGATCGCTGCCATGAGGTCGAGTTTCATGCCCGCCGACGGGCGCGCCGGCTCGGCGGCGAAACCGAGCAGAGCGGCCGTCTCGGCGAGCTCATCGGCCTCCGCGCGCACCTCGGGCGCCTGTGCTGCCGCTCTCTCGAACTCGGCTGCCTCGTCGGGGGAGAGCGCGCCCAGGGCGTGGGCGCCGCTCGCGAGCCGAGGTTCGCGTTCGGCGGCGCGTTCGTCGTCGTCGCGTTCGCCGGTCACGAGGTCACCCCCAGCTCGTCTCGGAGCCGCATCATGCCGTCGCGCAGCCTGGTCTTGGCCGTGCCCACGGGAATCGACAGGATCTGCGCGACCTCGGTCTGGGTGTAGCCGCCGTAGTAGGCGAGGGTGATCGCTTCGCGTTGCCGCTCGGTCAACTGCGTCATGGCCTTTTTCACCCTCTCGTGCTCCATGCGAATCTCGACGGATTCGCTCACTACGTCGTATTCGGGCTCGATGTCCCGGATGCCTATCTTCTCGTCTCTGTCATGATCGGCCTGCGATGACCGCACCCGGTCGATCGCCCGCCGGTGGGCCATCGTGAGCATCCACGACAGCGCCTTGCCCCTGCCCGGGTCGAAACGGGCGGCCGTCTTCCAGATCTCGAGGAAGACCTCCTGAGCCACCTCCTCCGATTGCGCGTGATCGACGAGCACCCGTTTGACGAGACCCAGCAGTCGTGGTGCGCTCCGGTCGTAGAGCTCCGAGAACGCCTGCTGGTCGCCGCGCGCGACCCGCGCGAGCAGCTCGTCGAACGTGGTCGCGATCGTGTCGCTCTCCAGCTCGGTCGGCTCTCGGGGGGAAGTCACACGACCCAGCATGACAGTTCGTGCGCGACTGTGCCGTGCGGGGGCGGTCATTGTCTCGATCGTCACGCTTGGTGTTCGTTGTACAGGGGCAGACGGATTGCCCGCGCGAACGATCGCGGCGGGTCATCCGAACGTGAAGGAGTAAGCCTCCACCCCGGGCGAGACCTTCACCTCGAGAGTCCCGGATGCCGCGCCCGCCGTCTTCACGAGCTCATACGAGTCGGGGGTGCCCGAGACGGCGATCCGTCGGGGCGAGCCGTCGACGGTCACGGTGACCGTCCCCGTGCCGGAGAGGACCATCCGCACCTCGGATGCCGTATAGCGCAGCCGCACCTCGGCCGGATCGCCACCCGACGGAGTGATCGACTGCGAGCCGAGCGTCCACGCGCCGTCGAGGGAGAACGAGTCGGCCGGCTGCTCGTCGGGGAACGCGAAGGAGCTCGTCATCGTCGAGTACTTCTCCGAGCCGGCGAAGTTGAGCTGCTTGGTCGAGCCGAGGAAGGTCTCCGGGGTCGTGCTCCCCACTTCGGGTGTGAGGTCGGCGATATCGGTGGCGGCGGGCAGTGTCACCTCGGGGTCGGCATCCGTCAGCAGCTCGCGGATGAGCTTCTCCGTCGTCGCGTAGTCGCCCTCGCCGAGCGTGATGTTGCGGACGACCCCGTCAGCGTCGATCAGATAGTGCGCGGGCCAGTAGCGGTTGCGGTAGTTGGTCCAGGTCGAGAGCGTGTTGTCGATGGCCACCGGATAGGTGATGCCGAAACCCTCCGCGCCCGCCTTGACGTTCGCCGGCTCCTTCTCGAAGGCGTACTCGGGGGAGTGCACGCCGATCACCTCGAGGCCGAGATCCTTGTACTTCTCGTACCAGGCGACCACATGGGGCAGGGAGCGCTGGCAGTTGATGCAGGAGTAGGCCCAGAAGTCGACGAGAACGACCCGTCCCCTCTCCTCGGCGAGATCGATGGGCTGGTCGCCCGGAGTGTTGAACCACTCCTGGATCCCCGTGATGGCGGGGGCGATGCCGCAGCTCTCGAGCGCGGTCGCGCCATCCGTGCATCTGTCGAGGTCTTTGTTCTCGTCGGTGACGAGCCCGCCGAGATCGAGCGCGTCCTTCACCTCGTCGGAGTCGGCGATGCTGCTCTGCAGATCGCCCGTGTAGTCGGGGATGAGCCGTTGCAGCGCCTGCGGCAGGTTGAAGACCAGGCCCACCGAGAGGGCGATCATCAGCACGCCTCCCGTGATCCGGATGCCCTTCTGATGCCTGCGGAAGCTCTTCATCCGCTCGGCGATGCCCCGGCCGGCGAGGGCGAAGACGAGAAGGGGGATGGCGGCGCCCACCGCGAAGGTCACCGTGAGCACGATCGTCTCCACGCCGATCCGGCCGGTCGACCCCGCGACGGTGATGGCTGCCAGGACCGGCCCCGCGCACGGAACGTAGACGACGCCGAGCGCGAGCCCGAGCGGGAAGCCGCCGCGGTCGGTGCCCACCGCCCGCTGCGGGATCCAGGAGAACGGCTTCTCGAGGATGTGTTGGAAGCCGGGAACGATGAGGCCGAGCCCGATCAGAACGAGCACCACGATGCCGGCCCAGCGCAGCACGTCTTGCGGCAGGCCGAGCAGGCTCAGGATGAGCGAGCCGACCAGTGTCGCGATGCTGAAGCTCGCCACGAGTCCGAGGATGACGAGGTAGGGCCGCCATCGCGACGGCTGCTTCACGCCGGCGCCGTCGCCTCCCGCCCCCGGTTCCCGGGCCCCCTGCACACCGCCCGAGAAGAAGATGACGGGCAGCACAGGGAGGATGCACGGGGAGATCCCGGTGATGAGGCCCCCGAGAAGGCCGATAAGAGCGAGCGTGAACACAAGTCCTCCAAGTTTCGTCGGAGGGTTCTTCGGCGCAGGAGGCCGGGGGGATTGGAACGGGTGGCGCGGGTACGCCGGCCGGGCCGGCCTCTCATCCGTTTCCAATCCGGATGCCGCGCCCTTCCGAAACACAGGGGAAGGCACGGACGACCGACACGATGTGCGGCCGCCGTCTCGCCCCACCACACAAGGAGAAGATCCCATGCGCATCACGACACGTCACACCCTCGCGGCACTCGCCATCGCAGCCGTCGCGACGTTCGGCCTGGCCGCCTGTTCGAGCCCGAGCTCGGCCGGCGACGAGAACGCCGCAGCCGAGACGAACGAACCCATGCCGTCGGCGACCGCCGAGACGACGGACTCCGCGATGGATCCCGCCGCCGACCTCGTCGGGCCCGGGTGCGCGGCCTACGCGGCACAGGTGCCGGACGGCCCCGGCTCGGTCGTCGGGATGTCGGCCGATCCGGTCGCGGTCGCGGCATCCAACAACCCCCTGCTGACGACTCTCGTCGCCGCCGTCTCCGGGCAGCTGAACCCGGAGGTCAATCTCGTCGACACCCTCAATGGCGACGAGTTCACGGTGTTCGCACCCGTCGACGACGCCTTCGCGAAGATCGACGCTGCGACACTCGAGTCGCTCAAGACGCCCGAGGGAGCCGCGACGCTGACGTCGATCCTCACCTACCACGTCGTTCCCGGCCAGATCGCTCCCGACGCGATCGCAGGAACCCAGACCACGGTCGAGGGTGGAACGGTCACCGTCACCGGCAGCGGCGATTCGATGAAGGTCAACGACGCCAACGTCATCTGCGGGGGAGTGCACACGGCGAACGCGACCGTGTACCTCATCGACTCGGTGCTCATGCCCCCGATGTGACGAGGGTCGACCCGATTCGGGTCGCACACGACGGGCCGGCCGCTTCTGCTGCCGGCCCGTCGTCGTCTCGGGCGTCGTACTCGGTCGGCTCGGGTGTCGCCGAAGGCGGTCGAAAGGATGCCAAGCTAAAGAGAATCACTCCATCACCACTCGGTCAGAGAGGACACCACCATGCGCGTAGCGCTGCACTCCGTCATCGTCGAAGGGCGAGAGGACGGCTACGAGCAGAACCACCGTTCGATTCCCGACGACCTCGTCGAGACCTTCGCCCGGGTCGGGATCCGCGACTGGACGATCTGGCGCAGCGGGCGCGATCTCTTCCACCTCGTCGATTGCGACGACTTCGTGGCGGCCATGACGGCGCTCGACACCGATCCGGCCAACGCGCGATGGCAGGCGGCGATCGGGCCGTTCGTCGACCACTTCGTGACTCTCGGCGACGACCATGCGGGCATGATCGTTCCCGAGGTCTGGAGGCTCGAGGAACAGCGCTCGCGGTAGTGCGCCCGGCGGTCGTTCACGAGGGCCTCTCGCCCGGAATCCGGCGCGACACGCCCGGCCTCCCGAGGCGACTTGCACCGGCCCCCGGAAACACGTAATGTATCTACCTGTCACCCCAAAGGTGCGGGAAAGCCGAAGAGCTTCCCGGCCTCAAGCGGGACCACTCCAAACCTTAGTAACAAAGCTTCGCTTTTGTGGAGTTCTTGTTCTATGTTTGGAAACCATTCACTTTCGACAGTCGAAGCCACGGGTTTCCTGACTCCGATCGTGGGTGTTGGAAGACAGCTCCGAATGACGACTCGAAAGAGTTCGAAGCGGGTGCGTCCGTTCCTTGAGAACTCAACAGCGTGCACATTGTCAAATGCCAATTTTTACCTCGGGCACTGGCTGGCAGTTTTTTTGTTGGTTGGTG
>NZ_PGFB01000004.1 GCF_002797855.1 Compostimonas suwonensis
CACCAACCAACAAAAAAACTGCCAGCCAGTGCCCGAGGTAAAAATTGGCATTTGACAATGTGCACGCTGTTGAGTTCTCAAGGAACGGACGCACCTAATTGAGGTCTTCCGACCGGCTTTAGGGCAACTTCTCTACCTTACCACCTTTCGAGACTCTCGTGAACAACTCGAGAACTTCGTGTTCAGAGAACACAACTGTCTCGATGTTCCGGAGAACTCGTGGAGTGGGTTTTCAATCTTAGGCCTGGCCAGCTCGACCTACAAGAGGAGGAGCTGAAGCTTTCTTGATTGGCCCCGCTTGAGGCCGGGAAGCTCTTCGGCTTTCCCGCACCTTTGGGGTGACGAGTTAGAACATTACGGGGCTCTCGCGATCGGCGCAAATCCTGCGTGTCGGCCGGGCGTGTCGCGCTGGGCGAGCCCCTGTTCTCACTCGATGAAGACGCCGGCGAGAGTCTTCTTCCCGCGCCGGAGGACGGCCATCGCGGCATCCGGAACCGTCTCGGCGAGAGTCTGCGTCTCGCTCTGCACCTTGACGTTGTCGAGGTAGACGCCACCCTCCGCGATCGACCGACGAGCAGCGCTCAGACTCGGACTCAGTCCGGTGTCGACGAGGAGCTGCGCGAGGGTCGTGGTCGGTGGAGTCGTCGTGTTGGGGAGCTCACGGAGAGCGGCCTCGAGCGTGCGCGGGTCGAGCGACTCGAGATCGCCCTGCCCGAAGAGCGCCTGCGCGGCTGCTATCGCGGCATCCGTCGCCGCTCGCCCGTGCACGAGGCTCGTCACCTCGTCGGCGAGCACTCTCTGGGCCTCGCGCTTGAACGGCTGCTCCGCCACGACGGACTCGAGCCTCTCGATCTCCTCCCTGCTCAGGAAGCTGAAGACCTTGAGCCGCGGGATGACGTCGCCGTCGTCGGTGTTGAGCCAGAACTGGTAGAAGGCGTACGGACTCGTCATCTCCGGGTCGAGCCAGATCGCGTTGCCCTCGCTCTTGCCGAACTTGGTGCCGTCGGAGTTCGTGATGAGCGGCGTGCCGATGGCGTGCGCACTCCCCCGTTCGACGCGATGGATGAGGTCGGTGCCGCTCGTGAGGTTTCCCCACTGATCGGAGCCGCCGGTCTGCAGGGTGCAGCCGTACGTCCGGTAGAGCTCGAGGAAGTCGTAGCCCTGCAGGATCTGGTAGCTGAACTCGGTGTAGCTGATACCCGCTTCGGAGTTGAGCCTCGCGCTCACGGCATCCTTTTTGAGCATCGTGCCGACCCGGTAGTGCTTGCCGACGTCTCGCAGGAAGTCGATCGCGCTGAGGGATGCCGTCCAGTCGAGGTTGTTGACCATCCGTGCGGCGTTGTCGCCCTCGAAGCTGAGGTAGTTCTCCACCTGCCCCCGCAGACGGTTCACCCAGTCGGCGACGACGTCTTTGGTGTTGAGGGTGCGTTCGGCGGAGGGCCGCGGATCGCCGATGAGGCCTGTCGAGCCGCCGACGAGGCCCAGGGGCTTGTGCCCCGCCAGCTGGAGCCGCCGCATGACGAGGAGCTGAACGAGATTGCCGAGATGCAGGCTCGGCGCCGTGGGGTCGAAGCCGCAGTAGAAGGTGATGGGCTCTCCGGACAGCACCCGCTGCAGCTCGACCTCGTCGGTCGAGACGTGGACGAGGCCCCGCCACTGGAGCTCTTCCCAGACGGAGGGGAAGCTCGGATCGTTGTGCTGGATGCTGAGGTTTTCGCTGGTGCCGGACACGTCGTCTACCGTACCAAGCCGAGGAAGCCTGCGACTGCCATCCACTCCTCACCCTGCCCTCACCCTGTTCTCCTTCCGCGCGGTAAAGCCTGAGGGGTTGATACTGTTATTATCAATGCTTTAGGCTTGATGTGTGAAGTAACAAGCTCAAAGGCTTGTCATGACGAAAGGAAAGCCCAGTGCTCGTGATCACCGCAGACCAGGTGCGCAGCAGGCACAACGCCGACGAGGCCGGAGCGGCCGTCGAGACGATCAACGGGCGGTACGGCTCGGCGCTCCCCCTTCCGGTCGACCGCACGGCAGGCGACGAGATCCAGCTCATCGCGCCGTCGGGCGAGATCGCGCTCGAGGTGATCCTCCTGCTCGCCCGATCGGGGCACTGGTCGATCGGCCTGGGCGCCGGCCAGGTGCTCACGCCCCTGCCGGAGGCGACACGGGAAGCCACCGGATCCGCTTTCATCTCCGCACGCGACGCCGTCGGCCGCGCGAAGAAGGCCACCCTGCGCTTCGCGGTCGACACGGACACCTCCGGCATCCTGCCCGGCACCGGCACCGGCACCGGCACCGGCACCGGGCAGGATGCCGCTCCAGCGGCCGGCTCCGCCGCCGACACCGTCGAGGCGCTCATGAACCTGCTCCTGTTCATCCGCTCACGCAGGACCCCGGAAGGGTGGGAGCTGTTCGATCTCGTCGCGGCGGGCGCGACGCAGCGGGCCGCGGCATCCGAGCTCGGAATCACCCCCCAGGCCGCGAGCGCACGGGCATCGGCGGCGGGGATCAGATTCGACCTCGCGGCGCAGCCATCGCTTGTTAGGCTGCTGGACGAACTCGATCGGCTGTCGACAAGCGAGGAAACCACTTCATGACGCATTCGTTCCTCCTCGCCCCGCTGCTGCTCGAGGGCGGCGTGCTCATGCTCGCCGCCGCGGCCCTGCTGCTCGCGGTGCTCGCCGTCTGGCTCGGCAAGCACACGCTCATCGCCTCCTCGGCCGCCTCACTGGCGCTCGCGATCGGCTTCGCCTGCCTGCCCAACCCGACCCCCGGCCCCGGCTACGCCATCGTGCTCGGCGCGATCACCCTCGCCCTCGCGGTCGTCGGCGGCGCCCCCGCCGCCACCTGGATCCTGAGCCTCGCGACCAAGGGCAGTGTCACAGCGGGTCTGCACGGCGGCATCGTCGTCGACGACGACTCGCGAACGGGCGTCACGACGGCACCCCACGAGGTCTTGCGCGGCGGGCTGATGATCGGTCTGCTGGAGCGGGCAGCAATCGCGGGCACGATCCTGGCCGGTTTCCCGGAGGGGATCGCCGTCGTCGTGGCCGTCAAAGGTGTCGGCCGGTTCACCGAGCTCGCGGCTGCGGAGGCCCGGGAGCGGTTCATCATCGGCACCCTCGCGAGCATCGGCTGGGCCTGCGCGAGCGCGATCCTCGTGCGCCTGATGACGGCATAACGCAGGAACAGCGCGACGACAGGCGTGCGCGCTCCCGCCCTCGCGGCCTACGAGACGGTCGGCCCGGGTTTCCGCCGACGCGGCACGCTCTTGCGGTAGGCCGACACGGTCGGGTCGTCGGCGATCCAGAACCGCCACGGGAAGGCGTCGCTGCCGCCGTCCCCGCTCACCCCGACCCGCGGGCCGGACAGGAACGGCGCCGGAACGGACGCCGGTGTGACGGAGAACGGCGGCTCGAACAGCGCCGCCCCGTTCTGGGAGAGACGGATGCCGAGGGCCACGGTCAGACGGGCGGGGCCCCGCGCGAGATCGCGAGCCGGCACCTGCTCACCACGACGACGGCGCGCGACATCCGCACCGCCGACGATCTCGCCCGCCCGCAGCAGCAGCGCCGAGGACTCGCCTTCGGGCGAGCAGACGATGTTCGCGCAGGTGTGCATGCCGTAGGTGAAGTAGGTGTAGAGATGCCCTGGTTCGCCGAACATCACGCTGTTGCGCGGCGTGCGGCCCCGGAAGGAGTGCGAACCGGGATCGATGCCGACCCCCAGATAGGCCTCGACCTCGGTGATGCGCACGGAGACCGGGCCCTCGTCGCTCTCGTGGGTCAGCACCGCACCGAGCAGGCGGGGTGCGACCACGACGGCGGGCTCATCGAACACGGGTCAGAAGAGCCGCACGCCCAGCGCGACCGAGATGATGATGCCGCCGACCACCACGACGATGGCGAGCGCCACGACGGCCGGGATGATCCACGGGTACTTCGGCGGCTTCTTCTCGGGCCGTTCCCTGGGCTGTCTGCCGAAGGTCATCAGGCGGTTCCTCCCCGTTCGATGGATGCCGCGACCGTCGCCACCCGCTTGGTGAGCTCGATCAGCTGTTCGGCCACCCGCACGGGGGCCGTGCCGCCGATGCCCGACCGGCTCTCCACCGATCCGCGGATCGTCAGCACGCTGCGCACCTCGGGGGTCAGGAGGGCCGACACCTCGGCGAGCTGGGAGTCGCTCAGCTCCTCGAGCTCGAGGCCGTTCTGCTCGGCGAAGCGCACGAGGGAGCCGGTGATCTCGTGGGCGTCGCGGAAGGGAACGTGCTGTTTGACGAGCCATTCGGCGACATCCGTGGCGAGGGAGAAGCCTTGCGGGGCGAGCTGCGCCATCCGCTCGGTGTTGAACCGCAGGGTCGCGACCATGCCCGTGAACGCCGGGAGGAGCACTTCGAGGGTGCGGATCGAGTCGAAGACCGGTTCTTTGTCTTCCTGCAGGTCGCGGTTGTAGGCGAGCGGCAGACCTTTGAGCGTCGCGAGCAGGCCGCTCAGGTTGCCGATGAGCCGGCCGGCCTTGCCCCGGGCGAGCTCGGCGATGTCGGGGTTCTTCTTCTGCGGCATGATCGACGAGCCGGTCGAATAGGAGTCGTCGAGGGTGACGAAGTCGAACTCCTTGGTGTTCCAGAGGATGATCTCCTCGGCGAAACGGGAGAGGTCGATGCCGATCTGCGCCGCGACGTAGGCGAACTCGGCGACGAGGTCGCGGCTCGCGGTTCCGTCGATCGAGTTCTCGACGACCCGTGCGAACCCGAGCTCGGAGGCGACGAGGCCGGCGTCGAGCCCGAGGGTGTTGCCCGCGAGGGCGCCCGACCCGTACGGCGACGCGTTGACGCGCCTGCCCCAGTCGTCGAAGCGTTCGAGATCGCGCACGAGCGGCCAGCAGTGCGCGAGGAGGTGGTGGGCCAGCAGCACGGGTTGCGCGTGCTGGAGGTGGGTGCGACCCGGCATGATCGCTTCGAGGTTGGCCTCGGCCTGAGCCACGATCGCGTCGATGAGGCCGACGAGCTGGTGCGAGAGGATGGCGGCGTGGTCGCGCAGCAGCAGACGCACGAGTGTCGCGATCTGGTCGTTGCGGCTGCGCCCGGCGCGCAGTTTGCCGCCCAGCTCGCCGCCGGCCAGATCGATGAGGCCGCGCTCGAGCGCCGAGTGCACGTCTTCGTCGCTCTCCTCGGGCCGGAACCGCCCGTCGACGACGGCCTGCTCGAGCCGGTCGAGGGCGTCGATCATGGCCGTGAGCTCGTCGGGACTCAAGTACCCCGCCGCCGCGAGTGCACGGGCGTGCGCCCGTGAGCCGGCGAGGTCGTACTCGGCGAGCTGCCAGTCGAAGTGCGTCGACTTGCTGAGAGCGGCGAGCTCGGGAGCCGGGCCGCCCGCGAAACGGCCGCCCCAGAGGGAGCCGGCCTCGCCCGCGCGGTTCGCGACCTCGCCCGTCATACGCCGGCCCCGCTCACCACGAGCTCGCTGCCCGACGCATACTGCGGCCGGCCGACACCGGCGGAGGTGTCGAGGCCGTCCGAATGGGCCAGCGCAACGCGGTCCGACATCGTTCTCCTTCAGAAAGTGGTTCTTCTCCAGTGTATGGGCAGGCACCGGCCGGCCTCGGCGGCCTCCGCTACGCCGCGGCGCGCTCCAGAAGCCAGACGAGCAGAGCCTTCTGCGCGTGCAGCCGGTTCTCGGCCTCGTCCCAGATGACGCTCTGCGGGCCGTCGATGACGTCGGCCGCGACCTCGTACCCGCGGTCTGCGGGCAGGCAGTGCATAAAAAGCGCGTCGGGGCGCGCGAGCGCCATGAGCTCGGTGTCGACGCGATAGCCGCCGAAGACGGTGAGCCGCGCGGCCTTCTCCTCTTCTTTGCCCATCGAGACCCAGGTGTCGGTCACGATGATGTCGGCGTTCGCCGCGGCCTCGAGGGGATCGGTGTAGAGCTCGATCGACCCGCCGGTCTGCGCGGCGATGGCATCGGCATCCCGCACGACCGAGTCGGACGGCGAGTACTCGGCCGGCGAGGCGACGCGCACGTGCATGCCCGCCGTCGCACCCGCGAGCAGATACGACTGCGCCATGTTGCTCGCCCCGTCGCCGAAGAAGGCGAGGGTGAGACCCGCGAGCTCACCGCGCTGCTCGCGGATCGTGAGCAGGTCGGCGAGCAGCTGGCAGGGGTGGAAGTCGTCGGAGAGCGCGTTGACGACGGGGACCGTCGTGCCCTGCGCCATCTGCTCGAGCCCGCTCTGGGCGTAGGTGCGCCAGACGATCGCGGCGACCTGGCGCTCGAGCACCCGAGCCGTGTCGGAGGCCGTCTCCTTGCCGCCGAGCTGGCTGTTGGCGGTGCTGATGATGAGCGGGCTGCCGCCGAGGTCGGCGATGCCCACCGCGAACGACACCCGGGTGCGCGTCGACGACTTGTCGAAGATCACGGCGACCGTCTGCGGCCCTTCGAGGGGCTTGCGCGCGAAACGGTCTCGCTTCAGCTCAAGGGCGAGATCGAGGATCTGCGCCTGCTCGGCCGGAGTGATGTCGTCGTCGCGCAAGAAGTGGCGGGTCATGGATCGCTTTCGTGTTCGTGGAGCAACCAGGTTACTGGGTCGGGAGCGACTCGAGCGCCGCTCCGAACCGTCGTGCGAAGTCGTCGATCTCGGCGTCGCCGACGATGAGCGGCGGAGCGATCCTGATGCTCGACTCGTTCGGGGCGTTCACGATGAGCCCCTCGCGGAAGGCGGCGGCATGGAGCTGAGCGGCCACCGGCTGCTCGAGCCCGATTCCGATGAGCAGACCCCTCCCGCGCACCTCGGAGACGAGGGGCGAGTCGAAGCCGAGGATGATCTCGCGCAGCTGAGCGCCGCGCCGGGCCGCGTTCTCGACGAGGCCGGCCGTCTCGATGTGCTCGAGCACGGCGTTGGCGGCGGAGGTCGCGAACGGGTTGCCGCCGAAGGTGCTTCCGTGCTGCCCCTTGGAGAAGAGGTCGGATGCCCATCCGAAGGTCACGAGGGCGCCGATGGGGATGCCGCCGGCCAGGCCCTTCGCGAGGGTGATCGCGTCGGGCACCACACCCTCGTGCTGGTAGGCGAACCACTCCCCCGTGCGGCCGACTCCGGTCTGGATCTCGTCGAGGACGAGCAGCGCGCCGCAGCGCTCGGTCAGCTCGCGGGCGTGACGCAGGAAGCCCTCCGGCAGTTCGAGCACACCGGCCTCGCCCTTGATGGGCTCGATGAAGACCGCGGCCACGCTGTCGTCGATCGCGGCATCCAGCGCTTCGATCGTGGAGTCGATGTGCTCGACCCCGCCCGGCAGCGGCACGAACGGATCGCTCATGGCCGGCTTGCCCGTGAGAGTCATGGCCCCCATCGTGCGGCCGTGGAACGAGTTCGTCATCGCGATGATGCGGGTGCGCGAGCCGTTGGGGTTGTTGAGGCGCGCGAGCTTGAATGCCGCCTCGTTCGCCTCGGTGCCCGAGTTGCAGAAGTACACCCGGCCACCGCCGTCGCGTGCCCCGGTCAGGCGCAGCAGGCGCTCGGCGAGGTCGAGCTGCGGCTGCGTCGAGAAGTAGTTGGAGACGTGCACGAGGGTCGAGACCTGCTCCGTGACCGCGGCGACGAGCGCCGGGTGGGCGTGGCCGAGCGAGTTCACGGCGATGCCCGCGAGGAAGTCGAGATACCTGATGCCCTCGGAATCCCAGACGTAGCAGCCCTCGCCACGGGTCAGGAGCGCCTGCGGGGTCGAGATCGTCTTCATGAGGGTCGCGTCGAACCGTTCGGTCCACTGCGCGTTCGTGGTCATGCCGCCTCCACGGGAACGACCTCGGTGCCGATCCCACTCTGTGTGAAAATTTCGAGGAGGATCGAGTGCTCGATCCTCCCATCGATGATCGCCGACTTCGCGACGCCGCCGTCGACCGCCTCGAGGCACGCCGCCATCTTCGGGATCATTCCCGACTCGAGCGACGGGAGCAGGCTGCGCAGCTCGTCGCTCGTGATGACGGAGACGAGCGAGTCGCGGTTCGGCCAGTCGCTGTAGAGCCCTGCGACGTCGGTGAGGATCACGAGCTTCGCGGCCCCCAGGGCGACCGCGAGCGCTGCGGCTGCCGAGTCGGCGTTGACGTTGAGGGACTGCCCCGGCACATCCATGTCGGGGGCGATCGAGGAGACGACGGGGATGCGGCCCGCGTCGAGCTGCGCGATCACGGCCTGCGGGTCGACGCCCACGACGTCGCCGACGAGGCCGAGGTCGACCTCCTCGCCGTCGATGACCGCGCCGCGCCGGCGCCCGCGGAAGAGGCCGGCGTCTTCACCGGAGAGGCCTGCCGCGAGCGGACCGTGCTCGTTGATGTGGCTCACGAGCTCGCGGTTGATGCCGCCGCTCAGAACCATCCGCACGACGTCCATCGCCTCGGGGCTCGTGACACGGTAGCCGCCGCGGAACTCGCTCTCGATGCCGAGCCTCTCGAGCATGCTCGAGATCTGCGGGCCGCCGCCGTGCACGACGACGGGGCGCAGGCCCGCGTATCGCAGGTAGACCATGTCTTCGGCGAAGCTGCGCTGCAGCTCCTCGCTCACCATCGCGTTGCCGCCGAACTTCACGACGACGATCTGGTCGTGGAAGCGCTTGAGCCACGGCAGCGACTCGATGAGCGTCGCCGCCTTCACGCGCGCCTCGGCCGTCTCCGTGGCCGTGGCACCCGAGGCCGTCGCACCCGGGGTGGCGCTCGTGCCCGTGCTCTCGGGAATCACCGTGTCGTCGCCCATTCTCAACTCGCGTACGCGCTGTTCTCGTGCACGTAGTCGTGCGTGAGGTCGTTCGTGAGGATCGTCGCGGCACTCTCGCCCGACTTCAGATCGATGAGCACGTGCACCGCTCGCGGGCTCAGATCGACCTCGTCACGAGGGCGGTCGGGGGCTCCCGCCGAGCACACCCGCACGCCGTTCATCGAGACGTCGACGTCGTAGGGGTCGAACTCCGCCGACGTCGTCCCGATCGCGGCGAGCACCCTGCCCCAGTTGGGGTCGTTGCCGAAGACCGCGGCCTTGAACAGGTTGTTGCGTGCGACCGAGCGGCCGACCTCGACCGCGTCGTCCTCGCTCGCGGCGCCGATCACCTCGATGCGGATGTCGTGGCTGGCGCCCTCGGCGTCGGACTGCAGCTGCTCGGCGAGATCGGCGCACACCGCCGTCAGCGCGACGGCGAACTCCGCGAACTCGGGCGAGACGCCGGACGCCCCGCTCGCGAGGAGCGTGACCTGGTCGTTGGTCGACATGCAGCCGTCGCTGTCGAGCCTGTCGAAGCTCACCCGGGTCGCTGCGCGCAGCGCGGCGTCGAGCTGCGCCGAGTCGAGCACGGCATCGGTCGTGACGACGACGAGCATCGTCGCGAGGCCCGGGGCGAGCATACCCGCGCCCTTGGCCATGCCGCCGATGCTCCAGCCGTCGGCGCGATGGCTCGCGACCTTCGGCACCGTGTCGGTGGTCATGATCGCCGCCGCCGCGTCGGGGCCGCCCCGCGCGTCGAGGGCCGCCGCCGCGGCATCCACTCCGGCGAGGAGTTTCGCGCGGTCGAGCTGGTCGCCGATGAGACCCGTCGAGCAGACCAGCACATCGCCCGCCGAGACGCCGAGGGCCGTGGCGACGGCCTCGGCGGTCGCGTGGGTCGTCTGGAAGCCCTCCGCTCCCGTGAAGCAGTTCGCACCGCCCGAGTTCAAGACGACGGCCGAGACGACGCCGTCGCCGATGACCTGTCGCGACCAGATGATGGGGTTCGCCTGAGCGCGGTTGCTCGTGAAGACAGCAGCGGCGGCCTGCAGCGGGCCGCGGTTGACGACGAGGGCGAGATCGGATCTGCCGGAGGCCTTGAGCCCGGCCGCGATGCCGCTGGCCTCGAAGCCTGCGGGAGTGGTGACGCTCACGGGGCGACTCCGTTCACGGTGAGCCCCAGGGTCTCGGGCAGGCCGAGGGCGATGTTGGCCGATTGCACGGCGGCGCCCGCCGTGCCCTTGACGAGGTTGTCGATCGCGGTGATCGTCACGACCCGCTCGGCCGCCTCGTCGACGGCGAGGCCGATGAGCGCGGTGTTGGCGCCGACGACATCCGCCGTCTTCGGGAACCGGCCCGCAGGCAGCACGTGCACGAACGGCTCGCCGTTGTAGGCGAGCTCCCACGCGGCGCGCACGTCGGCGGCCGACACTCCCGGCTCGAGTCGCGCCGTCGCGGTCGCGAGGATGCCGCGCGACATGGGCACGAGCACGGGGGTGAACGAGATGCTCACGGCTCCGGCTCCGGTGAGCTGGAGGTTCTGCCTGATCTCCGGAACGTGGCGATGGGTGCCGCCGACCGCATACGGCATCGCGGAACCGAGGATCTCGCTCGCGAGGAGGTGCGGCTTGAGGGACTTCCCCGCCCCGGAGGGACCGACCGCGAGCACGGCCACGAGGTCTTGCGGGCTGATCACGCCGGCACGCAGCCCGGGCGCGAGACCCAGGGTCACGGCGGTCACGTTGCACCCGGGAACCGCGATGCGCTTGACGCCGACGAGCTGCTCGCGCTGTTTGCCGTAGCCGCCCGTGCCACCGTGGAGCAGCTCGGGCAGTCCGTACGGCCAGGCGCCGTAGAAGTCGCCGCCGTAGAACGTCGCCCACTCGGCCTCGTCGGTCAGCCGGTGGTCGGCGCCGCAGTCGACGACGAGGGTCTGCGGGTCGAGGCCCTCGGTGATCGCGCCCGACATGCCGTGCGGGAGCGCGAGGAAGACGACGTCGTGGCCGGCCAGCACCTCGGGGGTCGTCTCGCGGAGGGTCAGGTGCGCGAGCGATCGGAGGTGCGGCGCGACCTCGCCGAGAGGAAGCCCGGCACTCTGGTTCGCGGTGACCGTGCGCACCTCGAACTCAGGGTGATCGGCGAGGACACGGAGCAGCTCGCCACCTGCGTAGCCGCTTGCGCCGACCACAGCCACCGAAAAAGTCATACGTCAAATCTAGCGACTCCCGAGCGTGCCTCCTTGCGGCACCGCTCGGGCACGGTCGCCGCTCCTACTCCCTGATCGTCGCGCCGAAGCGTTCACCGGCGAGAGCGGCGCCCGCGAGCTTGGCCTCGCTCGCCTCCGCCGCCGTGAGCGTGCGGTCGGGGGCGCGGAAGCGAAGGGCGAAGGTGAGGCTCTTGTGGTCGTCGTCGATCCCGGCCCCCCGGTAGTCGTCGACGAGCCGCGCGTTCTCGAGCAGCTCTCCGGCACCCGCGACGACGGCGGCGAGCACCTCGCCCGCCGGCACGGCGACCGGCACCACGAGGGAGAGGTCTTGCGTGGCGGCGGGGAAGCTCGAGATCGGCCGCGCGACGACGTCTGCAGCGGATGCCGCGAGCAGCACCTCCACGTCGACCTCGGCGACCGCCACCACCCGGGGCAGATCGAGCTCGTCGGCGAGCGACGGGAGCAGCTCGCCCGCGAAACCGACGGACCGGCGCTCGCCGTCGACGGTCGCGACGAGCTCTGCCGTGCGACCCGGGTGCAGGGCCTTGTGCGATCCCTGTCGCACCTCGATCTCGACCCCGAGGGCGAGACCGATCTGGGCGACGGCCGCGAGCGCGTCGGCGATGCCGACGGCCACGGCCGCCTGGCCGTTCTGCTTGGGGACGGCGCTGCCGAGGGCGAGGAAACCCGTGTGACGGGGCTGGGGCGGGATGCCCGCGCCGAGCGTCTCGAGCTCGGCCGAGCTCGGCAGGGCGGCACCGGGCGGCAGCTGCGCCTGCCCGTAGTCGCGCCCGGCCTCGGGCAGGAAGACGAGCCCGACCTCGTAGAGCGAGAGGTCGGTGAGCCCGCGGGAGAGGTTGCGGCGGGCGATCTCGATGAGCCCGGGCAGCAGTGAGGTGCGCATGTACGGCACCTCACCGTCGAGCGGGTTCGCGAGCCGGATCGCGGGCACGGCGCCCTCGTCGGGTCGCCCGAAGAGGTCGTTGGAGGCCTGCGAGACGAAGGGGTAGGCGAGCACCTCGGTCGAGCCCGCCGCCGCGAGCACCTGCGCGAGCTGGCGTCGCGCCTGCTGCTCGCGCGTCAGGCCCCGGCCGGGCGGCGCGACCGGCAGCACCGAGGGGATGCGGTCGTAGCCGATGATGCGCGCGACCTCCTCGGCGAGGTCGGCCTTGCCCGTGAGGTCGGGGCGCCAGCTCGGTGGAGTGACCGTCAGGCCGTTCGGCGTCGCGACGATCGTGCCGCCGATCACGGCGAGGGAGCTGCGGATCTCGTCGTCGTCGAACTCGACGCCGATGAGACCGGAGACGTAGCCCGAGGGCAGCTCGATCGGGGTCGGCGCAGGAGCGGCGTGGTGCGACGATCCGAGGTCGACGGCCTGGCCGCCGGCCAGCTGTTCGAGCAGTTGGACGACGCGCGCCGCGGCTGCGAGCGCCACCTGCGGGTCGACACCGCGCTCGAAACGACGCGACGCCTCGCTCGGCAGCTTGTGCCGGCGAGCCGTGCGTGCGACCGAGACGGGATCGAAGTTCGCCGCCTCCACGAGCACGTCGTGGGTCGACGCCGAGATCTCGGTCGCCGCGCCGCCCATGACGCCCGCGAGGCCGATGGCCCCGGAGTCGTCGGCGATCACGAGGTCTTCGGGGTGGAGCGTGCGCGTCTGACCGTCGAGGGTGACGAGCGTCTCCCCCGGCGTGGCACGGCGCACCGTGAGGCCGCCCGAGACACGATCCAGGTCGTAGCCGTGGATGGGCTGGCCGAGCTCGAGCATCACGTAGTTGGTGATGTCGACGGCGAGCGAGATCGAGCGGATGCCGGCGAGCCCGAGCCGCGCGATCATCCACGCGGGTGTGGGGCGGGTGGCATCCACCCCTCGCACGACGCGCGTGACGAACACGGTCGACCCGATGCGATCGCGAACGGGCGCCTGGTCGTCGATGACCACGGGGAACCCTGCGGCCTGCACGGGATCGACGGCGAGCGCGGGATCGCGGAAGGCCGCCCCCGTGGAGTGCGAGTACTCGCGGGCGATGCCGCGGATCGAGAGCGCGTAGCCGCGATCGGGCGTCACGTTGACCTCGATGGCGGAGTCGTCGAGCCCGAGGAGCGCGATCGCGTCGGTGCCCACCTCGGGATCGAGCCCGAGTGTGGTCAGACGCAGGATGCCCTCGTGCTCGTCGCCGAGCCCGAGCTCGCGCGCGGAGGCGATCATGCCGTCGGAGACGTGACCGTAGGTCTTGCGCGCCGAGATCGGGAACGGCCCGGGCAGGACGGAGCCGGGGAGGGAGACGACGACCTTATCGCCGACGACGAAGTTGTGCGCACCGCAGACGATGCCGTGCACGGCCGGTCCGCCGTCGGCGGCGGTCTCGGTGCCTGGCGCGACCCGCACCTGGCACCAGCGGATGGTCTTGCCGTTGCTCTGCGGCTCGTCGACGAACTCGAGCACCTCGCCGACGACGACGGGGCCGCTGATCTCGAAGCTGTGCAGGTCCTCCTCTTCGAGGCCGACCTTCACGAGTGCCGCGTGCACGTCTTCGGGGGTGGTTCCGGGGCGCAGGTCGACGAACTCGGCGAGCCAGCTCAGGGGTACACGCATGACTAGACCACCATTCCGAACTGCTGGCTGAACCGGATATCGCCCTCGACCATGTCGCGCATGTCGTTGAGCTCGTTGCGGAACTGGAGGGTGCGCTCGATGCCCATGCCGAAGGCGAAGCCCGAGTACTCATCGGGGTCGATGCCCGCCGAGCGCAGCACGTTGGGGTTGACCATGCCGCAGCCGCCCCACTCGACCCAGCGCGCACCGCCCTTGGCGTTCGGCTGCCAGACGTCCATCTCGGCACTCGGCTCGGTGAAGGGGAAGTAGTTGGGGCGCAGGCGGATCTGCGCGCCCTCGCCGAACATCGCCCGGGCGAAGTGCTCGAGCGTGCCGCGCAGGTGCGCCATGGTGAGGCCGCGGTCGATCGCGATGCCCTCGACCTGGCTGAAGACGGGCGTGTGGGTCGCGTCGAGCTCGTCGGTGCGGTACACCCGGCCCGGGGCGATGACGTAGACCGGCAGCTCGCGGTCGAGCAGCGAGCGCACCTGCACGGGCGAGGTGTGCGTGCGCAGCACGAGGTGCGCCTCCGCGGGCTCGACGAAGAAGGTGTCCTGCATGGCCCGTGCCGGGTGGTCGGCGTCGAAGTTGAGGGCGTCGAAGTTGAACCACTCGCTCTCGAGCTCGGGGCCCTCGGCGACCTCCCAGCCCATGCCCACGAAGATGTCGCCGATGCGCTCCTGCAGCAGGGAGAGCGGATGACGCGCACCCGGCGTCCAGCGCGAGGCCACGGCCGTCACGTCCAGACGCTCTTGCTCGAGCTGCTGGGCGAGCTCGGCCGCGACGATCTGCGCCTCTTTCGCGGCGAACGCCTGGTTCACCCGCCCCTTCGCCTGGCCGACGAGCTTGCCGAGGGCGGCGCGCTGATCGGCGGGCACGTCGCGCAGGCTCGCGTTGAATCGCGAGAGCGGCGAGGCCTCGCCGAGATGGGCGGCACGCACGGCCTTGAGCGCCGTGGAGTCGTGCGCTTCGTCGATGGCGCCGAGCGCGGCATCCACCGCGGCGGCGACCGCTTCTTCAGAGATGGGGGTGGGATCTGACACGAGTCCCAAGTTTACGGGAGGAGCCCGCCGCCGATGATCACACCGGTCTCGATGTGTGGAGGGCCACGGCGCCCGTGAGCTGTGGAGGGCTCACTCGACCTCGGCGTCGACGGGGTCCGCGACCGGCTTCCGGGATCCCCGCGCCGCACGGCCCCCGGTGCGCCGTCGAGCGAGTCGCCGCGCGATGAACGAGACCGTGAGGTTGACGGCGAGGTACATCGCGACGAGCACGATGAAGACCGAGAAGGCGTACTGCCCGGCGCCGAAGTACTCCGACATCAGCCGGCCTCGGCGGATCAGCTCCTGCATGCCCACGATGTAGCCGAGGGAGGTGTCCTTCAGCAGCACGACGAGCTGCGCGACGATGATCGGCGTCATGTTGCGGAAGGCCTGGGGGAACTCGATCGTGAGCCGGGTCTGCAGGCTGCCGAGGCCCATCGCGAGCCCCGCCTCCCGCTGGCCACGAGGCAGCGCGACGATCCCCGAGCGCAGCGCCTCCCCGATGATCGCGCCGTTGTACAGCGCGAGGCCGCCGACGACTCCGATGAACGGGTCGACGCGGAAGACGAGCACGATGAAGAGCATCATGAGCAGCACGGGCATGCCGCGCAGGAACTCGAGCACGATCGTCGTCGGAATCCTGATCCAGCGGTGCTCGGCCATCCTCAGGAGCGAGATGAGCATTCCGAGCAGGATCGCGAGCACGGCGGCGTACAGCGCCGCCGTGAGCGTGACCCCGAGCGCCTGGAGCAGGTCGAGCCAGACCAGCGGGTCGTTGAAGATGTCCCAGCGATCGGCGTCGAAGAGCCCTTGCCGGCTGAGCGTGAACGCCGCGTAACCGACCACCACGAGGATGCCGACGCCCACGACCCACGAGATCACCCGTGATCGGCGCCGGGTCCGCGGCCCGGGCACGTCGTAGAGGATGCTCGTCATCGGCTCACCGCCACTCTCTTCTCGAGCCGGTCAGCGAGCTGACCGAGCGGGACGGTGATGATGAGGTAGCCGACACCCACGAAGAGCAAGATGAGCGCGACATCCGCGGGATGCACGTTGGCGAGCCGCTGGCCCACGCTCACGAGGGTGAAGACGAAGAAGCCGCTCGCGACCGAGGTGTTCTTCGTGAGCGCGATGATGACGTTGATGAGCGGCGGCACGACGCTGCGCAGGGCCTGCGGCAGGATGACGAGGGTCACGCTCTGCGTGAAGGTGAGCCCGATCGCCCGGGCCGCCTCGGCCTGCCCGACCGGCACCGAGTTGATGCCCGAGCGGATCGCCTCGGCGAAGAAAGGGGTCGTGTAGAGGGTCAGGGCGACGATGGCCCCGACCTCGAAGTCGAGGGTCACGCCGAGACGGGGAAGCACAAAGGCCTCGAAGAAGAAGACGAGAGTGAGGGGGGTGTTGCGCAGCAGCTCGGTATAGGTCGCGGCGACCGCGCGCAGGCTGCCGATCGGGCTGATCCGCAGTGCGGCGACGAGGATGCCGAGCGGCAGCGCGAAGAGCACGGTGGCGCCCAGCAGGTACAGCGTCGCTCCGAGCCCCTGGAGGTACAGGGGAAGCTCGGCGAGGACGGAACTCACGGTTGGCCTCCTCTGCTCGGCTCGGCGGAACGCGGGTGGTGCCCGGCACCCTCAGACGCCGGACACCACGTGAAACGGATCAGTAGCGGTCGATGGTCGGAGGATCGGGCGTCGGGAGCACCTCGCCCGCCGTCTCATCGAACAGCCGCGCCCAGGTGCCGTCGTCGAACGCCTCCTGGAGCACGTCGTTGACGAAGCCGCGGAACTCGGTGTCGCCGAGCTCCAGGCCGATGCCGTACGGCTCCTCCGTGAAGGTCTCGCCGTCGCCGGCGAGCTTGAACTCGCCCTCGTTCTGGTCGACGAAGCCCGAGAGGATGACGTTGTCGGTCGTCACCGCGACGACCTGGCCGTTGCGCAGCGGGTCGAGGCAGTTGCTGTAGATGTCGGTCGCGATGAGCTCGGCACCGTAGGTGTCGACGATGTTCTTCGCGGGGGTCGACCCTTCGACCGAGCACACGGGCTGGCCGGCGAGGTCGTCGGGGCCGATGATCGTGTCGTCGTCGGCGAGCACCATGATCGCCTGACCGGCCTCGAAGTACGGCCCGGCGAAGTCGACGAGCTCCTTGCGGGCGTCGTTGATCGTATACGTCGCCACGACGGCGTCCACCGTGCCGTTCTGGATGCTCTGCTCTCGCTGCGGAGACGGGGTCTCCACCCATTCGATGCTGTCGAAGGGGATGCCGAGCTTCGAGGCGACGAGCGCGCCGATCGCGACGTCGAAGCCCTCCGGCTTGTCTCCCGTGCCGAGCAGTCCGAAGAGCGGCTGGTCGAACTTCGTGCCGATCGTCATGGCGCCCGCCGCGGCGAGCTCCGCCATCGTCGTGCCCTCGTCGAACTCCGGGCTCTCGGCGATCTCGAGGTTGTACGGACCGTCGCCCGTGGCCTCCTCGGCCGCACCGGTGTCGTCACCGCTGCCTGCGCTGCCGGGAGCGCCGCACGCCGTCAAGGTCAGCGCGACGGCTGCCGCCGCGATGCCGAGTACGAGTCTTCTGCTTCTCATCGTTCGTTCCCATCTTCTTGTGGTTGCTGGGTTCTCGGGTCTTCCTGCCGCCTCGTGTGCGCGCCTCAGTGGGTGAGGATCTTGGACAGGAAGTCTTTGGCCCTCTCGCTGGAGGGGTTGTCGAAGAAGTCGGCCGGGGTCGTGTCTTCGAGCACCCGGCCGTCGGCCATAAAGAGCACACGGTTCGCGGCCTTGCGGGCGAAGCCCATCTCGTGGGTGACGACGATCATGGTCATGCCGTCTTTCGCGAGCTGCACCATGACGTCGAGCACCTCGTTGATCATCTCGGGGTCGAGGGCACTCGTCGGCTCGTCGAGCAGGATGAGCTTGGGGTCCATGGCGAGCGCCCGGGCGATCGCGACGCGCTGCTGCTGACCACCGGAGAGCTGCGCGGGCATCTTGCGCGCCTGATCGGCGACCCCGACGCGTTCCAGGAGCTCCATGGCGCGTTTGTCGGCATCCGCCTTCGACGTCTTGCGCACCTTGATGGGGCCGAGGGTCACGTTCTCGAGCACGGTCTTGTGGGCGAAGAGGTTGAACGATTGGAAGACCATGCCCACGTCGGCTCGCAGATGCGCGAGCGGGGCGCCCTCTTCGGGAAGGCGGCGCCCGTCGATCGTGATGACACCGGAGTCGATCGTCTCCAGGCGGTTGATCGCGCGGCACAGCGTCGACTTGCCCGAGCCGCTCGGCCCGATCACGACGACGACCTCGCCGCGGGCGACCTGCGTGCTGATGTCTTTCAGAACGTGCACGTCGCCGAAATGCTTGTTGACGCCCTCCAGCACAACGAGCGGATCAGTGCTCTGCGCACCGCGATTCGGCTCCGGAAGAACGGACGGCGTCATCCCCCCACAATAGGTGACATCCGTTGCCGGGGCATAGGAATCGCACAGTCTCTTTACCGAGTTGTAACACCTCGGGAGCACGGGCGGCAGACACCGCAGCCGGGGTCAGGCGCGCTGCGCGAAGGCGCTCTCGTAGAGGCACACGGATGCCGCGGTCGCGAGATTCATCGACTCCGCCTGGCCGTAGATGGGCACCGCGATCGAGCGATCGGCGAGGGCGAGCTTCTCTTCGGTGAGCCCCCGCGCCTCGTTGCCGAACAGCCACGCCGTCGGCTGGGCGAGCAGGCCCTCGTTCCTGGCCTCGAGCAGATCCTTGCCCTTGATGTCGGCGGCGAGCAGCTGCATCCCGGCCGCGTGCGCGCGGGCGCGCACGTCTTCGGCCTCGACGCCCACGGCGACGGGAAGGTGGAAGAGCGAGCCGGTCGTCGCTCGGACGACCTTCGGGTTGTAGAGGTCGACGGTGCGCCCCGTGAGCACAACGGCGTCGGCGCCCGCGGCGTCGGCCGCGCGGATGATCGTTCCCGCGTTGCCCGGGTCGCGCACCTCTTCGAGAACCGCCACGAGCTTCGGCGAGCCGTTGAAGATGTCCTTCACCGAGGTCGGGAACTGGTGCGCGACGGCGACGAACCCCTGCGGAGTGACGGTGTCGGCCATGGTCTCGAGCACGTGCTCGCTCACGAATTCGACATCGACACCGGCATCCACCGCTGCCTGGGCGATGTCGGTGTAGCGGTCGAGGGCCGTGGGGGTCGCGTAGAGCTCGATGAGGAGGTCGGGGCGGAAGGTCAGAGCCTCCGCCACGGCCTGCGGGCCCTCCAGGAGGAAGAGCCCCGTCTCTGCCCGGGCGCTCCGCTTGGCCAGCTTGGCCACGGAGCGCACGCGGGGGGAACGCGGATTATCGAGCACGCCTTCAGTTTAGTGCGCGCGACCGCGCCCGACCGGTGCCGCGCTGTAACGCAAACGAGGGCGCGTCGCCCGGATTTCCGGGCGACGCGCCCTCGGCGCTGTGCAGCTGTGCGTGACCGCTGGACTAGGCGGCGTCGACCCGGGGGGCCGAGGTGTCTTCGGGGAGGGCCTTCTTGGCCGTCTCGACGAGGGCCGCGAACGTCGCCGGCTCGTTGACCGCGAGCTCGGCGAGGATACGACGGTCGACCTCGACACCCGCGAGCCCGAGGCCCTGGATGAGACGGTTGTAGGTGAGGCCGTTCTGACGCGAAGCGGCGTTGATGCGCTGGATCCAGAGACGACGGAAGTCGCCCTTGCGAGCGCGACGGTCGCGGTACGCGTAGACGAGGGAGTGGGTGACCTGCTCCTTGGCCTTGCGGTACAGACGCGACCGCTGGCCGCGGTAGCCCTCGGCGCGTTCGAGGATGACGCGACGCTTCTTGTGGGCGTTGACCGCCCTCTTTACTCTTGCCATGACGTTTTTTCCTTACGAGTCGTTCGGTGAAGCGAGGGGATTATTTGCCGAGGAGGGTCTTGATGACCTTGGCGTCGGCCGGAGCGAGCACCTGCTCCTGGTTCAGACGACGCTTGCGCTTGCTCGACTTGACCTCGAGGTTGTGGCGCATGCCTGCCTGCTGCTTCATGACCTTGCCGCTACCGGTGACCTTGAAACGCTTTTTGGCGCCCGAGTGGGTCTTCTGCTTGGGCATTCTTCTCTCCTTGTTCGTACTACAGGTTCGTGTCGCCGTGCGGCGGACGAGCTTAGATCTACTGGGACGGCGCCTTGGGGGCCGCAGTCTTGGGTGTCGCCGCAGTCCTGGGCGTCGCCGGAGCCTTCGGCACGGCGGGCGCCTTCGGCGTCGCGGGGGCTTTGGGTGTCGCCGGGGCCTTGGCAGCCACGGGAGCCTTCGGGGCAGCGGGAGCCTTCGGGGCAGCGGCGGCCTTCGCGGGAGACGGCGATGCCTTCTCCTCCGATGCCGGCTGCGCCTCGGGGGCGGCCTTCACCTCCGGGACGACGGGCGCGGCGACAGGTGCGGCCACGGGCGCCTCGGGAGCGACCTCGGCGGCTGCCTGCTGCTCGGTCGGTGCCGACTTCGCGGGTGCCGACTTCGCGGGTGCCGCCTTTGCCGGCGCCTCCCTCTCCACGGGTGCCGACTGCTCCGTCGACTCCGTCACGGGGGCGGAGCCCTCCGGAGCGGTGCGCTCGTCGTGCTCGGAGGCGTCGGCCCCGCGAGCCTTGGACGCTGCGCGCTGCGCGTTGGCCTCGGCCTTGGCCTCCGACTTGTTCTTCAGAGGGCCGATGACCATGACCATGTTGCGGCCGTCGATGGTGGGGGTCGACTCGACGGAGCCGAACTCCGCGACATCCTCGGCGAAGCGCTGCAGCAGACGCACACCCTGGTCGGGGCGCGACTGCTCGCGGCCTCGGAACAGGATCATGGCCTTGACCTTGTCGCCGGCCTTGAGGAAGCCCTCGGCGCGCTTGCGCTTGGTCTCGTAGTCGTGCTTGTCGATCTTGAGCCGGAATCGAACCTCTTTGAGGATCGTGTTCGCCTGGTTGCGCCGGGCCTCCTTGGCCTTCTGCGCAGCCTCGTACTTGAACTTGCCGTAATCCATGATCTTGGCGACGGGCGGCTTGGAGTTGGGAGCTACCTCAACCAGGTCCAGGTCAGCCTCCTGCGCAAGACGCAGGGCAACATCAATCGCCACGACACCCACCTGCTCGCCGGACGGGCCGACGAGACGAACTTCGGGGACGCGGATACGGTCATTTGTACGGGGATCGCTGATGCGTTTCTCCTCTAATCGTGCTGGATGAGCCACGCGGGACGACGGGCGTCGTGCCACGACGAAAAAGAAGAGTTCACCCGTGAGACACCCACAACGGTGCACCACGGCCAACACCCTGACTACTCAGAATCCGTTCCTCGCGGAACTTCAGACATCACTCCTTGCGGAGCGACGCACTCTGAGCGGAGTGTGAACAACCCGGTAACCTAGTGAAGCGGTCAAACGCGGGTGGGAGAAATCTCCTCTTTCGTACCGAGACGCAATCGTTCTCGGAGCCCGGACAATCATAGCAGAGGGAACCAGTGAGCAACAGTTACGAGCAGGATGCCGCCCGCGACATCGCGGAAGTGCCCGCCGTCGAGGTCATCACGACCACAGCAGTCCACCTCATGAGCGCCGCAGCCGTCAAGTGCGGCCTCGCCGACGACCCGGACACCCAGCTCGATCTCGACGAGGCGCGCAAGCTCATCACGGCCCTCGCCGGACTCGTCACGGCGAGCGCCGCCGACCTCGGCGACCAGCACGCCCGCAGCCTGCGCGACGGCCTGCGCTCCCTGCAGCTCGCCTTCCGCGAGGCCTCGCCGTTCCCCGACCCGATCGGTCAGGGCCCCGGCGAGAAGTACACCGGCCCGGTCAGCTGAGCCCGCGGCGGCGGCCCGAGAGCACAGCCGAAAGCTGCGCGCGTGTCCTACGCGTCGGCGACGAGCTGCACGCGCAGTGAGTCGACGCGTGTGGCGATCGCATCGAGCGCTGACCAGCGCTGTGCCAGACGGGATGTCACGACATCGAGTTCCGCCTTGGTGAGACCGGCGACGAGCTGGAGCCGCACGACGAGCTCCGGTCCCGTCAGGCGGGCATCCGGGTCTCCCGCGACGAGCCCGACCCCGCGGACGGCGAGCTCGCTCGCGATCGACGACTCGAAGGCCTCGCGCACGACGGGGTCGATGTGGCTGGGCTGCCAGCTCTCGCCCTGCGCGATCGCCCAGAGCGCCGGACGCCGCACCACGAACTCGGTGGGACTCGTGGCATCCACGACGACCAGATCGGTCTTCTCGCTCGCGGCGGCGAGGGCCACCCGCACGCCGTCGGCGGGAACCGGCCTCGCCGACGGGTTCCAGGCCCCCATCGCCTCGACCGAGGTGAAGACCGGCAGCACGCTGCGGCCGTCCGGGCCCGCGACCGTCACGATCGACAGCTCCTGGGTCCTGTCGACGGTTCGGCCGTGCTCGTCGACCCCCGTCTCCCCCGCGTGCGCGACGAGGGGGATGAGCAGCCGGGCGTCCCGCAGCGCGTCGACGACGTCGCCCTCCCCGACCTCACGGCTGCGGAATCGGCGCAGCGCCTCGATGAGGCGCTCCGGCGCGCTGCCGTCGTCGCCCGAGAAGACGTTCGCGTCGAAGTGCCGGCCGGCCCAGGGCTGCCCGGCGGAGTCCGCGGGCTGATCAGTCAGACGCGACATCCAATGCCTCGGCGAGCGTGAAAGCGCCCGCGTAGAGGGCCTTGCCCACGATGGCGCCCTCGAGGCCCTGGGGAACGAGCTCGCGCAGCGCCGAGATGTCGTCGAGGCTCGAGATGCCGCCCGAGGCGACGACCGGGCGGTGGGTGCGCTCCATGACCTGCTGCAGCAGCTCGATGTTCGGGCCCTGCAGAGTGCCGTCCTTGGTCACGTCGGTCACGACGTAACGGCAGCAGCCGGCGTCCTCCAGGCGGTCCATGACCGTCCACAGATCGCCGCCCTCCTTCGTCCAGCCCCGGGCCGCGAGAGTCGTTCCGCGCACGTCCAGGCCGACGGCGATCGACTCGCCGTACTGCGCGATGACGCTCGCCGCCCACTCGGGGTTCTCGAGCGCCGCCGTGCCGAGGTTGATGCGCTTGGCGCCGATGCCGAGAGCGGACTCGAGCGACTCGTCGTCGCGGATGCCGCCCGAGAGCTCGACGTTCATGCCCTTCACCTGGCGGATGACCTTCTTGAGCACCACGTGGTTGTTGCCCCGCCCGAAGGCGGCGTCGAGGTCGACGAGGTGCAGCCACTCGGCGCCCTGCGCGGCCCAGTCGGCCGCGGCATCCATCGGATCGCCGTAGTTGGTCTCCGTGCCCGCCTCGCCCTGGGTCAGACGAACGGCCTTGCCGCCCGCGACGTCCACGGCCGGAAGCAGCACGAGCTTCGGCGTCCTGTTGAACTCACTCATAATGTCCTTGACTCGATGCTTTCAGGTGCCGCGTGGCACAAGCACAAGATACTAGCGCAGGCTTCCGATCCAGTTGGACAGCAGGCGGATGCCGGCGTCGCCCGACTTCTCCGGGTGGAACTGGGTCGCCGACAGCGGCCCGTTCTCGACCGCGGCGATGAACGGCCCGCCGTGCTCCGACCAGGTCACGAGCGGCTCCGGGAAGGGCGGCATCGTCTCGAGCGTCCAGTCCTGGGCCGCGTAGGAGTGCACGAAGTAGAAGCGCTCGTCGTCGAGACCGGAGAACAGCACGGAGCCCTCGGGGGCCGATACCGTGTTCCAGCCCATGTGCGGGACGACGGGTGCGGGCAGCAGCGCGACGGTGCCGGGCCACTGGCCGAGCCCCTCCGTCTCGACGCCGAACTCGATGCCGTGCTCGAAGAGCACCTGCATGCCGACGCAGATCCCCAGAACGGGACGCCCGCCGGCCAGCCGGCGCTCGATGAGCTCGTTGCCGCGGGCGGCCGTCAGCTGGTCCATCACGGCCCGGAAGGCTCCCACCCCGGGCACGACGAGGCCGTCGGCGGCGAAGGCGCGCTCACGGTCGCTCGTGAGCTCGACGTCGGCGCCCGCGCGCTCGAGCGCCTTGACCGCCGAGTGCACGTTGCCGCTGCCGTAGTCGAAGACGACGACGGAGGGCGAGGTCACAGCGCGCCCTTCGTCGAGGGAACGCCCGAGACGAGCGGGTCGAGGGCCTTCGCCTGGCGGAACGCCCGTGCGAAGGCCTTGAACTCGGCCTCGGCGATGTGGTGCGGGTCGCGCCCGCCGAGCACGGTCACGTGCACGGTGAGACCCGCGTGAACCGTGATCGCCTCGAACACGTGTCGCACCATCGAGCCCGTGAAGTGACCGCCGATGAGGTGGTACTCGAAGCCGGCGGGCTCGCCCTGGTGCACGAGATAGGGGCGGCCGGAGATGTCGACGACGGCCTGCACGAGCGCCTCGTCGAGCGGCACGAGGGCGTCGCCGAAGCGCGAGATGCCGCTCTTGTCGCCGAGCGCCTGCCGGATGGCCTGGCCGAGCACGATGCCGATGTCTTCGACCGTGTGGTGCACGTCGATCTCGATGTCGCCCCGTGCGCGCACGGTCAGATCGGTCAGCGAGTGCTTCGCGAACGCCGTCAGCAGGTGGTCGTAGAAGGGCACCGTCGACTCGATGTCGGCGACACCGGTGCCGTCGAGGTTCAGCGAGAGCTCGATGCTCGACTCGCTGGTCTCCCTCTGCAGGCTCGCAATTCTGGGCGTTTCGCTCATGACTTCGAGCTTAGTGCGGCCATCGCCTCGAGGAAGGCGGTGGTCTCGGCCTCGGTGCCGGCGCTCACCCGCAGGTGCCCTGGGATCCCGACGTCGCGAATCAGGATGTCGCGTTCCAGCAGCTGATCGAACATCGCCGAGGTGTCCTCCACTCCCCCGAACAGCACGAAGTTGCTGCCGCTGCGGAGCGGGCTGTATCCCAGCTCGCCCAGCACCGTCACGATCCGATCGCGCTGCTCCTTGATCTCGTCGACCATGGCGAGCATCTCACCCGCGTGCGCGAGCGCTCCGATCGCGGCGGCCTGGGTGAGCGCGGACAGGTGGTAGGGCAGGCGCACGAGGCGCAGGGCGTCGGTCACGGCCGGGTCGGCCGCGAGGTAGCCGAGGCGCGCTCCCGCGAAGGCGAAGGCCTTGCTCATGGTGCGCGAGACGATGAGGCGCTCGCGCCCCGGGAGCAGGGTCAGCGCGCTCGGCGTGCCGTCGGGCGCGAACTCGGCGTAGGCCTCGTCGACGATGACGATGCCGCGGCTCGCCGCGTACACCGCCTCGATCGTCCCGAGCGAGAGCGGCGTGCCCGTGGGGTTGTTCGGCGAGCACAGGATCACGATGTCGGGCGAGGTGCGCTCCACCCAGGCCGCGGCCGTCTGCGGGGAGAGCTCGTAGTCGGCGTCGCGGTCGCCCGCGATCCACGTCGTGCCGGTGCCCGCCGCGAGGATCGGGTACATCGAATAGCTCGGCGCGAAGCCCAGGAGGGTCCGCCCCGGGCCGCCGAAGGCCTGCAGTGTCTGCTGGAGGATCTCGTTGGAGCCGTTCGCCGCCCACAGCTGCTCCGCCGTGAGGCCGTGGCCGAGGTAGCCGGCGAGGGCCTCGCGCAGCTCGGTGAACTCGCGGTCGGGGTAGCGGTTGATCGTGAGGAGGGCCTGGGCGACCCGCGCGATGATGTCGTGGGCGACATCCTCGGGGATCGGATGTGAGTTCTCGTTGACGTTGAGCGCTACACGCACACGCTTCTGAGGCGCGCCGTAAGGTGTTTGTCCGCGAAGATCGTCGCGGAGGGGGAGGTCTCCGAGTGTGGTCACACGAGCAATCTTAGAATGCACGCCGAGGCTCGGGACGCGGTGCGGACCGAGCGGCCCGGCGCGACGTTACGGAGCCGCGGTGTACTTCGCCGGCACGGCGAGGCGCTGGCCGGGCTCGACGTCAGAGGTGGCGAGCTGGTTGAGCGACATGATCTCGGCGATGACGTCGCGCGGGTCGGCGGCGGGGGCCAGGTCTTCGGAGAGCTCCCAGAGGGACTGACCCGCCGAGACCGTCACGTAGTCGAAGCTCGCGCTCGCGCCGGTGAGGCTCGCGGTCGCCCCTCCGCCGTTCAGGCCGATCACGAGGGCGAGGATGACGAGCGGGATCGCGACGATCGTCGCGAGGAGCGCACGGCCGCGGCGGGTGATGTGGAGGCGCGTGGCGACGACACGAGGGGAGGACGGGGCACCCAGTGCGAGGTTCATGGTGGGAACTGCTGCGCTCATGTCGAACTCCTTCTGTTCTGGAACTGCACCGGCTCTGGAACCGCGGTCTGTCTTCTGGTCGGCCAACCCGTATCCGACACTCGGCCGGAGTGCCGGATACGAAGTTGTGTTCCGAATATATCTTCGAATGTTCGAAGTTTCAAGTCGTGATTGATGGTTTTCTCGCGAAAACCGCTCGACACACTCGAACAAATGTTTGTTAAACACCCGAACCGCGGATACAGTTTCGATTGTCTGAACAGAACTCAACCAGGCACCACCGACATTCGTGCCGGACGCCTTCCCGAAAGCCGTCAGACGCCGGCGACCACGTCGATCCCGGTTGCACGCCGTGCGCGATGCAGCGCACGAGTGCGCGAGGACGCCGGCATACGAGAAGACACCGAACGAGGGGACGAGCACCATGACGGACGACAGCGGCGAGACCGCGGCACCGCCCGCGAAGGAGCGCTCGACCACCCGGCGGCGCAAGAACCTGAGCGGCAAGCAGCTCGCGATCCTCGAGGCCATCCAGCGGTCGATCAGCGTGCAGGGCTATCCGCCGAGCATGCGCGAGATCGGCGACGCCGTGGGGCTCTCCTCGCTCTCGAGCGTGACCCACCAGCTCAACCAGCTCGAGCTGAGCGGCTACCTGCGCCGCGACCCCAACCGCCCCCGCGCGCTCGAGGTGCTCATCGACCTCTCGTCGATCACCCCCGACCGCGCCGACCCCGACGTGCAGAACGAGTCGTCGGTCCCCGTCGGCGACGCGGCCATGGTGCCCCTCGTCGGCCGCATCGCCGCCGGCATCCCGATCACGGCCGATCAGCAGGTCGAAGAGGTCTTCCCCCTCCCCCGCCAGCTCGTCGGCAAGGGCGAGCTCTTCATCCTCAAGGTCGTCGGCGAGTCGATGATCGACGCGGCCATCTGCGACGGCGACTGGGTCGTCGTGCGTCAGCAGAAGACGGCTGAGAACGGCGACATCGTCGCGGCGATGCTCGACAACGAGGCGACCGTCAAGGTCTTCCGCCAGCGCGACGGCCACACCTGGCTGCTGCCGCGCAACTCCAACTTCGAACCGATCCTCGGCGACTACGCCGAGGTGCTCGGCAAGGTCGTCGCGGTCCTGCGCTCGGTCTGAGCGAGATCCGACGCGGGATCAGGCCGCGGGAGCCTGCGAGATCCGCACGGTGTTTCCGGAAGGATCGCGGAACGCGCAGTCGCGCGGACCCCAACCCTGGTCGATGGGCTCCTGGAGCACTTCGGCGCCGGATGCACGCACGGTCTCGAAGGTCGCGTCGACGTCATCCGAGCGGAACACGAGCATCGGCAGCACACCCTTGGTGAGCAGCTCCTGCATCGTGTCGCCGTCGGCCTGGGAGCGGCCGGCATGCGGCTCGGAGAGCACGATGCCGAGCCCCGGCTGCGCATCGCTGCCGAGCGTGACCCAGCGGAAGTCTCCTGACGACACGTCGTTCTGCACCTGGAGGCCGAGGGCGTCCCGGTAGAAGCCGAGCGCCTCGTCGACGTCGTTGACGGTGATGTTGGTGTATTGGAGTGCGATTGTCATGACCGAGACTTTACGCGGCGGCCTCTCGGCTCGCTTCTCCGATCCTGCTCGATGCGATGCGCACCGGACGCGTGTGCGATTTCGCGAGGCAGGCGGGCATCGCCTTGACCGCGCTGTGCTCCCGGCTCCGGTACGCCCGCGGGCTCTCGCCGACGATCTCGGCGAACCGCGAGCTGAAGGAGCCGAGGGAGGTACAGCCCACCGCCATGCAGGCGTCCGTGACGCTCGTACCCGATCTCAGCAATGCCATCGCACGCTCGATCCTGCGCGTCATGAGGTAGCTGTACGGCGTCTCGCCATAGGCCGCGCGGAACTGCCGCGAGAAATGCGCGGGAGACATCAGGGCCTTGGCGGCCATGGTCGGCACGTCGAGAGGCTTCGCGTACTCACGATCGATGAGGTCTCGGGCGCGACGCAGCTGAGCGAGGTTCTCGAGCTCGTGCGGGGACATGGATCCACGGTAGCAGCCGGTATGACCGACCGGCAGGCCCCGCCGGCGCACGCTCGCGCGACCGGGGATCGCGCGAGCGGACTCAGGCCCGCGTGACGGCGGGAACGACCCGATACGACTCGAGCTGGCTCGCCACGGCGGGGCTCACGAGCGCGTGCACGTGGGTTCCCGCCTCGTCGTAGCTCGTCGCCAGCACACGGTTGTTGTCGTGCAAGGCGGCGACGAGATCGCCCCTGTCGTAGGGGATGAGGACCTCGATGTCGACCGCGGGGCTCGGCAGCAGCTCGTCGATGCGGGCGAGGATCTCCTCCACGCCCTCCCCCGTGCGGGCAGAGGCGAAGATCGCGGTCGGCTCGAGGCCGCGAAGCACAAGACGGTCGTCGTCGCTCACCAGGTCGCTCTTGTTGAAGACGACGATCTCCGGGATGTCGCGGCCGTCGACCTCGCCGATCACGTCGCGCACCGTCGCCAGCTGGCTGGCCGGGTCGGGATGCGAGCCGTCGACGACGTGCACGATGATGTCGGCGTCGCCGACCTCCTCGAGCGTCGAGCGGAAGGCCTCGACGAGCTGGTGGGGAAGGTTGCGCACGAATCCGACGGTGTCGGTGAGCGTGTAGGTACGGCCGTCGGCCGTCTGGTTCTTGCGCACGGTCGCGTCGAGCGTCGCGAAGAGGGCGTTCTCGACGAGCACCCCCGCCTTCGTGATGCGGTTCAGGAGGCTCGACTTGCCGGCGTTCGTGTAGCCCGCGATCGCGACAGAGGGAACCTCGAAGCGATTGCGGTTCGCGCGCTTCGCCTCGCGGGCGGGCGCGAAGCCCTTGATCTGCTTGCGCAGGCGCGCCATCCGGGTGTGGATCCGGCGGCGGTCGAGCTCGATCTTCGTCTCACCGGGGCCACGGGAACCCATACCGGCACCCGCGCCACCCACCTGGCCACCGGCCTGGCGGGACATCGAGTCGCCCCAGCCGCGCAGTCGCGGCAGCAGGTACTCGAGCTGGGCGAGCTCCACCTGCGCCTTGCCCTCACGGCTCTTCGCGTGCTGGCTGAAGATGTCGAGGATGACGGCCGTGCGGTCGATGACCTTGACCTTGACGACGTCTTCGAGTGCACGCCTCTGGCTGGGCGCGAGCTCGGTGTCGGCGATGACGGTATCCGCTCCGAGAGCGCTCACGATGCCGTGCAGTTCGTCGGCCTTGCCGCGACCCAGATAGGTGCTGGGATCGGGGTGCGGGCGCCGCTGCAGGAGGCCGTCGAGCACGTTCGCGCCCGCCGTCTCGGCGAGCGCGGCGAGCTCGCGCATCGAGTTCTCGGCGTCGGCGAGGCTGCCCTGCGAGTAGACGCCGATGAGCACGACGTTCTCGAGCCGCAGCTGCCGGTATTCGACCTCGGTGACGTCCTCGAGCTCGGTCGAGAGCCCGGCGACGCGTCGCAGCGCCTGCCGTTCCTCACGGTCGAGCTGATCCCCGTCGCGGCCCGCGTCGAGATCCGTTCCCCGACCGCCCTCACCGAGTGCTTGCGCGCCGCCGGAGCCGAAGAGCGAGTAGCGGGAAGCACTCGTCTCGGCATTGGCTAGCACGCGGGCGACGGCGTCGTCGCGATCGGTCTGTTCTGTCATTGCGTTAACCCTAGTTCCTCTCTGTCCGGTACGTTTCCTCTATGGCTAGCGAGCACTACTTCACGTCATCGCCGGGAAGCGAACTCAAGCTCCGTACGATCACCGCCCGCCTTGCCGGCCGGGACTACGAACTCACCACCGCCAACGGGATGTTCAGCCCCGAACGAATCGACACCGGCACCCAGGTCCTGCTCGCGAACACCCCCGAGCCTCCGCCCGGCGGCGACTTCCTCGATCTCGGCTGCGGCTGGGGTCCGATCGCTCTCACGCTCGCCCTCCAGGCACCGCACGCCACCGTGTGGGCCGTCGACGTCAATCAGCGCGCTCTCGACATCGTCCGGAAGAATGCCGCCACTGTCGGCGCTACCAATGTCAACGCCGTACTGCCCGACGATGTTCCCGACGGCGTGGTCTTCCGCACGATCTGGTCGAACCCCCCGATCCGGGTCGGCAAGAACGAGCTGCACGGACTGCTGCAGAGATGGCTGCCCCGCCTCGACGACGGCTCGGACGCCTGGCTCGTCGTGCAGCGCAATCTCGGCTCTGACTCGCTCCACCGCTGGCTGCAGGACACCCTGCCCGACGACTTCAGCGTGGCCCGCGCAGCCACGAGCAAGGGCTTCCGCGTGCTGCACGCTCGCCGTCGCTCGCACTGACCGGGTCACGCACTCAGTCGAGCGTGAGCTCGCCTTCGAAGACGAGCTCGGCGGGGCCGGACAACGAGACGTGCTCGCCGTCCTCCGTGGCGAACATCCGCACCCCGAGTGTTCCGCCAGGAACCTCGACACGCCACTGGTTCGGCGCGCCCCGGCCCGCCCAGTGCCGAGTGGCGAGAGCCGCCGCCACCGCTCCCGTGCCGCAGGAGAGGGTCTCGCCGCTGCCGCGCTCGTGCACGCGCATCCGGATGTGGCCGACGCCGTCTTTCACGAGCGGTTCGAGCGGCAGCACGAACTCGACATTCGCGCCATCAACTGGCTCGGGCTCGAGGTGCGGGATGAAGCTCAGATCGGCGGCCCTGAGCTCGTCTTCGTCGGCGAGGGCCACGACGACATGCGGGTTGCCGACGTTGATGCCGAGCCCCGGCCGCGCGACCGGCAGGTTCTTCGCCCGCACGAGCGGCTCGCCGCCGTCGAGCGCCCAGCGGCCCAGGTCGACCTGGAAGCCCGTGAGGTTGCGCTGCAGGTCGCGCACTCCCCCGCGGGTCCCGATCGCCATCGTGTCGCCGTCGGCGAGCTCGGCGAGGCCGTTGTCGATGAGGTAGCGCGCATACACCCGGATGCCGTTGCCGCACATCTCCGAGGGCGTGCCGTCGGAGTTGTGGTAATCCATGAACCACTCGGCGGAGTCGTCCTCGGCGAGTGCCGCAGCGCCCTCCGGCAGATGGCTCGAACGGACGGCGCGGATGAGGCCGTCGGCGCCGACGCCGAAATGCCGGTCGCAGATCGCGGCGATCTGGCTCGCAGTGAGGTTCGTCTGCCCTTCGGGGTCGGTGAACAGCACGAAATCGTTGCCCGTGCCGTGCCCTTTGGTGAAGTGCAGATCGATCGCCATGACCTCTACTCTAGTTGCGGCTCGTTGCGGCCCATGAGCTCGAAAACTCTCTCGAACCGCCTCGGATCGTCGTACTCCAGCCAGTTCGTGTGCGCGTAGCGCTTGAACCAGCTGACCTGACGCCGGGCGTAGGTGCGGGTGAGCTGCGCGGTGGCGGCGATGGCCTCCTCACGGCTCGATCGGCCGGCGAGCTCGTCGATCGCCTGGGCGTAGCCGATCGCCCGGCTGGCGGTCACCCCGAGCTCGATCCCCTGCGGGATGAGGGTCTCGACCTCGCCGAGGAGACCGGCCTCCCACATGCCCTCGACGCGTCGGTCGAGGCGTGCGACGAGCTCCGCCCGGGGTGCGGTGAGCCCGAGCAGCGTCGTGGGCATCCAGGTCTCGGGCGTCTCGGGCAGGGAGGCGCTGTGCGGCTCGCCCGTGATCTCGATGACCTCGAGGGCGCGCACGAGCCGACGGCCGTTGCTCGGCCCGATCGACTGCGCCGCGCGGGGGTCGAGCTCGAGCAGCCGCGCGTGCAGAGGGGCGGTGCCGCGCTCGGACAGCTCGGTCTCGAGCCGCTCGCGGATCGCGGCATCCGTGCCGGGAAAACGGAAGTCGTAGATGACGGAGGAGACGTAGAGGCCGGAGCCGCCGACGAGCACGGGCACCGACCCGCGGCCGAGGATGTCGCCGATGGCCGCCCTCGCGTCGTGCTGATACGCAGCCACCGTCGACTCCTCGCGCACGTCCAGCACGTCGAGCATGTGGTGCGGGATGCCGCGGCGTTCGTCGACGGGGATCTTGGCCGTGCCGATGTCCATGCCCCGGTACAGCTGCATGGCGTCGGCGTTGACGATCTCGGCTGTCCGCCCCGATGCCGCGAGGTCTTCCGCAAGCCGCAACGAGAGCTCGGACTTGCCGGTGCCCGTCGCACCGACGATCACGACGAGCATCGTCGCGCTCAGCGCTGCCCGTCGCTGGAGTCGTAGATCGGCGTCGTCACGACTCGCAGCGTCGGAAGCCCGAGGGACACACGACCGGGTTCGCTCGACGCCGTCGCCCCGCCGGTCGCAGGAACCGCGCAGGAGTCGGCTTGCGCGCGATCCCAGGCGTCTCCCGCCCGGGTGCGCCGAACCCGCACGGGCTGCTCGTCGGTGGAGTCGGCGATGAGGTAGAAGGGCGCAGCCTGCGTGATCGTGGCTGTGACGACGTCGCCCGGCCGCGGGATGTCGGATCCGCTCGGCACCTCGAAGTGAACGAGGCGGCTGTCTTCGGCGCGGCCGCTCATACGGTGGGTGTCGGAGTCTTTGCGGCCTTCGCCGTTGGCAACGAGCACCTCGACGGTCGTGCCGACGAGCGCGCGGTTCTCCTCTTCGGAGATGCGGTCCTGCAGTGCGACGAGCCTCTCGTAGCGCTCCTGCACGACCTCCTTCGCGATCTGGTCGGGCAGGGTCGCCGCGGGGGTTCCGGGTCTGATCGAGTACTGGAAGGTGAAGGCGGAGGCGAAGCGCGCGGCCTCGACCACCCGGAGGGTCTCCTGGAAGTCCTCCTCGGTCTCGCCGGGGAAGCCGACGATGATGTCGGTGGAGATCGCGGCGCCGGGGATCTTCGCCCGCACGCGGTCGAGGATTCCGAGGAACTTCTCGGAGCGGTACGACCGGCGCATGGCCTTCAGGATGCGATCGGAACCCGATTGCAGCGGCATGTGCAGCTGTGGCATGACCGCGGGCGTCTCGGCCATGGCGTCGATGACGTCGTCGGTGAAGGCTGCCGGGTGCGGGCTCGTGAAGCGGATGCGTTCGAGCCCAGCGATGGTGCCCGCCGCACGCAGGAGCTTGCTGAAGGCCTGCCGGTCGCCGAACTCGACCCCGTAGGAGTTGACGTTCTGGCCGAGCAGGGTGACCTCGACGGCCCCGTCGTCGACGAGCGCCTGGATCTCGGCGAGGACGTCGCCGGGTCGTCGGTCTTTCTCCTTTCCGCGCAGCGAGGGCACGATGCAGAAGGTGCAGGTGTTGTTGCAGCCGACCGAGATCGAGACCCAGCCGCTGTAGCTCGAGTCGCGTTTCGTCGGCAGGGTGGACGGGAACATCTCGAGCGACTCGAGGATCTCGAGCTGGGCCTCGCCGTTGTGACGAGCGCGCTCGAGCAGGCTCGGCAGCGAGCCCATGTTGTGGGTTCCGAAGACGACGTCGACCCAAGGCGCCTTCTCGAGGATCGTGTTCTTGTCTTTCTGGGCCAGGCAGCCGCCGACCGCGATCTGCATTCCCTCGTGGCGCCTCTTCACCGAGGCGAGGTGGCCGAGGTTGCCGTAGAGCTTGTTGTCGGCGTTCTCGCGCACGGCGCAGGTGTTGATCACCACGACGTCGGCCTCGGCCCCGTCGGCGGGCACGTACCCGGCGGCCTCGAGGGAGCCGCTCAGACGCTCGGAGTCGTGCACGTTCATCTGGCAGCCGAAGGTTCTCACTTCGTAGGTGCGAATACGGCCCGATTCGTCGTGCGCCGCTTCCGACCGGCCGATGACCGTCGGGGCTTCCGTGATGCTCGTCATGATGGGACTAGTTTACGGTCACTCGAAACGCACTCCCGAGCGCGGGCGCCGCCGGGAAGCGAGGGCCGCGGTGATGGCCTGACGCGATACCGCCGAGGAGTATCCGCGCCGAGCGAGGAAGCCGTTCAGCCGCCGCTCCGCCGCGGTGTCGTCGAGCGAGCCGAGCCGCGACATCCGTTCGACGGCGAGCTCGCTCGCCCTCTCGAGCTCGTCGTCGGGCAGCTCGTCGACGACCTCGACAACGACCTCGGCCTCGATCTTGCGCCGGCGCAGCTCGGTCTCGACCGCCTTGCGGCCGAGACCCTTGCGATCGTGGTGGGTGTACACGATGTGGTCGGCGAGTTTTCGGTCGTCGAGATAGCCGAGCTCGACCATCCGCTCGACGACCCCGTCGACGATCGACGGGTCGTCGGTCACGCCTCGCAGGATCTCTGCCGCCTCGCTCTTCGAGAACGACTTGCCCCGGAGCCGCCGCAGAAGGGTCTCCTCCGCCTCCGAGCGGAGCTCATCCACGGTCAGCTCGACGTCGCCGGCATCGCCATCCGCGTCGTCATTCGCATAAGCACCGGCACCGGCGTTGCCGCTCGCACCGGCGACGCTCCTGAACTCGACGACGACACCGACATCACCCTCATCGTCATCCGCGCTCTCGTCGGCGGCGAATGCGTGCGAACCCGGCACCCGATCGGCACCCGGCAGGAAGGTGACCCGCGCGAGGCCGTCGCGTGAACGCTCCGACCCCGACACGGCTCAGGCGCCCTTCCGGGCTGCGATCTTCGGCTGGATGGACTCCACGGGAGCCGGAGCGACGGCCGCGGCGCCCACTCCGAGCTTGGCCTTGATCTTCGCCTCGATCTCGGCGGCGACGTCGGGGTTCGCGATGAGGAACTTCCGCGAGTTCTCCTTGCCCTGGCCGAGCTGATCGCCGTCGTAGGTGTACCAGGCGCCCGACTTCTTGACGATCTCGTGCTCGACACCGAAGTCGATGAGGCTGCCCTCGCGGGAGATGCCGATGCCGTAGAGGATGTCGAACTCGGCCTGCTTGAACGGCGGAGCCATCTTGTTCTTGACGACCTTGACGCGCGTGCGGTTTCCGACGGCGTCCGTGCCGTCTTTGAGCGTTTCGATACGGCGGATGTCGAGACGCACCGAGGCGTAGAACTTGAGCGCCTTGCCGCCCGCGGTGGTCTCGGGGCTGCCGAAGAAGACGCCGATCTTCTCGCGGAGCTGGTTGATGAAGATCATGGTGGTGTTGGTCTGGCTGAGGCCGCCGGTGAGCTTGCGGAGGGCCTGCGACATCAGGCGCGCCTGGAGTCCGACGTGCGAGTCGCCCATCTCGCCCTCGATCTCTGCACGGGGCACGAGGGCTGCCACCGAGTCGATGACGATGAGGTCGATCGATCCGCTCCGCACGAGCATGTCGGCGATCTCGAGTGCCTGCTCACCCGTGTCGGGCTGCGACACGAGCAGCTGGTCGATGTCGACGCCGAGCTTCGAGGCGTAGTCGGGGTCGAGCGCGTGCTCGGCGTCGATGAACGCCGCGATACCGCCGCCGCGCTGGGCGTTGGCGATGGCGTGGAGGGTGAGCGTGGTCTTACCCGAGGACTCCGGGCCGTAGATCTCGACGATGCGGCCACGCGGGAGCCCCCCGATGCCGAGGGCCACGTCGAGGGCGATCGAGCCCGTCGAGATGACGGCGACGGGCGCGCGTTCGTCGCTGCCCAGGCGCATGACGGAGCCCTTGCCGAACTGACGGTCGATTTGGGCGAGAGCGGTCTCCAGTGATTTCTCACGATCGGCTGCTGATGGCATTTGAGTCTCCTTCGTGTCGCATTCTGTTTCGCCTACAGGCTGTCGTCGTACTCCGCGCGAGGAAGAGCTGCGACAAGGCGGGGCGGTGTCGATGACGAGACCGACAGTACGCGCGGCCACCGACAGAACGAGCTGTCGGAGGACCACGTGTGAACAATTCGTCTTCGAGGTCCGCTGTGAAGGAGTCTATCGATTCTCGAACACATCTTCGATGGTCGTGCGGCGTGTTGCGAGCGCGTCAGTCTTTGGGCGCCGGCAGACCCACGCCGTAACGGCGGGTCGGCGGAACACCCGTGACCTGGCAGAGCGCGAGCCAGACGTCTTTCGGGCTCACACCCGCCGAGAGCGCCTGCTCGGCCGTACGGTCGCCGAGAGACGCCACGACGAGATCGTTCGTGACCACGCGCCCGTAGTCGTCGCCGAACTCGTCGGCGATCGCCCGCCGGAACTCACTCAATCGCATCCGTCAACGCTAGCGCGCCGCCGGCACCCTGTGCGTACGCACCCACCCGCACAGCGCTCTATGAACGACGGACGCCTTAAACGATGAACGCCCCGGGGAGTCGGGGGAACTCCGAACCGGGGCGCCCAGCACGAGGCTGGCGTCGGTGATCGCTAGCGCGCGACCAGGTCGACGTCGTAGTCTGCGACGAACTCGTCGGGAACGGTGTCGGGGATGGGATCGATGCCCTCGATCACGGCGAGGCGGTCGCCCACTTCACGCATGATGACGGAGATCGGGGTGTCGAGAGCATCCGCGACTGACGCGAGGATCTCTGACGAAGCCTCTTTCTGGCCACGTTCGACTTCGCTCAGGTAGCCGAGGGCGACACTCGCCTTGCTGGCGACCTGTCGGAGCGTACGGCCTTTCTGCAGGCGGAAGTCCCTGAGAACGTCGCCGATTTCCTGACGAACAAGAACCACTGGACCCTCCTTACATTGCCTGTCAACCCTGAGAAATAATGGTTAGAACCGGTAAGTGTACTACACCGATTCCTTTCGAAAACTCTAACCAGGATGACTGTAGTTTTGTTGTGAATCTGGCATCTGTAACCAGATGGAAATGCAATCTATTCCGCGAAAGTACGGGCCAGGCCCGCTCTCAGGTAGTCCACAGCGAACGCTACGGTCTCTCCCCGGATCGCCGCCCGATCGCCCGTCAGGAGCAGGGGCGCGACGGTCACCTCCGAGCCGATCGACAGGCCGACGAAGACCGTTCCCGGCGGCTGGCCGCCCTGCGGGTCCGGCCCCGCCACGCCCGTCGTGGCGATCCCGACGTCGGCACGCGCCCCATCGACCGCGAGAGCGCTGCGCACGCCGACGGCCAGCTGCATCGCGACATCCGGATGCACCGGCCCGTGCACGGCCAGCAGCCCGCTCTCGACCCCGAGCACCGAGTGCTTGAGCTCCGTCGCATAGGCGACGACCCCTCCGAGCACAACCGCCGACGCGCCCGCCGGCCGGGTCAGCTCGGCCGTCAGCAGGCCGCCCGTGAGCGACTCGGCGACGGCGACCGTGAGCCCCCGCCGGGTGAGCTCGGCGAGCAGCTCCGCCGTGACATCCTCGACGGGCTCGGGCTCGGTCACGATGCCGAGCGTGCCGTGCGGTTGTGGCGCCATGCCTGCCAGAGGTAGTCGATGCCCGTGACGACCGTGAGCACGAAGGCGATCGACATGAGGATGACGTTGACGACGTCGAACCACGAGCCGAGCAGGCTCGGGAAGGGCAGGAGCGCCACGGAGATCGCGACCGACTGCGCGATCGTCTTGAGCTTGCCGCCGCGGGAGGCCGGGATGACCCGGTCGCTCAGCACCGCGAAACGGAACGCCGTGATGCCGACCTCGCGCACGAGGATGATGATCGTGACCCACCACGGCAGCTCGCCCAGAATGGAGAGCCCCACGAGAGCCCCGCCCGTGAGCACCTTGTCGGCGATCGGGTCGAGGATCTTGCCCAGATCGGTGACCTGCCCGTTGCGCCGGGCGAGCGCTCCGTCGACCCCGTCGGTGGCGATCGCGAGGATGAAGAGCACGGCGGCCGCGTACCGCATCCAGCCGTCGTGGCCGTCGTCGGCGAGCAGCAGGTAGATGAAGAGCGGAGCGAGCAGGATGCGAACGACCGTGATGATATTCGGGGCGTTCCAGTTGCTCGGCTTCGGCGTCACCGCATCCGCGCCGTCGGGGAGACTCATCGACATCACTCCCTGTCGGTCAGCTGCCAGGCGTCCTCGTCTGAAGAACCTTCGACCTCATCGTAGCCCGCCGTCATGGCCGCGACGGGATCGCCGCTGTACCGATCGGCACCGTTTCGATCGGCACCGCGATCACCGGTCGGCTGCGACGTGGTCTGCCCGCCTGCCGCCGGCGAACCCGCGGCGGGCCCATCGCCGCGCAGCTGCGCGAGCACTCCGGGCAGCTGCTCGGGGGTGACGAGCACGTCACGCGCCTTCGAGCCCTCCGACGGCCCGACGATCTCGCGGGACTCGAGCAGGTCCATAAGGCGGCCGGCCTTCGCGAAGCCGACGCGCAGCTTGCGCTGGAGCATCGACGTCGAGCCGAACTGGGTCGAGACGACGAGCTCGGCGGCAGCGAGCAGCAGCTCGAGGTCGTCGCCGATGTCGGCATCGACCTCTTTGCGCGCGGCGGCCGCCGCGACATCCTGCCGGTACTCGGGGCGGGCCTGGCGCGTCACGTGCTCGACGACCTTGGCGACTTCGGACTCGTTGACCCAGGCGCCCTGCACGCGGATGGCCTTCGACTGCCCCATCGGCAGGAAGAGCGCGTCGCCCTGGCCGATGAGCTTGTCGGCGCCGGGCTGGTCGAGGATGACCCGCGAGTCGGTCATGCTGCTCACCGCGAAGGCGAGACGGCTCGGCACATTGGCCTTGATGAGCCCCGTGACGACGTCGACGCTCGGACGCTGGGTGGCGAGCACGAGGTGGATGCCGGATGCCCGGGCCAGCTGCGTGATGCGCACGATCGAGTCCTCGACGTCGCGAGGCGCGACCATCATGAGGTCGGCGAGCTCGTCGACGACGACGAGCAGGTACGGGTACGGCTTGAGCGTGCGCTCGCTGCCGACGGGGAGCACGATCTCGTTGTTGACGACGGCCTTGTTGAAGTCGTCGATGTGACGGAAACCGAAGCTCGCGAGGTCGTCGTAGCGCATGTCCATCTCCTTCACGACCCACTGCAAGGCCTCCGCGGCCTTCTTGGGGTTCGTGATGATGGGCGTGATGAGGTGCGGCACTCCGGCGTAGATCGTGAGCTCGACGCGCTTCGGATCGATGAGCACCATACGCACGTCGGCGGGCTTGGCCCGCATGAGCAGGCTCGTGATCATCGAGTTGACGAAGCTCGACTTGCCCGAACCCGTCGAGCCGGCGACGAGGAGGTGGGGCATCTTGGCGAGGTTGGCGACGACGAAGCCGCCCTCGACGTCTTTGCCGACGCCGATCGTCATGGGGTGGGTGCTGTTGGTCGCCGCGCTCGAGCGCAGCACGTCGCCGAGCGACACGATCTCGCGGTCGGGGTTCGGGATCTCGATGCCGATCGCGCTCTTGCCGGGGATCGGAGAGAGGATGCGCACCTCGTTGCTCGCGACCGCGTAGGAGAGGTTCTTGCCGAGCGCCGTCACCCGCTCGACCTTGACGCCCGGGCCGAGCTCGATCTCGTAGCGGGTGACGGTCGGCCCGCGCGAGAAGCCCGTGACCTTGGCATCGACCTGGAACTGGGTGAGCACCTCGGTGATGGCGCGCACGGCGTCGTCGTTCGCGGCCGAGCGCGCCTTCGCCGGGGAGCCGGCCGAGAGCGTCGACGCCGAGGGCAGCCGGTAGGGGGCGGCCGGGTGCTCGGGAGGGAGCGGGGTCGCGTCTTCATCGAGGGTTCCGTCGTCGAACGCGCCGGCGCCGGCCTCGCCGAGACCGGGCAGGATGTCGGTGACCCCCGTCGCTCCGGATGCGCCGTCGGAGCGCAACCCGATCGGGGCGTCGACCTCCCCCGTGAACTGCTTGACCGCGTCTTCGGCCCTGAGCAGGTCTTCGAGCAGCTCGGTGCCGTAGTGGCCGTCGTCGGGCGCGGCGTCCGGTTCGAGGGCCGTCGTGAAGCCTCCGGCCGGGGCCGCGCCGCCCAGAACCTCGGTCAGCGGCGTGACCGGCGAGTCGAACTCGGGGTCTTCTTCGCGCTTGCTCGAGTTTCTGCGCCACCACGGCAGGGCGTTGCCCTCGTCGCCATCGCCGTCGACGCCCTCGAGCTCGACCGGGGTCGTCTTCGCCGTCTTCGCGGCCGCGCGCTCCTCGTCGCTCTGGACTGTTGCGCCGAAGAGGTACGCATAGAGCTCGCGCAATCGCGAGCCGACCCTGTTCGGCGGCGTCTTCGTGATGATGAAGACGCTCAACAGGATGAACACCCCCATGACGATGCCGGCGCCGATCGGGGTCATGAGCGCGGAGAGCGGGGCCGAGACGATCCAGCCGAGCACTCCCCCGGCGAGCGCGAGCGAGGGCATGCCCTCGCTCGGCGAGGGCTGCCCCGCGAAGATCGCACACAGGCCCGAGATCGAGATGAGCAGGATCGCGAGGCCGATGCCGATGCGGCCGTTGTCGCTCACCGAGGCCGGATGCCGGAACAGCCAGATCGAGAACAGGAGCATCACGACGGGCAGGGCGTAGGCGACACGGCCGAAGAGCCCGCCGAAGGTCCAGGCGTCGAGGCTCACGGCGACGGCCTCGTTGACGAGGAACCACTCGACGATCGCGCCCGCGATCGCGAGGAGGAAGAGGAAGAAGGGGATGCCGTCGCGGCGCTCTTCTTTGGCGAGCTTCTCGGGGCCGAGCGCACGGGCCGCGCCCCCGACGACATGGGCCATGCCGAGCCAGGCGCGGGTGAGGACGCCGGGGCCCGACTCGCTCGGGTAGGCGACGGTCTTCTGCGCCGCCGTGCGGGAGGTCGCCGTGCGCGAGGTCGAGCGTTTCGTCGTCGTGCCGCCGCGCGACGACGATGCGCGCGCGCTACCTGAGGACTTGGTGCTCGTAGCCATGGCTTCCACGGTACCCGCGACCCCCGGCATTGCCCGGTAGCCGGCCGGGTGTGTGGTGGGAGGCGGGCGCCGGGGCGAGGTGCAGGGCTAGTGCAGCGCTTTGACCATCGTGTCGGAGTCGTCGCCGGAGGAGACGACGACGAAGCCCTCGCTGCGGTAGAGGCCCTGGGCGTGGTTGCCGCGATCGACACTCAGGCTCAGACGGGCATGCCCGGCGGCGGCCGCATCGCGCACGAGCGCCTGCAGAAGCTCGCGGCCGGCCCCGCGAGCGCGCCACATGGGGTTGACGCCGAGCGTGAGCTCGGGCACTCCGGGGCTCACGAAGCCGTAACCGGGGTCGTTGCCCGGGAACAGCCGGTACCAGCACGCACCTATGGGGATGCCCTCGGGATCGAGCGCGACGACGCCGTGGTCGCCGGGGCGTTTCCATCCGGAGATGTAGCGCAGCACTCCCCGGTCGGCGAGCACCTCGACGCGAGGCCTCGCCGCGAGCCGGTTCCAGTTCGCGGCCTCGACGAGCATGTCGGTGAGCAGCCGCGCGTCACTCGATGTCGCTTCGCGGATCCCGAACGCTGCCATGCAGAGATGCTACGGCACACCTCGCCCCGGGCGGATGCCGCGGGATAACGGCTGTGCATCGATACGGCCGAGCATCGATACGGCCGAGCGTCGATGGCCGTGCGTCGAAGCCCGTGCGTCAATATCGGATCGCGTCGATGACCTTCACCCGCACGGCGATGAGCGCGGGCATAAGACCCGCGAGCGCGCCCACGAGCGTCGCCGCGCCGAGACCGAGGAGCGCGGCATCCGCGGGGAAAGGAGGGAACTCGGTGACGAGCCCCTGCCCGATCAGCCCTTCGACCCACGGGTTCTTCACGATGAGCACCGCGGCCATCACGCCGATGGCGCCGGCCGCGATCGTCGCGACGACGCTCTCCATCATGACCGCGAAGAACACCCGCCCCGCCGTCGCGCCGAAACTGCGGCGGATGCCGATCTCGCGGATGCGCTGCTTGACCGTCACGAGAGCGATGTTGAGCAGCCCCAGAGCGCCGAGGAGCAGCACGAGCACGGCGATCCCGCCGACCCCGAGAGTGAGCGGCAGATACGGATCGCCTCCATAGGCGGCGTAGTCCTGCCGGTTGGCGTACACCTGCGCGCCCTCGCCGAGGGCGGCCGTGAAGTCGCGCTCGAGCGCCCCCGTGAGCTCTCCGGCGACGGCCTCGGGAACCCACATCTCGTACTGCGGGCTCTGCTGCGAGGCCGCCTCCGGGCCGACGAAGGCGAAGTATGCGTCGGCGAGCATGTACATCTCGGGCTGCTGCTGCCACGACGGGGAGGTGTAGACGCCCGTCACGACGGCGGTGGTCGGATACTCGCCGAGCAGGGAGACGGTGGGATGGGTCGAGAGCTCGGGCGAGCCGAGCCGCTGCCAGAAGAGCTGGTTGACGATGATCGCGGGTGCGAGCCGCTCGGCGTCGCCCGGGGCGAACCACTCGCCCTGGTCGAGCACAAAACGATGCATGGCGCCGTAGGGCTCGTCGACGGCCTGCGTCGCGACCGGCACGGCGCCGTCGACGAACTGCACGAGACCCGTGCCGCCCATGAGCACCCGGCTGGCGTAGCCGACCCCGTAGCGCTCGACAGACTCGCTCCAGGTCTTCTGCATGACCTCGGGGTCGACGGCCGAGCCATCGGGCATGCTCGCCGACAGGTAGATCGACGCGGGGCGGCCGCTCGACCTCTCCTGCACCTCGACGGTCGCCTGCTTCGCGACGGTGCCGAGGCCCACGACCGTCGTGAGCGCGCAGACCGCCACGGCCACCCCGATGAGCGAGAGCAGCACGCGGGTCTTGTGGATGCGGAGCTCCTGCCACGCCTCCAGCAGGGCGCCCACGAAGCTCGTGCCGGCGTCTCTCACGAGGCCTCCCCCGCATCGGTGGCGGGGCCGGCGGCGGGGCCGGACACCGCGATGAGGCCCTCGGCCGCATGCACGGAGACGGGGGTCAGCACACCGTGGTCGAGCCGGAAGTGCCGCGACGCGAGCTCGGCGATCGCCAGATCGTGGGTGATCGTCACGAGGGCCGCGCCCGAGGAGCGCGCCACCTCGTCGAGCAGCTGCATGACCGTGCCGCCGGTCTCGACGTCGAGGGCACCCGTGGGCTCGTCGGCCAGGATGACGCGGGGCTCGCGCACGAGCGAGCGTGCGATGGCCACGCGCTGCTGCTCGCCCCCCGAGAGCTTGTGGGGCATCGCCGTGAGCCGGTGCGAGAGGCCCACCCGGTCGAGCATGGCCGAGGCGATCTCGCGCCGCCGCCAGAACTGCCGCCCGCTCGCGTAGAGGAGCGGGGTCATGACGTTCTCGAGCGCCGTGCGGCCCTCCAGCAGGTTGAACTGCTGGAAGATGAAGCCCACGTCGCGACCGCGCAGGCGGTCGCGCTGCCCGGAGGAGAGCGACGCGACATCCTGCCCGTCGAAGACGAGACGGCCGCTCGACGGGCTGTCGAGCAGACCGAGCAGGTTGAGCAGGGTGGACTTGCCGGAGCCGGAGCGCCCGACGATCGAGATGCGGTCGCCCGCGTCGACGGCGAGGTCGACGCCGCTCAGGATCGTGAGGGGCGGGGCGTCGGGCAGCTCGATCGTGCGGGTCACGCCCTCGAGGAGGAGGAGCTCCACTAGAACGCCACGGGTGCGCACATCATGCCGCCGTCGCCGACGGGCGTGCAGTTCTGGCCGTCGGGGCCGCCGGGGGCCACGGCCCCGGGCACGAACTGGAGCACGGTGTCGCCCTCGGCGACCCCTCCCGTGATCTCGACGTTCTGCCCGTCGTTGAGCCCGAGGGTCACGGGGCGCTCCTCGGTGGCGCCGTCGGCCCCCACGAACCAGACGACCCCCGTGTCGGCCGAGCCCTTGACCGCTGTCGTCGGCACCACGAGCACGTTCTCGGCCGTGCCGCCCGCGATCGTGACCTCGGCCGCGAGGCCCGAGAACACCTTCACCTCGGGAGGCACGGCGCACCGCACGGTCGCCCCCGCGGAGCCGCCCCCGCCCGAGGCACCGCCCGCGCCTCCGGACCCGCCCGCGTCCGCCCCGGCGAGCGGGGTGGAGATCGTGAGCCCCGTGCAGGTGAACGGCGCAGGCCCGCCGGTGATCGCGACGCTCGCCTCCGTCGGCTGGTCGACGAGACGGTACTGCTGCTCGGGGCTCAGCGAGCCGCTGACCGAGAACGTGGGCGGGGCCACCTGCGCGGTGTCCTCGCCCACGGCGACCGCCTGGCCGTGGATGACCGACAGCGCGCTCAGCACGCCGTTCGTCGGTGCGAGCACCTTCTCATAGCTCACCGAGGGCTTGGGCTGGCTGACCGTGACGCTGCCGTCGGGGCCCGTCGACTCCACGGGGTCTCTCGGCGTCTCGACCTTGATGTCGAAGAGCTCGTCGCCGGCCGCCACCGGCTGGCCCGCCGAGACGAAGATCTCGTCGACCGTGCCCGCGGCGACCGCCTTGACGGGCACCGCGGGGTCGGCCGACACGGTGCCGTCGAGAGTCACGTCGTTCGTGATCGTGCCGAGCGCCACCGAGTACTGCGGCTGCGTGACCTGGCCGGTCGGCACGGCCGGATCGCTCTCATCACTCGAATCGGGGAAGAACGCCAGCTTGCCGAGAGCGATGGCGATCGCCGCGACGAGCAGGATTCGGATGATGGGGAAGACCCACTTGCGCGCGATGCCCACACGGCTCCTCAGGTTCGGCTGGTGGTTGAACTCTCACCGTAACCGAACGGGGCGTACGAGAAAATCCCTCGTGGGGATGATCCTGCTACACCCTTGTGACGACGCGTCTGTGGAGGGCCCGTGGAGGGCTCCGCCGTTCAGGCCTCGATGACCATGGGGACGATCATCGGGCGACGGCGGTACGAGGTGTTGACCCAGCGGCCGACCGTGCGGCGCACGACCTGCTGCAGTGCGTGCTGCTCCCTGATGCCGTCTCGCGCGGCATCCGCGAGAGCTGCGATGATCTTCGGCTTGACGTCGTCGAACACCGACTCGTCCTCGGCGAAGCCCTTCGCGTGGATCTCCGGACCCACGACGACCCGGCCGGTCGCCGACTCGACCACGATGATGATCGAGATGAAGCCCTCCTCGGCGAGGATGCGGCGATCCTTGAGATCGGCCTCGGTGATCTCGCCCACGGTCGATCCGTCGACGTAGACGTAGCCGAGGTCGAGCTGGCCGACGACCGTCGCGACGCCGTCGCGCAGGTCGATCACGGTGCCGTCCTCGGCGAGGATCGTGTTCGCCTCGGGCACGCCCGTGTCGCGCGCGAGCTTCGCGTTCGCCACGAGGTGGCGGTACTCGCCGTGCACCGGCAGCACGTTCTTGGGCTTGAGGATGTTGTAGCAGTAGAGCAGCTCGCCCGCGGACGCGTGACCGGAGACGTGCACCTTCGCGTTGCCCTTGTGCACGACGTTGGCCCCGAGCTTCGTGAGCCCGTCGATCACGCGGTAGACCGCGTTCTCGTTGCCCGGGATGAGGCTCGAGGCGAGGATGACCGTGTCGCCCGGCCCGACCTCGATCTGGTGGTCGAGATTGGCCATGCGGCTGAGCACCGCCATCGGCTCCCCCTGCGAGCCCGTGCTCATGTAGACGATCTTGTCGTCGGGGATGTCCTTGGCCTTCTTGTAGTCGATGAGCACGTTCTCGGGCACCTTGAGGTAGCCGAGCTCGGCCGCGATCGTCATGTTGCGCACCATCGAGCGCCCCAGCAGGGCGACGCGGCGGCCGTTCGCATGCGCGGCATCCAGAACCTGCTGCACACGGTGCACGTGGCTCGAGAAGCTCGCGACGATGACCCGGCGCGGCGCCCGCGCGATGACGGAGTCGAGCACGGGGCCGATGGAGCGCTCGAGAGCCGTGAATCCCGGCACGTCGGCGTTCGTCGAGTCGACGAGGAAGAGGTCGACGCCGCGTTCGCCGAGACGCGCGAAGGCGCGCAGGTCGGTGATGCGGTTGTCGAGCGGGAGCTGGTCCATCTTGAAGTCGCCCGTGTGCAGCACGGTGCCGCCCGGGGTCGCGATGAACACGGCGAGCGCGTCGGGGATCGAGTGGTTGACCGCGACGAACTCGAGCTCGAAGGGGCCGAGCTTCTCGGTCTGGCCTTCGGAGACGGTCAGGCTGTACGGCTGGATGCGGTGCTCCTTGAGCTTCGCCTCCACGAGGGCGAGCGTGAGGCTCGAGCCGATGAGCGGGATGTCCTGGCGCAGGCGCAGCAGATAGGGAACCGCGCCGATGTGGTCTTCGTGCCCGTGGGTGAGCACCACGCCCACGACGTCGTCGAGGCGGTCGCGGATCGGGCTGAAGTCGGGCAGGATCAGGTCGACCCCGGGCTGGTCGACCTCGGGGAAGAGCACCCCGCAGTCGACGATGAGGATCTTTCCGGCGTACTCGAAGATCGTCATGTTGCGGCCGATCTCGCCGAGACCGCCGATCGGGGTGACGCGGAGTGTCCCTTCTCGGAGTTCGGCGGGAGCGAAAACGGTGCTGGGCATAGGCCCTCCTAGCGGGTTGTGCCGGCGACCTTGGGCAGAGCGCCGCCAGCGGCGGCATTGCGGTCGGGCCGGAAATTGCTGAAGTCGAGACCCGGGATGTCGCGCACGAGATCGATTTCGTCTTCGATCTGCGCGGCCTCCCATTCCTCGGGGCCCACGAGCGGCAGGCGAACGCGCGGGCTGCCGATGCGGCCCAAACCGTGCAGGATGTACTTGGCCGCGACCGTGCCGGGCACGTGGGTCATCACCGCGCGCACGAGAGGCTCGAGCTTCTGGTGCGCGGCCGTCGCTGTCGGCAGATCGCCGGTGTTGACGGCATCCACGATCTGGCGGTACGGGGTCGCGGCGATGTTCGCGGTCACGCCGATGAGGCCCGTGCCGCCGATCGCGAGGGTGGGCAGCGCGTTGGCGTCGTCGCCCGCGAAGTACATGAGGTCTGTCTGGTTGAGCACACGGCTCACCTCGCTGAGATCGCCCTTGGCGTCTTTCACGGCGAGGATGTTGGGGTGCTTCGCGGCGCGCAGGATCGTCTCGTATGTGATCGGGATACCCGTGCGCCCGGGGATGTCGTAGAGGATGACCGGCAGATCGGTCGCGTCGGCGATCATGCGGAAGTGGGTGAGCACACCGGCCTGGGTGGGCTTGTTGTAGTAGGGCGTGACGATCATGTTGCCGTCGGCCCCCGCCTTCTCGCTCTTCTTCGCGAGCTCGATGGCGTGGGCGGTCTCGTTGGAGCCGCCGCCGGTGATGATCTTCGCCCGGCCCGCCGCGACCTCTTTGCCGACCTCGACGAGGCGGATCTTCTCGGGGTCGGTGAGCGTGCTCGTCTCGCCCGTGGTGCCCGTGACGACGATCCCGTCGGCGCCTGCCGTGATGACATCGTCGATGTGCTTCTCGACGTCGGCCCAGTCGACCTCGCCGTCGGCGGTGAAGGGCGTGACCAGGGCGACGAGCACCTGGCCGAAGGGATTAGTAGTCGTAGACACGACTCTCAGCGTATCGCCTGCGCGGATGCCGCGGCATCCAGACGGGGTGTCGTGCACAACTGGCGCACGGTGGTCTCCCTCGCGCAGCGCAGCGAGGACCGCCGCCGCCACGAGCGGGCCAACTGGACATGACCATTCGATAGCGGAAGCGGAGCACCCGATGACCCAGGGCGATCGATCTGAGACCTCGAAATCCAGCCTGACCGGAAAGACTCCTGCATCCGGGTTCGACGGAGGGCTGTCACGGAGCGTCATAGAGCACCACGAGAGGATGACGCGGCGTAGCCTCTGTGCACGATGAACTGGATCGGCGCGGCTGCAGCGGTGCTCGGGCTCGTCGCCGTCGCGACGGCGGCCGGCCTGATCTGGCGCGCCCGCACGGGCAGGGCTCGCGCGCAGAGCGGGCTCGAGATCGTGACGGCGCAGGATGTCGCGAGCGAGACCCCCTTCGGAACGAGCGCGACTCTCCTGCAGTTCTCCACGGAGTTCTGCGCCCGCTGCCCCGCGACCCGCACGATGCTCGGAGCGACGGCCGCGCGGCATCCGGGGATCGCCCACGTCGACGTCGACCTCACCCACCGTGCCGACCTCGCCGACCGCTTTCACGTCATGCAGACGCCGACGACGCTCATCCTCGACCGTCACGGCGCCGTGCGGGCCCGCATCGGCGGAGCACCCCGCCCGCAGGCCGTGCGGGAGCACCTCGACCGGATACTCCAGGAGGCCTAGATGACCACGAACACAGGCATGGGCACGAACACGGGAATCGACCCGCGCGGCCCCCGATTCGGTGCGGCGATCACCGCCGTACTGCTGCTCGCCGTCGTCTTCCTCGGCATCGCCGGGGCGGACGCCGCGGCGACGATCGTGCTCGCGGTCGTCGTGCTCGGCTTCGCCTGGGGCGCCTTCGCCGGGATCGCGCGCCACCCCTACGGCCTGCTCTTCAAACGGCTCGTGCGCCCGCGACTCGCGCCGCCGAGCGAGCTCGAAGACCCGGTGCCGCCGACCTTCGCTCAAGGAGTCGGCCTCGTCATCACGGGCGTCGGGCTCGTGCTGGGCCTCGTCGGAGTGCCCGGTGCGATCGTGGTCGCGGCGATCCTGGGCTTCATAGCCGCGTTCCTCAACTCGGTCTTCGGATACTGCCTCGGATGCCAGCTCTACCTGTTGCTCGTACGGGCCCGGATCCTGGGGCGGGGCGCCGCCGGAGTCTGACCCGTTCTCCGCCTCGAGACCATAGGCTTGAGGTGCGGTGCGATGCCCCGCCGCTCCCGCGCACAGCGGGCCGCGACCTTCGTGCAAGGAGAAGACCATGGCTGTTACCAGTGAAGCTACGACCGTGTGGACCGGCGACCTCGCTCACGGCGCGGGAACCACCTCGCTCGACTCGTCGAAGGCCGCCTCGCTCGCCGTGAACTGGCGCGCCCGCTCGGAGGGCGACAACAGCACGACGACGCCCGAGGAGCTCCTCGGCGCGGCGCACGCCTCCTGCTTCTCGATGGCGTTCGCCAGCGCTCTCACCAAGTTCGGCACGGCGCCCGAGAGCATCCAGACGACGGCCGCCGTCACCTTCCAGCCGGGCACCGGCATCACGGGCAGCCACCTGCTCGTGAACGCCAAGGTCCCCGGCATCAGCGAGGAGGACTTCGACCGCATCGCGGCCGAGGCGAAGGCCAACTGCCCGGTCTCGCAGGCGCTCTCCGGCATCCCGATCACCCTCGAGGCCTCGCTCGCGTAGTGGCTCCCCTCTCCTCCCCCCATCGCAGACGCTCCACGGGCGGCCCGCTCCGGATCCTCATGGGCGGCGCGTCCGGCATGATCGGCACGACCCTCGCGCGGGCGCTCGAGGAGGACGGCCACGAGGTCACGCGCCTCGTGCGCCGGGCCCCGCAGAACGATCACGAGGTGAACTGGGCTCCGTCGGCGCGGATGCTCGACTTCACGCTCATCGACCGCGCCGACGTCGTCGTCAACCTCTCCGGCGCCTCGCTCAGCCATCTGCCGTGGACCTCCTCGTACAGGAAGCAGATCCTCGAATCCCGGGTGCAGGCCACGCACGCCCTCACCGACGCCATGCGGATGGCCTCATCGCCTCCCGCGACGTTCCTGAGCGCCTCGGCGGTGGGGTTCTACGGCGACCGCCCGGGCTCCCGGCTCACCGAGGAGTCCGCAGCGGGAACCGGCTTCCTCGCCGATCTCTGCCAGGAGTGGGAGACGGTGGCCGACCTCGCACCCGAGAAGACCCGGGTCGTCACGCTGCGCACGGGCCTCGTGCTCGGGCCGGAGGGCGCGCTCAAACCCTTGCGCACTCTCACGAAGCTCGGGGTCTCCGGGCACCTGGGCACGGGCGGCCAGCACTGGCCGTGGATCAGCCTCCTCGACGAGGTGGCCGCCATCCGGCATCTCGTCACCTCGTCACTCGACGGCCCCGTGAACCTGGCCGGGCCGACGCCCGCGACAGCGGACCGCCTGATGAAGCGGCTCGCCTCGGACCTGCACCGCCCGTACGCCTTCCGCATCCCCGAGAGGGCGATGACGCTCGCGCTCGGCGAGGCCGCGCACGAGCTGCTGCTGTCGAGCCAGAAGGTCATCCCGCAGAAGCTGCTCGACGACGGCTTCGCCTTCGAGCACACGACGGTCGATCAGGCGGTCGACTGGGCGGTGTCGGCCCGGTAGAGGGCGATCGCCCGGCGGATCGCCTGGCGCGCGCGGCGGCGGTCGCCCGAGGCGTCGTACACGATGCCGAGACGGAACCAGGCCCGCCAGCTCTGGGGGGACGCCTCGGTCTCGGCCCGATACGCGGGGAACACGGCATCCGCCTCGTCGCGTAGCGGTCGACCGCTCGGGCGCACCTCGACCTCCTCCTCGGGCAGACCGCCCTCGGCCTCGAGGATGCGCGCGAGCCGTTCGGACCGCACTCCGAAGAGCAGCTCGCGCACGAGGGCCCAGGCGCCGATGACCGGCAGCACGAGCAGGGCGACGCCCATGATCCGCGCGATCGTGTTGTCGGTGAGCAGCAGCAGGACGGCCTTCTGCGCCACGAGCACGAGGTACAGCACCAGGAGCACGGCCATCACGATGACCGCGATGCGCCCCCTCACTCGACGAAGGTCTCGGCCGGCGCCGGCGCCGCGCTCGGCATGCCGAGGTCGATGAGCTTGTCGAGGCCCACCGTGAGGCCCCGGGCGTCGCGCAGGGCACGCAGCGCGAGCATGATGCCCATCGCGTAGGAGCTCGGCGAGTACGTCGTGTGCGAGATCGTGAGGGTCTCCCCCGTGCCGCCGAGCACGACGTCCTGCTTGGCGATGAGCCCGTCCATCCGCAGGCTGTGGATGGGGATCGACGCGACCTGCTGGCCGCGAGCCCGCTGGTCGGCGTGCGGCGCCGCGACGGGGCCGAGCTCCGCACGCGCCTCGCCCATGAGCTCGGCGGTGCGCACGGCCGTTCCCGAGGGCGAGTCGACCTTGCCCGACTGGTGGGCCTCGATGATCTCGATGGACCCGTAGAAGCGCGACGCCATGGCCGCGAACGCGGTGCCGAGCACCGAGCCGACCGAGAAGTTGGGCACGACGATCACGCCCACCTCGGGCAGCGCGGCGAGACGGCGGCCGAGGCCGGCGAGGCGGTCGCCCGACCAGCCCGAGGTTCCGACGAGCACGTTGAGGCCGTGCGAGACGGCGAAGTCGACGATCTCGGGGCTGACCGCGGGAACCGTGAAGTCGACGACGACGTCGGCCGTGAGCATCTCCGCGAGATCGCTCGACGAGCCGAGCCGGGCGACGACCTCGAAGTCGTCCGACGCCGTGATCAGGTCGATCGCCTGGCGCCCCATCTTGCCTGCTGCGCCGACGACGGCCACACGAGTTGTCATGCCGCCAATCTATCAATCGGATGCTGGGTGCCGGCTCGGGCGCGACGCCCCGGCCCTCTCCGGGCGCTCTACCCTTGAGCTATGACGCCTCGTTTCGAGCCCGCCGCGGTCACGGATGCCGCGGCACACGCCCTGCTCACCGAGTACTTCGAGCACCGCGCGCAGGGCTTCCCGGCCGCGCAGGGCAGCTACAGCACCACCTATCCGGATCCTCGGGACTTCGTGCCGCCGAACGGGGTGTTCCTGCTCGTGCTCGACGAGGGCGGGGAAGGCGGCGGAGGCGGCGCGGACGGCGGGCGCGGCGCGGCGGTCGGCTGCGGCGGCATCCGGCGTCTGGACGCGCCGGCGGGGATCGTGCGCTTCGAGGTCAAGCACCTGTGGATGCAGCCGCGCACCCAGGGCCGTGGGTTCGGCCGCGCGCTGCTCGGCGAGCTCGAACGGCGGGCGCGGGAGTGGGGAGCCACCGAGCTCGTGCTCGACACGAACTCGAGTCTGCGGGCGGCCGACGGCCTCTACCGCTCGAGCGGGTTCGCCGAGGTGGAGCCGTACAACGACAACCCGAACGCGACGACCTGGTTCGCCAAGCCGCTCGGCCGCGTTCCCTGAGCACACGTCGAGCGCGGGTTTGTTCGCGAGCGACGAGTGGCGGCGCTCGTCGCGCGCGAACAAACCCGCGCTCGGCGCTCCTGCTAGACCGTCTGCGGGTCGGGCATGCCCGTGCGCATCTCGACCGGCAGATGGCCGAGGTCGTTGTGCGTCAGCAGGCTCCACGGCCGGCCGGTCTTCTGGTGCAGGATCGTGAGACCGCAATTGGCCTGGTTGATGCCCACCCAGCGCCACTCCGGGGCGCCGAGGGCCTCGCGCACGAGCCAGGCGATCACGAAGTTGTGGGTGACGAGCAGATCGTGGTGCTCACCGCGCCGCGGGGTGAGGAACTCGACCGCCGCGTCGGCCATCTGAGCGCGGCCGGCGTCGATCTCGGCCTCGGTGACCGAGCCGAAGAAGGGGTCGAAGGCGGCCGGCGTCTCGGGGCTCTTGCCCGAGGGCACGCAGTCGAAGAGCAGCGAGGAGGGCTCCGGATCGAGGGCGGGCAGGCGCTCCGCCATGATCTTCATCGTCTCGACGGCGCGCTGCAGCGGCGAGTGCCAGGCGCCCGTGAAGGGAACCCCGCCCAGCCGCTCGGCGATGAGCCGCGCCTGGCGCTTGCCCCTGCTCGAGAGCGGGCCGTCTTGCATGCCGTACTCGGCATCCTGCTGCTCGCCGTGGCGGACCAGGTAGATGTAGTGAGACACACGCACCCCTTTCGTTTCGTCTCCAGCCTGCGGCCGGCAAGACCCGAGCGACTCTGCTCGGCGTCGTGGAACTCAGTGTGTTGCTGTGGTCGTTCCCGCGAGCGCGTCGAAGCTCGACTCGTCGAGCGGGCCGACCGCGGCGATCGACAGGGGGCGGGAGCCGAGGTCGCGAGCGAGCTCGCGCACGTCGTCTACCGTCACGAGCGCGAGGCGCCGGAGGTTCTCGTCGAGGTCGACGTACTCGCCGACGCTGATCTCCGCGCGGCCGAGCCTCGACATGCGGGTGTCGGAGTCCTCGAGCGCGAGAGCGGATGCCCCGGCCAGCTGCCCCCTCGCCCTGCGGAGCTCATCGGCCGTGACGCCGTCGCGCCCCACGGCGGCGAGCTCGTCGAGCATGAGCTCGGTCACGACCCGTGCCCGCGCGGGCGAGCAGCCGGCGTACATGCCGAAGACCCCCGCGTCGGAGTAGCTCGCCCCGAAGGAGTACACCGAGTAGGCGAGCCCCCTCTTCTCGCGGATCTCCTGGAAGAGCCGCGACGACATCCCTCCGCCGACGACCGAGTTGAGCACGCTCATCGCGAAGCGGCGGTCGTCGTTCGCGGCGAGCCCCGTCGTGCCGACGAAGACGTTCGCCTGCTCGGTAGGACGGTTGACGATGTGCACGGCCTCACCGCGCACGATCTGCGCGAGTTCGGCGGAACGGCGGGGCACCGGCGCGCCGGCCGCCCCGAGATCCCAGCCCGCGCTCTCGAGCGCGCTGCGCACGCCCGCGACGAGCTGGTCGTGGTCGACGGATCCGGCAGCGGTGATGACGAGGTCGCGTGCCTGGTAGTTGGCGCGGTAGTGGCTCCAGACGGCGTCACGGGTGGCCGCCCGGATAGCCTCGGGGTTGCCTCCCACGGGACGGCCCAGGGGATGCTCGCCGAGCACGGCCTCGAAGAAGCGCTCGCTCGCGACATCCGAGGGATCGTCGTCGGCCATGGCGAGCTCTTCGAGGATGACCTGGCGCTCGCTGTCGAACTCGACGGGATCGATGAGCGAGGAGGTGAGCATGTCGGCGATGACCTCGACGGCCATGGGGAGGTCGCCGTCGCGCACCTTCGCGTAGTAGCAGGTGTACTCCTTCGAGGTGACGGCGTTGTGCTCGCCGCCGACCGAGTCGAAGGAGATCGCGATGTCGAGGGCGTTGCGCGACGCCGTTCCCTTGAAGAGGAGGTGCTCGAGGAAGTGCGTGGAGCCACGGGCGACCGTGCTCTCGTCGCGGGAGCCGACGGCGACCCAGAAGCCGATCGTCGCGCTGCTGCTGCCGGGCACCCGCTCGCTGAGGATGCGGACGCCGTCGGGCAGCACCGTGCGCCTCACGAGAGCGTCGCCCGACGCGACGAGAGAGAGTTCGGCTTGGCCGAGCGGGAGGTCGACTGCACCGTTCATCGCACCCAGCCTACGACACCTTCCCCGGCCGTTCTGCGGCTCGTCACAGACTCGAAAAAACCGGGGGTAAAAATTGCACAGACAAGTCTGTCTACCCCGTGCTATGTTGTTGATGGCGTCAGCGGTGCCCACCCCAAAACACTGCGACGCCACGGGCGTCATCGCGGATCTGTCCGTGGAGAAACCCGTTATTTCCCGCCGACCCGAACGCGGAGAAGCTTCTGAGAGCCCCTAACTCTCCGGGAAACACGAAAAAGCGATTGTCCCTAGCAATCGCCATGGCATTCCGGAGGTCCGTACCGTAATGCTGAGGAGTCGCGCCGGATGGTCGAATTCCCCAATTCGTCCATCCGGCCGATGTCCGCGGCCGCGCTGAAGATCCGGGCCACCGCTGCCGTCCTCTTCTACGACGAGGGCATCCACACCGTCGGAGTCGACCGCATCATCGCCGATGCGGGTGTGACGAAGGCCACCTTCTACAAGCACTTCCCCTCGAAGGACTCCCTCGTGGTCGCGTACGTCTACGACCGCGACGCCGCGATCCGCGAGCACCTGGGCGAGCTGGCACGCACGCTCGCGACACCCGAGCTCGTCGTGCGCGCTCTCGCCGCGACCATCTCCGACTACATCCAGGCCGCGAACTTCCGCGGCTGCCCCTTCATCAACGCCGCCGCCCAGGTGCGCGACGAGACGCACCCCGCACGGCTCGCGGTGACCGAGCACCGCGAGTGGTACAGCGCCTTCGTCGAAGGGCTCTTCCGCGATCTCGGGCATCCCCGGCCGGGCGACGCCGCCGACGACTTCTTCGTGGTGCGCGACGGCGCGATGTCGGGGGTGCACGTCGGCGACACGGTCGCCTCGAACGCCGCACTGCGACGCGGTGTGGACAGGCTCATCAGGGAGTCGCACGCCACGCAGGCGGCCTGAGCGAGCCCCGCCCTGAAGCGAGCCCCGCCCTGATCTGAGCGCGGCCAGCCGGAGCCACGGTGAACCCCGACGGGGCTAGGCGGAGACCCGGTCGAGCTCGATGACCTGGCTGCGGGTCAGCCGGATGCCGGCCGCCGCCATGAGCGCGTCGACCTGCTCCGGCCTGCTCGCGCTCGCGACCGGGGCGACCATGGCCGGCTTCGCGAGGATCCAGGCGAGCGCGATCGTCGCGACGCTCGTGTTGTGCACGGCGGCGATGTCGTCGAGCGCCGAGAGCACCCGGCTTCCGCGGCGACCGAGGTACTCGCCCGCGCGAACCCCGCGGGTGCTCGCCGTCAGGTCGGCCTTGGAGCGGTACTTGCCGGTCAGGAAGCCGTTGGCGAGGGCGAAGTACGGGAGGATGCCCATACCCTGCGCCGACGCGACGAGCGAGAGGCCCGACTCGACCTCGCGACGGTGCATGAGGCTGTAGTTCGTCTGCAGGGCGATGAAGGTGGGCAGCCCCGTCGCGGCGAGCACGCGGGCCTCGATGAGCCGCTCCGCCGAGAAGTTCGACGCGGCCAGGTGGCGCACCTTGCCCGATTCGATGAGCCGGCCGGCGGCGCCCAGGCTGTCCTCGAGCGGCACCTCCTGGTCGTCGTAGTGAAAGTACAGCACGTCGATGTGATCGGTGCGCAGGCGTTCGAGCGAGGCATCCACCGCCCGGCGGATCGCCTTCGGGCGGAGTCCGGGGTTGTCGAGGTTGCGACCGACCTTGGTGGCGACGACCATCGCGTCGCGGTTGCCGCGGGCCTCCATCCAGGCGCCGATGAGGGCTTCGCTGCGCCCCGACGCGTAGTTGTCGGCGGTGTCGATGAAGTTGCCGCCGTGCGAGCGGTAGCGGTCGAGGATGCGGGTGGTCGCCGCGGCGTCCGCCGTCCAGCCGAAGACGCTTCCGCCGAGCGCGAGCGGATAGACCGTGAGATCGGTGCCGAGACGGCGCGGGGCGACGATCGCGAGCGGCTGGGTGGTGCCGGGCCGTGAGTCCTCCGAGTCCACGAGCTGCGGAGCGTTGACGTGGTGCTGTGCCAGCACCGGTGCGAGCTGTGACACGTTCCCTCCTACGACCTACGCAGTCCCCCGGGGCGGTATCCCCTCGCGAAGCATCCGCCTCTTGTGAGAATACGGCCGTCTCTGTGGACTTCGTGGTATTGAAAGCCCAACCGTTATAGAAATGTTCGACACGGAGGCCCGATCGGATGGGATTTCCGACAAAACCGGAATGAATGACGCAGAACGCTCGTTCTACTCATTGAACTCATCATCGACGGAGATCCATCATCAGCGTGATTCATCATCGGAGCGAAAGGGAACGACGTGACGATCACGGCCATCGAGACGAAGAGCTCGGCATCCCGCGCAGCGATCCTGGCGACGTCCTCGCGCCTCTTCTACGAAGAGGGCATCCGCAGCGTCGGCGTCGATCGCATCGTCGACGAGGCGCGCTCGACGCGAGCGACGTTCTACCGGCATTTCCCCTCGAAAGACGACCTCGTCGTCGCCTATCTGCGTGAGCGCTCGGCGGCCTACCGCGCGGCTCTCTCGGAGGGCCGAGGGCTCTATCCCGACACCGGCCCCGACGCCGCCCGGCGGATCCTGCACGCGACCCTCGCGGCCATCGACGCGGAGGGCAGCTCGGCTGCCTTCCGCGGCTGCCCGTTCATCAACGCGGCGGCCGAGTTCTCCGATCCCGCGCATCCGGCACGGCTCGTCGTCGACGAGCACCGCCGCTGGTTCCACGACAGCCTCGAGGAGCTTCTGACGGATGCCGGCAACGCCGACCCCGCGGCAGCGGCCGAGCAGCTCGTGCTGCTGCGCGACGGAGCGATGGTGAGCGGCTACCTGGACGACCCGCGCGCGGCCGGCCGCGCCCTGCTCGCCGCCGGCGCCGCGATCATCGACGGCCGTTGAGGCGAGTCCTCTCGGCTACCGGGCCAGACGCTCGACCGCGAAGCCGAACACCCCGGGCAGGGCCCGGGCCGCCGGGACGATCGCGCGCCGGGCGGGCGACTGCGCCGCGGCGAGGAGCCCCTGGGTGATGAGCCGGGCATCCCGGGTGACCCTCCGCCACTCCCGTTCGTAGCCCTGCGGCTCGCCGCCCGCGATCGCGGCGACCGCGGCACGGGCCTGGGCGAATCCCACCCGCAGGCCTTCGCCCGTGAGGGCGTCGACGTAGCCGGAGGCGTCGCCGACGAGCAGTGCCCGGCCCCGCACCCGGCCGCGGGTGCGCTGACGCAGAGGGCCGGCGCCACGGAGCGACGAGGCCGCGACCGCGCCGGAGAGCCGCGCCGCGAGCTCCGGGAACCCCACGAGCGCGGCGTCGAAGCCCAGCCCGGGAGGGGCGAGCACGGCGACCCCGACCGTGCCCTCGCCCACGGGGGTGACATACGCCTCCGCAGCCTCAGACCAATGCACTTCGACGAGATCGGTCCACGGCTCGACAGCGAAATGCCGTCGCAGGCCGAACCGCCGCCGACGGCCGGGCTCCCGCTCGAGGCCCAGCTGACGGCGCACCGTCGAGTGCAGTCCGTCGCAGGCGAGCAGCCAGCGTGCCGAGACTCCCCCGGCCGCGATGGTCGTCGCCGACTGCACGACCCCGTCGACGCGGCCCGCCACACGCTCGACCCCGAGCTCCGCGGCTCGCGCCGAGAGGGCGCCGTGCAGCTCGAGACGCCGCACTCCGAGGCCGCCGCCTCCTGCGAAACGGTACTCGGCCCGCCGAACGCCCTGCAGGTACGCGAAACCGGCGATGCGGCATCCGCTCGGGTGCACGCCCCAGCGGGCCAGCTCGGCCACGGTGCCGGGCATGAGCCCCTCGCCGCAGGCCTTGTCGATGACGCCGGAGCGCGGCTCGACGATCGCGACGCTCAGCCCCGCCAGCCGCGCCTCGATCGCGCTCGCGAGCCCGACGGGTCCCCCGCCCGCGACGAGCACATCGACGTCGGGCACGGGTGGCATGTCAGCCGTTCCCGCGCTCCGCGCCAGAAGCGGACACGGCAGAGGCGGGCCTGCCGGAGACGGACGCTGATGGCGCGGCCGTCGACTTGCGCACGATGAGCTGGGGCTCGGTGTGCACGAACTCCGGCACATCCGTGTCGTCGATGAGGCCCAGCAGCGTCGACATGATCTGGAAGCCGAGCTGCACGAAGTCCTGACGCACGGTCGTCAGCGGCGGTATGAAGTGCGCGGCCTCGGGGATGTCGTCGAAGCCGACGACGCTCATGCCGCCGGGCACACCGACCCCGCCGTCCGACAGGCCGTGCAGCAGGCCGAGGGCCATCTGGTCGTTGGCCGCGAAGACGGCCGTGACGTCACCGGATGCCGCGAGCTCGAGCCCTCTCTCGTAACCGCTCTCCGGCGTCCAGTTGCCCTCCAGCGGCTCGATCACCGGCAGGCCGGCGCTCTCCAGCTCGGTGCGCCAGCCGCGCAGGCGCTCGCTCGCGTCGAGCGACCAGTCCGGCCCGGACAGGTGGGCGATGCGGCTGTGACCCAGCTCGATGAGATGCGCCGTCGCCATCCGCGCGCCCAGGAACTGGTCGATCGCCACGTTGTGCCTGTCGCTCGAGCCGCCGCTGTCGGCGACGACGAGCGGCACATCGAGGTCGAGCGCGTCGATGATGTCGAGGGCCCGTTTGTCGGCCACGATGAGCACGATCCCCTCGACGCCCTGCCCCATGAGCACGTCGAGGGCCGCCTGCATGGGCTCGCGCTCCGCAGTCGGCAGGCTCGCCATGCTCACCTGGTAGCCGGAGGCGCGGGCCGCCTCGTTGAAGGCGATCATCCGCTTGGAGTGGCTGTGCAGCGCGAGCCCGGTGCTGATGAGCCCGACGCTTCTCGTGCGGTTCGTCGCGAGCGCCCGGGCGACCGTGCTGCGGTGGTAGCGAAGGCTCTTGATGGCGTCCTGCACGCGATCGCGGGTCTCGGCGTTGACCCGGTGCGGTTCGTTGAGAACCCGTGAGACGGTCTGGTGGGACACCCCGGCGAGGCGGCCGACATCGGCCATGGTCACACGAGGACTCACCGCTCTCCTTCCGCCACGTCGCGCCCCTGCCGTTCCGGCGCCTACTGGTCCACCACCGAACCGTCGACATGCAGCCGGGTGAGGATCTCACGCTTCCGATAAGGGTATCGTTCCGCCGCACCGGGCTGGAGAGCGACACCGATGCCGGGGAGGTCGTTGATCGTGACGAAGCCCTCGCCGTCGTGCTCGGCCGCGCCGCTCACGAGCGCCGAGGGCTCGGGACGCATGTCGCCCTTCTCGCCCCACGAGTCGTTCGGGAACTCCTGGATCACGAAGTTGGGCGCCGTCGCCGCGATCTGCAGGCAGGCCGCCGTCGACACGGGGCTGAGCGGGTTGTGCGGCACGACCCCGATGTGCAGGGCCTCGGCGAGCGCCGCGACCTTGCGCGCACCCGTGATGCCCCCGACGATGCACACGTCGGGGCGCACGAGCTGGGCTCCCCCGCGGGCCAGGAGCATCTGGAACTCCCACAGCGAGGTGTACCGCTCCCCCGTCGCGATGGGCACGGTGGTCTTCGAGGCGACGTAGCCCATCTCGTCGATGTTGTCGGGCAGCACCGGATCCTCCATGAACAGGGGCGTGTACTGCTCGATCGCGTTGCCGAGTTGCACCGCCTCGAAGGGCGAGAGCCTGCGGTGGATCTCGATGCACAGATCGACCTCGGTGCCGGCGGCTTCGCGATAGCGGGCGACGGCGTCCACTGCTCCCCGGATCTTCTGCACGTGCGTCTCGAAGTACGGCTCGGTGCGCAGCGCGTCGGTGAACGGCGTGAGGTGTCCGACCGCGGTGTAGCCCTGCCGACGGGCGTCTGCGATGCCGTCGACGAGCTCATCCGTCGTCTCGCCGAACACGTGGTAGTACACCCGGGCCCGGTCGCGCACCTTGCCGCCGAGCAGCGCGTGCACCGGGGCATCCAGATGCTTGCCCGTGATGTCCCAGAGCGCGATGTCGACGGCGCTCAGGGCCCCCATGACCACGGCTCCGCCGAAGTGGGTCCAGCGGTAGAGGTACTGCCAGTGGTGCTCGATGAGCAGGGGATCCTTGCCGATCAGGTACTCGGCGAAGCGGGTGATCGTCGCAGCCGTGCCCTCCTGGAAGCCCCATGCCCCGGATTCACCGAGCCCGACGATGCCGGTGTCGGTGGTGATCTCCACGAAGAGGTAACGGTCGATGAAGATCGGGGTGACGCTTTCGATGCGCATGCTGCATGCCTTTCAGATGTTGATGGAGAAGAATCGCGGACGCCGGGGGCTCAGCCCTTTTCGGCGCCACCGGTCAAGCCGTCGGTCAGGAGGCGTTCGCTCCCGAAGAAGATGAGGATGATCGGGATGGTCGTGATGACGGATGCCGCCATGAGCACGGTCGTCGGAACCTCGATGCTGTTCCCGCTCAACTGCGACAGGCCGAGCGAGACCGTCCACCTGTTCCTGTCGTCGACGAGGAAGAGCAGGGCGAAGAGGAACTCGTTCCAGGCCACCATAAAGACGAACAGGCCATTGGCGACGATCGCCGGCATCGCGAGCGGCAGGCTGATGCGCCACATGGTGCCGAGCCGAGAGCATCCGTCGAGCGCCGCGGCCTCCTCGAGGCTCACCGGGATCGTCGTGAAGTAGTTCCTCAGCATGTAGATGCTGACCGCGACGGTCTGCGAGACGTAGACGAGCAGCACGGCGATGAGCGAGCCGCGCAGTCCCACCCGTGTGAAGAACACGAAGAGCGGAACGGCCAGCAGGATGCTCGGGAACAGGTAGACCGCGAGGAAGAGCGCGCTGATGTGCCTGCGACCGAAGAAGCGCAGCCTGCTCACGGCATAGGAGCCGGGGATCGAGACGGCGAGGGTCAGCAGCACCGTTCCGATCGCGAGCACGGCGCTGTTGCCCATGAACCCGAGGAAGCCCTCGCCGCCGCCCACGACGGGCAGCAGCGCGCGGGAGTAGGCCTCGAAGCTCAGATCGCCGAGCGCGACCCACAGCGCCCCCGGATTGCCCAGCACGTCGCCCAGGCCGCGGATCGAGAGCAGTCCCATGTAGTAGAAGGGGAAGATCGTGGCGATGAGCAGCGCGACGATGACCACCCAGCGCGAGATGCCGAAGAAGCGGTTCTCGAAACCGTCGCGGGTGAACCGCCGTGCGGTTCTGGGCGCGGGCCGGGGCGAGGCGTCCGCCGCCTTGTGTTCGAGCGTCGTCATGAGAAGTCGTCCTCTCGTTTGCCGAAGAATTTGAGGTAGACGCCGACGAGCACCGCGAGCACGATCGCGATCACGAGCGCCTGGGCCGAGGCGAGGCCGATGTCGCCGCGTCCGGTGAGGAACTGGTAGACGCGCACGCTGATGACCTCGGTTCCGGCACCGCCGCCCGTGAGCAGGTAGATGTCGTCGAAGCTCGTGAAGGTCCAGATGAACCGCAGCACGGCGAGCACCGCGATCGTCGGCAGCAGCTGCGGCCAGACGATGTAGCGGAATCGCTGCGACACCGTCGCGCCGTCGACTCTCGCGGCCTCCTCGAGCGAGCCGGGGATGGCCTGGAGCCGCGCCGTCAGGAAGAGGAACGCGAAGGGGAACTGGCGCCAGGCCTCGAATGCGATGACGGTGATGAGCGCCGTCGGCACCGGGATGACGAGGCCGAAGAGCGAGACCTCGTTGGTCTTCTCGCTGAGGAAGGCGATGGGATCCGACCAGCCCAGCAGCCGCTCGCCCCAGTAGTTGACGAAGCCGAACTGCGGGCTGAGCATCGTCTGCCAGACGAAGGCGACGGCGACGACCGGTGCGACATAGGGCAGCAGCATGGCCGAGCGCACGAAGCCGCGACCGCGGAACTTCTTGCGCAGCGCGAGCGCCGCGACGAGGCCGAGGGCGATGGATGACGCAGTGCCGAGTATCGAGTAGACGAGCGTTGTGACGATCGTGTCGACGAAGCCCGGCGCCGTGACCACGTTGACGAAGTTGTCGAGCACGTAGTCGCCGAAGACGCTCGCGGAGCGCAGGTTGATCAGGCGCACCTTCTGGAAGGCGAGCGAGATGCTCCAGAGGATCGGCAGCACGACGACGGCGATGACGATGATCACGGTCGGAGCGATGAGCCCCATGCCCGTCCTCGCCTCGGCCCGCCGCATCGCGCCCGGCTTGGGACTGCGCGGAGACCGCGCCCGGGGTGTCTGGGGTGGGCCCGGCGGCACCGGAGTCGATCCGATGCCGCCGGGGGTCAGCGTGCTGGTCACTCGATCGAGTCCTGGATGCCCTGGATCGCCTGCTGCGCCTGCTCGGCCGCGCCCGCGCCATCGATCTCGCCGCTCGCGAGGGCGCCGATGGCCTTCGGGATCGGCAGCTCGGTGAGGATCGCGCCGAGCAGGTTGCCCTGGCCCTGATCGAAACCCCAGCGGCTGAAGTTGTCGACGCCGCTCTGCAGGGCGTCGATGACCTCGGGCGAATAGATGTCGGTGAGCTTCGCGCGGGTGTCGACGCCGCTCTCGAGCTCCTTCCATCCGTCGGTGAACTTCTGCGGCTCATCCGCCGTTCCGCTGCGGGTCGGGAACTTGCCCTCGGGGGCCTGGCTGAGCCACTGGAGGTAGGCGTCATCCATGAAGTACTCGACGAACTGAGTGGCGGCCTCGGTGTTCGCATCGGCCGTGATGACCCAGGAGGTCACGTCTCCGCCGGAGACGGGCCCGCCGTCGGGCCCCGAGAGGCTCGTGACGAAGCCGCTGTTCTCGGCGATGAAGCGCGGGTTGTCGGCGCACTCGGGGCAGGTCGGCATCGCGTCGTCGACGAGCCCGGCCATCTCGTCGAGGATGAAGGACGCCCACATGGTGATGGCCGCCTTGCCCGCCATGTAGGTGGTCTTGGTGCCCGTGGAGTCCATCGCGCCGCTCACGGAGAGGTCGCCCGTGAGCGTGCCGTACTGGGTGAAGGCCTCGACGCACTCGGGGCTGTCGATCGTGACCGCACCGCTGTCGTCGACGAGCTCGCAGCCGTTGGCGAGGGCGAAGAACTCGAAGATCTGCTGCGTGTAGGAGGTGCTCGGGCTGTTGCCGGCCACGAAGCCCGCGATCTCGGGGCTGTTGAGGGTCTCGGCGGCCTTCATCACGTCGTCGTAGGTCTCCGGCGCCGGCAGTCCGGCCTTCTCGAAGAGGTCTTTGCGGTAGATGACCGAGAGCGGGAAGCCGTCGCTCGGGATGGCCAGCTGGGCTCCGTCCTCCTGGGTGAGGGTGAGTGCGGCGGGCGAGAACGTTGCGGGGTCGAGGTCGCTGAGCACGGTGGCCGTCGCCTCGGTGTTGACGAGCTCGTTGCTCGACATCGTGCGCACGGCGGAGAGGGGAAGGGCTCCGACGACGTCGGGCAGGGTTCCCGCCGCAGCGGCCGCCGTGATGAGCTGCGGGAACTGGTCTTCGTTGACGCCCACGAGCTCGACCGCGATGCCCGTCGACTCGGTGAACTGGTCGGCGGCCGCCTGAGCGATCGCCAGGCGGTCGGCCTGCTCCTCGAGGGTCCAGACGACGAGCTCGTTGTCGTCTCCTCCGCCGGAGCCCGAGGAGTCCGAGGCTCCGCAGCCGGTGAACGTCGTCAGTACCGCGATCGCGGCGAGCACGACCAGGGGTGCTTTTCTTCTCTTCATCGAGAAACTCCTTGATGTGGGGTGGTTGCACAGAACGATGCTGTTTGTGTGTTGTGCGGTCCTGCGTCCTGAGCGACGCAGTGTTAGCGCTCGCATCCGGACAATCACCAATGTTAGCGCTCGCATAAGATGTGTCAAGACACCGTCGGGAATCGATGGGGATTCGGTGGCTGGCGATCGGAGGGTCGCGCGGGTATGTGCCGAGGCTGCGAGGCGGCGAGGACTGTGCGCCGGGGTGCGGCTACGACCGGATCAGGCCTGCCCGTCGCCCTCGAGAGGGCTTCGACGGTGGTCGAGGGTCGCGAGCGCCGTGTTCTCGATCGGGATGCGGAAGCGGAAGAGCAGGATCGCATTGAGGACCGTGAAGCACAGTGCCGTGATCCACGCGCTGTGCACGAGCGGCAGCGCGAAGCCCTCCACGATCACCGCGATGTAGTTCGGGTGGTGCAGCCACGACCAGCGGTACGGGCCACGGGTGACCCTCGGCAGGCCCGGGACCACGATGACCCGGGTGTTCCACCGGCGTCCGAGCGCCCCGATGCACCACCAGCGCAGCGCCTGCGACGCCAGCACGAGAGCGAGCATGGGCCAGCCGAGCCACGGGATGAACGGGCGGCCGAGACCCCACACCTCCACGAGACACGCGATGAGCAGCCCCGTGTGCAGGAGGACCATGGCCGGGAAGTGCCGCTGGCCGTACTCCACTCCCCCGCGTGCGAACGACCAGCGGGCGTTCCGATCCGACACGATCAGCTCGGCGAGCCGTTCGAGGCCCGTCGCGACGACGAGCAGCGTGTAGAGCATCATGCGTCGGGCCATTCGAGCAGCACGAGCTCGGCGCTCACACCCGGGCCGAAGGCGAAGAGCAGGCCGTGGGCGCCGGGCGCCGGGCGGGTCTCGATCGTGTCGGCGAGCACGTGCAGCACCGACGACGACGACAGGTTGCCCACCCTCTCGAGGGAGCCCCAGCTGATCGCGAGAGCATGCTCCGGAAGGTCGAGCACCTCCTCGAAGACCTCGAGCACACGCGGGCCGCCGGGATGCGCCATCCACTCCGTCACCGAGTCGCGCTCGAGGCCGTTCGCCGCGAGGAAGCCGTCGACCTCCGGGCGAAGATGGTCGCGGATGACGTCGGGCATGCCCGCGGAGAGCACGATGCGAAAACCCGTGCCCCCGACATCCCACCCCAGATCGCCCTCGGTGTCGGGATAGACCCTGCTGCTCGTGTCGACGATCCGCGGCCCCCGGGCGCCGAGAGCCTCGGCGCGCCGCTCGCCGAGCACCACGACGGCGGTCGCCCCGTCGCCGAAGAGGCCGCTCGCGACGAGGTTCGCCATCGAGTCGTCGTCGCGCTGCAGGGTGAGCGAGCAGAGCTCCACGGACAGCAGGATCGCGACGTCGTCGGGATGCCCCGCGAGGTAGTCGTGCACGCGGGCGAGCCCGGACGCCCCCGCCACGCAGCCGAGGCCGAACGACGGCATGCGCTTGACGTCGGGGCGCAGGCCGAGCCGGGAGATCAGGAGGGCGTCGAGCGAGGGGGCCGAGACGCCCGTGACCGTCGTGAACAGGAGGAAGTCGACATCCTGTGCTTCGACGCCGGCGATCTCGAGCGCGTCGCGGATGGCCCGCTCCGCGAGCAGGAGGCCCTCTGAGATGAACACGTCGTTGGAGACGGTGAACGAGTCGAGCGCCGCGTAGCTCTCGAGCGGCCGCACGAGGTGGCGGGTCGCGACCTTGCTCGAGGTGTGCAGCCTCGACATCACCGCCCGCTTACCCGGATCGCGCGCGATGAGCGGCGCGAGGTGGTGCGTGATCTCGGCCTGCGTGTAGACCTCGACCGGGAGCACCGGTGCGACGGCGGCGATTCGCGACATTTCCGCACGGTATCACGCGGAGCCGTCGTCGGCATGACGAAGGGCCCGGCCGGTGGATGCCGGCGGGCCCGTCGTCGTGCTGTGTTCGTCGTGCGGCCTGTTCTCGGCGGGGTCGCCGTGCCTCCCGGCACCGCGGGGTCAGACCTCGGCGGACTCGCCGATCCGTGCGGTCTGACCGAGCCGTGCGGCCTGCGCGGGCTGCGCCTCCCGCGTCTGGCCCACCACGCCGTTGCGGGCGAGGAAGTCGAGCGCCGCATCGGCGACCTCACGCCAGCCGTGATCGATGACGAGCGAGTGGCCGCGGTCGTCGAAGACGCGGTACTCGTTGACCGTCGGGGCCTTCGCATAGAGCGCGAAGGCGGCACGGGACGTGACCTCGGGCACGGTGTGATCCTGCCCGCCGCCGATGATGAGCAACGGCCCGCGAACGGCGTGCACGTTCACGGCCGCCGGCGACTTCGACGAGAAGTTCGCTGTCGCCGCCTCGAAGAGCGGACGCCCCGGAGCCGGGATCGCGTAGCGGGCGAAGAGCTCGTTCGACTCCTTCTCGGAGACGGCGTTCGCGAAGCCGCCGTGGAACCGCTTCGGGGTCTGCGACACCGCGCGCTTGCGGTTCGCCGGGTTGCCGAGCACCGGCAGGGCGTTCTTCAGCTGCACGAAGGGAAGCGGCAGAACACCCTTGATCTGCGCGGGATCGATCGCGACGGCGGCGACGGCCAGCCCCATGCCGAGGAGCTTCTGGGCGATGAGGCCGCCGAAGGAGTGGCCGATCAGCACGGGCTTCGAGCCGAGCGAGCGGATGACGCCGGCGTAGTGCTCGACGACCTGGTCGATGCCGACACCCGCGATCGCCTCCGGGTTGGCGTTCGACTCGGCGACCGTCGCGGAATCGCCCGGCCATCCGGGGGCCTGCGCGTCGAAGCCGTTCGCGCGGAAGAGCTCGACCCAGTTGTCCCAGGAGCTGGAGTGCATCCAGAGCCCGTGGATGAAGATGACCGGAGTCGCCTGCGTGGTGTTCATTTCTTCGTACCCTTCGTCGTGGTGGTCATGGCTGATGAGTGGTCTGCAACATAGGTAGAACGTTCGTTCTTGTTATGATGTAACGGTACCGCGGAGAGAACATTCCCGCAAGAACGAATGTTCTTTATTTTGATTGCCGACCTGTCCTGCACGGAGGTCTCGCACAGTTGGTGGAGGCATCCCGCTCGGCGCACGGGTACGGTTTCCTTGCGGCATATACTTTCCACATGGAAAACGATTCGGAGCACGCCTCTGCACCCGTGAGCCCGGCGCACCGTGCCGCCGAACAGCTCGCCGCACGACGGAGGATGCGGGAACTCTCCGAGACGACGACCTCGCCACGTGCATACGCGTTGCTGACCCTTTCGGCCGCGCTTATGACCGCCGTCTTCGTCACCGTGTATCTGATCGCCTTCACAGGGCACGCGAGCGGACGGAACGGCAACGTCTACGCCGGATACTCGCTGTTCATCCTGCCGATCGTCCCCGAGCTGATGTTCACCGGGCTCCTCGCCGGGGCACGGGAGCGGTTCAGCGTTCGTCGCAGGAGAGGTGTCGCCGGGGTCGGCACAGCACTCGTCTTCGCGGGATTCCTCGTGCTGCTCCTGCTGGGCATCTCGCAGATCGCCTATCCATGGTGGATCAACCCGGTCTTCGGTGTCGTCGCGTTCCTGCTGCTCGGAGGTCCTCCGCTGCGCCGGCTTGTGCTCGAGCGCACGCAGGCGGGATATGCCTCCGAACGGCGCAGCAGCGAACGGTGGAGCAGCGAACCGCTGAGCCCCGGCATCCGAACCATGACCGCCCTCATCGGCGTGTACCTGGGAGCACTCGCGGCCATGAGCTCACAACCCTGGTTCCCCTACGTCGGCATGGCCGCTGTGCTCGTACTGGTGATCTGGGGTCTGCCGTTCGGCCTGCCACGCGCGGGATACGAATGGGGGCCGCTGTGCTGGGGCGCGTTCGGCCTCAGCACGGCGATACTATTCGGCCTGACCCTGGCGCTCATGCGCACCGACTGGGTGACCCCGACGGTTGCGGTGATCACGGGGATCGCCATCGCGCTCGTTATGATCGCGGCATCCATGGCCGCGTCCCTCATCGACGCGCCCATAGCGCCCGCCCGGCCAGGGAAAGGCTGAGCCCGCATGGCCCACCCCCGGCACCGATTGGATGACGCCTTCCAGACGCCCATCCGCTTCTCGCTCATGGCGGCGCTCGGAGACGACCTCGAGATGGACTTCGGGGCGTTGCGGGAGCTCCTGGAGTCGGAGAACTCGGTGCTCAGCAAGGCCGTCTCCTACCTGGAGAAGGACGGCTACGTGAGAGTGACCAAGGGATACCTCGGCACACGTCCCCGTACCTGGATCGCGCCCACGGCGAAAGGGCGCCGCGCCTATCGCGAGCACCTCCGAGCGCTCCGCGAGATCGCCGGCGACGTCCTCGGCTGAGGACGTCGCTCACTCACTCGGCCGGGCCCGCCGGCATCGGCATAACGACGTCCTCGAACTCGGGATGCTTCGACACGTAGGAGCGGAAGAACGGGCACTGCAGAACGGCCCCGGAACCCGTCTCGCGCAGGCTCGTGAGAGCGGTCTTCGCGAGCGCGCTGCCGACGCCCGTGCCCTCCGCGGCGGGGTCGACCTCGGTGTGGGTGAAGATCAGGCCGCCCTTCACCGGGCGATAGTAGGCGCGCCCGACGATCTCGCCGTCGAGCGTGGCCTCGAAGCGGTGCAGCGTGCTGTTGTCGCGGATCTCGACGTCACTCATGTCGTCAGACTACCGGCATCCCGGAGCGGCTGGCATGCTGCCGGCATCCCGCGCTCAGACGCCCGTCGCGCCCAGCCAGGAGCCGATGCCGTACGTCACCGCGAGGGCGAGCGCGCCGCCCACCACGATGCGCACCGTGGCGCGCAGCACGGGGCTGCCGCCGATCCTCGCGCTCGTGACGCCGGTGATGACGAGGGCGAGCAGCACGGCGGCGAAGGTCACCGGGATCCGCCAGGCGTCGGGTGGCAGAAGGATGGCGAGCATCGGCAGGACGCCCCCGATCGTGAACGCGGTCGCCGAGGCGACGGCCGCGCGCCACGGGCTCGCGACATCGCTCTCGACGATGTTCAGCTCCGCCTGCAGATGCGCGGCGAGGGCGTTCTGCCCGGTCAGCTCGGTCGCGACCGCACGAGCCGTCTGCTCCGAGAGCCCCTTCGCGCGGTAGAGGCCCACCAGCTCCTCGAGCTCCGCCTCCGGCTGGGTGCGCAGCTCCTCCTTCTCGCGGAGGATGAGGGCCTTCTGGGTGTCGCTCTGGCTGCTCACCGAGACGTACTCCCCCAGCGCCATCGAGATCGCGCCGCCGATGAGGCCGGCGAGCCCCGCCGTGAGGATCGGTGCGACGGAGGACGTCGCACCGGCGACGCCCACCACGATCGCGGCGACCGAGACGATGCCGTCGTTCGCGCCGAGCACACCGGCCCGAAGCCAGTTGAGCCGGTTGGCGAGGCCCTCGCGATGCGGCTCGTGCGGGTGGGCGCCGGTCGCGGCATCCGCAGATGCATTCGGCGTGCTCGATGCGCTCGGCGTGCTCATGTGCAGTCACGCTACCCGATATGCAGAACGGCCGGCCGGGAGGAACCCGGCCGGCCGTTCTGACAGACGCTAGACGCTGGACGCTCAGCCTTCGGCCGGAGCCTCGGGGCCTTCGCTGTGCGCCGCGGAGCCCTCGGTGTCGGCGTCGTCGGCCAGCACGGGAGCGAGCGACAGCTTTCCGCGGTCGTCGATCTTGGTGATCTCGACGAGCACCTTCTGGCCGACGCCGAGCACGTCTTCGACGTTCTCGACGCGCTTGCCACCGGCGAGCTTGCGCACCTCGGAGATGTGCAGCAGGCCGTCCTTGCCCGGGAGCAGGGAGACGAAGGCGCCGAACGCGGCGAGCTTGACGACGGTTCCGAGGAACTGCTCGCCGACCTCGGGGTTCGTCGGGTTCGCGATCGCGTTGACCTGAGCGCGGGCGGCCTCGGCCGAGGGGCCGTCGACGGCGCCGATGTACACGGTGCCGTCCTCCTCGATCGAGATGTCCGCGCCGGTCTCGTCCTGGATCGCGTTGATCGTCTTGCCCTTCGGGCCGATGAGCTCGCCGATCTTGTCGACCGGGATCTGCACCGAGATCACGCGCGGTGCGGTCGGAGCCATCTCGTCGGGGGCGTCGATCGCAGCGTTCAGAACCGAGAGGATCGTCGTGCGGGCGTCCTTCGCCTGCGTGAGCGCGGCGTCGAGAACCGAGGAGGGGATGCCGTCGAGCTTCGTGTCCAGCTGGATGGCCGTCACGAACTCGGCGGTTCCGGCGACCTTGAAGTCCATGTCGCCCAGGGCGTCCTCGGCACCGAGGATGTCGGTGAGAGCCGCGTAACGGGTCACACCGTCGACGGTGTCGGAGACGAGGCCCATCGCGATGCCCGCGACCGGCGCGCGCAGCGGCACACCGGCGTTGAGCAGCGAGAGGGTCGAGGCGCAGACGGAGCCCATCGACGTCGAGCCGTTGGAGCCGAGAGCCTCGGACACCTGGCGGATCGCGTAGGGGAACTCGTCGCGGCTCGGCAGCACCGGCACGAGGGCGCGCTCGGCGAGGAAGCCGTGCCCGATCTCGCGACGCTTCGGGGTGCCCACGCGGCCGGTCTCACCGGTCGAGTAGGGCGGGAAGTTGTAGTGGTGCATGTAGCGCTTTTTGGTGACGGGCGACAGCGAGTCGATCTGCTGCTCCATCTTGAGCATGTTGAGCGTCGTGACGCCGAGGATCTGCGTCTCTCCGCGCTGGAAGATCGCGGAGCCGTGGACGCGCGGGATGACCTGCACCTCGGCGTCGAGCGGGCGGATGTCGGCGAGCCCGCGTCCGTCGATGCGGATCCCGTCGCGCAGGATGCGTCCGCGCACGACCACCTTCGTGACCGACTTGTACGCGGCCGACGCCTGGGCGTTCGCGGCCTCGGGGAGCTCCCCGGCCTCGACCTTGGCGGCGACGAACTCCTTGACGCGCGCCTTGAGAGCGTCGTCGGCATCCTGTCGCTCGATCTTGTCGGCGATCTGGTAGACCTTCGTGAGCTCGTCGTAGGCGAAGCCCGCGACGACGTCGTAGGTGGCCTGGTCGTAGGCGGTGAAGATCGGGTACTCGACGACGGGCTTGGCGGCCTGGCGTGCGAGCTCGGCCTGCGCCTCGACGAGCTGGCGGATGAACGGCTTCGACGCCTCGAGGCCCTGTGCGACGACGGCCTCGTTCGGCTTCGTCGCACCGCCCTTGATGAGGTTCCAGCTGTTCTCGGTGGCCTCGGCCTCGACCATCATGATCGCGACGTCGGTGTTGCCCGCGGCATCCGTGACGACCCGGCCGGCGACCGTGAGGTCGAAGACGGCGTCGACGAGCTGCGAGGCCTTCGGGAAGACGATCCACTGGTCTTCGCCGCCGGAGACCGAGCCCGGCATGAGCGCGAGGCGCACACCGGCGATCGGACCCGAGAACGGCACACCCGAGATCTGGCTCGACGCGCTCGCGGCGTTGATCGCGAGGGCGTCGTAGAACTCGTCCGGAGCGATGCTCAGAACGGTGATGACGATCTGGACCTCGTTGCGGAGGCCGTTGATGAACGACGGGCGCAGGGGCCGGTCGATGAGACGGCAGACGAGGATCGCCTCGGTCGAGGGGCGGCCCTCACGACGGAAAAACGAGCCGGGGATCTTGCCGGCGGCGTAGCTGCGCTCCTCGACGTCGACCGTGAGGGGGAAGAAGTCGAAGTTGTCCTTCGGCGTCTTGCCGATGCTCGTCGCCGAGAGCAGCATGGTCTCTTCGTCGAGGTAGGCGGCGACAGCGCCCTGAGCCTGCTGAGCGAGGCGTCCTGCCTCGAAGCGCACGGTGCGCGTTCCGAACCGTCCGTTGTCGAGAACGGCTTCGGCGAATTTGATTTCTGGACCTTCCAAGAGGTCTTTCTCCTTTGTTTAGTGTCGAGATCCCGTGTGGATCTCGACGCGTACATCGGAGCAGGAGCGGGCAGGAAGGGACGACGTCCTGCTGTGCGTGCGCTGCGTTGTCGACATCTACGTTGTTGACGTCTACACGCTGCGTTTGCACGTCGTCGGTGCGCGGTGGCGCGCCGGTCGTCTGGCTCTGGCCAACAGTAGAAGTGCACCGTACGAGACGGGAGACCACCACCGGTGACCAGCTTCGAGCCGGCCTGCTCCGTTCGGTTGCAGCGGGAAGAACCCACCCCAACCGGGTAAGAGCCTACCAGTCGCGTGCGTTCGCGCCTAGGGAGCGACCCGCAGCGCATCCAGCGAATGGTCGATGGCGCTCTCGAGGTGCTCGACGCTGCCGGTGGCGAGCATGATGACGACCCCGCCCTGGATGCCGGCGAGCAGGGCACGGGCGGCGGATGCGGCATCCACGCTCGCAGGCATCGATCCGGCGGCCTGCATCGAGAGGATGCCGCGCTCGATCGCGCCCTGCCAGCGCTCGAAGAGGTGGACGATGATCGACTGCACCTCGGGAACCTCACGGCCGAGCTGGGTCACGAGAACGCTCAAGGGGCAGGTGCGGCCCTGCTGCCGGTAGCGCTCGATCACGATGTCGCGCCAGACAATCCACGTGGGCCAGTCGTCGAGGGCGTCGAGCGCCGGGCGCTGATCGTCGAGCACACGGTCGGCCTCGTGCGCGGCGACCGCGAGCAGCAGCTGGTCCTTGCCCTCGGGGAAGTAGTGGAACAGCTGGCTCTTGCTCGTCGCGGTCGCCTCACGCACGTCGTCGAGGGAGGTGTGCGCGACGCCGCGCGACCGGATGACCCGGGCTGCCCCGTCGACGATGCGCCGCCGGGTCGCCTCGCCCTTGGGGGTCAGCGCCTTCGCCGACCCTCTCTCCGCCGACGTTCGCTCTGCGCGCATCCCATCGAATGGACTATCCGGTCCATTTAATGCGAGTCTTTTATGAACCATTGAGTCCATTTTAGCTCGGCTCATCTCACCGCCACACCTCCCGACAAGGAACCATCCCATGACACAACGACTCGCCCACCGCACCGCCCTCGTGACCGGCTCGACGAGTGGGATCGGCCGAGGCGTCGCCGAGGCCATGGCCGCGGAGGGCGCGCACGTGCTGCTCACCGGGCGCTCCGTCGAACGCGGCGAGGCAGCGGTCGCGGCGATCGTCGAGGCGGGCGGCAGCGCCGAGTTCATCGCCGCCGACATGACCTCGGATGCCGCGATCGCGAACCTCATCGCCCGGGTCCGCGAGCGCACCGGCGGCCGGCTCGACATCCTCGTGAACAACGCGGCCTACCTGACCGCGACTCCCCCGGCCTTCGCCGAGGTGACGGGGCATCAGCTCGACGAGGTGCTCGCCGTGAGCGTCAAGGCCCCGCTGCTGCTCTCGGCGGCGTTCGTGCCCGAGATGGCGGCGAACGGCCACGGCGTCGTCATCAACATGGGGTCGGTCAACGGGCTCACCGGGGTGACCGGCTCGGCCGTCTACAGCACCTCGAAGGCTGCCGTCCACGGCCTGACCCGAGCGCTCGCGACCGAGTTCGCGGCGTCCGGCGTGCGCGTCACCACGATCGCCCCGGGACCGACCGAGACGGAGTTCGTGGCGACGCTCGGCGACCGGCTGAACGCCATCCGGAGCGTCATCCCCTCCGGGCGACTCAACACCCCGGCCCAGATCGGGGCCGCGGCCGTCTTCCTCGCAAGCGACGACGCGATCAACATCACGGGGGTCACGCTCGCGATCGACGGAGGCCTGACCGGACACTGAGCAGGTTCGGAGCCCTTGCCGCGCGTAGGTTCACCACCCGCTACTGCGCCCCGAAACCACCGACCATCTGGGCGAAGGAGCTCTCGAGAGCGAAGGGGTCCTTTCCCTCGGAGCGGGTCGAGCGCTCGACGAGCTCGGCGAACTCGCCCGCGGCGCGCTCGATCCGGCTCGGCAGGGTCGCGGCCGGGTCGTCGGCCGTTCCCCAGTCGGACGAGGCCGCGTACACCGCCGTCGGCACGACGACAGCGTGCAGGTAGCTGAACAGCGGCCGCATCGCGTAATCGAGGGCGAGCGAGTGCCGCTCGGTGCCGCCGGTCGCGCCGATGAGAACGGGCGAGCCCTGCAGCGCGGTCGTGTCGAGCACGTCGATGAACGACTTGAACAGCCCGCTGTAGCTCGTGGTGAAGATCGGCGTGACGGCGATGACGCCGTCGGCCGTCGTCACCGTCTCGATCGCCGCGGCGAGCGCTGGGCTAGGGAAGCCCGTGAGCAGGTTGTTGGTGACGTCTTTCGCGATGTCGCGCAGCTCGATCACGTCGACCTGTGTGTCGACGTCGTGCAGCCCGAGCCGGGTGACGGTCGCCGCAGCGAGTCGGTCGGCGAGCAGACGGGTGGACGACGGCTGGCTGAGGCCCGCGGAGACGACCGCGATCCTGCGAGTGGTCATGATGTTCTCCTTGCTACCGGTTGGATCAGTTGGCGGATGCCGCGACCGAGACCGCGTCGGACGACGTCGTGCCCGCGGCATCCTGCGACGCCACGCTCGGAGCGCTGTCACGGGCCGCGACGAGACCGGCGTGGGTCGGGCCGTCCGGAACGTGCGCAGGCCGCAGGGCGTCGAACTCCTTGCGGAGCACGGGCACGACCTCCTCGCCGAGGATGTCGAGCTGCTCGAGAACGGTCTTCAGGGGCAGGCCGGCGTGGTCCATGAGGAAGAGCTGGCGCTGGTAGTCGCCGAAGGTGTCGCGGAAGGCGAGCGTCTTGTCGACGACCTCCTGCGGGCTGCCGACGGTGAGCGGGGTCTGCTCCGTGAACTCCTCGAGGCTCGGGCCGTGCCCGTAGACGGGCGCGTTGTCGAAGTACGGGCGGAACTCCTTCACGGCGTCCTGCGAGTTCTTGCGCATGAAGACCTGCCCGCCGAGACCGACGTAGGCCTGGTCGGCCGCGCCGTGCCCGTAGTGCTCGAAGCGCTGACGGTAGAGGCGCACGAGACGCTGGAAGTGCTCCTTCGGCCAGAAGATGTTGTTCGCGAAGAAGCCGTCGCCGTAGTAGGCGGCCTGCTCGGCGATCTCGGGACTGCGGATGGAGCCGTGCCAGACGAAGGGCGGAACGCCGTCGAGCGGGCGCGGCGTCGACTGGAACCCTTGCAGCGGCGTGCGGAACTCCCCCTGCCAGTCGACGTAGTCCTCGCGCCACAGACGGTGCACGAGGTTGTAGTTCTCGACCGCGAGCTCGATGCCCTGGCGGATGTCCTTGCCGAACCACGGGTAGACGGGGCCGGTGTTGCCGCGGCCCATCATGACGTCGACGCGGCCGTCGGCGACGTGCTGCAGCATCGCGAAGTCCTCCGCGATCTTCACGGGGTCGTTGGTGGTGATGAGGGTCGTCGAGGTCGAGAGGATGATCCGCTCGGTCTTCGCGGCGATGTAGCCGAGCATCGTCGTGGGGCTCGACGGCACGAACGGCGGGTTGTGGTGCTCACCGGTCGCGAAGACGTCGAGGCCCACCTCTTCCGCCTTCTGGGCGATCGTGAGCATGGCCTTGATGCGCTCGTGCTCGGTGGGGGTGCTGCCGTCGGTGGGGTCCGTGGTGACGTCGCCGACCGTGAAAATCCCGAACTGCATTTCCTCATCTCCATTTCGATGCGTTTGCATACAGTCGTGTAGAACTGCACCACGGCCCACGGTATTCCATGCGGTTGCATACGGTTGCCCGCGCGTGCGTGCGACCCGCAACCTCTCGTTCACCTCTTCGCGCTAGAACGGGCTCATGAGGCTTCGCGCGCTGAGCACGAACCGGCGGATCCGGCAGGCCCGGCAGGTCGTATGGACGCGATAGCCGACGCCCTCACGACCATCGCCGACTCGCCGTGGGTGTTCCCGCTGCTGTTCGCCCTCACGATCGGCGACGCGTTCCTGGTCGTGCTCCCGAGCGAGACCGCGGTCGTCGCGCTCGGCGCCCTCTCGCTGTCGACGGGGCATCCGCCGCTCGCGGGCCTGCTCGTCACGGCGGCCCTCGGCGCGATCGCCGGCGACAACCTCTGCTACCTGATCGGTCGCTCCATCGGCACGGAGCGCTTCGCCTGGATGCGCCGGCCTCGTGTGCACGCGGCCCTCGAACGCGCCCGCACGACGCTCCAGCAGCGGGCGGCGGTCGCGATCTTCACCGCGCGCTACATCCCCTTCGCGCGCATCGCGGTCAATCTCACGGCCGGCGCCACCCGGCTGCACTACGCGCGCTACCTGCTGCTCACGGTGCTCGCCGGCTGCGCCTGGGCCCTCTACAACACCGTCGTCGGCGCGCTCTTCGGCCAGGTCTTCGCGGGCAACCCGGTGCTCGCCGTGGTCGCCTCGGTCGTGGTCGCGATCGTCGGCGGCGTGAGCCTCGACTGGGTTCTCGGCAGGATGTCGCGCCGCCGCCAGGCTCGCAAGGCAGCGGGGTCCGGCGGTGCGGGCCCTCACCCCGGCACTGCGCCCGGCGCCGCTCCCGCGCCCGAGTGAACCCGGCTCTCGCGAGCACCGTTCGGCTGGGAGCGAACAGCTCCGCATCCCCGCCGCACCGTGTTTAGGCTTGAACCATGGCTACTGTCGATCTGACTACAGAGACCTTCGAGAAGACCATCGTCGACGGGGGCATCGTCCTCGTCGACTACTGGGCGGAATGGTGCGGCCCGTGCCGTCAGTTCGGCCCCACCTACGCGGCATCCTCCGAGGAGAACCCCGACATCACCTTCGCCAAGGTCGACACCGAGGCGCAGCAGCAGATCGCGGGGGCGATGGGCATCCAGGCGATCCCGACGCTCATGGCCTTCCGTGACGGCATCGGCGTCTTCTCCCAGGCCGGCGCACTGCCCAAGGCGGCCCTCGACGACCTCATCGAGCAGGTGCGTGCGCTCGACATGGACGCCGTCCGCGCATCCATCGCCGAGCAGCAGGCGGAGCAGACGCAGCAGGCAGAGCCCGCTCCCGCCGAGTAACCCGCCGCGCGCCCCTCACCGCACGCTTCTCACCGCGCCCGACAGGTCCGACCCGTCGGGCGCGGTGTTGTTCGCGAGCACGGTGGTTCGCGGGCGCGATGAGGCTCGCGAGCGCGATGTGGTTCGCGAGCGCGATGTGGTTCGCGAGCGCGATGTGGTTCGCGAGCGCGGGTTTGTTCGCGGGCGACGAGCGCCGAGGCACCGCGGTCGCGAACAGAGCCGCGGTCGCGGCATCCGCTCGCCTGCGCACGAAAAACGGGCCGCCACCCGAGGGTGACGGCCCGTCCAAGAAGATCGCGGTGTCAGCGAGAAGCTGCCCTCGATGGGTTCTGACAGAACCGACTAGCGACGCAGTCCGAGGCGCTCGATGAGCGCACGGTAGCGGTCGATGTCGATGTCTGACAGGTAGCCCAGCAGACGGCGACGCTGGCCGACCAGCAGAAGCAGGCCACGACGTGAGTGGTGGTCGTGCTTGTGCTCTTTGAGGTGCTCGGTGAGATCTTTGATCCGCTGGGTCAGGATTGCAACCTGAACCTCGGGGGATCCGGTATCACCGGGGTGGGTCGCGTACTCTTCGATGATCGCCTTCTTGACATCTGCTTCAAGTGCCATAGATGGAATCCCCTTATCTCTCGTTGCGCGGTGCCCCTCACCGAGTGTGTGGGCTCTCTTTATCCGCGGCCGTTAGACGGCAACCGTGGAAGTTTAGCAGAGCGCGGCCCGACTCGCTCGGCCGCTCGCGACCGATCACCGGTGGGGATGCCGGCGACCCGGCTACCCGGGCGCGTCCCGTTCCACGCTCACGGGCCAGTCGTCATCCGGGTAGGCCACAATGTAGCCATGCGAAGCGGGGGCGGAACGGGCATGGGCGGGAACGCGAGCGGGAACCAGGGCGAGAGCCACATCACAGCCGAGCAGGCGCGGCTCGACCGCGCGGACGACGGCTCCGAGGCCTGGCGCGACTGGGGCCCCTATGTCGCCGAACGGGCCTGGGGCTCGGTGCGCGAGGACTACAGCGCCGACGGCGACGCCTGGGCCTCGTTCCCGCACGACCACGCCCGCAGCCGCGCCTACCGCTGGAACGAGGACGGCATGGCCGGCTTCAGCGACCTCGACCAGAACTGGTGCCTCGCCCTGAGTCTCTGGAACGGCGTCGACCCCATCCTCAAAGAGCGGATGTTCGGGCTCACCGGTCCCGAGGGCAACCACGGCGAAGACGTCAAGGACTACTGGTGGTACCTCGACGGCACCCCCACCCATTCCTGGAACACCTGGCGCTACCACTACCCGCAGTCGCCGTTCCCCTACGACGACCTCGTCGAGACCAATGCCGCCCGCGGCAAGCTCGAGGCCGAGTACGAGCTCGTCGACACGGGCGTCTTCGACGACTCCCGCTACTGGGTCGTCACGGTCGACTACGCGAAAGACGGCCCGCACGACCTGCTCATGCAGATCACGGTCGAGAACGCGGGGCCGGATGCCGCGACCCTCCACATCCTGCCGACACTCTGGTTCCGCAACACCTGGTCGTGGGGCTACGACGCCGTCGCCCCCCGGATCGGCATGGAGGACGGCCGCGTCGTCGCGCGCTCCGATCGCGCCGGCACCCTCGTGCTCACGGGCGAGGGGCTCGCGGGCGAACTCACGGGCGAGGACGAGCCGACCCCGCTGTTCTGCGACAACGAGACCAACATCGCCCGGCTCTACGGGCAGCCGAACGGCCCGGCCCACCCGAAGGACGGCATCAACGACCACGTCGTCGACGGCGCCGACACGGTCAACCCCGCGCTCGAGGGCACCAAGGCCGCGCTGCACTACACCGTGACGCTCGGCGCGCAGGAGAGCCGCGTCATCCGGGTGCGGCTCACCCGCGCCGGAGAGGGTGCCGACGCGGACACCGAGGCCGAAACCCAAGCGCCCGTGCAGGATGTCGCCGGCGGCTTCGACGCGGTCGTGGCGGCACGGCGGGCCGAGGCGGACGAGTTCTACGCGGCGCTCGAGCCCGCCGGCATCCACCCGGACGAGGCCCGCGTGCTGCGGCAGGCGATCGCCGGGCTGCTGTGGTCGAAGCAGTTCTTCCACTTCAACGTCAAGCAGTGGCTCGACGGCGACCCCGGCTCCCCTCCCCCGCCGCCCGAGCGGGCCTCCGTGCGCAACGCGCAGTGGCGGCACCTCAACGCGCACGACGTCATCCTCATGCCCGACCCCTGGGAGTACCCGTGGTTCGCGGCCTGGGACCTCGCCTTCCACTGCGTGACGATCGCGCACGTCGACCCCGCCTTCGCCAAGTCCCAGCTCGTCCTCATGCTGCGCGAGTGGTACATGCACCCGAGCGGCCAGCTGCCCGCCTACGAGTGGAACTTCTCCGACGTCAACCCGCCCACCCACGCCTGGGCGGCCGTACAGGTCTTCCTGCTCGACGGCGGCACCGACATGACCTTCCTCGCGCGCGTCTTCCACAAGCTGCTCATGAACTTCACCTGGTGGACCAACAACAAGGACCACGGCGACAACAACCTCTACGAGGGCGGCTTCATGGGGCTCGACAACATCGCCCCGCTCGACCGCTCCAAGCTGCCGCCCGAGATCGGCGTGCTCGAACAGGCGGACTCGACGGCCTGGATGGCCATGTACGCCCTCGACCTGCTCGAGATCGCCCTGCGGCTCGCGACGAACGACAAGGCGTACGAGGATGTCGCGACCAAGTTCATCGAGCATTTCCTCCGGATCGCGGCATCCGCCAACGGCTCGGGCCTCTGGGACGAGGAGGACGCCTACTTCTACGACGTGCTGCACCTGGCCGACGGCCGGGACGTGCCGCTCAAGGTGCGCTCGCTCGTGGGACTCGTGCCCGTGGTCGCCTCGCTCGCGTATCGGGGGCCGGAGGTGCCGGTGCTGACCGAGTTCCAGGCCCGCACGGTGTGGTTCCTGGAGAACAACCCGGAGCTGCGCGAGGCCCTGCACCGCCGCGACGACGAGGACGGCCACAGGAACTTCCTGCTCGCGCTCGTCTCGCCCGAACGCCTCGAACGAGTGCTCGCGAAGGTCTTCGACGAGCACGGCCTGCTCTCGGCGCACGGCATCCGCGGGGTGTCGGCGTACCACCGCGACCACCCCTTCAGCGTCGAGGTGGGCGGCGAGACGGCCACGGTCGACTACGAGCCCGCCGAGTCGACGACCGGGCTCTTCGGCGGCAACTCGAACTGGCGCGGGCCCGTGTGGTTTCCGCTCAACGTGCTGCTCATCGAGGCCCTGCGCGATTACGCCGCGCACGACGTGACGGAGAGCCGGGTCGAGTTCCCGCTCGGCTCCGGCGAGCTCGTGACCCTCGGCGAGGCGGCCGACGCCGTCTCGGAGCGGCTCATCTCGCTCTTCCTGCCCGGGCCAGACGGCCGGCGCCCGGCCGACGCGCGCTACGAACTGCTCTCGACCGACCCGCGCTGGAAGGACAACATCTTCTTCTACGAGTACTTCGACGGCGACACGGGCGCCGGCCTCGGCGCCTCGCACCAGACCGGCTGGACGGCCCTCGTCGCGCACCTCATCCTGACGCGCGGGCGCTAGGCAGCTTGGCTTGATCTGGCCAGGTCCAAGGCCTCAAGGGGCAAACTAAAATCGCTGGAGTGGATTGAACGACGTAATCCACCAGTCAGCTATAGCTAGTGTCGAATACGCCAGTTTGAGAGCACGCTCTCGTTTGAGACCTTCATTTTCCCCATGAGCAATTCGGTTCCGCATGTTAACAAGCGCCGAAAGGTCGTCGTGAAGGAGGGAATCATTCTCGGCCAGAAAAGCTATCCAGTCATCGCTTAAGGACATATCAAAACGGCCGAGCACTCCGGATAAAGCGTCGGGAGTCGGATTTCTTGATTTCTCTAGCCAAGTAAGGCTGAAAGATCTGACATAGCCTCCAGATTTCTCCTGCACATAACCTCGGAGACAATGCTTTACGGTCTGCTCAAGATGTCCGCAACTCCGCACTACGAGCAAACGGCATAGCCAGCCCAAGGCCTCCGCAGAGACCCCCTCCGGTTCTTCAATCAGCAAAATTAGTGGTCGGAGCACATTTTCAGAGCTTGTGACCTCCCAAGGCGGCCACTGAGTAGTCAAAATCTCTATCCAAGGAAGGCTTCGGTAACAATTGCGAGGCGACGCCGAACACTTTCTTCATCCGCCGTCGCGCGCTGAGTCGCGTTGGACAAATCAGGTGAAAGGGCTAGACGCGACGATGCGTCGGCAATCTCCTTCGGGCTGAAGTCACGAATTTCCAAAGCACGCATTAATCCGACAAAAAGGGCTTCCGTCAGCGCAGCGTTAACAGCATTCCCTCCCGGACGAAGCACGCCGGCGCCCGGGCCGCTTAGCAGCAGATCAGCAGCCTTTGTAAATCTCTCCTCTAAATCATCAGGAGAAATATCAGTCATTGTGCGGTGAGCCGACAGAAAATCATTGAGAAATTTTTTGAGCGGCCGTTTATAAGTCCCCGGGCTAACTACTAGTGCGACTATTCGAAGGATCAGTTCTTGGTCACGCAGATGACGAGCAGGGGGACCATAAAGGCCACGCCAACTCGTCACGTTGTTGAGTAATGTGAGCCAATCCATCATTGGTCCCGCGTACAAGGCGATGCGGATTTCGTGCGGGGTAAGTTGAGTTCCGCCAGTATTCAATCTTTCAAAGACCTGATACACAGCGTCCAGCGAGGTTTGGGAGGCATCAGTTTGCACGATTGTTGCCTGAATAAATGTGCTATCCAAGCTGCGTCTCTGCTCACCCGACAGTTTCTTGTACGTCAGGCCCTTGAACTCACTGCCCACATGTTGCAGCGAAAACTCCTTCTTGTGAGCGATTCCCTCGTAGAACGCAGCCAAGGTCCTGAGCCGCTGCTGCCCGTCTAGGACCAAATATCGTTTGTCGCGTTGCTGGACAAGAAAGATTCCCGGGATCGGGTATCCCAATAGAAGCGATTCGATAAATCGATCCATTTGAACTTTGGTCCAGACTGAGGGCCTCTGGAATCGCGCTGTCTCAATCTGAACGTCGTCAGGTGATTCCTCACCAAAAGTGGGAATCACGATGTCATTTCGTCCAAGACGCCGCACGAGCCCCTCGACGTCAAAGTCAGTACTCGTGTAGGCGACACGGCCTGGAGTTGGATCTACCTCTTGCTGCTCATCGATTTCATCCTGAGTAAAGTCAAGCTCTTCAATCAGTGTCGAGGAGATACCAGTTTCCGCCTCAGGCTCGTTTTCAATCATCTGGCGATCTTACCGATCGTCAGAACTCAACAGAATTGACGCAAGAAAAAGTGGAAAACTACACGAAGCGCGCCGCGACCTCCTCGAGCACGGACTGCTGCCCGGCGTAGATGCCGTCGCGGCGCGGCCAGTGCGAGATCACGTCGGTGAAGCCGAGCTCCTCGGCGCGGCCGACGAGCTCGTCGAAGAGGCCCACGCTCGAGAGCGAGTAGAAGCCGCCCGAGTCGAGGGAGAGGTAGCGGTCGATCGAGCCGGGATCCCGCCCGGCGGCGCGGGCCGCGGCATCCATCCGCCTGCTGAGCTCGGTGACGGCGGCCCACCACTCCTCGCCGACGGCGCCCTCGGGGCCCGTCGTCACCCAGCCCTGGCCGTAGGAGGCGGCGAGCGCCATGCCCTTCGGCCCGTTCGCCGCGATCACGAACGGCACACGGGGCTCGGATGCCGGTGAGCCCACCATCCGCGCCTGCCGTGCCGTGAACCACGAGCCCTCGACCGAGACGCCCCCGCTGCCCGGCGCCTCGAAGCGCAGCAGCTGGTCGAGCTCGGTCACGAACTCCGCGAACCGGTCGTGCCGCTCGCGGGCCGTGTAGACGGGCTGGCCGAGCACTGTGGAGTCGAAGCCGGTTCCGCCGGAGCCGATGCCCAGCAGGAACCGCCCGCCCGCGATGTCGTCGACCGTCGCGACGTCCTTCGCGAAGGGGACGGGGTGCCGGAAGTTCGGCGAGGCGACGAAGGTGCCCAGCCGGATCGTACTCGTGACCGTCGCCGCGGCGGTGAGGGTGGGGATCGTGGCGTACCAGGGCTCGTCGGCGAGCGAGCGCCACGACAGGTGGTCGTAGGTCCACGCGTGGTCGAAACCGAGCTCGTCGGCGAGCGCCCACGTGTGGCGGGCCTCGCTCCATCGATCTTGGGGCAGAATGACGATGCCGAAACGCATTCTGCGAGTCTACGGATGAGTGGACGGATGTCGGCACCCCGCGCTCATCTCACGCATCCCGAACCGCGTGCTCAGAACCGAAAGGCCCACTTCAGTGTCCGAATACGTCTACGCCGGCCCCGCCGACATCGATCGCGCGATCGCGATGCTCATCAGCCTCGACGAGGCGCAGCACAGCGCGCTCGCGGTTCTCCAGATCGACGACGCGATCGCCCGGCTCGGTCACGAGCTCCAGCTCAGCCAGGCCGACCCGGGCTACCGGCCCGACAACGACTTCATCGCGCAGCTGAGCAGCTACATCGCCTACGCCGACGAGCACGGCTTCCCCCAGCACCCGGCGTAGGCGGCGCGGCCGGTTCGTCCGGCGCGACATCCGCACGTCAGGGGCGCGTGTAAGAATCGCCGCATGACGACGAACCGCCGGATGACACCCGCTCGCTGCACGATCGTTCCGCCGTACCTGCTCGAGCGCCTGGCCGCGCTCTCGGATGAGAGCCTCGCGCACGCCGCGGAGTCGGCCCGGCGCTCCCTGCTCGTTGACGCCCCGTTCCGCGAGGTGCGCGCGGGCGAGCAGCCGCCGATGGCGCCCCGCACGGCGCTGCCCCCGACGGCGGGCGAGTCGGGCGGGGCCGGCACGGTGAGCGCGGTGACCGGGGTCGTGCGTCGCACCATCTGGTCGGCGGGCAATCGCGAGACGCTGCCCGGCGACATCGTGCGCCGCGAGGCCGACGCGCCCACGGCCGATCCCGCGGTGACCGAGGCCTTCGACGGGCTCGGCGACACCCACGCGCTGCTGTGGCAGGTCTTCGACCGCGCGTCGATCGACGGGCACGACCTGCCGCTCGACGCGAGCGTGCACTACGGCCGCGACTACGACAACGCCTTCTGGGACGGCACGCGGATGGTCTTCGGCGATGGCGACGGGCAGATCTTCACGCGCTTCACGGCATCGCTGAGCGTCATCGGCCACGAGCTCGCGCACGGCGTCACCCAGTACACGGCGAACCTCGACTACGTCGGCCAGTCGGGGGCGCTCAACGAGTCGATCTCGGACGTCTTCGGCGCCCTCGTCGAGCAGTACACCCTGCGCCAGAGCGTCGAGGAGGCGAGCTGGCTCATCGGGCTGGGCCTCTTCACCGATCAGGTCGAGGGCAGTGCCCTGCGCTCGATGAGCCATCCGGGCACGGCGTACGACGACGACATCCTGGGCACCGACCCGCAGCCGGCGCACATGCGCGACTACATCGAGACGGATGACGACAACGGCGGTGTGCACCTGAACAGCGGCATCCCCAACCGGGCCTTCTACCTCGCGGCACAGGCCCTCGGCGGCAACGCCTGGGAGGCCGCGGGCCAGATCTGGTTCGACACGCTCACGGGCGGCGGGCTCGCGCACGACGTGGAGTTCGCGGCCTTCGCCGAGGCGACCGCCCGGGCCGCGATCACGCGCTACGGCGACGACTCGGCCGAGCACCGCGCCGTCGTGGAGGGCTGGGCGGGCGTGGGCCTGGGGTGACGCAGGCCCCGCCCGCGCCGGCCGGCCCTGGCAACGCACATCTGCGCGGCGTAGCATCACGAGGATGAAGGTCTTCGTGCACCGTTCGGGCGGCTTCGCCGGCCTCGGGCGCACGTGGGAGGTGCGCGTCGACGAGCAGCCCGACGCCTCCGACTGGATCGACCTGCTCGACGGCCTGCCCTGGGACGACGTCGCTCCCCCGCCCCGCGACGCCGACCGCTACACCTATCGCATCCGCTGCGCGCCGCACGAGGCGACGCTCGCCGAGACCCAGCTCACGGGAGCCTGGCGCGAGCTCGTCGACCGGGTGCAGGATGCGGCAGGCCAAGCCCGCCAGTCGCGCTGAGCCCCACGTCGACGGTCGTGTCGGGCCCGACCCCGCTAAGGTCGGAAGCGTGTCCACCCCGCCTCGGCAGCCCCTCCTGTTCACGGTGCGGGTCAAACCGGGCAGCCGGAGAGGCCCGCTTGTGGAGAGCGACGCCGCCGATGCCATGAGCCTCACGGTGTATCTGCGCGAGAGGCCGGTCGAGGGGCAGGCGAACGAGGCGCTCCTGCGGGTGCTCGCGCAGCATTTCGGCGTGCGTCCCCGTGACGTCGACATCGTGCGCGGCACGAGTTCGCGTGTCAAGCACGTGCGGATCACCGCCGATCGATGACATGCCAACCCGCGGATTGATGACATGCCAACGTCGTAGACCCTCGAGAGGCCCGCGAAGTGTACGGTGTTCACAATACGAGTTGGCGCAATCGGCCTGCGGAAGGGTACCGTGCTCAGAATGACCACCCCGAACACTCGGACTCGCACGACCTACCGGCACGGCGACCTGCGCGGCGCCCTGCTCGCGGCGGGAGTCGACATGGCCGCAGAGGGCGGCCCGGATGCCGTCGTGCTCCGCGAGGCGACCCGGCGCGCGGGGGTCGCGCCCAACGCCGCCTATCGCCACTTCGCCGACCGCCGGGAGCTGCTCCACGCCGTCTCCGCGGCCGCCCAGGGCCACGCCGCCGACCGGATCGAGCGCGAGCTGAACACGATCCCCCCGCACGACGACCCCGCCGAGGCCGCGCGCCTGCGCCTGCGCGCCGTCGGCTCGGGCTACATCGCCTTCGCGCGCGAGGAGCCCGGCCTCTTCCGCACCGCGTTCTCCGTGCCCGACGACCTCAGCAACGCCGGGGACCCGTCCAAGGCCGGTGCGGGCGGGCGCTCCCCCTTCCAGCTCGTCGGGATGGTGCTCGACGAGCTCGTCGAGGTCGGCTCGCTCCCGGTGTCCCGCCGGGGGAACGCCGAGTTCCTGGCCTGGTCGGCCGTGCACGGGCTCGGGATGCTCGTGATCGACGGGCCGCTGCGAGGCCTCACCGACGAGATGGTCGACGGCGCGACATCCCGCCTTCTCGACATGGTCGAGCGCGGGCTCTGAGGCTGTCCGGGCCGAGCTCGGGGCCTGGAGATCAACTCGGAAAAAAAATCCGTCCCTCGGGAATTGTCGACGCGCCCATCCGGTTCAGCCTTGATGACACGTCACCACGTCAGGGTGGCGTCTTGCCACGTGAAAAGGACTAACGAATGCCCAAGATCGCCATCATCATCGGCAGCACGCGCCCCGGGCGCAACGGAGAGGCCGTCGCCCGCTGGGTGCACGAGATCGCCTCGCAGCGCACCGAGGTCGACTACGAGCTGGTCGACCTGCTCGACTACGACCTCCCGCACCTCGACGAGGCGCTTCCGCCCGCGTACGGACAGTACTCGCAGGAGCACACCAAGAAGTGGGCGGCCAAGATCGCCGAGTTCGACGGCTACATCTTCGTGACCCCCGAGTACAACCACTCCACCTCCGGCGCGCTCAAGAACGCGATCGACTTCCTCTCCGCCGAGTGGAACAACAAGGCCGCCGGCTTCGTGAGCTACGGCGTCTTCGGCGGATCGCGCGCCGTCGAGCACCTGCGCCTCGTGCTCTCGCAGCTCCAGGTCGCCACCGTCAGCGCGCACGTCGGGCTCGGCCTCGCGACCGACTTCGTCGACTACTCGAACTTCCAGCCCGCCCCCTACCAGGAGGCCGGCCTCACCGCCGTCTTCGACCAGGTCGAGTCCTGGTCGAGCGCCCTCGCGCACCTTCGTGGTGCGGATGTCGCCGCCGAGGCGGACGTCGAAGAAGAGACCGCAGCCTAGGTCTCAGCGGCGCTCAGCGGCGTCTCAAGCCCGAGCCGGTCGTCTCCCCAGGAGGCGGCCGGCTCGTTCCATGCGTGCGGAGCTGCTCGGCCCCGGAGGTGCGCTCAGTCCTCGGAGTCGTCGCCGGGGTCGCAGGCGTCGAGGGTTCCGAGCACGCTGCGCGAGGCCGCGCCGAGCGACTCGAGCTGCTCGGGCGTCAGCTGGTCGAAGAAGAGCGCGCGGATCGTGTCGACGTGCCGCGGTGAGGCCTTGACGACGGCGCGACGGCCCTCGGTCGTCAGGTGGATGAAGCTCGCGCGCGCATCGGTGTCGCAGGGGCGCCGCTCGACGAGGCCGCGCTTCTCCATGCGGGTCACGTGGTGCGAGACCCTGCTCTTCTCCCAGCGGATCGTCGCAACGAGGTCGCGCACCCGGGCGCGCCTCTCGGGCGCGCGCAAGAGCGCGATGAGCACCTCGTAGTCGGAGTACGAGAGGTTCGCGTCTTTCGAGAGCTGCTCGTCGAGGGCGCGATCGAGGTGCCTTCGCATACGGAAGAAGGAGTCCCACACCTCTTGTTCATCGGCGCTCAGACGCCCCGGCTTCTCCATTCCCCAATCCTATGTTCGGGGTATGACAACGCCGGGGACCGAGGCCCGCGATATGCGTATTCCCTGTTCAGCCCACCGCGAACGACGGATCGAGGCTCGGCTCGAACGACACGAGCGAGAGCCGCTGGGTCGGCCTCGTCATGGCCACGTAGAGGCCGGCCGCGCCGCGCTCCGCCTGCCGCACGATCCCCTGCGGCTCCACGACGATGACCGAGTCGAACTCGAGCCCCTTCGACTGACGGGCCGTGAGCACGGAGACCGGCCGCGACAGACCGCGGTCGCCTCGCCCCACGTCGCCGCCGAGCCGCGCGACGAGGCGCTCGGCGACCTCCGGCTCGAGAGCGTCGGGAACGATGACGGCGACGGTGCCCTCGTCGATGGCGCGATCCCGGGCGATCGTGGCCTCGATCGCATCCACGAGACCGTCGACGGTCGCGGACGCCGAGCCCCCGGCCGGTGCGGCCGCCACGTGCTCGACGGGCCACTGCGTCTCGCGCACCGCCCGCGACCGCGTCACGACGAGCCCGTTCCGCTCCGCGACATCCTCGGCCGCCCGGGTGATCTGCGCGGGGGTGCGGTAGTTGACGGTCAGCTCCTCGAGCCGGAACCGCTCCCCGACGAAGGGCTCGAGCGCCTGCTGCCACGACGAGGGCGCCGCCGGCGAGCTCGCCTGCGCCATGTCGCCGACGATCGTGAACGACTTCATGGGGCCTCGGCGCATGAGCAGCCGCCACTGCATGGGCGAGAGCTCCTGGGCCTCGTCGACGACGACGTGGCCGTAGGCCCACTCCCGATCGGATGCCGCGCGCTCGGCGGTCGTGCCCCGCGCGGCCGTCTCGGCGAAACCGCTCGCCAGGGCCTCGGGCGTGATGAAGCCCTCGACCTCCATGTTGCGGATCGCGTTCTCGGCGTTCTCGACATCCCGCTTGTGCTGGGCCTTCGCCGCCCGCTTCGCGACGGAGGCCTGCTCGTCGTACTCGCCGAGGTATTCGGCCGCCTCGTCGAGCAGGGGGACATCGGAGACGGTGAGCGGCGCGTCGCGGTCGCGCAGCAGCAGGGCGCGCTGCTCGGGAGTCCACCGCGGGGTGAGGCTCGCGAGCCAGCCGGGCCGCGCGTAGAGGTCGCGCACGAGCTTCTCGGGGGTGAGCGGCAACCAGGCCGAGTTGAGCAGCACGCGCACGTCGTAGCTCGTGCGCAGGTCTTCGCGCAGGTAGCCGAAGTCGGACTCCTCCACGGTCGAGCCGTTCGCCGTGAGCTGCGCCACGAGCTGCGCGAGCAGGGCGGAGAGCGCGCTCTTGACGAAGGTCACGCGCGCCGTGTTGTGCGGCTTGCGCGACTCCTGGGCCTTGCGCATCGCCGTGCGGATGAGCTCGGGAGAGACCTCGAGCCGTTCGCCGTTGACGTCGATGACCTGGGTCTCGGTGGGCACGATCTGACGCGAGGCGACGGCTTTGCGCACGAGGGCGGCCATCTCGAGCCGGCCCTTGAGAGCCGCGGTCTCGGGGGCGTCCTCCTCCGAGGTCTCGACGCCGGGGAAGAGCTGGCCGACGCTCGCGAGAACGACGCCCGACTCGCCGAGGCTCGGCAGCACGGCCTCGATGTACCGCAGGAACGACGCGGACGGGCCCACGACGAGCACACCCGCCGAGGCGAGACGGTCGCGGTGGGTGTAGAGCAGGTACGCCGCGCGGTGCAGGGCCACCGCGGTCTTGCCGGTTCCCGGGCCGCCCTGCACCACGAGCACACCCTGCAGCTCCGAGCGGATGATGCGATCCTGCTCCGCCTGGATGGTCGCGACGATGTCGTGCATGCGCCCGGTGCGCTGGGCGGTCAGGGCGGCCATGAGCGCACCCTCGCCCTGCAGCCGGGCGGCGGCCTCCTCGTCGTCGAGCAGCTCGCTGTCGAAGATCTCGTCGTCGATGCGCAGCAGCTCTCGGCCGCGCGTCGTCAGGTGGCGGCGGGAGCGCACCCCGAGCGGGGTCGCGGCGGTCGCCTGGTAGAAGGCGCTCGCCTGCGGCACGCGCCAGTCGAGCAGCAGAGGCTGCTGCTCGGGGTCGCGCAGGCCGATGCGGCCGATGTACAGGCGTTCACCGGCATCCTGCGCCTGATCGGATGCCGTGTGGCTCGCGTCGAGCTGCAGGCTGCCGAAGACCAGCCGCTCGTCGACCTCGTTGAGCTGGGCGATGCGGTCTTCGTAGATGCGCGCGAAGGCGTCGCGCTCGCTGCGGCTCTGGTGGGTGCCGCCGGGGTTCTCGAGCCTCACGCGCCCGAGCTGGGTCGCGGCTTCGTCCCGCAGCTCGTCGAGTCGACCGTACAGACTGCTCAGGTATACGCGCTCTCGCGCCAATTCCGCATCAACCACTCGTCACAAACCCCTCGGATTCCGGCGAGCCAGTTTACTCCTCCCGGTTGAACGTCTCGGGCCGGCCGGCTGTACGGGCCGCGCGCCGATGCGCGCGAGCGCGGGTCTGCTCGCGAGCGCTGCCCGTCGACGGTCGTCGCTCGCGAACAGAGCCGCGCCCGGCAGATCGGATCTGTCGGGCGCGGCGGGTGGAACGAGGGGCGGCGGCGCTCAGCTCACGCCGAGGAGGTCGATGACGAAGACGAGGGTCTGGCCCGAGAGACGGTGGCCGGCGCCGGCGGGCCCGTAGGCGAGCTGCGGCGGCACGGTGAGCTTGCGGCGTCCGCCGACCTTCATGCCGGGGATGCCCTCCTGCCACCCCCGGATGAGGTTGCCGAGCGGGAAGTTGATGGACTGGTTGCGGCTCCAGGACGAGTCGAACTCCTCGCCCGTCTCGTACTCGACGCCGAGGTAGTGCACCTGCACGGTCGAGGTGGCGGACGCCTCGTCGCCGTCGCCGACGGTGATGTCTTCGATGACGAGGAGCTCCGGGGCGGGGCCCTCGGGGAAGTCGATCTCTGGCTTGGTGTTGGGGTCGTGTGTCATCCCACCATCCAAGCCGCCCGCGGCCCGAACGTCAAAGCCCGCGTCGGGGCGGGATACCGGGGGCGGGATACGAGGTGAGATGCCGGGGCGAGGTCACGGGAACCCACGGAGAGCCTGGGAGAGCGCCGCCAGTCCGGAAAAACATAGCCGGACTCTGTAAGGTGGCATATAGCACACCGCTCGTCCACACGCATGGCGTATGTTGTCGAGAGAACTTGCCAGCGCGAGCACAGGCTGAGCGCAGGTGCGTGCAGCAGACTACCGATCTCCCTCCCTCCGACGAAAGATTCTTGAGCGTGCGAAAACTTCCCCTCCTGACAGTGGCTGCCGTGGCCTCCTTGGCCGTTCTCGGCCTGGCCGGTTGCAGCGCCAGCAGCTCCGATCCGTCCGCCTCACCGTCGGCGAGCAGCGCCGCGGCCGCCGACTGCACCGACTCCGGTTCGATCTCCGACGGCGTGAAGGTCTCAGAAGACACCACGACCAAGCCCACGATCACGATCGACGGACCGCTCAAGGCCGACGCCACCGAGCGCACGGTCGTCGTGAAGGGTGACGGCGACGCCGTCGAGGCCGGTCAGCAGCTCGAGGTCGCCATCGCCGCCTTCAACGGAACGACCGGCGCCGAGATCACCGCCAACGGCTACGACGACGCCGCCATCCCGATCACGGTCGGCGACGCCAACTTCCTCCCCGGCATCGTCAAGGCCGTCAACTGCTCGAACGTCGGCGACCGAGTCGTCGCCGTCGTGCCCCCCGCAGACGCCTTCCAGGATCAGGGCTCGCCCGACCTCGGTGTGGGCGCCGACGACAACATCGTCTTCGTCGTCGACGTGCGCTCGGTGCTCCCCTCGAAGGCCTGGGGCGAAGACCAGCCGCCCGTCGACGGCATGCCGACGGTCGAGCTCGCGGATGACGGAACCCCGACCGTGACGATCCCCGACGCCCCGGCGCCGACCGACCTCAAGATCGCCGTGCTCAAGAAGGGCGACGGAGACACCGTCGCCGACGGCGCGACCGTGACCGTGCAGTACCAGGGCCTGCTCTGGGATTCGGGAACGATCTTCGACCAGAGCTGGGGCAAGAGCGGCCCCGTGCAGTTCCAGACCTCCGGTGTGGTGCAGGGCTTCGGCCAGGCGCTCGTCGGGCAGACGGTCGGATCGCAGATCCTCGTCTCCATCCCCCCGGCGCTCGGCTACGGCGACGCCGGCCAGCCCGACGCCGGCATCAGCGGCACGGACACCCTCGTCTTCGTGATCGACATCCTCGCGACCGCGTAGGCGCCGCACTCTCGACGAGACACGCCGCCCCGCACACCGTCACGGTGTGCGGGGCGGCGTCGTTCTCGGCGCTGTCGTTCTCAGCGCTGTCAGGCCTTACCAGCTGGTCGTCGCGCCCGGCCCCGGCACGATGTCGACCTCGTCGAGTCCGAGCCGGGCGCCCTCCGGGTCGACGAGAGCGAGCGTGACCGGGGTGTCGGTTCCCGCCTTGCGGGTGAGCGAGGCCGGTCCGGCCGCACCCTGCCGGTTCGCGTCTCCCCAGGTCTGCAGCGCGACGAGCACGAGTTTGAGCTCGCGCCCCGACTCGGTCAGGTGGTAGCTGAACCGCTCGCGCGAGCCCTCGTCGCGGTAGGCGCGACGTTCGAGCACCCCCGCCTCGGTGAGGGTCGCGAGCCGTGCGCTCAGGATGTCGGAGGGCACGCCGAGCGCGTCGCGGAACTCGGAGAAGCGGGTCTGGCCGCGGAAGGCGTTGCGCACGATGAGCAGCGTCCAGCGCTCGCCCAGCAGATCGATGCTGCGGTGGATCGAACACCGTGGTTCCGGTCTCGGTTTCCGTGTGGCCATACCCACAGGATAGACATCCCGAGTCTCAATTGGAAATTCCAACTCAGAATGCTAGCGTTGCGGCATGACACCAGCACCCGGCACGACGGCACCCGGCACGACATCCGCGCGGCGCCTCGGGCGGCGCGGGAGCTTCTGGACCGCGGCGGCCGTCCTGGCCCTCTGCCTGTGGGCGAGCGCAGCCCCCTCGGTGCTCTACCCCGACTACTCGGCGGCCTGGGGGCTGAGCCCCGTCGTCATCACCACGATCTTCGGCACCTACCCGGTCGCCCTCCTGCTCGTGCTGCTCTTCTTCGGCGGCGTCTCCGACACGATCGGCCGGCGGCGCGCCATGCTCCTGGGCGTCGCGCTCATCGTCGCGAGCGCGATCGTCTTCGCCCTCGCCCCCGGCGTCGTCTGGCTCTACCTCGGCCGCATCCTGCAGGGAGCGGGAGTCGGATTCGCGCTCGGCGCGGGCAGCGCGGCCCTCGTCGAGAACAACACGAGCTCCAATCCGCGCATCGCGAGCTCGTTCACCACGGCGTCGACGGCGGCGGGCCTCACGCTGGCCCTGCTCGTCACGGGAGCGCTCGCCCAGCACGCTCCGCTGCCGCTGAGCCTCAGCTACGTCGTGCTGCTCGGCCTGAGCGTCGTCGTCGCCGTCTCGCTGTTCCTGATGCCGAACGACGCCCCGGGCGCGGGGAGCGACGGCGCGGGCGCGGCAGGCGGCGCGCGGCCCCGGTGGAGACCGCAGGCGATCCGGGTGCCCCGCGGCATCCGCCGGTCCTTCGTCGCCGCGACCCTCTCGGTGTCGGCGGCCTACGCGGTCGGCGCGATCGTGCTCTCGCTCGGCGCCCAGATGGCCCGGGAGTTCACGGGCACGACCGATCTGCTGCTCGTCGGCATCCTGCTCGCGGTGTCGTCGTTCATGATCGGCGTCACGGCGCTCCTCTTCCAACGTATGCACGCGCACGTGGCGGTCATCTCGGGGGCGGTGGTCGGCATCCTCGGGCTCGTGGTCATGGAGGCCAGCGCCGCCTTCGGCCTGCTCTGGCTGTATCTGCTGTGGTGCGTCGTCGGAGGCGTCGGCTACTCGCTGTCGTTCATGGGCGGCGTCGGGCTCATCAACCGCGCCGCGCCCGCGGAGCACCGCGGCGCCATCCTCTCGGCGCTCTACCTCTTCTCGTACCTCGTGCAGGCGATCGCGGCCATCGCGGCCGGGGCCTTCGCGACGGCCCTCGGGCTCCAGGCCTCCATCGACATCGTCGCCCCCGCGCTGGCCGTGCTGTGCCTCGGCGCCGGGGCCGTCGCGGCGATCGACCTCGTCTCGAGCCGTCGCGCAGAGCTCGCGCGGGTGGCCCTCGGCGTGGGCAGCTCCTAGCGTCGTCCCTTGCGCCTCGGCCCCGAACGGGGCACTCTGTAAGCAGAGCTCATCGCCCAGGCGAGTCGCCGGCACTGCCGCGCCACTGGGCGATGAGCCACATCGTCTCAGCGGAAGACCGCTCCGGGGTTCATGATTCCGAGCGGATCGAACACGGCTTTGAGGCGACGCTGCAGCTCGAGGCTCGTCGTGCCGAGCTCCTCGCCGAGCCAGCGGTTCTTGAGCACGCCGACGCCGTGCTCCCCGGTGAGGGTGCCGCCGAGGGCGAGCGCCGCGTGGAAGAGCTCGTCGGCCGCGGACCAGATGGCATCGGGCACGGCGAAACCCGGCTCGAGCGCGGCGCCCACGGGCACGCCCGGGATGACGAAGTTGGGATGCAGGTTGCCGTCGCCCGCGTGGGCGACGGTCGGGATCTCGACGCCGTAGCGGCGCGCGATGCCGTCGATCGCCTCGAACATCTCGCGCATCCGCGAACGCGGCACGCACACGTCCTCGATGAGCACCTCGCCGCGTGCCGCGAGGGCGGCGTGGAAGGCCCGGCGCACGGCGAGCAGCCGCTCCCCCGTGCGCTCGTCGAGCGAGATCTGGGGCTCGACCCCCTCGGCGCGCACGACCTCCGCGATCGCCTCGGCGGCGAGCCGGGCATCCCGTCCGTCGCTCTGCACGAGCAGGAAGGCCTGGCCGGGCGACGGCAGGGGAAGGCCCTCGAAGGCCGCGGGGCCCAGGTAGGCGCGGATGGCGGCGAGCGCCGAGGCGTCGATGATCTCCATGACGGCGGGCCGCAGCCGTGACGCGGTGATCGCGGCGGCGGCGCGGGCGGCGGCCGCGACATCCTCGAAGAAGGCGGCGACGGTCGCCGTGCCGCCGGGGGCGATCGGCAGAAGCCGCACGGTCGCCTCGACGACCACGCCGAGGGTGCCCTCCGAGCCCACGAGCAGGGCGGTGAGGTCGTACCCCGTGACACCCTTGACCGTGCGGTGACCCGTGCGCAGCAGCTCGCCGTCGGGCAGCACGACCGTGAGCCCGAGAACGGCCTCGCGGGTGACGCCGTACTTGGCGCACAGCAGACCGCCGGCGTTCGTGGCGATGTTGCCGCCGATCGACGAGATCGCCTTGCTCGCCGGGTCCGGGGCGAAGAAGAGGCCGTGCTCGCGCGCCGCCGTCGAGAGCTCGTCGTTGAGCACGCCCGGTTCGACGACCGCGAGCTCGTCGTCGGGCGAGAGCTCGAGGATGCGGTTCATGGATGCGACGCTCAGCACGATCGCGCCGTCCCGCCCCGCGGCGCCCCCGGCGAGTCCCGTTCCCGCGCCGCGCGGGATCACGCCCACCCGATGACGCGTGGCGATGCGCATAACGGCCTGCACCTCGGCGACGCCGCGCGCCTCCACGAGCACGAGCGGCGCGGACGACGACCACCAGCCCGAGCGATCGGTGCGAATCGCCTGCAGGCGGGCAGGGTCGACGATGACGGCGTCGCCGAGCGCAGCGCGCAGCTCGGCCACGATGTTCGGATCCATGCCCCCATGCTAGGCGGGCGTGCCTGCCGGCGGGCGTGCATTCCCGGCGCACCGGGAACCCGGCGCCTCGTGTCCGATTTCCGCTAGAAATTGTCAGGGGCTCGTGACAGGCTCGGTGACATGGCCTCCGCTGTCACCATCCTCCCGACCGACTCCGACCCCGTGTTCGCCGAGCGCTACCGCGCCATGTCGTCGCGAGACGCACGTTTCGACGGGCAGTTCATCACGGGCGTGCACTCGACGGGCATCTACTGCCGGCCCAGCTGCCCGGCGACGACCCCGAAGCCGCAGAACGTCACCTTCTACCTCACGGCCGCAGCCGCCCACGAGGCCGGGCTGCGCGCCTGCAAGCGCTGCCTGCCCGACGCGGTGCCCGGCTCCCCCGAGTGGAACGTGCGCGACGACCTCGCCGCCCGCGCCATGCGGCTCATCACCGACGGCGTCGTCGAGCGCGAGGGCGTCCCGGGACTCGCAGGCCGGCTCGGCTACACACCCCGGCACCTCGGCCGCATCCTCGTCTCCGAGCTCGGCGCCGGGCCCCTCGCCCTCTCGCGGGCCCACCGCGCGCAGACCGCGCGCATCCTGCTCACGGCCACCGACCTGCCCGTCGCCGACGTCGCCTTCGCCGCCGGTTTCGCGAGCGTGCGCCAGTTCAACGACACGATCCGCGAGGTCTACGAGCGCACCCCCACCGCTCTGCGGGCGACGGCGAAGACCCCGGGCTCGAGCGCGGAGGAGCACGGCGACGGAACCGTCGCACTCAGCCTGCGCCTGCCCGCCCGCGCCCCCTTCGACGGGGCCGGGCTGTTCCGCTTCTTCGCCGCCCGGGCCGTCGACGGCACCGAGCGCATCGGTGGCACCGAGCGTATCGACGGCACCGAGCGCATCGGGGAAAACGGCTACTCGCGGATCGTGAGGCTGCCCGGTGGTCCGGCGGTCATCTCCCTGAGCCTCGGCGGCACCTCATCCGCGCCTCTCGTGCTGTGCGACGCCACACTCGGCAGCATCGCGGATGTCGCGCCCTTCGTCGCGCGCGTGCGCCGCCTGCTCGACCTCGACGCCGACGCCGTCGCGATCGACGGGGTGCTCGCCCGCGACGAGGCGCTCGCTGCGAGCGTCGCGGCGGTGCCCGGCATCCGCGTGCCCGGAAGCCTCGACCCCCACGAGACGCTGTTCCGCGCCCTCATCGGCCAGCAGGTCTCGGTCGCGTCGGCCCGTACAGCCCTCACCCGGCTCACGCTCGCGCTCGGCGATGTCGTCGAGCGCGGAGGCAGCACCTGGCGGCTCTTCCCCACCCCGGCGCAGATCGCCGAGGGCGGCACGGAGGTGCTGCGCGGCCCCGCGCGACGCACGCAGACGATCGTCGCCGTCGCCGCCGCGCTCGCGAACGGCGAGCTGGAGGTCGGCGTGGGCGACTCGCGCGAGCACCTCACCGAGCGCCTGCTCGCCGTGCCCGGCATCGGCCCGTGGACCGCCGGCTACATAGCCCTGCGGGTGCTCGGCGCGCCCGACATCCTGCTCACGAGCGATCTGGCCCTGCGCCAGGGCGCGGAGAGGCTCGGTCTTCCGTCGGCACCGCGGGAGCTCGAGGGCCGCGGGCTCGACTGGGCACCCTGGCGCAGCTACGCCGGCATGCACCTGTGGCGCGCTGCGGCACCCTCAGCGCCCTCAGCCCAGTAGCGGGGCGACCTCGGCCAGCCGGGGCATCGACGAGGTCGCACCCTCGCGCGTGACCGTGACGGATGCCGCGGCGGTGCCCCAGCGCACGGCCTCGACCACGTCGTCGCCGGCCCCGAGCCGGGCGATGAGGCCGCCGACGAAGGTGTCCCCCGCCGCCGTCGTGTCGACGGCGCGAACCGGCCGCGCGGGCGCGTGACCGAGCACCTCGCCACGATGCGCGATGATCGACCCCTCGGCTCCCAGGGTCACGATGGCCCACTCCGCGAGGCCGCTCAGCAGCTCCGCCGCCCGTTCGGGCCCGGAGGCCCCCGTGAGCGCCATGGCCTCGATCTCGTTGGGCACGACGATGCCCACCCGTTCGAGCAGCCCCTGCGGCGGGGCGAGCACGGGTGCGGGCGTGAGAACCGTGAGCACACCGGCATCCTGCGCGATCCGCGCGGCCTCGTCGACGAGCCCGAGGGGCAGCTCGAACTGCATCACGAGCACCGTCGCGGAACGGATAGCCGCCTCCTGCGCCGCGTCGAGCGTCGTGATCGTCGCATTGGCGCCCCGCACGACGACGATCGAGTTCTCGCCCGACGCGGTCACCTGCACGTGCGCGGTTCCGGTCGGCGCCTGCGCCGTCGCGAGCCCCGCGGTGTCGATGCCCTCCGCCTCGAGCAGCGAGCGGATGCGCCGGCCGTAGTCGTCGTCGCCGACCGCGCCGAGGAACACCACCTCGGCCCCCAGCCGAGCCGCGGCCACCGCCTGGTTGAGCCCCTTGCCGCCGGGAACGGTCGTGAAGGCGTCGCCGAAGATGGTCTCCCCCGGGCGCGGAAGCCTCTGCTGCCGCACGACGAGATCCATGTTGGCGCTGCCCAGAACCGCGATTGTCGTCATGCCGCCAGTCTCGCACGCGCGATCGGCCCCATTCGCCCCGCGGCGCGCCCGGGAAACCCCGTCGAAAGCGTAGGATCGCGGTGAGGGAGCTATGACGACGATTTCGGTGGTCATTCCCGCGTACAACGACGCGGAAATGCTGAGACGGTGCCTTCGCGCCTTGAGCGAGCAGATCCGTGAGGCCGATGAGGTCATCGTCGTCGACAACGCCAGCACGGATGACACGGCTGCGGTCGCGCGCGCAGCCGGCGCCACCCTGCTGAGCGAGCCCGTCCAGGGCATCTGGCCGGCGGCATCCCGCGGTTACGACGCGGCGCGCGGCGACATCATCGCGCGACTCGACGCCGACTCCATCCCCCCGGCCGATTGGACGATGCATCTGGAGGCCGAGTTTACCGCCGATCCCGGCACCGCGGTCATCACGGGCCCCGGCGACTTCTACGACGGCAGCGCGATCGCGGTGTTCCTCGGCAAGTACCTCTACATCGGCGGCTACTTCTGGTCGATGAGCATCTGGCTCGACCACAGCCCCATCTTCGGCTCCAACTTCGCCATGCGCCGCGAGGTCTGGGAGCAGGCGCGGGGCACGGTGCACCGCGACATGCGCGCCGTGCACGACGACCTCGACCTGAGCTTCGCTCTGCAGCCCGGCGACGTCGTGCTCTACGACCCGACCCTGCGGGTGGGCATCTCGGGCCGGCCCTTCAGCTCGTGGCGCGGCTTCGGCCGGCGCCTGCACTGGGCCTACCTGACCCTGCGCATGCACTGGCCCCAGGATTCGCCGTGGCGCCGACGTCAGGCGCGCAAGGCGCTCGTCGAGAACGGCGACGACGCGACGGCCTGGTCGTGACCTCTCAGGCCTCGGGCTCGCCCGCGCTCGCCTCGGCTCGCCGGTAGAGGGCGAGCAGGTCGCGCGCGAGCTGGTGCGGGGTCGTCTCGCAGGGGCTGTGCCCCGTGCGGTAGACGGCGAGCTCCGCACCGATGTCGCGGGCGAAGCGCGAGTGCAGGGTGACCGGCCACAGGTCGTGATCGCCCGTCGCGACGAGCTTGGGGATCTCGACGGCGGCGACGGCCGCGCGCAGCTCGGGCGCGTTGTTCATCATGCCGATGATGTCGTCGACGCTCGTGCGGCGGGTGAATCCGAAGCGCATCCGCACGAAGTCGAGACGGCGCTGCGACACCCTGTTCTTGTTGGTCACGACCCCCCAGATCATGAGGCCGGCCCCGGTGCGCCCGTCGACGACGTAGGCGAGGGAGCCGATCGTGCGCACGCCGCGGAAGGCCTTGCCCGAGAGCGGCGGGGTGCCGAGCAGGGCGAGCGACGCGAACAGCTCCGGCCTGCGCAGCATGGCGAGCTGCGCGACCGTTCCCGCGAAGGAGTAGCCGAGCACGTGCGCGGGCGTCGAACCCGACTCGAGGAAGGCCAGGAGGTCGTCGACGAAGAGCTCGTAGTCGTAGTGGCGACCGGAGCGCGGCGCCGGGCCGGCATCCGCCGACTCGTACTGGCCGGCCATGTCGAAGGACTGCACGTAGTAGCCGGCCTCCACGAGCAGAGGCGACAGCAGGCTGAAGTCCTCCTTCGAGCCGGTCACCCCGGGCGCGAGCACCACCCGGGGCGCGTTCGGATCGCCGAGCGAGACGACGGCGAGCGAGCCGCTCGGCGCCTCGAACCGGGAGCTGAGGGAGCCTTCGGGAAGCACCGTCCAGTCGATGTCGGGGATCGCGCGATCGCGCAGCACGGCCTCATCGACCTCGTCGACCCCCACGGGCCGTTTCTCGCGCATGGACACGCCTCCCAATGTATAACGACCTCCGCCACTAGACTTCCTGAATGGCCGTCACAGACGAGGCGATCGTCAAGATCAAGGGGATGATCCTCTCCGGGGAGCTCAAGCCGGGAGACCGTCTGCCGCCCGAGAAAGAGCTGAGCGAGTATCTCGGCCTCTCCCGCAGCTCGATGCGCGAGGCCGTCAAGGCGCTCGAGGTCATCCGCGTGCTCGACGTGCGCCGCGGCGACGGCACCTACGTCACGAGCCTCGAGCCGCAGCTGCTGCTCGAGGCCATGTCGTTCGTCGTCGATCTGCACGACGACGACTCCGTGCTCGAGATCCTCGCGGTCCGGCGCATCCTCGAGCCCACCGCCGTCGGCATCGCCGCCGGCCGCTCCACCCCCGAGCACATCGCCCGCCTGCGGGAGATGATGCTCACGGTCGACGAGTCGAGCACGGTCGAGGGCCTCGTCGAGCACGACCTCGAGTTCCACCGCGCGATGGTGGATGCCGCGGGCAACTCGTATCTCACGAGCCTCATCGACAGCCTCTCGAGCCACACCGTGCGTGCGCGGATCTGGCGCGGGCTCACCGAGGAGAACTCGGTGGCGCGCACCCTCTCGGAGCATCACGCGATCGTCGACGCCCTCGAGCGCGGTGATGCCACGCTCGCCGAGGCGCTCACGACCGTGCACATCAGCGGCGTCGAGCAGTGGCTGCGCGCCGCACTTTAACCCACTTGCGCCTTAGCTTCCGGACGCGGGCCCTACCGCATGCGGTGGGGCCGTTGTCCGGAAGCTAAGGCGCAAGGTGAGAAGAGACTACTCGTAGATGACGGCCTGGATCTCGTCGGAGTCGATGTTCGACTTGTCGTACCAGAAGAAGCCCGTGTCGATGACCTTCGGCAGCTTCTCGCCGTTGATCGCGGCGACGGCGGCCTTGACCGTCTCGTAGCCGATGCCGACCGGGTTCTGGGTGATGGCGCCGGCCATCACGCCGTTCGTGATCGCGTCGATCTGCGCCTGGCCGGAGTCGAAGCCGACGACCGTGAGCTTGCCCTCGAGGCCGAGCTCCTGCACCGCGTTGACGACACCGATCGCCGATCCCTCGTTCGAGCCGTAGATGCCCTTGAGGTCGGGGTTGGCGGCGATGATCGCCTTCGCGAGGTCGGTCGACTCGAGCTGGTCGCCGCCACCGTACTGGATGTCGACGATCTCGATGTTCGGCGCGTTCTCGTCCATCCAGTCGACGAAGCCGTCACGACGCTCGATGCCCGTGATGCTCGTCTGGTCGTGGACGACCATCGCGATCTTGCCCTCGTTGCCGATGAGCTCGGCCATCTGCTTGGCCGCTTCGCCCGCGGCTGCGAGGTTGTCGGTCGTCGCGGTGGTCACGGGGATGTCGCTGTCGACACCGGAGTCGAAGGCGATGACGGGGATGCCGGCATCCTGCGCCTGCTGCAGCAGCGGGTCGACGGCCTGGCTGTCGAGGGCCGCGAGGCCGATCGCGTCGGGCTCCTTGTCGAGGGCCGTCTGCAGCTGCTGGATCTGCTGGTCGACGTCGGCCTCGGTGTCGGGGCCTTCGAAGGTGATGTCGACGTCGAACTCTTCGGCGGCCTGCTCGGCGCCGGCCTTGACGGCCTGCCAGAACTGGTGCTGGAAGCCTTTGGACACGAGGGCGATGTACGGCTTGTCGCCGCTCGCCGCGTCGTCGCTGCCGCCGTCGGTCGAGCCGCTGCTCGAACATCCGGTGAGGGCCGCCGCGAGGACGGTGATGCCGACTGCGGCACCGATGAGACTCTTGCGCATTGTTCAAACTCCTTCGTTTGCTGGATCTGTCTGGTGTTCGGGGTGCTGTGGTGCGAGTGGAGAGCTCTTAGTGGGCGGCCGTCGTCAGGACTCCCTTCGACGGAGGATGTCGAGGTAGACCGCGAGAAGGATGACGCAGCCGACGGCCACGCTCTGCCACTCCTGCGGAATGGACATGATGCGCAGCCCGTTCGTGAGCACGGCCATGATGAGCGCGCCGATCACGGTGCCGATGATGGAGCCCTTGCCGCCCTGCAGCGAGGTTCCACCGATGACCACCGCGGCGATCGCCTCGAGCTCGTAGCCCATGCCGAGCGCCGGCTGGGCCGAGCTCAGGCGCGAGGCGAGCACGACGCCCGCGAGGCCCGTGAAGACCCCCGCGACCGTGTAGATGATGATCTTCCACTTCTTGACGTTGACGCCCGAGAGCGCCGTCGCCTCCTCGTTGCTGCCGATCGAGAAGGTGTAGCGGCCGAGGATGGTCTTGCCGAGTAGCACGGCCGCGACGATGGCCATGACGATGAGTATCAGCACGCCGTTGGGGAACCGTATGCCCGGGATGATCGAGCCCGTCGCGATCTCGCCGAACCCCGGAGTGCCCTTGAAGTAGATGGGCGCGGTGCCCGAGATCACGAGCGAGAGCCCGGCGGCGACGAGCATCATGGCGAGTGTCGCGATGAACGGCGGGATGCCGAGTATCGCCACGTTGAAGCCGTTGATCGCCCCGATGAGCGCGCCGACGAGGATGCCGCCGATCACGCCGACCCAGAGCGGCAGCCCCCAGTAGGTGAGGAACACGCCCGTCATCACGGCCGACAGGGTCATGCCCGTGCCGATCGAGAGGTCGATGCCTCCCGTGATGATGACGAAGGTCGTGCCCAGGGCGAGCAGTCCCGTCACGGTCGCCGCCAGCAGGATGCCGGTGAAGTTCGACCAGGTCAGGAACCGGTCGTTCGCGAAGCAGAAGAACAGGAAGATGATGATGAGGCTCGCGAAGGCGAGGAACTGCTGCAGTCGCCCGCGCATCCGCCCCGCTATCGAGGGCTTCTCCGGAGCCGCCGTCGGCCTGGTCTGGGTGGTGGTCATTGGGCTACCGTTCCTTCCGCACTGAACTGTGTGGCGAATTCCATGATGTTTTCCTGCGTCGCCTCCTCGTTGGAGAGGATCGCGGTGAGCCGCCCTTCGCACATGACGGCGATGCGATGCGACATCCGCAGCACTTCGGGAAGCTCTGAGGAGATCATGATGATCGCCTTCCCCTGTGCCGCGAGTGCGTTGAGCAGCGCGTAGATCTCGTCTTTCGCCCCGACGTCGATGCCGCGGGTCGGCTCGTCGAAGATGAGCACCTCGCAGTCTTTCGCGAGCCACTTGGCGATGACGACCTTCTGCTGGTTGCCGCCCGAGAGGTTGCGCACGAGCTGCCGCACAGAGGGGGTCTTGATCGACAGCCGCGACACGTAGTCCTTCGCTGTGGCCTCGATCGCCTTCGACTTGACGAAGCCGCCGGTCACGTAGTCGGCGAGCGAGCTCAGCACGACGTTCTCCTGCACATCGCGCTCGAGCAGCACGCCGAGCTTCTTGCGGTCTTCGGAGAGGTAGCCGATGCGGTGCTTGGCGGCGTCGGCGGGGTTGCCGATCGACACCTCGCGGCCGTGCAGCGTGATGGTGCCGGCATCCTTGGGGTCTGCGCCCACGATCGCCCGGGCGACCTCGGTGCGCCCCGCTCCCATGAGCCCGGCGAAGCCGAGGATCTCGCCCTTGTGCACCTCGAAGCTCACGTCTTTCAGCAGCCGCTTGGTGCTGAGGCCCGACACTCCCAGCACGACCTCGGGGGCCGTCTCGACGGGCGCCGGGCGGGTCTCGCCGACGATCTCGCGCCCCACCATGAGGGCGATGACCTCGGAGACGGGCGTCGGGGCGGTCTCGACGGTGTCGATGTAGCGCCCGTCGCGCAGCACCGTGATGCGGTCGGAGATCTGCTTGAGCTCGTCCATGCGGTGCGAGATGTAGATGACGCCCGTCTCCGGCGTCGTGAAGCGCCGGATGAGGTCGAAGAGGGTCGCGACCTCGGCGTCGTTGAGGGCCGCCGTCGGCTCGTCCATGATGAGCACTTTGGCGTTGTAGGAGAGGGCCTTGGCGATCTCGACCATCTGCTGGCGGGCCACGGTGAGCTCGGCGACGGGCTCGCGCGGGTCGAGGGCGAGCCCCAGCCGATCGAAGAGCGCCGCGGTGCGCCGGTTCAGCTCGCGCTCGCTCAGGAAGAAGCCTCCGGTGCGCGGTTCGCGCCCGATGTAGATGTTCTGCGCGACCGTGAGGTCGGACATGAGGTTGAACTCCTGGTGGATGATGCTGATCCCGAGCTCCTGGGCGTGCTTGGGGCCCTGGATGTCGAGCTTCTGCCCGTTGACGAAGAACTCCCCCGCGTCGGGCGTGTAGATGCCCGAGAGGAGCTTCATGAGCGTCGACTTGCCCGCGCCGTTCTCGCCGACGAGGGCGAGCACCTCGCCGTGCCGCAGCTCGAGGTGCACCTCGGAGAGCGCCTTGACGCCCGGGAAGCTCTTGCTCGCGCCGTCGACCAGGAGGAGGGGCGGCCGACCGGCATCCCCCCTCAGGGCGTTCGCCGCGTTCGCGGCGTTCGTCGCAGTGTCGGTCACAGTGCCACACTCCTTCGCTCCTGGGCCGAGTAGGTGAACTCCGCGATCGACTCGTCGAGCATCTGGGTGCTCGCGCCCGGGGTGAGCGGCGGCCAGTAGCGTCCCGAGTGCACGTCGACCGGATCGACGAAGTGCTCGTGCAGGTGGTCGACGTACTCGATCATGCGTCCGTCCATCGTGCCCGAGACCGCCACGAAATCGAACATCGACAGGTGCTGCACGGCCTCGCACAGGCCCACGCCGCCCGCGTGCGGGCACACGGGAACGCCGAACTTGGCGGCGAGCAGCAGGATGGCGACGTTCTCGTTGACCCCGGCGACACGCGTCGCGTCGATCTGCAGGATGCTGAGCCCCCGCGCCTGCAGGAACTGCTTGAAGACCACGCGGTTGGCCACGTGCTCGCCGGTCGCGACGGGGATGGGCGCGATCCCGCGGGCGATCGCGGCGTGGGCGAGGATGTCGTCGGGGCTCGTGGGCTCCTCGATCCAGGCGACGTCGTAGGGGGCGAGCGCCGACATCCACTCGATCGCCACGTCGACGTCCCAGCGCTGGTTGGCGTCGACGGCGATGCGGAAGCCGGGGCCGCAGACCTCGCGGGCGATGCGCATCCGTCGGATGTCGTCGTCGAGGTCGGCGCCGACCTTGAGCTTGATCTGGTCGAAGCCGTCGGCGATGGCCTCCCGGCACAGTCGCGCGAGCTTCTCGTCGTCGTAGCCGAGCCAGCCGGGGCTCGTCGTGTAGCCGGGGTAGCCGACGGCGAGCAGCTCCTGCTCGCGCTCGGCACGGCCCCGCGCCGCGCGCTCGAGGATCTCGAGCGCCTCGGCCGGCGTCATGGCGTCGCTGAGGTAGCGGAAGTCGACGAGGTCGACGATCTGCTGCGGGCTCAGGCGGGCGAGCAGCTGCCAGAGCGGCAGGCCGGCGCGCTTGGCCTTGAGATCCCAGAGCGCGTTGACGGCCGCGCCGATGGCCATGTGCATAACGCCCTTCTCGGGGCCGAGCCAACGCAGCTGGGAGTCGTAGACGAGATCGCGCCAGGTCGCGCCCATGTCGGCGAGGGTCTCTTCGACGTCGCGGCCGACGAGGTGATCGGAGAGCGCTTCGATGGCCCCGACCTCGACGTCGTTGCCCCGGCCGATCGTGAACACGAAGCCGTGCCCTTCGAGGCCGTCGTCGCTGTCGGTGAGGATGCGCAGGTACGCGGCGGAATAGTCGGGGTCGGGGTTCATCGCGTCGGAGCCGTCGAGTTCGAGCGACGTGGGGAAGCGGACGTCGCTCGTTGCCAGGGCGATGATTCTGCTCACGGATGATCCTCCATTGGATTGCTGTTGACGAGCATAAACATCCGACGTATCGCCTGTCAATATGTCGAGGTCAACGACAATTGGATTTTCTCCCGGGGCGCTCGCGGACGTGTCGCGCAGCCTTGTCCCGCCTCCGTCGTTCCACGGGGCGGGACGCCGCATGGCGGGCGCTCGCGCTGCCTGTAGCCTGAGTAGGTGAGATTCGCGCATCTGCGGCTGCCCGGGCAGTCCACCGCCCGCCTCGCCGTGGTCGAGGGCGACGGCGCCCTCTTCGTCGACGAGATCATGGATGACGCTCCCAGGGACCTCCAAGACCTGCTGGAGCGCGACGACAGCGAAGCCGCACGGCTCAGAGGGCTCGTCGCCCAGGCTCTCAGCCACGGCGTGTCGATGACGCCCGTCGACGAGCTGCGCCACGCCTCGGCCGTGCTCCGGCCGCCGCAGATCATCGCGATCGGGGCCAACTACGCGGCGCACGCCTCCGAGTTGAAGCTGCGATCCGAGTCGGCCGCGACCGTTTTCTCGCTCTGGACGAGCTCGCTCAGCTCTCACGACGCGACCACGACGTGGACGAACGAGATCTCGACCCAGGTCGACTACGAGGCCGAGCTCGGCGTAATCATCGGACGTCCGGCGAGGGATGTCTCCGAGAGCGACGCCCTCGACTACGTGTTCGGCTACACCGTCGTCAACGACATCACGGCGCGCGATCTGCAGTTCTCCGAGGCCCAGTGGTCGAGGTGCAAGTCGTTCGACGGCTTCACCCCCACCGGCCCCGTCGTCGTGACCGCCGACGAGGTCGTCGACCCGCAGGATCTCTGGCTCACGACCAACCTCGACGGCCAGATCCTGCAGGACGCGAGCACGGGAGACATGGTGCGCTCGGTCGCCGAGCTCATCTCCTACCTCTCCCGGGGCGCGACCCTGCTGCCGGGAACGCTCATCTCGACGGGCAGCCCGGGCGGCGCCGGCTATTCGCGCAAACCGCCGATCTTCCTGCGCGACGGCTCGACGGTGACCGTCTCGATCGGCGGCATCGGGCACCTCACGACCCACTGCCGGGTGCTGTGACACGACCCGGTCCGGCGGTCTGGGGCTACGTCGTCCGACGTTCGTGGCACGGTTTCCTGCGGCACCGGGGCTTCGACGCGGCCGCCGCGCTCTCCTTCTTCGCGGCCCTCACGATCTTCCCCGTCGCGCTCGCCGTCGTCTCCGCCGTGGCGCTCACCGACGACCGCACCCGCACCGTCGACGACATCTTGAGCGTCCTCGGCTCGGTCGTGCAGGAGTCGACGGTCGACGCCCTGCGCGAGCCCCTGCGCGAGCTGCTGACGATCGGCAACCCCGGCTGGGCGCTGACCCTCGGGATCCTGCTGGCGCTCTGGTCGGTCTCCGGCTACGCCACGGCGTTCGGCCGCGCTATGAACGCCGTCTACGAGGTGCAGGAGGGGCGGCGGATCTGGAAGTTCCGCGGTCTGATGCTGATCGTCGCCGTCGTCGTGCTCGTGGCCTTCAGCGCCATGGCGATCATCGTGTTCGTCACCCCCGCCCTCGCGCAGGCCCTCGCCGAGCAGTGGGGTGCGGGAGGCCCGGGCTGGGTGACCGTCTGGGACATCGGCAAGTGGCCGCTGCTGCTGGTGCTCGCCGTGCTGCTCGTGACGATCCTGTACTGGGCGACGCCCAACGTCCGCCTGCCCCGCAAGCGCTGGGCCTCGTACGGGGCGTTCATCGCCATCGGCGTCTGGGCCGTCGCGACCACGGGCTTCGCGCTCTACGTGGTCACCGTGAGCGGCTACGAGCGGGTCTACGGCTGGCTGGGCGGCGGCATCGTGCTGCTGGTCTGGCTCTTCATCACCAATCTCGCCCTCGTGGCCGGGGCCGAGGTCGACGCCGAGACGGTGCGCGTGCTCCAGCTCGTGGGCGGTGCGGAGTCCGAGACCCGGGTGCAGATCGAGCTGCGCGACACGACGCGCAACCTCTGGCTCGCCCGGCAGCGTTCCGACGACGAGGCGGAGGGCAGGCGCATCCGCCTCGAGGCCGAGGCCCGGCGGCACGAGCGCGCCAAGCATCTCGACGAGCGCGGCTGAGCCGACGCGCGACGCGTCAGCGCGAGGTCGCGAACACCTGGATGGCGTCGAGCCGGCCGAGCGGCGCGCTCGGGTCCGCCGTGAGGCGGCGCAGGGCCTCCCGCTCCTCGGGTGTCGCGAGCCGCGTCTCCGACTCCGCCGTGGAGCGACGCGACCACCCGCGCGACAGCGCGTCGCCGCTCGCCGACTGCTCTGCATTCATCCCGAACATGCCTCTCCCAACCCCGTGACCGATGACTTCACTTGAAGAGACGGGGTTCGGCACCGGCTATGACGCGTGTTACCGGATCGTGACCTTCACCGCAGGCTCTCGTCGTCGATGACCGGGATCGCCATCGTGATCGTCTCGAGCCCCGAGAGCCGCGCGGGTGAGAGCTGCTTCGTGACCTCCTCGCGCGTCATGAGCTTCGCCTCGACGACGAGGTCGGCGACGTTCGCGCCCGTGAGGAGCGCCGTCTTGGCGAGCGCGGCGGCCGCCGAATAGCCGATGAACGGCGTGAGGGCGGTGATGACGCCGACCGACGAGCCGACCATCGTGTCGAGACGATCTTCGTTCGCCGTGATGCCGTCGATGCAGTTCACCCGCAGCGTCCAGCAGGCCTGCGTCATCCAGGAGATGCTCTGCAGGAGCGAGTGGGCGATGACCGGCTCGAAGGCGTTGAGCTGCAGCTGCCCGCCCTCCGCCGCCATCGTGACCGTGATGTCGGCGCCGGCGACCGCGAAGGCCACCTGGTTGACGACCTCGGGGATCACGGGATTGACCTTGCCCGGCATGATGCTCGAGCCGGCCTGGCGCGGCGGCAGGTTGATCTCGCCGAAGCCTGCCTGCGGGCCCGAGGAGAGCAGGCGCAGGTCGTTGCAGATCTTGGAGAGCTTGATGGCGCTGCGCTTGAGCGCGCCGCTGAACGACATGAACGCACCCGCGTCGCTCGTCGACTCGACGAGGTCGGGCGCCGTCTCGAGGGTGAGGCCGGTGAGCTCGCTCAGATGGCGGCAGACCGCCTCGGCGTAGCGCGGGTCGGCCGTGATTCCCGTTCCGATCGCCGTCGCCCCGAGGTTGATCTCGGAGAGCAGCCAGACCGTCTCCGAGAGGCGTGCGTGGTCTTCGCCGAGGGTGGTGGCGAAACCGTGGAACTCCTGGCCCAGGGTCATCGGCACGGCGTCCTGCAGCTGGGTGCGGCCCACCTTGAGAACCGCGCGGAACTCCTCGGCCTTCGCGGCGAAGGAGAGCCTCAGCAGGTCGAGCTCGGAGAGCAGGTGCTTGAGCGAGTACGCGAGCGCGATCTTGATCGAGGTCGGGTAGGTGTCGTTGGTGCTCTGCGAGCGGTTGACATCGTCGATGGGGCTCATGAAGGCGTAGTCGCCCTTGGCGTGCCCGGCCAGCTCGAGGGCGCGGTTCGCGATGATCTCGTTGGCGTTCATGTTGGTCGAGGTGCCCGCGCCTCCCTGGATGACGCCCACGCAGAACTGCTCGTGCAGCGCCCCGTCGACGATCTCCTGGCAGGCCCGGTCGATGAGCTGTGCTTTGGCCGTGCTGAGCACGCCGATCTCGGCGTTCGCCCGGGCGGCCGCCTGCTTGACGCGGGCGAGACCCGTGATGAGGTCAGGGTAGACCGAGATGGGCCTCTTCGAGATCGGGAAGTTCTCGAGGGCCCGCGCGGTATGGATGCCCCAATAGGCGTCTGCGGGGATCTCGAGGCTCCCGAGGGAGTCCGTCTCGGTGCGGGTCGCCGTCGTCTCATCCGAGACTCCCTGTCGGAGCATCTCTCCCCGGTCGTCCTCTCCTCGTATGGTGTTCCCTCTGGTGGTCTTCGCCGTTGTGACGGGCGCGGTCGTTGTGACGGGCGCGGTCATGGGTGTGCTCACGTATGGCTCCGTTGCCTCGAGCTTCTGGACAGCACCGTGCTCGTGGCGAACGGGCTGTCGCCCGGGCTTATGGCCCGGGCGACTTCGATTTTACTCCCGCCGTCTCCGAGAAGAGGCTGCCGCGTCTCAGAAGAGGAAGGCGAAGGGCAACAGCGCCACGCCGATCACGAGGGCGACGAGTCCGAAGACCAGGAAGCCCGCGAGCATCACGGCGTTGAGCACGATGCCCCAGGTCGCGAAGGTGCGCCCGCCCGGCTCGCGCTTGAGGGCGAGGATGCCGACCACGAGGCCCGCGATCGGCGCGATGAAGGTCCACCCCATGACGATCGAGACGAGGCCGAGCACGAAGCTCGAGACGCTCAGCGTCTTGTCGTCGGCCGAGCGGGCGCCGTAGGGGCTCGCGGGCTGCTGGGCCTGTCCCGGAGTCGGAGTGGTGTTCGCGGTGTCGGTCACTGTCGTCATGGCCGGGTCTCCCTAGAGGTGATCGTCGATTGTGTGCCTCCAGTCAAGCGAACGACGGACGCCGCGGCCATCGGGTTATCCCCCGGATCCGTGCGGGTGCTCCCCGACTGCTCAGATGTGCGGCACGAAGGCGTTCCACGCCCGGCGGCGGTTGCCGCGAGGATCGGACTCCACGCGGTCGGTCTTCGCGATGATGAGGGTGTCGCGCCGGGTCTCCTCGTAGGGCGCCCAGGCCGCCGCGCCGTCGCCCGCGCTCGGCTCCTCGCCCCAGGCGAAGGCGAGCCAGCGGGCGCGCATCCGCTTGCCGGCCTCGAGGAAGGCGCTGCGCCCGCCGAGCAGGCTGAGCGCACGGCCGAACCAGCCGTTCATCCGGTCGAAGAGGGCGAAGAGCTCGATGCCGTGGGTCGCGTCGTAGCCGAGGAACCGCAGCAGCCGCGGGGCCGAGTCGAAGCGGTAGAAGTACACGGGCGCGAAGCGCGAGTGCCGCTCCGCGACCTTGACGGTGGGGTACCAGAACGCGTAGTCGCCGCCGAAGTCGGCCGCCGGGCGGCGCTCGGGCAGCCCCGGGTACTCGGCCTTGATGGCCTTGCGCGCCTTCTTCTTGGTCTTCGCGAAGATCGCTCGGATGCGCGGAGGGGTCGTCGCGAGGATGTCGAGCCTGCCCGTGAAGAGCGAGCCCTCGCGGTCGTTGGTTCCGATGATGAGCGGGATCCGGTGGGCCTCGCCGCTCTTGAAGGCGTCGAGGGGCCGCTGCGGCAGGAAGTCGCCGTCGATCACGGGGCTCAGCGAGACGGTTCCGGGCTGCTCGTCGGGCGTGCGCACCTGCAGCACGGTGGTGGCGGCGACGAGCGCCGGAACGGAGGCCTCGGCGAGCAGTGCCCCCGCGGCATCCGTCGTCGTGTTCTCGACGCTGTGGGCGTCGACGTCGGCCGTGAGGATCTCGACGAAGTCGGCGGCCCACCGCGCGGTGAGGCTCGTGGGATAGATGGCGTTGGGCGGCGGCGACTGCGCGATGGCTCGGGAGAAGAGCCCCGCGGCGCTCGGCACCGTCATGAGCGTCGTCACGGCGTTGCCGCCGGCCGACTCGCCGAAGATCGTGACGCGCTCCGGGTCGCCGCCGAAGGCCGCGATGTTGTCGCGCACCCACTCGAGCGCCGCGACCTGGTCGCGCAGCCCCAGGTTGCTCTCGATGGGGCGCTCGGGGGTGGAGTAGCGGCTGAAGTCGAGGTAGCCGAGGGCGCCCAGGCGGTAGTTGAAGCTCACGTAGACGATGCCGCCGTCGCGCACGAACTCCTTGCCCTGCTCAGGGAACTCGCGCGACGAGCCCACGCTGTACGCTCCGCCGTGGATGAAGACCATGACGGGCACGGCCGTGGCGCTGCGGCCGGGCAGTGGGGCCAGCACGTTGAGGTTGAGGCAGTCCTCGCCGGTCGGTATGCGCGGGTGCGCGCCGATGAACTGGCCGCGGTGCGCCTGCGGTGCGACGGGCCCGAACCGGGAGCCGTCGCGCACGCCCTCCCAGGGCTCGACCGGCTGCGGCGCCCGGAACCGGGCCGCACCCGAGGTCGGGCCGCCGTACGGGATCCCCCGCCAGACCGCCACGTCGTCTTCGACGACGCCGCGGACCGCACCCCCGGTGACGTCGACCGTGAGGGAGGCGAGCGAGGTGATCACGCTACGATGCTACGGCCCCGAGGGTGAACTGAGCCTGAACGTCGCCTCGACGGTGTGCGGGGCGGGGCGGATCGGGAATGGAAGCCGTTCCCCTGCTCTTTACTTAGTCAGGCTATACACAGCACCGAGACTGTTCAGTCCAGAAGAAAGGCGCTCTGCTCCCCATATGCCACGACTCACCGGCCCTCAGGATGGATCCCTCAACGACCGCGAACGCCGCCGGCTCACCCGGATCCCCAGCGACAGGGCCATCATCGCGACCCTCGCCCTCACGGGCCTCATCGCCGCGTTTATGCAGACCCTCGTCACCCCCATCCTCCCCGAGCTCCCGCAGCTGCTCGACACGACCGTCGGCGACGCGTCGTGGATCCTGACCTCGACGCTCCTCGCCGCAGCGATCACGACCCCGATCTCCGGACGCCTCGGCGACATGTTCGGCAAGCGGCTCATCGTGCTCGTGCTCCTCGGCTGCCTGCTCGCCGGCTCGGTCGTCGCCGCGCTCTCGACCTCGCTCATCCCGCTCATCGCCGGCCGCGCCCTGCAGGGCGTCGGGCTCGGCGTGATCGCCCTCGGCGTCAGCATCCTGCGCGACGTGCTGCACCCGAAGAACCTCGGCGGCGCCGTCGCCCTCGTGAGCGCGACGCTCGGCGTCGGCGGCGCGATCGGCCTGCCCATCTCGGCGATCATCGCTGAGAACCTCGACTGGCACGTGCTGTTCTGGCTCGCGGCCCTGCTCGCGGTCGTGGCCTTCGTGCTCGTGCTCGCGATCGTGCCCGAGAGCACGCTCAAGACGGCCGGGCGCTTCGACTTCGGCGGCGCCGTGCTCTTCGCGATCGGCCTCACGGCGATCCTGCTCGGAATCTCGAAGGGCGAGCTGTGGGGCTGGACGAGCCTCGCGACCCTCGGCCTCCTCATCGGCGGAACCGTCGTGCTGCTCGGCTGGGGCTTCTACGAGCTGCGGGTGCACAGCCCGCTCATCGATCTGCGGATCGCCGCCCGCCGGCCCGTGCTGCTGACCAACCTCACCTCCATCTCCGTCGGCTTCGGCTTCTTCATCAGCAGCGCGGCGCTGCCCCAGCTGCTCGAGCTGCCCTCGACGACGGGGGTCGGGCTCGGGCAGTCCCTGCTCATCGCGAGCCTCTGCCTCACGCCGAGCGGCCTCGTGATGTTCTTTATGTCGCCCGTGGCCGCACGGCTCTCGGCCGCTCGGGGGCCCCGCACGAGCCTCATCCTCGGCGGCGCCATCATCACCGTGGGCTACGCGATCGCCGTCGGCCTGATGACCGAGGTGTGGCACGCCGTCTTCATCGCGACCGCCGTGGGCTTCGGCGTCGGCTTCGCCTACGCGGCCATGCCGACGCTCATCATGCACGCGGTGCCTGCGACCGAGACGGCCGCCGCGAACGGCCTGAACTCGGTCATGCGCACGCTCGGCTCGACCGTCGCCGCGACGGTGGTGGGAGTCATCCTCTCGTCGAGCGTCGTCGTGTCGCAGGGCGTCGCGATCCCGACGGCGGGCGCGTTCCGCACGGTCTTCATCGTGGGCGCGGGCGTGGCGCTGATGGGCGTCGTCATCGCCTTCTTCATCCCCCGCCACGAGCCGAAGTACGAGACCGCGAGCATCCCGATCGTCGGCAGCGAGGCCTGAGCCTCGCCCGGCTGATTCAGGGCAGGATCACGTTCAGGCCAGCGTGACGCCCGGCAGATCGGATGACACGACCGTGTCGAGATCGGATCCGAACGTGAAGCTCGCCCGGATCTGGTCGCCCGCCAGGGCCAGGGGAAGCCAGAACCTCGCGTCGTGCCACATCCGCTCGAACGGGAGGTGCTCGAGCTCGAACCACTCCGGCACGAGCTCATCGGACTCGACGGGCTCGCCCTCGAAGCTGTCGCAGCGGAACGCCGTCGACTCCTGGCTCCACGCGGGCCGGTCGGGGAAGAAGTACCGCAGCCGCGCGAGGGGAACGAGATCGCGGGCCCGGACGCGCACACCCGACTCCTCGTGCACCTCGCGCACCGCGGCATCCAGCACCGACTCGCCCGGCTCGAGCTTGCCGCCCAGGCCTACGAGCTTGCCCGCGCCGAGACCGCCCTTCTTGCGCCCGAGCAGCACCCGGGTGACCCCGGAGGCGTCGACCCGGGTCAGATAGCAGACGCAGACCTGCGGCAGCCCGCTCGCGGGGCCGAGCGGCTCAGCGTCCGCCACCGCCGCCTCCACCACCGCCGCCGCCGGAGAAGCCGCCGCCCATCGAGCCTCCGCCGAACGAGCCGCCGCTGCTGCCCGACCACGAGCTCGAGGAGACGACGGTCGCCGAACTCGCGGCCGACAGGGAGAAGGAGGAGAGCGCGACGGCGAGGTTCGCCGATTGGAAGCCGTTTGCGCTCACGAACCAGTTCGGCTCGGCCGCGAGCTGCTCGTAGCGCACCGCGAGCTCGCCCGCCCAGCGGTCCTCGACGCCCCAGAGCACCGCGAAGGGCAGCAGCCGCTCGTAGAGCTTGACGATCTGGCTGCCGTCGCTCACGTCGATCCGCTCGGCGCCCTCGGGGCTCTGCAGGTAGCGGAAGCGATCCTTCTCGGCGAGGTCGAGGTAGACGCGCATGCCCTCGAGGTACTCCGACAGCTCCGCCCCGCTCGGCGTGAGCACCTCGGGCGGGCGCGACCAGCGCAGGCAGAGCGCGAAACCGACGACCGCGAGCACGATGACCCAGAAGATCCACGGCACATCGGCGTTCGCGGCCATCGCGATGACGAAGAGCACGATCGAGGCGACGACGAGCAGGGCGCTCAGGAGCACGATCGCGGGAGCGAACTTCGCGGTCGGCTTCGTGCGGAGCCCCCGCCCGACCACGAGCCTCCTCGTCGCCGCGGGAAGCGCCGCGAGCTTCGCCGCGAGCGTCTGCGAGGCGACCCCGAGCTCGCGCACGGCGCCCGGTGTCAGATCATCGCGGAAGAGCGCTGAGAGCAGCCCCTGCTCCTGCTCGTCGACCCCGTCGGCGTGCACGAACTGCAGCGTGAAGGTGCCGGACGCCGCGGCGCCCTTCTCCGTCACGGGGTAGTCGAGGATGTGGATGTTGCCGCGCACGGCGAAGCTGATGAGCTGCGCCTGCAATCCGCTCGAGGTGCGCCCGGCGATGTCGGCCGCGACGAGCAGGTTCACGCCCTCCGGAACGCTGTACTGCGGGATGATCGTGCCACGGCCCTTCGCGTTCGGCCAGAGCACCCGGCGCAGCAGGAGCATAACGGCGGCGGCCAGCGCCGAGAGCCCGCCGACGATCCAGGGCAGGATCGTGAACGCCCAGGACTGGCCGGGGGCCTCGGGGACCACGAAGGTGCCGCTGGCGAAGCCGATCGCGACCGTGAGGTTCTCCCCCGGTTCGAGCGGGCCGGCCGAGGCGCTGAACAGCGCGGGCGCAGGCGCTCCCGCCTGCACGTCGACCGCGGGGTCGACGCCCTGCTCGATCGTGCAGTTCTCGGTGGAGTTCTGCGCCCCCTGGTAGCACGCGAAGTCGCCGTTGAGCCCCTCGACCGGCAGGCCCGTCACGTGCACCCGCACCGTCACGCTGCCGAACGGCTGGGCGAACCCGGTGCCGTTCGTGTCCCAGTAGAACTCGTCGGAGTTCGTGTCGTTGAAGTGGCGCACGACGTTGACCTGGTCGTAGCTGATGACGTAGGTCTGCTCGCCGTGCACGAACTCGTCGGTGCCGAGCGCGAGCTCGGTGAAGCCGTCGTCGTGCGTGGTCTCGTAGGGCACGGGGTTGCCGAGCGCGTCGGTGACCGACTGCACCGTCGTACGCAGGGGCACGCCGTCGTAGTCGTCGGGGATCGCGCGCACGATGCCGCGGTTCTGATCGAAGTCGGGGAACTCCGCGACGAAGGTCTCGACCGTGTGCAGGGTCGAGGTGCCCGCCTCGTCGCTGCTCAGATAGTAGTCGACAGAGAAGGAGCCGAAACGGAAGTCGTCGACGTCTCCGCGCACCGCGAGCGTGTCCTGCTGCGTCGCCTGCGGCTGGACGATCGCGGCGGATGCCGCACCGCTCGTGAGCGCAGTCACGGTGCCGAGCACCCCGAGGAGGAACAGGCCGGTCAGTGTATGTCGCGAACGGAATCTCACAGGCTCACCCTACCGACCCCGGTCGGTCACAGCCGGGAGACTCCCGTCACCCGCACGATCGCCGTGCCCTCGGCCACCGAGGCGGGCAGGTCGACCTCGGCGTCGATGCCCCAGTCGTGATAGCCCTGGGGGTCGTGCAGGGTCTGACGCACGAGCCACACGCCGGCACCGGCATCCGCTCGGGACTCGTCGATGCTCAGCAGACGCGGGTTGCGGGCGTCGGCGTCGATGAGGAGCGTGTCGTGCTCCTCGAAGTAGGGGTCGAGGGCGTCGGCCCATTCATCGGCCGAGAGCACGTGCCCGAGCCCGGACGACGGCGACGGTCCGGACGACGACCCCGACGACAGCGCCGCTGATGCCGTCTCGAGCTCCCCGAGGGCGTCGTAGGCCTCGCGCGAGGCGAGTTGCACGCGGCGGAAGAGCTCGTTGCGCACGAGCACCGTGAAGGCCCGGCGATTGGTGAGGATGCTCGGCGGCGGGGGCGGCACGATCTCGGCGCCCCCGAGCTGCTCGAGGTCGGGGTGGATGAGCTCCTCCCACTCGTCGAGCAGGCTCGAGTCGACCTGGCGCACGAGCTCGCCGAGCCACTCGATGAGATCGAGCAGCTCCTCGGTCTTCGCCTCGGTGGGGATCGTCTGCCGGGCGGCGCGGTAGGCGTCGGAGAGGTAGCGCAGCACGACGCCCTCGGAGCGGGCCAGCTTGTAGAAGGCGATGAACTCGCCGAAGCTCATCGAGCGCTCGTAGAGGTCGCGCACGACCGACTTGGGGCGCAGCTCGAAGTCGCCGATCCACGGCTGCGAGGCGCTGTAGGTCTCGAAGGCGGCCTCGAGCAGCTCCTCGAGCGGCTTCGGATGGGTCACCGACTCGAGCAGCTCCATACGCTGGTCGTACTCGATGCCCTCGGCCTTCATGGCCGCGACGGCCTCGCCGCGCGCGGCGAACTGCTGGGCCGAGATGACCGGCCGCGGGTCGTCGAGGGTCGACTCGAGCACCGAGATCATGTCGAGGGCGTACGTGCTCGACGGGGCATCCTCGGTGCCGGGGTCGAGCAGCTCGAAGACGGCGAGCGCGAAGGGCGAGAGCGGCTGGTTGAGCGCGAAGTTCGGCTGCAGCTCCACCGTGAGACGGATGCGCACCGAGCCGTCGGCCTGCGGGGTCTGGGTGACGATGCCCGCGGTGCGCAGCGTGCGGTAGATCGCGAGCGCAGTGCGGGCGAGGGCGAGCTGCTTGAGCCACGGCTCGTGGTTGTCGAAGATGAGGTCGCGCATCGTCTGGAAGGCGTCGCCGCCGCGCGCGATGACGTTGAGCAGCATCGCGTGGCTCACCTGCATGCTCGAGCTCAGGCGCTCCGGCTCGGCCGACACGATGCGGGTGAAGCTCGGCTCGCCCCACGAGACGAAACCCTCCGGCGGCTTCTTGCGCACGATCTTCTTCTTTTTCTTCGGATCGTCGCCGGCCTTCTCGACGGCCTTCGCGTTCTCGGCCTCGTGCTCGGGGGCCTGCACGACGACGGTTCCCGCGGTGTCGTAGCCGGCTCGGCCCGCCCGGCCCGCGATCTGGTGGAACTCGCGCGCGTTCAGCTGGCGCATCTTGATGCCGTCGAACTTCGTGAGCGCCGTGATGAGCACCGTGCGGATCGGCACGTTGATGCCCACGCCGAGGGTGTCCGTTCCGCAGATCACCCGCAGCAGCCCGCGCTGGGCGAGCTGCTCGACGAGCCGCCGGTACTTCGGCAGCATGCCGGCGTGGTGCACGCCGATGCCCGCGCGCAGCAGCCGGTTGAGGGTCTTGCCGAAGCTCGTCGTGAAGCGGAAGCCGGCGATCGCCTCGCCGATCTCGTCGCGTTGCGCACGTGTGGCCACGGCCGAGCTCGTGAGCGCCTGTGCCCGCTCGAGTGCGGCCAGCTGCGAGAAGTGCACGACGTAGACGGGTGACTGGTTGGTCGTGAGCAGCTCGTCGATCGTCTCGTGCACGGGCGTCGTCGCGTAGTAGTAGTGCAGCGGCACGGGCCGCTCCACGCCGGTCACGACGGCCGTCTCACGGCCGGTGCGGCGGCTCAGGTCGTCGGCGAGCCACGACACGTCGCCGAGTGTGGCCGACATGAGGATGAACTGCACGTTCGGCAGGGTGAGCAGGGGAACCTGCCAGGCCCAGCCGCGATCGGGCTCGGAGTAGAAGTGGAACTCGTCCATGACCACCTGGCCGACGGGCGTGTCCGGCCCCATGCGCAGGGAGAGGTTCGCGAGGATCTCGGCCGTGCAGCAGATGATGGGCGCATCGGCGTTGACGGCGGAGTCGCCCGTCATCATGCCCACGTTCTGCGCCCCGAAGATCTCGACGAGGGCGAAGAACTTCTCGGAGACGAGAGCCTTGATCGGTGCCGTGTAGAAAGTGCGCCTGCCCTGAGCGAGGGCGGTGAAGTGCGCGCCCGTGGCGACGAGCGACTTCCCCGTGCCCGTCGGAGTGCTGAGGATGAGGTTCGCCCCCGAGACGATCTCGATGAGCGACTCCTCCTGCGCGGGGTACAGGGTTATGCCGCCATCGGCGACCCAGTTCGCGAACGCGTCGAACGCCGCATCCGCTTCGAAGGGGATGGGCAGGGCGTCGAGGAGTCGCATCGAGACCATCCTCCCATTGCCGGATGACGATCGGATGCCGCGGCTGCCCACCGAGACCGGCTGGCTAAGGGGTCAGTAGCCAGCCGTTCTCGGCCGCGATACGCGCCGCCTCCGAGGCGTTGCGGGCGTTCGTCTTGCCGATCGCCGCTGAGAGATGGTTGCGCACGGTGCCCTCGGAGAGGCGCAGGAGGCGTGCCACCTCGGCCGTCGTGCCACCCTGGCGCAGGGCGATGAGCACGTCGGTCTCTCGCGCGCTCAGCGGAGAAGCGCCCATCACGAGCGACTCGGCCGCGAGAGCCGGGTCGACGACGGTGTCTCCCGCGGCTACCCGGCGCACGGCGGCGGCGAGCTGGCCGGAAGGGGTGTCTTTGACGACGAAGCCCAAGGCGCCGGCCTCGAGCGCGAGCCGGAGATAGCCGGGGCGGCCGAAGGTCGTCACGATGAGCGAACGGCACTCCGGCACCTGCTCGCGCAGCAGCCGGGCCACCGCGATGCCGTCGAGCCCCGGCATCTCCACGTCGAGCAGCGCGACATCCGGCCGGGTCGAGCGAGCTGCCTCGAGCACCTCGTCGCCTCTGCCCACCTGCGAGACGATCTCGAGATCGGGCTCCAGATCGAGCAGGGATGCGATCGCGCCGCGCACGAGGGCCTGGTCGTCGGCGATCAGCACGCGGAGCACCTCCCGCGCCCGGAGCTGTCGGGGCGTGCTCATGTCCCCACCTCCTCGACGACGAGCTCGAAGCCGCCATCGACCCGATCGGTCGCCCGCAAACGCAGTCCGCTTTGCTTCGCGCGTTCGGTCAGGCCGCGCAAACCGTTTCCCGCACCGTCGCCCGTGCCCGGCGTCGAAGCGGTCGTCGCGGAGCCGACTCCGTCGTCGCGCACGACCAGCCGTCGCGGCCCCAGTTCGACCCAGCACTCGCCGGCCTCGGAGTGGCGGATGACGTTGGTCACCCCTTCCCGCAGCACCCAGGCGAAGGCGGTCCGCACCTCGTCGTCGACGGCCGAGGTGTCGTCCGGCAGTCGCGCCGTGATGCCCGCCGCATCGAGTGCCGAACGCGCGGCCGCGAGCTCGGCGTCGAGGTCGGCCTCGCGATAGTTCGAGACCGAGCTTCGCAGATCGGCGAGCGCCGTGCGCGCGAGCTGCTCGACGTCGGCGATCTCCACGCGCGCTCTGCGCGGGTCGAGGCCTACGAGCCGGCCGGCCAGCTCCGCCTTCACCGCGACGACCGTGAGCGAGTGGCCGAGCACGTCGTGCAGGTCTCGGGCGAGCCTCGCCCGCTCCTCCATGGCGGCGAGCCGCCCGATCTCCGCCTGCGCCTCGCGCAGTCGCCGGTTGGCGACGATCTGGCGGGAGAAGGCGATCATCGAGAATGCGACCGAGGCCGTGACCACCGGTGCGAAGGAGACGGAACTGGGGAAGCCCGTGGCGACGACGATCGCGAACAGCACGCCCACGAGAGCCAGGGCGAGCACGAGCGCCGTGCGCATGGGCAACCAGGTGAAGCCGATCATGGCCGCGACCAGCGTCCAGACCCAGAGGGCGTCGACACCGAGGAAGGGGAAGAGCGCGACCGTCGCGACCCAGTACACCACGATCGCGAGGACCTTGATGAGCACGGGCTCCGGCCAGACGAGCGGCGGGAGCACGAGGAACCCCAGGTAAAAGGCCACGAGCAGCACCGTCACAACGATCTGCTCGGCCAGCGGGCCGTCACCTGACCAGACGACGATGAACTCGAGGATCTGGTAGACGAGACCGAACATCGCGCCGAGATACCAGCGGTAGGCCCCCGGAGTGAGGAGACGGCCGATGAGCCTCTTCGATCGCCGTCCGCTCCGATCCTGCACGGGGTTCACTGTACGCCCGCTGCGCTCAGGCCCTCGCCGCATCCCGCCGATAGCGCCAGACGATGAGCACGGTGAGAACCACCGCCCAGCACCCCAGCACGAGTGCCGGGGTGAGCGCGCCACCCGAGCCCAGGGCGCCCATCTGCCCGAGCCGGTTGAGCCAGTACGACGGCACGATCTGCGCGACATCCGACACCCATCCCGGCATGACCTGCAGGGGAATCCAGAGCCCGCCCAGGATCGCGAGGCCCAGGAAGGTCACCATGAACAGCGGCTGCGCGAACTCGGGCTTCGCGAACTGGCCGATGAGGATCGCGATGAGGGCGAAGGGGATGACGCCGATCCACAGGCCGAGGGCTGCCATGGCCCATTCGGCAGGCGCCAGGCGCGCGCCGAGAACGAGAGTCGACACGGCGATCGTCAGCAGGATCGAGAGCAGTGCGATCGTGAGGGCAGCCACGACCTTCGACACGAGATAACCCGTTCCGCTCAGAGGGGTGATACGCAGTTGCCGGTTCCAGCCGATCGAGCGCTCGTTGACGATCGTGAACGCCTGCGAGAGCGCCGCCATCATGGCGCCGTAGCCGGCCATCTGCACGGTCGTGACGACGAGCCAGGGCAGGCCGGTCGAGCCGTCGAGCTGACCGCTCGAACCGTAGGCGCCGCCGAAGATCAGCAGCATAACGACCGGCAGCACGAAGGTGAAGACGAGGGATCGGAGGTTTCGCAGCTGCCGCGCGACCTCGAGGGCGATGTAGCGGGGTCTCATCGAACGGTCTCCTTCGTGCTCGTGAGTGCGAGGAACGCGTCGTCCATGGTGCGCGCGACGACCTCGATGTCGTGGATCCTCGGCCAGGTGGCGAGCACCGTGCGCAGAACACCGTCGGAGTCGTCGGTGCGCACCGAGAAGCGTCCTGCGCGGTGATCGACGGCGTGCACCCCGGGCAGAGCCTCGAGCACAGCCCGGACATCCGCGGTCCCGTTGTCGAGGGTGAAGGCCACGACTCGGCCGGTCACAACAGCCTTGATCTCGGCGGGGGCATCGTCGGCGACGACGCGACCGCGACTCAGGATGACGATGCGGTCGGCGAAGCTATCGGCCTCATCGAGGTAATGGGTCGCGAAGACGACGGTGCGGCCCTGCGAGGTGAACTCCCTCATCGACTCCCAGAAGACGTGCCGCGCCTCGACGTCCATCGCGGCCGTCGGCTCGTCGAGGATGAGCAGCTGCGGGTTGGAGACGACAGCGACGGCGAAGCGGGCGCGCTGCAGCTGGCCGCCGCTCAAGCTGCTCACACGTTGCCGGGCGATGTCGGTGACGCGTGCGCGTTCGAGCGCCTCCGCGACCGGAAGCGGGTGGTTATGAGCAGCGGCGACGAGGGCGACGCTCTGTGCGACCGTCATCGTTGGCAGGAGCGCGCCGCCCTGCAGCATCGCGCCCACCCGGCCGCCGACGATCGCCGCGCGGGGTGTGCCTCCGAAGAGCTCGGCCGTGCCGGAGCTCGGCGTCGCGAGCCCCAGCGCCAGGTCGATCGTCGTCGATTTTCCGGCCCCATTGGGCCCGAGCAGAGCGACGACCTCGCCTCTGCCGATCTCGAGGGAGATGTCGTCGACGGCGGCGAGGGTTCCGAATCGTTTGGAGAGATCCGTCAGGCGGATCACCGGGCTTTCTGTCATGCCTCCATGCTCGTCGCGGCCGCCACCTCGCGCCCAGGGTGGCTGTCACGATCTGGCGGTGACAAATGTCATAACGGGTGACATCTCGGCGCTGCGGCACACTCGAAAACCTAAATGTTGTTAATAAACCGAAATAGCAGAGTATGCCGAGTTCACGCGCCTGTCGCTGTCCCCTGTTCGAACGAGGCAACATACTGTCGACGCCATCCTCATCGCACACATACCACGCCGGATTCACCGTAGATTTGCGGATGCTGAGACCATCGACGATAATCGCGCGCTCGACGGCAATGGCCCCCTCGCACGAGTCCGTCCATTAAGTCTTGACTATCGACATACTCTGCGATTAGCGTGAACCTCGGACTCCCCCGGACCATTCGCCGCAGCTAGGAACGCGGCGATCGCGACGCGAACGGGTGTCTGGTGCCGCGGATGGCCGCGGTATGGAATCAACGGGCGACGCCGCCGGGCATCGTCCGCACAGAACGTGCAGCGACGCACGGGAGAGCGAGCTTCGATGGCTGACAGCGAACGGACGGGAATCTGGTTCATCGGAGCGCGGGGCTCGGTGGCGACGACGGCCACGATCGGGCTCTACGCCATCCGGCGCGGGGTCGCGGCATCCACCGGGCTCGTCACGGCCGGCGCGGACTTCGTGGGCGTCGACCTGCCCTCGCTCGACTCGCTCGTCGTCGGCGGTCATGACGTCTCCGGCCTTCCCCTGCAGGCCCGCGCGCAGGTCATCGTCGACGGCGGCATGGTCTCCGCCGCGATCGTCGCCCAGGTCGCCGACGAGCTCGCGCTCACGGAGCAGGACCTGCGGCCCGGCTACTCGGTGACGAGCGACGAGACCCAGCAGGATGCCGCCGAGCGCCTGCGCGGTGACATCGTCGACTTCCGCGAACGGCACGGCCTCGCCCGCGTCGTGGTCGTCGACGTCGCCTCGACCGAGCCGCTCGTGGACGACGTGCCCGAGTTCCACGACGCCGAGCTCCTGGGCACCGCCCTCGCCGACCCGACCCGGCGCGTGCTGCCGCCGAGCTCGCTCGCGGCCTACGCGGCCATCCTCGCCGGCAGCCCCTATGTCGGCTTCACACCCTCGAGCGGGATGTCGCTGCCCGTGCTCGTCGAGCTCGCGACCCGCGCCGGCCTGCCGATCGCCGGGCAGGACGGCAAGACCGGCGAGACGCTCCTGCGCACGGCCCTCGCGCCTATGTTCCGCGCTCGGGGCATGCGCGTGCTCTCGTGGGCCGGCGCGAACCTCCTCGGCGGCGGCGACGGCGCGACCCTCGCCGACCCCGAGGCCGTGCGCAGCAAGCTCGCCTCCAAGAACCGCGGACTGCACGAGCTGCTCGGCGACGACGTCGTGACCCCGCTGCACATCGACAACGTGCCCGATCTCGGCGACGTCAAGACCGCGTGGGACAACGTGCACGTCGAGGGCTTCCTCGGCTCGCGCCTGACCCTGCAGACCACCTGGACCGCGTACGACTCCTCCCTCGCCGCACCCCTCGTGCTCGACCTCGTGCGCCTCCTCTCGCTCGCGCACATCGCCGGCACGGGCGGCCCCGTGGCCGCCATGGGCTTCTTCTTCAAAGACCCGTGGGGCTCCGACGTGCACGACTTCGGCGAGCAGACCCGCGCTCTCGTCGACTGGGCGCACACGACGAGCGACGCGGTGGCGGCCGCGGCGCCCGTGGGGGACGCGCCCGCGGAAGCGGCACCGACCGAGGCGGCACCGACCGAATACGCGGCGAGCAGAGTGTGACGGTGAAGGCCTATCTCGAACTCGTCAGGGCCCCGGCCGCGCTGACCGTTCTCGGCGACACCCTCGTGGGCGCGGCATCCGCCGGCCGCGCGCTCGGGGTCCGGGGCCTGGCTCTGCCCCTCGCCTCGGCGTGCCTCTACGCGAGCGGGATGGCGCTCAACGACTACGCCGATCGGGAGCTCGACGCCGTCGAACGCCCCGAACGGCCGATCCCCTCCGGCCGGATCTCGCCGCGGCGCGCTCTCGGCGTGGCGGTGGGGCTCACCGCCGCGGGGCTCGCGATCGCGGCCGCGGCGGGCGGGCGGCGCAGCTTCGCCGTGGCGCTGCCCCTCACGGCGAGCATCTGGCTGTACGACCTCGTGGCGAAGCCCACCGCTGCCGGGCCCGCCGTCATGGCGGCCTGCCGCGGGCTCGACGTGCTCATGGGCGCGGGGAGCGACCGGATCGGCGCGGCCGCCCCGTCCGCGGCGATCATGGCCTCGCACACCTTCGGGGTCACCGCCCTCGCCCGCGGCGAGGTGCACGGCACCACGCCCGCGATCGCCCGGGCCGTCGCCCTCGGCACGGCCGCGAACACGATCGCCGCCCTCTCGATCCCCTTGCCGGCCGGATCGGTGAGCGGCTCACCGGGCGGCCTCCGGGCCCCGAGCCCGGCCGCCGGCGCCACACGAACGCTCGCCGCGGCATCCGCGCTGTCATACGCCGCCGCCTGCGGGCCCGCCCAGCTCGAGACGGTCGAGACGCCGGATGCCGCGCACGCACGCCGAGCGACCGGCCGCGGCATCCGCGCCATGGTGCCCCTCCAGACCGCTCTCGCCGCGCGCGCCGGCTCGCTCGGCGCGACGCTCGTGCTCGCCGCCGTGGACGTCGCCGGCCGGCTGCTCTCCCGCAGGCGCTCGACCGCGGACATCACATGAGCACGCCCGACACGGCCGCGCCCTTCGCCATCGGCTACGGCACGAACGGCTTCACCGACCACACGCTCGACGACGCGCTGCGAGTGCTCGCCGGCCTCGGCTACGAGGCGATCGCTCTCACCCTCGGGCACCCTCATCTCGACCCCTTCGCACACGACGCGGACGCCCGCGCCGACCGGCTCGCCCGGCGGCTCGGCGAGTTCGGGATGCGCGTCGTCGTCGAGACGGGCGCCCGGTACCTGCTCGACCCCCGTGTCAAGCACCATCCGACCCTCGTGAGCGAGGAGCTCGGCCGCCGGATCGAGTTCCTCCAGCGCGCCGTCGAGCTCGCCGAACGGCTGGACGCCGAGTGCGTCTCGTTCTGGTCGGGTGTGCTGCCCGCGGGCACGACCCCGGCGGAGGGCGAGAGGCGCATGCTCGAGAGACTGCCCGCCCTGCTCGACACCGCCGAGCGCCACGGCGTGACGCTCGCCCTCGAGCCAGAGCCGGGTATGGCCGTCGAGACCGTCGGCGACGCCCTGCGCCTGCGCGAGGCGCTCGGCTCCCCCGCGCTGCTCGGCATCACGGTCGACCTCGGTCACTGCGTGGCCGTCGAGCCGCACGGCGTCGACGGCGCGCTCCGCGAGGCGGGGGCGCTGCTGCGCAACGTGCAGGTCGACGACATGGTGCCCGGAGTGCACGAGCACCTCGAGCTGGGGCACGGCGAGCTCGACCTCCCGCTCGCCCTCGCGACCCTCGCCGAGATCGGCTACTGCGGTGTCGCGGCCATGGAGTTCCCCCGCCACTCGCACGACGCGCCCGCCCTCGCCGCACGCAGCATCGCCGCCGTCCGTGCGGCGTGGGAGTCATCGCCGTCCACAGCCGAGGAGCGCAGTCATGCCTGACATCCCCTCCGACGGCTGGGTCGCGCGGGCGCAGGCCGTGATCGCGAACGACCCCGCCTCGATCTCCCGCTTCTTCGCGCAGGCCGGCCGCGCCGTGGGGCGCGAGGCCGTCGAGCCCGCAGCCGACCCGACCGGCATCGTGCACGGCACCCGGGACGACCTCGCGCGCGTCGCCCTCGTGGTGTCCCTCTCCGGCGCGCTCGACGACGCCCCGCTCGCGACCGAGCTCGAATCGCTCTACCGCCACGGCGACAACGCCGAGCGACGCGGAGTGCTGCTCGGCCTCGGCGCCCTCGACACCCGCCCGGCGGGGCTCGTGGAGGGCGAGGTGGTAGCGGCAGGTGTCGAGCTCGCGAAGGACGCACTCCGCGCGAACGACCCCCGGCTCGTGGCATCCGCCCTCGGGGATTTCGGCGCTCGGCACCTCGACGACCACAGCTGGCGCCACGGCGTGCTCAAGCTCGTGTTCATGGACGCGCCGCTCGCCTCCGTCGCGGGCCTCGACGGCCGCTACGACGACGAGCTCGACCGGATGCTCGGCGCCCTCGACGAGGAGCGCAGGGCGGCCGGGCGCACGACACCCGACGACGTCGTGCGGCTGCGGCTCCGGCACCGCGCACAGGCACCGACGCGCGCGCAGCCGCCCCAGGACCAGCACGTGCACCAGACGAAAGGCGAATGATGCGCATCTTCGACCCGCACATCCACATGACCTCCCGCACGACCGACGACTACCAGGCGATGTACGCCTCGGGGGTGCGCGCGCTCGTCGAGCCCTCCTTCTGGCTCGGCCAGCCGCGCACGAGCGCGGGCTCCTTCACCGACTACTTCGACGCCCTCATCGGCTGGGAGCGCTTCCGGGCCTCGCAGTACGGCATCCGGCACCACGCGGCGCTCGCCCTCAACCCCAAGGAGGCGAACGACCCGCGGCTGCGCGAGGTCGTCGAGCTGCTGCCCCGCTACCTCGGCAAAGACGGCGTCGTCGCGGTCGGCGAGGTCGGCTACGACTCGATGACCCCCGAGGAGGACGAGGTCTTCGCCCGCCAGCTCGAGCTCGCGCGCGAGTTCGAGCTGCCCGTCATGGTGCACACCCCGCACCGCGACAAGGTCGCCGGCACGAGGCGCACCCTCGACGTCGTGCGCGAGTCGGGCATCGACCCGGCGATGGTCGTGGTCGACCACCTCAACGAGGGCACCGTCGACCTCGTCGCCGACAGCGGTGCCTGGATGGGCTTCTCGATCTACCCGCACACGAAGATGGACGAGCCGCGGATGGTCGAGATCCTGCGCAGGATCGGCACCCGGAGGGTGCTCGTGAACTCGGCCGCCGACTGGGGCCAGTCCGATCCGCTCAAGACCTCGTCGACCGGCCGCGAGATGCTCGGCGGCGGCTTCGACGCGGCCGCGGTGCACACGGTGCTGTGGGAGAACCCCGTCGCCTTCTTCGGGCAGAGCGGCAGGCTCGTGCTCGACCCGATCCCCGGCTTCGAGGAGGACGACGCCTCCGACGGCTCCGGCGCGCCCGACGCCTCGGGCGCGCTCTTCGAGGGCAACTCGGTGCTGCGCGGGGAGCGTGTGCGATGAGGCTCTCCTACTGCACGAACGTTCATCCCGCCGAAGACCTCGAGGGCGTCATCCGTCAGCTCGACGAGTACTCCGGACCCGCTCGGATCGCCGCGGGCCTCGACGTGCTCGGCGTGGGCCTCTGGCTTCCCGCCGAGCTGGCCGCGCTGCTCGCGAGCGACGACGACGCTCTCGCGAGCCTCCGCGACGCGCTCGAGCGCAACCGGCTCGAGCTGCGCACGATCAACGCCTTCCCCTTCGCCGCCTTCCACGCCGAGGTCGTGAAGCTCGACGTCTACCGTCCGAACTGGGCGGATGCCGCGCGCCTGCGCTTCACGCTCGACTGCGCCCTCGTGCTCTCCCGCCTGCTGCCCCCGCACGCCGACGGCAGCATCTCGACGCTCCCCCTCGGCTGGCGCACGGAGTGGTCGGCCGACGACGACCGCATCGCGACGGCTCAGCTCGGCGAGCTGTCGCGCGAGCTCGCGGCGCTGCGGCACAGCAGCGGTCACGCCATCCGCCTCGCGATCGAGCCGGAGCCCGGTTGCATCCTCGACACGGTGAGCGACATCGTGCGCTGGCTCGCGCCCCGCGTGGCGGACGGCGCAATCGATCCCGAGTTCATCGGCGTCTGCCTCGACACCTGCCACCTGGCCGTGTCGTTCGCCGAGCCGGAGTCGGCCGTGCGGCAGATCGCCGAGGCGGGCCTGCGGGTCGTCAAGGTGCAGGCCTCGGCCGCGCTCGAGGTCCCCGACCCCGCCGACCCTCTGCAACGTGCGGCCGTGGGCGTCTTCGCCGAGAAGCGCTACCTGCACCAGGTGCGGGAGCTGCAGCCGGACGGCACGGTGCTCGCCTCCGACGACCTCGACGAGGCGCTCGAGGCCCTTCCCGCCACCGGGCCGTGGCGTGTGCACTTCCACGTGCCGCTGCACCACGTGCCCGCAGAGCCGCTGCGCTCGACGACGGACGTGCTCATCCGCGCCGTCGCGGCCGTCGCCGCGACGCCGGGCGGCGGCGACACCCACCTCGACGTCGAGACCTACACCTGGAGCGTGCTCCCGGAGGGCCGGAACCCCGCCGACCTCGTGGCGGGCATCGCGGCCGAGCTGCGCTGGGCCGTGCGCGAGCTCGTGCCGCCGACGGCGGATGCCGCGACCCATCCGAAGGCCCAGACCGAGGGAGCCCTGCGATGAGGCCCGTGCTGCTGCTCGACGTCGTCGGGCTCACCGCGAAGGCCCTCGCCCACATGCCACGGCTGCGCGCCTGCGTGCAGAACGGCTGGCAGGGCGAGCTCGGCACGATCCTGCCCGCTGTCACCTGCAGCGTGCAGTCGACCATCCTCACCGGCACGATGCCCGCCCAGCACGGCTCGGTCGGCAACGGCTGGTACTTCCGCGAGCTCGGCGAGATCTTCCTGTGGCGCCAGCACAACAAGCTCGTCGCGGGCGAGAAGCTCTGGGAGACGGCCCGCGGCCGCCACGACGGCTACACGGCGGCGAACGTCTGCTGGTGGTACGCGATGGGCGCCTCGACCGACGTCACCGTCACGCCCCGCCCCGTCTATCACGCCGACGGGCGCAAGTCCCCCGACGCCTACGTGCGCCCGCCCGCGCTGCACGACGTGCTCACCGAGCAACTCGGCGACTTCCCGCTCTTCCAGTACTGGGGCCCGACGGCGAGCATCGCCTCGACGCGCTGGATCGTGGAGGCGACGCGCAGCATCCTGCGCAGCCACGAGCCGAACCTCACGATGGCCTACCTGCCGCACCTCGACTACGACCTGCAGCGCTTCGGACCGGACGGCCCCGAGGCGGATGCCGCGGCGGCGGAGCTCGACGCGGCCCTCGCCCCTCTGCTCGACGACGCCGCCGAGCGCGGCATCGCCGTCGTCGCCCTCGCCGAGTACGGGATCGCCCCGGCGACCCTGCCCATCGACCTCAACCGCACCCTGCGCCGCAACGGGCTGCTCGAGGTGTACGTGCAGGACGGCCGCGAGCTGCTCGATCCGTGGACCTCGAAGGCCTTCGCGGTCGCCGACCACCAGGTCGCGCACGTCTACCTCGACGACCTCTCCCGGCTCGAGCGGGTGCGCTCGATCATCGCCGAGCTGCCCGGGGTCGACGAGGTGCTCGACCGCGGGCAGCAGGCCCGGTACGGCCTCGACCACAGCCGCTCGGGCGATCTCGTCGTCGTCGCGCAGCCCGGCGCGTGGTTCACCTACTACTACTGGCTGAGCGACCAGCGCGCCCCCGACTTCGCGCGCGGCGTCGAGATCCACAAGAAGCCCGGCTACGACCCCGCCGAGCTGTTCTTCAACCCCGCCGACCCGCTCGTCAAGCTCAAGGCGGCCGGCAACCTCGCCAAGAAGAAGGTCGGCCTGCGCTACACGATGAACGCCGTGCCGCTCGACGCACACCTAGTGAAGGGCACGCACGGCCGGCTGCCGGACTCCTCGGCCGACACCCCGCTGCTGCTGCTCTCGGATGCCGCGCTCGCCGAGGGGCTCGGCGCGGGCCCCGTTCCGGCCACCGGCATCCGCGACATCGTGCTGCGCGCCCAGGGGCTGCTGCCCGGCTGACTCGCCGCTGACTCGTCGAGCGCGGTTTTGTTCGCGGCCGACGAGTGCCGGGGCTCGTCGGCCGCGAACAAAACCGCGCTCGACGTGCCTCGTTCCCATTCACAGAATTCGGTCGTAGTCTCGGCGTCGTGACAACTACCGGGGAACGCACGGCCGCGAGGCCGGGCAGGCGCACCGTGCCCTGGCGTCTCGCGGCTCTCGCGGGCATCGCCTCCGCCGTCGCCGGCCTCGGCGCGGCCGAGCTCGCCGCGGCCCTGTTCGCGCCCACGGCCGGCCCGATCGTCGTTGTGGGCGCGCTCGTCATCGACCTCGTCCCCGGCTGGGTCAAAGACGTGGTCGTCCAGCTCTTCGGCACCGACGACAAAGCCGTGCTGCTCGTGACCCTCGTGGTTCTCGTGCTCGTCCTCGCAGCCCTCGCGGGGGTGCTCGAGCTCGTGCGCTCGCCCATCGGCCGCATCCTCGTCATCCTCGCCGGCCTCCTCGGCGCCTTCGCCGGGCTCACCCGCGCCGGGGCGTCGCCGCTGGATGCCGCGCCCTCCGTCGTGGGGATGATCGCCGCCGCCGTCCTGCTGGCCGTGCTCGTCAAACGGCTGCAGAACGCGCCTCGCCCGGGAACCCCCGAGGCCGGCATCGACCGCCGCCGCTTCCTCGTCGTCGCGGGCTCGGCGACGGCGCTCGGCATCCTCGCGGTGATCGGCGGGCAGCTGCTCGCCGCCGGCTCGCGGGCCGTCGACGCGGCGAGGGCGATGTTCAGACTCCCTGCGCCTGCGAAGGCCGCGCCGCCCATCCCGAGCGGGGCCGACTTCCGGATCGAGGGGCTCGCCCCGATCGTCACGCCCAACGAGAGCTTCTACCGCATCGACACCGCGCTGCAGGTGCCGCGCATCGACCCCGCCGACTGGAGCCTGAGGATCACGGGCATGGTCGACACCGAGGTCACGCTCGGCTTCGACGAGCTCGTCGCCCTGCCGCTCGAGGAGAGCACGACGACGCTCACCTGCGTCTCCAACGAGATCGGCGGCGACCTCATCGGCAACGCGACCTGGCTCGGCTACCCGATCCGCGAGCTGCTCACCCGGGCGGGCGTGCACGCCGACGCCGACATGGTGCTCTCGACGAGCGAGGACGGCTGGACCGCGAGCACGCCCATCGAGGCGCTCACCGACGACCGCAACGCGATCCTCGCCGTGGGCATGAACGGCGAGCCGCTGCCGCTCGAGCACGGCTTTCCCGTGCGCATGGTCGTGCCGGGGCTCTACGGCTACGTGTCGGCGACCAAATGGGTGCGCACCCTCGAGGTCACCCGCTTCGACCGGCACGTCGCCTACTGGCAGGAGCGCGGCTGGGGCGAGCGCGGGCCCATCAAGACGGCCTCGCGCATCGACGTGCCGAAACGCGGTCAGCCGCTCACGGCGGGCACGATCACCGTGGCCGGCGTCGCCTGGGCGCAGCACACCGGCATCCGGGGCGTCGAGGTGCAGGTCGACGACGGCGCCTGGCAGGCCGCGACCCTCGCCGACGCGATCTCGGCGGACACCTGGCGGCAGTGGCGCTACGACTGGCCCGCGACGAGCGGCGCCCACAGCATCCGGGCGCGGGCGACCGACGGCAACGGAATCGTGCAGACCTCGGCGGTCGCCGGGGTGCTGCCCGACGGGGCGACCGGCTACCCCGAGATCTCGGTGACCGTCGGCGGCTGAGACGCCTATCGCGCGCGGGCCGCCGTGCTCGCCTCGAGCTCGTGCTCGATGAGCGCGAGCGCATCGGTGCCGGCGATGGCGGTCGCCATCCGTTGCGCGGCGATGCGGTAGGCGGGCTCGGCGAGCACGCGCATCACGGCGGCGCGCACGGCCTCGGGCTCGGGGCTGCCGGTGCGCAGGTCGATCCCCGTGCCCGACCAGCCGATGCGGGCGGCGACCTCGGGCTTGTCCTCCGTGTCACCGGCGACGACGATCGGAACGCCCTCGCGCAGTGCGTGCTGCACACCGCCGTAGCCCCCGTTGGTCACGTAGACGGAGCTGAGGGGAAGCAGCCGGTCGTAGGGAAGGTAGGAGGCCACTCGCGCGTTGGTCGGGAGTTCGCCCGGCGCGCCCAGCTCGTCGGGGGAACGGCCGCCGAGCGACACGACCACCAGGACGTCGAGCCCCTCGAGCGCTCTGAGCGTCGGGCGGATCAGGCGGTCCAGGTCGTGATTGTCGATCGTGCCCTGGGTGACGTGCACAACGGGACGGAGGCCGTCGAGCTCGCCCCACCAGGCGGGCAGCGGGATGTCGGCGGAGCCCCCCGGCGGGATCGGACCGACGAACGCCGTGTTCGGCGCGATGTCGCTCCGCGGATACTCGAACTCGCGGGGGCACAGTTGCAGGAACCTGTCGAACGCGCTCGAGATGTCCATGATGAAGTGCTCGGTGCGCGGGATCCCGAGGTCTGACAGGATCCGCTGCGCCAGGGCCTGGGTGCGGCGGAAGAGGATGCGCTTCGCGACGACGTCGAGGAGCCGGTTCCGAATGCGTCCGAGCGGGGTCGACGAGGGCGGCAGCGCGGTTCCGGCGGGCGCGACATCCCGGCTCGACTGCGTGAGCGGGGTCACGCCGAGCGCGAGCACGGGAGGGCGCGGGGCGTCGCGCAGGAGCAGCGGCGCGACCCCGCCGAAGGCGCCGTCGACGAGGATCGCGTCGGGCTGCTCGGCCGCCACGATCGCGCGCACCGCACGATACTGCTCGGGGATCGGCGTGACGAAGATCGTCTGGATGTCGTATTGCGCCTGGGCGATGCCCCGATAGCGCTCACGCTCGGGGAGGTAGCTCGTCACGTCGCGGTCGTCGAAGTCGGCGATGCCGGCGAGGGGGCGGAATTCGGCCCCGATGGCGGCGACGCGATCGGCGAAACGGCTGCCGGTGAGCACGATCACCCGGTGCCCGCGCTCGACGAGATGGCCGGCGGCTCCGAGCACGGGGGCGACATGCCCGTGGACGGGGGTGCTGCAGACGAGGTAGGTGGCCACGGAGTTATTTATAGCACGAATATATTGATTGACATCGGACTAAAATCAATATAGGAATACCTCATGAGATTTCTGACCTGGTGGTTTCGTATCGTCGGCATCGTCAACCTCGTCCTCGGGGCGTTGTGGCTGCCCTTCCTCAGCGCACCCCGTCTCGAGCTGAGCATCCCCGGCTGGGACGCGCCCATCCCCGGCACCGCCTATCGCGGCTTCCTCGACTACACCCTGCTGTTCGGCCTCGATCTGCTGATCCTGGGAGTGTTCTTGATCATCGCGTCCTTTCGTCCGGAGCAGAGCCGCATCCTCGCCTGGCTCGCGATCACGCTCTCTGTCGTGCGCGGCATCCTCGACGACGTCTACATGATCGCGGCAGGCTATCCGCTGCCGAGCATGCTCGCCTTCATCGTGCTCCATCTCGCGATCATCGTCACCGGCCTCCTCGCGTTGCGCGCGGCGGCACGACCAGGGCAGCGGCGCAGCTCCTGAGCGGGGGCGCGACCGGCGCACGTCCACCGAGAGGCGACGGACATCGTAGGATCGCCAGCATGGGAACGCGACAGTACTCCTCGCCGATCCGGGCGGAGGCGTCTGCAGAGACCCGCCGTCGCATCCTCGGCGCCGCCGCGAAGCTGTTCGCGCAGGAGGGCTACCAGGGCACCACGATGGCGGCCATCGCGAAAGAAGCCGGGGTCTCGGCCCAGAGCGTGCACCTCGCCGGGCCCAAGAGCGCCCTGCTCATGGCCGCGTTCGAGGTGACGCTCGCCGGCGACGAGGGCACTCATCCTCTGTACGAGCGCCCCGCGGTGGCGGCGATCATGCAGTTGCCGCCCGACCAGGCCCTCCCCGCCTACCTCCGCTTCCTCGCGGAGGCGAACGCGCGAACGGCAGGCATCCACAACGCCCTCTACGTCGCCGCCGAGACCGACGAGGCGGTCGCAGAGCTGCTGTCCGACCTCAATCGCCGGCGCCACAACGACATCGGCATGGCGATCAGCTGGTGCGGGGCCCACGGGCTGCTGCGCGGCGACACCGACCCCGACGAGCGCGCCGAGGTGCTCACCTACCTCGTCTCGCCCGAGACCTACCGCTTCTTCGCCGGCGAGCGCGGCTGGAGCGACGAGCGCTACCAGCGCTGGCTGGGCGACGCGATCGAGCGCCTGGTGCTCGGCGGACCGATCGTCTGAGCACCGCGCATCCGGCACACCACCGGTCGCCCCGATGCGCCGCGGCGCCGCTCAGCGGCTGACCCGCACCTCGCCCGCCTTGACGCTCAGCCAGACGGTGTCGCCCACGGCCAGCCGCAGCTCGGCGAGCGCCGCCGCCGTGATGTCGGCGAAGAGCTCGAGCCCGCCCTCCGCGGTCGTGGCGCGCACCCTGATCGTCTGCGCGTGCTGCTCGACGCCCCGCACCCGGCACTCCCACACGTTGCGCGGGGAGCCCTCCGGCCGCGACCGGTGCACCCCCACCGCCGAGGGCGCGAAGACGAGGGCCGTGACCGGACCCTCGCTCGTCTCGGCGCTGCGCACGAGGATGCCGCCGCCATGCCGGACGGCGACGCCCGCGTCATCCGGCTGCGCCCGCCCCGTGACGAGGTTGAGCCCCATCAGACGCGCCACGTAGTCGGTGCGGGGCGCACGCGCGAGCTGCGCGGGGGCGCCGCGCTGGGTCACCCTGCCGTGCTCGACCACGAGCACCTCGCTCGCGAGCACCATGGCGTCGAGCGGGTCGTGGGTCACGAGCACCGTCGAACCGGGGAAGTCCCCCAGGTATTCGGCGAGCTCGGCACGCACGTCCATCCGCGTCGAGGCGTCCAGGGCCGCGAGCGGCTCGTCGAGCAGGAGCAGCCGCGGCTCGAGCACGAGCGCGCGGGCGAGCGCGACCCGCTGGGCCTGGCCGCCCGAGAGCGCCGCAGGCCGTTTCTCGGCGAAAGGGCCGAGCGCCATCCTCTCGAGCCAGCGCTCGCTGCGCTCGTGCGCCTCGGCGCGGGCGACGCCCTGCGCACGCAGCCCGAAGGCGACGTTGTCGCGCACGCTCAGGTGCGGGAAGAGCAGGTAGTCCTGGAAGACGACGCCGAGCCCGCGCTTCTCGGTCGGCACCCTCACCGAGGCGCCGACGTCGTCGAGCACCCGGCCGGCGACACGCACATGGCCGCCCGTCGGGCCCACGAGCCCCGCGATCGCCCGCAGAGCCGTGCTCTTGCCCGCGCCGTTCGGCCCGAGAACGGCGAGCACGGCGCCCGGGGCGACGGCGAGCTCGAGGTCGAGGGTGAAGCCCTCCCGCTCGACCAGGAGCCGGGCGTCGAGGCCCGCCGCGCTCACGAGGTCACCCCGAGCCAGCGGTCGCGCAGGCTCACGAGCACCACGATCGAGACGGCCAGCAGCACGAGGGAGAGCACGATCGCGGCATCCGGGTCGGTCTGCAGAGCGAGGTATGCCGAGATCGGCATGGTCTGGGTGACGCCGGGAAGGCTGCCTGCGAAGGTGATCGTGGCCCCGAACTCGCCGAGCGCCCGCGCGAAGCACAGCACGGCACCCGCGAGCACCCCCGGCGCGACGAGGGGCAGCGTCACCCGGCGGAAGACCGTGAACGGCGAGGCGCCGAGGGTCGCCGCCGCGTCCTCGTAGCGACGGTCGGCGCTGCGCAGCGCGCCCTCGACCGCGAGCACGAGGAACGGCATGGCCACAAAGGCCTCGGCGAGCACCACGGCCGTCGTCGTGAACGGCAGCGAGACGCCGAACCACTCGAAGAGGTACTGCCCGAGCAGTCCGCGCCGGCCGAGCAGGAGCAGCAGCGCGACGCCGCCCACGACGGGCGGGAGCACGAGCGGCACGAGCACGAGGGCGCGCAGCAGGCGGCGCAGCCCCGGCATCCGCCACCGGCTCGACCGCACGAGAACCCAGGCGAGCGGCACACCGAGCACGAGCGAGATGAGCGTCGCGAGCACGGCGCTCACGAGCGAGAGACGCAGGGCGTCGAGCACCTGCGGGGTGAACAGCAGCTGCGGCAGTTGCGCCCACGGCGCCCGCACGAGCAGGGCGACGAGCGGGAAGGTCAGAAATGCGAGGGCGAGCACGGCGAACGGCCAGAGCGCGCCGGGGACCCCGGCACGGCGGTCGGTCGCCAGACGAGCCCTAGCCGGCATCGAATCCCGCCGCCGCGAGCACCCCGGCGCCCTCGGAGAGCACGAAGTCGACGAAGGCCTGCGCCCCCGTGGGGTTGGGCGCCGCCGAGAGCACGGCGATCGGGTAGTCGTTGACGGCATCCGCGGCCTCCGCGAACTCGATGCCCTCGACCCCGTCGCCGGCCGCGAGCACGTCGGTGCGGTAGACCATGGCCGCGTCGACCTCGCCGAGCTGAACCTTGGTGAGCGCTGCCTTGACGTCCTGCTCGAGGGTGTCGGGCGCCGCCGTGATCCCGGCCTTCTCGAAGACCGTGGCGGCGGCCGCACCGCACGGCACCTCGGGAGCGCACAGGGCGATCGTCTTGGCCTCGTCGCCGAAGTCGGCGATCCCCGTGATGCCGCCGGGGTTCCCGGGCGGCACCGCGATCTCGAGCGTGTTGCTCGCGAACACGGTGGGCTCCCCCGCCACCCCGCCCGCGTCGACGACGGTCGTCATGGTCGCCGGGCTCGCGGCGGCGAAGACGTCGGCCGGCGCGCCCTGGTTGATCTGCTCGGCGAGCGCCGAGGATCCGCCGAAGTTGAGAGTGACCGTGGCGTCCGGGTTCGCCTGCTCGAACTGCTTCGCGAGCTCGGTGAAGGTGCCGGTGAGGGATGCCGCGGCGAAGACCGTCACGGCGCCCTCGACGTGCTGCGCCTCGCGGCCCGGCGTCGAGCTCGCCTCCGACGACGCCGCGGCGCTCGGGGCGTCGGCGGCGGGCGCGCAGCCGGCGAGGGCCGCCACGAGCGCGAGGGCCGCGAGCACGGGCGCTCCCCGCAGCGCGGTCGTGAGCAGCGCGGTCGTCGACGAGGCGCTCCGGGGCAGGCGGGTTCTGGAGGTCATTCGCGGTCCTTTCGATCGGGCTGGCCGGGTCTGTCGGACTGGCCGGGTCTGTCGGGCACCTCGACGACGACGGTCGTCGCCTTCATGCTCGCGATGGCGAGGGTGCCGGGCTCGAGTCCGAGCTCGTCGGCCGCCTCCCGGCTCATGAGCGAGACGATGCGGAACACCCCGACCTGCATCTCGACCTGCGCCATCACGGTGTCTTTGACGACGCGTGTGACGAGCCCCTGCAGCCGGTTGCGAGCGGATGCCGCGCCCGGCACGGGCAGCGCCGCGAGGGGCGACTCGGCCGCGACCTCGACGCTCAGCCGTGCCAGCTCGGCGCCGTCGACCTCGAGGGCTCCGCTCGCGCCCTTGCCGAGCGTCAGCCGGCCCGCCGCGGCCCAGCGTCGCACGGTGTCGTCGCTCACGCCCAGGAGCGCGGCCGCCTCACTCACTCTGAACGTGCTGACCATGCCGCCTCCGCATCTGCGCTCCCATCATATGCTTCCGCCCGCAGGTGCGGTGAGGCCTGTGCCGCCTGCCGCGCGAGTCGCGCCGAACCGTCGAACAGGCGGCGATTCGAGAACGGTTCGGCGCGACTCGCACAGCGCAGGGCCGAGGAGCGGTGGCAGAATCGCAGGATGACGGTTGCAGCTCAGGCAACACCCCTCCCGCCCCTCGTCGCGGCGGCGGACACCCTCACCGCGGAGGAGCTCACCCGGTACTCGCGGCAGATCGTGCTTCCCGGCTTCGGACCGCTCGGCCAGGGCAGGCTCGCGAACGCCCGCGTGCTCGTGGTCGGCGCCGGCGGGCTCGGCAGCGCGACGATCACGGCGCTCGCCGCGCTGGGCGTGGGAACGGTGGGGATCGTCGACGCCGACATCGTCGAGCTCAGCAACCTGCCGCGCCAGAGCATCCACGACCCGGGCTCGGTCGGCGCGGGCAAGGCGGCGTCGGCTGCGGCATCCGTGCGCGCACTGGCGACCCGCACCCGCGCCGTCGTGCACGATCTGCGGCTCACGCGCGAGAACGCGCTCGGCATCCTCGGCGACTACGATCTCGTGCTCGACGGGAGCGACAACTTCGCCACCCGCTACCTCGTCAACGACGCGGCCGCGATCCTCGGGACACCGCTCGTGTGGGGCGCCGTGCACCGCTTCGGCGGGCAGGCCGGCGTCTGCTGGGCCGTCCACGGGCCCCAGTACCGCGATCTCTTCCCCCAGCCGCCCGAGCCAGGCAGCGTGCCCTCGTGCGAGGAGGCGGGGGTGCTGCCGAGCGTCTGCGCCGTGGTCGGCGGGATCATGGTCGGCGAGGCCGTCAAGCTCATCACCGGCACGGGGCGCACCCTGCTCGGGCGCGTGACGAGCTACGACGCGCTCACGGGCGGCTTCCGCGAGCTCGCCTACGAGCGCGACCCCGAGGGCGCGCCGATCACCGAGCTCGTCGACTACGACGCGTTCTGCGGCACGACGCCGCCCGGCGACACGGCCGGCACTGTCGTGCGTCCCACCTCGATCACGGCCCCGGAGCTCGCGCGCAGGCTGGCCGCGGGCGAGCAGCTGACCGTCGTCGACGTGCGCGAGCCGTGGGAGGCCGAGATCGCGAGCATCCCCGGCGGCCTGCTCAAACCCCTGCCCGGCATCGAGGGCTGGGTCGGCGAGGTGCCCGCAGAGGGCGCGGTCGTGCTCTACTGCCACCACGGCATCCGCTCGGAGACGGCGAGGCGCAGGCTCGCGGCATCCGGCGTCGAGGCCCTCTCCCTCACCGGCGGCATCGACGCCTGGTCGCTCTCCGTCGACCCCCGCGTGGCGCGATACTGAAACGATCGACGGTGGACGTCAATCGATACCGGACACGGGGCGCGACGGCCCGAGGCTCGACGAAACGACAGGTGGCAGGATGATCTCGGTCGAAGACCACGCCGAACGGGTGCGGAAGCTCGTCGAGCCCGTGCTCACACGGCTCCGATCGGGCGAGGACGCCGAACAGCCGGCACTCGACGACGCGCTCGGCCGGGTGCTCGCGCGCGATGTGCTCTCCCCCGTCGATCTGCCGCTCTTCCGCAACTCCCAGATGGACGGCTACGCCGTGGGCAGCGCGGATGTCGCGACTCTGCCGGTCACGCTCCCCGTCGTCGGCGAGCTCGCCGCCGGCGGCACGGCGACACCCGCGTTCGTGCCCGGCACGGCGCTGCGGGTGATGACGGGCGCGCCCGTGCCGCCCGGGGCCGACGTCGTCGTGCCCGTCGAGGAGACCGACACCCTCGAGTGGCCCGAGCGGGGCCTCACCGGGCAGAGCGTGACGATCCACCGCGCGGGGCCGAGCGGGCGGTACGTGCGCGAACGGGGAAGCGACCTGCGGACGGGCGAGCTGCTGGCGCCGGCCGGCGTGCGCCTCGCCCCCCGGCACCTGGGAGCCCTCGCCGCGGCCGGTGTGCGCAGCGTTCCGGTGCGACGCCGGCTGCGCGTCGCCGTGCTCACGACGGGCGCCGAGCTCATCGGCGCTGGTGACGGGCGTGCCGACGACGCGCCGGCCGCCGGCAAGATCTTCGACGCCAACCTCACGAGCCTCGTGGCCGCCGTGCACGAGTGCGGCGCCGAGGTCGTGCTCGCCGAGCGCTCGGGCGACGACACCGCCGAGTTCGCCGGGCTGCTCGCGCGCGCGACATCCGCCGCCGATCTCGTGCTCACCTCGGGCGGCATCTCGCGCGGCGCCTACGAGGTCGTGCGCGAGACCACCGAGCCCCTCGGCGGCAGCATCGTGCACGTGGGCATGCAGCCCGGCAGGCCGCAGGCGACAGCTCTCGTCGACGGGGTGCCGGTGCTGAGCTTCCCGGGCAACCCCGTGAGCACGCAGGTGTCGTTCCTCGTCTTCCTGCGGCCCCTGCTGCGCGAGGCGGCGGGACTCCCGGCCCTGCAACCCGTGACCGGCGCGCTGACGACCGCTGTCGAGTCGCCCGAGGGCAAGAGGCAGTTCTTGCGCGGCATCCTCTCGCCCGACGGCACCGTGACGACGGTGGCCGGGCCGAGCTCGCACCTCGTCGCGGCGATGGCTCGGGCGAACGCGCTCATCGAGATCCCCACGCAGACGACGAGTCTCGCGGCCGGAGCGAACGTGAGAGTGTGGATCCTATGAGCGAGTGGGCACTGTGAGCGAGTTGATACCGTGAGCGAGTTGACGCACCTCGACGGCGAGGGCCGCGCACGGATGGTCGATGTGAGCGGCAAGGCCGAGACGACGCGGGTCGCGATCGCCCGCGGACGGCTCGACACCACCGCGGAGGTGCTCGCCCTCGTGCGGGGCGACGAGCTGCCGAAGGCCGATGTCCTTGCGACCGCCCGGATCGCCGGGATCATGGCCGCGAAGAAGACCTCCGAGCTCATCCCGCTCTGCCACCCGATCCCGCTCAGCTCGGTGACCGTGGTCTTCGAGCTGCACGAGAGCTCGATCGTCGTCGAGGCCGCCGCGAAGACGCGCGGGCAGACGGGCGTCGAGATGGAGGCGCTCACGGCCGTCGCCGTCGCCGGGCTCACCCTGCACGACATGATCAAGGCCGTCGACCCCGCCGCCGTCATGAACGATGTGCGACTCGTCTCGAAGAGCGGCGGCAAGCACGGCGACTGGGTGCGACCGGGCGCCGACGGCGGCGAGCCCTCTCCCGGTGACACGCCGCACGATCGGCCGACGGACGACGACCGCAGCGCCGTCGTTCTCGTCTCCTCCACCCGTTCGGCCGCCGGCGAGCGCGACGACACGACCGGCCCGGTCATCGTCTCCTGGCTCGCGGAGCGCGGTTACGCCGTTGAGGCGCCCCGGGTCGTCGCCGACGCGGATGTCGCGACCGCCCTCACCACGGCCGTCGCCGCCCAGCCCGCCGTCGTGATCACCACGGGCGGCACGGGCGCTGCTCCCGGCGATGTGACCCCCGAGGCGACCGCGGCCGTTCTCGACCGCGAGCTGCCGGGAGTCGCGGAGGCGATCCGGGCGCGCGGCCTCGCCTCGACGGCGACGGCGGCCCTCAGCCGCGGTCTCGCGGGCACGGCCGGCCGCACGATCGTCGTGAACCTGCCCGGCTCGAGGGGCGGAGTCGCCGACGGCCTCGAGGTGCTCGGCGGCCTGCTCGACCATCTCGTCGCCCAGGTCAACGGCGGCGGCGACCACCGTGGCTGACGCGCTCGATGCGGCTGAGGTGCTCGCCCGCGTCTCCGCCGAGCCGCTGAGCCTCGCCGAGGTCGACGCCTTCGTCGCCCGCGCCGCGAACGGGGCGACGGTCTCCTTCCAGGGCGTCGTGCGCGATCACGATCGCGACCGGACCGTGCGGGCCCTCGACTATCGCGCGCATCCCGAGGCCGAGCGCTTCCTGCGCGAATGCTGCGAGCGGGTCGCCGAGCGCTCGGGGCTCGCGGTCGCGGCCGTGCACAGGGTGGGCTCCCTCGTCGTCGGCGACCTCGCGCTCGTCGCCGCGGTCGCCGCACCGCACCGGCGCGAGGCCTTCGAGGCCTGCGCCGAGCTCGTGGAGCTCGTCAAGCACGAGGTGCCGATCTGGAAGCGCCAGCACTTCGACGACGGCGTCTCGGAGTGGGTCGGGCTCTGACGCCAGCCCGGCTCTATCCGCCCGCGAAGGGCGGCAGCACGTCGACCCGCGGGCCGAGCCTCGCGTCCCCTCCACGGCGCACGATCCCGTCGACGAGGAACGAGCCGGAGCGCAGCACGCGCGCCATGGGCTCGCCGTGACGCCGCACGAGCTCGGCGTGCAGCTCGGCGAGCGTGGCATCCGGCGCGAACTCGAAGGCCTCCTGCTCGAGACCGCCGGCGGCCTCCTCGGCCGCCGCGAAGTACCGCACGAGCACCTCAGCCACCGATCGCCCCCATGCTGCGCGCGGGCGGGCTGAACGTCTCGGCGTCGATGCCGTGCCCGGACTGCTTGGCCCACATGGCGCCGCGCCACCATCGGGCGATCTCCTCGTCATCCGCGCCACCGCGCAGCAGGTGCCTGAGGTCGGTCTCGTTGTCGCCGAAGAGGCAGGATCGCACGGTGCCCTCCGCGGTGATGCGGGTGCGGTCGCAGTCGGCGCAGAACGAGCGCGTGACCGAGGCGATGACGCCCACCGTGGCGGGCCCGCCGTCGACGAGCCACTCCTCGCCCGGAGCGGAGGGATCGTCGCGGCCGATCCCGGTGAGCTCGAAGCGCTCGGAGAGCACCGCGAGCAGCTCGCTCGCCGGCACCATGTGGTCGCGCGCCCAGTTCTGGTCGGCGCCGAGCGGCATCTGCTCGATGAACCGCAGCCGGCAGCCCTCGGCGAGCGCCCAGGCGAGCAGCTCGGCGGCGCCGGGCAGGGTCTCCCGCATGAGCACCGCGTTCAGCTTGAGCGGCGTGAGCCCGGCCGCGTGGGCGGCCCGGATGCCGGCGATCACGTCGGGCAGGCGGTCGCGGCGGGTGAGCTCGGCGAAGTGGGCGCGGTCGACGGTGTCGAGGGAGACGTTGACGCGCGTGAGCCCGGCAGCCACGAGCGCGCCGACCCGCCTGTCGAGGCCGATGCCGTTGGAGGTCATCGAGAGGTCGATGCCGGGCGCCGCCTCCGCGCTCAGCCGGACGATCTCGGCGAGGTCTGCGCGCATGAGCGGCTCGCCTCCCGTCAACCGCACCTCGCGCACACCCAGGCGGTGCACGCCGATGCCCACGAGCCGGCCGATCTCCGCCGGGGTCAGCAGCTCCTCGCGCGGGATGGCCGGCAGCCCCTGCTCGGGCATGCAGTAGGTGCACCGCAGCGAGCACTTCTCGGTGACGGAGATCCGGAGGTCGCGCGCCGTCCTCCCGAAGCGGTCGAGGAGCCCGGGCACGTCGGGTCGCCCCGCAGAATCGGGCTGCTCGGCGGAATCCCGCCGCAGCTGCGGAATCCCCAGCTTGAGGAGTGTCACACTCCCAGACTAGACCGGCATTCCGGGGATCTTCCGCCTCTGGACCGCGCTCTCGCGCTCCGTTAAGCTGCCTCACAGCGACACACGGCGCAGCACGAGCGGCACAAGCGGAGGTCGGACATCATGGGCATCATCTCCTCGGGATTCCTCGGCCGGCGACGCAGCGACGACCCGAACCTCCCGCCCGGCCAGTACCTCACGAAGAGCTTCCCCGTGCTCTCCGCCGGCCCCACGCCGCGCGTCGACACGGACGAGTGGGAGTTCACGATCACGACCGAGACCGGTCAGGTGCACCGCTGGGACTGGGACGCGATGATGGCCCTGCCCCAGGAGGACGTGACGGTCGACATCCACTGCGTCACGAGCTGGTCGAAGTTCGGCACCGGATGGCGCGGCGTGGCCCTCGACACCCTCTTCGAAGACGTCGAGTCCACCGCCGATTTCACGATGGCGCACTCCTACGGCGGGTACACGACCAATGTGCCCCTCGAAGACCTGCTCGACGGCCAGGCCTGGATCGCCCACCGCTTCGACGGCGAGCCGCTCGACCCGGAGCACGGCGGCCCCGCGCGCCTGCTCGTGCCCCACCTCTACTTCTGGAAGAGCGCCAAATGGGTGCGCGGCATCGAGATGATGCAGCAGGACGTGCCGGGGTTCTGGGAGAGCAACGGCTACCACATGTACGGCGACCCGTGGCGTGAGCAGCGGTACTGGTGAGCCGCGGCATCCTGAGCGCCCTCGTCCTGGGCAGCGCTCCCATCCCGAGAACCCGGTCGTGAGAACGAGCTGGAAGGTCGCCGACGTCGTGGCGCTGCGCGATGAGACCCCGACCGCCCGAACGCTGCGCCTGCGCATCCCCGGACTGCACGGCCACCTCGCCGGTCAGCACATCGACGTGAAGCTCACGGCCCCCGACGGCTATTCGGCCCAGCGCTCCTATTCGATCGCCTCCGCCCTGCCCGGCGACGAGCTCGAGATCACGGTCGACGAGCTCGTCGACGGCGAGGTCTCGCCCTACCTCGTGCGCGGGGTCTCGGTCGGCGACCAGCTCGAGATCCGCGGGCCGGTGGGCGGCTGGTTCGTCTGGCGGGCCGACGACCCCTCGCCCGTGCAGCTCATCGCGGGCGGATCCGGCGTCGTGCCGCTCATGTCGATGATCCGCGCCCACGAGCTCGCCGGCGCCACGACCGACTTCCGCCTGCTCTACTCGGCGCGCAGCCGCGAGGCCCTGTTCTACCGCGACGAGCTCGCCGCGCTCTCGGCCTCCCCGCATCTCCGCATCGACTACGTCTACACCCGCGTCGCCCCCGAGGGCTGGCATTCGCCGGCCGGGCGACTGGATGCCGCGACCCTCGCCTCGCTCGTGCATCCGATCGCCGCCGACCCGGGCGTCTTCATCTGCGGATCGACGCCGTTCGTCGAGACCGTCGCGGACTGGCTCGTGGCCGACGGCTACTCACCCGACCGCATCAAGACGGAACGCTACGGCGGAGTGGGAGAGAGGCCATGACCGGCGACAGGCAGTTCGAGGGCCGGCGGCTCGACGGCACGCAGTTCGACGGCACGCAGTTCGATCGCCTCGACGGCAACGCGGCCGCCGGGCCGCTCTCCGAGCTCTTCGCGATCGACATGACGACCGCCCGCGGCACGTGCGAGCACTGCGGCACGGTCTCCGTCGTCGCCGAGACGCGCCTCTACGTCGAGGTGCACGGGCTCGCGCTGTGCTGCCCCGGCTGCGACTCGGTGCTGCTGCGGATGGTCGAGGGCGAGGGCCGCAGCCGCCTCGACGTCTCGGGCCTGCGGATGCTCGAGCTCGACGATGAGGCCGACCACCCCGTGTGACGGATCGGCCGGGCGCAGCCGTCGCCCATGCGGCTACGAGCGACGCCCGCCGACCGGCTCGCCGTGCCGGAGATTGTCGATGAACCCCAGGATCGTCGGCCGCAGCGCTTCGTAGGCGCCGTCGAGGGGGATCTCCTCCCCGACGATCGACTCCAGCTGGTCGAGCGTGTCGCCCACAGTGAGACCGGATCGCCGCAGCCCCCACGACGTGAACTCGGCGATCAGGTCGTCCGCGGTGATCTCCGAGTGCCGGTACTTCCCGTCCACGGCCAGAGCCAGCTTGCCGTCGTTGGCGAGATGGGCCTGCGGCACGACGTCATACGCGGGCGCGAGCTGCACGGTGCCGTCGGCGGAATGCAGCAGTCCGATGTTCTTCGTGTGCATGTCGAGGTTTCCGATGCCGACGGCGAGCACCACCATCTGGGCGAGTCGTCGCAGATCGTGCTCCGGCGCGTGTCGCTTGAGCGTCTCGGCCACCCGCTGCAGGCTGACGACGCCGCCCACCTCTTGATATTTCTGGTTCGCCCCGGGAGCCTGGTTGAAGTCCTCCTGCTGCACTCGCTCACCGCCGACTCTGTCGTAGCGCTCGATCACGAGCGCGGCGAGACCGTCGAACTCCTCGATCCAGGTCGCGAAGCGTGCGAGATCGAGTCGGCGAGCGATGCGCGAGCCGTACTCCTCGTCGAAGATCACGGTCGCCTTGTCTGCGCCGAGCCGGGGTTTGAGAATGTGCGTGGTCGGGTATCCGTCGAGCGCCTGCGCCCACCCGTCCTCGAGGCGCACGAGAACAGCCTTGGGTTGTACGCCGCCGAGAGAGGACTTCCCTGCCTCCGGCGCGTTCCCCAGCGGCGACCCCATCGGGTCTTCGAGAAGCCTACGGATCTCGAGGCCGTTCACCGGCCTGACGCCGGGCACCTTCGGCTCAGTGGGATCGTCCATGTCCCAGATGTGAAGTGCACCCGCGACATCCCGCCCGTAACGGGCGAGGAATCTGGGTGTGTCGCCCGCGCGCAAGCCGCCCTGCTGCAGCATGTAGTCATAGTGATCACCCTCGGGAAGCAGCTCGGTGAACCAGTTCCGGCGCCGGCCGGCGTGGTCGCGACGAGGCGTGGGGACGAGCGGTATCGAGACCGAGAGCACGAGGCTGTTCTGGCCGAAGCGCTCGACGCCCTCAGCGCTCGGAACGAAGTCGAAGGTCCGGGCGTCGCCCTCGAGCGTTCCGACGATCGTGCCGTGAAGATCAACCGCGAGTCGCATCGCCATCTTCCCATGTCGCGGTGAGCTCGATGCCCGTGGCGCGTGCCAACGTGAGCAGGCGCCGCAGATAGATCGTGGATTTCCCGCTCTCGATCTCGCTGATCGTGCTCTGCGGAATGCCGAGAAGCTCGGCGAGCTGCTGCTGGGACATGAAGTGGTCGAGACGCGCCTGCTGGATGGCGAGCCCGAAGTCTGCGGGCGCATGCAGTCGGGCGGTGTGTTTCGCCATGTGCTCTCCTCGGATTCGTTCATCGGTCGAGTATCGGGATTTCGTGACACCCGCTCCCCGCAGCGTCCGCGGCGCGGCACGATGGCCCCGCGACACCCGCGAGTAGCCTGTAACCACGATGAGCCATGCAACGCTGTTTCTCGTCACCCGCCCGGTCTCGGTCGAAGGTGTGCTCGACGACGCCCAGCGCGCCGCGCCCGACTTCCTGCCCGCAGACCCCGCCGAGCCGCAGTTGAGCGTGCTCGATCTCGGAGTCAGCCGCGGCGACGGCTGCTTCGAGTCGATCAGCGTCGTGCGGGGGCACGCGCAGGCGCTCGAGAGCCATCTCGAGCGGTTCGCCGCATCCGCTCGCCGGCTCGACCTGCCCGAGCCCGACCTCGACGTCTGGCGCGCCGCCGTGCACGCGGTCATCCAGGCCCACGTGCCCGTGCCGGAGCTCTTCGTCAAGATGATGCTCACGCGCGGCATCGAAGGCGCGAACGCCCCCACCGGCTGGGTCTACGCCGAGACCGCGCCCGACTTCCGAGAGGCGCGCACGACCGGCATCCGCGTGGTCACGCTCGACCGCGGGTACCGGCACGACGTCAACCGCACCTCGCCCTGGCTGCTGCAGGGCGCCAAGACGCTCTCGTACGCGGTCAACCGCGCCGCGATCCGCGAGGCGCACCGCCGCGGGGCGAACGACGTGATCTTCGTGAGCTCCGACGGGATCGTGCTCGAAGGGCCGACCTCGAACCTCATCCTGCTCGACGGCGGCCGGGTGCGCACCCCGCAGACCGACCTCGGCATCCTCGCCGGCACCACCCAGGCGAGCGCCTTCGAGTTCTTCGAGAGCCGGGGGCTGCGCACCGAGTACGCGACGATCTCCGCCGACGAGCTCGAACGGGCGGATGCCGCGTGGCTCGTGTCGAGCGTGCGTCAGGCCGCCCCCATCAACGCGATCGACGACCGCGAGCTGCTGGTCGACGGCCCGCTCACCGAAGGGCTCAACGAGTACCTGCTCGCGCGTCAGGAGTGACGAAGCGGCCGCCGACCGATACCCTCTGACCATGTCAGCCATCGGCAAGAGACTCACGGGAGACGACGACCCCAAAGACGTCGACGGCACGATGACGCTCGAGCAGCTCGCGGAGCTCGAGAGCACGAACGAGGACTGGCAGACCGCGGCACGGGCCGGGCGCTTCATCCGCCCGGGCGGCGTCTACCCCGTCAGCGAGCCCGCCCACGATCAGGAACGAGCCGACGAGCTCGACTGAGCGGCTCGTCGAGATGAATGATCGGCGCCTCACCGTCGAAGATTCGCTCGCGCAAAGATGAACGGTTCACTGCTCAGGTGAACGAGACCTGAACATCACTGAGGAAGACGCTATGAGTGTTTTCCCACCGATTAGCGTGGCGTTATCGCCCCGTGACGTTTTCCGGCGCATCAATACTCGATCCCTCGGCGCCTTCGCGCCGATCACATCTAAGGGGCATCCACAGGGATGATTGGTGACGCTTCGGCGCGCGCGGTTAACACTCCGCGAAGGCGCAAGACACTACTCGCGGGTGGCATCATCGCCGCTCTCGCACTCGGCACGATCGGCAGCGGCATCGCCTATGCCGCGGGCGGCGGCTTGGCTCCGCCGCCCGTCAACCCGGCCACCGTGCACCTCGCATCGGCCGTGCCCGACCGGGTGATCCTCACCCCCACGATCACCCCCGCGACCACGCAGAACGTCTCCTGGCGCACCTCGGTCGAGGTCACCGCGCCGCAGGTCCAGCTCGCGCCGATGACCGACGGCCCCGTGCAGGCGACGAGCACCACGCCGGCCGTGAGCACCACGGAATTTGCCACTGACCTGGGCTATTCCATCAAATACCACACCGCGACGCTTACCGGGCTGACCCCCGCGACGAGCTACGTCTACCGCGTGGGCGACGGCGAGACCTGGAGTGAGTGGTTCGAGTTCGCGACCGCCTCCACCGAGCCGGAGCCGTTCTCCTTCCTCGTGCAGGGCGACGCCCAGAACGACGTCAAGTCGTACGCCTCGCGCGCCTTCCGCGCCGCCTACGAGGCGCGTCCCTACGCCAAGGCCGTCGTCCACCTCGGCGACCTCATCGACACGGACGTCGCCGACGCCGAGTGGGGCGAGTGGTTCTCCGCCGCCGGCTTCGAGAACGCCTACCTCAACGTCATCGCGACCCCCGGCAACCACGAGTACTACCCCGGTCCCGAGCTCACGCGCTACTGGAAGGCGCAGTTCGAGTTCCCCGACAACGGCCCGGCGGACACCCCGGAGGCGAAGGCGATGTTCAGCGAGAACACCTACTTCGTCGACTACCAGGGTGTGCGCTTCATCTCCCTCAACGGCTCGCAGATCAACACGGCCGACCTCGCCTCCCAGACCGCGTGGCTCGACCAGGTGCTCGAGGAGAACCCCGGCAAGTGGAGCGTCGTCTCGTTCCACCAGCCGGTCTTCTCGGTCACCTCGGGGCGCGACAACAAGACGATCCGGGATGCCTGGCTGCCGATCTTCGAGAAGCACAACGTCGACCTCGTGCTCTCGGGCCACGACCACGCCTACGGCCGCGGCAACCTCTTCGCGAACGAGCAGAACCTGCCCGCCGGCGCCTCGGCGGAGACGAGCCAAACCGGCCCGGTCTACATGGTCACCGTCGCCGGCCCGAAGATGTACGTGCCCGACGACCCCGCGACCAACAACTGGGTCACGAACGGGGCGCACATGCGCAGCATGAACCGCGACACCCAGATGTTCCAGACGGTCGACGTCACGGGCGACGAGATCCACGTCGAGAGCCGCAAGGTCACCGGCGAGCTCTTCGACGCCTTCACGATCACCAAGTCGGATGACGGCACCAAGCTCGTGACCGACGACACCGTCGGGCGTGCATCGGGCCCCGGCTCCACCCGCTCGACGATCAACGCGCCCGAGCGGCCCACCCCGGTCATCCCCGGGGCGACCGACGAGCCCACCGCAGAGCCGACGGATGAGCCCACCGACGAGCCGACGCCGGAGCCCACCGACGAGCCCACGGACGAGCCGACGGGCGAGCCCACCACGGAACCGACCGACGAGCCCACCGCAGAGCCGACGGATGAGCCGACCGGCGAGCCCACGGACGAGCCGACCGGCGAGCCCACCACGGAACCGACGGACGAGCCCACGAGCGAGCCCACCACGGAGCCCACGGTCGAACCGACCGAGGAACCCACGACGGAGCCCACCACGGAGCCCACGAGCGACCCGACCTCCGAGCCGACGACGGAACCCACCGCGGAACCCACCGACGAGCCCACCGACCCGCCGAGCCATTCGGCGCAGCTGGAGCTCTCGGCGACCGGGATCGCGGCCGGCGGCGAGCTCTTCCTGAAGGGCTCCGGTTTCAAGCCCAACGAGGACATGGAGGCGACGCTGCATTCGGACCCGATCAGCCTGGGCTTCACGAAGGCCGATGCATCCGGCGACGTGCTCTTCAGCGTGCACATCCCCGCCGGTGTTCCCGCGGGCGTGCACACGATCGTGCTGCGCGGGCTCGAGTCCGGGGTGACCGCCGAGAAGACGATCACCGTGCTTCCCGTCGGAGCGGCGCCCACCGGCGTGAAGAACCTCGCCGACACCGGGGCGAGCGCCGTGGGAACGGCCCTGGCCATCGGCGGCTTCACGCTCTTCGCCGGACTGCTCGTGCTCTTCGGCGTGCGCTACTACCGCAAGCCGCGTCAGGGTGGTGCCGTATGAGGGCCGCCCGGCACACCCGTCCATCGTCGACTGTCCTCACTTCCGAGAAAGGCCCCTCACGCATGAGGAGTTCGTCCCCCTGGTTCCGTCGTGGACCACGCCTCCTGGCCGCGCTCACCGTGGCCGCCCTCGCCGGAGCGGCCCTCGCCCCGGTGCTCGGCACGGCGCAGACCGCAACCGCGGCGACCGTCACGCCGCTCGTGCAGCACGGCCCGTCGCGCGTGCCCGACCGGATCGTCCTGACCCCCTCCGGCGACCTCGCGAACTCGCAGGCCGTCACCTGGCGCACCTCCACGGGGGTGACGACCGCGCAGGCCCAGATCCGGGTGGCGACGGCCGAGCCCTACATGACCGACTACACGACGGTCGACGCCTCCGAGAGCACGACCGTGCCCACGGATCAGGGCTACACCGAGATGTTCCACAGCGTGGAGTTCACGGGCCTCTCCCCCGCGACGCAGTACCAGTACCGCGTCGGCGACGGCACCAACTTCAGCGAGTGGCAGCACTTCACGACCGCGGCCGCCACGCCGGAGGACTTCTCGTTCATCTACCTCGGCGACGTGCAGAACGGCATCAAGTCGGATGCCTCGCGCGTCATCCGCAACGCCTTCCGCGATCGCCCGGATGCGAGCATCGTGCTGCAGGCGGGCGACCTCATCGACGACGCCAACAACGACTCGCAGTGGGGTGAGGTCTTCGACGCCGCCGGGTACACCTTCGGCACGCAGAACTTCCTCGCGGCAGCCGGCAACCACGAGTACGAGGGCGAGCAGCTCTCCTCGCAGTGGCAGGCGCAGTTCGAGTACCCGGACAACGGGCCGAAGGGCTCGCCCGAGGTCGAGGCGCTCCTCGACGGCACCGTGTACTACACGGACTACCAGGGTGTGCGGTTCATCTCGCTCAACAGCAACATCACCGAGGCGTCGGCCCTCGCCGTGCAGACGGCGTGGCTCAAGACCACCCTCGAGAACAACCCCAACAAGTGGACGGTCGTGTACTTCCACCACCCCGTCTTCTCGCTCGACGAGGGCCGCAACAACATCGCGATCCGCCAGGCCTGGGTTCCGCTGTTCGAGGAGAACAACGTCGACCTCGTGCTCCAGGGCCACGACCACGGCTACGGCCGCGGCAACACCCTGGCGTCGGAGGAGGGCAACCCCGAGAACTGGAGCCCCACGACCAACTACGACGGACCCGTCTACGCGGTCTCCGTGGTCGGCTCGAAGATGTACCCCGGCGGCCCGCGGCTGTGGAACGCGAACGGCGCGCACCTGCGCAAGCTCGGTGGCAACATCCAGCTGTACCAGCTCATCGACGTCTCCGGCGACGAGCTGCGCTACGAGTCCCGCACGGCCGACGGCGAGTACTACGACGGTCTGACGATCGTCAAGAACGACTCGGGCAAGGCCGTGACGGATGACACGGAGCCGCAGGTCATCGATCCGGGCAACCCTCAGCCCTGCCTCGGCTGCGAGCCCAACCCCGACCCGAACCCCGACGACCCGGACGAGCCCGAGACCCCCGTGGGATCGGTCGACTACGAGGTCGTCGGCGGACTCGACTCGGTCAACAAGTCGAACGCGCAGCTGCCGGCCGGCTCGGCGTACTCGGAGAGCCGCGACGTGCTGTACCTGGGCGACCAGAACGGGCAGAAGATCTTCGAGATCGACCCCGACACCGACGAGGTCAAGCGCGAGATCACCCTGCCCGAGAACATCCGGGACCTCGGGATCGACGACGAGAAGAACCTGCTCTACGTCGGTCAGCAGAACCGCAACTGGGTCGTCGTCTCCATCGCCGACGACACCTTCGGCCAGATCGTGCGCGGCCCGTTCCCGTTCATCGAGTCCAACCGCTCGATCGACGTCGACCCCGTGCGCGGCTACGTCTACGGCGCCATCCCGTCCCGCGGTGTCGAGGTGCTGAACGCCGAGACCGGCGAATCGATCGGTGTCATCAACGGAACGGCCGACGCCTACTACGTCGCGGCCGACCCCGCACACGGCCAGGTCGCGACGACGTACTTCAGCGACGTCGCCGACGCGATCAACATCGAGGCCTTCGACGTCGAGAACGGCTTCGCCTCGCTGTGGGAGAAGACCAGCAGGTCGAGCCCCCGGCAGCTCGACTACGACTCGACCAACGGTCTGCTCTACGTCGGCTACACGGGCACGGGCGCCGGCACCGGCGGGTTCTCGGTGCACGACCCGAACACGGGAGAGGTTCTCGGAGACTTCGACGACCCCTCCTACGGCAAGGACGGCTACGGCATCTCGGTCGACGAGGAGCACCAGCGCGTGTTCGTCTCCAACCGCGACTTCCGGCTCAACCCGCCCGGCTCCGAGCTCGACGCGGTCGCCGTGACCGTCAGCGAGCGCGTGCTCGACGACACGCTCGACTACACGACGCTCAGCGAGCTCGACTCGGTCAACAAGTCGAACGCGCAGCTGCCGGCCGGCTCGGCGTACTCGGAGAGCCGCGACGTGCTCTACCTGGGCGACCAGAACGGGCAGAAGATCTTCGAGATCGACCCCGACACCGACGAGGTCAAGCGCGAGATCACCCTGCCCGAGAACATCCGGGATCTGGGCATCGACGACGAGAAGAACCTGCTCTACGTCGGTCAGCAGAACCGGAACTGGGTCGTCGTCTCGATCGCGGATGCGGACTTCGGCCAGATCGTGCGCGGCCCGTTCCCGTTCATCGAGTCCAACCGCTCGATCGACGTCGACCCCGTGCGCGGCTACGTCTACGGCGCGATCCCCTCGCGGGGCGTCGAGGTGCTGAACGCCGAGACGGGCGAGTCGATCGGCGTCATCAACGGCACCGCAGACGCGTACTACGTCGCGGCCGATCCGGCCCACGGCCAGGTCGCGGCAGCCTACTTCAGCGATGTCGCCGACGCGATCAACATCGAGGCCTTCGACGTCGACAGCGGCTTCGCCTCGATGTGGGAGAAGACCACCCGCGCCAGCCCGAGGCAGCTCGACTACGACTCGACCAACGGTCTGCTCTACGTCGGCTACACCGGCACGGCCGTGGGCTCGGGAGGCTTCTCCGTGCACGACCCGAACAGCGGCGAGCTGCTCGGCGACTTCGCGGACCCGAAGTACGGCAAGGACGGCTACGGCATCTCGGTCGACGAGGAGCACCAGCGCGTGTTCGTCTCCAACCGCGACTTCCGGCTCAACCCGCCCGGATCGGAGCTGACCGCCGTCGCGGTGACGGTGAGCCAGCGCGTCGGAGCGAGCGGACCGGTCGATCCCGGCGAGCCGACCGACCCGACCGACCCGACGGACCCGACCGACCCGACCGATCCGACCGACCCGACCGATCCGACCGACCCTACGGACCCGACGGACCCGCCCGCGGGCCTGCAGTACACGGCGACCCCGATGGCTGCGATCCCGTCGTCCGAGGCCGATCCCGAGCTCGACACGAAGCCGGTCGGCTCCGTCGTCGACCCGGCCACCGGTCACCTCTTCGTCGGCAACGAGCAGCGGCCGGCACGAGTGATCGAGATCGACCCGATCACCGACACGGTCGTCGCGACGCACCTCATCCCCGGCGGAACAGACGAGGGTGTGCGGGATGTCGCGATCGACTCCGCCACGGGCGAGCTCTACGTCGCCTACGGGGCCTCGTGGGCCGTGCTCACGCTGAGCGACGACACGATCGCCCGCGGGCCGTTCGCGTTCAGCGCCAATGTGCGCGGCATGGACGTCGACCTGGCCGGAGGGCGCGTCTTCGGCGCGACCCGCGGCTCCGGCTTCGACGTCATGGACGCGACCACCGGCGCGATGATCCAGACGGTGACGACGGCGGGGGCCAACTGGGCCTCGCACGGCATCGCCTACGACGCGACATCCGATCGCATCTTCGTGAGCAACTCGGATGTCGCGGGAGCGACGGCCTCGGTGCGCGTCTACGGCGGCGGCGACTACGCGCTGCTCGACGAGACGCTCACCTCGGCGACGCCGGACCTGCGCTCGGTGGCGATCGACCCGATCACGAAGCGCCTCTACCTGGGCCACCAGTCGGATGCCTTCGAGGCCAGCGGCGTGCTCATCCTCTCGTCCACGGATCTGACGCAGCTGCAGGACTACCCGGGCACCGCCTACGGCAACAAGGTCTACGGAGTCTCCGTCGACCCGGCCCGCGGTGCGGTCTACGTCTCGGCGCGCGACCGGTTCCCGACCGCGCTCATCGTGCTGCACAGCGAGGAGGAGGACCCGGGCTACACCCCGGCTCCCCTCGCGGCGATCCCGTCGTCGCAGGCCGATCCCGAGCTCGACACGAAGCCGGTCGGCTCCGTCGTCGACCCGGCCACCGGTCACCTCTTCGTCGGCAACGAGCAGCGACCCGCACGAGTGATCGAGATCGACCCCGGAACCGACGCGGTCGTGGCCACCCACCTCATCCCCGGCGGCGCCGCGGAAGGCGTTCGGGATGTCGCGATCGACACGGAGAAGGGCGAGCTCTACGTCGCCTACGGGGCGGCCTGGGCCGTGCTGAAGCTGAGCGACGACACGATCGCACGCGGGCCGTTCTCCTTCACGGCGAACGTGCGCGGGCTCGACGTGGACCTCGCCGGCGGACGCGTCTTCGGGACCACCCGCGGCTCCGGCTTCGACGTCATGGACGCCACCACCGGCGCGATGATCCAGACGATCACCTCCACGGAGGCCAACTGGAGCTCGCACGGCGTCGCCTACGATCCGAGCACCGACCGGATCTACCTCAGCAACTCGGACGTCACGGGCGCGACCTCATCGGTTCGCGTCTACGACGGAACGGACTACTCCGTGCTCGCGAGCGTGCTGACCTCGGCGGCACCCGATCTCCGATCGATCGCGGTCGACCCGATCGCGCAGCGGCTGTACCTGGGGCACCAGTCGGACGCGTTCGAGGCCAGCGGCGTGCTCATCCTGTCGGCCAGGGATCTGACCCAGATCCACGACTACCCGGGAACCGCCTACGGCAACAAGGTCTACGGCATCTCCGTCGACCCCGCACGAGGCGCCGTCTACGTCTCGGCGCGTGACCGGTTCCCGACCGCCCTGATCGCGCTGCACCGGGGTGGCATGTAGTCAGGGCCCTCACACGATGGCGTCGCACCGGGGGTGCGGCGCCATCGTGCGTTAAAGCCCATCCTGTGCTCGGCTACCGTGGGAGCATGGACCCCATCGAAGAAGAGCTCGAATCGACGCTCGGCGAGCTGCGCGACGTGTACCTCACGGCGGGCGCCGCGGTGCCGAGGCCGCTCCGGGCCCTGCTCGACACGGGATTCCGCCGCGACCCCTCCACGGCCGGCGCCCTCGTCTCCACGGCCCCGGGCACTCTGCGGGCGCGGCGCTTCGGCCCTCGCCTCGGTGACCGGATCGACCCTGCCGCGGTCGCGGAGCTCGAGCTGAACTACGCGGTGCTGCTCGACGAGGCGACAGAGCTCGCCACCCGCCTCGGCCTGCCCTCGGCCGACCCGAGCCTGCCTCTCGGCCTGAACGGCGCCACCTACGCGTACACGCCCGAGGACGGAGCGGTGTCCGGGGTTCCCGGTGGCTTCTCGGAGGCCCGAGATCGCTCCGTCGGCATGTGGGGCTATCTGAGCGCTCTCGCCTGGATCCTGCCGATCCCGTTCTCGAACCTGTGGGGCCCGCTCATCGTGCACCTGAACACCCGGAGGCGTTCGGGCGAGGTCGCGCTCGCCAACACCGCCAACTCGGTGAGCTGGCAGCTCTCCTACCTTCTCTACTGCGTGGCCTCCGTGGCGGTGACGCTCGTGCTGGCGCTCGTGATCGGGCAGAAGGTCAACGGCTTCTTCCCCATCGGCACGCCCCTCATCGTCATCCCCGTGCTCGGTGTGCTCAACCTGATCTTCACGATCATCGGCGCGGTGCGGGCGCACCGCGGGGTCGTCTACCGCGTGCCGCTCGCGCTCCCGCTCCTGCGGGGCTGAGCCGGGGCCGGCTCCGGGCCGGCGGGCAGATCCGGGCTAGACGACCGGATGCGGGGCCGGCGCGACCTGGCGAACGAACTCCTGCAGGCGCCCGTAGACCTCCTGCGACTCCGGGTACCGGTAGTTCTGCTGCCAGGTGTGCTCGGTGTTGCGGCGGGCACGGTCGTAGATGAGCGTGTCGACCTGCACGCCGTGCCGCCGCAGCTCGGCGACGAAGTTGAGGTTGGCGCCGTAGAAGAAGTCGCGCTCGGAGGTCGTGACGAGCACGGGAGGGAAGTCGGGCCCCAGCCACTCGATCGGCGACAGGAACCGGGCGGCGTGCGGCAGCGACATCCCCCGCCCACGGCCCGGAAGCAGGATGCGCACGAAGTCGAGGCTCATGATGAAGCCCTTCTCGAAGACCACGGAGAAGTCGACGGCGCTGCAGTGCTGCACGAGCCCCCGGATCGCCTCCGGCGCGAGCACCGGCTCGAGGTCGTAGTGCTCGGCGAGCTCGGGATGGAAGGCCGCCGCCGCGACGAGCGCCGCGATCTGGCCGCCGGCGGAGTCGCCGCCCAGCACGATGCGCTCGGGATCGCCGCCGTAGCCCGCGATGTTCTCACGGACCCAGAGCAGGGCCGCCGTGGCATCCTGCAGCATGTGCCCCATCTGGAACCGGGTCGCCATGCGGTAGTTGACGTTGACGACGACCATGCCGGCCTGCGCCTGGCTCGCGCAGTACTTGGTGAGCGGCTGCTTGTCGCCCGACGTCCAGCCGCCGCCGTGGAAGTAGACGTAGACGGGGAGCGAGGCGGGGGCGGACGAGTGGAGGGCCGGGGCGGGCGGGCGGGGCACGAGCACGTCGAGCCGATGGCCCCGGATGCCGTCGCCGACGTAGTCGAGATCGAGGTGGTAGTCGACGTTCTCGATCGGGTCGATGTTGAACCGTCGACGCTCACCGGGCTCCAGCTGAGACATCAGAACCTTCCACGCCCAGACGGGAACGCGGGAGACCAGGGCGCGGGAACTGTGCACACCTGAACGCTAGTGCGTCAACCCGGGGGCGCGCTGAACGGAGGCCGACAGGTGCATGTGCGGGTGCGCGCGGCGGGATGTGCAGGGCGCGCAGCGGGATGTGCAGGCAGGTGCGAGGGCGGGCGATCCGTGCAAGGCTGGATGGGTGGTGCTTCCGATGGAACAGATCGACCGGCTGGAGTCGACAGACGTCGATACCCCGTGGGTCGCGATCGTCTGGAACGACCCCGTCAACCTCATGAGCTACGTCACCTACGTCTTCCGCAGCTATTTCGGCTTCACCGCCGAACGCGCCGAGAAGCTCATGCTCGACGTGCACAACAACGGCCGCACCGTCGTCGCGAGCGGCAGCCGAGAAGAGATGGAGCGGCACGTCGAGGCCATGCACGACTACGGACTGTGGGCCACGCTCTCGAAGGCGCCGCAGTGAAGGCTTTCGAGCAGGATGCCGCGGGCGCACTGGTCGCGGAGTTCGAACCGCAGGAGGCGCTCATCCTCACCCTCCTCGCCACCGACATCGCCGACCTGCTCGACGACCCGGCGCGATCCGAACGCGGACCCGTCCTCGAGCGGCTCCTGCCCGACGCCTACCCCGACGACGACTCCGCATCGGCCGAGTTCCGCCGGCTCACGGCCGAAGGCCTCGCGACCCGCAAACGCCTCAACGCCCACACGATCATCTCGACCATCCAGGTGGCGTCGATCGATCGCGACGGAGGCGGCCCCGTGCTGAGCCCCGACAACCCCGCTCCCGTGCGGGTGGAGCTCGACGAGGAGACCACCCAGGCGTGGCTCAAGAGCCTCAACGACATCCGTCTCACGATCGGCGTGCGACTCGGGCTCGACGACGGCCACGACGCGCACGACGACAGCGGCATCGACGAGGAGACCCTCATGCGCGACATCTACCGCTGGGTCAGCGATGTGCAGGACTCCCTGTTGGAAGCGCTCGACGCGTAGGCGGTGACACCTCTCCTCACTTGTCCTGCACGGGATGTCGCATGGTCGGGTCGTTCACGGATCACGTGGTGCCGGCCGGGGTTGTCGGCGGGGTCTGCTCGGCTCGTGGCTAGGGGAACCCCGGCGGAAACCCTTGATCGGCGTGCAGCACAGCCCGCTCCTCATCCGGACACCGAGGAGTGCTAAGTTAAGCGCATGGACAATCGTTGGTATGCGTATTTCGCGTTGGCTCTGGGAGGGCCAACGGTCTAGTACGCCGACCGACACTTCCAGAGCCAACAGGCAGGGGCACAGCCCTTGCCTTTCGTCTTTAACAGGCGGGTTGGTTCAGGACCGGTCCGCCGAGAACGGATCAGAAGAATGAGTTCCACGAACGACCTGCGGGTGACCTCCTTCGAAGCGCTGCCGTCGCCGGCCGAGCTCCGCGACGAGCTGCCCCTCACCGCCGCGCACCAAGACCTCGTGTCTGCGAGCCGTGCCGCCGTCGAGGCCATCGTCCGCGGCGACGACGACAGGCTGCTCGTCGTCGTCGGTCCCTGCTCGGTGCACGACCCCGTCGCGGCCCTCGAGTACGCCCGACGGCTGGCGCCCATCGCCCAGCGCCACAACGATCGGCTCCTGATCGTCATGCGCGTCTACTTCGAGAAACCGCGGTCGACGGGCGGCTGGAAGGGCCTCATCAACGACCCCTACCTCGACGGCAGCCACCGGGTGGCCGACGGGCTCCGGATCGCGCGGAAGCTCCTGCTCGACATCCTCGACCTCGGTCTGCCCGTCGGCTGCGAGTTCCTCGAGCCGACGAGCCCCCAGTACATCGCCGACACCGTGAGCTGGGGCGCCATCGGGGCTCGCACCACCGAGAGCCAGATCCACCGTCAGCTCGCCTCCGGCCTCTCCATGCCCATCGGCTTCAAGAACGCGACCGACGGCGACGTGCAGGTGGCCGTCGACGGATGCACCGTGGCGAGCCAGTCGCACGTCTTCTTCGGAGTCGACGACGACGGCGCCGCATCCGTCGTGACGACGACCGGCAACACCGCCGCCCATGTCATCCTGCGCGGCGGTCGCGGCGGGCCCAACTACACGACCCCCGACCTCGCCGCAGCCGCCCGGCTGCTCGCCGCAGCGGGACGCCCCGCGCGACTCGTCGTCGACGCGAGCCACGCGAACAGCGGCAAAGACCACGTGCGCCAGGCGGCCGTGGTGCGCGAACTGGCCGGTCAGATCGCAGCCGGCGAGCCGATCGCGGGGCTCATGATGGAGAGCTTCCTCGTCGAAGGCGCGCAGAAGCTCGACGGCCGGCCCCTCGACCAGCTCACCTTCGGCCAGAGCGTCACCGATGCCTGCCTCGGCTGGGAGACCACGGAGGAACTGCTGCTCGAGCTCGTGGAAGGGCTCATGGTCGACCCCGACCACCGGAACGAGGAGCTGACCCCGGCGGTCTAGCGCTCGGCGGGCGCAGACGTCTCGAAGTAGAGGTGGGCGTGCAGGCGGCATCCGGGGTTGAAGGCGGCCGCGCACGACGGGCAGGCGTCGACGAGCCGGTAGTCGGCGATCGTCAGCTCCTCTCCGCAGACTCCGCAGAGCACGGCGCGCTCGTGCCACGACGAGCGGGGCCATCGGCGCGCCTCGTGGTCGGCCGTCTCCGCGTGACACTCGAAACACGGGAAGTACCGGTCGCAGCAGACGAACCTGATCGCGACGACGTCGAGCTCCGAGTGGTAGTGCACACAACGGGTCTGGTCGTCGACGACAGGGCCGTGCACCGTCGGCGTACTCGACTGACCCTTCACCACTCGAGGCTAACCCGTAGACTGTCGGTGCAGTGACACGGGGTGCCCGCGACGGAAGCGGGCTGAGATCACACCCGTCGAACCTGATCTAGTTAGAACTAGCGAAGGGATGTCGCGAATGAGCATTCGCACGCCGAACGACCATGCCCGCACAGAGCATGCCGAACAGCCAGAGCACGCCGAACAGCCAGAGCACGCCGAGCAGCCAGAGCACGCCGGATACACCGGCCACGCCTCTCGGGCCGGGGAGCTCCTCCGCGAGCTGCGCGAGACCAATCCTCTTGTGCAGTGCCTCACCAACACCGTCGTGACGAACTTCACGGCCAACGTGCTGCTCGCGGTCGGAGCCTCGCCCGCGATGGTCGACATCCCGGGTGAGGCAGGGGTGTTCGCCGGCATCGCGTCCGGCGTGCTCGTCAACCTCGGCACCCCGCACGCCGAGCAGCGCGCGGCCATGCTCGAGGCCGCCCGGGCCGCGCACGAGGCGCGCACACCCTGGGTGCTCGACCCCGTGGCCGTCGGGGCGCTGACCGTGCGCACGGCCCTCGCTCACCAGCTGCTGGAGTTCCGGCCGACCATCATCCGCGGCAACGCCTCCGAGATCATCGCCCTCGCCGGCACAGGCGCCGGCGGCCGCGGTGTCGACGCGACCGACGAGGCCGAGTCGGCGCTTCCCGCGGCCCGCGAGCTCGCCCGGCGCCACGGCTCGGTCGTCGCCGTCTCGGGGCCGGTCGACGTCACCACCGACGGCGACACGGTCGTGCGCACCCGCAACGGGCACCATCACCTGACCCTCGTGACGGGCGGAGGCTGCGCTCTCGGCGCCGTGATGGCGGGCTTCGCCTCGCTCGAGACCGGGATGACAGGGGCGACCCACCTCACGACGACCGTCGCCGCCGTTCTCGCGTACACCGTGGCCGCAGAGCAGGCGGCCGAGCAGGCGACAGGCCCCGGCAGCTTCTCCCCCGCGTTCCTCGACCGGCTCCACGACCTCGATCCGGCCGTGCTCGACGAGCGGGCGCGCGCCGACTCGAGTGCAGGGGAGGTCCGGGCATGAGCAGCATCACCGCAGCGGCCGACCTGAGCGTCTACCTCGTGACGGATGCCGCGGCGAGCGCCCCGCGCGCGGTGCTCGACGTCATCGCGCTCGCCGTCTCCGGAGGCGTGAGCGCCGTTCAGATCCGCGAGAAGACGGCGAGCGCGAGCGAGCTCTACGCCCTCGTCGTCGAGGCCTCCCGCGTGATCGACGGCCGGGCGGCGCTGCTCGTGGACGACCGCCTCGACATCGTTCTCGCGGCTCGCCAGGCGGGAGCCCGGGTCGACGGCGTGCACCTCGGCCAGAGCGACCTGCCCGTCGCGGCCGCCCGCGCCCTGCTGGGCGAGCACGCGATCGTCGGCCTCACCGCCAACACCCCCGAGCACCTCGCGGCGGTCGCGGCGCTGCCCGCCGGCACCGTCGACTATCTCGGGCTCGGAGTCATCCGCCCGACGGCGACGAAACCCGATCATCCCGAACCGCTCGGCATCGACGGCTTCGCACGACTCGCGGCGACGACGGCACTGCCCTGCGTCGCGATCGGAGGCGTCGCCCTCGGCGACGCCGCCGCTCTGCGCGCTGCCGGAGCCGCGGGACTCGCCATCGTCTCGGCGATCGCGTCGACGGCCGACCCGTCCGAGGCCGCACGCGCCTTCCGCGCGGCATGGGCCGCACGATGAGCCGCGCACCCATGAGCTCAGCGCCGATCCCGCGGGTGCTGAGCATCGCCGGCACCGACCCGAGCGGCGGCGCCGGCATCCAGGCCGACCTCAAGTCCATCGCGGCGAACGGGGGCTACGGCATGGCCGCCGTCACCGCGCTCGTCGCGCAGAACACTCACGGGGTGCGCAGCATCCACGTGCCGCCCGTGGCCTTCCTGCGCGAACAGCTCGACGCGGTGAGCGATGACGTCGAGATCGACGCGGTCAAGATCGGCATGCTCGGCACAACGCAGATCGTGCGCACGGTCGAGAGCTGGCTCATCGAGGTGCGCCCGCCGATCGTCGTGCTCGACCCCGTGATGGTCGCGACGAGCGGGGACAGACTGCTCGATGCCGAGGCGGAAGCCGCGCTCGCGGGCATGCTGCCCCTCGTCGACCTCGTGACGCCCAACCTCGCCGAGCTGGCCGTGCTCGCGGGACTCGCGGGCTCCGCGCACCCGCGCTCGGTGCCGCCGGGCTCCGCGCACCCGAGCTCCGCGCCCGCCCGCGACTGGGCGGGGGCGCTCGCCCAGGCCCGCCGGGTGAGCGAGCGCTGGAACGTGATCGTGCTCGTCAAGGGCGGCCATCTCGGCACGGACGCCTCGCCCGACGCCCTCGTCGACGGCGCGACGCTCGTCGAGTTCCCCGGCGTGCGCGTCGACACCCGTAACACACACGGAACGGGCTGCTCCCTCTCGAGCGCGATGGCGACCCTCCAGGCCCGCAACCACGACTGGGCCGCCTCGCTGCGGCAGGCCAAGGCCTGGCTGACCGAGAGCCTGCTGCGCTCCGAGGAGCTGCACGTGGGCTCGGGCAACGGCCCCGTCCACCACTTCGCCGGGCTGTACGCGAGGGCCGGTCTCTCGGACGCCGAGACGGAAATCAGCGCGGCGACCACCCCAGCGCAGATCACCGGCGACTGGTGGGATGCGATCGCCGGCATCCGTGACGGCATCGACGCGCTGCCCTTCGTCACGGGTCTCGCCGACGGCACCCTCGAACGCGACGACTTCCTCGCCTACCTCGCGCAGGACGCGCTCTACCTCCGCGACTACGCACGGGTGCTCGCCCGGGCGAGCCAGCTCGCGCCCACGAGCGAGGAGCAGGCCTTCTGGGCCACGAGCGCGAGCGGCTCGATCCTCGGCGAGCTCGAGCTGCACCGCGAGTGGCTGGGCGGCGAGCCGGGTGCGACGTTCGAGGCGCATCCCGTCACGACCGCGTATCTCAACCATCTCGCAGCGGCCGGCGCCGGCACGAGCTATCCCGTTCTCGTGGCCGCGCTGCTCCCGTGCTTCTGGCTGTACCAGGATGCCGGCGAACGACTGCACACACGCTCGCATCCGGGGCATCCCTACGCCTCCTGGCTCGACACCTATGCAGACCCGGCGTTCCGCATGGCCACCGACCGGGCGATCGCCATCGTGGGCCGAGCCGCGGCGAGCGCGCCTACGGCGGAACGCGACGCGATGCGGCGCGCGTTCTCCGAGTCGGCGCGGCACGAGCTCGCCTTCTTCGCGATGTTCCCGGAGGCACCGGACAAGCCTTCGGAATAGTCGGAATAGGGTGTACCCATGAGCGATGCGGATCTGGAGCGGTTCCGGTCGCTGCTGCGGATGGCCACGGTCTCGAGCCTCACCCCCGACGAGGTCGACTGGAGCCGCTTCGCGAGCTTCGCCGATCTCGTCGAACAGCTCTATCCTCGTGTGCACGAGCACCTCGCCCGCGAGATCGTCGACGGGCACACCCTGCTCTGGCATTGGGTCGGGCGGGAGACCGGCGATCCGACCGTGCTCATGGCGCACTACGACGTCGTGAGCGTCGTCGAGTCCGAGTGGAGCAGCCCGCCCTTCGAGGCACGGCTCGTCGGCGACGGCGGCGACAGCGACGACGACTCCCAGATCGTGGCCCGCGGCGTGCTCGACGACAAGGGCTCCCTCGTCGCCCTCCTCGAGGCGATCGAAGGGGCGCTCGAGAGCGGATACCAGCCTCTCCACGACGTCTACCTGCTCAGCACGCACGACGAGGAGGTGGCCGGCTCGGGCGCGCCCGCCGCTGTCGCCCTCTTCGCGAGCCGCGGCATCCGCCCCGGCTTCGTGCTCGACGAGGGCGGCTCGGTGCGCGAGGGCATCCTGCCCGGGGTCGAGCGCGCGATCGCGGTCGTCGGCGTCACCGAGCGGGGCATCATCAACCTCGAGCTGCTGGCGAAGGATGCCGGTGGGCACGCCTCGACGCCGCCGCCGCCACCCGCGCTGCTGGCCACCCAGCGCATCGCCCGCGCCATCGACCGTTTGAGCCGCCGGCCGTTCCCCGCCACCGTGCCGGCCCCCATCGCCGAGCTCGTGCGCACCGCAGCACCCTACGCCGACGCCGAGCACCGCGAGCTCTACACGAGCCCGGGCCGCAATGCGCGGGCCATCGTGCGCGCCCTCAACGCCCACTCGAACCGCTCCGCCGCCATGCTGCGCACCACCGTCGCCATCACCCAGCTGCGCGGCAGCGCGGGCGCCAACGTGCTCGCGACGCGGGCGAGTGCGGTCGCCAACATCCGGGTGAACCCGGGCAGCAGCGTCGCCGCCGTCATCGAGCGCGTCGCCCGCATCATCGACGACCCCCTCGTCGAGCTGCGCGTGCTCTCGGCGAGCGAGCCCTCGCCCGTCTCCCCCACCGGCGCGCCCGGCGACGGCGGACCGTTCTCGGTGCTGCGGGAGACCATCTCCGAGGTCTTCCCCGAGGCGATCGTCGCACCCTACGTGCAGACGGGAGGCAGCGATGCGCGCCACTTCGCCCCGATCAGCGACCGGATCTACCGCTTCATCCCCTTCGAGATCACGCCGGCGCTGCAGCTCGGCGTGCACGGCGCCGACGAACGGCTGCCCGTCTCGCAGTTCCGCCGCGCGATCGGCTTCTACCGACGGCTGCTCGAGCGGCTCTGAGGCCCTCCGCACGACCGGAGCCTCCAAAGAGACCGAACGTTCTGGTATCCTCGACCTATGAGCACGACCCTCGAAGCACCCGCGAAACGCCCCTCCGAGGCACGCGAGCGCCTCCTGCGCACGGCATCGGAGCTGTTCTACCGCGAGGGCATCCACTCGGTCGGCGTCGACCGCATCGTCGCCGAGGCCCAGGTGACCCGGGCCACCTTCTACCGTCACTTCCCGGGCAAGGAGGAGCTCGTCCAGGCCTACCTCGAACGCGAGGATGCCGGCATCCGCAGTATGTTCGCCGGCGCGGCCCCGCTCGCGAGCTCCCCCGAGCAGCTGCTCGATCTCGCCATCCGGGGCATCGCCGACGACGTCGCCCGCAACCACACCCGCGGCTGCCCCTTCATCAACGCCTCGGCCGAGTACCCCGATCCGCAGAGCCCCGTGCGCGTGACCGTGCGCGAGCACCGCGCGTGGTTCCACGACACCCTCGAGACCGCGCTCGTCGCGGCCGGCAGAGCGGATGCCGCGGAGAAGGCACGTGCGCTCGTGCTGCTGCGCGACGCGGCACTGGTCGGCGGCTACCTCGACGGCGCCTCCGCCATCACCCCCACCTTCGTCAGGACGGCGCGGACGATCGCCCAGCTCGACTGACGCCGTCGGCCGGCTTCGCGGAGCCGACGCCGTCGGCAGAGCCTCTCGCAGCACGCGCGAGCACCTCCGGACCGGTCACGAGGGCACGACGCCAGGGGGCGACCCCGTCGATCTCGACCTGGAGCGAGAAGCTCAGCACGGTGCGGATGATCACGATGATCGCGAGCACGGCGGCATCCGTGAGCGACGGCGTGGACGTGACGGTCTTCACGAGGTCGGCGGCCACGAGGATCTCGAGGCCGAGCAGGATGACTCCGCCGATCGTCTCGCGCAGGGTCTTGAACGCCCGGGCCCCGTCACGGCTGCGGATCCACACCCGCACGGAGATGATCAAGGCGACGACGAAGCCGACGACCATGGCACTGACGCCCACGATCTCGAAGACCCGGGTGACCGTCTCGAAGAAGGCCTCGTCCACGGCACCTCCCGCTTCTCGAATGAGCCTGGCCCGAACAACGACGCGAATAACGCCGCCTGAACAGCGTCGGTCGAAAATCGCCGTTGAACACCACTGTCTGCACCACAGCGTAGCCTGGATGCATGGACGTCCCCGTGAGCATCGAGGTGCTGCGCCAGGAGGCCCGAGACGAACTGTCCGCGGTCATCGACTACCGCTGCCGTCTCGGCGACGATCCGTGGGAGTTCATGCCGCTGCTGCCCACGGTCGACGAGCACGTCGTCGCGACGCTCCGCTCCGATCTCATGGAGTCGCAGAGCCTCGGCGAGGAGCGCGCCCGAGCCCACCACCCGGCCGCTCCCCCCGATGTCGCGGTCGAGTTCGAGTACGGCATCCTGCGCCGGATCGCCCTCACCCATCCCGAGCTCACCCGGGCCGTCTGGGCGATGGTGTCGCGGCTGCACGACGACCACGAGCACCGTCAGGCCTGAGGCACGCCGAGCAGCGCGAGCAGAGCGAGCGCGTAGGCATCGGCGGCATCCGCGGCCTCGAATGATCGCGGCGGCCCGTCGTCCGATCGCACGGTGACCGCGTGGCCACCGTCGTCGATCCGCTGCAAGGCCAGGAACCGGTCGCCCAGGCGTTCGCGCAGCTGATCCTCGCGGGGCAGCCAGAGCGCGCTCTCGAGGGCGACGGAGTCGAGGGCCCACTCGGTCGTGCCGTTGAAGCCGAGGATCGTGCCCGTGTCGAACTCGTGGGCCTCGATCGTCATCTCGCTCACGGTGAAGACGTCGCCCTCGAACTCGTCGCCCTCGATCCTGAAGGCGTCGCCCGATGCCGGTCGCCACTCCAGCCCGCGGGCACGGAGCCTGCGCGCGTGCTCATTCGAGATCATCCGCCCATTATGCGCCTCCGCCCTGCACCCGCGCCGGCGGATGTCCGCCACGACTCGCGAACGCCTCGCCGAAAAGTATTGGCACTCTCCTACAGAGAGTGCTAAATTTGAGCTAGTTGAGTCACAATGACTCAACTTTCAGAAACCGTGAAGACCGCGTGAGCGGCCGATGTGAAGGAGTAATGACAATGGCTGTGAACTTCGATCCTTTCCGCGATCTGGACCGCGTCGCCGGCGCCCTCTTCGAGGGTCGCCAGGGGCCCCGGAACATGCCCGTCGACGTCTATCGTGACGGCGACACCTATGTGCTGACCGCCGACCTTCCCGGAATCGACCCGGGCTCGGTCGACATCGACGTCGACGGACAGCTGCTGACCGTCCGCGCCGAGCGCACGCTGAGCAACGACCGCAGCGTCAAGTGGATCTCTCGCGAGCGCCAGGCCGGCTCGTTCCTGCGTCAGTTCACCCTCGGCCAGGGGATCGACACCGAGAGGATCGCCGCGAGCTACACGAACGGCGTGCTGAGCATCACGATCCCGGTCAGCGAGAGGGCGAAGGCCCGCAAGATCGAGGTCACGACCGAGGCCGGCTCCGACGCCGTGACGCCCGGCAGCGCGAGGGTCGGCAGCGCGGGGGTCGGCAGCGTGACATCCGGAGCTGTGCCATCCGGCACGATGTCGATCGCGGAGGCTGACGCGTCCTGACCCGTTCGGCCTGATCGACGACGACGGAGATCTCCCCTCCCGCAGGCCCCGCTCGGGCCCGAACAGGCGGAAACGCCCCGGAACGCGGAGATCTCCGTCGTCTCGTGTCCCGGGGAGAAGCCGCGGCGCGGAACGAGGCGCAGAATGAGTACATGTCAACGAACACCACGAACGTCTACGTTCCGGGGGTCTGCAACATCGGCCCCGCCGAGATCCGGATGCGCCGCACGGCCGGCGTCATCGGGCTCGTCATCACGGCGCTCTTCGTCGCCGCCGCGGTGATCTTCGGCATCCCGACCCCGTGGCGGCTGCTCGTCGTCATCCCGGCCGGCCTCGGCGCCTCCGGCTTCCTGCAGGCCGCCCTGCACTTCTGCGCGCGATTCGGGATGTCGGGGCTCTTCAACCTCGGCGACGAGCTCGGCCGGCAGGAACAGGTCTACGAGACCGAATACCGGCGTGCCGACCAGCGCAAGGCCGTCACGATCGTCATCGGCTCGGTGCTCATCGCGATCGTCGTCGCGGGGATCGCGATGCTCCTGCCTTGATCCGCCCTCCCCTACTTCTCTTCTTAAAACGACGGAGATTCCGCCGATATTCTGCCCGTTCTGCGAGAAACCGGGCGTAAGTGGCGGAATCTCCGTCGTTTTAAGAAGAGGCGGAAGGGAAGGGCACCGGAGGATGCCCTAGCGTTGATGGATGCCCTCCGTGCCGCGCGCCGAATCCCGTCCGCAGATCCGCAGCCACCACGGCGACGATGTCGTCGACGAGTTCGAGTGGCTGCGCGACAAAGACGATCCGGCCGTCATCGACTACTTGACCGCCGAGAACGATCACACCGACGCCGAGACGGCGCACCTCGCCGGGCTGCGCGAGACGATCTTCGAGGAGATCAAGTCGCGCACGCAGGAGACCGACCTCTCGGTTCCCGTGCGCGAGGGCGAGTGGTGGTACTACTCGCGATCGTTCGAGGGCAAGCAGTACGGCGTGCACTGCCGCGCGCCGATCACGGGCCCCGACGACTGGACTCCCCCGACGCTCGATCCGGGCGTCGGCGCCACCGAGAAACGCGTTCCGGGTGAGCAGATCGTGCTCGACGACAACGTCGAGGCCGCCGGCCACGAGTTCTACTCGCTCGGATCCTTCGACGTGAGCGAAGACGGCCGCCTGCTGCTCTACGCCGTCGACACGGTCGGCGACGAGCGGTACACCCTGCGCGTGCGCGACCTCGAGACCGGGGAGGACCTCGCCGACGAGGTACCCGGCACCTTCCCGGGGGCGCTCTTCTCCCCCGACGGCCGTTACCTCTACTACCCCACCGTCGACGACGCCTGGCGCCCCGACACGATCTGGCGGCACGAGCTCGGGCAGCCGGCATCCGAGGATGTCGCGGTCTTCACCGAACCCGACGACCGCTACTGGGTCGGGGTGGGGATGACCCGCAGCCGCCGCTACCTCGTCATCGACATCGGCTCGAAGATCACGAGCGAGACGCTCCTGCTCGACGCGGACGACCCCACGGGCGAGTTCGCGGTGGTCTGGCCGCGCCGTGAAGGCGTCGAGTACTCGGTCGAGCACGTCGTCGTCGACGGCGAGGACCGCCTGCTCGTGCTGCACAACGACGGCGCCCTCGACTTCGAGCTCGTCGAGGTCGACCCGCACGCACCCGGCACGGGCCCGAGCGGAGCGCACGTCGTCGTGCCGGCGCACGACGGCCTGCGGCTCGAGGACGTCGACGCCTTCGAGCGCTTCCTCGTTCTCGAGTACCGCCACGAGGGACTCACCCGCGTGGCCGTCGTTCCGAACGCGGCGCTCTCGAGGCCGGCGGGCACGGTGCAGGCAGACACGACGCTCGATCCGCGCGAGTTCGAAATCGCCTTCGACGAACCGCTCTTCCAGGTCGGCGCGCGCGGCAACCCCGAATGGACGCAGCCCACCCTGCGTCTCGGCTACGGCTCCTTCGTCACCCCCTCGACCGTCATCGACTACGCCGTCGACTCGGGCGAGCGCACCGTGCTCAAGCGCCAGCCGGTCCTCGGCGACTACGACCCGCAGCGTTACGAGCAGAGGCGCGAATGGGCCACGGCCTCCGACGGCACGCGTGTGCCGGTGAGCCTCGTCTTCCGTCGCGATCTCGTGAGCCCCGGCATCCCGGCGCCTCTCGAGCTGTACGGCTACGGCTCCTACGAGACGAGCATCGACCCCGCCTTCTCGATCGCACGGCTCTCCCTGCTCGACCGGGGCGTGGTCTTCGCGATCGCGCACGTGCGCGGCGGCGGCGAGCTCGGCCGCGCCTGGTACGAGAACGGCAAGACCCTCACCAAGAAGAACACCTTCACCGACTTCGTGGCCGTCGCCGATCACCTCATCGCGGGGGGCTGGACGACGAGCGAGCGGATGGTCGCCGAGGGCGGCAGCGCGGGCGGCCTGCTCATGGGCGCGGTCGCCAACCTCGCGCCGCAGACCTTCGCCGGCATCCTCGCGAGCGTGCCCTTCGTCGACGCGCTCACCTCGATCCTCGACCCCTCGCTGCCCCTCACGGTCATCGAGTGGGACGAGTGGGGCGACCCCCTGCACGACGCCGAGGTCTACGCCTACATGAAGTCGTATTCGCCCTACGAGAACGTGCGCGAGGATGCCGCGTACCCGCGCATCCTCGCGGTGACCTCGCTCAACGACACCCGGGTGCTCTACGTCGAGCCCGCGAAGTGGACGGCGCGGCTGCGTCAGGTGAACGCCCCCGTGCTGCTCAAGACCGAGATGCAGGCCGGGCACGGCGGGGTGAGCGGCCGGTACGACTCCTGGCGCGAGCGCGCCTACGAGCTCGCCTGGATGCTCGACGTGCTCGGGCTGGCCTGAGATCTCGAACGCATAACAGGTGATCCCGTGTTCGGCAAAACGCCACGTTATCACCAGCCGTCGTTCACATTCGCGTCATAGTGTGTGCCGCATGAGCACCCCGCAGCGCACTGGGGCACCCGAAGCACCGGCGCCGAGAACAGCTGAATACCCGAGACCCGACCACTTCCTGCTGCACCTGAGCGACACCCATCTCATCCCGGGTGACGAGCTGCTCTACGGTGCGGTCGACGCCGAGGCGCACCTGCGCGGCCTCGTCGAGGAGATCGAGGCGTCGAACGCCCGGCCCGAGGCGATCGTCGTGACCGGGGACCTCGCCGACAAAGGCGATCCCCGCGCGTACGTGAAGCTCAGAGGCATCCTCGAGCCCGCGGCCGAACGGATGGGCTCGCAGCTCATCTGGGTCATGGGCAACCACGACAACCGCGCGGCCTTCCGCGCCGAGCTGCTCGACCAGCTGCCCTCGATGCGCTCGGTCGACCGCGTGCACGATGTGAACGGCCTGCGGGTCATCGCGCTCGACTCCTCCGTGCCGGGCGAGCACTACGGCGAGATCACGGGCGCGCAGCTCGACTGGCTCGCCGAGGAGCTCTCGAGCCCCGCGCCGCACGGAACGATCCTCGCCATGCACCACCCTCCCGTTCCGAGCGTGCTCGACCTGGCCGTGACCGTCGAGCTGCGCGACCAGGCGGCCCTCGCCGAGGTGCTCGAAGGCAGCGACGTGCGCAGCATCATCGCCGGTCACCTGCACTACTCGACGAACACGACCTTCGCCGGCATCCCCGTCTCGGTCGCCTCGGCGACCTGCTACACACAAGACCTCACGGTGCCGACCGGCGGCAGCCGCCCCCGCGACGGCGCGCAGGGCTACAACCTCGTGCACGTCTACGAGAGCACGGTGCTGCACTCGGTCGTTCCGATGGGGCAGTTCCCGGTGATGTCGTACACCTCGGCGCAGGAGGCTCAGCGCATCCTCGACCGCGAGCGCATCACGATCCTGCCCCCGGCCTCCGCTCCCGTCGCGGCCGAGGAGCCGCTGACGGTGGACGCGCCGCTCACTGTCGAAGCATCGGCGGCTCTCGTCTAGGGAGCCGTGTCGTCGACCTCCCACGGCGCGACGATCGGGAAGTAGCGCTCGAGGAACCGCTGCACGGTCGCGCGACGCTCCTCGGCCGACACCTCGGGAAAGCTGCCGTCGTTGAGGCAGAAGAAATCGAACGAGCGCCGTTTGAGCAGCCCGGGCAGCAGGCCGAGCCCCGCGCGGGTCGTCGTGTCGACATAACGCACGCGCGCGGCATCCTGTTGCACGGCCCGCCCCGTCATGAGCGCGTAGTAGTGGTACAGCGAGTTGGTCACCGAGATGTCGGTGGGCGAACGGAAGCGCGCCGCCTGCGTCTTCGCGAACTCGGCGGCGAACTCCTGCTCGAGCTCGAGCAGCACGGAACGCCGCAGCGGGGTCGCGGCGTGCTCGAGGTGGCGGGTGATCAGGCGCCCGAAACGGTCGCGCAGCAGTTTGCGGTTGACCCGTGCGGCGTTCTCGAAGCCGCTGCGGCGCGGGTCGTTCTCGCCCAGCCCGATGCGCGTCGACGCCTCGATGAACTTCGTCACGCCGCCCGGTGAGAAGAACATGCTCGGCTGCACGGGCCGGCCGAAGAACATGTCGTCGTTCGAGTAGAGGAAGTGCTCGCTGATGCCCGGGATGTGCTGCAGCTGGCTCTCGACGGCCTGCGAATTGTGGGTGGGCAGCACCGACGGGTCTGAGAAGAAGTCCTCGCTGCGCATGATGTGCACGGCAGGATGCTCCGCGAGCCAGGCGGGCCGCGGCGAGTCGGTCACGATGTAGATGTTGCGCACCCAGGGTGCGAAGAGGTAGACGGAGCGCAGCGCGTACTTGAGCTCGTCGATCTGGCGGTACCGGGCCTCCGCCTCGTCGCCCTCGCCGATCACCGCGTGCTGCATGCGCGCAGCACGCTGGCGCAGGAACTCGGGATCGCTGCCGTCGACCCAGGAGAAGACCAGGTCGATGTCGAAGGTCACGTCGGAGGCGTGCGGCTCGAACATCCCCTCGAAGGTGTCCCAGCTCTGCCCGTACAGCTCGACGGTGCTCGGGATCGCCTCGGAGCGCGGCAGGATCGTGCGCGTGAGCGAGTTCTCGACCGGGCAGATGATCTCGTGCTCGGTGACGGTCCAGAACTGCAGCTCGACGCCCGTCGAGGTGCCGTAGCCCAGACCGCTGTCCACCACGAGCCGCGGGCGGAAGAGCCGGAAGATGCGCGGCTTCCTGTGCCCGAGGGCGCCGTCGGCCACGAGCACCGGCGGTCGTTTCTTGCCCTCCACGGCCTTCGAATAGAGCGGCTCGTGCACACAGGCCGCGGCGAGCACGGTCTCGACCTGGCGGCGCAGCGAGGCGTCGATCGCGATGACGGGGCGCTCGTCGTTGCCGCGCACGAGCCAGAAGTCGATGCCGGCCTCGGCGAGCACGTCGCGCACGAAGAGCAGATCCTCGACGAGGGCCTGCCACGGCGTGAGCCGCTCGTTCGCGAGGGTGAGCATGCCCTTGACGACGACGACGTCAGGGCGGCCGTGAGAGCTCGGCCACGATCTCGACGCGGGGTAGGTGCCGGATTTTGCGCCGAACTCCTCACCCGGCTCGAGCGGCTCGAGCGACTCCTCGAGCGCCACGTTGTGCGTCGCGGCACTACCTGTCGCACTGCTTGCGACACTGCTTGCGCCACTGCTCACGGCGTTCAGTGAGCACCCTCGATCGCCTGTTCGAGCAGGTGCACGAGGGCCTCGAGCTGGATGCTGTCGCTCGGAACGAGGTCGGCGTCCGAGCCGTCGAGCGCACGGGCCGCGAGGCCCTGCTTGTTGTCGATGAGCTCGGCGATCTTCGTGTCGATCGTGTGCGCGGCGATGATCCGCCATGCCGTGACCGGCTCCTCCTGGCCGATGCGGTGCACACGGTCGATGGCCTGCGTCTGCTCGGCCGCCGTCCACGACAGCTCGGCGAGCACGACGTTGGAGGCCGCCTGGAGGTTGACGCCGACGCCCGCCGCGGTGAGCGAGCACACCGCGATCGAGACCTCGGGGTCGTTGTTGAAGGCGTCGATCTGGCCCTGACGGAAGTCGGCGGTCTGGTCGCCGCGGATCGAGACCGTCGTGAGGCCGCGCGAGGCGAACGCCTCCTCGGCCTGGTCCATGACGTCGATGTGCTTGGCGAAGAAGACCACCTTGCCCACCGAGCGGGCCAGCTGGGCCGTGTAGTCCGCGGCGAGCTGCGCCTTCGCCTGGCCGATCTTGCGCACCATCGTGAAGACGTTGTCGCCCGTCGTGGTCGACTTCGACTCCTCGAGTTCGCTCGAGGCGACCATACGCATGAGCTGCTCGGGCGTGTAGTCGGCCGCGGCCTTCGACGCCGACATCGTGCGGAACTTCTTGAGCAGACGCTCGCCGAGCTCCTTCTCCGCCTTGCGGATGCTGCGGCCCAGCTCGTCGTCGAGCTCGACGGGCAGGTCGGCGATGCGCTTCGAGGGCAGGTCGGCCGCGACATCCACCTTCTTGCGGCGCACGATCCCCATGTCGACGACCGCGCGGCGTGCCGCCTGATAGAAGCCGGGATCGGCCGGGGTGAGCTCGGTCTCCTCGAGGCGCTCCATAAGCGGTGCGGTCGGCTTGCTGCCGTCGATCCAGCCGAGGAACTGCCAGATCGCGCGGAAGTCGTCGATGTCGTTGATGAGCGGCGTTCCGGTGAGCGCCATCAGCAGGGGGTCGCCGTTCGGCGCGGTGCGGCGGATCGCCTCGGCGAGCCCGAGCACGTAGCGCGAACGCTGCGAGTGCAGGTTCTTGATGAAGTGGGCCTCGTCGACGACCATGCCGCGGAAGCCGAGGGTGCCGAGCCACGAGAGGTGCCGGTCGAGCACCTCGTAGTTGACGATCACGACGTCGGCGAAGGCGTCGAGCTGGGCCCCGTCGCCGTGGATGACGGTGGCCCGGCGATGCGGCGTCCACATCTCGACCTCGCGCGCCCAGTTGACCTTGACCACGTTCGGCACGACCACGAGCAGCGGGTAGGCGTTGGCGACGGATGCCGCGAGCACCGACTGCGCGGTCTTGCCGAGTCCGGGCTCGTCGGCGAGCAGGAATGAGCGGTGGCCGGCGCGGACGCTCTCGATGAACCGGGCCTGGTGCACCATGAGCTCGTGGCCGGGGGGCGAGTAGCGGTCGATCAGGGGCGGCGGCGGCAGCTCCATGCTCGCCGCGACGCCGCCCGCGCCCTGTTCGAACGACTTGAAGAGCGGCCCGAGCAGCTCCCAGCTGTCGAGACGGCGACGCGGGGCCGGGGCCTGAGCCGCGACGGCGCTGAAGTCGGGGGCGAGGAAGGGGTTGGCGAGCTGGCGGGCGCGCACCGAGGCGGGCACGACCTGCTTGTCGGCGAGCTCGGCGGGGATGACCGTCGGCTGCTGCACCTTGGGCGGCTCGGTCGTGATGATGAGCTCGTCGGGGCTGAGCTCGGTGCCGGCCTCGAGCAGCCAGTCGCGGCGGAAGCGCTGCGCGACCGAGGAGACCGAGGCATCCGGCTCGAGAAGCGTGATGAGGGAGGTGTCGCGCGCGGCCGTCTTCGCGAGGATCGTCGCGATACCGTCGAGCCGTTTGAGCATCTCGGCACGGGCGGAGTCGGTCAGCTCGGTGCTCGTCTTGACCTTGGCGCGCTCTTCGCGCATGAGGAGCGCGATGACCTGGAACTTGACCCGGTTGGTGGGCCCGACCTTGCCGCCCTGCGCCTTCGCCTCGACCTCGCGCACCTTACGGGCGAGGATGGGGATGAGCGGCGCGTCGTCGTCGCGCGAACGCCCGCTGCGCCCCGACGAACCGCGGGATTTCGAGCGGGTGCCCGACGCTGTCGAACCGGTCGAACCTGATCGAGTGCCTTGGCCTGGGCCGGACATTGTCCTCCTGTGCTGTACGAACCGCCGACGTTGGGCAAACGCAGGCGGGCGATCCGAGAGGATCGTGTCTGCCGATACGCCGGTCTGGCAGAAGCCCCGGGTCTTCGTGGAAGAACCCCGAAGAACCTCACCGACGGAACAGCTGCACGCCGACCCGCGAGGGAAAGCCACACCGAAGATCACGTGTCACGTGTCGGATGGCGTCCGGGTTGCCCGGCGTACCCGCCCAGTTTACGCCATTCGGGGGGCGAACGGGCTCATGGCGGCCACAAACGTCAGCGGCGGGTCGTGTTTCCGCGTGAGGCCTGGTTGCGCGCCGCCGGATTCGGCACGGTGATGCGGATGGCGGCGCCCACGAAGACGACGCACGCCGCGAACTGCAGGAAGAGCCACGGCTGATCGTCGATCGTGATCGGGAACACGGGGTTCCAGAGCACCGCGATGGGAACGAGGCCCACGAGCCACCACCACTTCTTGGCCTGGACCGCGAAGACCACGATGATGAGGGCCAGGATGGAGACGATGTAGCGGATGACGATGTAGCCGTCGGGCGAGCCCAGGAGCGCCAGGCCCGCGAGCAGGGCGATCGCGGCGAGCAGGCCGGGAGCCAGCGCCGGTCGGGAGATGGCGGGTTCGTTCGTGGGCATAAAAACAGCCTAGCCGGGGGCGGTGTCGCCCCCGGCCAGGCCGGTTGTCGCTTGTGCGGTTCTACGCGCTGATCAACGCTGTGCCGGGGCTCAGCTCAGGCGGCGCCGGCGCACGAGGAACGTCGTCGCGATGCCGCCGGCGAGCAGGATGCCGCCTGCCGCGAGCCAGAGCATGGCGTCCGCTCCCGTACTCGGCAGCTTCTCGACCTCGCCGGCCGGGTCGGTGCCCTCGCCGGTGCCGCCGTCGCCGCCGTCATCCGGCACGAGGCCGAACATCACGTCGGCGGAGCCGAGGCGCAGGAAGACCGTCTCGCCGGTCGCGTCGTTCACGCCGTCGTTGTCGGTGACCGCGTAGGCCTGGCCGTCGGTGCCGACGGTGAAGCCCTCGAGCTTCTCCTGGGTCCAGCCGTGCGTCGCCTTCATGTCGGGCAGCACGTCGTGGCGCAGCGTCTTCTCGAGGACCGGCAGCTCGCCGTCGGCGTCGTCGGCCGAGAGGCCCGGGCCGGTCGGCAGCTCGACGCTGTAGATGCGCTTGATGGCCGCTTTCTCGCCGTTGAGCTTGTCGCGCTCGATGACCGCGAGTTTGCCGGCGAAGACCGTGATCTCGCTCAGGCCCATCCAGTCGGCGGTGTTCGAGGCGTCGGAGACGGCATCGAGCTCGTAGCCGAAGAAGTCCCAGCTCCCGGCCTCGACGTCGTAGCGGGCGAGGCGCACGGTGCCGGCCGGGTCGGTGCTGAGCTCGCGCTGCAGTGCCGTCCAGACGTACTCGTTCTCACCGACGACCTGGGCGCTGACGCCCTCGAAGCCCCACTTGCCGAGTGCGTCGGCGACGGTCGCGGGAAGCTCGATGTCGTCGATGACCGCTGCCGCGTCATCCAGGAGCAGGAGGTGGTTCTCGGGGCCGGTCGCGCCCTCGGAGACCGCCCAGTAGCCGCCGGCCGGGCGGGCGAAGATGCCCTCGAGGTCGAGGGCGGCGTTCTCGCCGTCGACCGTGACGGGGCGGGCCTCGGTGATGACGGCGGGCTCCTCGGTCACGTCGATCGTGTAGATGAGGCTCGGCGCGTAGGCGTTGTCGCTCACCGAGTAGAGGATGCCGGGGTCGTTCGGGTCGGCGGTGAGGCCGGACTGGGCGCCCCAGGCGATCGGCTTCTCATCCACGTACTCCGAGCGCAGGCTCGGGAAGAACGGCTTGTCGGCGCCGAACTCGTAGACCTGAACGGTCGCGCGCATGCTGATCTCGGCGTCGTCCTCTTCGCTCGAGACGACCAGGAGGTCGCGCTCGGGGATCGCGAGCAGGCCCTCGGGCCCGTTCGTCGAGGGCAGGATCTGCACGAAGCGGGGCTGCGTGGGGTCGGTCACGTCGTAGACGGCCACGAAGTTGCCGCGCTCGCTGCCGACGAAGACGTAGGGGACGCCGTCGAAGGTCGCCGAGAGCAGGCCCTCGGGCTCGGTGCCCTTGGCGTCCGAGCGGCTGTCGGGGTAGAGGGCGTGCTGAATGGCGAGGTACTCCATGTCGGTGCCGGAGTCGAAGACCACGTCGCCGGTCTGCGCGTCGAAGATGGTCCAGCCGCGGGTTCCACCGAGCCAGTCGCCCTCGTTGGCCGTCGCGACGAGGTCGTTGCCGATCCAGCCGATCGAGTCGGGCTCGCGGGGAACGTCGGTGAAGCTCCCGGTGAGCGAGAGGGCGCCGTCGTCTTCAGTGTCGATGCCCGAGAGGCTGCTCGTGCCGGCCGAGAAGTGGCTCGTGACGGCCGCGCTCTCGATGTCGACGAAGGCGACGCCGTTGTTCTCCTGCAGGGTCACGGCGACGGTGCTGTCGTCGGGGCTGATCGTGACGTACTCGGTCTCGGCGTCCTCGGCCTCGGTGAGGCCCGAGAGGCCCGCGAGCGCGACGCGACGCAGCTCCCAGTCGGCGGGGGCGCCGTCGAGGGTGAGGATGACGAGCTCGCCGGAGGGCAGCTGAGGCAGGTCGCCCTCCTCCTTGCCCTCGGGGGTGAACTCCTCGTCGCGCTGGTTCTCCATGGCGATGACGGCGTACTTGCCGTCGGAGGTCATGTCGATCGAGTCGGGCTGGCCGCCGAGCTCGATGGTCTCGAGAACCTCGTGGTCGCCGTCGGCCGCGAGGACGCTCACGTGGCCGGAGGGGTTCACGAAGTCGCCGTCCGAGCCGTCGACGACGGCGAGGATGTAGTCGCCGACCGCGTAGACCGAGGTCGGCGAGCCGTCGACGGGGACGGCGCCGGCCGCGACGGGCGCATGGGCGTCGGTGATGTCGTAGAACGCGATCTGGTCGCCCACGGCGTCCGTCGTGATGACGGTGTTGCCGTCAGGCGTGACGGTCGAGATCTCCGCGACGGCGGGCCCCCCGACCGGCGTCGCGTTGAGGTAGGCCGGAACCGTGGCCACCCTGTTGAAGTAGCTCTGACCCTCTTCCGCGGCGTTCGCGGCCGGAAGGGCCACCGCCCCGGTCACCATGATCGCCGCGACGGATGCCGCGACTACGGCACCCCCGCGAACACTCGAACTGACGCCCATGTCTCTCCTCGTTCACGTGAAATCGGTAGTCGACGCACATCGGATCCATAGCTTTCTCTGCCACGGGGAATGCCGCCCGATCGAGCGTGACGGCGGTGAGTAACGGAGAGGCTCACGGCGGGTTTCCGGATGGTGAATGAACGGTTATGCGACGGCAAATCCGCGGCGAGGTCCCGATCGCATCCCCGACCCGCCCCGCCCGCGTCGCGCCCGATTCGCGCCCGCGTCCCGTCGCGATCGCGCAGCGGTAGCCTTGTCGGGTGATCGAGGACATCCAGAAGCGCGCTCTGCACCGCACCCGCATTCTCGAGGGCCAGTTGCGCGGCATCGAGAAGATGATCGAGAACGATGCCTACTGCATCGACATCATCACGCAGTCGCTCGCCGTGCAGAAGTCGCTCGGCTCGCTCAACAAGCTCCTCGTCGAGAACCACCTGCGCACGCACGTCACCGAGATGTTCGAGGCCGGCGGCGAGCAGCGCGAGGCCGCGATCACCGAGCTGCTGCGGGTCTTCGAGCTGTCGAACAATCGCGCCTGAGGCTTGCGGGCGCCCGAGCGTCCGGCGGCGGCGTCAGAATCCGCGCCGCGGCCGCTCGTAATGGTCGACGGGCAGCACGATGGGCCGCGTGATCGGGGGAAGCGCGTCGAGCGCGTCGATAGCCGGGCGCAGCGCCGCGAGCCACGCCTCGTAGCCGGCATCCGTCAGATGCAGCTCGTCGTCGGAGAAGACGCTGTCGATCGCGGTGCCGTCGGAGCTCAGCACGGGCCAGAGGTCGAGGTACTGCGCGCGCACGGTGGGCGCGAACTGCCACAGGTGACGGTTGATCTCCTGGATGCTCTCGGCGTACTCCGCGCCGCGCGGGATGACCGACTGCAACAGGATGCGGGTCTCCGGCAGCGCCTTGCGCAGCGTCACGAGGATCGTCTCGATCGTGCGCACGACGTGCTCGACGGAGCGGCGCCAGGCCAGGTCGTTGGTGCCGATGAGCAGCACGACGGCATCGGGGTCGAGGTCGACGATCTCGCTCAGGCGGGCGAGGAGATGGTCGGTCGTGTCACCGCCGGCGCCGAGGTTGTGGGTCTCGTGGTCGGGGAACCACTCCGCCCAGCGCCCGGCCTCCGTGATGCTGTCTCCTGCGAACACGATCGTGCCGACAGTCGTCATGGCCAACCTCCCTGGGCGCTCGGGCGCCGTGCCCTTCTCCATCATCCCCCCGCATCCTGAGCTTGACCAGGGCCTGACGTGCTATGAGATCCCGTGCGAGGCTCCGGATGAGACCCTGCGCCGGCTATCCCACCGCCTGCGCGAAGGCCGCCGGCTGCTCGGCCTGGTCGGCGAGGTGCGCGAGGTTCTGCGGCAGCTCGAACCCCTTGCGCCGCATCGACTGCGCCCAGAGCCGACCGGCGCGGTACGAGGATCGCACGAGCGGGCCCGCGAGCACGCCGAGGAAGCCGATCTCCTCGGCCTCCTCCTTGAGCTCGACGAACTCCTCCGGCCTCACCCAGCGCGCGACCGGAAGGTGCCTCGGGCTCGGGCGCAGATACTGCGTGAGGGTGATGATGTCGGTTCCGGCGTCGTGCAGATCGTGCAGTGCCGCGCTGATCTCGGCGCGCTCCTCGCCCATGCCGAGGATGAGGTTCGACTTCGTGATGAGCCCCGCGTCACGTCCCTGCGCGAGCACGTCGAGCGAGCGCTCGTAGCGGAAGGCCGGGCGGATGCGCTTGAAGATGCGCGGCACCGTCTCGACGTTGTGGGCGAAGACCTCCGGCCGCGACGAGAACACCTCGCCCAGCAGATCGGGGTTGCCGGAGAAATCGGTGGCGAGGATCTCGACCCCCGTGCCCGGGTTGCGCCGGTGGATCTCGCGCACGGTCTCGGCGTGCAGCCATGCGCCCTCGTCGGGCAGGTCGTCGCGGGCGACGCCCGTCACGGTCGCATAGCGCAGCCGCATCCGCCCCACCGACTCCGCGACCCTGCGCGGCTCGTCGGTGTCGTAGTCGGCGGGTTTGCCCGTGTCGATCTGGCAGAAGTCGCACCGCCTCGTGCACTGCGAGCCGCCGATGAGGAAGGTGGCCTCGCGATCCTCCCAGCACTCGAAGATGTTGGGGCAGCCCGCCTCCTGGCACACCGTGTGCAGTTCCTCCGACTTCACGAGGGCCTGCAGAGCCTGGTACTCCGGCCCGAACCGCGCCGTGGTCTTGATCCATTCCGGCTTGCGCTCGATGGGCGTCTGCACATTGCGGGCCTCGAGACGCAGCATCCTGCGGCCCTCCGGGGCGGCGCTCATGCCGCGGCCTCCGCGACCCTCGCGCTCCCCGCAGCGGCCCCGGGCTCCGCGAACACGTCGAATCGCGCACGGACGAGCGGGATCACGTCGAGCGGATCGACCCGGCGGCCGAGGCACTCCGACACCGTCGTGACACCGGCGTCGCGGATGCCGCACGCGACGATGTGCGCGTAGGGCTCGAGGCTGTTGCTGCAGTTGAGCGCGAAGCCGTGCATCGTGACTCCCCCGGCGACGCGGATGCCGATGGCCGCGATCTTGAAGTCGCTCAGCCCTCGGGTCACCCAGACGCCCGACCGGCCCTCGATCCGCCGGCAGTCGACGCCGAGCTCCTCGAGAACCTCCATGAGCAGGCTCTCGAGCCGTCGCACGTAGCCGACCACGTCGATCGGCTCCTCGAGCCGCAGGATGGGGTAGCCGACGAGCTGACCGGGCCCGTGCCAGGTGAGCTTGCCACCCCTGTCGACGTCGATGACCCGACTGCCGTCGGTCGGCCGTTCAGACGCCTCCGTGCGCTTGCCCGCCGTATAGACGGGCTCATGCTCGAGCAGCACGAGGGTGTCGGGGATCGTCCCCGCCGTCACCCCGTCGTGAAGGCCCCGCTGAAGCGCGAGTGCCTCGTCGTACGGAACGGCCCGGTCACCGAACCCCGCCAGAATGACATCCATACGGGCAGTCTAATTAATAAATGGACTGCGTCCAGTTAATTATCCTTCTCCGGATCCCGGTCAGTGGAGGCCGCCCGCACGAGCACCCGTCCGAGGCGGCCCAGGTAGTCGAGGAATCCCGGCTCGGCCTCGACCCGATAGCTCATGCCCTCGGGGATCCAGTAGAGCGCGCTCGCCATCTCCTCGTAGCTGTAGCCGCCGATCGGCCACATCGTGGTGGCGGCCGCGACCGGCTCGGCTCCCGAGCCCCAGACGCCGAAGTGCGCGAGGAAGCCGTCGATGTCGACGTCGAGGATGACTCGGGCCACGTGCCGGCGCTTGAGGCTCGAGATCGCCGCGGCCACGAACTCCGCGGCGTCGGCGGCCGGCAGCTCGCGTTCGGCGAACCGCACCCGGGTCGGGAAGAGGCCGTCGATCCGGTCGACCCGGAAGGTGCGCCAGTCGTCGCGGTGCAGATCCCAGGCCACGAGATACCAGCGGCGCTCGGCCGAGACGAGGGCATGCGGCTCGACGAGGCGGTCGCTCCGCGCCCCACTCGTACCCTCGTAGCTCGTACCTTCATAGCGGAAGCGCACCCGCTCGCGATCGCGGCAGACGAGCGCCAGCTGCCCGAGCAGCTCGGGCGCGACCTGCGGCAGTTCACCCTGCTGCCCCGCACCGGCCTGCCAGAGGCTCATCGGCAGCGTGTGGCTCTGCAGCGCGGCGACCCGCCGGCGCAGGTGGGCCGGCAGCACCTGCTCGAGCTTGGCGATCGCACTGAGGGTGAGGTGCTCCGATCCTTCGAGACCGCCCTGGGCGCTCGCGCTGAGCCCGACCGCGATCGCGACGGCCTCGTCCTCGGTGAGCAGCAGCGGCGGCAGCTCGCTGCCGGCCTCGAGCTGGTAGCCGCCGATCGCGCCCCGAGTCGCACCGACGCGGTAGCCCAGCTCCCGCAGCCTGTCGATGTCGCGGCGCAGGGTGCGCCCGCTCACGCCGAGCCGCTCGGCGAGCTCCGGGCCCGCCCAGTGCCGGTGGGTCTGCAGCAGGGAGAGCAGTTCGAGGGTTCTGGCTGTCGTGTCGGACATGGCACCATCTTCTCGCGCATAGCGGACGGAAAGTGGCCTGATGGATTCCTAACCTCTCCCCATGACCACTCACACCGACACCATCATCAGCGCCCGGCGGCTGAGCAAGAGGTTCATCGTCAAGAAGGCACCCGTCGACGCCGTCGTCGGCCTCGACCTCGAGGTCGAACGCGGAGAGCTCGTGGCCTTCCTCGGACCCAACGGCGCCGGCAAGTCCACGAGCCTGCGGATGCTCACGACCCTCATCCCGCCCACGAGCGGGCAGGCGCGCGTCGCGGGCCACGACATCCGCCGCGACCCGGCCGAGGTGCGCCGGCGCATCGGCTACATCGGCCAGGGCAACAGCGCGAGCCAATACCAACGGGTGCGCGACGAACTGCTCAGCCAGGGCGCCTTCTACGGCCTCGGCCGCGGCGCGACCCGGCGACGGGCCGACGAGCTCATCGAGTCGCTCGACCTCGGCTCGTTCGCCAAGCGCCCCGTGCAGGGGCTCTCGGGCGGGCAGAAGCGCCGGGTCGACATCGCGCTCGGCCTCATCCACGGGCCCGAGCTGCTCTTCCTCGACGAGCCGTCGACCGGCCTCGACCCGCAGAGCCGCGCCAACCTGTGGGAGCACATCCTGCGCCTGCGCGAGGAGTACGGCACCACGATCTTCCTCACCACCCACTACCTCGACGAGGCGGACCAGCTCGCCGAGAGGGTCATGGTCATGGACGAGGGCCGGATGATCGCCGACGACACCGCCGCAGGCCTCAAACGCACCCTCGCCGGCGACCGGATCGTGCTCACGCTCGACGACGCCGCGGATGCCGCCGACGCCGTGGCCTGCGCGCGGGCCGCCGGTGCGAGCAGGGCCGTCGCCGAGGGACGAACCGTCACCTGCACGGTGGACGAAGCGGATGCCGCGCTGCTCGGGCTGCTGCGCGAGCTCGACGGCCGCGGCATCCGTGTCTCGAGGGCGACCCTGCACCAGCCGACCCTCGACGACGTCTTCCTCGCTCTCACCGGCCGCAGCCTGCGCGAGTCGGGGGCCGCCGCGGAGCACGCGATCGGGCAGACGACCGAACCCGCGAAAGCAGAGGCCGCACGATGACCACCACGACCAGCACGACCACCGGCGCACGCCCCACCGGATTTCTGCGCGACACCGGCAACGTCTTCGTGCGGGAGCTGAGGCCGGTCATCCGCGACCCGTTCTCGCTCGTGTTCAGCCTCATGCAGCCGCTCGTCTTCCTGATCTTCTTCGGGCCGCTGCTGAGCGGCTCCTCGGGGCAGTCGACGGCGGAGACCCTGCAGTGGTTCGTGCCCGGCATCCTCGTGATGATCGCCCTCTTCGGAACGGCGATGACCGGCTCGAACCTGCTCTTCGAGATGCAGACCGGCTCCCACGAGCGCACCCTCGTCGCGCCGCTCGCCCGCTCCTCGCTGCTCGTCGGGCGCGCGCTCAAGGAGATGGTGCCTCTCGTGATCCAGGCCACGGTCATCGTGCTGCTGACGATCCCGTTCGGCTTCCGGCCCGACCTCGCCGGCATGCTCGTCGGGCTCGTGCTCATCGGCCTCTTCGGAGTCGGCTTCGGCGCGCTCAGCTATTCGCTCGCGATCGCCTCGAAGTCGCGCGACTGGATGTTCTGGACGGTGCAGCAGGGCCTGCTCTTTCCGATCATGATCCTCTCGGGCATGCTGCTGCCCCTCGACGACGGGCCCGAGTGGATGCGGGTCGCCGCGGCCTTCAACCCCGTGAGCTACATCGTCGCCGCCGAGCGCGCGCTGTTCTCGGGCGACATCGCCTCGCTCACGGTGCTCGGCGGCTTCGTCGCGGCCGCCGTGGTCGCGGCGCTCGGTCTGGGCCTCGGCATCCGGGGCATGCGCAGGAGCAGCTGAGCCACGAGCTGAGCCCGCAGCGGAGTCGCGGGGCTGCGTTCTGTCAGCGGGCGGCCACGGCCGCCCGCTCGGCGAGCTGGTCGAGCACAAAACGTGCGGCGGGAACGAGCCGCGGGAACTCCGTGCGGTAACGGGCCACGATCCTGCGCGAGCCCAGCTCGCCGACACCCGGCACACCGGCGCCCAGCACCCGGACGCCGCCGGGCTCGGGCAGCGCGAGCATGGGCACCACGGCGGCGGCGAGGCCTGCCGCGACGATCGCGAGCACGGCGGGATACTCCACGCACTCGTGCTCCCGGCGCAGTCGCACCCCGTCGCGTCTCTCGATGGTCTCGAGGAGCGCGCCCGGCATCCCGTCGGGAAGGCCCACCCAGGGCGAGTCGTAGAGCTCGGAGAGCGCCGCCGGTGGCGGCCACGAGGCGGGCACGACGATCCGGTAGGGGTCGTCGATGAGCACGTCCTCGCTCATCCCCTCGTCTGCGAGAGCATCCTCGCCCGTCTCGCGCTTGGCGATCACGATGTCGGCGGCTCCCGCGCGCAGTGCGCGTATGCCGGAGCCGTCCCGGTCCTCGACGATCCGCACCGTCACCGCGCTCGCCTCCGCCCCGAGCACGGCGGCGGCGGGTGCGACGAGACTCTGGATGGCCGTCGGGAACGCGGCGACCGTGACCGTGCGACGGTGGGCCCCGCGCAGCTCGGAGATGTCGCTCGACGCGCTCACGAGCTCGTCGGCGATGGCGTCGGCGCGCGCGGCGAGCCGGAGCCCCGCGGGCGTGAGAGTGAGCTTGCTGTTGCCGGCGCGCACGACGAGGCCGAGCCCCGTCTCCGCCTCGAGCTTGGCGAGGTGCTGAGAGACCGCGGATGCCGTGATGCCCAGGCTCTGGGCGGCAGCCTGCACTCCCCCGGAGCGCTTGAGCTCGCGCAGCACCATGAGCCTGCGCACGTCGGGAAGAGTCATCTGGCCTCCATCGCTACTTAACCCGGACTGTAGAAGAAACATCTACCACCGTAGCGGAACTTAAGCCGAGAATGGATGCCGTGGACAACCTGATACCCGTGCTCATGACCGTGATCGGCTGGCTCGGCACCCTTCTGCTGCTCGGAGCGTATGCGCTCGTCACCGTCAAGAGGCTGCGGGTGGACGGCTGGGCCTACCAGGGCGCCAATCTCCTGGGCGGCGCCCTCCTGATGGTCAACACCGCCTACCTCTCGGCCTGGCCGTCGGCCGCCCTCAACCTCGCCTGGCTCGGTATCGGGGCGGTCGGGCTCGTGCACGGGCGTCGTGCCCGCCTGCGGCTGCGCACCGGAGCCCGGCCCGAGCCCGAGCTCTAGCCGAGAGCGGCGCCGAGCCGCGCCGCCTCCCGGTGCGCTGCGGCGAGCTCGCTCGCGCTGCGCTCAGCCAGCTCGGCGAGCGCGGGCACGAAATCGGCGAGGGTCACGCTCGTCGTGACGACGGTGACGTCCATGCCAAGGGCGGAGCCGAGCACGATCCGCAACGCGGGAACCTCGTGATCCCAGTCCTGGCTCGGCGTGCCGGGGTCGTACACCGCGCCTCGCGCGGTGACGATCACCGCCGGGCGTCCCTCGAGAGGTCGGGGACTGCCGGCGAAGGAGCCCGTCACGCCGGGAACATGGATGTAGTCGATCCAGGCTTTGAGCGTCGAGGGCAGCGAGTAGTTGTAGAGCGGCGCTCCGATCAGCAGCACATCGGCGCAGAGCAGCTCGTCGAGGAGCTGCCGCTGAAGCTCATCGGCCTCGCGCGCAGGCGTTGCACCCGGCGGCCGCAGCTCGGGCGCCCAGTGCAGCGCCGGGTCGGCGAGGTGCGGCAGCGGTCGCATGTGGAGGTCGCGGTAGACGACCGTGTAGTCGTCACCTCGACCGCGCCAGGCCTCGGCGAAGGTCGCCGTGATCGCGCGCGAGCGCGACGACGTCAGGTCGGCGGATGAGTCGAGGTGCAGCAGCGTGGGCATAACCCAACGCTACAACCCGGCTTCAGCGGTAGCTGACAGCGTCGCGGCGGGAGAAAGTCTCGCCGGCACGTGGAAGATCACGTGCCGGCGAGACTTTCGCGTTCCGTGACAGCGAGTCTCGACGTCCAAACCTCGAATCGAGGTCCAGATGCGCTCAGATGAGGCTCTTCGTGTGCCAGACGGTCTTCGTCTCGGTGAACGCCGTGATGCGCGCGAGCGCGGGGGCCGCGGCATCCGGGCCGGACTCGGGGGTCAGCACGCGCTTGAGGGTCTCGGCGGCGGCGATCTCGAGGTCGACCCAGTCGAGCTCCTCCGCGCCCACGAGGTCGAGGGCGTTGACGTCGGAGTGCGAGGCGAGCCACGGCGCGATCTCGGCGGGAGAGCCGGTCAGCACGTTGACCACGCCGCCGGGCACGTCGCTCGTCGCGAGCACCTCGCTCAGGCTGATCGCGGCGAGCGGCAGGCGCTCGCTCGCGACGACGACCACCGTGTTGCCGCTCACGAGGGCCGGCGCGACGGCGCTCACGAAGCCGAGGAGCGAGGAGTCCTGCGGGGCGATGATCGCCACGACGCCGGTGGGCTCGGGGGTCGAGAGGTTGAAATACGGACCCGAGACGGGGTTGCCGTTGCCGGCGAGCTGCACGTACTTGTCGGCCCAGCCCGCGTACCAGATCCAGCGGTCGATGGCCTCGTCGACCTGCGCCGAGGCCTGAGCGGATGTCGCGCCCTCCGCCGCGCGGATCTCGTCGACGAACTGCGCCCGCCGCCCCTCCAGCAGTTCCGCGATGCGGTAGAGCACCTGACCCCGGTTGTACGCGGTGGCGCCGGACCAGCCGCCGAGAGCGGCACGCGCCGCCACGACCGCATCGCGGGCGTCTTTGCGCGAGGCCTGGGCCGCATTGGCGAGGAAGGCGCCCTCGGCGGTCGTCACCTCGTAGGTGCGGCCGGACTCGCTGCGCGGGAACTTTCCGCCGATGTAGAGCTTGTAGGTCTTGGGAACGGCCAGTCGGGTCATTTCTTCACTCCCTTGCGGTTCGTGGCGGGAGCCGCCTTCGGTGCTGTCTTGGGCTCAGCCTTCGGTGCCGTCTTCTTCGCCGCCGCCTTCGGGGCCTCGACGACAGCCGCCGCGGGGCTCGCGGTCAGCGCCGGCTTGGCACTGGCGGGCTTGAGATACGCGGCGAGCCCGTGGCGTCCGCCCTCGCGCCCGTAGCCCGACTCCTTGTAGCCGCCGAACGGCGAGGCCGGGTCGAAGCGGTTGAAGGTGTTGGCCCAGACCACGCCCGCGCGCAGCTTGTCGGCGACGGCGAGGATGCGGCTGCCCTTGTCGCTCCAGATGCCCGCCGAGAGGCCGTAAGGAGTGTTATTGGCCTTGCTGATCGCCTCGGCGGGCGTGCGGAAGGTGAGCACCGAGAGCACCGGCCCGAAGATCTCCTCGCGCGCGATGCGGTGGCTCGTCGAGACGTTCGTGAAGATCGTGGGCGCGAACCAGAAGCCGTTCTGCGGCAGCTCGCACTTCGGGCTCCAGCGCACGGCGCCCTCGGCCTCCCCGATGTCGCTCAGCTCGCGGATGCGGGCGAGCTGCTCGGCGCTGTTGATGGCGCCGACATCGGTGTTCTTGTCGAGCGGATCGCCCACCCGCAGGGTCGAGAGGCGCTCTTTGAGGCGGTCGACGACCTCGTCGTGGATGTTCTCCTGCACCAGGAGGCGGGAGCCCGCGCAGCAGACGTGGCCCTGGTTGAAGAAGATGCCGTTGACGATGCCCTCGATCGCCTGGTCGATGGGCGCGTCGTCGAAGACGATGTTCGCCGCCTTGCCGCCGAGCTCGAGGGTGACCTTCTTGCCCGTGCCCGCGATGGAGCGCGCGATCTCACGCCCGACCGCCGTCGACCCCGTGAAGGCGACCTTGTTGACATCCGGGTGGTTCACGAGCAGCCGCCCGGTCTCCCCCGCGCCTGTCACGATGTTGACGACTCCGGCGGGCAGATCGGCCTGCTGCAGGATCTCGGCGAAGATGAGCGCCGAGAGCGGCGTCGTCTCTGCAGGCTTGAGCACGACCGTGTTGCCCGCGGCGAGCGCCGGCGCGATCTTCCAGGCGAGCATGAGCAGCGGGAAGTTCCACGGGATGACCTGGGCCGCCACGCCGAGCGCGGCGGGGTTGGGCCCCACGCCGGCGTGATCGAGCTTGTCGGCCCAGCCCGCGTAGTAGAAGAACCAGGCGGCCACGAGCGGCACGTCGACGTCGCGGCTCTCCTTGATGGGCTTGCCGTTGTCGAGGCTCTCGGCGACCGCGAGCTCACGGGCGCGCTCCTGCACGAGACGCGCGATGCGGAAGAGGTACTTGCCGCGGTCGGAGCCCGACATCCGCGACCAGCTCGTGTCGTAGGCCCGGCGGGCGGATGCGACGGCCGCGTCGATGTCGGCCGCGTCGGCGCTCGCGATGGTCGCGATGCGCTCCTCCGTCGCCGGGGAGATGGTCTGGAAGCTCGCGCCGTTGCCGGGCACGAACTCGCCTCCGATGAACAGGCCGTACTCGTCGCGGAGGGACAGGATTGTCCGCGACTCGGGGGCCGGTGCGTATTCGAGGAAAGTCATGAGTGTTGTCTTCTTTCTCAGCCGACGGCGGTTCTCAGTCGACGGTGACGTAGTCGGGGCCCGAGTAGTGGCCCGTGGTCATCTTCTGGCGCTGCAGCAGCACGTCGTTGAGCAGGCTCGACGCCCCGAACCGGAAGAGGTGCGGCTGCAGCCACTCCTCGCCGGCCGTCTCGGCGACGGTCACGAGATAGCGGATGGCGTCTTTCGAGCTGCGGATGCCGCCGGCCGGCTTCACGCCCACACGACGGCCGCTCACGCGGTACCAGTCCCGCACGACCTCGAGCATGCTGAGCGTCACCGGCAGGGTCGCCGCGGGTGAGACCTTGCCGGTCGAGGTCTTGATGAAGTCGCCGCCGGCGAGGATCGCGAGCCAGGAGGCGCGCCGCACGTTGTCGTAGGTGTTGAGCTCGCCGGTCTCCAGGATGACCTTGAGGTGGGCGGAGCTGCCGTCGGCGCGGCGGCAGGCGTCTTTGACGGCCACGATCTCGTCGTAGACCTTGCCGTAACGGCCGGAGAGGAAGGCACCGCGGTCGATGACCATGTCGATCTCGTCGGCGCCGGCCTCGACGGCATCCTTCGTGTCGGCGAGCTTGACCGCGAGCGACGCCCGGCCGCTCGGGAAGGCCGTCGCGACCGCGGCCACCTGAATGCCGCCGTCTCCGCCGGCCGCGTGCGCCGAGCCGAGCGCCTCGACGGCGTAGGGCACCATGTCGCCGTAGACGCAGACGGCCGCGACGCGCGGGGTGCTCAGGTCGGAGGGGTCCGGGGTCATCGCCTTGGCGACGAGCGAGCGCACCTTTCCCGGGGTGTCCGCGCCCTCGAGCGTCGTGAGGTCGATGAGCTCGATGATCGTGTCGAGCGCTCGCCTCTTCGAGCTCGTCTTGATGGAGCGGGTGGCGAGGTCTGCCGCGCGGGCCTCGAGCCCGACGGCGTCGACTCCCGGGATGCCCTCGAGGTAGCGGCGGAGATCGGCGTCGGTCGGGTCTCCGTCGACGAGGGCCCGGATCCTCTCGGCCGGCGCGCTCCCGCCCTGCTGGGTGAGTGTCATCGTGCGATTCCTTCCTGGAGAGCACGGCTGTCGGCCACGAGGGCCGACGCCGTTGCTTCGTCTGTGACGAGCACCGTGCACAGGCCGCTCGACGCGACCGCCCGGGCGATCCCGAGCTTCGCGGCGCCGGCGATCACGGCGATGCTGATGGTGGCCGAGCGCAGGGCGTCGTGACCGAGGCCGAGGGTGCGCTCGTTGAGCTCGTGGTCGACGATCGCGCCCTGGGCGTCGATGAAACGGCCGACGACGTCGCCGACCGCTCCCCGGTCGACGAGGGTCGCGACCTCCTCGGCCGTGAGATAGCCGCTGTCGACGAGCACGGAGTTCTCGTCGGCCGTGCCCGCGCTGAACAGGTAGGCGGAGACCGCACCGGCACGGGTCAGCACCGCGGCGACCGTGCGATCGGTCTCGACGGCGCGTTTGGTCTCGACCCGCTCGAAGATCGCGGGGCTCGGCAGCACGGTGGCCCGGCCGCCGCCCTTGTTGGCGATCGTGACGGCGGTCTCGGCGGCGTCGCCGGGGTGCATGGTCACGCTCACGCCGCCGTTGACCTGCACGACGTCGACGCCGCGCGCCCAGCCCTCGTCGAGCTGGCTCGCGAGGTCGTGCAGGGTGCGGCCCCAGCTCACCCCGAGGGAGCGCGGCGTGGGGCGCAGAGCGGTGAGGTAGTCGGCGGCGGAGCGAGTGACCCGCAATCGCAGATCGTCGTCGCTCGCGGCGTCCGTGCCCGAGACGACGACGGCGTCGTCGAGGCCGTAGCGCTCGCGCAGAGCACGCTCGATGCGCACCTTGCGGGCCCGGGGGTGGGAGATCTCGATGCGCACGAAGCCGTTCTGCTTCGCCTGCGCGAGCAGGCGGCCGACCTTCCAGCGCGTGATGTGCAGGAGGTTGCCGATCTCCTCCTGCGTCTTGTCGTCTTCGTAGTACAGCTCGGCGGCACGGAGGGACAGCAGCTCGTCACTCTGCAACACGGCGGACCCCACTCTCTTCTTCAGTCAACGATAGGCACGTGCCCGGCGGTTCTCAACATCTGTGGGTGGCTTTGCTCATCTGAGCAATGGCGTCGACCGGTCCCCGCGTCCAATAGCCTTTCCTGGTGCCAGAAAAACTCGCTGTAGCCGTCGACTTCGGCGGCACCAAGGTCGAAGCCGCTCTCGTGAGCGCCAACGGAACCGTCGTCGAAGGATCGCGCCATCGCGCCCCGACCGGCCGGGCGGCCGACTCCTCCCAGCTCGAGCAGAGCGTGACCGGCGTCGTGGCCTCCGCCATCGCCGCGCGCCCGCAGGGCGACACGATCGTCGGCGTGGGCATCGGCTCCGCCGGCCCCGTGCTCGTGAGCGAGGGGCTCGTCTCGCCGCTCAACGTGCCGGCGTGGCGCGACTACCCCATGCGTGAGCTCATCCGCTCCTCCGTCGCGGGTGAGCTGGGCGATGTGCCCGTCGAGCTGCAGATGGACGGCGTCGCGATCACCCTCGCCGAGCACTGGGTCGGCGCCGGCCAGGGCGTCGACAACCTCATGGGCATGGTCGTCTCGACGGGCATCGGCGGCGGGCTCATCCTCGGCGGCCGCGTCGTCGCCGGCCCCACGGGCAACGCGGGCCACATCGGCCATGTGGATGTCGCGGGCATCGTCGGCGAGGACACCTTCGGCAATCGGGGCTCCCTCGAGGCCATCGCCTCGGGGCCGCACACGGTGGCCTGGGCGAACTCCCAGGGCTGGGTCGGCGGCACGGGCGAGGAGCTCGCCGCGAGCTACGCGGCCGGCGACGAGCTCGCGCGGCAGGCGATCGTGCGCACCGGAACGGCGCTCGGCCAGGCCATCGCGAGCGCGACGGCCCTCCTCGACCTCGAGCTCGTCGCGATCGGCGGCGGGTTCTCGCAGTCGACGCCCGACCTGCTCACGGTCATCCGCGAGACGATCGCGCGTCACCACTTCGGCTTCGTGCGCAAGGTGCGGGTTGCGCCCTCCGGGCTCTCCGGCACCGGACCGCTCGTGGGCGCCGGCGCGATCATCCACCGCGCCGAGATGCTGCGCCGGCCGTAGTCCTCGGTTCGGGGCCGTCACCCCGTTCCCGCTACGACCCCGGTCGACGTCGCAGCTCCTGCGTCACTCGATGCGCCTGCTCGAGGAGCAGCCGACCGAGCGCCGGACGTCGTTCCGCGGAGAAGCGCGGCTCGATCCCGGTGAGGCTGAGAGCCCACGCGGGCTCGCCGTGCGGATCGAAGACGGTCGCCCCCATTCCCCAGCTCCCCTCGACGATGAGCCCGGGATTGAGCGCATACCCCGTCGCACGTGTCGCCCGTATCCGGTCCCGCAGCGGCCCCGTCCCATGCGACCGCCCGTGCGCGAGGGTGAGATCGTTGCGCGCGAGGTAGTCGTCGACGCGCTCGTCGGGGAGGAACGACAGGATCGCGAGCCCGGCGGATGCCACGCCGAGGGGAAAGCGGATCCCCTCGTAGAGTACGAACGAACGGATCGGGAAGGCGCCCTCCTCACGCAGCAGGCACACGGTCTCCTCACCGCGCCGCACCGAGAGGAACGCGCTCTCGCCCGTGGCCGCTGCGAGCGTTCGAAGGCTCTCGCGCGCGACGCGCGTGATGTCATAGCGCTCGGCCGCAAGCGCCCCCATCACATAGAGCTCCGGGCCGAGCACCCAGCGGTTCGTGACCGGGTCGTGGTCGAGCAACCCGTTGGCGGCGAGGGAGGCGAGGATCCGGTGCGCCGTGGGTCGAGTCAGGCGGGTCGCCTCGGCGACCCGCGTCGTCGAGAGCCCGGCTGGCATGGCACCGCTCACACAGCGCAGCACGGCGGCTGTGCGGTCGACGAGCTGTGTACCGGGAACGGAAGTCGGCATGTCCACATTCTGGACTATCTACTCTATGGATTTCCAGATTTCGACCATAATTCAACTGAATTGGCGGGTAATGGATAGCCTCATGATCGTCATAGTGTGGACACCTTACGCACACAAGGGAGTGAGATGCCCGGCAAACGAAGGGCCAGCGCCGCAGACGCGCTCACGAGCGTCGTCTTCGATGGAATGACGGTCGCCGTCGGCGGCTTCGGTCTGAGCGGTAATCCGACCAATCTCATCAGCGCGCTCCGCGACACGGGGGTGAGAGACCTCACCATCGTGAGCAACAACATGGGCGTCGACGGAAAAGGCCTCGGCCTGCTCCTCGAGGGCGGTCAGGTGCGAAAGGTGCTCGCCTCCTATGTGGGCGAGAACAGGCGCTTTGCCGAGCAGTACCTCGATGGATCGCTCGACGTCGAGTTCGTGCCGCAAGGCACCCTGGCGGAGCGCCTGCGCGCGGGCGGTGCCGGCATCCCGGCCTTCTACACGCCGACCGGGGTCGGCACCCCCGTCGCCGAGGGCAAGTCCGAGGCGAGCTTCGACGGCGTGCGCGCGATCCTCGAACGGGGAATCGTCGCCGACCTCGCCCTCGTGCGCGCGCGCTCCGCTGACGACGCGGGCAACCTGCGCTACCGGCTGACCGCACGCAACTTCAACCCGCTCGTCGCGACATGCGGAAGGGTGACGGTCGCAGAGGCCGAGGAGATGGTCGAAGGGTTCATCGACCCCGACGACATCCACACACCCGGCATCTTCGTGTCACGGCTCGTCGCCGTGGAGGACCCCACGAAAGAGATCGAGCAGAGGACGGTGCTGCCCCGTGTGGACGCGTGATGAGATGGCCGGGATCGCGGCCAGAGACCTGAACGACGGCGACTACGTCAACCTCGGCATCGGTATCCCCACACTCGTTGCCAATGCCCTCCAACCCGGCGTCAACGTCACGTTGCAGAGCGAGAACGGCATCCTCGGAATGGGCCCGTTCCCCGTCGATGGCGACGAGGACGCCGACCTCATCAACGCGGGCAAGCAGACGGTCACCCTCGCGCCCGGCGCCTCGATCTTCGACTCGGCCACGTCGTTCGGCATGATCCGCGGCGGACACGTCGCGGTCGCGATCCTCGGTGCACTGCAGGTCTCGCAATTCGGCGACCTCGCGAATTGGACCATCCCCGGCAAGCTCGTCAAGGGCATGGGTGGCGCGATGGACCTCGTGGCCGGCACACCGAGGGTCATCGTGATCACCGAGCACCTCGCGAAAGACGGGAGCCCCAAGATCGTCGCCGAGTGCGATCTCCCCCTCACCGGCGTGCGTTGCGTCGACCGGATCGTCAGCGATCGCGCGGTCTTCGACATCACCGACGACGGGCTGAACCTCGTGGCGATCGCCCCGGGCCATTCCGTCGAGGAGCTGCGCTCGACAACGGGCGCCCCCTTCCGGATCGCCATCGAGGAGGCCGGATGAACGCCGTCATCGCGGGCTACTCCCGCACCGCGTTCGTCCGTTTCGCCGGAAGTCTCGCGGCCGTTCCCGCCGTCGCGCTCGGCGCGCACGCGATCCGCTCCGCGCTCGCTCGGGCCGCAGTTCCGGCCGAGGAGGTCGAGCGGGTGCTGATCGGTCAGGTGCTTCAGGGCGGGGCGGGGCAGAATCCCGCGCGCCAGAGCGCATTCGCCGCAGGCATTCCGCTGACGGTTCCTGCGATCACCCTCAACGCCGTCTGCCTCTCCGGGATGGAAGCGGTCTCCAGCGGTGCTCTGCTCATCGATCAGGGCAGGGCCGACGTCGTGGTCGCCGCAGGCCAGGAGTCGATGTCGCTCGCCCCGCACGCGTTCAGTGCACGTGCCGGAACGAGGTACGGCGCGATCGAACTCGTCGATACGCTCGAGCACGACGGGCTCACCGACGCGTTCGAGCACCGCTCGATGGGCGCCTCGACCGAAGAGGGCAACGGGGAGCTCGGCATCGGGCGACCCGCACAGGATCGGTGGTCCGCGTCGTCGCACACCCGAGCCGCATCGGGAGCGCAGTGGAGCGCTGCCGAGATCGAGCCGTTCACGATCGAATCCCGTCGCGGCTCGATCGTCGTCGACACCGACGACGGCGTGCGCCCGGAGACCACTGAGGAGACACTCGCGGGCCTACGACCCGCGTTCTCATCGAACGGGACGATCACGGCCGGCAACTCGTCGCAGATCACGGACGGCGCCGCCGCGATCGTCCTCGTCTCCGAGCGCTATGCCGCCGAGCACGCGATCCCCGGCATCGCCTCGATCGAGTCGACGGCGTTCGTAGCGGGTCCCGGCGTCCGTCTGCATACACAGCCCGCGGACGCCATCCTTGCGGCCCTCGCCTCGCTCGGAGCTGATCCGGCAGCCCTGGCGGCGGTCGAGATCAACGAGGCGTTCGCCTCGGTCGCGGTGCACTCGACCGCCGCCCTCGGGATCGATCCCTCGATCGTCAACCGCTACGGGGGCGCGATCGCGCTCGGCCACCCCATCGGAGCCTCGGGAACGCGCATCGTCGGCACGCTCGCCCGCCAGCTCGCGGATGCCGGCAGCGGGGCGCTCGGCGCCGCCGGCATCTGCGGCGGAGGCGGTCAGGGCTCTGCCGTGGTTCTGCGCGCACGGTGATCGTCGAACGGAGCGAGTCAGTAGTCGTCCGGTCCCGGCGGCGTCGCGCCGGGGAGCCACTGCTCGAGCAGCGCCGTCGTCGCGAGACCGCGGTCCGACGAGCACGCGGACGACACCGTGACCTTCTCGTCGTCGGCGGAGACGACCTCTCCCGAGACGACGAGCACGTCGCCGGGCCAGATCTGATCCGAGAAGCGCATGGAGAGCCGCCACGGGCAGTCGAGGGAGAACCAGTCGGTGACCATGTGGCCGATCAGGGCTGCGGAGAGCATGCCCATGGCGAACGTCGTCTGATAGCCCCGGGACCGAGCGGCGTTCTCGTCGTAGTGAATCGCCGTCAGGTCTGCACTGGCGACCGCATAGCGTACGAAATCCGCACGGGTGATGGGACCGAAGCGGCCTTCGGCCAGGGATCGGCCCGGCGCAGCACAGCGTGCCGGGATGGGGTCCGGTACGACGGGGTCTGTGCGCACACGCAAGCCGTCATCGAACACCCTCGTGTCACCGGTGGGAACCGACGACACAAGAGGGTCGGCCGCTTCGAGCAGCGTGCGCGTCACGACGCCCACGACGTTCCCCCGCTCGTCGGCGAGGATGCTCCGACGGCGCGCGCGGCGCATCACGCCCCCGCGCCGGCCCATCACATCGGGCAGACGCAGCGTCGCATCCGTCACCGTGAGCGTCGTGCCCACGATCAGAGGGGCGTAGAGCAGGATCGTCTCCTCGCCGTGGAATGAGCGAGCGACGTCGAACCCGAGAACCTCGAGTGAGTGAGAACGACCGGCGAGCGTCGCGGCGAGGCATCCGAACATCGGCGGCACCGCGATCGAGGCGGTGTCACCCGAGTACCGGTAGCGCGGATTCGCGTCCCACGCGGCCTCTGCGTACCGTCGCACTGAGAGCTCCTCGACGGGAAAGCGGTACTCGTCGCGGATGTCGGACGCCGTGTAGTCAGGCACGCCGATCATCCCGCCCGACCGTGCCGCGCACCGGGAACATCGAGCATCCGCTCATCCGGCTTCCCCCTCGATCCCCATGCCCAGGTAAGCCTCACGCACAGCAGGCGAGGCCTGAAGCGTCGCGGCATCCCCTTCGACGACCACACGCCCCTGCTCCAACACGTATCCGCGGCTCGCCGTGGCGAGTGCGAGAGAGGCATTCTGTTCGACCAGAAGCATGGTCAGGCCCTCCTGCCCGAGCGTCGAGATCGTCTCGAAGACGAGATCGGTGACGATCGGGGCGAGGCCGAGCGACGGCTCGTCGAAAAGCACGAGCTTCGGATTCAACATCATCGCCCGAGCGATGGCGACCATCTGCTGCTCGCCGCCCGAGAGCGTCCCCGCCTGCTGCTGCTTGCGCTCGGAGAGTCGTGGGAAGAGATCGTACATCTCCCCGAGCCGCTTCCGCTTGCCCGACTGCGACCGGCGGGCGCTCGCTCCGACGAGCAGGTTCTCCTCGACCGTGAGATGCGAGAACATACGGCGTCCCTCGGGAACGACGGCGATTCCCCGCTCCGCGATCAGATACGGCGGAAGGCCGGTGATGTCCTCGCCGTCGAAGACGATCCGCCCGCCGCTGCTGCTCAGATGGCCGGCGATCGCACGCAGGAGGGTCGACTTGCCCGCCCCGTTCGAGCCGAGGATGCTCGTGATCGCGTGATCGGGCACCTCGATCGATACGTCGCGGATGGCGCGGGCGTCGCCGTAGCGCACCTCGAGGCCGTCAACGACCAGCATCGTCCACCTCCTCGTGTCGCGGTACTCCGATGTACGCCTCGATGACCTGCGGATCCGCCTGGACCTCGTCCGGCGTGCCGTCCGCGATGAGCTGTCCGTGCTCGAGCACGAGCACACGGCGGCTGATCCGCATGACCACCTTGAGCAGGTGCTCGACGAGCAGGACGGTCACGCCCTCGTCGACCAGCTGGCGGATGAGCATGATCGCATCCTCCACCTCGTGCGGGGTCAGGCCCGTCATCACCTCGTCGAGCAGGAGCAAGGTGGGCTCGGGCACGAGCGCGCGCGCGAGCTCGAGCCGTTTTCGGTCGATGAGCGTGAGCTCTGCCGGGCTTCGGTCCGCCCGATCGTCGAGACCCAGCCGTTCGAGAGCGCGGCGGGCCGCGCCCTCGGCAGCCGACACGGAGTGGAACTTCGCCAGGCCGCCGACGAGAGCGTTCTCGAGCACCGTCATCGACGGGAAGAGACGAACCTTCTGGAAGGTTCTGGCGACGCCGAGCTCGGGGAAGCGATAGCTCGGCGATCGGGTCGTGTCGATCCCCATCGTCCGTCGACGACCGCTGTCCAGCTTCTGGAAGCCCGTCATAAGGTCGAAGGTGGTGCTCTTTCCCGCCCCGTTCGGCCCGACGAGCGCGATCACCCCACCCTCGTCGATGGTGAAGGTCACGTTGTTGACGGCTTTCACACCCCCGAACGACTTGGAGGCGCCATCCATCTCGATAAGCGCGCGTGACATCCCGATCTCACCTCCGTGACTTCTCGCTGGCCTGCCGCCGGGGTGGCACAGGCGTCGTCTGATCCTGGTGCTTCCTGCGCCCCTTCTCCACCGCCGCGCGAATCCGACGCGGGATGGAGACGAGCCCGCCGGGCAGCCACAGCGCCACAGCGATGAGGAAGAGGCCGTACACGATCACATCCGCACCCGCGAAGACGTGCTGCAGGGCGTTGTTCGCCGACTGGCTGATCACGACCACCGCGATCCCGCCGATCACCGGGCCCCACAGGGTTCCTGCGCCGCCGAAGATCGCACCGAGCGCCATCTCGACGGACCTGTCGGTTCCGAACGCACCCGTCGGGTCGATGAAGAGGTCGTGTTGGGCGGTCAGCGTCCCGACGAATGACACCATCACAGCGCTCAGGACGAACGCCCGGAGCTTGACCTGCTCGGTCTTCACCCCGAGGGCCCGCGCGACATCCACGTCGTCTCTCACCGAGCGGAGCTTGTAGCCGAAGGAGCTCCGCATGACCAGCCAGGCGATCGCCGTGAAGATCACGAGGGTGATCAAGGCGATGTAGTAGTAGCTCTGCTGACCGCGGAACTGGAACATCAGGAACGACGGCTCCGTGAGCGGAACGCTCAATCCCACGTCGCCACCCGTCAGCTCGGTGAAGTGGCGCGCCAGGTTCACGAGCAGCAGCGAGAAGACGAAGGTCACAAGGGTGAAGTAGACGCCTCGCAGGTGTGTCGTGATCGAGCCGAGCCCCAGCGCGACAACGGCCGAGATCACCATTCCGGCGATTCCGCCGAGCCACGGCGAGATGCCGAAGTTCACGACCAGAAGCGTGCTCGTGTATGCCCCGATCCCGAAGAAGGCTGCATGCCCGAAGGAGAGCCGGCCGCCCAACCCGCCCACGATGTTCCAGGCGACGGCCATCGCAGCCAGCGTGATCGCCTCGAAGCCGAGGCCCTGCAGGTATCCGGTTCGCAGCAGCCAGAGCGGCGACACTGCGAGGAACACGAAGAATGCGGCCCCGACGATGAGGCTCAGACGTTCTCTCATGCCACGTCTCCCTTTCGCCCGAAGAGGCCGTTCGGCCTGAAGATGAGTACGAGGATGAAGATGACGAACAGGCCGGCATCCTGCAGCGCCGGTCCGACGAACGCGCTTGTGAGCTGCTGTACGACACCCGCGATGACCCCGCCCACGAATGCGCCGTAGACGCTGCTGAGCCCGCCGAGCACGACGGCGACGAACGCGATGACCAGGAACGCGTCACCGGTCGTCGGCGAGACCGGCTGATAGGTGACGAGCACCCCGCCCGCCACGATAGCGATGCAGATTCCGATCGCCATCGAGATCGTGTAGATCCGCTTCGATCGCACTCCCGCGGACTCGGCCATCTGCGAGTCGTCGACGACCGCCCTCATCCGCCTCCCGAGATCCGTGTAGCGGAGGATCAGGACGAGCATCGCCGCGACGAGGATCGCTATCGCGAAGCCGATGATGTGCGCGGGCTTCACATAGAGGCCGCCACCGATGTCGACGAGTGTCGAGCCCGCCGTGAACCCGGACAGCGACAGGGAGTTGGGAGAGAAGATCACCTGCGCGATGCTCTTGATGATGAGGCTGAGACCGAGCGTGAGAAGAAGCTGACGCAACTCGTCCTTGCCCGTGACCGGCCCCAGGAGGACCGTCTGCAGGAGCGCTCCGAAGAGGAGGCCGAGAGGAACCGCGATCAGCAGGGCGACGAACGGATTCACTCCCGCGTTGTAAAGGGAGTACACGAGGTACATGCCCACGAGCACGATCGACCCGTGTGCGAAGTTGATGACCCTCATCACTCCGAAGATCAGGCTCAGGCCCATGGCCACAAGCCCGTAGACGCCGCCGAGGAGGAGACCCGTGAGCGCGGTCTGCGCGAATAGTTGCATGTCGAGTGGCACCTGTCCGATCATTTGGCTGGGCCGCCCGACGGGTGACGCCGGACGGCCCAGTACTGACACGAGCGACTGTCTACTACTCCGGTTTGCAGGCCTGGACCTCCTGCGGCCAGACCGTGCACGGCACGCCGTCCTGCCACTGGATCATGATCGGGAAGATCACGGAGTTGCGACCCGTCTCGTCGAACCGCACCGAGCCACCGGGCATCCAGCTCGCCGGGCCCTCCGAGAACTCGATCGTATGGAGCGCGCTCGAGATCGCGGCGGGGTCTGCGCTGGCCGCGCTCTCCATCGCGGCCGCGATCTCCCACACGGCGACATACGCCTCGCCCGCCTCCTGCGGAGCGAACTTGCCGTACTTGGCCTTGTACGCCTCGTTGACGTCGCCGATGCCGTCGTACGGCAGGTCGAAGTTCCAGCTGGTCATGCTGAGAACACCGTTGACGGATTCGCCCAGTTGCTCGCCGAACTCGGGGTCGAGGATGCCGCCACCGCCGAGGCCCACCATGGGACCCGTGAATCCGAGAGTGCGCGCCGTGCTGACGATCGTTGCGACGGCGGGGGTGGGGCCGCCGAGGAGAATGGCGTCGGGATGTTCAGCGAGCGCCGTCTGCACCATGACGGTGGCGTCGCTCAGGTCCTGCGGATAGAACGCCTGGTTGACCACCGTGAGACCGTTGTCGGACGCTTGCTGGATCGCCGTCTCCCCCTGCGCCTGTGTCGTCGCGTCGTTCGCCGCGAGCACGGCGACCTTCTCGACCGGCGAGCCGACGGCGGCGAAGGCATCCTTGAGGTACGACACCGCGGACCCACCGGAGGCGCTCGCGAGGATCGACACCTGGAAGTAGTTCTGGTAACCGCGCTCGCCGAGCGCATCCGAGTTCGACATCGTGATGAGCGGCACGCTCGCCTGCTCGGCGGAGGTCGATGCCGTGTTCGTGAACGCCGTCACATATGCACCGACGATGGCCACCGCGCCGTCCTGCTCGATGAGCTGGCGCGTGACGGTTCCGGCCTGCCCGGGATCGGTGGAGCCCGTGTCGGCCGTCACTCCCGTCAGCTGGGCGCCGTCGAGGGCCTTGATACCTCCGGCCGCGTTGATCTCGTCGATCGCGAGGAGCGCGCCGTTCGCCGATGCCTGGCCGCCCGATGCCCACGATCCCGTCAGTGGGAAGGGCAGGCCGATCGTGTAGCTCGTGCCCGACGAGTCACCGCCGTCGCCGCCCGCCGCGCCATCCGAAGAACACGCACCGAGTGCGAGGATCGCGACGCTCGCGCCCGCTATCGCGGCCGCGGCCCTGATGCGCCGCGGTGTGTGGCCGCGCCGCTCGCCTGTACCGTGCCGTTTGTCTATACCGTGCCGCTGGTCTGTACCGTGCAGTGCATTTGTCACTTCTGTTCCTCCACATTGAGGTTGGCGGCCCTAGTTAGCCCCCGACAGATTCCGAGAGTTCGGAAATGATTTCCGACAGGCTGACTCTATGGGCGCCGTTCTGCGCCGACAACGCGATTCCGTGAATCCGGAATCGACGGCCCCGCCCGCGCCTCCGAGCAGCCGTCAGACCTCCGCGAGCCGCCGAGAAACGAGGTCCGCAGCGGGCGCAGACAGCTCTCTGCGCGTGAGTTTCCCGGTGGCAGTGCGAGGCAGCTCTCGCACGAACTCGACGGCCCACGGCACCTTGAAGCTCGCGACGGAGTCGCGGCAGTGCCCGATGATCCACTCCTCGGAGGCGGCCTGCCCGGCGCGGGGGACGACGAAGGCGATGGGGACCTCACCGCGAGACGGATGCGGTGCACCAACGACCGCGACCTCTTCAACGGGGGGAAGACTCGCGATGAACGCCTCGACCTCGGTGGGCGAGATATTGATCCCGTTCGACTTGATCATGTCCGAATGCCGGCTGACGAACTGTATGCTCCCGTCCGCCCGCATCGTGCCGAGATCGCCCGTGCGATACCAGCCGTCCTCCGTGATGGCTTCCCGAGTGGCCTCTGCGTTGTTGAGGTACCCGGGCGTCACCCGGCCTCGGACCCAGATCTCCCCCTGATCTCCGATCGGAACGGTCTCCCGCGACTCGATGTCGACGATCCGCACCTCCACACCGGGAAGCGGCTGGCCCTGCGTCACCACCCGCTCGCTCACGGGCATCTCGTGCGGCGTCACGCAGCAGTTCCCATAGGTCTCGGTCTGGCCGTAGACGTTGCACAGCTCAGGGATCCCGAGTTCGACGATAGCCCGCTCGACCTCCTCTCCCCGGCCGATGATGAGGCCCGTGCGAAGCGAGTCGATGGCACGCACTTCGGCCGCGACCTCCTCCTCGAGTGCCAGCGCAAGGCTCGGCAGCAGGTAGAGCGCCGTGCACGCCTCTCTCGCGAGCACCTGGGCGGCCTCCGCCGCTGTGAACCGCTCCTGCAGCACAAGACAGCCCCCATGGGTCAAAGTCGTCATCGCCGCGTTGGCGATTCCGTAGCTCCAGAAGATGGGAGAGCCGAGCCAGACCCGCTCGCTGTCGCCGAACCCCGCTCTCTCCCCCATCGCGAAGCCGTTCTCGATGAGATGCCGATGACGCAGCGGAACAGCCTTGGGATACTGCGTCGTTCCCGAGGTGTACACAATGACCGCCGCGTCATCGCCCCGCGCACGATTCTCCGGAGCAGGCCTGCCGGCCGCACGCACGATCAGGTCGTGGAAGTCATGGGCGGAATCCGGAATGGGCGTCTCGCGGACACCCGAGCCGATCGTGATGAGATTGCGCAGCTGGGGGTATCGCTCACTGTGCACCGGCCCGCCCGTCTCCCAGAACTCGGGGACCAGGGTCGCCAGCTCTCCGAGGAGATCGCTCGAGCGCACGCTCGGCGTCATGATCAGGGTCTCGGTCTTCGCTGACGACAGGAGGAAGTCCAGGTCCCACGCGCGAACCCAGGTGTTGAAGCTGTCAACGGCGACCCCGAGTCGCATCGCTGCGAAGGCCGCGACGACCCACTCCTCGATGTTGGGGGCCAGAAGTGCGACTCGGCTCCCGGGCGAGACACCGAGCGTCGCGAGCGATGCGGCGAACTCGCCGACGCGACGTGCGAGTTCCTCGTAGCTCAGAGTGCCCGAGCTGGAGACCAGGGCGTCGGCATCGGGGCGGACGGCGGCGGTCTGGTCGAGCAGTGCGGGAAGGGTTCGCGCCTCGGGCGGCAGCCGGTTCTCGTCCCAGGCGAGCGGGCCGAACGAGCTCAATCGTGTGGAATCGGAACTCATGGGTTCTGACCGTCCTTTCATCTAGATGACCCTCGTCGCCGTGAGCCCGCCATCGACGCGGATGTCCGCACCGGTGATGAAACCCGACATGTCCGAGGCGAGGAACAGCACACATCGCGCCACGTCCTCCGCTTCGCCGAGTCGCTCGAGCGGGGTCATCGCGATCGCCGTCGCACCGCTTCCTTCTCGGGTGTAGTGGTCGCGATTGATCCCCGTGACGATCACGCCGGGACTGATCGAGTTGACCCGGATGCCTCGTGGGCCGAGTTCGGCCGCGAGTTCACGTGTCATCGACAGCATTCCCCCTTTCGTCGCGGTATAGGCGGGGTAACGATTGCCCGAGTTCGCCGTCATCGACGCGATCTGGATGATGCTCCCGCCGCGTCGCATTCGTGGCACCGTCGCCTTGAGCACCGCGAAACAGCCGGAGAGGTTCACCGAGACGATCCGCTCCCAGTCCTCCCGCTGCGTCTGCTCCAGATCCTTGCGGATCATGATCCCGGCGGCGTTGATCACGATGTCGGCCTCGAGCGAGCCGAGCGCCGTCTGCACCGCACCCCACTCGCTCACATCAAGCACGAGCGCCTCGACCGAGCCTCGCAGACCGTCCGCCGCCCCCACCGTCTGCTCGAGGCCGTCGCCGCTCACATCCACCGCAGTCACTCGCGCTCCGGCGTCAGCGAGCAGGATCGCACTTGCCCGCCCGATGCCCGACCCTCCGCCCGTCACGAGGGCGCGTCGTCCTCGAAGGTCGACGAGACACTCCGAAGCGCTCATCGCGTCTCGCCCTCCGGACGTTCCACGCAGAATCGCGGCGCACGCCGGGCGAGGAAGGCCTGAACACCCTCGACGTAGTCGTCGCCGGAGAACGAGGCGTTTCGCACCTCGACGGTCTCCGGGGTCTCCTCCCGCACACCCTTCGCAAGCTCGCGGAGCATCGACTTCGCCCCTCGAATCGAGGTGCTCGACAGGCTCGCGATCTCGGCGGCGATCGTGCGAACGGCTCCCTCGAGCGCCGCCGGTGCGTGGATCTCGTCGACGAGCCCGGCGCTCAGCGCTTCATCCGCGGTGAGAAGGCGGGCGGTCACGAGCATCCGCGTCGCCCTCACCCTGCCCACGGCGTCGACAAGTCGCCTCGTAGACTCGAGCCCGTAGACGAGGCCGATCCGAGCCGCGGTGACTCCGATTCGAAGACGCGTGTCGGCGATGCGGAGATCGCAGGCGAGCGCGATCCCGCATCCTCCCCCCACGCACGCCCCGTGGATCTGCGCAATAACGGGCACGGGGCACGACTCGAGTGCGCGCTCGGCCGTTGCGACCGCCGCGTTGTAGCTGATCGCGGGGGCACCGGGCGCTCTCGTCTCGCGGAACTCCGAGATGTCCCCGCCCGCCGAGAACGCCTCCTCGCCCGCCCCGCGCACGACGACGACCCTCACGCGCCCGTCGCCGCTCAGACCATCGATCGTTCGGGCGATCAGGCGGTACATCCCGAGGTCGAGGGCGTTCCGCACCGGCCTGTTGTCGATCTCGATCGTCGCGATCCCCCGGTCGACGACCGAGCGTACGGTGCCCGTCACGGCTCCGCTCCCGGATCGATCGGGTGCAGCCAGTCGACGGGGATCGGCAGACCCGCGCAGGCGTCGTTCCCCGCACTGCGGCGAGCGAGCTGGGCAAGGATCTCGGGATCGGAGGGATCGATCACCTCGACGGGCAGGTCGTGGTTCGCTGCGATCGCCGCGATCTCGTCAGCGGTCATCGCCTGAAGCGATGCGGCGAGCCGCTCACGGATTCGGGCGGACCGGGTGCGTCGATCACTGTACCGGGTGTACTCCGGATGTCCGGACCAGTCGTCCCAGCCGAGCGCGGCGCACAGGCGCTCCCACATCGGATCCTCGAGCAGGGCGACGACAACACGATGTCCGTCACGAGACGAGAAGGTGCCGTAGCTCGGTTCGCGATGATCGACGGCCTCCGGTTTGATCCGCGCCCATGAGGCCGCCGCGTCGAGCATTGCCAGATCGAGGTGTGCGCCCGCCCCCGCGTGCCAGGCCGCGACTGCCAGGAGGGCGGCAGTCGATCCGGTCGACAGGTCGACCCAAGGCACCCCGATGCGATCGATCGTGACGTCATCCGGGATGGCTCCGATCATCGCCTGAAGGCTGATGTCGTGCGTCGGCCGCGACGCGAGGGGGCCGCTCTGGCCGAAACCGGAGATCGAGCAGTAGACGATCCCGGGATTGATCGCGCTCACCGTCGCGTAGTCGCAGCCCAGACGCGCGACGACCCCGGGGCGGAAGCCTTCGACGAAGACCTCGGCGTCGACGGCCAGTCGAAGCAGCTCAGCACGATCGCCGTCGCTCTTGAGATCCAGCCTCACCCCGCGTTTCCATCGGTTCACGGTCGTGAACATCGCTGGGTCGAAAGCGCGCCCCGCATCGCCGCCGGGCGGCTCGACCTTGATCACGTCCGCCCCGAGCGCGGCGAGCAGCGCGGTCGCGTAAGGCCCCGGCAATTGCTGGCTGAGGTCGAGCACGCGCATTCCGGCGAGCGGGCCGTCTCCACCCGAGAGAAGCCACGAGATCTGTTCGCTCATAGGATCGCCAGAGGGGTGACCTGCCCCGCGGTCGAACCGGCGAACCCGACCGGGGCCACGACAAAGCAGAACTCGGCCACCCCGCGGCCCACGAGCCCGTCGAGCTCCAGGTTCTCGATGAACGGCACACCGTGCTCATGGATGAGTGCGAGGTGCACGGGGAACCGCGTGCCCTCGCTCGACGGCTGCACCTCGATCGCGTAGTTGTCGACGCCGACGATCGCGATGTCGGCGGCGGCGATCCACTCGGCGGCTGATTCGTCGAGCCCCGGCTCGTTGTCGAAGTAGTCGGCGTGGCTTTCCCGATGCGACTCCCACCACCCCGTGCGCACGACGAGAGCGTCACCGGCCTCGGGCACGAGTCCGGCGGACGCGTAGCCGCGGGCGAGCTCCTCGGCGCCGATGCGGGTGGATGCCGGAAGCGGCTCGCCCCTGGCCGCGACGAGATCGATCAGCACGCCGCGGGTCATGATGCTCCGCAGTGTCTCGGCGCCGAGTCGCGCCGCCCCCGTCGTGGACCGCAGTGTCGAGGCCGGATGCCCGTTGAAGAGCTCGTCACCTGACCACACGTGAGAGAGGGCGTCCACGTGGGTTCCGCTGTGCGTCGAGAGCATCACGGTGTCCTCGGCGAACTTGAACCCGCCGACGACCCGGGCGCCGAGTGCGTAGTCGCCGGCATCCCGATCCATGAATCTCATCCCACGCCCGCGATGCGGTGGCACGGCGCCCTCGGCTCCGGAGGGCTGTGCGAGCGCCACGACGGTCCCCTCGCGGACGAGCGATGCGGCTCGCCGCACCTCGTCCGGACCCACGAGGTTGAGCGCACCGATCTCGTCGGAGCTCCCCCATCTGCCCCAATTGCCGCTCACGGGATCACCACCGTCCGTCCGATCTGCGTCCGCGCGTCGAGAGCGGCATGCGCGGCAACAACCTCGCGAAGCGGACGGCTGTGCGTCCGCGGGGACAGGAGCGCGCCCGATGCGACGAGTTCGACGACGGCTTCGAGATCCTCTCTGGTCGCGTGCGCGGAGCCTGTCACCGACAGCTCTTTCACGATGACGAGGCCGCCCTCCAGACCCAGTGTCCGCGGGTCGACATTGCCGACGAGCACGACCCGTCCCCGCGGAGCGAGCGAGCGCACGGCGAGCGCAAAGGTCGGAGCTCCCGTGAGCTCGAGCACCGCGTTCACGCCGCGACGGAACCCATGGCGTGCAGCCGCGGCCCTGACGGTGCCGGCATCGGGGCGCACAAGCACCTCCACCGCTCCGGCCTCGAGCAGAGCCTTCCCTTTCGCCTCGCTCGAGGTCGCGGCGAACACCGATATTCCCCGTGACGCCGCGAGAGCGACGGCGTTCAGGCCGACCCCGCCCGCGGAGCCCGTGATCAGCAGCGCGTCGCCCGACCCGCAGCCTGAGGCGTTGATCGCCCGGAAGCCCGTGCCCACACCGCACGACAGCACGGCTCCCGTCGCATCGTCGATCGAGTCGGGCAGCAGCACGGCGTTCAGCGGATCGGCGAGGACGAACTCGGCATAGCCGCCCTGGACATCGTCGCCGTAGAAGCCCGGACCCGAGCGGCATTGGTTCGTCGACCCGGTGAGGCAGTCGGCGCACACACCACAGGGGCGCCGCTGCACGAGGGCCACCCGGCGACCCAGCCAGGCGGCCAGCGAGTCGTCCCCGACGGAGTCGACGACGCCGGCGATCTCGTGGCCGAGCACGGCGTCGGACGCAGACGGGATCCTGCCCGAGCGGGCCAGGGCATCGTGTCCGCAGACCCCGCATGCGAGCACCCGCACCCGAAACTCCCCGGGAGCCGCTCGCGGCACGGGGATACGCTCCATTCCGATCACCGACGGACCGCCGTGCCCGTGGAGCGCCATGACCGCCATGGCCTCGACCGGCTCGGAACGCGGGGCGGGCGCAGTACTCGACATCGGCGGGATCAGGAGAGCGGCTCGAACCAGTAGTCGGCCGCGGTTCCCGTCGGCTGCTCGGCGAAAACCGCCTTCACACGAGATCCGATCGTAAGGGCCTTGACCGCGGATCCCTGGTCTGTGAGTCCGACGCCGCGAACGTATCCGACGAGCGCCGTGTCGGCACCGTCGAGCAGGACATAAGCGAGGGCGTAGGGCGGCTTCGGCAGCCCTGTGAAGTGCTCGTAGACGACGGTGGACATCTCGATGGTGCCCTCCGTCCCCACCTCGACCCAGTCGTCGACCTTCGTGTGGGTTCGGTCGTCATAGGAGCGAGGCGGCACAAGAACCCGTCCCTCCTCGGTACGTGTTCCCCAGATCCGCCCTTCGGCGAGTCCACGGAGGAATCTCGATGTCGTCGCGCCCAGCGCGTGCCGGTACTGAAGGTCCCACGTCTGTTCGTAGAACAGCGGAGCCTCTGGGCTGATTGTCTGGTCGGTCACAGTTAGATCTCCTCGAGGTCGGTGCTGAGCACCATGGTGGAATAGAACTGGTGGTCGCCGCCGATGGCGCTCGCCAGGCCGACGCGCGCGCCCTCGACCTGGACCGCGCCGGCTCGACCGCGAACCTGGTTGGCCGCCTCGCCGACGCGGATGGTGCCGGTGACGGCGATCGGGTTGGTGCACAGCGTGCCGCCCGAAGGGTTGACGACCGGCCCATGCGATCCGAACGTGAACTGTCCGTCGGCCAGCGCGGCCGGCGCCTCTCCCGGTGCGGCCAGGCCCGCGGCCTCCACAACGTGCAGTTCGACGCTCGAGAAGGGGGCGTAGAGCTCGGCGACGTCGACCTGCTCCGACGGATTCGTCACACCCGCCTGGGTGTAGGCGATTCGGAACGCCTTCGCGAGCGCGTCCGCGTCGGCGTGGTCGCCGAGGGATTTCGGTCCGACCCGATCGCCCATCCAGAATGTCTCCGTGTTCTGGCCGATCCCGCGAATCCAGGCGGGTTCGAGCCCGTGCTCCTTCGCAAACCGCTCCGAGACGAGGACGAGGCCCGCTGCACCGGTCGATGACGGACAGGCGTCGCCGAGCTTGATCGGCCAGGCGAGTGTCCTGCTCTCGAGCACCTCATCGAGTGTGATCGTCGTACGCAGGTGCGCATAGGGGTTCAGGCTTGCGTGGTAGCGGTTCTTCACGGAGACACGCGCCATGTCGAGCTCCGTGCTGTTGTACTTCCACATGTAACGCTGAGCGGAGAGTGCAAGCATCGTGATCGTGTTGAGCGGAACCGTGCGCTCGTATCCCACGTCCCACATCTTGTTGAGCACGGATTGTGCGGAACCGGACTCCGAGACACGATCGGCCCCGGCGACGAGAACGGCGTCGAAGCGGCCCGAGGCGATGTGCGTCCACGCGGCGAGCACGGCGCTCATGCCCGTCGCCCCGCCGTTGTTCACTCTCATAAAGGGCTTCCCTGCCGCACCGAGCGCATCGATCACCCAGCGTTCACCGTTGTTGACACCGATGAGCGCGTCGGGAGCGAGCGGATAGACGACCGCGTCGATGTCGTCGATCCCGATACCGGCATCGGCGAGGGTGAGGTCCACACCCTCCTTGACCAGTTCGGGGAACGTGACATCGGTGCGCTTCGTCGTGAAGTACGACTGCCCGAATCCTGCGATACCGACGTTGATCATTCGACGCCTCTCTTGTGTGTGCTGAAGACCATCACCGTCGCCCCCTGCGAAGCGAAGCCGTGATACCCGATCCCTGCCGTCTTCGTCGGTGCGCCGCCGCGCGCGGCCGTGGTCGCCCGGATCGCCTCGGCGAATCGTCCCAGACCGGCGACGTGCGGCGAGGTGGGCAGCTCTGCGAGGCCGCCGGCGACGTTGACGCTGTCGGGACGGAGGCCGAGGACCCGCACCGTCTCCCGAACGACGTATTCGCTTCCCGCCGCGATCTCGGTGCGCGCCCAGTTCGCCGGGGCGGCAGCGGGATTTCGCGCGACGATCTGGTCGACGGCTCCGCGGAGGCTCTCAAGTTCTGAGAGGTCACGGCCGCCGAGCTCATAGCTCGACGTCGCCCAACCGGAGTCCACGATCCACGCGAGCTCGCTTCCCTCGGGGAACGCTCCATCCGCCGCGATGACGATCGCGTGCACCGAGTCGCCTCGGCCGGGAAGATCCCCGTGGTCCAGGGGGTAGGCGACCGTCGCCCCTGCGACGGCGCCCTCCCTCACCCACGTGGATGCCTGAAGGGCGGCCGCAATGGTGTGGTTCATTCCGATGTCGCGCAAGACATACGGCTCCGCGGCCATAAGCTCAGCACGATCGGGGTCGACCGACTCGCTCGGTTTGGCCCATCCCACCACGAGCACACGCTCCCCCTGCCCTGCGAGCAGCCGCAGGAAACCATAGCTCAATGCCTGATCGGCCGACGAGGCGATCATCGTGGTGTCTCGATCCACACCGCCCGCGGGACCCGCACTCGCCATGATGGAGATGACCCGACCGTCGATCTCGTCGTTGCCACTGACGACGACCCCATCGAGATCCTCATGGGTGAGGTTCGCGGATCCGAGGGCGCTCGTCGCCGTGTCGAAGATCATCTCCTCGAGGCTTCTGCGCTCTTCGCGCTCCACCGTGGTGCTCGCGACCGCGAGCACCGCAATTTCCGTCCCGGTCACACGTTCTCCTTCCTCAAGACTGCTGTATCGCTGGATGCCGTGCATCACACGCGCGGAATGACGCTTCCGCTGACCAGCGGCGCCACATCCGCCTCCGTGATCGGCTCATGGGGTCGCTGCTGCGGAGGCCTGCCCTGGAGCCGCTCCTCGATGGCGGCCACTGTGGCGATCAGTTCCCCGCCGACCTCGCGGAGCCCCTCATCGTCGAGGCGACTCCTCAGCACCGAGATGTGAGCGGCACCGATGATGTGCTCGTCGCGAAGGATCGGAGCGGCGAGACCGATGATCCCCGTGACCGCCTCCTCGCGCGAGATGCTCAGCCCGCGGCCGAGGATGGCGTCGAACTCCTTGTTCAGCGCGGCCTTGTCCGTGCGCGTGCGGGGGGTGAGCTTGGGGAGCTCGCTGTTGATCACCTCTTTGCGGATCTCCTTGCTGTAGGCGGCGAACAGCTTGCCCGCCGCGGTCGCATGCCGGTAGAGGGGCAGACCCAGTGGAATGTCGATGTTGACGCCCTGACGCCCGCGGAACCGCGACGCGTAGATCACCTCGTTGCCCGTCTGCACAGCCAGGTACACATCGAAGCCGACGCGCCGAACGAGCCGCTCGAGCTCTGGAGTCGCGACCTTCGCGACATCCATCCGCTGCCAGATCTTGAAGGCGAGCCGAGCGGCGACCGGTCCGACGTCGTAGCCGCGTGACGTGACCGTCGCGACGCCTCCGCGGGCCATGGCCGTCAGCAGATCGTGAGTGCTGCTGACGGGGAGCGCTAATATCGAACTGATCTCGGTGACGGTCTTCGGTCCGCTCACGGCGAGGAGTCCGAGGACATCTGTAATCCGCTTCAGGCGATCGCTTTCCAACGCGCATCCTCCGATCGACATCGTTGACGACGAATTTCGGATTCTCGAATCGGGAATCCGAATACCTGTAGTACAGCGGGTGCGCCAGGCCTGTGCAAGCAAGATTCGAAAACCCGGAGCAGACCGCGATCCCCGCGGCCGTTCGGCTAGTGTGCCGCCGGGGCCATCGGCACGGCGGCTCCGGTCGACACAGATCGCGGAGGACCATGATGACGGCAGGCGAGGCGAGTGACGATCTCACCGAATTCTCCTTTCTCGAAGCGGATGCCGACAGGCTCGGAGTGTCGGTTCGCGACGTCGAGCGGGTCGATCTCGGTGCCGGACTCAGCGGCCTGCGCTGGCTCACAGGCCCGCCGCTGCTCGCTCTCGCCCACGGAGCCGGGCTCCACGCGCATTCCTGGGACTCCGTCGCGCTGTCGCTCGGTGCGCCGTCGCTCTCGATCGACCTCCCGGGCCACGGCCAGTCGGCATGGCGCGACGATGCGCGCTACTCACCACTCGAGATCGCTCCGACGCTCACCGACGCGCTCCGCGAATGGCCGACGGTGTCGACGCTCGTCGGCCACTCCCTCGGCGGGCTGGCCCTCATCCCGGCCGCTGCCGCGCTCAGCGACGCCGTGACCCGACTTGTGCTCGTCGATGTGACGCCCGGGTTCGCCAAGCGCGAGCGGAACACCGATGCGATCAACGCCTTCATCAGCGGCCCCGAGAGCTATGCCTCCCGCGACGAGGTGATCGACCGGGCTCTCGCCCATGGGATAGGCCGACGCCGAGAGGACCTCATCCGGGGGATCTTCCTCAACACCCGAGTACGCCCCGACGGCCGGGTCGAGTTCCGTCACCACCTCTCTCGGCTCGACGCCTCGGCACATCGCGGCTACGACCCTGAGACCCTGTGGGCCCCCTTGGACGACGCGCCGAAGAAAGTGCTGCTGATCCGGGCGACGGCCGGGGTGCTCGATGACGAACACGTGGCCGAGTTCCGCGAGCATCGGCCTGACGCGACGGTGGTCGAACTCCGGGGAAGCCACAACCTCTACCGCGACGACCCCCGCGGCGTCGCGGAGGCCATCGCTCGATTCATCGGGTAGCCGCAGGACTCGACCCTTTCAGCGCTCCAGGTCGTCTTCGAGCATCCGCGGGCGGGCGACGATCGCGCCCGCGAAGATCCCCGCGAGGGCCGTCACGAGCAGGAAGACGATCGCGAGGGTCCACTGGCCGGTGAGCTCGTGCAGAACGCCCACGGCGAGCGGCCCGAGCGCGCCCAGCGTGTAGCCGACGCCCTGCACGAAACCGCTCAGCGCGACGGAGCCCTCGTGGCTGCGGGTGCGCACGTTGATGAGCACGAGAGCGAGCGGGAAGAGCAGCGGCCCCAGCCCGATGAACGCGACCCACAGCCAGGTCGCGGTGCCGGGCACCGTGAGCAGGCCCAGGTAGCCGACGACGAAGAAGGCGACGCCGAGGTACACGAGCAGCGCGACGTTCCTCATCCGGGCCGCGAGGATCGGCACGAGCACCCCGGCGGGGATGCCCATGCCCGCGAAGACCGACAGCAGCGCCCCGGCCGTTCCGGGTGAGGCGCCCGCGATCTGGCTCAGCATCTGCGGAAGCCAGGCGAACATCGCATAGGCGTTGAGCGAGGAGACGGCGAAGATCACCGCGAGCGCCCAGGCGATGCTCGACCGCCACAGACGACCGAGCACGGCGGGGGCCGGCTCCTCGATGAGCGGGTCGGCACGGGCGGCGCGCTCGGCCCGCGCACGTCGCTCCCGCACGACGAGCCCGATCCACGGCAGCACCGCGAGCACGCTCACGACGCCCCACATGCCGAGAGCGACACGCCAGCCGAAGCCTTCGGCGACGGGAACCGCGACGAGCGGCGGTATGAGGGTGCTCACCGACATGACCGTCACGTAGAGCGAGGTCACGAGCCCGATGCGATCGGGGAAGTACTTCTTCACGAGCGGGGGCAGGGCGACGTTGCCGACGCCCATCCCCGCGAAGGTCACCGCGCTCGCGACGAAGAGCAGCGGGAGGGATCCCGAGGCCGCCCGCACGAGGTGTCCGGCGACGACGGCGACCATCGCCACGACGAGCACCCGCTCGAGGCCGAAGCGGCGGGTGAAGACCGGGGCGATGACGCCGAAGATCGCGAAGCAGACCGGTGGAAGCATCCCGAGCACGCCCACGGCGATGCTGCCGAGCGGGATGTCGACGGCGATCTCGTGGACGATCGGCGAGAGCGCCGCGACGGCGGTGCGCAGATTGGCTGCGACGAGGAGGATGCCGAGAAGGGCGAGGATGCGACCGGTGCGGGCACTCACAGCAGGATCGAGCGCACGGTCTGCACGTCGGCGCTGATCTGCTCGATGAGCGGCTCGACGCCCGAGTACGCGACCATGCCCCGGATGCGGGCGACGAAGGAGACGTCGACGACGTGGTCGTAGAGGTCGAGCTCCTCGTCGAGCACGAAGGCCTCGACCTGTTTCGGCGGAACGCCGTCGAAGGTCGGGTTGCTGCCGACCGAGATAGCCGCGGGGTACCGCACGCCGTGATCGGTGAGCCACCCCGCGTAGACGCCGTCGGCGGGGATGAGCCCGTCGGACTCGGGCGACAGGTTCGCGGTCGGGAAGCCGAGCTCGCGCCCGCGCTTCGCCCCGTGCACGACGACGCCGCGCACGGTGGGCACGTGGCCGAGCAGCTCGGCGGCCTCCTTCACGTTGCCCTCGGCGAGCAGCTGGCGGATCCAGGTCGACGAGACCCTCCGCCGCCCCGCGAACAGCAGGTCGGGGATGACGCGCACGCCGAAGCCGTGCTGCTCGCCGAGGCTGCGCAGGGTGTCGATGGTGCCCGCGCCGCGGTGCCCGAAGCGGAAGTCGCCGCCGACGAGCACCTCGCGCGCGTGCAGGGCGTGCACGAGAACGCGCTCCACGAACTCCTGCGGGCTCAGCGATGCGAGCGCCTCGTCGAAGGTCAGCACGAGGGATGCCTCGACCCCGGTCTCGGCGAGCAGCTCGAGTTTCTGCTCGACCCCCACGAGCGTCTCGGGGCAGGTCTCGGGAGCGAGCAGCACGAGCGGATGCCGGTCGAAGGTCACGACCGCGGGCACGAGCGACTCCCGCCCTGCGACCGCGAAGAGCTCCGCGAGCACGGCGCGGTGCCCGGCGTGCACGCCGTCGAACTTTCCGATCGTCACGGCGCTCGGGCCGAAGCCGGCGGGCACCTCGGCCGGGTCGCGGAAGACCCGCATCAGGCGGCGGATCCGTCGTGCGCCGCCGTGCGTGCGGCATCCGCGGCAGTCTCCGTGCGGCTCGGGCGGTGGCTCCACAGCCACCAGAGGCCGAGGACGGGCAGCGCGAGCGGGATGAACAGGTAGCCGCGCCCGTAGACCGACCAGACGGTGTCGTGCGGGAAGAGGGCGGCGTCGACGATGCTCAGGGTGCCGACCACGAGGACGCCGAGCAGCTCGAAGGCGATCGCGGTCACGGCCACCCGGTACCAGACCCGGCCGCGCGAGACGAGGGCGACGGTCGCGACGATGTAGACCACGGCAGCGAGCGCCGAGAGCAGATAGGCGACGGGGGCCTCGCCGAACTTCGTGGCGATCTGGTAGAACGAGCGGCCGGTCGCGGCGAGCGCGAGGATCGCGTAGACCACGACGAGAACCCGCCCGACCCCGCCGATGCGTGAGGGCGTGCGCCCGGGGCGTGTCGCGGCAGTGTTCGTGGTCTGTTCAGTCATCGCAAGACAATTATTGCAGCCCTCGTGCAGCCCGCCCTACGACAGCTGCACCGACCAGATCTGCTGCATCCGGTAGAGCATGATCGCGATCGCGATGCAGGCGACGCCCAGGATGACGGTCGACCAGCGCGAGCGCTCGACGAGGGCCCAGAACGTGGCCGCAGCCGGCAGCAGGATCGCCGAGATGAGGTAGATGTAGAACTCGAGCAGGCTTCCCGTGGGCTCGTTGCCGGCGAGCGGGGCGACGATCGCGACGACGAGCTGCGCGATCAGCAGCAGCTCGACGAGCGCCGTCGCGCCGACGGTGAGGTCGCTCGGCGAGCGCCCCGCGAGGCCGAGCACGATGCACAGCAGCGCCGCGAGCACGGCGACGCCGATCTGCGCGTAGGTGAACCACTCGATCACGCGCTACGCCTCCTGCGTCTCGTCGGGCTGCGTCTCGTGAGGCTGCGTCTCGTCGGCGGGGAAATTCACGAGCGTCACGGCCTGGCCGCCACGCGCCTCGACGAGCCCGACGAGACGCCCGTTCGGCGCGAGGGCCGCGATCGGCACCCCGCGCTCGAACCCGGGGTCGACGGCGATGCGCTTGCCGTGGCCCAGGTCGACGGCCTCCTCCTCGCTCAGGGCGAGAGTGGCGAAGAGAGCGGATGCCGCGACCGCGGGCGCCACGAGCGACCGCTCCGGCTCGAGCTCGTCGAGCGCCTCCGCCTCGGCGATGCCGAACGGGCCGATCCTCGTGCGCCGCAGCGCCGTGAGGTGCCCGCCGACGCCGAGGCCCGCGCCGAGGTCGCGGGCGAGCGCGCGGACGTAGGTGCCGCTCGAGCAGACCACCCGCACGTCGAGGTCGATCCAGGCGGGCTCGGCGGGGTCGGCGTTCGAGACGGCGGGGCGACGGGTCTCGAGCAGCTCGAACTCGGCGATCGTGACCCTGCGGGCGTCGAGCTGCACGTCCTCCCCCGCGCGCACACGCGCGTAGGCGCGTTTGCCGTCGACCTTGATAGCGCTCACGGCGCTCGGAACCTGGTCGATCTCGCCCGTGAGGAGGGCGAGGCCGGCTCGGATGCGCTCGGGGGTCACCGCAGCGAGCAGCGTCGGCTCGGCGGCGTCCAGCAGCTCGCCGTCGGCGTCGTCGGTGGTCGAGGCCGCACCGAGGCGGATGGTCGCGGTGTACTCCTTGTCGAGGCCGACGATGTAGGTCAGCAGTCGTGTCGAGCTGTTGACGCCGAGGATGAGCAGGCCCGTCGCCATGGGGTCGAGGGTGCCGGCGTGGCCGACCTTGCGGGTCTGCGCGAGCCTGCGGGTGCGCGCGACGACGTCGTGGCTCGTCCACTCCGCGGGCTTGTCGACGAGCAGCAGGCCGCTCCGGGTCGATTGCGGCCGCCTCATGCGCGACCGCTCGCCGCGGGCCTGCCCGCGTCTGCGCCGGAGTCGCGTCGCGCGACGTCGAGCACGAGGTCGAGCTTGGAGCTGAAGGCGCTCTCGAGGATCTCCTGAGCGCAGACGTCGGTGGCGTAGTCGTCGGTCATCCGCACCGCGAGCAGGGTGTTGATGAGCATCCCCTCGGCGAGGAAGCGGCGCGCGTCGTCGGCGTCGAGGCCCACGTCGTCGCGCAGCAGCCGGTAGATCGCCAGGAAGCCCTGACGGGCCTTGCGGCCGATCGTCTCGTCGTGCCCGAGCATAAAGGCCTGCAGGAGGCAGAGCAGGATGCCCCGGTCTTCGATGAGGTTGACGTAGGCCCGCCCGAGACGCGGCCCGACGGGGCTGTCGTCAGGGTCGGCGAGCACCGCTCGGAACGACTCCATGATGCGCCCGAGCGCCCGGTCGAGCACCTCGAGGAAGAGGTTCTCCTTGCTGCCGAACATCCGCACGACGTAGGGCTGGCTGATGCCGGCGGCCTGCGCCACGCGGTCAGTCGTCGCCTGGGCGTAGCCGCGCTCCCCGAAGACGGCCGTCGCCGCGCGCAGGATCTGCTCGCGGCGTTCGGCGGAGGGGATTCGCTCGGTCGGCTGCTCCGAGGCCGCCGGGCCTGCGGCGCTTCCGGGGACGTTTTTCACACTTGACAGGTTATCAGTCGATTACTACTCTCGAATTTTGTAATCATCCGATTACAACAACTCAGCCTCCTCGCATCGGATCGGACAGCAATGACCTCCCGCGCCCGCCGCACCGCGCCCCTCTGGCTCGTGATCCTGGCCGTCTCCCTGCCCATGTTCATGGCCACCCTCGACAACCTCGTCGTGACGACCGCGCTGCCCGTGCTGCGCACCGACCTCGACGCCTCCCTCGAAGAGCTGCAGTGGTTCGTCAACGCCTACACGCTCAGCTTCGCGAGCCTCATGCTCATGGCCGTCTCCCTCGGTGACCGCTGGGGCCGCAAACGGCTCTTCGCGATCGGCATCGTCGTCTTCACGGTCTTCTCCGTCGCCTGCGCCCTCGCGACCGAGCCGTGGATGCTCGTGGCCGCCCGCGCTCTGCAGGGAGCGGGCGCAGCGGCTCTTATGCCGCTGAGCCTCACCCTCCTCGCCGGCAGCGTTCCCGACCGGCTCCGCCCGCTCGCGATCGGCATCTGGGGCGGCGTCTCCGGCCTCGGCGTCGCGCTCGGCCCGCTCATCGGCGGCCTGGCCATCGAGAGCTGGAGCTGGCACGCCATCTTCTGGATCAACCTGCCGGTCGGCATCGTCGCCCTGCCGCTCGTGCTCTTCGTGCTGCCGGAGAGCTTCGGACGCAGCGTGCGACCCGACGTCGTCGGCCTGCTGCTGGCCGGGCTGGGCGTCTTCGCGATCGTCTTCGCCGTCGTGCGCGGCAACGAGGCCGGCTGGTCGAGCCCCGAGATCACGGTGCCCCTCGTGGCGGGCGCCCTTCTGCTGGCCGGCTTTCTCGCCTGGGAGCGCAGGACCCGCGATCCGCTCGTGCCCCTGCGACTGTTCCGCAGCCGCAGCTTCAGCGTCGCCAACGGCATCGGCCTGACCTTCAGCTTCGGCATCTTCGGGGCGATCTTCATCCTCATCCAGTTCCTGCAGGTCGTCCAGGGCCACACCCCGCTCGAGGCAGGGGTCATGACGATGCCCTGGACCCTCGCGCCCATGGTCGTCGCCCCGCTCGCCGGCATCGTCGCACCGCGGGTCGGCACCCGGCTGCTCATCGTCGTGGGCCTCGTCTTCCTCGTGATCTCGCTCGTCTGGCTCGCCTTCACGATGTCGCCGACGGTCGAGTACGTCGAGATGCTGCCCGCCTTCCTCTTCGGCGGGGTGGGCATGGGACTCGTCTTCGCGCCGAGCTCCACGGCCGTGCTCGCCGACATCGTCGACGCCGACCGCGCGACGGCCTCGGGCACGAACTCGACGATCCGCGAGATCGGGGTGGCGCTCGGCGTCGCCGTGCTCACGGCGGTCTTCTCGGGCGCGGGCGGTCAGCTCACCCCGACCGGCTACGTGGATGCCGCGGTGCCCGCGATCCTCGTCGGCGCCGGCGCGCTCGTGCTCGCCCTGCTCATCGCGCTCGCGCTGCCCGCCGGCCGTCTCGCGCGCAGCCCGCGCCCGGCGGGCGACGAGACCGCTGCAGGCGGGCGCACGGAAGCGGCTAAAGTTCCAGCATGAGGATCGCCGTCGTCGGAGCGGGAGCCGTCGGCGGCACGATGGCCGCGCTGCTCGATCGCGCCGGCCACGACGTCGAGGTCACCGCCCGGGGCGAGCAGCTCGACGCCGTGCGCGCGGGCGGCCTCGTGCTCGACGGCGGCTGGGGCTCCCACACCGCACCGGTCACGGCGTCACCGCGTCTCACGGAGCGCCCCGATCTCGCGCTCGTGGCCACCAAGGCCATGGATGCCGAGGCCGCGATCCGCGAGAACGCCCGGGCCCTCGACGGCACGACCGTCATCGTCGTGCAGAACGGCCTGCGCGGCGTCGACGTCGCACGGGCCGCGCTGCCCGCCGCCCAGACCGTCGGCATGCTCGCGATGTTCGCCGCCTCGTACCTCTCCCCCGGCCACGTGACCGTCACGACGCCGGCGCCGAGCTATCTGGGCGGCGGCACGGGGCCGGTCACCGAGCGCGTGCGCGAGCTCGGCGGCATCCTGCGCGAGGCCTTCCCCGTCGTCGAGCTGCCCAACTTCGTGGGCGCCCAGTGGACGAAGCTGCTCGTCAACCACGTCAACGCCATGCCCGCCATCACGGGCCTCAGCGCCCAGCAGACGATCGCGCACCCGGGGCTGCGCGCCATCGTCACGCAGAGCATGCGGGAGGCCGTGCGGGTCGGAGAGGCACGCGGCATCCGCTTCGGCAGCATGCAGGGGCTCGGCGACGCGCGCCTGCGGCTCTTCGCACGGCTGCCCCGGGCGATCGGCGGTGTGCTCCCCCGGCTGATGGCGGCCCGGATGGGGGCGACGCCCAACCCGGGCTCGACCCTGCAGAGCATCCGGCGCGGCAAGCCGACCGAGATCGACTACCTCAACGGCGCGGTCGTGAGCGAAGGGGAGCTGGCCGGGGTCGCGACACCCGTCAGCCGTGAGCTCGTGGCGCTCGTGCACGAGGTCGAGCGCACGGGGCGCTTCCTGCCACCCGACGAGGTCGTGCGACGGGTGCCGCTGGGCTGAGCCAACCCGCCAACCCAGATGCAGGAGATCTTCCGGTGGGGAGACCAGAATCACGACTATACGGTCCGAAATCCGGTGCGAGTCCTGCATTTGGGTCGGAGGGGCAGGGAGAGGGCAGGCCAGTCCCTCAGCACGAGTCGGAGAAGACCCGCCACGGCCGGGCGGCGTCGTTGTCGTCGACGATCGCGGAGGCCAGCAGCCTCGGCCCTCCGTCGGCGAGATACAGCTCCCAGCCCTCGCGGTACTTGGCGTTCGACGGGGCATCCGGATCGGGATCGACCCCGATGCTCGCGGCGAGCCGCTCGTAGCGCACCACGTCGTCGGCGTCGAGGAAGATCGAGTAGTCCCAGAGCCCCCGGGTCTGCGGGCGGTTGAGGAACGGGCCGTCGACGACGAGCATCGCGTCGACGTCGGCGCTCAGCCACTTGGGCTCCACCTGTGCGTCGCGGCGCACGTCGAAGGCGACGGTCACGAAGCCCGTGCTGCCGCCCATCCGGTACGGGTCGAGCAGCACCCGGCGCAGCAGGGCGTAGTCGTAGGAGTCGCGGTAGTAGGCCTCGGCGGACTCGCGGCCGTGACGGTAGCGCACCGCTCGCGGGGTGTGGAAGTCCTCGAGCGAGGCGCGGAAGCTGTTGTGCCCGACCTCGCGGAAGACCGCCGCGAGATCGTCGGCGAACTCCGCCGTGCCGGATCCGGGTGCCCCGTCGACCGCCACGACGGCACGTCCGACGCCGTAGTTGTGGGCGATCTCGGCACGCAGCCCTCGCAGGAACTCGACCCGGGGTGTGCTCATGAGCGTCATGATCCGAGCCTACGCCGCGCGCGCCGTAGCCTAGACGGGATGGCACACACGAACGCACGGGAGGCGGCCCCCGCCACGATCGCCGGCAGCGCCACCGTCACGGGCGAGATCGCCGGCGACATCGTGGACTGGTTCGCCGAGAACGCGCGCGAACTGCCCTGGCGACGCCCCGGCTTCACGGCCTGGGGTGTGCTCGTGAGCGAGTTCATGCTGCAGCAGACCCCCGTCACCCGGGTGATCCCGCGGCTCGAGGAGTGGCTCGACCGCTGGCCGACCCCCGAGGCCCTCGCGTCGGCGCCCTCCGGCGAGGCCGTGCGGGCCTGGAAGTCGCTCGGCTACCCCCGGCGGGCCCTCTGGCTGCACGCCTGCGCGGTCACGATCACCGAGTGCCACGGCGGCGTGGTGCCCTCCGACGTCGGCGAGCTGCTCGCGCTCCCGGGGGTCGGCGACTACACCGCACGGGCCGTCGCCGCCTTCGCCTACGGCGCGCGGCATCCCGTCGTCGACACCAACACCCGCAGGGTTCTCGCCCGGGCGGTCGACGGCAACGCCGAGCCCGCTCCGCCGTCGAAGCGCGACCTCGCCGCGATGGACGCCCTGCTGCCGGCCGACCCGGTGCGGGCCCGGGCCTTCAACGCCGGGATCATGGAGCTCGGCGCCGTGGTCTGCACCGCCCGCTCGCCCCGCTGCGAGTCCTGCCCCGTGCGCGAGCTCTGCGCGTGGAGGGCCGCCGGCTATCCGGAGTACGACGGGCCGCGCAAGGCGGTGCAGAAGAGGTTCGAGGGCTCGGACCGCCAGGTGCGCGGGCTCATCATGGCCGAGCTGCGGGCGGCGCACGTGCCCGTGAGCCACGAGGAGATCGGCCGTCTGTGGCCGGATGCCGCGCAGCTCGCCCGCGCACTGGCCGGCCTGCTCGCCGACGGCCTCGCCGTCCCGTCCCCTCAGGGCGGGATCACGCTGCCGGAGTGAGCGCGTTGTCCCCCGAATTGGCGTCGGGCCTGCGGCTCGCTAACGTGATGGTGTGATCCGCGTTCTCTTCTCCGTCGGCATCGGCGCACTGCTGGCGAGCGTGGGCGCCTGGATCGTCTCCGGCGACGAGGCATGGGCCGGGCTCGTGATCCCGCTCGCCATCATCTCGAGCGTCTTCCTGCCCCTCATCCTCATCGCGCGCAGTGTCGCGGGCATCGGCGGGGGCGGCCGACTCGGCCTGCCCCTGTCCGCCGAGGAGGTGGCCGCCGCCGCGCACGAGGGCCGGCTGCACCTCGCCCGGGTGACCTCGATCCGGCGCACGGGCACGACCATCAACGATCAGCCCGTCTGCGACATCGACCTCGTCGTCGTGCCCGACCACGGAGCGGCGTTCTCGACGACGACCCGCAAGCTCGTCGACATCCTCGAGATCCCGCGCCTGCAGCCCGAGTGCGTCGTCGTCGTGGCGCAGCCGGCCGGACCCGCCACGGGCGTGCAGCTCGTCATGAGCCCGCCCGACGAGTGGGTGCAGCGGGCCGCGAGCGACGAGCGCGTGCGCACGACGCGCACCGCTCCGCCCCAGACCGCCGGCGCGGCGATGAGCACGGCGGGCACCGTGAGCGCGCCCAGCGGCGCCTCCGTCCCCACGACGGCGATCCTCAACCCGTCGAGCAGCGTCGCGCCGGCCGCCGGCCCCGCGACGAAGCCGCCGCGCACATCGGGGCTGCGGCGCATCCCCCCGGTCTTCTACGTCCTCGGCATCCTTCTCGGCGCCGGGCTCGCCCTCGTGCCCTGTTATCCGACGATCGCGGCGATAGCGAACGGCGAGACGACCCTCGACGAGGTGCGCCGCCCGCACACCTCGGAGGGCGAGTACGAGCAGTACCAGGCGGAGCAGGCCGCGCAGGAGGAGGCCCGGCGGGCGGCCGAGGCGGCGGCCGACATGTTCGTCGGCGACAACGCGCAGAAAGCCGTCGACGCGATCGTCGAGGCGGCCGGCGGCCCCCAGCTCACCAGCCTCTACTTCGGCGGGCAGTTCGCGAGCGCCGACGCGCCCAGCTCGCCGGGTGCGCAGACGCTCGACACCTTCGACTACACCGACGGCGTGGCCACGCGCGACGGCGCGGCGGCCTCCCAGCCGGATCCCGGCGAGCTGGACGCCGAGCTCTTCGACGTGAGCGGCATCGACATGCGGATGCTGCCCTCCCTCGTCGAGCGGGCGAAACAGCTCAGCGGGCTCGGCGACGCCCTCGCACCCGGCTCGAGCCAGTCGGCCTACATCGGGGTGACACCCGTCGTCATCGACGACGCGCTGCAGTACCGCGTGATGATCCGGATCCCCGTCGACGGCGAGTACTACGACGCGTCGATCGGCTTCGACCCCACGGGCATCGTGCTCGAGATGAGCGGCGGCGCCCCCGGTTCCGAGAGCTACCAGGCCGGGAACGGCTAGAGGCTCGCCCTCGACCCCACTCGGTCAGAGACCGGCCCGCTCAGTCCTCGTCGTCGAGCGCGCGCGGCTTCACGTACGGGTCGGCGTCGCCGGCGTAGTCCGCGCCGCGGGCGAGGCTCTCCACCTCGTTGTCGCGGTTGCGCGCCTCGGCGAGCAGCTGCTCGATGAGGGCGGCGTTCTCGGGGATGCCGTCGGCGATGAACTCGATCGACGGGGTGAGCCTCGCCGTGATGTTCTTGCCGACCTCGGTGCGGAACATGCCCGTCGCCGAGGTGAGGGCTGCGGCCGTGTCGGCGCGCTCCTCGTCGGTGCCGTAGACCGTGTAGAAGACGCTCGCGTGCTGCAGGTCGCCCGTCACCTTGACGTCGGTGATCGTCACGAAGCCCATACGCGGGTCTTTGATGCCGCGTTCGAGCCTCTTGGCGACGATGACCTTGATGCGGTCCGCCATCTTCGCGGCGCGTGCCGGATCTGCCATGACCAACTCCTCTGCTCTCAGCGGCCGTACCGCCGCTCTTTCCACAACCCTAGATGTGCCGACCGGATGGTGAGCCGAGCAGTCGTCGAGTGCGCGGAACGCACTCGACGACCGCCGGCTGGACCGCGCTTATCCGCGCGGCTTCTCCTTGAGCTCGATCGTCTCGATCTCGTCGCCGATCTGGATGTCGTTGAACTTGCCGAGGCCGATACCGGCTTCGAAGTCCGTGCGGACCTCGGTGACGTCGTCCTTGAACCGGCGCAGCGACTCGATGGCGAGGTTGTCGCCGACGACGACGCCATCGCGGATGACGCGTGCCTTCGCGTTTCGCGTGATCGTTCCCGATCGCACCACGACACCGGCGATGTTGCCGAACTTGGAGGAGCGGAAGATCTCGCGGATCTCCGCGACACCGCTCTGCACCTCTTCGTACTCGGGCTTGAGCATTCCCTTGAGGGAGTTCTCGACCTCTTCGAGCGCGGCGTAGATGACCGAGTAGAAGCGGATGTCGACACCCTCGCGCGCCGCACGCTCGCGGGCCTTCGGGTCGGGGCGCACGTTGAAGCCCACGATGATCGCGTTGTCGATCGTCGCGAGGTTGACGTCCGACTCGGTGATCGCGCCGACTCCGCGGTGGATGATCCGAAGCTGCACCGACTCGTCGACCTCGATCTTGAGCAGCGACTCCTCGAGCGCCTCGACGGCACCGGAGACGTCGCCCTTGATGATGAGGTTGAGCGACTCGACCTTGCCCTCCTCGAGCGCACGGGTGAAGTCCTCGAGGCTGATGCGCTTGCGGGCCTTGGCGAGCTGAGCATTGCGCTCGGCCGCTTCGCGCTTCTCGGCGATCTGGCGGGCGGTTCGGTCTTCCTCGGTGACGAGGAAGGTGTCGCCCGCACGCGGGACCGAGGAGAGGCCCTGCACCTGCACGGGGCGCGACGGCGTCGCGGCCTCGACCGCGTCGCCGTTCTCGTCGTGCATGGCGCGCACGCGGCCGTACGCCGTTCCGGCGACGATCGCGTCGCCGACCCGGAGCGTTCCCGACTGGATGAGCACGGTCGCGACCGCGCCACGCCCCTTGTCGAGCTTGGCCTCGATGGCGACGCCGCGGGCGTCCTTGTTCGGGTTCGCTCGCATGTCGAGCCCGGCGTCAGCGGTGAGCAGCACGGCGTCGAGCAGCTTGTCGATGCCGACGTTGTTGCGGGCCGAGACGTCGACGAACATGACGTCTCCGCCGTACTCCTCGGCGACGAGGTTGTACTCGGTGAGCTGCTGGCGCACCTTGGCCGGGTTGGCGTCCTCCTTGTCGATCTTGTTGACCGCCACGACGATCGGCACGTTGGCCGCCTGCGCGTGGTTCAAGGCCTCGATCGTCTGGGGCATGATGCCGTCGTCGGCCGCGACCACGAGGATCGCGATGTCGGTGACCTGCGCACCACGGGCACGCATGGCGGTGAACGCCTCGTGGCCCGGGGTGTCGATGAAGGTGATGGCGCGTTCGATGCCCTCGTGCTCGGTCGTGACCTGGTAGGCGCCGATGTGCTGGGTGATGCCGCCGGCCTCGCCCGCGACGACGTTCGCGTTGCGGATCGCGTCGAGGAGCCGGGTCTTGCCGTGGTCGACGTGACCCATGACGGTGACGACCGGGGGGCGGATCTCGAGGTCTTCGTCGGTCTCGTCCTCGAGCTCCTGGTCGAGGTCGATGTCGAAGCCCTCGAGCAGCTCGCGGTCCTCCTCCTCCGGCGACACGATCATGATGCGGTAGCCGAGCTCTTCGCCGAGCACCTCGAAGGTGGCCTCGTCGAGCGACTCCGTGGCCGTCGCCATCTCACCGAGGTGGAAGAGCACGGTCACGAGGTTTCCGGGGCTCGCGTCGATCTTGTCGGCGAAGTCGGTGATCGAGGCGCCACGGCGCAGTCGCACGACCGTGTTGCCGTCGCCGCGGGGAACGCTCACGCCGCCCAGCGACGGGGCCTCCCTCAGCTCGAACTCGGCCCTCTTCGTACGCTTCGACTTGCGGGCCTTGCTCTTGCCGCCACCGCGGCCGAACGCTCCAGCGGTTCCACCGCCGGGGCCACGGCCACGGCCGCCGCCACCGGGACGCGGTGCGAAACCGCCCGCGGGTGCTGCTCCGCCTGCGGCGGGTGCTCCACCGGGACGCTGGAAGCCGGGTCGGGCTCCACCGCCCTGACGCTGGAAGCCGCCGCCGGCTGCTCCACCGGGGCGCTGGCCGAAGCCGCCGGGACGCTGGCCCTGGCCGGGTCCACCCGGGCGCGGCGCGCCGGGGCGCGGCGCTGCCGGGCGGGGGATGTTGCCGGGGGTCGGGCGCTGGCCCATGCCCTGCGAGCTCGCGAACGGGTTGTTGCCCGGGCGCGGAGCGTTCGGGCGCTGGCCCATGCCCTGGTTGCTGGCGAAGGGGTTGTTGCCGGGGCGCGGAGCCTGCGGGCGCGGGATGCTGCCACCCGGGCGCGGCGCCGCGGGGGCGGCTCCTGCGGCGGAGGGTGCGGAACCGGCCGCCGCCGCGGAGGCGGGCTGCGCGGCATCCGGAGCCGGGGCCGACTCGGCTGCCGTCTCTGCGGCTGCGCGCTCGGTCGCGACACGCTCGGCGGTGGCCTTCTCCTGTGCGAGCGCCTGCGCCTGACGCTCGGCGACCGAGAGCGGCGCCGGGGTCGTCGGGGCGGGGGGCGCGGCCGGGGCTGCGGGTGCGGCCGGCGGGCGGGGCCCGGGGGTCGCGGCAGCGCGAGGCGCGGGGGTGCTCGCGGCGGCACGGGGTGCCGACGCGGCGGGCTGGTCGGACTTCGTCGCGATGCCGTCGGCCTCGAGCGCAGCCTTCAGCTTGCGCGCGACGGGCGGCTCGATGCTCGACGAGGGTCCCTTGACGAATTCGCCCATTTCCTTGAGCTTCGCAAGGGCGAGCTTGCTATCGACGCCGAGTTCGCTGGCGATCTCGTGTACGCGTGGTTTTGCCACGTTTTCTCCTGTCTCGGGTCTGCACCCGGACAGGGCAGACCATTAAAAGCGGACGGGACTCATTTCGAGCCACTCATTAGTTGTCACTCATTTGTGATCACTGTGCCGTTCAGCCTGTTCTCTCATGGTCTGGCGGGGATCCGCACTCGCTGGGGGTGGGAGTCCGTCAGGAATCCAGAGACTCCGGTTGAGTCTCCTTCGAAGCCAGGAAGCGCGCGACGTTCTCTGAGCCGAGCGTCTCCGTGACCTTCAGTGCGCGCCCGAAAGCGCGGCGCCCGATGGATTTGTCGAAACACTCGAGAGTCGGATGCATCCACGCTCCCCTGCCCGGAAACCGCGACGCAGTATCGACCACGAGTTGGGATTCTTGGGCCACAATCCTCACGAGTGAGGATTTGGGGGCGCGTGCGCGACATCCGACGCACGTTCTGACTGGTTCCATCGTACACCCGTCGGTGAGCGGGGCAGTGAGCGAAGCGGCTGCGCTGCCGCTCACTCCACCGTGGAGTCGGGCTGGATGTCGATCTTCGCACCCGTGAGCTTCGCGGCGAGCCGGGCGTTCTGGCCCTCCTTGCCGATCGCGAGCGAGAGCTGGTAGTCGGGTACGAGTGCACGCACCGCCTTGAGCGACTCGTCGATCACGAAGGCCGAGGTGACCTTGGCCGGCGAGAGCGCGTTCGCCACGAAGGTGGGGAGGTCGGGCGAGTAGTCGACGATGTCGATCTTCTCGTTGTTGAGCTCCGCCGTCACGGCGCGCACACGCTGGCCGAGCTCGCCGATGCAGGCGCCCTTGGCGTTGATGCCGGGCTCCTTGGCGCGCACGGCGATCTTGGTGCGGTGGCCGGCCTCGCGGGCGAGCGAGACGATCTCGACCGAGCCGGCCGCGATCTCGGGCACCTCGAGCGCGAAGAGCTTGCGCACGAGCGAGGGATGCGTGCGCGACACGGTGATCTGCGGGCCCTTGAGCCCCTTGCTCACGCTCGTGACGTAGACGCGGATGCGCGAGCCGTGCGTGTACTCCTCGCCCGGCACCTGCTCCTCGGGCGGGAGGATGGCCTCGACGGAGCCGAGGTCGACGTGGATCATCCGCGGGTTCGGGCCCTGCTGGATGACGCCGGCGACGATGTCGCCCTCACGGCCGCGGAACTCGCCGAGCACGGCGTCATCGGCGAGATCGCGCAGGCGCTGGTTGATGACCTGCTTGGCGGCGAAGGCGGCGATGCGCCCGAAGTCGCTCGGGCTGTCCTCCGCCTCGCCGACGATCGCGCCCTCATCGTCGTACTCGGGCACGAAGACGCTCACGTGGCCGGTCTTGCGGTCGATCTCGACGCGGGCCGTGGGCTCCGCGGGCGACGCCTTGTGCTCGGGCTGCCCCGTGTGCTTCAGGTAGGCGGTCAGTATCGCCTGCTCGATGATCTGCACGAGCTCGTCGAAAGGGATCTCGCGCTCTCGCTCCATCAGACGCAGGACGCTGAGGTCGATGTCCATGCCGGCCTCCTCTATTCATGTTGTTGCCGCGATTCGCGCGACGAGTGCAATCTCCTAGGGTACCCGACACTCGCCATCTCGTCATCCAGTTCGCCGCGGGCGTGCGTTTGACCCCTGTTCGCGGGACAGACGTCGTTCACCTGACGGTCGCCGCTCCTTCTGAAACGTTCCATAAAACGGCCATCCCACCGAGGGAGCGTGAGCCTGTTCCATATCGGACGCACAGCAACATCAGTCTCTATGCAAAGGATCACCACGTGCCATCCACACCAGCCGCCGAACCGGCCGGCAGCACAACCCAGCGCAGGCGCATCCGTGCCGTCGCCGGGGTCGCAGCGGGCGCACTCGCCGTCGGACTCCTCGCCGCCGTTCCGATCGCGTCCGCCCAGGCCGCCGATCCGGCAGAAGGCGACCTCGCCTCGCGGTTCACCTTCGCGGTGCTGCCCGACACGCAGTTCTATTCGCGATACTCCTCCGACCAGTTCATCCCGCGCTACGGCTCCGACCCGTTCCAGGCCCAGACCGCTTGGCTGGCCGAGAACTCGGATGAGCTCGACATCCCCTTCGTGGCCCACCTCGGCGACATCGTCGACCGTGTCGGCACGCAGAACGAGTGGGAGGCCGCCGACACGGCGATGGCGACGCTCGACGACGCCGAGCTGCCGTACTCGATCCTCGCGGGCAACCACGACGTGCGGAACTCGAACGACTACCTCTACGACGACCAGTACGACCTCGGGAACGAGCCCTTCCTGCGGTGGTTCGGCCCCGATCGTGCCGAGACCCAGTCCACCTACGAGGGCAGCGACCCCACGGGCATGAACCAGTACCACATCTTCGAGGCGGAGGGTCAGCAGTTCATGGTGCTCGCCCTCTCCTGGCGCGCCTCCGACGCGACCCTCGCCTGGGCCGACGACGTCATGGCCGCGCACCCGACGGTGCCCGTCATCCTGACCACCCACCAGGTGATCGACATCGCCGCAGACGCCGTCTCCCCCAAGGAGACCGAGTACGGGCTGCGTCTGTGGGACGAGCTGATCCGCAGCAACGACCAGATCTTCATGACCCTCAACGGGCACTTCCACGGCTCATCCCGTCTCGAGAAGACCAACGACGCGGGCCACACCGTGACCGAGATCGTCATGGACTACCAGATGGCCTACGAGGGCGGGAACGGCTACCTCGGCCTCTTCGAGTTCGACCTCACGAACGGCACGATCGAGGTGCAGACCGGCTCCCCCTGGGTGGTCGCCAAGCCCCAGGACAGCCTGACCTCCTACGACCAGGCGTTCCTCGAAGGACCGAATCAGGAGTTCACCCTCGACGTCGACTTCGCCGACCGCTTCTCGGGCTTCAACCCCGGCTTCAGGGCCGGCCAGGCCGACACACCGTCGCTCTCGCAGCGCGCACGCGACATCCTGCTCGACGGCTTCTCGGGCCCGGATCCGATCTCCACCGAGGCGCCCGGCAACGAGTCCGACTTCGTGGAGGTTCCCGGAACCCTCGCGCACTGGCGCTTCAACGGCCTCGACGGTGTCGTGGACGGGGACGTGACGATCCCGGATGTCGCGGGAGACAACGACCTGCACCGGGTCGACCCCGCCGACACCAACGCCGTCGGCGCCGAGTGGTCTGACGTCACCGTGCAGAGCGACGACGTGCAGGGCTTCTCCTCGGACGGCTCCGCCGTGTGCTTCGCGAACTCCGACCAGACGATCGATGACGACAACCCCGACGATCTCGTCAAGGGCCGCTTCAGCTACCTGACGACCGACGCCGATGCGCCCGTCAACAACGCCGACTTCTCGAAGGGATACACGGTCGAGACGTTCGTGAAGATGGACTCGAGGTGGGACGCGACGGCCAACGGCTGGTCGAAGTACATCGTGCACACCGGCAACCGCTCCAAGATCGAGGGCTTCGGCCGCACGCAGTGGGACTGGACGGCTTCTCCGACGGCTCTCGGCATCTCCAACCTGCGCGAGTTCCAGTGGACGGCCGTGCCCGCGGATCCCACGAAGGGCGACAAGACCAACTGGTCCGGCGAGATCATGGTCGACAGCTGGGCGCACGTCGCCATCGTCAACGATCCCGTGACCGGCACGATCACGATGTACGTCGACGGAGCCCCGGTGCTCCGCAACGCGATCGACGCCGCCGGCCTCGCCGACAACGACGACATGCCGTGGATCCTCGGCTCCGACTGGGTCGATGACGCAGCTCGCAACGGCTGGAACGGCTGCATCGGCGAGACCCGCATCATCGACCACCCGACGACGCCCGAGCAGTGGCTGACGCAGCGCGCCGACCTCACGGGCTTCGCCGTCGCCGACGCGCCCGAGGGCACCCTGCCCTGGGACGCCGAGGTCACCGAGCTCTCCGGCACGGGCCTCCCCGGCGCCGAGGTTCGCCTTGCGGGAAGCCTCACCGGCACGCAGACGATCGACGAGAACGGCGAGTGGACCCTCGCGTTCCCGGAGCCGCTCGGCGCCGGAGCCTACGAGCTCAGCCTCGTGCAGGCGCTGGGCTCGCGTGAGTCGGAGCCCGTGATGATCGACTTCGGGATCGCCGCGGAGCCGACCCCGGAGCCGACCGACACACCTGCGCCGACGGACACGCCCGAGCCCACCGACGCGCCGCGGCCGAGCTCGACCCCGGCCGCTCCGGCCGGGTCGAACGGCTCCGACGAGCCGACGGGCCTGGCTGCGACGGGCGTGGAGCTCTCCCCGCTCGTGCCGTTGGGCGCGGTGCTGGCCCTGCTGCTCGGTGCCGCCGCGGTCTTCGTCATCCGCCGCCCGCGCTCCCGCGCGTAACCCGCTCCCCGCATAACACCCGCGAACCCGCAGCAGGTGCGCAAAAACCTTGGTTTTCAGCGCACCCGCTGCGGGTTCGCGGCTAACCCTTCAGGGCCGCGGCGATCCCGTCGAGGGGCACGGAGGTCTTCTCGCCCGAACGGCGATCCCAGAGCTCGACGACGCCGTCGGCGACGCCCCGGCCCACGATCACGATCGTGGGCACGCCGATGAGCTCGGCATCGCCGAACTTGACGCCCGGCGACACCTTGGGGCGGTCGTCGAGCAGCACGTCGAAGCCGGCGGCCTCGAGCTGCGCCGACACGGCCTCCGCCGCCTCGAAGACGCCCGCATCGCGGCCGGTCGCCACGACCTGCACGTCGAAGGGCGCGACAGAGGGCGGCCAGATGATGCCCTTCTCGTCGTTGTTGAGCTCCGCGATGATCGCGAGGATGCGGGTGACCCCGATGCCGTACGAGCCCATCGTCACGGTCACGAGCTTGCCGTTCTCGTCGAGCACCTTGAGCCCGAGGGCCTCGGCGTACTTGCGCCCCAGCTGGAAGACGTGGCCGATCTCCATGCCGCGCGCGAGCTCCACCGGGCCGGAGCCGTCGGGTGCCGGGTCGCCCGCGAGCACCTCGGCGACCTCGACGGTGCCGTCGGCCTGGAAGTCGCGGCCGGCGACGAGTCCGAAGACGTGCTTGCCGTGCACGTTCGACCCGGTGATCCAGCCGGTGCCGTCGACGACACGGGGGTCGACCACGTAGCGGATGCCGGTGCTCGACGTCTCGCCGAGCACGGGTCCCTCGGCCGACCAGGGGCCGATGTAGCCCTTGACCAGGCCCGGGTTCTTGGCGAAGTCCTCGTCGTTCGCGGGCTCGATCTCGGCGGGGGCGAAAGCGACCTCGGCGCGCTTGAGGTCGACGCCGCGGTTGCCAGGCACGCCCACGACCACGAGCTCACGCGTGCCGTCGATGTGGGTGAGGGCGAGCACGACGTTCTTGAGAGTGTCCGCCGCGGTCCAGGCGCGGCCGTCGGGCCGGGGGTGCGCGCTGTTGGCACGCTCGACGAGCGTCTCGATCGTGGGGGTGTCCGGGGTGTCGAGCACCTCGGCGGGGGTGAGCCCGTCGACGGAGCGCGACTCGGGCACGAGGGTCGTGAACGCCTCGACGTTGGCGGCGTAACCGCCGGCCGAGCGCACGAAGGTGTCCTCCCCGATGGGGGTGGGGTGCAGGAACTCCTCGCTGCGCGATCCGCCCATCGCACCGGCATCCGCCTGCACGATCACGTACTCGAGGCCGAGACGCGTGAAGATGCGCTCGTAGGCGTCGCGCTGGGCCTGGTAGCTCGTGTCGAGGCCCGCGTCCGTGTAGTCGAAGGAGTACGCGTCCTTCATCGTGAACTCGCGGCCGCGCAGGAGGCCGGCGCGGGGGCGCGCCTCGTCGCGGTACTTGTCCTGGATCTGGTAGATGGCCAGCGGCAGGTCTTTGTAGCTCGAGTAGAGGTCTTTCACGAGCAGGGTGAAGACCTCCTCGTGGGTGGGGGCGAGGAGGTAGTCGGCGCCCTTGCGGTCTTTGAGACGGAAGATCCCGTCGCCGTACTCCTCCCAGCGGCCCGTCACCTCGTACGGCTCGCGGGGCAGCAGGGCCGGGAAGTGCACCTCGTGGGCGCCGGCCGCGGTCATCTCCTCGCGGATGATGGTCTCGATCTTGGCCTTCACCCGCAGGCCGATGGGCAGCCAGGCGAAGACGCCCGGCGCCTGGCGGCGGATGTAGCCGGCGCGCACGAGCAGCCGGTGGCTCGTGACCTCCGCATCGGAGGGGTCTTCGCGGAGGGTGCGGAGGAAGTAGTTCGTCAGGCGTGTGGGCACGCGTTCTACTGTACCGGCGGCGCCGACACCGGGTTTTTCCGAGACCGCTGGTTTTTTGTCGCCGTCACCGAGCGGGAACAGCGACGAAACATCCCCCTGCGAGCCTTCTGCATACCCGATCCATAAGCACATCACACCTGACACCTCATAAAAGGACAACTCGGCATGGATACGACCACCCCCTCCCGCCGCAGGCTCGGCCTGCTGACCGTGGGCACCGCCGTGCTCGCCGGCTCCCTCGTGCTCGCCACCTCCCCCGCATACGCCGCCGATCCGACCCCGGAGCAGGCGTGGGCGGAGATGACCGCGCAGCTCGACGCGCTCGTCGCCGAGGCGCAGGCCGACGGCGTCCGCATGGGCGTCTCGGTCACCGACCTGAGCGGCAGCTACGGCGACGCGAGCGTCACCGTCGGCAGCGAGGAGCAGTACAAGGCGGCGAGCCTCATCAAGCTCCCGCTGCTCGGCCTGCTCATGGACGACGCCGACCACGGCACCCTGAGCCTCGACGAGTCGATCACGATCCCGGCGGGTGACGACAACATCGTGGGCGGCTCGGGCACCCTGCGCGACCGTGCCTTCCCGCTCGACATCACGGTGCGCGAGCTCATGGAGCTCATGGTGCAGATCAGCGACAACACCGCCACCAACGTGCTCATCGACCGCGCGGGCGGCTTCGACGCCGTGAACGAGTACATCGCGGCCCTCGGCTACGAGCAGATGTGGCTCGGCCGCAAGATGATCCACCCGGCCCTGCCGCCGCTGCAGGAGAACTGGCTCAACTCGGAGGAGGTCACCGATCTGCTCACGAAGTTCTACAAGCACGAGATCCTGAGCCCGGCCTCGAGCGAGCACATCATCGACCTCATGAAGGGCCAGCTGGTCGACACCAAGTTCGGCGCCGTCATCCCGCGCGAGGTGCTCGCGAACAAGACCGGCGAGCTCGGCGACGTCACGCACGACAGCGGCATCATCCTCGTGCCCGGCCGCGAGGTCGCCCTCGCCGCGACGACGGCCTTCGACCCGTCCAGGCCGCGCACCGAGGTCGACCTCTACGTGCAGCGCGCCGCGACGATCGTCTACGAGTTCGTGCAGCAGCCTCTCGCCGAGGAGCCCGTGCCCAGCGAGGAGCCCACGACCGCACCCACAGAGGCCCCGGTCGTCGAAGACCCCGACGCCGCCGAGGATGCCGCGGACGGGAAGCGTCTCGCCGCCACGGGAGTCGAGCCCGCTCTGCTCGCCGCCGGAGGCCTGGGCGTTGTGCTCGTCGCGCTGGGAGCCGTCGCGCTCACCGCGCGTCGCCGCTCCCGCGCATAGCGCCGCACACCGCGTGTGAACAGAGCCCTCGCAGGCACTCTGCGAGGGCTCTGCGTTCACCCTGCCACGGCCCGCAATTCACCCGCGGACGTGAGCGCCCGATTGCTAGGCTCGGAACATCCCCCACGACGATTGCGATTGGTTGCGACGTGCCTACGGTCATGCCCATCTACGGAACACGCCCCGAGGCCATCAAGTTCGCCCCCGTCGTCCGGGATCTGCTTCGAGCGGATGACATCGACACGATCGTGACCGTCACCGGGCAGCATCGGAGCATGCTCGACCAGGTGAACGGCCTGTTTGGGATCGTGCCGGACTTCGACCTCGACATCATCACCCCGAAGCAGAGCCTCGGCGCCATCGCGGCACGGGTGTTCGACGGACTCGCCGAGGTCTTCGCCGCGAGCAGGCCGGACGCCGTTATGGTGCAGGGCGACACCTCGACCTCGACGATCGCCGCGCTCGCCGCCTTCTACGAGGGGATCCCGGTCGTGCACCTCGAGGCGGGGCTCCGCTCGGGAGACCTCGCCTCGCCCTTCCCCGAGGAGGGCAACCGCAAGGTGACCGGGCAGATCGCCTCCCTCCACCTGGCCCCGACCCCCGGGGCCCGTTCGAACCTGCTGCGCGAGGGCGTCGACCCGTCGACGATCGTCGTGACCGGCAACACCGTGATCGACGCGCTCCTGCACGTCGTCTCGCTGAACACGCCTCTCGAGCACCCCCAGCTCGCGGCGCTCGCCGAGCGCACCGGTCCCCTGCTGGTGGTCACGAGCCACCGCCGCGAATCATGGGGCGAAGGGGTGGCGAGCACCGCCCGCGCCCTCGAACGGCTGGCCGAGCGTCATCCGGAGCTCACGATCGTGCTCCCGCTGCACCGCAACCCCGTCGTGCGCGACGCGCTGTCGGCCACCCTGTCGTCGCGCGAACGGGTGATCCTCACCGATCCGCTCGACTACGCCCAGTTCACGACCCTCCTCGCCCACGCCGACATCGTGCTCACCGACTCGGGAGGGGTGCAGGAGGAGGCCCCCAGCCTGGGCAAGCCCGTGCTGGTCACCCGCGACACGACGGAACGCCCCGAAGCGGTGGATGCCGGCACGGTGCGGCTCGTCGGAACCGGGGAGGACACGATCGTCGCCGAGGTCTCCCGTCTGCTCGACGATCGCGGCGCCTACGAGGCCATGAGCCGCTCGGTCAACCCCTACGGCGACGGACGAGCCTCGGAGAGGACGCTTGCCGCGGTGCGCGCGTTCTTCGGGCTGGGCACGCGTCTGGAGGACTTCGGCACGGTCTGAGTCGCCGGATGCTGCCTGACGAGCAGCAGGGCGAGCGCGAGGCCGAGCGGGATCGCGAACATCGTCAGATAGGTCGAAGTGAGCAGCTTCCGCGGGAGCTCGCTCGCGCCGTCTTCGATGAGCACGAACCAGAAGTGCAGCCAGAGGAAGGCCATCGCGAAGGCCGACATCCGTCCCAGGGCCACCGCGGCGTTGCCGAGCCGTCGGCGGCTCGCCACGGCGATGCCGAGCACGAACACGGCCACCTGCAGCAGCACGAGCGCGCCCGGCACGAAGCCGAACCCGGTCAGCAGGGTGCGCACGACGGGGATCCTCGAGTCCTTCTGCCACGGCTCGCCGCGCGGGCCCGCATCGGCCGCCTCGTACGACCCCAGGTAGTCGAGCTGCGGATGCGTCATCGCGATGAGACCGCGGTCGGCCTTCTGCAGCAGACGCTCGGGGTGGGTGATCGCGAAGAGGGCGAGGGTCGCGGGCGTGACCTTCTCGGCGACCTGCTCGAAGCCCTTCTGCGAGAGGGCCGATGCCGGGTCGGATGCCGCGCGCCCGGCGCCGTCCGCGAGCTCGGGGTCGAGCCCGAACCAGGCCAGGTCGCCGCGCGGGTCGGGGCTGGTCGGCAGGATCTCGAGGAAGACGGCGTCGTAGCGGCGCTCGCTCTCGCCGATCCGGCTCTGCGCGGGGAAGCTGACCACGACCACTCCCACGAGCACGAGGGCCGCCACCGCTCCGGGCAGCCGGCGCAGCAGGCCGCGGTTCGAGGGGCTGGGATTCGAGGGGCTGGGATTCGAGGGGCTGCGGTTCGGCGACCCGGCCGGGGCGCCCCGCGAGGAGGAGACCCGCGCCCCGCGCCGCCGATACGGCCGCCACACGAGCGCGACGACGACCACGGGGAGGAGGCTGGCGAGGGCGAAGGCGCTCGTGAGGGCGAATGCCGCGACGAGCGTCACCACCAGCAGGCCCGTCCAGTCGACCGTGTCGCTGCGCCAGAGATAGAGCAGGGCGATCATCGTCGCGAGCACGCCCAGCATCGACGCCGGCCAGGCGTACGGCGAGACGAAGAAGTCGGCGAACACGCCGTCCGCGGTCACGAGGGTGAGCACCCCGGCGATCAGCAGGCGGTAGCCGAGACGCCCGGGCAGCAGGAGCACGAGCGCCGCGACGAGCACTCCGAAGAGGAGGCAGTACAGCAGGCCGAGCACCCGGGTGTCGAGCCCCTCGCCGCCTCCGAACCACGGGGTCACCCACTGGGCGAGCCAGCCGATGCCCAGCTGCGACGACGACGGCAGCCCCGCACCGCCGCCCGGACAGGTCTCGCCGAACCACTCGTGGGGAACCCAGCGCGGGAAGATCGCCTGCGTGAACTGCTCGGTGTCCCACGGGCGCACGTTCCTCAGCCCCAGCTGGCACAGGAGGCTCGTGCCCTCGCCCTGGTCGGCGACGCCGACGGCGCTCGGCACCAGGAGCCGCAACGCCATCACGAGCGCGGCGACGAAACCGGCCGTGACCGCGGCGAGCGCGGGCGACGACCTCGGCTGCGCGGCACCGGGCAGCAGCCGCAGGGCGAACCACCCCCGGATCGCCTCGGTGCCCGGGCTCTGCCACCACCGGCGCGAGGCACGCCGCGCCCTCGGGGACGGGGACGCGGGCGCCGCGGCATCCTGCGTCTCCGCCGTCTGGGACGTCTGGGATGTCTGGGATGTCTGGGATGTCTCAGCCGACCGCATAGCTCCCCCTCATCGGGCCCGGGGCGCCCGGTGCCTGGGCCGCGGTGCAGCGCAGCGTCCACGCCCCGCCCTCGCCGTCCTGCCGCAGGATCCCGCTCACGACCGTGTCGGCGGGAACGGGGCCCGGGGCGAAGAACTGCCGCACGAAGGGGGCGCAGCGCCCCGGCACGTCCTCGGCCGCCGGGTTGCCCGTGCGCGCCGGGAGCCAGGCGTTCACGTCCTCTGCGGTGTGCTCCTCATCGCACGTCGTCTCGGAGCCGGAGCCGGCCTCCTCCCCCGGAGCGGTCAGGTAGCACCGTCGCAGCGCCGACGAATCGGATCGTTCCATGATGTCGCGCAGGCTCCCCGTCACGCTCACGAGCGACCTCTCGTTCTCGAGCACGGCCAGGTCGCATCGCACCGAGCGGGCGCCGTCGCCCCACTCCCGGGCGGTCGGGGCGAAGGCGACGATCCGGAGGTCGCGCGAGGAGTCGCGATCCCGCGCCCCGATATAGTCGCGCATCGCGTCGTAGGCGCACAGCTGCCCGGCCCGCGCCTTCAGCAGCAGCTCGTCGGGACGCCCGGCTTCGGGGTCGAAGCCCTCCAGCTCCACGACGTCGAAGGTCTCGACGGTGTGCTGGGCGGCGCAGTCGACCGTGGGCGAGGAGTTGCTCACCGCGTCGAACTCGACCGGGTCCAGCACGACCCGGCACTGCCCCGCCCGGGAGCCGGCTGAAGCGGCCGCCCCGGGAGCAGACGAGGCGCCCGAGGTGCCGCCCTGCGCGCACCCGCTCAGGAGCACGACGAGCGCCATGACGGACGCGAGGGCGGATGCCGCGACAGCGGCACTCCGGCGGCCAGCCTTCATCGGCTCGCGTGCCGTCGGACCCGGCGGCGGCCGAGACCCGTGGCGACGCGCAGGAGCACGAAGATCGCGAACGCCAGCCCGAGGATGACCAGGAACGATCCGAGGTAGTGGTGCACGAGGTCGAAGCCCTCGCTGCCGAAGAGCTGCAGGGCGAGGGCGATGAGGCTGTAGCGCGCGAGGTTGCTGGCGACGGCGATCGGAAGCGCGATCGCCAGGCCGCCCAGCACCCGGCCGAGCCCGAATCGCGGCAGCAGGCAGAGCGAGCCGGCGATGAGCAGCAGAGGTGTCACGAGAACGACGGTCGAGCACAGGAAGGTGATGGCGAGCCCGTTGACCGACCCCGTGCCGATGCCGATGTAGACGATGGTGCCCGCGCCGTTGGCGTCGCCGTCGGTGAAGAGGCTCAGAACGCTCGCCGTGATCATCGCCTCCGTGCGGCGGAAGCCCTCCTGGTTGAGCAGGAGCGCGATGGCGGCGGCGATGAGCCCGAGGCCCACGACCACCGAGAGGAACGAGTGCGCGGCACGTGCCGGGGGCTGCCGGTCTGCGGCGATGAGTGTTGTCACGTCAGCTCTCCTTGGCCACGAGGGCGATGTCGTTCTTCTCGGAATTCCGTCTGGTCTTCGCCCAGCCGTCCCGCCCGATGACGATGCGGAAGAAGGCGCGGAGAACGCAGACGTAGGTCTGGTACATGTAGAGCCAGTAGCCGATGCCCCACAGGGCGGCGGTGAGCAGGCTGTGGCGCGGCTCGGCGACCGAGCGGTAGATGGGCGCCCAGATCCAGAACGGCAGGATGCCGGTGATCACGATGAGCGGGAGCAGCCACCACGACTCGGCGAGCCACAGGCCCAGGCTGCCCGAGTTGATCGCGCCCTGCGCGATCATCACGATGAAGACGGTGGGCCAGAGCACGACGCCGAGCAGCTGGATGAACGGCATCATCAGGAAGTAGGTCGCCTCGAGCGCACCGGCGTTGCTGATGTAGCGCGACTCGAAGATCGACCGCAGATACCGCGTGCACTGCATCCCGCCCTGGCACCAGCGGGTGCGCTGCGTCAGCAGCCGGCGAGCGCCCGGCAGGGCCTCCTGCTCGACGTAGGTGTCGTGCATGTACACCGTGCGGTACCCCGCGAGCATCACGTGGATGCCGAGCTCGTAGTCCTCGAGCAGCGAGCCGTGCCACGGCTCGCCCGCGGTGGCGGAGATCTCGTCGAGCACGCTCAGGCGCGTGAACTGCCCGTTTCCGCCCAGGCCGACCGAGACGGTGTGCTTGCGGAGGCTCTGCATGGCCGCGATGGTCGTGCGGAACTCGATGTCCTGCATCCGCACCAGGTAGCGGCCCCACCACTGGTTGAGCCTGCCGCCGTGACCGAGCACGGGGGCGCGGTCGTCGCGGTTCGACATCCAGACCGCCGCCTGAGCCGCGCCGGTCAGAGGGTTGCCGAACGCGGCCTCCCCCGCCGCCTGCCGCAGCGCGTTCTGCGCGAGCCGGCCGTCGGCGTCGACGACGAGCACGACGACGGAGCTGCGGTCGGCGTCGGCGGGCATCCAGGCGCTCAGCGCGCGGTAGGCGGCGTTGAGCGCGGCGCCCTTGCCGGTGCGCGCGTCGGGCCTCCTCCGCGAGACCAGGTGCACGAGCGGATCCCGCGACATCCGATCCTCGACGATCCCGGCCGTCCCGTCATCGCTGTCGTCGTCGATGATCCAGAGATGCGCCTCCGGGAAGTCGCGGCGGAGCCGGTCGATCGTGGCGCCGATGACGGCCTCCTCATCGCGGCAGGGCACGAGCACGTGCCAGGAGAAGCCCGAGGGGTCGCCTTCGGCCTCCTTCTTCCTGCGCAGGAACGGCGTCAGGATCAGCAGGATGTAGCCGAGGAAGATCACCAGCAGCACAAAGGCGAGAGCTTGGGCCGATTCGCTGGCGGTCATGTGTTGGTGCCTTCCTCGATGGTTGTCATCGCGCCGCTGCCCGATCGGGAACGATCGCGCAGCGGCGGAGACGACGAAAGGCGGAAAGACATAATCGGATTCAGGGGTGGTCCGATGACGCCTTTCCGCCGTGCATCCCGCCTAGGCGGAATGCGCTCCGGCCGTACGAACAGCACGTCGGCGGAGGCTGATCCTCAGGATGAGGTAGCCCGCGACGAGTGCGGTGGTTGCGATGAGGAGATACCAGCCGAAGGGAACACCCGTGGCTGCGAGTGCGCCCGAAGCGCCGATCCCCCCGATCCCACCGCCGAAGTTGGATCCCGACATCAGTGCGTTCCTTCGACCGTCACCCGACGACGACGGAGCCAGACGACGAGTCCGATGATGGCCGCGCCACCGCCGGCGATCGCCAGGGCTTCCGGGCTCATGAGCGGAACGCCCTCGATGCCGGCGTTGGGACCGACCGAGGCGCTGGCCAGGTCGACGGCGGCGAGGCTGCCGTCCGGGCCGAGGCCGACGCGCAGCGCCGACTGGGTGAAGGAGCCGTCGTCACCGAGGGTCTGGTTGTTGACATCGAGCTGGGCGATCGCGTCGATCGCTGTTGCGAGCGGTCCGGCGAGAGTGCCGACCAGTCCCGCGATCACGGGGTCGATGATGCCACGAGCCACGGCGAGCGCCGCCTGGGGGACGATCCTCGCAAGCAGCGGGAGCTCGTCGATCGCCGCCTGTGCGGCATCCAGCACTCCGTCTACCACCGAGGTGAGCTGGTTGACCACGGCCTGGGGCACATAGGTCAGGAGGTTCGTGCCCACCGGCAGGTCGTTGAGGCTCGCGACCCCCGCGACGGCCAGCAGGTCATCCGTCGACAGCGAGATGCCGTCGGGACCCAGCGGGTTCGTGATGCCCGTGATCCCGGCCACGGTGAGCGCCGCGATCAGGGTGTCGAGCGCCGGGCTGACGATCGTCGTCACCCCGCTGACGAGCGTGCCGCCGACGAGGACGTCCGCCGAGGCGAGCGTGTAGTCGCCCGACTGCACTCCGTCGGCCGTCTGCGACGCCGAGGCCGCGAGCACTCCGACGTTGATCTGCAGGTTCGCGAGGTCCTCGCCGCCGGTGAGGAGGCTCGTGCCGACCGAGATCTGCGCCGTGCTGCCCGCCGTCGGGGCTCCGACGTCGCTCGGCGTGACGGTGTTGACGCCGATGAGGCTCGGAGCGGCGGAGACCGCACCCGAGAAGGCCTGGGACGAGGCGTCCGAGGCGGCCTGGGCGTACTGGCCGACGGCGCCGAGCTGGATGATCCCCGAGCCGCCGAAGAGCGGCAGGTTGTTGGGGCCGATCTCGAGCGACAGCAGGTCGGCGAGTGCCGAGGCGTCGATCGGGGTGTCGGAGACGACGAGCGGAGTCGCGCCGTCCGGGTTGACGGCGACTGCGCCGGCGAGGGCCGCGATCGGGTCGATCGGCACGCCGGCGATGGAGGCCGTGATGAGGCGCCCGGTGCCCTGCGAGACGACGGGAGCCGCTGTCGCGGCGCTGGGTGCGACGAGCGCGGCGACCGCACCGATCGCGATCGTGGCGGCGGCGATGCCCGCCACTCGTTTCGGTCGCGCGGGTGCCGAAGCCCCGAAGACGCGTGATGTGGACATGGTGTGTGTGTTCCCCTCAGTCATGGGAGCCTCCGCGCGCTCCACCCCCGGACCGGGGGCGCCCCTTTTGGGACACGCGGAGACATGCTCCCGAGATCTATGGCCTCAGTAAATCTGTGAAGCACCCCGCAGGAACAGGCTCACCCCGGGTGATATTCGGGTGAAGTCGGAGGCCCCCGGAAAGGGTTCCACGCCTCACCCGGGTGACCCGCTGCCGGAATCCCGGCCGCCCAGGAGGCCGAGGAGGCTCGCGTTCTCGAGCGCCTCGCGCCGTGATCGGGCGTTGAGCTTGCGGTACACGCTCCGCAGCTGGGTCTTCACGGTGTTGACCGAGATGTAGAGGCTGTTCGCGACGTCCTGGATCGAATCGCTCGAGGCGAGGTGCTGCAGCACGAGGTGCTCGCGAGAGGTGAGCGGCACGGCGTCGCGCTGAGCGAGGAAGACGGAGGGGATGGCGCGCATGGTGTCGGCGCCCTCGAAGACGTCGAGGGCGAGCAGCTGCTCGAGGGTGGACCGCGGGATCTCGACGAGCAGGCCCCACATGCCCGAGCGCGCGACGAAATCGGCGACCGCGCGCATCGACTCCCGCGCCTCCGCGATCCGCCCCAGCGACAAGGCCGCTGCCGCGACGTACAGCTGCATGCCCGCCCCCAGCACCGGTATCTGGCCCTCGCCCACGTCGCGGAAGACACCGGCGGCGTTGCCCACGAGCAGCTCCAGCCGCATCCGCGAATGCGCGACGACCGGATGCACCTGGGGAAAGTCGTCGAGGACCGCACGCGCCGCGTCGAACCGACCGATCCCCTGGAGCAGGTCGCTCTCGACCGCCGTGAGGAGCACACGCTCCAGCTCGGTCTGCGGACGACCGCTCGTCCTCGCCCGCGACACGACCCCCAGCGCCTTCGCACGGTCGCCCCACACGAGCGCGTGGCGGGCGCGCACGTAGGTCATGAGCATCCAGAGCTCGTCGTCGCAGTCGGCCTCAGGCAGCCGCTCGAGCGCCCCCGACACCAGCTGTTCGTCGGCGCGCAGCAGTCCCGCCAGGGCCTGGGTGACGCCGTCGAGGCGCTCCGACTCCGGAGACGAGCCGGAATGGACCCGGACGCCCTCCTGCTCCAGCCCCGGGGCGTCCACCTCGATCCGCCCGCCGAGGGCGAGCACCAGATCCCGGTACGAGCGCGCCGACTCCTCGACGATGCTGTCCTTGGCATCCCGCGCACGCAGGCGGGCCTCCTGGAACGCCTCGAGGGCGGGAGCGGCGCGGCCCGCGAGGAGCTCCGCCAGGCCCAGCTGCAGGAAGGCGATGGCGACGATCGGGTCGGTGCCGCGCGTGTCGGCGATGTCCTCGCGCAGGGAGGCGGCCAGCACGGCGGCGGCCTCGTGCTCGCCTGCGGCGGCGGCGAGCCGCAGACGTGAGATGCGTGCGCCGATGTGGTCGTCGGGCGAGGCGTCGGACACGTAGCGATCGAGCCAGCCGTGGAGGAGCCCGGCCTCGGCGTCGCCGCGCACGTGGTGGTCGACGAGGGCCTGGGCGAGGGCCAGCCTCGGATGCGCCGCAAAGACCTCGGGAGGCACGTGCGCGAGCACCGTGACGACGATCGTGCGACGCGAGAAGCACAGGGTGAACAGGAAGCGCTCGAGGGTCGCCACCGCCTGCGCCCAGTCGCCGGCCTCCGCCGTGTGCACGAGCAGGCGATCCTGCTCGCCGTGCTCGGCATACCAAGCGATCAGCCTCGTGTTGATCTCGACGGCCTGATCGGGGAAGCTCGCGAGCAGTTCCTGACGCAGCACCCGGCGCACCAGCGGAGGCAGCCGCACGACGGCCTCGCCGAACTCGTTCTGCGCCGACGCCAGCTCGCGGCTGCGCACGAGCTCGAACATCCACGCGGCCTCCTCGGGGGAGTCGGCGATCACGGCGGCGAGTTCGTGCGTCATCGAAACCGGCACCGCGGACGCGGCGACCAGATACCTCTCCCGGGGATCGCTGAGCTGGAGGAAGAGGCCGCGAATGTACTCCTCCGCCGCCAAGACGCGGATGGAGCCGTCTGCGAGATGCCCGCCCGGCGCAGACGACGCCATCGCGGCGGCACGCAGCGCGCCGGGCCAGCCGCCCGCCGCCTCGTTGAGGTCGCCGCTCGGCATGCGCACGCCGTGCAGGGCGAAGAGCTCGTCGCTCTCGGCGCGGGTGAAGGCGAGCGCCTGGGCCGTGATGACCTCGGCGTCGACATCGATCGTCGCCATCCGCACGATCGGCCGGCGCATGCGCACGCAGACGATGAGCCTGACCATCCTGAAGGCACGGGAGAAACGCAGGATCTGCTCGTCGACGGAGTGGTCGGCGACCTGATCGAAGTCGTCGATCACGATCGTCAGCACCCGGTCGAGTCTGCGCAGATATGCCTCGAACCGCTGCTCGGGGCGATCGGCACGCCCCCCGACCGAGTCGGAGTCGCCGATCCCGAGCGCGTCGACGACGACGCTCCAGAAGTCGTCGGCACCCGCGGGACGCGAGATGAGCGAGACCCAGGCGATGTCCTCCGTGAGCGGACGGTTCTCCATCCACTCGGCGACGAGCGTCGTCTTGCCGAAGCCCTTCGGCGCGCTGAGGACGACCAGCGGAGCAGTCCCGTCGAGCACACGATGCAGACGGGGACGCTGCAGCAGCAGCCCGGGCAACCGCGGAACGACCCGCAGCTTCTCAGAGCGATTGCGCTCCGCACCGCCCTCTGTCCTCTGCATCGCGGTCGTTCGCATCGCGTCGTCGAGCAATGCGGGTTGTGGTGACGGATCGACGGCGAAGGCGGTCATACCACGACGACCCACCCGCTCAATCGGATCGGGCGGCGGTATCCCCGGGCACTGCCATCAACACGAAAACGGGCCATAAACACGGCGCCAGCTGCCCTCCCCTAGAAACCTCCCGTTTAGGCACAACGGGATTAATTGGATATTAGCGAGGTACCGCCTTGTTTTCTCAGGGCGGCAACTCGCGGATAACCAGGTTCGGGGGGACTTTCAGTCTACGTCGAGGAGTGTCGGGTGTCGCCTTGCATCCTTATAAACAAAACGGGCGCACGACGTCCTGAGCTGCGGGCCGGGCACGTGGATCCGGGTTCTCAATGTCCTGAACAGCCGTGAAAATCACCCTAAATATTCACCCGTGGCTGTTTCTCTGCTCTCGAGGGTGAAGACGTGAAGACCGATCAGCCGGCGGGTCGAGCAGACGGCTCAGTGCGCGCCGACGGTGACGATGGGCTCGCCCGACGCCGTGTCGCTCGCGGGCGTCTCGGCGGCGATGCGGTTCGCCTCGGCGATGAGCGTCGCGACGATCTCCGACTCGGGCACCGTCTTGATGACCTCGCCTTTGACGAAGATCTGGCCCTTGCCGTTGCCGGATGCCACACCCAGGTCGGCCTCACGGGCCTCACCCGGCCCGTTGACGACGCAGCCCATGACCGCGACGCGCAGAGGCACGCTCATGCCCTCGAGACCGGCGGTGACGTCGTTGGCGAGGGTGTAGACATCCACCTGAGCACGCCCGCAGCTCGGGCAGGAGACGATCTCGAGCTTGCGCTCACGCAGGTTGAGCGACTGCAGGATCTGCAGGCCGACCTTGACCTCCTGCACGGGCGGGGCGGAGAGCGAGACGCGGATCGTGTCGCCGATCCCCTCGGAGAGCAGGATGCCGAAGGCCGTCGCGCTCTTGATCGTGCCCTGGAACTCCGGGCCGGCCTCGGTCACGCCGAGGTGCAGAGGCCAGTCGCCGCGCTCGGCGAGAAGGCGGTACGCCTTGACCATGACGATCGGGTCGTTGTGCTTGACCGAGATCTTGAAGTCGTGGAAGTCGTGCTCCTCGAAGAGGCTCGCCTCCCAGACGGCGCTCTCCACGAGCGCCTCCGGGGTGGCCTTGCCGTACTTCTGCAGCAGGCTCGGCTCGAGCGAGCCGGCGTTGACGCCGATGCGGATGGAGACGCCCGCAGCTTTGGCGGCGGCGGCGATCTTGCCCACCTGGTCGTCGAACTTGCGGATGTTGCCCGGGTTGACCCGAACGGCGGCACAGCCCGCGTCGATGGCCGCGAAGACGTAGTTGGGCTGGAAGTGGATGTCGGCGATGACCGGGATCTGGCTCTTCTTGGCGATGATCGGCAGCGCTTCGGCGTCGTCACGACTCGGCACGGCGACGCGCACGATGTCGCAGCCCGATGCGGTGAGCTCGGCGATCTGCTGGAGGGTCGCGTTGATGTTCGGAGTCGGGGTCGTCGTCATGGATTGCACGCTCACCGGAGCGTCGCCACCGACGAGAACCTTGCCGACCTTGATCTGGCGGGACTTGCGACGCGGGGCCAGAACCTCCGGCGTCTTGGGCATCCCTAGATTGATTGCAGCCACGGCCTCAGTCTAGATCGCTTGTCTGAACACGGGGTGATCCCGGCAGAATGGGATGATGGCCCCGAACGAGCTGACCGAGTTCCTCGCCGAGCTGAACGGCTCGGAGGAGAGCTACCCCTTCGGACCGGAGACCCGGGTGCACAAGGTCGCGGGCAAGATCTTCGCCATCGACAGCCCCGACGCCCCGTCGCTCTCGATCACGCTCAAAGCGCTGCCCGAGAACGTGCCCCGTCTCATCGCGAGCGTCGACGGGATCGGGCCCGGCTACCACATGAGCAAACGCCACTGGGTGACCGTCTCACTCGACGGCGGGGTGCCCGACGATCACGTTCGCGAGCTCATCGCGGAGTCTCACGCGATCGTCGTGCACGCCCTGCCGCGACGCCTGCGTCTCGGCCTCGAGGGCTGACGCGGGCGTCGCGGCACGGGTCAGCGCCCGAGGTCGGGCCGGTTGGCCCTCAGGACCTCGAGGCGCGCGCGGTACTCGACCTCGTCGATGTCGCCCTGCGCGAAGCGCTCGGCGAGCGTCGACTCGGCTCCCCCGCGCGCCCAGGGGGCGAAACCGGGGCCGCCGGGGCCGCCGTCCCAGCCCGCACGACGCCAGCGGCGGCGGCCGACGAGCGTGACGACGAGGGCGATGACGAGGATCCAGAAGACCGGGATGAGGAAGAAGAGCCAGCCGAAGCCGGCCCCCCACGGGCCGCCCGCGTGCTCGGCGAGACCGCCGGCCGCGGCTGCGGTGAGTGCAGTGAGCATGATCGTGTCCAATCGTCGTGCGGCCCACCGTGGACCGACGACTCAAGCCTCCTCATCCGCGGCCTCGGGCGAATCTGCCGGGGGGATGCTGTTCGGCTGCTCCCGGGGGAGCACGTCTCCGCGGCGGGCGAGATGGAGAGCGAGATGAAAGTGCGGCCGGCTACTGCCAGCCGGGCGCGATGAGCCCCGTCTCGTACGCCGTCACGACGAGCTGCACCCTGTCTCTGGCCCCCAGCTTGCTCATCATGCGCGAGACGTGGGTCTTGGCCGTGAGCGGGCTGAGATAGAGCTTCGCGGCGATCTCCTCGTTGGTCAGCCCGGCCCCCACCAGAACGAGGACCTCGCGCTCCCGGTCGGTCAGCACGGCGAGCGCCGCCGGATCCGGGATGTCGCGCAGGCCCACCGAGACGCGCTCGAGCAGTCTCTTGGTGACGCCGGGAGAGAGCAGGGCGTTGCCGTCGGCGACCACGTGGATCGCCCGGATGAGCTCGACGGGCTCCGTGTCCTTCACCAGGAAGCCGCTCGCTCCCCCGCGGATCGCGCGAGCCACGTAGTCGTCGAGCTCGAACGTCGTGACGACGACGACCCGGGTCGCGGCGAGACGCTCGTCTGCCACGATCGTCTCCGTCGCCCAGAGCCCGTCGCCGTCCGGCATCCGGATGTCCATGAGCACGACGTCGGGTCGTTCGCGGTCGACGAGCGCCACGACCTCGCGGCCCGTGCCCGCCTCGCCCACGACCTCGATGTCGGGCTCGGCGTCGAGCAGGGCGCGGAATCCAGCGCGGATGAGCTGCTGATCGTCGGCGATCGCGACCCGGATCATCGTTCCACCCCTCTCGGCAGGCGCGCCACGACCCGGAAGCCGCCGCGCGGACCAGGGCCGGCGTCGAGGCTGCCGCCGATGAGCTCCGCGCGTTCGCGCATTCCCAGCAGGCCGCCTCCCGGCACGGGGTCGTTCGCTCCCCGGCCGTCGTCGGCGACCGTCACGACGATCGTGTCGCCCTCCTCGGCGAGGCTCACCCGGACCTCGGATGCCGCGGCATGCCGCACGACGTTGGTGAGCGACTCCTGCACGATCCGGTACACCGCGAACTGCACGGCGCCCGGGGGCTGCACGGTCAGGCCGTCGTCGAGCCGCACCGAGAGGCCCGGATGCGCGACCCGCGCCACGAGCGCCGGCAGCTGCGCGAGATCGGCCTGCGGCGTGAGCGGGGCGTCGGGCGCGCCGGCCTGCCGGGCGGAGTGGGCGAGAGCGACGGAGTCGGCGGCGTGAGCGAAATGGGCGGACTCATCCCGCTCGCCGGACTCGGGCTCGGCCCGGAGCATCCCGAGCACCTGCCGCACGTCGTCGAGGGCGTCTTTGCTCGTGACCTTGATGTTGGCGAGCGCCTCACGCGCCCGCTCGGGCTGCTGCTCGGCGAGGTGCAGGCCGACGCTCGCCTGCACGTTGATCTGCGACAGCGAGTGGGCGAGCACGTCGTGCAGCTCCCGGGCGATGCGCACCCGCTCGGCCTGCTCGGCGCTCAGGCGACGCCGGCTCGACTCGGCGCGGAAGGCGCTCATCCGCTCACGACGCGAACGGATGACGCCGCCGATGCCCAGGCAGATGACGATGCCGATCGTGGTCGCCACGATGCGGAACGGGTTCCAGTCGAGACCGATCGCCGCGCCGATCGTGACGCACAGCAGCCAGCCGGCGGCGACGGAGGCGAAGGCCCAGACCCGGGCGCCGCGCGCCATGCCGAGCACGATCGCGAAGGCGAGGGAGATGTAGGGCGGGCCGTGATCGGGGGCGACGAGCAGGTCGGTCGTCGCGGCCGCGGTCACGAGGGCGACGACGGGGCCGGGGAAGCGCCGGGAGGCGAGCAGGGCGAGCGGCCCGAGAAGGGCGAGCCCGATGGCGAGCGCCGCCGTCGCGATGTCGCCGTCACCGGCGCGCCCGTTCCCGGCGCGCAGAGAGGACACCGAGAAGAACACCGCCGCGGGCACCTGCACGACGAAGGAGAGGATGACGGGGATGAGCAGCACGGCCAGTCGCGGCATCCGGAATCGCGGCTCCTCGCCCGCCCACGACGGCGGGCCGCCCCAGCCGCGCGGCACAGCCTGCTCCCGCGGCGCCGTCGGGCCGCGCTGGGGCACCCCGGACTGTGGCATCCCTCGATCGTAACGAGCGGGTGCCCTCGCGGCATCCGTTTCACAGACCATCGGCGCATACTCCCCCGGGAGTACGCCCCGCCCCCGCTCGTCCCTTCCCACCCACCCACCCACCCACCCACCCACAACGACGGAGATTCTGCACCTAGGAGCCGTTTTCACCCCCACTCGCGCCGAAAAGCCGGATTTCTCCGTCGTTGTGAGGGGGGGGTGCGGCCGCTTGAGGGGGGGCAGCCGTTTGAGGGGGTACGGCCACTTGAGGGGGCACGGAGTGAGGTGAGCGGTCGAGCCTCAGCCGAACAGGTTGACGGGCTTGACGATGTCGGCGTAGAGCAGCAGCGCGCTCATGCCGCCGATGATGAGCACGACCACGTAGGTCACCGGCATGAGCTTCGCGAGGTCGACGGGGCCCGGGTCGCGCTTGCGGAAGATCTTCGCGAAGAAGCGGCGCACGCCCTCGAAGAGCGCCGCGGCGATGTGCCCGCCGTCGAGAGGCATGAGCGGCACGAGGTTGAAGACGAAGAGCGCGACGTTGAGCGAGGCGACGATGCCGACGAGCCCGGCGGCCTTCTGCTCGAAGGGCACCTGGTCGGTCGAGGCGAGCTCGCCCGCGAGACGGCCCACGCCCACGACGCCGATGGGGCCGTTGGGGTCGCGCTCCCCCGGCCCGAAGGCGGCGTTGCCGACGTCGATGAGGCGCTGCGGAAGGTTGAGGATCAGGTTCGCGACGCTCACGATGTTGTCGCCGACGGCGGGCAGCACGGTCGCGGGCGACTGCGGCACCATCTCGCTGGTCGGCAGGATGCCCACGAAGCCCGCGGCGACGGTCTCCGGGGTGCCCTCGGCGTCGTTCACGACGTTGCCGTCGGCGTCGAGCACGTAGCGTTCGGAGACGATCGGCGTGACCTGCAGGGTCTTCTCGCCGCCGTCGCGCTGCACGACGATGTCGATCTCGGTGTTCGGCGACTCGCGGATGGCCGCGTTGATCTGCGGCCACTCGGTGATCGCCTGGCCGTCGATGCTCACGATCCTGTCGCCGGGCAGGATGCCGGCTGCCGCACCGGGCGCGGCCGGGTCGCCGCTCTCGCACGTCTGCCGCTCGCTCGAGGCGGGCAGGGCGCACGCCGAGACGGAGGCGATCGTCGTGCTGGGCTGCGCGCTTCCGAAGCCCATGAGCAGCACGCCGAAGAGCACGACGGCGATCACGAGGTTCATGAACGGCCCGCCGAACATGATGACGATGCGCTTCCAGACAGGCAGCTTGTAGAAGGCCCGCGACTCCTCGCCGTCGCCGATCGTGTCGGCGCTCGCGGTACGGGCGTCCTGCGCCAGCTGGTTGAAGAATCCGGTGCTCGCGTTTCGGGCTCTGCCGCCGGGTGTCGAGGGCGGGAACATGCCGATCATCGAGATGTAGCCGCCGAGCGGGATCGCCTTGATGCCGTACTCGGTCTCGCCTCTGCGCTTCGACCAGACGGTGCGCCCGAAGCCGATCATGTACTGCGTCACCTTGACGCCGAAGAGTTTGGCGGGCACGAGGTGCCCGATCTCGTGGAGCCCGATCGACAGGGCGAGGCCGACGACGAGCACGAGCACGCCGACGACGAACAACAGAACGGATTCCAGCACGTGTTCAGGGTAACGGCGGCAAGCTGCGAGCGTGCTGGAGGATCGCTGAGATGGTCGCCCGTACGGGAGCCGTCGAGCCGGGAACCGGGGCCGCTCAGATCCCGAGCCGCGTCGCCATCTCGTCGATGAGGTACTCCGTGTAGGCGTCGAGGTCGTCGACGACGCGCACGTAGTGGCCGAAGAGCTCGAAGGAGAGGTGGCCGATGAGCTGCGACCAGACCATCACGCCCACGGCGAAGGCCTCGGCGACATCCGGGGTGCCGGACATGTCGGTCGCGAGGCGCTCGAAACCGGGCGCGACGGCACGGCTCGCCTCGGTCGAGGGCGGCGCGATCCCGGCCGCCCGGGCGTCTGCGACGATCGTCGCGATGAGCACGCCGATCATGCTCGCCGGCGCGATGGTGTCCTGCGGAGCTATGTAGCCGGGCACGGGCGAGCCGTAGATGAGCGAGAAGCGGTGCGGATGCCGCAGAGCCCACGCCCGGGCGCCGCGCACGATCGCGGCGAGCCGCCCGCGGTAGTCGTCACGGGCGGGGCGGCTCCCGGCCTCCGTCGCCGCGTCGCCGAGCATCCGGTAGCTCTCGATGATGAGGTCGGTCAGGAGGGCGTCGCGGCTCGGGTAGTAGCGGTAGATCGCGGAGCTCACGAGCCCCATCTCGCGGGCGACGGCGCGCAGGGAGAGGCCGGGGGCGCCCACCTCGCCGAGCTGTCGCGCGGCGAGGTCGAGGATCTCGGCTCGGGTCGCCTCGCGGGCGCGCTGCCGGGGCGTCGTCGTGTCTGCCATCGTGCCATCGTGCCACAGGAGGAGAGGTTCGAGCGAGCACCGCTCACTGAAGAGAGCACTGCTCTTGACAGATCGACGGGAAGAGTTCTAGATTCAGAGAGCACTGCTCTCGTTTTCTCGCATCCTCGCCCTCTCGGCATCACTCGGACCATCCCAGACCTTGGAGATCACATGACCCGCCACCTCGTCGTCGGAGCCGGACTCATCGGCCGCCCCGTCGCTGAAACCCTCGTCGCCCGCGGAGACGAGGTCGCGCTCGCCACCCGCAGCGGCACCGCGCTCGACGGGGCGCGCGCACTGACGCTCGACGCGAGCGATCCCGTGGCGTTCGCCGCGGCGGCCACCGGCGCGCAGACGATCTTCCTCTGCACCAACCCGCCCTACCCCGAGTGGGCCAGTCAGTGGCCGCCCGTCTTCTCCGCCGCCATCGAGGCGGCGAAGGCCTCCGGCGCGAGCCTCGTGGTCATGGGCAACCTCTACCCCTACGGCGTGCCGAGCGGCCCCATGACCGAGCACAGCCCCGAGCGCACCACCGAGAAGAAGGGCCTCATCCGCAAGGCCGGCTGGGACGCCGTCCGCGCCGCGCACGAGCGCGGCGAGATCCGCGCGGTCGAGGTGCGGGCGAGCGACTACTTCGGCCCGGGCGCGACGGGGACAGCGCACCTCGGCGAGGACTTCTTCGGCGCGCTGCGCGAGTCGAAGACGGCCAGGATCGTGGGCGGCGCCGACATCCTGCACAGCTGGAGCTATCTGCCCGACATCGCGGCGACCCTCGTCGCGGCGGCCGACCACGAGGGCGAGTGGGGCCGGGTCTGGCACGTGCCGAGCGGTCAGCCGCTCACCCGCCGCGAGATCGCCCGCCAGGTCGACGCGGTCTACGGCAGCCACGGCCGCGTGTCGTCGTACCCGCAGTGGATGCTGCGCTCACTCGGCTGGTTCAGCCCGATGATGCGCGAGATCCACGCCTCGAGCTACCAGTTCGTCACGCCGTTCGTGATCGACTCGGCCGAGACCGAGCGCGAGCTCGGGGTCACGGCGACTCCGTGGGACGAGGCCCTTCGCACGACGGCCGAGTCGTATCGGGCCTGAGCTCAGACTCCGAAGTTCGGGTACGGAGCGAAGATCTGCTCGATCGGCTCGCTCGAGGGATCGGACGTGAGACCAATGGAGTAGCTCAGATCCATGCCGTTCTCCGACCCGATGACCGTCTCCTCGAGACCGATGAAGAGCACCTCGCGCCCGTCGGCGTCGTAACGCTGCGCCGATGCGGAGGGGAAGCTCTCGACATCCGCCCCCAGATCGCCCACTGCGAAGCCGTCGGTCGTCGAGACGCCGACTCCCGGAACGGCCTCGGGCTCGGTCGCGCTGACCGAGAAGTCGTACTGCCAGGGCTTCTCCGTCGGCACCTCGGCGTCGAAGAGGCGGAAACCGCCCCAGATGTACCTCGTGATCGGAGGCGTCTCCATTCCGGCGGGGATCTCCTCGACCGTCGGCTCGATCCCGAGCTGCGCGGTGACCGCGTCGATCGCCGATGCCGCGGGATCGAAATATCCGAAGGACGCGAGAGCCGCACCCTCCTCGTCGACGATCGAGAACGAGGTTGCGCCGATGACGATCCCGGCCGCCCGGCTCACCGCCGGATCGGCGCTCGGCGTGGAGGATGTCGCGGGATCCGCGCTCGGCGTGGACGTCGCGGCATCCGCGCTGGGCGACGGCGTGGGCTGCACGGGTGCTCCGTCGACGCAACCGCTTACGGCCACGGCCACGGCCGCGGCGATGACCGCCGCCATCAACATCTTGGTTGCCCGCACGACTTCCCCGTCTCTCATGTCAGACCTCGAACTCAGTCAGTCTATGAAAAAACTGTGGCGCACTGTTCTTTGCGTCACAACGATCGCATAACGCGGATTCCCGGAAGATCACCCTCCGATGAGCTGCCCGGCGGTCGCCCTCGCCCAGGCCTCCGCCTCGGCGAGGGACTCGCGGCTGAGGAGGCCGGAGGCCGCGTGCGCGTCGACGACCCGCTCGACCGTGTCGAGGATGCCGAGGTAGCCGATCCGGCCCGCGTGGAAGGCCAGAACGGCCTCCTCGTTGGCCGCGTTGAAGACCGCGGGATAGCTGCCGCCCTCGACGCCGACCCGCTTGGCGAGCGCGACGGCCGGGAAGGCGGCCTCGTCGAGCGGCTCGAAGGTCCAGGATGACGCGACCGTCCAGTCCAGCGGCACTCCGACGCCTGCGACCCGCCGCGGCCAGTCGAGGCCGAGGGAGATGGGCAGCCGCATGTCGGGCGGCGAGGCCTGGGCGATGGTGGAGCCATCCTGGAACTCGACCATCGAGTGCACGATCGACTGCGGGTGCACCGTCACGTCGATGTCGTCGTAGGGCACCCCGAAGAGCAGGTGCGCCTCGATGACCTCGAGCCCCTTGTTGACGAGGGTCGAGGAGTTCGTGGTGACGACGAGGCCCATGTCCCAGGTGGGGTGGGCGAGCGCCTCTCGCGGAGTCACGTCGCGCAACGACTCTCGTGTGCGGCCGCGGAACGGTCCGCCGGATGCCGTGAGCACGAGCCGGCGCACCTCTCCCGCCTCGCCCGAGCGCAGGGCCTGCGCGATCGCGGAATGCTCTGAGTCGACGGGCACGATCTGGCCGGGAGCCGCGATGCCGGTCACGAGCTCGCCGCCCACGATGAGCGACTCCTTGTTGGCGAGCGCGAGGGTGCGCCCCTCTTCGAGCGCGGCGAGTGTCGGGCCGAGGCCCACGGAGCCCGTGATGCCGTTGAGCACGACGTCGGCGTCGACGTCGCGTACGAGCTGCTCGGCCCCGGCGGCGCCGAGCGCTGTGTGCTCGACCGAGAACTCGCGGGCCTGCTCGGCGAGCAGCGCGCGGTTGGAGCCGGCCGCGAGCCCCACCACCTCGAAGCGGTCGCGGTTCGCGCCGATCACCTCGAGCGCCTGGGTTCCGATCGAGCCGGTACTTCCGAGAATCACAACACGTCGCACGGTGACCATCATCCGGCACCGCGACGCGACCCGCCAAGAACGGGCCTCTCGCGACGAGCCCGCGCGGCGGATCCGCGCGGAGGAAACTAGTGTGTTGTTCACCGCTCGTCCACATTTCCGCTCTAGGGTCTCTGCTCGGGCAGCCGTTCACTCGAGCCTGTCCCGAGCACGACGATCGAGGGGACTGGCAGTGACCGACGGCGAGACCACACCGCCCCCGGGGCTCCTACTCGCGGGCGAACGCGCCGCAACGCCGCGCACTCTCCTCGAGATCCTGCGCGAGACGGCCCGCGAGAACCCCGAGTCCCCCGCCCTCGCCGACACGGCGGGCGACCTCAGCTACCGGGAGCTCCTGCGCGCCGTCAACACGGCGGCCGCCCGGCTGAGCCTCGCCGGGGTGCGTCGCGGCGACCGTGTCGGTGTGCGCATCCCCTCGGGCAGTCGCACGCTCTACGTCTCCATCCTCGCGATCCTCGCGGCAGGCGCGAGCTACGTGCCCGTCGACGCCGACGATCCCGAGGAGCGCGCCGAGCTCGTCTTCGGCGAGGCCCGGGTCGTGGGGGTCGTGGGCGCCGACGGCGTGCTCGTGCCCCGCGAGGGCAGCATCGGCGGCGACGGTGACGGGCCGGATGCCGCGGGCCTCGCCGATCGCGAACCGCCCACCACCGGCATCCCCACCATCGGCTCGCCCACCGGCACCATCCCGGCCGTCGGCAACCCCGAGCCGCACGACGACGCCTGGATCATCTTCACCTCCGGCTCGACGGGAACCCCCAAGGGCGTCGCCGTCACCCACCGCTCGGCCGCGGCCTTCGTCGATGCCGAGGCCCGCATCTTCCTGCAGGACGACCCGATCGGCCCCGGCGACCGGGTGCTCGCGGGGCTCTCGGTCGCCTTCGACGCCTCCTGCGAGGAGATGTGGCTCGCCTGGCGCAACGGGGCCTGCCTCGTGCCCGCGCCGCGCTCGCTCGTGCGCTCGGGCGTCGACCTCGGCCCCTGGCTCATCGCGCACGGCATCACGGTCGTCTCGACCGTCCCGACCCTCGCGGCGCTCTGGCCGCCGGAGTCGCTCGAGCTCGTGCGCCTGCTCATCTTCGGCGGCGAGGCCTGCCCGCCCGAGCTCGCCGAGCGTCTCGCGGTCGACGGCCGCGAGGTCTGGAACACCTACGGCCCCACCGAGGCGACCGTCGTGGCCTGCGCGGCACGCCTCACGGGCGAGTCGCCCGTGCGCATCGGCCTGCCGCTCGACGGCTGGGATCTGGCTGTCGTCGACGAGAACGAGCAGCCGGTGACGGCCGAGGGCGCCGTCGGCCAGCTCGTGATCGGCGGTGTGGGCCTCGCCCGCTACCTCGACTCGGCCAAGGACGCCGAGAAGTACGCGCCCATGCCCACACTCGGCTGGAAGCGCGCCTACCGCAGCGGCGACCTCGTGCGTTTCGAGAGCGCCGGCCTCGTCTTCCAGGGCCGCGCAGACGACCAGATCAAGCTCGGCGGCCGGCGCATCGAACTCGGCGAGATCGACGCGGCGCTGCAGGCCCTTCCCGGGGTCGCGGGCGCCGCCGCGGTCGTGCAGACCACCGCGGCGGGCAACCAGATCCTCGTCGGCTACCTCGCCCCGAGCGATCTGACCGCCGACTTCGACACGGATGCCGCGGTGCGGCGCCTGCGCGAGGAGCTGCCCGCCGCTCTCATTCCCCTCCTCGCCGTCGTCGACTCCCTGCCCACGCGCACCTCGGGCAAGGTGGATCGCGCGGCGCTCCCCTGGCCGCTCACCTCGGCCTCGGGCCCCGCTGCCGCCGACGGCGAGCTGGGCCTGACCGAGACCGGCGTCTGGCTCGCCGAGCGCTGGACGGCGATCCTCGGCAGCGCGGTCTCCGGCCCCGACGACGACTTCTTCGCGCACGGCGGGGGCAGCCTCACGGCGGCCCAGCTCGTCTCCGCGATCCGCGAGCGGTTTCCCGAGACGACCGTCTCCGACATCTACGACCACCCGCGCATCGGCGCGCTCGCGACCGAGCTCGACGCCCGCGCGCCGGTCGTGGCCCGGGCCGAGCGCACGGTGCTGCCGACCCCGCTCGGCTCGCAGTGGCTGCAGACCCTGCTCGGCATCCCGCTGCAGATCCTCGTGGGCCTGCGCTGGCTCGTCTACCTCCTGACCGCCAACAACGTGCTCGACTGGTTCGGCGTGCACAGCTGGGCGCCCACGGTGTCGTGGTGGTGGATCCTCGCCGGCTTCGTCGTGCTCATCTCCCCTGTGGGGCGCATGGCGATCTCGGTCGGCGCGGCGCGGCTGCTGCTGCGCGGCCTGCAGCCGGGCGACTACCCGCGCGGCGGCTCGGTGCACCTGCGGATCTGGCTCGCCGAGCAGGTCGCCCTGCTCGTGGGCGCCGCCAACCTCGCCGGCGCCCCGTGGATCAGCTACTACGCCCGCGCACTCGGGGCGAAGATCGGCCCCGGCGTCGACCTGCACAGCCTCCCGCCCATCACGGGCATGATGAAGCTCGGCGCCTACGCGGCGATCGAGCCCGAGGTCGACCTCTCCGGCTACTGGCTCGACGGCGACGTGCTGCGCGTGGGAACCGTGCAGGTGGGCGCCGAGTCGACCGTCGGATCGCGGAGCACCCTGCTGCCGGGCAGCAGGATCGGGCGCAAAGCCCAGATCGCGCCCGGCTCCGCCGTGCACGGGCGGGTTCCGGCCGGCGAGCTGTGGGCGGGCTCGCCCGCCGAGCGCATCGGCAAGGCGCGTCCCGGCTGGCCCGACTACCGCCCGGCCCGCAACACCCGCTGGCTCGTCGCCTTCGGCGTCGGCTCCGCCGCGCTCTCCGGCCTGCCGGTGCTCTCGGTCGCGCTCGCCGCCCTTCTCGTGGGCTCCGCGGTCGTCGGCTCGCCGACGCTTGGCGAGGCCACCCTGCGGGCGCTCGGCATGCTGCCCCTCGCGACCCTCGCGGCAGGTGCGCTCTTCGCCCTGCTCACGGTGATCGCGGTGCGACTGCTCGGCATCGGCATCCGCCCCGGCCACCACCCCGTGCGCAGCCGGGTCGGCTGGCAGGTCTGGGCCACCGAGCGACTGCTCGACACCGCCAGGACCGCGCTCTTCCCCCTCTACGCGAGCCTCGTGACCCCGTTCTGGCTGCGGCTGCTCGGCGCGAAGGTGGGCACGAACGTCGAGGCCTCGACAGTGCTGCTCGTGCCCGCCATGACGACGATCGGCGACGGCGCGTTCCTCGCCGACGACACCATGGTCGCCTCCTACGAGCTCGGCGGCGGCTGGCTGCGCATCGACGAGGCGAAGATCGGCAAACGCGCCTTCCTCGGCAACAGCGGCATGACCGGGCCCGGCCGCACGGTTCCGCGCAACGGCCTCGTCGCCGTGCTCTCGGCGACCCCGCGCAAAGCCAAGTCGGGCTCCTCGTGGCTCGGCAACCCGCCCGTGCGCCTGCGCCGCGCCGTGACCGAGTTCGACGAGCGTCGCACCTTCCACCCGCCGATCGGCCTGCGCATCGCCCGCGGCCTGTGGGAGCTGTGCCGTCTCGTGCCCGTCGTGATCTCCGTCGCGATCGGCCTCTCCGTGCTCGTGGCGCTCGAGTGGCTCGTCGGCGAGATCGGCATCGAGTGGGCGATCGTGCTCTCCGGCGTCGTGCTGCTGGCGGCCGGAGCCGTCTCGGCAGCGGTCACGACGGTCGCCAAGTGGGCGCTCGTCGGCCGGATCGCCGCGCGCGAGCATCCGCTCTGGTCGTCGTTCGTCTGGCGCAACGAGGTCGCCGACACCTTCGTCGAGATGGTCGCGGCGCCCTGGTTCGCCCGCGCGGCGACGGGCACGCCCGCGCTCGCCTGGTGGCTGCGCTCGCTCGGGGCGCGCCTGGGCCGCGGCGTCTGGTGCGAGACCTACTGGCTGCCCGAGGCCGACCTCGTGACGATCGGGGCGGGCTCGACCGTCAACCGCGGCTGCGTCGTGCAGACCCACCTCTTCCACGACCGGGTCATGAGCCTGGATGCCGTGACCCTCGAACCGGGATCGACGCTCGGCCCGCACAGCGTGATCCTGCCCGCGGCGAGCATCGGCGAGCGTGCGAGCGTCGGGCCGGCATCCCTCGTCATGCGCGGCGAGCGCGTGCCCGACGGAAGCCTGTGGGCGGGCAATCCCATCGAGCCGTGGAATACTGCCTGAGTCATGTCTCTCATCCAGCAACCGGCCGGGATCGGCGCCCCGTCGGCGGGCGACCCGTATCTGCCGACGAGCGGCAACGCGGGTTACACGGTCGACCGCTACGACCTCGTGCTCGATTATCGCGTCGCGAGCAACAGGCTCAGCGGCCGTGCGACCATCACGGCGCGCGCGACGACCCGGCTGACCCGGTTCAGCCTCGACCTCGCCGGGCTCTCGGCCGACAAGGTGACCGTCGACGGCGGCCGCACGGCGAAGGTCGCCCAGGCGGCCGGCAAGCTCACCATCACCCCCTCCGCCGCGATCGCCGAGGGCGCGACCTTCACGGTGGTCGTGCGCTACTCGGGGGCGCCCCGCCCCCTCAACAGCCGCTGGGGCGAGGTCGGCTGGGAGGAGCTCACCGACGGGGTGATCGTCGCCGGCCAGCCGTGCGGCGCGCCGTCGTGGTTCCCCTGCGACGACCACCCGAGCGACAAGGCGACGTACCGCATCGAGGTCAGCTGCGAGTCGGTCTATCGCGTCGTCTGCAACGGCGAGCTCACGAGCCGCACCGTGCGGGCGAGCCGCACCACCTGGGTGTTCGAGACCCCCGAGCCCGTCGCGAGCTACCTCGCGACCGTGCAGATCGGCCGCTACGACGACGAGCTGAACGGCCCGGGGCCCGTTCCGAACCGCGTGTACCTGCCCAACGACCTGCGCGAGTCGGCCCAGGTCGACTTCTCACGCCAGCACGAGATGATCGGCGTCTTCGAGAGGCTCTTCGGCCCGTACCCCTTCGGCGGCTACACCGCCGTCGTCACCGACGACGAGCTGGAGATCCCGCTCGAGGCGCACGGCATGGCGATCTTCGGGCGCAACCACGTCGACGGCGAGCACGGCTCCGATCGGCTCATCGCCCACGAGCTCTCGCACCAGTGGTTCGGCAACAGCCTCACGGTCGCCTCCTGGCAGCACATCTGGCTGCACGAGGGCTTCGCCTGCTACGCAGAGTGGCTGTGGTCCGAGAACTCGGGCGGCCCCACCGCCCAGCAGCGCGCGAAGACCTCCTGGAACCGTCTGCGCGGCCTGCCCCAGGACTTCGTGCTCAGCGATCCGGGCCCGGATCTCATGTTCGACGACAGGCTCTACAAGCGCGGCGCCCTCGCACTGCACGCCGTACGCTGCACGCTCGGCGACGAGGTCTTCTTCACGATGCTGAGGGAATGGACCGCCGCCAACCGCTTCGGCAACGTCACGACCGCGGCCTTCGTCGACCACGTCACGCGCTATGCCCCCGAGGAGCGCGTGCGGCGTCTGCTCGCGGCCTGGCTCGATTTCCCCGCGCTGCCGACCCTGCCGCGCTGAGCGGGGGCGCCCCGGGGTCAGGGCTCGATCAGGGCGACGGTGCCCACATACCCGGCCGGCAGGACGCCGATCCCGTCGAGTTCACCGAGGTCGATGAGGCGCAGCCGCGGGGCACGGATGCCGGGAGCACGCCACTCGCGCAGGCGCGGGGTCTCCTCGCCGCCACCCCCGCCGCCTCCGTGCGGCACCGTGACCCGCAGGCTCCTCGGATCGACTCGCAGCCCGTGGCCGGTGGCCTTGAGCACGGCCTCCTTGCGCGTCCAGACGACGGCTCGGGCCCTGCCGCGGTCCTCGTCCGGAAGCCCATCGATCTCGGCCCTCTCCTCGGCGCAGAGGGCCACGTCGTCGAAGCCGGCGGCACGGACCCGGTCGACGGACTCGACGTCGAGTCCGATCGGGCCGAGGGCGCTCAGGGCGACGGCCTCGATGCCCGTCGCGCCGGCGCTGCGGCTCAGGCTCGCGTGGATGCGCGCGCCGCTCGGGAGCAGCGGGCGCACGACCTCGGGCTTGCCGTGGGCGCCCCCGCACCAGAGGCAGCGGGTCTCGAGCTCGACCCCGCTCTCGGCCGCGCCCGCGAAGGCCGCGACGGCCGCGATCAGCAGGCCGTGATCGTGCGGATCGCCCGCCGCGCGGGCGCGCACGACGATCCTGCCTGCACCGCCACCGATTCCTGCCAACTCCACACGACGATCATCCCGCGTAACGAGATGGCAATCATCCGCCACCTACGATGGCTGTATGACTCGTGATTTCTCCGTTCCCCAACAGCGCAAACTCGTCACCGAGCTCCCGGGCCCGAACTCGATCGCCCTGCAAGAACGACGAGTCGCCTCCGTGAGCCGCGGCGCCGGCACCCTCGCCAACATCTACATGGATCACGCCTCGGGCGCGATCCTCGTCGACGTCGACGGCAACCAGCTCATCGACCTCGGCTGCGGCATCGGCGTCACCACGATCGGCCACGCGCACCCGGCGGTCGCCGCCGCGGCAGCCGAGCAGGCCGCCAAGCTCACCCACACCCTCTTCACCGTCACCCCCTACGAGAACTACGTGCGAGTCGCCGAGAAGCTCGCCGAGATCACCCCCGGCGACTTCGAGAAGCGCTCCATCCTCGTCAACTCCGGCGCGGAGGCGGTCGAGAACGCCGTCAAGATCGCCCGCAAGCACACAGGCCGCCGTGCGATCGTGAGCCTCGACCACGCCTTCCACGGGCGCACGAACCTCACGATGGCGATGACCTACCGCCCCTGGCCCGAGCGCGCGGGCATGGGCCCGTTCCCCGGCGAGCTCTACAGCGTTCCCGTGAGCTACCCGTTCCGCGACGGGCTCACGGGCGAGGAGGCGGCCGAGAAGACCATCGACTACATCCGCACCCACATCGGCGCGAGCGAGGTCGCGGCGTTCTTCGCCGAGCCCATCCAGGGCGACGGCGGGATCGTCATCCCCGCCCCCGGCTACTTCACGCGCATCAGCGAGTTCTGCACCGAGAACGGCATCGTCTTCGTCGCCGACGAGATCCAGGCCGGCATCGCCCGCACGGGCACCTGGTACGCGATCGAGCACCACGGCGTCGTGCCCGACCTGGTCACGACCGCCAAGGGCATCGCGGGCGGCTTCCCGCTCGCCGCCGTGACCGGCCGTGCCGAGATCATGGATGCCGTGCAGCCCGGCGGCATCGGCGGAACCTTCGGCGGCAACCCCGTCTCCACCGCGGCAGCGCTCGCGACCTTCGAGGCGATCGAGCAGGAGGGCCTCCTCGCCGAGGCCCGCCGCGTCGAGCAGGCGCTCTGGGCCCGCATCGGCGACTGGGCGCAGAGGTTCCCCGTCGTCGGCGAGGTGCGCGGCAAGGGCGCGATGTTCGGCGTCGAGCTCGTTCAGCCGGGCACGATCACGCCGAACCCCGAGGCGCTCACCGCCGTGCTCGAGCACGTCACGACGAACGGCGTCATCGCCCTCGACGCGGGCAGCTGGGACAGCGTGCTGCGCATCATGCCGAGCGTCGTGATCAGCGAGGAGCTCATCGACGACGCGGCATCCGTCATCGAAGAGGCCCTCGGTTCGCTCTCAGCGAACTGACCGGGCGAGCATGAGCCGGGTCGCGGGCAGCACACGCGCACGAGCACGCGCCGTTCGCGCCGCCCTCGGCGTCGCGGCGGCCATGGCGGCCGTGGTGCTTCTCGTGCCGCTCGGCCTCGCAGCCGCGAACGCGAGCACGTCCGCGCCCTCGCAACCCGACGCCGGCGACTTCGATCCCGGCTACATCGTGAGCGACGACACCTTCTACAACGCCGACTCGATGACGGTCGACGACATCCAGCGCTTTCTCGACCGGCAGCCGTGCATCCCGAGCGGGGGCGTGCCCTGCCTCGCCGACTACGCCGAGACGACGAGCGACCAGCCCGATGCCGGCGCCGACCACTGCGCGAGCTACCGCGGGGCGCGCGAGGAGACCGCGGCACAGATCCTCTCGCGGATCGGGCGGGCCTGCGGCATCAACCCCCAGGTGCTGATCGTGATGCTGCAGAAGGAGCAGTCGCTCGTCACCCGGCCCGACGCGCGCGGCTACGACCGCGCCATGGGCTACGCCTGCCCCGACACGGCCGACTGCGACACCGAGTACTTCGGCTTCTTCAACCAGGTCTACAACGCGGCCTGGCAGATGCGTCAGTACACGAAGTACCCCACCCGCGCCTTCCGGATCGGAGAGCTGCCCGTGCAGCTGAGCCCCGACGCCGCCTGCGGGGCGCCGACCGTCGAGATCCGCAACCAGGCGACCGCGAACCTCTACAACTACACGCCCTACCAGCCCAACGAGGCCGCGCTCGCGAACCTCGGCGACGAGGGCGACGAGTGCAGCAGCTACGGCAACCTCAACTTCTGGCGGCTGTTCACCCTGTGGTTCGGCGATCCCCAGCACGAGCGCTTTCCGCCGTGGTGGGGCGGATGCCTGGGCCACGAGCACGGGCAGAGCTGCCGTTCCGCCTTCGAACAGCTCACTCCGATCCGCGAGACCGATGGAATCGCCCCCTGAGCCGCCCGCGCGTATTCCGACGGAGGCATGGATCCGCGAGTAATCTCGGGCAGGTGACGGAGCATGTGGCGGGGCAGGACGCCGAGCGTGAGGCGGAGTCCTCCGACCCTCGCGCGGCACAGGGCGCCGAGCCCGGCCGCCCCGGCGCGACCTACCTGCTCGGCAAGATCATCATGGCTCCCATCGCCCGGGTCATCTACCGACCCCATGTCAACGGCCGCAAGAACGTCCCCAAGAAGGGGCCGGTCATCTTCGCGAGCAACCACCTCTCGTTCATCGACTCGATCGTGATCCCGCTCATGGCGCCGCGACGGGTGCAGTTCCTCGCCAAGAACGAGTACTTCACCGGCACGGGATTTAAAGGCTGGGTCTCGCGCACCTTCTTCCAGTCCATCGGAGCGGTCGGCGTCGAACGCGGGGCCGGGCAAGCCGCGCAGGAGGCGCTCAACCAGGGTCGCGGCATCCTCGAGTCGGGCAGCGCCTTCGCGATCTACCCCGAGGGCACCCGTTCGCGCGACGGCCGGCTCTACCGCGGCCGCACGGGCGTCGCCTGGCTCGCTCTCACGACCGGCGCCATCGTCGTGCCGGTGGGCCTCATCGACACCGACAAGCTGCAGCCCGTCGGCTCGAAGATCCCCCGCATCCACCGCGTGACCGTGAGCTTCGGCGAACCGCTCGACCTGAGCTCGCACGGCCCGGCCGAATCGGGGCGCGCGCGGCGCAAGGCGACCGACGAGGTCATGGAGGCGATCCATGCCCTCACCGGCCAGGAGCTCGCGAACGCCTACAACGAGTCGCCGCCGGCCCACACCATCGAGCGGGTCAAGCGCGCGGTGCTGCGCCGCGAACGGCTCTGAGCTCTCCGGCCCTGCCCGCGGTTCTCCGGCTCTGCCCGCGCCCGTCGACGGCCGTTAACCTGCCGATGGTTTACTCTCGCTCTATCGAGAGAGGCGGCCATGAGCTCTGGCGACCCGCGTGCCTGGCGCCCGCCGGAGAACGACCTGCCGCCGCGTGACGACCTGCCCCCTCGTGACGGCTACCGGATGCCGCCCGGCTACTCCGTGCTTCCGGCGGGCGGCTACTATCTGCCCGACGACCCCGACGACGGGGACGACCCGTTCGCGGCCATGCGCCGCTCGCGCAACCGCCGCAACGCCTGGGTGACGGCCGTGACGGCCGTCGTCGTGATCGGCGCCCTGCTCCTCGCCCTCGCGAACGCGAAGGAGATCGGCTACCAGATCACCCTCTGGCAGTACCCGCCGTCGGCCGCCATCACCCGCATCGCCGACAGCGTCGCGTTCACCGAGGAGTCCCGCCGGATCTACTTCTCGAGCGCCCCCGCCCTCGAAGACGGCGGTCGCTTCACCGTCTCCTGCCCGACCATGAGCTCGGAGGACTTCTACCTCGGCTGCTGGGACGGCTCCCGCATCCACATCTACGACGTGACCGATCCCCGGCTCGCCGGCACGAACGAGGTCACGGCCGCCCACGAGATGCTGCACGCGGCCTTCGACCGTCTGAGCACGGCCGAGCAGGATGCCCTGGCGCCCCTCCTCGAAGCCGTGGCGGCGCGCTTCGGCCCGGACGACGAGCTGACCCGCACGCTCGCGCAGTACGACTTCGAGGCGACCGGCACCCGGATCACCGAGCTGCACTCCTTCATCGGCACCCAGATCGCCGACGTCGGCCCCGAGCTCGAGGCCCACTACGCCCGCTACTTCACCGATCGGACCACGGTGCTCGCGGCCCACGCGCAGTCGCAGGCGGTCTTCACCCAGATCGAGGGCGAGGCCGACACGATCGAGGCGGAGCTCACCTCCCTGGGCGCCGGGATCGAGGCCGACACGGCCCGCTACGAGAGCGAGACCGCGATCCTCGCCGCCGACTCCGACGACGTCAACCGGCGCGTCGAGAACGGCGAGATCTCGAGCCCCGCGGCCTTCGACGCCGAGTCGTCGCAGCTCCAGGCCCGCTGGGACGCCCTGAACGCGCTCCTGACCGACATCAACGCTCGCGTCGACCGCCACAACGAGCTCCGCATGCAGCTCGAGGCTCTCGGAACCCGCTACGAGGAGGTCTACACGGGCCTCGACAGCCGCCGTCTCGTCGTTCCGCAGTACTGAGCGTTTCCGGGCCCGCCCCTAGACGACCGTCGTCGTCGGCTCGTGCCCGACGGGGAAGTTCACCGAGCTCGCGATGAAGCACTTCAGGCTCGCCTCGTGGTGGAGCGACTCCGCGAGTGAGAGCTGCGCGGCATCCGCCACCGTGACGCGCGGCCGCAGGGTCACGGAGGTGAAGTGGCCGCCGCCGTCGTTCGTCTGCTCCATCGTGCCCACGGCCTCGTCTTCGTAGGCGAGAACGACGACGCCGTTGCTCGTCGCGACGTGCAGATACGAGAGCATGTGGCACTGGCTGAGCGACGCGAGCAGCAGCTCCTCGGGATTCCAGCGCTCGGGGTCTCCCCGGAAGCTGCGATCGGCGGAGCCCTCGATCGGATGCTTGCCCTCGGCCGAGATGAGGTGCTCCCGTCCGTAGCTCCGGTAGTCGCTCGTGCCGGTGCCGCGGTCGCCCTGCCAGACGACGTTCACGGCGTAGTGGTGTTCGAGTTTCATCAGGTCTCCTCAAACCTCGTCCGCTGTAAACTCATTCCACCATGACTGACACCCTCACCCCTTCCGTGACTCAGGCCGCATCGAGCTCCCCGGTGGAGCAGGTGCGACGAATCGTGACGGAGATCCCGGGCCCGAGGTCGCGCGAGCTGCAGGAGCGCCGCAACGCCGTCGTCTCATCCGGCGTGTCCTCGGTGCTGCCCGTCTTCATCGCCCGCGCGCACGGCGGCATCGTCGTCGACGTCGACGGCAACCAGTTCATCGACCTCGGCGCGGGCATCGGGGTCACCACGATCGGGCACACCGACCAGGCCGTCGTCGAGGCGGCCGCCGGGCAGTTGAACGACGTCATCCACACGCTCTTCACCATCACGCCCTACGAGGAGTATGTGCGGGTCGCCGAGCTGCTCGCCGAGCACACCCCCGGTGACTTCGCCAAGAAGACCGTGCTCGTCAACTCCGGGGCCGAGGCCGTCGAGAACGGCGTCAAGATCGCCCGCAAGTACACGGGGCGCCCGGGGGTGGCCGTGCTCGAGCACGCCTACCACGGCCGCACGAACCTCACGATGGCCATGAACTTCAAGGCCGCGCCCTACTCGACGGGCTTCGGGCCGTTCGCGGGCGACATCTACCGCGCACCCAACTCCTACCCGTACCACGACGGCCTCTCGGGGGCCGCCGCGGCGAAGCGCACGATCGACTACCTCGAGAAGACCGTGGGCGCATCCGACCTGGCCTGCCTCGTCGTCGAGCCGATCCAGGGCGAGGGCGGCTTCATCGTGCCCGCCGACGGCTACCTGCCCGCACTCCAGGAGTGGTGCACCGCCACCGGCATCGTGTTCATCGCCGACGAGATCCAGAGCGGCATGGCCCGCACGGGCGCCTACTTCGCGAGCGAGCACTTCGGCCTCGTGCCCGATCTCGTGCTCACCGCCAAGGGCATCGCGGGCGGTCTGCCGCTCGCGGGCGTCACCGGCCGCGCCGAGATCATGGATGCCTCGCAGCCCGGCGGTCTGGGCGGCACCTTCGGCGGCAACCCCGTCGCCGCGGCAGCCGCCGTCGCCGTCTTCGAGCAGATCGAGAGCTCCGGCCTGCTCGCCGAGGCCGCGCGCATCGAGAACACCCTGCGCCCGGCCCTCGAGCGTCTCGCCGCGAAGTACGACATCATCGGCGAGGTGCGCGGCCGGGGCGCGATGCTCGCCGTCGAGCTCGTGCAGCCGGGCACCCGCGACACGACGAAGGAGCCGAACCCGGCCGCCGTCACCGCCGTCACGGCCGCGGCGGCTCAGCAGGGCGTCATCGTGCTCACGGCGGGGAGCTACGGCAACGTCATCCGCTTCCTGCCGAGCCTGGCCGTGAGCGACGAGCTCATCGCCGACGCCGTGTCGGTCATCGACGACGCCCTCGCCGCGCTGTGAACCCCGGTCTCGCCGAGCCCGACGCCGCGGGCACCACGGGAGGCGCAGGCACCTCGGGCACCTTCACCGTCGCCGAGTCGGTCGAGCTCGCGGTCGTCGAGCGCAACGGCTTCGTCGAGTCGCGCCACGCCGGCTCGGCCGTGATCGTCTCGGCCGACGGCGAGGTCCTGCGGGTGCTCGGCAACGGGCAGGCACCGGTCTTCCCCCGCTCGAGCATGAAGCCTTTCCAGGCGATCGCCGTGATGGCGTCAGGCGTCGAGCTCGAGGGCGCCGAGGCGACGATCGCGACGGCGAGCCACGCCGGAACCCCGGCGCACCTCGACCTCGTGCGCGGCCTCCTCGCCCGCGCCGGCCTCGACGAGTCGGCCCTCGCCTGCCCGGCGGACTGGCCTCTCGACGGCGCGAGCCGCAACGCCCTCATCGCCGCGGGCGGCGGCAAGAGCCCCATCTGCATGACCTGCTCGGGAAAGCACGCGGCCATGCTGCTCGCCTGCGTGCAGAACGGCTGGTCGACCACGGACTACCTCGACCCGCGGCATCCGCTGCAGGCCAAGGTGCGCGACGTTCTCGAACGGCTCACGGGCGACAAGGTGGGGCACCTCGGCATCGACGGCTGCGGAACCCCCATCTACGGCATGAGCCTCACCGCCCTCGCCCGCGGCGTCGCGCGCATCAGCGGATCGTCGCCGAGCTCGCCGTTCGCGCTCTACCGCAGCGCCGGCGTCCTCGTGCGCTCCGTGCGTGAGAACGGCTGGGCGATCGACGGGCCGGGCCGGGCGAACACGCTCGTGGTCGAGCGCCTGGGGGTCTTCGCGAAATGGGGCGCGGAGGGCGTTATGGTCATGTCGGCGCCGAATGGCACGACGGTCGCGCTCAAGGTGCTCGACGGCAACACCCGCGCGGTCACGATCGTCGCGCTGCGACTGCTGCAGGATGCCGGAGCCCTCGACGCGGCGGCCGTCGACGCCCTCGTGCCCGAGCTCGACCTCGCCATCCTCGGCGGCGGACAGCCGGTCGGCGCCATCCGCGTGCCCGTCCCGGCGCTCTGAGCGAGGTCTGCGCGCGCTCTGAACGAGGCCTGTGCGAACGGTACCTTTTCCGAACGGTACCCTTCACGAAGTCTTCACGAAATCGGTGCTCTTTCACCGGAACAGCAGTCGAGATGCTCCGTCGGGCACCGATAGCCTGAGCGGATACGAAGGTCCCGGGCCCCACGAGAGCCCGACAACCGTCAGGAGCGACATGAAGATCGCAGTACCCCGCGAGATCAAGAACAACGAATTCCGTGTGGCCATCACCCCGGCAGGCGTGCACGACCTCGTGTCGCACGGCCACGAGGTGCTCGTCGAGACGGGCGCGGGAGCCGGCTCCTCGATCCCCGACGAGCTCTACGCGGCGGCCGGCGCCACGATCGCACCCGACGCCGAGGCCACCTGGTCGGCGGCCGACATCCTGCTCAAGGTCAAGGAGCCGATCGCGAGCGAGTACGCCTACTTCCGCGACGATCTCGTGCTCTTCACCTACCTGCACCTCGCGGCCGAGGAGGCGCTCACCCGCGCGCTGCTGGACGCCGGCGTCACCGCGATCGCCTACGAGACCGTCCAGCTGCCGAACCGCGCACTGCCGCTCCTGGCCCCCATGAGCGAGGTCGCCGGGCGGCTGGCCCCCATCGTCGGCGCCAACACGATGCTCAAGCCGAACGGCGGGCCGGGCCTGCTCGTTCCGGGCGTTCCCGGAACGCACCCCGCGCACGTCGTGGTGCTCGGCGGCGGCGTCGCGGGCACCAACTCGATCGGCGTCGCCGTGGGCCTCGGAGCCCGGGTGACGGTGCTCGACACCAACATCTTCCGCCTGCGCGAGCTCGACGCGCAGTACGCGGGACGCATCACGACGATCGCCTCGAACGCCTTCGAGATCGAGAAGGCCGTGCTCGAGGCCGACCTCGTGATCGGCTCGGTGCTCGTGCCCGGCGCGAAGGCCCCCAAGCTCGTGAGCAACGACCTCGTCTCGCGCATGCGACCGGGCAGCGTGCTCGTCGACATCGCCGTCGACCAGGGCGGCTGCTTCGCCGACTCGCACCCCACGACGCACGCCGACCCGACCTTCACGGTGCACGGCTCGCTCTTCTACTGCGTCGCGAACATGCCCGGCGCCGTGCCGCACACCTCGACCTACGCGCTCACCAACGCGACCATGCCCTACGTGCGCGCTCTCGCGAACCACGGATGGCGCGCCGCGCTGCAGTCGGACCCCTCGCTCGCCCTCGGCCTCAACACCCATGCCGGCACGGTCGTCAACGAGGCCGTCGCCCTCGCCCACGGTCTCCCCCACGCACCGCTCGCGGAGGCCATCGCCTGAGCGCCGGGCTCGCCTGGGCACAGGCCCGCGGCATCCGCCTCAGAGCCAGCGCTTACGCTTGAAGATCGCGTAGAGGCCCGCGCCCATCACGACCATCGCCGCGATCGCAAGGGGGTAGCCGAGCGCCCAGTGCAACTCGGGCATGACGTCGAAGTTCATGCCGTAGACCGTGCCGATGATCGTCGGGGCGAGGAGGATGGCCGCCCACGAGGAGATCTTCTTGAGCTCCTCGTTCTGCGCGAGGCTCGTCTCCGAGAGCCTGCGGGTCTGCTCGCTCTGCTGCTGGCTCACGAGTGTCGCGTCGACGATGAGCGCGTTCTGCAACAGCACGCGGAACGAGTCGGCCCGCTCGGCGATGCGCACGACGTGGTCGAGCACATCGCGAAGGCCGCGCTGCACCTCGATGTCGACGTGGTACTTCTGCGAGCCGCGCAGCAGGGCGCCGAGCATCTCGTCGAGCGGGTGCACCGCGCGCTGGAAGCCGATGACCTCGCGCAGCAGGTCGTAGATCCGGCGCGAGACGGACGGATGCCTGCCAAAGAGCTCGTCCTCGATCTCGTCGATGTCGTTCTCGAGCCCCGCGACGACGGGGCCGTACTCATCGACCACGTCGTCGAGGATCGCGTAGAGGATGGCCTCGGGGCCGAGTGCGAGCAGCTCGGGCTGGGCCTCCATCCGCTGACGCACGTTCGCGAGCCTCGGCGACTCGGCGTGCCGGATCGTGACCACGAATCCGGCGCCGACGAAGATGTGCAGTTCGCCGAACTCGACGACCTCCTGGGCGTCGAGGTAGCGGGCCGGGCGCACCACGACGAAGAGGGTGTCGCCGTAGCGCTCGAGCTTGGATCGTTGATGACCGGCGAGGGCGTCGTGCACCGCGAGCGGGTGCAGGCCGAACTCCTGCGCGACCGAGTCGAGCTCTGCGGCACCCGGCCGGTACAGGCCGATCCACGCCGTGCCGTTGCGCTCCCGGAGCACCTCGTAGGTCTCGTCGAGGCTCTGCGGATCGCGCGTGCGGCGGCCCTCCACGTAGATCGCGTTGTCGATGACCGGCACGCGCTCAGCGCCCGCTGCGGATGAGGGAGGGCGGGCAGGCGGCGGTGCGGTCAGTCATGCCTTCCGGTCTACGCCAGCCCCGGCACGCCGCGGGTGCCGCTAACGAAACCCTCACGCCGACCTCTTCGATATCAACAGAACCCTTATCCCTATCGAACATATGTTCGAATATTGCTAAGCTCGAGTCGTGCCCATCACCTTTCAGACCTCGCTCTTCGACGATCTCGACGCCGACCCCCAGCTGGAGTCGCTGGGGCGCACGGTCGAGCGCATCACGCTCGACGACGGCGCCTGGCTCGACCTCCGGCGGGGCTGGGTCACGAACTCCGACGCCCTCTTCGAACGTCTCGCGGTGGGTGTGCCGTGGAAGGCCGACCGCCGCGAGATGTACGACCGGGTCGTCGACATCCCCCGGCTCGTCTCCTGGTTCGGGCCGGGATCCGTTTTTCCCGACCCCGTGCTCGTGAGCGCCCGCACGGCCCTCAACGACCACTACGGCCGGCCGCCGGGGCAGGTCTTCGAGACGGCGGGGCTGTGCTTCTACCGCACGGGCGACGACAGCGTCGCCTGGCACGGCGATCGCGTCGGGCGCACGATCGACCGCGACACGATGGTGGCCATCGTCTCGGTCGGGGCCGAGCGGGTGCTGTCGGTGCGGCCCAAGAGCGGCGTGCACTCGACAGGGCCTGGCGAGACCCTGCGCTTCCCCCTCGGCCACGGCGACCTCATCGTCATGGGCGGCAGCTGCCAGCGCACGTACGAGCACGCCATCCTGAAGACGAAGAGCGCCACCGGCCCCCGCATCAGCGTGCAGTTCCGGCCGGTCTGGCCGCGCTGAGAGCCGCGCTGAGAAGCCGCGCTCAGACGCCCTCCGCTGCCCCACGGGCTTCGAGTGCGTCGAGCATCACCCGCTGCCCTGCGACGACCTTCCGGCGGGCGACCTCGACGGGAAACCAGCGCGCATCGTCGATCTCGGGGAAATCCCGGATGGTCCCCGAGCGCGGTGGCCACTCGAGCGGGAAGGTGTTGCTGACGACGTCCAGAAAACTTGGGAACAATCTGAGCAATAGCGGAGCCACTCGCGATCCTGGAAGCGCCGCGCACCACGTCGTCGCAGGTTCCGATCGGCGCGCACAACCCGCTCGATATGACTTCGTGAACAAGCAACTTGCGGGAGCCACAAGCGCGCAAGACGTTTACAGCATACTCAGGGCGATCGGCGGTTATCTTCAGTCCGGAGATGGTCCATGGTGACGGAGGAAGAATGAGAATATTCGAGACAGGTACTGCGGAACATTCCGAGTTGTGTCAAGGAGTCGGCTCCGGCGAACGGCGGAAACTCAGCGACCTCGCCCGCCACCCTGGCCCTCGGCTTTCCGATTGGCAACCCCCACGGGTGGAGATCATCACTTGGGCTGGCGGGTCGCTGGTTCCTGTCGACTTTCCATCGACATCCATCAGCAGTTCTTTCATCATGACACGACGAACTCTCGAAGTTCTCCGGGAGGTGCTCTCTGATGACGCCGAGTTCCTGCCGCTCGACAACGATGAGCAGGAGTTGTGGGCGCTGAACCCCCTCAAAGTGCTCGACGCCCTCGATCTCGACCGCTCGACCTATTGGCATACGAAGCCCACACTCTTCGTGCGCGACTACGTGTTCAAAGACGATGTGATCGGGGATGCGGCGGTATTCCACCTGCCACCGGAGCAGCGCGTCGTCGGCGGGGTCTATGTGACGGAGCGCTTCGTCGCCGAAGTCGAGAAACACCATCTCACCGGCCTGACTTTCAAGCATCTCTGGGGATGAGCAGCCTCGAGGGCTTCGGCGAACGAGTTGTGTCTTGTTCTACGTCTCGATTTTCGACAGGGTCTGCCTCGAGTGAGGAGCATCCCTGTAGAGCAGGATGCCCGCGCTGCGCACCGCGGCCATCACCGGGCCCCGAGCGAATCGTCACTGCCGCGCATGCCCTCGACTGTACGCTCACGCCCGCACTCACGCCCACCGTCCCCGCCGCATCCGGCCCTCCGGCTCGAGCAGCCACACCCGGCCCTCCCCGTCGAGCGGCGGCGGGAGCTCCCGCTTCCGCGTGATCGAGCGCACCTCGGCGAGCGAGCATCCGTCGAAGACCATCGTCGCCCTGCCCTTCATCCGCGAGAGGAGGGGCCACTGCGCCTGCCAGCCCTCCGGGTCGGCGATGAGCACGAGTGGCGGCTCCCCGGCATCAGCAGCCGGTTCGGCGAGCTGCGGCGAACCGGGCAGGTCGATCTCGTCGACGCCGATCCGCACGAGGTGCGCCTGCGGATGGCAAGTGCGCAGCTCGTCGGCGAGCCGTGTCGGCGCCGCCGCGACCACGAGAAGGATGCGCCCGGGCTCGACGGCAACGCGGTGAGGGTCGCCTCGTCGCTCGGGCCGTGCGCCGGCCCCCTCCGGATCGCGCACGATCTGCACCTCACGGCCGTGCCAGCGTGCGCGACCCGGCGGTGCGGCCGGATCGTGGCCGCGCGGTTCTCCCCCGGCCGCGACGTGATCCTCCCTGCTCGCCGTCCGCAGCAACAGGGTCGAGCCGAGCAGCGAGCGCAGCCGGCCGAGCTCCGAGGGGATCGTGCGCGCCGTGAGAACGAAGCGGATGCCGCCTCCCGCGCCGGCCCGCAAGCACCTCCCGAGCGTCTCCACGAACGCGAGCCGGTGCTCCTCCTCGTAGGCCGCGAGAAGCGCGTCCAGGCCGTCGACGATGACGACCCGCAGCTCCTCCGTGCCGGGCGGCCGGGACGCGTGCGAGGGCCGCCCCGTGTCGGCGGCGAGCTCGTGGATCCGGTCCCACGCGCCCTCGAGGCCGACGGGCAGACGCTCGACGGGGCGGGCGGGCGAGCTCTGGGCGCACAGCGCGGCGACGAGAGTCGAGACGCCGCTGCCCTCCGCGCCGACGACCATCAGGTGCCCGTCGTGCCGAGGCCGGTAGAGCGCGACATCCTGGCGCTGCTCGTGCGGGCGGTCGTCGATCCCGAGCACGAGCGCGTGCTCCTCGTCCCCCGTCATGCCGTCCGCGCTCCCTGACGACAGAGCCGCCGCGAGGGCGACCGCGAGCCGCGGGTCGCTCCACTCGAGCTCCGTCGGCAGCGGGTCGAGCCACGGGCGCCGAACGGGGGCGCCCGCCTGTGCCGAGGCAGCCGAGACGAGCGAGGCCACGAGCCCGTCACCCGCGGTGGCGATCTGCGCTTCGAGGGGCTCCGCTCCGGCGGCCCGCACCACGCATCGACCCGGCGCCGACCCGGAGAGCCGAGCCGCGGCATCCGTGCCGACGACGGCGACGCTGTCTGCCGAGTTGTTGACCCGCAACGAGAGGCGCAGCTCGCAATTGGCCAGGAGGCCGTCGCGCACGGCGCTTCCGGGCCGCTGGGTTCCGAGCACGAGGTGGATGCCGAGCGAGCGCCCGCGGGCCCCGAGATCGGTGAAGAGCTCGCCGAGCTCGGGAAACGCGGCCGTCATCGCCTGATACTCGTCGACGACGATCACCAGACGGGCGAGCCGGGTCCGCGCTGCCGGGGCGTCGATGCTCCGCGCCCCGAGCTCGGCGAGAACGGCCTCGCGATACCGCAGCTCGGCGCGCAGGCTCGAGACCGCCCGCTCGGCGAGCGCGCCGTCGAGATCGGTCACGACCCCGACGCAGTGCGGCAGCCCGGCCAGAGGAGCGAAGGTCGCGCCGCCCTTGAAGTCGACCAGCAGCACCGTGAGCTCATCGGGCGCGTGCCTGCTCGCGAGCGCGAGCACCCAGCTGAGCAGCAGCTCGCTCTTGCCGCTGCCCGTCGTTCCGCCGACGACGGCGTGCGGACCCTGCGCGACGAGGTCGAGCAGCAGCGGGCCGGATGCCGTGACGCCCACGACCGCGTCGAGCCGTGGCCGCTCGTGGCCGCCGTTCCCCGCCGACGGCTCGGCGACCGGCGACTGCGCCAGCAGCTGCTCGAGCGACACCCGGCGCGGCAGAGCGCCGGCATCGGACCCGATCCCGAGCGCCCGCGCGTGCTCGGCGAGAACGCCGCCGTGCGCCCGCGCCTGACGCTCCGAGACGAGTTCGACCCGGACCTCTGCGGGATCGCCGGGACGATCGGCGAGAGTCAGGCGTGCGCGATCGGCCCGCAGCAGCTCGACGATCGCGCCACAGCCGGGCGGAAGCCTCTCGGCGCTGCTCGCGATCGCGATCGTCGCGAGCGCCGGGTCGGCGGCGGAACCGGGGGCGGCAGCATCCCCGACAGCAGCACCGGCCTCGACGATCCGGAGGGCGAGCGCCGCCGAGCCGAGCGCCGCCGAGCCGCGGTCCACGGCATCCCGCCGATGCGGCAGCCGCTCCGCCCACTCCCAGCCGGGAGGCAGAGCGGTGATCGCGAACTGCCCGGGAGCAAGCGCGTGGGTGAGCTGCAACAGGTAGCCGCGGGCGACGGCCCGGGCGAGCACCCGAGGGCCGAGCACTCCGATCGTCTCCCGCACGTGCGCCGCGATCGGGGCATCCCTCAGCACCCTTGCACGGGCGCGCAGCGCGATCGCCTCCTCGCTCCGCTCCTCGCCGCTCACCCTGAGCGCGCTCGCGACCTCGCCCCGTGCAAGAGCGACGACGTCGGCTCCGGGGCCGGCCCGTCGCCAGCGGGTCGGATCCGCGACCCCGCCCTCGAGCAGCAGGGAGACCGGCGGCAGGGCGGCCCGCCGGTCGAGCAGCTCCTCCTCGTGCCGCCGTTCGATCTCGTGCCCCACCCGCTCGAGCTCCCGTTCGTACTCGGCCGTCGCCGCCCGGTGCACGCGCCTCGTGTGCCGGCGCCCGTCGGCGAGCTGCGCGACGGCGAGAACGGGGCCGAGCGCAGCGAACAGCAGCGAGTACGGCGAGCGCGTCACGAGCCACAGCACGACGGCCATGACGACGGGGGCGAGCACGGCCAGCACGGGAACGGGGCTCCGCTGCGGCTCGGCGGGTGGCGACGGCACCACGACGGTGCGCTCGGGGTCGGCGGGGTCTGGGCTCACCCCGCGAGTGAATCATCGACGGGCGGCCCGTGGTCGCGGCATCCGCCGCTCTGTGCGATCTCGCGCGGGGCGAGCCCGCGGCGCAGGGCAGGAACGGGGCCCGTGCTGTTCGGGCGGCGCTACGCGATCGTGAGGAACTGCTCCGCGATGTCGACCCGGGTTCCCCGTGCCACGAGGTAGCGACGGCCCGGCTCGCAGCGGAACGGGGCCTCCCCCGGGCGGCGGATGACGGAGCCGTTGCCGGAGTAGCGGTCGGATATCCACAGCTGCCCGGACTGCTGGCCGAACTCGAGATGGGTCTTCGAGACCGACATGCCCTCGTCGACGATCTGCACGAGGTGGTCGAGGTACTCCCCCGGCTGCGGCAGGGGGCGTCGGCCGATGAGACCCGTGCCCGAGACGGTCACGATCTCACCCGTGCTGAAGGTCAGGGTGAAACTGGCCGGGCCGCGTTCGGGGACCACCGCGGACTCCCCGGCGGCGGGCTTGGCCCGCACCCCCGAGCGGTCGAGCGGCAGGATGATGGTCGTGTCGTTCGGGCGGGGATCGGTGCCGCGCTGCCAGGAGGCCGGACGGGCGCTCACCGAGCTGCCGCACTCCCCGCAGAAGAGGGCGCCCTCGGGCAGTTCGGCGCCGCAGATCGCGCAGGCCATCTCGGCCGTCCCGGCCATCTCCGTCACCTCCGTCGTCCCGTCTTCCGGCCCGTGGCCGTGCTCCGGCCCGTGCTCGTGCCGCTCCTACCAGAGTAGCCACCCAGCGAGCGCAGCGAGACGAGCGCGCGCAGACGCTGCCACCGGGTCTTGTGCGCGCCGAGCCAGCGACGCAGCTCGTCGACGGCGAGCCAGACCTGCGAGGCGTCGTGGTCGCTCGTCGCGTCGGGCGAGAAGTCGGCGCGGTCGCTCACCGAGGCGAGCACGAGCGGCCGCATCCCGCCCACGGTCGCGGCGATCTCGCTGCGCGTCGCCGAGGGCGGCGGCTCGAAGCCGTGGTCGACGGCCGCGTCGGCGAACTCGCGCCAGGCCCCGTCGATCCGGCCGACCGGATCGTCGACCGTTCGCCGCAGACGCCGACGCCGCACCTTCGCGATGATCACCGCGAGAAACGGCGAGACGAGGATCGCGAGGGCGAGCAGGCTCCAGCCGCCGATCGTGAGCACGGCCAGCAGGATCGCGAGGAAGGTGTCCGGCGCAGGCGGCGGATCCTCCTCGCTGTTGCGCGGCGGGGTGTCGTCCTGCTCCCGGTTGGTCTCCTCCGGCGGCGGGTCGACGACCGATTGCGGCCTGGCCACCTGGGTCGCCTCGTCGGGCTGCTTCTCGGGGATGTCGCGCAGCGCCGGGTTGGGATCGATCGTGACCCACCCCCGCGCGCTGTCCTGCACCTCGATCCAGGCCGAGATGTCGGCGCCGGTGAGAGTCACCGGCCCGCCGTCCGAAGCGGATGCCGCGGCATCCGCCCTCGCGACCGCCGGCGAGCTCGGGTCGAAGCCGATCACCACCCGGGCGGGGAAGCCGAGCTTGCGCGCCATGATCGCGGCGAGCACGGCGTACTGCTCCTGGTCGCCGAGCATGGGCACCTCGGTGAGCAGCTGCCGGAGCCGGTCGACGCTGTGGCCGGACCGGCTCGCGGGTTCGTTCTCGGCCACGCCGTGGCTGATGTAGCCGTCGCTCGCGAGGAAGGCGAGCGCGGCCGCGAGCTTGCCGCCGGGCGTCTGCTGGCCGGCCGTCACGTCGTCGAGCACCGTCGCGAGTTCGTCGGGGACCTCCCCGAGGGCGGGCAGCACCGCGTCGCCGGGTTCGAGGGAGCCCGCGCCGTCCGCCCCCACGGCGGGCAGCACGATCGAGCGGGCCGAGTAGGCGTCGCCCGCGGCGAGGCCGCCGACCACGACGCCCGTTCCCGTGAGGTCGTTGTAGTAGAAGGCGTCGCCGAGACGCTCGGCACGCGGGCCCTGGAACTCGATCTGCTCGAGCTGGCCGATGCCCGGCACCCACACCCCGGAGTACGCGTCGACGGTGACCTCGATCTGCGCCTGCTCGCCGCTGAGCGCCGACTGGTCGAGCTGGTAGGGAACCCGGGCGAACGAGCCCGAGTCGCTCTGCGGGTCGCCGCCGCCGACCGCGTAGACGATGCCGTCGTAGCTGTCCATCGTCGCGATGCGCAGGCGTCCGCCCTCGGGAAGCCCGGCGACCGTGAGCATCGGCTCGGTCGACCGCTCCGCCTGCAGGTAGCTGCGAAAGCCGGCGAGCGGGCTCGGGTAGGCCCGCGGGTCGAAGGGCTGCTCGACGTGGCTGCGCACGACGTCGCGCTCGGTGGTCGTGGCGACGGCGACCGTCGCCCCCGCACCCGCGACGACCGCGACGGCGACCACGAGCACCGCGCCGACGGCCGTGCGCGCTCCCCCGGTGCGCCGGTCGGTCAGGGGAGACGTCGACTGCTCGGCCAGGCGCCGGATGGCCGCCGCACGTCTCTGCCAGCGCAGGGCGACGACCCAGCCCAGCAGGACGACGAGCAGCGCGAGCCCCTGCAGCACGGGCGCGAGCACGCTCTGGGGCCCGAACGCGATCCCCACGAGGAAGACGACCACGGGCGGCACGGCCGCGAGCTCCCGGTAGCGGGATCGCAGCGCGATCGTGAGCGAGACGACGCTCGCCCCGAAGACCACGACGAGGGCGGGCACGAGCAGAGCCTGATAGTCGCCCACCGGCACCGAGATGGTGACGAGCTGCTTCCAGCCGAGCGCGGTCGCGGCCAGCAGGTCGAGGATGCCGCCCGGCGTCGGCAGAACACCCGCGACGGCCTCGCTCGGGATCGCGAGCGGCACGCCCATCACGAGGTAGGCGAGCACGCTCACGACGACGACGAGGTACGACGGCCAGCGGAACACGGCCCCGAGGATCGCGATGACGACTCCGACGACCGCGGCGACCGCCACGAGCACGAGGAAGGAGCCGTCGCGGTAGATCGGCCAGAGCGTCGAGGAGGAGACGGCGACGGCGAGCAGGGTCGCGAGCGCGTTCGCGATCACGAAGCCCACCGGCATCCGGGGTCTTCTCGCTCGGCGGCGCGGGCGCAACGCGGTCATACGGCCGCTGCCCTCGCGAGGGACTTCTGCAGGTCTTCGAGGTAGCCGATGGTCACGACGCTCAGCTCGGCGATGCGGCGCAGGCTCGGCGTGATGCCCGGGTCGCAGACGACGGCGACCACCTCGACGCCGAGCGGGAAGCGCATGGATGCCGCACGCAGCTGGGCGCCCGTGACCGTCGACCCGCAGACGAGGAAGGCGACGGACACCCCCGCCACGTCGTCGGCCGCGACCCGCGCGAGGTCGGCGAGCGGGAGCGCCGTGTCGTCGGACTCGACGAGGCTCAGGTCGTCGAGCAGGCTCGTGCGGCTCATGGTGCGCAGCGGCTTGAGCGCGAAGACCGTGCGCTTGGCGAACTCCGGCGTCTTCTCGCTCACCACGACGGCGAGGGTGCGCGAGTCGCGGATGGCGCGCACCCCGAGCGAGCCGGCGACGCTCACGGCGAGCTCGAACTCCTCGTCGCTCGCGAAGTCGCCGTTCGAGAGGCTGAGCGCGACGATGAGGTGGCTGCGGCGGGTCTCCTCGAACTGGCGCACCATGTAGGTTCCCGTGCGCGCCGTGCTCTTCCAGTGGATGTTGCGGCGCTCGTCTCCGGGCAGGTACTCCCTGAGGGCGTGGAACGACATGTCGTTGCTCGTCACGTCGCGCGTCGAGCTGCCCTCGAGGTCGCGCAGCAGCCCCGTGCTCGTGCTCGGGATCGAGATCGTGCGCGGGTGCACGTAGAGGTCGTGGGCGACCTCCCAGACGAGCTCGCGACGCAGCAGCCCGACCGGGTCGCCGCGCACGGTGCGCACGGGGCCGATGGGGATGACGCCGCGGTGCGAGGTCGGCACGAGAAAGACGTCGGAGTACTCGGCCCCGCCGGCGAGGCTCGGCATCGCGAACTCGGCGAGCCCCTCGCCCACCGGGATCTCGATCGTGACGCCCGTGGCACGACGACGCGAGGGGTTGGTGACGACGATCTCGGCCGCGGCCGTCTCGCCGACGACGACTCGCTCGGTGGGCATACGCAGCGAGATCTCGTAGCCCGAGCGCCCGATCAGGAAGAAGAGGGCGAGGAGAACGAGGGCCAGCGCCGTCCAGGCGATCGCGAGCACCTCGATCCAGCCGAGACCGAAGCCCGCGGCGAAGCCCAGCACGAGAACGGCGAGGATCGCCCAGCCGAGCGCGGTGACGACGGAGCCGACCGCGCGGGCCGCCGTCGCGAGGGCGGCGCCGACCTTCCGGCTCGTGCGCACGACGGCGACGATCGCGTCGGCGAGCACCCCGTCGCGCGCGCCGACGATGCGGGTGCGGGCGTTGCTCGGCATCGAGGTGGAGGTCGAGAACCCCGTGTCGAAGCGGCCGGCGGTGCGCGACCGCGTCGACCCGCCCCGCGAGCCCGCCGAGGTCTTCGCGGCGCGGGAGGCGGTGTCCTTGCGGGGTGCGGCATCCTTGCGCGAGGCGGCGTCGCTGCGCGAGCTCACCCGGCCGGCCGTTCGCTGGGCGGCGGGGTCTCGATGAGGATCTGGGCGACGATGCCGGAGGCCGTGGCCCCGTCGAACTCGGCCTCGGGGTCGAGCACCAGCCGGTGGGCGAGCACGGGCTCGGCGAGCGCCTTGACGTCGTCGGGCACGACGTAGTGCCGTCCGTTCGAGGCGGCGAGCGTCTTCGCCGTGCGGATGAGCGCGAGGGCGCCGCGCACGCTCGCGCCGAGCCTCACCTCGGTGGCCTGCCGGCTCGCCTCGACGAGGCGCGCGACGTAGTCGTTGATGGTCGGGTCGACGTGCACGGTCTTGGCCATGCCCGCCATCTCGACGACGGTCGCCGCGGGGATGATCGCGGGCACCACGATGTCGTGGGCGCTGCGCACCGAGCCCTCGAGGATCTTGATGGTCGAGTCGTGGTCGGGGTAGCCGATCGAGGTGCGCAGCAGGAAGCGGTCGAGCTGGGCCTCCGGCAGCCGGTAGGTGCCGGCCTGCTCGATGGGGTTCTGGGTCGCGATGACCATAAACGGCTTGCCGACCGGGTGCGAGTGTCCGTCGACCGTGACGCGCCCCTCCTCCATGACCTCGAGGAGGGCGGACTGGGTCTTCGGGCTGGCCCGGTTGATCTCGTCGGCGAGCACGATGTTCGCGAAGACGGGGCCCTTGTGGAACTCGAAGGCCGAGCTGCGCTGGTCGTAGATGCTCACGCCCGTGATGTCGCCCGGCAGCAGGTCGGGGGTGAACTGCACCCGGCTCGTCGTGCCCTGCACGCTCTGCGCCATGGCGCGCGCGAGCGAGGTCTTGCCCGTGCCCGGCACGTCTTCGAGCAGCAGGTGGCCTTCGCTCAGAAGCGCCGCGAACGAGAGCCGGATGACGTGGTTCTTGCCGAGCAGCACGGCCTCGACCCCCGTCACGAGGCGCTCGAACACGTCTGCGAACCAGCTCGCCTGCTCCGAGGTCATGGACGCGGGGGTCGGAGGCGCAGAGTTCGTGGGCACCGAGTTGGGCACTGAGGTCGTGGGCATTAGAGGTGCTCTCCAGTGTCGGGGGTGTAGTAGCGGTAGGTGTGGCCGTCGATCCTCACATCGAACCAGGTGCGCGGCTCCGGGGCCGGCACGGGCTCGGTCTCCGTCGGCGGCTCCTCGTTCGGATCGGTGTTCGGGTCGGCGGGGTCTGCGGGATCGGGCGGATCGTTCGGCTCGGGCGGCAACGGGGCGACGGTCAGCACGCAGGATGTCGCGGTCGCACTGCCCGTGGCCTCCTCGCCGTCGACACCGCAACTGTAGCCGGGAACGGCCGCTCCGTTGCCCGGGTCGCCCGTCCACGACCAGGTGGCCGTGCCGACGCCCGTCGCCCCGTCGATCGTGTAGGCGTAGCGCAGGCCGTCGGGCTCGAAGGTGTAGGACGCCGGGGCGGAGAAGGGCCCCGACCAGGTCTGCGAGCAGATGTCGACGACGAAGTTGCGGCATCCGCGGATCTCGAACTGGAACTGCTCGCCGTAGCCGACGCCCAGCAGCTCGCGCGGGAACGAGCCCTCGCCCACCGTGACCCCGCTGCCGGTCTGGCCGACCCTGCGGATCTGGTAGCTGTCGGCCGAGGGCGAGAGCCGGTCGAGGCGGAACTCGAGGGTCTTGCCGCGCGGCACCAGCTGGCCGTCGGCCTCCCGGATGGGGCCCGAGGTCGGCCGCGTCACCTGCGTGGCGACGCTCGTGGCGGTGCAGCCTGAGCGGTTGTACCCCCAGACGACGAAGTAGTAGGTGGCGTCGTCCTGCCCCAGGCCGTCGAAGGTGACCGAGCCGCCGTTGCCCCGCCCGCTCGTCTTCTGGTCGAGCACGGATCCGCCCTGCGCGGGCGGCCTCACCGTGCCGGGGGCCGGCGAGCTCACGGCGCAGGCCTGCGCGCCCGAGGGAACGCTGCCGCCCGAGAGACGCTGGGCGTAGTAGCCGATCATGGGGTCGCCGTTGGGGTCGAAGCCGCTCCAGCTGAGCGTCACCGAGTCGGAGCCGTAGTTCGCGCTCGCACTCAGGCTGCCCGGCTTCGGCGGCCCGAACGGCGTTCCGCTGCCCGAGGCCGTCTTCCACACCGAGAACGCCGGGAATGCCTCGTTGCGGGCGCTCACCGTGAAGGTCGCGCTCGCCCCGTTCTGCAGCCCGCCGACATCCACCGAGCACCGCTCGGCGCAGCGGCTCGGAGCGACGGAGTCGATGGGCGAGCCGTTGAGGCTCAGCACGTAGACGTTCACCGGGCTCGCGCCCGCCGGTGCCGGCACGGCGTTCCAGCTGAGCCGCAGGCCGCCGTCGAGCGGGTCACCGCGCAGCCCCGTGGCCTCCTCGGGCACGATGTCCGACCAGATCGCGTCGGCGAGCGAGACGGGGTCCGAGAGCCCGATGCCGTTCTTCGCGCGCACCTCGAAGCGCACCGCGTTGCCCTCGCCGTTGCCGGGGGTCGCGATGGGGCAGGTCGTCGCCTGGCACGTCGTCGTGCTCACGAGCTGCCCGCTGTCGCGACGGAGGACGGCCACCTCGTATCCCTCGATCGGCGAGTTGTTCGCGGCGCCCGCGGTGAAGGCGATCGTCACCTGGCGGTCGGCGTACCCGGTCACCCGCAGATTGGAGATCGGCTCCGGCCTGTCTTGCACCGAGATGCGCACGGTGCCCCATGCGAAGCGGTCGGGATCCCCGGTCGCGTCGGCGACCTGGTACTGCAGGTTGGTATCGGCCGCGACGGCGTCCGGAGAGACCGTGACCGCGAGGGTGCTCTTGTCGGCGCTCGGCACGACCCGCACCCCGGCCGGCAGCCCGGCGGCGTCGAGGCCGCGCACCGCGTTGACCGTGAGCGGGGTGTCGGGGAAGGGGTTGGTCGCGCTGTCGTTGGCGAGCACCGCGATCGTCGTCGTCCGCCCGCGCGGCGCGATCTGGCTGTCGGAGGCCGGCACGGCGAGCGGCCGGGTCGAGGGCACGACCCGCAGATCGATCCGGCCGGCCTTGCCCTCGTTGATGCCGTCCCGTACGCCGAGGGTCATCGCGGTGCGCGTGTTCTTGGGAGTGCTCTCCTCGGCGCGCAGGGTGAGCCGCTGGCCGTCGAGCGACCAGGTGAAGCCCGCGGGCGTGGGGTCGAGGATCGAGTAGGCGAGCTCGTCGAGGTCGTCGGGGTACGGGTAGCTCGTGAGCTTGGTGAGCTCGATGGTCTTCTGCTCGCCCGGCTCGAAGTCGATGACGCCGCCGCTGAAGGCCGGCGGCTGATTCTCGCGCGGCGTCACGGTGATGGGCAGCACGAGCGTCGCCGTGCGGCCGTCGGGATCGTCGGCCGAGTCGCCGTCGGTGACCTCGAACGAGATGGATGCCGGGCCGTAGTACTTGTCCGCGCTCGTGAACCTCAGCGTGCCCTCGTCGGCCACGAGCTCCCCGCCGTTCGAATGCGTGGCCTGCACCTTGTTGGCATCGGTCAGGCGCACCGTGTCGCCGCCGACCGCGACGACGTACTTGTTGATGTCGATCGTGAGCGTGCTCTCGCTCGGGATCGTCAGCCGGGAGACGCCCTTGCGCAGCTGCGGCAGGGCGTCGTCGTAGCCGGGAACCCGGATGAACGCGAACGCCGTGACCTGCGGGTCGTCGGGGTGGGCGACCGCGAAGGGGATGATCTGGCTCTCGTCGCCGATCGTCACGCGCACACGCTTGTCGCCCGTGACGACGGCCGTGGAGTAGCCGGGCAGCACCGAGAGGTCGAGGCTGCGCGGCGAGCCGTCGGCGAAGAACACGTTGGCGAGCACGTCGACGTCGACCGTCTCGCGGTCGAGCACGTCGGAGAGTGTGAGCACGGTGTCGCTCGCGACCGGGCGGGCGAGCGGCGCGTCGGCGCGCACGATCACGGTCACGAAGTTGGAGCTCGTGCCGCCGCGCTCGTTCTGGATCTCGTAGATGAGGCCGTAGCGGCCCTCGGCCTCCGGCGCGGTCACGCGCACGACGTCGTCCTCGATCTCGGCGGTGATCCCGGGGGTCGTGGGCTCGACGGAGGTGACGCTCAGCGCGCCGTTGTCGGGATCCGAGTCGTTGTCGAGCACCTGCACCGAGACCGTGTTGCCCGGGCGCACCGAGGCCTCGTCGGCGGTCGCGATCGGGTTGCGGGCGCCCTCCATCCGTGCGCTGATGCCGACTCGCACGGTTCCCGTCGCCCGGGCGCCCAGCCCGTCGACGACCGTGTAGCTGAAGGTGTCGGTGCCCGCCGAGTACTCCCCCGCCTCGTACTCGATCCAGTCGGGGCCGACCTCGGTCACCGCGCCCTTCTCGGGCGAGGTCTCCTGGCCCAGCAGCTGCACGGAGTCGCCGTCCGGGTCGATACCCGAGAGCGGCACGGGGATGCGCACGGTCTCGCCGGCCAGCACACGGGCGATGACGGTCTTCGGCACGGGCGGGTTGTTGGTCGCGGCATCCGCCTCGCGCACCGCGATGCGCACCTCGGCGTTCGCGAACTGCCCGTCGGGCCCGCTCACTCGGTAGACGGCCGTGAAGTTGCCCGCCGTGTCGGGGGCGAGGTAGCGCAGGCGATTGCCCGAGGTGAAGAGCAGCCCGGCCCCCTGCGGCAGAGGCGTGCTGAGCTCCGGGCTCAGGGTGAGCGGGTCGTTGTCGGGGTGCTCGTCGTTGGCGAGCACGGGCACGTCGACGGAGTCGCCCACCCGCACCGAGATCGAGTCGGGGTTCGCGATCGGGGCCTGCCGGTGCGCCGGCTGCGGGATCTGGATGATGGTGACGGTGCCCTCCGCCTCGGCGAGCCCGTTGCTCACGCGGTAGGTGAAGCTCACGGGCGCGTCGAGCGGCTTGCTGAGGGTGACCCGCAGGATGCGCTGCTCGAGCACCTCGACGCGCAGCCCCGAGGTCTCGGGCACGTTCATGACGCCCGTGATGAGCAGAACTCCCCCGGCCGGGTCGAAGTCGCCCGCGAGCACGTCGACGGTCGCCACCGACTGCTCACGGATGTAGGCGGTGTGCGGCACGGTCACGGGCTTGTCGTTCTCGTCGAGACGGTCCTCGACACTCACCCGCACCTTGCCGTTGGCGGTGATGGCGCCGTCGGTCACGGCGAAGTCGATGTAGTACTCGCCCTCGGCTGCGGCGACGAACCGGAAGGTGCCGCCGTCGTAGTCGGGCACGACCGTCACGCCGGGTTTGGCCGGGACGCTGCTCAGGCGCACCGTCCCGGTGCCGCCGCGCACGTGGGCGAGGGGTGCGATCTCGATCTCCTGGCCCGTGTAGGCGTTCGCCTCGAAGGCCTCGACGATGATGGGCACCTCGCCCGCCGGCTGCACCGTGACGACGAGGATGCCGCTGCCCTCCGCCGTGCCGTCCGACGCCGTGAGTGCGACCTCGCGCCGCTCACCGCCCCCGCCCCCGTCGGTGAACACCACGGTGCCCTCCGGCTTGTAGCTCACCGAGTCCGTCTCGCCCGCGCTCGCGGCCGTGAGGTAGAAGGGATCGCCGTCGGGGTCGATCCAGTCGCTGAGCACCTGCGCGGTGACGCGCCCGCCCGCCTGCACGAGCGTCTTCGTGGTGCGCAGCTGCTGCGGCGGCGAGTTCTCGCCCGGCTCGCGCACCGTGACGACGACGGTCGCGGTGGCGCTCCCGCCTCGGCCGTCGGTGATCGTGTAGTCGAAGCTCAGCTGGCCGCTCGCCGTGCCGGGCAGGGTCAGCTGCACCTGCTGCTTGTCGTTGATGAGGTCGAGTGTTCCGAGCTCGACGGGCACGCCGCTCGTCTGGGCGACCACGAGCACGTCGCCGTTGGGGTCGTAGTCGTTGAGCAGAACGGGCAGCACGGTCGTGCGCCCCGGGCGGGCGCCGAACTCGTCGTCGACGGCGACGGGCGGGGCCTGGGTCTTGTCGTATTCGGGAGGCGTGTCGAGGTCGTTCTCCTCGACCTGCTGCTGGTCCTGCTGCTGCTCGATGAGGTCGTCCCAGTTGTCGATGCGCTCGCCCGCGCTCTGCACAGCCCAGGACGCCCCGCCACGGCTGTCGTTGAGCACCACGCGGTCGCCGTTGATCCTGAAGCTCAGTGCGGGGTTCGCGGGCATGCCCTCGATCTCGCTCGGGATCCCGTCGCCGTCACCGTCGCCGTCACCGCAGCGCTGCCACGCCGAGCCGTCGGACCATGCCGCGTAGAGACAGTCGCCGAGCACCGTGGGCGCAGCCGCGGCACCCGAGCGCCCCTCGACGATCGGCCGGGGCTCGCCCCCGGCGAGCGGCACCTCGACGGCTCCGCCGTCATAGGCGACGACGACCGTGTCGCCGTGCGCAGACGGCTGCTGCACGACCGCCTGCGCCGTCGAGGGGATGAGGCCGGAGAGGTCGACGCTCGCCCCGTCGAGGTGCAGCACGCGCGCCGTGCCGTCGAGCGCTGCCCATCGCCCGCCCACCGAGGTCACCTGGGCGTCGGCGCCCTCGATGCCCTCGAGGCTGTCGGTCGACGAGACCTCGTCGGAGTCCTGCGCGTCGACGCGGTACACCTCGCCGGCCGACGGCGACCACACCACGAGCGCGCCCTCCGGGTCGACGCTCGCGACCGAGTCGGGGTCGAAGGAGAGCGTGGGGTCGGAGCCGGCGTCGAACGACGACAGGGTGTCGACGGACTCGATCCAGACCGAGCCGGCCGAGAAGATCACGACCCGGTCGCCCGCGAGGAAGAGTCGTGTGTCGTCGGGCGGGAGGGGTACGCTCTCCACGATCTCGGAGCTCGCGGCATCCACGATCTCGACGGTGCTGTTGCCGCTGTCGACGACGAGCACGGTCGCGCCGTCTTGCACCACGTCGATGTCGTTGCTCGCCGAGGTCACGACGCTGTTGAGCTCGAGCACCTCGGTGTTGACGCGGCCGACCGCCTGCTTCGACTCGTTGACAACCCACACCGAGGCGTCGCCGAGATCGAGCCGCTGGGCCGTGTACCCGCCGCTGGCCACAGCGACGGTCGCGACGATCGCGGCCACGAGCGACCCGCTCGTCGCCGTGGCGACGAGCGACTTGTGCGCGGCGAGCCATCCTGAGATCACGGCAGCGGCTCGTCCTCGACATCGACGCACTTGGGACTGCTCGAGGGGCCCGCCTTGCCGTCGCGGTTGACGGTGACGGTCAGGCAGACCCGCTGGGCGCCCTGGGCGTTCACCTGGAACTGCGTCGCACGCTGGGTGCTCGGCTCCTCGTCGTTCGCGCGCACCTGATAGGTGTCGCCCTGGGCCAGCCCCGGATCCTGCCACGAGAACAGCACGGTTCCGCCCTCGACGGTTCCCGAGATGGCCGAGACGGTGGGGATCGACTCGTCGGCGTCGTCGCCGACGAGCACGATGAGGGCGGTCGCGCCGAGGCCGATCACCACGACCGCGAGCGCCACGAGCGACCAGGCGAGGGCGCGCACACCACGACCGGCGGATGCCGCGGGCTGCTCCGATTGCTCGCCGCCCCCCTCGCGCACAATCGTGCCCGCGACGGTCTGCCCGGCGATCTGCGGCTGCGGCCCCGTCTGGCCGCGACGCCGGCGTCGGGGCGGGCCGGCGGAGACGCTCGAGACGGCCGTGATCCTCGTGCGATCGTGCGGGTCGACCTCGGTCGCCGACACCCAGTCGTCGACGGCGACCTCGATGGGCGTCTGCGGCAGCCCGAGCTCGACCTCGACGCCCTGCAGCTCGCGGATGAACTCGAGGGCCGAGGCGGGCCGGGCGTCCGGACGCTTCGACATCGCCTTGGCGAGCACGTGCTCGAGCCGCGCGGGCACGTCGGAACGGCCGGTCGGGGCGGGCTTCGCCTTCTGGATGCGCGAGATGAGCTCGGCCGAGGTGTTGTCGTGGCCCGCCACCTCGAAGGGCGAGCGGCCGGCGAGCAGGGAGTAGACGGTCGCGCCGAGCGACCACACCTCGCTCGCGATCGTTCCGGAGGTCTCGTCGAGCAGCACCTCGGGGGCCGACCACGGGATCGACAGGCCCACCGAGTCGGCCGAGTCGTTCTGGCCGACGGTCGACGCGATGCCGAAGTCGGAGAGCACGGGATGCCCGTACGCGGTCACGAGGATGTTCGACGGCTTGATGTCGCGGTGCAGCACTCCCGCGCGGTGGGCGGTCTCGACGGCGCTCGCGATCTTGATGCCGACCCGCAGCACCTCGGAGACGGGGATCGCCTCACGCCGGTAGCGCTGGCTGAGCCCGGCCGAGCAGTACTCCATAACGAGATAGGGCCGGCCGTCGGCGGCGACGCTCGCCTCGAAGACCGTGAGGATCGACGGATGCGAGCTCAGCTGCGCCATGAGGTTCGCCTCGGCCTGGAACATCTGCCGCACGTGGCTGTCGACGAGCTCCGAGAGCATGACCTTGACGGCCACCTGACGACGGGGCATGTTCTGCTCGTAGAGGAAGACGTCGGCGAAGCCGCCCGAGCCGAGCACGTGCAGATAGGAGAATCCGGGCAGGTTGGGCGGGGTCGAGGGCAGGCGTCGTGCCATGTCTTTCTCCCCCGTTCATCCTCTGAGCGTCGCGAGTGGTGCGTGGATCACGCTGCCCGGGCGAGCGGTCCACCCCACCGACGACCAGGCAAAACGTTCAATAAGTCTAAATACTCGAACACACTCCTGTGACCGCCCTGTTGGGGGCTTGCCGAACGGCATGATTCACGACGTGAACCGCTCAGTGGCGCGGGGACGCCGAACGGGTCTCGACGGTCGGGCGCTGGGCCTCGACGTCCACGACGACGACGGTCACGTTGTCGCGCCCGCCGTTGTCGAGCGCGGCGTCGATGAGATGGTCGGCGGCGTCGTCCGGATCCGGATTGGAGACCAGGAAGTGCCGGATGCCGTAGTCGGTGAGCTCCTTCGTGAGCCCGTCGGAGCAGATCAGGATGCGCATGCCCGGGATGACAGGCAGCACCCGGAAGTCGGGGTCAGGCACGTCGTTGAACCCGACGGAGCGCGTGATGACGTTGCTGTGCGGGTGACCCTCGGCGTCCTCCGGGCGGATGGCACCCGCGTCGATGAGCTCCTGCACGACCGAGTGGTCGACGGTGAGCTGCTCGAGCACCCCCTCGACGAGCTGGTACACCCGGGAGTCGCCGATGTTGAAGACGACCCACTGCGGGGTGCCGCCGATGAGTGTCAGCGCGATGCCCGTGACGGTTGTGCCCGTTCCGAGCTCGCTCTCGCCGGCGCCCTTGCCGATGTCGTCGACAGCGGCGCGCAGGGCCCTGTCGATGCCGCCCGGCTCGACGTAGTCGTGCCCCACGTTCTCGGCGAGCCGCGTGACGACGGCCGCGCTCGCGAAGTCGCCCGCGGAGTGCCCGCCCATGCCGTCGGCGACGGCGAAGAGGGGCGAACGGGCGAGGAAGCTGTCCTCGTTGACGGCACGCCGGTGCCCGGTGTCGGTGCGGGCGGCCCAGCTGAGGGTCACCGCGAGGTCGTCTCGTCCGGGGACGACGACAGTGTGATTGCTCACGCTACGGCCGATCTGGGTCACAGTCGGTGTCCTCCAGGGGGGAATGGGGGAACGTCTACCGAGAGGCCGGCAGGATCTCCACGATTGTACCGTCGCCCACGGAGACGAGTGCGCCCGGCACGACGACGATCGACTCGCCCTGCCGCAGACGCTGCGGCCGGGAGCCCGGGAGCGTCACGGTCGTGCCGTTGGTCGAGCGCAGATCGGTGACGACGACGCTGTCGCCGGTCTGGCGGATCTCGACGTGGGTGCTCGACACCTCGCGAGTGGGCGACGGCACCGTCACGAGACGCGGGATGACCCCGTCGGTGATACGCGGCGAGCTCGGCCGCCGCCCGATGAAGGTCACCTGGTCGAGCGGGTAGAGCTCCTCCCCGACCCGGATGCGGTGCACCGATCTCGGCCGGATGAGCGTGTCGCCCTCGACGATGTCGGGAGCGGAGACGGGCCCGGGAGCCGCGGATGCCGGGGCGGGAACGGACGCGGACACACGCGCCGACACGAGCGTGTCCTCGTCGAGCTCGGGCAGGGGCTCGGGCCGCGGCACGGCGGACGCAGGAGCCGGGGCCGGCGCAGGAGTCGGGGCCGCAGCAGGAGCCGGCGCAGGCGGCAACCCGTCGAGCGGCGCCCGTCGTGGGCGGATGATCGTGTCGTCGACGTCGGCGATGGGCTCGGCCGGCTGCGCGGGTGCGGCGCTCACGATCGTGTCGTCGTCGGCCTCGCTCGCCGACAACGACCAGCCGAGCGTCATCCCCCGGGCCACTCCGACGCCGAGCGGAAGCGCGCCGGGCAGCGATCGGGCGAACGACCGCGGTGCGGCGGCCGAGCCTCCGACGACGAAGCTCGTGACGTTGTGGAAGTCGGCGAGCAGCCAGGGGCGCACCCCGCGGTCGTCGAAGCGGCGCACACCGCCCACCGAGAACACGTCGAGCACGGCGTCGCCGCGCACGACGGAGGTGATCGCGGCGCCGTCGGCCGCGGGCGCGACATCCGCCTCGACCGCCACGACGGCGAAGGATGCGAGCCCGCCCTCGCCGAGCGGCAGGCGCGAGACGAGCGTCTCGACCGAGACCTCCGGCACCGGGGCGAGACGCCAGAGCTCCTCGATGACGGCCGACGGAGCGCCGGAGGGCACCGCGACGAGGAAGGTGGAGCCGACGACGAACGTCCACGGCGACGGCGCCCCGTCGACCGCGGAGTAGGAGACGAAGCCTGCCACGTGCGCTAGTTCGTTCCGATGTACGACATCACGTGCTTGACGCGCGTGTAGTCCTCGAAACCGTACATCGAGAGGTCTTTGCCGTATCCGGAGTGCTTGAAACCGCCGTGCGGCATCTCGGCGACGAGCGGGATGTGCGTGTTGATCCAGACGCAGCCGAAGTCGAGGCCCTTCGCGAACCGCATCGCGCGGCCGTGGTCGCGGGTCCAGACCGACGACGAGAGGCCGTACTGCACGCCGTTGGCCCAGCGCATGGCCTGCGCCTCGTCGCTGAACCTCTGCACGGTGATCACCGGCCCGAAGATCTCGTGCTGCACCGCCTCGTCGTTCTGTCGGAGACCCGAGACGATCGTGGCCTCGTAGAAGTATCCCCGCTCGCCCTGGCGGCGACCGCCGAGCTCGACGTTCGCGTGGTCGGGCAGCCGGTCGACGAAGCCGCTCACCTGCTCGAGCTGGGCGGCGTTGTTGACCGGGCCGAAGAGGATGCCGTCGTCGCTCGGCGCGCCCGTCTTCGCGTTGTCGCGCGCGTAGGCGGCGAGCGCCGCGACGAACTCGTCGTGGATGCCCTCCTGCACGAGCAGCCGGGTCGCGGCGGTGCAGTCCTGGCCCGCGTTGAAGTAGCCAGCGGCGACGATGCCCTGCACGGCGAGCGGGATGTCGGCGTCGTCGAACACGATCACGGGCGCCTTGCCGCCGAGCTCGAGGTGCACGCGCTTGAGATCGTGCGCCGCCGACCGCGCGACCTCCATGCCCGCACGCACCGAGCCGGTGATCGAGATCATCTGCGGGATGCGGTTCTCGACCATGTGCCTGCCGGTGTCGCGATCGCCCGTGAGAACGTTGAGCACCCCCTTCGGCAGGAACTCGGCCGCGACCTCGGCGAGCAGCAGCGTCGACGAGGGGGTCGTGTCGGAGGGCTTGAGCACGACCGTGTTGCCCGCCGCGACCGCGGGCGCGAACTTCCAGACCGCCATGTTGAGCGGGTAGTTCCAGGGGGTCACCTGGCCGATGACGCCGATCGGCTCGCGGCGGATCGAGGAGGTGTGGTCTTTCATGTACTCCGCGCTCGCCCGGCCCTCGAGCACACGCGCGGCGCCGGCGAAGAAGCGGATCTGGTCGACCGAGAGCATGATCTCGTCGTCGACGAGCGAGGCGCGCGGCTTGCCCGTGTCGAGGGACTCGATGTCGGCGAACTCCTCGGCCCTCTTCTCGATGGCGTCGGCGATGCGGAAGAGGGCGAGCTGGCGCTCGGAGGGCGTCGCGTCGCCCCACTCCTCGAAGGCCGTCGAGGCTGCCTCGTAGGCGTTCTCGACGTCTTTCTCCGAGGAGATCGGCGACGTCGCGTAGACCTCCTCGGTGGCGGGATCGATGAGGTCGAAGCGCTGCGTCGACTCCGGCGCAACGAACTCCCCGTTCACGAAATTGCGTAGCTCGCGAGCACTCATGCCGGAAGTCTACCGAGTTCATCCCGCGCCATGGCTACCGATTTCGACACTAAAACCGCTGAACATATGCGGAATCGCTTGCCGGGGCACTGCCCGGCTGACAGAATCGAGCCATGACCGTCAAGACGAAGCCCGTGCAGCTCGACGACGTATCGAAGGCCATCATCGAGCAGCTCCAGACCGACGGACGACGCTCCTACGCCGAGATCGGCAAGACGATCGGCCTGAGCGAGGCCGCCGTGCGGCAGCGGGTGCAGAAGCTCACCGAGTCGGGTGTTATGCAGATCGTCGCCGTGACCGACCCCATGCAGCTGGGCTTCTACCGCCAGGCGATGATCGGGGTGCGCGTGGGCGGTGACACCCGCGTCGTCGCCGACAAGCTCGCGGCCCTCTCGAGCGTCGACTACGTCGTGCTCACCGCGGGCACCTTCGACATTCTCGTCGAGGTCGTCTGCGAGAACGACGAAGACCTCATCACCCTGCTCAACTCCGAGATCAGGAGCCTCGAGGGCGTGCTCTCCACCGAGACGTTCGTCTACCTCAAGCTCCACAAGCAGTTGTACAACTGGGGAACCAGATAGGACGGTGCACCGTGTCATCCGATAACACCTTCAACACCTCGTTCGACGACGCCGATCTGCAGCAGAAGGCCAAAGACCATCTCTGGATGCACTTCGCCCGCCAGTCCGTCATGGAGGACGGCGGCGGCGTGCCCATCATCACCCGGGGCGAGGGCCACCACATCTGGGACTCGACGGGCAAGCGGTACTTCGACGGCCTCTCCGGCCTCTTCGTCGTGAACGCCGGCCACGGGCGCAGGCGTCTCGCCGAGGTCGCGGCGAGACAGGCGGAGGAGCTGGCCTTCTTCCCGCTCTGGTCGTACGCGCATCCGAACGCCATCGAGCTCGCCGACCGCCTGGCCGGCTACGCGCCCGGCGACCTCGACCGGGTGTTCTTCTCGACGGGCGGCGGCGAGGCGGTCGAGACGGCGTTCAAGCTCGCCAAGCACTACTGGAAGCTGCAGGGCCGCCCCGCCAAGCACAAGGTCATCTCGCGTGCCGTCGCCTATCACGGCACGCCGCAGGGGGCCCTCGCGATCACGGGCATCCCCGCCATGAAGGAGATGTTCGAGCCCCTCGTGCCGGGCGGCTTCCGTGTGCCCAATACGAACTTCTACCGCGCGCCCGAACACGCCGACGACCTGGAGGCCTTCGGGCTGTGGGCGGCGAACCGCATCGAGGAGATGATCCTCTTCGAGGGCCCCGAGACCGTCGCGGCCGTCTTCCTCGAGCCCGTGCAGAACAGCGGCGGATGCTTCCCGCCCCCGCCCGGCTACTTCCAGCGTGTGCGCGAGATCTGCGACCAGTACGAGGTGCTGCTCGTGAGCGACGAGGTCATCTGCGCCTTCGGGCGCATCGGCGAGATGTTCGCCTGCGACGCCTACGGCTACGTGCCCGACATGATCACCTGCGCGAAGGGCATGACGAGCGGCTACTCCCCCATCGGCGCGACCATCGTGAGCGACAGGGTCTACGAGCCGTTCAAGCACGGCCAGGCGAGCTTCCCGCACGGCTACACCTTCGGCGGCCACCCGGTCTCCGCGGCCGTCGCCCTCGCCAACCTCGACATCTTCGAGGAGGAGGGGCTCAACGAGCGCGTGCGCGAGAACTCGCCGCTCTTCCGCGCCTCGCTCGAGAGGCTGCTCGACCTGCCGATCGTGGGAGACGTGCGCGGCGACGGCTATTTCTTCGGCATCGAGCTCGTGAAGGACAAGGCCACGAAGCTCACCTTCGACGCCGACGAGTCGGAGCGCCTGCTGCGCGGCTTCCTCTCCAAGGCGCTCTTCGAGGCGGGGCTGTACTGCCGCGCCGACGACCGCGGCGACCCCGTCATCCAGCTCGCGCCGCCGCTCACCGTCGGCCCCGCCGAGTTCGACGAGATCGAGGGCATCCTGCGCGGCGTGCTCACGGAGGCCTGGTCGCGCCTCTAGCTACCCCCCTACTTTCTACTTTTTTCGCCCACCACCCACCACCCACCACCCACCACCCACTCACAACGGCCTACTCAAAACGACGGAGATTTCGCCAAAATCTGCACGTTGAGGCGCGAAAGGGCCCACTTTCAGCGAAATCTCCGTCGTTTTAAGTTCAAGGGGAAGGGGAAGGGGAAGGGAAAAGGGAAGGGGGGACGAGGAGGCGGGCTCAGTCGACCGGGGCCGCGAACTGCGCGTTGTAGAGCGTGAAGTACGCGCCGCGCGCCTCGAGCAGCTCCTCGTGGTCGCCCTGCTCGACGATGCTCCCGTTCTCCATCACGAGGATGCGGTCGGCGTCGCGGATCGTCGAGAGCCGGTGCGCGATCACGAAGCTCGTGCGGTCGGCGCGCAAGGCGTTCATGGCCTGCTGCACGAGCACCTCGGTGCGGGTGTCGACCGAGCTCGTCGCCTCGTCGAGGATGAGCACGTTGGGCCGCGCGAGGAAGGCCCGCGCGATCGTGACGAGCTGCTTCTCGCCCGCGCTGATGTTCGAGGCCTCGTCGTCGAGCAGCGTGTCATAGCCGTCGGGCAGCGTGCGCACGAAGCGGTCCACGAACGTCGCGCGCGCGGCATCCAGGATCTCGTCCTCGGTCGCGTCGGGGCGTCCGTAGGCGATGTTGTCGCGGATCGTGCCGGCGAAGAGCCACGTGTCCTGCAGCACCATGCCCGTGGCCGAGCGCAGGTCGCGCCGGGTCATCGTCGCGGTGTCGACGCCGTCGAGCAGGATGCGCCCCGAGTTCAGCTCGTAGAACCGCATGATGAGGTTGACGAGCGTCGTCTTGCCCGCTCCCGTCGGCCCCACGATCGCGATCGTCTGGCCGGGCTCGACGGTCAGGCTGAGATCGTCGATGAGCGGCTTCTCCGGCTCATAGCGGAACGAGACGTTCTCGAAGACGAGACGGCCCGAGACGGATGTCGGCCGCTGGGGCTCGCGCGGATCCTTGCTCTGCTCCTCCTCGTCGAGCAGCTCGTGCACCCGCTCGCTCGACGCGACGCCCGACTGCAGCACGTTCGCCATCGAGCCCAGCTGGGTGAGCGGCTGGGTGAACTGGCGCGAGTACTGGATGAAGGCCTGCACCGAGCCGAGGCTCATCGCGCCGGCCGCGACCTGCAGGCCGCCGACGACCGCGATCACGACGTAGACGAGGTTTCCGACGAACATCATGGCGGGCATGATGATGCCCGACACGAACTGCGCGCCGAAGCTCGACTGGTAGAGGTCGTCGTTCTGGGTGTCGAACTGCTGCTGCACCTCGCGCTGCCGGCCGAAGACCTTGACGAGGGCGTGACCCGTGTAGGCCTCCTCGATGCGGGCGTTGAGGTGGCCCGTGCTCGTCCACTGCTGCACGAACAGCTTCTGCGAGCGCTTGGCGATGACGACCGTGATGCCGATGCTCGCGGGGATCGTCACGAGGGCGATGACGGCGAGCAGCGGCGAGGTCACGAACATCATCACGAGCACGCCGATGACGGTGAGGATCGAGGTGAGCATCTGGCTGAGCGACTGCTGCAGCGTCTGCTGGATGTTGTCGATGTCGTTCGTCACCCGGCTGAGCACCTCGCCGCGCGGCAGGGAGTCGAAGTACTTGAGAGGCAGGCGGTTGATCTTCGCCTCGACGTCTTCGCGCAGGCGGTAGATCGTGCGCTGCGTGACCGTGTTGAGCACGAGCGCCTGCAGCCAGCCGAAGATCGAGGCGAGCACGTAGAGCGAGAGCGTGAACAGGAGGATCATGCTGAGCGCGTGGAAGTCGATGCCCTGGCCCGGGGTCAGCGTCATGCCGCTCAGCAGGTCGGCGCGAGAGTCGTCGCCCGTGCGCCGCAGCTCGTCGATGACCTGCTGCTGGGTGGCCCCCGAGGGCAGCCCCGCGCTGATGACGCCCGAGAAGATGACGTTCGTCGCGTCGCCGAGCAGTTTGGGCCCGAGCACCGTGAGCACGACGCTCACGACGCCGAGCGCGATCACGAGAGCGAGCTTGAGCCGCTCCGGGCGCAGGCGCCCGAGCAGGCGCTTGGCCGAGGGGCCGAAGTTCATCGACTTCTGGGCGGGCATGCCTGCTCCGCCGAAGGGGCCGCCCCCGCCGGGGCGGCGCATGGGCGGTCGGGCTGTTGTGGTCTGGCTCATGCCGCTTCCTCCGCTGTGAGTTGGGACTCGACGATCTCTTTGTACGTCTCGTTGCCCTCGAGCAGCTCCTCGTGGGTTCCGCGGCCGACGATGCGGCCGTCTTCGAGCACGAGGATCTGATCGGCGTCGACGATCGTCGAGACGCGCTGGGCGACGATCACGAGGGTCGCGTCGCCGACATCCTTGCGCAGGGCCGCCCGCAGCCGGGCGTCGGTCGACAGGTCGAGCGCCGAGAAGGAGTCGTCGAAGATGTAGATCTGCGGCTTCTTGACGAGCGCCCGCGCGATCGCGAGCCGCTGCCGCTGCCCGCCCGAGACGTTGGTCCCGCCCTGGGAGATCGGCGCGTCGAGGCCGTCCGGCATGGCGCGCACGAAGTCGGCGGCCTGCGCCGTCTCGAGCGCCTGCCAGAGCTCCTCCTCGCTCGCATCCGGGCGTCCGTAGCGCAGGTTGCTCTCGACGGTGCCGGTGAAGAGGTAGGGCTTCTGGGGCACGAGGCCGATCCTGGCCCAGAGGGCGTCGGGGTCGGCATCCGCCACGGCCACGCCGTCGACGACGACCCTGCCCTTGGTCGCGTCGAACAGCCGGGGCAGCAGGTGCACGAGCGTCGTCTTGCCCGAGCCGGTGCTTCCGATGATCGCCGTCGTCGAGCCCGGCGCCACCGTGAAGTCGATGTCGCTGAGCACGGGCTTCTCGGCGCCGGGGTAGCTGAACTCGACATCGCGGAAGTCGATCTCGCCGCTCGTGTCGAAGTCGCTCACCGGGTTCGCGGGCGGCCGCACCGAGGTCTCGGTCGCGAGCACCTCATGGATGCGGTCGGCGCAGACGGCCGCGCGCGGGATGAGGATCGCCATGAACGTCGCCATCATGACCGCCATGAGGATCTGCATGATGTAGCTGAGGAAGGCGGTCAGCGCGCCGACCTCCATCGTGCCGGCATCGATCTGGGAGGCGCCGAACCAGAGCACGGCCACGCTCGTGACGTTGAGCACGAGCATCACGACCGGGAACATCAGCGCCATGAGACGCCCGACCCGCAGCGCCGTGTCGGTGAGCTCGTCGTTGGCGACGGCGAAGCGCTGCGTCTCGCGGTCTTCGCGGACGAACGCGCGCACCACGCGGATGCCGCTGATCTGCTCGCGCAGCACCCGGTTGACGGTGTCTATGCGCACCTGCATCTTCCGGAACAGGGGCACCGTGCGGATGATGATCCCGCCCACGGCGACGAGCAGCACGGGAACGCTCACGGCGAGCAGCCAGGAGAGGTTCACGTCTTGCTGCAGGGCCATCACGACGCCGCCGACCGCGAGGATGGGCGCCGAGACGAGCATCGTGCACGTCATGAGCACGAGGATCTGCACCTGCTGCACGTCGTTGGTCGTGCGGGTGATGAGCGAGGGGGCCCCGAACTGCGAGACCTCGCGCTCCGAGAACTCGTTGACGTGGTGGAAGACCGAGCTGCGGATGTCGCGGCCCACCCTCATCGCGGCTTTCGCGCCGAAGTACACGGCCGCGATCGCCGCCGCCACCTGCACGAGCGTGATGAGCAGCATGAGGCCGCCGACGCCCATGATGTACCCGGTGTCACCGGTCGCCACGCCGTTGTCGATGATGTCGGCGTTGAGCGTGGGCAGATAGAGCGAGGCCATCGACTGCACGAGCTGGAACGCGACGACCGCCACGAGCAGCGGCCAGTGCGGCCGAAGGAATCTGGAGAGGATCGTGGGGAGCACAGGGGTCCTATCTCTGCGAGGTCTGAGCGGGGTCGGTGGCGGGGAGGGTGGTGGGGCCGGTGGGCTCCCACTCGGAGCGGAATGCCGAGTCGAGAGCCGAGTCGAGAGCGGAATGGAGGATGGCGTCTGCGCCGTGGGCGTGGCCGGCGGTCGCGTGGCCGGCGTGATCGGCATCCGGCTCGCCGGAGACACCGTAGAGGATGATCTGGGTGATGTCGTCGACGTCGAACGGGATCGTCTCGCCGATGCCCGGCAGCACCGAGGCGAGCGCGACCATGCGGATGATCTGGGCGACCCGGTACGGCGGGCATCGCAGCCGGTCGCGGTCGGGCACGAGCAGCTCGGCGATGATGTGCGCGTACTCGTGTCGCTGCCCGTCGGTCGGCCGTTCGTCGGCGCCGAGCGCCGCGACCATCCGGAACACGTGCTCGAGGCGTCCGCGCATGAGCACCACGATCGCGGCGATCTTCTGCTCGAGGGGCAGTGCGAGGTCGATCGCGCGCAGGCCGTCGCGGAACGGCTGCGGGTCGAAGTAGTTCTCGACGACCCGCCGGATGAGCGTGTCCTTGTCGCCGAACGCACGGAAGATCGTGCCCTCGGCGATCCCCGCGGCCTCGGCGATCTGCTTGGAGGTCACGGCTCGCCCGTGGGCGATGACGAGCGGCGTCGCGGCGTCGATGATCATCGCCTGCCGGTCTTCCACCGACAGCGGTCGCGCACGATTGTGGGTCTCGGGTGTCACGGGACGATCCTAAATGAGTGAGCACTCACTCCGCAAACTGGAGCGCCATCTCATATGGTTTTCATACAGTCAGGGCGGCTCCACCTCTCCTGCACAGAGCACCGCCCGAGGGCATGGTGGCCATATGTCCGATTTCCGCCAGTCAGTGTCGGATGCCGCGACTACAGTCGAATCATGACACCGACATCCACGCCTCCGACCTCCCCATACCTCATCCGTGTGCCGAGCCCCATCGGCCGCCTGGAGCTGACCAGCGACGGCGACAACGTGACCTCGCTCTCGATCGAGCGCGGCGGCCGGCTCCCCCTCGACGGCATCCCCGAAGACTCCGTGCCCGTGCTCGAGCTCGCCGCACGGCAGCTCGAGGAGTACTTCGCCGGTGAGCGCCACGACTTCGACCTGCCCGTCAAGGCGCGGGGCACGAGCTTCCAGCAGAGCGTCTGGAACCGCCTGAACGAGATCCGCTGGGGCGAGCACACCTCCTACGGCGAGCTCGGCCACGACATCGGCAAACCCGGCTCCGGCCGGGCGATCGGCGGCGCCGTGGGCGCCAATCCCCTGCCCATCATCGTGGGCTGCCACCGGGTGCTCTCGTCGACGGGGCGCATCACGGGCTACAGCGGTGGCGAGGGTATCCCCACGAAGCTCTGGCTGCTCGAGCACGAGGGAATCGTGCTCGCCGCATGAGCGCACCCGAGACGACGACCCCGCCGACAGCCCCGCCGCCACTACCAACGGCGACATCGGCCGCGTCCGTCCCCGTCAAGCCGAGCCTCGCGGTGGGCGCCGACGGCCTCGCCCGCTGCGCCTGGGCGAACGGCGACGCCGAGTACGAGCGCTACCACGACGAGGAGTGGGGCACCGCCCTCCACGGCGACCGGGAGCTCTTCGAGAAGCTGTGCCTCGAGGGCTTCCAGGCCGGGCTCTCCTGGATCACCATCCTGCGTCGTCGGCCGGCGTTCCGCCGAGCCTTCCACGACTTCGACGTCGAGAGCGTCGCGGCCATGACCGACGACGACGTCGAGCGCCTGCTGAGCGATGCGAGCATCATCCGGCATCGCGGCAAGATCGAGGCGACGATCGGCAACGCACGGGTCACCCGGGCGCTCGAGTCGGGCCTCGCCGAGCTCATGTGGAGCTTCGCCCCCGACGCGTCGGGTCGGTCGCGCCCCGCCTCGTTCGCCGAGATCCCGGCCGTCACCCCCGAGTCGACGGCGCTCTCGAAGACCCTTCGGGCGCTCGGCTACCGCTTCGTCGGGCCGACCACGATGTACGCGCTTATGCAGTCCTCGGGCATGGTCGACGACCACGTCGAAGGATGCTTCCGCGCGGCCTGAGCTCACACGGCTCAGCTCAGACGGGCTCAGCCCACACCAGCCCAGCCCGCACAGGCTCGGTTCACACGGGCTGCGGCGGCAGGAACGCCCGGACGCGCCACGGCTCCCACCGGGAGTCGTCGAAGGCGATGATGCCCGCCCACACCCACGGCACGAAGATGTAGAGCACGAGGAAGCCCGCGGCCTCTTTGCCGAAGCCCTGGCTCACCCGGTAGACGGCGATGCAGACGAAGACGATCGCCGCGTAGTTGACGAAGGGCACGAGCAGCAGGATCGACCACCACCCGGGCTGGCGCCCGAGCTCCAGCAGAATCCAGTTGCTGTACACGGGCACCCAGGCCTTCCAGGCCGGGATGCCGGCCTTCACGAAGACGCGGGCCACGAACCACGACATCACCAGATACGAGGCGATGACGAGCACGATGCTCAGCAGGCCGATGATGAGCAGGATCGCGAGGATCGCGGCGACGCCTTCGTGCGACATGGGTGGAGTCCTTCGGGAGAGTTCCGTGACCGGAGCCGGCTACACGACGAGCTCGAGCTCCTCCGGCGAGGTGCGCTGGAGATTCCATCCTGCCAGCGCGGCCCAGTCGAGTAAGGCATCGATGCTGGGAAAGTCGACAGCGTTCATGAGGAAGTCGCGCACCAGCCGTCCCTTCGCCGCCTTGTTGAAGTGATTGAGCGCACGACGTGTGCCCGAGCCGTCCCCGGTATCGGTCACGACCCGCACGTACGCGGACTCGACGCCCTCGGGTACGGGCCCCAGCGCCACATACGACTCCGACCGCAGGTCGAGAATCGGGCCGCCGACAGCCGCCAGCTCCTTCGTGACCGGTGCCGCCCAGTGCGAGAGCAGCGAACGCGGTGCCGCCCGAGGGCCGGGGCGCAGGCGCGAGTCGGCCGAGAGACGGTAGGCGGGAACCGGGTCGAGCGCGCCGAGCAGCCCGAACAGCGCCGAGTGCACGACGACGGAGGTGCGGGCGAGCTCCCGGGCGTCGGAGGTGAGGCTTCCGGCATCCAGGGCGTCGAAGAGCACACCCGTGAAACGATCGATCGCCGGCATCGTCGCCGTGCGCCGCAGAGTGCGATTGCGCTCAACCTCGTCGACGAGCCGGGGGCCGAGTTTGAGGGCCGAGACCGCGGCGTCCTCGTCGCGCGACAGCTCCACGAGGGCCGAGACGGCTGCGCGGCGGCGAGCCGTCAGCGCGGGGAACGACAGGGAGGAGAGGTCGAGGGGCGGGCCATCACCGCCGGCCCTCTTCGTCTCGGAGGGCGGAAGCAGTACGAGCACTCAGCCCTCGATGAAGGCGAGCGCGGCCTCGACGTTCTGGCCGAGCGGACGCACCGTGTCGATAGTGACCCGCGGCATGGCGGCGCTCGCGCCCGTCCACTCCTCGTAGTCTTCGAGGCTCTGCTCGACCGCACGCCACGAGGCCTCCTCGAGGTGCGGCAGGTTGCGCACGCGCTTGTCGAGACGCTCCCGGTGAATCATCGGATCGGAGCAGACGATCTCGAGGACACGCAGTTTGACCCCTGCGCGTTCGGCGAGAGCCGTCCACTGCAGGCGCGCGGGCTCCACGGCGTTGACCGCGTCGACGATGACCGTGCGCCCGGAGGTGAGCACGCTCTCGGCGATCGTCTCGGCCACGAGATACGCGGCGAGACCCGTCGGCTGGTCGGCCTCGATCCCTGCGCGCAGGATCGCCGACTCGATCGGGTCGACCGACACCGTGGGGGCGCCCAGGCGCCCCGCCAGGATCTCCGCGAGCGTCGACTTGCCCGAGCCGGGCAGCCCCGCCATCACGATGAGCACGGGTACACGAAGGTCACCGAACTGACGCTCGGTCACCAGACCCCCCTTGCCCGCCACCGACCGCTAGACCAGGTGTGCGTTCCGCGCCACGACCGTGATGACATTGTTCTCGACGGAGAGGAAGCCGTCCTCGGCCTCCGCCGTGATCTTCTCGCCACCCGGCAGGGTGACACGCACCTCGCCGGTCGCCAGGATCGCGAGAACCGGCTCGTGACCGGAGAGGATGCCGATCTCGCCGTCGACGGTGCGGGCGACGAGCATCTCCGCCTCGCCGGACCAGACTTCCTGGTCCGCCGAGACGACGCTCACCTTGAGGGGAGAGGAGGCCATGATCAGCCGTTCTCCTTCTGGATCTGAGCCCACTTCTCTTCCACGTCGGAGATGGGGCCGACGTTGAAGAAGGCCTGCTCGGCGACGTGGTCGAACTCACCCTTGGCGATCGCGTCGAACGACTCGATCGTGTCCTTGAGCGGAACGGTCGAGCCCTCGACACCCGTGAACTTCTTCGCCATGTAGGTGTTCTGCGAGAGGAACTGCTGGATGCGGCGCGCACGCGACACCGTGATCTTGTCTTCCTCGGAGAGCTCGTCGACACCGAGGATCGCGATGATCTCCTGGAGCTCCTTGTTCTTCTGCAGGATCGCCTTGACCGTGGTCGCGACGCGGTAGTGGTCCTCGCCCAGGTAGCGGGGGTCGAGGATGCGGCTCGTCGAGGTCAGCGGGTCGACGGCCGGGTAGAGGCCCTTCGACGCGATCTCACGGGAGAGCTCGGTCGTGGCATCCAGGTGGGCGAAGGTCGTCGCGGGAGCCGGGTCGGTGTAGTCGTCGGCGGGAACGTAGATCGCCTGCAGCGAGGTGATCGAGTGTCCGCGCGTCGAGGTGATGCGCTCCTGGAGCACACCCATCTCGTCGGCGAGGTTCGGCTGGTAGCCCACGGCGGAGGGCATACGGCCCAGAAGGGTCGACACCTCGGAACCGGCCTGGGTGAAGCGGAAGATGTTGTCGATGAAGAGCAGGACGTCCTGGTTCTGCACATCGCGGAAGTACTCGGCCATCGTGAGGGCCGAGAGGGCGACACGCAGACGCGTTCCCGGCGGCTCGTCCATCTGGCCGAAGACGAGGGCCGTCTTGTCGAAGACGCCCGCCTCCTCCATCTCGGCGATGAGGTCGTTGCCCTCACGGGTGCGCTCGCCGACACCGGCGAACACCGAGACACCGCCGTGGTCGGAGGCGACGCGCTGGATCATCTCCTGGATGAGCACGGTCTTGCCGACGCCGGCACCTCCGAAGAGGCCGATCTTGCCGCCGAGCACGTACGGCGTGAGCAGGTCGATGACCTTGATGCCGGTCTCGAAGAGCTCGGTCTTCGACTCGAGCTGGTCGAACGCCGGGGGCTTGCGGTGGATGGGCCAGCGCTCCGTGATCTCGATCGTCTCGCCGGGCTCAGCGTTGAGCACCTCGCCGATGACGTTGAAGACCTTGCCCTTGGTCACATCGCCGACGGGCACCGAGATGGCCGCGCCCGTGTCGCTGACCTCCTGGCCGCGGACGAGGCCGTCCGTCGGCTTCAGAGCGATCGCGCGAACGAGGTCGTCGCCGAGGTGCTGAGCGACCTCGAGAGTCAGAACCGTCGACTCGTCACCGATCGTGATCGTCGTCTTCAGCGCGTTGTAGATCTCCGGAATCGAGTCGTGCGGAAACTCGATGTCGACCACGGGGCCGTTGACGCGCGCGACGCGACCGAGGGCCGTCGCCTCCTCGGTCGGCGTGGCAGCGGGTGCTGTCGTTGTCATGCTCTTCTTCTCTCTCGGTTCTCGTCGAACTCGTGGGGGCTTAAGACGTTTCTCGGCGGATCACTTCGACGTGGCGAGGGCGTCCGCCCCGCCAACGATCTCGGCGATCTGCTGGGTGATTTCGGACTGACGTGCGTTGTTCGCCAAGCGCGTGTAGTTCGTGATGAGCTTGTCGGCGTTGTCGCTCGCCGACTTCATGGCCTTCTGCGTCGCGGCGTGCTTGGCGGCGGCGGACTGCAGCATGGCGTTGAACAGGCGACTCTCGATGTAGACCGGCAGGAGCGCGTCGAGCACGTCCTCCGTGTCGGGCTCGAAGGAGTAGAGCGGGAAGACGGCGCCCTGCTCGGGCTCGTCGACACCCTCCACGACCTCGAGCGGCAGAAGACGCACGACCTCGGGAACCTGCGTGATCATGCTCACGAAGCGGTTGTAGACGATGTGGATCTCGTCGACGCCGCCCTCGGAGGCATCCTTCACGAAGTCGGCGAGGAGCGTGTTGGCGATCTCCTGAGCCGTCTCGAACTTCGGGTCGTCGGTGCCGCCGATCCACTCGGAGCGCGTCGCGAGCTTGCGGAACGCGAAGTACGCGACGGCCTTGCGACCGACGACGTAGTGCACGACGTCTTTGCCCTGGCTGCGCAGCAGCGTCGTGAGCTCGGCCGCCTCACGGAGCACCTGCGAGTTGAAGGCGCCCGCGAGACCGCGGTCGGAGGAGAAGACGACGACCGCTGCGCGCTCGATCTTCTCCGGCTCGGTGGTGAGGATGTGGTCGACATTCGAGAACGTCGCCACAGCCGAGACGGCACGTGTGACGGCACGCGAATACGGCACGGACGCCGCTACCCGCTGTTGCGCCTTCTGGATGCGCGAAGCGGAGATGAGCTCCATGGCCCGGGTGATCTTCTTGGTCGTCTGGGCAGACTTGATCTTCTGCCGGTAGACCCGAAGTTGCGCTCCCATGATTCTCCTGTGTGTCTGTGGTGTCCGATGGCTCAGACGTCTCGTCGGCTAAGTGCGGGCGAACCCGATCAGCGCTTCTGCTTGACGATCTTCTCCTGGTTGACGTCTTCTTCGGCGGTCGCCTCGAACTCTTCGCGACCGGCGGAGGCGAGCGGGTTGCCCGAGCCCGTCTGGAACTCGAGCTTGAACTCGTCCACGGTCTTGTCGAGCGTCTCGACGATGTCGTCGCTCAGCACGTTGGTCTCGCGGAGCTTCGTGAGCACGTCGGTGTTGCGGCCGAGGTAGTCGAGCAGCTCACGCTCGAAGCGCAGGATGTCTTCGACGGGGACCTCGTCGAGCTTGCCGTTGGTGCCGGCCCAGATCGAGACGACCTGGTCTTCGACGGGGTACGGCGAGTACTGCGGCTGGCGCAGGAGCTCGGTGAGGCGGGCGCCGCGGGCGAGCTGACGGCGGCTCGCGGCATCCAGGTCGGAGGCGAACATCGCGAAGGCCTCGAGCGAGCGGTACTGGGCGAGCTCGAGCTTGAGCGTTCCCGACACCTTCTTGATCGACTTGACCTGGGCGTCGCCGCCGACTCGCGAGACCGAGATTCCGACGTCGACCGCGGGGCGCTGGTTGGCGTTGAAGAGGTCGGACTGCAGGAAGATCTGGCCGTCGGTGATCGAGATCACGTTGGTCGGGATGTAGGCCGAGACGTCGTTGGCCTTGGTCTCGATGATCGGCAGGCCGGTCATGGAGCCGGCGCCGAGCTCGTCGGAGAGCTTGGCGCAGCGCTCGAGCAGACGGGAGTGCAGGTAGAAGACGTCACCGGGGTACGCCTCGCGTCCCGGCGGACGACGCAGGAGCAGCGACACGGCGCGGTAGGCCTCGGCCTGCTTCGACAGGTCGTCGAAGATGATCAGGACGTGCTTGCCGCCGTACATCCAGTGCTGGCCGATGGCCGAGCCCGTGTAGGGGGCGAGGTACTTGAAGCCGGCGGGGTCGGATGCCGGGGCCGCGACGATCGTCGTGTACTCCATCGCTCCGGCGTCTTCGAGCGCGCCCTTCACAGCCGCGATGGTCGAGCCCTTCTGGCCGATCGCGACGTAGATGCAGCGGACCTGCTTGGTGACGTCGCCGGACTCCCAGTTGGCCTTCTGGTTGATGATCGTGTCGATCGCGATCGCGGTCTTGCCGGTCTGGCGGTCGCCGATGATGAGCTGACGCTGGCCGCGGCCGACGGGGATCATGGCGTCGATCGCCTTGATGCCGGTCTGCAGCGGCTCGTGCACCGACTTGCGCTGCATAACGCCGGGGGCCTGGAGCTCGAGAGCGCGGCGGCTCTCGGCGACGATCTCGCCCAGGCCGTCGATCGGGTTGCCGAGCGGGTCGACGACACGGCCGAGGAACGCGTCGCCCACAGGGGTGGAGAGCACCTCGCCCGTGCGGCGCACCTCGTGACCGGCCTGGATGCCGGTGAACTCGCCGAGCACGACGACGCCGATCTCGCTCTCGTCGAGGTTGAGCGCGAGGCCGAGCGTGCCGTCTTCGAAGGTGATGAGCTCGTTGGCCATGACGCCCGGGAGGCCTTCGACGTGCGCGATGCCGTCGCTCGCGTCGAGCACGTAGCCGACCTCTTCGGTCGACGCGCCCTTGGGCTCGTACGAGTCGACGAAGTCCTTGAGAGCATCACGGATCTCGTCGGGGCTGATCCTGAGTTCTGCCATTGCCTTGTCCTTCTCTTTCTGCTGAAAGAACTGTCTGTCTGTGCCGGCCGTACCGGCCGAGGAGATTGTGGTGCTCGACCGGTCAGCCGACGAGCTTGAGCCTGAGTTCGTTGAGCCTGGTGGCGATGCTGCCGTCGATGACGTCGTCGCCGATCTGCACGCGGAGACCGCCGATGAGCGTCGGGTCGATGACCTCGTTGACCTTGACCGAACGCCCGTAGGCCTCGCCCAGGCGATCGCTCAGGCGCTTGATCTGGGCCTCGCCCAGCGGTGTCGCGGCCGTGACGGTCGCGACGGCGAGCCCGGACTCGTCTGCGATGATCGCCGCGGCTGAGGCGAGGAGCTCGCCGATCCTGCGGCCTCGCGGCTGCTGGACGAGCTGGCTCGCGATGGCGATCGTCTGCGTGCTCGCGGTGGCTCCGAGGAGCTTCTCGACGAGCGCCGCCTTGGAGGCGTCATCGCCGAGCTTGCTGCTGAGAGCGAGCTCGAGCTCGGCATTCGAACGCACGGCCGTTCCGAATGCGAAGAGCTCGCCCTCGATGTCAGCATCCGCCGGAGCCGAGATCGCTGCGGCGCGAAGGCCGAGCTCCTCGATTCCCGCGAGGAGCTGCTCCGACGACGACCAGCGGCTCTCGGCGATCGAGATCAGGAGCGAGAGGGCCGTCGATCCGATGAGGGATCCGAAGACCCGCTCGACGAGCGACTTCTTCTCCCCCGCCTCCATCGACGGGTCTGCGACGAGCGCCAGCAGATGGGTCGAACGCCCGAGGGTCCGCCCCGCCGCGAGGAGATCTTGCGCGGTAGCCAGGTCGACGCCGTCAGCGGCAGCCAATGCCGCGCGTGACTCGACGAGAGCTTCCCGGGTCGCTGATCCCATTACTTCGCCGCTTTCCCTGAGGCGCCCAGCTGCTCGGATGACTCGAGTTCTGCCAAGAAACGGTCGACGATGGCCGCTGCCTTCGTGTCGTCGTTGAGGCTTTCGCCGATCACGCGCGAGGAGAGGTCGAGGGCCAGTGTGCCCACCTCGGAGCGCAGCGAGACGACGGCCGACTGACGCTCGGCCTCGATCTGCGCGTGCGCGGTCGTCGTGATGCGGTTGGCCTCGACGGACGCCTGGTCTTTGAGCTCCGCGATGATCTTCTTGCCGTCTTCACGAGCCTGCTCGCGAATGCGGCCGGCCTCGACACGCGCTTCGGCGAGCTGAGCGGTGTACTGCTCGAGAGCAGCCTCCGCCTCGCGCTGCGCTTCGTCGGCCTTGGCGATGTTGCCTTCGATCGCCGCGGAACGCTCGTCGAGCATTTTGTTCATCCGCGGAAGCACGTAGCGGATGAAGAAGAACAGGATGATCGCGAAGCAGACCAATGACCAGAGGATGTCGTACGGCGCGGGGATGAGCGGGTTGATCTGCTCTTCCTCGCCGGCCGCGGCCACAATTGCCTGAAGCATGTCTACCTCGTTACCTAACTAGAGCGACCTACGGGAAGGGGATGAAGGCGACGGCGATCGCGATGAAGGCGAGGGCCTCCGTGAACGCGATGCCGAGGAACATCAGACCCGTCAGACGGCCCTGGAGCTCAGGCTGGCGGGCGACCGACTCGATGGTCTTGCCGACAACGATGCCCACGCCGATGGCCGGGCCGATGGTCGCGAGACCATAGGCGACGGGCGCGAGGTTGCCGTTGATCTCGGCGAGGATCGATACTGTGTCCACTTGTGTTTCCTTCCGTGGTTGATAACCGCAGCGGTTGCGCGGTCGTTTAGTGCTCGTCGGCCAGCGCTAGCTGGATGTAGACAGCGGTGAGCAGTGCGAAGACGTACGCCTGCAGGACGGCGACCAGCATCTCGAAGAGGGTGAAGGCGAAGCCGAAGGCGAACGTTCCGACGCTGAACAGGCTGAACCAGCCGCCAGCGGTGAAGAGGAAGAACTGCGTGGCCGAGAAGCACAGCACGAGCAGCATGTGGCCGGCGACCATGTTCATCAGGAGTCGCAGTGCGAGGGTGACGGGCCGCAGGATGAACGTCGACACGAGCTCGATCGGCGTCACGACGATGTAGAGCGGCCACGGCACGCCCGAGGGGAAGAGCGAGTTCTTGAAGAAGGCACCGGGGTGCTTCTTGATGCCCGCGTAGATGAAGGCGACGTAGGCGACGAGCGCGAGAACGATCGGGAAGCCGATGACCGAGCTGCCGGCGATGTTGAGGCCCGGGATGATGCCCGTGAGGTTCATCGTGACGGTCAGGAAGAAGATCGTCATGATGATGGGCAGGAACCGCTTGCCGTCTTTGGCACCGAGCGTGTTGTACGCGATGCTGTTGCGGACGAAGTCGAGGCCCATCTCGATGAGGCTCTGGCCGCGGCCGGGAACGAGCTTCATACGGCGCATGCCCAGCCAGAAGATGACGAGGAGTGCGAGAACGACGAGGAACCGGATCAGGATGATGCGGTTGATCTCGAACGGCGTGCCCTCGAAGAAGATCGCGGGAGGGAAGAAATCAGTGAGCGACGGCCCATGGAATTCCCCATTGTCGCTTTCGCCGTCGGTGGCAAAGGGCAGCACGTGAATGAGAGCGTTTGCTAGCAGCGCTGTCTCCAGATTCGGGGCGTGTTATCACGCGGCGAGGGAAGGGGAATACCCAGAACTCTATCAAGAGTTCGGGCTCGAATCGAATCCTTATATACGGGGGTCGTTTGCATCGCCCGGGAGCGAAACATCGCTCACATACGGTACACGCGCACGGACGAAGGCGAGCACGTCGACGACGAGACTGCCGATGACCGCGACGACGATCGAGACGAAGAAGACCATGGGGTCGATGAACGAGGTGCGGCCCAGTATCACGACGATGCCGAGGAAGATCAGCAGTTTGACGAGCCAGCCGCCGAGCACGATAGCGAAGAAGCCCGTGCTGATGATCTGCCCCTTCGACACCCGGGTGGCGAGCAGGATCGTCGCGGCCGTGAGGCCGAAGAAGACCACCGTCATGAGCGCCCCGATGAGAGCCGAGACGAGCCCGGGCACCCCGGCGACGAGGAAGCCGACGATGGAGCCCACGATGGCCAGGGCGGCCGTGAGGATCGCGCCGTAGAGCAGGGCGCGTTTGAGGATGGGGATGGCGGACATTGTCGTCACTTCTCTCTGGGGCGGGCGGGCTCGGGGAGGGGCTCGGGAGCCTCGTCGGGCAGCACGATGTCGGATGCCGCGTCGAGCGGGTCGAGGGTGGCGCGCTCCTGCGCCTCCGGGGCGTCGACGCTCGACGACTGCGCCTGGGCCTCGCGCGATTTGCGACGGCTCAGGGGGGCGAGGGTCAGCACCGTGCAGATGATGAAGCCGAGCGCGAGCACGGCCGCGGCGATCCAGGCGGGCTGCACGATGTAGAAGAGCAGGAAGCCGAGCGAGGCGACGGCCGTCCAGGCGTAGAAGATGAGCACCGCGTGCAGGTGCGAGTGGCCCATGTCGAGCAGACGGTGGTGCAGGTGCTGGCGGTCGGCGCTGAACGGCGACTTGCCCGCGCGCACTCGGCGGATGACGGCGAGCCCGAAGTCGAGCAGCGGGATGAGCAGCACGGCGAAGGGCAGCAGGATCGGGATGAACGCGGGCAGCAGCTCGGCCCGGTCGAGCTGCGCGGGGTCGACCTGCCCGGTCACGGCGATCGCCGAGGTGGCCATGAGCAGGCCCACGAGGAGAGCCCCGGCATCCCCCATGAAGAGCTTGGCCGGATGCCAGTTGAGCGGCAGGAACCCGGCGCAGACGCCCACGAGCACGGCGGCGATGAGCGAGGCGAGGTTGAAGTAGTTCGACGGCGAGGTGTCCTGCACGAGCAGGTAGCTGTAGAGGAAGAACGCGCCGTTCGCGATGAGCGCGACACCCGCGACGAGGCCGTCGAGGCCGTCGATGAAGTTGATGGCGTTCATCGTGAGCACGATCGCGAGGATCGTGATGACGACCGACATGACGCCCGAGCCCACCGTGCGGCCGCCGATCGGGAGCGAGAGGATCTGCACGCCCTGCCAGGCGACGAGGCCGGCGGCGATGAACTGCCCGGCGAGCTTCGTCATCCAGTCGAGATCCCAGATGTCGTCGGCGACGCCGATGAGCACGATGAGCAGCGCCGCCCCGAGGATCGCGTAGATCGGCAGGGGGTTGGCGAAGACCAGCCGGAAGAAGGGGATCTGCGAGGCGACGGCGAAGGCCACGAGCACCCCCACGAACATCGCGACGCCGCCGAGCCGCGGGGTGGGCCGGGTGTGCACGTCGCGTTCGCGGATCTGCGGGTAGAGCTTGTATTTGAGGCTCAGCTTGTAGACGACGATGGCGAGCACGAAGGTGACGACGGCGGCGATGGCGGCGACGAGCAGGAAGAGTCTCACGAGCCGGGAGCCGCCCTGTCGTCGGCGGCATCGGCAGCGGCATCAGGGGCGGCGGCGTCGCGGGTGACGGATGCCGCGGCATCCGCTTCGAGCGCGTCGCCGATGACCTCGCGCAGCCTCGCGGCCGGAACGACCCCGTGGCGCAGGATGCGCACGGCCCCGCCCGTGTCGAGCGGCGTCGCGTCGACGATCGTCGACGAGGTCTCGACGAGACCATCGAGCGTGTAGTCGGTTCCCGCGTCTCCGCCGTCGAGGTAGACGGCGACCGACTCCCCGAGCATCGCCTCGGCCTGCGCGGCGGAGCTCGGCGCCGGGCGACCGGTGAGGTTCGCCGATGAGACCGCGAGCGGCCCGGTCTCGGCGAGCAGCTCGAGCGCGATGCGGTTGCTCGGCATGCGCAGGGCGACCGTGCCGTGGGTCTCGCCCAGATCCCAGGCGAGGGAGTGCTGGGCCCGCACGACGATCGTCAGCCCGCCGGGCCAGAAGGCCTCGACGAGATCGCGCACCGCGCCGTGCACGTTCTCGGCGAGCGCGTCGAGGGTCGGCAGCCCAGGGATCAGCACGGGCGGGGGCGAGCCCGGGCCCCGGCCCTTGGCGGCGAGGAGCTTGCGCACCGCGGCGGGGGTGAAGGCGTCGGCGGCGACGCCGTAGACCGTGTCGGTCGGGATGACGACGAGTTCGCCGCGGCCGACGGCAGACCTCGCCAGTCTCATTCCGGTGAGGAGTTCGGTGTCGACCGAACAATCGTAGATGCGCGCCATGTCGGCACCCATGATAGTTGAGTATCTTGCCCGCTCGCCGAGCACTCGGTCAGGGTGCGAGGTTCCAGTGCGTGATGACCCTCGTGTCGTGCTCGTAGCCGAGCTCGCTCACGGAGCCGGTGCCGAGCGCGAGCAGCGCGCCGCCCACGGCGGGCAGGCCGAGCCACCGGGCCGCGAGGATGCGCAGCACGTGCCCGTGGGCGACGAGCAGCACATCGTCGCCGCGCTCGAGCACGGGTGAGATTCGGGCGAGCACGGCGTCGGCCCGCTCCCCCACGGCCTCGGCGGTCTCGCCGGGCCGCGGGCTCCCGTCGGTGCCGGCCCGCCAGATCGTCCAGTCCGATCCGTACTCCTCGGCGATCTGCGCGCTCGTGAGGCCCTCGTAGGGGCCGTAGTCCCACTCCACGAGATCGGCGTCGGTCTCTGCCCCCGCCCCCGCCTCGCCGTCACCGAAACCGGCGAGCCGCGCCGTCATCCTGGCCCGCTCGAGGGGACTCGAGAGCACCAGGCCGAAGCTGCGACCCGCGACCATCGTGCCGGCGCCGCGGGCCTGCCGTTCGCCGAGCTCGGTCAGGTGGATGTCGCTGAGACCCGTGTGCCGGCCGTCCCGGCTCCACTCGGTCTCGCCGTGCCGCACGAGCACAACGCGTGCCGCGGTGCCCTCCGAGCCCCGAGCGGCCTTCTGGACCACCTCGTGAACCGCCTCTTGAACCGCGCCTTCGCCGATCACGTCCGCTCCCCTGTGCCCGTTGTGCCGTCTGTGTTGTGCCCGACCGTCTCCAGCCCGTGTATCGCGCCGGTGCCGTCCGTCGTGTCCGAGCGTAGACGGTGGGAAACGTCGCCCGGAGCCGCGACATTCCCTGCGGCGTCCTCCGCGGCATCCCCGTGCGCTTCCCCGGCGAGAAAAATTATTGCGTATACCGCACACTGTGTGTAACGTACACTGCGTACAACATAAACAGCGTATGGCATAAGCAGTTCGAGATCACCATCCCGCTCCATCGCTCACCACCGCCCACCACCGCACTCACGAAAGGATCGGCCACCCCATGACCGCACAGACCGGGCTCAGCGGGGCCCCCGTGCTCATCGCACGCGGCCTCCGCAAGTCCTACGGCTCGCACCACGTGCTCGCCGGCATCGACATGACCGTCGACCGCGGCGAGATCTTCGCACTCCTGGGGCCCAACGGCGCCGGAAAGACGACGACCGTCAACATCCTGACGACCCTCATCCGCCCCGACGCCGGCAGCGCGCGCATCGCCGGGGTCGACCTGATCGCGAACCCGCGGCGCGCCCGCGAGGTCATCAGCCTCACGGGCCAGTACGCCTCGGTCGACGACTTCCAGACCGGCGAGGAGAACCTCAGGATGATGGCGAAGCTCGCGCACCTCGATCGGGCCGACGCCAAGCGCCGGATCGCCGAGCTCATCGAGCGCTTCGACCTCGTCGACGCGGCCGGACGGCGCGCCGGAACCTACTCGGGAGGCATGCGCCGCCGTCTCGACCTCGCCATCAGCCTGCTCGCCGAGCCGCCCGTCGTCTTCCTCGACGAGCCCACGACCGGGCTCGACCCCCGCAGCCGCGCCGACATGTGGGCGGTCGTGCGCGACCTCGCCACGACCGGCACGACGATCATCCTGACGACCCAGTACCTCGAGGAGGCCGACCAGCTGGCCGACCGCGTCGCTGTGCTCGACGACGGCAGGATCATCGCCGAGGGCACCCCCGAGCAGCTCAAACAGCGGGTGAGCGGCGAGCACATCCGCCTGACCCTCGAGAACGCGGGCCAGTTCCAGCTCGCACGCCGGGCAGACTTCGGCCACGGCGCCGTGTTCGACGTCGACGAGCTGAGCGTGCTCGTGCCCGCCGACGACAACGTGCAGACCATGCGCGAGCTGCTCGCGACGACAGCCCGCCACGAGCTCGCGGTGAGCGCCATCGAGATCGTCAAGCCGTCGCTCGACGACGTGTTCCTCGCCCTCACGGGCCAGCCGACCGCAGGCGGCGGGGCCTCCGCCCCGGGCGCCCCGCGCGAGAACGAGGAGGTCGCGGCATGAGCGCCACCATCACCGCGGGAGGCGCAGGAGCCGGCACCGGCAGTCTCGCGCCCCGTCCGCGTGCGCGGACGCCGCGCCGGCTGAGCGCCATCGGCGACGTGTCGGCGATGTCCGGCCGCGAGTTCCGCCGCACCATCCGCAGTGTCGACGCCCTCGTGACGGCCCTCGCGATCCCCGTCTCGATCATGCTCGTCTTCGTCGTCGTCTTCGGCGGCGCCATCCAGCAGGACGGCGGGTACATCGACTACGTCGTGCCCGGAACGCTCATCCTCTGCGCGGGATTCGGCTCGGCGTCCACCGCCATCGCCGTCGCGCAGGACATGACGACGGGCACGATCGACAGGTTCAAGACCCTGCCGATCTACGGGGCCTCGGTGCTCGTCGGGCACGTGCTCGCGAGCGTCATGCGCAACCTCGTCGCGAGCGCGCTCGTGATCGGGGTGGCCCTCGCCCTCGGCTTCCGCCCGAGCGCCGACCTCGGCTCCTGGGTGCTCGCGATCCTCTTCCTGAGCCTCGTGATCGTCGCGATGACCTGGGTCGCCTGCGCGGCCGGCCTCGTGCTGAGCGTCGACGCCGCCGGCAGCATCAACTTCGTCTTCCTCTTCCTGCCCTACCTCAGCACGGGCTTCGTCGAAGTCGACACGATGCCCGAGTGGCTGCGCGGCTTCGCCGAGTACCAGCCCTACACGCCCATCATCGAGACGCTGCGCAGCCTCCTGACGGGAAGCCCGATGGGCGGCTACGGCTGGCAGGCGATCGCCTGGCTGCTCGGCCTGCTCGTCGTCGGCTACGTGTGCGCCTCGGTGACCTTCCGCCGCCGCACCGCCCGCTGATCAGGGGAACGCGACCGCACTGCGCCACGACCGGCGGATGTCGCGGGCCCGCCGCCCGCGACATCCGCTGCTTCTAGGATGGACACCGAATGAACGAGACCCCGGGCGAACGGCCGGGGACCGAGATCGAGGAGGCGAGCGTCGTGACCGATTCCGCCGATTCCGCCGTTCCCACTGATTCCGCCGGCTCCGCAGTCACGGCGGACCCGGCCGAGCCCGTCGACCCCGTCGAGGAGGGCCTCATCCCGCACGCGGTCGCCGTGAGCTGGGGGGTCGCGGCCTTCCCGCAGAAGGGCCCCAAGCGCGAGCTCACGATCGAGCGCATCGTCGACGCGGCCATCTCGATCGCCGACGACGACGGACTGGGCGCCGTCTCGATGAGCAGGGTCGCGCAAGACCTCGGCTTCACGACGATGTCGCTCTACCGCTACGTGAGCGCCAAAGACGACCTCCTGACGCTTATGGAGGACGTCGGCCTCGGGCCCGCTCCCCGCCGCACCGACCCCGTCGCGCGCCCGGCCTCGGCGTCGGGCGGCACGGGCTGGCGCGAGGGTCTGCAGGAATGGGCCGCCGCCATCCTCGGCGTGTACGGCCGGCATCCGTGGCTGCTCGACATCCCCGTGCGCGCGGCGCCGATGACCCCCAACAACCTGAGCTGGCTCGACTGGGGGCTGCAGGAGCTCGCGGGAACCCCGCTGAGCGACCAGGAGAAGCTCATGACCGTGCTCCTGGTGAGCGGCTACACCCGATGGCAGGGCGCGCTCATCCGCGACATGGGACTCGACTCGTTCGATGCCCAGACGCAGATCCAGGAAGCCGACGTGACCTACGACCGCGTGCTGCGCACCCTGGTCACGGAGGATCGCTTCCCGACACTCGGGCCCATGGTACAGGCGGGGCTCTTCGACCCTCGGCTCGAGCAGGATCCTTTCGCCTACGGCCTCGACCGGGTGCTCGACGGCGTGCAGTTCAGCATCGACCACCACGAGGAGGTCGAGGTCCACCGCATCCAGCCGGCGGGCTCCCCTGCCGATCCCCGCCCCGACTCCCCCGCCGCGCCGCCCGCTGGCGCACGGATCCCCTCCGTGAGCGAGCAGGCCCTCGACGACGAGAAGTTCCGCGCCCGGCTCGCGGCAGAGGCCGAGCGCCGGGCGACGGAGGAGCGCAAACGGCGTGCCGAAGCCGCCCAGCGCGAAGAGGAGCTGCGCAAGCGGATCCTCGCGAAGGAGCAGCGCCGCATCGAGGCGGATGCCCGGCGCGCCGCCACCGCGGCCGCCAAGGAGCAGCGCCAGCGCGAGGCACTCGCCCGTCAGGCGCTCAAGGCGCAGCTGCGCGGGGAAGAGCCGCCGGCCTGAGCTTCGGCGATCGACGCAGTCCGCGCGGTCGGCGCAGCGCCTGCCGGCGCAGCAGCCCTGCCGGCGCAGCGCTCTCAGCGCAGCGCGGTCGTCGTGCGGTCGCGCAGAGTGAGATCGCGGTGAGTCGCCGTCGCCGACCAGCCGTCGGCCTCGAGAAGCGCACGGATGCCGGCACCCTGCGCCTCGCCGTGCTCGATCACGAGGGCGCCCCCCGCGACCAGCAGCCGCCGGGCGGTGCGCGAGACCCCGCGGATGACGTCGAAGCCGTCCTCGCCCCCGTAGAGCGCGTGCGCGGGGTCGAAGAGCCGAACCTCCGGGTCGCGCGGCACGGCGTCCTGCGGGATGTACGGAGGGTTCGAGACGACGACCGAGACGGTGCCGTCGAGGTCGTGCAGCGCGTTCTCCAGGTCGTCGAAGACCATCCGGAGGTTGGGGGCCGCGATCGCGTCGGCGTTCCGGCGGGCCCAGATGAACGCCTCCGGGGAGTTCTCGACGGCGACGACGCGCGCGTGCGGCACCTCGGTGGCCATCGCGAGGGCGATCGCGCCGCTGCCCGTGCCCAGGTCGACGCCGATCGGCTCGGGCGAGGAGGTCGCGTACAGGGCGTCGATCGCGATCTGCGCGACGCCCTCCGTCTCGGGGCGGGGCACGAAGACCCCGGGGCCGACGGCGAGCTCGAGGGAACGGAACGGTGCGAGACCCGTGATGTGCTGCAGCGGCTCGCGGGTCGCGCGGCGTTCGACGAGAGAGCGGATGGTCGCGGCATCCGTCTCGGAGACGGGCGCGGCCGTGATCGCGAGCGCCTGCACCTCCCCCCTGCGCCTGTCGAGCACGTGCCCGATGAGCAGCTCGGCGTCGACGGAGGGATCGGCGATCCCGGCGCGGCCGAGCAGCGCGACGGCGTCGTCGCGCAGGGCGGCGACCGTGGGCACTGCGGCGGGGGGCTCTGAGGCGGGGGGCGCTGAGGTCATAAGAAGGATTCGCGCGGGGAACCGTCACGGAAGGGGGTCGTAACGTGAGCCGCCCGACGAGCCTAGCGGTAATAGGCTGGACCGGTATCCCCGCGGTTGTTTTCGACTCGAAGAAGGTCACAGTGTCCGGTCAGATCTATTCCGACGTCACCGAGCTCGTCGGCAGAACCCCCCTCGTGCGCATCAACCGCCTCACGGCCGGGCTCGATGCGACCGTGCTCGCGAAGCTCGAGTTCTACAACCCGGCGTCGAGCGTGAAGGACCGCATCGGGGTCGCGATCGTCGACGCCGCGGAGGCCTCGGGCGAGCTCAAGCCCGGTGGCACGATCGTCGAGGGCACGAGCGGCAACACGGGCATCGCCCTCGCGCTCGTCGGCGCGGCCCGCGGCTACAAGGTGATCCTGACCATGCCGGAGACCATGAGCAAGGAGCGCCGCGTGCTGCTGCGCGCCTACGGCGCCGAGATCGTGCTCACGCCCGGTGCCGACGGCATGCGCGGCGCGGTCGAGAAGGCCAAGGAGATCGTCGCGAGCACCGAGAACGCGATCTGGGCCAGGCAGTTCGAGAACCCGGCCAACCCCGCGATCCACCGCGCGACAACGGGCGAGGAGATCTGGGCCGACACCGACGGCGCCGTCGACATCTTCGTGGCCGGCATCGGCACGGGCGGCACCATCACCGGAGCGGGAGGTCTGCTCAAGGAGCGCAAGCCCGGCGTGCAGGTCATCGCCGTCGAGCCCATCGACTCCCCCATCCTGAGCGGCGGAGCCCCCGGTCCGCACAAGATCCAGGGCCTCGGCGCGAACTTCGTGCCCGATATCCTCGACCGCACGGTCTACGACGAGGTCATCGACGTGAGCCTGCAGGACTCCGTGAGCACCTCGCGCAGGCTCGCGACCGACGAGGGCATCCTCGGCGGCATCTCCTCGGGTGCCGCGATGTGGGCAGCCCTCGAGGTCGCCAAGCGACCGGAGAACGCCGGCAAGACGATCGTCGTGGTCATCCCCGACTTCGGCGAGCGTTACATCTCGACCGTGCTCTACGAAGACCTGATCGACTGACCAGCGGGCTCCCCGGCATGAGCGTGCTCTCCCGCGTGCGGGAAGACGTCGCCAACGTGCGCCGTCACGATCCCGCGGCGCGCACCCCCGCCGAGGTCGTGCTCGGCTACTCCGGCCTGCACGCGATCTGGGCGTATCGCGTCGCACGGCGCTGGTGGCGGGCTCCCGGCCTCAAGCTCCCGGCGCGGCTGCTCTCGCAGTTCGCGCGCTTCCTCACGGGTGTGGAGATCCACCCCGGCGCGCGCATCGGTCGGCGCTTCTTCATCGACCACGGCATGGGCGTCGTGATCGGCGAGACGGCCGTGGTCGGCGATGATGTGCTGATCTACCACGGTGTGACACTGGGCGGCAAGAGCAGAGGGCGGGGCAAGCGGCATCCGACCCTCGGCGACGGCGTCGTCGTCGGCGCGGGCGCCCAGGTGCTCGGCGACATCACGATCGGGGCGGGATCGACGATCGGCGCGAACGCCGTCGTCGTGCACGACGCACCCGCCGGCTCGGTGCTCGTGGGCATCCCCGCACGCGACAGACGGGCACGAGCGGATGCCGCACCCGCCGCCGACGCGAACGCCTCACAGGACCGTGACGACGCCTGGCTCGACCCCGCGATCTACATCTGACCCGCGCCCTCACCTCACCTCACCTCACCCCGCCTCACCCCGCCTCACCTCACCTCACCTCAAAACGACGGAGATTCCGCCGAAATGTGGCGCAAAAGGGCGCAGAACGGCAGAATCGGGCGAAATCTCCGTCGTTTTGAGTGAGGTTTGAGGGGGAAGAGGGAAGGGAAGAGCAGATGCGGGCGGGCTACTGGTCGCCGATGTGGGCGAGCCGGGCCTCCTCGTCGGCCTGGATGGCCGACTCGATGAGCGGGCCGAGTGCGCCGTTCATGACCTGGTCGAGGTTGTACGACTTGTAGCCCGTGCGGTGGTCGGCCACGCGGTTCTCGGGGAAGTTGTAGGTGCGGATGCGCTCCGAGCGGTCCATGGTGCGGATCTGGCTCTTGCGCGCGTCGCTCGCGACTGCGGCCTGCTCCTCCTGCTGACGCGCGAGGATGCGGGCGCGCAGCACGCGCATGCCGGCCTCGCGATTCTGCAGCTGGCTCTTCTCGTTCTGCATCGAGACGACGATGCCGGTCGGGAGGTGCGTGATGCGCACGGCCGAGTCGGTGGTGTTGACGGACTGGCCGCCGGGGCCGCTCGAGCGGTAGACGTCGATCTTGAGGTCGTTCTGGTTGATCTCGACCTCTTCGGGCTCGTCGACCTCGGGGAAGACGAGCACACCCGTCGTCGAGGTGTGGATGCGGCCCTGCGACTCGGTCACGGGCACCCGCTGCACGCGGTGCACGCCGCCCTCGTACTTGAGGTGCGCCCAGACTCCCTGCGAGGGGTCGGGAGAGTTGCCCTTGATGGCGAGCTGCACGTCTTTGTAGCCGCCCAGGTCGCTGTCGGTGAAGTCGAGCAGCTCGGTCTTCCAGCCGCGGGACTCCGCGTAGTGCGTGTACATACGCAGGAGGTCGGCGGCGAAGAGCGCGCTCTCGGCGCCGCCCTCGCCGCCCTTGATCTCCATGATGACGTCGCGGCCGTCGTCGGGGTCGCGCGGGATGAGCAGCCGGCGCAGCTTCTCCTGGGCGGTCTGCAGCTGCTCCTCGAGCTGCGGGACCTCCTCGGCGAAGGCCTCGTCGTCTTTCGCCAGCTCGCGGGCGGCCTCCAGATCGTCGCCGAGCTGGGTCCAGCGCTCGTAGGCCGACTTGATCTGGCTGAGCTCCGCGTACCGGCGGTTGATCTTCTTGGCGCGCGCGGCATCCGCGTGCACGGCAGGGTCAGCGAGCTGCTCCTGCAGGTCTTCGTGCTCGTCGAGCAGCACCTTCACCGATTCGAACATGCGTCCAGCTCCCGTCTCGTCCCGTCACCGTGTCGAGAGTGGAGGGATGTTCGAGGGCTCCCGCGGTACCGGCCACTCTCGAACCGGTGCGGAAGCCCTCGCGCTAGTGGTCTTTGTCGTGACCGTTGGCGCCGGGAGTCGGCATGGACTTCTGCACCTGCATGAGGAACTCGACGTTGCTCGAGGTCTCCTTGAGACGGCCGAGCACGATCTCGAGCGCCTGCTGCTGCTCGAGGCCCGCGAGGGCACGACGCAGCTTCCAGGTGATCTTGACCTCGTCGGCGCCCATGAGCATCTCCTCACGGCGGGTGCCGGAGGCGTTCACGTCGACCGCGGGGAAGATGCGCTTGTCGGCGAGCTGACGCGAGAGGCGCAGCTCCATGTTGCCGGTGCCCTTGAACTCCTCGAAGATGACCTCGTCCATCTTGGAGCCGGTCTCGACGAGAGCCGAGGCGAGGATCGTGAGCGATCCCCCGTGCTCGATGTTGCGGGCGGCTCCGAAGAAGCGCTTGGGCGGGTAGAGCGCCGAGGCGTCGACACCACCGGAGAGGATACGACCGGATGCCGGCGCGGCCAGGTTGTAAGCGCGCCCCAGACGGGTGATCGAGTCGAGCAGCACGACGACGTCGTGGCCGAGCTCGACGAGGCGCTTGGCACGCTCGATGGCGAGCTCGGCGACCGTCGTGTGGTCTTCGGCGGGGCGGTCGAAGGTCGAGGCGATGACCTCGCCCTTGACTGTGCGCTGCATGTCGGTGACCTCTTCGGGTCGCTCGTCGACGAGCACGACCATGAGGTGGACCTCGGGGTTGTTGATCGCGATCGCGTTGGCGATCTGCTGCATCACGATCGTCTTGCCGGCCTTGGGGGGCGCGACGATGAGGCCGCGCTGGCCCTTGCCGATCGGCGCGACGAGGTCGATGATGCGCTGCGTCAGCTTGCCGGGCTCCGTCTCGAGGCGCAGGCGCTCCTGCGGGTAGAGCGGGGTGAGCGCGCCGAACTCGACACGGTTGGCGGCCTCTTCGAGAGGAAGGCCGTTGATCGAGTCGATCTTGACGATCGCGTTGTACTTCTGGCGGCCGTTGCTGTCGCCCTCACGCGGCTGGCGGATGGAGCCGACGACGGCGTCACCCTTGCGCAGGTTGTACTTCTTGACCTGGCCGAGCGAGACGTAGACGTCGTTCGAGCCGGGCAGGTAGCCGCTCGTGCGCACGAAGGCGTAGTTGTCGAGCACGTCGAGGATGCCGGCGACGGGGATGAGCACGTCGTCTTCGGTGATCTCGGGCTCGAACTCCTCGGTTCCGCCCTGGCCACGACGCTTGCGGTCGCGGAACCGGTTGCGGCCGCGGCCACCGCGCTCGTCGTCCTGATCGAGGCGGTTGTCGCGGGCGTTGTCGCGGGACTCGGCCTGCTGCTGACGCTCGGAGTTGCGCTCGTTCTGCTGCTGGCGCTCGTTCTGCTGACGTCCGCCCTGGCGGTCGTTCTGCTGCTGACGGTCGTTCTGCTGACGGTCGCCCTGCTGCTGACGATCCGCGTTGCGGTCGTTCTGCTGCTGACGCTCGCCCTGCTGACGCTCGTTCTGCTGACGCTCGGCCGGCTGGCGGTCGTTCTGCTGACCCTGCTGACGGTCGCCCTGCTGCTGACGCTCGCCCTGACGGTCGCCGTTGCGCTCGTTGCGGTTGCGGTTGCGGCCACGACCCTGACGGGGCTCGGATGCCGCGTCCTGCGCGTCATCGGACTCCGTGGGCTCTGCGGGCTCTGCGTTCTCGGGCGCCTCCCCCGCGTCGGCCGGAGCCTCGGCGGGAAGCTCGAGCTCGGCCTGGGCGGACTCGGCATCGGCAGCCTGCGCTGCACGGTTGCCACGGCCACGACCCTGACCACGGGCGTTGCGGCGGGGCGCGGCCTCGGTGGCCGGTGCCTCGTCGGCCGGTGCGGCGTCGGTCGAGGCCGCCTCGGCCGGTGCGACCTCGGTCTGTGCAGCGGCGGGCTCGGCCAGGGCGGGAGTCGCGGCATCCTGGCTCGAAGCGGGCACGAGGGCCTGCTCGGGCACGAGGCTGTCGACACCGGTTCCGCCGGTCACGTTGATGTGGGAGGACGCCGAGACGGCGCCGCCCGTGCTGGCCCGGCGGGAGGCGCGACGCTTGGGCGCACCCTGTGCGGGGGCCTCGACGTCCGGCGCGTCCGGCGCGGACGCCTCGGCAGCCGGAGCGTCGACGACGGGCGCCTCGGTGGAGGCTGCATCGACCGCTACCTCGACGGGCGTCGTCGCCTCATCGGGTGCGATCGCAGCAGGCGCGTCGCCTGTCGCCTCGTCTGTTGCGGCTCCGCTGTCACGAGTCTCGGAGATGGCATCCACGAGTTCTCCTTTACGAAGTTTTGACGCGCCGACGACGCCCAGGGAGGCCGCGAGAGCTTGGAGCTCCGAGACCCGCATGGACGTGAGTTCTGCGCGGAATTCCGCGCCTGTGGCGCGAATGTTGACATCAGTCACTGAAAGAGGATTCCTTCCGCCTGGCATGCAACTCTGGTGCAATGCCAGGAGAGCCGATCGCGACGGCTACACGCCTCGCGAGTTCTGATCCACGCGACGCAGGTGGATGTACGACAGTACAGCCACACAAGCAAGTGCGATTACGGTGAATATCTGGAAAGTGACCCGGAGACCAGATTCGCTCGTTACGCGGTTTCTTCCGGGTGCGACAAAAGCTTAGCACTGTTGCGGAGGTTCACAGGACAGCGTGCGGCCGGAGTGTTCACAAGCTCGGCCGGCCAGCTCGCTCAGCCGACCAGGGCGTCCGCGACGCTTACCGTCGCGCCCTTGAAGTCGACCGCGAGCATCAGCGCCTGCCACCGGGTGTCCGAGGCGGAGGCGACGAGCTCGGCGGCCGGGATGCGCTGACCCGGGTCGCTCGCTAGCACGAGGATCGAGGGGCCTGCACCCGAGACCACGGCCGGGAAGCCGTTCTCGCGCAGCAGCGCGATGAGGCGGTTCGTCTCCGGCATGGCCGAGGCGCGGTAGTTCTGGTGCAGCTTGTCCTCCGTGGCCGCGAGCAGCAGCTCGGGGCTCTGGATGAGCGCCGCGATGAGCAGCGCCGACCGGGAGACGTTGAAGACGGCGTCCTCGTGGGGCACCGACTGCGGCTGCAGGCTGCGGGCGAGCGCCGTCGACATCACGTGCTCGGGCACGAAGACGAGCGGCGAGACGCCGCGGTGCACCATGAGCCTCTTGTGCTGCGGGCCCTCCGGGGTGACCCAGGCGATCGTGAGCCCGCCGAAGAGCGCGGGCGCGACGTTGTCGGGGTGCCCCTCCATCTCGGTGGCGAGCGCCAGGAGAGCCGTCGAGTCGATGTCGACGATGCCCTCGAGCAGCCCCTTGGCCGCGACGATGCCGGAGACGATGGCCGCACCCGACGAGCCCATGCCCCGGCCGTGCGGGATCGAGTTGCGCGCCACGAGGTCGAGGCCCGGCAGCTCGAGGCCGTAGTGGGCGAAGGTGTGGGCGATGGCCGTGACGACGAGGTTGCTCTCGTCGGTGGGAACCTCGCCGGCGCCCACCCCGATGACGTCGACCGTGGCGCCCGGCTGCTCGCGAACGGTCACGGTGAGCTCGTCGTAGAGGGCGAGGGCCAGGCCGAGGGTGTCGAATCCCGGGCCCAGGTTCGCCGTCGTCGCGGGAACCTTGACGGTGACGCTGCGCCCCGGGCGCAGCGCCGCTACCGCGCTCATGCGCCCGTGAGTCCCAGCACGGACGCGACCTCGGTGGTGTCCGCAGCGACGATCGTCGGCTGCACGTCGCTGCCGTCGGCGGTGCGCAGAGCCCACGAGGGGTCTTTGAGCCCGTGGCCGGTCACGGTGAGCACAACGGTCGCGCCGGCCGGGATCTGGCCGGCCTCCGCGCGCTCGAGCAGGCCGGCGACGCTGATCGCGGAGGCCGGCTCGACGAAGACGCCGACCTCGGCCGAGAGGATGCGGTGCGCCTCGAGGATCTTGGCGTCGTCGATCGCGCCGAAGTAGCCGTCGGTCTCCTCGCGGGCGGCGAGGGCGAGCTCCCACGACGCGGGGTTGCCGATGCGGATGGCGCTCGCGATCGTGTCGGGGTCTTTCACGATGTGACCGAGCACGATGGGCGCGCTGCCCGCTGCCTGGAAGCCGAACATACGCGGGAGCCGGTTGGTCGCGCCGCGGTCGGCCTCCTCGCGGTAGCCGCGCGAGTAGGCCGTGTAGTTGCCGGCGTTGCCGACGGGCACGATGTGGATGTCGGGGGCGTCGCCGAGCACCTCGACGACCTCGAACGCGGCCGTCTTCTGGCCTTCGATGCGATCGGGGTTCACGGAGTTGACGAGGTGCACGGGGTAGTTCGCCGCGAGGTCGCGGGCGATGTCGAGGCAGTCGTCGAAGTTGCCGCGCACCTGCAGCAGCTGCGCGTTGTGCGCGATGGCCTGGCTGAGCTTGCCCATCGCGATCTTGCCCTCGGGCACGAGCACGGCGGCTGTGATGCCCGCGTGCGTCGCGTAGGCCGCGGCACTCGCGGAGGTGTTGCCGGTGGATGCGCAGATGACGGCCTTGGCGCCGTGCTCGAGCGCCTTCGAGATCGCCATCGTCATACCGCGGTCTTTGAACGAGCCCGTGGGGTTCATGCCCTCGAACTTCACGAAGACGCGGGCCCCCGTGCGGGCCGAGAGGGCCGGCGCGGGGATGAGCGGGGTGCCGCCCTCCCCCAGGGTCACGATCGGGGTGGCATCCGAAATGTTCAGACGGTCAGCATACTCACGCAGCACACCTTGCCATTGCTTGGCCATCAGGCTCCTTCAACTCTCAGAACGGATGCGACGGAGGTCACCACTTCGTTGGCCGCAAGGGCGGCGACCGTGGCAGCGAGGGCGGCCTCGGGTGCCTCGTGCGTTCCGATCACCAGGGTAGCGCCACGAGCCGGGGACTCTCGAACCGGGGTGGCCTCCCCGCCCAGCGAACGGGGCGTGGACTGCTCGACGACCTCGACCGAGACGCCGTGATCGCTGAAGACCCCGGCGATCCGCGCGAGCACTCCGGGCTCGTCGGCCACCTCGAGGCTCACCTGGTAGCGGGTGAGCACCGAGCCGATGTCGAGCACGGGGATGTCGGCGTGGGTCGACTCGGCGACGCCGGGGCCGCCGACGACGTGCCGGCGCGCGGCCGAGACGAGGTCGCCGAGCACGGCCGAGGCCGTCTGCGGGCCGCCGGCGCCCGCGCCGTAGAACATCAGGTCGCCCGCGTTCTCGGCCTGCACGAAGACGGCGTTGTTGGCCCCGTGCACGGCGGCGAGAGGATGCTTGCGCGAGACGAGCGCGGGATAGACGCGGGCCGAGACCCCGTCTCTGCCCGTCGCGGGGTCGAGGATGCGCTCGCAGATCGCGAGCAGCTTGACGACGTAGCCGGCCTTGCGGGCCGAGTCGATCTGCTCCTTCGTGATGCCCTCGATGCCCTCGCGGTAGACCGCGTCGTGCGGAACGCTCGTGTGGAAGGCGAGGCTCGCAAGGATGGCGGCCTTCTGCGCGGCGTCGTAGCCGCCGATGTCGGCCGTCGGGTCGGCCTCGGCGTAGCCCAGCGCGGTCGCGGCGGCGAGCGCGGACTCGAGGTCGTCGCCCTCCGTGTCCATCCGGTCGAGGATGTAGTTGGTCGTGCCGTTGACGATGCCGAGGATGCGGTTCACCCGGTCGCCCGCGAGGCTGTCGCGCAACGGGCGGATGATGGGGATCGCGCCCCCGACGGCCGCCTCGTAGTAGAGCTGCGCGCCCACCTGCTCGGCGGCGGCGAAGAGCTCGGGGCCGTGGGTGGCGAGCAGCGCCTTGTTGGCGGTCACGACGTCGGCGCCCGAGTTGATCGCCTGCAGCAGGTAGCTGCGGGCGGGCTCGATGCCGCCGATGAGCTCGATGACGACGTCGGCGCCGAGGATGAGCGTCTGCGCGTCGGTTGTGAAGAGGTGTCGGGGAAGGTCGACGTCGCGTCTCGCGTCGACGTCGCGCACAGCGATGCCGACGAGCTCGATGCGGGTGCCCGCCCGGCTCGCGAGCTCGTCGCCGTGTTCGAGCAGCTGCTTGGCGACCTGGGAGCCGACCGAGCCCGCGCCCAGAAGCGCGACCCTCAGTGTGCGGTACTCGATCATGACTCTCCTCCGATTCCGGCGTCGCGGGAGAGCAGATCGGCTTCCGTCTCCCCGCGTACGATGACTCGCGCCTCGCCGCCGCGCACGGCGACGACGGGCGGGCGGCCCAGGTAGTTGTAGTTGCTCGCGAGCGACCAGCAGTAGGCGCCCGTGGCGGGCACGGCCGCGAGATCGCCGGCCGCGACATCCGACGGCAGGTAGTCGGCGTAGACCAGGATGTCGCCGCTCTCGCAGTGCTTGCCGGCGAGCCGCACGAGCGCCGGGCCGGCCTGCGACACCCGGTTGGCGAGGCGCACCGAGTAGTCGGCGCCGTAGAGCGCCGGGCGGGCGTTGTCGCTCATGCCGCCGTCGACGCTCACGTAGCGGCGCACGGCGGTCTGCGCGGGCTCCTGCTCCGGGCCCGGCTCCCCCGACCCCGGCACGGTCACGACGACGTCTTTGATCGTGCCGATCGTGTAGAGCGTCACCGTCGACGGCCCCACGATCATCCGGCCCGGCTCGAAGGCGACGACGGGAACCGGGATCGCCAGGCGGGCGCACTCCGATGCGACGATCGCGGCGATGCGCTCGGCGAGCTCCGCCACGGGTGTGGGGTCGTCGGCCTCGGTGTAGGCGATGCCGAAACCGCCGCCCAGGTTGAGCTCGGGGATCTCGCCGCCGGCGAGCAGGCGGGCGTGCGCACCGAGGATGCGCGCCGCCGACTCCGCGAAGCCGTCGCTCCCGAAGATCTGCGAGCCGATGTGGCAGTGCAGCCCCAGGAAGCGCAGGCTCTCGTGGCCGCGGATGAGGGCCACGGCTTCGTCGACCGTCTCGAGGGAAAGGCCGAACTTCTGGTCTTCGTGAGCCGTCGCCAGGAAGTCGTGGGTGTGGGCGTGCACGCCGCTGTTGACCCGCAGGCGCACGGGCTGCACACGACCGTGCCGGCTCGCGGCATCCGCGACCCGCTCGATCTCGGCGATGCTGTCGAGAACGATCGCGCCGACGCCCACGCTCACACAGCGGTCGATCTCGGCGAGCGACTTGTTGTTGCCGTGCATGCCCAGCCGGCCGGGGTCGACGCCCGCCGCGAGGGCCACGGCGAGCTCGCCGCCGCTGCAGACGTCGATGTTGAGGCCGGCTGCGGTCACCCAGCGCGCGATCTCGGTGGAGAGGAAGGCCTTGCCCGCGTAGTAGACCGTGGCGGTCGTGCCGATCGCCGCGAAGCTCCTGTCGAAGGCCTCCCGGGTCTCGAGCGCGCGGGAGCGCACGTCGTCTTCGTCGACGACGTAGACGGGTGTTCCGAAACGCTCGGCCAGCTCGGATGCCGCGACTCCGGCGATCAGCAGCTGCCCGTCGTCTGCACGGCCGGCGTTGCGCGGCCAGACGGAGGGCGCGAGCGCGTTGGGGTCTTCCGGCAGGCTGAGCCAGTCGGGTGCGAGCGGGCTCGCGGCTGTGGGCGTGTGGGCCACGGGAGAAAACCTCACGGGATGGGGTCGAGTGGGAGTCTCACTGTGTGGCGAGCGGACCCGGATTGGCCCCTGAAGCCAGTGAAAGTGCGGTACCGCGAGTCTACCGAGAACGTATGCCGCGATCCGAATCCGTTACGCGGTCGTGCCGCGACCGCGAGCCCGCGAAGGTCAGCCGCAGCTGCCCGTCGAGGTCGCCCACTCCTGCGTGAGCACGACGTCGCTCGCCTCGAGGGTGAGCGTCGCCTGCTCGGGCGCGATGTCGATGCCGGTCACTCCGACACCGGGCGGCAGATACTGCGCCACGCACACCGGGATCGGGTCGGAGCCGACGACCGTCGACACGAGCCGGCTCAGGTCGATGTCGGCCGAGCCCGCGGTGAGGCTCACGTTCTGCGGCGCGAGCAGGATCTCGTCGCCGGCCGCCGTCGGGGTCGCCTCCACGCGGATGCCGAGGTCGAGGCCGAGGAAGTTCACCGTCGTGTCGTAGCTGAGGCTCTGGTCGCCGAGCTGCACCGCCGATGTCGCATCGGGAACCTGCACGAGCCTGTTGAGGTTCGCGGCATCCACCGTGATCGTGCCGGTCACCTCGCCCACCGGCTTCTCGAGGTCGGTGGGCACGTTCCTGCCCACGACCGAGACATCGGCGAGCACGCCGTCGATGGTGAGGTCGGGCGCGCTGACCGTGACCTCGTCGAGGTGGCCGGTGAGCAGCTGCGCGATGACGGACACTCCCCCGAGCTGCACCGACACGTCGGCCGCGACACCCTCCGGCAAGCGGCTCTCGATCTGGCTGGCGGCCTCGTTCTGGGCGACGCCCCGCACGACCGCGTCGGCGATGAAGTAGCCGCCGACGAGGATGACGACGAGGCTCACGAGGATGACGATGCCCGCGACGCGTCCTCGCGAGCGGGGTCGTTCGGGCGCCTCCGTCATCCTCCGGCTCACATCCTCTCGGGAGCCGTGACGCCGAGCAGGCCCAGCCCGTTGCGGATGACCTGTCCTGTCGCGTCGTTGAGCCACAGCCTGCTGCGGTGCACGTCGGTCACGGGCTCGTCGCCCACGGGCGTCACCCGGCAGTTGTCGTACCAGCGGTGGTAGTCGCCGGCGACCTCTTCGATGTAGCGCGCGACGCGGTGCGGCTCGCGCAGCTCGGCGGCCTGGCGCACGACCCGCGGGAACTCGGCGAGCGCGCCCAGCAGGATGCTCTCCGTCTCGTGGTCGAGCAGCGAGGCGTCGAAGACGCTGCGGTCGACGCCGACGGATGCCGCGTTCCGCGCGACCGACTGCGTGCGTGCGTGCGCGTACTGCACGTAGAAGACGGGGTTGTCGTTGGTGCGCTTGGTGAGCAGGTCGAGGTCGATGTCGAGCTGCGAGTCGGCGGAGGAGCGCACGAGGGCGTAGCGCGCGGCATCCACGCCCACGGCGTCGACGAGGTCCTCCATCGTTACGACCGTGCCGGCCCGCTTGCTCATCCGCTGCGGCACGCCGTCGCGCAGCAGGGTCACGAGCTGGCCGATGAGGATCTCGAGGTTCACGTACGGCGTGTCGCCGAACGCCGCCGTCATCGCCATGAGCCGGCCCACGTAGCCGTGGTGGTCGGCGCCGAGCATGATGAGGTTGCGCTCGAAGCCGCGTTCGCGCTTGTCGAGGTAGTAGGCGAGGTCGCCGGCGATGTAGGCCGCGTTGCCGTCGCTCTTGATGATGACGCGGTCTTTGTCGTCGCCGAACTCGGTCGTGCGCAGCCAGACCGCTCCGTCTTTCTCGAAGATGTGGCCGGCGTCGCGCAGGCGGGCGACGGCGCGCTCGACGGCCTGCGAGTCGTGCAGGGAGTTCTCGTGGAAGTAGACGTCGAAGTCGACGCCGAAGTCGTGCAGGCTCTGGCGGATGTCGCCGAACATGAGCTCCACGCCGATCGAGCGGAAGACCTCCTGCTTCTCCTCGGCGGGCAGCGAGGCGAGCTCGGCCGCGCCGTCGGCCGCGACCCTCTCCGCGTAGGCCGCGACGACGCGGTCCGTGATGTCGGAGATGTACTGGCCGCCGTAGCCGTCCTCCGGTGTCGGCTGCCCCTCGTAGCTCGCGAGCAGGCTGCGGGCGAAGCGGTCGATCTGCTCGCCGTGGTCGTTGAAGTAGTACTCGCGTGTCACGAGGGCGCCCTCGGCCTGCAGGATGCGGGCGAGGCTGTCGCCCACGGCGGCCCAGCGCACGCCGCCGATGTGGATGGGGCCCGTCGGGTTCGCCGAGACGAACTCGAGGTTCATCGTCACGCCCGCGTAGAGGTCGCCCGTGCCGTACTCGGGCCCGGCCTCGACGATGGCGTGGGCGAGCTGGCCGGCGGCTGCGGCATCCAGGCGGATGTTGATGAAGCCGGGGCCGGCGATGTCGACGGATGCCACGCCCTCGAGCTTCTCGAGACCGCTCGCGAGCTCGGCCGCGACCTCGCGGGGGTTCGCTCCGAGCGGCTTGGCGATGCGCATGGCGATGTTCGACGCCCAGTCGCCGTGCTCGCGGTTCTTGGGCCGCTCGAGCACGACGGAGGCCGGGTCGATGACGAGCGGGGCGATCCGCTCGCCGCCCGCCGCCGTGTCCGCCTCAATGCCCGCTTCCGCGCCCGCGCGTCGACGCTCGACCAGGGAGGCCACGAGGTCGTAGAGGACGCTGGAGAGTTCTGCAGGAGTCACGGGGAGCCATCCTATCGCGAGGGCGACGACGGCCCGGGCGGCACGATCCGCGTCGGTTCCATGAACGCTCCGCGGACTCTGCACGAGTCCCGGCGTCCGTTCAAGAAACGGTTGCTAAGGTCGTGCTCACAGACAGAAAACCCTCCCCGAACAACGCAGGAAGGCCTGGTTCCGCCGTGTCGTCTCTCCACGCTCGCGCCATGCGTGCCGGTCTCGTCGCATTCACCACCGTCGCCGTTCTCGCGACCCTGGCGGCGTGCACGAGCGATCCCGTCTCGACGGTGAAGCCGACGAAGGTCGCGAGCGAGACGCCCGCCGCGGATCCGAGCGAGACGCCCACCACGACGCCCACGCCGACGGAGGATCCCGGCATCCCCGTGACGATCGCGTGTGATCAGCTGCTGACCCCCGACGACGTCTACGCCTTCAACCCCAACTTCGGCACCCAGCCCGACTACGCGCCCGCGGAGGGCAGCTCGGCCGCCGAGATCGTCGCGGCCCAGGGCCTCTCCTGCGGCTGGCTCAACCAGACGAGCGGCGACACGATCTCGGCCTCGGTCGGCCAGTTCGGCGACCCCCACCTCGAGTCGCTCAAGAACACGATGGTCATGGAGAGCAAGCCGGTTCCCACCTACGGCGACCCGGCCACGATCGAGGGCTACTTCGAGGTCGAGAACGGCGTCGGCCAGGCGAACGTCTTCAGCGGTCCGTACTGGATCTCGATGTCGTCGACGTTCTTCGTCGAGCCGGGCGACGCGCAGCCCCTCGTCGCGGCGGCGCTCGCCAACCTCGGGCAGTAGCGGCAGCAGCAGCAGTAGCTAGGCGGTCCCGTGGTCGTCGCGGGGCAGCTCGCCGGCGACCGTCGCCATGACCTCGAGGCCCACGAGGGTCAGCGCGCCGCCCTGGTGGGTGAGGAAGGCCGCGTCCGCGGCATCCCGGCCCGTCGCGATGCGCACGAGGCTCTGCCGGGGCGCGAGGCGGGTGGAGTCGACGACGTGCCACGCGCCGTCGACGTACGCCTCGGCGACGGCGTGGAAGTCCATGGGAGAGAGCCCGGGGGCGTAGACCGACAGGTAGCGCGCGGGCACGTCGAGCGCCCGCAGCAGCGCGATCGTGAGGTGGGCGAAGTCGCGGCAGACCCCGCGGCGGGCGAGCAGCACGTCGGCGGCGCCATCCGTCGACCCGGTCGACCCCGACTCGTACGCGAGCCGCGCGTGCACCCACTCGCCGACCGCGAGCAGCAGGGGCGGCCCCGTGACTCCGGCGAACTCCGCGGCGGCCGTCGGCAGGAGCAGGTCGGACTCGCAGTAGCGGCTCGGCCGCAGGTATTCGAGCAGCTCGAGCTCGGCGGCATCCCCGACCTGTCGTGCGGTGTGTTCCGCGGTTCCGCCGACCGTCGCCTCGTAGGCCACCCGCACCCGCCCCGCACCGGCGTCGAGCAGCTGCAGCCGCGACCCGTTCGCCGTCACGAGCTCGCGCCAGGCGATCGGCCGCTCCCCGTCGGTGACCTCGATCCGCTCGGCCACGACGCCCTCGTCCCTCCGCACGGCGATCGAGAGGATGAGCTCGGCGGATGACTCGAGCAGGAGGTCGAGGCGGCAGGACACGGTGCGCATCATCCGGCGATCATACGGAGCGATTGTTACAGCCGTCGTCGCGGTCTCGACGCGCTGTCCGGATCAGGGCGGCGCAATGCTAACCTGGATGGGTTCCTTGGCCCCCATAGCTCAGGGGATAGAGCACTGCCCTCCGGAGGCAGGGGCCGCAGTTCGAATCTGCGTGGGGGCACCACCTCACGATCTCTCCAGCCCGTCAGCAGGGGCGGTACACGTCGGATCGGTGATCGACGCGCAGGATGAGCACACGGCTCGACGCGTCGTCGACGGCGCGGAGCTCGCGGAGCGGGGCGCAGGGCCGTGCAGGGGGTTCAGCGCCCCGAACGCTTGCCACCCGGGTCGCGGGCGAGGATGATCGTGCCGAACGGCACCGGTGGTGCCCGCCATCCGATGTTCCCCGAGCTTCTGCTTTCCGTCCATGTTTCCGCACACGCACGCGCCCGTCCCCGCACGTACGCTCGTCCCGCACGATGTCGTGAACCGTTGAAAGGAACACCATGCCCGCACAACCCGTCGTCTTCATCCACGGCCTGTGGCTGCACGCCTCGAGCTGGGAGCCGTGGTTCGATCTGTTCCGCGAACAGGGCTTCGAGCCCGTCGCCCCCGGCTGGCCCCACGAGGCGGCGACGGTCGCCGAGGCCCGCGAGAGGCCCGAGGATGTCGCGAACCTCGGCATCGACGACGTGACGAACCACTTCGCGCAGATCATCTCGGACCTCGAGACCCCGCCCGTCGTCATCGGGCACTCCTTCGGCGGCCTCATCGCCGAGAAGCTGCTCGGCCAGGGCTACGGCAACGCGGCCGTCGCGATCGACCCCGCCCAGATCAAGGGGGTGCTGCCGCTCCCGCTCGCCCAGCTGCGCTCCGGCCTGCCCGCCCTGAGCAACCCGGCCAACCTGCACCGCTCGGTCTCCCTCACCGAGAAGGAGTTCCGCTTCGGCTTCGGCAACGCGCTCAGCGAGGAGGAGTCCTCGGCCCTCTGGGAGAAGTGGACGATCCCCTCCCCCGCACGGCCGCTCTTCCAGGCCGCGACCGCGAACTTCCAGATGCACTCCGAGGCGAAGGTCGCGACCGGCAACGAGGACCGCGGACCGCTCCTGCTCATCTCGGGCACGGCAGACCACACGGTGCCCGATGTGGTGACCGACGCGACCCTCAAGCAGTACCGCGACTCCAACGCCGTGACCGAGCTCATCAAGTTCCACGGCCGGGGCCACTCCCTGACGATCGACAACGGCTGGCGGGATGTCGCGACCGAGATCCTCGTCTGGCTGCGCCAGCAGAACCTCGGCGACTGATCCCCTCCCTCCTTACTCAAAACGACGGACTTTCTGCCGTTTCCGGGCTTTTTCGCACCGAACGGGCCCGAAATGGCGGGAAAGTCCGTCGTTTTGAGTTCAGGCGCTGTGAGGTCAGTCGTCGGGCGGGCGGGAGGGCGAGGGCGGGCGGGAGGCGAGGGCCTAGCCGGCGACCGCCCCGAAGGCGAGGCCGAGCACGTAGGTGACGGCGGCCGCGCCGAAGCCGATCGCGAGCTGGCGCACGGCCCGCTTGAGCGGCGAGGCTCCCGAGAGCACGCCCACGATCGCGCCGGTCACGAGCAGCGCGATGCCGACGAGCACGGCGGCCACGACGACGGCGGCGAGACCCTGCAGACCGAAGAGGTACGGCAGCACGGGGATGAGCGCACCGGAGGCGAAGAAGCAGAAACTCGAGATCGCGGCGCCCCACCCGGTGCCGATGGCCTCGTGCTCGTCGGTCTCACGGGCGGCCGCGGCATCCGCGATCATGGTCGTGTCGAGCGTGCGCAGGGTCTCCTGCGCGCGCTCCTCGGCCTCCTCGTGCGTCATGCCTCGGGCGCGGTAGACGAGGGCGAGCTCGTTGGCGGCGAGATCGAGATCGGGCAGCGCGGCACGGGTGTCGGGGTTCGGCGCCGTCGACTGCAGCAGCTCCAGCTGGGAGCGCACGGAGACGTACTCGCCGGCGCCCATCGAGAGCGCCCCGGCCAGGAGCCCGGCGACGCCGGTCGCGAGGACGACGGAGGTCGGCACACCGGTCGCCCCGATGCCGAGCACGAGCGCGAGGTTGCTGACGAGGCCGTCGTTGGCGCCGAAGACCGCCGCCCGAAAGGTGCCCGAGAGACGGTTGCGGCCTCGTACGGCGAGCCCGCGCACGACCTCTTCGTGGATCTGCTCGTCTGCGGCCATCGCGGGCGTCGCATCGGCGTCGTTCGCGTACGGCGAGCGCGATTCGGCGCGCTGGGCGAGCGCGAGCACGAAGACCGAGCCGAAGCGGCTCGCGAGCCATCCGAGCACCCGGGTGCGCGTGTCCGCCTTGCGGGGCTTGCCCACGTGCGGGCCGAGCAGTTCGAGCCAGTGCGCCTCGTGCCGCGCCTCGGCGTCGGCGAGGGCGAGCAGGATGTCGCGCTCCTCGCCCTCGCGGCGCTTGGCGAGCTCGCGGTAGACGTGCGCCTCTGCACGCTCGTCGGCCAGGTACTGCCGCCATCGACGGATGTGGGCTGGGCTGGGCTGGGCCATGGTGGTCCTCCGGTTCAGGGCCTGTCGAATACAACGCCTGACCAGAGGAAATCGGGTGAGTTCAGCTTCGGTCGGACGGTCTCTTCAGACGGTGTCTGACCGAAGGTCTCGTTCGCCCGGAAACCGCAGTGCGATTCAACCGCAGTGCGATTCGCGAATCGCACTGCACCCGGGTGACGCACCGGGCGGCTCGTCGTGAACCGCCAGTATGTCGACACGTCGCGGCGGCGCACAGCCGACCGGAACTACTCCCCTTCGATGCCGATCAGCTTACCGGATGACCGCGGATCGCACCGGGGCCGGGCCGGATCGGGTCGCCCCGGCTCAGGCCGCGACGTCCCCCGCCACCGGCGTCAGCGCCTCTGCCCGCGCCCGCACCTGCGCCCGCTCGGCGAGCGACTCGAGGATCGCGTCGAACTGGCCGGCGGGGGCGCCCGGGTCCTCCGGATGCCACTGCACCCCCGTGATGGGCGCCGACTCGTGCTCGACCGCCTCGACGAGCCCGTCCGGTGCCGTCGCGACCGCGACCAGCCCCGCACCGAGCCGCCCGAGCGCCTGGTGGTGGGCGCTCTGCACCCGGATGCCCGTGCCCAGGCCGCGGCCGAGAGCGCTGTGCGCGGCGATCGTCACCTCGTGCTGCCGCATCGTGCGCTCGGCGGCGACCCGCAGGTTCTTGTGGATCGTCTCGTCGCCCAGGTCTTGCACGAGCGTTCCACCGAGAGCGACGTTGATCAGCTGGTGCCCGCGGCAGATGCCGAGCAGCGGTGTCCCGCGGTCGAGGGCGCGCAGCACGACGGCGATCTGCGCACGGTCGGCGGACTCGAGGTGCCTGCCCTGGGCGGGGTACTCGCGCGGTCCACCGTAGAAGGCGGGCGCGACATCCTCGCCGCCCATGATCACGATCGCGTCGGCCGACTCGGTGGCCTCGAGGAGGGCCTGCTCGCCGAGTTCGTGCGCCGAGAGCCTGAGCACGTGCCATCCCGCGTTCTGCGAGGCCTGCACCGCGCGCGAGCCGAGCATCGTCACGTAGTCGTGGTAATCCGACTCGCCGGGCCGTGTGCTCGTGACCTCGACGACGGCGAGGGTGCCGATCGTGGTGTGACTCATCCCTCCATCATGCCGGGGGCTCGGCGACGGGACGAGCCGCGGCGTAACAGGCCGCAACAGAGGCCCTGTGGGGAATGGTGGACGCCTGTCGGCCCCTCGCCATAGACTCGACGGGCACGTTCGAGACGCTGAAATGAGGGCCGATGCGGGCAGCTTGGACCGGGGGCGCACTTCTCCTCGCCACGACTTTCGGCGCGTCCCTCGCGGTGGCGCTGCCCACCGCGGCCTATGCCGACGATCCCGTCGAGCTCGGCTCGAGCCACGTGCTCGATCGTGTGAACGCCCTCGGAGACCGCACGGGCGAGGTCGAATCGGCGATCGATGCGCTGTACGACGCGACCCAGACCGACCTCTACATCGTCTACGTCGACTCCTTCACGGGCGCCGCCGACCGCACGCAGTGGGCCGACGAGACGGCCGACCTCAACGGCCTGGGCACCAACGACGTGCTCCTCGCCGTCGCCACGGGCGATCGCGAGTACCAGCTCTCCGTCGCGGCGCAGTCGCCGCTGACCGACACCCAGCTCACCCAGGTCGAGACGACCGCGATCGAGCCGGCCCTGCGCGAGAACGACTGGGCCGGTGCCGGGATCGGCGCGGCGACCGGGCTTCAGGCCGTGCTGACCGGCGGCGTCGTCACGGCGCCCCAGGTCGAGCCCGGCGACCCGCATCCCAGCGGCGGCTCGAACGGCTGGGTCGTCTTCTGGATCGTCATCGCCGTGGTCGTCGTGATCGGCCTCGTGCTGTTCTTCGTGCTCCGCCGGCGCGCCGGCGGATCCGGCGCGGCCAAGAAGGCGGCCGCCGTTCCCATCGACGAGCTGCGCACGCGGGCCGGGAGCGCGCTCGTGAACACCGACGACGCCGTCACGACGAGCGGCCAGGAGCTCGGCTTCGCCATCGCCCAGTACGGCGAGCAGGCGACAGCCGGATTCACCACGGCGCTCGCGACGGCGAAGTCGAAGCTCGCCGAGGCCTTCACCTTGCAGCAGAAGCTCGACGACGCCGAGCCCGACAGCGATGAGCAGCGCCGCGCCTGGTACACCGGCATCCTCGAGCTGTGCGCGGCGGCGAACGAGGTGCTCGACACCCAGGCACGCGCCTTCGACGAGCTCCGCGAGCTCGAGAAGAACGCCCCGCAGGCGATCGCCGAGCTGCAGAAGCAGGGCGCGACGATCGAGGGTCGCATCGCCGACGCCCGCCGCCTCGTCGAGCAGCTCGCCACGAGCTACACCCCCGACACCCTCGCGACGATCGCCGACAACCCCGAGCAGGCCCAGGAGCGGCTCGCCTTCGCCATCACGGCTCTCGGCACGGCCCAGGAGAAGATCACGGCCGGCGAGACGAGCGCGGCGGCGGTCGGTATCCGGGGCGCGGAGGAGGCCATCGACCAGGCCGGTCAGCTGCTCGGCGCCGTCGATCGTCTCGACGCCGATCTCGACACCGCCCGTCAGAGCCTCGGATCGACGATCGCCGAGCTCGAACGCGATCTCGCGGAGGCGCGCAAGCTGCAGGCGAGCGGCGACGGGCAGGCCGCCGGGTTCGGCGACACGATCGGATCGACGATCGGATCGACCGAGAAGACCCTCGGCGAGGTCAAGTCGCACCTCGACTCCGGGCTCGTCAATCCCCTCGAGCTCGTTCAGCGGGTCGAGGCCGCCAACCAGCAGATCGACGCCGTGCTCGCCGGGGTTCGCGACGCGCAGGCACAGGCGCAGCGCCTGCGAGCGGCCCTCGACCAGACGCTTCTCTCGGCCCGCAGCCAGACCCAGGCGGCACAGGACTTCATCAGCTCACGACGCGGCGCCGTGGGGGCCGAGGCCCGCACCAGGCTCGCCGAGGCCGGCCGCTTCCTCGGTCAAGCGGATGCCGCACGCGACGTCGACCCGAACGCCGCACTCGCCGCGGCGCAGCGGGCCGACCAGCTCTCCGCCGAGGCGATCCAGTTCGCGCGCAACGACGTGAACAGCTTCGACCCCGCGCCGGCGACGGGCGGAGGCGGGCTCTTCGGCGGGGGCGGGGGCTCGGGCGGCGGAGGCGGCATCGCGGGAGCGGTGCTCGGCGGCATCCTCATCGACTCGGTGCTCGGCGGCGGATCACGCGGCGGAGGTTCATGGGGCGGCTCGCGGGGCGGCGGGGGCTTCGGAGGGTTCGGCGGGGGCTCGGGCGGTGGCGGAGGCCGTCGCAGCAGCGCCGGGAGTTTCGGCGGGAGCGGCACGCGCGCACGGCGCGGTGGCGGCGGCAGGTTCTAGAGCAGTACCGGAACGACAGCAGTACCGAGACAAGGAACGCAGGAGAGGAAACAGGAACAATGGCAAAACAGTCGATATTCGGTCGCATCGCGCAGCTCGCGAAGGCGAACATCAACTCGCTCCTCGATCAGGCCGAGGACCCGAAGCTCATGCTCGACCAGATGGTGCGCGACTACACGAGCAGCATCGCCGACGCGGAATCGGCCATCGCCGAGACGATCGGCAACCTCCGTCTGCTCGAAGACGACCACAAGGAAGACGTCGAGGCCGCCCAGGAATGGGGCAACAAGGCCCTCGCCGCCAGCCGCAAGGGCGACGAGCTGCGTGCTGCCGGCAACACCGCCGACGCCGACAAGTTCGACAACCTCGCGAAGGTCGCCCTGCAGCGCCAGCTGCAGTCCGAGAAGGAGGCGAAGGACGCCGAGCCGCAGATCGCCTCGCAGACCGAGGTCGTCGACAAGCTCAAGACCGGTCTCAACCAGATGAAGCAGAAGCTGCAGCAGCTGGCCTCGAAGCGCGACGAGCTCGTCGCCCGCTCCAAGACGGTCGACGCCCAGGCGCAGGTGCAGGACGCCGTCAAGAGCATCGACATCATGGACCCGACGAGCGAGGTGAGCCGCTTCGAAGACAAGATCCGTCGCGAGGAGGCGAAGGTGCGCGGAGCCGCCGAGCTCGCCTCGTCGAGTCTCGACGCGCAGTTCGAGAGCCTCGACGACCTCGGCGAGCTCACCGAGGTCGACGCCCGTCTCGCCGCCCTCAAAGCCGGCGGCACGGCCGCCATCGGGCAGTGACGACGGCAGCGACAGCAGCCGCAGGACAGCTCGCACGACCAGTTCGGAAGATCGTCTGAAAGCGGCCGCGGTGGGAACATCGCGGCCGCCTTCTCCGTTGGAGGCTCACATGACAACTATCGGATTCATCGGCGCAGGACACATCGGCAGCCAGGTCGCACGCGCCGCGATCGCGAACGGCTACGACGTCGTTCTGAGCAATTCACGCGGGCCGGAGACGCTCGCCGGGCTCATCGCGGAACTGGGCCCCAAAGCACGCGCCGCGACATCCGCCGATGCGGGTGCGGCGGGTGACATCGTCGTCGTGACGATCCCGGCGAAGAACATCGATCTGGTTCCCGTCGAGCCGCTCGCGGGCAAGATCGTCATCGACACGAACAACTACTACCCGCAGCGCGACGGGCAGATCGCCGAGCTCGACGACGAGTCGACCACGGTCTCCGAGCTGCTGCAGCGGCATCTGCCCACCTCGAAGGTCGTCAAGGCCTTCAACCACATCGTGTCGACGCAGATCACGAGCGAGGGGACACCCGCCGGCACCCCCGGGCGTCGTGCCCTCACGATCGCGGGCGACGACGCCGAGGCGAAGGCGACCGTCGCGGCCCTCATCGACTCCTTCGGCTTCGACGTCGTGGATGCCGGGCCCCTCGCCGAGGGATGGCGCATCCAGCGCGACACCCCCGGCTACGTGACCGCGCTCGACGCGCCCCGGCTGCGCGAGGCGCTCGCGAGCGCCAGACGCTATCGGGACATGTGACCCGTCCATGAGCGTCACGTTCGTGGTCGTGCCGGAGTGGCAGGGCTCGGGGTCCTCCCGGGCGATGCGGCTCATCGACGGCGCCGAGAGCATCCGCGGCGATCTGCCGTCGGCGGCGACGCACCTCGTCGAGGTGCCGATGGAGGCCGGGGAGGAGCAGGAGACCGGCATCCACCGCTTCTCCTCGCTCACCGAGATCCGTTCGAGGATCGAGCGAGTGCTCGTCTCGGTCGCGAGCGCCGACCCGCAGACGACGACGATCACGATCGGCGGCGACTGCGCGGTGGAGCTGGCCGCGACGAGCTCGGCCCTCGCCCGCTGGCGCGAGAGCGGACAGCCCGGTGAGAACAGCCGGGGCGACGAGAACGGACAGGGCACGGTGGCCGTCGTCTGGTTCGACGCCCACGCGGATCTGAACACCCCACGGTCGTCGCCGTCCGGCTCGTTCAGCGGCATGGTGCTGCGCGCCCTGCTGGGCGAGTCCGCCGCCGGCCTCCGGGCCGAGGGCCCGGGCGTCGTGTCGGCCGGCGAGCTCGTGCTCGCGGGGGTGCGTTCCATGGACGAGGCGGAGAGCGACTTCCTCGCCTCGAACGGGATCCCGCTCGTGTCGGTCGAGCAGCTGGCGACCCCCGACGCCCTCGTCGCCGCCGTCGACGCGACCGGCGCGTCGGCCGTGTACCTTCACGTCGACCTCGACGTCATCGACCCGGCGGAGTTCGAGGGGGTCGGCTTCCCCGAGCCGTTCGGTGTGACCACCGAGCAGCTCACAACGGCGATCCGGGCGCTCACGGCACGGTTCACGGTGGCCGGCGCGGGCATCACGGGGTTCTCCCCCGCGTCTCCCGAGGATGCCGGGCACGATCTCCCTGCGATCCTGCGTGTTCTGGGGGCGCTCACCCGCTGACCACAGCCCGTGTTCACGGTCGGTGTTCCCACAGCTTTCGCGGTTTCCCTGCGCTCCCGCCCCGGGGGTGGCAAAGTGGAGTAAGCCGAGTGAGCACGCAGACCGGCCAGTCCAAGCAGTCCAAGTCCAAGCAGTCCAAGCGAAGTGAGCCGACGGAGGAGCCGGATGTCGCAGAGCAGCGCGAGCCGCATCGTCACACGCCGCGAGGGCCACGTGCTCGTCATCGGCCTCGATCGCCCCGAGAAGCGCAACGCCGCCGACGCGCAGATGCTCGGCGAGTTGTCGCTCGCCTATGCCGAGCTCGAGAACGACCCCGAGCTGCGGGTCGGCCTGGTCTACGCGGAGGGCGACCATTTCACGGCGGGCCTCGACCTCGCCGACATCGCCCCGCGCATCGGAGCGGGCGGCCTCGACATCGTCGCCGAGGGCGGCATCAACCCGTGGCAGGTCGACGGGCACCGGCTGAGCAAACCCGTCGTCATCGCCGTGCAGGGCACCTGCCTGACCCTGGGCATCGAGCTTATGCTCGCGAGCGACATCGTGGTCGCCGCGGAGTCGTCCGTCTTCGGCCAGATCGAGGTGAGCCGCGGCATCCTGCCCTTCGGCGGTGCCACCATCCGCTTTCCGCGCGCCGCCGGCTGGGGCGACGCGATGCGCTGGATCCTCACCGGCGACACCTTCGACGCCGCAGAGGCCCACCGCATCGGCCTCGTGCAGGAGGTCGTTCCCCACGGGGAGCAGTTCGAACGCGGCCTCGCCCTCGCGAGCCGCATCGCCGAGCAGGCCCCGCTCGCCGTGCAGGCGGCACTCGCGAACGCGCGCACGGCCGTGCGGGAGGGCGATGCCGCGGCTGAGGCGCAGTTGCAGCCCGCACTCGTCGCCCTCGCCGCGAGCGAGGATTCCCGCATCGGCATGGAAGCTTTTCTCACGCGTCAGCAAGCTCGGTTCCTCGGGAGGTAGACCATGCCAGACTCACCATACGATCTCATCGTCATCGGCGCGGGGCCGGTGGGCGAGAACGTCGCCGATCGCGCCGTGCAGGGCGGGCTCACCGTCGCCATCGTCGAGAGCGAGCTGGTCGGGGGCGAGTGCTCCTACTGGGCCTGCATGCCCTCGAAGACCCTCCTGCGCAGCGGCAACGCACTGCGCGCCGCGCAGCGCGTCCCCGGCGCACGCGAGGCGATCACGGGAACCCTCGACGTGCAGGCCGTGCTGAACCGCCGCAACGAGGTCGTGGCCGACTGGAACGACGCGGGCCAGGCCTCCTGGCTCGACTCCGCGGGCATCACCCTCGTGCGCGGCCACGGCCGGCTCGACGGCGAGCGCCGTGTCGTCGTGACCGCGGAAGACGGCACGACGACGACCCTCACCGCGACCCACGCCGTCGCGCTCTCGACGGGCACGGCGGCCCTCCTGCCCGACATCCCGGGCCTGGCCGACGCGAAGCCGTGGACGAGCCGCGAGGCGACGAGCGCGCAGTCGGTTCCGAAGCGACTCGCGATCCTCGGCGGCGGTGTCGTCGGATCCGAGATGGCGACAGCGTATGCGAGCTTCGGCACCGCCGTGACCGTCATCGCCCGGGGCGGCCTGCTCGGCGGCAACGAGCCCTTCGCGGGCGAGCTCGTCGCCGACGCCCTGCGCGAGCTGGGCGCCGACCTCCGGCTCGGGCGCTCACCCGAACGCATCGAACGCGACGGCGACACGGTCACGATCACCCTCGACGACGGCGAGACCATCGAGGCCGACGAGATCCTCGTCGCGACGGGCCGGGTGCCCCGCACCATGGAGCTCGGGCTCGAGACCGTGGGCCTCCCCGCCGGCGACTGGCTGGGGGTCGACGACACCCTCCGGGTGCACGGCGCCGACGGCGAGCCCATCGACTGGCTCTACGCCGTGGGCGACATCAATCACCGTGCCCTGCTCACCCATCAGGGCAAGTACCAGGCGCGCGCGGCCGGTGACGTGATCGCCGCGCGGGCGCTCCGCAAGCCCGTGCACGACGAGCCGTGGGGCGCCCATGTCGCGACCGCCGACCACGAGGCCGTTCCGCAGGTGACCTTCACCGACCCCGAGGTCGCGTCGGTGGGCCTGACGGCCGCCGCCGCCGAGAAGGCCGGCTACCGCACCCGTGTCGTCGACTACGAGATCGGCAATGTCTCGGGCGCCTACCTCACGGCCGAGGGCTACACGGGCACCGCGCGGATGGTCGTCGATGAAGACAGGAAGGCCGTGATCGGGGTGACCTTCGTGGGCCAGGATGTCGCCGACCTGCTGCACTCGGCCACGATCGCCGTCGTGGGCCAGGTGCCGATCGACCGCCTGTGGCACGCCGTGCCCTCCTACCCCGCGATCAGCGAGGTCTGGCTGCGGCTGCTCGAGGGCTACGGACGACCCGAGTGAGCCCGGTGCGCGGCATCCTCTTCGACTCGCCCCTCTCGCGCCTCGGCTACCTCTACGCGACCGCCGTGGGTCTCGTCTGGGGCTTCGTCTGGAGCACGGGCCGGGTGCAGCGGCGCGACGGGCTCTTCGTCTTCACGGGGATGCCGACGTGGACGTTCGGCCGCGGCGGCTCATGCGTGGGCGGCTGCTACCTCACGGCGCACAATGTCTCGAACGACGTGCTCGAGCACGAGGCCGTGCACAAGCAGCAGTGGCTGCGCTACGGCTTCCTCTTCCCTCTGCTGTACTTCATCGCGGGACGCGATCCGCTGAAGAATCGTTTCGAGATCGAGGCCGGCCTCGAGAAGGGCGGATACCTGCGATGAACGCAGCCGCAACCGGGCAGCCCGAGCCCCGCACGATCGTCATCACGGGGGCGAGCTCCGGCATCGGCGCGATCGCCGCGGCACGGCTCGCCGAGGCGGGCGCCCGCGTCGCCGTCGTCGGGCGCAACCCGGAGCGCACCCGGGCTATCGCCGAGCGGGTGGGCGGCGAGGCCTTCCTCGCCGATTTCGACCACCTCGACGAGGTGCGCGGCCTCGCCGCCGCACTGCTCGACCGTTTCGAGCGCATCGACGTGCTCGCCAACAACGCCGGCGGCCTGTCGTCGACGCACGAGCTCACCGCCGACGGCATCGAGCGCACCTGGCAGACGAACGTCGTAGCGCCGTTCCTGCTCACCGAGCTGCTGCTGCCTCGGCTGCGACAGACCGCGCAGGCGCACGGCGAGGCCCGGGTCCTCGCGACGGCGAGCAGTGCCGCCCGCTTCTCGCAGTTGCGCCTCGATGATGTGAACTGGCAGCGGCGGCCGTGGTGGGGCGGCTGGCGCGCGTACGGCACGAGCAAGCTCGCCGTCATCGTCTGGATCAAGGAGCTCGCGAAACGCCTCGAGGGCAGCGGGGTCGGTGCCTGGTCGTTCCACCCGGGGTTCGTCACGACCGGTTTCGGCGCGACATCCCGGGCCATGAAGCTCGCCTCGACGCTCACGAACGGCAGCTATGCGAACCTCGCGGTGGATGCCGAGGAGGGCGCCGTGCCGCTCGTCCAGCTCGCCTCGGCGCAGCGGATCTGGGCGCCGAGCGGCACCTTCTTCGACCGCCTGACCGCCGACGGCACAACGAGCCGCCAATCGCGCGACCCCCAGCTCGCCCGCGACCTCTGGCCCGCGCTCGAAAGGCTCAGCGGCCTGGATGCCGGCCTGGATGTCAGCGGCCTGGATCCCTCATGACCCGCGGCACGACGAGGGGCGTGCCGCTCTGGGGGTCGTCGATGATCACGCACGGCAGCCCGAAGACCTCGTCGACGAGCTCGGCCGTGAGCACGGCGCCCGGCTCCCCCTCCGCGACGATCGAGCCCGCCTTCATTACGACGAGCCGGGTCGCGTACCGCGCAGCCTGATTGAGGTCGTGGAGCACCGCGACGAGCGTTCGGCCCTCCCGGTGCAGGCGGGAGCAGAGCTCGAGCACCTCGTACTGGTGCGCGATGTCGAGGAAGGTCGTCGGCTCGTCGAGCAGCAGCAGCTCGGTGCGCTGGGCGAGCACCATGGCGATCCAGGCGCGCTGCCGCTGGCCGCCCGAGAGCTCGGAGACCTGACGGTCGGCGAGATCGGCGACCCCGGTGGAGACGAGGGCCTCCGTCACCGCGCTCTCGTCGGCATCCGACCACTGGCGCAGCAGGGTGTGGTGCGCGTAACGGCCTCGGCCGACGAGATCGCGCACGGTCATCGACTCGGGGGCGATGGGGCTCTGCGGCAGCATCGCGAGCTCGCGGGCGACGGCTTTGCTGCGATAGGAGCCGATCGGGGCGCCGTCGAGCAGCACGGAGCCCGCTCGGGGCGTGATCGTGCGCGCGAGAGCCCTCAGCAGGGTCGACTTGCCGCAGGCGTTGGGGCCGATGATGACCGTGAACCCGCCGTCGGGGATCTGCAGGCTGAGCCTGTCGACGACGATCCGATCGTCGTAGGCGAGACTCAGCTCGCGCGCCGCCAGACGCCCGTGCGCGGGCGAGCCCGCAGCGGATGCCGGTTGAGCCGTGGTCATCAGACGGTTCCCTTCCGCCACTCGGCGAGCAGCAGGTAGCCCAGGTAGATGCCGCCGAGGGCGGCGGTGAGGATCCCGACCGGCAGCTGCACCGGGAACGGGGACTGCTGCACGAGCAGGTCGGCGACCGCCAGGAGCAGCGCACCCGCGATCGCTGAGACGAGGATGCCCGCTCCGGGCGCCCGCGTGAGCCGTTTCGCGATCTGCGGAGCCGTGAGGGCTATGAAGGCGATCGGCCCGGCGACGCTCACGGCGGCTGTCGCGAGGCCGACGGCGACAAGCACCGAGCAGGCGCGTGTGAGCGAGCTGCGCGCGCCGAGGGCGTCGGCCGTCTCGTCGCCCATCTCCAGCAGCCCGAGCCGCGGCGAGAGCACGAGGGCGCACGGAACCAGGACCAGCAGGCAGACGCCGACGATCGCGGCATCCTGCCAGGAGCGCGAGGCGAGCGAGCCGTTGAGGTAGGAGGCGAGCACCGTCGCCTGCTCGAGGCCGACCCGGGCGATCACGAACTGCACGAAGGCGAGCGACATCGCGGAGACCCCGATACCGATCACGATCATTCGCACGGGCGAGGAGAAGCCCCGCCCGGTGCCGAGGTAGACGACCGCGATGGCCACGAGAGCGCCGACGAGAGCGCCGAGCGGAAGGGGCAGGATCCCCGTCCAGAGCAGGCCGAACGCCGCGGCACCCGCCGCCGCGCCCGCCGAGAGGCCGATGACGTCGGGGCTTCCGAGCGGGTTGCGGGTGACGGTCTGGAAGAGCGCGCCCGAGACCCCGAAGGCGGCCCCGGCGCCCAGAGCCACGACGAGCCGTGGCCCGCGCAGGGTCTCGAGCACGATGCGCTCCCTGGCGCCCAGGGCGTCGGGGCCGCCGACCGCTGCGCGGAGAAGATCGTCGGGGCTCAGCCCGAGCCGGCCGAGGGTGAGCGTGAGAACCACGACGACGAGAAGCCCCAGCAGCAGGATGCCGCCCACCACGAGACCGCGGATGCGCACGGGCATGCTCAGCACGCCGCCGACCCGCAAGACCACGGGCGCGCGACTCATGCCCTGCTCCTACCGTCGGCATTGCGCGCATTGCGCGCGCTGCCCGCACTGCCGGCGCCGCCGCCCATCCGCCGCACCGCGAGCAGCAGCACGGGGCCTCCGACGAACGCCGTCACGACCCCCACCATGAGCTCGCCGGGCCGCACGAGCACCCGGCCGAGCACGTCGGCGCACAGCAGCAGCACGGGGCCGAGCAGCAGGCTGTACGGGATGAGCCAGCGGTGGTCGTCGCCCGTGAAGCTCCGCACGATGTGCGGCACGGCGAGTCCCACGAAGGCGATCGGCCCGACCGCGGCGGTCGCGGCGGCGCACAGCAGCGTCGCGCTCACGGCGCCCAGGATGCGAGTGCGCCCGAGATGCGCTCCGAGCGCGCGGGCGGTGTCGTCGCCGAGGGCGAGGGCGTTGAGCGATCCGCCGATCGACAGCGCGATCGCGAGCCCCACGACCACGAACGGGAGGATGTCGAGCACGAGCTGGGGGTCGCGCCCGGCGAGCGAGCCGATCACCCAGTAGCGGTAGCTGTCGAAGACCGTGGGCAGGCTCAGCGCCACGGCCTGGACGTAGGCGAAGACGACCGCCGTGACGACGGCGCCCGCGAGCACGAGCCGCACGGGCATCGTGCCGCGCCGCCCCGAGCCGACGAGGTAGACGACGACAACGGCCAGGACGGCTCCCGGCAGGGCGACCCAGACGCTCGCCGAGGAGGCGCCGAGCCCCAGGAAGGCGATCCCCGTGACGACGGCCGCAGCCGCTCCCGCGTTCACGCCGAAGAGCCCCGGGTCGCCGAGCGGGTTGCGGGTCACCCCTTGCATGACGGCGCCGGCGACCGCGAGACTCGCCCCCACGAGCACTCCGAGCGCCGTGCGCGGGATGCGGCTGGCGACGACCGTGTCGGCGAAGGCGCCGGAGGACGAGCCGGGGTCGAGCAGCGAGCTCCACACGGTCACGAGGGAGAGATCCTTGTTGCCGATCGAGAGGCTCAGGAGCACGACCACGACGAGCAGCGCGAAGGAGCCGCCCAGACCGAGCGCGAGGCGCGCGGGCCTGCTCACTGCGGGCTCACCGAACTCTCACCGAACGCGCGCCGGACGCCGAGCACTCACTGAACGCGCTCGGCCGCGTCGGCGATGAGCGGAACGTAGGAGTCGAGCGCCCACGGGACGCTCAGCGGGGTGAGCAGGCTCGACGCCATGGCGAGCTGGTTGTCGACGACGGGGATGTAGGAGCCGCGCACGACGGCCGGCACCTGGGCGAAGAGCGGCTGGGCGGCGATCTGATCGGCGTTCGCCTGGTCGTTGTACCAGGCGAAGAGCACGTCGACGTCGTCGAGCAGGTCGGCGCGCTCGAGCCCGACCGTCGAGGCGAAGGTGCCCGCCGTGATCGGCACGGCCGCGACGGCGGGGTCTTCGACGAGCCCGAGCGCCGAGATGAGGTCGACCCGCGGATCGCCCTGCTGGTAGAGCGAGAGCGAGCCGGGCTCTGCCGTGTAGACGTAGGCGAAGCTCAGTCCCGCGAACTCCGGGTTCTGCGCCGCCGCCTCGGCGAGCTGCGCGTCGATCTCGTCGACGAGCCCGGCGGCCTCCTCGCCCTTGCCGAGCGCCTGGCCGATGATCGCGATCTGCTCGTCCCACGCCGTGCGCCACGGCTCGCCGGGGTAGGCGACGGTCGGCGCGATCGCCGAGAGGGTGTCGAAGTCGTCCTGCGAGATCCCGGACTGCGGGGCGAGGATGAGGTCGGGCTCGAGCTCGAGCACGGCCTCGACGTCCACCTCGGGCGAGACGGTGAAGGTCTGCGGAAGCTCGGCTCCGTTCTCCTCGATGGCCTCTCGCACCCACGGGAAGTAGCCGTCGCCGTCGCCGCCCCAGACGGCCTCCTCCATGCCGACCGGTGTCACCCCGAGGGCGATCGCCGTGTCGGCCGAACCCCAGCCGATCGTCACGACCCGCTGCGGAGCGGCCTCGATGACGGCGTCGCCCAGCGAGCTCTCGACCGTCACCGGGAAGGCCCCGGATGCCGCGGGGTCGGCCGATCCGGGAGTCTCGGCCGGATCGGATGAGCCGGACGGGTCGGCCGAGCAGGCGGTGAGGCCGCCGAGGCCCAGGCCCGTGGCGAGGAGGGCCGCGAGCGCGATCGAACGGGATCGGGTCAATCGGGTCATGGTGGGATCCTTTCGGGGGTTCATTCGGAGGCGGCGGGGGCGTTCGAGACGACGGCCACGGCATCCTGGATGCGGGGCACGAAGTCGGCGAGCACCCACGGCACTGTGAGCGGGGTGATGAGGCTCGACGCGGTCACGAAGGATCGGTCGTAGCTCACGACGTCCGAGCCGCGCCGCACCGCTGGGATCTGCGCGTAGAGCGGCTGCGCCTCGATGGCCGCCTGCTGATCGGGATCGCTGAACCACGTGAAGACGAGGTCGGAGTCGTTCAGGATGTCGGCCCGCTCGAGCCCGATGAGGCTCGAGGAGGTGCCCGGGGTCACCGGCTGCTCCGCGATGACGGGGTCGACCGTGAGCCCCATGCCGGTGAGGATGTCGACGCGCGGCTCCCCCGCCTGGAAGACGCCCAGCACCCCGGGCTCTCCCGTGTAGAGGTAGCTGAAGGTCGTGCCCTCGAACTGCGGGTTCTGGTCGGCGACGGCCCGCAGTTCGTCGCGGATGTCACGGACGATCGCCTCCGCGTCGTCGCTCTCGCCGAGCGCCTGCCCGATGATGCGGATCTGCTCGTCCCACGGTGTGCTCCAGGCGTCGCCCGGGTAGGCGACCGTGGGCGCCACGGCGCTCAGGAGGTCGAAGTCGGCCTGCGTGATCCCGGACTGCGGGGCGAGGATGAGATCGGGCTCGAGCTCGAGGATGCCCTCGACGTCGACCTCCGGGGTCGCCGTGATGAGGGCGGGCAGCTCCTCCCCGCTCTCCTCGAGAGCCTCGCGCAGCCACGGCTGGTAGCCGTCGCCGTCGCCGCCCCAGCTGTCGACCTCGACGCCGACGGGTGTCGTTCCGAGCGCGACGACGGTGTCGGCCGAGCCCTGCCCGATCGTGACGACGCGGGCCGGTCGCTGCTCGATCGTCGCGGAGCCCAGCGAGCTCGCGATCGTCACCGGGAAGCCGTCGGATGCCCCGGCCGAGGCCCGGGCGCCGTCCGGGTCCACGGGCGCCGCGGAGCATCCGGCGAGGGTGGCGGCGAGGGCCATCCCCGCGGCTGCGGCGGCGAGGGGCGGAAGGTGCTTGTCGGGCACGGTCGGTCCTTTCGTGCTGTGTTCGGTTCGTGGTGGGCGTGCAGCGGGCCGTTCGGGAGACGCGGATGCCGCTCAGTCGATCTCGGCGCGACCCCGCCGCCAGTAGCCCATGAACGCGACCGAGCCGCGGTCGATGCCGAGCTCCGAGACGAGGAAGCGCCGGAGGGCCTTGATGACCCCGGCCTCCCCCGCGAGCCACGCGTAGAAGTCGCGGTGGATGCCGCTGCCCTCCGGGATCTCGCTGCCTTTCGGGATCTCCCAGAGGATGTCGCGATCGATGTCCACATCGTCGAGCACGGCGGTCGCCGCGGATCCGATCCCGGCTCCGGGACGCCTGTCGCGGTGCCAGTCGGCCACGAACCGGCCCGTCCAGGCGCGCACGGCCCCGTCGAGCAGGGCGCCCTGCTCGGCCGCGGCGTTCGAGCCGCCGTCACGGGCCAGCCAGCGCACCTCGACGCCGGCCGGGGCATCCACCTCGAGGATGTCCGCCGTCTGAGGGACCTCGAGGAGAGCGCAGCCTCGCGCAGTGGCGGGCAGCGAGCCGAGGATGGAGCAGATGGCGGGCACGGCGGTCTCGTCACCGGCGAGCAGGAGGGTGCCCGCGGCATCCGGCCGCCATTCGATGCCCACCGAACGCTGGGCGCTGCGGGCGTCGGGGCCGACGATCGCCAGCCGATCCCCGACGCGGGCGGTGCGCAGCCAGCGCGAGGCGGGGCCGGCGTCGCCGTGGTCGACGAAGTCGATGTCGAGCTCCCGGGCGGCGGGGCGCACGGCGCGCACCGTGTAGGTGCGGATGGGATTGCGGTGCTCGTGGGGCAGCAGACGCCATTCGCCGAACCAGTCGTCGCCGTGCGGGAAGTGCGCGACGCCGTTGCCCGGAAGCGGGAGCACGAGTTTGACGCGCTGGTCGAGGCCCTCGGTGCCGAAGACGGCGAGCTCGTCACCCGTGAAGGTGATGCGCACGAAATGGGGGCTCAGGCGGTCGATCCGAGCCACGGCGACGTCGAAACGACGGTACGGAGGCCACACACGCTGATCGGACTCGGTATTGGCGAGTGAGGTTAGCATTACCTAAGTCTTACACACCTCGTCACTCGACGCACCCCCCGAACGAGGCACAGAAGAGGGCGCGTCACAGGAGAAGGCGCGCACTACCGGAACCGGACGGGGCATCCCCGGCGGCAGGACGGGGCTGTGGTCAGTGCACGCCGAGGCGGTACGCCTCGCGTGTGGTCACGACGCCGGCGGGCAGGCCGAGCGACTCCGTGAGGAACTCGTGGATCGCGGCGACCCCGCGGTACTCGCCCGCGAGCCAGACATGCGCGTCGCCCACCTCGCCGCAGAGCATCTCGCTCGCCCAGGCGGTCGCGGCACGCTCCATGGCGGTTCCCCGATGGCAGGACTCCGCCGTTCCGGGCGCCCCCGAGCGCGAGTCGCGCACGAGCCAGCTCACCGTCATCCGCGGCGGGACCGCGAGGACGCCGACATCCGACGCCGACTGCACCTCGACGAAGACACGCCCCCGCGCGCACAGAGGCAGCGCGGCGATCGCGAGCTCGAGCTCGCCGAACGCCGTGTCGTCTGCCACCAGGAGGTAGGAGAGGGCGTTGTCACGGTGAGCCGTTCGAGCGGTGTGGCTGGCGTGATCAGCGTGATCGGAGAGAGCGAGGTTCTGCGAGGTCATTTGGTTCCAGTATAGGCATGCCTAACCTCAATACGGGGTGGGAATCCGCGCACCCGCTCCCCGCCTGCCACAGGCTTACCACTGGGGCGGATGCCGCAGCTCCCACCGGAAGCGACGCTCGAGCTGTCGCCCCAGCGCGAGCAGCACACGCTCCCCGCCGGGGCGGCCGATGAGCTGCACGCCCATCGGGAGCCCGGCCGTGGCCGAGGTCGACGTCGCCATCGACACCGGCAGCGTGATCGCGGGCAGCCCGCTCACGTTGATCATCGAGGTGAACGGGGTGTACTCGACCTGCTGCGCGAAGTTGCGCTCGCCGTCCTCCTGGTCGAACCAGCCGAGGGGGCGCGGTGTGAGGGCGAGGGAGGGGGTGAGCACGGCGTCGTAACCCGCGAACTGGCGGATGAGCGACCGCTCGTAGGCCGAGAGGGCCGCGAGCGCCTCCGCGAGCTCACGGGCCGAGATCCCGCGGCCCCGCCTCAGGAGCCAGCGGGTGAGCGGCTCGAGCAGCTCCTCGCGCTCCCCCTCGACCGGGATGCCGGCCGCGCCGGCCTGCCAGATCGTGCGGAAGGCCGGGGCGTAGCTCGGGTCGGGCTCGAGGGCGAACTCCTCGACGCCGTGGTCGAGGGCGGCGAGCGCCGTGACCGCCTCATCGAGAGCGGACCGCGCTTCCGGGCTCACCCGGATGTCGTACGCGTCGTCCCAGGCCGAGCTCGTCATGACGCCGATCTGGAAGCGGCCCTCGCCGCGCACGGCATCGCCCAGGAAGGGACCCTCGTCGTCCTCCGGCGCGCGCAGCGTGTAGTGGTGGTCGATCCGCCCGTGCACACGCGCGATCATGCCGTCGAGCAGGAAGGCCGCGTCGGCCACGGTGCGCGCGAGCGGACCTGCCACGACGAGCCCGCCGAGGGAGGCGACACCCGAGCCCGCGGGCACGAGGCCCCGGCTCGGCTTGAGCCCCACGAGCCCCGTCGCCGCTGCGGGGATGCGCACCGAGCCGCCGCCGTCGGAGCCGGGGGCGAACGGCAGCAGCCCCGCCGCGACCGCGACCGCCGCGCCGCCGCTCGAGCCGCCCGAGCCGAGCGAGGTGTCCCAGGGGTTGCGCGCCGGATCGGCCGCGAGGCTCTCCGTGTAGGCGGGCAGCCCGAACTCGGGCGCGTTCGTCTTGCCGAGGCTCACTCCCCCGGCGGCGTCGAGCGTCTCGACGATCTCGTCGGAGGTCTCGGAGACGTAGCCGGCGAAGGCCCGTGAGCCGAAGCCCGTGCGCACCCCCGCGCGTTGCCACAGGTCCTTGTCGCCGAACGGCAGGCCCCAGAGGGGCGCGGTTCGGGGCACGGACTCCTCGACCTCGCGGGCCCGTGCCGCCGCGGCATCCGCTGTCACGGTGACGAAGGCGCCGAGACCCGGGTCGAGGCGTTCGATGCGTTCGAGATAGTGGGCGGCGACCTCGCTCGGCGAGACCTCCCGCTCCTGCATCGCCTGCCACAGTTCGAGGGCGGTGAGATCGTGCAGCTCGGTCATGCTCCGAGCCTACGCGCGGATGTCGCCCGCTCCGGCTGTTCGTCGCCGCAGTTCGGCACTGCAGTTCGTCACTGCAGTTCGTCGCCGCAGTCGTTCGTCGCCGCAGTCGTCGATCGCTACAGTGGAGCCGTGCAGAGGTCCAGGGGTGAGCGGCGGATGCCGGCGTGGGTCGTGAGCCACGCGCTGCTGCTCGGCATCGTGTGGAACGTGTTCTGGCTGCTCGTGCTGCTGCTGGCCGAGCTGTGGGACTGGTCGTCGTGGGCCTGGTACGCGGTCGCGCTCGTCTCGGTGCTGCCCTGCTTCGTCGCGACGATCGTCGTGCTCAAGGCCACCCCGCGCACCCACCTGCACGAGGAGGAGTCGATCCTCACCCACTTCCTCGTGCGCTTCGTGGGGTTCATCCTCGCGTTCTGCGCCTGGGTCTCGTCGATCGTCATCGGCGCCTCGATCTCCTCGGTGATCCAGCTGACGGTCGACAACGACGAGAAGGAGGTCGTCGGGCTCGGATTCCAGCTCGTGATCGCCGCGCTGCCGCTCGTCGTGACCCTGCTGTGGCTCGCCTTCATCATCCGCTGCGCCTGGTTCCTCAGCAGGCTCAGGGGCTGGCGGGCGCACCCGGTGAACTCGCGGGTTCCCGAGAAGCTCTTCCGAGACTGGCCGGGGCTGCGCAGCGTCTCGATCTCCCTCGCGAACCCGGGGCTGCTGCTCGGCGGCGGCTTCGTCACCACGGTCGTCATCGTCGCCGTCATCTCGCTCGACTTCTCCCTCACGATCCTGTTCTGACCCGCCCTCCCCTCCCCACCGGCACTCAAAACGACGGAGATTCCGCCCAAATCGGCCTCGTTCGCGCCCAAAACGCCCATTTCAGGCGGAATCTCCGTCGTTTTGAGCAGGAAGAGAGAGGCGGGATGAGGAGCCGAGGGAGGGTTGACAAACCGCGGCAGACATAGTTGGTTAGTTACATGACCAACTAACCAATGCGGTGGTCAGGATCGAGAGGACACGCGTGATCGACGACGGCAAGCCCATCTTCGTTCAGATCTCCGAGCAGATCGAGAACGACATCCTGGGCGGCTCCCTCGCAGAGGAGAGCCAGATCCCGTCGACCAACGAGTTCGCGGCGTTCTACCGCATCAACCCGGCCACGGCCGGCAAAGGGGTCGCCCGTCTCGTCGACGACGGCATCCTCTACAAGAAACGAGGAATCGGCATGTTCGTGACCACCGGGGCACGCGATCGGCTCATCGAACGCCGGCGCGACGAGTTCCGCAAGGACTACCTCCGACCACTGCTCGACGAGGCCGCGAAGCTCGGCATCACACCGGAGCAAGTGACCGACATGATCAGGAAGGACCAGATCGCATCATGAGCACTCCGAACCAGACCCCGCCCGCCCAGCCCGCAGGTCCTGCCCAGTCCACCCAGTCCACCCCGTCCAGCCAGGCCGCCCCGCCGTCGATCACGCCCGTCGTGCAGGTCTCCGGCCTCACCAAGCGCTTCGGCTCGTTCGCCGCGGTCGACGACGTGAGCTTCACGGTCAAGCCGAACACCATCTACGGCCTCCTCGGCCGCAACGGCGCCGGCAAGACCACGCTCATGCAGCTGCTCACGGGGCAGGACTTCGCGACGAGCGGCTCGATCCGGGTCTTCGGCGAGAAGCCCGTCGAGAACGCCCGGGTGCTCGAACAGCTCTGCTTCATCAAGGAGAGCCAGAAGTACCCCGACGAGTTCCGGCCCAAGCACGTGTTCCGCAGTGCCCCGTGGTTCTTCCGCAACTGGGACGCCGACTTCGCCGAACGGCTCATCGACGACTTCCAGGTGCCGCTGAACCGGCCGATCAAGAAAGTCTCGCGCGGCCAGCTCTCCGCGATCGGGGTGATCGTGGGCCTCGCCTCGCGCGCTCCGCTGACCTTCTTCGACGAGCCGTACCTGGGCCTCGACGCCGTCGCCCGGCAGATCTTCTACGACCGCCTGCTCGAGGACTACGCGGAGCATCCGCGCACCGTCATCCTCTCGACGCACCTGATCGACGAGGTGAGCAATCTGCTCGAGCACGTGCTCGTGATCGACCACGGGCGCATCCTCATGGACCAGAACGCCGACGACATCCGCGGCTCGGCCACGACGGTCGTCGGGCTCTCGAGAACCGTCGACGCCTTCGTGGGCGGGCGGCGGTCGTCGCACCGCGAACTGCACCGCGAGGGGATCGGCGGCCTGGCCTCGGTCACCATCTCCGGCGCGCTGACCGCCGAGGAGCGACGGGCCGCCACCGAGGCGGGCCTCGAGCTGACCCCGGTCTCCCTCCAGCAGCTCATCGTGCGCACGACGAGCGCCTCGGCCCAGGACTTCGAGCGCAGCGCCTGAGCGCCGCGCCCTGCGAAAGGACAGAACCATGAGCACAACAGCAGCATCAGCACCCGCGGCCCCCTCCGCGCCTGGCGAGCTGACCCGCGTCTGGAACGTGGTGCGGCTGCACCTCGTGAACCGCTGGAACTACATCGGCCTGCCGTGGATCATCCTCGGCTGCGCCTTCACCATCTCGCTGTTCGTCTGGATCATCATCGTGGGCGCGGCCGGCGCGAACGCGACCGAGGGGACGCAGTACAGCGGCGCCGTCTCGTCGATCTTCATCTACATGCTCGTCGTCGCGGTGCAGAGCATCAACCTCACCTTCCCCTTCGCCCTCGGCTACAGCGTCACCCGGCGTGACTTCTATCTGGGCACCTCGCTGCTCTTCGTGCTCATCTCCGCGATGAACGCGGCGGTGCTCACGGTGCTCTCGTATCTCGAGGACATCACGGGCGGCTGGTGGGTCGGCGGCCACATGTTCACGGTCGTCTGGGTGAGCGACGGCCCGCTCCTGCAACGCCTGTTCGTGTTCTTCGCGCTGCAGCTGTTCTTCTTCTTCATCGGCGCCTCGATCGCGACCGTTTACATGAGATGGCGGATCACGGGCATGGTCGTGCTCTGGGTCGCCCTCGCCCTCGTGTTCGTCGGGCTGTTCGCGCTCCTCGTCTTCACCGACAGCTGGAGCATCGTCGGCGACTGGTTCGTCGCCGTCGGAGCCGTGGGAGCGATCGCCTGGTCCCTCGTCATCACGGTCCTGGCGGGACTCCTCGGCTACTTCGTATTGAGGGGCGCGACGCCGAAGAACTGAGAGTCGTTGTGTCAGCCTTCCTTTTTGGTACAATAGTACCAAAAAGGAAGGCGGGCCCATGGGCTACCTCTACCTCGGCCTCGCGATCATCGGCGAGGTCATCGCCACGAGCTTCCTCAAGGTCGCGTCGGGCGAGAACGCGAGATGGTGGGCCTGGCTCGTCATCGGCGCGGGCTATGTCTTCGCCTTCGCGATGCTCTCGCAGTCGCTCTCGAAGGGCGTGCCGCTCGCGATCGGCTACGCGATCTGGGCGGCCGTCGGCGTCGTGCTCGTGACCCTCGTGAGCTGGCTGCTCTTCGACGAGTCGCTCAGCTGGGTGCAGATCGTCGGGATCGTGCTCGTGGTCGGCGGGGTCGGGCTGCTCGAGCTCGGCGGCAAGCACTGATGATGAAGAAGCCGACGGAGAGGGGAAGCCGATGAGCATCACCCCCAAGGGCGAGGCACGCCGGCAGGCACTGCTCGACGCCGTGCTGCGCGTGCTCGAGAAGGGCGGGCCGTCCGCCGTCACCCACCGCGCCGTCGCCGCGGAGGCCGGGGTGCCGCTCGCCGCGGCCACCTACTACTTCGACGACCTCGACGATCTGCTCGTGAGCGCCCTGCGCCGTGCCACCGAGCAGCAGCTCGACCTCTTCGCCCCGCTCGCCGGGGCGCGCCTGGGCGACTTCGCCCGCGCCCTGCTCGACTACACGCACACCCATCGGGCCGAGGCGATCGCGCAGTACGAGCTGCTCTTCATGGCGATGCGCCGCGACAGCCTGAAGGGCGACGCCGAGCTCTGGTACGGAGCGCTCGACGACGCGGTGCGAGCCGCGACCGGGGATCGCCTCGACGAGGCACGGCGGCGGGGCGTCTCCTGGGCGGTCGACGGGCTCATCCTGCACATGCTGTGGCGGGGGGAGCCGTCGAACGTCGAGGCGGTCGAAGGCGCGCTGCGCGACATCCTCGGGCCGCAGAGCCCGCGCGACCCGCGCGACCCTACTTGAGGCTCTTCTGCATCATGACGGTGCCCAGCCAGCGCTCGAACTTGTAGCCGACGCGGCCCATCCGCCCGATCTCCTTGAAGCCGAAGTTCTTGTGCATGGCGATGGAGGCGTCGGCGCCCTTGTCGGCGATGACGGCGATCATCTCCTTGAGCCCGGCCTCCTTCGAGCGCTCGATGAGCGCCTGCATGAGCGCCCGCCCGAGACCCTTGCCCGTCGCCGCCGCGCGCAGATAGATCGAGTTCTCGACCGTGTAGCGGTAGGCCTTCTTCTCCTTCCACGGCGTCACGAGCGCGTAGCCGAGGATCTGCCCGCTCGGTGAGACCGCGACGATGAAGGGCATGCCGAGCTTGTGCAGGTAGCCGAACTTCGAGCGCCAGGCCTTGAGGGTCATCTGGTCTTCGTCGAAGGTGACGGTGCTGTTCGCGACGTAGTGGTTGTAGATCTCACGCACGTCGGGCATGTCGGGGAGCTCGGCGTTCCGGATCGAGTACTCGAACGGCGCCTCGGGGGTGACGGGTGGTCGAAGGTGCCTCGGCAGCTCCCGCCGGGGCTGGTACTCCTCTTCAAGCACCGTAGCGCACCACCAACGCCCCGACCGTCCCGTACATGGCTTCTAGATTACTGCACCGTCGTCGCCGGGAACGCCGGCCAGGCGAACCTCACGCCGGTCAGGCGACCGTCCAATCGACCTCGCGCGCCCCCATGCCCCGCAGCAGCTCGTTGGCGCGGCCGAAAGGGTGGGAGCCGAAGAATCCCCGCGAGGCCGAGAACGGGCTGGGGTGGGCGGAGGCGATGATGGGCGTCGCACCGAGCAGAGGCCGCAGCGTTCCGGCATCCCGCCCCCAGAGGATCGCGACGAGCGGCTGCTCGCGGGCGACGAGGGTCGTGATCGCGTGGTCGGTGACCTCCTCCCAGCCGAGGCCGCGATGCGATCCCGACTCACCCGCCTGCACCGTGAGCACCCTGTTGAGCAGCATGATGCCGCTCTGCGACCACGAGGTCAGGTCGCCGTGCTCGGCCGGCGGGATGCCGAGGTCGTCGTTCAGCTCCTTGTAGATGTTCTGCAGGCTTCGCGGCAGCGGGCGCACATGACGCTCGACGGCGAAGCTGAGACCGATCGGATGCCCCGGGGTGGGGTACGGGTCCTGCCCCACGATGAGCACCCGCACATCGGCGAGCGGGTTGCGGAAGGCGCGCAGCACGTTCTCGCCCGCGGGCAGGTACCGTCGCCCGGCGGCCGTCTCGGCGCGGAGGAAGTCGCCCATCCGCGCGATCGTGGGGGCGACGGGCTGCAACGCCTGCGCCCAGCCCGGATCCATGAGGCCGTCGGCGGCCAGCTCGTCGAGACTCTTCGGCATGGGGTCCTCCTCGGTCCGTGCTCTTCTTATACGCCGAGCGTGCTCACGAGCACACCCTGCTCCGAGGGAAGCACCCGCCACACGCTTCCCGCCCCGACGACCCGCAGCGGGCCCTCCCCGACGATGAGCGCCGTGCTCTCGTCGATCGCGACCCCGCCGTCGAGCAGCCCGGCCTCGGTCGCGGCGACGAGCCGGCCGAGGGTGCCCCACTGCGCAGCGTGCGCGTCGATCGCGAGGTCGATGAGCCCGATGCCCTCGGCGATCGTGACCTCGTCGAGACCCTCCCCGGTGTCGCTCGGGCAGACGGCGACGCCGCCGATGCGCCAGCCGCCCACGATCGCCGCCTCGGCGGCGATCGCCGCGCCGGCCGAGAAGCCCAGGTAAGGCAGGCCGCCGGAGACCAGACGGCGGATCTCGCCGACGACCGGTGCGACGGCGTCCCGGTAGGCCGGGGTCAGCCCGCCCGCGACGAGGAGGGCGTCGGCGTCCGCGAGGCTCGACTGCTCGACGGCCGAGCCCTCGGCGACGAGGATCGCGACCGGCTCGCACGGCCCGGCATCAGTGAGCGCCGCCCGGAAGTATTCGAAGGTCGCGTCGCCGTCGCTGTCGCCGTGATCACCGCCGTGCACCACGATCACGGCGATGCGAGGAAGGGCGAGAGGCACGGCCCGCTCCCCCGCTTCTGCGACGAATCCGCCGTAGACGGCCTGATGCCATTCGGGGGCGTGGCCGCCGCCCACGAGGTGAATGCTCATCCTCCGAGCCTATTGCTCGCGCGGGTCGTGCTGATCATGCGGCGGCCCCGGGTGCCGGATGCGCTCGCCCAGATAGGAGACGAGGGTCGCGGTCGCGGTTCCGACGATCGCGACGCCACCCGCCATGAGGGCGACCGCGAGAATCCGCCCCAGCACGGTGACCGGGTAGAAGTCGCCGTAGCCGACCGTGGCGATCGTGACGCACGCCCACCACACCGAGTCGCCGAAGGAGAGGATCAAGGCGCCGGGCGCCGGGCGCTCGACCTGCAGCACGGCGAGCGAGATGACGTAGACGAAGAGCACCACGAAGAGCACGCCGTAGATGATGATCTTCGCGCGGAACGAGCCGCCGGTGTCCCTCTTGAAGTACGGCAGCTCCATGAGGTAGGTCAGCAGCCGGAACGGCCGCACGACCGGCACGAGCACCGACAGCAGGTCGATGACGTGCGTTTTCGCGAACTGCTTCCTGTCGCGGCTCAGCGCCAGCCGCACGAGGTAGTCGACCAGGTAGACGATCCAGACGACCGCCAGGAAGCCGACCAGGATCTGCTGCACAGCGGCCGGTAGATCGGGCTCGAGGATGCACCACGAGTACACGACCAGGAACAGCACCGAGAGGATGAGCAGCGGCCACGACGTGACCGCCTCCCAGCGAGCGCGGGATCCCCGCTGCGTGCCCGGCCGCGCGTCGCTCACGACACGCCGGTCCCGCCCCGGGGCACGAGCGGGCCCCGCGCGACCTTGTACGGGGCCGACTGCGCGACGGGCTTGACGACGACGAGGTCGAGGTCGACGTGGGCGGGCCTCTCGAGGCTCTGCACGATCGTCTCGGCGACGTCCTCCGCCGTGAGCGGGTTCTCGACGCCCTGGTACACGGCGTCGGCGCGGGCCTGGTCGCCGCCGAAGCGGTTGAGCGAGAACTCCTCGGTGTGCACCATGCCCGGCGCGACCTCGATGACCCGGATCGGCTCGCCGCCCAGCTCGAGCCGCAGCACGTCCATCATCGCGTGCGCGGCGAACTTCGCGGCGTTGTAGCCGCCACCGCCCTCGTAGGCGACGTGCCCCGCGATCGAGGTGACGGTGAGGATGTCGGCACCACCGGCATCCTTCGCCCCGAGCCTCAGCAGCGGCAGGAGCGCACTCGTCACGCGCTTGACCGCGAGCACGTTGATCTCGAACATCCACGCCCAGTCGTCGGCGCTGCTCTTCTCGACGCTGTCGAGGCCCATGGCCCCGCCCGCGTTGTTGACGAGCGTGTGCAGCGGCCCCGTCACGGCCAGGTGGGCCGCGAGCGCGTCGACGTCGTCCTGCCGGGTGAGGTCGGCCACGAAGACGGATGCCCCGGTCTCCTCGGCGAGCGCCCGGAGCCGGTCCTCGCGCCGGGCGACCGCCACGACCTCCCAGCCGTGCTGACGCAGCAGCACGACCGTCGCACGGCCGATGCCCGAGCTGGCGCCCGTGACGACGGCACGCTTGGCTGCATCCTCTCCGACGCGGTCTCCCGCGTTCTCTCCGACGTTCTCTCCGGCACGGTCCACGGTCATCTCATCAGGCATGTCACTAGGGTAATGACTATGCGCAACCGCTCGGGCATCCGGGTGATCACATCGTGATCCCACCCCTCACGGGTGCCATCAGGGCGCGCGGGACCCGGCGGCGGGTTCCCCTCTGGGACAACGCCCGCTGGATCGCGATCACCCTGGTCGTGATCGGCCATGCGATCCTGCCCCTCATCGCGGCATCCGACACCGCCTACGCCGTCTACCTCTTCATCTACACCTTCCACGTGCCCGTCTTCGTGGGCGTGAGCGGGTACTTCGCGAAAGCGGGCGTGCCCGGCGCCCGGCAGATGAAGCGCATCGTGAGCGACATCGTGCTGCCATACATCGTCTTCGAGACGATCTGGACGGTCATCCACTGGCTCGTGGGCGGCGAGTTCCGGCTCGACTACGCAACGGCCTCCTGGACGCTGTGGTTCCTCCTCGCGCTCGGCATCTGGCGCATCGCGCTCCCCTATCTCGTGATGCTGCGGTATCCGCTGATCATCAGCATCGTCATCGCGGTGGGCGCGGGATACCTGAGCGAGGTCGACAGCACCTTCGCACTCTCGCGCACTCTGGGCTTCCTGCCGTTCTTCGTCTTCGGCTGGAAGCTGCGGCAGTGGCAGATCACCGGGCGCTGGCTCGCCCTGCGGCCCGCGGCGACCTGGCGGTGGCGAGCTGGGGCGGTCGCCCTCTTCATAGCCGTCGCGGTCGCGGCGAGCGTCTTCGTCGAGACCTGGCGCGACGTCAAGCTGCGCCGCTTCCTGCTCTATGACGAGTCGTTCTCCGAGCTCGGCTACCACGAGTGGTGGGCGGGCCTCATCCGCCTCGCGCTCATCGCGCTCGGCTTCCTGCTCACCCTGGCGTTCCTCGTGCTCATGCCCCGGCACACCACCTGGTTCAGCCGTTTCGGCCAGGCGACGATGTACATCTACCTGCTGCACACCTTCTTCCTCTACCCCTTCCGGGAGACGGGGATGCTCGCAGGCGAGCTCGGCGGCGTCTCGACCTGGGTGCTCGTGGCCATGATCGCCTACTCGATCGCGGTGTCGGTGCTGCTCGCGCAGCCGTTCGTGAGGCGGATCTTCCGCCCGCTCGTCGAGCCCCGGGCCCGGTGGCTCTACCGGCGCGACGCGAGCCTCTCTCCGCCGCCGCGCCCGAACCCCTAGCCCCTAGCCCCTCACCCAAGCCAACTCAAACCAACTCAAAACGACGGAGTTTCCCGTTCCTGGGACGCATTTCTGCCCGAAACAACCCGTTTTTCAGAGAATCTCCGTCGTTTTGAGATGTCCGTCGTTTTGAGATGTCCGTCGTTTTGAGATGTCCGTCGTTTTGAGATGTCCGTCGTTTGGGTCGATACAGCTGACGCTCAGTGCCCGGCGCCCTCCGGAACGCGCTTGGGCAGCGTGAACACGAGCACGAAGGCCACGAGGGCGAAGACGACGCTCACCCCCATGGCGAGCTGCGCGCTGCGGCCGAAGCCGTCGGCCACGGCATCCGGGCCCGTCGACGGGTCGATGACGAGGGTTCCGAACAGCACGCTGCCGATGACGGCGATGCCGATCGCGCTGCCGATGCGCTGGACGGTGCCCAGGATGCCGCTCGCAGCACCCGCCTCCTGCCGGTCGACGGTCGCGACGATGAACGAGGTGTTCGGCGCGATGAACAGGCCGCTGCCGATGCCCGCGACGAGCAGGGGCGCCGCGAGCTCCCAGCCGGTGAGCTCGGGGGTCGGGATGAGCACGAGCAGCAGCCACACGGCCGCGAGCCCCAGGCTGAGCATGCCGACGCCGATCACGAGCACCGCCCGGCCCAGGCGCGCGGCGAAGAAGTCGCTGCGCGCCGCGCCCACGATCGTGCCGATCGCGAACGGCATGACGACGAGCCCGGATTCGAGCGCCGTCGCGCCGAGGCCCGCCTGCCAGAGCAGGGTGAGGGTGAAGAAGATGCTCGTGAAGGCCGCGAAGTAGACGGTCGCCAGGATGACGCCACCGCTGAATGCGGGATGCGAGAAGAGGTGCGGCGGCACGATGGGGTCGCCCCCGCGGCGCACGACGCGCAGCTCCCACAGGGCGAAGAGCACGAGGGCGATGAGGCCGCCGGCGATCGAGAGGTAGGTCCACAGCGGCCAGTCCTCGCTCTGCCCTTCGATGAGCGGCACGAGCACGGCGACCAGGCCGACGGTCAGCAGCAGCAGTCCGACCACGTCGACGCGCTTGACCGCTCCGCCGAGCCGGATGGCCGGCAGCAGCACCGCTGCCGCGACGAGGGCGACGATGCCGATCGGCAGGTTGACGCCGAAGACGAGCCGCCAGCCGGACTCGACGCCGAACGCCTCGATGATGAGCCCGCCGACGAGCGGGCCGAGCGCGCTCGAGAAGCCGAGCACGGCGCCGAGCACACCGAAGGCCTTTCCCCGACCGCGGCCCTGGAACATGATCTGGATGAGCGCCGTGATCGCCGGGAAGAAGAACCCGCCCGCAGCGCCCTGCACGACGCGCGCGACGATGAGCTGCACGCTGTCCTGCGCGAGGCCGCAGGCGAGGCTCGCGAGGGTGAAGACGGTGAGGCCGATGATGAAGATCCACTTGTGGCCGTAGCGATCGCCGAGCCGGCCCGCCGGGATGAGGGTGAGCCCGAAGGCGAGCGCGTAGCCGGAGATGATCCACTCGAGGGTCGAGCTCGAGGCATCCAGGCTGTCTCGGATGCTCGGCAGCGCGACGTTGACGATCGTCGTGTCGAGCAGCGACATAAACGCGCCGGCCATGAGCACGACGAGGGCCCACCACGCGCGGCGGGGGCTGAGGGCGAGCACGGGGGAAGCCGCCCGGGCTTCGGGGGCGGGTGTGGTCATTGCTGTTGCGCCTTTCTGGCGGTCGTTCTGGCGGTCTCGTCGGCGACGATGGCGGGCAGGCTCTCGATGACGGTGTCGAGCCAGGCGAGCTCGGCCTCGAGCCGCATGAGCCCGTGCTCGTTGGCGAGCGTCTCGGCGACCGTGAGGTAGCGGCGGATGTTCTCGAGGTGGGCGCGCGACTCGCGCAGCCGGGCCTCGAGCACGTCGCGACGGGCGCCGAGCGTCGCCGGCAGCTCGTCGAGCTTCTCGCCGTCGAGGCGGGCGAGCGCGAGGTCGAAGGGGTCGGGGCGCAGCACGATCTCGCGCAGGGTCTCGAGCCGGATCACGCCGAGGGAGACGCGGCCCGCATCGCTGATCGCGTAGACGACGCGCTCGGGGTAGTTGCCCTCGCGCTCGGAGCGCACCCCGTCGATGAGGCCCTCCGCCGCGAGCCGCTTGATCGCGCCGTAGATCGCGCCGACGGTGAAGTCCGTCCACTTGTGGATGTGCTCCTCCTGGGCGAGCAGCCGCAGCTGATGGCCGTGCATGGGCCCGCGCTCGTCGAGCGACCCCAGGATGAACAGACGAATGGATGACACGAGACTACTCTTGCACGACTAGTCGTGTATTGCAACCAACCGGCGCGCGTATCAGCCTCGCGCACGCGCTTATGGATCAGCAGTGAGACCGGCAGCGGATCGTCGGCACGAGGGTTACGCCGTGTGTCCTGCCGTTTGCCGAGGCCCGCGCGCCTGCCTAGGCTCTCTCACAAGCGGCGAGGATGCCGCCGACCAGACCTCGCACAACAGATCTCACACAACGACAGACCCGAACGACAGAACAGACCACGAAGGAGACCAGCATGAGCGACACCACCGCGAACTGGAAGTTCGAGACCAAGCAGATCCACTCCGGTGCCGCACCGGACCCCGTGACCAACGCCCGCGCCACGCCGATCTACCAGACCACCTCGTACGTGTTCAACAACGCCGACCACGCGAAGAACCTCTTCGCACTCGCCGAGTTCGGCAACATCTACACGCGCATCCAGAACCCGACGCAGGCGGTCGTCGAGGAGCGCCTCGCCGCCCTCGAAGGCGGGACCGGCGCCCTCCTGCTCGCCTCGGGCCAGGCCGCTGAGACCGCCGCCGTGCTCAACATCGCGCAGGCCGGCGACCACATCGTCTCGTCGAGCTCGATCTACGGCGGCACCTACAACCTCTTCAAGTACACGCTCGCGAAGCTCGGCATCGAGACGACCTTCGTCGAGAACCAGGACGACGCCGACGAATGGCGCCGCGCCGTGCGCCCCAACACGAAGCTCTTCTTCGCCGAGACCATCGGCAACCCGAAGATCAACGTGCTCGACATCCGCCTCGTCGCCGACGTCGCGCACGAGTCCGGTGTTCCGCTCATCGTCGACAACACGATCGCGACCCCGTACCTCATCCGTCCCTTCGAGCACGGCGCCGACATCATCATCCACTCGGCCACCAAGTTCCTCGGCGGTCACGGCACGGTCATCGGCGGCGCGATCGTCGACGGCGGCACCTTCGAGTGGTCGAAGAACGTCGAGAAGTTCCCGGGGCTCACCGAGCCCGACCCGAGCTACCACGGCGCGAGCTACACGGCGGCGGTCGGCGACGGTCTCGCCTACATCATCAAGGCGCGCGTGCAGATCCTGCGCGACCTGGGTGCCGCGATCGCCCCGAACAGCGCCTGGCTGCTCATCCAGGGCATCGAGACCCTGAGCCTGCGCATCGAGCGCCACGTGCAGAACGCCCAGGAGATCGCCGAGTGGCTCGACGCGCACGAGGACATCGCCTCGGTCAACTACTCGGGCCTGCCGTCGAGCCCCTGGTACTCCGCCGCCAACACCTACGCCCCCAAGGGCGTCGGCGCCGTGCTCTCCTTCGAGCTCAAGGGCGGTGTGGACGCCGGCCGCGCGCTCGTCAACAACCTGACGCTGTTCAGCCACCTCGCCAACATCGGCGACGTGCGCAGTCTCGTCATCCACCCTGCGTCGACGACGCACTCGCAGCTCACGCCCGAGCAGCAGCTCACGACCGGCGTCACGCCGGGCCTCGTGCGCCTCTCGGTGGGCCTCGAGAACATCGACGATCTCAAGGCCGACCTCACCGCCGGCCTGGCCGCCGCGCGCGCCGTGGTCGACGCCGCTCGCGCGAACGTCTGAGCCGAGGCCTGACCGGCTCACCCCGCGCGCACCCTGAACACGACTCACAACACAACTAAAAACGACGGAGATTCCGCTGTTCTGAAGGCCTTGCACGCCCTACAAGGCTCTCAGAGCGGGAATCTCCGTCGTTGTGAGCTCGGCCACCCAGCAGCACGAGCACCCGGCCCCGGCACCCGGCACCCAGAGCACCCGGCACCCGGCACCCGGCACCCTGTAACAAAGCACGAGCCATCCTCAGGACCCGACAGAATGGATCCCGTGGATTGGCAGACACCCGAAGACTCCGTTCCCTCGAGTTTCATCACCGAGGCGCAGGTCGGAACGCTGCACGGAAAACCGCCCGCCACCGGCGCCTGGCGTGAAGGCGACCCGGCCGGCCGTCGCCAGTTCGCGAACCTCGGCCCCGTCGACTTCGAACGGGGCGGTCACCTGCCTCACGTGCGCATCGCCTACGAGACCTGGGGCGAGCTCTCCCCCGAACGCGACAACGCCGTTCTCGTGCTGCATGCGCTCACCGGCGACAGCCATCTGCTCGGCGACGCGATCCCCGGCCACGCGACCGCCGGCTGGTGGAGCGACATCGTCGGCCCGGGGCTCGCGATCGACACCGACCGCTGGTTCGTCGTGGCCCCGAACATGCTCGGCGGATGCCAGGGCAGCACAGGCCCGGCATCCTTCGCCCCCGACGGCTACGAGTGGGGGCCGCGCTTCCCGTACACGACCATCCGCGACCAGGTCGGCGCCCAGGCGGCGCTCAGCGACCAGCTCGGCATCGAGCGCTGGGCGGCCGTCGTCGGCGGTTCGATGGGCGGAATGCAGGCGATCGAGTGGGGCGTGAGTCATCCCGAGCGGATGACGCGTCTCGCCGTCATCGCCGCGCCGCCGTTCACCACCGCCGACCAGATCGGGCTCAACTCGGTGCAGCTGGAGGCCGTGCGCAGCGACCCGGCCTTCCGCGGCGGACACTTCTACGAGGCCGCCGATGGCGACGGGCCGTATCACGGACTGGCGCTCGCCCGCAGGATCGCCCTGCTCACCTACCGCAGCCCGAGCGAGCTCAACGAGCGGTTCCAGCGCAGCTGGCAGAGCGAGATCAGCCCGCTCGGCGGCGACGGCCGTTTCGCCGTCGAGTCGTACCTCGACTTCCACGGCAACAAGTTCACCCGCCGTTTCGACGCCAACAGCTATCTCACGCTCGTCGAGGCGATGAACTCGCACGACGTCGGCCGCGGGCGGGGCGGCGCGGCGGCGGCCCTCGCGAGGGTCACGGCGCGCACGCTCGTCGTCGGCATCAACAGCGACCGGCTGTTCCCGCTCGAGGGTCAGGAGTTCATCGCGGCCCACGTGCCGACGACCATCCACGGCTCCTCGCCCGTTGTGCTCGACTCGCCCTACGGCCACGACGGCTTCCTCATCGAGCACGAGGCGGTCAGCGCCCAGCTGCGGCGACTTCTCGACGACTGAGCGGCATGTTCTTGAGTTTCCCTCGGTTCCATCCGGGGGAACGCGAGCAGCCGCCGACTTTTCCCGCTGGGAACCGCTATCGTGCTCACTGGACGTACAGTGAACGACGAGGGAGCTCTGGCGGCGGCGTCATGGAACGAATCCTGAGGGAGCGTGATCGTCTGCTCGGCCGCGCCTCGCGGCTCATCGGGCTCGTGGCGACGCTGATCGCCCTCGCCTGCCTGAGCGTCCCGGGCGCGATCGCACCCGGCAGCTACCTGTGGTGCATTCCCGCTCTCGGCGCGGTCGCCCTCACCCAGTGGTGGGCAGGATCCCGCAACAACAATCTGACGTGGATCGTCGTGATGATCCTCACCGGCTTCACGACCGTGCTGGCCCTCACCTACGTCGACCCCGAGCCCATCAACGTGGCATCCGGCAACGCGATCGCTGTGCTCATGGGCGCGGGAACAGGCAGCGTCGCCATCCAGCTCACCCACAGCCGGCTGCGCATCCTCGTCGGAGCGCTCGGCTTCGCGGCCGCCGTCGGCTTGAGCATCGTCGTCGGGCTGTCATCGGGCCGCGAGGTCACGCTGACCATGGTCACGGTGACCGGCTGGGTGGCAGCGGGCATCGTCGGCGGATGGCTGAGCTCGAGCGTGCCCCGGGTCATGAAGCGCATCGCGAACATCGGCCGCGCCCATCGGGCGGAGCGCGACGCGAGCGAGATGGAGGCGCAGCGCCGGCAGGACGCCCGGCTCCTGCACGACACGGTGCTCGCGACCCTCACGATGCTCGCGCACTCGGGGGTCGGCGTCTCCGAGTCCGCTCTGCGATACCAGGCCGCCAACGACGCGCAGCTGCTGCGGCAGCTGCGCCTGGGCGGCTCGCCGACGCCGCGGAGCTCGGGTGTCTACAACCTCGAGCCCGCCACCGAGTCGACCCTCGGCAACACTCTCGAATCCGTCAAGCACCGGTTCATGCGCATGGGGCTCGCGGTGAGCTGGCACGGCACGGGCCAGGTGCTCCTGTCGAGCGAGGTGCTCGACGCCTTCGTGCTCGCCCTCGGCGAATGCCTCGAGAACGTGCGACGCCACTCGGGCGTCACGGAGGCCGATGTCACCATCACCGACGACGAGACGACGGTGCGCGCGATGGTGACGGATGCCGGCGTGGGCTTCGATCTCGCAGCCGTCGATCCCGCGCGCCTCGGCTTCGCCGAATCCGTCGTCGCCCGGCTGCGCGATGTCGGCGGCAACGCCCGGCTCTTCTCCTCCCCCGGCTCGGGAACGACGGTCGTGCTGGAGGTGCCCAAGTGAGCACCAGATCCAACCCGCGCGCGAACCCCCGCATGAGCTCGCGGGTGAGCCAGAGCGGCATCGAGGAGAACACGCTCGGCGTCGTCGTCGGCCGCGAGGAGCGCCGTCGGCGCAGACGGCGCCGCGACAACCGGGAGTTCCGGCGTCCGCGCCGCACGATCCAGGCGACGCGCGTGCAGGACGGCCTGGGCTCCGTGCACCTCGGCGTGGGCATCGGCATCGCCGCCGGGGCGATCATGCTGCTCAATCTCTCCCGTTTCCTCGGCTATTTCACGCTCTACCCCGATCCGTCCCTCGCGGTCGCGGCCTGGGCCATCTTCGTCGGCACCGTCGTGGCGACGGCGATCATCGTGCGGGTCAACGGCTACCGGCTGCCGACCTGGATGTTCGCCGTGCTGCTGTCGGGCCTCGCGCTCAGCCTCGCCCTCGACCTCATGGCCGTGTGGGGAAGCGAGGATCTGGGCATCTACCCGACGGCGGGCGTCGCCGTCGGGGCTGCCCTGATGGCGATCGTGACCCTGAGGGAGACGCGGGAGATCCTCATCGCGACAGGCGCTCTGTGCGTGACCCTCGCCCTCTCGATGGTCACCGAGTCACGTGACGACCTGCTGAGCCTCGCCCCCGAGCTCGTGGTGCTCGCTCTCGCGATCGCGCCTCCGATCGCCGCGACGAGCGTTCTGCGGGCCTTCCGGCGTATGGTGCAGCTCGAGGTCGACCGGGTGCTCGTGCAGAGCACCGTGTCCACCCCGCATCTCGCCGTCGGCATGCTCGCCTCCGAGGAGCTCGCCCGCCTCGACCTCGCCGCCGAGCGCCTGCTCGACGACGTGGCCAACGGCAAGCATCCGTTCCCCCTGCCGCCGGCCGTCGCCTCGAACGCCGCGACTCTCGCCACCGAGCTGCGGCTGCACCTCATCGACGGGCGCCGCAAGAGCTGGCTCTTCCACGCCATCACGGAGTCCGAGTTCCTCGGGCCCGTCGTCACCCTCTCCGATCCCGACAGCCTGGCCGGGCTCATGGATCCCGAGCAGCGCGACGGCCTGCTCTCGGCGATCTGGCTGCTGCTCAGCGACGCCGCGGCCGCCAATCAGAAGATCCGTCTCACCCTCGGACCGCCTGTGCCCTCAATGGGGCGCCCCCGGATGTTTCCCGTAGTGATTTTGACGACAGGTGTGCCACGGCACAGAGTTGACCCTTCGACGTGGGAAGCTATCAAGAAGGTCGGGCGATACGTCGATTCCAATGCGCAATCGAGTGTCCGTATCGACATCCAATGCAGTGTCATCAGGACGACGGACCATTAGCCCTGCGCCGACACAGGGGAAGATCGGATTAAGGACGTTTCGTGGGTAACTCAGAGCAGATCCGCTTGGCTATTGTCGATGATCACAGGATGCTCCTCGGCGCCCTGACCGAGTGGATCAGGGGTGCCGCGACCGACATCTCGATGGTCGCGGCCGTGCCCACCTGGCCCGAGCTGCTGACGCACCCTTCTTTCCCCGTCGACGTGGTGCTGCTCGACCTCGACCTCAAAGACAACATCCCGGTCTCGCTCAAGCTCTCCACGCTCAAGACCACCGGGGTCAAGACGGTTCTCATGAGCACCTACTCCGAACCCGCCGTCGTGCGCGAGGCGCTGGCCGCCGGAGCTCTCGGCTACCTGGTCAAGAGCGAGGATGCCGCGATGATCGTCGAGGCGATCCGCGCCGCCGCGCAGGGCGAGTCCTACATCTCGAGCGAGCTCGATCTCGCGCTCAACGCCGTCGACATCGGCGGAGCCCCCAAGCTGAGCGCCCAGGAACGGCGCGTCATGGCCCTCTACGGGGCCGGCGAGCCGGTCAAGGCCGTCGCCTTCAAGCTCGGCATCTCGGAGGAGACGGCGAAGAGCTACCTCAAGCGGATCCGTGAGAAATACCGCGTTGCCGGTTTCGACGTCGGAACCAAGGTCGCCCTTCGCAAGCGCGCGATCAAAGACGGCATCCTGCTCCAGGGCGACTAGACCTCGGCCGGTGTTCGTCACACCGTGGTGAGCGTCGCTACACCGTGGTGAGCGGCCCCGTCGCGTAGGTGACGCCGTCGCGGCGCATACGCGCCTTGTCGATCGCGAAGGTCAGCACCGCGAGGCCCAGGCCGAGCAGGGTGAGGCCGAGGCCCACCCACACGGGCGAGAGGTAGCCGAGTCCGCCGGCGATCGCGAGGCCGCCGAGGTAGGCCCCCAGCGCGTTGCCCATGTTGAGGGCGGAGTGGTTGAGGGCGGCGCCGATCGATTGACTGTCGCGCGCGACATCCATGAGCCTCGTCTGGATGGTGGGCGAGAGAGCAGCGGATGCCGCGCCCACGAGGAAGACGCCGGCGAGGAGCCCCACGACGAACTGGGCGACGAACGCGAGCCCCACGAGGGCGATGACGAGGATCGCGAAGAAGAGGTACATCGAGCGCCGGATGCTGCGGTCGGCGAGCCAGCCGCCGAAGAGGTTGCCCACCGTCATACCGAGCCCGATGACCACGAGCACCCAGGGCACGGCGGCGTGCCCGAGCCCGGTCACGTCGGTGACGATGGGGGCGACGTAGGTGTAGACGGCGAAGAGCCCGCCGAAGCCGATCGCGCCGATGCCCAGCGCGAGCCACACCTGCACATGGGTGAAGGCCTTGAGCTCGCGAGCCATGGTCGCCGCCCTGTCCCCCGCCTGCCACGGCACCGCCAGCCAGACGGCCGCGAAGGTGAGCGCGAAGATCCCGGCGACGATCAGGTACGCCGACCTCCAGCCGGACACCTGGCCGACCCAGGTGATGAGCGGAACGCCGATCACGTTCGCGATCGTGAGCCCCGAGAGCACGAGCGCGACGCCCTGGCCCCGTTTGCCCGGGCCCATGAGGGATGCCGCGACGAGCGACGCGATGCCGAAGTACGCGCCGTGCGGCAGCGCCGAGACGAAGCGGGCCCCGAGCACGAGCGGGAACGTCGGCAGGAGCGCCGAGGCGATCGTGCCGAGCGTGAACACCACGAGCAGCACGAGCAGAAGCTGTTTGCGCGGCCAGCGGGCCGCAGCCGCCGCGATCGTCGGAGCGCCCACGACGACCCCGAGCGCATATGCGGAGATGAGCCAGCCGGCCTGCGCGTTCGCGGCCTCCGGTGACGCCGCGTACACGCCGGGAAGCAGGTCGCTCGCGAGGTTCGGCAGCAGCCCCATGGCCACGAACTCGGTCGAGCCGATGCCGAAACCGCCCAGGGCGAGCGCCAGGAGGGCAAGACGAACACGGGCCGACGACAACGGCGTCGGCCCGTCGGAGGTGGGCTGCATACTCTCACCTTACGACGCGGCGCCGCCCGAGTCGAATCGATTCGATTTGGGTACGCGCGCGTTTATACGTTGTGCGTTCCGAGTTGAAGGCCGCAGATCACTCGGCGTCGAGGATCGCCTGTTCGAGTCGCTCGACCTTGCCCGTGAGCTCGCCGGTGTGCCCCGGGCGGATGTCGGCCTTGAGCACAAGCGAGACGCGCGAGCCGAAGGCGCCCACGGCATCCGTGGCACGCTTGATCACGTCGAAGACCTCGTCCCACTCGCCCTCGATGGTCGTGAACATCGAGTCGGTGTGATTCGGGAGGCCCGACTCCCGCACGATGCGCACGGCCGCCGCGACGGCGTCGTGCACCGAGTCGCCGTCGCGGCCGGAACCGCTCGGGGCGACCGAAAATGCGACCAGCATGATGCGCTCCTCTGTTCTGGTGGTCTGTTGTTCTGGTGGTGTGTGCTCTCTCGAGCTCTGTGTTCTCGAGCTCTGCTTCGACTATCTCTCGTCGACGAGCGTCGCGCCAGGGCCCTGCTCGGGTTCCGTCGCGACGAGGCTCTCGTTTCGTGCGGCCGGCACGGACTCCGGTCCGACATCGAGTGGATGCGGGGCATCCTCGCGATCATCAGCATCGTCGGCACCGACAGCACCGACAGCATCCGCGCCATCCGCGCTCACGACCGGCTCGGGCGCCCGGCTCGTCGCGATCGACCAGACCGCCCAGCCGAGCAGCACGAACTCGAGCACGTTGCGCACGCCGAGCACGGCGACCATGACCGGGTTCACGGCGAGGATCAGATAGTAGAGGTAGGGGTAGACGAGCTGCGTGAGCGCGGCGAGAACGGCCGCGAGGATCGCCGGCGTACGGTAGGCGCGACCGTGGTAGACGATGCCGATGATGATCGGAGCCGCCAGCCACGCGATGAACTGCGGCGAGCCCACCTTGTTGAAGGCGATGAACGCCAGCACGAGGGCGAGGGAGAGCGATGGGAACAGCCGTGTGAAGACGACGCCGCGGCGCACGGCGAGCACGGCGAGCACGAGCACGGCTGCCACGGCCAGCGCGAGCAGCGGGGTCATGATCGCGCCGACCACGTCGACCCCGGCGCCCGCGACCTGGAAGGTCAGGATGTCTCGGTCGTAGTAGACGAAACTGCCGGGCACGTGGAAGACGGCCTGCCACATCCACGGGGTGCTCACCGGGGCTTCGATCTGCAGGCCTCGCCCGGTCTGCTCGGTGATGAAGCTGAAGACGTTCATGCCGCTGCCGAGCACGAGGCAGATGAGCACGATCACGGCGCTCGTGCCGGCCGCGGCAGCGAGCAGACGCCAGCGTCCTTTGCCCGCCATGATGAGCGCGGCCACGAGTGCCGCCGGCCACACTTTCACCCAGGTGGCGATGGTGAGGACCGCCGTGCCCCAGAGCGGCCTCGTCGACAGCCACAGCAGTCCGACGATCGAGAGCGCGACGGTGACGGCGTCGATGCGGGTCATGGCGATGGGTCCGAGCAGCAGCAGGAAGCCGAGCCACCACCACGCGGCGACCGTCACCCTCGGGCGCCGGGTGGCCGTCGAGCCGATGAGCATCGCGAAGGCCCCGGCGTTGAGCAGGATGACGAGGCCCAGCCAGGTGTACTGGTATGCGTCCGAGCCGAAGGCGAGCGACGCGTACATAAAAGGGAACGCGAGGATCGGGTACACCCACGGGCTGTCGATCCCGACGAGCTGGGCACCGGCCGCCGCGTGCTCCGACCAGGTCTTGTAGACGAGCACGACGTCGCCGAGCGGCCAGCCCTGCCCATAGAGGCTCAGCCCCAGCAGGATCACGTGCACGAAGGCGAAACCCAGCCAGAGCAGCGTGCTGCCGCCGAAGAGCGAGACCATCGTCGACCGCTGCAGACCAGCCGAAGCGGGAGAGGTCACCATGAGAGCAACTGTACCGGGTGTTGTCGCAGGCCCCCGCGTCGAGCGGATGCCGCCACCGCACGCCCATCGGAAACCCACCGTGCGCACAACGACGCCACCCTGCCGGTGTCGAGCGTTCTCCCAGGCGAACGCTCCATGCTCGAAGGGACGAACTCACTCCGCACGAGAACACCGGAAGGCTTTCCCGCATGAAGAGGTCCGCCAAGATCGGTATCGGGGTCGGCATCGCCGTCGTGGTCGTCGTGGGGGCGGCCGCGATCGCGGGGCCGATCGTGTACCGGGACTTCATCTCGGGGACGCCGGATGCCGTGCCCACCGTCGCGGCGACGACTCCGGCTCAAGGCGGCGCTCTCGATCCGGCCAGCCCGGCCGGCCCCGTCGATCTGAGCGGTGAGTGGACGGTGGGCGACGGCTCGTTCGCGGGTTACCGGGTCAAGGAGGTGCTCAACGGAACGGATGTGACCGTCACCGGCCGCACCGAGCAGGTGAGTGGAACCCTGACCGTGGAGGGGACGACCCTCACCGCAGCGACGATCTCGGTCGACGTCGGCAGCATCGCGACCGAGGAGCCGTCACGTGACGCCTACTTCCGCGACAGCGCGCTCCAGGTCGACGAGTTCCCCACGGCGACCTTCGACCTCACCTCCCCCGTGACCGCGAGCTCGACGCCGACGAGCGGCGAGATCCAGACCGTGAGCGCGAGCGGTGACCTCACCATCCACGGTGTCACCCGGCCGGTCACGGTCGAGCTCCAAGCCGTGCTCTCGGGCACCGGCGGGCAGGTGAGCGGCTCGATCCCCATCACCTTCTCCGATTTCGGCGTCGAAGCCCCCAGCCTCGGTTTCGTCACCGTCGAGGACACCGGCTCCGTCGAGTTCCTGCTCGACATCGTTCCGGCCTAGTCGCCCCACGGATCCACGGCGGCCGACGACCCCGGCCAGCACCACTCGATCTGTGGACAACCCGACCACACGACACCCTGTGCAGCCGAGAGGTGGCGAAACGGCCTAGCCGACGAGCTCCGCGACCACCGCCGGCAGCGCCTCCGCGATGTCGAGCGCAGCCACCGGACCACCCGGGCACGCACGCTCCGCCGCCCGGCCGTGCAGCACGACCGCGGTCGCCGCGAGCTGCGCGAGCGCACCGGCATCCGATTCGATCGCCTCGGAATGGGTCGCGAGCAGCGCACCGAGGATGCCGCCGAGCACGTCCCCGGAGCCGGCCGTCGCGAGCCACGCCGGGCCCGCGCTCACGAGCAGATACCGCCCCGAGCGCGCATCGGCGACGTGGGTCGTGCTCCCTTTGAGCAGCACCGTGACCTCGAGCGCGCGCGACGCCTCGACCGCCCAGCGCGCGGGGTCGCCCGAGATCGCCTCCACGGTGACATCACGTCCGTGATCGCCGAGCAGGCGCGCGAGCTCCCGATAGTGCGGAGTCACCACCACGGGCGCGGATGCCGCACCCACCAGATCGAGGGCACCGGCATCCAGCACGGCCGGCCGGCCCTGCGCGAGCACCCGTTCGAGCTGCGCGGTCACCTGCTCGTCGGGTCGCGGCGTCGCCATCCCCGAGCCCAGGAGCCAGGCCTGCACACGCCCGTCCACGGTCACGGCCTCCGGGCGTCGGGCGAGCACGAGGCCGGTCGGACGCTCCGGACCGAGATACCGCACCATGCCCAGCCCGGTGCGCACGGCCGCCTCGACGCCGAGCACCGCCGCACCCGGATACTCGGTCGAACCGGTCATCACACCGAGCACGCCTCGCGAGTACTTGTCGTCGCTGTCGGCGGGCACGGCGATCCACGCGCGGGCGTCGTCCACGCCGAACGCCGACCAGAGCGCGGGCGCTTCGGATTCTGGAGTCATGCCTTCACGATAGGCACTCCGCCGCCCGAACGCACGGATGCCACGAACACCGCGGACGCCGCGAGCGGGGGCTATTCGGCAGGCGGGCAGGTCTGCGACCGGCAGGTCGACGAAGATCATGGTCGGCACCGCTTTCGCATCCGCACGGCGACCCCACCGGACGAATGCCGTCGCCGACCCGATGGGAGAGGCCATCGACTCGGCCTGCGCGAACGCTCCGCCGGGCAGCAGCGGGCGACGCATCGGGCACCCTGCAGAAACACCCCGTGCAGGAATAGCCGCCGGCATCCACTCGGTTGCAGTTGAATGGGCTCGCGCGCCTGGCACGACCCCCCGGTTCGCACGACCCGCCAGAGCCCGCCAGACCCCGCCGGACCCCGACCGAAAGCCCCCGCTCAATGACTGCTCCGAGCCAGCTGTTCACCCCCCTGACGATCCGCGGCACCACCTTCCGCAACCGGCTGTGGGCGCCGCCGATGTGCCAGTACTCGGTGCTCGATCGCGACGGCGTGCCCACGGACTGGCATCTGATGCACCTCGGTTCGATCGCCTCGGGCGGCGCGGGGCTCGTGATCGCGGAGGCGACCGGCATCAGCCCGGAAGGCCGCATCTCGCCCCACGACACGGGCCTCTGGAACGACGAGCAGGTCGAGGCCTGGTCGAGGATCACCGCGTTCATCCGCTCGCAGGGCGCCGTCGCGGGCGTGCAGCTCGGCCACGCGGGGCGCAAGGCCTCCACCTGGCCGGTCTGGGGCTCCGACGGCCGCACCGGCACCGTGCCGGAGGAGGACGGCGGATGGCAGACGGTCGGCCCCTCCGCGATCCCCTACGACGGCTTCGCGGCACCCCTCGCGCTCACCGTCGAGCAGATCCGGGGCATCGTCGACGACTTCGCCGCGGCCGCCCGTCGTGCGGTCGAGGCCGGCTTCGAGCTCGTCGAGCTGCACGGAGCGCACGGCTACCTCATCCACCAGTTCCTCTCGCCGCTGAGCAACCAGCGCGACGACGAGTACGGCGGCAGCCTCGAGAACCGGGCCCGACTGCTCCTCGAGGTCGTGCGGGCGGTGCGCGCGGCCGTGGGCGAGGAGCTGCCCGTCTTCGTGAGGCTGTCGGCGACCGACTGGACGGAGGGCGGCCTCGGCGAGCAGGAGACCGCGGTCGTCGCGGGCTGGGCCCGGGCGGCCGGCGCCGACTTCTTCGACATCTCGACGGGTGGCAACGTCACCGCGAGGATCCCCCTCGGCCCGGGCTACCAGGTCTCCTACGCCGAGTACGTGAAAGACAACGGCGGCGTCGAGGTGAGCGCCGTCGGGCTCCTCACGACCGCCCGGGAGGCGGAGGACGTCGTCGCGAGCGGCAGGGCCGACGCCGTCATGATGGGCCGGGAGCTGCTGCGCGACCCGCGGTTCCCGCTGCGGGCCGCACGCGAGCTCGGCGCCGACATCGACTACTGGCCGGGGCAGTACCTGCGCGCGCGCCTGGCCTGACCGGATCGCCTGCCGGCCGGGCCCTCCGAGTCGGCCGCGCGCCGCGCCATCAGTTGGCCGCGCGATCCCGCCATCAGTTGGCCGCGCGATCCCGCCGGGTGGCGTCGCGCACCTCGCCGACGAGCTCCTCGATGATGTCCTCGAGGAAGAGCACTCCGCGGGTCGCCCCCGTCTCGTCGAACGACCGCGCGAGGTGCACACCCGTGCGGCGCATGGTCGCGAGGGCGTCCTCGAGGTCGGTGTTCTCGTAGATGGAGACGATCTGGCGGATGCGCTTGGCGGGCACCGGATGATCCGACTCCCCGTTCTCCAGGTCGATGACGTCTTTCAGGTGCAGGTAGCCGCTGGGCTCCCCCTCGGCGTCCATGATCACGTACCGCGAGAAGCCGTGGCGTGCCACCGCGCGCTCGACGTCGGCCGGGGTGGCGCCCTCGGGCAGGCTCACGAGGCTGTCGGTCGCGATCGCGACATCCTTCACCTTCTTGGTCGTGAACTCGAACGTCGCCTTGAGCGCGCCCGTGGAGTCCTGCAGCAGGCCCTCGCGCGTCGACTGGGAGACGATCGTCGCGACCTCGTCGAGCGTGAAGGTGCTGTTGGCCTCGTTCTTGGGCTCGACCCGGAAGAGCCGCAGCACGCCGTTGGCCGAGGCGTTGAGCGCCACGATGATCGGGCGGAAGACGCGGGCGAAGAACACGAGCGGCGGCGCCAGCAGCAGCACGGCGCGGTCGGGGACCGAGAACGACAGGTTCTTGGGCACCATCTCGCCGAAGACCACGTGCAGATAGGAGACGATCACGAGCGCGATGATGAAGGCGATCGTCGCGATGACCTCCTCAGACCAGCCGGTGAGGCCGAGCGGGATCTCGAGCAGGTGGTGGATGGCCGGCTCGGAGACGTTCAGGATGAGCAGCGAGCAGATCGTGATGCCGAGCTGGGTCGTCGCGAGCATGAGCGTCGCGTGCTCCATCGCGAAGAGCGCCGTCTTGGCGCTGCGCCTGCCCTGATCGGCGAGCGGCTCGATCTGCGAGCGGCGTGCCGAGATGACGGCGAACTCCGCGCCGACGAAGAAGGCGTTGGCCAGCAGCAGCACGACCAGCCAGGCGAGTCCGGCCCAGTCACTCATGGTCGTCCCCCTCCTCGTGCGGCTCCGGATCCGGTGTGTACCTCAGCCGGTCGATGCGGCGACCGTCGAGACGCTCCACCCGCAGCAGGCCGTGTTCGAGGCGCACGGAGTCGCCCACGACCGGCAGCCGGCCGAGCTCGCTCATGACGTAGCCGGCGACGGTCTCGTACGGCCCGTCGTCCGGCACGGTCACGTCGGCGCGCTCGAGCAGCTCGTCGGGGCGCAGCATGCCCGGGAAGGTGAGGGAGTCCCGAGCCCGCACGACGCCGGCGCGGGTGCGGTCGTGCTCGTCGGCGACCTCGCCGATGAGCTCCTCGACGAGATCTTCGAGGGTCGTGATGCCCGCCGTGCCGCCGTACTCGTCGACGACCACGGCCATCTGGAAGCCGCGGCCCCGCAGCTCGGTGAGCAGCGCGTCGAGGCGCATCGTCTCGGGAACCCGCAGCGCCTCGCTCTGCAGCGCGGAGACCGGGACCTTGTCGCGCTTCTTGCGCGGCACGGCGACGGCGTGCTTGATGTGCACGACCCCCACGACGTCGTCGACGCTCTCGTCGATGACCGGGAAGCGCGAGTAGCCCGTGCTGCGGGCGAGATCGAGCACGTCTTGCGCCGTGTCGGTGCGCTCGACCGTCGCCACGCGCAGCCGGGGCGTCATGACGTCGGCCGCCGTGTGGTCGGCGAAGACGAGGGTGCGACTGAGCAGCGAGGCGGTGTCGGCCTCGAGGATGCCGGCACTCGCCGATCGGCGCACGAGCGACGAGAGCTCCTCGGCCGAGCGCGCGCCCGAGAGCTCCTCCTTCGGCTCGACCCCGACGGCGCGCAGCAGCCCGTTGGCGCTGCCGTTGAGCAGCAGCACCGCGGGCTTGAACACCATCGTGAAGACGGTCTGGAACGGGATGACGAGCTTCGCGGTCTGGATGGGCAGCGCGAGGGCGAAGTTCTTGGGCACGAGCTCGCCGATGATCATCGAGAGCAGGGTCGCCACGATGATCGCCACGGTCGCCCCGATCGGCGGCACGGCGCCCTCGGGCAGGCCGATCGCGAGAAGCGGCTCGCGCAGCAGCGAGGAGATCGCGGGCTCCATCGTGTAACCGGTGAGGAGCGTCGTGAGCGTGATGCCCAGTTGCGCGCTCGAGAGGTGCGTCGAGGTGATCTTGAGCGCGGCGATCGTCATGCCGAGCCGGGTCTCGCCGCGGGCGCGGCGCGCCTCGAGCTCAGAACGGTCGAGGTTGACGAGAGCGAACTCGCTCGCGACGAAGAAGCCCGTGCCCACGGTCAGGATGACACCGATGCCGAGCATGATCCACTCATACACGGGCGTCACCCCCGCGGTTCACGGGCGAGGGTCTATGGGAGGGCGATGCGGCAGAGGGAGGGTCGTCCATTGTCCGACCAACTATATCTCACCTTGCGCCTTAGCTTCCGGACATCCGCCCCACGGTGCGCGGTAGGGCGGATGTCCGGAAGCTAAGGCGCAACAGAAAGATGCACAGGATGGCGCGAGGGAGGAGGGTTCCACCGAGACGCACGGGGAAGAGCTCGGGGCGGGCACGACGATGCACGATCGCACCATGGAACGCCACGAACTGAATCTCCTCCACACCTCGTTGCTCGACGAGCGGCAGGACGGCGCGAGCCGAGCACTCCGCCGAGACGCCGCCCACGGCGCCTACGTCCGGGTCGCCCGGGGGAGCTACGCCCCCGCCGACGAATGGCACGCCCTCGATCCACGCGAGCGCCACTGCGTCCGCGCACTGTTGCGAGCGGAGCGGCTCCCGCCACGGCACGTCCTCTCGCATGTCACGGCGGCCGCGCTCTGGGGCCTTCCCATCGCGACCCGTTGGCCGGATGACATCGACGTGACCGTGGACCGCGCGACCGGCGGCCGTTCCGAGGGCCAGGTGCGTCGCCACGCAACGGGTCTCGACGATCTCGAGACCCGTCAGCTCGACGGGGTCACCGTCACGAGCCCTGCCCAGACGGCGGTGGACATCGCGCTCGCTCTGCCATTGCGCTCGTCCGTGGTGGTCCTCGACGCGGTGCTCTCGGCCCGGGGCGGGGCTGCCCTCGCGACGAAGGCCGAGCTCGAGAGGCTGCTCGACACGATGACCGGGCGCCGCGGCATCCGCAGAGCCCGCGCAGCCGTCGACTTCGCGGACGGCCGGGCGGAGTCGCCCGGCGAGTCGATGAGTCGGGCCGTCATCCACGAGCTCGGTTTCCCGCCGCCCATTCTCCAGGAGGCGTTCTTCGACAGGGACGGGCTGATCGGGCGCGTCGACTTCTGGTGGCCGGAGCACAACCTGATCGGCGAGTTCGACGGGATGACGAAGTATCTGTCACCGGAATTGCGCGGGGGCAGGACGGCCGAGCAGGTGGTCGTGACAGAGAAGAGGCGCGAGGACCGTCTGCGCGCGAACGGCCCCCGCGTGGCGCGCTGGATCACCGACGACCTCCGTCGGCGAGGGGCTCTGCGCGCGATCCTGCTGAGCGCCGGGCTCCCGATCACGCATCGACGACCGTCGTTCGTCGCGCGCGGGCCTCGCGGACAAGAGCCCTACCGTGCACGCTAGGGCGCGTGTCCGGACGCTAAGGCGCAACCGGGGGTGGTGGTCACCACGAGACGGGGAGAGCCTTGCCCTCCTCGTAGCCGGCGGCCGACTGGATGCCGACGAGGGCCCGGTCGTGGAACTCGGCGACCGTGCGGGCGCCCGCGTAGGTGAACGAGCTGCGCAGACCCGAGGTGATCATGTCGAGGAGATCCTCGATGGAGGGGCGCAGCGGGTCGATGTAGATCGCGCTGCTCGAGATGCCCTCGGCGAAGAGCTCCTTGCGCGCGAGCTCGTAGGGGTCGAGGCGTCCGAAGCGCTCGTGCACGGCCTTCGTGGAGGCCATGCCCCAGCTCTCCTTGAACAGCCGGCCCGCGGCATCCTTCTGCAGGGTTCCCGGGGCCTCGATCGTGCCGGCGAACCACGAGCCCACCATCACGGATGCCGCGCCCGCCGCGAGCGCGAGTGCGACGTCTCTCGGATACCGCACGCCGCCGTCTGCCCAGACGTGGGCGCCGAGCTCGCGCGCCACCTGGGCCGTCTCGAGCACGGCCGAGAACTGGGGCCGCCCGACCGCGGTCATCATACGCGTCGTGCACATGGCGCCGGGCCCGACGCCCACCTTGAGGATGTCGGCGCCCGCGGCGACGAGGTCGCGCACGGCGCGCTCGGTGACGACGTTGCCCGCGACGATAGGGAGGCCGAGCCGGGCCGCGGCGACGGCCTCGATCGCCTCGATCATGCCCTCCTGGTGGCCGTGCGCCGTGTCGATGACGATCACGTCGACGCCCGCGGCGGCGAGAGCCCGGGCCTTGCCCGCGACGTCGCCGTTGATGCCGACGGCCGCGGCAACCCGCAGCCGCCCGCCCGCGTCGAGCGCCGGCGTGTAGATCGCGGAGCGCAGGGCGCTGCGCCGGCTCAGCGTGCCGACGATGGCGCCGTGGTGGAGAACGGGCGCGAAGTCGATCTCGGCCGCGACCATGAGGTCGAAGGCCTGCCGCCCCGAGGTGACGTCGTCGGCGTCGATCGCGGTGAGCGGGCCGTGCAGCAGATCGCCGAGGCGCGCGTCGTCGAGGGCCGTCGCGAGCCGCTGGGCGGGGATCGTGCCGAGGTAGTCGCCGTCGTCCGAGCGCACGACGATGCCGTGCCCCTCGACGGCGGGCAGCACGCGCAAGGCCTCGGCCACCGTCTGCTCCGGCCCGAGGATGACGGGGGTGTCGAAGGCGACCGGCTGATCCTTGACCCAGCGGATCGCGGCATCCAGACCCTGCAGCGGCATGTCCTGGGGCAGCACGCCCAGGCCGCCCCGCCGGGCGAGTGTCGCGGCCAGTCGCGGGCCGGTCACGGAGTTCATGTTCGCCGCGACGATCGGCAGGGTCGCGCCCGTGCCGTCGTGCGGTTCGAGCGAGACGTCGAGCCTGCTCGTGATGCCCGAATGGCTCGGCACCAGGAAGACGTCGGAGTAGGTCAGATCGTGCCGCGGCGTCGTCCCATAGAACTGCATGGGAATAACGCTACCCCGGCACATTGTTGGCCGCATGCCCGGTCATGGGGATTAGGCTTGACGTTGGTGTGCGGGGTGGGCATACCGCTTTCGAATCGAGAATAAAAATACGCGAGAGAGTGGGCGATCGGCTGTGTCGAGCCAATTGACCGGGACAGGTACCGACGACGGTTCGTCGGGCGAATTCGGAGCCAATGAGTGGCTCGTCGACGAGATGTACGAGCGGTACGTCGTCGACAAGAACTCGGTCGATCAATCCTGGTGGCCCATCCTCGAGAACTACCAGCCGACCGTGACCCAGTCGAGCACCCCCGAGACCCCGGGCGCCCCCGCGACCGAGCCGTCGGCGCCCACGCCGTCCGAGCCCGCTCCCCCTGCACCCATCGAGCCCACCGCGCCGACTCCCGTCGAGCCGACCGCGCCGGCGCCCGCAGAGCCGAGCACCGCCCCGAGCGGTGAGGCCGCGGCATCCAACCCGCCCACCGCACCCGTGCCCGTTCTCGGCACCCAGCCGGTCGCCCGCACGACCTCGATCGCGCCCAAGCCGCAGCCGGTGCCGGCAGACGCCCCCGTCACGGCCCCGCAGAAGATCGTCGACACCGCCGAGCTGCAGCCGGCCGAGAAGCAGGATGTCGTCACCCCCCTGCGCGGAATGGCGAAGTCGCTCGCGACGAACATGGAGGCGAGCCTCACCGTCCCCACGGCCACGAGCGTGCGCACCATCCCCGCGAAGCTCATGATCGACAACCGCATCGTGATCAACAACCACCTCAAGCGCGCACGCGGCGGCAAGGTCTCGTTCACGCACCTCATCGGCTGGGCGCTCATCCAGGCGCTCAAGGAGTTCCCGAGCCAGAACGTCTACTACGAGGAGGTCGACGGCAAGCCCTCCGTGGTCGCCGCCGCCCACGTCAACCTCGGGCTCGCCATCGACATGCCGAAGCCCGACGGAACCCGCGCGCTGCTCGTGCCCGTCATCAAGCGCGCCGACACGATGACCTTCGGCGAGTACCTGGCCGCCTATGAGGAGGTCGTCGCCAAGGCGCGCAGCAACAAGCTCACCGCCGACGACTTCAAGGGCGGCACGATCTCGCTCACCAACCCGGGCGGAATCGGCACCGTGCACTCCGTGCCCCGTCTCATGCGCGGCCAGGGCTGCATCATCGGCGCCGGCGCCCTCGAGTACCCGGCCGAGTTCCAGGGGGCGAGCGAGAAGACCCTCACCGACCTGGCGATCGGCAAGACCATCACGCTCACGAGCACCTACGACCACCGGGTCATCCAGGGCGCGGGCTCGGGCGAGTTCTTGAAGATCGTGCACGAGCTGCTCATCGGCAAGAACGACTTCTACGAAGACATCTTCTCGGCGCTGCGCATCCCCTACGTGCCCATCCACTGGGCGCCCGACATCGCGGTCGACCTCTACGACGCGGTCGGCAAGACGGCGCGCGTGCAGGAGCTCATCAACGCGTTCCGCGTGCGCGGCCACATGATGGCCGACACCGACCCGCTCGAGTACGTGCAGCGCTCGCACCCGGACCTCGACATCTCCAACCACGGCCTCACCTTCTGGGATCTGGACCGCGAGTTCGTCACGGGCGGCTTCGGCGATCGCCGCGCCGCGAAGCTCCGCGACATCATCGGCGTGCTGCGCGACTCCTACTGCCGCAAGATCGGCATCGAGTACATGCACATCCAGGATCCGGGCCAGCGCCAGTGGATCCAGGACAGGGTGGAGCGCAAGTACGAGAAGCCCACGCACGACGAGCAGATGCGCATCCTCGGCAAGCTCAACGAGGCCGAGGCCTTCGAGACCTTCCTGCAGACCAAGTACGTGGGGCAGAAGCGCTTCAGCCTCGAGGGCAGCGAGTCGTCGATCGCCCTGCTCGACGCGATCATCCAGGGCGCGGCCGAGGCCGGGCTCGACGAGGTCGCCATCGGCATGGCGCACCGCGGGCGTCTCAACGTGCTCACGAACATCGCTGGCAAGACCTACGGCCAGATCTTCCGCGAGTTCGAGGGCACTCAAGACCCCCGCACCGTGCAGGGCTCCGGCGACGTCAAGTACCACCTCGGCACCGAGGGCACCTTCCGCGGCGCGGGCGGCGAGGAGATCCCCGTCTACGTGGCCGCGAACCCCTCGCACCTCGAGGCGGTCGACGGCGTGCTCGAGGGCATCGTGCGGGCCAAGCAGGATCGCAAGCCGGCCGGCACCTTCTCGACGCTCCCCGTGCTCGTGCACGGCGACGCCGCGATGGCGGGCCAGGGCGTCGTGCTCGAGACCATGCAGCTCTCTCAGCTGCGCGGCTACAAGACCGGCGGCACGATCCACGTCAACATCAACAACCAGGTCGGCTTCACGACGCCCCCCGGCGAGGGCCGCTCCTCGATCTACTCGACGGATGTCGCGAAGACCATCCAGGCGCCCATCTTCCACGTGAACGGCGACGACCCCGAGGCGGTCGTGCGGGTGGCCGAGCTGGCCTTCCAGTACCGCCAGGAGTTCAAGCGCGACGTCGTCATCGACCTCATCTGCTACCGCCGACGCGGCCACAACGAGGGCGACGACCCCTCGATGACGCAGCCGCTCATGTACAACCTCATCGAGGCCAAGCGCTCGGTGCGCAAGCTCTACACCGAGGCGCTCGTCGGCCGCGGCGACATCACCGAGGAGGAGTACGAGGCGGCGCACCGCGACTTCCAGGACCGCCTCGAGCGAGCCTTCGCCGAGACCCACGCGGCGCAGACCGCGTCGATCCCGATCATCAACCCGAACGCCGACTCGGTCGCCGACCTCGAGCTCCCGCAGGCGCAGCAGCACGACGATGCCACCGGCGAGCCGGAGACGACCGGCGTGAGCGACGCGGTCGTGCAGCAGATCGGCGACGCGTTCAACAATCCGCCCGCCGGCTTCACGGTGCACAACAAACTGCAGCAGCTGCTGCAGAAGCGCCTCGACATGAGCCGCAACGGCAACATCGACTGGGCGTTCGGCGAGCTGCTCGCGCTCGGCTCCGTGCTGCTCGAGGGCACGCCGGTGCGGATGTCGGGCCAGGACACCCGCCGTGGAACCTTCGTTCAGCGCCACGCGGTTCTGCACGACCGCGAGAACGGCCAGGAGTGGCTGCCGCTCGCCAACCTGAGCGACAGCCAGGCCCGGTTCTGGATCTACGACTCGCTGCTGAGCGAGTACGCGGTGCTCGGCTTCGAGTACGGCTACTCGGTCGAGCGCGCAGACGCCCTCGTGCTCTGGGAGGCCCAGTTCGGCGACTTCGCGAACGGCGCCCAGACCATCGTCGACGAGTTCATCTCCTCGGCGGAACAGAAGTGGGGCCAGCGCTCCTCGCTCATCATGCTGCTGCCGCACGGCTACGAGGGCCAGGGTCCCGACCACTCCTCGGCGCGCATCGAGCGCTACCTGCAGCTCTGCGCCGAGAACAACATGACCGTCGCCCGGCCGTCGACGCCGGCCTCGTACTTCCACCTGCTGCGCCGTCAGGCCTATGCACGCCCGCGTCGCCCGCTCATCGTCTTCACGCCGAAGGCCATGCTGCGCCTGCGCGGCGCGACGAGCCCGGTCGAGGACTTCACGACCGGCAGGTTCGAGCCCGTGCTCGACGACGTGCGGGTCACCGACAAGAGCGCCGTCAAGCGCGTCGCGCTCATGGCCGGCAAGGTCTACTACGACCTCGCGGCCGAGCTCGAGAAGCAGGGACGCACCGATATCGCGCTCGTGCGGATGGAGCAGTTCTACCCGGTGCCGATCGAGCAGCTCAACACGGTGATCGAGAGCTACCCGAACGCCGAGCTCGTGTGGGTGCAGGACGAGCCCGAGAACCAGGGCGCCTGGCCGTTCATCTGCCTGGAGGTCGCCAAGCACCTCCGCGGGCGCACGGTGAGCGTCGTCTCGCGCGACGCGGCGGCCTCACCGGCGGCCGGCTCCGCGAAGCGTCACGCGCAGGAGCAGACCGACCTCGTCGCCCGCGCGACGACGCTCGGTTAGGGCAGACACCCGGTTAACGCAGCAAGCGCTCCCCGGGCGACGTTCGCGTCGCCCGGGGAGCGCTTGCTCGAAGCTCTAGTGCTGGCTCTGCATCCCGCGCAGCGACGCCAGCACCTGGGTGCGGAGGTCTTCCGGCGCGGTCTCCTTGCAGGCGCGCCTCACGGCTTCGGTCAGAACGAGCCCGACCCTGTGCTCCTCGGTGCAGCTGACGCAGTTCGCCATGTGCTCGCGAACGTCTGCGGCGTCTTCCTTGCAGAGTTCGTTGTGAAGGTACTCCTCCAGCTCGGCCTTGGCCTTGTCACAACCACAGTCGCTCATCGTGCGCTCCTCGACGCTGTCTGTTTCTTCGCTGCCGGCCGTCCAGGCTGCGCTGCGGAGATACCACGCTCGAGCGCATAGTCAGCAAGGAGGTCCCGCAGCATCCGCCTGCCACGGTGCAGGCGGCTCATCACGGTTCCAATGGGGGTCTTCATCATGTCGGCGATCTCCTGATAGGAGAACCCCTCCACATCGGCGAAATACACTGCCATCCTGAAGTCTTCGGGGATCGCCTGCAGCGCGTCTTTGACGGCGCTGTCGGGCAGGTGGTCGATCGCCTCGGCCTCGGCCGACCGGGTCGAGCTGGAGGTCGTCGACTCGGCCCCTCCGAGCTGCCAGTCCTCGAGGTCGTCGATCGTGCCCTGGTAGGGCTCGCGCTGCTTCTTGCGATACGTGTTGATGAACGTGTTCGTCAGGATGCGGTACAGCCAGGCCTTCAGATTGGTGCCCTGTTCGAACTGCGCGAACGCCGCGTACGCCTTCACGAAGGTCTCTTGGACGAGGTCTTGGGCATCGGCGGGGTTGCGCGTCATTCGGAGGGCAGCGGCGTACAGCTGGTCGATGAAAGGCAGGGCCTGCTCTTCGAACAGTCGAGGCAACGGTGTGGCATCGGAAGTCATCACCCGCAATCCTACGGCTCGCGCTCCGGAGCCGCGTCCGGGTTGACGTACACTGCCGGTCTGCGCCGTACGAGGGCCGAGCTGCACGGGCACCTGCTCGCCCAGGGAGACGCTCACGACCGGGTGCTCCAACACCGCTGCTGCCGTCATTCGGGCCTCCCGTTCCTTTGTTTCGCCGCTAATCTGTAACCGATGCTCAGTTCCAGATATTCCCCGCCCGAGTTCGATCCGTACGGCGACGCGCGTGCAGACGACGAGAACGTGCTGTGGCCTGCTCCGGTCGCGCCGGGCCCTCTCGCGGCCCGCATCTCGCTCCCCGGCTCGAAGTCGCTCACCAACCGCGAGCTCGTGCTCGCCGCCCTCGCCGACTCCCCCAGCCTCCTGCGCGCACCCCTGCACTCGCGCGACAGCACCAACATGATCGAGGCCCTGCGCGCGCTCGGCGCCGGCATCGCCGAGCAGCCCGGCGACAGCCCGTTCGGGCCCGATCTGCTGGTGACCCCGGGCGAGCTCTTCGGCAGCACGACGATCGACTGCGGGCTCGCCGGAACGGTCATGCGCTTCGTCCCCCCTGTGGCCGGTCTCGCGCTCGGCCCGACGACCTTCGATGCGGATGCCTCGGCACGAGGCCGTCCGATGGCGACGATGATCTCGTCCCTGCGCGAGCTCGGCGTCGACATCAACGACGACGGGCGCGCGTCCCTTCCCTTCACCGTGCACGGCACGGGCGCGATCGCGGGCGGCTCGATCACGATCGACGCCTCCTCGTCGAGCCAGTTCGTCTCGGGGCTCCTGCTCGCCGCGGCCCGGTTCGACAACGGCCTGAGGCTGCGGCACGCGGGCGAGCGCCTGCCGAGCCTCCCCCACATCGAGATGACGATCGAGACCCTCGCGGCACGCGGGGTGCCGGTCTCCTCCCCGGCCGTGGGCGAGTGGCTCGTCGAGCCCGGGCGCATCGCGGGTCGCGACGTCGACATCGAGCCCGACCTGTCCAACGCGGCCCCGTTCCTCGTCGCCGCGCTCGTCGCCGGCGGCAGCGTGACCATCACGGGCTGGCCCTCCGAGACCACCCAGGTCGGAGCGGACCTCCTGCGGCTGCTCCCCGAGTTCGGCGCCACCGTGAGCTTCGCCGACGGCGCGCTCACGGTCACGGCCGGTGACGGCATCCGGGCCGTCGACCTCGACCTGACCACCGGCGGCGAGCTCGCTCCCCCGCTCGTGGCGCTCGCCGCCCTCGCCGACGGCCCCAGCACCTTCACGGGCATCGGCCACATCCGCCACCACGAGACCGACCGCCTCGCGGCGCTCACGGCCGAGATCAACAAGCTCGGCGGCGAGGTGACCGAGCTCGACGACGGCCTGCGCGTCGTGCCGAAGCCTCTGCACGGCGGCGTCTGGCAGAGCTACCACGACCACCGGATGGCGACGGCGGGTGCCATCCTGGGCCTCGCGGTGCCCGGGGTCGAGATCGAGAACGTCGCGACGACCGCGAAGACCCTCCCCCAGTTCACCGAGCTCTGGCAGCAGCTGCTCGGGCTCTCGCACGACGCCGCGGGAGTCGCCACCGTATGAGCTGGTGGGACACGGGCGATGACGACGATGGCGACGACGAGTTCGACGAGTCGAGCATCCGTGAGCGTCCGCCCCGGCGCGGCTCGCGCCCGCGCACCAAGACCCGGCCGAGCCACGACGACGCGACCGGGGCACGCGTGCTCGGCGTCGACCGCGGGCGCTACGCGGTGCTCGTCGACGAGGACACCCACGACGAGCGCGAGATCACGGCCACCAAGGCCCGCGAGCTGAAGCGCAACTCGGTCGTCACGGGCGACCGGGTGCGCGTCGTCGGCGACACGAGCGGTGCGGAGGGCAGCCTCGCGCGCATCGTCCGCGTCGACGAGCGCACGACCCTGCTGCGCCGCAGCGCCGACGACACCGACGCCGTCGAGCGGGTCATCGTCGCCAACGCCGACCAGCTGCTCATCGTGGTCGCGGCGGCAAACCCCGAGCCGCGCGCACGTCTCGTCGACCGGTACCTCGTGGCGGCGTTCGACGCGGGCATCGACCCCATCCTGTGCATCACGAAGACGGATGTCGCCGACCCGGCCGAGTTCCTCGCCAATTTCGCCTGCCTCGACCTGCCCGTCATCACGAGCTCGCAGGACTCCTTCCCCATCGACGAGCTGCTCGGAATCCTCCTCGGCCGCACGACGGTCGCCGTCGGGCACTCGGGCGTGGGCAAGTCGACCCTCGTGAACGCCCTCGTGCCCGACGCCAACCGCGCCACGGGCGTCGTGAACGCCGTGACGGGCCGTGGCCGCCACACCTCCTCCTCGACCGTGAGCCTGCGCGTCAGGGACGCTGAGGGGCGTTCGGGCTGGATCATCGACACCCCCGGTGTGCGATCCTTCGGCCTCGGCCACGTCGACCCCGCGAACGTGCTGCGCTCCTTCGCCGAGCGCGCGATCGTTCCGGCGGGCGATCCGCCCGGCGGCGTCGCGCTGCGCGACGCCCACGACTGGGAGATCGTCGATCGCGTCGAGGACGGCGAGCTCGGCGACGTGGGCCGGGAGCGGCTGCACTCGCTGCAGCAGTTGCTCACTAATCTGGAGTCATGACAGAGATCACGCGCCTGGCTGCAGGCGATACCGCACCCGACTTCACCCTCGACGACCAGGACGGCGCGCCCGTCTCGCTCGCCGACTTCAGCGGCACGAACGTGATCCTGTACTTCTATCCCGAGGCGATGACCCCCGGCTGCACGACGCAGGCGTGCGACTTCCGCGACAACCTCAACTCGCTCAAGGCGGCCGGCTACCGGGTGATCGGGATCTCCCGCGACGAGCCCGCCAAGCTCAAGCGCTTCCAGGAGACCGACGGCCTGAACTTCCCGCTCCTGAGCGACCCGGATCTCGTGGTGCACAACGCCTACGGGGTGTACGGCGAGAAGAACTCCTACGGCCGCATCGTCACGGGAGTCATCCGCTCGACCTTCGTCATCGACGGCTCGGGCACGATCGAGCACGCGCTCTACAACGTCAAGGCCACGGGCCACATCTCGATGCTGCGCAAGAAGCTCACGATCGACGCCTGAGGCCCTCTCGTCCCCCCGCTTCTCTCCCCGCTCACAACGACGGACATTTCGTCGATTCGGAGGCGTTCTGGCGCGAAAACGCGTGTTCGAGGCAGAAAGTCCGTCGTTATGAGTTGTGAGCAGGGTCACGTTGTGACCGTCGACAGGGCGAGCTCGGGGATCAGGCCCGGCGGAGCGCCCGGGTGACCGACGGCGACAGCAGCAGCACGATGCCGAGGAGCGAGGGCACGAGCAGGGTCCAGCCGACCTCGGGTTGCGCGTAGACGCCCTGGAAGCAGCCGACCGCGATCGCGATCTGGATGAGCTGCCACACGAAGGCCGCCCCGCGGATCCAGGATGCCGCGCGCAGGCTGCCGATCGCGGCTGCGAGCACGAACACCGCACCGAGCAGCGCGAGCACGAGGATGGCGACCGCGGTGGGCAGTGAAGTCGGCTCCTGCGTCAGCAGCTCGATGAGCAGCCACACGACGATCCCCACCATCAACGCGGCCTCGGCGAAGAGCAGAACGCTCAGAAGGGCCAGCAACGGCGGACGTCTGGACGGGCGAGGAGCGTCCGGAGCGGCATCCTGGTCGTGCTCGGGCCGATTACTCACAGACTTATCCCATACAAAACTATTGATTTGAAACTATCAGTATGCCAACATATTTCAGGTCGCATTGACGCTCACAGGGTCGTGGGCAAATCTCTTTGAAGATTTTACTTTCCTGCAATGTGACACGATCCCCCACTGCATATCCGGCGAATGCGCCGTCTCTTGGCGCACGTCTATGCATACCCGCACTATAAGGAGCACCCCCATATGGATTGGCGCGACAAAGCAGCCTGCCTGACAGCTGACCCGGAACTGTTCTTCCCTGTCGGCAATACGGGTCCTGCGGTCGACCAGATCGAGAAGGCGAAAGCTGTCTGCGCCCGCTGCTCGGTCACCGAGGTGTGCCTGCAGTACGCTCTCGAGACCGGCCAGGACTCGGGTGTGTGGGGTGGCCTCAGCGAAGACGAGCGCCGCGCCCTCAAACGTCGCGCCGCCCGCGCGCGCCGCGCCTCCTAGACAGCGTTCGACTCGGGCCGGGAGACCGGCCCGGGCCCCACGATTCTCCGCACCCGAGTTCAGTACTCGAACCTCAGCCGCTCGCGCGGCGTCACCGCATCGCTAGCGCTTGATGAAGCGCAGCGGGATCTCGATCGTCACTTCGGTTCCGCTTCCCATCATCGTGTGCCAGTCGATCGTGCCGCCCAGCTCACCCTGGATGAGGGTCCGCACGATCTGGGTTCCGAGACCCGATCCGACCTTGCCCTCCGGCAGGCCCGAGCCGTTGTCCCGCACCCCGACCGTGAGCGAGTCCTCGCGACGCTCCGCGCTGATCTCCACCTCTCCCGACCGGCCGGCCAGGCCGTGCTCGACGGCGTTGGTGACGAGCTCGGTGAGCGCGAGGGCGAGCGGGGTCGCGTACTCGCTGGGCAGGATGCCGAAGCTTCCCGACGATTTCGGGCTCACCGTCGTGTTGTGCGACGAGGCGACCTCGGCGACGAGCAGCAGCACCCGGTCGAACACCGCGTCGAAGTCCACGTTCTGCGAGAGCCCCTCGGAGAGCGTGTCGTGCACGACCGCGATCGCCGCGACCCTGCGCATGGCCTGGTTGAGCGCCTCCCGAGCCTCGTCGGAGTGGGTTCGCCGCGCCTGGATGCGCAGCAGCGACGCGACGGTCTGCAGGTTGTTCTTGACCCGGTGGTGGATCTCGCGGATCGTCGCATCCTTCGTGATGAGCTCGCGCTCCTGGTGCCGCAGCTCGGTCACGTCGCGGCTCAAGACGATCGCGCCCACCCGCTCGCCGTGATTGCGGATGGGGATGGCGCGCAGCGACACCGTGACCCCGCGCGCCTCGATGTCGGTGCGCCACGGCGCCCGGCCGGTCACCACGAGCGGCAGGGACTCGTCGACGATGAGCTTGCCGGTGAGCAGCGTCGTCGTCACCTCGGCGAGCGACTCGCCCTCGAGCTCGTCGGCGAAGCCCATGCGGTTGAAGGCCGAGAGCGCGTTGGGGCTCGCGAAGGTCGTGATGCCGTCGACGTCGAGGCGGATGAGGCCGTCCGACGCTCGGGGCGCGCCGCGCCGAGGGCCGGTGGGGGCGCCGAGGTCGGGGAAGTCGCCGATCGCGATCATCGCGAAGAGGTCGTTCGCGCACTCGTTGAAGGTGAGCTCCTGGCGGCTCGGGGTGCGCGTCTCGCTCAGGTTCGTGTGCCGGGTGATGACGGCGATGGGCGTCTCGGTCGTCTCCGGGTGACCCGAGGCCAGCCGGCGGATGACAGGGACCGCCCGCACGCGGGTCGGGGTCTCCTCGTACCAGTCGGGCGCCGCCGAGTCGATGATCTGCGCGCTCTCGAACGCGTCGGTGACCTGTTTGCGCCACTCCGACTTGATCGTCTGCCCGACGAAGTCGCGGTAGAAGAGCGTCGCGGAGCTCGACGGCCGGGCGTGGGCGACCGCCACGAAGCTGTCGTTGTCGGTCGGCACCCAGAGCACGATGTCGGCGAAGGCGAGGTCGGCGAGCAGCTGCCAGTCCCCCACGAGCATGTGCAGCCAGTCGACGTCGGCCTCGCTCGATCGCCCCTGCGCATGGACCAGTTCACTCAGTGTCGACACGCGCTCTAGTCTAGGTCGGCTCCGGAACGAGCACCGAAAGAGCACGCTCTTAGCCGCCAGCCGGGGCGTCCGCAAGGCCTGGTTTCCCCGGACGCCTGCGCCTAGCGTCGATGGCGGGCTCGACCGAGAGCCCCGCCCGACACCGGGCTCAGGGAAGGACACCGACATGACATCCACTCTCGATCGCTCGACGAAGGCCGCCGCCGGGGCGAAGACCACCGGGGCGAAGGCCACTGGGGCGAAAGCCGCCGGCGCGGGTGCCAAGACGACACGGCGGCAGAACGCCGAGCGGGGCTTCACCGCGTCGAAGAAGCTCACGGATCACCTGCAGAGCGTGCTGGTCGACCTCGTCGAGCTGCACCTCCAGGGCAAGCAGGCCCACTGGAACGTCGTGGGCAAGAACTTCCGCGACCTGCACCTGCAGCTCGACGAGATCATCGACGACGCGCGTGAGTTCAGCGACGTCGTGGCCGAGCGCCTCCGCGCGCTGCACGCGGTGCCGGACGGGCGCAGCGACACCGTCGCCGCGACGACGACCCTGCCCGAGTATCCCGCCGGAGAGGTCGACACGGCGGAGACCGTCGACCTCGTGACGGCTCGGCTCGAAGCGGTCGTGGGCACGATGCGAGACGTGCACGACGAGGTCGACGAAGAGGACCCGACGAGCGCCGACATCCTGCACGCCATCATCGAGAAGCTCGAGCAGCACGCCTGGATGGTCAGCGCCGAGAACCGCACGGTGAGCACGAAGCGCTGATCGGCAGGCGGATGCCGCGACGACCGAACTATTGACGGTGCCGTGCCGTGCTGCGCCTCAGCCGATGGCGCGCATCTTGTTGTTGCGGGGGTCGTGGGTGAGCTCGGCGAGCCCGAGCTCTTCGAGCAGCGGCGGGAGATACATCCCGAACCTGCCCCGGTATCCCTTGCGCAGGCCGTACCAGCCGCCCACGGGGTTGCTCTCCGAGCGGCCCCAGGCTTCGACGGTGCCGCTCGCGGCGGCCTTCTGCTCATCGGCGGCGCCGAGCGAGACCCAGTCGCCCTGCTGCCTGAGCCAGGCGTGGAGATCGTCGATCGCCCGCAGCTCGTAGCTGAGCCGGGTCGCGCCGACCTGGCAGATGAGCGCAGGGGGCTGGGCGGCCCGATCTGCGTACATCGTGTACTGCGACGATCCGGGAGCCGTCGTCAGCACCCAGGGGTCCTCCTGCGTTCCGAGCGCCACGAGGCGTCTCCCTCCACCGGATGCCGACGCGGTTCTCCGGCCGACGCGTCGAGTATCCCGCATCGGGCGGGGCAAAGATAGCCTCCGCCAGCTCTGCTCTGCTCTGCTCTGCTCGGCTCGGGAGCGAGCGCCTCCTATGCCGGGCGCGGCAGGAGGCGGCCACGGCGTCTGCGGCCTCGTTCCCGCGCCGGCTGCGCCTCCTGCGGCAGCAGCTGCGCCCGCACGAAACGCTCGAGGGCGACGCGCGCGGGCGAGTTCAGCGCCGTGTCGCGCAGCGTGCGACCGGCGAGCACCGCGGCATCCGCGGCGTTCTGATCGTGCGGCACGAGCGCGGGCGACGCGATCCCGCCGAGCCGCGCGAGGGTCGACGTCACCTGGCCGCCCGCGTCGACACCGACCGCGCTCGAGCGCACCCTGTTCATAACGACGCTCAGGGCCCCGGTCTCCATGATCTCGAGCAGTTCGACGTGCGCGCGCAGGAAGCGGGAGATGCCGATGGGGTCGGCCGCTCCGACAGCCACGACCCTGTCTGCTTCGGCGATCGCCGTGCGGGTGGCCGCGTTCCGTCGCGGCGCGAAGAGATCGCTCGAGATCTCCTCGTCGCTCTCGATGCTGAAGCCGGTGTCGATGACGATGTCCTGTGCCCAGGCCCGCGCCGCGCGCACCGTGTCGCGCACGCGCTCGGCGGAGAGCTCCGGCCAGCGGTCGGGGCGCGAGATCCCGGTGAGCACCCGGAACGAGCCGTGACCCGAGATGTAGTGCTGCGACAGCCGCTCCAGCTCGGCGTTGTCGAGCGCGTCGGCCGCGGCGAGTCGGCAGGCGGCCGCGAAGCCCGGCGACTCGTCGAGCATGCCGAGCGCGGGCGCGATCGTGCCGCCGTAGCAGTCGGCGTCGATGAGCAGCACGGCACGCCCCGCCGCCGCGAGCTCCGCGGCGATGCCCACGGCGATCGTCGATCGGCCGGGCGCGCCCGCCGGCCCCCACACCGTGATCACCGATCCGCTCTCCTCGCCGGGGCCGCCGCCCGCGCCGGATGCCGCGGGCCTCAGCGGGCCCGCGCCGGCCGCCCGAACGGTCTGCTCGACGTCTGACCAGCTCGCCGCGGCGTCCACGACCTCGTACAGCCCGAGAGCCGCGGCGTGCTTGCGCTCCAGGTCTCCGGCGGCGACGGCGACCAGGTGGATGCCGCGCCCGTCGCACGCGGAGACGAGCGCCGCCGTGAGCTGCCGGCGCGTCGACTGCACGAGCACGATGTGCGGCGGCATCCGCTCGATGCTCGCGATCATCTCGGTGGCCGTGGCGAGGCGGGCGCTCACGGTGTGGCCCGCGGCGACGAGCTCGCCGATCAGGCGGTCTTCGATGCGGTGCTCGAGCGCGAGGGCGACGGTCGACACGATCAGCCCGCCGCCCGGCCGGTCGAGGGCACGACCGTGATCGCATCGGCGTTGGCGACGGCTTCGAGAACCGCGGCGACGGCACGGTTCGGCACGAGGATCTCCACGGCCTGCGACGACGAGGAGACGACCCCCGACGGCTCGACGACCCCGATGACGGAGGCGCCGCCCGCGAGAACGCTCGGCGGGCCGAAGCCGCCGCCCTCCGCTGGGGCGGCGGCCCACACGTCGACGACGGCGCCCGGCTGCACGGAGCTCGGCAGCCGCCCGGCGACCTCGACGACGATCGGCGCGACCCGGGCGCTCTGCTCGCGCCCCACCGCGGCCACGGGCACGAGCTCGCCCGCCGCGATGCTGCGCGTCGCCACGGCGCCGTCGTCGATCAGCCCGTCATCCGCCAGATAGCGCGACGCCGCCGAGCCGAGATTCGCCTCGGTGGCCACGAGATCGCTCGCCGTGATCCGGTCGCCCACGGCGATCGCCGACCGCGCGGCGAAGACCGGAGCCGTGCTGTCGTTCACCGAGACGACGATCGTGACCCCGACGACGGATGCCGCGACCAGCGCGATCCCGATGCCGAGCCTCGGATCGAACCACCGCGCCCGCGCGCTCGTCTGTGCCGCCATCGTTCTCCCCGCCTGCCGTACCCGCCGCGGCATCCACTCGTCACGCGGCGACCAGCACATACTGCCTGGCCCGGCGGTCGCGGCGGGGAAGTTATCCACACATGCCGGCCCGGCGCGTGCCGGCCGTCGTCCGCCCCGGCCCAGGCCGTGCGCTCAGGCCGTGCGCTCAGACCGCCTCGCGCACCTCTTCGTCGTCGTGCGGGGCGGCGGCGCCCGCGGCCCTCACGGCGGCCCGGCCCGAGGGCAACAGCAGCGCGACGACCATCACGAGCACCGTGGCGATGCCGCCGAACACGAGCAGCAGCTGCACGCTGATGACATCCGCGAGCGGGCCGAAGACGGTCATGCCGATCGGAGTCGCGAGCGCCATGACGATGCCCACGTAGCTGAAGACCCGGCCGTGCATCTCCGGCTGCACCGTCTCCTGCACGAGCGTCATGAACGGCGCCGAGAACAGCGGCACGAGCAGCCCGAACGCGAACATAAAACCGTAGAACACCCAGAGGTCGGGGCTCAGCCCGAGAGCGATCGTGAAGATCGCGAAGCCGAAGGTCGAGAAGAGGATGAGACCGATGCGGCTCCGCTTCGCCAGCCAGGTCGAGACGAGCACACCGCCGAGCAGCATGCCGAGGCTGAACGCGATCTCGAGCACCGTGACCATCCAGACCTCGGTGCCGAAGGTGCGCGCGATGAGCAGTGGCGTGATGAACGACGGGGCGACCGTGAGCAGGAAGATGAGCGCGAACACCCCCAGCAGCCAGCGGACGACGGGATGCCGCCAGATGTAGCGCATGCCCTCGACGAGGTCTTCGCGGTAGCTCGACGTCTTCTCGGCGATCGAGGCGAGCGTCGGCACGCTCACGAAGACGAGGAACCCGATTCCGATCGCCGCCGTGATGACGTCGATGAAGAACAGCGGAACGAGGCCGAAGAGGCCGAAGATCGCACCCGCGGCGGCGGGGGCGAGCAACGCCATCGCCGACTGGATCGTCTGGAAGATGCCGTTCACGCGCATGAGCTGGTCGGGCGGCGCGATCTGCGGGATCATCGCCTGCACGGCGGGCGTCTGCACACCCGCACCGACCGAGCGCACGGCGACCGCGAGCAGGATGATCCACAGATCGGTGACGCCGTTGAGCATGAGGACGGCGAGCACGAGGGTCGCCGCCGCGATCGAGCCGTCGGCGATGATCACGAGCACCCGGCGGTTCATCCGGTCGGCGAAGACGCCTCCGAAGATCGACACGACACCCTGCGGCAGGAACGCCGCGACCGCGTAGAGCGCGACGGCGAAGCCCGACCGGGTCTCGAAGGTCACGTACCACATGACCGCGTACTGCACGATCATCGAGCCGAAGAGCGAGATCGTCTGACCGCTCAGGAAAAGGCCCACGTTGCGGCGCCAGTGCGCCGGCGCGATCGCGGGGGTGGGTTCGCTCATGGCGTCCTCATTCACTCGGGGATGCATGGGTGGAGTCTATGTGAACAGCGTACAGATTGCAGACCGCCCGACGGCGCCGCCCGCGCCGCTCACACCTCGCGCACGCTCGCGCCGCGGAGGCGGCGGAAACCGGGCGAGCCCCGCAGAATCGGCGGCGAACTTATCCACACCGTGGCACGAGACGGGCCCGCGCGGAATAATCGAGGGATGACAGAAGCCGGGGACGCATCGACGCTCGGGCGATTCCTCACCCTCGCCGACACGGCCGAGATCCTCAACGTCACCGTCGCCGAGGTGCTCGAGCTCGTGCGCTCCTCCGAGCTGCCCGCGATCCAGGTGGGCGCGGGCGGCCCGTGGCGCGTGGAGCGCGTTGTGCTCGAGTCCTACATCGAGGCCCGGTACGAGGAGTCGCGGCGCCTCGGCCTCTGGCTGCAGTCCGATTTCTCGAACATCCCCGAGCTGTCGGCGGGGCGGGTGCTCCGCGCCGACGAGTAGTCCGCGGCATCCTGCATCACCCGGCCTGCATCACCTCGGCGGGCGTCACTCGGCAGGGTCGCCAGCCTCCGCGGCCGCCCGCCGGGCCTCCAAGCCGTCGATGAGCGCGATGCGCGACGCGACGAAGTCGTCGACCTCGGCGCGCGGCACCACCCGCAGCTCCGGCAGGGCCGTGAGCCACGCGGCGTTGAGCTCGGTCAAGTCTTCCGCGTCGTCGATGCGCTCGAACTCGTCGTCGACGGCCTCCAGGATGTCGCGGGTCTCGCTGTCGCCGAAGAACTCGCCCTCGAGGAAGCCCTCGCGCTCCTCGTCGTTGAGCGTCTGGTAGGCGTCGACCGCCCGCTCGAACAGGGCGGCGTGGCCGTGCGCATCCATGCCTTCGAGTCCGTCGCGCACCCACTCGACGAGCGAGTCGGGCAGCCCGCTGTTGACGACGAACTGGGCGAAGCCGCCGTTCGAGACCTCCGCGAGGTAGTAGTCGACGTAGTAACTGCGTATCGCGTTCGGGGCGATCTCGCCGATCTCGAGCAGGCCGGACAGCAGGGCGTTGACGATCGTCACGTTGGAGTAGACGATCGAATCCGCGCCCTCCTCGATGCTCTCGGCGGAGACGACGACGGGCAGTTCTGAGGCCATGCCCCTATTCTCCCGTTCCCACACGCGCCGGCAAGCCCCGTTCTCCGAGCGTTCACGATCACGGCCCTCACAGTCGCACGACGACGAGCGCCGAGAACGACACGACCCGCACGTGGTCGACGAGCTCATCGCGGCGGGGCACTCCGCGCTCGTGCACCGCGAGGTCGAGGTGGTCGCGCCCGACGCGGTCGATCGTGCCGTGCAGCCCTCCCGCGACGGTCTGCACCTCGACGGCACGCCTGCGCCGGCACAGGTCGCGCAGCACGAAGGCGATGCCGATCCTGTCGACCAGCCGCGGCCCCTCCCCCTGCCCGGCCGATGGCGCGATGCTCTCGCCGAACGCGTCCCGCTGGAGCGTGATGCCCGCGATGGATGCCAACGGCAGCAGCCCATAGGCCGAACGCGGACCCCGACCGCCCAGCTCTCCCCCGACCCAGTCCTTGCCGAAGGTCTCCGGGCGCAGCGCGAGCGTCTCCCCCGTCACGAGCGCGATCGGCACCGAATACCGGGAGCGCTTTCCGTGAGCCTCGGACAGCGCCATGAGGCGGTCGCGCACCGAGAGCCGGCCGAGACGCAGCCGCTCCTCCTCCGCACGCAGGTCGACGTCGCCGAAACCGCGCTCGTGCTCGATCTGGCTCTCCAGATCGTCGAAGAGGTCGTCCCACCGCATGGCAGTGACCGTACCGCGAGCGTGGGCGTGGCATCCGAGTTATCCACATACCGTAACCGCGATGAGGATCGGAGTCCGCCCTGAGCACAGCGCCACCGCAGCCCAGGATGAACCCGCAGCGCGGGAAGTCGTGACACAGAGGGTCAGGTCTGGTGCAGGCTCGGTACCTACCGTGCGGTGCTCTGGCGGACGGCGAGATGCGCTGGGACGCCCGTGAAACCGTGACGGACGCTCCCGGTCTCGATCTGTTCGAGCAGGATCTCGAAGCTTCGTTGGCCGACGATGTCGAAGTCCTGGTGGACAGTGGTCAGTGGCGGCCAGAACGAGTCGGATTCCGCCATATCGTCGAATCCGACGATGCTGACGTCCTCGGGAATCCTGCGACCCCGTTCGTGCAGCGCCTTGATGATCCCGAGGGCCATCTGGTCGTTGGCGCTGAAGACCCCGCTGATCTCGGGACGGTCGGCGATCTGGTCCGGTCTCCGGTTGATCGTCGATGTGGAAGCAGAAGGGCCGAGCGGGGTCGTCCTGCCCCGCCACGAGTTGGTCGGTTCACCTCGACCATCGACGGACTCCAGACCCCGTGTCTGGCTGAACCTCGACATCGCTCAGAACGGGCTCGGCACCGCCGCATGCGGACCCGGCGTGCTGCCCGCCTATCAACTCATCGCGAGCAACAGGCGCCTCGAGTTGGAGATCACTTCGTCATAAGCCGACGCGGAGGAGCACGAGTTATCCACATTTTCTAAAAACCGGTGGACACGACTTTAGTCGCCTGGTTGGGTAGACGCATCAACAGTACCCCCTATTCGGGGTAGGGCGTACCGTAACCACGATCATGACCGGAGTCCGCCATGAGCACAGCGTCACCCCAGCCCCTCGTCGCCGAGGAGCGCGCCTCCCTCACCGTCGTGCAGGCCCCCAGAGGCACAGGCACCCCGGCACGCGCAGGCACCCCGGCCCGCGCAGACGTCACCGAAGGCACAGCGGATGACGCGGGGCGGGTCCGATTCGACACCGACGAGTTCTTCGGCCACCAGCCCGCCTCCCGCACCGAGCTGCCCTCCCCCGAGCCCCTGCTCGAGAACCTCACCCGCTGCGTGATCGAGATCCTGGCCGGGGCCCGCGAGCTCGATCAGGTCGCTCGATGGGTGAGCGACGAGGTCTACCGCAACCTCCTGCGCCGGGTCGTGCTCTCGGCCCGAGCCCGCGCGGTCAAGGGCCAGGTCGCCGCACGGCCCGCCTTCACGATCGGGCGCATCACGATGTGCGAGCCTCGCGACGGGGTCGTCGAGGCGGTCGTCATGGTGCACGGCCGCGCCCGCTCCCGGGCGGTGGCCCTGCGCCTCGAAGGCCTCGACCGCCGATGGCGGGCGAGCGCCATCCACGTGCTGTGACGCGGCGACGGCGCGACGAGGATCACAACGGACACAACGGAGACGATGAGCCCCTCACGACACCCGAAACCTGAACGTCACACATACGAAAGACCTAGGAAATCCATAGCTGATTCTCTGTAGACCATCCGCCCCGGGCACTCACGCCGGCGGATTTTCACGAGTTCCCGTCAAGGAGTCCAATGTCGCACAACCATTCCAGCCCCGGGCCGAGGTCCCGCCGACGCCGGGGTGTCATCGTGGCCGCCGTCGCGTGCGCCCTCGTCGGCATCCCCGCCATCGGAGCGATCGCGGTCGAAGAGCCCGCGCCCTTCCCGCTCGACCTCTCGGTAGCCGGCATCCAGGAGGTCCAGGCGGGCCTCGCCGCGGGAACGTTCAGCTCCGTCGAGCTGACCCGGGCCTACATCGAGCGCATCAACGCGCTGAGCGTCAACGGCCCGCACCTCAACGCCGTGCGCGCCGTCAACCCGCAGGCGCTCGTCGAAGCCGCCGCGCTGGACGCGGAGCGTGCCGCCGGAACCGTCCGCGGCCCCCTCCACGGCATCCCCGTGCTGCTCAAAGACAACATCGACGTCGAAGGCATCCCGACGACCGCCGGATCGGTCGCCCTCGCGAACTCCTTCCCCGCGGCCGACGCACCCGTGACCGCGACCCTCGAGGAGGCCGGCGCCGTCATCATCGGCAAGACGAACCTCACCGAGTTCGCGAACTACACGACGAGCGGGATGCCGGGAGGCTACAGCTCGCTCGGCGGCCAGGTGCTCAACCCCTACGACGCCAGCCAGACCCCGAGCGGATCGAGCGCTGGATCGGGATCGGCCGGCGCCGCCGCCCTCGCGACCGTCACGGTCGGCACCGAGACCTCGGGATCCATCCTCAGCCCCTCGCGCGCGAACTCCCTCGTCGGAGTGAAGCCGACGGTCGGGCTCGTGAGCCGCACGGGCATCATCCCGATCTCGGCGACGCAGGACACCGCGGGGCCCATGACCCGCAGCGTCTACGACGCGGCCGCCCTGCTCAGCGGCATGGTCGGCATCGACCCGGAGGACCCGGCGACGACCGCCAACCCGAGCGTCGGCGTCGACTTCACGGCCGGCCTGAGCGAGACGGCCCTCGCCGGCACCCGGCTCGGCTTCGTCGCGAGCAACAACGACGAGGTCTACACCGCGGCACTCGCGACCCTCGAGGCGCAGGGCGCGACCCTCGTGCCCGTGACCGTGGGCAACACGAGCGCGCAGAACATCCTGAGCCTCGAGTTCGAGCGCGACCTCAACGCCTACCTCTCGCGGCTGCCCGCCGACGCGCCCATGAAAACGCTCAGCGACATCATCGCCTACTACGACGCGCACGCGAACGCGGCCCTCAAGTTCGGCCAGACGCTGCTCACCGCGTCGGAGGCCGTCGATCTGAACGACCCGGCGACCCTCGCCTCCTACGAGGCGGCACGCGACCTCGGCCTCGCCGAGACGCGCGCGGCGATCGACACCGTGCTCACGACCAACGACCTCGACGCGATCGTCTCCAACTCGGGCACGACCGGCGTCGGAGCGCGGGCGGGCTACCCCTCGGTGAGCGTTCCCTCGGGCTACCTCGCCGCGAATCAGCGCCCCTCGGCTGTCGTCTTCCTCGGAACCGCGTGGTCGGAGGCGAGCCTGCTCGCCCTGGCCTACGACTTCGAGCAGGCGGCGGATGCCTGGCGGTCGCCGTTCGACGTGAACCCCTCGCTCTTCCGCTGCACCGAGCTCTACGGCCCGAGCGACTGGGACGCCTCGTGCACGGGCGAGTTCAGCCTCGTCGAGCCGAGCGGCGAGCCGACCCCGGAGCCGACGGTCGAGCCGACGACCGAGCCCACCACCGAGCCCACGGTCGAGCCGACCACCGAGCCGACGGAGGAGCCCACCACGGCGCCCGTCACGAGCACCACCTCGGGCAGTGCAGGCGGTTCGGGCGAGAGCCTCGCGAACACGGGCACCGAGCTCGCCGGAGCGATCGCGATCGGGGCGGCACTGCTCGCCGCGGGCAGCGCCACGGTGCTGATCACCCGGCGCAGGCGGCGCGTGCAGGCCTGATCGAGCACGACCGCGTGTGTCGGCGGGCGCCGGGACGGACACCTCGTCCGTCCCGGCGTCCGCCGCTGTGCGGGAGGCCCGGTCAGGGCCGACGCGAATCCGCGAGGAACCGCAGGACGGCGACCACCCGCGCATTGACGCCGGTGTCGGTGTCGATCCCGAGCGCCGCATAGACCGCTGTGAGGTGGTTGTGCACGGAGCGCTCGGAGATCGCCAGCCGCTGGGCCATGGCCCCGTTCGACAACCCCTCGGCGAGCAGCTGGAGGATCTCGTACTGCCGAGCGGTGAGCGTCGCGAGCACCGACTGCGGATGAGCGACGGAGGCGGCCACGAGCGTCGGGTCGAGCACGGTCTCGCCGCGGGCCGTCGCGCGGATCGCGCGGGTGAGCGCCGCCACGTTCGCGGTCGACGTCTTCGACAGGTACGACCAGCCGTGCGCGACATCCGCCGGCAGCTCGGCCAGGACGTCCATGGCGTTCACCGCGCTGAGCAGCAGGATGCCGAGCTGCGGGTCGCGCCGGCGCAGCTCCACTCCGAGCTCGATGCCGTCGCCGTCCTGCAACCCGATGTCGAGCACGGCCACCCTCACAGCACCCGGAAGGATGACCCGCCGCGCCTCGCTCGTCGACGCCACGGCCGCGACCACCTCGAACTCCTCCACCGCCGAGAGGCTCACGACGAGCATGGAGCGGAAGAGGGCGTGATCCTCGACGATGACGAGGGGAAGGGCTTCACGGAGATTCATGTCGGGGTCTTTCATGTTCTCACCGATCCGTGCAGATCGATGTGCGTCCCCGGAACAGTTAGTCTAGGCCCGTGGAACCGGACTTCCTCACCGATAGAACCCTCACGCCCGCCGATCGCAGAGTCTTCCTCGCGGTGGTCGCGGCCTCGGCGACTTTCGCGAGCCTGCTCGTCGTGGCGCAGTTCCTGATCATCACGACCGCCTTCGTCGACGAGTCCGGCGGAAGCTTCGAGGGTCCGTCGTTCGCATTCCGGGTCGTCAACAGCCTCGCGCCCGTCGTCTTCTACGTGATGCCGATCGCGCTCTACATGCACGGCAGGCATTCGTTCGGCCGCGGCTTCCTGCCCGTGCTCGTCGGCTCCTCGCTTCTGGGCTCGAGCGTCTGGTCACTGCTGCACCTCGCCTTCGGCACCTATCCCATCTACGACGCCTCCGTCGCGATCACCGAGATCTCCCTCACCGCCTCGCTGCTCGTGGGCATTGGCCTCCTCGGCTGGGCGCTCGTCGGTTGGCGCACACGCCTGCGTGCGACCGAGCGCGAACGGCTCTTCCGCGAGTGGCAGAGCGAGCAGAGCATCGCGCTCCTGCAGAGCGAAGAGCTGCGCGTCCGCCGCGACATCGCCGACGACCTGCACGGCACCCTGCAGAACTCGCTCGTGCTCGTGCAGCTGCAGCTCGCGGATGTCGCGGCTCGACTCGAGTCCGACGAGGAGCTCGCATCGCTCCGCGGAACGGTGCGCGACATCGAGCTCGCGGTCGACCACATCCGCGAGCACGAGGTGCGGCAGATCGCGCGATCCTTCTACCCGGAGGGGCTCGCCCGGGGTGTCGGCCCAGCGGTGACCACGCTCGTCCGCCGCCTCGACACGGCCATCGACGTCGCCGTCGAGATCTCCCCGGGGTTCGCCGAGCTCGACATCGCGAACGAGGAGCCCCTCGCCGCGGGCGAGCGTCTGCTCGTCTTCCGGATCGTCGAGGAGGGCGTCGTCAACGCGATCCGGCACGGCAAGGCCCGTGCCGTGCGCATCCGCCTCGACGCGGCGTTCGGCCCGCGCTCCGTGACGGTCGAGGTGCACAACAACGGGGTCCCGGCGCGCGGCGGAGCCGTCTCCGGAGGGCTCGCGAGCCTCGGCGATCGGGTGCGCCTCGTCGGGGGTGAGCTCGCACTGCGCGTCGAGGGCGAGTGGACCGTGCTCTCCGCCCGGCTGCCGTTGACGGGTGAGACGGCCTCGGCGCTCCCCCTCACACCGCCCGGGCGCGAGATCACGGCGGGCGGCTTCGGCGAGCTGCTCCGCGGCGCGTCCAACCGGCTCTGATCGCGTCCGACCGGGCTCAGCGCTCGGCCGAGCCTGTCGGCACCTCCACCGTCCTGGTGGGCGGAAGCTCGAGATCGGCGGGATCCACGGCGTGCACGAAGGCCGGGGCCTGGTCGACGGGGTTGCTCGATGAGGTCATGATGCCAGTCCAGCGGACGGGCCGACGTACGGCATCCACCTTCAGGAGGGATTCGGAACGAGCCGGGTCCCCCCTGAGGATGACGCCGGAGCCCTACTTCTTCTTGTCTTGCGAGCGGCGCTGCTGACGGTTGAGCGGAGCCGCCGAGGCGCCCTCGTCGCCGCCCGTGACCTGACCGAATGCGCCGCGTGTGGCCGGCGCCTGCCGCTGCGGCTGGTTGGGGCGCTGCTGCGGAGCCGCCGTGCCGCCGTTGTCGGCCTGCTGCTGCGCACGCTGAGCGCGAGCGGTGGCTGCCTGCTGGATCTGGCCGCGCTGATTGCGCACCTCGACCCCGCCGGCGTCGCTCGGCGCGGAGTAGCTGAGCTTCTCCTCGGGCGCGGCATCCGCCTGAGCGAGGCCCTTCGCGGCGACCCGCGGGCCGGCGACCTCACCCTGGGTCACCTCGACCTCGAGGTTGAAGAGGAAGCCGACGGTCTCCTCGCGGATCTGCCCCATCATGTTCTGGAAGAGGGCGAAGCCTTCACGCTGGTACTCGACGAGCGGGTCGCGCTGTGCCATCGCCCGCAGGCCGATGCCGTCTTTCAGGTAGTCCATCTCGTAGAGGTGGTCGCGCCAACGGCGGTCGATGACCGAGAGCACGACGCGGCGCTCGAGCTCGCGCATGGCGGGCGAGCCGAGCGACTCCTCGCGGCGGTCGTAGGCGAGCTTCGCGTCGGAGAGGATCTCGCGGCGCATGAAGTCGCGGTTGATCTTGCCGCGGTTGCCGGCTTCGGCGATGACCTCGTCGATCGAGATCGAGATCGGGTAGAGCGTCTTGAGCTCGGTCCACAAGGCGTCGAAGTCCCAGTCGTCGCCGTTGCCCGTGCCGGTGTGCACGTCGAGCACCTCGTCGATGACGTCGGTGAGGAACTTCTGGGCGCGCTCCTGCAGGTCGTCGCCCTCGAGGATGTGACGGCGGTCGCTGTAGATCGCCTCGCGCTGGCGGTTGAGCACGTCGTCGTACTTGAGCACGTTCTTGCGGATCTCGGCGTTGCGGCCCTCGACCTGCGACTGGGCGCTGCGGATGGCGCGGCTGACGACCTTCGACTCGATGGCCATGTCGTCGGGCACACCGCTGCGGCCCATGAGGCTCTCGGCTGCGCCCGCGTTGAAGAGGCGCATGAGGTCGTCGGTCAGCGAGAGGTAGAAGCGGCTCTCGCCCGGGTCGCCCTGACGGCCGGAACGACCGCGCAGCTGGTTGTCGATGCGACGCGACTCGTGGCGCTCGGTGCCGAGCACGTAGAGCCCGCCCGCGTCGATGACCTTGTCGGCCTCGGTCTGCACCTCGGCCTTGACGCGCTTGAACACCTCGTCCCATTCGGACTCGTACTCGTCGGGGGTGTCGACCGGGCTCAGGCCTTTGGCGTTCATCTCGGCGACAGCCAGGAACTCGGCGTTTCCGCCGAGCATGATGTCGGTTCCACGACCGGCCATGTTGGTGGCGACGGTCACCGAGCCGAGACGGCCGGCCTGGGCGACGATGGCGGCCTCACGCGCGTGGTTCTTCGCGTTGAGCACCTCGTGGCGGATGCCCTTCTTGGCGAGCAGCCGGGAGAGGTACTCGCTCTTCTCGACGCTCGTCGTGCCGACCAGAACCGGCTGGCCCTTGTCGTGACGCTCGGCGATGTCTTCGACGACCTGCTGGAACTTGGCCTCCTCGTTCTTGTAGACGAGGTCGGACTGGTCGATGCGCTTCATCGGCTTGTTGGTCGGGATCGGCACGACGCCGAGCTTGTAGGTGCTCATGAACTCGGCGGCCTCCGTCTCGGCCGTACCGGTCATGCCGGAGAGCTTCTTGTAGAGGCGGAAGTAGTTCTGCAGGGTGACGGTCGCGAGGGTCTGGTTCTCGGCCTTGACCGCGACGCCCTCCTTGGCCTCGATCGCCTGGTGGATGCCCTCGTTGTAGCGGCGGCCCATGAGGATACGGCCCGTGTGCTCGTCGACGATGAGCACCTCGCCGTTCATGACGACGTAGTCCTTGTCTTTTTTGAAGAGCGCCCGCGCCTTGATGGCGTTGTTGAGGAAGGAGATGAGCGGGGTGTTGGCCGACTCGTAGAGGTTGTCGATGCCGAGGTAGTCCTCGACCTTCTCGATGCCCGCCTCGAGCACGCCGACCGTGCGCTTCTTCTCGTCGACCTCGTAGTCCTCGTCTTCGACGAGACGGGTCGCGAGGCTCGCGAACTCGTTGAACCAGCGGTTGGCCTCGCCGGATGCCGGGCCCGAGATGATGAGCGGAGTGCGGGCCTCGTCGATGAGGATCGAGTCGACCTCGTCGACGACGGCGAAGAAGTGGCCGCGCTGCACCATGTCTTGCGCCTGCCACGCCATGTTGTCGCGCAGGTAGTCGAAGCCGAACTCGTTGTTCGTGCCGTAGGTGATGTCGGCCGCGTACTGCTCGCGGCGCTGCTCGGGGGTCTGGCCCGCGAGGATGACGCCCGTGGTCATGCCGAGGGCGCGGAAGACGCGCCCCATGAGCTCGCTCTGGTAGCTCGCGAGGTAGTCGTTGACCGTGACGACGTGCACGCCGCGGCTCGCGATCGCGTTGAGGTACGCGGGGAGCGTCGCGACGAGGGTCTTGCCCTCACCGGTCTTCATCTCGGCGATGTTGCCGAGATGGAGTGCCGCGCCGCCCATGAGCTGCACGTCGAAGTGACGCAGGCCCAGGGTGCGCGTCGACGCCTCGCGCACGGCGGCGAAGGCCTCCGGCAGCAGGTCGTCGAGGGATTCGCCGTTCGAGTAGCGCTCGCGCAGCTCGACGGTCTCGTTCTTCAGCTCCTCGTCGCTGAGGTGGCTGAAGTCGTCTGCGAGGGCGTTGATGGCTTTTGCGTAGCTCTCGAGGCGGCGGAGGATGCGTCCTTCACCGACACGAAGAACCTTTTCAAGAACTGAGGCCACGAATGCACTCCATTTTTCTTAGTCGCCCCCGATTCGTCCGGGGCACGATACGCCTGCGATTCGGGTCGGCGCGTGGTTGGCGTTCCCGGCTCGCACGCCGACAACGCTAACAATGTTACCGGGATGTGACCTGCAAGCGTGCTGACTGTACACCAGGCAGGAAAACGGATGTCGGGGCCGGGTCGCCAAGGCCTCCGCCGCCCCGCGCAGTCGCCGCCGGCTCGCCATAGGATATGAGGATGTCCAAGGTCTTGAGCAAACTCCCTGTCGGCGAACGGGTCGGCATCGCATTCTCGGGAGGGCTCGACACCTCCTGCGCGGTCGCGTGGATGCGCGAGAAAGGTGCCGTTCCGTGCACCTACACCGCCGACATCGGGCAGTACGACGAGCCCGACATCGACACCGTGCCGGCGCGCGCGGTCGAGTACGGGGCCGAGATCGCCCGCCTCGTCGATGCACGGAGCGCTCTCGTGGAGGAGGGCATCGTCGCCCTCCAGTGCGGGGCCTTCCACATCCGCTCCGGAGGCAAGACCTACTTCAACACCACGCCCCTCGGGCGCGCGGTCACGGGCACACTCCTCGTGCGCGCCATGAAGGAGGACGGCGTCGACATCTGGGGCGACGGCTCCACCTACAAGGGCAACGACATCGAGCGGTTCTACCGCTACGGGCTCATGGCCAACCCTCGCCTGCGCATCTACAAGCCCTGGCTCGACGCCGAGTTCGTCGGCGAGCTCGGCGGCCGCACCGAGATGAGCGAGTGGCTCGTCGCCCGCGGCTTCCCCTACCGCGACTCCGCCGAGAAGGCGTACAGCACCGACGCCAACATCTGGGGCGCGACGCACGAGGCGAAGCTGCTCGAGGAGCTCAGCTCGAGCCTCGACCTCGTCGAGCCGATCATGGGCGTCGCCGCCTGGCGCGACGACGTCGAGGTCGTCACCGAGGAGGTGTCGGTGCGCTTCGAGGCGGGCCGTCCCGTGGCGATCAACGGCGTCGAGTTCGACGACCCCGTCGCCCTCGTGCTCGAGGCGAACGCGATCGGCGGCCGCCATGGGCTCGGCGTCTCCGACCAGATCGAGAACCGCATCATCGAGGCCAAGAGCCGCGGCATCTACGAGGCGCCCGGGATGGCCCTGCTGCACATCGCCTACGAGCGCCTCCTCAACGCCATCCACAACGAGGACACGGTCGCCAACTACCACGCCGAAGGCCGCCGCCTCGGGCGCCTGATGTACGAAGGCCGCTGGCTCGACCCGCAGTCGCTGATGCTGCGCGAGTCGATCCAGCGCTGGGTCGGCTCGGTCGTCACCGGCGAGGTCACCCTGCGCCTGCGCCGCGGAGACGACTACACGATCCTCGACACCACGGGGCCCGCGCTCAGCTACCACCCCGACAAGCTCTCCATGGAGCGGGTCGGCGACTCCGCGTTCGGCCCGGGCGACCGCATCGGGCAGCTCACGATGCGCAACCTCGACATCGCCGACTCGCGCTCGCGTCTCGAGCAGTACGCGGCATCCGGTCTCATCGGCGGCCCCACGGCCGAGCTCGTGGGGCGGCTCGACGCGGGCCTCTCCGCCGAGATCCTCGACCCCACCGAGCACGCCAGCGCCTCCGCCGAGGCGCTGGAGCGCGCAACCGACGCGGCCTCGGAAGGCGCCGCGTTCGACGCCGGCACCGACTGAGCGGATAGCGCCCTCACCGCGCGCCGCGCACGCTGCACGGACGCCGCCGCGCCCCCTCCCTGCGACCCGGAAGACCCGGCACGAAGGAAGAGGGCGCGGCGACGGCTCTCAGGCTCGCGCGGCCGCGGGCTCTGCCGTGTCGTCGAGACCGATCACTCCGTAATCCCAGCCCTTGCGACGGTAGACGACGCTGGGGCGCCCCGACTCGGAGTCCATGAACAGGTAGAAGTCGTGCCCGACGAGCTCCATGCGGTCGACGGCGTCATCGACTGTGAGCCAGTCCGCGGTGAAGACCTTGCTGCGGATGACGACGGGGCAGTACTCCTCGTCGTCCTCGGCGACCGCATCGGACTGCACCACGGGGATCGAGCCCGTGCGCACCTGCTCGATCACCGCGGCATCGGCCGGGGTGATGTCGACGACGCTGAAGGCGTCCGAGCTGGCCTCGGCGAGCGAGGTCGGCCGGTGGTTGCCGCGATGGACCTTCTTCTTGTCCTTCGCTCGGCGGAGGCGTTCGAGCAGTCGGCCGAACGCGAGATCGAACGCCGAGTACTTGTCGGCACCGCTGGATTCAGCCCGGACCAGCGGCCCCGGGCCGATCAGGGTGAGCTCGACGCGATCCTCCCCACTCGAGCCGGTCGGTTTTTCGTTGTGACGCGAAACCTTGATCTCGAGAGCGAGGGCCTTGTCGGCCAATGAGGCTATCTTCTGCGCCTTCTCCGTCGCGTACTCGCGAAAACGATCAGTGATTCCCAGGTTTCGTCCAACGATGTCAATTTCCATGACGACCTCCCAGATCTCTGGCGTTCCACCTGATCCGTCGGCGGTTCTTCCACGCCTTTGTCTCACCGTAGTGCCGCCCCGACCGGATGTCACCGATTATTCGACTATGCCCCGGATGTGCACAGTCTTTGCGGGGTGAAGTCTCGGGGTCGCCGCGAGGGTCACGGCTCCGCGCACCACGGCGCCCGCCGCGGCGAGCGCGCGGGCGGCCTCGAGGAGCGTCGACCCGGTCGTCACGACGTCGTCGACGATGACCACGTGACGACCGAGGAGCGGCCTCGTCGCGACCATCGAGCCGGCCACGTTGAGCGCCCGCTCCTGGCGGCCGAGACCGGCCTGGTCGCGTGTGCGGAGCCGTTGCACGAGCCAGCGGGGGCTGCGGCGCCCCGCCCCTGCGAGCAACGACCGCACGGGCTCGTAGCCCCGCCGCGCCGTCGCGGCACGGCTCGAGGGAACGGCGACGAGGTCGATCCGCATGGCGCCCGGTCTGCCGCGCAGCCGAGCGGCGGCGTGGTCGAGCACAACGCCGAGCGGGCGGGCGAGGGCGGCGGCGGCATCCGTTCGCCCCTCGTCTTTGAAGGCGTTGAGCGCCGCCTGCACGGCCCCGCCGTAGCGCAGACCCGACCAGACCACGAGCTCATCGCCCCAGCGCTGCTCGAACGGCTGGGCGAGGAGCGCGGCGCGACAGGCGCCGCACATCGAGCGATCGGCGACGCCGCAGCCCGCGCAGTCGACGGGTGACACGAGCGCGAGCGCGTCGGAGACCGCAGCACGCAGGGCGGCGAGCGGACTCGTGGTGACTCGTGTGGTCTGCACACCGACAGGATGCCGCGCGGCGGCCGATCCCAGTACCCCGATCACGACGACGGTGCATCCCTCCCCCGTCAACCGCGTTGTGCAGAGCTCAAACGGCCCCCTCCGCTTCGCGCCAGATGCAGGAGTTCCGGCGATCAACGGAGGAAAAACCGGGTGGTCAGACCCTCCGAGCCGACGATCTCCTGCAGGTGGGACGTCGGTCGGGCACGGACGCCTCCAGCCCGGCTGCCCCAGCAGCAGCTACCCGGGCAGCCCCATCTGCACGGCCGCGAAGCCCACCCCGTCGATGCGCTGCTGCCAGCCGACCCCGCGCTGCGTCTCGAGCACCTGCTCCCCCGTGAGCAGCTTCAGCTCGCGCACGCTGTTGGCGCCGACGAGGGCCGCCGCGCCCGAGCTCGCCCCCAGCAGGGTGCTCGTGCCGCCGATCTGCTGGGCGACGACGTGATCGTCGCCGTCCGGCTGCGCGGTGAGCGAGGCGACGGTGAGGTCGTCGACCCAGACGGCGTCGACGGGGATGCCGGGCCCGACGATGAGGTCGAGCGGCGGCCCGAGGCTCACGGGAACGTCGGCGTTGCCGCGAACGATGGATGCGACGACGAACTTGGCCGCTCCGCCGACCGTGAGCAGCGCGGCGACCCTCGTGCCGTCGCGGCTCACGTCGAGCGAGACGATCGAGCTCGCCTCCGGCCAGCTCGTGGTGAGGGGTGTCGCGGCGCCGTCGGCATCGACGATCGTGACCTCGCCCGGCCTGTCCGCGGGCACCGACCAGAGGTAGCCGTAGTCGTCGACGGCCGGGACGATGAGCGATTCCCGGCTGTCGACCAGCTGGGGGGCCGCGGCGGCCTGCACCCGGTAGACGCCCGCCTGGGCCGTGGGCGTGCCATCCGTCAGCACGGCTGCGACCCGCTGATCGGCCGAGAGCGTGGCCCCGCGCGCGGCGAGGGCGACGACCTTGTCGGAGATGCCCTCGATCGGCGAGAGGGTCTCCCCCGTCGCCGGGAGGAAGCCGAACTCGTCGTCGCGCAGGATGAGGCTGCGGGTGTCGATGCGCGGGTTGCGCACGACCTCCGCACCGAGATCGGCGATGTCGAGCCGGTTCTGATCGGCGGAGATGACCACGGAGCGGATGTTGAGGCCCGACGACAGGCTCTCGGTCAGCTGGAGCTTCATCCGCTGCCGGGTCAGGGTGTCGGCCTGGGTGATCTCGCTGTCGAGGTCGACGACGACCTCGGGCCCGTCGATGGGCACGGCGCTGCTGGGAGCGAGCGCGGTGCCCGGGGGGAACGCCGTGACGACCCCGGGGGCGAGCCAGTCCGCCGGCCCCTCGAGCAGGGCCTGAACGATGCGCGTGGCGGTGGAGGCGCGCGAGGGGAACCAGCGCAGGTCGGGCACGAGGAAGCTGAAGCCGGGATCGAAGAAGTAGACGGGATGCGCGCGGAAGACCGTGCGGAACGCGGACTGGTCGATGACCGTGCCGTCGGGGGCTTTGCCGATGCGCCACTGCCCGTCGACCTGCTCGAAGCTGTACTCGAGCGGAACGGGCTTCACCTCCCCCTCGCTGTACTCGCCGAACTCGTTCACGATCGCCGTCGCCGTCACCGTGAGCGACCGCTTGGTGTCGTCGACCGTCACGATCGAGCGGGTGGTCGCGTTGTCGACGATCACCCCGATGTTCGGGTTCCACTCCTGACGGAACGTGGGATCGAGGAACTGCCGCGCCGTCGCGTAGTCGTCCTTCGGGCTGGAGGCCGCGTCGATGAAGCCGCGCAGGATCTCGTCGATCGTCGCGTTCGGCTTCGGGCCGTCGGCGAGGATGTCGATGTCGGGCTCGACACCCGTGTCGGGGGCCGTCACGCCGGTCTGCACGCGCCCCGAGCTCGGTATGGTCGCGCAGCCCGTGAGGGCGATCAGGAGCAGGCCGGCGATGGCCAGGATGCCGCGGCGGCGGTCACGGCGGTCAGGCATCGTCGCGTCCCTTCGAATCGGCGGTCGGGGCATCCACCGGGGTCACCTCGCCCGTGAAGTTGGGCGTCGTGCCCTCGGCGTCTGCGGGAGGGAGGGGCAGCGGCGACGACACGATCTGGCCGCCGCGCACCCGCGGGAGGGTGAGCCGGAAGCAGGAGCCCGCGCCCGGCCTCGACCAGACCTCGAGCCATCCGGAGTGCAGACTCGCGTCTTCGAGCGAGATCGCGAGCCCCAGGCCCGTGCCGCCGATCGTGCGCTTGCGGGAGGGGTCCGCGCGCCAGAAGCGGTCGAAGACCCGCGCCGACTCCCGCTCGTTCATGCCCAGGCCGTAGTCGCGCACGGCGAGCGCGACGGCCGAGGCGTTGCTGTCGACCGAGACGACGATCGGCTTGCCCTCGCCGTGCTCGATCGCGTTGCCGAGCAGGTTGCGCACGATGCGACGGATGCGACGGGGATCCGCCTCGGCGTCGAAGTAGCCCCCCGGGGCGACGAGCCGCACGTCCGAGCCCTTCGACTCGGCGAGCGCGTGCATGCTGTCGATCGCCCCCTCGGCGAGGCGCACGAGGTTCGTCGGCTCGGTCTCGAGCTGCACGAAACCCGCGTCGAAGCGGCTGATCTCGAGGAGGTCGGTGAGCAGCAGCTCGAAGCGCTCGACCTGGGTGTGCAGGAGCTCGGCGGTGCGGCCCGTCGCGGGAGGGAAGCTCTCGCGCTGGTCGTAGATGACGTCGCCCGCGAGCCGGATGGTCGTGAGCGGGGTGCGCAGCTCGTGCGAGACGTCGGAGACGAAGCGCTGCTGCACCGTCGAGAGCTCGGCGAGCTCCTTGATCTGGCTCTGCAGGCTGTCGGCCATGCCGTTGAACGACCGGGCGAGGGTCGCGACCACGTCTTCGCCCTTCTCGGGGATGCGCACCTCGAGGTCGCCCGCCGCGAGCTTCTGGCTCGTCTCGGCGGCGACCCGGATCGGGGTGACGATCAGGCGCACGACGAGCCAGGCGACGGCGCCGATGAGGATGAGGAGCGCGAAGCTGCCGAGGAGCAGCGTGCGCTGCACGAAGGCGAGGGTCGCCTGGGCGTCGCTCAGGCTGTAGGCCAGGTAGAGCTCGTAGCGGCCGGCGGCGGGCACCACGATCTCGGAGCCGACGACGATGCCCGGCGAGCTGACCCCCGTGTCGTCGACGAGGGCCACCGACTGCCAGTGCTGCTGGTCGGATTCCGTCTCGACGGCGGCGCGCAGCTCTGTGGTGATGACGCCCGTGCTCAGCTGCGGGCTCGCGAACGACTGCGGGGCGATGGCCGAGTTCTCCTGCCCGGGCGCGCGGTAGACCGCCAGGAGCGGGGTCGACGACACCGTGCGGATCTGGTTCTGCACCGAGGTGAAGAGGTTCTCGACCGCCGCGCGGTCCGAGGCGTCGGAGGCGTCGAGGGTGGCCTGAGCGGATGCCGTCGCGCGGTTGGCGCTGCTGAGCACCTGGTCGAGCCGCGCCTGGAAGAGGTCGTTGCCGATGCTGTACGACATGTAGCCGCCCGTGAGCACGAGCGCGATCGTCGACAGCGCCACCGTGATCGTGACGGTGCGCAGCTGCAGGGAGGCGCGCCACGCCCCCAGCGCGCGCGCGGGCCAGGTGCGCCACTGCCGCCAGCCCTGCCAGCCGGCCCTGAGCGGATGCGCCTGCGTCACCACGGCCGACGCCGAACGATCGCCATGGCTCCCCTAGGTGACGGCGCCGGCGCGGTAGCCCACGCCGCGCACGGTCATCACGATCTTGGGGTTGTCGGGGTCGTCCTCGACCTTCGCGCGCAGCCGCTGCACGTGCACGTTGACGAGGCGCGTGTCGGCCTTGTAGTGGTAGCCCCAGACCTGCTCGAGCAGCATCTCGCGGGTGAAGACCTGCTGCGGCTTCGAGGCGAGGGCCAGGAGCAGGTCGAACTCCAGCGGGGTGAGGTTGATGCGCTGATCGCCGCGCGACACCTCGTGCCCCGCGACATCCAGGGCCACGTCGCCGATGTGCAGGAACTCGGTGCCCACGGGCTGGGCCGGGCGCAGACGCGTGCGGATGCGCGCGACGAGCTCCTTGGGGTTGAACGGCTTGACGATGTAGTCGTCGGCGCCCGACTCGAGACCGCGCACGACGTCGGCCGTGTCGGTCTTGGCGGTGAGCATGATGATGGGCGTGCCGGACTCCGCGCGGATGCGGCGGCAGACCTCGATGCCGTCGATCCCGGGCAGCATGAGGTCGAGCAGCACGAGCTCGGGTTTCGACTCGCGGAACGCCTCGAGGGCACCCGTGCCGTCTGCGCAGAAGGACGTCTCGAAGCCCTCCGCCTGCAAGACGATGCCGATCATCTCGGCCAGTGCGGTGTCGTCGTCGACGACGAGAATTCGTGAGTTCATGTGCCCGTCTCCGTCGGGGCCGCGCACGACATCGTGCGAAAACCCGTGACTTTTCTCGCACCAGAGTATCCGAGGAGCCTGCGCACAGGCGCACAGTCGGCCGCGAACCGCCTGGTGGAATATGACAGCATGGAGATGGACGGGCACGGCGGATGATCGGCCACCGGGAAGAGGAGCGTTCGACGTGACGGATCACGAGAACTGGCAGGCTCCCGAGGGGCCGCCGCAGGGCGTTGCGGCAGGCGACGGCTCGGAGTCCGCCGGCCCGGCGCACCCGCAGCAGCCGGCCTCGTACCCGCCGCCGCCCGGTTCGTATCCGCCCGCCGGCTCCTACCCGCCGCCGCCCGGGTACCAGAACCCGCCGGGCCCGCCCGGGTACCAGTCCTACCCCGGGTACCCCGGCTACCCGGGCGCCCAGCCGAACTGGACCCCGCCGCCCAAGCCGGGGCTGCTCCCGCTCCGTCCGCTCGGGTTCGGCACGCTGCTCGGCGCCCCGTTCCAGGTGCTGCGCCGCAACGCCAAGGCGACCGTCGGCTCGGCCCTCATCATCCAGGGCGTCACGACCGTGCTCGTCGCCGTCGTCACGGGGCTCGTCGCCTTCTTCGCCTTCGGCCGCATCGCGAGCACCCCCGTCGCCGAGCAGGGCGCCGTGATCGCCGGCTCCGTCGCGATCGGCGCCCTCGCGCTGCTCGTCCCCGTCGTGCTCGGGCTCGTGGGAGCCGCGCTGCTGCAGGGTGTCATCGTGCTCGAGGTGGCGCGCGGAACGCTCGGCGAGAAGCTGCGCATGGGCACGCTGTGGAGACGCGCGGCCCCGCGCATCGGCGCCCTCCTCGCCTGGGTGCTGCTCGTCGGGGTCGTCGCCATCGCCGCCCTCGTCGTCGCCGCGATCCCCGTCGTCGCGCTCTTCGCGGCCGGGCCCGATCTGCTGGTCGTCGCGATCCTCGTGACGCTCCTCGTGATCGCCGGGCTCATCGTGCTCGGTGTGTGGCTCGGCACCAAGACCTCCCTCGTGCCGAGCGTCATCGTGCTCGAGCGCGCCTCGATCGGCCGCGCCGTGCGCCGCTCGTGGTCGCTCACCACCGGGCACTTCTGGCGCACCTTCGGAGCCGAGATCCTCGTCTACGCCATCATCAGCGCGGTCACCCAGGTCGTCTCGATCCCCTTCAACCTGCTCTTCACCTTCTCGGGCGTGCTCATCGACCCCAACGGCTCGGGCGACGGCATCGCCTTCGTCATCGGCAGCTACGTGCTCTACCTGCTCGTGTCGGTCGTGCTCGGTGCCGTCGCGGCCGTCGTGCAGTCGGCGGTCGTCGCCGTCATCTACATCGACCTGCGGATGCGCACAGAAGGGCTCGACCTCGACCTGCAGCGCTTCGTCGAGTCGCGGGACGCCGGTGCCCAGGGCGTGCCCGACCCCTACGACACCCGCGCCGCCCCCGTCGCGCCGCCCGCCACCGGCACCGGGTCGCCGTGGGCGTGATCGCCCCGCTCCTCGCGCTCTCGGCCGCCCTCGCGTCGGCCCGCTCGGAGGTGCCCGTCGACCCGGACGCCCCCGAGGCCCGGCAGTGGCTGCTCGACGAGCTGGGCAAGCCGCAGTACCAGGCCGCACGGCCGAACTGGTTCGACGAGCTCGCGCAGTCGATCTGGGAGTGGTTCCAGTCGCTCACGGTGCCCGACGGATCGGCCTTCGGCGGGCTCGTGCCCCTCATCGTGATCGTGCTCGTCGCCGCCGCCGTGGTCGTCGCCGTCCTCGTCTTCGGGCTGCCCCGCCTCAACCGGCGGGCGCCACGCTCCGTGCCGCTCTTCGGCGCCCACGACGACCGCACCGCCGAGCAGCTGCGCGCCGCGGCACAGAACGCTGCGGCGGGGGGCCGCTGGAACGACGCCGTGCAAGACCTCTTCCGCGCCCTCGCGCGCTCCCTCGTCGACCGCACGGTCGTTCTCGTCACCCCCGGCACGACGGCTCACGAGTTCGCGGTGCGCGCCGGCGCCGGCTTCCCCGATCACGCCGCCGAGCTGCTCGCCGTCTCGCGCATCTTCGACGGGGTGCGCTACCTCGGCGAGACGGCCACCCTCGAGCGCTACGAGTCCGTGCGAGCCCTCGACGCGGCCCTCACCGCCAGCACGCCTGCCGGCCACGAGTCCCGCGCGACGGTGTCCGCGTGAGCGCTTCCGTCTCCGCGCCCGCGGGCGAACGCGCCGACGCGCGCACCGCCTCGTCGCGCACCGCGCCGTCGAGCACCCCCACCGTGCGGCGCGCTCTCTCCCGCTCGCGCTTCTGGCTCATCGCGGCGGCGGGGGTCGTCGTCATCGCCGGCCTCTCAGTGCTCTTCGCCGGCGGTCTCGGCAGCACGGGGACGCCCCTGGGCGCGAGCGAACCCGGCCCCGCAGGCAGCCAGGCCCTCGTCGAGGTCCTGCGGCAGCGGGGCGTCGAGGTCGTCGAGGCCGCGGGCTACGAGGATGCCGCGGCCGCGGCATCCGCCGGCACGACGCTTCTCGTGTACGACCCCGAGCAGTACCTCGACGCGGGGCGGATCACCGCCCTCGCCGCGCAGACGGAGCACCTCGTGCTCGTGAACCCCGGCTTCGGCTACCTGCAGGCGCTCACCCCGCAGACCGGCTTCGGCGGAGTGAGCGACGACGAGCTGCTCGACGCGCAGTGCCGGCTGCCGGCTGCGCAGAAAGCGGAGAGCATCCGCGTGCGCGGCTCCGACGCGAGCGGCGAGGACTCCAGCTACCGCACCGACGACCCCGGCGCCGTCGAGTGCTTCCCCGGCGGCCCCGGCACCTTCTCCCTGCTCCAGCTGCCCACGGCCGCCGGCGATCTCACGATCCTCGGCAGCACCCGCGTGCTCAGCAACGACGGCATCGCCGACGCCGGCAACGCCGCCCTCGCCCTCAATCTGCTCGGCGGCACGCAGACCCTCGTCTGGTACCTGCCGGCGATCACGGATGTCGCGGCCACGGGTGATCCGTCGCTCGGCGAGCTCACCCCCGGCTGGGTCACCCCCGTTCTCGCGCTCGCCGGGATCGTGGCGATCGCGGCCGCGATCTGGCGCGGACGCCGGCTCGGCCCGCTCGTGATCGAGAACCTGCCCGTCACGGTGCGGGCCCGCGAGACGATGGAGGGCCGCGCCCGGCTCTACGCGCGCTCCTCGTCACGGCTGCGTGCGCTCGACGCCCTGCGCATCGGCGCCCTCGGCCGGCTCGGCGGGCTGCTCGGGCTGCCGCCCTCGGCGAGCGCCGAGGAGGTCTCGGACGCGAGCGCGGCCCTGACCGGCCGGCATCCCGCGGAGGTGCGCGAGCTGCTGCTCGACGGCGTGCCGGCGGGCGATGCGGCGCTTCTCGACTACTCCGGCCGGCTCGCGGAGCTCGAGACGGCCGTACGACGCGCGATCGATCAGACAGGAAGAATGGACGTATGACCGAGACCACGAACGAACCGTTCCCGGCGCCCGCCGCACCCGCTCCGAGCTCCGAGAGCCTGCACGAGGCGCTCGCCCGGGTGCGCGCCGAGGTCGGCAAGGCCGTCGTCGGGCAGGACGGCGCGGTGACCGGCCTCATGATCGCACTCCTCGCCCGCGGTCACGTGCTGCTCGAGGGTGTGCCGGGCGTCGCCAAGACCCTGCTCGTGCGGGCTCTCAGCCACAGCCTGAGCCTCGACACGAAGCGCGTGCAGTTCACCCCCGACCTCATGCCGGGCGACGTGACCGGTTCGCTCGTCTACGACACGAGGGCGGGCGAGTTCGAGTTCCGCGCGGGGCCCGTCTTCACCAACATCCTACTCGCCGACGAGATCAACCGCACGCCTCCCAAGACCCAGTCGGCACTGCTGGAGGCGATGGAGGAGCGCCAGGTGAGCGTCGACGGCGTCTCCCGTAAGCTCCCCGACCCCTTCCTGGTGGCGGCGACCCAGAACCCCATCGAGTACGAGGGCACCTACACGCTGCCCGAGGCGCAGCTCGACCGCTTCCTGCTCAAGCTCGTGCTCGACGTTCCCGAGCGCGACGCCGAGGTGCAGGTGCTGCACCGGCACGCGAACGGCTTCAACCCGCGCGACCTGGCCGGGGCGGGGGTGACACCCGTGATCGGGGCACGCGAGCTGGCGGCCGCGCAGGATGCCGCGGCATCCGTCGGCGCGAGTGCAGACGTGCTCGGCTACATCGTCGACCTCGCCCGTGCCACCCGCCGCAGCCCCTCCGTGAAGCTCGGGGTGAGCCCGCGCGGGACGACCGCGCTGCTGGCCGCCTCGAAGGCCTGGGCCTGGCTCACCGGCTACGACTCGATCACCCCCGACCACGTGCAGGCGATGGTGCTGCCGGTGTTGCGGCACCGCATCCAGCTGCGCCCCGAGGCCGAGCTCGAGGGCGTCTCCGTCGACGCGATCCTCCGCTCGATCGTGCAGCAGGTGCAGGTGCCGATCTAAGGTGGCGGTCTCCGGCTGGTTCGTCGCGCTCGTCGCGCTCGGTGTCGTGCCGATCGTGATCGTCGGCGACGGCGTCGCGCTCTGGTGGTGGCTGCTCGTCGTGGTCATCGTGACGGGCGTCGACCTCCTGCTCGCCGGCTCGCCGCGACGCCTGGGGCTCGAGCGCTCGGTTCCCGCGCGCGTGCGCCTGGGCGAGACGGTCGTGAGCGAGCTCTACGTGACCAACCGCGGCGGACGGACGGTGCGCGGCATCCTGCGCGACGCCTGGCAGCCCTCGGCCGGCGCCGCACCCACCCGCAGCCGGGTCTCGATCGAGCCCGGGGAGCGCGGCGTGGTGCGGATGACGCTCACCCCGACCCGGCGCGGCGAGCGGCACGCCTCCCACGTGACCGTGCGCTCCTTCGGCCCGCTGCGGCTCGCGGCCCGGCAGGCGACCATGCCGACGGCGGCGGTGCTGCGGGTGCTGCCCGCCTTCTCGTCGCGGCGGCACCTGCCCTCGCGCCTCGCCCGCCTGCGCGAGCTCGACGGGCGCACCTCGGTGCTCGTGCGCGGCCAGGGCACCGAGTTCGACTCGTTGCGCGAATACGTGCGCGGAGACGACGTGCGCTCGATCGACTGGCGGGCGACCGCACGCCGCAACGACCTCGTCGTGCGCACCTGGCGGCCGGAACGCGACCGCCGGGTTGTGATCGTCGTCGACTCCGGCCGCACCTCCGCGGCCCGCATCGCCGACGAGCCTCGCATCGACACGGCCTTCGAGGCCTCGCTCCTGCTGGCCGCCCTCGCCTCGCGCGCCGGCGACCGGGTGGACTGGCTCGCCTACGACCGCCGCACCCGCGGCCGGGTGCAGGGGGCGACGGGCGCCGAGCTGCTCTCGCGTATGGTCGACGTGATGGCGCCCATCGAGCCCGAGCTCATCGAGACCGACTGGACCCGGGTGCCCGGCGAGGTGCGCGCCATCACGAGCCAGCGCGCGCTCGTCGTCGTGCTCACCTCGATCGACTCCACGGGGGCGGCGCGCGGGCTGCTCTCCGTGCTGCCCCAGCTCACCGGTCGGCACCGTGTGGTCGTCGCCTCGGTGAGCGATCCCGAGGTCGTGCGGGCGGCATCCGACCGCGGTGACCGCGAGAGCCTCTACCGGGCGGCCTCGGCCGAGCGGAGCCTGCTCGATGTGAGCAGGATCACGGCCGCCGTCCGTCAACTGGGGGCTGACGTCGTCACCGCCACCCCGCAGGAGCTGCCGCCCGCCCTCGCCGACCGCTACCTCGCGCTCAAGGCCGCCGGCCTGCTCTGATCCCCGCCCCTCCTGCCTCTGTTCTCACAATTGCTCTGTTCTCACAACGACGGAGATTCCGAGCTTTTTGGGGCGTAACGAGCGTTTCTTGGCCCGTATGCGCAATATCTCCGTCGTTTTGAGTGGGAGGGGGAAGAAGAGAGAGCGGATGCCGCGAGCCGGCGCTCAGCCGGCGACGATGCGCTTGGCGCCGGCCTCGAACTCGCCGAGGTCGCCCGTCTCCCCCGCCCGCACGGCCCGGCGTCCGAGGACGAGCATGTAGACGAGGAACGCGGCCAGGGCGAGCACGCCGATCGCGAGCTTCACGGGCCACGGCCAGGGCGCGGGCGTCACGAAGCCCTCGATGATGCCGCTCACGAAGAGCACGAGGACGAGCCCGATCGCCACCGTGAAGAGCGCCCGGCCGTCTTCGGCGAGCGCCTGCCCGCGGGTTCGGGCGCCCGGCGCGATCCACGACCAGAAGATGCGCAGCCCCGCCGCCGCAGCGACGAAGACCGCCGTGAGCTCGAGCAGACCGTGCGGCAGGATGTAGATGAAGAAGGTGTCGCCCTCGCCGTAGGCGAACATCACGGCGGCGTTGACCCCGAGGTTCTGGGCGTTCTGCAGGATGACGAACGGCACGTACAGGCCGACGATGCCGAAGGCGATGCACTGCGCGGCGATGAACGCGTTGTTGGTCCAGACCTGGCCCGTGAACGAGGCCGCGGGGTTCTCCGAGTAGTAGCCGACGAAGTCCTCGTCGACGAGCTTGCGCAGGTCGGCGTCCGAGCCGAAGTTGGCGAGCACGCGCGGATCGCCCAGCGCCCAGATCGCGTAGAGCCCGGCCACGACGACCGTCGCGGCCGCGATCGCGAGGGTCAGCCAGCGCAGCCGGTAGAGGGCCGCCGGCAGCTGCGCCACGAAGAAGGCGGGGATCTGCGAGAGCAGGTTCGATCCGGCTCCCGTGAAGCGCAGGCGCGCACGCGAGAGCGTCACCGAGAGGCGGTCGCCCGAGCGCGTCGATCCCGCGACGGTCTTGATGGCCGAGAGCTGGCTCGCGCCGCTCTGGTAGCGCTCCACGAGTTCGTCGGCATCCGCGCCGCCGAGGGTCGCCTGCTTCGCGAGGGCGTCGAGTCGACTCCACTCCTCGCGATGCGCTTGTGTGTAGGCGTCGAGGTCCATCTGCTTAAATGATAGTTATGTCGATGCAGCCCGCGGGCTCGGCGCATGTCGCCGACGAGAACGAGCTCATCACGGGAGAGGCCGTCGCCCTCGACGTGCGCCCCGCGAGCATGCTGCTGCGTGCGGCCGGAACCCTCATCGACGTGCTCCTGTCGGTGCTCGTCTTCCTGGGCCTCAACCTCCTCATCTCGAGCCTTCTGGGCGGGTCCGGCGACGGCGCGATCGTGCAGGCGCTCAGCGTCGTCGCGATCGTGCTCTCGGTCGTCATCCTGCCGATGGTCGTCGAGACGGCCTCGCACGGCCGCTCCCTCGGAAAGCTCGCGATCGGCGCGCGCATCGTGCGCGACGACGGGGGCGGCATCACCCTGCGCCACGCCTTCGTGCGGGCGCTCATGGGGGTCGTCGAGATCTACGCGACCCTCGGCGGGCTCGCCGCGATCGTCTCCCTGCTGAGCGACAGGTCGAAGCGGCTCGGCGACCTGCTCGCGGGAACCTACAGCCAGCACGAACGGGTCCCCCCGCTGCTCGTCGCGCCCGCGGTGGTTCCGCCGGCCCTCACCGGCTGGGCGACGACCGTCGACGTCGCACGGATGCCGGATCCGCTCTCGCGGCGGATCGCGCAGTTCCTCGCCCAGGCCCCCGAGCTCACGCCGCAGACCCGCGCCCGCCTGGCGGCAACCCTCGCAGCGGATGCCTCGCCCTACGTGTCGCCGATCCCCGCGGTCGACGCCTGGACGTTCCTGCTCGGCGTCGCCGCTGTGCGCCGCGAGCGCGAGTACGCGGCGCTGATGCTCGAGCGAACGCGACTGGAACGGCTCGAGCCCGCGCTGCGCGGGCTTCCGCACGGCTTCCCGGAACGCTGAACCCACCCCGTCCTCCGCGCGCCCGCGTCAGTTCATGATCGACAGCGGCAGATAGGCGGTGACGACCCAGTTCGGCGCATCCACCACTTCGCTGATCTTGAGGTCGCCGGCGACGCTGCACAGCAGGTAGGCGTCGACGGGGTCGATCCCGTAGCGGCCGGCGAGATGCTCGATCATAAAGCGCACGGCATCCTGCGCGGCGCTCATGAGGTCGGAGGCCACCCCCATGGTCGCGTAGTAGCCCTGGTCGTCGATGCCGGAGCGCAACGGCCCCGCGGTCTGGAACTGGGGCGCCTGGATCGTACGGCCCTTGTGGAGTCGTACCCTCATAACACCGCTCATGCTCGCCTCGATGGCGGAGAGGCACACCTCGCCGTCTCCCTGCGCCGCGTGCGGGTCACCGAACATCAGCCGGGCGCCCGTGGTCTGCACGGGCAGGAAGACACGCGTGCCGACGGTGAGGTCGCGGCAGTCGACGTTGCCGCCGAACCGGCCGGGCGGGATGACCGAGAGCGGTTCGTCCGTCACGGGGGTGAGCCCCATGACCCCGCAGAAGGGTCGCAGGGGGATCGTCGCGATGCCCTTGTAGTCGGCTCCGCCGGGCGCCGAGAGGTCCCAGCGGTGCAGGTGGGGTTCGGAGAAGTCGTCGGGCAGGAGGCCCATACCCGGGAGGATCGAGGTCCAGCCCCAATCGCCCGTGCTGTACTCGAGGGGCGCGAGCTCGACGACGTCGCCCGGCTCCGCGCCGTTGATCATGATGGGCCCGGCGAGCGGGTAGAACCGGTCGAGGTCGGTGGGCGGAACCTCGTCGCCGTTGCGGAAGTCGTCGTACTGCCCTCCGCCCGCCTCCTGCAGCTCGAAGGCGAGCACGTCGCCGTCGTCGATCGTGAGCACGGGCTCGTGCGCCGTCGTCCACAGCCGGTTCACGATGCCGGGTACCTCGTACGTCGCCATATCGCGCCTTTCTCGTTGATCGCGTGGCTCCGAGAATATCAATTTGCGATACATATCGAACGATTTCAGTTGATCTTGTAATGTATCGTTCACACAGTCCGGTCGAGGAGAGGGCACCCGCATGACCGCACAGGATCGCCTCGAGCAGTATCCGCGACTGGATCTGCGGGGCTTCCCCTCCCCGCTTCACCCCCTCGAGCGGTTCAGCGAGGCGCTCGGCGTCGAGGTCTGGTGCAAACGCGACGACATCGGCTCGATCGGCCTCGCCGGCAACAAGGTGCGCAAGCTCGAGTTCGAGCTCGCCCACGCCGTGCAGGCGGGTGCCGATCACATCGTCACACAGGGAGCGCGACTCTCGAACTCCGCGCGAGCCGCCGCCGCGGCATCCGCTGCTCTCGGTCTCGGCTGCACCCTTGTGCTCTCGGGTGACGCCCCCGAGCAGCGCGTCTCCAATCTGCTGCTCGACGAGCTCTTCGGCGCCGAGGTGCGGCTCGTCGGGCGCGTGAGCTGGCCCGAGCTCGCCCAGCTGACCGAAGACATCCAGCAGGATCTGCGGGCACGCGGCGCGACCCCGTACTACCTGCCGGTCGGCTGCTCCTCCCCGCGGGGGGCGCTCGCCTTCGCGGCGGCCTTCCTCGAGCTTCAGACGCAGGCCGAGCAGAAGGGCGTCGAGTTCACGACGCTCGTGCACGCCTCGTCGTCGGGCGGCACCCACGCCGGCCTCCAGCTCGGCCGGGCGCTCAGCGGCACGGCGATGCGCGTACGGGGCATCGGCGTGGCGAGCGACATCTACCCGGACACGCTCGGCACCTACGCGAGCCTGGCCACGGATGCCGCGGCGCTCATCGGCTCGCCCCTGAGCTTCGGCCCGCACGACATGGACTTCGATCTCGCCTACCTCGGCGAGGGCTACGGCATCCCCACCGAGGGCACCCTCGAGGCGATCCTGCTGCTCGCTCGCACGGAGGGCCTGCTCGTCGACCCGATCTACTCGGGCAAGGCCGTCGCCGCCCTCGTCGACCTCGCCCGCACGGGGCAGATCGAGGGCCCCGTCGTCTTCTGGCACACCGGCGGCTATCACGCGCTCTTCGACCCGCGCCACGGTGACGCGGTGCTCGCCGAGTCCGACCACGCGCGAGCCTGAGGAATCGGGGGCTCGGGACTGTTTCCTCGGCTACCCTGAACCAATCGAGGATCGATGCGGAAGGCGAGATGACGAGTGGCTGAGCAGAGCACCGAGGGCGGCCTGGACTCCCCCGCACAACAGCCGGGCACGGTGGCGGCACGCATCCGCGCCGCCATGGAGAAGCTCTCCACGAAGGAGCGGCAGGTCGCGCGCGCCATCCTCTCGCAGTACCCCGCGGCCGGGCTGGAGACCACGCAGGCGCTCTCCGAGCTCGCGAAGGTCAGCGGCCCGACCGTCGTGCGCTTCGTGGCCCGCCTCGGCTATTCGAGCTATCGCGAGTTCCAGAGCGACCTGCGGCACGAGCTTCTCGCCAAGACCGCGTCGCCCGTGACCCTCGAGCCGCTCTACGACGACAGCGGCACGACCGACAGCTTCCGCTCGAGTGCGCTCGGCATCTTCCAGTCCGGGCTCACCGAGACGTTCAAAGACCTGCCGGAGAGCGAGCTCGAGAAGGCCTTCGAGCTGCTCTCGAACACCGACCTCACCCTGCACCTCGTGGGTGGCCGCTTCTCGCGCATCCTCGCCGAGAACGCCGAGCTCAACCTGCGCCAGATGCGAGGCGGCGTGCACTACTACCGCGACACCCGCGAGATCATGACCGGCCTCGTCGGCTTCACCCGCAAAGACTGCCTCATCGTGTTCGACTTCCGTCGCTACCAGGCCGACACGATCGCGATGGCGCGCCTGGCCCGCGAGAAACGCGCCCAGATCATCCTTCTCACCGACCCCTGGATGTCGCCGATCGCCGAGGTCGCCGACGTCGTGCTGAGCGCGCGTGTGGAGGCCCCGAGCCCCTTCGACGGTTTCGTCGCCCCGATGGCCGTCGTCGAGACGCTCATCGCGGGAGTGCACAAACGCCTCGGAGCGAGCGCGCGGGAGCGGATGCTGCGCCTCGACGAGGCCAGCTCCCGCATCGAAACCGGAACGTAACAACCAATTCATATAGCGACTATTCCATTCGATCTGAACTCTTTGATACATTAGAGACATGACGCCGCCTGTACCCGGTCTTCCCCGCCCGGCCCTCCCCGCCGGTGCGATCGCGGGGAACCACGCGTGAGTCTCCCGAATCGCGATCCCCGCGCGACGCGCCTCGACGACCGACTCTTCCGCCTGCTCGACGAGCAGCTGCCGGCCGCTGATCTGCTGCGGATCGAACTGCACCGGTCACCGCGGCTCTCAGGCGACGAGGGCGCCACACTCGAGCTGCTCATCGACCATCTGCCCGACGGCAGCACCGTGCGACGTGCGCCCGGTCACGTCGCGACGGCGCGGATCGGCGGATCGGGTCCGAGCGTCGCCATCCGGGCCGAGATGGACGGCCTGCCGATCACCGAGCACACGGGCGTCGAATGGGCCTCCACCAACGGCGCGATGCACGCGTGCGGCCACGACGTGCACATGGCCGCGTTCATCGCCGTCGCGCACACGATCGCGGCGGCCGCCGACGACGCCCCACGACCGCTCGTAGGCCTCTTCCAGCCACGCGAGGAGACCTTCCCGTCCGGCGCCCTCGACTTCCTCGGCGGCGAGCTGCTGGATGTCGAGAACGTCGCGGCCATCATCGGCGCGCACGTTCAACCCGCCATGGACTCCCTCTCGATCGCATCGAACAGCGGAACGGTCAACGCCTCCTCCGACGAGTTCGTGGTCACGATGATCGGCGACGCCGCTCACGGCGCCTACCCGCACCTCTCGCGCGACCCCGTGCTGGCCGCGAGCAACTTCGTCGTCTCCTGCCAGCAGATCGTCGCGCGCAACCTCGACCCCATGCACTCCGCCGTGCTCACCGTCGGCGAGATCCGCGGCGGCGGGGCGCCCAACGCGATCCCCCGCTCGACCGTCGTCTCGGGCACGGTGCGCGCCGGCTCGGCCGAACAGCGGCAGTTCGTGCACCAGCGCATCCGTGAGGTCGCGGACGGCATCGCGGCCGCGCACGGCTGCGAGGCGATCGTCGAGATCGTGGTGGGGGATCCGCCGCTCATCAACGATGCGCGGCTCGCGGCGATCTCCGCGCAGCTGCTCTCGCACCAGGGCCTCGACGCGACGGCGGAGTTCCGCTCCTTCGGGGCCGACGACTTCGCCCACTACGCCTCCGCCGCGCCCGCGCTCATGATCTTCGTCGGAACCGTCGGCCGCCACGGCGAGGGCCTCCACTCCAACAGCTACCTGCCCGATCGGGATGCCGTGCGTCGCGTCGCGTACAGCATGCTGGCCGGCTACCTGGCCGGCTCCCGGATCATCGAGGAGAACCTCGATGCGGGCGGCCTGACCGTTCTGCACCCCGGCGAGCCGGGGCTCACCGCACACGCAGGCCTCGACCGTTCGCCCCGTCAGTAAAGGATCAGCAGTGACGAACCCGCCCTCGCCGAACGACCTCGTCATCGGCTCGATCGTCGACATGGCCGGTGTGATGAGAGCGAAGGTCGTGCCCTCCTCCCGACTCGACTCCTTCGTGAAGTCGGGCATGGGGGCATCCCCCACCTGGACGGTCTTCTGCGTCGACGACGCGATCGCCTTCAGCCCGAGCTTCACGGTCGCGGGCGACCTGAGGCTGCACATCGCGACCGAGGACCTGCGCGACCTCGGGGGCGGGACACGGTGGGCGCCCGCCCGCTTCACGAACCAGGACGGCTCGCCTTTTCCCGGATGCACGCGCTCCGCCCTCGATCGCGCCGTGAACCGCCTCGCCTCCGCGGGCATCTCGGCGCTCATCGGGCACGAGATCGAGTTCACGCTCTTCGACGCGACCGAGCCGCAGCTCTGGGCCGCTTACGGGCTCTCCTCCGTGCTGTCGACCGAGGGCTTCCTCACCGATCTGCTCGAGGCCGCGCAGCTGGCCGGGGTGCCCATCGAACAGGTGCACGCCGAGTACGGCCACAACCAGTTCGAGATCGCCCTCGGGCCCGCCGAGCCGCTCCGCGCCGCCGACAACATGGTGCTCGCGAGGATCGTGATCAGCCGCACCGCCCGCAAGCACGGGATGCGGGCCTCGTTCTCACCCGTGCCCGTCGCCGGCGGCTCGGGCAACGGCGCCCATCAGCATCTCTCGCTCACGCGCGACGGCGCACCGCTCTTCTCGGGCGGCGAGGGCCCGTACGGGCTGAGCGACGACGGGGCCTCCGCGATCGCCGGCCTCGTCACCCGTCTGCCCGAGTTCATGGCCGCGCTCGCGAGCTCGGCGGTCTCCGCCCTGCGCCTGCAGCCCGGCATGTGGTCGGGCGCATACTGCTGCTGGGGGCTCGAGAACCGCGAGGCCGCCGTGCGCTTCTGTGCGGCCACCCTCGGAAACCCGAAAGGGGCGAACGTCGAGGTCAAGGCCGTGGATCCCTCGGCCAACCCCTACCTGAGCAGCGCCGCGATCCTCGGCATGGCGGCATCCGGCATCGAGCAGGGGCTCGCTCTGCCACCCGAGGTGCGGGTGAATCCTGCCGATCTCTCCGAGGAGGAACGGATCGCGAGCGGCGCCTGGCTGCTGCCGACCACGCAGCCGCAGATGCTGTCGTCGATCGCGGGCTCGGAGCTCGCACGCGAGATCTTCGGCGACCTCGTGCTCGAAGCGCTCATCGCCGTCAAACAGCACGAGGTCGACACCTTCGCGCACCTTCCCGTCGAGCAGACCATCGAACGACTCCGCTTCCGGTGGAGTGCCTGACCCCGCACAACAACACAGTCCAGCGGAGCAGCCGACCGCAACGATCACAGGGAGCCACCATGACGGAACCGACACTCTACGAACGAGACCTGGCCGCTATCGCCGGGATCGAGAAGCTCCGCTTCTTCCCGCTCGAGCTCGCCTCCGGCAAGGGCAGCATCCTCACGACACCCGACGGCCGCGAGCTCATCGACCTCTCGGCGACATGGACGGCGTGCGGGCTCGGCCACGGGCATCCCGCGGTCATCGAGGCGATCACGCGCGCCATCCAGTCGCCCCCGGGAGCCGGCGGCCTCTCCGCCGTGCACCCCGACTCCGTCGGCCTCGCAGAAGACCTGCTCGCCCTCGTGCCCGGAACCGGTGAACGCCGTGTGTACCTCGGGCACGCGGGGTCCGATGCCAACGACGTCGCCATCCGCGCCTGCATCATCCACTCGGGCAGAAAGCGGGTGCTGGCCTTCGAGCACGGCTACCACGGCGGTGTCGGCATCGCGATGGGCGTGTCGGGTGTGCACGTCGAGGGCGGCTCGGCCGCCGCCGCGGAGGGCACGATCTTCGCGCCGTACCCCGACCCGCTGCGTCCGCACGCAGACAACGGCGGGGACGAGGTCGGCTACTGCCTCGCCCAGGTGCGCGCCGCCCTCGAAGGCGATGACGTCGCCTGCGTCATCGTCGAGCCGATCCTCTCCGACGGCGGGCTCATCGTCCCGCCTCCCGGCTTCCTCTCCCGTCTGATGGACCTCGCACGCGAGTTCGGCGTTCCCCTCATCTGCGACGAGGTCAAGGTCGGCCTCGGCCGCCCGGGCACCCTGCACGCCTTCGAAGACGACGGCATCGTTCCCGACATCGTCACCTTCGGCAAGACCCTGGGCGGCGGCCTCCCCATCTCGGCCGCCGTCGGGCCGGCCCGCATCCTGGATGTCGCCACCGGCTCCGCTCTGCTCACGATGGCGGGCAACCCCATCAGCACGGCCGCCGCGCGCGCCGTGCTCGCGACGCTCGTCGACGAGGGGCTGGCCGATGCGGCGCGCGAGCGCGGGGAGCAGCTGAAAGGAGCGCTCACGGCCATCGAACGCGGTGAGGGCCGGTTCGGCGATAAGGTCGCCGACCGCATCGGCGACGTGCGCGGCCGCGGGCTCGCGATCGCCGTCGACCTCGTCTCCGACAAGGCCGCCCTCACGAGGGACGAGGACCTCGCCCGCAAGGTCGTCTACCGCGCCTGGCAGCTCGGAGCCGTCGTCTTCTACGTCGGCGGCAACGTGCTCGAGATCACGCCGCCGCTCGTCATCACCGAGGAGCAGGTCGACGCAGCCGTCACGATCCTCGAGCAGGCGATCTCCGACGCCGTCGACGGGCTTGTGAGCGACGAGGAGGTCGCGCCCTACTCGGGTTGGTGAGCCCGCCGCTGCCGAGGACTCGCGGGAGCCGTCCGACCCCGGCACGGCTCCCGTCTCACAGGGGTCAGACGCCGTAGACGCGGCGGGAGTTGCCGTTGCCGATCATGCCGGCGACCCTGATGGCGTCGGGCAGGCTCCACTCGCCCGCCGCGACCCAGCCGCCGAGGGCCTCCGCCATCGCCCGGCGCCAGAGCACCGAGCCGAGCAGGTGCAGCTCGGGCAGGGCGTACGCGTCGGAGGAGTAGAGGATCTTGGCGAAAGGTGCCAGCTCGAGCGACTCCCGCACGAGCTGGACGCTCTGAGAGCCCACGAAGTGCAGGGCGAGGCCGACATCGAAGTAGACGTCGTCGAAGGCCTGGGCGAGATAGCCCGCCTCGCGGTGGTAGGGATAGCAGTGCAGCAGCACGATCGGGGTGCCCGCCATCGACGGCTGGCGCAACAGGCCCAGCAGCAGCAGCGGGTCGGAGCGGTGCAGGTCCATGTCGCGGTCGCCGAAGCCGACGTGGAACTGCACCGGCATCCGCAGATCGGCGGCGGCGTGCACGATGAAGGAGATGATGACGGGGTCGTCGAGCCTGCGGCGTCCGCTCTCGATCCAGGCGCTCACGGCCGCTTCGAGCTGCGCGGCGCCGGGTCGCGACCAGTCGATGTCGAAACCCGTGCGGTAGGCGGCGATCGTCTTGAAGCCCACGACAGCGTCGCCACGGGCACGCAGAGCGTTCCCGAAGTCGTCGGCGAAGGATGTCGCGGTCGACCCCGAGGCGAGAAGCCGCTCGGCGAGGAACTCGAGCCGGAGGATCTCGGAGCTCGGCGTGCCGGAGACCCGTGCCAGCTCCGTCGGCGAGGCCGTCTGATCACTCGCGAAGCCCGTGTCGACGATCCATCGCTCGACACCCGCGCCCGAGAGCATCGCGCCGGCGACCTCGTCGAGAGGAAGGGCGCTCCGGTGCCGCCAGTACTCGTCAGCCTCCGTGTGCGCGGGCAGGCCGAGGCGCACGGGGCACCAGCGCCGCAGGGCGAAGCCCAGTTGCGAGTCGAACTGCGTCATAAAAGCGGGGACGGGGTCGAGGGATCCCTCGTTGAGGGCGAGCTCGAAGTCCGCGCGGCTCATGGCCGCAGTCGTGTAGCCGTGCACGTGGTTGTCCACGAGCGGCAGACTCGCCAGGTGCTCGGCGAGCGCCCCTGGCACGCCCGCCGGGAGCCCGGCCATGATGTCGGGCTCAGTCATCCGTGTAGGCGTCGTAGATCTCGGAGAGGGTCGCGAACCAGACGTCGTCGTGCCCGCGCATCTCGGTCAGCAGCTCTTCGAATCCCGCGATGTGGTGCGCCCGGCCGATCGTCTGCGGGTGCACGGTGAGCGTGTAGAGCGCGTTGTCGACGCGGGTGCGGGCGTACTCGAAGATGTCCTTCCAGCGCTGCAGCATCACGCGGTGCGAGCCCATCTGCGGGGAGACCCCCGGGATGTACTCGACGGCGGGCCAGTCGTCGAGGTACCACGAGACGGGCAGCTCGAGCACGGGGCTGGGGGCGCCGAAGGTGTTCGCCGACTCGTAGGCGAGGGTCACGGGGCGCGGGTGGTACGGCTCGAACTCCCGGCCCATGAGCGAGCTGTCCCACTCGAAGCCGAACTCCTCGAGGATGCCCATGGTCGCCGCCGAGAAGTCCCAGGCGGGCGAGCGGTAGCCGCGGGGCTTGAGGCCCGTGATCGCGAGATGCTGCTCGAGCTGCAGCACCATGAGCTCGCGCTCGCGCTCCTCGTCGAGCGAGCGCAGGTCTTCGTGGTAGGCGCCGTGGGCCGCGATCTCGTGGCCGGCCGCCATCACGGATTCGACGCGGTCGGGGAAGGTCACGAGATCGTGACCCGGCGTGCACCAGGTCGTCGGGATGTCGAGCCTCTCGAAGAGGCTCAGAAGGCGGGGCACACCGACCTCGGCGCCGAACTCGCCACGCGAGAGCACCGAGGGGCTCGTGAGCCCGAAGCCTCCCATCCACGGCGAATGCGCATCGAAGTCGATCGTGATCGCTACGGCTGTCGTCGTGCCCTCGGGCATCGTTATCGGCATTCGGCTTTCCTTTCCTTGAGCGGGAGGCGCCTTCTCGCGAGACGCCCGGGTTCGAGCAGGCGGGGCGCCGTCACAGCGAGCGCGCCCGGTGACGGAAGACCTGGTCGACCGCGACGGCGAGCACGACGATCGCGCCTTTTGTGACGAGCTGCCAGTTGGAGTCCACGGCGAGGCTGAAGAAGATGTTGTTGAGCACGGCCAGGATCAGCAGGCCCACGGCCGTACGCCACATCTTGCCCTCGCCGCCTGTGAGCGAGGTGCCTCCGATGACGACGACGGCGATCGCGTCGAGGGCGACGTTGGCCCCCACATCGCCCTGCCCGACGCCGATGCGCGAAGCCGCCATAACACCGGCGAGCGCGGCGAGGAAGCCGCTGATCGTGTAGGTGCTGCCCCGCACCATCCGCACCGAGATGCCCGAGAGCCGCGCGGCCTCCGCATTGCCGCCGACCGCGAAGATGCGTCGCCCGAAGGGGGTGACGTGCAGGACGGCCGCGCCGATCAGGAAGACGAGCACGAGCACGATGACCGAGACGGGCACCGGCCCGAGCTTGCCCGCGCCGAGGAACTTGAATCCGTCGTCCGAGACGGCGAAGGGCTGGCTGTTGGAGAAGAGCAGGATGCCGCCGAGATAGACCGACGAGGTGCCGAGGGTCGCGATGAAGGGGTTGATGCCCAGACGCGCCACGAGGACGCCGTTGACGGAGCCGAGAACGAGGCCGAGACCGACGCCCGCCAGCAGGCCGACGACCGGTGGGGCGCCGTCCTGCGCGAGGGCGGCGGCGACCGTGCCGGCAACGGCGTAGACAGCGCCGACCGAGAGGTCGAAGCCGCCCGCGATGATCACGAAGGTCATGCCCACCGCGACGAGCCCGAGGGGCGCGGTCTGGCTGAGGATGAGCAGCAGGTTGTTGGGCTCGAGGAAGCCGGGGTAGATGACCGTCGCGACGATCAGCAGCGCGATGAGCACCGCGATCATCGCGTAGTCGATCACGATCTTGCCGACGGCGCGGCCGGCCGAGGTCGTGGCGGCGGGCTCCGGCGGGGCGTTCTCGACCACCGCTGCGGCATCCGTGTTCTTGATGTCGGTCACTTTCTACACTCCAAACGCGAGATTGAGCACGTCTTTGACAGACGGCGAAGACGTGTGCATGTCGATTTCACCCACGCGGCGCCCCTCGGAGAGCACGATGACGCGATCGCTCACATCGAGAACCTCTTCGAGCTCCGAGCTCGCGATGACGACGGCCATGCCCTCGCGGGCGAGCTGGCGCAGTGTCGCGAGCACCTCGATCTTCGCCCGCACGTCGATGCCTCTCGTCGGCTCGTCGGCGAGCAGGATCTGCGGCCTGTGGTGCAGCCACTTCGCGATGGCCACCTTCTGCTGGTTGCCACCGGAGAGCAGGCCGACGGGGTAGAAGCCGGCCGGCCGGTTGATCCGCAGCCTGTCGAGGATGGTCCGCGCCTCGCCGAGCTGCCGCCTGCGGCTCACGACTCCGCCCGTGCTCACGGTCGCGAGCTCGGTGATCGTGACGTTGTCGGGCACCGACATCCCGAGAACGAGGCCCTGGGTCTTGCGATCTTCGGGCAGCAGGGCGATGCGGTGCCTGCGGATCGCCTGACGCACGCTGCTCGGCCACTTCGTCGCCCGGCCGTGGATCGCGAGCGTGCCCGTGGACTGCGGCTCCGCCCCGGCGAGACTGCGCAGAAGGCTGCTGCGCCCCGAGCCGACGAGGCCCGCGAGCCCGACGATCTCGCCGGCGCGCACGGTGAGGCTCACGTTCTCGAGCGCTCCCGGGAGCATGATGCCCGTCGCTTCGAGGAGCATCTCCCCCCTGACCGGCTCCCGGTCGCGCTCGATGCGCAGGGGCGAGTCGCCCACCATCGCCGACACGAGGGTGCGCGCCGTCCACTCCGTCGCCGGCTGCGACGCCACCGTGCGCGAGTTGCGCATAACGGTGACCGTGTCGCTCACGCCGAGCACCTCGTCGATGTTGTGGCTGACGAGCACGATCGCGACCCCGCTCTTGCGCAGTTCTCTGAGCAGCTTCAGCAGGAAGTCGCGCTCGTTCTCAGAGAGGGATGCCGTGGGCTCGTCGAGCAGAAGCACTCGCGCCTTCGACCGCACGGCCCTCATGATCTCGATGAGCTGCTGTTCGGCCACGGGCAGGTCACCCGCGAGGGCCCTCGGCCGGATCCGCACGCCGAACTGGGTGCAGAGCGCCAGGAAGTCCTTCTCCATACGTGATTCGGAGAGCACCCCGAACCGCGAACGCTCCTCGCCGAGGTGCACGTTCGCGGCCGCGGACAGCTTGGGGATGACGGTGAGCTCCTGGTAGACGGCTCGAACACCCGCCGCCATCGCCGCTTTGGGGTTCGCCGAGGGCAGTGCCGCGCCGAAGATCTCGATGGATCCCTGGCTCGGCGCGACACGGCCGCTCAGCATGCCCAGAACCGTCGACTTGCCTGCGCCGTTGGCGCCGACCAGCGCGTGGATCTCGCCCTCGCGGATCGAGAGGTCCACGTCGGTGACCACGGTGTTGTTGCCGTAGGTCTTGGAGATGTTCCGACATCGAATCGCCTCGTGGGTCGATGCTTCGCTAGCTGGCGCCACTGGTCACACTTTCGTTCGGTCGACGGTCGATGATGCTTACTGGTACTCGGCGGTGAACTCCGAGACGTTGTCCTTCGTCAGGTAGGGCGCACCCGTGAAGGTGAGCTCCTTGCTGAGGTCGAGCACCTGCGGGATCTCCTTGCCGTTCCACGCGTCGACGAGCTCCTCGACGCTCTTCTGCACCTCGGTGTACGGCAGCATCGGCAGGCTCAGCGCGACCGTGCCGTCGGCGACCGCACCGGTGGCCCACTCGTTGCCTCCGAAGTCGTAGACCTTGACCTTGCCCGTGAGCCCCGCCGCCTCGACGGCCTCGACGATGCCCTTGGTCATCTCCGCGTAGTTGGCGGCGTAGATCTTCAGGTCGGGGTTGGCCTGCAGCGTCGCCTGCGCGACGTCGAACGCCGTCGCCGTCGTGTAGTCGCTCTGCTGGTTGGAGACGACGTCGAACTTCGAGTCCGACTCGATGTCGTCCTTGAAGGCTGCGAGGGCGTTGTTGGTGTTGTAGTTGAGGTTCGGTCCGGTCAGCAGCGCGATCTTGCCGCCGTCGGGGTTGTCTTCGGCGATCTTCGAGAACCAGCCGTCGTAGAGGGCGAGGGTCTGGCCGCCGACGAAGCCGAGGGTGCCCTCGGTGTAGGTGTCGTCGCCGCAGAGGCCCTGGTTGGTCACGAAGACCTTGATGCCCGCCGCCATCGCGTCTTTGATCGACCCGCAGGCCTGCTCGGGGGCGACCGCCGCGACGAGCCACGCGTTGTAGGTCTTTCGGGCGAGGGCGGTGTCGAACTGATTGGTCTGGGTGGCGGCATCCCAGTTGGCCGAGACGACCTCGAGGTCGACGCCGAGCTTCTGAGCGGTCTCCTCGGCGGCTGTGACGTTCGTGCCGACATAGGAGTTGTTGGTGCCGGGGATGAAATAGCCGATCTTGATCGGCTCGCCGGCCCCGCCGCTCGAGTCGGCGCTCGAACCGGAGTCCGATCCGCTCGACGCGCATGCGCTGAATGCCAGGATGCTCGCTGCGGCGATTCCGATCGCGAGCAGTTTCGTTCTGTTCTTCTTCACAGGGATGCCTTTCGAATGCGATTGGTGGTGGTTGCGGTGCTGGTGGTCGGGTCGGCGAGCCAGGCGTCGTGGGCCTCGCTGAGCGTGACGAACTGCACGGCGTTCGACTCCGTCATGTGCAGGAGGAGTCGTTCGAGCAGGAGAAGGTGGTGGGAGCGCCCGATCGTCTGCGGATGCATGGTCAGGGTGTACAGACCTCCGGGGCTGTTCTGGAGGCCGTAGTCGAAGATCTCGCGCCAGCGCGCCTCCAACTCGAGGTGGTCGCCGAGTCCGTTGGCGATCTCGGCGATGTACTCGACGTCGGGGGCGTCGTCGAGCGTGTACGAGACGGGCAGCTCGAGGAAGGGGAACGGCTCGCCGAAGGTGCTCGCCGATTCGAAGTTCACGCCGACGGGGCGCGGATGGTAGGGCTCGAAGTCGCTCGCCATGAGCGAGCTGTCCCACTCGAAGCCGTGCTCGACGAGCAGCTGTCCCGTGATCTCCGAGAAGTCCCAGGCCGGGGAGCGGTAGCCCCGCGGCTTCGCCCCCACGATCTGCTCGTGCTGGGCGAGCTGTATCTCCATCAGCCGGCGCTCGTCGTCCGGCTCGAGGCTCGGGATCGACTCGTGGTAGCAGCCGTGGGCCGCGATCTCGTGCCCTCCCGCGAGAATCGACTCGATCGCCTGCGGGAAGGTCACGAGCGAGTGACCGGGGATGCACCACGTCGCCGTGATCCCGATGTCGGCGAGCAGCGCCAGAATGCGGTCGACGCCGACGAGCGCACCGAACTCCCCGCGGGAGTGATAGCTCGGCGAGTCGATGCCGAGCATGCCCATCCAGAGGCACTGCGCGTCGAGGTCGAAGGTGAGGGCGACGGCGAAGGTCTTGCCCGTCGGCAGCGTCAGCGGCATGGTGCTCCGTTCTCTCGCCTGCGATCGTGCACCGGTGCGGCACCGGGCGGCCATCGGGATTCATCAGTACCGCCCGACGAGTTCATGTTAGATTTGATTCCATTCCGGGGTCAACAGCAAAATGTGAATAGTTTGTTACAGTCTGATCGGGTGCTCGAAAGACTCGCCCGAGCTGCGGGAGGATGGGTTCATCCCGGCCGCAAGGGCGCGATGGCCCGCGCGCTGAAGCCGTCGGCCGAATACCTCGAAGTGATGTGGAGCGCCGTGAACGAAAGCCATTTCTCCGTCGCCGGGCTGAGCGCCGATGTCGAGATCGTCGTCGACGAGTGGGGGATCCCCCACATCTACGCCGCCAGCTCTCACGACGTGTTCCTCGCCCAGGGGTTCAATGCCGCCCGGGACCGCCTCTTCCAGATGGACCTCTGGCGTCGTCGCGGCCTCGGCCTGCTCTCCGCGGCCTTCGGCCCCGCCTTCGTCGAGCAGGACCGCGCCGCCCGCCTCTTCCTCTACCGCGGCGATCTGCGGGCGGAGTGGCTCGCCTACGGCTCCGACACCAAAGACGTCACGACCGCCTTCGTCGCGGGCGTCAACGCCTTCGTCTCCCTCTGCCTCGCCGACCCGCGACAGCTGCCGCCCGAGTTCGAGGCGCTCGGCTATCTGCCCGAGCGCTGGGAGCCCACCGACATCCCTCGTATCCGCAGCCACGGCATCTACCACAACGCGGAGCAGGAGCTGGCCCGAGCGCTCGCACTCCGCGACTTCGGCCCCGAGGCGGAGGATCTGCGTCGGGTGCGCGATCCGCAGAACCCCGTGCTCGTGCCCTCCGGCCTCGACCTCTCGGTGCTCTGCGACGAGGTGCTCGACGTCTACCGCCTCGCGACAGGACCCGTGAACCTCGGAACGCCGCAGGCCGGCGAGAGCCCCGAGCCGCAGCACACCCCCGAAGGCAGCAACAACTGGGTGCTCGGCGGCAGCCGCACCGCGAGCGGACGCCCGCTCCTCGCCAACGACCCCCACCGAGCCGTCACCCTCCCCTCGTTGCGCTACATCTCACACCTCAGCGCCCCGGGGCTGGACGTCATCGGCGGGGGCGAGCCCGTGCTGCCCGGAGTCTCCATCGGGCACAACGGCCATGTCGCCTTCGGCCTGACGATCTTCCCCATCGACCAGGAGGACATCTACGTCTACGAGCTCAACCCCCGGAACGACCTCGAATACCGCTATCGCGACGGCTGGGAGCGGATGACCGTCGTGACCGAGACGATCCCCGTGCGCGATGCGGACCCGCAGACCGTGGAGCTGCGGTACACGCGGCACGGACCCGTCGTGTTCGAGCGCGAGGGCACCGCCGTCGCCATCCGGGCGGCCTGGCTCGAGCCGGGCATGGCGCCCTACCTCGGCAGCATGGAGTACATGCGCGCCCACGACGCCGCCGAGTTCAACTCCGCCATGAACCGCTGGGGAGCGCCGGGCGAGAACCAGGTCTACGCGATGCCGGACGGGACGATCGGGTGGCGCCCCGGCGGTCTCCTGCCGATCCGCCCCAACTGGGACGGCCTGCTGCCCGTGCCCGGCGACGGACGCTACGAGTGGGCGGGGTTCCATGACAACGACGTGCTGCCCCGCGACGAGAACCCCGATCGCGACTGGCTTGCGACCGCCAACGAGTTCAACCTTCCGCACGGCTTCGACGAGACGATCGGCGTCGGCTACGACTGGTATTCGCCCGACCGGGCCGAGCGCATCCGCACGGTGCTCGCCGCCGCGCAGGACTGGACCGTCGACGACTGCCTGCGACTGCAGACCGACTATCTGAGCACGCCCTTCCAGAAGGTCGCGCCCCTGCTCGCCGAGCTGCGACCGGCATCGCCCGAGCTGCACCGGGCGCTCGACCTGCTCGGCGCCTGGGACGGCGTCGAGGACGAGGGATCGGCGCCGGCAGCACTCTTCGAGATCTGGTTCCGCAACCATCTGAGACCGCAGCTGCTCGTGGCCGCGCTCGAACGCCGACTGCCGCCGGATGTCGCGGGTCGGGCCGCCGCGCGGCTCATCCCCCAGGAGCAGTACAGCGGCGACCCGCGCATCGTCTTGCGGATGCTCGCCGACCCCGAGCGGCACCTGGGCTCGAGCGAGGCTCTCACCGTCATCCTGGAGCGCTCGCTTCTCGCCGCCGTGCGAGAGGCCGAGGATCGCCTCGGGCCGGATGCCGCGAGCTGGGCCTGGGGAACGCTCCACTTCGCGCTGCTCGAGCATCCCGCCCACCGGCTGCTTCCGAAGCTCGACGGCGCGCGGCTCGGGCCGATCCCCCGCAGCGGGGGCAGCGACACCGTGGGCAGCACGGCCTTCAGCCCCGACTTCCGCCAGGTGTCGGGGGCGTCATTCCGCGTGGTCATCGACGTGGGCGACTGGGACGGCTCGGTCGCCGTCAACGTGCCCGGACAGTCGGGAGTGCCCGGCAGCAGGCACTACTCCGACCACCTCGAGGGCTGGAACGCCGGCGCGGCGTTCCCCCTGCTCTACTCGCGTGCCGCCGTGGACGCCGCGGCGAGCTCGCGCATCGTGCTCAGCCCCGCGTGAGCTCCCCGCGTCGCGAACCGCTCAGTAGCGGTAGTGGTCGACCTTGTACGGACCGTCGACGCTCACGCCGATGTAGGCGGCCTGCTCGGGGGTGAGCGTCGTGAGCTCGACGCCGAGGGCGTCGAGGTGCAGGCGCGCGACCTTCTCGTCGAGGTGCTTCGGCAGCACGTAGACGCCCACGGGATAGTTCTCGGGCGAGCCGTAGAGCTCGATCTGCGCGAGCACCTGGTTGGTGAAGGAGTTGCTCATCACAAAGCTCGGGTGGCCCGTGGCGTTGCCGAGGTTCATCAGGCGGCCCTCCGAGAGCACGAGAACCGAACGGCCGCTCGGCAGACGCCACTCGTGCACCTGCGGCTTGATCTCGATCTTGACGGCGCCCTCGACCCGCTCGAGGCCCGCCATGTCGATCTCGTTGTCGAAGTGGCCGACGTTCGCGACGATCGCGAGGTGCTTCATCGCGAGAAGGTGCTCGGTCGTGATGACGTTGAGGTTGCCCGTCCCCGTCACGAAGATGTCGACCTCGCCGACGACCGACTCGAGTCGTGCGACCTGGAAGCCGTCCATCGCCGCCTGCAGGGCGTTGATCGGGTCGACCTCGCTCACGATGACGCGAGCGCCCTGGCCGCGCAACGCCTCGGCGGCGCCCTTGCCCACGTCGCCGTAACCGGCCACGAAGACCACCTTGCCGCCGATGAGCACGTCGGTGGCGCGGTTGAGGCCGTCGGGCAGCGAGTGGCGGATGCCGTACTTGTTGTCGAACTTCGACTTCGTGACCGAGTCGTTGACATTGATCGCCGGGAACAGCAGCTCGCCGTCGCGCGCGAGCTCGTAGAGCCGGTGCACACCCGTCGTCGTCTCTTCGGTGACGCCCTGGATCTCGCCGGCGATCGTCGTCCAGCGGTCGCTCGAGACGGCGAGGGACTGCCGCAGCACGTCGAGGATGACGCTGTACTCGTGGCTGTCGTCATCCGTCGTCGCGGGAACGGCGCCGGCGAGCTCGAACTCGCGGCCCTTGTGCACGAGCAGCGTCGCGTCGCCGCCGTCGTCGAGGATCATGTTCGGGCCGATCCACTCGGCGCCGGAGCTTGTCGCCTCGTCGCTCCAGTCGAAGATCTGCTGGGTGCACCACCAGTACTCCTCGAGCGTCTCGCCCTTCCAGGCGAAGACGGGCACTCCGGCGGGGGCGTCCACGGTTCCGGCGGGGCCGACGACGACGGCGGCCGCAGCGTCATCCTGCGTGGAGAAGATGTTGCAGCTCGCCCAGCGCACCTGCGCGCCCAGGGCCACGAGCGTCTCGATGAGCACGGCGGTCTGCACGGTCATGTGCAGCGAGCCGGCGATGCGTGCGCCCGCGAGCGGCTTGCTCTCGCCGAACTCGGCGCGCAGGGCCATAAGACCCGGCATCTCGTTCTCGGCGAGCCGGAGCTGGTGGCGCCCCGCCTCGGCGAGCGACAGGTCCGCGACCTTGTAGGCGAAGGGCGCTGCGGCGAAGGGCGCTGCGGCGAAGGGCGCGCCACCGGACGGCGCTGCACTGGAGGCGGACGGGGAGGCGGCGGGTGGCGCGAAAGTCATGCCTCCATTCTCGCAGCAGTCCGCACCGTGTTACACGGGTGCGCCCGATCCGCGGCGGCTCAGCTCGTGCACAGGCTCACGCCGGGCCGATGAGCTCGAGCACCCGGTCGCGGATCTGCTCCATCCGCGAGCGCGTCTCGGCCTCGACGGTGAGCCGCAGCAGCGGCTCGGTGTTCGAGGGGCGAACGCTGAACCACCAGAACGGCTCGTCGCCGGCGACCGTTCCCGTGACGGTCAGGCCGTCGAGCTCGTCGAACTCGGCGGCGCCCATGAACTCCTCGACGATGCGCGAATACGCCGACGGCACGTCGTCGACGACCGAGTCGACCTCCCCGGATGCCGCGTACGGCGTGTACCGCTGCGCCAGGGCCGAGAACGGCTCGGGCGGGTGCTGGGCCCCACCGTGCTCGGCGAGCACGTGCATCGCCGCGAGCATGCCGTTCTCGGCGCTCCAGAAGTCGCGGAAGAAATAGTGCCCCGAGTGCTCGGCCCCGAAGACCGCTCCCGTCTCGCGCATGAGGTCTACGATGACCGAATGCCCGACCGGCGTGCGCACGGCGATCCCGCCGGCGGCCTCGACGGTCTCGGGAACGGCGCGCGAGGTGATGAGGTCGTGCAGCACGACGACCTGTGCCTGCGGGTCGGCGAGCCGCGCCCGGGCGATCTCGCGCGCCGCGACGAGGGCGGCGATCGCCGAGGGGGTCACCGGCTGCCCCAGCTCGTCGACGAGGAAGCAGCGATCGGCGTCGCCGTCGAAGGCGATGCCCAGATCGGCGTCGTGCTCGACGACCGCGCGCCGCAGCTCGAGCAGGTTGGCCGGCTCGAGCGGGTCGGGGTCGTGGTTCGGGAAGGAGCCGTCGCGCTCGAAGAAGAGAGGCACGATCGTGATCGGCAGCGGCGGCAGGCCCGCAGCCGTGCCGAGCACGGCGGGCACCGTGAGACCGGCCATGCCGTTGCCCGCGTCGACGACGACGGTCAGCGGGCGGATGCCGGCGAGCTCGACGAGACCGCGCAGTGCGGCGGCGTAGTCGGCGAGCACGTCGAGCTCCCGCCAGGAGCCGGGCGCCGCGGCATCCGGGACGCCGTCGACGAGATAGACCTCGGCCCGGTCGCGGATGTCGGCGAGGCCCGTGTCGAAGCCGATGCTCTGCGCTCCGGGCCGCGAGAGCTTGATGCCGTTGTAGCTCGCCGGGTTGTGGCTCGCGGTGATCATGGCGCTCGGGGCTCCCCGCGTTCCCGAGGCGAAACAGCTCTCGTCGGTCGAGCACAGGCCGATCGACACGACGTCGGCGCCCCGCGCCCGCGCTCCCCGCGAGAACGCCTCGGCGAACTCGGGCGAGCTGTCGCGGGCGTCGTGACCGACGACGATCTCGGAGCCGGCCGCGCCGACGACGTCGACGAAGGCCGCACCGAGCGCCTCGACGATCGGTGCGCTCAGCTGACTGCCCACGAGGCCGCGCACGTCGTAGCCCGTGATGCTGTCGCGCAGGGCTGCGACGAGAGGGTTCGCCTGCTCGGGGCCCGTGCCGTCGTTCATGTGCCCGAGCCCACCTCGCCCAGCACCACGTGACGCATGATCTGCCAGCCCTGCGGAGCCGAGAGCCGCTCGGAGTGCTGGGCGCACAGGTCGTAGCTGTGCGGCTCGTGCGAGATGCTCAACGGACCGATGACGGCCATCGAATCGGCGTAGACATAGGTGAGGGTGGCCACCGCATCACGTGTGCAGGCGACCCGGGAACACGGCCTGTTGATCATCGTCCATCACCTTACGCGAGGCCGCCGACGACCGCCGCCTGCCTCGCCGCCCGCGGCGGATGCCGGGTGCAGGTGCCGCGCACGCCACCCGCATGCGGGCACCCCCTCGTAGACTGGAGGAATGCCCCGCTCGCGCCATTCCGCCTTCGACGAGCCGCCGCCCCGCAGCGGCGGACGCAACCGGCACGGCCGCGGCATCCGCAGTTCTGTCACCGGTCCGCACCTGCCCCCGCTGCGCACCCGGATCGACACCTTCGACGTCATCGTCGCCTCGACCGCCGAATACCTGCGCAGCGTGCTCCCGACCGAGCTCACCGAGGTGGGCTTCGAGGTCGCGGCCTCCCCCGTGGGGCCGACGCCGCCCACCGGGGTCGAGCGCTGGCGGGTCGATCGGGCGGCGAACCGGATCATCCTCTACCGTCTGCCGATCCAGAGGCTCAGCCGGCTGCACCGCAACGACGAGGTGCACAAGCGCATGATGATCGAGGGCTGCGTCTTCCGCGCGGTCGCCGAGCTGCTCGGCAAAGACCCCTGGGATCTCGCCCCCGGAGACTTCGGCCACTTCTAGGCGCGCGAGTCGCCGACCGCTAGTGCGCCGGTTCTCCCGATCCGAGTTCTTTTCCGCCGGGAAGCGTGTTCTCGATGGGGGCACTCGCCCATCTCAACGCCTCGGGCCAGACGAGTTCGCCTGAGCCGTCGGGCGACACATCGATGATGAGCCCCTGAGGATGCGACGCCCGGAAGACCGGCTGCCCCTTCGGGCGCCCCGCGTCGGGTGAGCTCAGAGGGATGTCGCCGTCGCTCTGCGTGTTCACGATCCGATTCGCGTAGAGCACGACCTTCGACCCCAGCGGGATGTTCTTCGCGAACTCCTTCGGATCTCCCGGAGAGATCATCGGGAAGTAGACCCGTCCGTCGCTCTCGGCCGGCAGCTTCCCCTGAACCAACTCGGCTTCACCCAACGCGACGACGATCATCTCGATGTCCGAGAAGTCGTCATCTGGCAAGCCGGCAACCGGTCCGGCCTGAATATCGACGATGACACCCTTGGCCACGATCTCACTGAGACCCGCCAATTCCTCTGTCGAGCGAGCCAATTCGTAGTCGGCCACCGACCATGAGCCTGCCTGTAGGAGCCCGCGCGCGGTCTCGCTGAGTGTCGCGGGTTGATCATCGACTACAACGGATTGGAGCGGAGCCGGTTGCTGAACCGAGCATCCGCTGGTCAGGAATACGGTTATCGCGGCAGCTACGAGCAGAGAATTTCTGGACAATGACATCTCAATCCCTCTCTATTAATTAATACGCTGAATTGATATGGGCGACATGATGGGCTGCGTAGCTTGTTGCCGTAGATGAACCGCTCACCATGCATCCGCCGATACCGGTGTCGTGGTAGAGGCCTGCTGCGTGACCGATTTCGTGGCAGAACGTCTTCTTGCGTTGCGCGTAATTCGGCAGCAAACTCGTATTAACGAGCACGCTCGCCTGATCGCAGACACCGCTCCCGTAGCTGCCAATGGGTTTTGTGCACGAATACAGCCCACGAGTGCTCGACCCAAGAGTCCATTCGGGGGAGGTATTAAGGTACCCACCCAAGTCAGTCTGCGGTCCACACACGCTCTGATAGGTGTCATACATATCTGTCTGAGCATCGAGATTGATCATCGCGTCGGTAAATGGAGATCCCCACTCAAGCGGCCAGGGAACGGGAGTGCAAAAATCCATATTCGCGTCGTCTGCCCGACAAATTGATGAGTTATTTGCGCAAGATCCCGTGAAGGAATCCGCATGAGCTTCAGACGTAGGTGCAACCACAGAAATAAGGGTGAATGTCGCCAGCGCAAACACACTCACGATAAATCTTTTCATAAATAGTCCTCAATCACCGTCGCCAACAAGGTTGAAACTATGTTGTTTCAAATTCCGCGACCAATCTAGAGTTTTCTAGATAAATTCATATGTAATTCATAACTTTGCGAGGACTTTTGCACTGATTGTGAAAGTCATTGACGAGACCACCGAATGCCGTACGCGAATAGTCCATCCCCACCGCGACGAATGACTCGCCGCTGACGCTGCGACCGCGGGCGGTCAGCCCGGGTAGATCTCGAGGGGCGCCGCGAGGGGGTTCACGGGGTTGAGCGCGAAAGCGGATGCGATGCCCTCGGCCTGGTATGAGACCGAGGCGACGAGCGCGTCCCCGCCGCTCACCGCGTAGTTCACGCCGCCCGTGGCGGGCACTCCCACCGACGCGCCCGCGGGCACGGTGACCGCGGCGGGCTGGCCGCCGTCGCGCGTGACCTCGATCGCCGCGTCGGCGGTTCCCGGGTTGTAGAGGCTCAGTCGCGGGCCCGTTCCGGGTGCGACGCTCACGAGGAAGTCGCCCTCGATCGCGGCGGACGAGACGTGCCAGGCGAAGTCTCGGGCGGCCGTCCCGGCCGCGATCGTGCGAGCGGAGGCGACGATCGGCTGATCGGAGGCGACGACGGCCGTGAAGGTTCCCGGAGTGAGCGCGTCGAGCGGCACCTCGGTGACGACCCCCGGCTGGAGCGTGATCGTGAGCGAGGTGCCGGGAACGGCGTTGCCCTCGCTCGTGAGCCCGATCTCGACGGCGGCGGGCTGGTCGCCGGGGGCCAGCAGGCGGATGCCGGGCTTCGAGTCGTCGGCGCCCTCATCCGAGCTCACCGCCGACGGCGCCGCCCCGGTGATGCCGATGCCCGTGATCACCTGCGAGCTGGCCGGCGGACCGGTCGGGCCGGTGAGCTCGACGCCGTCGGGGCTGAGCCCGCGCACGATGCTCGACTCGAGGCTCGCGTAGACCTGGCCGCCCCGCGTCAGCACGTGCACGACGGGCGAGCGCAGGTTGGGGGCGAGGCCCGCGAGCGAGACGACGCGCTGGGTCTGGGCGGGGACGAGCAGACCGGTCGCCCCGGGGGCCGCGACCGTGCCCGACTCGCCGAATACCGTGAGGTCGACGGTCGCGTCGACGTCGCTCGGGTTGCTCAGGAGCACGAGGCTCGTGCGGCCGACATCCGTCGAGCCGGCGGCGAGCCAGCTCTCGCCGGAGGCCTCGCCGCACACGGCCGCCGCGAAGCCGGCGAGGAACTCCCCCGCCGCCTGCTGGCTCTGGCTGCCGGAGATGAGCGGCAGCCCGTCGCCGTCGCCCACGGGCACGGTGATCGCGATCGGAGTGCCGTTCGCTCCGTCTGCGGTGTCGTCGGGAACGGCGAGAGGCGCGCGGACGGGCTCGCTCGAGGAATCCGTCCAGAACGCGATCGCGGGCGCGCCGACGGCGGTGGTCGCCGTGGCCGCCGAGGCGTCCTCCGCGAGGGCGAGCAGAGGTCCGGGGCACACCCGCTGCTGATCGGTCGGCTGCGGCGACACCTCGACGACGGGCGCCGGAGCGGTGTGGCTCGGCCACGGGACGATCGCGGCAGCGCCGATCGCGACGACGGCCACGGCGATGCCGACGAGACCGGTCAGGATGCGCGCGCCGACGATGGCGGCTCCACGCCTACTTGCCATCGTGGCCCTCCTTCTCGCCCTGCTCGTCGGTGCTCGATCTCTCGGTGCTCAGTCCATCGGTGCTCGACTCGTCGGTGCTCAGCTCGTCGGCGTTCGATCTCTCGCCGGCCGGCCGGTCATCGACCTCGGCAGAGGCGCGGATGCCGCCATGCCCCTCCGCCTCGTCGATCGCGGTCTCCGCGGCAGCAGTCCCGTCCTCGCCCGGATGCTCGGCGTCCGCCGCGACGACGTCGACCGGCTCACCGTCGGGCTCCGCATCGTCGGGCCCGTCGTCGGGCCCGTCGTCGAGACCGTCGTCGGGCCCGTCGTCGGGCCCGTCGTCGGGCCCGTCGTCGTCGAACTCCCCGGCACTCTCGTCCGCGGCATCCTCGTCGACGCCCTTGCCCCGCGAGCGCCAGCTCGGCCAGCGCTCGATCTCACGGCCGCGACCGGTCGGGATCGACAGCAGAAGCATCAGGCCGACGACGACTCCCTGCACCACGAGCACGAGCGGCCCGAAGGCCCCACCCGCGTCGGCCGGGACCTGCGCGTACGTCGACCCGGCGGTGTCGCCCGTGAAACGCCAGAGCAGCCCGTAGTCGGTGTCGCCGATGGGGCTCAGGATCGGGTTGCCGTCGAGGGCGGTCGCGGCTCGGGTTCTCGTGCCCACGGCGCCGGCGCCGGCGGCATCCGCTGCTCCCTCGTCCGCCCCGCTCGCGACCGGGCGCAGCAGCACGAAGTCGATCCCGAACTCGCTCAGGCCCTCCGAGGCGTCGAGCCCGCTGCGCGAGGCCAGGTTGCCGGCCAGTTCGGCCAGCTGCTCGTTCGACTCGGTGACGACGGTCTGGGTGTTCGCGAGGGTCGACTGGGCATTGAGGGTCGTGCCCGCGCCGCGCACGATCACCGCCGACATACCGCCGTTCTCGAGCGGGATGAGCTCGAGGGTGCCCTGACGGGGATCGTTCGCGGCCTCTGCGGTCACGAAGGCGGGAAGGGTTCGGCCGATGCCCGCCGTGACGCTCGAGTTGCCGAAGACCATCGAGGTCGCGAGGGGCGCCGCCACGATGCCCATCGTGATCGCCACGACGAGCGCCGGTGCGATCGCGAACGTGCCGAGTGCGCTCAGCGCGAGCACCGCGGCGCCGACGAGGCCGATCCAGTAGAGACTGAGGCCCGCGCCCGCCCAGACGGTCGTCGCCGAGTCGCCGACGATCGTGACGGCGACGAGGCTCGCGGCGACGGCCGTCGCGAAACCGACCAGGGCCACGAGGAGTGCGCCGATGGCGCGAGGGGTGCCGCGGAGGAAGAGCGAGAGCAGCGCGAGCACGGCGAGCGGCGCGAGCAGCACCGGGATGACGATCGTCGAGGTGACGCCCGGGATGCCGAGGGCCGCGACGAGCACGTCCCAGCCGCCGTGCATCCCCGCCGGGAAGCCCTCCGCGAGCTGCCAGCTCGTGGGCGTCGGGCCGGCGATGGCGGTGCCCGGGTCGGCGAGCAGGCCCATCCAGTTGCCGCGGAAGATCCCCTGCTGGATGACGAGCGGCGCGAAGAGCGCGATGGCCGGCAGCGGGATGGCGATGTAGCGGGCGATCGCACGGCCGCTCACGAGCACGCACACGAACCACAGCACGATCAGCGCGGGCGCGAGCGAGGGGGCGCAGGCGATGACCGCCGCGAAGAGCAGCGCGGTGGCCGCGGATGCCGCCCAGGAGCGCACGGCGGCGAACCCGGCGAAGAACAGCCAGGGCAGCAGCAGGTGCGCGAGGATCGCGGAGGGGCGGCCGGTCGCGAGAGCCGAGAGCAGCGTGGGGGCGAGCGCCCACAGCACGGCCGCGAGCAGCCGCAGCCCGCCGCGCTCGGTGAGCCGGGCGGCGGCGAGCCACGCACCGAGAGCCGCGAGCGGGAGCGCGGCGAAGTACAGCAGCACGAGCGCGTACGAGGGCGACCAGAAGGTGATCGAGCCGAGCACCGCGAGCACGGCGGCGAACGGATCGGCCGCGCCCACGAAGCCGAGGCCCACGTCGCGCCAGCCGAAGCCGATGCTCTGCCAGAGCTCGGCCGGAGTCGCGGGAAGCGGCAGCAGGCCCCCTCCCTGCACCGCGACGGCGCCGAGCAGCGGGAAGAACAGGATGATGCCGAGCACGATGGCGCCGAGCACCGTCCATGCCCCGCCGCGGGCGAAGAAGTGCAGCTCACGGCGCTGGCGATCGGCCTGCACGACGGCGAGCTCGCGCAGCAGGGCGCGCCTGCGCCTCACCTCGGCGTGCGGCATCCGCAGCTGGGAGATCGACGACCAGCCGAGCTTGCGCGTCGACTTCAGGTTGCGGCGGGCGGCGCTGACCCGGATGTCGGCGAACGCGGCGTGGAAGGCCGCCGCGAACTCCCCCGTGATGTTGCCGGGTCTTTTGCGCAGCAGCAGGCCGAGCGAGCGGATGATCGCGAGCGGGACGAGCGAGAGCCAGTGGATCGGCAGCGCGATCGCCGGTGAGTAGACGAGCCGGCGGTGCAGCTGCGCCGAGCGTTCCTGCCGGGCGCGCCTGCGCCGGGCGGAGCCGCGATCCGAACCGTTCGGGCCGGCCACGCCGTCGCCCGCCGAGGCTGTGCGCGCCGAGGGCACGAGGGCCACCCGGTAGCCGGCGAGGCGCACTCTGATCGAGAAGTCGAGGGCGTCGTCGGCGACGGGGAGCCCGGGGTCGAAGCCGCCGAGGCGCTCCCAGACGCTGTGCCGAACGAGCAGTCCGGCCGGTCCGACGGCCAGCACGTCGCTCGCGACATCGTGCTGGCCCTGGTCGAGCTCGTCTTCGACGAGGGAGACGGCGGTGCCGTAGGGGGTGATCGAGTGGCCGAACTCGTGGAAGTAGTCGAGGGCTTCCCACTGCATGACCTTGGGCCCGGCGACGGCGACGGAGGGCGCCGTCTCGAGGGCGCCGACCAGGGCGGCGAGCGCCCCCGGCTCGGGCGCGCTGTCTTGGGCGAGAAGCCAGAGCATCTCGTCGTCGGAGCTCGGGGGCGCCGTCACCCGCACGGCCGCGGCGACCGCATCGCCGAAGCTCAGCTCCTCGCTGCTCGTGATGACCTGCTGCGGCCCGTAGGCGGCGAGCAGGGCGGCCGTGTCGTCGGCGGAGCCCAGGTCGACGGCGATGACCACGTCGGGCTGGCGTGTCTGCGCACGCAGTGCGTCGAGCGTTCGCGAAAGGTGGTCGCCCCCATTGCGGGCGACCAGGATGGCGGTGACACGGGGATACATCGGGGCAAGCCTAGGCGGGAGCATGGTCGTTGGCCCTTAAGCGGCAGTGGCGCGCCATAAATCAGCGCGCCTCAGATGGAGTCTCTCCGGCGGGCCAGGGTGATCGGACCGGCATGGTCTTCGACAAGCTCAGCGAGCACCCCCGCGTCTCTGAACTTGTCGAACACCGAGCCTGTCGGACTCTGAGCCTGTCACAGGCTCCGAACCCGTCGAAGGCTCTGCTGGAAGGCCCTGCTAAACGGCCTTTTTTCTCAGTTTGCGTCGTTCACGCTCGGACAGCCCACCCCAGATTCCGAAACGCTCGTCATTGGCGAGCGCGTATTCGAGGCACTGGTTGCGCACCTCGCACGAGGAGCAGATCTTCTTGGCATCGCGGGTCGAACCGCCCTTTTCAGGAAAGAATGCCTCGGGATCCGTCTGCGCGCACAGGGAATCTGTTTGCCATGCCAGGGGATTGTCGTTGCTGCCGTCGTCACCGACGTTCGACCGTACCCCAGGAACCCCCAACCGGACAGGATCTACAAACCAGTCATCGGGTACCCCGGAACGATACTCAGGAACAGCCATATCGTCTCCCACCCATTACGTTCAGCCCGCAAGGTTCACGGTGCTTCAAGTAATTACACCGTTGTAGTTAGGGTGCCGTCAAGTCGCGGATCGTAAACCCTCAACTTGGTGTCGAGAGTTGCGACTCGCCGGGACTTGTGCGTCGTGGCACGCAGTTGTCCCTCGCGCATCCCTCGCGCATCCCTCGCGATGCGGGGAACGGCTCAGGATGCCGCGCGCCGGGCGTCCCACGCGCTCTGCACCATCTGCGCGAGCGAGTGCCGCATCCGCCAGTCCAGATCGCGGGCGGCGAGCTCTCCCGAGGCGACGATGCGGGCGGGATCGCCGGGACGCCGAGGAGCGATCTGCGGCGTGAAGGGAACGCCCGTGACATCCGCCACCGCCGTCATTATCTGCCCGACGGAGACGCCGTCGCCGCTGCCCAGGTTGTAGACGGACTCGAGGGGCTCGCCCGCGTCGAGGCGCTTCGCCGCGACGACATGCGACACCGCGAGGTCGGCGACGTGGATGTAATCGCGCACGCAGGTGCCGTCGGGGGTCGGATAGTCGTCGCCGAAGACCTTGGGCGTGCGGCCGTCGAGGAGCGCCTCGAAGACGAGGGGGAAGAGGTTGTGCGGGCTGCTGTCGAAGACGTCGGGCGAGCCCGAGCCGACGACGTTGAAGTAGCGCAGCGAGGTGTGGCGCAGGCCCGCGGCCACCCCCTGGTCGCGCAGCAGCCACTCGCCGATGAGCTTCGACTCGCCGTAGGGCGACTCGGGGCTCTTGGGGGTGCCCTCGGTCACGAGGTCGGTGTCGGGCGTGCCGTAGACGGCCGCGCTCGACGAGAAGACGACCGCGTCGACGCCCGCCTCCTGCATGGCGGCCAGGAGCACGGCGGTTCCGGTCACGTTCTGCTCGTAGGTGTGCAGCGGGCGCTGCACCGAGACCCCCGCGTACTTGTAGCCGGCGACGTGCACGACACCCGTGATGTCGTGCGCCGCGAAGGCCTCGCGCAGGAGGGCCGCGTCGAGGATGCTGCCCTCGACGAACGGCACGCCCTGCGGAACGAAGCCGCGGTGCCCGCTCGAGAGGTCGTCGAGCACGACCACGTCGATCCCTTCGGCCTGGAACGCTCGAACGACATGGGCGCCGATATAACCGGCACCGCCCGTGACCAACCAGGCCATGCGGAATCCTCCCTCGACGTCGCCGGCGCTGTGCCGACGACCAGGGGTTACTCTACCGAGCCCGTGGGCACGGGAGTCGTCGCGAAGGTCGGCGCCGTGCGGGTCTCGCGCGGCCGGTACCCGTCGCGGATCAGCTGCACCGTGGTCGCCACGACCGCCCACACCGCGAGGGCGGCGAAGATGATGAGTGCGATTGTCATGGCAGTAACTCTACGAATTGCCATATTCCGCCGAAAGTGGCAGAGTCGACAATCAACAGAGTTTTCCTGCCATGCGGTGTCGTCGGATGCCGTGTGCCGACCCTCCGGGAGCCGAGACCATGCTCAACAAGATCGTCTGCGTCGCCCTCCCCGGCATGGCCCCGTTCGAGTTCGGCGTCATCTGCGAGGTCTTCGGCCTCGACCGGCGCGAGCACGGCGGGCCCAGCTTCGACTTCCACATCGGCACGGCCGAGCCCGGCCCCATCAGGATGAAGCTCGGCTTCGACATCATCGTGCGTGACGACCTCTCGGAGGCCGCCGACGCCGACCTCGTCGCCATCCCCGCCTACCTCGACGGCGAGGCGGTGCACCCCGAGGTGCTGCGCGTCGTGCGCGAGGCCGAGGCGCGCGGGGCCTGGGTGCTGAGCGTCTGCAGCGGGGCGTTCGTGCTCGGGCAGGCCGGCATCCTCGACGGCCGGCGCAGCACCACCCACTGGATGTACACCGACAAGCTCGCCGCGGAGTTCCCGGCCACCGAGGTCGACCCCGACGTGCTCTTCGTGGAGGACCGCATGGTCGTCACGGGCGCGGGCACCTCCGCGGGCATCGACGCCGCGCTGCACATCGTGCGCAAGGAGCTCGGGGCGGCGGCGGCCAACGTCATCGCACGGCGGATGGTCATCCCGCCGCAGCGTGACGGCGGCCAGTCGCAGTACATCGTCGCCCCGGTGCCCGTGCAGCGCAGCGACTCCTTCGCGGCCGTGACCGAGTGGATGCTCGAGCATCTCGGCCACGACCTCACCGTCGACCAGCTCGCCCGCAAGGCGCTTATGTCGTCGCGCACCTTCGCCCGCCGCTTCCGCGCCGAGATGGGCACGACACCGGCGGCCTGGCTCAACCGTCAACGGCTCATCCGCGCGCAGCACCTGCTCGAGGAGAGCGACCTGAGCCTCGAGCAGATCGCGGCCCAGACGGGCTTCGGCGCCGCCGCCGTCATGCGCCACCACTTCGTCAAGACCCTGCAGACCACCCCCACGGCCTACCGCCGCGCCTTCGCCCCCCGTGTGGCGGTCTGACTCCCCTCTCCTCCGCTCCCCGCCCTCTCCCCCACCCCTCCTCACGCCTCACTCCCCCACCCCTCACTCCCCCACCCTTCACTACTCCCACACCCCTCACTCAAAACGACGGAGATTTCGCCGAAAAAGCTCGTTTTCGGCCGGAAAGGGGCAAAATCGGGCGAAATCTCCGTCGTTTTGAGTGGGAACGAGGGAGCGGGCGCGCCAGTAGGAACGCTCGCGGGTTGAGAAGCCGGGGTCGAGAGCCAGGGCGGCGCACATCCCGGCCTCGCACCATCTCCATTCGTCGTGGATCTGACGATAGGTGAACCGGAGCGGCCTCCTGCCTCCGACGGCCATCGCGAGATCGCGTCGCCGGTCCTCCGCGAATCCCTCCGGAGTGTCATGCGTGGCAGCGCCGTCGATCTCCACGAAGGTCGTCGGCCCGATCCTCCCGTCCACCCGCCCGACACCCGGGACTGACGACTGAGGCCGGAACGGGATGCCCCGCGCTCGGCATCTCAGCCGGAACTCCGTCTCTCCCCCGCTGTCCGCCCTCCCGTCGACGAGCTCCCGCCACCGATGCACCCGCTTCGGCCCGGCCGCGAAGACACGATCGACGGCGTCCTCGCCGAACCGCAGGACGCGCCGTCGGTGCAGGTTGAGCACAGAGTCCACGCAGGTCACGACGGTGAGCAGATCGCCGGTGTGGAGGACGCGCAGGAGTGCCTCGTGGATCGGGACCCGCCAGGTGTGAGGCGGACGCCTGGTCGCGGAGTCGTCGGTCCACGAGATCGTGCACCCCGCGGCATCCGTGTCGACCAGCCGTTTTCTCATGTCGTTCGGGGTGCGGAGCGCGCGCGCATCCGTCGGCACCGCGACATCGAGACGCAGCGAGCGGGGCGTCCAGACCCCGTAGCTGCTGAGGGCGGAGAGCCCGGTGAGCCGGCCGCCGATACGCACGGCACGTATGGCGTCCTCCGGGGCGGCGGGAACGGTGAACCATCCCTGCCGAACCCGGAAGATCGAATGGTCGCCGAGCGCCGAGCGCAGTTCGGCCGATGTGAAGCCGGCGCTGATCAGATCGCGCCGACGGAGGAAGAGCCCGTTGTCTCGCAGGTGGTGGGCGATGTTCGACATCGCTTCAGCCTCGAGGTCATCCGCCCGGCGAGGCCCCGGATGATCCCGAACTGTGGAGAACTCGGTATGCCGCGAAAGCGGGCAGGACAGGAGCGCGTCTCGGTCGCGCCCCGCACCGTGCCTCTGCCTCGATCGGTGCCGACATCCGCTCCGCGCAACTCAAAACGACGGACATTTCACCCAGAACGCCCCGTTTCCGCTCAAAACGGGCGGAAATGGCCACAATCTCCGTCGTTTTGAGTGGGCAGGGAAGTGGGCAGCGAGAAGGCGAGAAGGGTGGAGGCCGGGGGACTGAGGCTGGAGGCGGGGTCGGAGCGCGGGCCGATACCCGAGCCCGACGCTACGGGGTCGTGGCGAGGAAGACCGTGCCGGCGCCGTCGAAGACGAGCCCCTGCTCGTCGGGCGTGATGTAGACCGACTCGCCCCGTTGCAGGGTGACGGATGCCGCGGCACCGCGCACCTCGACCGTGCCCTCGATCGCGATCGCGATCGCCGGGCCCGCGAGCACGAGAGCGGCGGACGGATCGCCCGAGGGGATGGCGCGCACGAGCTCGAAGTCGGTGACATCGGGCCGGTAGACCGCGATCCGGTTGAACTCGACCGCGGGCGGGAGGTACGGCACCGGGAGGGACTCGAATTCGAGCACCTCGACGAGCTCGTCGACGTCGATGTGCTTGGGGCTCAATCCGCCGCGCAGCACGTTGTCGGAGGCGGCCATGAGCTCGACGCCGAGACCGCTCAGGTAGGCGTGGATGTTGCCGGCGGGCAGGAAGAGCGCCTCGCCGCGACGGAGCGACACCCTGTTGAGCAGCAGGGAGATGACGATGCCGGGGTCGCCGGGATACGACTCGGCGAGCTGTACGACGGTCTCGAACTCCTTCGCGAACCGTGAGCTCTGCACGGCCTCGGCGAGCGCGACGACGTTGCCGACGAGGGCCGTGACCGCAGCGGCATCCGATCGCGTTCCCGAGCCGAGCAGCCACTCGACGGCCGTGCGCAGCGGCTGCTCCCCATTGAGCCGTTCGACGAGTGCGGCGAGCGGGCCGAGGGTGCTGCGATAGCCCTCCTCTGACGCATCGTGGAGTTCGGCGAGCATCTCGCGCACCTCGTCGAGGGGGCGGAAGCCGCACAGCGCCTCGAAGGTCTCGCTCAGCGCGTAGACCATCTCGGGCTTGTGGTGCTCGTCTTTGTAGTTGCGGTGAGGGGCGTCGAGCGGGATGCCGAGCGCGTTCTCCTCGGCGAAACCGGCGCGCGCGCGCTCGTTGCTGGGGTGCGCCTGGAGGGAGAGCGGGCTGGCCGCCGCGAGGATCTTCAGCAGGAAGGGCAGACGCGGAGCCCCGGCGGAGGCGAGCCGCGAACCGAGCGCGGTCTGCGGGTCTGCGGCGATCCAGGCCGCGAGATCGGCGGCCCCGCCGGTCTGCGAGGGGTCGACGATGCGGCTCGGCGAACCCGGGTGGGCGCCCAGCCACAGCTCGGCCTCGGGACCGCCCGACGGCTCGTGCCCCAGCAGCTCGGCGATGGCCGTCGTCGAGCCCCAGGCGTAATCCCGGGGGGTGTTGGTGATCCTCACGAACATGGTCGTTTTCCTCGTCCCTCGCTTTATCCAAAACTACCAATCGATTGCATCCGGCCTGTGCGCGAGTCGTAGGCTGTGCAGCGAACCGGCCAGACTCCCGCCTGTGCGGGACCACATCCGCAATGGAGCAGACGCATGTCATTCGAGCCCCTCGCCAGCGATTTCTACGGCTATGAGAACCTCCTCGACGATCAGGAGAAGCAGCACATCGCCGTCTTGCGCTCCTACCTCGAGACCGAGGTCAAGCCGATCGTCAACGATCACTGGAACCGGGCCGAGTTCCCCCACCAGATCGTCAAGGGCCTCGCCGACGTGCGCGTCATCGGCCTGCCCTGGGAGGAGACCCGGCCCTTCGAGAACTCGGCCGTCTTCCGCGGCTGGGTCGCGCTCGAGCTGGCCCGGGTGGATGCCGGTGTCGCCACGTATGTCGGAGTGCAGAACGGCCTCGCCATGGGCGCCGTCGGGCTCACGGGCTCTGCCGAGCAGCGCGCGGAGTGGCTTCCGAGGCTCGCCTCGGGCGAGATCGTGGGGGCCTTCGGGCTCACGGAGCCGCTCTCGGGCTCCGACTCCGCGCAGGGGCTGCGCACGACCGCCCGCCGCGACGGCGACAACTGGGTGATCAACGGCTCGAAGCGCTGGATCGGCAACGCGACGTTCAGCGACATGACCGTGATCTGGGCCAAGAGCGAGGAGGACGGCCAGGTCAAGGGCTTTATCGTGCCGACGGCGACCGAGGGCTACTCGGCCACGAAGATCGAGGGCAAGTTCAGCCTGCGCAGCGTGCAGAACGCCGACATCACCCTCGAGAACGTGGTCGTGCCCGAATCCCTGCGCCTGCAGAACGCCAACACCTTCACAGACACCGCGAAGGTTCTGCGGGAGACCCGCGCCGAGGTCGCCTGGGCCGCCGTGGGCGTCGCGATCGGAGCCTACGAGGCGGCTCTCGAGTACGCGGGGCAGCGCATCCAGTTCGGCAAGCCCATCTCCTCCCACCAGCTCGTGCAAGACCTGCTCGTGAAGTGCATCGGCAACATCACCGCGAGCATCGGCATGGTCGCGCGGGTGTCGCAGATGCTCGACGACGGCATCCAGCGCGACGAGCACTCGGCGCTCGCCAAGGCGTATGCCACGGCGCGCATGCGCGAGACGGTCGCCTGGTCGCGGGAGATCCTCGGCGGCAACGGGATCGTGCTCGACTACGACGTGGCCCGGTTCTTCGCCGACGCGGAGGCCCTCTACTCCTATGAGGGAACACGCGAGATGAACACCCTCATCGTCGGCCGCGCCATCACGGGGCACTCCGCCTTCGTGTGACGCGCCCGCGCTCCTGCTCCTCTCCCTGTTTCGCTTTTCCTCCTTTTTCCTTTTTTCCTCCTCCTTTTCCCTCCCGTCCCCCGTCCTTCCTCTCCGAGTTGCGCCATATGGCCGTTTTCGGCACCCCGCAGCGGCCGTATGGCGCAAGTGGAGCGGAGGATGCCGCAAGCGGAGGGGAGGATGCCGCAACTCGAGCGAGCGGATGGCGCGCCTCTCCCCGCGACCCCGCCTGCCGATACCCTTGTGCGTATGAACCCCGGCCGCACCCGCACCACGATGCGCGCCTTCGCCGCCTTCGCCCTGTTCACGCTCTTCGCGGGCGACGCCTGGCGCAACTCGATCGGCTGGTGGGGCTACGGGGTGGTCGCGGCCGTCGTGCTCGCCGGCTCCGCGCTCTGGCTCGTGGCCTGCTCCCGCGGCCCGCACCGGGTCGTGACGGCCGCGTCGTGGCGGGGGCTCCCGCGCTGGCTGCTCGTCTTCCTCGCCCTCGCGGTGCTCTCGATCGCCTGGTCGTTCTACCCCGGCGCGTCGGCGCTCGGCGTCGGACTGCAGCTGGCGACGACCGTCACCGCGCTCTTCCTCGCCCTCTGCCTCGGCTGGCGGCAGCTCGTGAGCGCTCTCGGCTCGGCGCTGCGGTGGGTTCTCGGGCTCTCCCTTCTCTTCGAGCTCGTGGTCGCGATCTTCGTGCGGCAGCCGGTGCTGCCGTTCTGGTCCGACTACGGCACGGGCACGGTCCCCGACGCCTTCTACTGGACGCAGGGCGCGCTCTTCCACGGCGGTCCCATCCAGGGCATCGTCGGCAACCGCAACATCCTCGGCTTCCTGGCCCTCCTCGCCCTCCTCGTCTTCGTCGTGCAGCTGCTGTCGAAGGTCACACGGCGGGTCCCCACGATCGTGTGGATCGCCGTCGCGGTCGCCGTGCTCCTGCTCACCCGCTCCTCGACCGTCGTCGTCGCGCTGCTCGTCACCGCGGTGGCGCTGCTCGCGGCGCTCTGGGCCCGCCGGATCGAGCCGACGAGGCGCCGCCCGCTGTACCTCAGCGCGGCAGCCGTGGCCGCGGCCGGTGTCGCCGGCGTGTGGCTCGCCTGGGGCGGCATCCTCTCGCTCTTCGGCAAGAGCGACGACCTCACCGGCCGGCTCGACATCTGGTCGGCGGTCACCGATCTCGCGCTGCAGCGGCCCGTCGCCGGCTGGGGGTGGGTGAGCTATTGGGCGCCCTGGGTCGAGCCGTTCGACGACCTCGCGGTGCGCAAGGGGGTCGTCTATCTGCAGGCCCACAACGCCTGGCTCGACGTCTGGATGCAGCTGGGCATCCTCGGCCTCATCGCCTTCGCGGGCCTCGTGGGCACGGCGCTCTGGCGCAGCTGGTTCCAGGCCGTCGACCGCCCCCACCTCGCCGGGAGCGCGCCCGCGCCGTTCGCCGTCACGAGCCTGCTGCCCTACCTGCTGCTCGTGGCCCTCATCGCGCAGAGCTTCGCCGAGAGCAGGATCCTGATCGAATACGGCTGGACGATCCTCGTGATCGTCGCCGTCACGACGAAGCGCCAGCAGTGGCGCGACGAGGCGTACGACTAGCCTTGACGGCACGATGAGCATTCCCGAACGCAAGGCCCCCAGGAATCAGACGGCGGCGGCTGTCATGCATTTCTTCGAGTCCGCGCGGTTCGCGTCGGCGCTCACCCTCACGATCGTGGGCACGGCGTTCGCGACGCACGCGCTCACGAGAACCGTCGGCTGGGCGGGGCTCATCGGCATCCTCTCCGCCCTCGTCGTGCTCGCCGTCGCCTCCTTCCTCGCCCGCTGGGAGAGCATCGAGTGGCACGGCCTGCTGCCGATCTCACTGCTCGTCTTCGTGGGCTGGTGCGCTCTCTCGGTCTTCTGGAGCGACTACCAGTGGACCACGGTCGCGAGCGTGCTCTATCAGGTCGCGTTCGCCTTCCTCGGGGTGTACATCGCGCTCGTGCGCGACACCATCCAGATCGTGCGCTCGGTCGGCGACGTGCTGCGGGTGCTGCTGGGCGTCTCCCTCGCCCTCGAGGTGCTCTCGGGGCTGCTCATCGACCTGCCGATCCGTTTTCTCGGCATCCTCGGCGACCTCGACTCCGGCGGCCCCATCCAGGGCATCTTCGGAACCCGCAACCAGCTCGGCCTCGTCTCGCTCATCGCGCTCGTGACGTTCCTCGTCGAGTGGCGCACCCGCTCGGTGCTGCGGATCGTCGCGATCCCCTCGGTGGCGGGCGCGGCGCTCTGCCTGCTGCTCACCCGCTCCCCCGTCTCGATCGCCTCGCTCGTGATCGTGGGCGTCGCGACGCTCGCCCTCTACCTCCTGCGCCGAGCCCCCGCCGAGCACCGGCGCTACTGGCAGCTGGGGCTGCTCGGCGCCGCCTTCGTCGTCGCGGTCGTGACCGTGCTGGCCCGCACCCGCATCGTGTCGCTGCTCAACGCCGGCAGCGAGTTCGAGGTGCGCTACGAGCTCTGGATGCGGATGACGGATACCGCCGCGCTCAACCCCCTCGAAGGCTGGGGCTGGGCGGGGCTGTGGCGCCGCAACGTGCCGCCCTTCGTCGGGATCGACTTCTCGACGGGCCGCAGCCATGCGACGGGGCTCAACGGCTTCCTCGACGTCTATCTGCAGCTGGGCCTCGTCGGACTGCTGCTCTTCCTCGTGCTCGTGCTGCTCGCCTTCGGCCGCTCCTGGCTGCTCGCCTCGAACAAGCGCAGCGCCGTCTACGTGTGGCCCGCCCTCGTTCTCGTGGGGCTGCTCGTGACCTCGCTCGGCGAGAGCTCGATCCTCGTGGATGCCGGCTGGCTGCTGCTGGTCGTGTGCACGGTCAAGGCGGCGCAGGGCATGAGCTGGCGTCTGCGCTACGCGGCCGGGCGATAGGGCACGTCTGCGAACAGGCTCAATCGTGGTGTTCGGTGCCACATGCAGGAAGTCGCTCAGGCCAGCGCAGGAAAACACCGGTCGATCCCCCTCCGCACCCACGATCTCCTGCAGACGGGGAGGGGCACCTCAGCAGGGAGGCAGGCACCCTAGCCGGGGGGCGAGAGCCGGGCGACGAGAGCCAGGCGGCGAGAGCCGGGCGGCCGATGCCGCAGAGCAGGCAGGCGGCGCTCAGGCCGGCTGCAGGAGGTCACGCAGCACGTCGCCGCTGCCCTGGCTCGCGAGCCGGCCGTAGTCGCCCGTGCGGAAGAGTCTCAGCACCGCGGGCACGCGGGCGAGCCGGTTCGCCGGCAGCTCGGCCCTGACGGCCTCGAACTCGGCCTTGCGGGCGAGCAGCTCGTGCAGCGGGGCGGGCACGTCGCGCCGCTCTCGGGTGCGCTCGAGGAGGACGCGCGAGCGCACGGCGAGCTTGCGGTTCCTGTCGCCGCGGGGCTCGAGCATCCTGCGCACCCGGTAGGCGAAGGTGGGCGCACGCACGCCGATCTGGTTGGCGCCGTGCTGCCGGTAGTCGATGAGCGGCTCCTCCACGATTCGCACCCCGCCGAGCAGCGCGGCCATCATCGCGAGCCACTCGTCGTGCACCCATTCCGCCGGGAAGGGCAGCGCCGTCTCGAGCAGGGTGCGCCGGAAGACGACGGTGGCGCCCGTGAGCAGGTTGCGGCGCACGAGCGCTCTCGCGGCATCCTCACCGCCCGTGTCGGCGTCGCCGCGCAGCGCCGAGAGCTCCTCGCCGCTCAGGTAGAGGCCCTCGAAGACCGTGAGGCCGAGGGGCCGCCCGGCCTCGTCGACGAGGCGCGCGTCGGTGCCGAGCAGCAGCAGGCCCGGGTCGTCGTCGAAGAGCTGCCGCACGCGGGCGAGCTTGTCGTCGCGCCAGACGTCGTCCTGGTCGCTCAGGGCCACGAGCTGCCCCGAGGTGGCCCGCACCGCGCGCTCGAAGTTCTTCGTGACGCCGAGCGGCCGCTCGTTCTCGAGGATCGTCACGGCGACGGATGTCGCGGCATCCGTCTGCGCGAACTCGGCGAGCACCGCGCGCACGACGTCGAGGGTGCCGTCGCTCGAGGCGTCGTCGCTCACGACGATCTCGCTCGGCGGCAGGGTCTGGCCGAGGATGCTCCGCAGCTGCTCCCCCACGAACCGCGCGCCGTTGTGCGTGCACAGCGCCACAGAGACCGCGACGGAGGCGCCTGAGCCGGGGCCGGTCATCTCAGCGCCGCTTGACGCCCACGGAGAGCACGCCGAGGAAGAGCCCCGCCATGATGGTCTGCGCGCCGAGGATCATCAGCAGCGAGGCGGGTGTCGCGAGGCGCATCGTCGCCGCCGCGTCCTGCGGGCCGAAACCCGAGCCCGCCCACGAGGCGAACTGCACGATGCCGATCACGAGGCCCACGAGGAAGACGAGGAGCCCGACGACCGCCCCGCTCTCGAGGCTGATCCGTTTCTGCAGGCGGTCGAAGTTGCGCCCCCGCGGGATCTGGAAGCCCTCGTGCTGCGCGTAGATCTTGGTGAGGATCGCGAAGATCACCGCCTGGTAGCCCACGACGGTGAGCGCGGCGAGATAGACCTGGCTCGAGATGTCGAGGCCGATGTCGCCGAAGACGAGCGGGCCGAAGGTGATGAGAAGCGTGCCGAGCAGGCCGATCACGAAGGCGACGGCGCCGGGGATGAGGAAGAGCCAGCGCGGGCTGAAGATCAGCAGGAAGCGCAGGTGGCGCCAGCCGTCGCGCCAGCTGCGCAGGTGCGGCGGCCGGGAGCGCCCGTCTTTTTTGAGCGTGGTCGGCACCTCGCTGACCTTCGCGCCGCCGAGCGTCGACTTGACCACCATCTCGCTCGCGAACTCCATGCCCGTGGCCTGCAGGTGCAGATCGAGCATCGACTGGCGGCGGAAACCGCGCAGGCCGCAGTGGAAGTCCTTGATGGGCGAGCGGAAGAGCACCCGGCCGATCCAGGAGAGCACCGGGTTTCCGAGGTACTTGTGCAGCGGCGGCATGGCGCCGGGCTCGATCCCGCCGCGGAAGCGATTGCCCATCACGAGGTCGTCGCCGGCGCGCAGACGCTCGACGAAGGGGTCGAGGGTGCTGAAGTCGTAGCTGTCGTCGGCGTCGCCCATGATGACGTAGGTGCCGCGGGATGCCGTGATGCCGCCCATCAGCGCGTTGCCGTAGCCCTTGCTCTCGACGTCGACGACCCGGGCGCCGTGCGCGATCGCGATCTGCTGCGATCCGTCGGTGCTGCCGTTGTCGGCGATCACGATCTCGCCGACGACGCCGGAGCGGTCGAGGTAGCCCTGGGCCTTGTCGATGCAGATCGCCAGAGTCTCGGCCTCGTTGAGACAGGGCATGACAATGGACAGCTCGATCTCATCGCTTCGGGTCACGGTGCTCCAGTTCTGCTGCCCGTGCGCGGCTGCGGGCAACAACACATGGTACCCAACGATCGCCGCCGATCACGGTCGGGGCGCCCGTTTCGCGCGCAGGGAGAGCACGACGGTCAGCGCGGCGCCGACGACGTAGCCGGCGAGGACCCCGTAGCAGGCCGCGAGAGAGCCGGGCCACCAGAGCAGGCCGGCGAGCATGACCAGGATGCCGACCGCGAAGCCGAGCAGGCTCGCGACGGTGGCCTGCGCGGTGCGCCCCGTCGTGATGAGGTACGAGGAGGCGATGAGGCCGATCGAGAAGACGTAGACCCCTCCGAGCAGCAGCCGCAGGAGCGGGCTCGCGGGGGCGAAGTCCGGGCCGAAGAAGAGCAGCACGATCCAGTCGCTGAGCGCCCACACGACGCCGAAGGCCACGGTGAGCAGGCCCGTCACCGCGAGCAGCACCATCCGGAAGCGGTGCCGCGAGGAGACGGCATCCTCGACGTTCCACTCGGAGAAGCGCGGGATGAGCACCTGGCTGATCGCCTGGGCGAGCATCGAGGCGGGGGTCGCGAGCGACATCGCGGCGGCGAACTGGCCCGCCTGATCGGGGGTCTCGACGATGAAGACGAAGACCATCGCGAGCTGGATGAGCCCGTTGGAGGCGAGCAGGCCGAGCGAGTTCCAGCCGGCCAGGCGGTACACCTCGCGCGGGGGCACGAGCACCGCCTGGTCGAGGTGCTGGTGGCCGCGGCTCGCGGTGATCCAGGTCTGCACCCCGAAGACCGCGTAGCCGATCGTGATCGGCAGCAGCAGGAGCGTCGATGCCCCCGAGACGAGCACGACGATGAGCAGCGTCATCGTCACGAGCGAGGAGATGATGTCCCACCACGCCACGCGGGCGACCCGGCCGAGCCCCATCTCGATGCCGCGGGTGAGGATGTAGCCCGAGTAGGCGACGATCAGCAGTGCGACGAAGAGGCCGTCGAGCAGGGATGCCCCGAGCCAGAGGCAGGCGATGGGAACGCCGATCACGACCATGCCGAGGCTCGAGAGCCAGAAGGAGCGGGCGATGAGGCTCAGGACGTGCTGCGGCGTGTGACCCGAGGCGCGCGAGTGGGCGAGGAAGTGCGAGGCCGCGTTCGCGGCGCCCGTCGGCCAGAGCAGCGAGAGGATGAGCGCGAGAGCGAGCCAGGCCGAGACGTGCGCGAGCTCGGAGGCGCCGAGGAAGCGGCCGATGAGCACCGTGTAGGCGAAACGCGCGAGGCCCTGCACGAGAACGCCCGCCGTCGACAGCGCAGCCTGCGAGACGAGCGAGCTACGGGACACCGGTTCATGGTACCCGCACGCGGCCGGCACGGGCCGCCGGGATAGTACGCTCGTCCGAGACCACGACAGCACGCGGCGCCACCCGCGGCACCCGACATCCGACGACACCGAGAGGACGGCGACGATCATGACCGTGCAGATCGTCATGCCGTTCTACGGCCGCGTCGACCACTTCCGGCTCGCGGTCGAGAGCGTGCTCGCGCAGTCCGACCCCGACTGGCGGCTGCTCATCATCGACGACGCCTACCCCGACCCCGAGCCGCAGCGCTGGGCGACCGCCCTGGGCGACCCCCGGGTGAGCTATCGCCGCAACCCCGAGAACCTCGGCATCAACGCCAACTTCCAGGCCTCCGTGGATGCCGCGACCGAGGAGTGGGTGACGATCTTCGGTTGCGACGACATCATGCTGCCGGGCTACGTCGCCCGGGTGAAGGCGTTGGCCGAGCGGCATCCGGACGCGGCCTTCATCCACCCGGGAACCCGTGTGATCGACGAGGCCGGCGTGGTGTCGCTGCCCCTCGTCGACCGGGTCAAGGGCTGGTACCGGCCCCGGTTCCGCGGAACCCTCGTGCTGTCGGGGCAGCGCCTCGCGGTGAGCATCACGCGCGGCAACTGGATGAACTTCCCCGCGATCGCCTGGCGCCGGGAGCCCCTGCAGAGCGTCGGCTTCCGTCCCCGCTTCCAGATCGTGCAAGACCTCGCTCTCGCCATCGACCTGGCCCTGCGCGGCGGCTCGCTCGTGCTCGACGACGAGCTCGTCTTCGAGTACCGGAGGCACGCCTCGAGCGTCTCGTCGTGGCGGGCCTCCGACGGCAGCCGTTTCGTCGAGGAGCGCGAGTTCTTCGTCGCCGAGGCCGCCCGTTTCCGCGAGCACGGCTGGACGACGGCGGCCCGGGTCGCCCGCGTTCACCTCTCGTCGCGCGTCAACGCGCTGACCCGCCTGCCGGTCGCGATCCGCAGCGGCAACGGCCGGGCGATGCGCGGACTGCTGCGGCACGCCTTCGGCGCCTGAGCGCTCGGCTCAGCGCTCACCCAATCCCCGGCCCCGGCACTCGGCGACCGCGTGGCTCAGCGCTGCGCGCCGACGACCTCGTAGACGGTCATGGTCGACATGGGCAACGTGAACCGGCCGAGCTCGGTGAGGCAGCTCGTGTCGAGGTCGGGCGCGTCGCTCAGCACGTAGTCGACGTTGCCCGCCGCGAACTCGGAGCATCCGTCGAAGTTCGCGACGATCTGGTCGGGGGCCGGATTGCTGATCTCCGGCTCGCCGGGCCCCGCGACCCAGCTCACGCCGGCGAGGCGGTTCCACTCGAACTCCTCGTCGCCGTCGGGATCGATCGCCGACCACATCTGCTCGGAGGGCGCCCCCTGGAAGCCGTTGAACGCCTCGACGCCCGACTCGAGCAGGAAGTCGGTCGTCATGCCGCTGCCCACGCCCACCCAGGTGCCCGGCGCCGCCTCGTCGAGCTCGATGATCGACTGGCTCAGCGGCGTCTCGCGCAGGTCGACGACCCCGCGGTAGACGGGGTTGGTGCCCGCCGTCGCGGCCACGCACACGATGAGGAAGCAGGCGACGGCGAGGGAGACGCGCGCGCGGGCGAAGAAATAGATGCACAGCGCCGAGAGCAGCGCCCAGAGCCACCACAGCGGCACGGCCGCGAGCAGCTGCGGCTGGGTGCGGAAGGCGACGAAGGCGATCACGAGCTGCGAGAGCAGGAAGACCCCCGCCGTCGCCCCCGCCAGCCAGTGCGGCGCGCGGAGCCTCCGCGCCGAGAGCGTGCCGGCCAGCACGACCGCGATCACGAAGGAGGCGAAGCCGATCCCCATCCGCAGGCGGCCCACGGTCGTGCGATCGAGCAGGAAGAGCCTGGAGAGGCCGTCCCAGCCGGGGACGAACACGTAGGCGAGGAAGAGCGCGATCGCGGCCACTGTGAGCAGCAGCATCCAGGGCAGGCGCTTCTCGCTGCGCTTCAGACGGATCGCGGCCCACACGACGACGGGGATCAGGAACGCGCCCACGAAGAAGAAGGTGGAGGCCTCCGAGGCGTTGGGGCCGAGCAGCCCCCAGCCCTGGGTGTTGAGCGCCTCCGAGAACGACGACGCGATGGATGCCGCGAGGAAGTGCAGATCGCCCTGCCCGGTCGAGGCGAGCCGATCGCCGGGGTATGCGGTGTTCAGGAAGGCGTCGACCACGGGGGCCTTCGCGACGAGCCAGCCGACGGTCACGAGGGCGCCGACGACGAGCCCGCTCACCGTGGGGATCGCCCGCACGGCGAGTGTGCCGATCCGCATGCCCCGCCCGTGCGCCTGCAGGATCGCTCCCACGACCGCGAAGACCACGACGATCACGACGGGGATGATGAAGGGCACGTAGATACCCATCGCCATGACGACCGTCAGGTACGCGAGAGCGAGCGCCCAGAGCCAGCTGCCGAGCCTCCGAGGCGTCTTGAGCGCCCAGAGCACCGCGGTCAGCGCCACGAATCCCCAGACCAACGGGAAGATCGTGGTCGCCAGATACCACCACTGGATCAGCGGGCTGAAGTAGAAGCCCACGGCGAGCGCGGCCGCGGCGATCGGCCGGCGGGGAAGCACCGTGACGACGAAGCAGTAGACGCTCGCCATGAGGAGGAGGGCGGGGATCCACCACTTCCAGGCGAAGGCCATGTCGAGCGGCAGGAGGCTGAAGCCCCACAGGTGGGGGCGGAAGAAGGTCGTGATGTCGTTGCGCGGCAGATCCTGCGGCAGGGTCGTGTCCATGCCGCCCGGGAAGGTTCCGTTGGTGAGGGGCAGGCCCTGCTGCACCTGCGCGATCGCCCAGACCGACTGCACGTTCCACTCGTCGGTGCGGGTGACCTGCGGATGCCCCGCGAGCAGGTTCGGGTCGGCGCCCGTGTCGATGAACTGGTGCATCCAGCCCGTCGACCAGCCGTTGATGCCGACAGCGATGAGCGGCACGACCACGATGAGCAGCAGCACGGGGAACGCCGCGAGCACAACGGCGTTCGGCAGGCCGTTCGCCGTCGGCGTGGTCCAGAGGATGTAGCGCCGCCCCGCGGCATCCGCGAGACGGCTCATTCGCTGCCGGAGCCCCGTCATCGCGTGAGCTCCCCGGTCACCGGCACCATTCAGCGGCGCCGGGACAGCCGGCGTCTGACCTTGTGGATGAGCACGCGCGGGCCGCCGTTGTTGAGGTAGTGCACGACGAGCCCGAGGTCGTGTCGCAGGCCGTGGCGCTTGCGGGAGACCCCCGGCCTGCGGCTCACCGGAGCACTCCCGGCGACGCCGAGGCGGTCGTGGGCCGGGCGGGCGTTCGCGACGAAGTCGACGAGCGGCGCGAGCACGTTCTGCCAGTAGTAGTCCTGGCGCACCCTGCGGATGTTCCTCTTCGCCTTCGCGATGAACCGCGTGTCGAAGAGCACCCGGTCGAGCGCCGCGACGAGGGCGTCGACATCCTGCGCGGGGACGACGACGCCGAGCTCCTCCTTCTCGACGAGATCGGCGAAGTGGTCGCCCTCGGTCACCACCATGGGCAGCTCGGCCCACAGGTAGTCGAGGATGCGGGTGCGGAACGAGAAGGTCGTCTCGATGTGGGCGTAATGGGTGCTGACACCGGCATCCGCCTCGGTCAGGTAGTTGGCGCGATCGGTGTAGTCGACCCACGAGGAGTTGAAGAACACCGCCGAGTCGAGCACTCCCAGCTCACGGGCCAGCTCGCGGGACTCGGCCACGATCGCCATCTCGGGCACACCCGGATGCGGGTGCTTGGTGCCTTGGAAGAAGAGCCTGACGTCGCCGTGGCTCGCCTGCAGCCCGGCGACCGCGCGGATGAGGGTCTTCGGGTCGAACCAGTTGTACAGCCCGCCGCTCCACAGCAGCACCTTGTCGTCGGCGCCGATGCCGGGCAGCACTCCTTTGAGCACGTCGCGGGCGTGGCTCGGCGGGGCGCTGTCGAGGCCGAAGGGCACCACGCTGATGAGACCGGTCAGATCGGGGTCGTCGGCGTAATTCGCGGTGTTGACCCGCCCGAGCGCCGCCAGCTGGCCCAGGTAGAAGTGCCGCTGGCGCTCCGAGGCGCAGAGGAAGAAGTCGCCGCGCGCGAGCTGCTCGTTGAGCACCTCGGTCGCGTCGGTGACCTGCTTGCTCCAGGTCGCGGCCGGCAGCTCACGGGCCTGCTCGAGCTGCTCGAGGTGCATGGGGTCGTACACGTCGGCGACGACGATCTTCCTCGTCGTGCGCAGGGAGTCGAAGAGGGCCATCGCGAGCCCCTGGAAGACGATGACGTCGGCCCACTTCTCGAGCCGGCCCATCGCGCGGTCGTCGCCCGGCTTCACGTGAACGATGTCGAAGGGGGCGTCGATCGGCTCGGCGCCGGTCATCGTCACGAGCGTCACGGCGTTGTCGGCGGCGAGCGCCTGCGCCATGTTCCACGAGCGGATGGCGGGGCCGGCCATCTTCGCCCCGATCGGGTCGCCCGTGATGATGAGCACCTTCGTCAGATCGGGGGCGCGGGTCACGCCGAACGCCTCGACGACGTTCACGTAGCCGTCGAGGTAGGTCTCGTCGTCGAACGACGGCGCGTCGGTCTCGCCGAAGAGCTGCCAGATCTTCGCGTCGGTCACGACCCTGCTCGCCTGCACGGCCGCCCGCGACTCGGTGAGGGAGCGCAGCTGCTCGACGAACTGGTCGATCGCGTACACACCGGCCATGGTCGACTTCGCGACCTCGACGGTCTCCTCGGCGTCTCCCCCGGGCCGGCGGAGGTCGAACGACTGGGAGTCGAGCTCGCCCTTCGCCACCGAGCGCCGCACCGCGAGCGCGAGGGTCGCGGGGAGCGTCGCCGCGAGGGCCTCGTCGCCGAGGTTCTTGTACTGGGTGAAGAGGGCGTTGCGCTCGAGCAGGTAGGTCTCTTTGAACGAGCCGTACGACGACATCGAGGCGTGGTGCTTGTGGAAGGCCAGCGAGGCCGGCTCGTAGACGTACCGCCAGCCACGGAGGTTGAGCCGCCAGCCGAGGTCGACGTCTTCGAAGAACATGAAGTAGCGCTCGTCGAAGCCGCCGAGCTCGTCGAAGACGGAGCGGCGCACGAACATGGCCGAGCCCGTGCCGAAGAGCACGTCGCGGGCGACGTCGGCGTCGTGGGGCTGCGGCTGCGCGGTGGAGGGCTTGTACCCCTGGCCGAACCAGGTCATCGCCGAGCCCACGTAGTCCACGAGCTCGCCGTCCCAGTCGAGCACCTTCGAGGCCACGGCACCGATCGACGCCGACTCCTCGAAGCGGCGCACGGCCTCGCGGATCCAGCCGGCATCCGGCTTCGCGTCGTTGTTGAGGAAGGCGATGTACTCGCCGCTGCTCTGCTTCACGCCGAGGTTGCAGCCGCCGGCGAAGCCGTGGTTCTGCTTCGAGACCACGAGCTTGACGTCCGGTGCCCCGGCGCGCAGGCGCTCGGCGCTGTCGTCGCCCGAGCCGTTCTCGACCACGACGATCTCGAGCCGCTCGAGAGGCCAGTCGATCGTGCGCAGCGTCTCGATCGCCTGCAGGGTGTCGGAGGTGCCCCGAAAGTTCACGAGCACGACCGAGACCAACCCGCTTCGAATCACAGACATCCGCCCCTCAGGCCACCGACAAGAATCGTCCGATCCTACCCGACCGGGGTGTGCGCCCCGCGGAATCGCCCCCGACCCGGCCGCATGTCGAGCGGGTACAATCGTGCCCATGCCGGCACTCGATCACACCCTGATTGTCATGCCCGCGTTCAATGAGGAGGAGGCTCTCGGCCCCGTCATCGCCGAGGTGTTCGCCTCTCATCCCGGTGCGCACTGCCTCGTGGTGAGCGACGGGTCGATCGACAGCACCGTGCAGGTGGCCCGCGACGCGGGCGCCCTCGTCCTCGCCCTCCCCTTCAACCTCGGGGTAGGCGGCGCCATGCGCCTCGGCTTCCTCTACGCGCTCGAGAACGGATATCAGAACGTCATCCAGCTCGACGCCGACGGCCAGCACGATCCGGCGAGCATCCCGCAGCTGCTCGCGGGCCTCGACTCCGTCGACATCGTCATCGGCGCGCGATTCGCCGGCGAGGGCGACTACGAGGTGCGAGGCCCCCGCCGCTGGGCCATGCGCCTGCTCGCGTCGATCCTCAGCCGCATCACGCGGGCGCCCCTCACCGACGTGACCTCCGGCTTCAAGGCCATGGGCCCGCGGGCCGTGAGGCTCTTCGCGCGCAACTACCCGGCCGAGTACCTGGGCGACACGATCGAGGCCCTCGTGCTCGCGTCGCGCGGCGGATGCACCGTCACGCAGGTTCCCGTCGCCATGCGTCCCCGAGCCGGCGGGGTGCCCTCGCACAACCCGTTCAAGTCCGCGATCTACCTGGGGCGCGCGGCCATGGCGCTCACGATCGCCCTCTGGCGCACCCCGGTGTCGACGAAATCCTAGGAGCCCCGTGAACCCCGTCTCCTACGCCTTCGGCATCGTCGCGGCGCTCATCGCCCTCGCCGCCGTCATCGAGATGATGCGCCGGAAGCGATTCCGCGAGCGGCACGCCTTCTGGTGGCTGCTGGCCGCCGTGCTGTCGCTCGTCATCGCCATCTTCCCGTCGGTGCTCGAGTTCGTGGCATCCGCCCTCGGGATCGAGGTTCCCGCGAACCTCGCCTTCTTCGTGAGCATCGTCATCCTCTTCATCGTCTCCGTGCAGCACAGCGCCGAGCTGACGAAGCTCGAAGACAAGACCCGGGTCCTCGCCGAGCACACGGCGCTCATCGAGCAGCGGCTCGACGAGGTCACCCGCCGCCTCGACGACGCAGACGGGCGATGATGGCGGATCAGCCTCGCGGGGCCATCGCGCGGATCGTCGACCACAGCGCCTTCCGCTACCTGCTCATCGGCGGCGCGAGCTTCGCCCTCGACGTCGGGATCCTGGCGCTCCTGCACGAGGTCTTCGGCTGGCCGCTGTGGCTGGCCACGGGAACGTCCTTCCTGCTGAGCTTCGTCTTCAACTACAGCCTGCAGAAGTCGTTCTCGTTCGGATCACGCGGTCAGCACGTGAGCACCCTCGTCAAGTATCTGGTGCTCCTGGCCTTCAACACGGGGGCGACGGTGCTGATCGTGGCCCTGATCGACTCCACGGTCCTGGGCTGGGGCGGCGGCAAGGTCGTCGCGACGATCGTGACGACCGTGTGGAACTACTTCGCCTACCGCTACTGGGTGTTCCGGGCGCCCCGCGCCGATCTCTCCACGCCGCCCGCGTAACGGGGCTCCGCGGCATCCGGGCCGCTCGTCTCGCCCGCGAGAACCGCTTCGCTCGGGTAACGGCGACGGGCGAGGGCGACCAGCAGGGCGCCGAAGACCACGAACACCAGAGCGAACGCGACGACGAGCAGACCCCAGGCGACCGGTGGCGACCAGGTTCCCTCGGCGAACAGCTGCTCCAACGAGGAGTCCTGCCCCGCCACATAGCGTTTGAGCGCGAGGAGGAACGAGACCACCTGCACGACCACCGCCGTCGAGACGATGAAGACGAGGAAGCGGCGCCCGCGGGTGCCGAAGTCGTCCCTGCCGGAGGCCGTCAGGCCGAGGCCGGCGATGAGCAGCGCCATCACGAGCAGCGGAAGCGAGTACCGGCCCTGCCAGATGTAGCCGACCGTGGCAACGGTGGGTGCCTGGATGACCGCGGGCAGGGCGACGTAGACGACGCACGCCGCCGCGGTCGCGACGACGGTTCGCACCGAGCGGCTGAAGCCCAGCGACACGAAGGCGATGCCGCCCATGAGCAGCGCCCAGAGCAGATAGATGTAGTCGGGCATCCTCGTGTCGAGCCAGCCGAACACGGCGATCGCCTGCTGCAGGTAGGCGGGCGTCGAGTCCAGGGTGTGCAGGAAGGCGACGAGCCGGCCATCTCGCTCGATCCCGGAGGAGGGGATGAACCCGGCGTTGGCGCCGATCGTGAGGGTCCAGACCACGCCGCCCACGGCCCCGACGAGCGCGATCACGACGACGACCGTCGTCCATCGTCGTGAGAAGAAGCTCTTGAGAGGCCCCCAGCCGTGGGCGAAGGCGACGAGAGCGCCCGCGATGGCGAGGTACAGGGGCGACGTCGCCCGGAGGTTCGCGACCACGACGAGCGCGATCGCGGCCAGCACGACGGTCTCACGATGGGCACGAAGCGGGACGCCCGTCGAGAGCGCTACCCAGAGGAGCGCGACGAAGGCCGCGGTTCCGGAGACCTCGGCGCCGTTCGGGTTGACGATGCCCCCGAGGAAGAAGACCATCGGCGTCGCCGCCACCGAGAACGCGGCGAGCGGGAACCAGCGGTTGGCCACCGGGAGCAGCGAGATCGCGAAGGCGACGCAGGCGAGGAAGAACGCGGTGATGAGGGCGGTGAGGGCGCGCATCGCGAAGACGGCGACCTCGCCGTGCAGGAACAGGGTCGGCCAGCCGACGGCCACGTAGTACACCGGGTTGTAGGAGCCGGCCCCCGATTCGACCCAGGTGAGGGTGTCGGGCTTGTCGTCGAGGGAGGGCGCGCACGCCGCCGTGCGGTTGGAGTCGAAGGCGAAGCAGGTGATCTCGCCGCCGACGTCGGCGACATCCGCCGGCAGCAGGAAGCGCTCGAGACCGGGTTTCCCCGTGTCCTCGCCGACCCACTGGCCACGGGCGGAGGCTGCGGCCTTCATGACGTGCCCGGATTCGTCGGGACCGCCCGAGATCGGAGTCGCCAGCGCCCACAGCGAGCCGAGCAGGAAGGTGACGACGAGAGTCGAGGCGAAGACACGCCATCGAGAGCCGAGCGCGAACGCCGTCACCGCTGCGACGACAGCTCTCACCCGCGCATCCGATCGCCGGATGCCGCGACCGACGCGCGGCCGCCGAGGACGTCGGCGCAATCGCCTCGTATCACAGACATCCGTTCCCTCGGCCACCGACAATAAGCTGTACGATCCTAGCAACGCGGGCTGGACTCCTCCGCCCCGGTTCCTATGAAGTGCGTGTCGATGCCGCCGTGTCCGGCCGAATACGATCGATGTACCGGATACGTCATGCACTCTGCTACGAGAGGCATCGAAGAGATTGAGCGAGGTTGTCCTGTGAGCTCCACCTTCAGCAATGATGTCGTCGTGATCGGAGGCGGCGGGCACGTCGGGCTCCCTCTGGCGATCGCCCTGGCCGACCGAGGCTCGACCGTCGTCGTCTACGACATCAGCCAGAAGGCCGTCGACCTCATCAACGCGGGCACCGTCCCCTTCTCGGAGCCCGGCGCGGAGCCCGTGCTGCGCAAGGCGCTCGCCGAGGGACGTCTCACGGCGTCCACCGACGCGGCCGTCGTCGCGACGGCGTCGAATGTCGTCGTCGTCATCGGCACGCCCGTCGACGAGCACCTCAACCCCGATCCCTCCGCGATCCCGGAGGCCCTCGCGCAGTGCAGCGACTACTTCCGCGACGGGCAGCTCATCGTGCTCCGCAGCACGGTCTATCCCGGGGTCACCGCGCTCGTCGAGAAGATGGTCGCCGACCTCGGCGTCTCGGCCGACGTCGCCTTCTGCCCGGAGCGCATCGCGGAGCACAAGGCGATGGAGGAGCTCTTCACCCTGCCCCAGATCGTCTCGTCGCGGTCGGAGGCGGGACGGCAGCGGGCGGCGCGGCTCTTCGGCACCCTCACCGACGAGATCGTCGAGCTGGAGCCGGAAGAGGCCGAGCTGGCGAAGCTCTTCACCAACACCTGGCGGTACATCAAGTTCGCCGCGGCCAACCAGTTCTACATGATGGCCAACAACCGGGGTCTCGACTTCGAGAAGATCCGCGCGGGCCTCACCCACAACTATCCCCGCGCGCAAGACCTGCCGGGAGCGGGCTTCGCCGCGGGCCCCTGCCTCTTCAAAGACACGATGCAGCTCGCCGCGTTCAGCGACAACACCTTCAACCTCGGCCACTCGGCCATGCTCGTCAACGAGGGGCTCCCCCTCTACGTCGTCAGCCAGCTCGAGAAGCGCTACGACCTCTCGTCGCTCACCGTCGGGATCCTGGGGATGTCGTTCAAAGCCGGCTCCGACGACATCCGATCGAGCCTGTCGTACAAGCTGCGCCGCGTGCTCAAGTTCAAGGCGCGCGCGGTGCTCGGAACCGACCCGTACGTCTCCGAGGAGACCGACGACACCCTGCTGCCCCTCGATGCCGTGCTCGCCAAGGCCGACCTGCTGATCATCGCGACACCGCACCCCGAGTACCGCGATCTGAAGACCGAGCTGCCGGTCGCCGATGTGTGGAACCTCCTCGGGAACGGGGTCGTCGTTTGAGCTCGGCTCCACGCGTCTCGATCATCATCCCCGCCTACAACGAGGGCGACGACATCGTGCCCGGGCTCGATCGCATCATGGAGGCGGTCAAGCTCGACGCCGAGGTGCTCGTCGTCGTCGACGCCCCCGACGACACGACCGTTCCCGTGGTCGAGAGCTATGCGGCCGAGCACCCCCGGGTGCGGATCGTCATCAACAGCTACGGCCGCGGGCCCGCGCAGGCGATCCGGTTCGGCATCGACACGGCCTCCGCGCGCACCGTCGTCGTCACGATGGCCGACGGTTGCGACGACCCCCGTCAGATCGACGATCTCGTGCGTCTCGTGGAGCGCGGCGTCGTCGTCGCGGCGGCCTCCCGCTACATGCCCGGCGGCCAGCAGGTCGGCGGCCCCCGGTTCAAGAACTTCCTGTCGCGCACGGCGGGGGTGTCGCTCAACATCTTCACGAACGCGGGCACCCGCGACGCGACCAACTCCTTCAAGGCCTACGACGCCGCCTTCGTCAAAGAGGTCGGGATAGACAGCCGCGACGGCTTCGAGATCGGCCTGGAGCTGACCGCCAAGGCGCGCCGCCTGCGCCGGCCCGTCGCCGAGATCCCCACGATCTGGCTCGACCGGCAATTTGGCCAATCCAACTTCAAACTGTCACTGTGGATCCCGAAGTACCTACGGTGGTATCGATTCGCCTTCGGACCCCCTCTCACCGTGGAACAGCTCCGTTCCCGCACCTCAGGCGCACAGACATCCCTCCCCTCGACAGCTCGCGATTAGAAGACAGGCATAAAACATGAAGAAAGTTCTCGTCACCGGCTCGGCCGGGTTCATCGGCGGCTACATCGTCGAAGAGCTGCTCGCCCAGGGCTATCAGGTCGTCGGAGTCGACAACTACTCCAAGTACGGCCCCGTCAAGAAGTCGTACGACGACGACCCGAACTACGAGCTGGTCGTGGGCGACGTGCAGGACACCGAGCTCATGGTCAAGCTCCTCGCCGATGTCGACCACTTCATCGCGGGCGCCGCCCTCATCGGCGGCATCTCCTACTTCCACACCTACGCCTACGATCTGCTCGCGAAGAACGAGCGCATCATCGCCTCCTCCGTGGACGCCGCCATCGAGGCCCACAAGAACGGCCGCCTCGAGAAGGTCACCTACATGTCGTCGTCGATGGTCTTCGAGTCGACCGACCGCTGGCCGAGCAAGGAGGGCGACGAGCGTCTCGTGCCGCCGCCCCTCTCGTCCTACGGCTTCCAGAAGCTCGCGGTCGAGTACTTCGCCCGCGCCGCCTGGGACCAGTACAAGCTGCCGTACACGATCCTGCGCCCCTTCAACTGCGTCGGCATCGGCGAGTCCCGCGCGCTCGGCGACGTCGAGATCAACTCGGGCAACGTGCGGCTCGCGATGAGCCACGTCGTTCCCGACCTCGTGCAGAAGGTGCTCAAGGGCCAGGACCCCCTGCACATCCTCGGCGCGGGCGACCAGGTGCGCCACTACACCTACGGCGGCGACCTCGCCCGCGGCATCGTGCTGAGCCTCGATCACCCCGCCGCGCTCAACAACGACTTCAACATCTCGACCGCCGACGGTCACACCGTCGAGCAGCTGGCCGAGGTCATCTGGCGCAAGATCAAGGGCCCGGATGTACCGCTCAACCTCGTGAGCGACCCCGGCTTCGAGCACGACGTGCAGAAGCGCGTGCCCGACGTGTCGAAGGCCAAGGAGGTCCTGGGCTTCGAGGCGACGACCAAGCTCGAGGACATGCTCGACGAGGTCATCCCGTGGATCGAGAACGCCGTCGCCGAGGGCACGATCTAAGGTCCCGAGCGCGACTCACTCACCGGACGGCGCCGCGGGCACGCACAGCGCGGCGCCGTCCTGCGCACGCAACGCGATGTCCGCGGCGTCGACGCCGTCGATCTCGTTGAAACCCTTCGACAGGCGCAGAACCGTGAAGTTCGAGGTGATCCCGTCGTCGACTGCGCGCACATCCGCACGGAGGTCGGCCGACGCCCAGACGATCGCTCCGCCCTCCTCCGCACGGTCCAGGACCAGGAAGCCCTGGCCGTCGGCGGGCGCGCACACGGTCGGCGCGGCCCCTCCCGGGTCGACGGGCAGCGCCTTCAGCTCCATGTTGATCTCGGTGCTCAGCATGACCGGCTCGCTCACCTCACCGGGGGTGAACTCGCCGCGCGCGACGAAGGCGCGGATGTCGTCGAGGGTCAGCGGCGGGGCGATGACGGGCATCGGATGCACCTGCCCCGCCTCGGCCGTGCCGTCGTCCAGGTCGACGGCGGCCGACATCGCCTCCTTGGTGAACTGCTCGACGGCGGCCTGGGTGTTGGCGTTGATGTTGAGCATGCCGACGTTGTACACCGCGACGACCGCGAGGAGGGCGGCGACGGCACCCAGGGCGATCCGGCTGCGGCGGATCAGAGCGGTCAGGCAGAGCGCCGCCGCGGGTGCCAGAAGGGCGAAGTAGACGTAGACGTAGCGGCCCGACGACGCGCTCCCGACACCGAGCTGAACCCGCGTGTACGCGGTGAGCGCGGCGAAGACCAGAGCGGCCAGCGTCAGGTAGTGGGCGGGCGATACGCGTCTGAGCCCTCCGCGCGACACGCTCACGACCATCCACACGCAGAACAGCACCAGAAGCGCGCCCGCGAGCTGCTCGAAGGGCACGACGGCGGCCAGGCTGTCGATGAATCCGTGCGACACGAACTGCGACATCCCCACGAGGAAATCGGTGGCGTTCGAGGCCTTGTAGCCGTTGGCCGCCTGGCTGCCCGTGTTGAACAGCAGGAACCAGGTGCCGTAGACGACGCCGACCGCGGCGGCAACCACGAGCGCCTTGCGCCAGCCATGCCGCACGAGGAGGAAGACGACGACCCCGACGACCATGGGGATGCCCGTGCTGGCGAACGACAGGCCGAGCAGCAGCAGGAGCGCGACCGCGGCGACGTCGCGTTTCCGCAGCGAGGCGCGGAAGACCACGAACAGGGCCAGGATGCCGGTGAGCAGCGGCGCGATGAACCCCGTCTGGAACGCCCACAGCGTGTTCTCCGCACCCGCGCCGAGGACGGCGAGGGTGAAGGCCACCAGGATCGCGATGAGCGGCTGCGCGCCCAGGCGGACCATCAGCCGCCACAGCACGTGCACGAGAGCCAGGTGCACGACGATCGTGACCGCGAGGAACGGCCAGTAGGAGTGCAGCCCGACGACGAGCTTGATGAGCGTCGTGATGAGAGCGGGCGCGAAGCTGAGGTGACCGTTGTGAGGGGTCAGCAGGTCCCACTCCTGCCGTTCGACGAGGAAGTCCCACTCGTCGTAATAGAACCACTGGCTGCCCCCCACGCGCACGAAGACGAGAGCGGCCACGAGGATCGTGGCGGCATGGATGCCCCACCACCAGGGCGAGAGGTGAAGGCTTCTCATCGTAGGGATCTCGGGGGGCGCGGGTGTCGCGGTCGGCGACATCGTTCACCTCACTCTGGGTACCGGCGCAGGCGGGGGCCCGACGCGCGAACGGCTAGCGGTCGTAGACATCTTCGCAGCCCTCCGACGCTTTCCGCGTCAGCGCGACCTCGCGATGTCGCGAGTGCGACGCCGTCGCACGAGGCACTCAGGGTCCTCCAAGATGTGCCGATGGTAACCTCTAACGTTTGACGGAGCGGCATCCGACCCTCCGGCGAAGCTGTCGACACAAGGGGGCACGAACGATGACCGGTGCAACGAACACGTCGAGTCCGCGGAGGACTCGGGTTGTGGTCGCCACCGGCGATTCCCTGGGCGCCAAGATGGCGGGCCCCGCCATCCGCGCGTGGAACATCGCGCTGGCCGTCTCCCAGGTCGCCGACGTCAAGCTGGTCTCGACCGCTCGGGCAGACCTCCAGGCGGACGACTTCGAGGTCGCCTTCGACGACGAGGACGCCCTCCGGCGAGACCTCGAGTGGTGCGACGTGCTCGTCTTCCAGGGCCACCTGCTGCACCACCACCCGTGGATCGCCGAGACCGACGTGGTCATCGTCGCCGACATCTACGACCCCATGCACCTCGAGACCCTCGAGCAGGGGCGCTACCTCTCCGAGAGCGACCGCTCCAACTTCACGCTCATGACCGCCGAGGTACTCAACAGCCAGATCGAGCGGGCCGATCTCCTGCTCTGCGCCTCCGAGAAGCAGCGGGACTTCTGGCTCGGCCAGATGGCCGCGCTCGGCCGGATCAACCCGGCCACCTACGACCACGACAGCAGCCTCAGGTCGCTGCTCACCGTCGTGCCCTTCGGCGTCTCCGACGAGCCGCCCGTGCAGACCCGGCATGCCCTCAAGGGCGCCATCGACGGGATCTCGGAGGACGACAAGGTCATCCTCTGGGGCGGCGGCATCTACAACTGGTTCGACCCGCTGACCCTCATCCACGCCGTGCACCAGCTGTCGCTGAAGAACGACAACGTGCGGCTGTTCTTCCTGGGCATGAGCCACCCGAACCCGGACGTGCCCATCATGAAGATGTCGGTGCAGGCGCGCAACCTGGCCGAGGAGCTCGGGCTCGTCGGGCGGGTGGTCTTCTTCAACGAGGAGTGGGTCGAGTTCGACGACCGAGCCAACTACCTCCTCGACGCGGACGCCGGCGTGAGCACCCACTTCGACCACCTCGAGACCTCGTACAGCTTCCGGACACGGGTGCTCGACTACCTCTGGGCAGGACTGCCGATCGTCACGACGGGCGGCGACACCTTCGAGCCGATCATCCGCGACGAGGGGCTGGGCCGCACGGTTCCGCCGGAAGACGTCGACGCGCTCGTCGAGGCTCTCGAAGACGTGCTCTTCGGTGACGACGGCCCGCGCTACGCCGCCAACTCGGCGCGTTTCGCCCAGGAGCTCACCTGGTCGAAGGTGCTGGCGCCGCTCGTCGAGTTCGCCGTGGAGCCGTATCGTGCGCCGGACCTCGTGCGAGGCCTCCGGACTCCCCGCGCCGAGGAGCTCGCCGACTACAAGTTCAGGCTCGACCGGGTCGAGGGAAGCGCCTCCTGGCGCATCACCGCCCCGCTGCGCAGCCTGCTCGGCGCGGCGAAGAACCTGCGCAAGAAGATCGGCGGAGGAACCCCGACAGCAGGTTAGCCGCGCTCGACCGCGGCACGGGCAGCCGAGCCGCCGGTCACAGCGGCCAGAGCGGATCGCGCAGCGCGGAACCCCATCGGCGCACGAGGAGCTCACGCTCCCACTCGTGCACCGAGCCGTCGCGGGTCTTCGACTCGAAGTGGTAGGCCTTCGCGCTGTGCACCCACACCAGGCGATAGCCGCGGGCGCCGATCTTGCGGGAGAAGTCGGCGTCGTTGTAGTTGCCCGGAAGCTCCTCGCTGAACCCGCCGACCTCGCCGTAGACCTCGCGTCGCACGGCGACGCAGGCCGCCGTCAGCCCCGAGACCTCACGGTCGATCGCGAGATCGACGACGCTCCCGTCGGTGACCGCGGGCTCGCCGATCATCGGATGCCGCGGGCTGCGCCCGCTGTACCAGTGGCCGGCGTGCTGGATGGTCTCGTCCTCGAAGACGAGGAAGGCGCCGGTCATGCCGACGTCGCTCTGGTGCAGCGGGGCGATGAGGTCGTCGAGGAACGACGGCGCGGTCACCTCGATGTCGTCGTTGAGCATCACGACGACCTCGCCCCGGCTCGCGAGGAACCCGACGTTGCACTTGCGGCTGAAGTTGAACGGCTCGGTGAACTCGACGAGGGTCAGCCGCTCGGCGAGAACCTCCCGGAGCTCGTCGAGCACGGCCTGCGGGGTGCTCGTGTCGAACACGACGACGAACTCGAGCTCGGTCAGCCGGGTGGTGCGCAGAACAGAGCGCACGGCGTCGACGACGAGCACACTCTCGCGCCCGTGCACCGTGCCGGCCGTGCCCCGCGTGGGGATGACGATGCTGACCGTGCCGAGGCCCTCGGCGTCCCTCACGGTGCGGAGGAGACCGGGAGCAGGGCCCAGCTGCGCCTCGCCGCGGATGCCGAGCCGGTCGAGGTGCCGCTGCAGAGCGGCCCTGCGGGCGTTCCAGGCCTCGGGATCGGGCACGGTCACGACCGGCCGATAGACGAGGGGCTCGTCGAGGTGCTCGACGGCCGGAGCGGACTCCGTCACCCGCAGGGCGAGGTCGTAGGCCCAGGCGGGATCGGACGGGTCGATGGCGTGGCCGGCCGTCTCCGGCTGCAGGAACCCCCAGATGCCGTCGAGGTAGTCGACGCCGCGGAGGCGCTCGGGCGACCAGTCCGGTTTGCGTGCGAACTGCCGCAGCCCGGCGCGGTCGGGGAGGCGCTCGTCGGCGTAGACCACCGGATGAGCCCGCAGGCCCTCGCGGAGCCGGGGCACGGCATCCGGCTCGGGCAGATCCCCCGCGTTCACCAGCACGACGGCACGACCGGGCTCCGGGGTGATCGGCCGGCCCGTCTCGGAGCCGTCGGCCGGGCCGCCCGTGCTGCCGGCCACGACGCGGAAGCCTCGGGCGGATGCCGCGAGAACGAGGTCGTCGGGACCGAGCCGGGGCACGAGGGCCTCGACCGTGGCCGCGATCGCCGTGCGGTCGTCGGCCGGCGAGGCGATGAGGACGGTGAGAGCCGGGTGCGGGATCACGTCAGCCCTTCGTGAGCCGGAGGGCGCGGAGCGGCTTCACGAGAGCCGAGCCCAGTCGCCACGTCGCCGAGCGGTGGAACTCCTCGGCCTGCGTCGCCAGAGCCGCCGCGACGGCCTGCGCGTGGGTGTTCCGCTCGACGCGGGCGCGCTCGACCGCCTCCTCGAGAGCCTCCTGCATGGCCTCGCGCTCGCGCACGAGCTCGGGGACCGACCCGGAGGCGGTCCGCTGCTCCTGCGTCTCGAGCGTCGCCTCCAGGCCGCGGATGCGGTCGAGGAGGATGAGCCGCTCGTGGAGGAGCTCGGTGAGACGAGCCGCGGACGGATCACGCGGGTCGACCGGTGCCCACGACGAGCGGTCCCGGTCGTCCGGGCCGGCCGAACCGGGTTCTCCTGCGGGCGCCGGCTGTGCGTTGTCGGGCTGCATGGTTCGAGTTTACCGGGGAGCCCACGGGCGGCCTCCCGTGCCGGCCGCATCCCGCGCACACCGATCCCACGGATTCGACCGGTTATGATCGGTGTAATTATGTCTAGCTATGATGACGCTGCCCGTACGCGACAGACACGGTTCGCGGCTCTCGAAGCGATGCCCCTCAAATCCGTGGGCGGAAACCCGTCCACGCTCGCGGGAGGCGTGAGCTCGGTCAAAGAGGTCTTCGCCCACCGCGAGATGCTCGACCTCCTCATCCGCCGTGACCTCAAGGCCCGTTACAAGGACTCGTCGCTCGGCTTCGTGTGGTCGCTCGTGCGACCGCTGACCCAGCTCTTCATCTACTACGTCGTGCTCGGGCACTTCCTGGGCGCCGCACGCGGGATCCCCGACTTCGCGATCTACATCTTCTCGGGGTTGACCGCCTTCACCCTGTTCAGCGAGATCGTGCTCGGCGGGGCGTCCTCGATCGTCGGCAACAGCGGGCTCGTGAAGAAGGTGTACCTGCCGCGCGAGATCTTCCCCCTGGCCTCCGTCGGGTCGGCGCTCTTCAACTTCGGCATCCAGCTGGTGATCCTGCTCATCGCCACGCTGGCCCTCGGGCGGTTCCCCTGGCATCTGGACCTGCTCTACTTCTTCCCCGCCGTGGCGCTGATCCTCGTCTACGGCACGGCGCTCGGGCTCCTGCTCTCGGCCGCGAACGTCTACCTGCGCGACATCCAGTACCTCATCGAGGTCGTGATGATGCTGCTCATGTGGGGCTCGCCCATCGTCTACGCGTGGACGATGGTGCGCGACACGATCAACACCGCGTGGATCGTCGAGGTCTACACGAACAACCCGCTCACCTTGGCGGTGCTGGGCTTCCAGAAGGCGTTCTGGCTCGGGGGGCCCGACAGCTCCTATCCGAGCGAGCTGCTCCTGCGGATGGGCGTGGCCTTCGTGATCGGCCTCGTGCTGCTGGTCGTCTCGCAGCGCGTCTTCAACCGGCTGCAGGGCGACTTCGCCCAAGCGCTGTAGACGCAGCATGACCACGAGTGGCTCGGCGCCGCACGGCACGCAGTCCGCGCCCGGTGCGGTCACTCTCGTGACGGTGCTGCACAATTCGAGCGACATCCTGCGCGGTTTCATCGAGTCCGCGATCGCGGCCTGCTCCGGCTCCGCGCTGAGCATCGTGGCCGTCGACAACGAGTCGGCCGACCGCGAGACGAGCAGGGCGATCGCCGAGGAGCTGGGTGTCCAGTTCCTCGCGATGCCGCAGAACCGCGGCTACGGCTCGGGGGCGAACGCCGGCGCGGCCCAGGCGGCCCGGCCGGGCGAGTACGTGCTCGTCTGCAACCCCGACGTCGTCTTCGAGGCACACGCGATCGACGTGCTCCGCGCCGCCGCCGAGTCGAGCGACCCGGCGGTCGCGGCCTTCGGACCGCGCATCGTCGACCCCTCGGGCGCGGTCTATCCCTCCGCCCGGCGCCTCCCCACGATCCGCACGGGCGTCGGCCACGCGCTCTTCGCGCGCATCGCCCCGAACAACCCGTGGACCAGGCGCTACCGAGCCGAGTCGGAGTACTCCGATGCCCCACGCGACGCCGAGTGGCTCTCGGGCGCATGCCTGCTCATCCGGGCCGACTGGTTCACCCGGCTCGGAGGCTTCGACGAGCGGTTCTTCATGTACTTCGAAGACGTCGACCTGGGGGCGCGCATCAGGGCGGCCGGCGGACGCAGCCGGTACGTCCCCGACGCCACCATCGTGCACACGGGCGCCCACTCGACCTCCGGCTCGGCACGGCGGATGACGCGGGTGCACCACGAGAGCGCTGCGATCTACTTCGACAAGACCCATCCCGGCCCCCTCCTCTACCCGCTGCGCAAGCTCGTGGGCTTCGGGCTCTGGCTGCGCGCGCGGTGGACCACCCGCGGCCACTAGGGATTCCACAACAGGCATACTGTCCACCTCCCATCCACCTCCGGGACACGATAGGATTTCGCGCAGGTCATGGCGCGCGATGTCGAGCGGAGAATGGATCTCAAGGAGGAACATGACTCTTGTCATGACCGCTATGGTGCGGGATGAGGCCGATGTCATCGGGGCCATGCTCGACCACCACATCGATCAGGGCGTCGACCGTTTCATCGTCACCGACAACGGCTCGACCGACGGCACGACCGAGATCCTCGCCGAGTATGCGGCTCGCGGCATCCTCGACCTCCGTCACGATCCCCTGCACGAGAAGCAGCAGGGCACGGTCGTCACCGGCATGGCCCGCGACGCGTACCTCCTCTACGGGGCCGACTGGGTGCTGAACGCAGACGCCGACGAGTTCTGGATGCCGGTCTCCCCCGGCACGACCCTCGCCGGCGTCTTCGCGGCCATGCCCACCGAGCTCCAGTCCTTCACCGTGCCCGTCGTCGACATGATCGGCGAGGCCGCTCTCGACGGCTCGGGGCTGCAGCGGCTCGTCTACCGCGATCAGCGCAGCCTCGACGAGCTGAACAGGGTCGGCCTCCTCGCTCATTCGACGCACGACGCCGTGCACGTCGGCTCACCCGACGTGACGGTCAGCCAGGGCAACCACTTCGTGAGCATCGCGAGCCAAGGCATGCCTCCGGAGGAGCTCGGCCTCGAGGTGCTGCACTTCCCCTGGCGCTCCTGGAGCCAGTACCGCCGCAAGGTCGAGAGCGCGGGCAGGGCGTACGCCAGCTCGCCCCATCTCACGCCGAGCCCGAACCACCACGGCATGCGCGACTTCCGCAGGCTTCGGGACAACCTCCTGCTCGGGTACTACCTCGTGCGTCATCCCACGCCCGACGAGATCCAGCAGGGTCTCGCATCCGGGGCATTCGTGCTCGACGATCGGGTGGCCTCGCATCGGCCGTCCCCGCTGAGCGACGAGGCCCTCGACTCGGAGCTCGCGGACTCCGCGCGCGCGAGCACCCTGCTCGCGATCGAGCTCGAGCTCAGGCTCGCCGGCGAGCACGAGGCCAGGGCGCAGCACGAGCGGGAGCTCGAGGTGCTCAGCTCGGAGAACCATCGGCTCCTGCAGCGGCTCGAGGCCTCGGACGAGGGGGCCGCCGACCTCAGGGCCCTCATCGACGCGTACAGCGAACGGCGGATCGTGCGCTGGGTGGACGGCGCCGCGAAGGTGCTCAAACCGACGAGAGCCGGTCACTGAACTGGCAGATCACCGGGAGAACGACGTCGGGCACCCCTGGACGCCCGCGTACGACCGCCGCGATGTAATCTAGTCTGTCGAGGTTGTTGCGCGCCGTTGGCGATGCGCGACGACTCAGAGATCCCCGTCGAGCGGAGTCCCACCACACATGCCCAACCTGCAGCAAGAAGCTTCGTTGGCGAACCCGGACACCCCCGTGGTCGTGAAGCTCAATGACGTGTCGAAACGATTCGTCATCCGCAAAGACAACTCCCTCAAGGAGCGGCTCGTGACGCTCGGTCGCGCCGGCCGTCGTCACCGCGAGGAGTTCTGGGCGCTGCGCAACGTGAGCGCCGACATCCAGGCTGGTCACACCGTCGCCCTGATCGGGCACAACGGATCGGGCAAGAGCACGCTGCTGAAGATCATCGGCGGCATCATCGCCCCGACCTCCGGCACGGTGGAGCGGCGCGGCCGCATCGCCGCGCTCCTCGAGCTCGGCGCAGGATTCCATCCCGACCTGACCGGCCGCGAGAACGTCTACCTCAACGCCTCGATCCTGGGCCTCAGCCGCGACGAGACCGATGCACGGTTCGACGACATCGTCGCCTTCTCGGGCATCGCCGACTTCATCGACACCCAGGTCAAGTTCTACTCGTCGGGCATGTACGTGCGCCTCGCCTTCGCGGTGGCCGTGCACACCGAGCCCGACCTCCTCCTCGTCGACGAGGTGCTGGCCGTCGGCGACGAGGCATTCCAGCGCAAGTGCCTCGACAAGATCAAGACCTTCCAGACCGAGGGCCGCACGATCGTGCTCGTCACCCACGCGCTCGGGCAGGTCGCCGAGCTCTGCGACCGGGCGATCCTGCTCAACCACGGCAACGTGGTGTACGACGGCGAGCCGCAGAAGGCGATCTCGGCCTTCCGCGACCTGCTGGAAGACCAGCGGCAGGCCGACGAGGTCACCCAGCCGCGCAACGACGTCATGCAGAACGGCAAGGTCCTCGGCGCCGAGGTCACCTGGGAGGGCAAGGAGTCGGGGCGCGAGCTCGTCTCCGGCGACTCCATCGAGATCACCGCCACCTTCGAGCACACCACGGGCATCGACGACTGGATCTGCGCCATCCAGATCGACAACGTCTCGGGCCAGTCGGTCTACGGAACGACGACGCGCCGAGTGGGGATGCGGCTCGCACCGCTCAAGGGCGAGCGCACCGTGACCCTGACCCTCAAGAACCCGATGTTCGGCGGCGGCAAGTACTTCGTCAACGTGTCGCTCATGGACTATGCGGGCCGGCACCTGCACGACTTCCCGCAGGCCTGCACCTTCAACGTCACCACCCAGGAGCTCGCTGCGGGAACGCTCTACGCCGAGCCCAGCTTCGAGGAAGTCGACGCCTGAGCCGTCGGCAGGGGCGGACGCCGGACCCGGCGTGAACCGTCGCCTGACGCCTGAGCGCGACCGCTAACAGCGCACGAGCGCCGCCACGTTGTCGGTGAGCGAGGCAGGCCCTCCGATGAGCTTGAGGCTCGAGACACCCCGGGTGCCGATGTCCGATCTGACCTCGTCGAAGACGCATCCCGGAGGCGTCACGTAGAGCGGCTTGCCCGCCTTGCCTGCGGCCGCCGCACCCGCCATCGCGTCGGGGAACGTGGTGCCCGATGCGAAGTAGAAGGTGTCGGCCGTCGTGAAGGCGTTGCGGTTGATCTCGACCGAGGTCCGGTACCGGTCGATGCCGCCCAGGCGGGTGATGGCGAAGCCCGCGTTGGTGAAGGTGTTCTGCATGGTCGCCGACACGGCGTCGCCGCCGCCCGCGATCGTCACCCGAGACACACCCAGATCGGCCACGAGCTGGATGGCGTCCGGGTCGTACGACGAGCCTCCGTCGACGAGCACGACCGGGATCCTCTGAGCCCCCGCGGCGGCGCTCGCCGAGAGGGCGTCCGGGAAGTTCACCCCCGACGCCACGTAGGCTCGGGGCGGACGCGCCGACCCGAAGGCGTAGCGGGCGATCTGCCTCGAGGTGTCGAAGCGGTCGGTCCCCGCGATGCGCACGATGTTGCTCTGCCTGTCGCGCAAGGATGCGAAGACGCTGTCTCCGATCGCCGACGTGCCGCCGATGACGACGATCTTCCGCGGAGCGAGCCTGCGCAGCTCCCCGTCGGTGGCGCCGGGCAGCGCCGTGCGGGTCACGAGCAGCAACGGGCCGCCCTGGGCGACCGCTGCCGGCGCGGCGCTGAGCGAGTCCGGGAAGTTCTCGGCCGAGGTCACGTAGACGACGGGCACCCCCGAGGCCGGGTAGACCGACTGCGAGAGCGCGGCGGCCGTCGCGAAACGGTCGGGGCCTGCGATCCTACTCGCCGTCGCCGACGAGGCCGGGTCGCCGAACCAGTCGCGGTAGAGCCGCCAGAAGTTCCGGTTGCCATAGGTCGAGCAGGCGTCGCCCGTGCCGTACAGGTTCGACAGAGCGGCCGCGTTCGGCTGGTAGGGCGTGTAGTAGTAGAGCGCCGCCGTGGCCGTGTTGCTGATGAACACCGGGGATGTTCCGCACGACGGCTCGGGGTGATAGCGCACGGCCGTCGTCGCCCCGACGGGATACCAGGTGTAGGTCTGGGAGGTGCCCGGCGGGTTCGCGTAGCGCTTGTACTGCCAGGCAGCCTTGTAGACCTGATTGTAGAAGCCGGCGAACTCGGCGTCGCACGGCGCGGTGTCCGGGCAGGCGTATCCCGTCGCCTTGCGGTACTGGTTGTCGCCCGGCCAGTCGTCGGTCACGAGCGACTGCTCCTTCTCCAGCAGCACCAGCAGCACCTTCTGACTGATGCCGCACGCGAGTCCGACCTTGTAGATGATGCGCGCCGCCGACTCGTTCGCCTCGCCCGTGTACTGCGAGCACATGGCGTCGGCCGAGCGCGTCCAGGTCGTCTGGCGATAGTCCTTCAGGCAGGTGTAGCCGGGAAGGCATCGCGGAACCTCGCCGTTGAGGAACGCCTGCACGTCGCCCTCGCCCATCGCCCACGCGTTGTAGAAGTTGTAGTCGCTGATGATCGTGCCGGGATTGAAGCCCGCCGCGGCCGCGAGCGCCTGCGGCGAACCCTCGAGGGAGCGGTTCTCCGGCTCCGGGCTCTCCTGGCCGGGAGCCTCGCCGTGGCTTCCCGGCGCGGGATCGTCCGCCTTCGCCGACTGCTCGTCCAGTTGCGCCTGGTACTGCTCCAGGAGCATCGAGGTGTCGTCGACGGGCTCGTCCGCGAAGACGGGACCGCTCGCGAGCATCCCCGTGACGAGGATGACGACGGCGGCCCCGAAGGGAACGATTCGTTTTATGAGAGTACCGGCCACGACGTCATGCTAACTCGACGACGCCGATCCCCCGGCCCCGTGGGCGGGCGTGGGCGAAACCGGCGAGCTCGGGCAGCCGTCAGCCGACGAGGCCCATGAGGTACGAGCCGTAACCGCTCTTGACGAGGGGTTTCGCCAAGACGGTGAGCTGCGCGTCGTCGATCCAGCCGGCACGCCAGGCGATCTCCTCGATGCAGCCGATCTTGAACCCCTGGCGGTCTTCGATGACCCGAACGTACTCCGAGGCCTGCATCATCGACTCGAAGGTTCCCGTGTCGAGCCAGGCGGTGCCGCGGTCGAGCACCTGCACGTGCAGATCGCCCTGCTCGAGGTAGCGCTCGTTGACCGTGCTGATCTCGAGCTCGCCCCGCGCGCTGGGCGTGATGCTCTTCGCGATCTCGACCACCGAGTTGTCGTAGAAGTAGAGGCCGGGCACGGCGTAGTTGCTCTTCGGCGCGACGGGCTTCTCCTCGATCGAGACGGCCTGGAAGTTGTCGTCGAACTCCACGACGCCGTACGCCGTCGGGTTGCTCACGTGGTACGCGAAGATCTTGGCGCCCTCGAACTCGCCCGAGTTGCGCAGCGACGAGCCGAGGCCGGTGCCGTGGAAGATGTTGTCGCCGAGCACGAGAGCGACCGACTCGTCGCCGATGAACTCCTCGCCGATGATGAAGGCCTGCGCGAGCCCGTCGGGCGAGGGCTGCACGGCGTACTCGATGCGGATGCCGAGATCGGAGCCGTCGCCGAGCAGCGCGCGGAACTGCTCGTTGTACTCGGGCGTCGTGATGATGAGGATCTCGCGGATGTCGGCCATCATGAGCGTCGACAACGGGTAATAGATCATCGGCTTGTCGTAGATGGGCATCAGCTGCTTCGAGATGCCCTTGGTGATCGGCCAGAGCCGGGTTCCGGAGCCGCCGGCCAGGATGATTCCGCGCATGGTCCTACTCTCCCTCGGTCAGCGACTGGTAGAACGCCCGCGCCTCGTCCCAGGTGGGCAGAAGACCGGATGCCGCGGCCTCCGACAGCCCGGGCGCGTCCGTGTCCTTCGGCGAGAGCAGCGGCTCCCCCGCCTCGGGCGGGAAGACGAGCCCGACCTCGGGATCGAGGGGGTTGATGCCGTGCTCGCGCTCGGCGTTGAAGGTGGAGGTCACGAGGTAGCTGACGGTCGCGTCGTCCGTGAGGGCGACGAAGGCGTGGCCGAGCCCCTCGGACAGGTAGATCGCGCGGCGATCGGTGTCGTCGAGCAGCACCGTGTCCCACTGGCCGAAGGTCGGCGACCCGACCCGGATGTCGATCACGTAGTCGAGCACGGCGCCGTGGGTCGCCGTGACGTACTTCGCCTGGCTCGGCGGGATGTCGGCGAAGTGGATGCCGCGCACGACGCCCCGCTTCGAGACCGAGGTGTTCGCCTGCGCGAGCTTCAGGGGATGCCCGATGGCCTCCTCGAGACGGTCGAAGCGGTACCACTCGAGGAAGACCCCCCGATCGTCGCCGAACTGCTTCGGTGTGATTTCGTAGGAGTCGGGGATCTTCAGTTCACGGATTTGCACGCCTGGCAGTCTAGCAATCGCTTATTGACAAGCTCCGAGTTTCTCCACGTTGGCGGTCGTCACGGCCTCGCCCCCGAGCACGTGCACACGATCGGCGCCGAGCGCGAAGACGTCGCCCGCGATGAAGTCGGGAACGCAGTCCGGCCGCACGACGTAGAGCGGGCTGCCCGAGCCGCCCGCGATCGCGGCGCCGGCCAGGGCGTCCGGGTAGTTGAGCCCGTTCGCGAGGTAGACCGTGCTCGCGGTGCCGAACGCGGCGTGGTTGAGCGCGCGGCTCGTGAGGAACCGGTCGTCGCCGGCCTGACGCGACACCGAGAATCCGGCGCTCTGCAGGCCGTTCTGGATGCCCTGGCTGATCGAGACGAGGCCGCCCGCGATGACCGTCCTCGTCACGTGCAGCTCGCGTAAGAACTGGGTGGTGGCCGAGTCGAGCTGCGGCTGTCCGCCGTTGACGAGCATCACGGGGCCGGCGACGGATCCCGCCGCGGCACTCGCCGAGAGGGCGTCGGGGAAGTTCGCACCGGATGCCAGGTAGGCCGTCCCGGCCGAGGGGAACGCATGACGGATGATCTGCTGCGAGGTGTCGAAGCGATCGGCCCCGCCGAGTCGCACGAGCTTCGGCTGGATCGCCGCGAGCTGCCGCACGACGAGGTCGCTGATCACGGCTCCGCCCCCGACGAGCACGATCGTCTCCGGATGCAACGCCGTGATCGTGTCGGAGACGACGGTGGGCAGGGAGCCCGGGTCTGTCAGGAGCAGCGGGCCGCCCTCGTGCGCCGCGGCGGGAGCCGCGCTGAGGGCGTCGGGGAAGTTGGCCCCGGACGCGACGTAGACGACCTTCGCCCGATCGGGGAAGGCCGACCGGGCGATCGCGACCGCCGTCGAGTAGCGGTCGGCGCCGGCGATCCGGTCGACGACCGGCTCCGATCCCGCCGTGGGAGAGCCGAACCAGGTGTTGTAGATCACCCAGAAGTTGCGGTTGCCGAACGACGAGCAGCGGTCGCCGTCGCCGTCGAGGTCGCTGAGAGCGGCCGCGTCGGGCTGGTAGGGCGTGTAGTAGTAGAGCGCCGCCGTCGCGTCGTTCCAGATCGTGACCTTCGCCGACCCGCAGCTGTCCTCCGGCGAGAAGTCGATGGGGGACGCCTTGCCCACGGGGAGGTAGTCGAAGGTCGGCGAGGTCCGGTAGTCGCTCAGCTGCCAGGCCGCCTCGTAGACCTGGTTGTAGAAGCCGTAGTAGTTCGCGTCGCAGTTGGAGCCGTCGGGGCATCCGTAACCGGTCGCGTGCGTGTACTGGTCCTGGTCGGGGCCGGGCGAGCTCACGAGCGACTGCTCCTTCTGCAGCAGCGTGAGGATGACCCTCGGGCTGATGCCGCACGCCGCGGCCGACTTGACGATGATCCGGGCCGCGGACTCGTTCGCCGCTCCCGCGTAGGGGCTGCAGATGTCGGGGTAGTCGATCTGGTCCTTCGTCGTCTGCGTGAAGTCCTTGAGGCACGGAACCCCGCCGACGCTCCTGCAGCCGGCTCCCTTCTGGTCGAGGAAGCTCTGCACCTGGGCCTCGGTCATCGCGTCGCCGTCGTAGAAGTTGGCGTCGCTGATGATGTTGCCGGGGTTGAAGTCGGCGCCGCTGAGGGATGCCGCGAGCGCCGACACGCCCCTGCTCTCCGGCTCCGGGGGCACCGTGTTGTTGACGCCGGCCTGCGCGGCCTGGTACTCGGCCTGCGCCTGCGCCTGGGCGGCCTCGTTCGCGTTCCTGTCGGGCGCGGGCGCGTCATCCGCCCGCGCAGAGGCCGTCGGGCTCAGAGCAAGGGCGGCGACGAGGGCGAGAGCGCCCAGGGCGCCGAGGATCGGACGCCGTGCGGCGGAAAGAGGGAGCATGGTCTGATGCTAGGGGAAAAGCGCGGGCGACTCACCGGCAGGGGGTCAATCTCGCCACATTCTCATCCAGCGCATTGGTTCCACCGATCAAGGTGACCTGCGACGCCCCCAGACGCCTCGCCCCGTCGAGCACCGATCGCGGCACGCAGTTCGGAGGCGCGATGTACAGGGGAGCCCCTCGAGAGCCGGCGAGGGCCGCTCCCGCGAGGGCGTCGGGGAACTGGTACCCCATGGCCAGGAAGACCTCGGGCGACGTCGTGAAGGCGGCCGACTCGTTGATCAAGCGCGCCGTCTCGAACCGGTCCGCGCCGCCCCGGCGATCGACGGACAGGCCCATCCCCCGCAACGAGCTGACGATCCCCTCCGACATCACCGTCGAGCCGCCGGTGACCGTGACCGCCGACACGTCCAAGGAGCTCAGAAGCGCCCGGGTGCTCGCGTCGATCGACCCCGACAGGCCGTCGACGAGGATCACCGGCCACCCCTGGGCCCCCGCAGCGGCCGCGGCCGCGAGGGCGTCGGGGAAGTTCCGGGCGCTCGCGAGATACGCGCCGTTCGCCGTGTCGAAGGCCTCGGCGACGACCTGTCGCGCGGTCTCGAAGCGGTCGGCGCCGGAGACCCGGATGACGGTGGGGGCGAGGCCGCGCACCTGGCCGAGCGCGGCATCCGAGATGGATCGGGCGCCTCCCACCACGACGATCTTCGCGGGGTTCAGCCTGTCGATCTTCGAGAGCACGGCCGCGGGCAGCCGATCGGGGGGCGTCAGGAGCAGGGGGCCGCCCGTGAATGCCGCCGCCGGCGCGGCGCCGAGGGCGTCGGGGAAGTCGGTGCCGGCCGCCAGGTAGACGATCGGGGCCGTGCCCGGATACCCCTCCTCGGCGACCGCGAGCGCGGTCGCGTAGCGGTCCGCGCCGAAGATCCGATCGGTCGTGAGCCCGCGGCTGAGGGTCACGCTCACCGTCGCCGCCCCGCCCGCGATGCTCTGCACGCTCACCGTGACGCCGCCGGATCGGGTCGAGAGCGTCTGGCCGCCCGTCAGGTAGAGCTTGCGGCCGCCCGTGCCCGTGGCCGAGGCGTCCGGGGTCAGCAGCACGACCGAGCTTCCGTCGCCGCGCGTCGTGAGCACCCGCACACCGACGTCGATCCCCTGCGCCCTCAACAGATGGGCCGAGTACAACGAGCCGTCGTCGGCGCCGCCCCCGCCTCGGAAGTCGACGAAGTACTCCTGCCCGGTGACGGGGTCGACGACCCTCAGCGCCTGGAGCCCCGAGCTCGCCCCCGTCGAGGCGAGGGTTCGTGTGACCGAGGCGCTGCTCTGCGCACCGGACAGCGTGACGTCGGCGAGCGACCCCGCCCGCACCGCGCCCAGCCGCCGCTTGTGCGTGATGTTGAGAGCCGTCGGATGCGCGTTGTAGCGTCCGCTCACCGACCAGAGCAGCCCCATGACGTCGAAGCTGTCGCCGTATGCGACGTCGCTGCATCCCTCCGACGAGCTCCCCTCGGTCATCGCGGTGCTCGGGCAGACGTGGGTGTTGGAGTGCTCCAGCCCGAGATTGTGCCCGAACTCGTGCGCGACGACATCGACGTCGCCACCTCCGAGCGCTGCCCAGATCATTCCGCCGGATGCCGTGTTCACCTGCGAGAAATACCCGACGGTCCCGAGGCCGACACCTGCGCTCGACCGGCACTCCGACGGCACGAGCACGAGCAGGTGGCGCCCGTCGGCTTCGAGGTAGTCGTCCATCCTCCGGCCGAACCGGCCGCTCGCCTCGTTCCACATCGCCTGCTGGCTTCCGCAGCCGTAGGCGCTCGTGTACCGCTGGGGTGTCGACGCTCGCACGACCGAGGCGACGAGGCCGTCGGACTGCACTCGCCAGTAGTCGTTCACCCCGCTGATCAGCGCGGTGATGCTCGCGTCGTTCGCGAAAGAGGTCGACCCCGATCCGCGCGGGGTGACGACCGCGACATCGATCGTGTGCGCGGCCGGGGCGGCCAGCGGAGCCGTGCGTGCTCCGGGCCCCGGCGGCTCGGTCGCCGGACCGTGACCGAGCAGTTCGGCCGGATCGACCGTGTCGTCTGCGAACTGCGCGGGCTCGGGCACGTCCTCCACCGGAGCGGTGACGCCGGTCGCGGCGGCGGTCGGCACGACGCCGGCGAACACGATCCCCGCGGTCAGGAGCGCCGCAAGCGTCATCGTCGACTTCGCGCGCATCCGCTCACCCCGTCATCGTCGGAAGATCTCCTGAGCGTTCCCCCTGCTCCGGATGATGCCATCGTATCCGGAGGGCGTTACGCGAACGTTTCGGACACGAGGGCGCTCCGGGCGCCGCGGATCCGCGTCGGGGCGAGCGGAGTCGCCGGGTATCGTTGTACCGCGATTCGCCCCCGACGGCGGGCGGACAGGTGAGGGGCTTCGTGAGCATCCAGGAGACGACGGTGGGAACCGGCATCCGCTTCGCCTCGATCGATGCCGTCCGTCTGCTCGGCATCACCGCCGTCGTGGCCGCCCACGTCTGGACCCAGCCCCTGTCGCACGAGCTGTTCTACACCTGGCACGTTCCGCTCTTCTTCGTGCTCACCGGCTATCTGTGGAAGCCGGGGCGCACAGTGCTCGCCGAGACGAGGAAGAGGGCCTCGACGCTTCTCGTGCCCTACGCCACCTGGCTCGTGATCATCGGGACGGCCTTTCTGTGGGGGGCGTTCTCCTGGGCGACGGCGGGCCAGCTCCTGCTCGGCGGCGCCCACGTCGGCCGCCCCTTCTCGGCGTTCTGGTTCGTGACCGCCCTGTTCTTCGGCGCGGTCGTCATGCGCCTGCTCGAACGGACCCCCTGGTCCGTGCAGTGGGGCGTCGCGGGCGTCGCGCTCCTCGTCGCCTACCTGGCGCCGCAGGAGGTCGCGGCCGTGCCGCTCTCTGCGGGGGTCGGCGTCGCGAGCCTCGTCTTCATCCTCGCCGGCTCCGCCCTGCGGCGCCACCGGGATCGCATCGTGCGGCCGGCGACGACCGGGATCGTTCTCATCGCGCTGTCCGCCGTCGTCATCGCCACCGGGGTGTCCGCGCCGCTGGATCTGAAACCGGCCGACTTCGGCACTCCGCTGCTCAGCCCGCTGGTCGCCGTCGCCATCAGCACGGGGCTCGTCCTCGTCGCCGAGCGGCTCGTGCCGCTGTTCGGGCGCACGGCCGATCGCGCCATCATCCTGCTCGCCTCGTGCGGACTGCTCGTCGTGCTCACCCACCCGGTCGTGCTGTGGGTGCTGGGCACCCCGCCCACCGGGTCGAGGCTCGCCTTCATGCTCGCGCTCGGCATCCCCTTCGCGGTCGGCCTGCTGCTGCGCTTCACACCCCTGTCGTGGCTGACGACAGGGGTGCGCCGCATCCGGTGGTGGACGCGGCGCGTTGCACAGGTCTCCCGACCGGACTGACGCCACGGCTTCGTGTGTGCGGGTCACCACGAGCTCGCGCCGGGATTCCCGCGCGGTCCCCGGCCGCTCACGCCCGGGGACCCTCGCGATCAGTCGCGGGTGCTCGGCATCGCGCCCCGGAGGAAGGGCAACCGCCCTGCCAGCTCGGGGCTCCTGACATCGGGCGAGGGATGCGCCGCCTCGGCGGATCCGATCGATCCCAGTTCCTGCGGCGCGGCGGGAGCGCCGCAGGTGACCAGGTTGGCGACGGAGCTGTCGAGCACGGCCTCACCGCCGATGAGCCACAGCACGGGGCTGTGAACCTGCCGGGCGCTCTGCAACGCTCCCTGCGGCAGACACGACGCCGGCGAGAGGATGATCGGCGCGCGCAGCATGGCAGCCAGCGGAACCCCCGAGAGCCCGTCGGCGAAGCCGTAGCCGCTCGCGACGAGGGAGACTCCGGCGTTCGCCCAGTACGGCCCTCGGAAGGCGAACTCGATCACAAGACGGTTCGTCTCGAAGCGATCGGCGCCGCCCTTGCGGAACTTCTCGTCTGCGAATCGCCCGAGGTCGTTGTAGAGAGGTGCGCCGATCGACGCCGGCCCGCCGACCACGATCAGCTCGCCGATGTCGCTCGGCGACAGCAGGGCGGCGGTCGCGGAGTCGACCGTGCTCTGCCCGCCGTTGACCAGGAGTACGGGTGCGAGGCTCTCCGCGGCGGCTGCACCCGCGGACAGGGCGTCCGGGTAGTTCGAGCCGGCTGCGACGTAGAGCGTGGGGGGAAGCTGAGAGCCGAAGGCGTCCCGCACGACTGCCCTCGAGGTCGCGAAGCGATCGGCGCCGCTCACACGATCGATCCGAGGTGCGTACTGGCGCAGCTGCTGCGCGACACCGTCGGAGATCGAGGCCGTGCCTCCGACGACGACGATCCGCGCGGGGTCGAGGTAGTCGAGCTCCTGAGTGATGGTCGGGGGGATCGCGTCCCTCGTGACGAGCAGGAGCGGGCCGCCGAGGTGAGCCGCTGCCGGGCCGGCGCTCAACGCGTCGGGCCAGTTGGCTCCGCTCGCCACGTAGACGACGTCGACGCCCTTCTCGAAGCCGACCGCCGAGACGGCCGCGCTGGTCTGGAACCGATCGAGGCCCGCGATCCGGCCGGTGCTGAACGACCACTCGCCGAGCGCGCCGTTGATGCCGGGAGTCGTCGTCGCCGATGCCACCGGGACCGTCTGGATCTGCGTGTAGTCGGTCGTTCCCGGGTAGTAGCTGTCGGCGTATCGGGACGGGGTCCTCGCATCCGAGAACATCACGAGGTACTGACCGGGAGAGAGCTGACCCACCCGGTAGGCGCCGGAGGATCCGCCGTACGCCCCGCCCATCCACCAGTAACCGCCCGACACCTCGTCGAACAGGAAGGTGTCGACCCAGACGTTCGTGGCATCGGCCGGGCCGCCCGGCGAGCTGACGTTCCCGGAGATCGCGCCGCCCCGCGGCACCGAGATGTCGATCCCGGTCCTCGAAACGCCGCTCAGGTTCACGGTGGTGGCCCGAGCCTGGATCGCGGTGTCGCCGTACCAGGTCGTCGCCCACGTGTCGGCGCTGTCGAGCACCCGCACCTGCACGGTGTATGAGCCGGGGCTGAGAGCCGGGATCGTGTACGACGTTCCGGTCGTCTCGATGTGTCCCGCGATGGAGCCGTCCTCCGCCCAGGCGTCGACGCTCAAGGTCGGCGACGTGGTGATCGGACCCGCGAGCGCGACCGTTCCGCTGATCGAGAGCGTTCCCGCGGCCGCCGCGGGGCTCAGAGGGGCGACGACCATCGCGGCGAGGGTCGCGAGCACAACGCCCCATCCGGTCATACCGCGTGACATACGGCCTGTGCCCCGGGTCTTTCCGCGCATCCGGCAACTCCTCATCTCGATCGCTGTGCGCGACGACACTGCCGTCGATGCATTGGATACTGCAAGATAACCCATCAAACTTTCTTAGGGACGACGTGGAGCACGCGATCTCTCTCGAAAGGCCCGCCGACGAGCACCCCAGAAGTGGGGATCGCTTTCCCCTCGTGTCAGCACGCCGTCAGTCGAGCGGCCGCGTCGACGAGCCCGAGCGCGAGATTCCTCTCGAGACATCGACGACCCCTCTACCGCGCCTGAGGAGAGTACTGGAAGGAGGGAAGACCGAGGGTCCCAGGAGTCCCCGCGCCCGTCCGACCCGTGCCCGGCCAATCCTGATCTGCCTGATCGAGCTGGGCATCGAGGAGGCGCGCGGGGGTGTCGTCGCAGCGAGCGAGCTGCTCAACGGCTCGGTCGAGGACTGCCTCCCCGCCGATGACCTCATAGATCCTCATGTCGACCCGCCAGGCTGAGTCGAGTGCCGCCGAGGGGATGCAGGCTTTCTGCGACAGCAGCACGGGGCCGCGGTAGCGACCGGCAAGGGGGACAGCGGAGAGCGCGTCGGCGAAACCGAAGCCGCTCGCCACGATGGCGACGCCGGAATAACGCCACGTCTCGTGGCCGAAGCCCCAATCGATCACCTTCGCATTCGTATCGAAGCGATCGACTCCACCGATTCGATAGCTGTTGCCCAGAACCGAGAAGCGCTCCAGATCGGAACGCAACGCCGTCGTGAACACCGCCTCCCCACCGACGATGACGATGCGGCGGAACTCCGTCGGCCGGAGGAAGGCGTCGGTGGCCGCATCGACCGCCCTCGCCCCTCCGTCGACGAGGAGCACCGGCGAATCGCTCACGCCCGCGGCGGAGCCGGCGGAAAGGGCGTCCGGATAGTTCGATCCACTCGCAAGATAGATGTCCTTGCTGGGGATGGTCGTGCCGAAGGCGTCCGTGACGACCGCCCTCGACGTTCCGTATCGATCGGCGCCGCTGATGCGATCGACCTGACCGCCATCCCGCACGACCTCGCGCAGCGCCCCGACGACGTTCTCGGAGATCGCGTTCAGCCCGCCCACGACCACGATCCGCTTGGGGTTGAGCCGGTTGATCCCTTCGAGGGTCCCCACCGGCACCGTGTCGTGCGGCACGAGAAGGAGCGGCGCATCGAAGTGAGCCGCCGCAGGGCCGGCGCTGAGGGCATCCGGCCAGTTCTCGCCGCTCGCGACGTAAACGGTCTCGACGCCGGCATCGAAGTCGAAAGCGACTGCAGCGCTGGTCTCATAGCGGTTCGTGCCTGCGATCCGATTGGACGACGTCCACCACGGGGTCATGACGGTGTCGATGTCGGAGGCCGTCTCCCCTGCTGTCACAGGCACGAGGTCGGCCTCCTGAATGCCCACCACATCCGGATAGAAGCTCGCTGCCACTCGGGGAAACTGACCCCCCGAGAATCTCACGTAATACTCACCCGGCGGCAACTGCCCGATCGAGTAGTCACCCGATGCGGAGGGGCTGGCCGACCCCATCCACCAGTCTTCGTCGCCGGCCTCGTTATGCAGGAAGACGTTGACCTCGAGGCTCGTGTCCACGCCCAAACCGGAGGGCAGGCCGACATGCCCGGAGATGGCGCCCCCGCGAGCGGCGACGATGTCGACGCCGGTCGCTGATCCGGTCGAGAGCGTGACCGTGGTGCTCACGCTCTCGATCGGCGTGTTGCCGTACCAGGTCGACACGAAGGCGTGTGCGAAATCGAAGACTCGAGCGCGTACTCGATAACTCCCGGGCTCGAGGCCTCCGATCGAATAGTCCGCCCCCGAGAAGGATCCCGCCCATCCCCCATCGTCGGCGGCGTACACCTCGACATACGGGGTCCCTTCCCCGCCACCCTGCAGGCTCACCGTTCCGCTGATCGAGAGCGTGCCCGCCGCCCGCGCCGGAGCCGTCAGACCGACGGCGGCGAGGAGCGCGACGATCACGGCTGCGAGCGCGATCGTCAGCCGCGACATCCTGCCCGTGCGGGGTTCCATTCGAGACATCTGCTACCTCCGTTGCGACGAAACCGACAAAGCTGATCGAGCGGATGCCGGCGGCCCGGCGACCGTGTCATCCGAGCAGGTCTCCATGGTCGCGACCGACTCGTCGAGAACCGCCGGCCCGCCGATGAGCACGAGCTGCGTGGCGTGCGCCATCGTCGCCGCCTCGATCGCGCGGCACCGGTCATGAGAGCCGCGAGCACGACGGCGGCGAGGACGAAGCGGCGCGGATCCACCGAGATCCACCGAGATCCAATGCATACGTTTCCCCACTCGATCGTTTGAGCACGACGACATCCCGGAATGCATCGGATACCAACATGTTATCCAGGTTTTTTTCACAGAAGCATCTGACGCACCACCCCCGAACAGTGGCCACACGACCAGCTTCCTCCCGGCTCCGGGCGCGACCGACCGGGTAGAATCGCCGGGGCAAATCATTAGCAGGGAGTGAGCTCACACCACATGAAGATTCTCGTCACCGGCGGGGCCGGGTTCATCGGATCCAATTTCGTCCGCCGCACGCTCGAAGACGCGTACCCCGGGCTCGAAGGGGCCGAGGTCGTCGTGCTCGACGCACTGACCTACTCCGGCAACCTCGAGAACCTGGCGTCCGTGGCCGACTCCCCGCGCTACACCTTCGTCAAGGGCGACATCCGCGACGGCGCACTGCTCGACGAGCTCTTCCCGGGCGTCGACGCCGTCGTGCACTTCGCAGCAGAGTCGCACGTCGACCGCTCGGTGCGCGACGCGAGCATCTTCGTCGAGACCAACGTGCTCGGCACGCAGCAGCTGCTGGATGCCGCGCTCCGCAACGACCTCGCCCGCTTCGTGCACGTCTCCACCGACGAGGTCTACGGCTCCATCGCCGAGGGCTCCTGGGCCGAGGACCGCCCGCTCGAGCCGAACTCGCCGTACTCGGCGTCGAAGGCCGGCAGCGACCTGCTCGCGCGCAGCTACCACCGCACCCACGGCCTCAACGTCTCGATCACCCGCTGCTCGAACAACTACGGGCCCTACCACTTCCCCGAGAAGGTCATCCCCCTCTTCGTCACGAACCTCATCGACGACAAGCACGTTCCTCTTTATGGCGAGGGCAACAACATCCGCGACTGGCTGCACGTCGACGACCACACCCGCGGCATCGCCCTGGTGCTCGTGAACGGCCGCGCGGGCGAGATCTACAACATCGGCGGCGGCACCGAGCTCACCAACAAGGAGCTCACCCAGCTGCTGCTCGACGCGACCGGCAAGGACTGGTCGTACGTCGACCGGGTCGCCGACCGCCTCGGCCACGACCTGCGCTACAGCGTCGACATCTCCAAGATCCGCTCCGAGCTCGGCTACGAGCCGCTCGTCCCCTTCGAGCAGGGGCTCGCCGAGGTCGTGCAGTGGTACCGCGACAACCGCTCGTGGTGGGAGCCGCTCAAGGCTCGCGCCGCACTGAGTTGAGCCCGCGGATGACTCGTTACCTCATCACCGGGGCGAACGGCATGCTCGGCCGCGACCTCCAGGCCGCTCTCGAGGGCCGCGAGGTGACGGCGCTCTCGCGCGCCGACCTCGATGTCACCGATCTCGACGCCGTTCGCGCGGCCGTCGCCGGGCACGACGCCGTGATCAACGCCGCCGCCTACACGAAGGTCGACGACGCGGAGACCAACGAGGCCGACGCCTATGCGGTGAACGCGCTCGGCGCCCAGAACCTGGCGCTCGCCTCGGCGGAGGCCGGCGCGCGACTCGTGCAGGTGTCCACCGACTACGTCTTCGACGGCGCCGCGACCGAGCCGTACGACGAGGCCACCCCCCGTGATCCGATCTCGGCATACGGCCGCACGAAGGCCGAGGGGGAGCGTCTCGCGCTCGAAGCCCACCCCGAAGGAACCTTCATCGTGCGGACGGCGTGGCTGTACGGCGCGCACGGCCCCAACTTCGCGAAGACCATGCTGCGGCTCATCGCCGATCGCGAGACGGTGAGCGTGGTCGTCGACCAGGTCGGACAGCCGACCTGGACAGCCGACCTCGCGCAGCAGATCGTCGCCCTGCTCGACTCCGACGCCCCCGCCGGCGTCTACCACGGCACGAACGGCGGCCAGACGAGCTGGCTCGGCTTCACCCAGGAGATCTTCCGCCTGTCGGGAATCGACCCGGAGCGGGCCCTGCCGACCGACAGCTCCCAGTTCGTGCGTCCGGCCCCGCGGCCGTCGTACTCGGTGCTGGGGCACGGCGCCTGGAGCCGGGCCGGCCTCGAGCCCATGCGCGATTGGCGGCTGGCCCTCGCCGACGCGGAGAAACACGGCGCGCTCGCCCGATAGCACTCCGCCGGAAGAACGGCGAGGTGTGCGACGATGTGCATGCCGGGTGGACACCACCACCGAATCGATAGCCGAAGGAACGTCTCGTACAGATGAAGCTCGTATTGACGCTGATGGTCCGTGATGAGGCGGACATCATCGGCGTGATGATCCAGCATCATCTCGACCAGGGCGTCGACATGATCATCGCGACCGACAACGGCTCGGTCGACGGAACCCGGGAGATCCTCGAGGGTTACGCCGAGCGGGGTCTCGTCGACCTCCGTCACGACCCCGTCCATCGCAAACAGCAGGGCAGGGTCGTCACGCAGATGGCCCGGGATGCCGCAACCCTCCACTCCGCCGACTGGGTCATCAACGCCGACGCCGACGAGTTCTGGGTGCCCGTCGACGCGTCGAAGACCCTCAAGGAGGCGTTCTCGGGGATCGATCCGGCCATCCAGAGCTTCACCGTCGACGTCGTCGACATGACCGGTCCGCCGGCAAGCGAGGGCACCGGGCTGCAGAGACTCGTCTACCACGACCGCCGTTCCATCCCCGAGCTGAACGCCGTGGGCCTGCACGCCCCGTCGACCCACGACGCGGCCCACATCGGCGACCCCGAGATCGAGGTCGTGCAGGGCAATCACCTCGTGAGCCTGGCGAGCCTCGGACGCCCCGACCCGCAGAACGAGATCGAGGTCCTCCACTTCCCGTGGCGCTCGTGGAAGCAGTTCGCGACGAAGGTCGGCAACGCCGGCCGCGCCTACCTCGACTCCCCCGAGCTCACGCCCAGCCCCAACCACCACGGCATGCGGGACTACCGCCGCCTGGTCGAGGGAACACTCTACTTCTCGTATCTCGCGCGGCATCCGACCCCGGACGAGATCGAGGCGGGCGTGGCGGACGGCACGTTCGTCGAGGACCGCCGCATCGCCGTCGCCCACGACTCCCCCGTCGCCGACAGCCCCATCGACGCCGCCGCGAGCGCAGCCGATGTCGCAGCGGGGCGCACGATCGCCGGGCTCGACCGCGATCTCAAGGCCGCGCGCGAGACCGCGAGCCGGGTGGAGGCGCAGGCCGCGAGCCTGGGCGAGGAACTGGCCGCAGCGCGGGCCGACGTCGAGGAGAAGTCCCGCCTCGTCGGCGAACTGCACGCGCGACTGGCGCAGGAGCAGGCCCTCGTGCACAGTTTGCAGAGCCGCAAGGTGGTGCGCGCCGTCGACGGTGCGGCCCGGATCGTCGCGCGACCCCGGCGCGTCGTCGGCCGCATGCGTCGCGACATCCGCGAGAAGGCACTCGAACGCACCTGGCATCGGCAGCTCGTGCGCGCAGCACGCGGCGGCTACCGTCTGGAGACTTTGTACGGCCGCCCTGCCGGTGAAGCGATCCCGGTCGTCATGTGCTTGTGGAACCGGCGCCAGCGGTTCGCCGAGGTGCTGGCCGAGCTCGACGGGCAGACGACGGACGCGCCCATCCGGCTGATGCTCTGGAACAACAATCCGGCCGACGACCGCTTCTACCGAGACGCCATCGCGAGCTTCACGAGGGCGGGCGCCCTCGCGAGCATCGAGTACGTCTCGAGTCCCATGAACTACGGCGGGATAGCGCGATTCTTCCTCGCCCGTCACCTGCGCAGCACCGGTGTCGGCCACGCCGTCTTCCTCGACGACGACGAGGTGATCCCGGTGGACTTCATCGACGCCATGCGGGCGGCGGCCGCCGATCGCAGCATCGCCGGCTACTGGGCCTTCACGATCGTCGGCTCGTACTGGGAGCGGAAGCCGACACCCGACGGCGAGATCGCCGACTACGTCGGAACCGGCGGATGCATCCTCGACCTCTCGATCGCCGACGATCTCCGCTTCTTCACCGAGCTGCCCCGGCGTTACGCCTTCCTCGAAGACCTGTGGATGAGCTGGTACGCACGGCGCCTCGGCTGGTCGGTGAGGAAGGTCGACACCGACATCCACTTCGTCCTCGAGGAGACCAACCAGTTCCACACCCTCGTGACGCTCAAAGAAGAGTTCTACCGCTACCTTCAGGAGCGAGCCGTATGACCACTCTCCGCGTTGTCGTCGACCAGATCGTCGCGCCCGTTCCCGGCGGGATCGGGCGGTACGCCGCGGAGCTCACGCGCGAGCTCATCAACACCGCGCCCGACGGCTGCGACGTCGCGGGCATCGTCTCGGCCCAGCCCCAGGAGAACTACGAGGCGCTCACCCGCCAGCTGCCGGGTCTCGCGCGGTTCGAGAAGGCCCCGTTCGCGCGCCGGGAGCTCTCCCGCGCCTGGCAGTTCGGCCTGCCGGTCACCCCGGGCGGCGGCATGATCCACGCACCCAGCCTTCTCGCCCCGCTCCGCCGCCACGACCGTCTCAGCGACGGCGAGCAGGTCACCGTCACCGTGCACGACGTGGTTCCGTGGACACACCCCGAGACGATGACGCCGCAGAACGTCGGCTGGCACAAGGCCATGCTCAAGCGGGCCACGAAGTTCGCCGACGGCATCGTCGTGCCCACGCACGCCGTCGCCGACCAGCTCGCCCACCTGGCCGATTTCGGCGAGCGAGTACGGGTCATCGGCGGCGCCCCCGCGAGCACCCTCGTCGAGCCGTCGGATGCCGATGAGCGTGCGAAGGCTCTCGGCCTGCCGCAGGACTACATCCTCACGGTCGCGAGCCTCGAGCCCCGCAAGGGCCTCACCCCGCTCATCACCGCCCTGAGCCTGCCCGACGCCCCCGATCTGCCGCTCGTCGTCGTCGGTCCGCCCGCCTGGGGCGAGCTCACGGTCGCCCAGGTGGTCGACGAGCTCGGCCTCGATGCGAGCCGCGTCCTCGTGCTCGGCACGATCAGCGACGCCGACCTCGCCGTCGCGCTCAGCCGCGCGACGATGTTCGTCTTCCCCAGCCTCGCGGAGGGCTTCGGCCTGCCGATCGTCGAGGCGTTCCGCTTCGGGGTGCCCGTCATCCACTCGGATGACCCGGCCCTCGTCGAGGTCGGCGGCGAGGCCGGGCTCGTGGTCGAGCGCGACAAGCCGAAAGGCTACCCGGAGCGCCTCGCCCTCGCGATGTCGCAGCTCGCGGGCGACACGGCGCTCTCGGAGCGCCTCGGCGTCTTCGGCATCGACCGCGCCCGCGCGTTCAGCTGGCGCGACTCGGCCGAGCGCGTCTGGCAGCTCCACGCCGACATGTGAGCCGCCGCGAGTGCCACGGCGCCCACCCGCGCCCGCCCACCCGCCGACTTACGCCATATGGCCGTTGTCGACCTGCGATGTGCACCATTTGGCACAAGTCGCCCGGCGGGATGCCGCAAGTCGGCACGAATGCGCGACGCACGAATGCGCGACGCTGAGCAACTCCGCCCAGGAGCATGCCCCCGCTACTGCTGCGGCGCGGGCGGCTCGGTCGCCGGGGCGAGCGCCTGGGCGACCATCGCCTGGATGGCCGGGTAGTCGGGGTACTCGGGGTCGACGAGCGGGGGCACGAGCTCGATCTGGGTGATCGGCAGCTCCTTCGTCTTGAGCGCGAGATCGACGAAGTAGCCGAGCATGCTCTGCGGAACATCCGTCTTCACGACCTGCGAGCTCGCCGTGGCGATGCCCTGGAACTTGGAGAGCACGTTGGCGGGGTTGAACTGCTGTAGAACGGCCTCCTGCAGCACGCGCTGCCGCGCCATCCGGTCGTAATCGCTCGTGCCGTGACGTGACCGGGCGTACCAGATCGCGTGGTAGCCGTCCATGTGCTGCAGGCCGGGCTCGAACCATTCGGCGACGCCCTCGAGGTTCTCGTCACCGCCGAGCGGGACGCGCTCCGTGACGGTGATGTCGACGCCGCCGAGCGAGTCGATGAGGTCGGAGAAGCCCTGCATGTCGATGAGCACGTAGTACTGGATCGTGATGTTCAGGATGCCCTCCATGGCATCCCGCATCGCCTCGATGCCGGGCTCGCTGCCTTGCGCGACCGCGTCGGGGTACATCTCGGGGCTCTTGAGCTCCACCTCTGTGTAGATCGAGTTGAGCATGCAGACGTCGACCTCGCAGCCGTCGATCGAGCCGTAGCCCTCGGGGTAGACGGCAGCGAGCGGCGAGTCGGCCGGGAAGGGGTTGTCTTCGAGGTCGCGCGGCAGGCCGATGATCGTCGCGGCGCCCGTGGTCGCGTCGATGCTCACGACCGACATGCTGTCGGGCCGCAGGCCGTCGCGGTCGGGCCCGGCGTCGCCGCCGAGCAGCATGATGTTGTACCGGCCGTCGACGGGAGGCTCGGAGGGTCCGGCGACGAAGACGTCGCTGAGGAAGGTGCTCGTGGTCGTGGCGAGGTAGGCACCGTAGCCGGCGACCCCGGAGGTGACCACCATGAGCACGGTCGCGAGGCTCGCGATCCAGAACCGGGCGCGCGGCGCGGTCTTGATGATGCGCACGAGCCGGAGCGTGTCGAGGGTGAGCACGATCCAGAGCACCGCGTAGAAGAGGAGTAGGAGGGCGCCCACCCACAGGGTGATCGAGTTGGTCGCGGCCGTGTAGACGACCGTCGGCCAGAACAGGTACACGACGAGCGTCGCGACGACGAGGACCCAGAGGAGGAGGGTCATCCCGAGACCGAAACGGCCCATCCGGCGGCTTCCCGCGAGCACCTGCGCCGAGCCGGGGATCAGGAAGTTGAGTACGACGAGCCACCACCCCCGCCGGGTCATGACGTGAGCCGAGCGGGCGTCGGGGTAACGGATCGGGCTTGCGACTGTGCTCATAGTCGCGACTGGAGATCCCTGTTCTTCTGCTCGACGAGGGCCGAGAGACCCTCGGCGTAATCGGCGAGCCTGTCGGCGAGGGCGTCGTCCGCCGTGCCGAGGATCTTCGCGGCGAGCAGCGCCGCGTTCTTCGCTCCCCCGATCGAGACGGTCGCGACGGGCACGCCGGCGGGCATCTGCACGATCGAGAGGAGGCTGTCGAGGCCGTCGAGACGGGCGAGCGGAACCGGGACGCCGATGACCGGGAGGGTCGTGACGGCGGCGAGCATGCCCGGCAGGTGGGCAGCGCCGCCCGCCCCCGCGATGATGACCTTGAGGCCGCGCTCGCGTGCGCTCCTGCCGTAGGCGATCATCTTCTCGGGCGTGCGATGGGCGGACACGACCTCGACCTCGTGCGCGATGTCGAACTCGCGCAGAGTCTGGGAGGCGTCGCTCATGACGCTCCAGTCGGAGTCGGATCCCATAACGACGCCGACCAGCGGTTGGGGGGAAAAGGGCTGGTTAGGCATGCTGACCATGCTAAAGCTCAGCCCTGAAAGAATGCCTCCGCGGCACGCGCCTGATAGGCAACCTCGTCGAGATCGTTACCCGTCGCGGTCACGTGCCCCACCTTGCGGCCCGGCCTCGGCTCTTTCCCGTAGGCGTGCACCTTGACGGTCGGATGCGCCGCGAGCGCAGCAGGGTACCGGTCGGCGATCGAGCCGGTCTGCGGCCCGCCGAGGATGTTCACCATGACCGACCAGTCGTCGCGGGTTCCCGTCGCGCCGAGCGGCAGGTCGAGCACGGCGCGCAGGTGCTGCTCGAACTGGCTCGTCGTCGAGCCGTCGATCGTCCAGTGCCCACTGTTGTGCGGGCGCATGGCGAGCTCGTTGACGAGCAGGCGCTCATCAGTGGTCTGGAAGAGCTCGACGGCCATGACACCCGTCACACCGAGTCCTTCCGCGATCGCGGTCGCGATGTCGGCGGCCATGGTCGCGACGTTTCCGGCCGAGTCGCGGGCGGGCGCGAGCACCTCGGCACAGACCCCGCCACGCTGCACGGTCTCGACGACCGGCCACACGGCGAGCTCGCCCGAAGGCCGTCGGGCCACGAGCTGCGCGAGCTCGCGCTGGAACTCGACGAGCTCCTCGACGAGCAGAGCGCCCCCGTTGCCGTCCTCGGCGAGCGCGATGAACCAGTCGTCGGCCTCGTGCGCGGCCGTCACGACGCGCACGCCCTTGCCGTCGTAGCCGCCGCGCGCCGTCTTGACGACCGCACGGCCGCCGTGGGAGGCGAGGAAGGCGCCGAGCTCCTCGCTCGTCTCCACGCTCGCCCAGTCCGGCACCGGCAGGCCGAGCTCGCTCAGGCGCGCGCGCATGAGCAGTTTGTCCTGCGCGTACAGCAGCGCGTCAGGGCCCGGGTGCACGGGGATGCCGCGGGCCACGAGCTCGCGCAGGATCGCCTGCGGCACGTGCTCGTGGTCGAAGGTGACCACGTCGACCGTCTGGGCGAAGGCGAGCACGGTGTCGAGGTCGTGGTAGTCGCCGACGTCGTGCGCGGCGAGCTCCGCCGACATCCCGGGGGCCTCGGCGAGCACCTCGAGAGTGATGCCCAGGTTGACGGCGGGTGGGATCATCATCCGCGCGAGTTGTCCGCCGCCGAGAACTCCGATACGTGGTTGCACGCCTCCAGCCTAGCCACAGGGCGGAACGACGCCGATCGCGCGGTAACATTGCACACGCCCACGAGCCGGGGCGAATTCGCAAGCATACGGAGCCGACAACCACTGTGAAGCGCTTTTTCACCTCTGTCTATGAGCGGTTCATCCGGTATGCGCTCAAGTTCGGCGTCGTGGGCATCGTCGGCTACGCGGTCGACGTCGGGGTGTTCAACCTCCTGCGTCTCGGTGTGCTCGGCCATGGCCACTTCATCCAGGGGCCCATCGGCGCGACGTTCGTCTCCGTCGCCTGCTCGACGCTCGTCACCTGGTTCGGCAACCGATACTGGACGTTCCGCGAGCACCGGCGCAAGAACTACCTGCTGGAGCTCTTCGAGTTCACGGTCATCGCGATCGCCGGGCTCGGCATCGGCCTCCTCTGCCTGTACATCTCGCACTACGTTTTCGGCTTCACGTCCCTGCTGGCCGACAACATCTCGCGCAACGTCATCGGGCTGATGCTCGCGACCGCCTTCCGCTTCCTCCTGTATCGCTACTGGGTCTACGGGCACCACCGCAAAGACGGTCTCACCGCGATCAAGAACCGCGAGGCGGAGGCATCCGCCATGGCGATCTATGAAGACGACGCCTCCGCATCGGCAGATGTCGCCCGTCTTCCATAGCCGACCGTTCGGGGTCCTCTACGTTAACGGATGGAAAACTCCCAGACCGAGCATTGACAGCGGGCGTTAGACTGCCGAAAAACCTCGAGTCCCTCAGCACATAACCGGTTGGATGCATGACCACTGTTACCCCGAGCCGCTGGTCGGCACTTATCGGACAGATCCTGAAGTTCGGCGCCGTGGGCGCCGTCGGCCTGGTCATCGACGTCGTGATCTCCAACGTGCTCTGGCTGACCGTTCTCGCGCCGTCGGTCGTGCACGAGGGCCCGATCATCGCCAAGTTCATCTCGACCGTCGTCGCGATCTTCGCGAACTGGATCGGCAACCGGTACTGGACGTTCGCGAAAGACCGGCAGAAGAACACCATGCGCGAGGGCATCGAGTTCTTCGCGGTGAGCGTCGTCGGCATGGTCATCCCGCTCCTGTGCCTCTGGGTGACCCACTACCTGCTCGACTTCACCTCGATCTGGGCCGACAACGTCTCGTCCAACGTCATAGGCCTCGGGCTCGGCGCCGTCTTCCGCTTCGTGCTCTACCGCTACTGGGTGTACGCGCCGAACCGCAAGCACCGCACGCTGCGGCCGCCGGCCGAGGCTCTACCGCTCGCCCCAGATTCGGGTCTCGTCTGAGGGAGCCGACCGCTCCTGCTGCAGGTGCGTCGCGACGAGGTTGTGGTTGGCCTCCATCAGGTCGTTGATCGCCCGCAGCACGAGATCGGCGTTCGGCACGTCGCGCAGCACGATGGGCTGCTCGAGCCCGGCGTTGATGCGCACGTCTCCCGAACGGAAGGCGCTCTGCAGCCAGGTGCGGCGCACGCTCACGTCGTAGCCCCTGCTGTGCAGCAGCTCCTGCCGGGTGCGGATGAAGAAGCCGTGACGCAGGATGATGCGGCGCGTGGTGATCGTGTACCGGCGATTGAGCCAGAAGATCAGCGGCAGCAGCCAGAGCAGCACCACCACGAGGATCGCGCCGGTCAGTACGGCGAGGTTCTGCCAGCCCTCCGGGAGGCGCCCCCCGACGTAGCCCAGGATGCCGCACGCCGCGATGAGCACGAGAGACGGCCAGAAGAGCGCCCGCCCGTGCGACCGCAGCCGGGCGACCACGCGCTCGGGCGGCGGGCCGGCGGGCGGCATGCCGTCAGTCGTCGCGCCCGTCGTGTTGGTCATCCCTCATTAATACCCTGAGATGGGTCACATCCCCCGCGGCGACAGCCACAAGGGCCGCATTGCCGCCCGGCTCGATGACGATGCGCCCCTCCTGATCGATGAGCTCGGCGCGGCCCGTCACGACCGCGCCGGAGGGCAGCTCGACCCGCACCTGCTGACCCACGGTGTCGCAGTTGTCGTTGACCTCCTGCAGCACGCCGCTGTGAGAAGGGCTGCCGTCGGTTGCGACGAAGCGCTCGTAGAGACTCCTGAGCTCCCGCAGGTAGCCGGCGAGCAGCTCGTCCGCGGCGGGCTCGGGCACACCCTCGAGCAAGAAGGAGGTGGCCGTGTCGACCGGCCGGTCGTCGAGACCGAGCGTGAGGTTGACCCCGGCCCCGATCACGACGCCCGAGGCCTCCGGCAGGAGCTCCGAGAGGATGCCGCTGATCTTGCGCCCGTCGACGAGCACGTCGTTCGGCCACTTCAGCGTCACCGGCGCAGTGCGGCCCGACGGGGTGCCCGCGCGCGCGAACTCGGCGGCGACCGCGCGCTTCATCGCGAGCCCCGCCATGAGCGGGAACCAGCCGAACCTCTGCAGCGGCAGCCGCCCGCCCGCTGCGGTCACCGGCCGCAGCAGCAGCGAGATCGCGAGCGAGTCGCCCGGCGGCGCCGTCCAGCTGCGGCCGAGCCGGCCTCGGCCCTGCGTCTGGTTGTCGGTGACGAGCACCGAGAAATCGGGCCAGCTCGCGGCATCCGGGCCCGTCGCCCTCGCCACCAGCTCGTCGTTCGTCGAACCGGCCTCGGGCAGGATCTGCAACACGGACGCCTCGGCAGCACTTCTCGTCAAACGCATGCCTCCACTATCGCACCGGCCCCGCACCCGCTCGCCTCTCACCACTCCTCACACGCTCCTCACAACGACGGAGATTCCGCGCCAAACGGCCCCCAAACACCACAAACCGCCCCGTACGAGCACGATCTCCGTCGTTTTGAGTTCGGAGGGGGAACAAGGCGCGGGGGCAGAGTTGTAGGAATCCGTCAACGGTAGGGCGATAGTGCTGGACGGTAGAGTGAACCGCGTGACCGACGAACCCACGACCTCGCACGACCCGTTCACAACAGCGGGCAAGCTCGCCGATCTGAAGGACCGCTACCACGAAGCCGTGACGGCGAGCGGTCTGGCCGCGGTCGAGAAGCAGCACGCCAAAGGCAAGAAGACGGCGCGCGAGCGGATCGAGGAGCTGCTCGACCACGGCTCCTTCGTCGAGCTCGACGAGTTCGTGCGCCACCGCACCCACGCCTTCGGCATGGAGAAGAAGCGGCCCTACGGCGACGCCGTCGTCACCGGCACGGGCACCATCCACGGCCGCCAGGTCGCCGTCTACTCGCAGGACTTCACGATCTTCGGCGGCTCGCTCGGCGAGGTCGCCGGCGAGAAGATCATCAAGGTCATGCAGCTCGCCATCAGGACGGGCGTGCCCATCATCGGCATCCTCGACTCGGGCGGCGCGCGCATCCAGGAGGGCGTCGTCGCACTCGGCAAGTACGGCGAGATCTTCCGTCTCAACACGGCGGCCTCGGGCGTCATCCCGCAGATCTCGATCATCATGGGCCCGGCCGCCGGCGGCGCGGTCTACTCCCCCGCCCTCACCGACTTCGTCATCATGGTCGACAAGACGAGCCACATGTTCGTCACCGGCCCCGACGTCATCAAGACGGTCACGGGCGAGGATGTCGGCTTCGAGGAGCTCGGCGGGGCCCTCACCCACAACCAGGTCTCCGGCGTCTCGCACTACCTCGCGAGCGACGAGGACGACGCGCTCGACTACGCGCGCACTCTGCTCGGCTTCCTGCCCGACAACAACCTCGCCGAGCTGCCCGTCTTCGCGAGCGAGGTCGAGCTCGAGATCACCGACGCCGACCGTAAGCTCAACACCCTCATCCCGGACTCCCCGAACCAGCCGTACGACATGAGGATCGCGATCGAGAGCCTCGTCGACGACGGGGAGTTCCTCGAGGTGCAGCCCCTCTTCGCACCGAACATCGTGATCGGCTTCGCGCGTCTCGAAGGCCGCTCGATCGGCATCATCGCCAACCAGCCGAACGCCATGGCCGGAACGCTCAACATCGACGCGGGCGAGAAGGCCTCGCGTTTCGTGCGGTTCTGCGACGCCTTCTCGATCCCCATCCTCACCCTCGTCGACGTGCCGGGCTACCTGCCGGGAACCGACCAGGAGTGGACGGGCGTCATCCGCCGCGGGGCCAAGCTGCTCTACGCCTACGCCGAGGCGACCGTGCCTCTCGTGACGATCATCCTGCGCAAGGCGTACGGCGGGGCCTACATCGTCATGGGGTCGAAGCAGCTCGGCGCCGACATCAACCTGGCCTGGCCGACCGCCGAGATCGCCGTGATGGGCGGCCAGGGCGCCGTCAACATCCTCTACCGCAACGAGATCAAGGCCGCGGAGGCCGCAGGCGAGGATGTCGCGGCCGTTCGCACCCGCCTGGCGAACGAGTACACCTACAACGTCGCCAGCCCCTTCCTCGCCGCGGAACGGGGCGAGCTGGACGGCGTCATCGAGCCGGCCGCCACGCGCGTCGCCGTCATCAAGGCGCTGCGAGCGCTCAAGACGAAGCGCGCCTCGCTGCCGCCCAAGAAGCACGGCAACATCCCGCTCTAGCGGGAGCACGGCAGACCCCGAGCACGGGCTCCGACAACAGACCCCCGAGGTACACGGAAGTGGATGGAACGATGGACGGCACCGATCTCAGCGAGCTGCGTGTGATCAGCCGCGGCGTGACGGCCGACGAGCTCGCCGCTGTGACGGCCGTGCTCGGCGCGGCGATCGAGGAGGAGGCAGCGCGGTCGCCTCGGCGTGCGGCCGCCCCGAGCGCGTGGTCGCGCAGTCAGCGGGCCATCCGCACCACGATCGTGGCCGGCGAGGGACGCTGGCGAGGCTTCTCGGCCTGAACCGGCGTGCGACCCCAAAATCCCAGGCTGACAACTGATTCCGAAGCTCGCACGGTGCAATTCCATGGTTTTGAGGCATCCTCACGGACCTTCTGTGCAGAGAGACGAAAATGTACCCCTTTTTTGCGGGTTTTTTTCTTCCCAAAACCTCGACTTCCCCGGAAACAGGCGGAAGTTCCTCGGAAAGTGTCCCCCTGTGTCCTCTCAAATGATGACTAGTGTCCCCACGCCGGGTGCTGCAATATATATAGTGCTAGGTGTGTCTCTCTTAGAAGAGTTACACCGCCAATCATTCGCCGACTAGGGTAAGCAGGCGAATGTTTTGGGGGCGAGTCAGGGTGATATTCGGGTTGTCGCCCTGACTCGGGGTTTTCGATAGAGGGCCGGCTCACGCCGGCCCTCTATTTCGTTGAGGCGAGCGCCCGGGTTCCGCTCCCCCTCCCGACAACTGCTTCCGCGACTCATTCGTCGCCACGCCGGCGCACGCCGTCACCGCGGATCAGCGCGGGATCTCCAGCCAGAGGTCGACCTCGTCCTCCGAGTCGTCCTGGCCCAGCGCGCTCGCGTTGCCCTCGTCGACCGTGCTGAGCCCCACCACGGTGATCGCGACGGGCGAGTCGCCCTGAACCGTGCGCGCGATGATCTTCTCGGTCTGCGTGTCGTGGATGGCATGGGCGAGTCGGCCGAGCACCCGGTCGCGCTGTTCGCCCTCGAGCTCGTCGAGACCGCCCTCGTCGAGCAGGGTCACGACGGTGCCCCGGCGTCGGGCGGCCATGATCTCCCGCCGCACGTCGTCGTTGAGCAGCGATCGGCCTCGGATCTCGTCGCGGATCGCCGCCTCGAGATACCGGCACTCCTGCCGTTCGGCCTCGCTCAGGTTGCCGCCGCTGAGGGCGATGCGGCGCAGCATGGGCGCGGCCATCCGATCGGTCTGCTCGAGCCGCCACTGCCGTTCGTTGACGTGGGCCTCCTGCGCCGCCTGCCACTCGGCGGCCTCCCGCTCGGCGAGCGCGAACTGCCGGGTGTCGCGAGCGGCCTTGGCGAGCGCCCGTGTGAGCACGTGCGCCGTGCCGACCCAGACCGCCGAGCCCAGGACGCCGATCGAGACGAGCGCGAGCGGGCCGGCCCAGACCCAGGTCTGCACAGAGAGCAGCACGATCCCCGCCCAGGCGAACGACTGGCGGCGGCGGATCGCCGTGATGGTCATGAGCGTGCCGACCGCGGCGACCTCCCAAGTCGCATAGCCGTCGGTCACCGAGCTGTCGAGCTGGCTCGTCACGAGCAGCGGCAGCGCGACGGCGACCGCGACGTTGAAGGCGGCGAGCCAGAGCGACATCCGCAGCGGGCTGCTCGGCCACAGGCTCAGCGTGGTGGCGACCGCGTAGACGACCATCGCCACGAGCGCCGGATACGGCGAATCGGGCGTCTGGATCGAGTAGAGGCCGAGAACGATGTGGTACGCGGAGAAGAGCGCCCCGAGTCCGAGGATGAGCGCGCGGGGAACGGCGATCATTCGGCGATCGTCCCCGAGTCGCCGCCGAGGCCGAGCGGCGGCAGCTCGGCGGCCGCCAGGCGGCTCGCGTTCGTGATCGCCAGAGGGTCGGGCCAGCTCATCGTGACGACCGTGCCCCGGCCGGGCGCCGACTCGACCACGACGAGACCGCCCGTGTTCGCGACCCGCTCCTGGATCGACACCCTCAGCCCCAGCCGTCCGGACGGCACACGATCGGGGTCGAAGCCCGCGCCGTCGTCGGCGACCCGCACCAGGAGGCCCGCGCCGCCCCCGTCCCGTGCCACATGAACCGTGCGCCGGATGTCGCGGCCCTCCACGCCCGCGTGCTGGATGCTGTTCACCATGGCCTGCACCGCCGCCGAGTAGATCGCGTCCGCGGCCGTGAGCGGCATGGTGGCACGCGAGAGCGTCTCCATCGTGACCTCGAACGGCGTCGCGAGCGAGGAGGCCGTGGCCTGGAGCCTGCGGCCGATGAGATCGACGCGCACGGTCTCGTCGGTGTCGCCCGCGCCGCGGTCGTCGGCGGCGCTCAGGTGCGCCATCGCGTCGGACGCCATCTGCGCGGCGAGAGCGCGGGCCTCGGGGGTGCGGGCGCTCGCGGCCGAGAGGAAGGTCGTGAGCACGCTGTCGTGCACGATCGAGTCGACCTGCACGCGCTCGAGCTCCGTGGCGTGCTGGCGCACCGCGATCGTGTAGCGGTCGAGAGCGGTGCCCTGGGCGTCGTCGACGGCCGCGGCGGCCTGCCTGAGCATCGTCGCGATGACGAGGGCGGTGCCGCCCAGGATCATGGCGTACGCGGCATCCAGCGTCGCCAGGAGCGGGTCGACGCCCCCGCCGGCCGGCAGCAGGCGCAGCACCCCGTAGGCCGCGGGCGTCACGAAGGTGTAGACGGCCGCCCAGGTGACGGGGAAGGCGATGACGGCGCACGCCGTGGCGACCGTGCACAGGTACCAGAGCCAGGGCTTCGACTCGGCCGCGACGGTCGGATCGGCCACGACGAGCGGCCAGCAGATGATCGCGAGCAGGTAGGCGATCGCGACGTAGCCGTTCGCGACCTTCACGCCGGCTCGCAGCAGGCTCGCGAGGCCGGCGATCAGCAGGCCGCCGAAGATGGCGATGTTCAAGACCGCGGCCCACGGCTCGCGCAGGCTGGGGAGCTGGCTCACCATCGCGGTGAGGGTCAGCGCTCCGTAGCCGACGCCGAAGATTCCGACGGAGAGGGAGAGCGCGGTCTCGATCTGCGCCCTGCTGATGGGGTTGCGGGGCCGCCGTACCTCGGAGGGCGCGCTAGGGCCGGCCATTGGCCTGGTCGTGGTCGAGACCAGGCAGGATGCCGTCCTCCACGGCACGACGCAGCAGGTCGACCTTCGTCGGCGCCGGGCGGCCGACCTCGACGTACTTCACGCGGATCCGGTCGAGGTACTCGCGGGCTGTCGAATGGGCGATGCCGAGCTGACCGGCCACGAGCTTGAGCGGGAGCCCGGAGGCGTAGAGGTGGAGCACGTCGCGTTCGCGCCGGCCCAGCTGCGCCTTGGCGAACTCGCGGTCGGCGTCGATCGCGGTCGCCCATTCGAGGTTGTTGAGCACGTCGCCGCGTGCGACCGTGGCGATGGCGGCCATGACGGTCGTCGTGGGCGACGACTTCGGGATGACCCCGGCGGCCCCCGCGGCGAGCGCCTCGCGCACGCTCGCGACCCGGTCGGCGATGCTGTGCACGAGCACGGCGGCTCCGGTGTCGAGCGCGGCCTTGACGTTGTCGGTGACGCTCGAGCCGTCGCCGAGCGAGAGATCGAGGACGATCACGTCGATCGTGCGCCCGGCGAGCGCGCTCACGAGCTCCGCCGCCGTCGATGCGGTGGTCACGACCTCGTAGCCCGCGTCGACGCACGCAGCGGTGAGTCCCAGTCGCACCGACTCGTGATCGTCGACGATCGCGACGGTGACACCGGTGGCTTCGGCCTTCTCGCTCATTGGCCTCCTTCTCCACTGCCCATGCTAGCGAGCGGCGGGCTCCCGAGTCAGCAGTGCCACGGCCTCGACGTGGTGAGTGTTGGGGAAGAGGTCGAAGGCGCGCAGCGACGCGACCGTGTAGCCGTAGGGCGCGAAGAGAGCGACGTCGCGGGCGAGTGCGACCGGGTCGCAGGCGACGTACACGAGCTGGGCGGGCGCGAGACGCCCGAGCGAGGCCACGACGGCCTTGCCCGCGCCCGAGCGCGGCGGATCGAGGATCACGGTCGCCGCCCGCAGGCGATTGCGGTCGCCGGCCGTCGCGGTGCGCTCGAGCTGCTGCAGGTAGCGGTCGACCCGCGCCGTGACGGCCTGGGCGCCCAGCCAGTCGGCCAGGTTCTCGGAGGCGTCGTCGGTGGCCCTCGCGTCGCTCTCCACCGAGGTCATCCGCACGCCGTCGCCGAAGCGGTCGCCGAGCGCGGCCGCGAGCAGCCCCACTCCCCCGTACAGGTCGAGGTTGGCGGCCGCGGCGTCGAAGAGCGACTCGTCGACCGCCGACTGCACGGCATCCGTGAGGGTGGATGCCGCGAGCCGGTGCACCTGCCAGAACCCGCGTGCGTCGAGGCGGAAGCCGCGGCCGCCCACGGTCTCGACGATGGGGCGCCGTTCCTGCGCGCGCTGCGACGTGGGCCGAGCGGCGTCGTTCACGAGCACGTGCACGGAGCCGTCGGCCGGCCCGACGACGTCGACGGACTCCGCTCCGGCGAAACGCTGCCCGAGCGGGGCGGCCTCGGCGACCGCGTCGCCGGCGAGGGGCAGCTCCTCGACGGGGATGACCCGGTGCGAGCGCGCCGCATACGGCCCCAGCTCGCCGTCGTCGGAGACGTGGAGCTTCACGCGGGTGCGCCAGCCGGTGCCCTCGCGCTGCTCGTCGTCGCCGAGCGCCTCGACGGTGACGTCGGTCTCGACGCCCGCCATCCGCGAGAAGGCGTCGGCGAGCACCTGCCGTTTGAGCTCGCGCTGGTGCGCAAGGGCGATGTGCCCGAACTCGGCGCCGCCCGCGCGCAGCTCAGGCGCCCTCTCGATCGAAGCGGCCGGCCAGACGTGCGGCCGGCGGTGGGCCGAGGGCTCGAGCACGCTGAGCGTCTCGGCCCGCCAGAAGCTCGTGTGCGAGTCATCCGTGATGCTCACGAGCACCCGCTCGCCGGGAACGGTGTCGCTCACGAAGACGACCCTGCCCTCGTGACGGGCGACGAAGACGCCGCCGTGGGCTACGTTGGTAATCTCGAGCTCGACGGGGGCGGCGGGCGCTTCGTGTGTCTCAGCCATCCATCGAGCATCGCACACCACGTCGCACGCGGCTGCGGCGTGCGCGGTCCCGGCGAAGGAGAACAATGCGCCTCTACCTGGCATCGACCTCACCGGCACGTCTCGCGACGCTGCGCGCGGCCGGCATCGAGCCGATCGCGATCTCGCCGGGGGTCGACGAGACGGCCGCCGTCGAGGCCGCCGAACGCGAGCACGGCCCGCTCGACGCGCCCGCCATGGTGCAGCTGCTCGCCCAGGCGAAGGCGGAGGCGGTCGTCGGCACGGAGGTCGCGGGCGAGCCGATCGACGGGCTCATCCTCGGCGGGGACTCGGCGTTCGTGCTCGACGGCGTCATCTACGGCAAGCCGCACACCCCGGAGCGGGCCCGCGAGCGCTGGCTGGCCCAGCGCGGCCGCAGCGGCGAGCTGCACTCGGGGCACTGGCTCATCGACCACCGCGGCGGCAGTGCGCGCCACGCCGTCGGCGCGAGCTCGCGGGCGACCGTGCACTTCGCCTCGCCGAGCGAGCACGAGATCGACGCCTACATCGCGACCGGCGAGCCCCTCGAGGTGGCGGGCGCGTTCACGATCGACGCCCGCGGCGGTGCCTTCATCCGCTCGATCGAGGGTGACCCGCACACCGTCGTCGGCCTCTCGCTGCCCCTGCTGCGGGAGCTCGCGGGTGAGCTGGGCGTCGAGTGGCCCGAGCTCTGGAACCGCTGAGCCGCGACATCCTGCGCACACCTCTTGTAGGCATTCAAACGGCTTTGAGGCTGTTTTTTGTCAGCAGGAACCAAATTCGAGGCCTAGCAGGGCAATAGGCTTGATGCTTGTGTCTCGTATATCCAAGGTTCTCATCGCCAACCGAGGCGAAATCGCCGTCCGCGTGATCCGCGCCGCCCGAGACAGCGGCATCGCATCGGTCGCCGTCTACGCCGACCAGGATCGCGACGCCCTCCACTCCCGCCTCGCTGACGAGGCCTACGCGCTCGACGGCACAACGAGCGCCGAGACCTACCTCGTGATCGACAAGCTGCTCTCGATCGCCCGCCGATCCGGCGCGGACGCCGTGCACCCGGGCTACGGCTTCCTCGCCGAGAACGCCGACTTCGCGCGTGCCGTTCTCGGCGCCGGGCTCATCTGGATCGGGCCGTCGCCCGAGGCCATCGAGCGCCTGGGCGACAAGGTCTCCGCCCGCCACGTCGCCGAGAAGGTCGGCGCCCCGCTGGCCCCCGGAACCCTCAACCCCGTCGCGGATGCCGCGGAGGTGCTCGATTTCGTCGACGTGCACGGCCTGCCCGTCGCCATCAAGGCGGCGTTCGGCGGCGGGGGGCGCGGGCTCAAGGTCGCGCGCACCCGCGAGGAGGTGCCCGAGCTCTTCGAGTCTGCGACGCGCGAGGCCATCGCCGCCTTCGGCCGCGGCGAGTGCTTCGTCGAGAAGTACCTCGACAAGCCCCGTCACGTCGAGACCCAGTGCCTCGCCGACTCCCACGGCAACGTCGTCGTCGTCTCGACGCGCGACTGCTCCCTCCAGCGCCGCCACCAGAAGCTCGTCGAGGAGGCCCCGGCGCCGTACCTGAGCGCCGAGCAGAACGCGGAGCTCTACCGGGCCTCGAAGGCGATCCTCGCCGAGGTCGGCTACGTGGGCGCCGGAACCTGCGAGTTCCTCATCGGCACCGACGGCACCGTCTCCTTCCTCGAGGTCAACACACGCCTCCAGGTCGAGCACCCGGTCTCCGAGGAGGTCACGGGCATCGACCTCGTGCGCGAGCAGTTCCGCATCGCAGAGGGCGGCAGCATCGACTACCCGGATCCCGCGCCCACCGGCCACTCCTTCGAGTTCCGCATCAACGGCGAAGACCCCGGCATGAACTTCATGCCCGCCCCCGGGCCCATCCACGTGTTCAAGGCGCCGGGCGGCCCCGGCATCCGCGTCGACAGCGGCGTTCAGGCCGGCGACGTGATCTCGGGGGCCTTCGACTCCCTCATCGCCAAGCTCATCGTCACGGGCGCGACCCGCGAGGAGGCGCTCGAGCGCTCGCGTCGCGCGCTCGAGGAGTTCGAGGTCGCGGGCCTTCCGACCGTGCTGCCCTTCCACCGCGACATCGTGAACAACCCGGCCTTCGCACCCGCCGACGGCGAACCCTTCGGCGTCTACACGCGCTGGATCGAGACCGAGTACGTCAACCCCGCCGAACCCTGGAGCGGCGTGCAGAGCGCCGTCGAGGGCCCCGAGGCCCGCAACACGGTCGTCGTCGAGGTGGGCGGCAAGCGCGTCGAGGTGAGCCTGCCCGCGAGGCTGCTGTCGAGCTCATCGGCCGGCACGAGCGCCACGAGCGCGGGTGCCGCCCCCCGGCGCCGCAGCGGAGGCGGCCAGGTCGTCACGGCCACGGGCGACGAGGTCAAGGCGCCCATGCAGGCGACCGTGGTCAAGCTCGCCGTCGCCGAGGGCGATCGTGTCGTCAAGGGCGACCTCGTGCTCGTGCTCGAGGCCATGAAGATGGAGCAGCCGCTCACGGCCCACAAAGACGGTGTCGTCGGCGCGATCCACGCCTCGGTCGGCGCGACGGTGTCGTCGGGTCACCTGCTGCTCACGATCGCGAGCTGACGCGGGCCCTCTCGCCGCGTCATCCGTTCGAGCCCTCTCGGCTCGCCCCCTGTCCGATGGTCTTCCGCCGGCTTCGCCACACTCCCACATGCAGGAGATCTCACCGCATCCGGCCGGACAGGCCTCGTTCTCGGGGCCCTGACCAGACGAACTCCTGCATTCGGGTCGCGCCGGGGAGGAATGGCGACGGCGGGGGCGAACAGCCTCAGAGCACGATGTGCATCGCCCGCGCGGCATCCGTGATGGAGCCGGAGAGCGAGGGGTAGACCGTGAAGGCCCGGGCGACCTGGTCGACCGTGAGCCGCTGCTCCACCGCGAGCGCGAGCGGGAAGATGAGCTCGCTCGCCTTCGGGGCCACGATGACGCCGCCGATGACCGTTCCGCTGCCCGTGCGGGCGAAGAGCTTCACGAAGCCGTCTTTGATGCCCATCATCTTGGCCCGCGGGTTCGACGAGAGCGGCAGCTTGTAGATGTCGCCCTGGGCGATGCCCTCCTCGATCTGCAGCTGCGTCCAGCCGATCGTCGCGATCTCGGGCTGCGTGAAGATGTTGGCGGCGACGTTGCGCAGCTCGATCGGGTTCACGGCGTCGCCGAGGGCATGGAAGACGGCCGTGCGGCCCTGCATCGAGGCGACGGATGCCAGGGGCAGCGAGCTCGTGCAGTCGCCGGCCGCGTAGATGTTCGGCATCGAGGTGCGCGCGACACGGTTGACCCGGATGTGACCGGACTCGGTGAGCTGCACGCCCGCCTCCTCCAGCCCGATCCCCGCCGTGTTCGGGATGGAGCCGACCGCCATGAGGCAGTGGCTGCCCTCGACCGTGCGCCCGTCCGAGAGCGTCGCGACGACGCCGTCCTCGGTGCGCACGACCGACTCGGCGCGGGACTTCGACAGCACGGTCATGCCGTTGCGCTTGAAGACGTTCTCGATGACGGCCGCCGCGTCGGCGTCCTCGCCGGGCAGCACCTGGTCACGGCTCGAGATGAGCGTGACCTTCGAGCCGAGGGCCCGGTAGGCGGAGGCGAACTCGGCGCCCGTGACGCCCGAGCCCACGACGATGAGGTGCTCGGGGATGGTCTCGAGGTCGTAGAGCTGGGTCCAGGTCATGATGCGTTCGCCGTCGGGCTTCGCGGAGTCGAGGACACGCGGGCTCGCACCCACCGAGACGACGATCGTGTCGGCCTCGATCTGGTCGAAGTCGGTTCCCTGTCCTCCGGGCGCCGTCGAGACGATGAGCCCGTTCGTGCCGTCGAGCCGGCCCTCGCCGGCGACGATGCGCACACCGGCGCGGATGAGGTTCGAGCGCATGTCCTCCGACTGCTGGCGCGCGAGGCCGAGGAGCCGCTTGTTCACGGCGCCGAGGTTGACCGCGACCTCGGGGCGCACGGGCTTGCCCGACTCCGAGCGGCTGAAGAACTGCACGCCGAGGTCGCTCGCCTCGCGGATGGCGTTGGTGGCCTCGGCCGTGGCGATGAGGGTCTTCGAGGGCACGACATCGGTGATGACGGCCGAGCCGCCCACCCCGACCCGCTCGACGAGCGTCACGTCGGCACCGAGCTGTGCGCCCGCGATCGCCGCCTCGTAGCCGCCGGGGCCGCCCCCGAGTACAGCGATCCTCTGTTTGCGCTCGAACTCGTAAGACATGGTCCCCATTCTCGCGCAGCGCGGGCGGGCACCCAAAACGAACAGAGCGTGTACGCGGATGCCGCACCCGGCCGGGCATCGCGCAGGCCGATCTCACTAGACTGTCGAGATGTCGAATTCGAACCTCAATCCGCTCGACGACCCGGACGCAGACCCGTTCGGCATCGCCCGGGACGCCGCCGCACAGATCGCCGAGCTCACGGGCGTCGAGCGGCACGACATCGCCCTCACCCTCGGCAGCGGCTGGGGCAAGGCCGCCGACCTCATCGGCGAGACCACGGCGACGATCCCCGCGACCGAGCTCGTCGGGTTCAGCGCACCGGCCCTCGCCGGGCACGTGGGGTCGATCCGCTCCATCCTGCTGCCGACCGGCAAGCGGGCGCTCGTGATCGGCGCGCGCACGCACTACTACGAGGGCCACGGAGTGCGCCGGGTCGTGCACAGCGTGCGCACGGCGGCCGCGGCCGGCGCCACGACGATGATCCTCACCAACGGCGCGGGGGGCATCAAGGAGCACTGGACGCCCGGCACCCCCGTGCTCATCAGCGACCACATCAACCTCACGGCCGACTCCCCGCTCGAAGGCGCGACCTTCATCGACCTCACCGACCTCTATTCGAGCCGGCTGCGCGAGCTCGCGCTCGGCGTCGACCCGCAGCTCGACAGCGGCGTCTACTGCCAGTTCCGCGGACCGCACTACGAGACCCCGGCCGAGGTGCAGATGGCGAAGGCCATCGGCGGCCACATCGTGGGCATGTCGACGGCGCTCGAGGCGATCGCCGCCCGGCAGGCCGGCATGGAGATCCTCGGCATGTCGCTCATCACCAACCTCGCCGCCGGCATCCAGAAGGAGCCGCTCAGCCATGCCGAGGTCATCGAGGCCGGGCAGCTGGCCGAGCCGGTGATCAGCGCCCTCCTCGCACGAATCGTGGCCGTGCTGTGAGCGACGAGGCCGTGAGCGACGGCGCGGTGGGCGACGATCTCCTCGACAGCGCCCGGGCCTGGCTCGCGCAGGATCCCGACCCCGAGACCCGCGCCGAGCTCCGCGACCTCGTCGACCGCTCCGAGGCGGGCGACCCGGGTGCCACCCAGGAGCTGCACGCCCGCTTCGACGAGCGGCTCGCCTTCGGCACGGCAGGCCTCCGCGGCGAGATCGCGGCCGGCCCCAACCGCATGAACCGCGTGCTCGTCGGCCAGGCCGCCGCGGGTCTCGCCGCCTACCTGCTCGAGCGGGCACACGGCGTTCGGCAGCCCTCGGTCGTGATCGGCTACGACGGCCGCAAGAACTCGCAGGTCTTCGCGAGCGACACGGCCGAGATCATGGCCGGTGCCGGCATCCGCGCGATCCTGCTGCCCCGGCTGCTGCCGACCCCCGTGCTCGCCTTCGCCGTACGCGAGCTGGGCGCGAGCGCCGGGGTCATGGTGACCGCCTCGCACAATCCGCCCAACGACAACGGCTACAAGGTCTACCTCGGCGGAGACGACGACGGCTCGCAGATCGTGCCGCCCGCCGACGGCGAGATCGCCGCCCACATCCTGCGGGTCGCCGCCGAGCTCTCGGTCGCCGAGCTCCCCCGCTCGAGCGACTACGAGCACGCCGACGAGTCGATCGTCGACGCCTACGTCGAGGCGACCGCCCGGGTGGCCGATTCGGGCGCCACCCGCGGTGAGCTCTCCGTCGTCTACACGGCCATGCACGGTGTCGGCTGGGAGACGATGCGCAAGGTCCTGCAGCGCGCGGGCTTCGGCATCCCCACGACCGTCGCCGCGCAGATCGAGCCGGATGCCGCGTTCCCCACGGTCTCGTTCCCCAACCCCGAGGAGCCCGGCGCCATGGACCTCTCCTTCGAGGCCGCGCGCGCGGCGGGCGCAGACCTCGTGATCGCCAACGACCCCGACGCCGACCGGCTCGCCGTCGCCATCCCCGACCCGGGCCAGGAGTCCGGCTACCGGCGGCTCAGCGGCAACGAGGTCGGCTCGCTGCTCGGCTGGCGCGCCGCCGAGCAGGCGGCCCGCACAGCCCTCGCATCGGGCGACGGCGGGGCCACGGGCACCCTCGCCTGCTCGATCGTCTCCTCCCCCGCCCTCGCGGCCGTCGCGGCCGAGTACGGGCTCGACTTCGCCGACACCCTCACGGGCTTCAAGTGGGTCTCCCGCGCCCCCGGCCTCGTCTACGGCTACGAGGAGGCGCTCGGCTACCTCGTGAACCCGCAGACCGTGCGCGACAAAGACGGCATCTCCGCCGCGATGGCGTTCCTCGACCTCGCGACCGGGCTCGCCGCCGAGGGCCGCACGATCGCCGACCAGCTCACGAGCTTCACCGAGCGCTTCGGTCACTTCGCCTCGGACCAGATCTCGTTGCGGGTCGACGACCAGGGCGACATCGGCCGCATCATGTCGCGCCTGCGGGCCGAGCCGCCGGCCTCGGTGGGCGGCACCGCTGTGCTCCGCATCGACGACCTGAGCGACGGCTTCGAGGGCCTGCCGCCGAGCGACGTGCTGCGCATCCGGCTGGCCGACGGCTCTCGGGTGATGGTGCGCCCGAGCGGCACCGAGCCGAAGCTCAAGATCTACATCGATTCGAGCAGCACCGAGGGTTCCGCCCTCGAGCGGCAGGCGGTGGCCGAGGCGGCCGTCACGCGCCTCGCCGAGGGCATGCGGGCCCTGACCGCCCTGTAGCTCCTGACGACCGTGCTGTAGCGGAGGGGCCCGGGCACGGAGGTGCCGGGCGCGGAGGGGCCGGGCGCGGAGGGGCCGGGCGCGGAATCAGCCGAGCGCGGCGTCGAGCTTCGCCGTGAGCTCCTCGAGGTCGAAGTAGTTGTCGATCACCACGACGTCGGCGTTGGTCTGGCCGATCGCGCCGACGAGCTCGGCGCTCGTGAGGATGACCTGCGCGTCTGCCGCGACGAGCCTTACGCTCGCGACATCCGCCGCCGTCACCTCCGCCTCGATGTCGAGGCGTTCGAGCGCGCGCTCGGCGTTGACCTTGAGGATCGCCGAGGTCCCGACGCCCGCCCCGCAAATCGCCACGATCTTCATGGTTCTAGGCTACGCGCCCTCTGTCGATCAACGTCGTCACGTCTGCCGTCGTCTGCGCCGCCGCGAGCTGCGGTATCGCGGCGGCGTCGTTGAAGACGTTGGCGAGACCCGCGACGCTCGTCACGTGCTGGTCGGTCGTCGTGACCGCGAGGCCGATGACGACGCTCACCGGGTCGTTGTGGGGGTGGCCGAACGCGACCGGCTCGGCGAGGGTCACCACCGAGAGCCCGTCGGCGAAGACGTCGGGACCGGGCCGGGCGTGCGCGAGGGCGAGCCCCGGCGCGATGACGATGTAGGCGCCGAACTCCTCGATGACCTCGAGCATGCGCTCGTTGTAGCCCGGGCCGGTGGCTCCCGACCGCTCGAGCGCGTCGCCGGCGAGCCGCACCGCGGCCACCCAGTCCTCCGCCTGGGCGCCCAGGACGACGGCGGAATCCGGGAGCGGCGGCAGCGTCATGGATAGCCCGTCTTCGGTGGGGTGGGTGAGGCTCTCCAGTTAACCCTAGGCTTGCTCAAAGCCTGCTGAGATTGCGTCAGCAAGGTCCTCTCGGTCTTCGAGCGGCAGGAATGCTCCCGCGGCCGCGTTGAGCTGGAAGGTCTCCAGATCGACGAGGTCGTAGCCGAAGGCGTCGCTCAGGATGGCGAGCTCGCGGCTCAGGCTCGTTCCGCTCATCAGGCGGTTGTCGGTGTTGACGGTCACCCGGAAGCCGAGCTGGTAGAGCAGGTCGAAGGGGTGGTCGAGGATGTCGTCGCCCCAGGCCTCGATGGCGCCCGTCTGCAGGTTCGAGGAGGGGCTCGTCTCGAGCACGATCTCGCGATCCTTGACCCACTGGCTGAGGGCGCCGAGGGTCACGTAGGTGCCCTCGTCGTCTTCGCGCTCCACCTGGATGTCCTCGGCCAGCCGCACGCCGTGGCCGAGCCGCAGGGCTCGTCCGTCGATGAGCGCGCTCGTGATGCTCTGCAGCCCGTCGGCCTCGCCGGCGTGCACGGTCGCGGGGAAGAACTTGCTCGCAAGGTAGTCGAAGGCCGCACGGTGACGGCTGGGCGCGAAGCCCGCCTCCGGGCCGGCGATGTCGAAGCCGACCACGCCGTTGCCACGGTGGCGCACGGCCAGCTCGGCGATCTCGAGAGCACGGTCGGCGTGCCGCATGGCGCTCACGAGCTGCCCGATGCGGATGCTGCCGCCCTGCGCCGCGACATCCGCGATGCCGGCCTCGATGCCCTCCTGCACGGCCTCCACGGTCTCGTCGAGGCTCAGGCCGCGCGTGAGGTGCTGCTCGGGCGCCCAGCGGATCTCACCGTAGATGACGCCGTCGTCGGCGAGATCCTGCACGAACTCGCGGGCGACGCGCACGAGCCCGTCGGATGTCTGCATGACCCCGGTCGTGATGTCGAAGGTCTTGAGGTACTCGACGAGCGAGCCCGAGTTGGACTGCTCCTCGAACCACTGGCCCAGGGCATCGGAGTCGGTCTCGGGAAGCTCGAGGCCCACCGCGTCGGCGAGCTCGACGATCGTCTGCGGGCGCAGACCGCCGTCGAGATGGTCGTGGAGCGAGACCTTGGGCAGTGCCGTGATGTTGGGGCCGCCGCCGGCCATGAAGTAGTCGTCCGTTGTCGTGGTCACGTCGTGCTCCTCGAGACTGTGCTCGACGCACCGGTGGATGCGCCTCACCCAAGCTATCGCACCGCGCCTCCCGGCGACATGGCCTCGGGCGGCGACATCCGCCCTCTCTCCCTCGCCCTACTCATCGCCCTACTCAAAACGACGGAGATACCGCCGTTTTCGCCCCGTTCCGGGCCGTTCAGGCGCATTCCGGATGAAAAGTCCGTCGTTTTGAGTGAGAGTGAGAGTGAGAGTGAGAGTGAGCCGGGTTGCGAGGCGGCTCGGTCTCAGGCGGGCGAGATCAGCTGACCCGCTCGGCGACGAGCGGGCCGCCGTCGAGCACGGGCTCGCCGGGGTCGCCGATGCGCCAGGCCCCCTCGACCGACTCGAGCGCCCGCGCGAAGCGGGCGGGCTCGTCGGCGCTCAGGGTGAAGAGCGGCTGGCCGGCGCGGACGGTGTCGCCCGGCTTCGCGAGCAGGTCGATGCCCGCGGCGTGCTGCACGGGGTCCTGCTTGCGGGCACGGCCGGCGCCCAGGCGCCAGGCCGCTATGCCGAAGGGCAGGGCGTCCTGCTGAACGAGCACGCCGTCGCGGTCGGCGACGACGGTGTGGGTCTCGCGGGCGACGGGCAGCGCGGCATCCGGGTCTCCGCCCTGTGCACGGATGACGCGGCGCCAGGTGTCCATCGCACGGCCGTCGGCGAGGGCGGCCTCGACGTCGGCGTCGGGCTGTCCGGCGAGGGTGAGCATCTCGCGGGCGAGCGCGATCGTGAGCGCGACGACATCCGCGGGCCCTCCCCCGGCGAGCACCTCGATCGACTCGCGCACCTCGTTGGCGTTGCCGATCGCGAGGCCGAGCGGAACGTTCATGTTCGTCAGGAGCGCGGTCGTGGCGACGCCGGCGTCGTTGCCGAGGTCGACCATCGTGCGCGCGAGCTCGCGGGATCGCTCGATGTCGGTGAGGAAGGCGCCCGAGCCGAACTTGACGTCGAGCACGAGCGCCGAGGTGCCCTCAGCGATCTTCTTGCTCATGATCGACGAGGCGATGAGCGGGATCGCCTCGACGGTGCCCGTGATGTCGCGCAGGGCGTAGAGCTTGCCGTCGGCGGGTGCGAGGCCGCTCCCGGCCGCGCAGATGACGCCGCCCTCGTCGCGGAGCTGGGCGAACATCTCGTCGTTGCTGAGGTTCGCACGCCAGCCCGGGATGCTCTCGAGCTTGTCGAGGGTTCCGCCCGTGTGGCCGAGGCCGCGCCCCGAGAGCTGCGGCACCGCGACCCCGAAGGTCGCGACGAGAGGCATGAGCGGAAGGGTGATCTTGTCGCCCACCCCGCCCGTCGAGTGCTTGTCGACCGTGCGCTTGCCGAGGCCGTCGAAGTTCATCCGCTCGCCGCTCGCGATCATCGCGAGGGTCAGGTCGCGGATCTCCCGGCGGTCCATGCCGTTGAGGAAGATCGCCATGGTCATGGCGGCCATCTGCTCCTCGGCCACGTAGCCGCGGGTGTAGGCGTCGACGAGCCAGTCGATCTGCGCCGTGCTCAGCTCGTTCCTGTCACGCTTGCTGCGGATGAGGTCGACGACGTCGAAGGCCTCAACGCTCTGTGCTTCGCTCACTGCGGTTCACTCCGGTATTCCCCGAGGGTGCGCGGCCCGAAGGCGTCGGGCAGGACCTCGTCGATCGTACGGATGCCCGAGACGGTCTCGAGCATCATCCCCGGAACGGCGTGCTCGAAGAGCAGCTGACGGCACCGGCCGCAGGGCATCAGGATGTTGCCGTGGCCGTCGACGCACGTGAAGGCGACGAGCTGGCCGCCGCCCGACATGTGCAGCGCCGAGACGAGGGAGCACTCGGCGCACAGCGTGACCCCGTACGACGCGTTCTCGACGTTGCAGCCGGCGATGACGCGGCCGTCGGTGACGAGCGCGGCGGCGCCGACCGGGAAGTTCGAGTACGGGGCGTAGGCCTTGCCCATCGCCTCGGCCGCGGCATCCCGCAGCCGACCCCAGTCGATCTCGCCCGACGCCGAGGGAAGTTCACTCATGGTCACGCCTTTATATAGGGTTTGCCGGATGCCGCGGGCCCTCGTGAGTAGCCCACGAGGCCGGCCACGGCGAAGATCGTCACGACATAGGGCAGCATCAGCAGGAACTCGCTGGGCACCGGCGAGCCGATGACCCCCAGCACGTTCTGCAGGTTGGTCGCGAACCCGAAGAGCAGGGCCGCGAGGGTCGCCCGGATCGGATCCCAGCGCCCGAAGATCACGGCCGCGAGGGCGATGAAGCCCGCGCCCGCCGTCATCTCCTTGCCGAACGCGCCGACCGAGCCAAGGGTGAAGTAGGCGCCTCCGAGCCCCGCGATCGCGCCGGCGAGGGAGACGTTCCAGAACCGGGTGCCGGTCACGTTGATGCCCACGGTGTCGGCGGCCTGCGGGTGCTCGCCGACCGAGCGCAGCCGCAGGCCCCAGCGGGTGTGGAAGAGGCCGAAGTAGACCGCCGCGACGGCGACGTACATGAGGTAGACGACGATCGTCTGCCGGAAGAGCACGGGCCCGAGGATCGGGATCTCGCTGAGGACGGGGATGTCGATGCGATCGAAGCGGGGCGGCGAGTTGAGCGCCTCGTTGTTCGCGAGCACCTGCGAGTAGAGGAAGCTCGTGAGGCCCGTGACGAGCACGTTGAGCACGACGCCCACGATCACCTGGTCGACGAGGTACTTGATCGAGAAGGCCGCGAGCACGAAGGAGACGAGCGTGCCCGCCACCATCGCCGCGAGAAGCCCGATGTACGGGGAGCCCGTGACCGAGGCCACGACGGCCGAGACGAAGGCGCCGGCGAGCAGCTGGCCCTCGATCGCGACGTTGACGACGCCCACACGCTCGGAGATGACACCGCCGAGCGCACCGAAGATGAGCGGGATGCTGAGCCCCAGCGTTCCGATCAGCAGGCCGTAGACCGGGATGGTCGCCCCCGCCGAGGCCCACACGAGGAAGGCGACCAGGAAGACGAGCGCGAAGCCGCTCACGAGCCACAGGGAGATCCTGCGCCCCTGCTGCACGAGGATCACGACGAGCACCGTGAGGATCGCGAGCACGATCGTGAGCACGATGTCGGTCGACGTCGTCGGGAAGGGGATGGCCGGCAGCTGGATCACGTCGGTCTCGGTCGAGAGCCGGAAGGTGCTCACGCCCTCGCGGCCGAAGACGACGAAGAGCACGAGCGCGATGATCGTGAAGACCCCGAGAGCGATCGGCACCTTCCAGCTCTTGATGACCGTCTTCTGGAGGCCGAGGCCCACGGTGTCGGGGTGGTTGTGCTCGGTTGCCGTTGTCATTTCGCCACCGCCACCTTCCGGGTCTTGGCCTGTCGGGGAGCGCTGCCCGGGGCGGGCAGCCGGAAGATCGCCCGCACGAGCGGCGGGGCGGCGATGAAGAGCACGATGAGCGACTGCACGACGAGCACGATGTCGATGGGGATGCCCTCAGCCGCCTGCATCGCGAAGCCTCCCGCCTTGAACGCGCCGAAGAGGACGCCGGCCACGAAGATGCCCCACGGCTTCGATCGGCCGAGCAGGGCTACGGTGATCGCGTCGAAGCCGATGCCGGCGTCGATGCCCGAGGAGAACCCGGTCGTGACGGTGCCGAGCACCTGCGAGACGCCCGCGAGACCGACGAGGCCGCCCGAGATGAGCATGGCGTAGACGTACATGTTGTTGACGTTGATGCCCGCGACCCGCGCCGCGTTGGGGTTCTCGCCGACCGCGCGGAACTTGAAGCCCAGGCTCGATCGGTTGAGCAGCCACCACACGACGACGGTCGCGAGGATCACGAACACGAAGCCGAGGTGCAGGTTGTACTGCGGCCCCAGGATCTGCGGGAAGATCGCGGTGTCGGCCATCGGCGGCGACTTCGGGTTGTTCGATCCGGGAGCCTGGAGGGCGCCGGGCGTGCGCAGCAGGTAGGCGACGAGGTAGAACGCCACGTAGTTGAGCATGATCGTGACGATGACCTCGTGAGCGCCCGTGCGGGCCTTGAGCAGACCCGCGATCCCGCCCCAGAGCGCACCGCCGATGACACCCGCGAGCAGCGCGAGCACGAGGTGCACGCCGTAGGGCAGGTCGAAGGAGAAGGCGACCCAGCCGGCGCAGGCGGCCGCGATGAGCATCTGCCCGCGGCCGCCGATGTTGAACATGCCCACCCGGAACGCGAGACCGACGCCGAGGCCCGCCGCGATGAGCGGTGTCGCGAAGGTGAGGGTCTCGGTGAGGGGTTTGATGCCCGCCTCGAAGCCCGGTCGGCGGAAGTTGTAGATCGAGCCCTGGAAGAGCGAGGAGTACGCTCCCGACACCGACTCCCAGATCGCCGCGAGCGTGTCGCCGGGGCGCGAGAAGAAGTAGACGGATGCCGCCTGCACCTTGTCATCCGTGAGTGCGATGAGGATGCCACCCGCGACGAGCGCGAGCACGACCGCGAGCACCGAGATGAGCCAGCTGCCCGAGAGGATCTCGCGCAGCGCGACGTTCCAGCGCGAGGGCGGCTCGACCTCGGGAGCCGCGGCAGGGGCCACGGCGGGGGTCTGCCCCGGCTCGAGGGGGGTCTGGGCATCCGGCTTCTGGCCGGCTGCGGGGATCTGGCTGTCGGTCACGCTGCTGCCACCCCTTCCGGGCGTTCTCCGGCCATCATGAGACCGAGCACTTCACGGGGGGTGTCACCCGGCACGATGCCGACGATGCCGCCGCGGTACATGACCGCGATGCGGTCGGCGAGGGCGACGACCTCGTCGAGCTCGGTCGACACGACGACGACGGGAACACCCGAGTCGCGGGTCTCGACGATGCGCTTGTGCACGAACTCGATCGAGCCGACGTCGATGCCGCGGGTCGGCTGGGCCGCGACGAAGAGCCGCAGCTCGCGGCTCAGCTCACGGGCGAGCACGACCTTCTGCTGGTTGCCGCCGGAGAGGCGGCCCACGGCGGTCGTGATGCCCTGGGCGCGCACATCGAACTCCTTCACCTTGTCGCGCGCGAACTCGGCGAGGTAGCCGAGCTGTAGATTGCCGCCCTTGACGAAGGGCGGGCTGTCGCTGCGATCGAGCATGAGGTTCTCGGCGATCGTGAACTCGCTCACGAGGCCGTCCTCCTGGCGGTCCTCCGGCACGAAGCCGACTCCCGCGTTGAGGATCCTGCGCACGCTCATGCCCGTGAGCGCGACGCCGTCGAGCGAGACCGTGCCGGTCACCCGCGGCTGCAGGCCGAGCAGGGCCTCGGTGAGCTCGGTCTGCCCGTTGCCCTGCACGCCGGCGATCGCGAGGATCTCACCGCGCCGCACCTCGAAGCTCACCTCGTTGACGACGATCTGGCCGTGCGGGTCGATGACGGAGAGGTTCTCGACGACGAGAGCCCGGTCGCCGGGCCGGGCCGGGTCTTTGTGCACGGTGAGCTCGACCGCGCGGCCGACCATGAGGTTGGCGAGATCGGCGTTGCTGGCGGTCGGGGACGCCTCGCCGACGACCCTGCCGAGACGGATGACCGTGATGCGGTCGGCGACCTCGCGCACCTCCCGCAGCTTGTGGGTGATGAAGACGATGGCGGTGCCGGCATCCCGCAGCTGGCGCATGATCTGCATGAGCTCGTCGGTCTCCTGCGGGGTCAGCACGGCGGTCGGCTCGTCGAACACGAGCACCTTCGCCTGCCGGGAGAGGGCCTTGATGATCTCGACGCGCTGCTGCACGCCGACGGGGAGGTCTTCGACGAGCGCATCGGGGTCGAGGTCGAAGCCGAACCGCTCGGAGGTCTCCCGCACGTGCCTGCGCGCGGACTGCAGATCGAGGCGTCCGCCGAACGTCGTCTCCTCGTGTCCGAGCATCACGTTCTCGGCGACCGTGAAGACGGGGATGAGCATAAAGTGCTGGTGCACCATGCCGATGCCCGCGTTCATCGCGTCGCCCGGTCCGGCGAAGTGCTGCACGACGTCGTCGAGCAGGATCTCGCCCTCGTCGGCCTGGTACAGGCCGTAGAGCACGTTCATGAGCGTGGACTTGCCCGCGCCGTTCTCGCCGAGCAGGGCGTGGATCTCACCCGGCTCGACCGTGAGGTCGATGTGGTCGTTGGCAACAAGTGTTCCGAAACGCTTGGTGATGCCCCGTAGTTCGAGCTTCATGGTCTCCGATTCTTCCATGGTGAGCACGACACTGTGCCCGGTTCTGCGGGATGTCCACCGCGGGTGATGCCGATGATGCGAAGTCTGTGTGCGGCCCGGCAGCGTTCCGGGCCTGAAACGGGCTCGGGGAGTCCAGCGTGACGCTGGGCTCCCCGAGCCTCGTGTTCTGGTGCTACTGCTTGGGCGACGAGGGCGACTCGACGGGAATCGAGCCGTCGATGATGCCGGCCTTCACGTCGTCGAGCTGCGACTGCAGGTCGGCGGGGACCTGAGACTCGAAGTCGTGGAACGGCGCGATTCCGACACCGTCGTTCTCGAGGGTTCCGACGAACGGCGTGTTGTCGAACTCGCCGGCTCCGGCGGCCGTGACGACGTCGGAGACGCCGACCTTGATGCCCTTGAGCACCGAGGTGAGGAACAGGTCGGCGTTGTCGGGGTCGGTCTCGGTCAGGTCGGCGTCGACGCCGATCATCGCGACGGGCTTGCCGGAGTCGCGGATCGCCTCGATCGCGCTCTGGTAGATCGGGCCGCCGACGGGCATGAGCACGTCAGCGCCCTGGTCGATGAGGGTCTGCGCGGCCGACTTCGACTCGACGCCGGCTGCGAAGCCGCCCGTGAAGCTACCGGTCTGGCTCGCGACATCCCAGCCCGCGACCTTGACGGCCGTGCCGTTCTGCGTGTTGAAGTAGTTGACGCCGTCTGCGAAGCCGTCCATGAAGATCGTCACGGTCGGGATCTGCATTCCGCCGTAGGTTCCGACGGTTCCGGTCTTCGAGTAGGCCGCCGCGGTGTAGCCGGCGAGGAACGCGGCCTGAGCGGTGTCGAAGATGATCGGCTTGCCGTTGTCGACATCCGGGGTGCCGTCGAAGTCGGCGTCGAGCTGGTCGTCGATGATCGCGAACTCGAGGTCGGGGTTGGCCTCCGCCGCTGCGATGGTCGCCTCGGAGAGGAGGAAGCCGACGGTGACGATAAGGGTGCAGCCCTGGTCGATGAGGCTGTCGATGTTGGGGGCGAAGTCGGTCTCGGAGGCCGACTCGACGGTGATGGGCTCGACGCCCAGGGCGTCTGCGGCCTCGGTCAGGCCCTCGAAGCCGAGCTGGTTGAACGACTTGTCGTTGAATCCGCCCGAGTCGGAGACCATACAGGGAAGGAAGTCGCTGTCGGCGGCGGGCGAACCGCTCGTGCCTCCAGATTCGGGCGCGGGCGCGCAGCCGGCGAAGAGCGCGGCGACGCCCAGGGTGGCGATGCCACCGAGCGCGGCCCTACGGATGCTGTTTCTCAAGATGTCCTCCAAGGTGCTTCGCCTGCCGAGGGCAGGAGCTGTGTGGCATCCACGTTACCCAATGTTTCATCGCGCACATGAGCAAAATTCGACCTGCCGCACAAGCGTTACAAACCCGCTACACAGGCGAAATATCGGGGAGCCGGAGGGGTCCGCGACCCGGAGGAATCGGCGCGGGTTCCGCTACTCGGGGGTGCTCGGCGAGGTCACGACGATCGTGCCGTCGACGATCGAGGCGCGCAGGGCGTCGATCTCGCTCGCGAGCTCCTCGCTCACGAGGGCGGAGCGGTCGTGGTAAGGCGCGATGTCGACGCCCGAGTTCGCGAGGGTGCCGATGAAGGGGTCGCTGCTGAAATCGCCGTCGATGTCGCCGCCGACGATATCGACCACGGCGTCCTGGGTGTTCTTGAGCACGCTCGTGAGCACGACGGGGCGCGCCTCGGCGGGGAGCGTCTCGAAGCCGTCGTTGTCGACCCAGACGATCGACACCGTGCCCGATTCAGCGGCAGCGGCAGCGGCGCCCTCGCCGACCTGCCCCGCGACCGGCATGATCACGTCGGCGCCCTGGTCGATGAAGCTCTGGGCGAAGGACTTGCCCTTCGAGATGTCCTCGAAGTCGCCGGTGAAGACGCCGTCCTGGGATTCCTTGCTCCAGCCGAGCGTCTTGACGGCCGTGCCGTGCACCTCGTTGTAGTGGGCGACGCCGTCGACGAAGCCGTCCATGAACAGGGTGACGGGAGGCTGGTTGCCGCCTCCGAAGGTCGCGACCGTGCCGGTCTTCGTGACGCCCGCTGCGAGGTAGCCCGCGAGGTAGGAGGCCTGGGCCGTGTCGAAGACAATGGGCTTGACGTTGGGCGCGTCGACGACCTCGTCGACGATCGCGAAGTGCACGTCGGGGTTGTCGGCGGCCTGGCTCGCCGTGGCGTCGGCGAGCTCGAAGCCGACCGTCAGGATGAACTGACAGCCCGTGTCGACGGCCTGCTGCACGTTCGGGGCGAGGTCGGTCTCGGTCGTCGAGACGATCGCGTCGACGTCGATGCCGAACTCGTCGCTGGCCTTCTCGAGGCCCTCCCAGCTCGACTGGTTGAAGGAGCGGTCCTCGAGTCCCCCCGAGTTCGTGACCATACGCGCGCAGTAGCCGGATGCCGCGTCGGTGGTGGCCCCGCCCTGCTCGGGTGCCGGCGCGCAGCCGGCGAGCGCGAGCGCCGCGAGGGCGGTCGTGACAGCTGCGAGGATCCGGTTCCGTGGGCTCGTCATGGGGAAAGCCTAGCTCCGGGAGCGCCGAGCGCGGGTTTGTTCTCGGGCGACGAGCGCCGAGGGGGCGCGCCCGCGAACACGGCCGCGCTCGGCGGCATCCGCTCGAGGGGTTCGCGCTAGAGCACGTCCTGGCCCCCCGAGATCCGCAGCGCGTCGACCACGGCCTTGACCTTCTGCGCGTTCTCGCTCGTGGTCACGAGCAGGGCGTCGGGGGTGTCGACGACGACGATGTCGCGCACCCCGATGAGGCTGATGATGCGATTCGACTGCGAGACGACGACACCGCTGCTCGAGTCGGCGAGCACACGAGCGTTCTGGCCGAGGATGGCCAGATCCGACTTGCGCCCGCCCGAGTGCAGCTTCGCGAGGGAGGCGAAGTCGCCCACGTCGTCCCAGTCGAAGTGGCCGGGGATGACCGCGAGGGTGCCCGCGGCGGCCGCGGGCTCGGCGACGGAGTAGTCGATCGCGATCTTCGGCAGGGTCGGCCAGATGCGGTCGACGACCGCTCCCCTGCGGGTCGAGTCCCAGGCCTCCGCGAGCTCCAGGAGCCCCGCGAGCAGCTCGGGCTGGGTCTTGCCGAGCTCCTCGAGGAGGCGGTCGGCGCGCGCGATGAACATCCCGGCGTTCCACAGGTACTCGCCGCTCGCCGTGTAGCCCTGAGCCGTCTCGAGGTCGGGTTTCTCGACGAACTTGTCGACGGCCATGGCCGTCGGGGCGCCGTCGATCTCGAGCGGGCCGGACATGTGGATGTAGCCGAAGCCGACGGCCGACTCGGTGGGCCGGATGCCGATCGTCGCGATGTACCCCGCGTCGGCGGCGGCGTACGCCTCGCGCACCGCCTGCTGGAAGATGCGCTCGCCCTTGATGACGTGGTCGGCCGCGAAGGAGCCGATGATGACGCCCGGCTCCCTGCGCTCCAGGATCGCGGCGGCGAGCCCGATGGCCGCGGAGGAGTCGCGCGGCTCGCTCTCGAGCACGACGTTGAGGTCGTGCAGCTTCGGCAGCTGGGCCTCGACCGCCGCGCGGTGGGCGCGACCGGTGACGACCATGATGCGCTGCTCCCCGCTCAGCGGCGCGAGCCTGTCCCAGGTGTCGTGCAGGAGGGTCTGCCCCGAGCCCGAGAGGTCGTGGAGGAACTTGGGGGCGTCGGCGCGCGAGAGCGGCCACAGGCGCGAGCCGATGCCACCGGCGGGGATCACGCTGTAGAAACGATCGAATCCTGCGAGTGGCTTGGTCATGCCGCCCAGACTACCGGGATGAGCGCACGGCGACGGCATGACGACAGCACGGCGACTGCACGACGACTGCGCTCACTGCTGGTCACCCAACGGGCGGCCCGGGTTCACCTCGAGTTAACGGTTCCGCCATCGGGCGAACCTAGCTTGGGTACCATGCGGGTCGCGGTAGTAACCGAGAGCTTCCTCCCCACGGTCAATGGGGTCACCAACAGTGTCTGCAAGGTGCTCGATCACCTCAGGGTGACGGGCCACGAGGCCATGGTCATCGCACCGACGGCCGGCGCCCCCCGCCGCTACGCGGGCTTCCCCGTGCACGAGGTCCCCGCGGTCTCGTACCGCGAGTTCCCGGTCGGCCTCCCGAACGTCTACGTGCAGCGCCTGCTCTCCGATTTCAACCCGGACGTGCTGCACGCGGCATCCCCCTTCCTGCTGGGCGCGCAGGCCATCGCAGCCGCGAACCGGCAGAACGTGCCCTCCGTCGCGATCTTCCAGACGGATGTCGCGGGCTACGCCAAGCGCAACCGCCTGGGCCCGGCGACCAGGCTGGCCTGGCGCCTCGTGCGCTGGGTGCACGACGGCGCCGACCGCACGCTCGTGCCCTCCTCGGCCTCGGCCGCCGACCTGAGCGACGCCGGCATCGAGCGCGTCGAGCGCTGGGGCCGCGGAGTCGACCTCGAGGGCTACCACCCCAACAACCGCTCCCTGCCGCAGACGGCCGAGCTGCGCGAGCGGCTCTCCCCCGACGGCGAGATCGTCATCGGCTACGTCGGCCGCATCGCCCCCGAGAAGCAGGTCGAGCGCCTCGAGGCGCTGCGCGGCATCCGAGGCATCAGCATCGCCATCGTCGGCGACGGGCCCTCGCTCGAGTCGGTGCGCCGGCGTCTCGACGGCATGAACGTGCACTTCCTCGGCCGGCTGTCGGGCGCGGCCCTGCAGGCCGCGTACTCGAGCTTCGACGTCTTCGTGCACGCCGGCACGGAGGAGACCTTCGGCCAGACCCTGCAGGAGGCGTTCGCGAGCGGACGCCCCGTGGTCGCCCCCCGCGCGGGCGGCCCCATCGACCTCGTCGACCACGGGGCCAACGGCTACCTCTTCGAGCCCGACTCCAACGCGAGCCTGAGGGAGTGCGTCGAGGCACTCGTCGACGACGCGCCCCGACGACTGCGGATGGGCGAGGCCGGCCGTCGTTCGGTGATCGGCCGGTCGTGGTCGGCTCTCGGCGACGAGCTGCTCGGCCACTACGAGGCGGTCGTGAGCGATCGCGCCGGGCTCGCGCCCTACGCCGCCCCCGCGTCCCTGCGCCGGATGTCGCGCGCCGCGCTCAAGACGACCGACATCCTGCGCTGAGCGCGGGTTCCCTCCGATTCCTTCTCGCAACCGCAAGAACTCCTTCTTTTAATCGCGAGGGGCGGATGTCTCGACGTCGAGACAGTTAGGCTCGCCTTAGCAGCACGAGACCGCACGGCCGACGTAGACTTGCAGAGCGAGTTCCGCGGGTGTCTGTGCGTCATCGTGAAGTCGACGGCCGACGTCGCCGCATCGCGAACTCGACTCGATCATTCGTTCGATCACTCAGCCAGGGAGGGTTGTTCATGCCAGAGCCGACGGCAGGAACCCTGACACCGTCCACCCGCGTCTCCCGGGGGCCCAAGCGTCCTGCCGGAACGCTCTATCGCGGACGCGAGGGCATGTGGTCGTGGGTGCTGCACCGCATCACCGGCGTGGCCATCTTCTTCTTCCTGCTCGTGCACATCCTCGACACGGCTCTCGTGCGGGTGAGCCCCGAGGCGTACAACGCGGTCATCGGCACCTACCAGACGCCCATCATGGGGCTCGGCGAGATCGCGCTCGTGGGCGCGATCGGCTTCCACGCCTTCAACGGCATCCGCATCATCCTCATCGACTTCTGGCGCAAGGGCGCGAAGTACCAGAAGGTCATGTTCTACATCGTCATCGGCCTCTGGGTCGTGCTGATGATCGGTTTCGTCCCCCGCCAGCTCATCCACATCTTCGGCCACTAGGAGAGGGGAACGACATGTCGGTCACCATCGAAGCGCCTCGCACCCCCGCCCGTCGCCGCAACCGCGGAGTGAACTGGGAGAAGTGGGGCTGGATCTACATGCGCGCGTCGGGCGTTGTGCTCATCGTGCTCATCTTCGGCCACCTGTTCGTCAACCTCTGGCTCGGCGAAGGCGTCAACCAGATCGACTTCGCCTTCGTCGCGGGCAAGCTCTCGAGCCCGTTCTGGCAGGTCTGGGACGTCCTGATGCTCTGGCTCGCCCTCATCCACGGCGCCAACGGCATGCGCACGATCGTCAACGACTACGCGACGCACCCGATCACGCGGGCCATCCTCACATGGGCCATCGCGGCCTCGGCGGCGATCCTCATCGTGCTCGGAACGCTCGTGGTCTTCACCTTCGACCCGTGCCCCGCCGGGCAGCCCGCGGATCTGATCGCCTCGTTCTGCCCCGTGCAGTAGCGAGCGACGGGCAGTGGCGAGCGGCGACGCGGCATCCGACATCCGGAACCTGAAAGAACGACGAGAGGCAAGACACACGTGGTGAGTGACGCAGAAGCCCGGGACCCGGGAAACTCCGCATCGTGGACGCCCGAGGGTACCGGACAGGTCATCGACGGCGTGCACTACCACCAATTCGACATCGTGATCGTGGGTGCCGGCGGTGCCGGCATGCGCGCCGCGATCGAAGCGGGGCCGCACGCGAAGACGGCCGTGATCTCCAAGCTCTACCCGACCCGCTCGCACACCGGCGCCGCCCAGGGCGGCATGGCCGCAGCGCTCGCGAACGTCGAGGAGGACAACTGGGAGTGGCACACCTTCGACACCGTCAAGGGCGGTGACTACCTGGTCGACCAGGACGCCGCCGAGATCCTCGCGAAGGAGGCCATCGACGCGGTCATCGACCTCGAGAACATGGGCCTGCCGTTCAACAGGACGCCGGAGGGCAAGATCGACCAGCGCCGCTTCGGCGGCCACACCCGCGACCACGGCAAGGCCCCCGTGCGCCGCGCCTGCTACGCGGCCGACCGCACGGGTCACATGATCCTGCAGACGCTCTTCCAGAACTGCGTCAAGCTCGGCATCAACTTCTTCAACGAGTACTACGTGCTCGACCTGGTCATGACCGAGGTCGACGGCGTCAAGAAGCCCTCGGGCGTCGTCGCCTACGAGCTCTCCACCGGCGAGCTGCACGTCTTCCAGGCCAAGGCCGTGATCTTCGCGACCGGCGGCTTCGGCAAGATCTACAAGACCACCTCCAACGCGCACACGCTCACGGGCGACGGCGTCGGCATCGTCTGGCGCAAGGGCCTGCCGCTCGAGGACATGGAGTTCTTCCAGTTCCACCCGACGGGGCTCGCCGGCCTCGGCATCCTGCTCACGGAGGGCGCCCGCGGTGAGGGCGCGATCCTGCGCAACGCGAGCGGCGAGCGTTTTATGGAGCGCTACGCGCCGACCATCAAAGACCTCGCCCCGCGTGACATCGTCGCGAGATGCATGGTGCAGGAGGTCGCGGAGGGCCGCGGCGCCGGCCCGCACAAAGACTACGTGCTGCTCGACTGCACGCACCTCGGCGCCGAGGTGCTCGAGACGAAGCTCCCCGACATCACCGAGTTCGCGCGCACCTATCTCGGCGTCGACCCCGTCGTCGAGCCCGTGCCCGTGATGCCGACCGCGCACTACGCGATGGGCGGCATCCCCACGAACGTGCGGGCGGAGGTGCTCAGCGACAACACGACCGTCGTGCCCGGCCTCTACGCCGCCGGCGAGTGCGCGTGCGTCTCGGTGCACGGCTCCAACCGCCTCGGCACCAACTCGCTGCTCGACATCAACGTCTTCGGCAAGCGCGCCGGCAACAACGCCGTCGAGTACGTGAAGACCGCCGAGTTCGTGCCGCTGCCGGATGACCCGGCCCGCGAGATCCGCGAGCTCGTGCAGCGCCTCAGCACCTCCGACGGCACCGAGCGCATCGCCTCGATCCGCCGCGAGCTGCAGGAGGAGATGGACAAGAACGCCCAGGTCTTCCGCACCGACGAGTCGCTCGCCCAGGTCACCGAGACCATCCACGGCCTGCGCGAGCGCTACAAGAACATCGTCGTGCAAGACAAGGGCAAGCGGTTCAACACCGACCTGCTCGAGGCGATCGAGCTCGGCTTCCTGCTCGACCTCGCCGAGGTCGTCGTCTACTCGGCCCGCAACCGCAAGGAGAGCCGCGGCGGCCACATGCGCGACGACTACCCTAAGCGCGACGACGAGAACTACATGAAGCACACGATGGCCTACCTCACGGGCGACCCGCACTCCGCGGATGCCGGTGACCACATCAGACTCGACACGAAACCCGTCGTCGTCACGAACTACCAGCCCATGGAGAGGAAGTACTAAGCGTGAGCACTGCAATTCTGGACTCTCCCGCACCGGCCGAATCGGATGCCGTACAGAGCTTCACGATCACGCTCATCATCCGCCGGTTCATCCCGGAGATCGACACCGAGCCGCGTTGGGAGGATTTCGACGTCGAGGTGTACCCGACCGACAGGATCCTCGACGCCCTCCACAAGATCAAGTGGGAGCAGGACGGCTCGCTGACCTTCCGCCGCTCGTGCGCGCACGGCATCTGCGGCTCCGACGCCATGCGCATCAACGGCCGCAACCGCCTCGCCTGCAAGACGCTCATCAAGGATCTCGACATCGAGAAGCCCATCTACGTGGAGGCCATCAAGGGCCTGCCGCTCGAGAAGGACCTCGTCGTCGACATGGACCCCTTCTTCGCGTCGTTCCGCGAGGTGCAGCCCTTCCTCGTCTCGAAGACGAAGGCGGAACCGGGCAAGGAGCGCATCCAGTCGGTCGCCGACCGCGCCCGCTTCGACGACACGACCAAGTGCATCCTCTGCGCGGCGTGCACCTCGAGCTGCCCCGTGTTCTGGACGGACGGCCAGTACTTCGGCCCGGCCGCGATCGTCAATGCGCACCGCTTCATCTTCGACAGCCGCGACGACAACGCGGCCGTGCGCCTCGACATCCTCAACGACAAGGAGGGGGTGTGGCGCTGCCGCACGACCTTCAACTGCACCGACGCGTGCCCCCGCGGCATCCAGGTGACGCAGGCCATCGCCGAGGTCAAGCAGGCCATCATGCGCGGCAAGCCGTAGAGCTCCGCACCGAGAAGGGCGTCCCGTCGATGACGGGGCGCCCTTTCGCGTTGTCGGGAGGGCCCGGCAGGGTTGAGGGACGGAGTCCGCCCGGGCCAGCGCGCTGACGCCGAAGGAACGAGGGATGCTCAGATAATGTGGGAGGCGACGCCCCCACCGACCCGAACGTCGGTGGGGGCGCCGCCAGCTCGTGGGGCAGGTTTCGCCGCGACCTAGACTTCGCGGTTCCTTCTGCGGCGGATGAGAACGACGACCGTGAGCAGCACGCCCAGACCCAGCAGGGCGAATCCGAGCGGGCCCATCCAGCTTCCGGTGAAGCCCGTGCTCGGCAGTCCGCCGGCGGGCGTCGCCGCATTGACCGGGTTCGGGTCGCAGTTCGGGTCGGCGGGCGGGTAGACCACCGTTCCGGCTGTCGTCGGGTTCAGGCGCACCTCGGTGACGGCCGAGCTGCGCAGATCGTAGTTCGGGTCGGCGGGGTCGAGCACCCAGCGGCCGTTCGGCAGCTGACGCCATCCGGGCCATCCGACGGTCACGCCCTGGTCGTCGACCACGGCGCCCGGCCAGAGCTGCTCGCCCGTGATGGGGTCGCCGTCCTGCCAGCCCTCGGGGATCGCGATCGGGTTGACGACCTTCGCACCGTTCGCGAGGATCGCCGCGACATCCGATGCCGGGATGCTCGGGTCGCGCAGCTCGTAGCCGTTCTGCGTCCACCAGATGAGGTCGATGTCGAGCGGGTCGATGTTCTGCGTGTTGTACGGCGTCACCGTGTACTGCAGGTACGGCGTGTTCGCGAGGCAGACGCCCTGAGCGGAGACGGCGATCGACTTGACCGGCGTCACGCTCGTCGACTCGTTGTTCGACGGATCCTTCTCGACGCCGTCGCTCGTGACGACCGCGGTGTTCAGGATGTCGAGGATCTTGCCCTCGGGGTCGCCGTTCTCGCGGGGCAGGGTCGCGGCCGTGGTCACCCAGAAGGTGAACTCCGCCTGACCGCCGGCCTCGAAGGGCTCCGTCTTGCTGAGGGTGAGGACCCCGCCGAACCCGTTCGCGTCGGCTCCGTCGAGTGTGACCGTCCAACCGTCGGGTACGGCGTAGGTCGTGGGATCGACCGCGATCGTCACCGGGATCTCGTCGCTGACGACCGTGTTCGGCGCCGCGACCTCTCCGAGGTTCTGGATCGTGAAGGTGTACTGGTAGCGATCGTTCTCATCGGTCGGGACAGCGGCGCCTTCAGCGGTTTCACCCCCGCTCGTCTTCGTGATCGCAAGGTCGACGGGGTGGCCGGTGTTGGTGATCGTGCAGGTGACGTCGCCGCCCAGGGGCACGGTCGCGACCGTGGCGTCCTGGTCGTCGCAGCTCCAGGCGCTCGCGGTGTAGAAGCCGAGCAGCGGGTTGTCGCTCGCCGTCGCCTCGTTCAGCGCGTAGTCGCCCGTCGGCACGATCCGGGTGATGCCCTGACCGTCGGTCTTGCCGAGGCCGGCGACGATCACGGGGCCGCCTGTCGCGGTCAGCATCCAGTCGCTCGGCTGACCGAGTACGTTGTCACCGAGGTCGAGTCCGTCGAACTGCGAGTTGTCGACGTTCTTGACGATCGTGAGACGGCCGACCGGGATGTCCTGGCAGGCGTCGTCGCTGTACTCGACGGTGCCGTTGGTCATCGTGGCCTCATTGTCGAAGCCGTGGCCGGGCGTTCCCGTCTCGCACTGCGCGGTCGTCACGTCGGCGAGGGCGGCGACGTCGACCGTGAGGGTCACCGTGTAATCGTGCACCGTCGGGGCCTCGCCCGCGTGGGCGATGACCACGTCGTCCGCGAGGACTCCGCCGGCCCAGCCCGGGATCGGGCCGTCGGGGCCCGTCGCCGCGTAGGCCGTCACCGTCGCGCCGGCCGGGAGGGCCGGGGTATCGGAGAGGTCGTAGTAGAGATCCTGCGCGGAGGCGTTCGTCACCGTGATCGCGTAGTTCACGACCCACTTCCCGTCGACGAGCTGCGGGGTTCCGACGTTGGTCTTCTCGACCGTCGTACGCGCCGGCTCCGAGCAGTCGGTGGCCGTCTGGCCGTTGCTGCCGTCGGCGAGGGTCACCGTGGCCGCGTTGCGGAAGCCGCCCGCGGTCACGCCGTTGTCGCCCGGCAGGCACTCGGCTGTGCCGTTGTCGAAGGCCGACGCGGCGACCGTCGCGGTGACGGTGACGGTGTAGTCGTCGACCCCGCCCGCCGCGAGCGCCTGGCCCGTGGCGAGTGCCGTGTGGTCACCGGCGCCGGTCCACGTCGCGACGCCGTTGCCGGGGCCGGTCGCGGAGAGGGAGTTGATCGTGATGCCCGTTCCGAACGTCGTGACCGGCGAGTCGTCGAGGTCGTAGGCGAGCGGCACGACGTTGCTCTGGTTGGTCACCGTGATGTCGTAGACCACGCTCCAGGTGCCGTCGGCGTTCTGGGTCGTGCTCGAGACGGTCTTCTCGATCGCCGGAACGGCGGCCTTGGCCGTGTTCGTGATGACGCACGTCACGTCGTCGCCCGGGCCCAGGTGGAGGGTCGCGTTCTCGACCAGCACGGCGCCGTCGACGTCGGTGCACTCCCACGCGCTCGCGGTGAACTCGTCGGAGTAGGGGAAGTCGGCGACGGGCGCCTCGGCGAGGGTGTACTCGCCGGAGTCGACCGCGGCGTCCGTGATCGTCGCGTCACCGGTCACACCGCTGACCGCCGTGGGGCCGTCGGCGCTGAGCGTCCAGTTCTGCGGTGCGATGTCGAGGTCGGCGGGCTGGACCTCTTTGACGAGGGTCAGCTTCGGCGCGACATCCGTGTTCTCGATGGTGCACGTGACGTCGGCGCCGTAGCCCAGGGAGACCGTCGAGCCTGTGAGGGTGAAGTCGCCCTGCTCGGCCGCGCACGTCCAGTCGGTCAGCACGGTCCAGCCGGCGGGTCCGCCCTGCTCGGCGAGGGCGTAGTCGACTCCCTGGCCGACGGTGCCGCTGGCCTGGCCGTCACCGCTGAAGCTGTCGGTGCGCCCGGCGCCGGTGGCCGAGAGCTTCCACTGGGTGGGGAGCGCCTGGCCGCCGTGGGTCGGGGTGACCTTCTTGACGAGCGTCAGGTTCTGCTCGCAGTCGACGACGTTCTCGAGCTCGTAGCTGTTGAGCTCCTTGTCGAGGGTCTTCGTGCCGCCGCCGTTCGACTCGAGCGTGCAGCCCTCGGGAACCTCGGCGGTCTCGCTCACGTTCACGGTCGCGCCCGCCTGGTAGCCGCCGTAGACCGTGCCGAACGCGGGGGCGTTCTGCTGGGTCAGCAGCAGGGCTGCGCTGAAGCCGTCGGGCTGGTCGCCGTTCGCGTAGCCGGTGCCGTCGATCGTCCAGCTCTTGGTCACGACGACCTTCACGGGGATGTCGGCACAGGCGTCGTCGGTGAACTCGTCGTCGCCCGAGCTCAGGGTCGCTCCGTTGAAGAGGCCCTTGCCCGATCCGTCGCCAGTCGTCGCGCAGCGGAGATCCGCCGCGTCGGCGTCGTCGGCGATCGAGAAGACCACGGTGACCGTGAAGACGTCGACCGCCTGAGCGGGCAGCTGCACTCCCGAGGCGACCACGTCGGTCGTCGGCGCTGCGCCGTTCGTCGTGTTCCACGCGGTATTGACCGTCGCGTCGGCGCTCGTCACGGTGCGGCTGAGCACGGTGGCACCGGGCGCGAACGCCGGCACGTCGCTCAGGTCGTAGACGAGCGACTGCTCGGTGTCGGTGTTCGTCGCGGTGAGCGTGTAGCTCACCGACCAGTCGTTCCCGGAGGCGACGGGCTGGCCCGCCGCGATCGTCTTGGTGAAGCTCGGCTTCGCGGGGTGCGAGCAGTCCTCGGCCGGCTGCTCGGTGCCGCCCGAGGTGAGCACGGCCGTGTTGAGGAACCCGGTCCCGGTCTCGCCGTCCTGAAGCTCGCAGTCGGCAGCGGGGGTGCCCGTGACGCCGGCGGCGACGGAGGCGTTCACCGTGACCGTGTAGACGTGCACCGCCTGCGCGGCGATCGTCTGCTCGCTCACGACCTGGGTCTTCGAGGTGCCGTTCCAGTCGGCGGCGGGTGCCGGCGTGCCGGCTCCCGCGACGATCGTCGGAGTGCCCACGATCGAGATGCCCTGGCCGTAGGCGAGGGTGTCGCTCAGGCTGTACTTCGTCACGTAGCTCTCGTTGCCGGTCACGGTCACGTCGTACGCGATCGTCCAGCTTCCGTCGGCGTTCTGCGTCGTCGAGGTGACCGTCTTGTCGACCGTCGGGGTGCCGGCATCCGTCACGTCGCCGCAGGCCGTGTCGGACGGCTCGTCCGCACCGCTCTTCAGGGTGATCGTGTTGATGAAGCCCTTGCCGTGCGCCTCGTCGTCGCACGTCGTGACCGACGTGGGCAGCCCGGCCGGGACCTCGACGGTGAAGCTCACCACGTAGCTGTGGGTCGCTCCCGCCTCGATCTGGATGGGCGTGTCAGCGGGGATGATGACGCCGTTCGCGTCGCTCCAGCTGCCGACCGTGACGGCCGGGGTGCCCGCTCCCGCGGTGACCGTCCAGTCGTCGATCGTGATCTGGCCGTCCCAGTTCGGGGTGTCGGTGAGGCTGTACCACGCGGCCTTGCCGTTCGAGTTGTCGACGTCGACGACGTAGCTGACGTTCCACGAGCCGTCCGGCTGCTGGGTCACGGTCGGGGTGTTCTTCTCCGGCACCGGCAGGGTGGGCGTGTCGCAGGCGTTCTTCTCCGTCGTCGCGCCACCCGTGGTCAGGGTCGCGACGTTGCGGAAGCCGGTTCCCGTCTCGGGGGCGTCGAGGGAGCAGTCGGCGGCGGCTGTGCCGATGACGCCGGCGGCGATCTGCGCGTTCGCCGTGATCCGGTAGGTGTCGGTCGCCCCGGCGGCCAGGGGCCGTTCATCGGCGAGGGCCGTCTTGTCGACGCCGTTCCAGTCGATCGGCTGATCGGGTGCCAGCACGGCGGTCGAGCTCGGCAGGGCGGTGATGCCCGCTCCGAAGGCGGGGGTGTCGCTCAGGTCGTAGACGCCCGTGGTCGCACCGCTGTTGGTCACGGTCACGAGGTAGCCGATCGTCCAGCTGCCGTCTTCGTTCTGGTGGGCCGGGCCGTCGAGGGTCTTCGTGTGGGTGATCTTCGGAAGCGGGATCGTCGCGCAGTCGCCGTCGTCGAGCGTCTGGTTGCCCGAGAGCACGGTGCCGTCGTTGACGATGCCGTTCGACGTGCCGGGTGCGCAGACGAGCGTCGCGGGGTCGGCCGACGAGCTCACGGCGACCGTGAGCGTCACGGTGTAGGAGTGCGTCGTGCTGGCGGGCAGCACGACCGCCGTGTTGATCGCCGGGCTGCCGGGCCCGAAGGCGGGCACGGCGTTCGGGGCGGGCGCCGAGTCGATCGGGGCGACGGTCGCGTTCGTGAGCGTCGTTCCGGCGGGCAGGGCGTGCGGCGTGTCGCTCAGGTCGTAGACGACTCCGGTCGTTCCCGAGGGGTTGGTCACGGTGAGCGTGTAGTTCACGTTCCACGTTCCGTCGCCGTTGTCGACGACGTCACCGGCGGTCTTCGAGAAGCTCGGCACAACCGGCTCGACGCAGTCCTCCGCGGGGGTCGTCGTGCCGTTGTGCGTGAGCACGGCGGTGTTGAGGAAGCCGCCGGCCGCCGGCGTGGAGCCGGGCAGGCACTCGAGGGTGCTCGGGGTCTTCGTGAAGGCGCCGGGCTCGACCGTCGCGTTGACGGTCACGACGTAGATGGCCGTGGTGCTCGGCGCGAGCGCCGTTCCCGCGGCCGCGAGCTCGTTGGCACCGGTCGCCGCGATCGCCACGGGGGTGGTGCTGCCGGGCTTGAGCACGTCGGCCGAGTTCACGACGATGTCGCCGCCGAACTTCAGGGTGTCGCTGAGCGCGTAGTCGGTGGCCTTGACCGAGCTGGGGTTGGTCACGGCGATGTCGTAGACGATCGTCCAGCTGCCGTCGGCGTTCGCCACGGGGTCGTGCGCCGTCTTGGTGATCGTCGGCACGACCGGGTTGAGCGTGTTGGTGATCTCGCAGGTCACGTTCTGGCCGACCGCGAGGCCCGGGAGCTTGCCGCCGGTCAACGTTCCGTAGCCGTTGTCGCAGACCCAGGCGCTGTGGCCGAACTCGCCCGCGCCGCTGAAGCCGGCGACCGGCTGCTCGCTCAGGGTGAAGTCGACGCCCGCCTTGACGGTGACGAACCCGTTCGTGCCGCCCGCGCCGCCGATGCTCTGCGTGCCGCCGGTGCCCGAGAGGATCCAGTTCGTGGCGGGCGTGTCGGCGCCGCTGACCTTCTTCACGAGCTTGAGGGTCGTGGGCTTCTCGGTGTTGACGAAGAGGCAGTAGACGTCGTCGAGCGCGTTCGCCGTGACGGATGTCGCGGGGGCGTAGCTGCCGTTGACGCCGACCTTGCACTCGAGCGAGGTCTGCTCGTAGCCGGAGGGGCCGCCCGCCTCGGAGAGCTCGTACTTCTGGCCGGGGAGGATGCTGATCGAGTGGCCGTTCGGGAAGGCGCCGTCGACGGTGCCGGCGGTCAGGCCGGCCTTCTTCGGGTCGGCGGTGAGCTGCCACTGGCCGGGGGTCGCCGTGCCGCCGTTGGCGTTGTCGACCTTCTTGATGAGCGTCAGCTTCGCGGTCTGGTTGATCGCGGTGCAGACGGTCGCTTTGCCGAGGGGCACGCTCGGGTTCGAGGTCACGACGGTGGTGCCGTCGGTCACGCACTCCCACTGCTTGAGCGTGTAGAGCTTGGTCGCGGCATCCGTCGCAGACTCGGAGAGGCTGTACGCGACGGCCGGGGTCACGTCGTGCTTGACGCCCGAGGTGCCGGGCGCGAAGTCCTTCGATCCGCTCGGGCCGGTGGCGTCGAGGGTCCAGAGGCTCACGTTCGCGTCGCCTGCACCGCCCTCGACCTCCTTCTTCAGCTCGAGGGTGGTCGGGCAGGTGATCGTGTTGACGATCCTGAAGGTGTTGGTGCCCGCAGTGAGGCCGGTCGCGGTCGCACCGTTGAGCGAGGATCCGCCGTCGACCTTGCTGAAGCTCGCGGTGGGAGTCGTGCATCCCGCGGGGACACCCGTGTAGCTCTCCGACATCGTGACGCCGCCGCCGATGGAGTACTTGTCGCGGGCGACGCCCCAGTCCTGGTTGCTCGCGCCGGCGGAGCCCGGGCCCGTGAGCTTGAGCTGCGCGGTGAGGCCGAAGGGGTTGGTGTTCTGCGGCTGGTCGACGCCGTTGACGTTCCAGACCTTGTTGACGACAACCGAGGCGCCGAGCTGCGTGTTGGTCACCGTGCAGTCGATCGAGTCGCCGACCTTCACCCCCGTGAGGGTGAAGGATGAGGCGTTAGCCACAGGAAGCGCGTCGCCGTTGTTGGCGCAGGCCACCGAGGCGAACTGCCAGCCGGCCTGGGGAGATTCGGCGATCGTCAGGTTCGCGGTGTCGTCTTTCGCACCGAACTTGAGCTTCCATTCGAGGCTGCCGTCGGTTCCCGTGGCCTGGGCGCCGTTCGGCGTCAGGTCGCCCGCGCCGTTCAGCGTCGGGGTGAACTGCCAGTTCGCGCCGTTCGCGGTGGAGCCGTCGAGTCGCTTCTCGAGCTTGTGGACGGTGACCGGGACCTCACAGGTGATCGACTTCGCGAAGTCGGACAGGAGCGGCTTGAGGTCTTGCCAGCCGGTCTTGAAGTAGTCCGACTGGTTGAGGGATGCACCCTCAACGTAGCCGGTGGGCCCCGAGATCGAGCTCAGGTTGCTGTCGCTGAGGTCGTCGCCGATTCCCACCGTGATGACGCGCTTGCCCTTGTCCTTGATGGCGTTGGCCGAGAAGATCGCCTGTTCGAGCTCACGGAAGTAGGTGTTGCTTCCGGGGCCGGTCGGGCCTGTGCCCGAGAAGGTGGGGTTTCCGTCGGTGAGCACGACGGCGAGGTCGTAGGAGTCGGCGTTGCCGCTGACCTCCCACAGGCCGCGATCCCAGTTGGTGCCGTTCGACTCGTAGTTCGGCGTGTTGAAGCTCGCGATGTAGCCGTCGATGCGGGAGTTGAGGGTGTTGAGGTTCGAGTCGATGGGCAGCGCGTTCGGGAAGTTGGAGGTTCCGGCCCGCGGCGAGAGGTCGCCGAAGGAGTAGAGGGCGACGCTCGAGTTCGTGCCTCGAAGCGCGTCGACGAAGCCTTTCGCCGCGTCTCCCAGCGTTCCCGCCGCGCCGGCGTTCTTGACCGAACCCGAGAGGTCGAGCAGCAAGGCCACGCGGATACCCGCGTTGCACTGCGGCTGGAGGGTGGGGTTCTTGAGCTTGTTGGCCCACTGGCCGCTGGTCTGGTAGGCGCTGGACGACGCATCCTGGTCTTCGGGGAGGTCGACCGTGGTGTTGGACTTCAGCTCGGGAGTGCGGTAAGCGTACACGCGTTCGACACCGGCGCCCGAACCGCCGGTGCGCAGTGTGTCGATGACGTCGTAGTGCTCGGCTGCGGGGGTTCCCGGAACCGGCTCGAGCTCTTCGACCCAGAACTGCTTGTTGCGATTGGAACCGCCCGAGTTCGTGTCGGGAACGGAGAAGTAGCAGTAGCCGTTGTCGCCCGCGCCGATCGTGCACTGGGCCCACGCCGCGGTGAGCGGGGCTCCGGGCTCTCCGTCGTTCTCCGAATGCAGCTGGAAACGCGCGCCCTCCGCATAGCTGTGTGCCACGGCGGTCGCGCCCGATCCGGTGCGCACATCACGCTTCGTGATCCTGATGATGGTCGTCGAGTTCGTCGGGGTGACCGCAGCGACCTCGTTGGCGCTCGACGGCGCGATCGTCCGAGCCGACGGGCCCTCCGTGCCGGGGCCGACGGGGTCGTCGCTCGGAGCGGTGCCGTCCGGTTCGGCGTCCGGAGCCGTCTCCTCGGGGGTCGCCTCGGTCTCGGGGGTCGCCTCGGGTGTGCTCACCTCGGTCTGCGAGGTCACCTCGGGGGGAGTCTGCCCCTCGTTCCCCTCTGCCGCGAAAGCCGTCGTGGGCAGACCGATGGCCATAAGAGCGGCTATCGAGACGCTCGCGAGGGCGAGATCGATCCGGCGACGCAGGCGCCTCGCCCGTGGGGCGAGGTCGTTGCGACGAGCGGCGAATCGGTTGCGGCGCCCATTTCTAGGGGTTTTTGGGCGCACTGAACTACGGGTAAACGAGACGGACATTCGGGTATGCCAAATCTGTTGGATGCTAGGGTTCAGCCAAATTTCGGGTAAGGCCTGCTCAGTTCGGGTCCGAGCCTGGCCAGTATGTCAGAAAAGTTTCTGATGAGGAAGCCTCAACGCCAAAACGACGAACGAACAATTGCGATGTCCCCGATCGGCGAGGAAATCAAGCCCCCGCGGCGCCCGCGGCTGATCGATAGGCTGAGGGGATGACCGAGGGGAAACAGCCCGGACGACCGGGGGTCATCGCGCGGACGGTCGGATGGGTCATGTCGCTGCGCCCGGTGCGCGTCTTCACGCACTACACCGACATCAACGGCAATCTGCTCGCCTCCGGCATGTCGTACCAGGCCGTCTTCGCCGTCTTCGCCGCGATCTTCGTCGCCTTCTCGATCGCGGGGTTCTGGCTCATCGCCAACCCCGAGATCGAGAACGCCCTCCTCGACATCATCAACCGCACGATCCCCGGGCTGATCGGCGACGACGGCATCATCAAGCCCGAGCAGCTCGACGGGCTCTCGACGGCCCTCGGCTGGACGGGCGTCATCGCCCTCGTCGGCCTGCTCTGGACGGCGCTCGGCTGGCTCTCCTTTCTGCGCCTCGCGATCCGGGCCATCTTCGGCATGCCCAAGGACACCACGAACTTCGTGCTGGCGAAGGCCGTCGATCTGGGCCTGGGCGTCGCCTTCGGCCTCGTGCTCGCCATCTCGGCGGTTCTGTCCGTCGTCACCACCCAGCTCCTCAACTGGCTGCTGGGACTCATCGGCATCGACGACTCCGTCGGCGGCCTCGTGGCCGGGCGGTTCACCGGCCTCCTCATCGTGTTCGTGATCAACACTCTCGTGCTGGCCGTGATGTTCCGGGTGCTCTCCCGGGTCGCGATCCCCCTGCGCCGTCTCCTCGTCGGGGCCCTTCTCGGCGGCCTCGCGCTCGGCGCCATCCAGGTCCTCGGCGGCCTCCTGCTCGGCGGCGCCTCGAGAAATCCTCTGCTCGCGAGCTTCGCCGTCTTCATCGGGCTTCTCATCTGGTTCAACCTCGTGAGCACCATCACCCTGCTCGCGGCGTCGTGGATCGCCGTCGGAATGCAGGATGCCGGCATCTCGCCCCTCGAGCTGAGCGACGAGGAGCGTGCCGCCACCCGGGCCGCCCAGGAGCACGAGGCCCGGCTCGTGGTCGCGCGCGCCGAGCTGCGCGACGCCCAGGCCGCCTACGACCGGGCCCGAGGGTTCCGGCGGCTGCGCACGGGACGCCGGCTCGAACGGGCCCGCGCCGCTCTCGAGGAGCTCGACCCCGAGACATCCCAGCAGGACGACGCCTCCGGGCGACCGGGCGCCTCGGGCACAGGAGGGGACTCCCGGGTGTCGGAGGCCTCCCGGTAGAATCCGATCATGCCTCCGTCGTCATCGAAACCGCTCCGCATCGCCTCCGTCAACACCAACGGCGTCCGGGCCGCATACCGCAAGGGCATGGGCGACTGGCTCGCCCGGCGCGACGTCGACATCCTCGCCATTCAAGAGGTGCGGGCGTCGACCGACGACCTCGTGGGGCTGCTCGGCGAGGAGTGGAACATCCTCCACGACCCCGCGACGGCCAAGGGCCGCGCCGGCGTCGCGCTCGCGAGCCGGTCGAAGGCCGCCATCCACCGGGTCGAGCTCGGCCCCGACGACTTCGACAGCGCCGGGCGCTGGCTCGAAGCAGACTTCGACGTCGACGGCACGATCGTGACCGTCGTGAGCACCTACGTGAACTCGGGCGAGGCAGACACCCCCAAGCAGGTCGAGAAGTACAAGTTCCTCGACGCGATGCTCGAGCGGCTGCCCGAGCTCGCCGAGCACAACGAGCGCGCACTCATCGTCGGCGACCTCAACGTGGGCCACCGTACGCTCGACATCAAGAACTGGCGCGGCAACGTCAAGCGCGCCGGTTTCCTGCCCGAAGAGCGGGCCTACTTCGACAAGTTCGTCGGGGCCGAAGACGAGGCCGACTACAACAACGGCGCCGGCCTCGGCTGGATCGACATCGGCCGCAAGGTCGCCGGCGAGGTCGAAGGCCCCTACACCTGGTGGTCGCAGCGCGGGCAGGCGTTCGACAACGACACCGGATGGCGCATCGACTACCACCTCGCGACCCCGAAGCTCGCGGCATCCGTCGTGAACTACACGATCGATCGCGCAGCCGCCTACGACGAGCGATGGTCCGACCACGCTCCCGTCGTCGTCGACTACGCCCTCTGATCCGTTCACGAACCGAAAGCCCTCCCCTCATGACGAACAAACCACGCCTGTACTCGGGCATGCAGCCGTCCTCCGACTCCCTGCAGATCGGCAACTACATCGGCGCGCTGCTCAGCTGGAAGCGGATGCAGGAGGAATGCGACGCCCTCTTCTCCATCGTCGACCTGCACGCCATCACGGTTCCGCAGGATCCGGCCCAGCTGCGCGAGAACACCCGCCGCACGGCGGCACAGTACATCGCGGCCGGCATCGACCCGTCGCGCTCGACGCTCTACGTGCAGTCCCACGTTCCCGCCCACGCCGAGCTCGCCTGGGTGCTCAACACGATCACGGGCTTCGGCGAGGCCGGGCGTATGACCCAGTTCAAAGACAAGTCGGCCAAGCAGGGAGCCGACGCCGCGTCGGTCGGGCTCTTCGCCTACCCCGTGCTCATGGCCGCCGACATCCTGCTCTATCGCACCGAGGTCGTTCCGGTCGGCGAAGACCAGCGGCAGCACATCGAGCTCACCCGCGACCTCGCGACACGCTTCAACTCGCGCTTCGGCGACACCTTCGTGCTGCCCGAGGCGCGTATCCTCACCGAGACCGCGAAGATCTACGACCTGCAGAACCCCACCGCGAAGATGTCGAAGTCGGCCGAGTCGCACGCGGGCGTGATCTGGCTGCTCGACGAGCCCTCCGTCACCGCGAAGAAGATCATGCGCGCCGTCACCGACGACGACGCCTCGGTGCGTTTCGACCGCGAGGCCAAGCCGGGTGTCTCGAATCTGCTCTCGATCTACTCGGTGCTCTCGGAGCGCAGCGTCGACTCGATCGAAGACGAGTTCGCCGCGAGCGGCTACGGCGCCTTCAAGAAGGGCCTCGCCGAGCTCGTCGTCTCGGTCTTCGAGCCGATCCGCGCCCGCACGCTCGAGATGCTCGACGACCCGGCCGAGCTCGACAGGATCCTCGCGGGCAACGCGGCACGCGCGCAGGAGATCGCCGATCAGACCCTCCAGACCGTCTACGACCGCATCGGCCTGCTGCGCCGGGGCTGAGCGGGCCGGGCTGCAGACGGGGTGATGCTGTGAGCAGGCCACGGGTCGTCCTCTTCGACCTCGACGACACGCTCTTCGCCCATCGGGAGGCCGTCGACGCGGGCATCGTGAGCTATCTCGGCGAGCTCGGCGGCGCCTACGCGGGGGCGGACGCGTCCGGCTCAGTCGCGCTCTGGAACAGCCTCGAAGAGCAGCATTACCACTCCTATCTCGCCGGCGAGCTCGACTTCGAGGGCCAGCGGCGGGCCCGCGCGCGCGACTTCGCGGCGAGCCTCGGCGTCGAGCTGGCTGATGCCGAGGCGAGCGACTGGTTCCAGAGCTACCTCGCGCACTACCGCGGCGGCTGGCGACTGCACGACGACGCGCTGCCCGCGCTCGACGCGCTCGTCGAGGCCGATGCCGCCGTGCGCTTCGGCCTGATCACGAACGGCGAGCTCGGCTACCAGCTCGGCAAGATCGAACGGGTCGCGATCGGCCCGCGCCTCGAGCACATCGTGGCCTCGGGAGAGCTGGGCGTGACCAAGCCCGACCGCCGGATCTTCGAACACGCCGTCGCGCTGTTCGGAGTCGACCCGAGCACGGCGGTGTACGTGGGAGACCGGCTGCGCACCGACGCGATCGGGGCCGCGCACGCCGGCCTCGCGGGCGTGTGGATCAACCGGCGCGGAGTCGAGCCGTCAGCCGACGAGCGGGCGGATGCCGCGGCCGCCGGCGTGCAGCGGATCGCGAGCCTCTCCGAGCTCCCCGCACTGCTCGCCAGGCTCTGAGCCCGACGTCCTTCCCCGTGAGCCGCCGGGAGAACGACGGAGCGACCGGGGAAGACGATCGGGGCGGGCACCTGCTGGTGCCCGCCCCGACCTGCTCGTGCCGTTCGCCTAGCTGAGCGCGGTGAGCGTCAGCGTGGCCTGGTACGTTCCGTCCGTGACCTCGACGGGGATGTCCAGCTCGAGTCCTGCGCCGAGCTTGGCCGAGCCGCGGGTGTGACCGGTCGCGGCCGAACCGAGGGTCGACGAGGCCGAGAGGCCGTCGCCCGAGACGAAGCCGGACTCGACCTTGTCACCGGCGACGGCGTCGCCGCCGGCCTCGACGACGGACGGGGTCCATCCGAGGTACTTGCCCGAGAACGACTCGTCACCCGAGGTGAAGTCGCTGACCTGAGCCGAGATCGACCACTGCGGACCGTTCAGACGGGTGTCCGTCACGCGGATCGGGTTGATCGAGCCCTCGGCCGAGTAGTGGTCGCCCGACTCGACGGCGGTACCGAGGTCGACGAGACCGTTGGTTCCGTCGACGGCCCAGATGAACTCGCCTGCCGCCGCCTGGGGAACCGTGACCTGCAGCTGCTGGGTGTCGACGTCCGGGGTCTCGGCGCGGTTGAGCGTGACCTTGTCGACCACGCTGTTCACCGGCTTGTCGGTGCCGTTGGCCTGGCTGCGGAGCGTGGTGACAGTGATCTCCTCGTCGGTGATGTCGATGGCGCTGTAGTTGCGCACTCGTTCCTGGTTGGCGACCGAGAGCCACCAGAAGCCCTGCGACTGGAGGTCGTAGTACTTCGAGCCCGATGCCGAGTTCGCCGTCACGTACAGCACCCCGCCGGGACCCGCGGTGACCGTGTCGGCGCCGGCGGCCTCATCCGCATTCGCCTTCTCGCCGTTGCGCAGCAGGTAGCTGCGCGCGTAGCTGTGGTCGTGACCCTGCAGCACGAGGTCGAACCCGAGCTCGGAGAACAGCGTGGGAAGCACGTTGCGGCGGTCTTCGACGTCGCCGTCCGTGGCGTGCGGGCCACCCGAGTAGATCGAGTGGTGGAACGCGATGACCTTCCACTTCGCCTCGTCACCGTGCTCCGCGACGACGTCGCGGATCCAGCGGGTGTGCGAGGTGTAGTCGCGGCTGTTCGAGTTGATGTCGAGGAAGAGGACGCCCTTGTGGATGAACCAGTAGTCGCCACCCGAGCCGCTGCTCGACCCCGGGCCGGCCGTGCGGTCGGTGTTGGGGGTGTTGAAGTGCTGCTCGTACGCCTTGGAGCCCACGTCGTGGTTTCCGTTGGTCGCGACGAACGGGATCTGACGCAGCTCGTCCGGCTGCAGGAACGCGGTGTAGTGGCTCTCGTTGCCCGCTGTCTCGACCTGGTCGCCGGCCGAGAAGAGCAGCTCGGCGTCCGGGTACGCGGTGGTGGAGACATCCAGGGTGTCGGCCCATCCCGCGGTGTCGTTCGGGATGTTGCCCGAGGAGCCGATCTGCGGGTCGCCGTAGAAGAGGAAGTTGAAGTCGCCCTCGAACTCCTGCGTGCGGAACGAGTACATGCTCGACCAGTTGCCCTCGGAGCCCACGCGGTACACGTAGGAAGTGTTCTCCTGCAGGTCCGTGAAGGTCGCGAAGCGGTTGAACTCGCCGCTCGTCGTCGGTCCGCCGGTCGCCGTGACGGTCCTCGACGATGCGGGGAACGCGCCGGCGACGACACCCGAGGCGAGGCCGATCTGCGCGACCTGGGTCGTGTCCGTCGACGAGTACCAGGCGAGGTTGCGCTGGGTCTCGTCGCCTGCCACGCCGAGGATGATGTCGGAGAGGACCGGGCCGCCCGTGGGCTTGAGCACGGGGGTCAGGGTCTTGACGTCGAGGTAGGCGTCCGAGCTCGACTCGCGATCCTGGTAGAGGGCGATCGCGATCGTGTTCGTGCCCGCCTGCAGGGCGGTGGCAGGGATCGTGAACGAGGAGGACACGGGGTCGCCACCGCCGGTGCCCGCGTAGACGAGGTTGCGTTCGGCCTCGACGGCGGCCTCGACACGCGCGTCGGCGTATCCGGCGACCTTGGTGCCGTTCACGAAGACCTGCACGGCGTCGTCGTAGGTCATGGTCGCGCGCAGGCCGTCGACACCGGCGAGCTGCTCGGCGGTGAGGTCGAAGCTCGAACGGAAGTGGAAGGTCTTCACGTCGGGGAACGCCGTGCCGTTGATGTACTGGTTGAGGCGCGTGCCGATCGTGAGGCCGGCACCGATGTTCGTGCCACCGTTCTTGACGCCGAAGCTGCCCTTCGCCGACTTCCATGAGGTGTCGGCGAAGCCCGCCTTGGTCCAGACGAGGCGGTCGCTGTTGCCGGCGGCCGGATCGGTGTTGTTGTCCGAGTACTTCCACGTCGTCGACGCGGTGCTCAGGAACGTGTCGGGGTAGCTGGTGGCAGCCCCCGCGCTGGTTGCGCCCACCGTGAGGAAACCGGCGGACAGGGTGACGAGTCCGAGCGCGGCGATCGCGCCCGTGATGAGACGTCTTCTTCTCTCGCGCGGGCGCGTGCCCGCGACTGGTGCATTTTCCATGAGGCCTCCCTTGATTTCCCGTCGTGACGGGAGTCGTGCCGACGTGCGTGTGCACGCGCGGCGCGGCAAAGCTATGGATGCCGTATGAATGAGCGGTGGACAGTCCGGGGCCATTCGGTGATCCACACCTGTCCAGTACACGCGTCCCTACCCCCACTCCGGGCTGCGGCTCTGTTCTGTTTCTGATCCGTTCCGCTTCTGAGTCCGCTTTAAACCACAAACGACGGAGGTCCTGTCCTGTTTCCGGTGTTCTGGTGGGT
>NZ_PGFB01000005.1 GCF_002797855.1 Compostimonas suwonensis
CACCGCAAGACCCCACCCGATAGTGACCATAAGAAAGCCACCATTGAAGCCCTTCGTCTTAGCAAGCGCGACATTAGCGACCACACCACAGCCCAGGAGCACGAGGAGGGCGGTGCCCACCAGCTCCGACAAAAAGACAATTCCGAGATCGTCCACGTTGACCTTCCTCTTCTTCCCTTATCCATGCCGGCGGCACGCGGAGGCGTGTCGCCTGCGGTTCACGCTGAAACCGTTGTCAAGCTACCGCGCGAACCGGGGCGCTCCTAGTAGTTCGGAGTGCACGTTCGTGCATCATTCGACGGCGGTCAGAGCCGCGAGCGACGGCTCCCCGCTGGATGCCGCGAGGCTCACCCGGTGGGCGGTGCGCAGGAACTCGACCGAGTCGCGCACCTCCTCGTCGCGCCGCTGCGGGGTCCAGCCGAGCGCTCCCGCGAGCACGTCGGCGAGCTCGTCGAGCAGCTCCGTCGTGAGGGCGCCGCGGAAGACGAGGTTCGTCCGCCGCAGGAGCAGGTCGACGAGGTGCACGACCGACTCCGTACGGGCCAGGAACTCGATCTCGGGGCGCGAGTACTCGCTGCTGTGCTCGAGGGCCGTGTCGCCGTGCTCGACGGAGTACTCGATCACGGACTCCGCACGCGTGCCGTACCGCTCGAGCAGCTGCTGGGCGCGTTCTGCGCCGATCTCGTCGGAGTGCGAGGCGAGCCACACCCGGCGTGCGGCATCCGTCGTCGGATAGCCCACGCCGCCGCCGATCGCGAGACCCACGGTGCTCACGGTGCGGGTGAGCCCGAGGAGCTCGAGCACCTCGTTGCCGAGGTGCTCCCCGAGGGCACGGAATGTCGTCCACTTGCCACCCACGAGACTGAGGAGCGTCGTGCCCGGCATCGACGCGATCGTCGAGGGCACGATGTTGTAGTCGCGGGAGACGAACCCCGGCTGGGTGTCGTCGTGCTTGGGCAGCGGACGGATGCCCGAGAAGCTGTAGACGATCTGCGAGCGATCGACCGCGACCTCTGGGAAAACGTGCACGATGAGGTCGAAGAAGTAGTCGACCTCCTCATCGGTGCACACGCTCGGCTCTCGCGGGTCGGCGTCGATGTCGGTCGTGCCGACGAGCACCCGCCCGGCGAGCGGGTAGATGAGCACGATGCGCCCGTCCGAGTGCTCGAAGAAGAGCTCACGGCCGTCGAGGGCAGCGAGCAGCTCGGGGTGGTCGAGCACGATGTGCGAGCCCTTCGTTCCGCCCATGTAGGCGGTGGCGAGGCCGAGGGCGTCGTTGGTGAGATCGGTCCAGGGCCCGGAGGTGTTGACCACGACATCCGCGGTGACCGTGAACTCGGTGCCGTCGAGCAGATCGCGCAGGCGCACGCCGTCGGCGCCCATGCCGATCGCCTCGACGTAGTTGGCGCTGCGGGCGTGGCTGCCGGTCGCGAGGCCGTCGTGCAGCACGTCGAGGGCGAGCCGCTCGGGGTCGTGCACGGAGGCGTCGAAGTAGGTCGCGGTGTACTTGATGCCGGGGTTGAGCTTCGGCAGCTGGCGCAGCGACTCCTTGCGACCGCGGAACTCGTGGCGCGGAACACTGCCGCCGTCTCGACTGAAGGAGTCGTAGAGGGTCAGGCCGGTCTTGATGAGCAGGGCGCCGCGCTCCTTCGGCGTGCCCTGCTTGTGGGTCAGGAAGCGCAGCGGCGCCGCGACGATGCCGGAGAAGGTCGAGAAGATCGGCACCGTCGTCTTGAGCGGCTTGACGTAGTGCGGCGCGGTGCGCAGGAGGCCGTTGCGCTCCTGAACCGACTCGCGCACGAGCCGGAACTCGCCGTTCTCCAGATAGCGGATGCCGCCGTGGATCATGTGCGACGAGGCCGACGAGGCCCCCGACACGTAGTCGCCGCGCTCCACGAGCACGACATCGACACCCTGCAGCGCCAGATCTCGGAACGTCGAGATCCCGTTGATCCCGCCCCCGATGATGAGCACCTGCGCGTTCGGCCGGTCTGCGATACCGCGCACGTTCTCGCGTGCCGCTCCGGTCTTCCTCGACTGGGTAACCACTTCTCCACCTTCGTCTCGTCCGTCACACCCGCTGGGGCGAGTCTGCCGTGTCTGTGTGAACAGAGTGCTTGCGCCCGCGCGAACGGTGTGAATAAATACATCTTGAGAAGGGATACACAAATGGTCAAGCTCCCTGCACATATGTGCACACTCCCATCGAGCGCCGGGCCGCGCGGAGGTTCGAGCGCGGTCCCGAGGCCCGGTGTCCTCTCGTGACCGACATCCACGCAGAGAAGACCCGCGACGCCCTCACCGCCGCCCACCTGTACTACATCCAAGACCTCACGATGGATGCGATCGCGCACGAGCTGCACACCTCGCGATCCTCGGTCTCCCGCCTGCTGAGCCATGCGCGCGACACCGGCCTCGTCGACATCCAGATCCGCTCCCCCCTCGACGCGACCAGCCATCTGCAGCAGACGATCCGGGCCCGCTACGACGTCGCCGCGCACATCGTGCCCGTGCCCGACCACACGAGCGAGGTCGACCGTCTCGAACGCGTGGCGCTCTCGGCCGCGCGCATCCTCGGCTCGTTCTTCGACTCGAACATGACCATGGGCATCGCCTGGGGCTCGACCATGACGGCGATCAGCCGCCACCTCGTGAGCAAGACCACCCACAACACCCAGATCGTGCAGCTCAACGGCGCCGGCAACACCCGCACGACCGGCATCACCTACGCGAGCGAGATCCTCCGCCGATTCGGCGACGCCTACGGAGCCTACGTGCAGCACTTCCCGGTGCCCGCGTTCTTCGACGACCCCGCGACCAAGGACGCCCTGTGGCGCGAGCGCTCCACCCGTCGTGTGCTCGACATCCAGTCGAGCATGGATGTCGCGCTCTTCGGTGTCGGCACCCCCTACGCCGAGGTGCCGAGCCACGTCTACACGGGCGGCTACCTCGACGACGACGACTACCGGATGATGCGGGAGTGCGAGGTCGTGGGCGACGTCGCCACGGTCTTCCTGCGCGCCGACGGCTCCTACGCCGACATCCCGCTCAACGCGCGCGCGACGGGGCCGGACTTCCGCATCCTCAAACAGGTCGCCCGGCGGGTGTGCGTGAGCTCGGGTCACTCCAAGCTGGCCGCTCTGCGCGGAGTGCTCGCCGCCGGGCTCGTGACCGACCTCATCGTCGACGAGGGCACGGCGCGCGCGCTCGTCGAGTGAGGCGGAAAGGCGCTCTGAACGGGGCGCCGTGTTACGTGGAATAAAGCCCGTCGAAGAGCGTTGAGCTAGGGTGTAACACGCAACGTGCTCCGGGGTCGGTGAGAGTCCGAACCGGCGGTGATAGTCCGCGAACTGCTGAGGCCACGCGAGTGGCCCGGCGGTTGAGCTGGTGGAACTCCAGCACCGACGGTTAAAGTCCGGATGGGAGGAAGCACGCGTCGTTCGTGCACGGATCGTATCCGAGCACGGCGACGGGATGACGCCAGCCGTCGACCAAGCCCGGAGTTCGCATCAGACGAACGAAGGTGGCACACGGTGACGGCCAACGAGGCAGCGCGGGATCGCACGGCGGAGCGGCGCTCCGACGACGAGACCCTCATGCGCGCGGCGCTGCGGCTCGCCGCCAACGGCCCGGCCCGCGGCGTGAACCCCCGCGTCGGATGCGTCATCGTGGATGCCGCGGGGCGCGTTCTCGCCGAAGGCTGGCACCGCGGCGCCGGCACCGCCCACGCCGAGGTCGACGCGCTCTCGAAGCTGCAGCCCGGCCAAGCCAGGGGCGCGACCGCGATCGTGACCCTCGAGCCCTGCAACCACACCGGCCGCACCGGCCCCTGCTCGGAGGCGCTCATCGCCGCGGGCGTCGGGCGCGTCGTCTACGCCGTCTCCGACCCCGGCCAGCACTCCGGCGGCGGGGCCCGGCGGCTGCGTGAGGCCGGCATCGACGTCTCGGGCGGTGTGCTCGCCGAGGAGGTCGAGGCCTTCCTCGCCGACTGGCTCGAGGTCGCACGCCTCGGCCGGCCGCACGTCACCGTCAAGTGGGCGAGCTCGCTCGACGGGCGCACGGCGGCGGCCGACGGTTCCAGCCGGTGGATCACGGGGCCGGAGGCCCGCGCCGACGTGCACCGCCGGCGTGCGGCATCCGACGCCATCGCCGTGGGAACGGGGACCCTGCTCGCCGACGACCCCGCGCTCACCGCGCGCGACGAGAACGGCGGGCTGCTGCCCGAGCAGCCGGTGCCCGTCGTTCTCGGCGAGCGCGCCGTGCCCGCCACGGCCCGGGTGCACGAGCATCCTCTCGACGCCATCGTCTTCGCCCACCACGACCTCGCCGCAGCGCTGCACGAGCTCAAGGAGCGCGGCATCCGCCGGCTGTTCGTCGAAGGGGGCCCGACCCTCGCGAGCGCCTTCGTCGCCGCCGGGCTCGTCGACGACTACCTCATCTACCTCGCCCCGGCCCTGCTCGGCGGCGACCGTCTCGCGATCGGCGACATCGGCGTCGCCACGATCGGCGAGGGCAGAAGACTTCACATCGACCGACTCGAACGGCTCGGCGACGACCTCCTCATCGTCGCGACGCCGCTCGGGCGAGCAGAAGGGAACTGATCGATCGTGTTCACCGGAATCATCGAAGAGAAGGGCGTCGTCACGCGCGTCGAGACGACGGCGGATGCCGCACGCCTCACCGTGCGCGGCCCGCTCGCCGTGCAGGGCGCCCGGCACGGGGACTCCATCTCCGTGAGCGGCGTGTGCCTGACCGTCGTCGAGCAGAGCGACGAGGGCTTCACGGCCGACGTCATGCGCCAGACGCTCAGCATGAGCACCCTCGCGGCGCTGTGCGAGGGCTCCGCCGTGAACCTCGAGCGCGCGGCCCTCGTCGGCGACCGGCTCGGCGGGCACATCGTGCAGGGGCACGTCGACGGCACGGGAACCGTGCTGAGCGTCGAGCCCGGCGAGGCGTGGCGCGTGCTGCGCTTCAGCCTCTCCCCCGAGCTCGCCCCGCTCGTCGTCGACAAGGGCTCCATCGCGATCGACGGCGTCTCGCTCACGGTCAGCTCCATCTCGGAGCCGGCCGAGGCGCGGCAGTGGTTCGAGGTGTCCCTCATCCCCGAGACCCTCGAGGCGACGACGCTCGGCTCGCTCGAGGTGGGCGACGCGGTCAACCTCGAGACCGACATCCTGGCGCGGCACGTCGAGCGGATGCTCGCGCTCAACCATCTGGCCGTGAACGCGGATGTCACGACGGCAGCCACCACGGCAGCAGGGAGCAAGGCATGAGCATCGCAACCATCCCCGAGGCGCTCGACGAACTGCGCGCCGGGCGGCCGATCATCGTCGTCGACGACGAGAGCCGCGAGAACGAGGGCGACGTCGTGCTCGCCGCGGAGCTCGCATCGCAGGAGTGGATCGCCTGGACGGTCAAGCACTCCTCCGGCTTCATCTGCGCGCCCATGACGAACGCCATCGCCGACCGGCTCGACTTGCAGCCCATGGTCGCGAACAACCAGGACCCGCGCGGAACCGCCTACACCGTGTCCGTCGACGCGTCGAGCCGGCTGACGACGGGCATCAGCGCCGCCGACCGCGCCCACACCCTGCGCGTGCTCGCAAGCGAGGACTCGACGCCGTCGAGCCTCAACCGCCCTGGGCACATCCTGCCGCTGCGCGCCCTCGAGGGCGGTGTGCGCGAGCGCGCCGGCCACACGGAGGCCGCCGTCGACCTGCTCAAGCTCGCGCAGCTCACCCCCGTGGGCGCGATCTCCGAGATCGTCGCCGACGACGGCGAGATGATGCGGCTGCCGGGCCTGCTCGCGCTCGGCGAGCAGGAGGGCGTGCTCGTCGTGACGATCGAGTCGCTCATCGCCTACCTGCGCGAGTTCCACGCCGACGAGCAGCTGCCCGCGGTCACCGAGGTGCCCGAGACCTCGCGCGTCATCTTCGAGGTCGAGACGCACGTGCCCACCGAGCACGGCACCTTCACCTTCCGCGCCTACCGCGATCGGATGACGGGTGCCGACCACCTCGCGGTCGTCTCCGGCAAGCCCACCAACGGAACCCTCGTGCGCATCCACTCGGAGTGCCTGACCGGCGAGGCATTCGGATCGCTCAAGTGCGAGTGCGGTCCGCAGCTGCAGGCCTCGCTCGACACCATCCAGCGCGACGGCGGGATCGTCATATACCTGCGCGGGCATGAAGGCCGGGGCATCGGCCTCATCAACAAGCTGCGCGCCTACCGGCTGCAGGAGGACGGCCTCGACACCCTCGACGCGAACCTCGCGCTCGGCCTGCCGGTCGACGCGCGCGACTACGGCGCAGCCGTCGCGATCCTGCACGACATGGGCATCTCCTCGGTGCGCCTGCTCACCAACAACCCCGACAAGGAGCAGCAGCTCGTCGAGCGCGGCATCGCCGTGACCGAGCGCGTTCCGCTCGTCGTGGGCGTGGGCGCCTTCAACGAGGGCTACCTGCAGGCCAAGCGCGACCGGATGGGCCACAGCCTCGTGCTCGACGACGTGAGCGTCTCGCAGATCACCGACCACGACGGCGCGCACTGAGTCGGATCACGCCTCCGATCCGCACGTCGACACGACACCACACGACCCACCACACCACGACCCACTAGGAGCATTCTCATGAGCGGAGCGGGCTCACCCGACATCGCAGCCGACGGACACGGCCTGAAGGTCGTCATCGTCGCCGGAACCTGGCACGAGCAGATCTCGAACGGCCTCATCGCGGGCGCGACCCGCGCGCTCGAGGCCTCGGGCGCCGAGTTCACCCTCGTGCGCGTGCCGGGGAGCTTCGAGCTCCCGGTCGCGAGCAAGGCCGCACTCGAGGCGGGCGCCGACGCCGTCGTGGCCCTCGGGGTCATCATCCGCGGCGGCACCCCGCACTTCGAGTACGTCTCGGATGCCGCGACGAGCGGCCTCACGCAGGTCACCGTGCTCACCGGCAAACCCGTCGGCTTCGGCGTTCTCACCCTCGACGACGAGCAGCAGGGCCTCGACCGGGCCGGGCTTCCCGGCTCGATGGAGGACAAGGGCGCCGAGGCGGCGCAGGCCGCGGTCGCGACCGCCGTGCTTCTGCGGGAGTTGCGAGCCTAGGCGTCTCCCGGCCTCTGCCGTCCCACACGCAGGACCCCTGCATGTGGGACGGTGGGGCGTCAACCTGAGTTGACGGCCGTGCAGTTGTCAACTATGGTTGACGACATGGACAGCACAACCATCCACACCCTGGCAGCGGGCGCCGGCTCCGACGACCCGATCGTCGCCCTGCGCGCGATCTCCCAGCTGCACCGCGAGCTCGACCGGGTCGAGGCCGTCGCCGTGCGCCGCGCCCGCAACGCGAACGCCTCGTGGCAGCTCATCGCGCTCGCCCTCGGGGTGAGCCGGCAGGCCGTGCACAAGAAGTACGGGCGCAGTTGAGCGACCCGTCGACCACCCCTCCACCGACCGGGCCGCACCGCCGTTCGCACGAGCACCGAGCCGCGGCCACCGAGTTCACTCAGGCTGTCACGCTAGAAAGAGAACGATGAGCAACGCCACCACCCCACGACGCCGCCTCTTCCGCCGCCCCAGCGCCGACGAGGGGCCACGCGCCCGCTTCCGCCAGCTGCTGCCCTACCTCTTCGAGCACAAGGGGGTGCTCGCCGTCGTGGTCGTGCTGAGCATCATCGGCGCCGCGGCATCCCTCGGCCAGCCCCTGCTCGTGAGCCAGGTCATCACCGTCGTGCAGGCCGGTGAGATGCTCGACGGCCTGGTCTGGGCCCTCATCGGGCTCGTTGTGCTCTCGGGCGTGGTGAGCGGCGTGCAGCACTACCTGCTGCAGCGCACGGGCACGAGCGTTGTGCTCTCCGCCCGCCGGCAGCTCGTGCGGAGGATGCTCCACCTGCCGATCAGCGAGTTCGACCAGCGCCGCACGGGCGACCTCGTCTCCCGCGTGGGAAGCGACACGACCCTGCTCTACGCCGTGCTCACCCAGGGGCTCGTCGACGCGATCGGCGGCTCGCTCGTCTTCGTGGGCGCGCTCGTCGCGATGCTCATCATCGATCCCGTGCTGCTTGGGCTGACCGTGCTCGTGATCGCCGTCTCGATCATCGTCGTCGGGGCGCTCTCCGGCCGCATCCGCGTCGCGAGCCAGAAGCAGCAGCAGAAGGTCGGCGACCTGGCCGCGAGCGTCGAGCGCGCGATCAGCGCCGTGCGCACCGTGCGCGCGGCGAACGCGACCGACCGCGAGCTGCGCGTCGTCGAAGAGGAGGCCCAGGGCGCGTGGCGCATGGGCGTCCGGGTCGCCAAGATCTCCGCGCTCGTCGTCCCCATCGCGGGCATCGCCATGCAGGTGTCGTTCCTCGTGGTGCTCGGCGTCGGCGGCTTCCGGGTCGCGGCCGGCGACATCACGATCGCGAGCCTCGTCTCCTTCATCCTGTTCCTCTTTATGATGATCATGCCTCTCGGCCAGGCCTTCGGCGCCGTGACCTCGGTCAACTCGGCGCTCGGCGCGCTCGGGCGCATCCAGGAGATCATCGACCTGCCGACCGAAGACCAGTTCGACCGCGACATCGCCCCGCTCGCCATGACCGTGGGCGCCGCCAACGAGGCCGTGAACCCGGATGCCCCGGCCATCGAGTTCGAGGCCGTGCACTTCGCCTATGCGGCCGCCGCCCCGCCCGCCCACGACGAGGTCGACATCACGCTCACTCCCGCGGCCGCGAGAAACCCGCTGACCGAGATCGCCGACCTCGCCGACGGCTCCCCGCGTCTGCACGAGGGCGGGATCACCGTCACGGAGACGGGCGAGATCGCCGGCGGCGCCGGAGACCCGGATGACGGCGACGACGTTCGCCGGGTCGTGCTCGACGGCATCTCCTTCAGCGCTCCCCGAGGCAAGCGCACCGCTCTCGTGGGCCCGTCCGGCGCGGGCAAGAGCACCATCCTCGCGCTCATCGAGCGGTTCTACGATCCGAACGAGGGCGTCGTCCGGCTCGGCGGCATCGACATCCGCACCCTCGACCGCCGGGCGCTGCGTTCGCAGATCGGCTACGTCGAGCAAGACGCCCCCGTGCTCGCGGGCTCGCTGCGCGACAATCTGACCCTCGCCGCCCCCGACGCGAGCGACGCGGACTGCATCGAGGTGCTGCACGCCGTGAACCTCGGCGAGGTGCTCGCCCGCAGCGACGACGGGCTCGACGCACCCGTCGGGGAAGACGGCATCATGCTCTCGGGCGGCGAGCGCCAGCGCCTCGCGATCGCTCGCGCGCTGCTCGCGGCCCCGCCCATCCTGCTGCTCGACGAGTCGACCTCGAGCCTCGACGGCCTCAACGAGCAGCTGCTGCGCGTCGCGATCGACGCGGTCGCCGAGAACCGCACGCTCATCGTGATCGCCCATCGCCTCTCGACGGTCGTCGACAGCGACCAGATCGTGGTCATGGACCACGGCCGCGTCGTCGGCGTCGGCACCCACTCCGAGCTCGTCGTCTCGACGCCCCTCTACCGCGACCTCGCGAAGCACCAGCTGCTCGTCTGATCGGCACGCCGTCCGGCACCCGGGGGCAGGGCTATCCGCCCGGGTGCCGGGCGCGGTACAGTCGCAGCACACCGCTGCGCGTCGCGGTCGACGAGAGGATGGCCATCGTGGGCTTCTGGGATGTTATCTGGCTCCTGATCTGGAGCTTCGTGATGGTCTCCTACCTGATCGTGTTCTTCCTGATCATCGTCGACCTGTTCCGCGACCACACCCTCAACGGATGGTGGAAGGCGCTGTGGATCGTGCTGCTGTTCTTCATTCCCTTCCTCACGGCCATCGTGTACCTCGTCGTCCGCGGCACGGCCATGGCGCAGCGCTACCAGGGGAACGACCCACGGCCGGTCGACGACACCGAGCAGTACCTCGCGTACCGGCCGAGCGACACCCCGGCATCCGACATCCACCGCGCCAAGGAGCTGCTCGACCGCGGCGTCATCTCGCAGGGCGAGTTCGAGGCGCTCAAAGACAAGGCGCTCGGCCACAAGTTCTGACGCGGCTCAGCTGACGCGGCTCGGTCGGCTCGGTCGCAGCGGGCTCAGCGTACGAGTGCGAACATCGCGACGGCAGCGGCAGCGGCGACGTTGAGCGAGTCGATGCCGTGCGCCATCGGGATCTGCACAGCGACATCCGCCACGTCGATCGCGGCCTCCGTGAGCCCGTGCCCCTCCGCGCCGAGCACCATGGCCACTCGCTCGGGCGCGCGCGCGGCGTAGTCGCGCAACGAGACGGCGTGCGGCGTCAACGCGAGGGCCGCGATCTCGAAACCGGATGCCGCGAGCTGAGGCCCGAGCTCGCTCCACTCCCCGGCGCGACCCCACGGCACCTGCAGCACGGTGCCCATGCTCACACGGATGGCGCGGCGGTAGAACGGGTCGGAGCACCTCGGCGTCACGAGCACGGCGTCCGCCCCGATCGCGCCGACGGAGCGGAAGATCGCACCCACGTTGGTCGGGTCGGCGACGTCTTCGAGAACGACCACCCGGCGAGCGTGCGCGAGCAGTGCTTCGACGCCGGGAAGCTCCGGCCGGTTCATCGAGGCGACGAGGCCGCGGTGCAGGATGTAGCCGGTGAGCTCGGCGAGCAGCTCGCCTGGCCCCACGAAGATCGGCACCTCCGGGTGGTCCCGCAGCAGCTCGACGGCCTCGTCGACGGCGCTGCCCAGAACGAGCACCGAACGCGGGCTGTGGCCGGCACGCAGAGCCCGCTCGAGCACAAGAGCCGATTCGGCCAGGTAGAGACCGTGCTGGGTTCCGCGGGCCTTGCGCAACGCGACATCCGTCTGGTGGGCGTAGTCGGCGAGGCGGGGATCGCTGAGATCCTCGACGGGGATGACGGGCACGGTCAGCTGTCCGCCCCAGTGTAGAGGCGGAAGAGGGCGTCCCAGCGGTCGACGGGGAAGGCGAACTGGGCGCCGTCTATCGCCTGGCTGAGGGCGTCGAGCTGCAGGTGCCAGGCCGCGAGCACCTCGTGCGCGGCCTCCTCCGAGGCCTGCGGGTCGAGCAGGTGGGTGAGCTCGAGGGTGGTGCCGGGCGCGACCGGCTCCGCGATGCGCCAGCGGACGATGCTGTTGGGCACACCCTCGCTGTGCCAGGTGTAGTCGAGGCGGCGGTTCGGCTCGGCCGCGAGCACCTCGCCCCGCACCGGATGCCCGTTGAAGTCGAGCTCGACGCGGCCGCCCTCCCGTGGCTCGACGACCCCGTCGGTCAGCCAGCGACGCAGGCTGCGCGAATCGGTGAGCGCGCTCCAGACCTCGTCGGGGCGGTGCGGCAGCAGCCGTTCGAACCGCACGGCGGGCCGGCCGTCGAGCTCGAGCTGCACCCCCAGGCTCTTCGAGTAGCCGAACTCGCGCGCATAGGCGTCGCGCAGGGCGAGCCACTGCTCAGGGTCGCCGCTCGGCTCGCGGTCGTCGAGGACGTCGTCGAGCGCGTCGAGCAGGCCCTGCCAGCCCGCGCCGCCCTCGGTGATGAACTCGGCGCTCGGCGACGTCGTCGTGAAGGAGAGGATCGTCGTGCCCTCGTCGACGGGGGCGAGCCGCCACCGCACGATGGATGCCGCGCCGAGCTCGTCGATCCAACTCGCTTCGAGCACGCCGGCACCGGAGTGCACGACGCCCTCCGAGGGCTCCGCGCTCTCGGCGCCGTCCGGCGCGTCGAGCCGCCGCACGCTCCCCGAGGCGAGAAGCCGCCCGCGGCCCGTGAGACGGTAGGAGCGACCGACGGCGTAGGGGCGATCCAGCCGGCCGAGCCAGCGTTGCAGCTGCCTCGGCTCCGTGAGCGCCTGCCAGACCTCCCCGACCGGGTGACCGAGCACCCGCTCGAAGCCCACGACGAAGCCGTCGACGGTGAGCTGGATGACGCCGTTCGGAATGAAACGGTCCGTGCGGTTCATCCTCCGACTCTACCGAGCGGCTCCGGCGACCTCGACCAGGCGCCTCACATCCGCGCGCCTCACATCCGGGCGAGCTTGTACCGCAGCGAGTCGAGCTCGGCTCGCAGCGCCGCCGGGACCCGCCCGTCGAAGGTGTCGAAGTAGGCCTCGATCGAATCGCACTCCTGAGCCCAGGTCTGCGGGTCGACGGCGAAGAGCTCGTCGAGCGCCTCCTCGTCGAGCGCGAGCCCGTCGAGGTCGAGCTCGGAGCGCTGCGGCATCCGCCCGATCGGGGTGTCGTAGCCGGATGCCCCGCGCTCGACCCTGCGCACGATCCACTCGAGCACCCGGGCGTTCTCGCCGAAGCCCGGCCAGAGGTAGCCGCCCTGCGCGTCTTGGCGGAACCAGTTCACCTGGAACACCGCAGGGGCCTTCGAGCCGAGGCCCGCGCCGACCGTGAGCCAGTGCGCCCAGTAGTCGGCCATGTTGTATCCGCAGAAGGGCAGCATCGCGAAGGGATCGCGGCGCAGCTCCCCCACCCGGCCCTCGGCGGCGGCCGTCTTCTCCGAGGAGAGGGTCGCGCCGATGAAGACGCCGTGCTGCCAGTCACGGGCCTCGACCACGAGCGGCACGTTGCTCGCGCGTCGGCCGCCGAAGATGATCGCGTCGAGCGGCACGCCGGCGGCGGCCTCCCAGTCGTCGGCGATCGTGGGGCACTGGGCGGCGCTCACGGTGAAGCGCGAGTTGGGGTGCGCGGCGGGGCGACCCGAGTCGGGGGTCCAGTCCTCGCCCCGCCAGTCGACGAGGTGCGCCGGAGGAACCTCGCTGAGCCCCTCCCACCAGACGTCGCCGTCATGGCGCAGGGCGACGTTCGTGAAGATCGTGTTGCCCCAGAGGGTCTCGACGGCGACCTCGTTGGTCGCCGGCCCCGTGCCGGGAGCGACACCGAAGAAGCCCGCCTCGGGGTTGATCGCCCAGAGCCGGCCGTCGGGGCCGGGCCGGAGCCAGGCGATGTCGTCGCCGATCGTCTCGACGCGCCACCCCGGCAGGGCCGGACGCATCATCGCGAGGTTCGTCTTCCCGCAGGCGGAGGGGAATGCGGCCGCGATGTGGTAGCTGCGACCCTCGGGCGAGGTGATCTTGATCGTGAGCATGTGCTCGGCGAGCCAGCCCTCGTCGCGGGCCATGACCGACGCGATCCGCAGGGCGAAGGACTTCTTCGGCAGGATCGCGTTGCCGCCGTAGCCGGAGCCGTACGACCAGACCTCGCGCGACTCGGGGAAGTGCACGATGTACTTCTGCGGGTTGCAGGGCCACGCGACATCCTCTCGCCGTTCGCCGTGGGCGTCGACGAGCGGGTAGCCCACACTGTGCACGGTCGGCACCCAGCGCTCGCCCGCCTCGATGAGCTCGAGCGGAGCGGAGCCCATCCGGGTCATCACGCCGAGGCTCACGACGACGTAGGGCGAGTCGGTCAGCTGCACGCCGAGCTGGGAGATCGGGCCGCCGACCGGGCCCATCGAGAACGGCACGACGTACATCGTGCGGCCGCGCATGCTCCCCTCGAAGACCTCGGCGAGCTCGGCGCGCATCTGCGACGGCTCGCGCCAGTTGTTCGTGGGGCCGGCGTCGCCCTCGTCGACGGAGCAGATGAAGGTGCGGTCTTCGACCCGAGCGACGTCGCTCGGGTCGGTGCGGGCGAGGAAGCTGTTGGGCCGCCACTCCGGGTTGAGCCGGATGAGCTTGCCCTCCGCCACGAGCTGCATCGTGAGCAGGTGCGCCTCGCGCTGCGAACCGTCGCACCAGACGATCGCGTCGGGCTGGACGAGGGCCTGCATCTGATCGACCCAGGCGAGCAGGGCGGGGTCGGTGGTCGTGCGCGCACCGGCGTACGGCGCGGATGCCGCGACCTCCACGGTCGGCCTCTCAGTGGTCGTCATCGTGGTCACCCTTCTCTCTTCTGTCGTCGTCGCCGGCCCGAAGCTACGGGCGTACGCCATTGATCCGGCCGGTAAATCGGTGGATATATTCAACTCTGCGCGCATTTTCCGCGATCTGATCCGAGGAGATCTGTGAATAACTTCATTTCTTTCGATATTGTGAAGGAATGGCAACGCAGCTCACCGGCACGACCGACCTGACCACGCTCGGCCATCGCATCCGGCACTTCCGGGCTGCGGCCGGCCTCACCCTCGACGCCCTCGGCTCGCGGATCGGCGTCGCACCCAGTCAGCTCTCCCTCATCGAGAACGGCAAACGCGAGCCCCGGGTCTCGACCCTGCAGGCGATCGCGAACGCGCTCGGCGTGAGCCTCTCGCACCTGCTCGACGAGCAGCCGCCGTCCACGCGCGCCGCCCTGGAGATCGAGCTCGCCCGCGCCCAGGCCGGAAGCCTCTACGCCTCCCTCGGCCTGCCGTCGATCAAACCCGGCCGCTCGATGCCGACCGAGGCCCTCGAGGCCGTGGTCGGCCTGCACCGCGAGCTCTCCCGCCGCGCGAGCGAGGCGATCGCGACACCCGAGGAGGCCCGCAGGGCCAACACCGAGCTGCGCGAGACGATGCGGGAACGCGACAACTACCTGCCCGAGATCGAGGAGCTCGCCGAGGAGCGGGTGCGCGCGAGCGGCCACCGCGCGGGCGCGCTCACCCACCGCGAGGTGAGCATCATGGCCGAGCAGCTCGGCTTCTCGCTCATCTACGCCGACGACCTCCCGCACTCGGCCCGTTCGGTCACCGATCTCGAGAACGGGCGCATCTACCTGCCGCCGGCCTCCATCCCCGGCGGGCACGGCCTGCGCTCGATGGCTCTGCAGGCGATGGCGCACCGGCTGCTCGGCCACGAACGACCGGGCAGCTACGCCGAGTTCCTGCACCAGCGGCTCGAGATCAACTACTTCGCCGCGGCGTGCCTGATGCCGCGCGACGCCGCCGTCGGGTTCCTGCGCACCGCGAAGGGCGATCGCGAGCTCGCCGTCGAGGATTTCCGCGACGCCTTCGGCGTCACCCACGAAGCGGCCTCGCTGCGGCTCACGAACCTCGCGACCTCGCACCTCGACATCCGGATGCACTTCCTGCGGGTGGGCGGCGACGGCGCTCTCTACAAGGGCTACGAGAACGACGGCATCCCGCTGCCCGCCGACGTCACGGGCGCGATCGAGGGCCAGTTCGTCTGCCGGAACTGGAGCGCACGCTCGGCCTTCACCCGCACCAATCGCACGACCGAGCTCTACCAGTACACCGACACCCCTGCGGGAACCTATTGGTGCGCGACCCAGACCGGGCACACCTCGGCCGACCACTTCTCGATCACCGTCGGCGTGCCCTTCGACGAGGCGAAATGGTTCCGCGGGCGCGAGACGACGACCCGGGCGGTCTCCACCTGCCCCGACGAGAACTGCTGCCGACGGCCCACGGGCGCCCTCGCCGAACGCTGGGCGTCGCAGTCGTGGCCGAGCGCCAGGCTGCACGCGCACATCCTGTCGCCGCTGCCGTCGGGAACCTTCCCCGGCGTCGACGACTCCGAGGTCTACGAGTTCCTCGAGAGCCACTCAGCGCAGTAGCCGCCCTCCCCGCGCTCACCCAACCCAACCCAACCCAACCCAACCCAAAACGACGGAGATCCTGTCGAATAGGCGCCTTTTCTGCCGCAAACGGCCCGTTTCCGCGCAAATCTCCGTCGTTTTGAGTACACACACGGAGGGGGAGGGCGGGAGAGGCGCCGGGTCAGCGGGGCTGCATCCTGATGGCGCCGTCGAGGCGGATCGTCTCGCCGTTGAGCATCGGGTTGTCGACGATGTGCCGCACCAGCGCCGCGAACTCGGCGGGGCGCCCGAGTCGCGACGGATGCGGCACCTGCGCCGCGAGGGAGTCCTGCGCCGCCTGCGGAAGCCCCGCCATCATGGGCGTCTCGAAGATGCCCGGCGCGATCGTCACGACGCGGATGAGGTGCGCCGCGAGCTCCCGCGCGAGAGGCAGCGTCATGGCGGCGACCCCGCCCTTCGACGCCGAGTACGCCACCTGGCCGATCTGGCCGTCGAACGCCGCGACCGAGGCGGTCGTGACGATGACACCGCGTTCCTCGCCCTCGACCGGCGTGCGCTCGACCATGGCGGCCGCCGCGAGCCGCACGACGTTCAGGGTGCCGACGAGGTTGACGCGGACGACCCGCTCGAACTCGTCGAGGCCGAGCACCCCGCCCCGACCGAGCAGCTTGCCCGGGGTCGCGACGCCCGCGCACGCCACCACCACTCGCAGCGGGGCGAGCGCGGTCGCGGCATCCACCGCGGCCTGCGCGTCCGCCTCGCTCGTCACGTCGCCGGGAACGAAGACCCCGCCGAGCTCGGCCGCCCGCTCCTCGCCCGGCGATCCGGGCAGGTCGAGGATGACGACCCGCGACCCCGCCTCGGTCAGCTCCCGCGCGGTCGCGAGCCCGAGGCCCGATGCGCCGCCGGTGATGAGCGCGCTGCTGCCCGAGAGCTCCATCGTCACAGCCTTTCGATGATCGTCGCGTTGGCCATGCCGCCGCCTTCGCACATGGTCTGCAGACCGAACCGCCCGCCGGTCGCCTCGAGGTGGGCGAGCATCGTTCCGAGCAGACGGGTGCCCGAGGATCCGAGGGCGTGACCGAGGGCGATCGCCCCGCCCCACGGGTTGAGCCGCTCGGGGTCTGCTCCGAACTCGCGCTGCCAGAGGATCGGCACGGGCGCGAACGCCTCGTTGACCTCGTAGACGTCGATGTCGCCGATGCCCAGACCCGCGCGTTCGAGCGCCTTCCTCGTCGCGGGGATCACCCCGGTGAGCATCAGGAGGGGATCGCTGCCGACCACCGAGAAGCTGTGGAAACGCGCTCGCGGCCTCAGCCCGAGCCGGCGGGCACGCTCGGCGCTCATGATGAGAGCGGCCGAGGCCCCGTCGGTGAGCGGCGAGGAGTTGCCCGCCGTGATCCGCCAGTCGATCTCGGGGAAGCGGGCGGCGAGCTCCTCGCTGTAGAAGGCCGGTCGCAGCTCGGCGAGCGAGGCCGCGGTCGTGCCCGGGCGCACCGTCTCGTCGACGGGGATGCCGCGGCTCGCGACATCCGCTCGCCCGCTGTCGCTCGGGGCCGGGGCCGCCGAGCCCACGCCCGCAGCGACGAGCTGCCCGTCGAAGGCCCCCGCGGCAGCGGCGCGGGCGGCCCGTTCGTGCGAGCGGGCCGAGTACTCGTCGAGCTCCGCCCGGTCGATGCCCCAGCGGGCGGCGATGAGCTCGGCCGAGACGCCCTGGCCGACGAGCCCCTCCGGGTAGCGGGCGTGCATCCGCTCCCCCGCCTGATCCTGCCCGATGAGGGAGGAGCCGAGCGGCACCCGGCTCATCGACTCCACCCCGCACGCGATGGCCACGTCGTAACTGCCGGCGAGCACGCCCTGCGCCGCGAAGGTCGCCGCCTGCTGGCTCGAGCCGCACTGCCGATCGATGGTCGTGCCCGGAACCGATTCGGGGAAGCCCGCGCCGAGGAGGGCCGTGCGGGTCACGTTGAGCCCCTGCTCGCCGGCCTGTGTCACGCAACCGCCGAGAACGTCGTCGACGGCGGCCGGGTCGAGGCCGTTGCGCTCGACGAGCTGCCCCAGCACTCCGGCGAGCAGTTCGGCCGGATGCAGGTGCGAGAGCATCCCACCCCGTTTGCCGCGACCGCTCGGCGTGCGAACGACATCGACGATCACGGCGTCCCTGCCTGTTATGGCATCACCCATCCCGCCCGCCCCTCCCCGCCGTCAGACTCGCCGTCATGCGAACGGCGACGGCGTCATCGTGTACTTGGTCGAGAGGTACTCGTGAATGCCCTCGAAGCCGCCCTCCCGCCCCAGCCCCGACTGCTTGATGCCGCCGAAGGGCGCCGCCGCGTTCGAGATGACCCCGGCGTTGAGCCCCATCATGCCCGTCTGCAGGCGTTCGATCATACGCTGACCGCGCGCCAGGTCGCGCGTGTAGACGTAGCTCACGAGGCCGTACTCGGTGTCGTTCGCGAGCCGCACGGCGTCGTCCTCGTCGTCGAAGGGCACGATCGAGACCACCGGCCCGAAGATCTCCTCGCGCAGGATGTCGCTGCCCTCCGTCACCCCCGTGATCACGGTCGGCGCGAAGAAGTGCCCCTCCCCCTCCACCCGCTCGCCGCCGGCGACGAGTCTCGCGCCGCGCGCGACCGCGTCCTTCACGAGGCGCGAGGCCTTCTCGACCGCGTCCTCGTCGATGAGCGGGCCGATGCCCACACCCTCCTCGGTGCCGCGGCCGATCCGGAGGCGGGCGACGCGCTCGGTGATGCGGGTCGCGAACTCGTCGGCGATCGAGCGGTGCACGATGAAGCGGTTGGCGGCCGTGCACGCCTCCCCGACGTTGCGGAACTTCGCCGCCATCGCGCCGTCGACGGCCCTGTCGAGATCGGCGTCGGCGAAGACCACGAAGGGCGCGTTGCCCCCGAGCTCCATGCTCGTGCGCAGCACGTTGTCGGCCGCGAGTTTGAGCAGGCCGACGCCCACCGGGGTCGAACCGGTGAAGCTCAGTTTGCGCAGGCGCGGGTCGGAGAGGATCGGCGCCGACACCTCCTTCGACGAGGAGGTCGTGAGCACGTTGAGCACACCGGCGGGCAGACCGACGTCGTCGAGCAGCTTGGCGAAGTACAGGGTGGTGAGCGGCGTGAGGGCCGCGGGCTTGACCACCACAGTGCATCCTGCCGCGAGCGCCGGAGCGACCTTGCGGGTGGCCATGGCGAGCGGGAAGTTCCAGGGGGTGATCAGGTAGCTCGGCCCGACCGGGTGCTGGGAGACGATGGTGCGGCCCGTGCCCTCGGGGTTGATGCCGTAGCGCCCCGTTATGCGCACCGCCTCCTCGCTGAACCAGCGCAGGAACTCGCCGCCGTACGTCACCTCGCCCTGCGACTCGGCCAGGGTCTTGCCCATCTCGAGCGTCATGAGCAGGGCGAAGTCGTCGCGGCGCTTCTGCAGCAGGTCGAAGGCCGCGCGCAGGATCTCGCCGCGCTGCCGGGGCGCCGTGCTCGCCCAGTCGGCGGATGCCGCGACCGCGGCGTCGAGGGCGGATGCCGCGTCGCCCGGCGTCGCGTCGGCGATCGTCGCGATCGTGCGCCCGGTCGACGGGTCTTCGACTCCGAGTGTCGCCCCGCTCGACGAGGCACGCCAGGCCCCTCCGATGAAGAGCGAGCTCGGCACCCGCGCGAGCAGTTCGCTTTCCGACGTGTCTGACATGTCTCCTCCTCCGCGCACCCCGCCGCCCGGAGGCCCGCTCTCCTCACTCTATGCCCGTCCTCTCGGCCCGCGGCAGCCCGCCCTCTGTCCCACCCCACGTGCAGGACCCAGGCCTCCCCCTCTCCCGCGCCGCATCCCGAATGCAGCACATCTCGTGGTCAGAGGTGGTTTCCGTGACAGAACACGAGGGATACGAGAGGATCGCCTGCATGTGGGTCGGGGGCTCGAAGGATCTCCTGCATTCGGGTCAGGAGAGACGATGGGTCGACGACCGCTCAGTGCTCGCTCGGGCTGCTCGCGTGCGCCCCGGCCGGGCCGGGATCCGTGAGACGGCCGGATGCCGCGTGCGCACCGTGATGCTCGTCGTCGACCGGTGCCGGCGAGGCGTGCGCCCCCGCATGCCCGCCGTCGGTGCGCGCCAGCCTCGACGGCCACCAGACACGCCTGCCCAGGTCGTAGGCGAGCGCGGGCACGAGCAGCGAGCGCACCACGAGGGTGTCGAGCAGCACCCCGAAGGCCACGATGAAGGCGATCTGGGCGAGGAACAGGATCGGGATGACCCCGAGCGCCGCGAAGGTCGCCGCGAGCACGAGCCCCGCCGAGGTGATGACCCCGCCCGTCGCCGCGAGGCCGCGCAGGATGCCGGGCCGGGTTCCGTAGCGCAGCGACTCCTCCCGCACCCGTGTCATGAGGAAGATGTTGTAGTCGATGCCGAGCGCCACGAGGAAGACGAAGCCGAAGAGCGGAACCGAGGGGTCGGCCCCCGGGAAGTCGAAGACCGTGTCGAACACGAGTGCCGAGACCCCCAGCGCCGCCCCGAACGACAGCACGACGCTCAGCACGAGCAGCACGGGCGCGAGCACGGCGCGCAGCAGGAGCATGAGGATGAGCAGGATCACCACGAGCACGATCGGGATGATGGTGTTGCGGTCGTGGATCGCGGCGGCGTTCGAGTCCACGGCGGTCGCCGTCGCCCCGCCCACGAGGATCTGATCACCCTCGGGGAGCGCGGCGAAGGAGTCGCGCAGCTGCGTGACGACGGATTCCGCGGCCGCCGAGTCCGGGGCATCCGCGAGCGTCACCTGCAGCAGCACACGGCCGTCGACGACGGTCGGCTGCCCCGCCGGGGTTCCGGGCGGGCCCTGCGCCTGAAGGCCGTCGCCGGTCACCGGGGCGGATCCGCTCGGCGAGTCGGCGGAGACGACGGCCACGCTGCTGACCCCGTCGTTCGCGAGGGCCGCGTCCGCGACATCCTGCAGCTCGTCGTCGGGCGCGACGACGAGAGCCGGGCTGCCCGAGCCTCCCGGGAAGTGCTCGCCGAGCGCGGCCTGCCCGTCGCGGGCCTCGGATGCCGCGAGCACGAGCTCGCTCTGGGCGACCCCGTCGGCCCGCAGCTGAGTGACGCCGAACGACAGCGCCACGAGCGCGAGCGTGCAGACGACCCAGATCGTGCGCGGCCGTCTCGCGATCCCCCGGCCGAGGCGGGGCCACAGGCCGCGCGCGGTGTCGCCGACGAGCACGGGATGCGCGCTGCCGTAGCGGGGCAGCAGCGGCCAGAACGAGACGCGCCCGCAGGCGAGGAGCAGGGCGGGCAGCAGGGTGAGCGCGGCGAGCAGCGAGAAGACGATGCCGACAGCCGCGACGGGGCCGAGGGCTTTGTTCGAGTTGAGGTCGCTGAACAGCAGGCAGAGCAGGCCCACGATCACGGTGCCGCCCGAGGCCAGGATGGGCTCGGCCGAGCGCCTCAGGGCGTCCCAGCTCGCGCTCCAGCGCCGCAGGTTGTCGCGCAGGGCCTCCCGGTAGCGCGAGACGTAGAGCAGCGAGTAGTCGGTCGCCGCCCCGATCACGAGGATGAAGAGGATGCCCTGCACCTGCCCGTTGAGCAGCACGATGCCCGCCTTGGCGAGCCACCAGACCGTGAGGATGCTCGCGCACAGGGCGAAGAGCGAGGTCACGAGCACGAGCACCGGCAGCAGCGGCGAGCGGTAGACGACGATCAGGATGACGAACACGGCGGCGAGCGCCACGAGCAGCAGGATGCCGTCGATGCCCGCGAAGGCGCCGACCAGGTCGGCCGTGAACCCGGCCGGACCCGTGACGTACACCTCGAGCCCCGCGGGGGCGCCGTCGCCGAGCTGCTCGCGGATGTCCCCGACGATCGCATCGACCTCGCCGCTCGCGTCGAGCGGCACGAAGACCTGGGCGGCCTCGCCGTCGTCCGACTCGATCACGGGCGAGACGTCGCCGGCCACCCCCTCCGTGGTCGCCAGCCCGGATGCCGCGGACTGCAGGAACGCGCGGTCGCCGTCGTCGAGCCCGCCCGCCCTCACGGCGAGCACGATCGCGGGGATCGCATCGCTCTCGCTGAAGCCCGCCTGGAGCTCCTGCACCCGGGTGGCGTCGGCGCTCGCCGGCAGGAAGCTCGTCTGGTCGTTGCTCGAGACCTCGTCGACCTTGCCGAAGTACGGCCCGCCGATCGCGGCGGCGCCCAGCCAGACCACGATGAGCACGGCCGGGATGAGCGCCCTCAGCCACAGCGGCACGCGGCTGCCGAACCGCCGGGACCGCTCCGGAGACCCGTGCTGCTCGGGAGACGGAGACTGCTCGGGAGACCCGGGCATGACGATCAGAGCCCGGCGGTGTTCGAGCTCAGGACCTCTGCCCCGGCATCCCGCAGCTCGCGCAGCGCCGCCTCGCTCGACTCGGGGGCGACGCCGGCCACGAGGTCGCTGAAGACGCGCACCTCGGTGCCCTGTTCGAGCGCGTCGAGCGCGGAGGCCCGCACGCAGTAGTCGGTCGCGATGCCGACGACGTCGATCTCGGTGATGCCCAGTCGCTCGATGATCTCGGGCACGGTCTCGCCGTCCTGGGTCACGCCCTCGTAGATCGAGTAGGCGGGCTTGCCCTGGCCTTTGCGGATGTGGATGTCGACGTCCTTCGTCGAGAGCGCCGGATGGTAGTCGGCGCCGGGCGTGCCCGAGACGCAGTGCACGGGCCAGGTGTCGACATAGTCGGGCGCCTCGCCCGTCGCGAAGTGGCCGCCGTTGTCGTTGTCGCCGTCGTGCCAGTCGCGCGAGGCGAAGACGTGGTCGTAGGCCTGCGGGTGCGCGTCGAGCAGCCGGGTCACACCGGCCGCCACGGCCGCGCCGCCGTCGACCCCGAGAGCACCGCCCTCGGTGAAGTCGTTCTGCACGTCGATGATGAAGAGTGCTCGTGCCATGGTCTTCCGCCCTTCGCCGGACGCCGCCTCGGAGTCCGCTTCCGACATCCCGCCCGTACGGCGATCCTACGCCGCCGGGCCGATCATTCCTCAGCCAGCTTACTAAATTCGGGAGCCCGAGGCATCCGGATCACGACCTCAGTTGTTGGAGAGATTGTCGCCGCAACGCCAGAAGCCCGTGGTGATCGTGTCGATCGCCTGCTTGGCGTCGTCGCTCACATCGCCGAGGGCGTACACCGCGAAGGTGAGCGTCGTGCCGTCCTGCGCGTAGACGACGCCCGCGAGCGTGTAGCCCGTGTCGATCCAGCCGGTCTTCGCCCAGACGGCGCCGTCGGCGTCGGAGTTCGCGCCCGTGAAACGGTCGCTGTACGAGAGGGAGCCCTTCTCGCCCGAGATCGGAAGGCCGTCGAGGATGACCCCGAGGGTGCCCTCCCGGGCGTTCACCTTCCTCATGAGCTGCGTGAGATACGAGGGCGGCACGGCGTTGTTGTCGCTGAGGCCCGAGCCGTCGGCGATCACGATGCCCGTCGTGTCGATGCCGTAGGCCTGCAGGGCTTTCGGGATCGCGCTGTTCAGCGCCGAGAAGGAGTTGCCGTCGCCCGACACGATGGCCGTGAGCCGCGCGAGCATCTCGGCGATCGTGTTGTCGCTGACGACGAGCGCCTGCTGGATGAGCGTCGACACGGGTGCGGACTGCACCTGCCCGAGGACCGCGGCGCCGGCCGGCGCGGTTCCGCGCTGGATGTCGAGACCCCCGCCGAGCTCGTCGGCGAAGGCCTCGCCGGCCCGGCCGACCGGGTCCTCGCTGCGCTCGGAGGTGCTGTCGTAGGGGCTGTCGCGGTCGCCGTCGACCTGCAGGGCGGTGATCTCGGGCATGTAGCCGTCGAACAGCTCCTTGCGGTTCCAGCTCGGCTCCCACGCCGGGTCGGCGAAGTAGCTCGAATCGAGCACGAGGCTCGTGATCGGCGTGCCCGCGGTGGCCGGATCGGCCTCCCAGGCGGCCTCCACCTGCGCGGCGAGGTCGTCGAGGTGCGCGGCGCCCGGGTAGACCGACTCGTCGCCGCTCGGAGTGCGGGAGAGCGTGAGGTCGCCGCCGCCCACGAACACGACGGAGCCCGGCGTGGCCCCCTTCACGACCGTGGTCGTCGCGCGGTAGTCGGGGCCGAGCACCTGCAGGGCAGCCGCCGAGGTCAGGAGCTTGAGCACGCTCGCCGTGCGCGACGGGGTCTGCCCGCCACGGTCGAAGAGCACCTCGCCGGTCGTCGCGTTGACGACCTGCCCCTGGAAGTCCGCGAGGCGCGGGTCGGCGGCCAGGTCGGCGACCGAGCAGGTGCGCAGGCGGCTCGCGGCCGGAACCGCCGCGGGCGCGGGGCGCGGCGGCGGGGTCGTCGCCGTCGGCGTCGGGCTCGCAGATGCCGCGGCCACGGGTGTCGGCGACGGCTCGGGCGCAGCGGCTCCCGCGACGACCGCTCCCGTGCCCAGCAGCGCGAAGACGAGCGCGCCGCCGCCGATCGCCCAGGCGCGCGGGTGCCGCCGGAAGAAGGAGCCGAAACCTGCGCGCGGGGTCGCCGTGACATCCGTCACGTCGCCGCTCGTCCCATCGTCATCCGGATTTCGCACCCGCACAGCCTACCCGCGCGCGCCTGGGCGAGGCCTCCGAGGAACCCGGGAGGGCCGGCATCCGAGGCTCATTCGCCGGGGTAGCGCACGCCGATCTGCTCGCGGACGGTGTCGAGGATCTGCATGATCGACACCGACTCCTCGGGCGAGAGGATGGTGCTCGCGATGCTGCCGGCCTCGATGAGGCCTTCGGCCTCGGCGGCCTGGTACTGCATCCCCCGGCCGAGGACCGTCGACTCGTAGCTCTCGACGACGGCACCCTCGGCGTCGTAGACCCGGAACGTCGTCGCCGTGTACCAGACGCTGTCGATGTCGATGCGCCCCTCGGTGCCGATGACGCTCGCCGTGTTCGGCCCGCGGGTGTTGCTCGACGAGAGGGTCGTGGCGATCTGGCCGTCGGCGTAGTGGAAGATCGTGGCGACCTGCGCGTCGGCGCCGGTCTGCCTGAGGCTCGCGCTCGCGTGGATGGTCTGCGGTGTGCCGAAGACCTGCGAGCTGAACGAGATCGGGTAGATGCCGAGGTCGAGCAGGGCGCCGCCGCCGAGGGCGAGGTCGTTGAGGCGGTGGGCGGGGTCGTCGGAGATCTTCTGGGTGTGGTCGGCGATGATCGAACGCACCTCGCCGAGCGCGCCGGAGGCGATGATCTCGCGGATGCGCACCATGTGCGGCAGGAACCGGGTCCACATGGCCTCGAGCACGAGCAGGTTCTTCTCGGCGGCGAGGTCGACGACCTCGCGGGCCTCGCGCGCGTTGATCGTGATCGGCTTCTCGATGAGCACGTGCTTGCCCGCGTTCAGAGCGAGCTTCGCGTTCTCGGCGTGGAGGGGGTGGGGGGTCGAGACGTAGACGATGTCGACCTCGGGGTCGGCGACCAGGGCCTCGTAGCTGGGGTGGGCGTTGGGGATGCCGTACTCCGCGGCGAAGGCGTCCGCGCTCTGCTGCGACCTGGAGCCGACAGCCGTGACCGTGTGGCCGTTCGCGACGAGGTCGCTTGCGAACGCGTGGGCGATACCGCCCGTCGCGAGGATTCCCCAGCGGATGGTTCCAGCCATGTCGGTGCCCTTCGTCGTCGCAGCACCGCGGTTCCGTCACGGTGCCGACCTTCAAGATACGGCAAAACGCGGCCGCGCGAGCGGCTCACATCCTCGGACGACCCCTACTAGGTAGACAGACTATCTATACCGTCATATTATCTAGCCATGAGTGCTGATTGGCCGGGCGAGTGGCTGCGCGGAGTACTGGAGACGATGGTCCTCTCAATCGTCTCCGAGCGCGACAGCTACGGCTACCTGATCGCTTCCCGTCTCGACGAGGCCGGGCTCGGTGCGGTCAAAGGCGGAACCCTCTACCCCTTGCTCAATCGGCTCGAGTCGGACGGCGCCCTGGCCTCGGAGTGGCGGCGGGGCGACGGCGGCCCCGGCCGGAAGTTCTACGCACTGACGGGGCACGGGCAGCAACGGCTGGAGCGGCAGCGGGCTCAGTGGGCGCTTTTCGCCGAGCTCAGCTCCGCCGTCATCGACGGGAGGACGAGATCATGACCGATGAGGTGCGGAGATACACGAATCGGCTCGTCTTCGAGCTTCGGCTTCGCGACGTGCCGGGCGAGGTGATCGGCGACGCTGTCGCGCAGGTGGAGAGCCACGTCGCCGACACGGGCGAGAGTCCCGAATCCGCTTTCGGCAGACCGCGCGACTATGCGAGATCCTGGGCGGCCCCTCGGCATCCGGTGCGGCGATGGCCGCTCTACCTGGCCAACGGAGCCCTCGGCTTCGGATTCGGCTGTCTCCTGATCCTCGGAATCCTCGGCGCCGCACGGAACGAGGAGGTCGCCTGGGGCCTCAGCCCCGTCATCGCGATCGTCGTCGGGGCGCTCGGCCTCATCGCCTACGCCGTTCTCGTCGTCGTCATCGCGGCGGGCCGGATCACCGATCCGAGGAAGGGGCTCTGACATGCCCGAGTTCGAACGCCTCCTGTTCGGCGACCGTCGGGATCCCCGCGACGAGCTGGCCGCGATCTTCGACGCCGCCGTGCCCACGGGCGGCGAGATCCAGCCGGCCGCTCTCGCCTGGGCGCGCGGCATCCTGGCTGAGCAGCCGGCCGGAGTCGACGTCGTCGAGGCGATCGCCCTGCTCCGGCGGGCCGAACCGCGATTGGGCTTGAAATCGGCGAGATACCTCGCCGAACGCGCCGCCGCCGGGTGAGTGCCGCCGAGCGAATGCCGCCCCGCGAGACCGGATGGCCCGCCCCTGGACGAGCCCGCCCACGGACGAGTCCGCATGGGGCCGCCTGTGGGAATCGAACCCACGACCTTCTCATTACGAGTGAGACGCTCTGCCGACTGAGCTAAGGCGGCGTGACTGCCGGCGAAACCGGCGGGCACAGCTATCGATCTTAGCGTGTCTCGGAGGCGATTGTGTGCAGCTGCCGGAAGGACGCCCGCAGTCTCTCCGAGAGCGATCCCGGGTTGTCCATCTCGGCCCAGCAGCGCCAGCCGTGACGCAGGCCGGCGAAGGCGACGAGGGTGATGAGCCAGGCGCGTTCGTAGAGCGCCGCCTCGTCCGTCTCGAGGCTCGGGTCGTCGCGCAGCAGGCGGCGCACGACGAGCTCGTAGAGCGTGGCCTCGAAGGCCCGCATGGTCTGCATCTTGAGGCCGAAGAGGTGCGGATGCCTCTGGAACACCTGCCGGCGCAGCGTGTGCATCTCACGGTCTTCGGCCGCGCTCGTCGCCGAGGCCGCGAAGAGCTCGCCGAGCTGGTCGAGGATGTCGCCGTCCGGCCCCGCGGTGACGAACTGCTCCACGATCGGCTCGTCGGGCAGCTCGGGGATGTCGCCGACGAGCGCCTCGTCCTTCGACGAGAAGTAGTTGAAGAAGGTGCGCGGGGAGATCTGGGATTCGCGGCTGATGTCTTCGACGGTCACCCGGTCGAAGCCGTGCTCGACCGCGAGCAGCAGCACGGAGCGCTGGATGGTGCGCCGGGTGGCGATCCTCTTGCGCTCCCGCAGGCCCGGCTCGACGGAGGTACTCATACTGTGATTATTCCTATGCATGCGTATACGAACAAACCCGTCGACACGGTCCGGTCGCTCTGATACCTCTTCATGGGCGCGGTCGACGGCTCACCGGCATGGCGTCAGCACATCGGGTCGGAGTCCGGCACCACGCCGTCGACGAAGAACGCGTCGACGGTGTTGTTCACGCAGTCGTTGGACTTGTTGTACGCGGTGTGCCCTTCGCCCTGGTACGTGACGAGGTGGCCGCTGTCGAGCTGCTCGGCGAGGTTCTGCGCCCAGACGTACGGGGTCGCGGGGTCGTTGGTGGTGCCGACGACGAGGATCGGGGCGGCGCCTTCCGCGTGCAGAGCCGTGCGCTCCCCGGTGAAGGTGTACGGCCAGCTCGCGCAGCCGATGTCGCCGTACGCCATGTACTTGCCGATGACCGGGGCGGCGGCCTCGAGCTCCGCGGCCTGCGCGCGCATCGTCGCCGGGTCGTCGTCGTAGGCGTAGTCAATGCAGTTGATGGCGAGGAACGCCTCCGTGGAGTTGTCGAGGTAGCTGCCGTCGGTGTCGCGGCCGTTGTAGGCGTCGGCGAACTGGAACGCGTAGTCCGCCTCGCCCTTCATGACCGTGGCGAGCATGTCGCTCAGGTAGCTCCAGGCGTCGGCCTGATAGAGCGGGTAGATGATGGCCGTCAGCAGGGTGTTGCCGCCGAGCTCGCGACCGTCTGTCGCCCGGATGGGGCTCGCGTCCACCGAGTCCAGGAGCGCGGCGATCGTGCCCATCGCGTCGTCGACGGTGCCGGTGAAGGGGCAGTCGTCGCCCGCGAGGCAGTCGGCCAGGTAGGCGCGCAGAGCGCTCTCGAAGCCCATCGCCTGGGTCTTGGTGACCTCGAAGTTGCTCGTCGAGGGGTCGAGGGCCCCGTCGAGCACGAATCGCCCGACCTTGCTCGGGAAGAGCTCGGCGTAGGTGGCGCCGAGGTAGGTTCCGTAGGAGTATCCGAGGTAGTTGAGCTGCTCGTCGCCGAGGGCCGCACGCAGCATGTCGAGGTCTTTCGCGGCGCTCGTGGTGTCGACGTGCCCGAGCAGGGGACCCGTGTTCTTGGCGCACGCGTCGCCGAAGTCGGTCGCCGAGGTCTCGAGCTCCTGGATCCACGCGTCGCTTCCGCGGGGCGCGGTCGTCAGGCCGTAGAGGTAGGTGTCCATCTGGGCCGGGTCGTAGCAGGTCACGGCGGAGGATCGCCCCACGCCGCGGGGGTCGAAGCCGACGATGTCGTAGCTCTCCTGCAGCGTCGCATCCGTCGCGAAGTCGAGGGAGTCCATGACGAAGTCGTAGCCCGAGCCGCCGGGGCCGCCCGGGTTGACGAGCAGCGAGCCGAGCCGGTCGCCCGTCGCCTGGTGGCGCACGAGGGCGAGGTCGATGTCGCCGGCGCCCGGGTCGTTCCAGTCGAGCGGCGCCTTCGCCGTCGTGCACTGCAGGGCGTCGCCGCAGCTCGTCCAGCTGAGGCTCTGCGTGTAATAGGGGGCGAGCTCGGCCGGCACGTCTTCCGAGACCGGGGTCGACGTCGCGCTCGCGGACCGCGACGCCAGGTGCGGCCACGGCAGGCAGCTCGACAGGGTGAGGCTCAGCGTCGCGGCGAGGGCGACGACGGCCACGATCGTGCGGGCGCGCGGTGGTCGGGTCACAGGGTCACTGCACCTTTCGCGGTGTTCTGATGGCGGAGACGAGCATGGCCTCGAGTGCGAGGGCGGGGGCGACGTTCGATTCGATCCTGCGCCGGGCGAGGGCGATCGAGTCGAGCGTCTCGAGCGTCTGAGCGGGGGTGGATGCCGCGGCCGCGGCGTTCAGCTCGACCTCGAGCTCGCGGTTGATGACGCTGCCACCGCGCCCGAGCTGCAGCATCACGAGGTCGCGGTAGAGCGACATGAGGTCGACAAGGATGCGGTCGAGGCCGTCGCGCAGGCTGCGTGTCGCGCGGCGCTTCTGGTCTTCTTCGAGGGTCTTGAGCTGGCCGCGCAGCTGCGCGGGAACCGCTCCCCCGGGCTCGACGCCCAGGGAGCGCAGGGCGCTCTCGCGTTCTTCGGCGTCGCGCTCCTCGGTGATCGCCTTGGCGTCGTCGCCGGCGATCTCCATGAGCCGTGCTGCGGCGGAGACGGCGGTGGCCACGGAGTGGATCGCGAGCGCGGTGCGGAGGGTCTCGTCGCGACGGTCGCGCGCCTCGGCGTTGGTGGCGAGGCGGTGCGCCATGCCGATGTGGCTCTGCGCCAGACGGGCGGCGCGTTCGGCGGTCTGCGCATCGACGCCGTCGCGTCGCACGATGAGCTCGGCGACGTCGTCGATGCTCGGCACCCGCAGTCGCACGGTGCGCACGCGCGATCGGATCGTGGGGATGAGGTCGGCCTCGCTGGGCGCGCAGAGGATCCACACCGTGCGCTCAGGCGGCTCCTCGAGAGCCTTGAGCAGCACGTTGGAGGTGCGCTCGGTCATCCGGTCGGCGTCTTCGATGACCATGACCCGGTGCCGCCCGATGGACGGCGAGAACTGCGAGCTGGAGACGAGCTTGCGCACCTCGTCGATCGAGATGATGACCCGTTCGGTGCTGAGCACGGCGAGGTCGGGGTGGCTGCGTGCTTCGACCTGGCGGAGGGTCGCGACCTCGTCCTGAGGGTCTCCGGCACTCAGGAGGGCCGCCGCGAAGGCGAACGCGAGGTTCGAGCGACCCGAGCCGGGCGGGCCGGTGATGAGCCAGGAGTGGGTCATCGATCCGGTGGGCGCCATCGCGACCGAGCTCTCGGCCGCCGCGCGCAGCACGCCGATGGCGTCGGCCTGCCCCGTCAGCTCATCCCAGACACTCATGCTTTCAGGTTATCGGCCGCGACTGACGGCATCCTGCGAACCGGTCTCACCGCCGTCACCGCCCGCCTCGGTGGCACCGCCCGCTCCGGTGGCACCGCTGCCCTCGCGGGCCAGCAGCGTCCCGACGCGATCGCGGATGCGCTCCGCGATGCGCTCGACGGGTTCGGTGGCGTCGAGAACGAGGAATCGCCCCGGCTCGGCGGCCGCGAGATCGAGGTAGGCTGCCCGCACGCGCGCGTGGAACTCGCCCGCCTCGGCTTCGAGACGGTCGTAGCGGGTGCGGGCGGCGTCGAGCCGGCCGCGGGCGCGGGTCTCGTCGAGGTCGAGCAGGATCGTCAGGTCGGGCAGCAGGTCTTCCGCCGCCCAGAGCGAGAGCATCCGCACCTGGGTCGCGTCGAGCACGCGCCCGGCGCCCTGGTAGGCGACCGAGGAGTCGAGGTAGCGGTCTTGGATGACGATGTCGCCGCGGTCGATCGCCGGACGGATCTTTGTGGCGATGTGGTGGGCGCGGTCGGCCGCGTAGAGCAGGGCTTCGGCGCGAGGCGTGATCTCGCCGCGGTGGTGGAGCACGATCTCGCGGATCTCATTGCCGACATCGGTGCCGCCGGGCTCGCGCGAGCGCACCACGGTGCGCCCGCCCTCTTCGAGCCAGTCGGTCAGCAGTGCCGCCTGCGTCGACTTGCCGGAGCCGTCACCGCCTTCGAAGGTGATGAAGAGCCCGGATGCCGCAGCCGCCGTCACTCCGAGCCCGCCGTCGTTCCCGCTGCACCCGCCGTCGGAAGCCCCGTCTTCGCGGCGGTCGCCTTCGTGGCCGCCGCGGTGGCTCCGGCCTTGCGCACGGTCGTCGTGGTGGCGACGGCCGCTTTCGCGGCGGTCGTGCCGGCTGCCTTCTTGACCGTCGCTGTCTTCTTGGCCGTGGTCGTCTTCTTGGCAGCCGTCTTGGTGGCGGGTGCCTTCTTGGCGGCGGCACGGGGCTTCGCCGGGCCTTTGGCGCGTTTGTCGGCCAGCAGCTGCACGGCGCGCTCGAAGTCGACCTCTTCGACCGTCTCGCCGCGCGGGATGGTCGCGTTGGTCACCCCGTCGGTGACGTAGGCGCCGAAGCGGCCGTCTTTGATCTTGATGGCCTTGCCGCTCTCGGGGTCGGGGGCCTCGAAGTCCTTGAGCGCGCTCGAAGCGCGCCGCGCGCCGTATTTGGGCTGCGCGTAGAGCTCGAGGGCTCCGGCGAGGTCGATCTCGAAGATCTGGTCCTCGCTCGTGAGCGACCGAGTGTCGACACCCTTTTTCAGGTATGGGCCGTAGCGGCCGTTCTGGGCGAGGATCTCCTCGCCCGACTCGGGGTCGGCGCCCACGGTGCGGGGAAGGTCGAGCAGGCGCAGGGCCGTGTCGAGGTCGATGGTCGCGACATCCATGCTCTTGAAGAGCGAGGCCGTACGGGGCTTGACGGCCGCGGCCTTCTTCGCCGCGGGCTTCTTGGCCGGCGCCTTGGCGGCCGTGGCCGTGGCAGCTGCAGTCGCGGCCGTCTCGACGATCTCGCCGGTCGCGGGGTCGGCGACGGGCTCCGGCTCGGGGTCGAGCTCGGTCACGTAGGGGCCGAAACGGCCGTCTTTCGCGACGACGTTCTTGCCGTTCGCCGGGTTGCTGCCCAGCACACGGTCGGTCTGGACGGGGGCGTCGACGAGCTCGCGGGCCTTGACGGCCGTGAGCTCGTCGGGGGCGAGCTCCGGCGGGATGTTGACGCGGCGCGGCACGGGCTTGCCCTCGTCGTCGAGCGCGGCATCCGGCTCGACGACCTCGAGGTAGGGGCCGTACTTGCCGATGCGCAGGGTGATGTCGTCGCTCAGGACGATCGAGTTGATCGCCCGCGCGTCGATGTCGCCGAGATTGTCGATGACCTGGCGGAGCCCGCGATGGGTGGCCGTGCCGAAGTAGAAGCTGTTGAGCCAGTCCACCCGGTCTTCCTCGCCGCCGGCGATGCGGTCGAGGTCTTCTTCCATCTCGGCCGTGAAGTCGTACTGCACGAGGTCGGCGAAGAACTCCTCGAGCAGCCGCACGACGGAGAACGCCGTCCAGCTGGGGATGAGCGCCGTGCCCCGAGGGGTGACGTAGCCGCGGTCGACGATGGTCGAGATCGTCGCCGTGTAGGTCGAGGGCCGGCCGATGCCGAGCTCTTCGAGCGCCTTGATGAGGCTCGCTTCGGTGTAGCGCGGCGGCGGGCTGGTCTCGTGCCCTTTCGCCTCGACGTCGAGCAGGTCGAGCGTCTGGCCTTCGGTGAGGGGCGGGAGCTTCGCCTCCGAGGGCTCGGCGGGGGCGTTGCGCTCCTCGTCGTGGCTCTCCTCATAGGCGTGCAGGAAGCCGCGGAAGGTGATGACGGTTCCGCTCGCCGTGAACTCGGCGACGGTCCCGGCCTCGATGTCGCCGGCTTTCTCGCCCACCGTCGATGCGATCGTCACGGTCGCCGTGGAGCCTTTCGCGTCGGCCATCTGCGATGCGACCGTGCGCTTCCAGATGAGATCGTAGAGCTTGAACTCGTTTCCGCGCAGGGTGCTCGCGAGCTGCTGCGGGGTGCGGAAGCTGTCGCCGGCGGGGCGGATCGCCTCGTGCGCCTCCTGGGCGCTCTTGTTCTTGCCGGTGTACAGTCGCGGCTTGTCGGGGATGGTGTCGGCGCCGTAGAGCGCCGTCGCCTGCGTGCGGGCCGCGTTGATCGCCTGCTGCGAGAGCGAGGGCGAGTCGGTTCGCATATAGGTGATGTAGCCGTTCTCGTACAACGACTGCGCGACGCTCATGGTCTGCCGCGACGAGAAGCGGAGCTTACGGGCCGCCTCCTGCTGCAGGGTCGAGGTCGTGAAGGGGGCGGCGGGGCGGCGGGAGTACGGCTTCGACTCGAGGGTCGAGACGACCGTCTTCGTGGTCGACGCCTCGAGCGCGGCGGTCAGCGCACGGGCGGTGGGCTCATCGAGGGTGACGGCCTTCGAGGTGAGCGCGCCGGTGTCGTCGAAGTCACGGCCGGAGGCGATCCTGTCGCCGCCGAGGCGCACGAGCCGGGCGTCGAAGGCGGTCGCCGTGTCGGCTCCGGCCTCGGTGGATGCCGCGAGACGGGCGGCGAGATCCCAGTAGCTGGCAGCGGTGAAGGCGAGGCGTTCGCGCTCGCGGTCGACGACGAGGCGGGTAGCGGCGGACTGCACCCGGCCTGCGGACAGACCGGGGCCGACCTTGCGCCAGAGCACCGGCGAGACCTCGTAGCCGTAGAGGCGGTCGAGGATGCGGCGGGTCTCCTGGGCGTCGACGAGCGCCGTGTCGATCTCGCGGGTGTTGTCGCGAGCGTGCTCGATGGCCTCGCGGGTGATCTCGTGGAAGACCATCCGGCGCACGGGGACCTTGGGGTTCAGAACCTGCAGCAGGTGCCACGCGATGGCTTCGCCCTCGCGGTCCTCATCAGTTGCGAGGAAGAGCTCGTCGGCGTCTTTCAACGCCCTCTTGAGGTCGGTGACCGTCTTCTTCTTCTCGGCCGAGACGACGTAGTACGGCTCGAAGCCGTTCTCGACGTCGACCGAGAATTTGCCCAGTGAGCCCTTCTTGAGCTCCGGGGGAAGGTTCTTGGGCTCGACGAGGTCGCGAATGTGGCCCACCGAGGCCTGAACCTCGTAGCCCTTGCCCAGATACTGGGCAATCGTCTTCGCCTTGGCCGGCGACTCGACGATGACCAGCTTTTTGCTAACGGACACCTGACTCCCTGTGTCTTATGATTTCGGCGGGCGAAACGCTCCGCTTCCCCCCGGTGCGGCGACGTTCTGCGCCCGATGAGCGCCGCAGCCCATCAGGCACACCATACACATACTCAGAGGAACTCTGCCTAATCGGCGCCATCCGCGTGATCGCGGCGTTCGCCCCGTGATCGTCTCCGTCGCTCCCCGTGCCCGTTTCACCGCACGTATTAAGAGGTACTGATGACGTTGCTGAGGAGTTCGTGGGCGACAGGGCCTTCAGGCGTGTCGCACAACCCCTTTGCGACGCCAACACTACGGAGGACAATGGCGTTATGGCTACATCACTCTCTGGAACCTATACAGCCAAGCTGACGGACGGACCTCTCGAGGGCAAGACCATCACAACGCCCTTCCTCGAATCGGGTGAACCGCAGCCGCGACTGGAGATCCCCGCCGAATCGGACGGCAAGCGCTACCTCTACGCCCGCGGCACGGCGCTCGAGTTCGGCGGCGACGGAGACTCCGGCCATCAGCCGACGGCCGTCGACTACCGCTACCTCGAGGCCGTCTTCGATTGATCGACCTCGGCTGATCGGCCTCTGCTGATCGGTCTTGCTGATCGTCTGATCGTCACGTCCGCCGGCTCGGCCGCTCGGCTCTGACGCCGCACTACGGCGACGGCCCCGCTCGTGCGCTGCTCGCGATCGCGAAGCCGAGCACGGTGCGCGAGACCGTGACGGACGCGACGAGCCCGTCGAGCTCGCACCCGGTCACCGTCGCTGCGTTGAGACCGGCGGCGACATCCGCGACATCGCACGGATAGCCGCCGATCGCGCCCGAAGCGGCGTCGGCCGCCGCGAGCGCGGCGGCATCCGCGGCGTTCGCGACGCCCTGTCGCGCCACGAGCACGACACCGACGGGAACGACGAGCCCGGCGAGGGCGACCATCGTCGCGACGACGGCCATGCCCATCACCGATGCCGAGCCGGCGTCGCGCCGCACACCGGGCCCCCGCACCCTCGGCCCCCAGCCGCTCAGAGCCCGCCCGCGAGCGCGCAGCTCTGTGCCCGCGCCTCGACGCCGACCAGGGCCAGGGGCCCGAAGGCGCTGCCCGCGCTCAATTCCACGCATACGAACTCTCCCTGCTGCCTGGTGTTCATGGTGACCGCTCCGGCGATCGTGGCCGCCCGGCCCGCGGCGACATCCGATCCGTCGCCGCGGGCCAGGCTGCGGGCGGCGTCGGCCGCGGCATCCGTCATCCGCAGGTTCTGCGTCGCGAGCTGGATGCCGCCGAGGCAGAACGCGAGCACGAGCACGATCGCCGGAACGACGGCTGCGAACTCGGCGGTCACACTGCCCCGTGCCGAGGACCATCGGGTGCGCTCAGCCCACCGTGAGGGCATTGCGCACGAGGTCGGTCAGGATGCCCCGGACCTCGTCTCCCCGCAGGATGAGCACGAGGAGCCCCGCGAACCCGACGGCCGCCATCGTGGCGACGGCGTATTCCGCGGTCGCAGCGCCTTCGTCGTCTCGCAGCCTCGACGCGAGCCGGGAGAGGCCGCCCGGCACGTCGGCCGCATACGCCGCCGCGCCCGAGCCCCTGCGCTGACCGCTCCCGTCGAGCTCGCCGAGGCGCCGCGAGTGCAGCTCGGCCGGCCGGGTGGATGTGTTGTGTGCCATGTCGTTTCCTCCTGGGTGATGGTGAGTGATGGGTCGTGCAGACCCGGTTGGGTGTGACTGCGGCTCGAGTGGATACCAGGATGCCCGCCGCCACGGGTGCGCAGCGGCCGGCGACAGCGAACGGTGGATGGATCACACGATCACCGACACTGTGGAGGAGATCACGGAGAACAGCAGGGGCGCGACGCCGAGCAGCATAAAGGCGGGCAGAACGCACACGCCGAGCGGCAGCATGAGCTTCACTGCGAGAGCTGCCGCGCTGCGCTGGCCCTCCGAGCGGGCCGAGCGGCGCAGCTGCTCGGCCTCGCTCCTCAGGAGCTCCCCGGCGGGCACACCCGCTCGACGCGAGAGCTCGAGCACGCCGTCGACGGCGCTGCGCTCATCGTCGACCGGCAGCGCGAAGTCGACGACGACCCGGTCGACGAGCGCCCTCGCCCGGTCGAGCGAGGCGCCGCCCGTCATCGCGATCGCCATGAGGTCGAGCGACAGCCCGGGCGCCGCCCTCCGCGGTTGCGCGGCGGCGATGAGCGCCCGATTCCATCGGCCGGCGAGAAGCATCAGCAGGATGCCCACGACCAGGCAGGCGGCGCCCGGAATCGTCCCGAACAGGGTGTGCACCGTGTCGAAACCGAGCCCCAGCCCGAAGAGCACGCCGATCACGGGCATGGCCATCACGAGCCTCGCCGTCGACGCGGGGCCCGCCATCGCGACCGACAGATCGCGCTGCGTGGCGCCGAGCTGCCGGAACGACTCCGCGAGATGCCGCAGGCACGTGGCGAGCGGCGCACCCGACTCGGTCGCGACGGCCCAGGCGGACGCGAGGCCGAGCCACGCCTGACCGAGCGGCTGCCGCGCGTCGACGGATGCCGCGAGAGCACGGGCGACGTCGGCGCCCGTGGAGCCGGCCGAGGCCGCAGCGCCGATCACGGGCGCCGCGGCATCCTGCTCGATGCTCGTGTCGCTCGAGAGGTAGCCCCAGGCGCTCGCCGGGGCGACCCCCGCCGACAGCAGTACGGCCAGACGCTCTGTCACGGCGGCCACGGTCTCGATGGGCGGCGGGCGGTCCCGTGCGCGCCGTCGCACGCCGTGCGATCGCACCGCAGCACCCTGCCCCACCGCGCCTCGCCCCTCCATGCCCCGGCCGACCACTGGTCGTCCTTCCACGCCTCGCCCCTCCGCAGCTCGAGACACCGCGCCCCGCCCGCCCCGCCCGCCGCCGCTCATGCCGGCACCACCATGAGCCGGTCCCGCGCGTCGAGGGCGAAGCGCCCCATGTGCTCCAGGCGCCGCACCCCGTCGCGCCGCTCGATGTGCAGCACGAGCCCGATCGCGCTCACCGTCTGCCGGGCGATGGCCTCGGCGTTCATGCCGGCGAGGGCTCCGAGCGCCTCGATGCGCGCGGGCACGTCTTTGAGCGAGTTCGCGTGCAGGGTTCCCGCGCCGCCGTCGTGACCCGTGTTGAGCGCCGCGAGCAGCTCGCGGATCTCCGCACCACGGCACTCGCCCAGCACCAGGCGGTCGGGGCGCATCCGCAGGGCCTCGCGCACGAGGCGTTCGAGCCCCAGGCGGCCGCTGCCCTCGAGATTCGCCTGCCGGGACTCGAGCGAGACGACGTGCGGATGGTCGATGCGCAGTTCGGCGACGTCTTCGAGCGTCACGATCCTCTCGTCGGGCGATGCCTCGGCCAGGAGGGCGGCGAGCAAGGTCGTCTTCTCCACTTGGTGCATCTGACGCACCTAGTCAGTGGAGGTGATCGGCGTGGATGTCGAAGGCAAGAGGAACGTTGCGGTGTACGTGCGGGTTGCTCGAACGCGGCCCGTTGGCGGGGGCACGGGGGCGCAGCGACGAGCCATTGAGCGGTACTGCCGCGAGAACAACCTAGTGGTGGCGGTAACGCTGGGGAGAGCCCGTCTGACTGTCGATCGTTCCTCAACGGTGATGCTCCGGGCACTGACTCGGTGCCCGGTCGCGACGTCTGCAAGGCAGGGATTCGATCGGGGTGATCGCCATGCTCTTTAGGGCGACGACCACCAGTAGCAGCACGATCACGGAGCAGGTGCTGGTGTATCTGCGGATCAGTGAGGACCGCACCGGGGAGGAAGCCGGCGTCGAGCGACAGCGGGACGACTGTCTCGCGTTGTGCGCCCGGCTGGGCTTGGACGTCGCCGAGGGCGACGTGTTCATGGACAACGACACGTCCGCCTACCTCGACAAGAAGCGACCGGACTTCGCACGGATGCTCGCCCGGATCAAGCTCGGCCCCTCACGGGTCGTGGTGTGGCACGTGGACCGCCTTTACCGGCGACCCCGCGAGCTCGAGGACTTGATCGACCTCGTGGAGACGCATCCGATCCGCATCGAGGCAGTCATGGGCGGGGCGTTCGACCTGAACACTCACGAGGGTCGGCTGATGGCGCGCCAGCTGGTCGCGATGGCCGCCTACGAGTCCGGGCACAAGGCAGACCGCATCCGCCGCGCGAACCGGCAGAAGGCCGAGCGCGGCGACTGGCACGGAGCGGCCAAGTTCGGCTACGGCACCGGCGGCGTGCTGATCCCCGAGCAGGCCGCGGTCATCCGCGAAATGGCCGACAGGTTCCTGGCCGGCCAGTCCCTGCGATCCATCACCGCATGGCTGAACGAAGAGTCCGGGTTCCCCGCACCGCAGGCCAACACGGGGAAGACGCTCGGCGTGTGGCACGCGACCACGGTGAAGTCGATTCTCGTCTCCGCACGGATCAGTGGACAGCGAGCGTATGAGCCTGGCCGGAGGCACGGCGACGCCCCCAACGGACGGGAGATTCTCGGGCCGGGGAACTGGCCCGCGATCATCACCCCGGAGGAAACGACCCGCATCAGGGCGATGCTCTCTAACCCCGACCGGCGCGTCGGAGCGTCCTCGATCAATCTGCTCTCGGCGATCGCCACCTGCGGCAAGTGCGGGTCAGGACTTGTGTCCGGCAAGAATACCCATGGCCCCTCAGACGCCAAGCGTCGCTACTACCGCTGCATGCCCGTTCCAGGTCACCCCGAACGAGGCGGTCTGTCGGTCAGCGCCTCCGGTCTGGAAGCAGTCGTCAAGGAAGCGGTGATCGCCCGCCTGGCCGCGACCACGCTCCCGGCCGACACTCCCGAGACGGGTGGCGCGGTCGCGGCGGCTATGGGACGCATCCTGGCCGCGCGCGAGCGGATGGAAGACCTCGCCCGTGACTACGGGGCAGGAATGTTGAGCCGCAGCGAGTACCACGCCGGTCGTGTCGCGGCGCAGAGCGCCGTACACGACGCGGAACTTGCTCTCGGAAGGGTGAACCGTGGGTCGGCCCTCAAAGGGCTCCCAATCGGCGATGAGGCGGCTCTGCGGCACGCCTGGGACCACGAGTGGACGGTTCCCCAGAAGCGGGCGATCCTGACCGCGCTGGTCGACAGTCTTGTCGTGCAGCCCTACGCGAACGGTGGTTCCCGCTTCCGACCCGAGCGCGTCGAGCTCACCTTCAAGGCATGACGGCAGGGTGCTGGGTCAGGCCGGATGCTCCATGAGCGCGCAGAGTCGGCCCAGGACTACCGGGTCTTCGACGGCGAACGGCACCCCCGACGCCTCGCATGCCTGTCGCGTCCAGGCCACGACGTCGAAGGTCGGCGGGAGCGGATCGTTCGCGAGCCCTCCGGGAGCGGCATGGTCGGTTCTTGTCTCGCCCATGACGTACAGGTGCGCGCAACTCCCCCGCCTCGACGACGCGCACCTTCATGGTGCGGGCGTCTGCCCGCGGCGAAGAAGCGGAGCAGCATCATGGCGACCCCTCGATACCGGCCGGAGCAGTTCGTCGACTCGGGCTGGGGCTCGGGCACCCCGGAACGCAAGGCGCGGTTCGTGAACTCGCTGCTGCGGTTCATCGCCGACGACTTCCCTCGCGAGCAGTTCACGCGCCCGCTGTATCTGGGGCTCTCGACGCACGGCTACTTCGGTTTCATCGCGCACTACGACATTCACGGATTCTACGACGAGCAGTTGTCGACGCCGGCGAGGCGTGAGCGGTTCCTGAGCGACCTGGCTCGCGACTGCCAGAAGGACGCGCACCTGGACCGCCCGGATCTGTGGAGCGACGTCAAGGCGGTGCTGGCGAGCCGCCTCATGCCAGAAGAGCCGCTGCGCTCCCCACGCCGGCTGGCGCCGGCCTCGTCGTTCGGGGCGCGGCCGACCGCGGCCCGCCCGGACGCCCCGACCTTGTTCTGACGCACGGCGTCAGAGGCCGAACTGCGGTCCTTCACGCTGCGGGGCCAGCGAGCGTTCGACCACGGCGAGGTCGACCACCGCTCGGTCGGGGTCGGCCCGCACCCCGAGCGCGGGCCGGTGAGCGCGGACGGCCTCCACAGTGATCCGCGCCTCCTCGACGGCGGGCGGCTGTTCGCCGCTATCCTGCATCGCGGCCAGCTGTACCTCGACGCGGCTCAGGTCCGTCTCGGCATCGGCGAGGGCAGCCGCATAGCGGAACGGCTGGCCGATGCGTTCCTCGGTCTCCGAGATGGTCTGCTCGGCGACGGCGAGGTCGTCGCGCGCGTGCCCAAGCAGGGTGGGGATGCCCGAGACGCGGTTCTCGATGCGCTGGATCACGCCGACGCCTCCCTCGAGGAACAGCTCGCGGGAGATGGTAAAGCCGCTGCGGGGCACGTCGTCGAGCCTGACCTCCATGAGCAGGTCGCCGAGCATCGGGCGGGTGCCCAGGTGGACGTCGAATCCGCTGATGCGTCCGATGACGCCGTAGTCTCGGGTCGCGTACTTGGGCGCCCACTTCAGGTCGGAGTCGTGCGCCCACCGGGCGAGGGCGTGCCCGGCGTCGACCCGCGAGTCGTAGTGCGTGCCGCGCAGCTCGATGCGGAAGTTGTCGCCGGAGGTGTCGCGGATGCGCGGCACCGCGGCCTCCAGGTGCTCGATGTCGTTCTCGGCGCGCCGCGCGTCGCCGCGGGCACGGTCGCGGGTGTGGATGAGCATCGACTCGTTGCGGTGGTAGGCGCGTTCCAGCCGGCGCAGCCTTGTGACCTCGTTCTGGATCGTGGAGTGCTCCAGCAGCAGCGGGTTGCCGGAGCTGATCGCCTTGGCTTCCGCGGCGGACAGGGCCGAGGAGTCGATCTCCTCGATCTCGCGTGTGTCGAGCCGGCCCCGCATGAGCTGGGCGATGAACGTCGCCTTCCGCTCGACGCCTTGCCACATGTAGGAGTCGAAGGATCGCTCGGTCACGAATCGGACGATCGCGACCTCGGCGTTCTGATTGCCCTGCCGCATGATCCGGCCCTCGCGCTGGGCGATGTCGGACGGACGCCACGGGCAGTCCAGATGGTAGAGCGCGACCGCTCTTGCTTGGACGTTGGTGCCCACGCCCATCTTCTCGGTCGAGCCGAGCAGCACGGCGATGTGCCCCGCGCGGGCGGCGGCGAACAGGCGGGCCTTGTCGGTGTCGGTCTTGGCCTCGTGCATGAACCGGATCGCCTCGCCCGGCATCCCGCGCAGGACGAGCTGGGCGTGCAGCTCGTCGTAGGCGTTCCAGCGGTCGGGGTTCGGCGTGCCGATATCGGAGAACACAAGCTGCAACGCCCCGCGCACCGGCGAGGGCTGCCCGGTGATGACGTCGAGGTACTCGTTGTCGCGCGTGCGCTCCCAGACCCGGTGGATCGCGTCGGCGGCGGCGTCGATCTTCGTCGGGCCGGAGGGTCGGTTGGGGACGATCATGCGAATGTCAAGCGCGGCCTTGCGGCCGTCGGTGGACACGTTGAGCATGTTGTCCTCGTTGGGCGGGACCGCCTTCGCGGCGATCTTCTCCGCCCGCGCGCCCAGGTGCTCGATGAACCGTTCGAGCTCCACGGTCGGCTGCACCGGCACCGTGGCCGGCACCCGCTGCCCGTCGTCGCGGGCAACGAGGTCGGGGGTGGGCAGTTGCAGGTCTTCGGCGGTCTTCACGTCGGCGAAGATCGACCACATCTTGAGCATCTCCGGCACGTTGGAGAACTTCGCGAAGCGGGTTTTCATGCGGAACGTGTTGTTCCCGGTCGGGGCCATCTCCATCTGCGTGACGGTCTGCCCGAACGTCGCCGCCCAGGCGTCGAACGCCCCGATCCCGGCCGCGTCGAGCAGGTCGGGACGCAGGTAGCGCTGCATCACGTATGCCTCGGTGACCGAGTTGGAGATCGGCGTCGCGGTCGCCCCGGTGACGACCCGCTCACGTCCTTGCGAGCGCAGATACTCGAGCTTCATGTGCAGATCGGTCGCCCGGTCCGAGCCCTCAATCGAGGCGTCACGGATGTTGGACTCCGTCGCCAGGTTCTTGTACATATGCATCTCGTCGACGATCACGTAGTCGATGCCGGTGTCCTCGAAGCAGACCCCGACGTCGCGGGCGGTGTCGGTGCGGTCCTTGAGCTTGTTCTCCAGGGCCAGGAGCTTGCGCTGGATGCGCTTGACGCTCATCCGGTCCTCGCCCTCGGCCTGGTCGAGCACCTGCTTGACGTCATCGACCTGTGAGCGGATGTACGCCTGCTGGGTCTCCGTGCGCAGCGGGATCTTCGCGAACGCCCCCTGGGTCAAGATCACGGCATCCCACTCGTTCGCCGCAGCGCGGGCGACGAAGGTGCGGCGCTTGTCCGCGGTCAGGTCACCGCTGGAGACGGCGAGGATTCGCGCCTGCGGGTAAATCTGCAGCCACTCCCGGCCGACCTGTTCGAGCATGTGATTGGGCACGACGACGACGGGCTTGGCGATCAGGCCCATGCGGCGCATCTCCATCGCGCCCATCACCATCTCGGCGGTCTTCCCGGCACCGACCTCGTGGAACAACCCGGCCGAGGGCTCGGCGATCATGCGGGCGACCGCGGCGCGCTGATGCGGGCGCGGCTCGAAGCTCGCCGCCATGCCGGGCAGCGAGAGGTAGTCGCCGGCCTCGCTGTAATCGCGCAGCACGATCGAGTTGAAGCGCCGGTTATACTCGTCCACGAGCGCGGCGGCGCGGGCGGGGTCTTCCCACACCCACTCGCCGAACCGCTCCTGGATGAGGTCGGCCTTCTCCTGCGCGGCCGTCGTCTCGATCGGGTTCAGGACGCGACGGACCTTCCCGCCGACGTCTTCCACCTCGTCGTAGACGAGCAGGGTCTTCTGCTCCATGACGGCCTGGGCGATGTCGGGCGCGGGGCGCCGCTCGGTGCCCCATTCGCTCGTGGACAGCACGCCTGCCCGACCGCCGCGGACCTCCCACATGCCCGGCAGCGAATTCTCCACCCGCACGTCGGAGGTCTTCAGGATCGCGTTGAGGAAGACCTCGTGGATGCGTTCGCTGATCCACACGGCGCCCAGCCGGGCGGTGATGTCCTCCACGCCGAGCGCGGCCGGCAGCACGGCGGTCAGCGCGTCGACGTTCGCCTGGAACGCGGGCTCGTCGGCTGCGCGCGCCTTGGCGGCCTCGAGCTTCCCGCGCACGTCGCCGGACAGGTAGGCGGGGGCGTGAACGAGCTCGCCGCCGACCGGATCGGTGAACACCATCCCGTCCAGCGCCGGACGGGCCTCGTGCTCAGGCATCCCCAGCAGGTCGGCGATGAGGGTCAGGTCGATGCCGCCGGTGCGGTCCAGGCTCACCGCGATCGCGTCGGCGGGCGTCTCCACTCCCTGTACCTCTGGGCGCGGGGCGACGACGCGGCGGGTCATGATCGCCGCCGGAGTGGCCGTCTGCTCGGTGTCGTCGAACTGCTCCAGGGCGAGCACCAGGGGTCCGAACGGGTCGGAGCGCAGCAGCCGGATCGGGGTCGGCACGATCCGCGCGTAGGTGTCGTCCCCGGCCGGGTTCTGGCGCCCGGTCGGACGCAGCGTGTAGCGGTTGAGAGGGCCGTACTTGCCGAGGTACTTCTGGTAGTCGCGTCGCAGCGCGGCCCGCGCCTCGGTGACCTCGGCCGTGTCGTCCACCGTGGCCGATTCCAGGGTTAGCAGGGCCGTGGCGCGGTCGCGCAGCCCGAGGAGGGAGCGCAGCTCGGTCGCCGCCGACCTGGGTACGGCGAACGGTTCCAGCGCGCCGGAGGCGACGGTCGCGAACTCGCCGCCGTCGACCGGGACGATGCTGCCGTCCCACGCGGCCGGCGCCGACGGGGTGAACGCGGCACGGCGGGATTGCTGCGCCTCGGTGCGTTCGCTCATCGTCAGCCCGAGCCGGCGCCCGGCGAACACGATCTCGTCCACGGCGAGTGCCAGTGTGCTCTCCAGCTCGGCGAGGTCGCCGGTGACGGTGAGCGTGTCCGCCCCGTACATGCCCTGCTGCACGCCGACGGTGCCGAGCATCCGCTCTGGCCGGTGGTCGAAGTAGGCGTTGATCTTCACCAGCCGCCCGTCGATGTTGACCGGCGTGACGGTCTCCCACAGGTCGTCGGCTGGCGGTCGGTCGTCCTCGCGGCGGCGGAAGATGAGCAGGTCGGTGAGCACCTCCGTGCCTGCCGCGCGGCGGTGCGCGCCGGTGGGCAGGCGGATCGCCCCGACGAGATCCGCCAGGGCGTTCATCTCCCGGCGCGCGCCGGGGTTCTGCGCGTCCATCGTGTAGTGCGAGGTCAGCACCGCGACGAGCCCGCCGGGCCGGGTCAGCCGCAGCGACTTGAGGATGAAGTGGTTGTGCATCGTCTGCTTGGTGCCGTTGTGGACCGGATCGTGCAGGACGACGCCGGCGAACGGCACGTTGCCGATCGCGGCGTCGAAGTGCGCTTCGGGCATGCGGGTGTCGGCGAACGACTCGGCGCGGATTGTCGCGTGCGGGTAGAGGCCCTGGCTGATCGCCGCGGTCACCGGGTCCAGCTCCACGCCGGTCATCTGCGCCGTCGCCGGTGCGAGGCCGATGAACGTCCCCGCCCCGGAGCCGGGTTCCAGCACGGCGCCGCCGGCGAAGCCGAGCGCGCTCATCGCTCGCCACATCTGCCGGACGATCAACGGGTCGGTGTAGTGGGCGTTGATCGTCGTGCGCGCCGCGGCGTCCCACTCCGTCTCGTCCAGCAGGCCACGCAGCTCGGCGCGCTCGGCGTCCCAGCCGTCCTTGGCCGCGTCGAACACATCGGGCAGCGCCCCCCAGCTCGACCAGCGGGCGAGCACCTGCTGCTCCTCCGCGGTCGCGGCCCGGTCCTCGGCGGCCAGCGTGCGCGCGAGCCGGATCGCGGCGGTGTTCGCCTGGAACCTGGCCTTCTGCCCGGAGGGCGCCAGGTCGTCCTGCGAGGCGGGGACGAACCTGGCTGGGGCGGCTAGCTCAGTTCGCGCAGGAAGCGAATCGTCGCCGCCTCCTGAAGTACCGCCTCGTTCTCCCGCAGGTAGTCCCGCGGCGGCTCGGTCGCCACCAGGCCCTCGAGGAACGTCACCGGCACCGCCCAGTCGGCCGCCATCTGCTCCAGCTCGACCGTCGAGGGCATCAAGTCCGGGGAGTCCTGCATCCGCTCGGCCCAGGTCACGAGGTTGTCGTCTGAGGTCCGGGTCTGCTCCCATTCCTCGCGGGCCTGCTCCAGCGGCAGCTCCGGGTCGCCGATCCACACCAGCTGTGCCATCACGACCTCCTCCGCTATCCGCCGGGCCGTCACCAGCCGGGCGACCTCCTGCAAGTAATTCTGCTCCGAAGAGCGCGTCCCAGCCAGCATCGCCGTCAGGTCCGACACTTCCGCCTGCACCTGAAGGCCCAGGTTCGTGAAAAACTCCTCCGGGTTCTCCAGTGCGTGAAGCCTCGTCGGGGCCGTCTTCTCCCAATGCGCTCGGGCTGCTGCCGCGTACTTGTTCATCGGCGTGTTCCTCCCCGGCCGCCTCGTCCGGCACCTCGGATGCGAGCGCGCCGGCCAGCGACTCGTCGGCGGTGCGCTCGTCCAGCCCCCACAGGTCGAACGCGAGCTGACCCGGGTGCGGGTCGCGGTTGCGGCGCGCGGCCATCAGGTCGCCTCCGCGTCAGGACTGCGCGGCGAGACTGGCATGGATGCTCCCGTGATCGGACGCCGACGCTCAGGGGTGGATCTCGCCCGTGTCCGGGTCGAGGTTGCGGTAGAACTCGTCCTCGGCCGCCCGGCGTCGGGCAACGTCGTCGAGGACGTGCTGCACGAAGTCCGCGTCCCGGTCGGTGATCGGGGTCTCCTCGACCGGCGCGGCGGGTTCCTCGCCGGGCCACACGGTCTGCCGGGTCGGGCGGTCGCGGTCCAGGCGGGTGCCGGATGCGGCGACCCACTCGCGCAGCCGGTGCCGGGCGTCGGCGAAGTCCCGGTGCCAGCCCAGCGGCGCGGAACCGTTCTGCTCCGGGTCGTAGGCGCCCAGCCAGTGCAGGTGCAGGGCGCTCAGTTCCCATACGAGCTCGGGGTGCCGGTGCCACAGCGGCGGGATCACCGCGGCCGGCAGCCCGTAGGTGCGGCGCAGCCAGTTCACCCAGGCGTTGAGCTCCAGCCACTCGGTCTCGGCCTCGTCGGCGGTCAGGATGTTCCAGTTCACCGGGTGCGGCGGCTCCGGCAGCAACTCGGGACCCCCGTCGGGCGCAGGCTCGCGCAGGGTCTCGTCGGGGGTGCTCATGGCAGGCCCGTCCTTCAGAGGGCGACCGCGGTGGACTCTGCGGACGGGCGCTGCGGCGCGTCGCCGATCGGGGCCGGCTTGCGGCGCGGTCGCGGCGAGGGGCGCTCGGCGGCGTCCGCCTCCACGGCCTGCCCGGCGCGTCGGCTGCGGTCGACGCCGTACCGGGTGCGCAGGCTGTCGTGCCCGATCGCGGTCGCGATGAACTCCTCGTCGGGGACCGTCTTCCCGTCCCGCTCGTACGTGAAGGCGTGAACGCGGCCGCTGGCGACGAAGCTGTCGTCCTTTGCGAACTGGGCGTGAGCGCGCTTAGCGGCGGCGCGGAACAGGACGAGGTGGTGGAACGTCGGCTCGAGGTCGGTCGTGGTGCCGTCCGGCTCCACGCGCTGATGCCGCACACCGACCCTGGCGTAGAACCGGGCCTGGCCCTTGGAGGTCGTGGTCAGCTGCGGCTCGGTCGCGATGAACCCGGTCAGTGACTGCTGGGTCTGGATGCTCACGTCGTGCTCCTTGCCTGTCGTGACAGCCGCCAGCCGCGGCCGTTCCCATCAGGCAGGTGCGCGCCCGCTGCCAGTCATGCGGGACGACGCAGCGATGCCTCGATCTCGGCACGGTCGGCCTTCAGCGTCGCGGCGTCCTCGCGGCTCGTCCACGACCGCAGATCGGTGACGATGGGCGGGGCCGAGCGCAGCAGTGTGATCCCGGTGCCGAACGGCAAGGTTCTGATCGTCTCGGGCGGCATCACGGCCACGCGGCGCACGGAGCGTTGCGAGGAGCGCGATCCGCGGTCGCCGATCGTGTCCGAGTGGGTGGTCTCGTCCCGCTCCCCGATGAGGGTCGACAGGTCTTGCAGGTCGCGTGAGCCGGACGCGCCGCCGAGGACGATCTTGACGATGGAGGCGTCCCAGATCGCCGCGGCGGCGTTTTCGCCCCACTTCTCCCGCGCCTGGGCGAGGGATTGCAACACGGGCATGGTCGTGATCCCGGTGCCGCCCCCCTCCGCCATCAGCGTGGGCAGGCTCGGCAGGGGCGCGAGGTTCCCGATCTCGTCCAGCGCGAGCAGCAGCGGCGGGTCCAGGCGAGCGCCGGGTGAGGTCGCGGCCAGGTGCCTGGCGGTCTCCACAAGGTCTTCGACGAACGCGGACACCAGCGCCGAGGAACCGCCGGCGCCCGCGGAGGTCGCCAGCAGGTAGAGCGTCCCGCGCTGGGTGAGGAACGCCGCGGGGTCGAAGTCCTCGCCGGGGCGCGGGGTGACCGCTTCCAGCACGCGCGGGTCGGCCAGGCAGCTCAACGCGAGGGAGACGCCTTGCCAGATCGAGTCGCGGGTGCGGGGGTCGGCGTGGATCATCGCCTCCAGCGACTCGGCCCATCCGGTCGCCGCCTGCGGGTGGGCGGTGAGGATCGCGACGGCCTCGGCGGCGGCAGTCGGGTCCAGGGTCCAGCGGAACAGCTCGGCGGCCCCGCGGCCGTCGAGAGCCGCGGCGTGCAGCAGCGCCTGGAGCGCGGTGCGTGTCTTGCCCTCCCAGAACCCGCCGCCCTCGACTCCGCCCGAGGAAAGCCCGGTGCCGGCGGCCAGGCCCGTCGCACGGATCATCGCCGTCAGCGGGGTCTCGCAGCCGCGCACGGGCGACCAGCGCAGCCCCGCCGGCACGCCTTCGGCCAGGTGCTGCGGGTCGAACACCGCGACGGGGCCGCGCCGGAGCCTTGCGCGAAGCGTTGCGGTGAGGTTGTCGGGTCGGGTCGAGGTGGTCACGACCGCGCCCGGGGCGTCGAGGATGGCGTTGATCGCGACGAACATGCCCTTGCCCGCCCGAGGCGGGCCGATCAGCAGGATGCTGTCCTCCACCGACGCCCACACTTGGCGCCCGTGCGAGCGGCCGAGCAGGTAGCCGACGTCGGCCGGCTTCGGCTCCGAGAGGGACGGGCGAAGCGTGGAGGCGCGGCGCAGAAGCGCCCGGCTGGAGGCGGCCTGGGCGACCTCCGCTCCGGTCGCGGTGCCCTGGATGCGGTGTGGGTCGCGGCGGGTCGTCGTCGAGTGCCGGCGCAGCAGCGACCAGCCCCACCAGCCTGCGACGCCGAGGACGGCGAGCAGCAGGGCCGTGACGATCCAGTAGACGACCGGGTTCAGCCTCGGCGCGCCCAGTGGATCGCCGGGGTCGCCGGGACGCAGCAGCACGCCGAGGCCGGCCTCGATGCCGCCTGCCGGCTGTGGCGCCCCGGTCAGGAACGCCGCGATCGCCCCGGCGACCCGAAGCACCCCGGCGAATCCGGCGACGGCGACGAGTAGGCCGATGCCGAGGTTCGCGAGCAGGTCTTCGGGGCCGCGTCCCGTCGTCGTGCTCACGGGCGGTCCCGGTCGGGATGGTGGACGGACAGGGTGCCGGAGATGCGGCCTAGCAGCAGCACCTCGCGTGTCGGGGCCAGCTCGAGCAGGTGCCGTTGCAGCAGGGCGCGGCCGTGCCCGGTCGGGCCGGCGTCGGAGTGGGCGACGATGACGGCCAGGGCGACGTCCTCGCCGGGCACGAACCCGTCCGCGCTCACCTCGAGCAGCGCAGGGACCGCAGCCGCCGGAGCCGAAGCCTGCTGGGGAAAGGCAGGCTCGGGAGGGGCGAAGCGGCTCCGGCGGCGCGGTGGCGTGAGGATGTCGGTGAAGGTCGAGCCGTCCGCCTCACACACCTCGACGCGGATCGGCCCGTTGAGGGCGGTGGTGAGGTGGTCGGCGAGCGCCCCGAAGGTGTCGCGCCGCAGCGGCGACAGCGCCTCCGGTGGGGTGAGCGGAGCGCCGTCGACCGTGACGGCCAGGGCACCGTCGGGTGCGACGTCGACCCGGACGTGCGGGACGTGGATGATCGGCTGGGCGGTCATCGCCGTGTTGTCGGGCTCGTCGGCCGCGTCGCTGCCGCGCCGGTAGCGGGGCTTCACGCCACGCCTGTCCCAACTGCCGTGAGTTCGTTCGGCCATCTGCTCCCTCGATCTCTCATAGGAGCGAGGTACGCAGGGATCGCCACCCCTACACGATTCCTGTAGAGAGTTCACGATTCCTGAAAGAATCTGCCTATTATTGACGTATGCGCGGTGCCGATGAACTGACGGGCTCATGAAGCTCGCCGTCGTGCGAAGCATCGGCAGCGCCCGCGGCTTCCGCGACGAGCAGGACGTGGCCGACTTCGAGCAGGAGCTCGTCGACCAGTTCGCCCTGGCGATGGCAGCGGCCGGCCTGACCGACGGGCACATCCAGTCCTCGCGGGCCGCGGTGTTCGAGTTCCGGCAGAGCCTCGCCGCCCCGCTCTGGACCGCGGCGCCGGACGACGCCGATCGCTTCCTCGCGGGCCTGCGTCGGGCGGGACTGGCTGTGAGCACGCGGGCGGGCAAGGCAAAGACGCTCGCGCAGTTCTACGACTTCGCGATCGCCCGTTACCAGGCCGACGTGCATGCGCTGACCGGGTTCGTCCTCGAGCAGCCCATCGACGAGTACAACCGCCAGTCGAACAACTCGCTCGGCAAGATCCGCGTGCCGCCGTCGGACACCGAGGTCGACCATCTGTTCGCGGGATGGCGCAGCTCGCTGTCGAGCGCGCGGAAGTTCCTTCCGGCGGCGCGGGACTACTTCGCCGCATCGCTCTGGCGGCGCCTGGGGCTGCGGATCAACGAGAGTGCCAAACTCGACATCCGCGACTGGCGGCCTGACCTGAGCGAGTTCGGCAAACTCCACGTCCGCTTCGGGAAGGGCTCGCGCGGCCGCGGCGTGAAGCCGCGCCTGGTGCCGGCGATCAACGGCGCCGACCGGCTGATCGACTGGTGGCTCGCGGAGGTGCGGCACCTGTTCGGCCCGGACTGGGACAACCCCGACGCGCCGATGATTCCCTCGGAGCGGTTCGACCAGGACCTCGGACGCTGCTCACGGGCGAGCGACGACGTGCTGCGCCAAGGACTCAAAGCGCAGACCGTCGTGTTCCTGCCGGCCTGGGTCGGCCGGATGACCCCGCACGTCCTGCGGCACTACTGCGCCTCGTCGCTGTACGGCGCGGGTATGGATCTGAAAGCGATCCAGGAGATCCTCGGGCATGAGTGGCTATCCACCACGACCCGCTACATCCACGTCTCCAGCGACCACGTCGAGCAAGCGTGGCTGACCGCGAACCGGCGGCTGGAGACCCGATTCGGAGGGAGAGTCTGAACCCATGAAATGGAACCTGCGCATGGCCGCCGCCGAACGCGGCATCTGGAAGTCCTCGGAGCTGCGGCGACTGCTCGCGGACGCCGGCCTGGAGATGAGCGTCGGGAAGATGTCGGGCCTCTGGACCGGCACCCCGACCACGCTGCGGCTCGACGACCTCGACGTGATCTGCCTGGTGCTGGACTGCACTCCCGGCGACCTGTTGACCGCCGAACTGGGCGCCGCGGCAGCGCGGCGACCTGCGAAAGCGGCCGAGGAGCAGGCAGCGAACGGCTCGCCGTCGATCGTCAAGCCCCGCTACAACGGCAAGCGGCCCGAGCCGCCGCTGTGAGCACCAAACCGGGAGTGACCTCCCGGTTCCGGCCGCCGAAGTTCTGTTTCACCTGCGGCGTGAACCGCGCGGCCTGGCACTGGCCGAGCGTCGACTACTGCTACGGCTGCCTCCCCGGCGGCCCGTTCCCCGCTCCGTCGTGCGAGCGGTGCGGCTCGCCGGACTACTTCAGTCAGGGCCTGTGCGAGCGGTGCCACCCCGGCAGCCCGCACTACATCGGTCAGTGCAAGGACTGCTACGCCTGGGGCGTCTATCGCGGACATCAGTGGCGATGCCGGCATTGCGCCTGGTGGGCGAGCCACAACCCGCTCGGCGACTGCCGCTACTGCCATCGTCGCCTCCCGATCGGCGAACGTGGCGCCTGCCGGCTCTGCATCGAATCCGCGCGACGTATCCAGCAGCCCGGCCGCGACATCGACCTCGACGAAGGCACCCGGCACGGGCTCCAGCTGTTCTTCGCCAACATGCCCGCCCGCCGCAAGCTGCCCCTGCCCGCACAGTCCACGCGGGCGTCGCGGATCGTGCTCGATGCCGAAGCGAGCGCCTGGGAGCAGCCGGCGCTGTTCGAGCTCGCACCGGACCCCGAGGTGCTCCGGCAGCGGGCGACCGCGCAGGCCCGCGACTGGACCTACCGCACCGACGGGATCGTGTTCGAGCACGCCCGGCAGTTCGGCTGGTCGAACCGGCAGACCAATCAGGTCCGTCGCTCCTTGAAGATGCTCCAGATCCTCGCCCCCGACGGCACGACGATGGTCCGCGCCACCGAAGTGATCCGGCTGCGCCGCTATGACGCCGAGGGCAACATCGTCTCCACCCTCGATGTCCTCGACGCCGCCGGCCTGCTCATCGACGACCGCACCCCGCACATCGACCGCTACTTCGACGGCAAGTTCGCCGGCCTCCCGCCGGCGATGCGGACCCAGCTCGAGCTCTGGTTCGACATCATGATCCACGGCAGTCCTATCCCACCGCGGCGGAAGCCCCGCGACCCGGCCACGGTGAAGATTCAGATCCTCGGCATCGCCCCGATCGTCACCGCCTGGGCCGAAGACGGCATCGAGTCGCTCGCCGAGATCAGCCCCGAGCTGCTGCTCGACTCCCTGCCCGCCGACGCAGGTAAGCGGCACTGGGCCGAGCGCGGATTCCGTGCCCTGTTCGGCATCCTCAAGGGACGCAATGCGATCTTCGCCGACCCGACGACCGGCATGCCCCTGACCGAGCCGCGCCGCAGCACACCGCTGCCGGCCGACACCGAGACGATCCTCGCCGCCCTGAACCACTCAGATCCAGCGGTCGCCCTCGCCACCTCGATCGTCGCCTTCCACGGCCTGACCAACCTCCAGATTCGTGCGCTGCAGCTCACCGACATCATCGACGGCCGGCTCACCCTGCCTGACGGGCGCGTGATCCCGCTGGCCGAGCCGGTGCGAGCCCGGCTGCGGACCCGGCTCGACCACCGAGCAACGAGATGGCCGCGCACGATGAACCCGCACCTGTTCGTCACGATGCAGACCGCGCCACGGCTCAGCGCCCCGAGCCGGCAGTTCCCCTGGCTCAAGGCCGGCATCTCCGCGCAGACGCTGCGCACCGACCGCGTCCTGCACGAAGTCCAGGCCAGCGGCGGCGACGTCCGCCGCATCAGCGACCTGTTCGGGATCGGCATCGAGTCGGTCGCCCGCTACCTCGGCGTCCTCGACCCCGACCTCAGCGGCCACCGGCCGGACTGACCTCAGTCGCCTGATCGACGGCGCTCGATCAGCACAGTGTCGCGCCAAGTGCCAGCCAACGGGCCGTAACCCATAAGCGCGATACGTTCGCGGGTGCCCACCGTGCGGAACCCGTGGCGGTCGTGCAGGCGCAGACTCGCGGTGTTCTCGGGGAAGATCGACGACTGGATGGTCCAGATGCCGGCCGTGTCCGCGGCAGCGATGAACGCTTCCAGGAGGGCGGCTCCGGCGCCTTGCTCACGGGCGGCATCGGCGATGTAGATCGAGTGCTCGACCACGCCGCGGTACACCGGCCGCGATGACACGGGGCTGGCGGCCGCCCACCCCACGACGAGGCCGTCGGTGTCTGTGGCGACGAGGCGCAGATCGGGGAGCTTGCCGCTGTCGAAGCCATCCCAGTCGGGTGGCTCTGCCTCGAACGTGGCGTGCCCGGTGGCGATGCCTTCACGGTAGATGTGCTCGACGGCAGGCCAGTCCGCGGGCGTCATCGGACGGATGCCGACGCGGATCATTCGGGCAGGAGGGTGCGGGCTGCGTTCTGGAGGGCGCCGTCGACGACGCGGAAGTAGGCCCACTTGCCGCGCTGCTCGCGGGTGGCAAGGCCGGCTTCGACGAGCTGCTTCATGTGGTGCGAGACGGTGGGCTGGGCAAGGCCGACGGGGTCGGTGAGGTCGCAGATGCACATCTCCCCGGTGTCGCTGCCGCCGATCAGGGACAGGAGCTTGACCCGGGTGGGGTCGCCGAGAGCCTTGAACACGCGGGCGATCCGTTCGGCCTGCTCCGATTCGAGCGCGCCACCGGCCACAGTGCCGCAGCACGCGGTGCCGTCTTCGGTGAGGAGCGGGAGCGCGATGGTCACGGTGCTCATCCTCCCAGTCGTATTGACATCTGTCGATGTATCGAGGATTCTCGATGTATTGATGTTAGTCGATGTGAGGAGTGGGTGGTGGATCTTCCTGTCGTGGTGATCGGCGCGGGACCGCAGGGGCTGGCCGCCGCAGCGCATCTGCGGGAGCGCGGCCTGGAACCGCTGGTGCTGGAGAGGGGCGCGGGTCCCGCGGCGGCGGTGGCGGAGTGGGGGCATGTGCGGCTGTTCTCGGAGTGGCCCGAGCTCGTCGACTCCGCCGCGGCTCGGCTGCTCGAGCCTTCCGGGTGGCAGCGACCCGAGCGGGGGTATCCGACCGGCGGCGCCTGGATCACCGGATACCTCGCGCCCCTCGCGCAGGTTCTTGGGGATCGCGTCCGCTACGGCGCAAGGGTCACCGGCGTCGGTCGCAAGGGACGTGACCTGCTGGTGGATGCCGGGCGCGCCGAGCAGCCGTTCGTGATTCACGTCGAGGAGGCCGACGGCTCGCAGTCGCGGATCGAGGCGCAGGCGGTGATCGACGCCTCGGGCACCTGGACGAGCCCGAATCCTGCCGGTGCCGACGGGCTGCCTGCGCTCGGCGAGACCGCCGCGGCCGGATTCCTCACGTATCGGATTCCGTCGTTCGCCGACGCCGAGCCGTATGCGGGGCGGCACACGGTGGTGGTCGGCAATGGGCACTCCGCGGCGACGGCGATCACCGAGCTGGCCCGCATCGCCCGCCAGCACCCGGACCCTCGGATCACCTGGGTGCTGCGCCGCGGGACGGTCGGCGACACGTTCGGCGGCGGGGAGGCGGACGAGCTTCCCGAGCGTGGCGCACTCGGCCAGCGCGCTCGCACCGCGGTCGACCAGGGCCTCGTGAGCCTGGTGACCGGGTTCCGTATCGAGCGGATCGACACCGCCGATCAGGGTGCGGTGCTGGTTGCCGAGGACGGGCGCGTGCTCGAGCCCGCGGATCGGGTGGTGGTGCTGACCGGGTTCCGGCCGGATCTGTCGATCCTGTCCGAGGTGCGGCTGGAGCTGAATGCCCGGTTGCAGGCGCCGGTGCGGATCGCGGCGGACATCGACCCGAACATCCACTCTTGTGGTTCGGTGCGCGCCACCGGCGCTGTGGACCTGGCCCAGCCCGAGCCGGGCCTCTTCATCGTGGGGGCCAAGTCCTACGGCCGCGCCCCGACCTTCCTCGCCCTCACTGGGTACGAGCAGGTTCGCAGCGTCGTCGCCGAGCTCGCCGGTGACCACGAGGCTGCGGCCCGGAGCGAGCTGGTGCTGCCGGGCACGGGCGTGTGCGGCGGCGCGGGACTGTTCGACGACCCGACCGGAGCCAAGGGCGGCGCCTGCTGCGCACCCGCAGCGCCGCAGGTGATCCAGCTCGGACGTGCCCCCGCGGGTACTGCGGTCTAGGTTCTCGCGGGGACGCCGAGCTCGGCGAGCAGGTTCAGGACGCGAGCCTCGATCTCGTCGCGCACCGGCCGGACGCCCTCCGGGGTCCATCCGGCGGGGTCGGGCAGGGTCCATTCCTCGTAGCGTTTGCCGGGGAACACCGGGCAGGCGTCGCCGCAGCCCATCGTGATCACCACGTCTGCGGCGCGCACGACCTCGTCGGTCCAGGGCTTGGGGTACTCGCCGGCGATGTCGATGCCGCGCTCGGCCATCACCTCGACGGCGACCGGGCTGACCTCGTGGCCGGGTTCGGAGCCGCCGGACCAGCCGACGGCGTGCTCGCCGGCGTGGTGCTGGAAGAAGCCGAGGGCCATCTGCGAGCGGCCGGCGTTGTGCACGCACAGGAACAGCACCGTCGGCTTTCCGTCGACGTGGAGCCCGTCGACTTTGGCGAGGGCGCGCAGGCGTTGCCTGGCGAACTTCTCGGTCAGCAGCGGCAGGTAGTTCGGCACGGTCGCACGCTGGGCGAGGTCGGTGTAGGAGGCGTGCAGGAAACGGTCGATCGTCTCCCGCCCGAATGTGCCGTCGAACTCCCGGGTCAGCCGCTCCGCGCCGGAGGCGAGGGCTGCCTCCTGGTCGATCGTGATCGTGGCGTGCGGTTCCTGGTGCGGTGACATCGTCGTCATCCCTTCGTCGTGGTCAGCCTCGGGGCAAGGCTCTGGATACGGGCGGCGATGTCCTCGAAGGCGGCATCGAATGCGGCATCCGATCCGTCGCGCACCGGGTCGGGCACCGACCAATGCACCCGGCCCTCGCCGGCGAGTTCCTCGTGGGCGGTGTCGCAGACCGTGACCACGAAGTCGTCGACGTCCAGCACCTCGGCCAGCGTCCGCGGTCGGGCGGCACGGAGAGTGAGGCCGTGCCGGTCGGCGGCGGCGATCGCGCCCGGCTCGATGGCGTCTGCCGGGTGCGTGCCGGCGGAGGCGACCGGGATGTCGCTGGCGTCGTGCCAGAGCGCGGCGGCGAGCTGCGAGCGTGCGGAGTTGCCGGTGCAGACGAACACCACCCGCCGCACGCCGAGGGCCGGCGACGGGGTCAGCCCCGTGAAGGCGCCGGGGGCGAGGTGGAGGTAGGTGCGGCGCCGGTCGGCCTCCGACCGCGTCCGCAGCAACAGCCCGGCGTGCTCGAGCTGGTTCAGGTGGTGCGCGAGCAGGCTGGAGGAGACGCCGAGCTCGGCTTGCAGCTCGACCGGGGCGGCATCGCCGAGGGTGAGCAGGTCCATGATCCGCAGCCGCACCGGATCGGCCAGCGCCGCATATCGCGCCACCCGCCCCGCCAGGTCAGTTCGCTCAATGTTCATTACCTCAATAGTGACTGAGCAATGTATCGTCGTCAAGGTGACCCACGAAAAGAGCACGACATCCGCCCCCGCCCCGTTGTGGCGGCGCGCGGTCGCCGAGTTCCTCGGCGCCGGCCTGCTGGTGACCGTCGTGGTCGGCTCCGGCATCGCCGCCCAGCGTCTCTCGCCAGACGACGTCGGGCTGCAGCTGCTGGAGAACTCGCTGGCGACGGCGCTCGGGCTGACGGTGCTCATCCTGATCTTCCAACCCGTCAGCGGCGCGCACCTCAACCCCGTCGTCACCCTCGCCGACCGCTTCCTCGGCACCCGCCACGCTCCCTCCGAGATCGTGGTCTACCTCGTCGCGCAGGTCACCGGCGGCATCGGCGGCGCGATCCTCGCGAACCTCATGTTCCAGGCGCCGACGGCGGTGTCCACGACCGATCGCCTCTCGGCGGGCCACCTGCTCGGCGAAGTCGTCGCCACCGCCGGGTTGGTGCTGCTGATCTTCGCCTTGGCCCGCACCGGCCGCAGCGCCGTGGTCGCCCCCGCGGTCGGCGCCTACATCGGCGCCGCGTACTGGTTCACCTCCTCGACCTCCTTCGCCAACCCCGCCGTGACCATCGGCCGGATCTTCACCGACACCTTCGCCGGCATCGCCCCGACCTCCGCACTGTGGTTCCTCGCCGCCCAGCTCGTCGGCGCCGCCGCCGGCGTTGGCCTCGTGCTCCTGCTCTTCCCGAATCGAAAGGCCCAGCCATGACCCACCTGATCGCCATCGGCGGCTCCGACGCCGGCATCTCCGCCGCCCTGCGCGCCCGCGAGCTCGACCCTGACACCGACGTGACCGTCGTGGTCGCAGACGAGTACCCGAACTTCTCCATCTGCGGCATCCCCTACTACTTCACCGGCGAAGTGCAGCCCTGGCAGTCGCTCGCGCACCGCACCAGCGCCGACCTGGAAGCCACCGGCATGAGCTTGCGGCTGAACACCTTCGCCACGGGCATCGACGTCGCAGGTCGCCGGCTCACCGTCCGCACCCCGGACGGCGCGTTCGAGGAGCTGGCCTACGACGAGCTGATCGTCGGCACCGGCGCCCTCCCGTCCCACGCCGGCATCACCGGCCTGGAGGTGCTGACCCCGGCGGACGGGGTGCATGTCATCCACTCGATGGGCGACACCTTCGCCCTCGATCACGACCTCACCGCCCGGCAGCCGCAGTCGGCGATCATCGTCGGCGCCGGCTACGTCGGCCTGGAGATGGCCGAGGCGTTCATCGCCCGCGGCATGACCGTCGTCCAGCTCCAGCGCGGCCCCGAAGTGCTCTCCACCCTCGACCCCGAGCTCGGCGCCTTCGTCCACGAGGAACTCACGACCCACGGCGTCGAGGTGGTCACCGGCTCGACCGTGACCGGGATCGAGAAGACCCCAGCCGGGCTCACCGTCACGGGCACCCGCGACGGGCAGCCGTTCACGCAGACCGCGGACCTCGTGCTGGTCGTCGTCGGGGTGCGGCCGAACACCGAGCTGCTCGAGCAGGCCGGCGCGAGCCTCGGCGCGGGCCGCGGGGTCGTGGTCGACGAGCACATGCGCACCGGCCTCCCGCACGTCTGGGCCGCCGGGGACGGCATCATCACCCATCACCGCCTGCTCGGGGTGACCTACTTGCCGCTGGGCACGACGAGCCACAAGCAGGGCCGCATCGCCGGGGAGAACGCCCTCGGCGGTGACCGGGCCTTCGCCGGCTCGGTCGGCACCCAGGTCGTGAAGGTCTTCGACCTCATCGCTGCCCGCACCGGCCTGCGTGACCACGAGGCGATCGCCGCCGGGTACGCGCCCGCGACGGTGAGCTCTGCGGCGGACGACCACAAGCGCTACTACCCCGGCGCGCACCCGATCCACTTCCGCATCACCGGCGACACCGGCGACGGGAGACTGCTCGGCGCGCAACTCGTCGGCAGGCGCGGCACCGAGGTCGCCAAGCGCGTCGACACCTTCGCCACCGCCCTCTACGCCGGGCTGACTATCGAGCAGTTCGCCGACCTTGACCTCTCCTACACGCCGCCGCTGGGCTCACCGTGGGACGCGGTGCAGGTCGCCGCGCAAGCGTGGGAGAGCCAGCGCGCGAGGGTGCTGGTCTAGGAGCCGACGTTGAGCGCGGCGAGCTGGCGAGGAGCCGGTCGAGAAGGTTCCCGATCGCGCCGCCCCCGACGAGCATCCAGGTCGCGTTGGTGCCGAGGGACATGACGGTGCCGGGGTTGAACGCGAGTTGCAGGCCGAGCACGTTGCCCACCGGCGAGAAGCGCTCGTGCTCGCTGAGTTGCGCGATGGTCTTGGTGCCCTGATCGACCGGCGCGGCGGGCGCAGGCGAGCAGGAACCAGCGCGGCCGGACGCGGCCCGTCGCGGCGCGGCGCGGCGGGGAATCGTCGCCTCCGTGTCCGTCGCACTCGTTGCCGCTGGGGCGATCCCGCGGTCGAAAGGGCGACTCATGCCTTCCGCCGTCGGGCTGCCCGCAGACCGTTGAGGATGACCACGACTTCGGCGATCTCGTGGACGAGGACGACGGCGGCCAGGCCAAGCACTCCGAGGATCGCCAGTGGCAGCAAGGCGGCGATGATGAGGATGGAGAGCACCACGTTCTGGTTGATGATGCTGCGGCCGCGGCGTGCGTGGGCGAGGGCCTGCGGGATGAGGCGCAGGTCGTGGCCGGTGAACGCGACGTCGGCGGATTCGATCGCCGCGTCGGCTCCCTTGGCTCCCATCGCGATTCCCAGGTCGGCGGCGGCCAGCGCGGGGGCGTCGTTGATGCCATCGCCGATCATGGCGGTGGGCTGGGACTTCGACAGCGCGGCGACGGCGGTGGCCTTGTCCTCGGGGCGCAGCTCGGCGCGGACATCGGTGATGCCGGCTTGTGCGGCCAGGGCGGCGGCGGTGCGGGCGTTGTCGCCGGTGAGCATCGTCACTCCCACTCCTCGCTTGAGGAGCGTCGCGATCACCTCCGGGACTTCGGGGCGCAACTCGTCCCGGACCCCGACGGCGCCCACCGGCACGCCCTCGCGGTGGACAATGACGACGGTCATTCCCTCAGATTCCATCGCCTCGACCTCGCCGGCCAGCGTTCCGGCGTCGAGCCAGCGGGGGCTTCCCACGGCGAGCCGGGCACCGCCCAGCGTCCCGGTGATGCCGTGCCCTGCCGTCTCCGTGACCTCCTGCGCGGTCGGAGGTTGCCGGACGGCGTTGGTGATCGCGGCGGCCAGCGGGTGCGTGCTGTGCGCCTCCAGGCTCGCCGCCCATGCGAGCACCTCGTCCTCGGCCACGTCGGTGGTGACGACGCGGCTCACAGTGGGCTCGTTGCGGGTCAGCGTCCCGGTCTTGTCGACGGCCAAGTGCCGGATGCCGCCGAACCGCTCGAACGCGGCGCCGGACTTCACCACGACGCCGAACTTGGAAGCCGCCCCGATCGCGGAGACCACGGTCACGGGAACGGCGATCGCCAGCGCACACGGCGACGCCGCGACCAGCACAACCAGCGCGCGGGTGATCCACAGTTCGACATCGCCGGTCAGCAGCGACCCGAGCAGGGCCACGAGCACGGCGAGGATCATCACGCCCGGCACGAGGGGGCGAGCGATCCGGTCGGCCAGGCGGGCGCGGTCGCCCTTCTCGGCCTGGGCCTGCTCCACCAGCTCCACGATCGTGGTCAGGGAGTTGTCGGTGCCGTCCGCGGTGGCCTCGACCTCGAGCACGCCGGAGGTGTTGATCGACCCGGCCGATACCGCGTCGCCGGGCTCGACCTCGACCGGGATCGACTCGCCGGTGATCGCGGACGTGTCCAGGCTGCTGCGCCCGACCCGCACGATCCCGTCGGTGGCGATCCGCTCGCCAGGTCGAATCACCAGCAGGTCGCCGACGCGCAGCTCCTTCGCCTCGACCTCGGCCGTGGCGTCACCTCGCTTGACCAGCGCCGTCTCGGGCACCAGCTTCAGCAGCGCCCGCAGGCCCGCGCGGGCGCGGTCCATCGCCTTGTCCTCCAGCGCCTCCGCGATGGAGTACAGGAACGCCAGCGCCGCGGCCTCCTCGACATAGCCGAGAATCACCGCGCCCACCGCGCTGATCGTCATCAGCAGCCCGATGCCGAGCTTGCCCCGCGTGAACAGCTTCCGCAGCGCACCCGGCACGAACGTGGACGCGCCCAGCAGCAGGCCGATCCAGAACAGCACGAGGGCGGCGAGATCCGCGCCGGTCCACTCGCACACCAGCCCCGCGGCGAACGCGACACCGGAGCCGATCGGGATCAGGACGCTCGGACTCCGCCACCACGGCCGGTCGTCATCGTCGTCATCGTCGAGCTGCGCGACCTGGGAGCCAGTCATCGTGCTCACGCGATCGCTCCCGGCTCGCAGCAGCCGACGACCGAGCACGCCGGGTCGATGCACGGCGCGTTCTCGTCCACAGCCAGCGTGACCTCCACCAGCGCATCCAGCGCGGCGGCCAGGTGCGGGTCGGCGATCTCGTAACGCGTCTGGCGGCCCTCCGGCTCGGCCACCACGATCCCACAGTCCCGCAGACACGCCAGATGGTTCGACACGTTCGATCGGGTCAGTTCCAGACTCCGCGACAGCACCGCCGGATAGCTCGGCCCGTCCAGCAGTGTCATCAGAATCCGCGACCGGGTCGGGTCGGCCATCGCCCGGCCCAGCCGGTTCATCACATCCAACCGCGAAGCAATAGTCAGCATGAGATGACTATACAGCAGGCGCTGACGTATCTGAGCCCCACGCCGATCACGGTCTTGCACAGCCCGCCGATCCTGCCGTCCGCATCGACACAACCATCACCCCCCTACAAGCCACGGAACTCACGGCCCCAGATACCCTGAACCAGGCCCTCATGCCGTGAGTTCCTGCATCAACCGACTTCAGGAATCGTGAACTTACGGGGTTCCCCGGTCATGCGGGTGGCCGTGTTGAACAGTTCGAGCTCGGCCGGGTGCAGCTGATGCTGCGTGACGTAGGAGTGATCCTTGACTCGCCAGAGCCCTTGCCCGGTGCCGAGGGTGGGCAGCAGTTTCTGCTCGGTGCCGGTCAGCCCGAGGATCTCGCCGGTGACGCCGAGTTGGTCGCTCTCCTGGCGGTAGATAATCCTCGTCTCCGCATTGGCGAGCAGCGAGGAGGCCAGGGCGCGCATCGCCGAGCCGCTGTCGCCTACGTTGTCCAGGTCGGTGAGCTTGTGGAACACGAGCGCATTTGCGATGCCGTAGTGACGGGCGAGCCGCCATTGTGCGTCCATGCGGCGCAGCAGCGGGGCATGGGACATGAGCCGCCATGCCTCGTCGTAGATCACCCACCGTTGCCCGCCGTTCGGGTCCAACAGCGCGGCCTCCATCCACGCCGAGGAGCACGTCATCAGCACCGAGATCAGGGTGCTGTTCTCCGCGACGCGGGATAGGTCGAGGCTGACCATCGGCAGCGACGGGTCGAAGCTGACGGTCGAGGGGCCGTCGAACAGCCCGGCGAGGTCGCCGGCGACGAGCCGGCGCAGCGCGTGCCCGGCCAGACGTCCGTCCTCGGCGAGACGTCCGTCCGGGTCGTCAGCAGCAGCCGGGTTCAGGATGCGGTCCACGACCATCGGCAGGATCGGCGTCTCGGCCGATCGCACGGCGTCGGCCAGGGCGATGTCGATCGCGGTGTGCTCCAGCGGGGTCAGCCGCCGGTCCAGCACCGTCTCGGTCAGCGCACCGATCAGGTCACGGCGGCGTGCGGCGACCTGGGTCGCCCATTCGCTGTCGGACACGTCGGAAGGCCGGTGCCCCTCGTCGAGCGGGTTGAGCCGGTTGCGCAGCCCGTGCCCGAGCACGATCGCCTTGCCGCCGACAGCCTCGGCGACCGCGGTGTGCTCTCCCTTGGGGTCGCCCGGCACGTACACGCGACGTCCGAACGCGATCGACCTCGTGTAGAGGGACTTCACCAGGGACGACTTGCCCGAGCCAACGATCCCGGCCACGACGATGTTCGGGGCCGTGATGACGCCACGCGCGTATAAGACCCACGGGTCGTAGACGAAACTGCCGCCGGAGTAGAGATCCTGCCCGACGAAGACACCGGCGGAGCCGAGGCCGCCTTCGGCGAGGAACGGGTACGCCCCGGCCAGCGTCGCCGAAGTGTCCTGGTGGCGCGGCAGCCGCAACCGGCCGGGGGTGCGCAGCGCCGCCGGGCCGGCCTCCCCGGCAGGCGGGAGGTAGGTGGTGCGTCGGCGTTCGGTACGCTCGGCCTCCCACCGCTGGTGCGCCTGCAGCTTGCGGGCGCGCTGTTGCTCGGCGAGCAGCTCCGCTGCGGCCCGCGCGCGGGCCTTGCGGTGCTTGCGGCGCTCGTTCTGCGGCGAGACGAGCACGCTGGTGTGCAGGCGTCCGTCATCCTGACCGGTCACAGCGCGAGGCCCTGACCGGGCCGTGCGCTCTGCGCGGCAGCACCGAACAGGCGCGGGTCGGCGGGCCGCGTCCGCCCGGCCGGCACGACCGGCGCGGGCTCGGCGAGCGCCGGGTCCGGCGGGGCGTCATGCGTTCGCAGCAGGCTGACGTGCCCGAGGGTCGGGTTGTAGGTCAGCGTGTACTCGGCGACCGTGACCGAGCGGTCCAGCGCCCCGACGGGCGGGGCGTCGTAGACGTACCCGTTGACCAGGGCTGCGTCGGTCGTCTCCCGCCCGTAGTCCCACTGGGCCAGGTGCGCGACGGCCGCGTCGGGTCCGTCCCGGTCGATGAGGGTCAGCACCTCGTCGGCCTCCTCGCCCTGGAGGAACACGACGCTCACCCACCGTGGCGCCGCCTCCGGCGCGCGGGTCGGGCCGTCGACGGCGATCCCGGCCAGGTCGACGCCGGCGGGCTGCCAGGCGATCCGGGAGGCGTGCTGCGAAGCCAGGTCGAGCCGCACCTGCACCTCGTCGAGCGCGTTCGCGGCGAGGTTGAGTGCGTCGGCGGCGGCGAGCGCGTAGACCCGGCCGAGGAACGGGTCGCCGTCGTCGGTGCGGGCGAGCTCATGGGCGTCGACGTGGCTGCGGGTGAGCTGGTCGAGCACCTGCCGCAGCGACCGGGTGCCGGCGATCAGCTCGCCGAGGACCGGGTAGGTGCTGGTCGGCGGCATGTCCCGCGTGGCGTGCGCGAGGCCACGCAGCGCGACGGCGCTCTCCTTGGCGTCCGCGAGCGGGTCGGTCAGAGTCGGCATGGCGTTGTCCTCCGGTGGATGGGCTGTCGGAAGACAGGTGCGCGGGGCCGGTCAGACGGTGCGGCACAGCGGCAGTGCGGCGGCGGCGAACGCGGCCGCCTGCTGCCCGACCAGGCGGCGCGTCTCGCACGACGCCTGGATCGCTGCCTGCTCGAGGGCGGACACGGCGCCCTCCAGCTCGTCGAGGGTCGGCGCGGACACGGCGATCAGGCCCGTGTAGCGCAGGATGCCGTGGCCGCTGGTTAGGTCCGCTTCCTGCTGGAGGACATCCTCGAACTCGGCGGACTGCTGCGCATCCTCGATCTGGCCGATCCGCTGACGCTGGTGTGCGTCGCTGATGTACTCGGTCTTCTTCTTGCGGATGTCGCGGGCGGCCTGGTCGGAGCGGATCGGGGTGGCGATCAGCGAGAACGCGCGCCGCACGCCCGAGGACAGCAGGATCGGGGCGAGGAACCCCGGATACACCAGCGACCGGGGCCATTCGGTGATCCACAGCACCGCGTGGAAAGCGGAGTCTGAGCGCAGGTGCTGCCAGCTCTCGGTGAGTGCGACGGGGCCGGCTGTGGCGAGGTTGCGGCCGAGGTCGCGGTGCCGTTCCAGGGTCGCCGCGACGGCTGGGTCATACGCCGAGCGCAGCATGACGGCGATCTCGCCGGGGCCGGCCCACTCCGAAGGGGTCAGGTCCGCGGCGCGCAACGCAGCGGACAGGGTGGTCATTTCCTGGCGCAGCACGGCGGCGGCGCCCCTCATCCCGCCGCCAGCGGTGCGGATCGCGCGGGCTGCGGCGCGCATGTCGAGCGCGACCGAGAGCGTCGTGGCGTGCAGCTCCCCGGCGGGGCCGGCGCGGTCGATGAGCTCGGCGTACACGGTCGAGGTCCACGAGCCGTCGGCGCGGCCGTGCTCGGACCACCACTCGGCCAGGCCGCTGCCGGAGTCGGGCAGCGTGCGCTCCAACACTTGCACGCGCGCGAGCCGTCCCGACCGGCAGCAGGTCGCCAGCACCCGACCCCAGCCCGTGACGCGGCGCTCCTGCTCGCTGGGGTCCAGCAGCACGAACGCGGGATGGGTTACGGTCAGCACCGCCGTCAGGGTCTGGGCGTGCGGGTCGTGGATCATCGCGGCGTCAGTCGCCGGGTCGAGGTACTCTCGCAGCGCCGCGGCGTCGCCGGGCAGAGCGAGCGTGCCGGCCGGGCGAGGCTTGACGATCCGGGCGCGGAACAGCAGTTGCCCGCCCGTGGTCCGCCAGACCCAGCGCAACGCGATCGGCACCCACTCGATGAGCTTCCGGCCGCCGGCAGGCACCCAGGCCAGCACGGCGCAGAGCAGGCAGATCGGGGCGGCGTAGGCCAGCAGGATGCCGCCGCCCATGTAGAGGGCGACGACGATCGACAGCGCCGCGACGGCGAGGACGAGCAGTTGCGACAGCGACAGGCCCAGCAGCACGCCGCGGCGGGTGAGCCGGCTGAACTTCACGGGGTGCAGCTCGGGTTCGTCTCGATGGCCGCCTCGGGTGCGAGATGCCATGACCTACTCCTTCTTCGCCGGGGGCTGCGGACGGGCCGGCGGGTCGGGCTGCCGTGGCGGCGGCGATGCCGGCGCGGCCGGCCGCGCCGGAGCGGACGGCGGGCTGCTCGGCGGTGCGGCCGGGGTGGGCGCGGTCGGCTCGGCGGCGTCTGCGTGCCCACCGACTGCGGCGGCGACGGCGTTGCCGGCCTTGGGTCCGGCAGTCGCGGCGGCTCCTGCGACCTTCGCGCCGACAACGACGGCCGCGCCGATCGGACCTGCAGCGGCCGCGCCGCCACCCGCCGCGGCCGCACCACCGCCCGCAGCACCCGCGCCCGCTCCACCCGCTGATGCGCTGCCACCCCCGGTCCCGCTCGGGGGTGCCCCGGTGGGGGCCGCAGGCCGGCCGCCACCAGAGGGGGCGTCGCCGCCGTCGAGGATCTTCTTCGGGGACGCGCCGTTACCGCCCCCGCTCGGGACCGGCACGGGCCGGTTCATGGCGGACTTGGCCTCCTGTTCGGCCGACATCGCGTGGTACATGTCGAACCCGACGAAGGAGATGAACTTGTAGGTCATGTACGGCGCGAACGCGGCGACGAGCATGAGGACGACGCCGGCGATCGGGTCGCTGATGGAGGCGAGGTCGAGGTCGATTGGTTGGGAGACCTGGGCGACGGCGACGAGGAAGACGACGACGAGGACGAGTTTGGACAGGATCAGGGCGATCACGAACGTCGCCCACTTGCCGAACCAGCCGCGGGTCGCATCCCATGACGCGCCGGCCAGGGCGACCGGGGCGAATACGATCGCGACCAGCAGCAGCGCTTTGCGCACGAGCAGGGAGAACCACACGATCGCGGCGGCGGAGATCGCAAGCCCTGCCAAGAAGATCGTGATGATCGCGCCGACGCCGGGGGCGGCGATGTTGATGCCGGCCAGCGCCCCGCCGAGGAGGGCGATCTTGTCGCCCATGTCTTCCATCGAGTTGCCGGTGGCTTGGACGATGCCGATGCACAACTGGTCGGTGATTTCCAGCAGCGTCCCGGTCAGGGTGAGGACGACGAAGGAGCCGAGCACGGATTTCGCCAGCCCCAGCGCGGCACGGGGCAACGCGCCGGGGTCGCGGCGGATCAGGCCGGTGATGAGCTGGAGGCAGAAGAAGATGAGCATCACGAAGATGGCGACGCCGAACAGCAGGTTGTAGACGCCGACGTACTCGGCGCCGGTGACGTCGACGAGGGTCGTGGTGTCGAACACGGACCACACGGCCTCGAACAGCCATCCCGCGGCGGCGCCCATTGCCTGCGCGAGCCAGTCGAACGGCGCGGCGACCAGGGAGGCGACGCCTTCGCCGACGGCGTCGCAGACGCCGGAGATCACGGGGATGTCGCACACGCTCATGGGCGGCGCTCCCGGTGCGCGCTCGGGCGGCCCGTCATACGCTCTGGCCCACGTTCCAGAAGAAGTTGATGAGGGTGACGCTCGCGCCGCAGATGATCGCCGCGCCGCAGCTGACCAGGACGCCGACCTTGCCGCGGCTGGCGAGGTGGGGGTTGCTGCTGTTCGCGCCGAAGCCCCAGATGATCGCCGAGACGATCAGGGCCAGGACGCTGAGGATCAGGCCCACGGTCATGATCGCGCCGACGATGGTGCGCAGCTGCTCGATACCGGGCAGGCCGGTGCCGTTGGGGTCGATGTCGATCACGGTGGGCTCCTTGACGTTCGCGAGGGATGGGTTCTCGCGAGTCAGGTGCGCGGGCCGTCCCGCGGGGGCGTCAGAGACCGGAGCCGAGGGTGATCAGCCAGTTCAGCCACGCGACGCCGGCGCCGGCGAGCACGGCGGTGCCGAGCGCGACGAGCAGTCCCGTCCGTGCGCGGGTGGCTGTCTGATAGTTGCCGTGTGAGGACGCCAGCGCCCAGGTGATCGCGCAGACGATGAGCATCAGCACGGCGATGATGAGCACGAACATCAGCAGGGCTCCGATGACCTGACGCAGTTCCGTCGCGCCCCCGGTGGCGCCGAAGTCGGGGAACACGTCCATCAGGCCACCCCCGCGCCAGGGCGACATGCAGAGGTGCTGGCGGCGTCCAGGTCGAGCGCGCCATGTTCGGCCAGCCACGGCTCGGAATCAACGGCAGCGGCGTTCGACCCGCCTTCGCGGATCTCGAAGTGCAGGTGGGCTCCGGTGGACTGCCCGGAGGAGCCGACGTCGCCGATGTGCTGTCCGGCCGTCACGGTCTGCCCATCGGTGACGTAGATGGCGTTGGCCCACATGTGCGCGTAGGCGGACGCCACCCGTTGCCCTCCGACCGTGTGCTCGATGACGATGAGGTTGCCGTAGCCGCCGGATGGTCCGGCGTGGGTGACCACGCCGTCGGCGATCGCGAAGATCGGGGTGCCGTCCGCGGCGGCGAGGTCGGTCCCCGTGTGCATCGACCGCTCACCGGTGATGGGGTGGATGCGCATCCCGAACGGGTCGGATCTCACCCAGGTTCCGGTCGGCAGCGGAAACACAATCCTGGTGGTCTCCGGCACGATCGGGGTGGCCGAGCCTCCGCCTCCTCCGCGTGGCGGGGTGGTCAGGACGCGCAGGATCGTCTCGGCCACCGGCCGGTAGTTCTGATAGCGGTCGGGGTAGGCGCTAACCTCGACCGCTTGCGCAGCCTCGCCGGGGTCCATCTGCTGCCAGCCGGGGATGTCGAGCAGCCCGCGCGGGCTCGGGTAGTTGGGGCCGTCAGGTCCGCCGTAGAACGCGCGCGCCTGGTAGTCGGGGTCCATCAGTTCCGCGACGGTTCCCCAGCCGGAGGCGGGTCGCATCTGGAACAGCCCGAGGCTGTCGTGGTCGGCGCCGTTCCCGTCGTTCGGGTAGTCGCCGGACTCGGGATAGGTGCCGGTGTTGGCGAGCATCCGCAGCCGCGATTCGGTCAGGGCAGCCATCAACGCGATGACGACGCCCGGCGCGCCAACGCCACTGGTGCGCCCGCCGACCGTGATGATCGTGGCCGCATGGGTCAGCTGCGTTCGGGTCAGCGTGATCGAGGTGCCGTCCGCCGCGGTCGCGGTCAGCTCCTCCGGGATGGCACCGACCGTCAGGGAGCCGGGCAGGCATGCCGCGGCCTGCATGGCCGGGTTGACCAGTAGCCCGACGGCCAGCAGCGCCGGCGACGGGCCGAGGAAGATCAGCAGCGCGAGGGCGAGGGCGAGCTTCTTCACGCCGATCACCGCAGCGGGTTGTCGAGCTGCGAGAGCCGCAGCAGCCGGCACGGCCCGGTGGAGAACTCCGGCGCCGGTGGGGAGCAGACGATGAACACGGTGAACGACACCGGATGTTCGGAGGTGATCTGCTGCCCGTTCCAGATGCCGGTGCGGTGCCGGGTCGCGTCGATCGTGAACGCGGTGGTGCCCGGTAGCAGTTGGCCGGGCCGGGCCTGCGCGAGTGCGTCCGCCCACCCATCCGGCACGCCGATGCTGTCGATAGTCAGGCTCTGCCGGGTGGCGTAGCCGCGCAGTTGCGCCCAGGCGGAACTCGTCGGCAGGTAGCCGGTGATGTCCGAGGCGAGGCCGTTCTGCTCCCCGGTGCTGGTCTCGACGACCTCGAGCAGGACGTCGGCGATGTCCAGCGGCCCGTAGCCGGCTCCGGCGTCCCAGGTGAACAGGGTGGCCGCGACCGACCGAGCGAACTGCTCTGGGTTATGGGTGAGCCGCACGGCGGCGGGCTCGTCCGCCGTCGGGAATGTCTCGGACGGGTTCGGTGTGGAAGAGGTGCTCGGGGCCGGGGCGGGCGGGGCGTCGCGGCGGGGGCCGGCCAGCAGCCCGTACACGCCGACACCCGCCAGGATCAGCAGCAGGCCGGCGGCGATCAGCGCGAGGATCAGGCGGGTGCGGCGTCCGGGTCGGGTGGTCAGCTCCATGCTGTCCAGGTGCGCGGGGCGTCCCCGCGCTCGCTCAGAGGGCGATCAGACGGTGGGCGCGTGCCGAGCGCATCTGCTCGGCCATCTCGTTCAGCGCGTCGAGCACGGCCTCGAACCCGGCCCACTGCTCCTCGTCGAGCGCGGCGGCGAGCTCGACGGGATCGAAGTGCGAGGTGAAGCCCTGCAAGTCGTCCACGGTGGCGACGAACACCCGCACCGGGTAGCGGGCTGCCTCATCCGGCCCTGCGGCTGTCAGTGTCTGGGCGGGGCGACGCTTGGTCGCCCCGCGGACGCGGGCGAGCGTCTCGGCGGCGACGCGCTCCAGTCCGGCCGCGCGGGTGGTGGCCTGCTGGCTGCGCAAGCGGGCGAGCGCGCGGGCCGCGGCGTCGCGGACCCCGCCGGGCTCGGTGTCGTCCTCGGCCAGACGCTCCAGTTCGGCGAGGGACTGCTCGGCCTGCGCCCGCCGGTAGGCGGGGCTGACGGGTCCGCCCTGGCCGATCGCGTCCAGCCCGGCCTGGGCGGATTCGCGCACGGACGCCGGCTGCGCCGCATCGGCGGCGAGTTCCTCCAGCCGGCCGATCTGCTCCAGCTTCGTGTATCCCTTCTTGCCGGTGACGATCAGCGCCGCCTGCTCGCGGGTGTCACCGGCTTCAGTCTGCGGTGCCGTCGATTCGGCGGCACCGTCTGACCTGGGGTTTCTTCCTTCCGCGGTGAACCTGCTGGCCTCCTGGCGGCGGGCGGCGTCCGCGGCGAGCTCGGCGCGCAGCTCCCGGTACAGAGATGCCTTTTCCAGGTCGGTGTAGTCCAGGCGGAGCTGGTTCTCGTCCTGCTCCGCCAGCAGCAGGGAGAGCTTGTCGGAGATCCCGGTGCGCACCCACACGTTCACGGTCTTCAGCCCGAGGTACTGCGCCGCCAAGTAGCGCCGTCCGCCACAGATGAGCAGCCCGTCAGGGGCGATCGTCAGCGGGTGCAGGAACCCCTGACGACGGATCGACTCCGCCAGCTCCGGGATGTTGCCCTGCTCGCGCCGGTGCCGATAGCCCATGCGGATCGCGTCGAGAGACCACTCCAGTTCGATGTGCCCGGCAGTCGGGTCGCTCTCGCTCATCACACCTCGCCCCCGCGGACGGTGATCGGGTTGGCGAGGATGATCGTCAGGGCCAGGTCGTCGTCGGCGGCGATCTCGGCGACCGGATACCCGCGGGTCAGGCGCAGCAGCACTCCGCGGCCGGTGTTGGTCGCCGCGAGCGTCGGGTCCGGGCTGCCGAGCACGACCCGCAGCAGTGTCGTCCACGACACCCGCGGCATATCCAGCAGCGCGCGGGCGTGCTTGTCGCGGCGCAGCGACTCGTAGGCGGCTCGCCGCGATCCGGTCTCGATGAGCCGTCCGCTGATGTACTCGATCGCGGCGCGGGTGAGGTCCTCGGGCCAGTCCAGCGCGACGAACAGGGCGATGGTCTCCTCGAGGGCGCGGCGTGCCTGCTCGGAGCGGTCGTCGCTCTCGTCGTCTGTGTCCTCGGGTGCATCGACGCGGAACGCCGGGTGGTACTCGGTGATCGAGGTCTCCCGGTCGGAGAACCGCTCGGCCTCGTGGAAGCCGGAGTATTCGGCGCGGCGGGCCTGATGGGTGGAGCACAGCATCCCGGCGGCCTGCTCGTCGGCCTTCAGGGTGATGTCCACCGCGCGGGTGACGACCGCCCACGGGTCGTCGGCACGGCGCACCGAGGACGAGCGCATCGCGTCGAACGCGGCCGGGGCGGCGTCCTCGGGCTCCTGCCGGTGCTTGCGGGCCAGGCCCGCGTACTTGCGGATCGTGTACTGCATCAGCGCCGCCGCCTCCGGGTCGGAGCGCCATGCGCCAGGGCCGGCGTCGTGCAGGCGGACGAGCAGAACGCGAAGTCCCTCGCTCGTGGCGAACGCGGGCTGAGTGGTGTGCAGCATGATCGGGCACCTCCTGTGTGACAGGTAGGTGCGCGGGCACTCCCCAGCGGCCGGCCGGACGCTGAGGAAGGTGCGCATACTGGGGCTCCGGCCTACTTCAGCCCGAGGGGTTCGAGCGAGGTCTGCGCGGCCGGGGTGTTCACACCGAACGCGGTCACCGGGGCGAGCCGGTGCGAGCGGCGCGCGATCCCGCGACGGGAGACCGCGACCGCGTTGGACGGCAGCCGCCGGGTCCGGCGGGCCAGCTCCGCCTGGAAGTCGATGCCCCGGCTCGATGCGCGCCCGCTCAGGCTGACGAACAGGTCGGTCGGACGCACCCACGCCACCGTGCTGCGGGCCGACGTCGCGGCCGGCGACGTGCCCGCAGCCTGACGGGACGGGTCGCCATGCACCGCGAGCTCGGACACGTCCGGCTCTGACCGCTCGGCGGCCGGGCGAACCAGCTGCGGGCCGGCCGCGCGCAGGTGGTCGTGAGACGGCTGCCCGTCGTGGATCGCGTCGCTCATGAGGGCGTTCCTTCCGTGTCGGCGGTCGCGGTGATCGCTATCGGAGAGGTGCGCGCTCCCAGCCACCGGCCCACGGTCGAGGGATGCACGCCGACGTGCCGAGCGATCCGCTTGTTCGACCAGCCCTCGTCGCGCAGCACTACGGCGAGCTCCCGCCCGGACGCCGGCGGCTCCGCCGGTTCGGCCGGCTCCGCACTAAAGTGCGGCATGGGTTCCGGGGCCGGCTCGGAAACGGACGGGCGGGCCCGGGTAAGGGCGACGGTGAGATGGGTGATCGCGAGCAGCACGAGCGGCGGCACGGCGGCGACCGAGGCGGCGAGTACTGCCGGCACATCCGCGTCGGCGGCGACAATCGCGTGGATCGCGTTCGCGGTGACCGACACGAGGGCGCCGGCCATCAGCAGCAGCCACGGATACCAGGCCGTGCGCTGCCCGGCGAGGGCGACGACCGCGACCGTGGCGACGACGATGATGCCGTCCACGATGAGGGGCCAGGCCCATGCCTGCGCATCGTCGATCCCGGAGCGACGCGCGAGATCCGCCAGTGCGGTGAAGGACAGCCAGAACGCACCGATCGCGATGAACACCGTTCCCGCAATCGCGGTGCCGACGACGAATCGCCGCACCTGGGGCTGACCGTTCACAAGGCCGCCCGGATCGGGGGCTGCGCCGCTGCCGCCGACCCGCCCGCGAGCGCGGGCCGGGCCGGCGCGTGCGGCAGTACGGTCCGGTATGCGGATCGGATCGTCGTGGTGATCTCCGGCACCGGCAGGCCAGCCCGTTCGGCCGCCGGCCCGAGGACGGCGTGCGCGTCCGCGGACGAGACGCCCGCCTCGGCGGCGCGGCACGCCGCCCAGAACAGGGCACGGTTACGTTCGCCCTCCCCGCGCGCGGCGACCCACCGAGCCAGCCGCTCAGGGTCCAGGTCTCCGACACGATCCCTCGGCCCCGCCCACGGAGCGGGCGCCGGACGCGGGTCCAGCAGCTCACGCAAGGCGGGCGCGTCGACCGGGAGCGCGTCGGAGCTCGCGGTGGCGATCACGGCGTAGGAGCGCTCCCCGTTGTGGCCAACCACCGTCGAAGGCGGCACGACGATGTAGCCGCCATCGCCGCGGAAGTCGACGTGCGCGGCCGGCGCCTGCCAGGAACGGTGCGGGACGCCGGGGGTCGCCGGGTAGTAGGCGTGCAATCCGCCGGACGGGGAGCGCACCAGCGCGGCCCATCCGTCGATCAGGCCGGCGCGCTGCGCTCGACCGAATGCGGCGTACCCGGTCCCGGCCGGATGGACGTCGACGTCGACCACCTCGAACCCGGAGACGGCGCCGGTCGGAACGCCGATGTTCGCCGTCGGCCATCGCCGCCACCAGGCAGCGACCTGACGCGGCTCGGCGCTCGCGTCGTGGAAGCCGTGCTCAGTGCGCGGCTCCTTGCCGCGAGGCCGGCACGGAAAGGCGGGGACGCCGGCCTCGGCGAGCGTCCGTGCCGCGTCCGGCAACGGCATCAAGGCGACGGCGCGCAGCACGGTGCCGATGTCCATAGCCGACCTCCTCCCTGCGCCCCCGATCCGAGGCTCGCTTCATGGCTTGCGACCATGAGGTGCGCGAGGTTCACCTCGCAGCGGGCAGACGGACGATCGGTGAGTGCGCCGTCAGGCGCAGCGGTGAACCGGACGTATCAGCCCGGCCTACCGGCAGGGCGCAGAGGTCGTCTAGGGAAGACGCCGAATGTGAGCGTCGCGGCGCGAATCACGCGACACGGCACGCGTTACGGGCTCAAGGACCGGGGTGAGGGCGCACACGCCACGGCACGACTCACACGGCATCGCGCCGGTGCAGGAAGGATGCGGATGCCGCCGGTACTGCCTGGGGGTGATTCCGAAGCGCTTGCGGAACCATACTGCCGCAACTCGCGCGTCCTTCCATCCGACTTGCCGGGATGCGTCGGCGATAGGCAGGTCGGTTTCCTCGATTAGTCGCGTGAACTCCGTCAGGCGGATCTCGATGAGGAACCGCATGGGGGCGACGCCGACCTGCTGGGTGAACCCGCGCGTGAGATGGGCGCGGGAGACGGCCACCTCCGCGGCTAGCCTGCCGACCGTCCACGGCTCGGCCATGCGCGAGCGCAACAGCTCGACCGAGCGGCGCACGGGGCGAGCGATCGGCGGCTGCGCGAGCCGGCCGCGCACTGGGAGGACTAACCTGTCCGGCACGGCGCCGTCCTCGGCGAGCAGCGTTGGCAGGGCGATCTCAACAGCGCGGGAGAACAGAGAGATCAGTCGCGTGGTCGCGACCTCCGGTGGCGCGGTCTCGTTCACGAGGCTGATCTGGCGCCAGAGCGGTTCGATGCGGTGCAGGATGTCCACGCCGGGCTGCAGCACGAGTGCCGAGCCGTCCCACGCGTCGGGATGCAGGCCTGGGCGGACCCGCGTGATGTCGGCGAGCACCCATCGCATGTGCGAGCGGAGGAAGGATTCGTCGAAGAACAGGGTCCATAGCCGCACAGTTGGCGCCGGACGCACTGAGCACCACATGCCGGCCCCGAGAGTCATCGCGAAGCCCGGCGTCAGCTCGTGGATGCCTGTGGCTGTCTCGATATGTGCCGCGCCCTCGAGGACGTGGACGATCTTGGCGTGCCCGAACACCGCGCGGTGGATGCGTTCGGTGCGCACGCTCTCCACCGCCGACAACGGCGGCCCGGCCGGCCTGCCAATAACGTAGCGGCCGCCGGTGCCGTCAAGATCCTGCAGGGGTGCGGCCGCATCCCGTCGGTTCACTGGCGCCGTCACGCGTTCATTGATGCGACCAGCTGGGTGGCCTCTGGTAGGTTGCGCCGTGGTCACGACCGATAGCCGATGACAGTGGTCATGCCGGTTTCGGCGTGGTAGATGTTGTGGCAGTGCGCGATCCAGAGGCCGGGGTTGTCGGCGTCGAAGTCGACGGTGAGGGTCTGTTTCGGCAGGATGATCGAGGTGTCCTTCCGCGGGCCGTCGTCCTGGTGCTGGTATGTGTGCCCGTGCAGGTGGAACGGGTGCCACATCTCGGTGTCGTTGGTGATCGTGAGCCGAACGCGTTCGCCTTCCCGGATCTCGTGCGCTGCGTCCAGGGGCTGGGTCATGTCGAACCGCCGCCCGTCGATGCCCCAGTCGTAGTCGGCCATCCCTCCGGTGAGCGCGATCGCGATGGACCGGTCAGGCTGCCGGGAGGACAGCGCCGCACGGCTGTCGGCGGCCAGCAGCTGCGCGGTCCCGACTCGGCTGCTGCTCAGCTCCGGGATGCTCACGTCGGCCGCCGGGGCAGTGGCCGCGGCGGCGGTGCGGATGACCGCAAAGCCGCGAGCTCGCTTCCCCTCGGCTTGAGCGATGAGCGGGAACGCCCCGTCGCCCAGAGTGATGGTCGCGTCGTAGCGTTCGCCCATCCCAATCAGGATGCTGTCAACCTCCACCGGGGTCACGGGGAACCCGTCGCTGTGGGTGATGGTCAAACCGTGGCCGCCGACTGCGAGACGGAACGCAGTGTCGCTGCCGGCGTTGATGATCCTCAATCGGACCCGGTCGCCGGGCTTGCCGGTGAACTGGGTGGGGTCGTCGACCGGCTTCCCGTTGATGAGGTAGAGGGGGTAGTAGACATCGCCGGCGTCGCCGCCGAGCAGGTCGGAGGTGGCGCCCATGAGCGTGTTGCCCATCCGCATGAACATGTCGTCCATTCCGCCCATGTCACCCATCCCGGCGGAGAGTTCTTCGAGTACCTGGTCGGGGGTGGCGGTGACGCCGTCGAGCCAGTCGTCGAGGATGATCACCCATTCGTCGTCGTAGGCCAGCGGTTCGTTCGGGTCCTCGACGATCAGGGCGCCGTAGAGGCCGCGGTCCAGTTGCACGCCGACGTGGGGGTGGAACCAGTAGGTGCCAGGGTCGGGGACGATGAACTCGTAGTCGAAGGCTGCGCCGGCGCCGACGGGCTCCTGCGTGACGGGGGGCACCCCGTCCATGTCGTTGCGCAGCGCGATCCCGTGCCAGTGCACGGAGGTGTCGGTGTCGAGCTGGTTGCGGACGGTGGCCTGGAGGGTGTCTCCGGCGCCGAGGCGGATCACTGGGGCCGGGGTCGAGCCGAAGGCCCAGGTGGCGGCTGTCTTGCCGGCCAGGTCCAGCACGAGCGGCGCGGCGGCAAGGGTCGCGGTGGTGACCTTGCCGGTGCCGCCACGTCGCCGCTCCGCATCCTTCACTGGAGTGCCGTCCGGTTGCACCCAGGTCGCTGCCGGCGCGCAGGACGCTAGGGCGACGGTGGCGAGCGCGCCGACGCTGACGCCAAGGAAGCCACGGCGGGTGAGGGACGCGCTGAGCACAGGACGACTCGTGCTCACGGCTGCACCTCGTTCTCGAGCACAGCCGTTGGCGCGGCGCTTGCGCTGGGTTGTGCCGGTAGCCGCAGTCGCTTGAGGAGGAGGGCGTTGACGGCGACGATGACGGAGGAGCCGGACATGCTGATCGCCGCGATCTCGGGGGTGAGCATGATCCCGAACGCGGGGTAGAACACGCCGGCCGCGATCGGCAGGGCGATCGCGTTGTAGCCGACGGCCCAGCCGAGGTTCTGGCGCATCTTCCGCAGCGTGCCCTTGCCGATCTTGAGCGCGATCGCGACATCCAGCGGGTCGGAGCGCATCAGGACGACGTCGGCGGTCTCGATCGCGACGTCGGTGCCGGCGCCGATCGCGATGCCGAGGTCGGCTTGGGCCAGCGCGGGGGCGTCGTTGACGCCGTCGCCGACCATCGCGACCTTCTTGCCCGTCTTCTGCAGCTCGGCGATCTTGGCGGATTTGTCTTCGGGGAGCACGTCGGCGATCACGGTGTCGATGCCCAGCAGTGCGGCGATGCGGTCGGCGGTGGGTTTGTTGTCGCCGGTGAGCATGGCCACCTCGATGCCCTGTTCGTGGAGGGCGTCGATGGCGGCTTTGGCGGTGTCGCGGGGCGCGTCGGCCAGAGCGATGACGCCGGCGATCTGCCCGTCGACGGCGAACATGATCGCGGTGCGTCCACCGTCGGCGAGGGCCTGCTGCTGCGCGGCGACCGGGGAGATGTCGATGCCTTCGGCGGCCATCAGGCGGGCGTTGCCAAGCACGACCTGCTTCCCGTCGACGGTGGCGGTCGCGCCTTGGCCGGTCACGTTGCGGAACGCGGTCGCGGTGCGGCGGGGGATGTCACGGCTGTCGGCGTACTGCACGATCGCTTTGGCCAGCGGATGCTCGGACTCCCGCTCGAGTGCGGCCGCGAGGGAGAGCAGCTCGAGGTCGTCCATCCCGACCGGGAGATAGTCAGTGACCTCCGGTTCCCCCTTGGTGAGGGTGCCGGTCTTATCCAGCACCACCGTGTCGATGTGGGCGGCGGTCTCGATCCCGGAGGCGTTCTTGAACAGCACCCCGCGCTTGGCACCGAGCCCGGTGCCGACCATGATCGCGGTCGGGGTCGCCAGGCCGAGCGCGTCGGGACAGGTGATGACGACGACGGTGATGGCGAACAGGATCGCCATCGGCAGCTCGGCCCCGGCGAGGAACCACACCAGGAAGGTGAGGGTGCCGCCGATCAGGGCGACCAGGACGAGCCAGAACGCGGCCCGGTCGGCGAGACGCTGGCCTGGGGCTTTGGAGTTCTGCGCCTCCTGCACGAGCTTCACGATCTGCGCCAGCGCCGTGTCGGCGCCGACCTTCGTGGCCCGCACCCGGAGGGTGCCGACGGTGTTCACGGTCGCGCCGATCACCTCGGCGCCGGGGGCCTTCTCCACCGGCATGGATTCGCCGGTGACCATCGACTCGTCGACCTCGGATTCGCCCTCCTCGACGGTGCCGTCCGTGGGGACTTTCGCACCGGGGCGGATCAGCATCAGATCGCCCGGGACGACCTCGGAGGTGGGGATCTCAACCTCGTTGCCGTCGCGGAGGACGACCGCGCGGGCCGGCGCGAGCTCCAGCAGTCGGCGGATCGCGTCGTTCGCCCCGCCGCGGGCCCGCATCTCCACCCAATGGCCCAGGAGCACGAAGGTGGCCAGCACGGTCGCAGCCTCGTAGAACACCTCGCCGCCGCCGGTCAGGGTGATGATCAGACTGTAGAGCCAGCCGGCGCCGACCCCCACCGCGACCAGCACCATCATGTCCAGCGTCCTCGCCCGCAGCGCCCGGTAGGCGCCGTCGAAGAAGATCCACGCCGAGTAGAAGATCACCGGCAGCGACAGGATCAGCATGAACACGTCATCGCGCAGCCCGAACGGGGCCGGCACCTCGAACCCGATCACCTCCCGCCCGATCGGGGACCACAAGGTGATCGGGATCGACAGGATCAGGGCGACCAGGAACCGGTTTCGCATGTCGCGGATCATCGACTCCATCGACATGCCGCCGTGGTGCCCGCCGTGCCCCATCATGTCCTGCGCGCTATGGCCCGCCGCCGCACTCCCACCGTGATCGTGCCCGCCGGCGACGGCCGCCCCGGCGCGGCCCGCGTGCGCGGCCGCTTCCCCCGCGTGGGCGTGGTCGTCGGAGCCCGAGCCGCTCGGGTGTTCGGCAGCGGCGCCGGTGCCGGCGTGATGCTGATGGACCTCGGGTTGGTCGGCGTCAGCGTGCGCATCGTGCCCTGCGTGCGCAGCGTCTCCGGCGTGCGCACCGTGGTCCGCGTGCTCGTCGGGTGCGGCCTGGGCAGGGTGGGCGTGCGGGTCGTGCGCGGGATCGCAGATGTGGTCCGGGACGGACTGGCCGGCGCAGTGGTAGCCGCAGTCGATGACCCATTGCTGCAGGTGCGCGACCGAGGTGGTCTCGGGGTCGTAGGTGACGGTCGCGGTCTGCGAGACCGGGTTCGCGTCGACGCTGATCACCCCGGGCTGGCGCCCCAGGTGGGCTTCGGTGACGTTCTTGGAGGTCGCGCGGATCATGCCACCCACCTGCAGGGTCACGGTTCTGGTGTCGCTCATTTCGGTTCCTTTCCGATGGCGGGGTCGGTGGTGTCGGGGTGGGGCCAGTGCCAGTCGGCGACGGCGGGAATGTCGGTGCCGTGCTCGCGAGTGTGGGCGCGGGCATGCAGGCGGGCGTCCTGCAGCTGCTGCCGCAGCTCCGCGTGGCGGGCGGCCAGGCCCGGGACGTGGTCGAGGACGTCGATCGCGAGCCGGTACCGGTCGAGGTCGTTGAGCATGACCATGTCGAACGGGGTCGTGGTGGTGCCCCGCTCCTGGAAGCCGTGCACGTGCAGGTTCTGGTGCCCGGCGCGCTTGTAGGTGAGCCGGTGGATCAGCCATGGGTAGCCGTGGTAGGCGAAGATCACCGGCTTGTCGGGGGTGAAGATCGCATCGAACTCCCGGTCCGGCAGCCCGTGCGGGTGCTGGTCCTCGGATTGCAGCCGGGTCAGGTCGACCACGTTCACCACCCGCACTCTCAGATCGGGGACGTGCTCGCGCAGCAGCGCCGCCGCGGCGAGCACCTCGAGGGTGGGGACGTCGCCGGCGGCGGCGAGCACCACATCCGGCTCGGTGCCCTCGGTCTCGGTGCCCGCCCACGGCAGGATGCCCAGCCCGCGGGTGCAGTGCTCGATCGCCTCGTCCATCGTGAGCCACTGCGGGGCGGGCTGCTTCCCGGCGACGACGACGTTGATGTAGCCGGCCGAGCGCAGGCAGTGGTCGTAGGTGGACAGCAGCGTGTTCGCGTCGAACGGCAGGTAGACGCGGACGATGTCGGGGCTCTTGTTCAGGGCGAGGTCGATGAACCCGGGGTCCTGGTGGGAGAACCCGTTGTGGTCCTGCCGCCAGACATGGCTGGAGAGCAGGTAGTTGAAGCTCGGGATCGGGTCCCGCCAGGCCACCTCCCGGGCGGCTTCCAGCCACTTGGCGTGCTGGTTGAACATCGAGTCGACGATGTGGGTGAACGCCTCGTAGCAATTGAACAGCCCATGCCGGCCGGTGAGCACGTAGCCCTCGAGCCAGCCCTGGCACTGGTGCTCGCTGAGCACCTCCATCACCCGCCCGGTCGGGGCCAGGTGCTCGTCGACGGGCTCCACAGCCGCGTTCCACTGCTTGCCCGTCGCCGAGTAGACGGGTGGGGCGAGCCGGTTGGAGGCGGTCTCGTCCGGGCCGAAGATGCGGAAGTTGTCCGGGTTGTCCCGGATCACCCCCGCCAGCCACTCGCCCAGCACCCGGGTCGCTTCCCCGGTCGACGCGCCGCGCGCGGCGGGGTCGACCGGGTGGGCGTGCTCCCGGAAGTCCGGGAGCCGCAGCGGGATCGTGAGTTGTCCGCCGTTGCCGGCCGGGTTCGCGCTCATCCGCCGATCCCCCTCCGGCGCGATCGCGACCGTGGCCGGGCGCGGGGCGCCGGTCACGTCGAACAGCCCGTGCGGGCGGTAGGACGCCAGCCAGTCCTCGAGGATCCGCAGGTGCTCGGGGGTGTCGCGGACCTCGGCGAGCGGCACCTGGTGGGCCCGCCAGGTGCCCTCCACCGGCAGACCGTCGATCACCTTCGGGCAGGTCCACCCCTTCGGACTGCGCAGCACGATCGCCGGCCACGCCGGCCGCCCCGCCAGCGTCCCGGCCGCCGCGGCGGCCTTGATGTCCGCGATCTCATCCAGCACCGCATCCAGCACCGCCGCGAACGCCGCGTGGGACTCCTGCGGGGTCTCGCCATCGAAGCCGACCGTGACGACGTGGGGGTCGTGGCCGTAGCCGCGCAGCAGCGCGACCAGCTCCTCCTCGGGGATGCGCGACAGCACGGTCGGGTTGGCGATCTTGTACCCGTTCAGATGCAGGATCGGCAGCACCACCCCGTCATGGGCGGGGTTGAGGAACTTGTTGCCGTGCCACGCGGTCGCCAACGGCCCGGTCTCCGCCTCCCCGTCCCCGATCACGCAGGCGACCAGCAGGTCCGGATTGTCGAACGCGGCCCCGTAGGCGTGCACGAGGGAGTAGCCCAGCTCCCCGCCCTCGTTGATCGACCCGGGCGTCTCGGGGGACGCGTGCGAGGGGATCCCGCCCGGGAAGGAGAACTGCCGGAACAGCGCCCGCAGCCCGTCCTCGGTGCGTTCGATGCCCGGGTAGCGTTCGGTGTAGGTGCCGTCCAGGTAGGCGTTGGCGACCATGCCCGGGCCGCCGTGCCCCGGCCCGGTCACGTACAGGGTGTTCAGGTCGCGGTCGCGGATGGCACGGTTCAGGTGGGCGTAGAGGAAGTTCAGGCCCGGGGTGGTGCCCCAATGCCCCAGCAGCCGCGGCTTGATGTCGTCCCGGCTGAGGCGGTGGCGCAGCAACGGATTGCCCTGCAGGTAGATCTGGCCGATGCTCAGATAGTTCGCCGCCCGCCACCATGCGTCCACCGCGTCCAGTGCCGCGGGGTCGACGGGTCCGGCGCGGCGCGCCCAGCTGCTCGCCGCTGTCGTAGGGGTCATGGTCGGTCTCCTTCCGATCTGCGACCGGTCGGGCCGCTGCCGTGGATGGTGGTCATGATGCACTCGCCGGGAGGGCGGTGGTGGACACGGTGCCGCGGATCCAGACGATGCCGCGGTCGTCCAGGAGCACGATCGCGCCGTCGGCGGTCACGCCGAGCGCCTGGACGGTGCCGGTGGCGGTGCCCAGGCGTGTCCACGAGCCGTCGACCAGGCGCCACAGGCTGCCCTCGGTGTCGACGCCGACGACCCCGCCACCTGAATCGGCCTCCAGCAGATACAGCAGCGGGGCATCCGGGACGGCGGTGAAGGTGGCGCCGGCGTCTCGGCTTTCCTGCACGCCCTCCTGGGTCGCCGCGTAGAGGGTGCCGTCGGCGGCGACGGCGAGGTCGGCGGCGGGCAGCTCGGCCCCGTCGATCCAGGTGGCGCCGCCGTCGGGGCTCGTGCGCACGGTGATCGAGCTGGACCCGATCCCGTAGATCGCCCCGGCACCGCTGGCGGTCAGAACGTGGAAGTCCTCCTGCCCGGTGAACGCGACCGGCTCCCACGACTGCCCCGCGTCGGTACTGCGCAGCACGCCCAGGTTGGGCGCGCCGAGCTCCGGCGGCGTGGTGGGGCCGGGATGGCCGGAGGCGTAGAAGATGTCGCCGGCGCGGGTCAGGCCCATCGCGTCGAAGTCATGGCCGCCGACCGGTCCGGCAACGGTGCCGTCCTCGGTCAGCGTGTACAGGCCGGTGTGGGTGCCCAGCAGCACCGTGCCGTCACCGGCGTCGACGATGCCGTGCACATGTCCGAGGTCCTCCAACCTCGGCGACGCGGACGTCTGGGGCGTCGGGCTCGTGCAGCCAGTGACCAGCAGCGCCACCGCAGCAGCGAGCGTCGTGATCGTGAGACGACGGTTCATGCGATCGCCTGGATGACGAGGATGGTCCCCGCAGACAAGATGACCAGGGCGAGGAAGATGGCCACGAAACAAGCGGCGAGGGTCCGAGAAGTCATGACGGCCTTTCGACAATCCGACGCGGCCCGCGACGGCGGGCACGCGGTCGGGTCTCGGGCGGAGCGAGTCGGGGTAGTGACCGCTCCGCCCGAGGGTCCGGGTCAGAGGGTGGCGAGGATGCCCTGCATCGTGGTGATCTCGGCGGTCTGCCCGTCGATGATCTGCTGCGCCAGCGTGGCGACATCCGGGTTCTGTCCGTTGTCCAGCACCATCTGCGCCATCGTGACCGCGCCCTGGTGGTGGGTGATCATGCCCTCCAGGAACAGCCGGGTCGCCTCGACGCCGGTCGCGGCATCCAGGGCGGCCATGTCCTCCTCAGACATCATCCCGTCGCCGTGGTCCATGCCTTCCATCCCGCCCATGCCGGACATGGAGTCGTCGTAGGGGATGCCCCAGTCCTCCAACCAGCCCTTCATGGTCTGGATCTCGGGGTCCTGGGCGGCCTTGACCTGCTGCGCGAGGTCGACGACCCGCTCGTCGATGCCGTCCTTGGCGAGGATCTGGTCGGCCATCTGGATGGCCTGCTCGTGATGCGGGATCATCATCGTCACGAACATCTCGTCCGCGGCGTTGAACGCGGCGTCGGCGGTGGCCGAGGGGGTGCTGCTGGTCATGCCGCCGGAGCCGTGATCCATGCCGGGCATGGAGCCGCCGGTCGGGGCGCAGCCAGCGAGCACGAGCGCGGCGGTGAGCGCGCCGGTCGTCAGCGCGAGAGTGCGGAAACGCATGGTGGGTGTCCTTGTCTGTCAGTCGATTGGGGTGAGTTGATTCCTGCTGCCGCGAGTGGGCAGGCCGAGGCATCCTGCCGGGCACGAAGATCGCGCCGGGCAGGCCGGGAATCAGGTTCGACTGATCGACAGGACGAGGAGGGAGGGTGGTCGCGGATGCGGCAGCGCCGCCAGCACGGTGCGCCCGTGCAAGCGCAGCAGCGCCAGCGCGACGCCGAGCCGCGCCAGGAGCACTGGGGCGAGCAGCACGATGGCGGCGGCCAGCAACGCGAGCACGCACACCATCATCAGCATCGAATGATCCGGCACCCCGCCCGAGGCCCCGCAATCCCCTGAGCAATGGTCGGCGGTGGCGCCAGTCCCCATCACGGCCGCACCATCGAGGGTGCTCGCCGGGTGAGTGGTGGACCCCATGTCGGAGCCGGGGGCATAGGAAGCCCCGACACCCTCGCTGGCAGCTACGCCAGCGGCGTCGTGCCCGAACGTGAGCGTGCCGGCGAGGGTATGCATCGCCAGAAGGCCGGCGATCAGCAGAAGCGCGGTCGCGAACGTCATCAGCAGTCGCCGCAGTCCCGATGGGGACTGCACAACGCGCATGCGGTTCACGGCAGAACTCCTTCCCGCTCCCAGACTACCGCGGCGCGCTCCGAGCGCACTGGCGCGGGCCCGCCCGCCAGACTGCGCGCCATCACTACCGGTCCGCGTCTCGGCGGGAAGCGCCGGTCGCGGCCCGGTGGGCCTTCTCCCGCAGTGCCAGCAGGGCGAGGGTGTCGTCCTTGATCTGAGTGCGGCCGAGCATTCCCCAGTGCGCGCTGAGGTGGTCTTCGAGGTAGCGCAACACCTGAGTGAACGGGACGGTGTGCCACGGCATCCCCGAGCCGGGCGGGGAGGTGGGGTTGCCGAACACGATCGTGCGGATCGTGTGCCCTTCCGGGGCCACCGTCCGTCCCGTCTCCAGTAGCTCGGCGACCAGCCGGGCGGCATCGTCAGGTGCACAGCACCCGAACCGGGTGAACGCGGCTTCCAGCACCGCCGGGTCATGCATCGCCGGATTGGGGTGCGGGCGGCCTTCCTTGACCTCGCCGACGATCATGTCCGCCCCGCCCCCGGCGCCCAGGGCCGGGTCGAGCGGTGCGTCGGCTGTCCCGGACGCTCCCGGTGACCGGTGCAGGCGCACGGCGAGGATGTCGAGGTCGGTGATGGTGCGCGGCCCGGCGGGCCCGGTGGCGTCCAGCACCGGGTATTCGGCGACGGTGAAGTAGCCGTTGACCCGCAGATAGGCCTGCACCAGCCCGACCGCCGTGTCCACGTCGCGCGCCGTCCTTCTTCAGTGGCGCGGGTCAGGCGGCGTGCGTGTAGCGCGCGGGGTCGGCGTCGAACAGCGGCCCGCACTCGGTGCAGCAGAACCAGTACCGGGTGCCCTGGTAGTCGCGGAACAGGCCGCGCTGCTCGGCCCAGGCCGGGTCGACCTGGTTGCCGGGCATCACCGGACAGGTCACCAGGTTCGTCGCTCCGGCCGGCGGCTCATGGTGGTGATGCTCGTCGTGAGCGCCGTGGTCATGCGAGCCGTGGTCGTGGTGATCGTGCGACCCGTGCTCGTGGTCGGTGTGGTCGTGGGTCATGGTGTGCTCCTTCTGATGCGGGCGGTTCAGACGCGAACCGGGGCGGATTCCCGGGCCACCGGCGCGGCGGCGGGTGTCGGGGTGGGGAGGGGACGGAAGCGGCGCAGGCGGAGGCTGTTGGTGACGACGAAGACGCTGCTGAACGCCATCGCAGCTCCCGCGAGGATGGGGTTGAGGAGGGCGAGCATCGCGACCGGGAGGGCGGCGACGTTGTACGCGAACGCCCAGAACAGGTTCCCCTTGATCGTGCCCAGGGTGCGGCGGGCCAGCCGGATCGCGTCCGGGACCAGCACGAGGTCGCCGGAGACGATGGTCAGGTCCGCGGCGGTGATGGCCGCGTCGGTGCCGGTGCCCATCGCAATGCCAAGATCGGCGGCGGCGAGTGCGGCGGCGTCGTTGACGCCGTCGCCGACCATCGCGACCACCCGGCCCGCGGTCTGCAGATCGCGGATGGTGTCGAGCTTGCCCTGCGGAGTGACCCCCGCTCGCACATCCCGGATGCCGACCTGGTCGGCGATCGCCCGGGCGGCACCGGGGTTGTCGCCGGTGAGCAGGATCGGGGTCAAACCGAGCTCCCGGAGCCGTGCGACCGCCTCACGGCTGGTGGGTTTGATGGTGTCGGCGACGCTGATCGCCCCGCGCACCTGCCCGTCCCACGCCACCACCGTCACCGTCGCCCCCGCCGCCTCGTCCGCCGTGATGGTGTCGACAAGGTCGGCGGGGATGGGGAGGGACCATTGGGTGGTGATCCAGGAGGCGCGGCCGGCGGCGACCAGGCGGCCGTCGACGATGCCCTGCACGCCCTGCCCGGCCTCGGCTTGGAACGATTCCACTGCCGCGAGCGGGCTGCTGGCTGCTGCGGTGATGGCGCGGCCGATGGGGTGTTCGGAGCCGTGCTCGAGCGCGGCGGCGATCTGCACCAGTTCCGTCTGGTCGGTGCCGGGAGTCGGATGCGTAGCGGTGACGGTCATGGTGCCGGCGGTGATGGTGCCGGTCTTGTCCAGCACGACCGTGTCGATGCGGCGGGTCTGCTCCAGCACCTGGGGTCCGCGGATGAGGATGCCCAGCTGCGCGCCACGACCGGTGCCGACCAGCAGCGCGGTCGGGGTCGCCAGCCCGAGCGCGCACGGGCACGCGATGATCAGCGTCGTCACCGCGGCGGTGAACGCGACCTCCGGGGAAGCGCCGACCACCAGCCACACCGTGAACGCGACGATCGCGAGGGCGATGACGATCGGGACGAAGATCGCGGAGACACGGTCGGCGAGGCGCTGCACCTGCGCCTTCCCGGTCTGCGCCTCCTCCACCAGCCTGGCCATCCGGGCCAGCTCCGTGTCCGCGCCGACCCGGGTGAGCTCCACCAGCAGCCGGCCCCCGGTGTTCACCGTGGCGCCGACCACCTTCGAGCCGGGGGCGACCTCGACGGGGACGGACTCGCCGGTTAGCATCGACTCGTCCACCGCGGAGACACCTTCGGTGACGACACCGTCGGCGGGGATCTTCTCCCCGGGTCGCACCACCACGATGTCGCCGGGGATCAGCTGGGCGACGGGGACGCGCTGTTCGCTACCTGCGCGGAGGACGACGGCGTCTTTCGCGCCGAGCTCCAGTAGGGCGCGCAGGGCTTCCCCGGATTGCCGCTTGGCGCGGGTCTCCAGGTAGCGGCCGAGGAGGATGAACACCGTCACCAGGGCGGCGACCTCAAGGTACACCTCGTGACCGCCGGCCTGCGGGGTGCCGACGAAGGTGACGCTCATCCGCATCCCTGGCATGCCGGCACCGCCGAAGAACAGCGCATACAGCGACCAGCCGAACGCGGCCAGCACCCCGACACTGATCAGGGTGTCCATCGTCGCCGCCCCGTGGCGGGCGTTGATCGCCGCGGCGCGGTGGAACGGCCACGCCCCCCACACCACCACCGGCGCCGCCAGGGTCAGGGTCAGCCACTGCCAGTAGGTGAACTGCAGCGCCGGGATCATCGACAACACCGCCACCGGCACCGCCAGGACCGTCGAGACGATCAGCCGCTGCCGCAACGACACCAACTCCGCATCCCGCGGCGCTGTGGCCTGTTCGTCAATGGCCTCGGTGGCCGGTGGGGCGGGGACGGATGCCCCGTACCCGGCCTGCTCGACCGCCGCGATCAGCTCCTCCACCGGCACCGCGGACTCGGCGTGCACGCGGGCCTTCTCCGTGGCGAAGTTGACCGTCGCCGCCACCCCGGGCAGCTTGTTCAGCTTCCGCTCCACCCGCGTCGCGCACGACGCGCAGGTCATCCCGGTGATGTCGAGATCCACATCCGTGGTCGTGGTCATGAGGCTGAGGCGAGGCTGTAGCCGGCCTCCTCCACCGCCGCCCGCACCCGCTCCGCATCCACCGGCGCGGCGCCGGACACCGTCACCGTGGACACGCCGCCGGCGTGCAGGTCGACGGCGACATTGGAGACGCCGTCGATCGCGGAGACCTCTTCGGTGACGCTGCGTACGCAGTGCGAGCAGGTCATCCCCTCCACCAGGAACTGCGCCGACACGGTGTCACCCGCCGCCGTCTGCTGCACCGGCGTGCCGGTGTCGGTGGCTGCCGTGCTGTGGGAGGTGGGGCTGCAACAGGCGCACCCGCCCCCGCTGGTCGCCTGCAGGCCGAGGTCCTGGAATCCCTGTCCGGTCATGATGTGCTCCCTTCAAGAGCCTTGCGTGAATGTGAGTGGGGGGAGATGTCTTAGGAGCGCACGAGGCGGGCGATCGCGGCGTTGGCCTCACGGAGCTTCTCCTCCGCGACCGGTCCGCCCTCTGCGGTCGCCTGCGCGACGCAGTGCCCGAGGTGGTCTTCCAGCAGTGTCAGCGCGACCGACTCCAGCGCCTTGGTCACCGCGGACACCTGGGTGAGGATGTCGATGCAGTACACGTCCTCATCGACCATCCGCGCGATCCCGCGCACCTGTCCTTCCGCGCGTCGCAGCCGCGCCAGCAGCGCCTGCTTGTCGTCGACATATCCGTGTGCCATTCCGACCACCTCCGATCCCGATGCTATACCCGCTGGGGGTATAAGGTGCTTTCGCGGTCGGATATTCCCGACCGCACAGACAGGAGGGCGAACGTGACCAACTGGTACGTGATCACGGGTGGGCCGAGCTCAGGGAAGACCACCACCGTGAATCTGTTGCGCGACCGCGGCTACACGACGACGATCGAGCACGCCCGCCACTACCTTGACCTGCAGCGCATCGCCGGTCGCACCGTCGAGGAGGTCCGCGCCAAGCAGCGCGAGTTCCAGCGCGGCGTGCTGGACATGCAGCTCGCCGAGGAAGCCGCCCTCGATCCCGCCACGACGGTGTTTCTGGACCGGGCCATCCCGGACTCGCTGGCCTACTACCGCTTCCTGGAGCTCGAACCCGACCCGATCCTGGTGGCCGCGCTCGAGCAGGTGGACTACCGCACGACGTTCATCTTGGACCTGCTGCCGCTGGCGCCGGACTACGCGCGCACCGAGGACACCGCCGCCCAGCAGCGGATCCATCACCTGCTCACCGAGGTATACGCGGCGCTGCCGTTCCCGATCGTGCACGTCCCAGTACTCGGGGCGCAGGAGCGGGTCGACTTCATCCTCGACCGGCTCTAAGCGCCGGTCGCCACTCCCGGGCGGCTACTGCCCGGGTGTGGGAGGCAGGACTCCTCATAACATACCCCCCTAGCGTATGCAAGCCGGTCGCCGACCGCTGCCGCCCGGCCTACGGTTCTTCGCAACCGGCCCGATACGGGCCGACGAGAAGGAGGACTGAGATGACCATCGCAGATCAGATGCTCCGGACCCACCCGAAGGATCTGGGAGACCTCGATCAGGCGGCACTGCTGGCCTGCATTCAGGCCTGCATCGAGTGCGCCCAGGCGTGTAGCGCGTGCGCCGACGCCTGTTTGAGCGAGGACATGATCGCCGACCTCACCAAGTGTGTGAGGACCAACCTCGACTGCGCGGACCTGTGCGAGACAACCGGTCGCATCCTGTCGCGGCGCACCGGCTACGACGCGAACGTCACGCGGGCCACCCTGGAAGCCTGCCGCACCGCGTGCGCGGCCTGCGCCGACGAATGCGAACAGCACGCCGGCATGCACGAGCACTGCCGGGTGTGCGAGGAAGCCTGCCGGAGGTGCGAGCAGGCCTGCGAGAAGCTGCTCGGCCTGCTGTGAGCGACCACACCCCGCACGAACGGGCCTCGCACGCCGGCGGCGCGAAGAGCTACCTCCGCCTGCTCATCGCCCTGGCCCTGAGCCTGGTGGTGATGTACTTCTTCACGTTCGCACTGATCAACGTCGTCGGCGATCTCTACCTGAACATCAGCAACCTCTACATGGCCCTGATGATGGTGTTCCCGATGGGCATCATCATGATCGCGATCATGTGGCGCATGTTCCCAAACAAGCCGCTCAATATCGGGCTCATCATCGCATTCGCCCTGCTCACGGTCGGCGCGTTCTTCATGGGAAGGGCCGCAACGTTCGTGGGAAATCAGCAGTTCCTGGACTCAATGATCCCCCACCACTCCCGAGCCATCCTGCTTTGCGAACAGTCGAACATCACCGACCCGGAAATCAAAGACCTCTGCGGCGGGATCGTCGAGTCCCAGCAACAAGAAATCGATCAGATGAAGGACATCCTGCAGCGGCTCGGGAACTAAACGGGCCCTGCTAGATCAGCGTCGGGCCGAGTCACCGCGGCGAGAGACTGCCGGGCGATCTCGAACTCCTCGTTTGTGGGCACGACCAGGACGGCGGTCGAGGAGCGGGGGTCGGAGACCGTCCGCGGCTCCCGCCCCGCCGGCGCGCGGTTGCGCTCGTCGTCGAGGCAAATCCCGAGACGCTCCATGCCGGAGACGGCGGCGGCGCGAGTCGCCGGGGCATTCTCGCCCACACCGCCGGTGAACACGATCGCGTCGGCGCCGCCGAGCTGGCCGAGGTAGGCGCCGAGGTAGTGCCGCAGCCGGTGGTGGTAGACCTCCAGCGCCGCGGTCGCGGCGGGATCGCCGGCGACCGCGGCAGCGTGGATGTCGCGCATGTCCTCGGTGCCGGCCAACGCGCGCAAGCCGCTCTCGCGGGTCAGCAGCTCCTCGAGCTCGTCCCAGCCGTGGCCCGCTCGGCCGAGGGCGATGAGCACTCCGGGATCGACGTCGCCGGCGCGGGTGCCCATGACGAGTCCTGCCAGGGGCGTCATGCCCATCGAGGTGTCCACGGACCGTCCGCCGGCGATCGCGCAGGCGGAGGCGCCGTTGCCCAGATGGAAGACGATCAGCCGCAGCTCCGACAGCGGCCGCCCCAGCAGCTCGGCCGCGCGGACGGAGACGTACTGGTAGGAGATGCCGTGGAACCCGTACCGGCGGATCCGATGCTGCTGGACGAGCTCCGGCGGCAGCGCGTAGACGGTGGCTGCCGGCGGCAGGGTGCGGTGGAACGCAGTATCGAACACCGCGACGTTCGGGATGCCGGGGAACACGGCACGGGCGGCGCGGATGCCCGCGAGATTGAGCGGGTTGTGCAGCGGCGCCAAGACGGCGAGCTCGTCGATCTGCTGCTCCACCTCGTCGGTGATCAGCGTCGCGGAGTCGAACCGGCTGCCGCCGTGCACCACACGGTGGCCGATGATCGCGACGGGTTCGTCGCGCAGCTTCGCAAGCAGATCTCGGATCACGGCGTCGTGCGCCGCCGGCTCGCCGCGATCCGTGTCGAGCCGTTCCACGAGGCCGCCCCGGATCGACGAGCCCGACTGCCCGTCGACCAGCTGCCACTTGACCGAGGAGGAGCCCGCGTTCAGCACCAACACGACGGTCATCCGCAGCTCCCCAGGTGCCTCATCGTCATCGTCCTCGGATTCTACGGGGGCGCGCACCCCACGCCTTGCGCCCTTCGACCAGTCCAACCTGGCCGCCGCCCCGGCCCCGGATCGCTTGATCGGCTCGGGGCTGGGTGCCACCGCGGGGATTCCGTCGCGTGAGGGCTGTACCCGGAGGGGGTACTGTTGGGGTTGGAAAGGCGGACAGGAATGCGAGGAATCCGGGCGGCGCTGCAGCCAGCCGGCGCCACACGTCGCATCGCCTTGCTCGGCTTCGGTGTGGCCATCGCCGTGATCGCCGGCATCCTTGCCATGCATTCGTTGAGCCTGGAGGACAATCAGACCGGCTCCGTCACACCGGCCGTGTCGGTCGTGTCAGCCCAGGCGGAGCCCGTCGCGGCGACCGCGCCAGTGTCGTCATCCGATTCGGAGGGATGCGACACCATCGTCTGCACGCCCGGCCATGCGCTGGGCGCGATCGCCTGCGTCCTGGCCCTGCTGCTGACACTGTCGCTCCTGATCCTGGTGGATCGGTCCCGTTGGGACGAGCTCCTTGCGCTGCTTCGGCGTCACCTGTCGGTGATGCCGACGCCGCGGGGTCTTGCGTTGCGGGCTGCTCCTTCCCTCGTCACCCTGTCGATCAGTCGCACCTGATCCACGACGTCGCGCCGCGAATGGTGCGCGCGAGAGCTCGGTGCGTGTTGGTTCACTGATTTCGCCGGAGTACGCGCCCGGCTGAACCGCCGCCGGCTGCACTAGGGCGTCGCCGCGAGTGGGTGGCTGCGCGAACCGTTCACGCACAGCCCTGCCTCTCCGACCTCGCCGCCCGCGGCCGGCGCACCCCCGGCACCGCGATCCGTTACCTGCCCCCGAGCATCGGGACGCCGTCGCCGACGCCGCGGCGGCCACGCCCCCGATCTACGACCCGTGAAGGATCTGATGTTCCGTTCTATGCCCTTCGTCCTCACCGCATTGGTGCTGCTCGCGGTACTCGCTGGTGCTGCGATCCTGTACTTCGCATTGGCGGTCCTCGCATGATCGCGGATACCGCCGAGCACGACATAGCGCCAACCCGTCGCCGCATTCGTGAGCGCGCCGCCGCAGCGCAGCAGGCGGCGCACGCGGCGCGACGACAGTCGCGCGCAAGGTGGCTACGCCGTCGCGCGGTGGCTCTCGTGGCGATGGCCGCGGTGCCCGCGCTTGCCGTCCCGCTGTCGTTCCCGTCGCCGTCCCCGGCCGTGGCTCTCGCTGCCCAGCAGCCGGAGACGGTGAGCTCACAGCCGCAGTCGCTCACAGTCGGCGACCGCGTCGCGCCGGTGGTGCTGGACCGCGACGGCTTCTCCGCTAGCGTGCCGCTGCCCGATGGCGCGGAACCGTATGCGTTCACTGCGGCCACCTTCGTGAACGATCCCGCCTCGCCGGTGCAGTGGCCGTTCACCACCGGGGTCCCGGTCAGTAGCCCGTTCGGCTATCGCATCCCGCCGTGCTCGTCGTGCTCGAGCTACCACAACGGGGTCGATCTGACCCCGGGGATGGGCACCTCGATCCAGGCGATGGCGGATGGAGTCGTGACGGTCGCGACCGACGAGGGCGGCAGTTACGGCACCTATGTGGTGATCCAGCACGAGATCGACGGGCAGCTGGTCGAGAGCCTCTACGCACACCTGATCGAGGGCTCGATCGCGCTTGAGGTGGGGGAGCGGGTTCGGGTCGGGCAGCTGGTGGGTTTGGTGGGTAACACGGGCCTGAGCACAGGGGCGCATCTGCACTTCGAGGTGCGGCCCGACGGCGAACCGGTCGATCCGTTCGTCTGGCTGCCGCCGAGGGTACGGTCGTGATGCCGCTCGACGTGCTGCCGGCCCTGATTCCGAGCCCGGACATCAGCTACATCCAGCTCGGGCCGCTGCGAATCCACTTCTACGCCGTGTTCATCCTCACCGGCATCGTGCTCGCCGTCGTCATCGCGGCGCGGCGGCTGCAGCGCGCGGGGCATCCGCGTGGCGCGGTGCTGGATGTGGCGATGTGGGCGGTGCCGCTGGGCATCGTCGGCGCCCGCATCTATCATGTGCTCACCCATCCGGGCGATTACTTCTATCCGGGCGCGGACCTGCTGCGGGTGCTCTACCTGTGGGAGGGCGGCCTGGCGATCTTCGGGGCCGTGCTCCTCGGCCTGGTCGGGATCATCATCGGCACCCGCCGGGCCGGGATCCCGCTGCTGCTGTTCCTGGATGCGCTAGCCCCCGGCATGCTCGTCGCGCAGGCCGTCGGGCGGCTGGGCAACTACTTCAACCAGGAGCTGTTCGGTCCGCCCACCACGCTGCCGTGGGGGCTGCAGATCGACCCGGGCAGCCCCGCGATCCCGCCCGGCACCCCGGAGGGCACGCTGTTCCAGCCGCTGTTCCTGTACGAGCTGCTGTGGAATCTGCTCGGCGCCGCGGTGATCCTCATCGTCGAGCGCATCCGCCGCCTCGACGGGCACCCCGCAGCGGGGACCGGGCTGAGCCTGGGCCTCTACCTGCTGTGGTACGGGTTCGGGCGGGCCTTCCTGGAGTGGATCCGGCTGGACCCGACCGAGCTGCTGGCCGGCGGGATCAAGGCGAACATCGTCACCGCGGTGATCGCGGCCGTGCTCGGCGTCGGCGTCATCGTCTACGCCCAGTGGCGCACCCGACGGGCCGCGGCCGTACCGGCCGGAAACGAGGCGGTGCATGCCGACGCCGAGTAGCACACCCGAGACGGACACCACCTTGCCGGGCGACCATATCGACCGCGCGGGAGAGTCCCCGAGCGGCCCGCGCCTGGGCGTGGTCGGCTGGTTGCGGTGGGGGTGGCGGCAGCTGACCTCGATGCGCACCGCGCTGATCTTGCTGTTGCTGCTGGCTCTGGCGGCGATCCCGGGGTCGTTGATCCCACAGCGGTCCTCCGATCCCAACGGGGTCATCCAGTTCGACCGGAACAACCCCGGCTGGGCCTGGGCGGTGCAGCTGCTGCAGCTGCATGACGTGTTCGGGTCCGTATGGTTCTCCGCCGTCTACCTGCTGCTGTTCGCCTCCCTCGTGGGGTGTCTCATCCCGCGCATCCGCCACCACGCCCAGGCTCTGCTGGCACAGCCGCCGGCGACACCCCGCAACCTCCAGCGCCTGCCGGCGCACGACCGTCGCCGCGTGGACGGCCCGCCGGAAGATGTGCTGCGCGCCGCGGAGAAGGAGCTGCGCCGCCAGCACTACCGGCTCCGCAGGCTCGACGCGGGCGGGGAGTGTTCGATCGCCGCCGAACGCGGCTACCTGCGCGAGACCGGGAACCTGCTGTTCCACCTCGCCCTGCTCGCGGTGCTCGTCGTCCTTGCGGTCGGCACCGGCTACCGCTTCACCGGGCAGCGCATCCTCGTCGAGGGGCAGACCTTCGCCAGCACGCGGATCGCATACGACTCCTTCACCCCTGGCCGATTCGTGACCGACGCGCAGATCCCGCAGTTCACCCTCACCCTGGACCGGTTCCGCGTCGACTACGTCGAGGACAATCTCAACGCGCTGGGCATGCCGCGCGACTTCGACGCCCAGGTCACCGTCACCGCAGACGGCACGCAGCAGTCCTCGAGCATCCGGGTGAACGAGCCGCTGTCGGTAGCCGGCACCGACATCTACCTGCTCGGCAACGGCTACGCCCCGACCCTCACCGTCCGCAACCCGGCCGGCGACGTCGTCTTCAGCGACTCGATCCCGTTCCTCCCGCAAGACGCCAACCTCACCAGCCTCGGCGTCGTGAAGGTCCCTGACGGGCTGGCGAAGCAGGTCGGGATGATCGCCCTGTTCTACCCGACCCGCGCGATCGCGCCCGGAGGCGCCTCCTACTCCAGCTACCCCGACCTGCTCGACCCGGTCGTCACCCTGGACGTGTATGTCGGCAACCTGGGACTGGACAGCGGTGTTCCCGTGTCGGTCTACTCGCTCGACACCTCCGCGATGACCCAGGTCGCCGGCCGCGGCACCGCGACCCCGGCCCTCGAGCTCACGCCCGGCACCACCGCCCCGCTGCCGGACGGGCTGGGCACGATCGAGCTCACCAACATCCCGCGATTCGCGTCGCTGGACATCGCCCACGACCCGACCCAGGCGCCCACCCTGATCGCCGCGTCCGCCGCGGTCGCCGGCCTGGCCCTCTCGCTGTTCGTGCCCCGGCGGCGCATCTGGGTGCGCGTCGCCGCCCGCGGCGACCAGACGCAGCTCGAGGTCGCCGCGCTCGCCCGCGGCGACGACCCCCGCCTGCAGTCCACTGTCGACGCCCTCGCCGCCCGCCTTGAAACCGCGCCCCGACCACCCGGAGGATCCGATGACCCCGTTCCTTGACGCCCTGTCCCTGCTGCTGGTGTACTCGGCGATCGCCGTCTACGCGGCCGGCTTCATCGCCTACACCCTCGACCTCGCCCGACGCACCGCCCCGCGCCCCACGTCGGCGCCGGCCAAGGAACGGGTCCTCGCCGGGCCAGCCACGATGCCTCCTGCACCGCCCGGGGCCACGGAGCCCACGACGGAGCCGGCACCCGGCAGGTCGAAAGCGATCCGGGTCGGCTACGCGCTGACCGTGCTCGGCTGGGTGCTCCACGTCGCGGCCACGGTGCTGCGCGGCATCGCCGCCGAACGGGTGCCCTGGGCCAACATGTTCGAGTTCTCCCTGACCGGCACGGCGCTGATCATCGGCACCTTCCTGGCCGTGTCCATCCGGGGTCGCCTCGCGTTCCTGGGGACCGCGGTCCTCGGACTGACCGTGCTGCTGCTGGGCGTGGCGACGGTGAGCTTCTACGTGCCCGTGGTGCCGCTGATGCCCGCACTGCAGTCCGGGTGGCTGGTGATCCACGTCCTGGTCGCGCTGCTGGCCACCGCGTTCTTCGGCCTGGCGTTCCTGGTCAGCATCACCTATCTGCTCAAGTCCCGCCGCCATCCCGAGCAGACGACTCGGCTGCAGCGTCTCCTGGAGGCCACCCCGTCGGCCGAGGACCTCGACCGCCTCGCCTACCGGCTGACCATCGTCGGCTTCATCCTGTGGACCTTCACCCTCATCGCCGGCGCGATCTGGGCCGGGCGCGCCTGGGGCCGGTTCTGGGGGTGGGACGTGAAAGAGGTCTGGACCTTCATCATCTGGGTCCTCTACGCCGCCTACCTCCACGCGATGGCCACCCGCGGCTGGCACGGCCGCCGCGCCGCCGGGCTGTGCATCACCGGCTTCGCCGCCGTGCTGTTCAACTTCGGCGTCGTCAACGTCTTCTTCACCGGCCTGCACTCCTACTCCGGCCTCTGACCACACTCCCGAAAGGACCGCACCCCATGACAAGAAAGACCACCCCGCGCCCGAACAAGCCCGACGACTTCGAGGCCCGCTGGCGCAAGCACCGCCTCCTCGTCCGCCTCGGCCAGGTCCTGATCGGCGCCGGCGCGCTCGTCGCGATCATCCACTGGCTCGCCCACCTCGAAGCGTTCGGACCCGGCCAACCACCCGGCTGGCTCGACCTCGCCGCCGGCTACCCGACCGGGCTCGTCCTCGTCATCGCCGGCGCCATCCTCGCCGGGCGCAAGCGCCCCACCGCCAAGTCCTAGACCACCGGCTCACCACCGCTGCCTGAAAGCCCATAGCCATGCCCCCGAAACCCGACTCCGCCCACCCGCGCCGACGCTGGATCGCGGCACCAGTCGGTGGCAGCCTCGCCGCACTGCTCCTGCTGGCCGGATGCGCCGCCCAGCCGCCCGACATCACCCTCCCGCAGACCCCGAACGGGTACACCTCAGCCGACGACACGGTCGTGGAGATCCCCGCCGCCGAGCGCGACGCCCCGGTGACCTTCGGCGGTCCGCTGGACACCGGCGGCCAAGCCGACTCCACCGACTGGCTCGGCTCGGTCGTCGTCGTCAACTTCTGGTACGCCGCCTGCCCACCCTGCCGCGCCGAAGCCCCCGACCTTCAGGCGACATATGAGCAGTACGCCGACCAGGGCGTCGTGTTCATCGGCGTGAACGTGCGCGACACCGGCGCGACCGCGACCGCGTTCGCCACCGAGTTCGACATCACCTACCCGTCGATCCTGGACGCCGCGACCAGCGACGTGCAGTTCGCGTTCGCCGGCAAGTCCGCCCCGAACGCCGTGCCCACCACGATCGTCCTCGACCGTGACGGACGGATGGCCTCCCGAATCCTCGGCCGCATCCCCTCCCGAGGCACCCTCGCCGCCCTCATCGACACCGCCTTGACCGAGAGCCGCACCCCGTGAACGGCATCGTCGCCAACGGCGAACTCTGGCTCGCGATGCCGATCGCGTTGCTGGCCGGCCTCGTCTCCTTCGCCTCGCCCTGCGTGCTCCCGCTCGTACCCGGCTACCTCGGCTACGTCACCGGCGCATCCACCACCCGCTCCCGCTGGAGACCCCTGATCGGGGCCGGCCTGTTCACCCTCGGGTTCTCGCTCGTGTTCATCGCCTACGGCGTCGCCTTCGGCGCCGTGGGCAGCTGGCTGATCCGCTGGCAGGACATCCTCATCCGCATCCTCGGCGCCGTCGTCCTCATCATGGGGCTGGTGTTCATCGGCCTGCTGCGCGTCTTCCAGCGCACCGCGAAACCCGCCATCAAACCCCCTACCGGCCTGGTCTGGCTCTGTCAGTCTGTTTTGGCCCCGGAGTGACGGCTAGGAGTGGCCCCACTTTCTGACTTGCCGGGGCGGTTCTGACGGTTTGATCTGGCCCCACCTGAGCGTGTGTTTCGTGTTGCTTCAGGATGAGCGGGCCCGGCAGGGGTCGAAAGTGGAATTGTTCGCGGATATCCGCCGTGCCTCGCGCGTCGACGGGCTATCGGTGCGCGCGTTGGCAGACAGGTTCGGGGTCCACCGTCGCACGGTGCGGCAGGCCTTGGCGTCGCCAATTCCGCCGCCGCGGAAGATACCGTCACGGATGTCTCCACGGCTGGGGCCGTACAAGGCGGTGATCGACGCGATGCTCACTCAGGATCTGGACGCGCCTCGTAAGCAGCGGCACACGGCGACAAGGGTTCTCGCGCGGCTGGTCGACGAGCACGAAGCGGCGGGACTGTCGTACTCGACGGTCCGCGACTACGTGCGCGTACGTCGTGCCCAGATCGATGCCGCAGCCGGGCGCCGCGTCGAGGTGTTCGTCCCACAGGAACACGCACCTGGTGAGGAAGTCGATTTCGGCGAGGTCTGGGTGATCCTTGGCGGGGTGAAAACGAAGTGCCACATGTTCACGTTCCGGCTCTCGCACTCGGGGAAGGCGGTGCACCGGGTGTACTCGACGCAATCGCAGGAAGCGTTCCTGGAAGGACATATCGACGCGTTCGACGAGATAGGTGGGATCCCGACCCGGCACATCCGGTACGACAATCTCACTGCCGCGGTACAGACGGTGCTGTATGGGAAGGGCCGTAGCCGAGTAGAGAACGACCGATGGGTACTGTTCCGCTCGCACTACGGGTTCGACTCGTTCTATTGCCAGCCCGGAATCGACGGCGCCCACGAGAAGGGTGGCGTCGAAGGCGAAGTTGGTCGGTTTCGCCGCACCTGGCTGTCGCCGATGCCGGTCATCGACTCGCTCGCCGAGTTGAACGAGCAGATCCGCCGGTGGGACGCCCGCGACAACGAGCGACGCATCAACACCCGGATCCGCACTGTCGGGCAAGACTTCATCGACGAACAAGCCCGCCTTACGCCATTGCCAGGCGAGCGGTTCGATCCTGGCCTGGTGCTCTACCCGCGGGTAGACCGCTCGAGCCTGATCACCGTGCGGATGGCGAGGTACTCCGTGCCCGCCCGTCTGATCGGGCGGAAGGTGCGGGTCTCGTTGCGGGCGTCTGAACTCGTGGTGTTCGACGGCCACGCCGAGGTCGCTCGGCACGAGCGGGTCGTGGCCCGCGGCGGGGAGTCGATCAACCTTGACCACTACCTCGAGGTCCTCAGGCGCAAGCCCGGCGCGTTGCCCGGGTCCACCGCGCTGGCCCGTGCACGCGAAGCCGGCGTGTTCACGACAGCGCATGACGCGTTCTGGCAGCAAGCGCGGAAGGTCGATGGCGACAGCGCCGGCACAAGGGCTCTGATCGATGTGCTCCTGCTCCACAGGACCATGCGAACCGTCGACGTGATCGCGGGGATCCGTGCCGCCCTCACGGTCGGGGCGGTGTCCGCCGACGTCGTCGCGGTCGAAGCCCGACTGCACACCGCCGGGCCCGAGTCAGACCGTCATCGCGTTGAACAACCACGACGTGACGTGCAGCGAGTTGTCAGCCTGACCCAGCGTCGCCTCATGGATCCGGCCGCGGTGATCGCCGGACTCCCAGCCGACCGGCGGCCACTGCCATCCGTCGCGCACTACGACGAACTCCTTAACCGACGTTCCGAACCAGAACCGCCGGTCACCGATGAGAGAGAAGGAATCGCCGGATCATGAGCAACCCCACGAATGTCACCACGATCCTGCGTCGGCAGCGCGGGCTGACCGAAGAAGCCGCCGCGGCCGCAGTTGACCAAGCCTGCCGCAGGCTCCGTTTACCCACCATGCGGGCGGTGATGCACGAAGCGATCACGGCCGCGGAACGTGAGCAGCTGACCTACCAAGGGTTCCTTGCCGAGCTCCTCCTCGCCGAGTGCGACGACCGGGACCGCCGGTCCGTTGTCCGCCGCGTGTCGGCAGCCGGGTTCCCGAGGAACAAGTGGCTCGGGGACTTCGATTTCGACGCGAATCCGAACGTCAACCCTGCAACGATCCATACGCTCGCGAACGGGGACTGGATCCGCCGCGGCGATCCGCTGTGTCTGATCGGGGACTCCGGCACCGGGAAGTCGCATCTCCTCATCGGCCTCGGCACCGCCGCTGCAGAGAAGGGCTTCCGCGTCCGGTACACCCTGGCGACGAAGCTCGTGAACGAGCTCGTTGAAGCCGCCGACGAGAAACAACTCACCCGCACCATCAACCGGTACGGACGCGTTGACCTGCTCCTGATCGACGAGCTCGGCTACATGGAACTCGACCGACGCGGCGCCGAACTCCTGTTCCAGGTCCTCACAGAGCGGGAAGAGAAGAACTCCGTCGCGATCGCATCCAACGAGTCGTTCAGCGGGTGGACGAAGACCTTCACTGACCCGCGCCTGTGTGCGGCAATCGTCGACCGGCTCACGTTCAACGGCACCATCATCGAAACCGGCACCACCTCGTACCGCCTCAACCACACCCGTCAGCGGCAGTAGCGATCCGAAAGTCATCAGAGGTAGCGGCAGATGGACTCCGGCGTGCAGGCTTCGGACGCCGTTGCCGTCGCGTGCGCCCGAAGCTCGACGATGCTCCCTCGTAGGGCGCGCAGCTGCTCGAGCTGCTCATCAATCTCCACGAGCCGGCGGTCAAGGAGATCCAGCACGTGAGCGCACGGCGAACCACCCGTGTCGCGAACATCGAGGATCTCCGCGGTCTGCGCAAGGGTGAGCCCCGCCGCGCGAGCCCGATCGATGAACTCGAGCCGCTGCACCGTCTCGTCACCATAGCTGCGGTACCCGGCCGGGGTGCGCTCCGGCGGTTGCAGCAGCCCGCGCTCCTCGTAGTACCGCAGCGTCGACGGTCTCGTCCTCGCCTTCTCCGCGAGTTCTCCGATCCGCATCGTGACACCTCCACCGTCAGTTTGACCTTCAAGCATGCTTGAAGGTCCATTCTGTCGCATAGGGCCGCACGTGCGGCCCGGTCCACCCGAGGAGGCATCATGACTCAGCACAACGAGTTCGATCTTGCGGTGGTCGGGACGGGCGGCGCGGCGATGTCCGCGGCGATCCACGCCCGACTCGAGGGGGCGAGCGTGGTCGCCATCGAATCGGGCACGCTCGGTGGCACCTGCGTGAACGTGGGTTGCGTGCCCTCCAAGACACTCCTCGCGGCCGCGCACACCCGCCACGCCGCGCTCACGAACCCGTTCCCCGGCGCCGCCACCTCCGCTGGGGCCGTCGACCTCGGCGCGCTCGTGCAGCAGAAGGATGAGCTGGTCGGCATGCTCCGCCAGACCAAGTACGCCGACATCGCCGCCGCCTACGGGTTCGACATCCTCCCCGGCACCGCAACATTCACCGATCCCTCAACACTGCTCGTCGATGGACGACCGGTTCGCGCCAAGTCGTATCTCATCGCCACCGGCGCCGAACCGACCATCCCAACGATCCCCGGCCTCGAGCAGATCGATTACCTCACGTCGACCACGGCGATGGAACTCACCGAGCTGCCCGCTTCGCTCGTGGTGATCGGCGGCGGATTCGTCGGCCTCGAACAGGCCCAGCTGTTCGCCCGGCTCGGGGTCGAGGTCACCATCATCGGCCGGCTCGCCCCGCACGCCGAACCAGAACTCTCCTCCGAGCTCCGCAAAGCCTTCCTGACCGACGGAATCACCGTCATAGGCGACCGCGCCGCAACGATCACCCCACACGACGACCTGGTCCGAGTCCTCACCCGCACCGGGAAAGTAGCTACCGGTGAACGCGTCCTCGTCGCCACCGGCCGCACCCCCCGCACCGACGGGCTCGGCCTCGCCACTGCGGGCATCGCGACCGACACCCGCGGCTTCATCATTGTCGACGAACAACAGCGGACCACGAACCCGGCGGTGTTCGCCGCCGGCGACGTCACCGACGTGCCCCAGTACGTGTACGTCGCCGCGAGGACCGGGAAGATCGCCGCACACAACGCCCTCGGTCACTCTGAGCAGGTCGACTACACCGGGTTGCCCTCCGTCCTGTTCACCTCACCCCAACTCGCCTCGGCCGGGATCACCGAAGCCGAAGCCATCGCCGCCGGATACAGATGCGCCTGCCGATACCTGCGACTGGCCGACGTGCCCAGAGCCATCGCCAACCACAACACCCGCGGCGGCATCAAGATCGTCGCCGACGCCGACACCGGCAAAGTCCTCGGAGTCCACGCCCTCGCCGACACCGCCGGCGAGATGATGCTCGCCGCGACCTACGCCATCAAAGCCGGATTCACCGTCACCCAACTCGCCGACACCTGGGCCCCGTACCTCACCATGGCCGAAGGCATCCGCCTCACTGCGAACCTCTTCCGCAACGAACTCCCCACTTCCTGCTGCGCCTGACAACAGACAGCCACCCACATCGACCCGCCGCCACGACGGGGCCACTTCAAACCGTCACCCCGGGGCCAAATCAGGTTGACAAAGTCACTGGTCGGCGCGCCGCTGCTCGGCATCGCCTTCGGCCTCGGCTGGACCCCCTGCCTCGGCCCCACCCTCGCCGCGATCTCCGCACTCAGCATCAGCACCGCATCCGCCGCCCGCGGAGCACTCCTGGCCGTCATCTACTGCATCGGCCTCGGTCTGCCGTTCCTCGCCGTCGCCGCCGGCCTCGGATGGGCAACCACCGCCACCGGGTTCCTTCGCCGACACATCCGCGCCATCAACATCGCCGGCGGAACCGCCATGATCCTCACCGGCATCCTCATGATCACCGGACTCTGGACAATGCTGATCTACTCACTCCAAACCCTCATCGGCGGAACGCTCCTGCCGATCTGAGGATCGCGGCTTAGGTTGCATTTGCGTCCACGGACGAGCGAGGTTCCCGGAGGGTTGGCTAACCTCGAAGGAGATCCCGGATTTCATGCGAAGAGGAACTGGTTTCGCCTAAGTGTCAGGATTCCACTGAAGAACATGAAGGGCTCGGACCGCCTGGCGAGGTAGAACGCCGTTGCCGAGCGCGGTGAGCTGTTCGCTGCTGCTCAGCTCGAGGTCGGGGTCGGTGAGCCAGCCGTCTGGCAGGCCCATGAGCCATTCCACGAAGCGCGGCGCGGGACGGAGCTGACCGTCATGGTTCAGCACCGCCGGAGCTGGGGCGGGTCGTCCGCTGAGGTGTTCCCATCGTCGGATGGCTCCGGCGTAGTGTCCCCATCGTCGAACAGCTGCTCGATCAGCGGCCACAGTCCGACCGGCTCCTGGCCTCGCCTGCGTCGGGGGCCATTCTGCGCCAGGTCGATGATCTGATGCGAGAGGGCGATCGTGCCGCGTCGGGCTCGCACCTGTTCCAGCGTCTCCCCACCGCGGGCGACGTCCGAGGCTAGCGGGGTGCGGAACAGCGCGCCGAGCGAGGATGAAGATCCGAAATCGGGTGTGTGGTGCGCCGACGTGGGAAGCGGGTAGGCCAACCCAGCGAGCGTCGTACCGGAGGTCGGCCAGATCGCCGAGTACGGCTCCAAGTGCCCGTAGAGGTCGGGCTGGTGCGTCTCCCAGATCCCACGGGTCGGGTTCCATTGCGCGAAGGGCAGCCCGTGTCGCGGGGGTTGCGCGTTCGAGGACTGCGGAGAGGGGGTTGCGTTCATCGTGGTCGTCCTGCGGGTCGGGGCGGCGTGCGGTGGCGGAGAGCAGGCCGCGGACGTTCTCGGCGACGACCCACTCGGGTTGCAGCACGTCGATCGCCGCCGCCATCTGCGCCCACAGGCCCGAGCGGGTGCCCGGTGCGAGGCCGGCTCGCTTGCCGACCGTGGAGACGTCCTGGCAGGGGAACCCGCCGCAAATCACGTCGACCGGCGCGACCTGCCGCCAGTCGACCTGCGTGATGTCGCCAAGGTTGGGGATAGCGGGCCAGTGATGCGCGAACACGCGGGCCGGGGCGGGGTTGAGCTCGGAGAACCAGGCCGTGCGTCCGCCGAGGACGTGCTCGACGGCGAGGTCGAGGCCGCCGTAGCCGGAGAACAGCGATCCGATCCGCAGCGGGGCGGCCGGGGCGGGGGCTGAGTCGGGCATCGAGGTTCCTGTGCGGTCGGCGCGTCCCGGTTGAGGCACTCGCCGGGCTGGTCACCTTCCAGGTGCGCGCGACTCCCACAAGCTCCGCGGCTCCGCCCTCGTCTTCCCGGCGTCGATCGTTCGGCGCGGTGGCCTCGGATCGCGTTGCTGGGAGCACTGTTCGGCGCGGGCGGTCAGCCTGCCTTCGGTCGGCCCACGCCTCTTGCAGACGAGGTTCGGACCCGGCGCGAGCGCCGGGTCCGAAGGCGGTGGTCCCGTTCGCACCTGACGGGCATGACGGTCTCGATGCGGGTGATGAGCGCGGGCGAGGGTTACAAGTACCTGCTCAAGACGGTCGCCGCGGGCGACGGGAACCGTGCCTTGTCGACCCCGCTGACGCGGTACTACCTCGAGGAGGGAACCCCGCCCGGTCGTTGGATGGGCAGCGGCGTGCCTTCGCTTGGCGGCGGCAGGATTGTTTCTGGCGATCAGGTCTCCGAGGTTCAACTTCAGCTGCTCGTCGGCATGGGCCGTGATCCGGTCACGGGCGATCCGCTCGGCCGCGCCTACCAGGACTTCTCGACTGCTGCCGTTCGTGTCGAGGCGCGGATCGCATCGCTGGACCCGAGCCTGGGCCTGGTCGCTCGGGCGGAGGCGATCGCGCAGATCGAGGCCGAGGAAGCTGCGCGCGGGACGCGGCGCGCGGTCGCCGGGTTCGACTTCACGTTCTCGATCCCGAAGGCTGCATCGGTCGTGTGGGCGGTTGCGGACGCCGGCACGCAGGCGATCATCGCCGACGCGCACCATGCGGCCGTTGCGGAGGTGGTTGCGTTCATGGAGCGGGAGATTGCGGCCACGCGCGTCGGCGCAGCCGGACGCGACGGCGCCGTTGCACAGGTCGGCGTCGGTGGACTCATCGCAACCGCGTTCGATCACTACGACAGCAGGGCCGGCGACCCCCACTTGCACACGCACGTCGTGATCTCGAACAAGGTGCAGACGTTGCTCGACGGCAAGTGGCGGTCGCTGGACGGGCGGCCCCTGCACGCGGCGGTCGTCGCCCTGTCGGAGCTGCACGAGGCGGTGTTCGCCGACCATCTCACCCGCGTTCTCGGCGTCGAGTGGGAGGCGCGATCTCGTGGCCGGGACCGGAACCCGGCTTGGGCGATCACGACCGTCCCGGAGTCGCTGATCGCCCTGTTCTCCAGCCGGTCACGGCACATCGACGAGGAAGCCGACCGGCTGATCGAGCGGTACATCGCCGAGCACGGGCGGCGTCCGTCGCCGGCGACGATCGTGAAGCTGCGCGCGCAGGCGACGTTGACGACGAGACCGGACAAGCAGGTGCAGTCCCTCGCGGCGCTGACGGCGCAATGGCGTCGTCGTGCGAGCGCGACCCTGGGCGAGGACGCGACCGAGTGGGCGCGCCGGATCACCGACGCCTCGTCGCCGCCGCTGTTGCGCGCCGACGACATTCCCCTAGACGTGATACGCGAGCTCGGGCAGAGGGTGGTCGAGGTCGTCGGCGAGAAGCGGGCGACGTGGCGACGGTGGAACCTCTACGCGGAGGCCGCGCGGCAGACGATGGGCTGGCGGTTCGCCAGCACGACCGATCGCGACGCGATCGTCGGCATGGTCGCCGATGCCGCCGAGGCGGGGTCGCTGCGGCTGACCCCGCCGGAGCTGGCGAGCAGTCCGGCGATCTTCCGACGCTCGGACGGGACGAGCGCGTTCCGTCCGAAGCACGCCACGGTCTACTCCTCCGAGCAGCTCCTCGCGGCCGAGGATCGGCTGCTCGAACGGTCCCGGATGCTGACCGCGCCCACGCTCGACCTCGCCCAGCTCGAGCGCGTCACCCGCAGGCCCGACCGTCGTGGTCTCGTGCTCGGCGACGACCAGGCCGCCGCCTTGGCGACGGTCGCGGTCTCCGGTCGCGTCCTCGACGTGCTGGTCGGCCCGGCCGGCGCCGGGAAGACGACGGCCATGAGCGCCCTGCGGCGGGCCTGGGAGATGCAGCATGGGCACGGATCGGTGGTGGGATTGGCGCCGTCCGCGGCGGCGGCGCAGGTGCTCGGCGACGACCTTGGGATCGTCACCGAGAACACGGCGAAGTGGTGGCAAGACCACCTCGTGCGTGGCACGACGTTCGCAGCCGGGCAGCTGGTCATCATCGACGAGGCATCCCTCGCCGGGACACTCACGCTGGATCGGATCACCGCGCTCGTGGCACAGGCCGGCGCGAAAGCACTGCTGGTGGGCGACTGGGCTCAGTTGCAGTCCGTAGACGCCGGCGGGGCGTTCTCGATGCTCGTCCACGACCGGGACGACGCCCCCGAGCTGGTCGACATCCACCGCTTCACGCACCGCTGGGAGAAGGCGGCGTCCCTTGGGCTGCGCCACGGCGACGCCTCCGTGATCGACGAGTACGACGCCCACGGTCGCGTCCACGACGGCGACACTGACGCCATGACGGACGCCGCCTACACCGGCTGGCGCGGCGACATGCTCGCCGGGCGCGAGTCGGTGCTGATCGCGGAGACCCACGAGTCGGTCTCCGCGCTGAACCAGCGAGCACGCGCGGACCTGATCCTCGACGGCGCCGTGACGCCGCTGCGCGGCTCGGTCCAGCTGCACGACGGCACCCTCGCATCACCGGGCGATGCCGTCATCTCCCGCCACAACGACCGGCGCTTGCGGGCCGGGCGCGGCTGGGTCCGCAACGGCGACCGCTGGACGATGACCGCCGTGCGCAGCGATGGCTCGGTCACCGTCCGCCGCGCCGGCCGACGCCGCGGCGCGTCCCTGGTGCTGCCGGCCGGCTACGTCCGCGAACACCTCGATCTCGGCTATGCGGTCACGGCACACCGGGCGCAGGGACTCACCACCGACACCGCGCACGCCCTGATCGAGGCGACGACGACGCGGGAGAACCTGTACGTCGCGATGACGCGCGGACGCGACGCGAACCACGCCTACGTCGCCACCGGCCGACCGGACGGCGTGCATGCCGGCCCGCATCCCGGCGACAACACCGCGGCGAGCGCACGCACGGTGCTGTTCGGCGTCGTGCAGCACTCCGGCGCCGAGCTCTCCGCGCACGAGACGGTCACCTCCGAGCAGGAGGCATGGTCGTCCATCCGGCAGATCGCGGCGGAGTACGACACGATCGCCACCGCCGCGCAGCAGGATCGCTGGGTCGCCCTGATCCGCGCCAGCGGCCTCACCGAACGCGAGGCCGAGGACGCCATCGCCTCCGACGCCTTCGGCGCGCTCGCCGCCGAGCTGCGCTACGCCGAGGCCAACCATCACGACGTCGCTACCCTGCTGCCACGGCTGGTCGCCTCCCGCAGCCTCCACGACGCCCAGGACGTCGCGGCGGTCCTGCACGCGCGCCTGTCCGCCGTGACATCCAGGCCAGCCGGCGCGGGCCGCGCCCGCCGTGCGCCACGACTGATCGCCGGGCTCATCCCCGAGGCGGCCGGGCGGATGGACGCGCAGATGCGGCGCGCGCTCGATGAGCGCCGACAGCTCATCGAGGACCGCGCCCAGGCGCTCGCCCGCGCCGCCCTGGCCGAGCACCGGGCCTGGGTCGGGCACCTCGGGCAGCCGCCGGCCCGGCCGGCGCCGCGCGCCCGATGGTGGCAGGCGGCCGCCACCATCGCCGCCTACCGGGATCGGTACGAGGTCACGGCGGACACTCCGCTCGGGCCGGCCCCCGACGCGGCCGCACAGCGACTCGACGCCGCACGGGCGCGCGCCGCTCTGGAGCGTGCCCGCACGCTCGCCGACACGGGCGAGCGCGACACTTGGACACCGCCGGACCCTCGCGCCGAGCGCACCGGACCCGGCCTGTGATCGGCAATGCGCTTCCGATGTCGCACCTGTCGGCGTATTCTGCCTGCAGGCAGTTCCTTTCGGCGCCGTCGCTTGTCGCGAAGGCATGACCGCACCGTCAGCCGGCCGGTCCTTCTAGTTACTCGCTGCCGAGTCACTAGGAGAGGACCGCCCTCATGATCCGGCTACTCTGGACCCTCAGCGTCCGTACCCGTGCGTTCCTGCGCCGCTACATGCCGACCAACATCCTGCTCGACCGGATCCGCACCCGTCGCGGCCTCAAGTGGGGCGTCCCCGCGATGCTCATCGCCGTCCCCTACCTGCTCATCGCAGCGACCCTCGCCGCCGCGGTCGCCGACGGCGGCCCCGGCTGGCTGAACTTCCTAGTCGTGCTGTTCCTCTGGAACGCCGCGAAGTTCGCGTTCATCGGCCCGGTCAGCCTGATCCTGCTGGCCCGGACCCGCCTGCACGAGGCCCGCGCCCGCCGCGCGCAGGCCCGCTACGCCACCGCTTGACAGGACGCTCCCACCCATCTCTGGGCAACCCCTCGCCTAGTGGATAACGGTATTATCCCCTTGTGGGCGAGGTGAGACGACAAGGCGACTCCGGCAGAATGGACGGGTGCCTGAACACGTTCGCCCCGACCTGCCTCCTGCGGTCGGTGACGCCGTGAGCGCGTTCGGCTACGGCGTCCGGGTCGCCATCATCGGCTACATCCACGAGCATGGCCCCGCCACCCGCGGACAGCTCGCCACCGCCCTCGGCCTAGTGCCCAAGACCGTGCAGTTCCATCTCACCGGGCTCACAGCCCTAGGCGTCGTCATACCTGACCCACCCCCTGAACAAGCCCGACGCGGCCAGCGCACGCGCTATGAAATCGACGCCGGTCGAGTGCTGGAGCTGTACGCCGAACTCGGTAAGCATCTCGGCATCGGCGGCTGAACGCTCCCGAGGCGTTTGGCGCTTCGGTCTCGACTGCACGAGTCCCACTCCGACGCTGGACGCGACAGTGATTCGGGTCAGCTCTGCTCGTCAAACAGCGCCAAGAAGTCTTCGTCCTCCTCTCGCACGTAACCGTGACGCTCGCGGTAGATCGCCAGGCGTCGGCCGAACCACAGTGTGAGGATGCCGGCCAAGGCGAAGATGCCGCCGGCGATCCCGAACGGGAACATCCAATCCCCAGCGCCGGTCAGCGCCAGCGACGGCGGCAGCTCCGGGGTCTTCGGGACGGTCGGCACGGAGACGACGGTTGTGGTCTCGTCGGGCGCTCCGCACAGCCCACGGTGGATCTCATCGCCGTTCGCGTCGAACAGCGTCTCGATCCAGTAGTACGTGCCGGCCTGCTCGAAGACGACAGCCTCGGAGGTGTAGTCGCCTGGACCGTCGAGGGCGATCGGGTCGCTGCGGAACGCGAGCTCGGCGTCCGTGCAGGTCGCGGTCTCCCCGTCCTGCCGGTATGCCTCGAACACGAGCGTCGAACCGTCCGGGACCGTCCCGCTGACACGGGCGAGGTCATGCGCGGGCTCGCCGAGGGTGACCTCGGCAACGGCCTGTGTCGTGACCGTCAGCTGCTCGGGCTGCTCGGTGATGACGGTCGTCTCGCCGGGCGCCCCGCAGGTGCCCTCGACGAGGATCGTCCCGTCCGCGTCGTAGAGCGTCTCGATCCAGTACACGTTGCCGGGCTGGTCGGTCGTGGTCTGGCCCGAGGCGTAGACGCCGGGCTGGGTGACCGCGATCTGCTCGCTCTGGTAGAACGCGCTCGTGCAGTTCGGCTCCGCGTCGGCCGGCTCGGGGCCGTAGGCGCGGAACTGGAGATACGCCCCCTCGGGGATCGTGCCCTGCACCAGGGCGGTGTCCGCGAACGGCTCGCCCACCCGCGCGGTCGCCGTCGCCTGGGTGATGACCGTGACGGGCAGCTCGACCTCCGGCGTCGGCGGGACGAAGAACCTCTCGAGCACGTCGGCCGGCGACGAGCGATACGGCTGCACTCGGTCGTCGCCGTCGAAGGTCGTGACCAGCACGTAGAAGCCGGGCTCAGACGGCTCGATCCGGTCGGCATCGGTGTAGCCGAGCCGGTAGACGCCGTTGCGCGCCGGGGTCGTGATCGAAGTCAGCAAGGGCGCGTCGGACAGGTCGAGGTCGTCCGTAAGCACGGCATCCGTGGCGAACGGCCCATAGACCGTGTGGGTCACCTCGTCGTTGTCGGCCTGCCAGTACCCGTCGCCCGCGAACTGCCCGTGGTTGGCGGGGAAGCCCGTGACCGTCACCGTGTCGAACGCCCTGCCGCCCGGATGGACGTTGTACTCGCGCATCAGCGAGGTCGTCACGATGGGCCAGCGCACCGAGGTCGTCTCGACCGTGATGCCGTACTCGTCGGTCCAGTCCGCCGCGAGGTAGTCACGCACCCACTCCGGCTGTGTCGCCTTGTGCGCCCGCCACACCCAGGTCACGAATCCGCCCTGCGGTGCCACGACCTCCGGCGAGGTGTAAACGCCGGGACCGTCGGCCGTGATCGTCACCGTGCCAAGCGGCACCGCGCCCGTCTCGGCGAGGACGGCCTGCGTCGGCGGCAGGGTGCCCGGCACCTGATAAGCGGTTCCCTCGAACACGACGGGGATGAACGCCCCGTCGCGCTTGAGCCACGCGCCGTTCGCGCTGGACACCGTGATCGTGTCGGTCAGCGCGTCACCGGGCACGGCGAGGTGCTGATCCGCCTCCGACATGGCGACCGGCTGGAACGGCACGACGCTGCTCTCCGGCATCTGCCCGAAGCGATCCGCGAACGAGTCGGTCAGATACCGGCCGTTCACACCCTGTGCCGCCTTGTCGATCGTCCAGACCCAGGTGTAGAAGCCGGACTCGGCCGCGACGACCGTGCCCGGCGAGGTGTACGAGCCCGCGCCGGTCAGCGTGACCGTCTCCTGCCCGGCCACCGGCGCGCCAGCAGGCGCCGCGTCGGCCTCGGCGGGCTGCTCGTCGAACGGGCCGAACAGCGTGCCGGTCGCGGTGATCGGAATCGGCACGCCGTCGAGCCTGATCCACGTCCCCTTGGAGAGCGTCACGAAGAGCTGGTCGGTGAAGGCGTCGCCCTCGGCGACGTAGCGAGAGGACACCTGCGTGGCGATCTGCGGCTGGAAGTCCAGGTCGATCATCGGCGTCTGCGCCTGGACCGACAGCCCGGTCGAAGAACCGGCGACGGCGGCGATGAGGCGCTGCGCGCCCGGTGTCGTGTAGAGGTCGACCTGCGCCCCGTAGCCGGCCGCGGCGACGCTCATGCTCGCCTCGATCCGGTACGACGGCACCCCGTCGGCCGGGGTGCCCGTGATGCCGTACTGCCCGACGCCGAGCGTGCGCGACGACGACCCGTCGACGAACACCGCGCCCGTCAGCGCCGCCCCGCCCTGCAGCGACGCGGGATGAGCGGCGACCGTCACCGTGCCGGCGTACTGGTCCGACATGGCGATGCTCACCGACAGCGACGGATCGGTGACCGCGTTGACGGCGGCCTCCTGCCGCATGACGGCGAGGTTCGCCAGGATCGTGCCGCGCACGCCGACAGGCGCGCGGGCCACGTAGTAGTCATCGCCGGACATCCCGTGGCTGTTGTAGACGCCCGGATCGGCGACCGACCACACATACAGCGCGACCGCCGCCGTGAGATTCGGGTCGCCGGACTGCCCCCACCTGTCCAGCACGTAGTTCAGCTCCGCGAGCTGCTGACGCGAGAGCGAGTCCAGGGAGGTCACCGTCTGCGGCCCCGATGTGGGATCGAACGGGGAGTTCGCGCCGAGGTCGATGCAGTACCCCTGCCTGCCGTCGACGTCCGTGTTGTACGCCCCCAGGAAACCCGAGTCACCGTAGTAGCCCGTCCCCAGGCTGCCCGCGTGAGCCGGCACCGCACCGAGCACGACCGTCCCAGCCAGCACGAGTAGCGCGACGAGGACCGCAGCGAGACGACGGATCACCGCGCCGGGCGGATGCACACCTGGGGGCTCGGGTGGGGATGCGATCGACATTGACATGGGCCGTCCTCCTGACTCTGCAAAGGACGGTGGGAAGCGACCGTCCTCAGAGCAGGTGCGCGGATCGGCCCACGCGACGTCGCACAGCCGCAGCCGAGTTCTGGCCTCTGCGGACGACCTGGCTGTTGCTCAGAGCGCCCGCAACTACCTGGGTCAGAGATTCCATGTGGTATTCGCTGCAATACCCCCTACATTTTCTCCGCTTAAGTAGCCTCTGATCGGGACTTACCCGCTCCTAGAGATGGCCGGAGAATCGCCTGGATTCTCAGCCATCCCTGTAATGGAGCTGCCGGAGCGGGAGCTTGGGAAGGCTGGTTCCGAACCTCGCCCAGAGGCCACTGCAGACGTGTAGTCCCTCTGTGACGTCGCGGTCCTCGTACCGATACATGAGCCAAAGATGAACGTCCACAAGGGGCGGATTCAGTTGCGGGGGCATCAGGTCGCGCGGATTGGGCGGGGGCGAGTAACGGCTGAACGCTGCCGTCAGGTTCCCGGGCGGACCGAATGGGTACATCACGAGGTGCTTATTCGGGTACCCGTCCAGCTTTTCACCTATGGCTCGCACTCCCCCTCGCTGCTCCTTATCGACGATGTGCAATGACTGTCGAATCAACGCCCATGGATCATCGGGCGACGGTGCATGCGTAACAGACCACCTGATCTGATGAGGCTCCGTGTGCGGATGCTGGCAGCGCTGAGCACACATCACTTGGACACCGTCGTCGTAGACCGCGAGTCCGAGGATCGGGACAGGATCTACCCCCGGGAGCAACAGTCGCTCGTCGCGAGATGACCAGTGATATTCGCAGCCGGCTTCGACAGTCCACCGAAGGACATCCGCCCTGATCTTGCTGCGCACGTCTCTAGTTGCGCCTCCCAAGATCATGTACGGGATCATCACCCACACGCAGTGCGGCAGTGTCGGCTCCGCCGTCGGAGCGAGGCGTTGTTCTGCTTCGCGAATGGCAGACGGTGTGGTCGTGATCACTTCCGCGACGTGTTTCCCGTCCTCGGATAGCAGGTCGGGCATGTTCGACTTGGAGCCGTCGTCATACAGTCGAAACTCCACACCGAGCTCATCCGACAGCATCAGCCTCGCGTGTTCTTCTTCCCTTCTGGACACCAGCCTCACGCCTTCCTCGCACACACAGCGATCGTCAGGGCGTGCGGTAGATGGGGACGCCCGCGGCTCGCAGCGCCTCGGGCAGACGGTCGTGCACGTCGCGCATTGCCGACGAGAGTGCTTCATAGCCGGCGTGCGTCTCGGTCACCACCTCTTCGAGCACGGGCGGTACGTAGTCCGAGAACGTCGACACGCTCAGGGTCAGCGTTCCCGCGGCCTGGTCGGTCGCCCACGGGTTTACAGACGGCACCCCGCCTTCGATGCTCTGGGGTCGCAGGCGGTGATATCCCGCGTCTCGCCGGGCTGCCAGCGCAGCCCAAGCTGCGCTTTTCACGAGATCGTCCAGCGGCTCGACGAGATCCGCCAGCGCGACCTTTCCCGTCTGCCGGGCAGCCGCCAGGATGTACTTCACTGTCTCCGGATTGAGGGAGAGGTTTGCGAGTCGTCCGGAATCGAACGGCGCCGGGAGGCCGGTCCAGCTAAGCTTCACGTCGAGACCCGCAGCTTTGCTGTGGATGCGGACGACGCGAGCCACCACGTTCACTACGGCATGGCCGGCACTCACAGCCCACAGCCCGGATGCTTCGGCGACTGCACGGCCGGCGATATTGCGATGGTTTGCGGTCGCGGGCTCTGTAGCGGTATCGCGCCAAACCTCAGCATCACGGAGCGCAGCGAACGCGAGTCCAAGCTGCTCACCGGCGGCGGCCGCACGGCCCAACAGATCCGCGAAGTAGCCGTGAGGCAGTCCCTTGCTCACGCCGTGTATTTCTGCCCACTCGTACTGAGCACCCAGCATCTGCCAGTCGTGCGAGACCATCGCTCGTATCCGGTCAGCGTCGGTGAACGGCTTGCCCACGTCGCCGGGCAACAGCGTCCCCACGACCGCGGCCACCACTGGGCCTTTCGACTCCGGCTCACTCATAGAAAACATCGTGACGCGACCGACTCCCCCACCACAACCGATGCCGAGGCCCATGTCGCGTTCGCTGTCATCCCACCGTCGGGGATACATAATAGTTGAGACACGTCAAACCATTTCCGTGGTATACTTGTTCTATGGACAACAATTTCGAGGGCTGCGGGAGCGGCTCATGAGGCTCGGCGGGCTGAGCGAAGTGGCGGAAGAACTGGGAGTGACGCCCCAGCGGATCGCTGCGCTGCGACAGCGACCCGACTTCCCGGATGCGGTCGGGGAGATCGCTCAGGGCCCGATCTGGGATCTGGACGTGGTCAAGGCCTGGAACGGATCCGGCCTGCGTCAGAGGAAGGCCGGACGCCCGAAGTCCGACCTCACCGTCAGGACCCTGGGCGGGCGGTTCATCCTCGAACTTCCGGCAATCGGAAGCGGCGGATTCGCCGACGTCTTCCGCGCGACCGACCGGAAGACCGGGAACCTCGTTGCGGTCAAGGTCCTGCGGGACACGGCAACCGTGGACCCGGAGGCGATCAGCCGCTTCAAGCGAGAACTGCGGCTGCTGGAAGGGCTTACCCATCCCAACGTGATCTCCGTGATCGCGCAGGGCGAGACAGACGAGCAGGACGTCTGGTACGCGATGCCGTTGGCGCAGGGCAGCCTGGCGGACTTCATCGAGAAGGTCGACGGCAACCCGCCACTGATCGTGGACATCATGCGCCAGATCTGCGCCGGACTCACATACATCCACAGCAACGGCGTCTACCACCGTGATCTGAAGCCGGCGAACGTGCTCCGTCTCGAGAGCGGCGAATGGGCCGTCTCCGACTTCGGGCTGGCGGTCGAGGCCGAGCGGGGCACCACGCCTCTGACATCGACGCTCCGGGCAGGCATGGGCTCCTGGGTGTACGCAGCCCCCGAGCAGTGGGCGCGAGCGCGCAGCGCCGATCACCGCTCGGACGTCTACAGTCTCGGCAAGATCCTGCAGGAACTCGTGACCCAGGAGTACCCGGTGAATACCGAGATGGCAGCAGGGCCCCTGCGACCCGTCGTCGAGCGCGCCACCGCAAACAACCCTGCCAGCCGGTACGGTTCTGTCGCCGAGTTCCTCGAGGCGCTCGAGCGTTCGCTCGGCACTCACCAGGAGTACGAGACCTGGGAATCGCGCGAACAGACCGCTGAACGACTCCGCGACCGGATGCTGAGCCCGTCGACGACACCGGCCGATCTGATCGAGATGCTCGAGTGGGCCACGCTTCTCGACGAATCCGACGAGGATGACATGAAGGCGCTCAGCCGCGTCCTGCCGTGGTGCACCTCGTCGTCCATCGAGTTCCTGTGGAACCGGGACCGTGGCGCGTTCCGTCGTCTGTTCGAGCGGTTCACCGACTACGTCAAGCGCACAGGCTTCTCGTTCGAGTACTGCGACGTGCTCGCGAACTTCATGCGCCGCGCCGTCGATGTCACCGGCGACTCCAGCATCCTGCGCATGGCGGTCGCCGCCCTTGCCATCCTCGGCCCGGACCACAACCGCTGGCACGTGCGGGACGTGCTGGTCTCAGTCCTGCAGGACGTCAAGTCGGAAGAGATGTCGATGGCCGCCATCGAGGGGTTGCGATCGGTAAGCCGCAACCAGGTCGCCTGGTCGATCACCGACTTCACCGTTCGCACGCTGCCGCCGGCGATCCGGATCGGCATTGCGGACTGGATAAGCGAGGCCAGTTGATGACCCCTCGCACGACCTCAAGGAAGGGGGTGACAGACATGCCCAAGGGAAGACCGGCCGCGTCACGCGGCCACGCGCGCAGCGCCGTCTCGGGACGCTTCGTGAAGCTCAGCTACGCGAAGCGCAACCCGAGAACGACGGTAGTCCACAAGAAGAAGAGCTGAGCGGCTGAGACTTCGCGTGAACCAAGCGGGGCCGCCTTGGAGGGCGGTCCCGCTCCCAGCATAAACAACAACCCATCAGCATCATGTTCGGAGCAGTAAGTGAAGACCGACCAGTACGTCGTCGTGCAGCCCACGGTTGCCGGCAATCCCGAGCTGCGCGAGCCGCAGATCCTCGCCTATGAGGCGATCGAGAACCACGACTTTCAAGCTGCCGACGCCCGCGAGGTGTCGGTCGTCCTGCCAGTGGGGTGCGGCAAGTCCGGACTCCTCGCCCTCGCGCCCTTCGCCGCGAGGTCGAGGCGCACCCTGCTCGTCGCGCCGAACCTGAAGATCGCCGACCAGTTGCTTGGCGACCTCACACCGAGCAACCCGAAGTATTTCTACACGAAGCGGAAGGTCCTCGACCGCGAGCCGTTCCCTGAGCCCGCGGAGATCCGCGGCGCCTCGAGCAACGTCGGCGACCTCGAGGAAGCCGACATCGTCGTCACGAACATCCAGCAGCTGCAGCGCGAGAACAACAAGTGGCTCGCGAAGCTCCCCAGCGACTTCTTCGACCTGATCCTCTTCGACGAGGGCCACCACAACGTCGCCGAGAGCTGGGACGTGCTGCGACGCAAGTTCCCCGATGCGCGAATCCTGAACGTGAGCGCGACCCCGGCTCGAGCAGACGGAAAAGTGATGACCGGCGAGGTCATCTACAGCTACCCGATCTCCAAGGCCGTCGAGAAGGGGTACGTCAAGCGCATCAACGGATACCGGCTGAACCCGACGACGCTGCACTACGTTCGCCACGAGGGAGACGCCGAGGTCGAGGTCTCTCTGGATGAGGTGCGCCGTCTCGGCGAGGAGGATGCCGGCTTCCGACGCAGCATCGTCAGTTCCGAGGCCACCCTCACCACGATCGCCGAAGCATCCATCCGCAAGCTCCAGGAGATGCGAGAGGCCACCGGACAGCCCCGCCTGAAGATCATCGCCTCCGCTCTCAACATGGAGCACTGTAAGCAGGTCGTCGCGAAGTACCGCGAACTGGGGATGCGTGCCGACTTCGTCCATAGCCAGCTCGCGGAGAAGGCGAACGAGCGCATCCACGAAAAGCTCGACAACCACGAGCTCGACGTCATCGTGCAAGTGCGGAAGCTCGGCGAAGGCTTCGATCACCCGTACCTCAGCGTCGCCGCGGTGTTCAGCATCTTCAGCAACCTTGGCCCGTTCATGCAGTTCGTCGGCCGCATCATGCGCACCATCCCCGGCGTGGATCCCTTTGACCCCGTCAACGACGGAGTAGTGGTCTTCCATGTCGGAGGCAACATCACCGGGGTCTGGACAGACTTCCAGCAGTTCGCCGAAGCCGACCAGGCGTTCTTCGCCAACCTGATCGACGAAGACCTCATCGAACCCACCCCGACCCGCGAACCCGGCCCCGGAGGCAACGGCGGAGGCGGCAGCCTTCCGGTGATCACCGCTCAAGACGATGTCCTGCTCGAGAGCCTCACCCTGCTCACCGCCGACCCCAAGGTCGCAGCGGCGCTCGCAGTCCTGAAAGACGCCGGCATCAGCACGGGTGAGCAGTTCGACCGCCTGCAGCGGATCACCCCCACCAAGCAGGCGTCCCGCAAGGCGAAGCGGGCGCTTCTCGACGAGCTCGTGAAGACCGCCGTCGGCAAGCTCCTCGCCAAGCACAGCCTCAAGCACGCCGGCCGCGACTTCGATAAGACCCGTGAGAACTTCAAGGTCGTGAAGTCCGCGATCGACCTCCGGATCAAGAAGACGGTCCCCAGCGGCGCAACCACCCGCAGCGAGTACTCCGCCGCAGACCTGGACCATCTCATCAACGAACTGCCGAAGATCGTCGACAGCGTGGAAGAGGAGTTGCGTCATGGGTAGCCAACGATCCCTGCTCAAATCGCTCACTGCGGGTGTCGCGGGCAAAAAGCACTACTGCAAAGGGAACAAGCGCCACGTCCTCCTCAAGGGCGACCGCATCTTGGTGATCAAGATCGAGCGCGATAGCTTTCACTATTGCCTCGACTGCGGGCTCAAGTTCATCGCCACGGCCCGGAAAGACCTTGCCGCGCTTGAGACCGACCTGCTGGCGACACCATGACATTCGGCCCGCACCCGACAGCCTGGACCTTTGCTCTCGACAAACGATCCACGCACTCGTCGATCGTTGTGACCGGCAATGAGTCTGGCCCGATCTTCATGACCCCTGAGACGGTGTCAGTACACGCCCAGACCTTCCCTCGCACGACGAGTACCCCCGCGAATGTAGCCGCGCTCCTTCAACTGTCCGTCGACCTGCTCGAAACGAGTGTTATCCACTACGAGTTCGCGGCCCTCGCGATGGAGAAGAGTTTGCAGGCTGTCGAGGCCGCTCTTCGTCACCGTTTCACCGCGGGCAAGAACACCACATATAGCCAACTGATTGCACGTTTCCAACGAGAGACTGACCCTGAGTCCGATGTGGTTGAGACGCTGACGTTTGCCCGAGAGTTGAGGAACATGGCTGCGCACCCGGTGACTGCCCCGGCCTTTCCGATCGTCGTCACCGTTTCCTCCGTTCGCCGCTCCCACGACCTCGTGGCTGAGATCTTTCCTGAGCTCTGAGGTGCCATGAACGTCGTCCTTTATCGCGTCGCGGACGGCGCCGAGCTGGATGCGTTCCACCGACGGGCTCAGTTATCGGAACGCATGACCGTCGCCCTGCGTCGGGATGAAGTTCCTGGTGCCGGCAGCGTGCGGCTATGCATCGTGCTCGCTGACTCCGATGCGATGGAGTACTCCGACGGGGGCGCCGCCCCGTCCCCTGGGGTGTACATCGTCGGTGCCGGCGTTATGCGACCCGCGGGTCGCGCCACTACCGTGCAGACACGGTATGCATTCGATCCGCTGATCATGTTCGACTTCTTGCTCGATGTCGAGGAATTGCGCGCAGAGATCGATCTCACGACAGACCAGAAGCGCGTCTTCGAGGAGGGGCTCGACGGTCGACTCCTGTCGCCGAAAACCTCGCAGCTGGTTTGGGACGGACTTCTTCGAATCGCGGAGCCCACCCGCGCGAGGCTGAGGTTCTTGTCTGATTCCGTTCGTCCCTTCACGCCCCCAAGCGCTGCAGAAGGGCGCATACTTCTCCAGGAACGCGACGCTGTGATGGTCGCCACGGAGATTTTCGGAGGCAGCACCAATCTTCGAGGGGGCCTGCGATACATGTCGCGGGAGACCTCCTCGGCCCCCTTTCTCGCCCGGCTTGCGGATGCTCATCAGCTTGAAGACCAAGTGATCGATAAGGACGCCCGGAACTTCCTGGACTGGGTTGGCCTCGAGACAGAGCACGCAGCGGCGATGACCTTTCATAGCGGGCAGCGGACGCTGACTGTAGTGAACGCAAACAAAGGTCCGATCGAAAAGGCAACCGGCGCCGATCTCATCTACTACAACCACTCGAACGAATCGTTCGTGCTCGTCCAGTACAAGATGATGGAGCACCGCACCGCCGAGTGGGTCTACTACCCCGACCAACAATTCGAACTCGAGCGCCAGCGGCTCGTTGCAGTGGAGTCGATCCATCAGCAGGCCGCATTCGACTCGTCGAACCACTTGAACTACCGGCTGGGCGCACCCGTCACCTACTTCAAGTTCTGCCGCCGAAATGCGGCATTCGACGTAAACGATCTCAAGCTGATGCCAGGCAGCTACGTGCCCACCGACTATGTCCAATCGCTCATGGCGTCCATGCACGGCGAAAGAGGCGCCGCCCGCATCGTAGAAGGACCACTCAAGGCGAGATCTCTGGGCAACACATCCTTCGCTGCGCTGGTCAGCACGGGACTTATCGGGACACGCGGAACGGCAACCGAGGACCTTGTATCCGTCGTCCAAAACGCTCTCGACGCTGGCCGCAGTATCGTCATCGGGGTGGAGACCGGGGCACCGGACTCATGATCACGTGAACGACTTGAACCTGGACAGGGCCGAACGGGCCGCTGCGGCGGTGTATCTACGGATCTCGCAGGATCGCGCCGGGGTGCGTGCCGGGGTGCTGCGCCAGCAGGAGGACTGCCTGGCCTTGGCGGCGCGGTTAGGTTTCGATGATCCGCCGGTATTCATCGACAACGACGTCTCGGCGTTCGACGGGGGCCGGCGCCCCGGCTATGACGCCCTCATCGCGCAGGTGGAGGGCGGTGTCACCCACATCGTGGTGTGGCATGTCGATCGCCTCTACCGGCAGCCGCGCGAGCTGGAGGGCCTCATCGACCTGGTCGAGCACCATCCGGTGCGGATCGAGTCGGTGCAGGGCGGCGGGTTCGATCTGAACACGAGCGAGGGCCGGCTGATGGCCAGGCAGCTCGTCGCGATCGCCGCCTACGAGTCCGGGCACAAGTCCGACCGGGTCAAGCGCGCGAACCAGCGACTGGCGGAGCAGGGCCGCTGGCACGGGCCGGCCCGCTACGGCTACGGGCCGGGCGGGGTGCTCATCGCGGAGCAGGCCGCGGTGATCCGGCAGATGGCCGACCGCTTCCTCGCCGGCGAGTCGATCCGATCGATCACCGCCTGGCTGAACCGCTCACAGATCCCTCCGCTGCGCGCCGGGAGCGACACGTCGGGGCTGTGGCACCCGTACACGGTGCGCAGCGTGCTGGCCTCTGCGCGCATCTCCGGGCAGCGCGCGTACTCCCCCGGCACCCGCGCGGATCCCGCCGGCGGGCGGGAAATCCTCGGTCCTGGTGATTGGGAGCGGATCATCACCCCGGAAGAGACGGCGCGGATTCGTGCGATCCTCGCCGACCCGGCCCGGCGGCGCACCACGACGGCGCGGCCGAGCCTGTTGGGCGGGATCGCACGGTGCGGTAAGTGCGGTGCAGGCCTGACAATCGCCGGCCACACATCCGCCCCCGGCGCGAACCCAACCCTCCGATACGTCTGCCAGAAGGACCCTTCCCATCCGGAACGGGGCGGTCTGAGCATCAGCGCCCCATTGCTTGACGACGAGGTCACCAGGGGCATCCTCCACCGGCTCGGGCGGCCCCGGCCTGCCTCCGACACCTCGCCGATCAGTGCCCTGGTGGAACAGATCGTGGAGACCAACCAGCGGATCGCACTGCTTGAGCAGGACAGCGCCGCGGGGCTCATCACCCCAAGGGAACGTATGTCCGGGCAACGGGCAGCCGAGGAGGCGCTGCAGGCGGCGCACCGGCAGCTCGCCGCGGCCGGCGCCGTCGGGCTGCTAACGGTGCCGATCGGCGATCCTGCCGGGCTGGAATCCTGGTGGCGGCGCCTGAACGTGGCCGATCGACGCGCGGTGATCACGACGCTGATCCGCAAGCTCACCATCGCCCCCGGCCGCCCGGGTCGCGGCTTCGACCCTGCCCGAATCCGCATCACCTACGCGTCCTGACCTCGCGCCGCTGCGCACCCTCATGCCCCACAGCGGAGTGGCGACCAGGAGTGCGCGGCGGCGCCGGAGCCTGCCATCCAGCCCGACACCGCCCTGATCTACCTACGAATCTCCGCCAACCGCACCAGCGAGCACGCGTCCATACAGCAACAGCGCGACGATTGCACCGCCCTCGCCGCCCGCCTCGGCTACATCCGCACCGTCGAGTTCGTCGACGAAGCGGTCTCCGCCTACGGAGAACGAACCCGCCCCGGCTACCAGCAACTGCTGCAGCGGATCGCGGTTGCGCCGGCGACGGTGGTCGTGTGGCATCTGGATCGGCTCTACCGACGCCCGAACGAGCTCGAGCAGCTCCTCGATCTGCTCGACACCAGCCAAGTGCGGATCGAGGCGGTCCAGGGCGGCTCGTTCGACCTGAACCGACACGAAGGGCGACTGTTCGCGCGGCAGCTCGTCGCGTTCGCGAACTACGAGTCCGCCCACCGGGGAGCTCGCGTCGCCCGAGCCCAGCAGCAACGTGCCGGACGCGGGCTGCTACACGGCGGAAGCCACTACGGTTACCAGCACAACGGCGCGCTCGAGCCGTTCCAGGCCGGGATCGTGCGGCAAATCGTCGACGACTACCTCATCGGGCTCTCCCCCACCGCGATCGCCCACGAACTGACCCGAGACGGTGTGCCCGCCCCACGAGGCGGAAAGTGGAATGGGACAACCGTCAGCGAGATCCTCACCAGCGACCGACTCCACCACCGGCGCTTTCATCGCCCGACCGCGAACCTCATCGTTGCCATCTGGGACCAGCTCATCTCCGACGATGAATCGACGCTCGTCCAGCTAGGACTACTCCTCCCGCCGCGCGATGCAAGCCGCTCCTCAACCACCCTCCTGGGCGGCATCCTGCGCTGCCGAGGGTGCGGTCGGCGGCTGGTTGCTGGGGTGACCCGATTCGGGCGACGGATCTACAGCTGCCGCACTGCGCTCGCCCGATGTCCCGGCCCAACTCTTGATGCCTGCCAGATGGATGAGCAGATCACCATCGCGGCCGTGGAGCAGTTCAGCCACGCGTGGCGCCCTCATGTGCCACCCCCGGAAGAGCTGCTGCAGACTATACGAACTGCCCGCGAGGACCTCGCTTCGTTCGCCATCAGCTTCGGCGCCGGTCGCCTCGACCACAACGGCTACCTGACCATGCGTGATCCGCTCGACCGGGTGTTGACCGTCGGCGGGATCGGCTTCGCCGCGCACCGCCAAGCCCGGGTTCTCCGTCTCGCGACCGCCGAGTTTCACCACCGTTGGGCGACGTCGCTGCCCTTCCGGAGAGCGGTCATTTGCGCCCTACTCCCCGACCTCGACGGCACTAGTCCGCTCGAGCCGCGCGCTGATCTATCCGGGTGAAGGATCGGTGACAAGCTTCAACGTCGGCCGGGGATCGTCGACACCCAGGACTTCGCGCACCCGTGCCGGGTGCCAGCGCAGCTCGCGGGCGAGGTCGATCTGGGCGAAGCCGATTTGATCGGCAAGCCGGGCAGCCTCGGCCAACATCGATGGCATCTCACCCGGGTACGCGTTCACCGGCTCGGAGGCATCCAGTGAGGAGCTGCGCAGCTGGTTCAGCTTCTGATAGCCCCGACGGATCGAGGCGTCGGAGACCGTACCGGTCTCCTTCATCCGCAGCAGCAGCGAATCCACCGACACACCCCAATGTCGCGAGAGCTCATCGAGCCGGGAAAGATTCACCGTCCGCGGCAGCAAGTTCACGATCTGGGAACGTGGCGTCAGAAACTCAGCAGCGAACTGATCGGCTTCACGCTCCTGTTGCTGATCGCCCGGCACAGCCTCGCCATGCAACAGCAGGTGCCCCAACTCGTGGGCAACCGTGAACCGATAGACGAACACCGACTTCGCACGCTCGGGCGTCACCACGATGACCGGGCGAGCCAACCGAGACGTCGAAAACGCACCCACCCGGGCCACATCGGCATTCGCCAGCGTCAGCAGGCTCACGACGATCCCATGCGACTCCGTCAAAGCCACCAGATGCTTGACCGGCTTCACGCCCAGGCCCCAATGCTGGCGAAGCGCCCGCGCCGCGGAAACGGGATCTGCTTGCTGTCGATCCACCGCGGGCAAGTCGACCTCGGGGAACCGAACCTTCTTCTCCAGCGCGAACGTCAGCTCCCAGACCTGCTCAATGAACGCGATCGCCTTGGACCGATCCCGTGCAGTGGTCGAGCGCAGGCTACGGAAATGCGCCTCGGAACCGTCGACACGGCCGATCGGCCGACCCGTCGCGAAGTAGTCCACGGGAACATCGAGCTCACGCGCGAGCACCGGCAGCAAGTCACGACGCGGCGTAACCACCCGCGACTCGTACTGACCGATCGCCGCAGGCGTGACCCCGACAAGCTCGGCCAGTCTCGCCTTCGACAGGCCGGCTGCGAAACGTGCCTGTGTCAGACGGGCCGGATCGAACGCATCAGCGACGGCATCAAGATCGGGACGGTCGGCTGATCCGAGGAGCGAGAACAGGGTGTCACGGTCGTCCATCAGCCTCTCCGTCCACCTCGTCGCCCTTCACCCCCAGATCCGGGCGCGGGATCGGCCCGTCGGAGAACGACTCGTCCGTCAGGTCCACATCCACCAGCGAGCCCGTGCCCACCTCAAGCAGCGACTCCATCGATGCAAAGGTGAGATACCCGTCCCCACCCAAGGTCGCCTCGCCCCAGTTGACGCTGTAGAGCGCGAACGGGTTGCTCGCGTACGGCACGACGACCACGCGGGAATGCGTCGACAGCGCCTCCTCTAGCGCCTTGCTCTCGGTGTCGAGTAGCTCCCGTTCTTCCTCGGTCAACTCGGGGTGCTCGAACTCGATGTCCAGCTGCTGGGACGACTCACGCTCCTCACCGAAGAGGGAGACCCGCGTGTCCGACACGGCGAACGGGCGCGACCCGATGTCCGTGGACCGCTCCCGTGCGAACCGCCACGGGAACAGGATCACCCCGTTGAACGAGACCAGCTTGTAGCCCCGACGCGGAACGATCTCGGCCGAGGGCAGGCGGCCGAGCACAGTGACGAACTCGTCCAGGCACTTCCGCCAGATCTGCCCGTACACGCCGGTGTGCTTCATCTCGGCTTCCGCCTGCGCATTCGCCATCTTCTCGTGGCAGTCACGGATGATGGACGAGATCTGCTCTCGCACCAGCACACCGTCGGCTCCCAGCGTTCGCAGCGCCCACGCGCGCCCCTCGTCGATCGTCACAATAGGCTCCCTTCATCCGGATGCCCAAAATCTACCACATTGCTTTAGTTTTCGACGCCAAACGCTCAAATGGGGCTGTCGCGGGTCGCCGACGCGGTGTCTAGTGGAGTCAGAGATGCCATGTGGTATTGCCACTGCCGCCCGCACCTGTGATGAGCAGGTTGTGCCTCGCGGCCACGGCCGCCCGCACCACGCCCGCCTGGGGCGGCCCGAGCATTCCCGACTCCTCGAGGGCACGAAGGCTGAACGCCTGCGGGCTCGGGATGCGCACCGAGAGCAGCGTGCCGCCCGTCGAGATCGGCGGCAGCACGGCGTGCACACGGATGCCGCCGCGCAGACGCACGTCGACACAGGGGGCCGCCTCGTCGATGTGCCGGCCTCCGAGGGCGATGAGCCGAACGGCGAGCTCTCTCAGCGACGGCTCGTCGGCCTCGAAGCCGGGGGCGCGAACCAGACCGTCTCCGGTGTCGACCCACAGACCGTGCTCGCCGTTGACGAAGACATCTGTGGCCCCGAGGGCGAACGGCGCGAGCGAGCCGAGCTGCTCGAGATCCGGCGCGGTGAGCGCTCCCCCACCACTCGCACGGATGCCGCCGAGCGCGGGTTCCGGCGCGGGTTCCGGCGCGACCGTGCCGCCCTCGGCCCCGAAGCTCCCGCCGGGCGGCGTGAGCTCCGGCCTCCGCGCGACGAAGCGCGGCGGCGCATCGCGGTGGCGGGCGGAGGAGGCCACGAGGGCGACGGGCTCGACTGCGGCAGGGACACCGGATCGAAAGGGAACGGCCTCGGAGCCGGGGCTGAAGGATGCCGGAACGGGAAGCATGCGCCGATCGTAGGATCAGGCTGCCGCACGCGCCCCGGCTCGGGGCGCCGCTGGGGAGAACCCTCCCGCGCGGCTCTTGTGGAGGGGCAGAGCCTTGCCCCTGTCATCCGAAGACGTCACCCGCGAGTCGCGGCAAACCGTCGCATAGACGCGCGGATGCGACGGTTTGCCGCGACTCGCGAACGGCGGGCGGGCCGTGCACCGGCAGACGAAGGATGCCCCGCCGGCAACCGGCGGGGCATCCTGTGATCGTGCGGCACGTGCCCGGAAGACACGTGCTTAAAAGAAGGGGGCGGCACCTATTGGGGGGAACAGGTGCCGCCACAGCGGCGCGGGATTGGGGGGAATCACGTGCGCCGCATGCCAGAACTTTCATTCGGCCGTATGCAAGTGTACGCACAACGATCGCTTTCGCAAAACGTTTTGTCCCCCTAAACACCGACACTCACAGGGGGTACACGGGTTGCCCGAGGCTTTCCCTCAGCCACCCATCGCACACCCACGGGAAAAGGTCCCGGTCAGGCCCCAGACCGACCGTTCTCACAGCGGTCGAGTCCGCCTCGGGAGGCGTCGCGACGCCCCGAAAACCACCCTCCCTCTGGGGCCACACAAGGGGTGGTGAAAACTCTTTTCGCACAGCGAGAGACACGCAGACGGCCCGCGGGGCCTCTCGGTGTAGCCTCGAACTGTTTTCGACATCGCAAAGGAGCGGACCCCGCCGATGGCATCCCAGATCGACCACCTTCTCAACGAATCGCGTCGCTTCCCCCCGAGCGAGGAGTTCGCGGCGAACGCCGTCGCATCCCCGCAGATCTATGCGCAGGCCGCAGCCGGCAGCGCCGAGTTCTGGGCCGATCAGGCGCGCGAGCTGCTGCACTGGCACACTCCTTTCACGCGCACCCTCGACTGGTCGAACCCGCCGTTCGCGAAGTGGTTCGACGACGGCGAGCTCAACGTCGCCTACAACTGCCTCGACCGCCACGTGCTCGCCGGCAACGGCGACCGCATCGCCATCCACTGGGAGGGCGAGCCCGGCGACAGCCGCAGCATCAGCTACGCCGAGCTGACGGCCGAGGTCAAGAAGGCCGCGAACCTCCTCACGAGCCTGGGAGTCCGCACCGGCGACCGGGTCGCGATCTACCTGCCGATGATCCCCGAGGCGGTCATCGCCATGCTCGCCGTCGCCCGCCTGGGCGCCGTGCATTCCGTGGTCTTCGGAGGCTTCAGCGCCGAGAGCCTGCGCGCCCGCATCGACGACGCCAACGCGAAGCTCGTGATCACGGCAGACGGCGGATGGCGCAAGGGCAAGGTCTCGCCGCTGAAGCCCGCGGTCGACGCGGCGCTCGAGTCGCCCGGCCACAACGTCAGGAACGTGCTCGTCGTTCGGCGCGGCGAGAACACGGTCGATTGGGTCGAGGGCCGCGACCTGTGGTGGCACGAGGAGATCGCCGCCGTCGACGCCGATCACGTCGCGAAGGCCTTCCCCGCCGAGAACCCGCTCTTCATCCTCTACACGAGCGGCACGACCGGCAAGCCCAAGGGCATCCTGCACACGAGCGGCGGCTACCTCACGCAGGTGGCCTTCACCCACAAGAACGTCTTCGACCTGCGTCCGGAGAGCGACGTCTACTGGTGCACGGCCGACGTCGGCTGGATCACCGGCCACAGCTACGTGGCCTACGGCCCCCTCGCCAACGGCGCGACGCAGGTGCTCTACGAGGGCACCCCCGACAGCCCGCACCCCGGCCGCTGGTGGGAGATCATCGAGAAATACGGGGTGAGCATCTTCTACACGGCGCCCACCGCCATCCGCTCGTTCATGAAGCTCGGGCGGCAGATCCCGCAGGGCTTCGACCTCACGAGCCTGCGCGTGCTCGGCTCGGTCGGCGAGCCGATCAACCCCGAGGCCTGGATCTGGTACCACGACGTCATCGGCGGCGGCTCCGCCCCGATCGTCGACACCTGGTGGCAGACCGAGACCGGCGCGATCATGATCTCGGCTCTGCCGGGCGTCACGAGCCTCAAGCCCGGCTCGGCGCAGGTTCCGATCCCCGGCATCCGCATCGACGTGGTCGACGACGACGGCCAGCACGTGGGCACCGGCAACGGCGGCCTGCTCGTCGTGAGCGAGCCGTGGCCGAGCATGCTGCGCGGCATCTGGGGCGATCCCGACCGCTACCGCGAGACCTATTGGCAGAAGTTCGGCGACAAGTACTTCGCCGGCGACGGCGCCCGGCTCGACGACGACGGCGACATCTGGCTGCTGGGCCGCGTCGACGACGTGATGAACGTCTCGGGCCACCGCCTCTCCACGGCCGAGATCGAGTCGTCCCTCGTCTCGCATCCCTACGTGGCCGAGGCCGCCGTGGTGGGCGCGTCCGACGAGACGACCGGCCAGGCCGTCGTCGCCTTCGTCATCGTGAAGGCCAGCCAAGCGGATGTCGCGTCCGCCGCCGAGGCGAGCGATCTGTTGCGCGCCCACGTCGCCCAGCAGATCGGCGCCATCGCCCGACCCCGGCAGATCTTCATCGTCGCGGAGCTGCCGAAGACCCGCTCCGGCAAGATCATGCGCCGCCTGCTGCGCGACGTCGCCGAGGGCCGCGAGGTCGGCGACACGACAACCCTCGCCGACACCTCCGTCATGCAGATCATCACCGACCGGCTGCAGTAGCCAGCGGTCCGGCCCCGTCGGCAGGCCCAGCCGGTCACGGCACGTAAAAGTCCCACAGGCCCGTGGAATTCCACGGGCCTGTGGGACTTTGTCTTCATTCGGCCTAGCCGCCGACCAGAAGATTCCTCTTGGTTTCGGAATCACCGATTTTAGAGGCCAAAGTACTGAATCTTGACCGTCAGGGCAACTCCGTTCCAACTATTAACACCCATAACCCCGTCCTGAGGGCCGCCATAGTGACCGGCATCAGCAGCCCACTTCTGCATCGCACGATAGGTATTCGTCCCCGGCACGCCATCGATGGGACCGGTGTACCCATGACTCTGTAAGAACGTTTGCATGCCCTTCCAGCTGTTGACGCCCATAACACCGTCGATCGGCCCGGTGTACCCATGGGCTTCTGCAGGGCCGTCCTGGAACTGGCACCACAATGTCTGGTTGGGCAGGGCACCATCGTTCGCTGCGTTGTTGAAGACGTGGGTTTGACAATAGGGCGTCGGGACTCCCGCTTTAACTACTGTTCCAGATGCGTTCGCTGGAGATGCCCCGAACAACGCTGCACTCAGAGCACCCATCACAGCAGCCGTTGCCACTATTTTTTTCCATCGCATTTATCGATCCTTTCTTGCAAAGAGAGCACCTTGCCCTCACCTCAAGCTAGGGCCGAGTATTGATTTGCACAGTCGGTAAAAATGACGACATGTTTTTTTAAAAAAATGCTATACATAGCACATAGGCCGCATCGGAAATTCGTGTGCCTACAACGCCACTACTCGAAGGCGAGGATGACCTCGACCTCGACGGGCGAGTCGAGGGGAAGCACGGCGACGCCGACGGCGGAGCGCGCGTGACGACCCTCCTCGCCGAAGATCTCGCCGAGCACCTCGGAGGCGCCGTTGATGACGCCCGGCTGGCCGGTGAAGGAGGGGTCGGAGGCGACGAAGCCCGTGACCTTGACGACACGGGTCACCCGGTCGATGTTCCCCAGCACGGACGCTGCGGCCGCGAGGGCGTTGAGTGCGCAGATCCGCGCGTACTCCTTCGCGTCGTCGGCCGGCACCAGGCCGTGCCCGTCACCGACCTTGCCGCTGGCCGGGAGGGCGCCCGACACCATGGGCAGCTGGCCCGAGGTGAAGACGAGAGGGCCCTCGATGACGGCCGGGACGTAGGCCGCGACGGGCGGAACCACGGCGGGGAGCTCGATGCCGAGCTCGGCGAGACGCTGGGTGACGGTAGACATCAGGCACCCGCCCCGGAGACGTCGGAGCCGGCGACCGGGCGCTTGAGGTAGGCGACGAGTCCGCCCTCGGGGCCCGTGACGACCTGCACGAGCTCCCAGCCCTGCGAACCCCAGTTGTTCAGGATCGCCGCCGTATTGTGGATCATGAGCGGTGTGGTCAAGTACTCCCAAGAGGGCATGAAGACTCCAAATCGTGACCACCTCCGCCCCGCGCAGTCGGCACGAATCGGAGAATGGTATTGCGGGGACAGCGCTCGGTTCCGGCGGTTTGCCAGCTTTATCGCCTACTCTCAATTCTATGTCTGCCCAAAAACGTACCGCTAGCGGCGCGCTCGGAGGCCTCCTCGGCTTCGTCGGCGTGAGCGCTGTGGCCGGTGTGCTCGTCGTGGCCGCGGTGACCCCCGCGATCGCCGTGACCGGCATGGCCGCCAACAGCACCATCGGCATCTTCGAAGGCCTGCCCAGCTACCTCCAGCCCGACAAGCTCATGGAGCGGTCGAACATCTACGCCACGACGAACGAGGGCACGCCGTACCTGCTCGCGTCCTTCTATGACCAGAACCGCGTCGAGGTGCCGTGGGAGAACGTGTCCCAGTTCGCGAAAGACGGTGCGGTCGCGACCGAGGACCCGCGTTTCTACGAGCACGGCGGCATCGACATCCAGGGCACCGTGCGTGGCGCTCTGACGACGGCCTTCGGCGGCGATGTGCAGGGCGGGTCGTCGATCACCCAGCAGTACGTCAAGAACGTGCTCGTGCAGAAGGGCGTGCTCGAGGCGACGACCCCCGAGGAGGAGCAGGCGGCCTACGACGAGGCGACCGAGACGACTCCTGAGCGCAAGCTCAAGGAGATGCGTCTCGCGATCGGAGTCGAGAAGGAGTTCTCGAAAGACCAGATCCTGCTCGGCTACCTCAACATCGCCCTCTTCGGCGGCCGCGTCTACGGCATCGAGGCAGCGGCGCAGTACTACTTCGGCGTGAGCGCGAAGGACCTCAACCTGCAGCAGGCGGCGACGCTCGTTGCGATCGTCAACAATCCCGACAATCTGCGCATCGACCGGCCCGACAACGAGGTCAACGGCGCCGCCGACGGCTATGCCGAGACGAAGATCCGGCGCGACTACGTGCTCGACCAGATGCTCAAATACCAGAAGATCACCCAGGAGCAGTACGACGCGGCCATCGCGACGCCCATCGAGCCGACGATCACCGAGCCGAGCACCGGATGCCAGACGGCCGGCGGGTCCGGATACTTCTGCGACTACGTGACGAAGATCATCCAGAACGACCCGAACCTGGGCTACGACGCCCTGCAGCGCGGTGGCCTGCAGATCTACACCTCGCTCGACCTCGACGTGCAGGCCGCAGCCGAGACGGCCATCAACAACAACGTTCCGCAGGCCATGGACGGCTTCGACGTCGGCGCGGTCGCCGTGACCATCCAGCCCGGCACCGGGCGTGTTCTCGCCATGGCGCAGAACAAGATCTACAGCCAGGATCCCGAGGTGCAGGCCCAGGGGCCGCAGTACAGCGGCATCAACTACAACACCGACTTCGCTTACGGCGGCTCGACGGGCTTCCAGCCGGGATCGACCTACAAGGTCTTCACCCTCGCGGAGTGGCTCAAAGAAGGCCACGCCCTCAACGAGACGGTGGACGCCCGACGCAAGAACTGGACGAACTTCACAGACAGCTGCCTCGGCACCCAGTACTACTCCGATTTCAACCCGAGGAACGACGAGGGCGGCAACGGCGGCTTCTGGACGGCCCTCTACAACACTTACAGGTCCGAGAACACGGGCTTCATCGCCATGGCGCAAAAACTCGACCTCTGCGAGATCCGGAAGACGGCTGAATCGTTCGGAGTTCATCGGGCCGACGGCGAGCCACTCGCGCAGGGCGCGAGTGCCGTGCTCGGCACCAATGAGATCGCTCCGCTGACGATGGCCGAAGCCTTCGGCGGTATCGCGAACAACGGAATGACCTGCACACCCGTAGCGATCGACAAGATCCTCGACTCGGATGGCGCAGAGGTCCCGGCCCCGCAATCGACGTGCACGCAATCCGTCGATCCGAAGATCGCGGCTGGCATGGAGTACGCCATGCAACGGGTTATGACGTCTGGCGGCACAGGCGGCCCATCGGCAGGCGCCATCAACGGCAGCTGGCCGCTCATCGGCAAGACCGGTACAAGCGACAACAACGAGGCCACCTGGATGAGCGGCGGAAGCAACAAAGTCATAACGGTCACCGGTCTCTTCAACGTCACCGGCCACGTCGACCAGCGAGACACCTACATCAACGGCAACCAGGCCGCCGTCATCCGCCACACCATCTGGCCAGCCGTTATGAACGTCGCCCTGCCCAAGTACGGCGGCGACGCCTTCGCCGACGCCGACCCCTCGGTACTGCAGGCCACCTCCGTGACCATCCCCGATGTGCGCGGCATGAGCGCGGAGGACGCCGCGAGCGTCATCGAGAACGCCGGATTCAGCGCGGTCGTCGGCGATCAGGTCGACTCCGATCTGCCTCAGGGCCAGGTCGCGGGCACCACCCCGACCGGTGGCGCGAGCCGAGGCACCCTCATCACGATCAACGTGAGCAACGGCCAAGGCCTCACGGTGCCCGATGTCACGGATGCCAACGACTTCAACGGGGCCCGCGGCATCCTGCAGAACGCCGGGTTCACCAACATCGCCCAGAGCTGCGTCGTGGCGAGCAGCCCGGGCGACGTGAACAAGCCGCAGTCATCGAATCCGCAGGTGGGTGCGGTCGCGAACCGTTCCAGCACGGTGACGGTCGCGATCGCGAAGCCGAACTGCTGATCCTCCGGTGACGGCCGCACGAAACATCACCGTCGCCCTCGCAGCCGTCGCGGCTGCGGGGGCGGCGGCCTTCGCCTACGGCTCGCTCTGGGAACGCCGTCAGTTCACACTGCGCCGCGCGACCGTGCCCGTGCTGCCGTCTGGGGCCGCGCCCATCCGGGTGCTCCACCTCTCCGATCTGCACATGGCGCCCTGGCAGAAGGCGAAGCAGGAGTGGGTGCGCGCTCTCGCGGGCGAGCATCCCGACTTCATCGTCGACACCGGCGACAACCTCGGCCACCCCGATGCGATCGAGGCCGTCGCCTACGCCCTCGAGCCCTTCGACGGCATCCCGGGCGTGTTCGTCAACGGATCCAACGACTATTTCGGGCCGACGCCGAAGAACCCGCTCAAGTACTTCACCGGTCCGTCGAAGACGTCCCGCGCAGCGGCGACCCTCGACATCGAGCGGCTGCAGGGCGTCTTCGCGCAGCTCGGCTGGACGAACCTCAACAACGCGGCCGCGGCCATCGACGTGCGCGGCACCCGCCTCGAGCTCTTCGGCGTCGACGACCCGCACCGCCACTTCGACAGGCTCGAGGTGCTCACGACCGCCATCGACGAGCTGCACGAGAACGACCCGCTGCTCGTCGAGGGCGACACCTGGCCCGACTCGGCGACCTCGGCTCAGGATGCCGCGGACTCCCGTCGCTCCACCCTCACGGTCGGCGTGGCCCACGCCCCCTACCAGCGGGTGCTCAACTCGTTCCTCAACCACGGCGCGGAGCTCATCTTCGCCGGCCACACCCACGGCGGCCAGGTGTGCCTGCCCGGCTACGGCGCGCTCGTCACGAACTGCGACATCCCGCGCCGTCAGGCGAAAGGCCTGAGCCTGTGGCGCCACGGCTTGCGCTCCGCGTTCCTCAACGTCTCCGCGGGCCTCGGAACCTCGATCTACGCCCCCGTGCGCTTCGCCTGCCGCCCCGAGGCGAGCCTGCTCACCCTCGTGGCGGCCGACGCGTAACAGCGACCCGGCCGCGACGAACGGATGCCGCCGGCCGCACACCCGCGAGGGCGTCGGCCGACGGCATCCTGTCGTTGTGAACACGTGCCCTGACGCTCGCGCGCCAGGGCACGCCCTCGGTCAGTGGTTGAGCTGGGCCGCGTTCCTGCGGCGCACGATGAGCACGCCCGCGCCCGCCAGGAGCACGAGGAACGCGATCGCGGCGAAGGCGCCCGCGTTGGAGCCGAGGGCCGGCAGCAGCCCGGCGCTCGCGCCCGAGGACGGGTCGCTCGGGCCTCCGGCGCCGCCCGCACCCGGCGTGGGGGTGCCGCTCGCACCCGGCGTGGGCTCGGTGGTCGGCTCTTCGGTCGGTTCGGTGGTCGGCTCGGTCGTGGGCTCGCCGGTCGGCTCGGGGCCGGAGCTGCCGCGCACGGGGTTGACCGTTCCGGCGAGCGCCGAGCTGTCGAACGAGGGGGTGCCGAAGCTTCCGAACCAGCCGCGCGCCTCCTCCACGTCGCTCGTGAAGGCGAGGCTCAACAGCAGCAGGAGCCGCGCCTTCTGCGGCAGCAGGTCGTTCGCCGCGATGACGTTGCCCGAGCCGCCCGTGACCGCGCCGCTTCCGGTGCGGGTGGTGCTCGCGAACCAGACACCCGCGTTGGCCGCCGCCGTGCGGGCGGCGCCCTGGGCGGAGGAGATGCCGCCGGCGCCGGTTCCCGCCGTCACGATTCCCTTGACGCCCGCGTTCGCAAAGGCCGTGATCGCCTCGCCGCCCGCCTGCTGGTAGCCGTAGATGATCTCGGTGCGCGGGAGCGACGCGGGGTCGACGGTGTCGAGCTGGAAGGGGGTGAACCAGTCGTCGGTCGCGCACCTGTTGAGACGCGCGGGCGCGCGCTCGACGAAGATGTCGCTGCCGTCGAGCCAGCCGAGCGCCCCGAGGGTGCGGGTCTGGAAGGTGTCGTTGCGCGTGGAGTTGGTCTTCGTCACGTCGCGGGCGGCGTGGATCTCGTCGTTGAGCATCAGCACCGTGCCGAAGCAGAACGTCTTCTGGCTCGCGGCGAGCCGGATCGACTGCAGGAGGTTGGCCGGGCCGTCGGTTCCGATGACTCCCGCCTCCCCCGCCGTCGCGCCCGCAGCCCAAGGCCGCATGGCGCCCGTGATGACCACGGGCTTCTTGTTCTGCACCGTGAGGTCGAGCCAGTAGGCGAACTCCTCCATGGTGTCGGTTCCGGTCGTCACGACGACGCCGTCGGCCTCGGCGAGCGCCGCCTGCACGGCGAGGGTGAGCCCGTGGTATTGCGGGATCGTGTACCCGCCCGACCCGGAGTTGCCGAACTGCACGACGCTCACGTCGGCGAAGGCCGAGAGCTCGGGCTGCAGCAGGTCGACCATGTCTTGCATGGGGTAGGTGCCGGCGCGGTAGTCGGTGTAGGTGTCGCGGCCGTCGGCCTTGCCGGCGAGCGTGCCGCCGGTGGCGACGACGACGACCTTGGGCTTGTCTGCCTCGGCCGCGGTCGCCGCGGGAACGGCGCCCGCGACGAGGCCGGCGGCCGGGATGGTGACGGCGAGCGCCACGACGAGCATTCGCCTGAGCGAGGTGGTGCGTGTGTTCTTCACGGAAGGACCATTCTTCTTTCGCTTGACTGCACGGAGGATCTGCGTGGGGATGATGGAGCGATGACGAGCGCCGCCGAACGCGGGAGCGCGCGACGCAGCGCCGTGCGGGCAGCACGGCTGTCGGCGGGTGGCACGACGTGATCGACGACCGCGCGAGAACCGTCGCGGTCGGTCGGCAGACACCCGGCGCGACCCCCACGTCCCGGGTCGCATCGTGTTCTCATGGTGTCTTCATAGAAGAATCACAGGTGGATATTTCGGCCGTGTTTCCACCCCGGACACACTCCGTTACAAGTCCCCCAGACGGGTGACGGTCCACTCGGAGAAGACAGGGTCCGCCTCTGTCCACACGCCGGCTCAGTGCGCGCTGAACCCCGCCGCAGGCCCGTAGCCGAACGTCACGACCCCGACGAGCATGTCCTTCCGGACCCCGCCCCCGCCCTCGTCGGCGGCGTGGAAGCGCGAGTCCCGCGAGGCGCTGCGGTGGTCGCCCATGACCCAGTAGCTGCCCTCGGGCACGAGGATGTCGAAACCGAGGCTGCTCGCCGGCTCGCCCGGGTAGAGGTACGGCTCGTCGACCTCCGCGCCGTTGACGAGCAGGGCGCCGTCGCCGCCCGAGCAGCAGCTGACCCTGTCCCCCGGCAGCCCGATGACCCGCTTGACGACGTAGCCGTCGTCGTCCGCAGCAGGCTCCTCGGGCAGGTCCTGCGGGTACCCGATGACCGCCTCGACCGGATCGATCCAGCCCCCGGGATCGCGGAACACGACGATGTCCCCGCGTTCGACCGTGCGCAGCTTGTCCACGAGCACCTGGTCGCCGACGGCCATGGTGGGTGCCATCGATCCGCTCGTGACGACGAAGACCTCCACGACGAACGACCGCAGCCCCTGCGCGAGCAGGTAGGCCAGCACGGCGAGGGCGAGCACCCTCAGGAGCACCTCGCGAACGCCGAGCGAGGCCATGCTCAGCCGAGCTCGGCGATCATCGTGCGCATCGCATCCACCTCGCGCTGCTGCTCGTCGACCACGTGTTTCGCCGACCCGACCGCGAAGGCGTTGCTGCCCGTGGCGATGAGCTCCCGCGCCATCTGCACGGCCCCCTCGTGGTGGCGGATCATCATCTCGAGGAACATCGTCTGGGCCTGCGCCGTGGGGGCGTCGCGCAGTGCCGCCAGCTCCGCGTCGCTGAGCATGCCGGGCATCGCAGGCGACACGGACGCCGCACCCGCCGCATCCTCCCCGTCCGCCGTGCCGTCGTGGGAGGCATGGGTTCCGCAGTCCACGAGCACCCCGGCCGCGACGGTGGGCTCCTGCGCCGAGGGCACCGGCGTGGCCCCCGCGTGGGCGGAGTGCGGGCGTGTCGCGGGGGCCGCAGAACCCGCGTTCTTCGCGATCTCGGCGCTCCAGGCATCCTGCCAGCCGCGCATCGCGTCGATCTCGCGCGACTGGTCGTAGACGATGAACTCGGCGAGGGCGGAGGCGCGCGGCCAGACCCCCTCTTTCTCGAGCAGGTACCCGCTCATCGTGAGGGCCTGCTCGTGGTGGGAGACCATCTTCTCGACGTAGCAGAAGTCGACGGGCTCGGGCGCGAGGGGCGTCGGGGCGGATGCCGCGCCCGCACCCGCTCCCGGTGCGACCGCCGACCCGCCGGCCGCGCCTGCCGTACCCGCGCCCACGCCCGACGCGCCCACGCCGATCGCCGGCACCTCGGCCGCGACGAAGCGGGGCGCGACGAGGAGGACGGCCCCGGCCGCGACGACGACGGCGAACGCGATGACACCCCACCGCATCGCACGCCGTCGGTGGGATCGCGGCACCGGCTGCTCACCGGGCTGCCCGCCGGGCACCGGCGATGCGGGCTGTGCGTCCCGCGAGGATCGCAGGGGCCGCTCGGGCTGCTCGGGCTGTTCCACGGCCGTTCCTCTCTCGTCGCGCCGGTCTCGTCGCGCCGGCTCGCCTCACCGGCCGTCGAACACGGCCGGTGAGTGCGGGGGCGCGACCTCGACGGCCGCGCCCCCGCATCCTTCTATCGGGTCACACGCTCAGAGCCGTGTGCGACCTCCTCCGCTGGGTCCACGCCAGCACGGCGAGGCCCGCGCCCAGCACGAGCAGCGCGATCCCGCCGAAGGCGAAGGGGCCAGCACCGAAGCCCGTCGAGCTGAGGAACCCGAAGGCGGCGGCGGGTTGCACGACCTCGAACGGGATCTCGACGGTCGTGCCCGAGTCCTGTCCGACGAGCACGACCTTGTGGGAGCCCGCCGAGGTGCCTCCCGGCACCGCGAAGCTCAGTCCCACGTCGCCCGCGCCGCTCGCTGTCGTCGTTCCCACGGCGACCGGTTCGGAGTACATGGTCGCGCTCACGGTCTCACCCGGTGTGAAGCCGGATGCCGAGACGCCTTGCACCGAGCCGGGTGCGATCGGGCTCGTGGTCACGCTGCCTGCCGCGGCCCGCGCCACCGGCGGGGTCGTGGGGCTGCTGCTCGGCGTGGGTCCCGTGCTCGGGTCGGCGCTCGGGCCCGTGGTCGGGTCCGTGCTCGGGGTGGGGCTCGACGAGTCCGTGGGAGTCGGCATCGTCGTCTCCGTGGCGGTGGGCGTCGGGGTGGGCGAGGTCGTCTCCGTCGGGGTGGGCGTCGGCGTCGGGGTGTCCGTCGGGCAGGGGCGGCTGTTCAGCCGGGAGTTCTCCCCGTTCAGGCAGGCGCGCCCGGCCGGCACATCCGGAGCCTGCTTCGTCACGTCGCGCGGGTAGAGGGTGAAGCCCTGCCAGTGGATCGGCATGGGACTCTGGTCCTCGTCGCGCACGATGTGGTGGAAGCCGACGTTCACGTAGGCGACGGGATCGTTGAGATCCTCGTTGTCGGCGATGTAGTCGGTCACACCCTTGCCCGCGTTATCCGGCGCCAGGTTGTACGAGGCGTGGATCTCGTTGCTCTTCGGCTGGGTGAACGCGATGTCGTAGTCGGTCTCCGGGTTGAGCGCGTAGGCCTGGTCGCGTTCCATGATGATCTCGTACGAGCGCTCGTGGCCGTCGGGGTTGATGCTGTTCGGGTTGACGACTCGGTAGCCCTCGCGTTTGTCGACGATCACCTTGCCCTCCTTCTCGACAGGCGTCACCGCCGTCTCGAGCACGGCCGTGTGGCCGGTGTCGGTGTCGGTTCCGTACTCGCCGGTCGGCTCGGTGTCGAACTTCTCGACGAGCTGGGTGTTCGAGGCGTTGTCGAGGCCGAAGTCCACCCGCCAGAAGGCGCTGTGGTAGTGGCTCGTGGCGTAGTCGGTCTCGCCCTCGCCGATCGGCCAGCCCGTCGCGGCATCCGAGAAGCCGCTCGGTGCGAGGTCGCCCGTCGCGCCGATCCGCACGCTGATCTCGCCGTCGTCGTGGAAGCGGTACTCGGTCTGGTACTCGTACCAGCTGATGCGGGTCATGATGTGCAGCACGAGGTCGGTGCCCTGCTTCACGTAGAGACCCGAATTGGAGACGTTGGAGCGATAGGCCAGGCCCGAGTCATCCTCACTGATGCAGAGGGTGGGCAGATCGGGCAGCTCCTCCGTGGCGAAGGCGGTGCGCACCTCGCCGGTCGGGCAGTCGACCTCGGTCAGCGCCTGCAGACGTCGGCCGCCGACCTGGTACGAGGTGACGTCGTTGTACTCGGTCTGACCGTCGTCGTAGGGGACGTTGAGCTGCGACAGGCCGATCGAGTCGAGCACCATCATCGGCCGGTCGCCCTTCGGCGGCGTGAACGCCACCTTGTCGAGGATGAGGCCGCGGTAGGTGTCGACGCGCCAGCACATCTCCCAGCCGGACGAGTTCTTGAGGGTCTCCTGAACGAGCGATTTGCCGGTACAGGATGCCTCGGTGACGGATTGCGCCGCGGACGCGGGCTGGGCGATCGCCAGGGTTCCGCCTGTGGCTATGAGCACTCCGATGAGTGCGAGTTTCACGATACGCATAAGCTTCGATATCTCCAGATCACTTGATGGAAACGACGGTCTTGGTTGACAGGTTGACGACGAGGTTCGAGGTCGAGAGGAAGGTGCCGTCCGGCGTCTGAGCCACGATCTGCACGCATCTCTCGGCACCGCAGTTCTCGGCCCCCAGCACGGAGGCCTTCGACGAGAACGACGACGCCCCGTACTCGGTCTGCTCGGCCGAGGTGAACTCGCCGCCGGTCAGGGCCGTGAACTCCTCTTTCATGACCGCTCCGAGCGGGTCGGCGAGCGCGATCCTGAACGCCTCGATCGTCTCGGTGTCGGTCGGGGCGGGCTGGCTGCCCGAGCCCGCCGTGGTCGACTCCACGGTCTTGGTCGTCAGATTGGTGACGAACCGGATGAGCTGGTTGGCCGTGTAGTCGTAGTACAGCAGGTCGAACCGCCGCGCTCCGTCGGTGTAGGAGGCCGGCTCCGACACATTGGTCGAGATGTACTGGGCCCCCGGCTCGCCGAAGAGATCGGTCGCGCCGGCGAACTCGGGCGTCTGGCTCGCGAGGTACCGGGCGTAGCCCACCTCGTCGACCGTCAGCTGGTCGTGGGAGGTTCCGACGGTCGGCGGGGCCGGCACGGCGGTTGCGGCCTTCTCCGGGGCATCCTCATCGGTCGATTCGGCGGCGATCGTCGGGGCCGGCGAGCTCGAGCCCGGCTCCTCGCCGTAGACGGCGAGCTGGCTCGCCAGCACGAAGGCGACGGCAGCGCCTGCGACGGACACGGCCGAACCGATTGCGAGAGCACGCGTTGACGGTCTTTTCCCCCTGGAGTGGGGAAGTCCGCCTCCGCTTCCTTGGTCTTTCATAGGCGTGTTGGCTCCTTGATTAATCGTTTGTCTGACTCACCGATCCGCGCACGCCGACGAGCGGCGTGCGGCTGCTCGCGGGCACGACGATCGACGCCGTGGATCACGGCGTCCGCGCGTGCTGCCACGGCAGGGCGGTGCTGGGGATGATGCGTGGTGCTGTGGTGCGTACTGCGGAGGTGCGTGGTGCTTGTGGAGCGATGGATCGGTGACTCGATGGATCGCGAGGTCCGTCGGCGTGAGGGCCGAGCGAGATGTGCCCGGCGCGGCCTCGGGAAGGGCAGTGATGTCTGCTGGTGTCCCCCGTGTGTTTCCTATGAGTTTCCTCTGCACAGGTTTCACATGGGTTTCGCACAGGGTCGAACGTGTTACTGGTCGGGGGGCAAAAACATGAATCCGAAACCAGCGCGAAATACGGGAAGGGGCTCGGTTCCGGCTCCGGTATCTGAGCCGGGCTCGGACGGTGTATTCTTGTCAAGGCCTTCGGGCCATCGGGGTATGGCGCAGCTTGGTAGCGCGCTTCGTTCGGGACGAAGAGGTCGCAGGTTCAAATCCTGTTACCCCGACAGTGTGCTTTTCAAAGCAGTGTGATTTTCAAAAACGGTGGCTCCCGAGCAGCAGCCGACGCCGTTCGCCGCGATCCTGCGCAGGGCTTCTGAGCGTCGCGGCGCACGTCATTCGTGACGGCGCACGATAGAAGATGCGCCGCGACGAATACCGTGCGCCACGAACCACGGGAGAGAGCACGCGAACGCCCGCCCCTCTGCCGGGAGGATAGCGGCGGAGGGGCGGGCGCGGCGGCTCAGAGAGCCGGGGTGCGGTCAGATCAGCTGTCCGCCGGGCTCCCTTCCCGACGTCGGCGTACCATGACCAGCCCGCCCAGCACGATCAGCAGGGATGCCGCGAGTGCGAGGCCGAGGGGCAGCTCCGCGCCTGTGGCCGCGAGCGACCCGGCTCCGACGACGGTCACCGTGACCGAGATCGGCTCGAAGCCCTCCGACTCGATGACGAGCCTGTGCGCGCCCACCGGGAGATCCTTCGGGATCTGAACCGGGAACGAGACGCGGCCGTCCTGATCGGCGACCGGGATGCCGGTGACCACGAGCGGTGCACTGAAGAGCGTCGCGCTCACCTGCTGCCCCGGGCGGAGTCCGGAGACCGTGACGGTCAGCGTTCCGCCCTGCTCGACGGTGCCCGAGCCGATGTCGACCGTGGCCCAGTCGGCGCTCGGCGGCGTCGGCGTATCCGTCGGCGTCGGCGTATCCGTCGGCGTCGGCGTATCCGTCGGCGTCGGAGTATCCGTCGGCGTCGGAGTATCCGTCGGCGTGCTCGGGCTGGCGGCCGGGACGGTCACCCTCAGGCCGGCCGTGTTCGCCCTGCTGCCGTCCGACGTTCTCGTCACCGTCAGCACGAGCGTCACCTCCGTGGCCGCGTCCGGCGGGGTCACCGTGCCGTCGAGGCCGATCACCTCCGGCTTGTTCGAGCTGGAGATCACGACGCTGAAGCCGTCCGGCACTGCCGGCAGGGTCAGCGATGTCGCATCCTTGGCGGGCGCCGTGATCGCGGTGATGGATGCCGCGACCTCCGCCGCGGTCTGCTCGACCACGGTCTTCGCCGGAACGGTCACCGCCAGACCGGCCGTGTCGGCCGTGCTGCCGTCGGACGTCCTGGTCACCGTCAGCACGAGCGTCACCTCCGTGGCCGCGTCGGGCGGGGTCACAGAGCCGTCGAGGCCGATCACGTCCGGCTTGCTCGAGCTCGCGATCGCGACCGTGAAGCCGTCCGGAACGGTCGGCAGCGTGATCGACGTCGCATCCTTGACGGGCGCCGTGATCGCGGTGATCGAGGCCGCGACATCCGCCGCCGTCTGCTCGGCCACCGATTTCGCCGGAACGGTCACCGTGAGGCCGTCGGTGTTCCACGTGCTGCCGTCGGAGACCCTCGTCACCGTGAGCACGAGCGTCACCTCCGTGGCCGCGTCGGGCGGGGTCACAGAGCCGTCGAGGCCGATCACGTCCGGCTTGCTCGAGCTCGTGATCGCGACCGTGAAGCCCTCCGGCACCGCGGGCAGGGCCAGCGACGTCGCATCCTGGACCGGTGCCGCTATCGCGGTGATCCCGTTCGCGACGTCCGCCGCCGTCGGCTCGTCGGGCTCATCGCTCGCGAGGGTGCCGTAGACCTTCATCTCGTAGATCGAGTAGCCCCATTGCCCGGACTTCTCCACGCCCTGCATCCGGATGTACCGGGTGTCGACGTCGAGATCGATGAGATCCGTGCCTCCGTCGCTCGCCGTCTCGGTGAACGCGTCGGTCCAGTTCTCGCCGTCGGGCGAGGTCTGCACCTTGTAGCCCTTGGCGTAGGAGTCCTCCCACTCGATGGCGACGCGGTAGACGTCGTACTGGTCTTCGAGATCCACCTGCAGCCAGCTATCGGCGGGCTCGTGCGCACCCCAGCGGGTCGACATCTGCCCGTCGAAGGCGGCCGCCGAGGTCTGCTGCGGGTTCGACTCCGAGGAGGCGAGGGACGGCTTGTTCAGCGCGATGTTCGGTGCCTCCTGCCCGTAGACCTCCATCTCGTAGAGCGAGTAGCCCCACTGCCCGGATTTCTCCACACCCTGCATCCGCACGTAGCGGCCGACCGCGTCGATCGGGATGGTCTCCGTGCCGCCCGAGGAGTCGGTCTCGGTGTGCACGTCTGTCCAGTGCTCGCCGTCCATGGAGACCTGCAACGTGTAGGCCTTCGCGTACGACGCCTCCCACTGCAGATCCACCTCGTTGAGCGAGTAGACGTCGCCGAGGTCGACCTGCAGCCAGTTGTCGGCGGCCTCGTCGGCACCCCAGCGGGTGCCGGGGTCGCCGTCGAACGCCTGCGCGGCGGTCTGCTGGGCGTTCGACTCCGAGGAGGCGAGCGCGGTCTTGCCCTGCGCCAGGTTGACCTTCGTCGCATCCTTCAGGGTCAGCTCGACCGTGACCGGCACGCCCGCCTTCAGCGGGAGCACCCGTGCGATCCCGCCGAGAGGCGAGCTCTCGATCGCGACGTCGTCGCTCGTGATCGTCTCGATGCCCGAACGCTGGATGAGCGTCAGATCCTGATCGATGCCCGAGGTCACCGTCGCCGTCACCGTGCGCTGGCCCATGTCCCAGGCGAGGTTGTCGATCGTGAACTGGCCCTTGCCGAGCATGCCCGAGATGGAGCCCGTCGTGAGGTCCTTCGGCAGCGCCGGCAGCAGCTCGAGCGTGTTCTTGTCCGTTCGAGCCAGCATCTCCATCATGATCGTCGGAACCGAGTTGACGACGTCGGTGGCGAAGGTGCCGTGATTGTTGTAGTGCGAGGTGGACATGCTGCTGTAGTAGTAGTCGTCCTTCGCGAACCGCAGCAGCTTCGAGTTGACGGAGTCCGCGTCGTTCAGGTCGGCCGCGATCAGGGCGCCGTGCAGCAGGCCGTGGCCTGCGTTCTCGTAGTTGCCGCCGTCCTTCTTCTGGAGGAACACCCGGGCCGCGTCGTACAGCTCCTTGTCTTTCTCGGGCGTGATCTCACCGTACGGCCAGACGGGCATAAGACCGCTGGAGTGCCGGTGCTGGTAGCTGTTCTTGTTCGCCAGATCCGGCCAGGCCCACTCGGCGAGGGCGCCGTCGTCGTTGACGATGTACGGCGGCAGGTGGTCGAGCAGCTCCTGCCAGACCGGGATCTTGTCAGCGTCCTTGCCGAGCGCCGTGCTCGTCTCGATGAGGGTCGTCAGGGCGAACCGGGCTCCGGAGATGTCGTAGACCGAGTTGACCGAGAGCGGCACGCCGCCCGCCGGCCGGTTCTCGGGCGAGATCGATCCCGCGAAGATGTAGTCGCCGTTCTCATCCTTGTCGACGAGGAAGTCCTCGTAGAAGTCCCCCATGTCGCGGATGAGCGGGTAGTACTCGTTCTCGAGGAAGGACTTGTCGCCCGTCATCTCGTAACGCTCCCAGAACGGATACAGCAGCCAGGACTCGCCGCCCGTCACGTACTGATACGGGTAGTCGAAGTTGATGTTGGAGATGAGGCCCTCGCCGTTGGGCGTGTTGCCGCCCGTGAGCATTCCGCGGGTGCCGAGCAGCTTCTGAGCGTTGGTGCGGAAGTCCTCCTGCCACTGCTTGTTGAGGTCGAAGTAGCCTGCCATCACCTCCGGCATGTTCCCGATGTTGCCGCTCGAGATCTGCAGGTTGAGGTTCGCGTCGAGGTGGAAGTAGCCGTCCCAGCCGACGTTGCTGTCGCCCGTCCAGTTGCCGAGCAGGTCGGGTGCGGCCGTCTCGTTGCTCGAGCCGAGCAGGTGGTAACGACCCGAGTAGAACATCCGCTCGTAGAGCGCCGGGATCGGCGTCGGCGACGACTTCTGCTCGGCGAGCAGCTGCTCGGTCGACTTCGAGCGGTCTTCAGCGCTCGCCCCGAAATCGATCGAGACGCGGTCGAAGATCTTCCGGTGCTCGGTCACGTGGCGGCCGAGCAGCGTGTCGTAGTCGTCGGTGATGCCCGCGAGCTGCGTCTGGAGGGGCTGTGCGGCCCACTCCTGCTCGGCCGGGACACCGCCCTCGTAGGTGCCGTTGTAGCGCTGGGTGAGCGACAGCAGCAGCACGTAGCTCGCGCCCGTGACCGACACCTTCGTGCCCTTCATGGTCTTCGTGCCGTCGGTCACGATGCGCGTGACGCCCTCGTATCCGGCGTTGTAGCTGCCGTTCGGGTACTTCGCCCGCAGGTTGAGGTAGTCGGTGTTCGAGTTGTCGGTGTAGGTGACGCCCTTGCTGAGCAGGTTCATGCCCGGGTCGATCGAGAGCCCGAGGTCGACGTCGAGCGTCTGCCCGGCCGGGGCCGGAAGATACTGCGCCGTGACGCCGTCCGTCCTCGACACGAAGGAGTCGCGCTCCCAGTCGCCCTTGTCGTCCGTCCAGTTCACCGCGACGGTGCCCGACTCGTAGTCGGTCGAGCGCACGTAGTTCGTGACATCGCCGGCATCCGGCATCTCGATCGTCATCTTGAACCCGGGGTGCTTGCTGCCCTCACCGCCGCCCTGGTACCCCTGCACGTCGGCCGCGAGCTGATTGGCCTCCTGGTACTTGCTGCCGATCAGGAGCTCGCGGATCTTGTCGATGTTCTCAGGGCTGACGGTGTTGAAGGTGCGGTGCGGACGAGCCTCCGTGCGCGCCATGAAGAAGTCCTTGTCGTTGAACACGACCGTCTCATCGCGCGGGTTCCCGAAGACGATGATGCCCTGCTTGCCGTTGCCGGCGAGAAGGCCGTCCTCCCAGTCCGCGTAGTTCTGCGGGTAGGTGGTCGAGAGCGCCTTCGTCGCGGGGTTGCCGGGGGTCGTGAAGGTCGTCGTGAGACCTGCGCCCTCGTTGCCGTTCGCGTCGAGCGCCGTCACCTTCACGCTGTAGGTCTTGCCCGCGGCCAGCCCCGTCACGTCGTAGCTGCGCGCGTCGGCGCCCAGCGTGTCGACGAGAGCCGTGCCCCGGTAGACCCTGTAGCCGGTCACCGCGTCGTCGTCGACCGCAGCGGGCCACGCGATCGTCGCGCCGCTGTCGGTCACGCCGCTCGCCGTGAGCTGTGCACCCACGGGCCACTCCGGCGCCGTGTCGGCGGGCTTGGGCTTGCCGTAGACCTCGAACTCGTAGAGCGAGAGGCCCCACTGCGTCGCGGCCTTGGTGCCCTGCATCCGCACGAAGCGCGCATCCGCGGGGGTGTCGAGCGTGATCTCGTCGACGTGATCGCCCGTCGGGGTCGAGTCGTCGTGGCTGTGGACGTCGGTCCAGTCGCTGCCGTTCTCCGAGACCTGGATCGTGTAGATCGAGGAGTACGCGCCCTCCCACTGGAGGACCACCCTGTCGATGACGTGAGTGGTGCCGAGATCGACCTGGAGCCAGTTGTCGTCTCCGCCGTTCGAGCCCCAGCGGGTGCCGGAGTTGCCGTCGAAGGCGCGGAACGCCGAACGGTCGTACTGCGGCTGGCTGTCGTGCTCGCCGCTTCCGTCGTTGGACTGCGACGACGCCGTGTAGGCCGACGGCGGCAGGTTGAGCGCGACGTTGACCGGCACCTCCGGCGCGATGGGCGTGCCGTAGATCTCGAACTCGTAGAGCGAGTAGCCGTAGGCGCCGCTCGGCGTGACGCCCTGCATGCGCACGTAGCGCGCGTGCTCGCGGATCGTCACGGTCTCGACGCCGCCGGCGCCCGTCGTCGTCGAATAGGCGTCGTTCCAGTGCTCGCCGTCATCGGAGATCTGGATCTTGTACGCACGAGCGGATGCCGCCTCCCACGACAGCACGGCACGGGAGACGTCGTACTCGTCGCCGAGGTCGACCGTGATCCAGGCGTTCGGGTCGTTGCTGTGGTCGGTCGACCAGCGCGAGGAGCCGTTGCCGTCGATGGCCTTGTCGGCCGTGTAGCTGCCGTCTTCGTACGAGGCCGTGGCCGTCGCGTCGGGGTTGAGCGAGAGGTTGACCGGCACGTCCGACGGCGGCGCGGGCGGGGTCGGCACGGTCTGACCGCGCGGCGGCCACAGGGTGAAGGAGTTCGCACCCTCCTGGGCACCGGCGAAAGGGCCGGCCATGGTGTCGCTCGAGGCCACCGGGTCGCCGAAGAAGTCGGTCGCGACATCCGCGGGGATGCTCTCGTTCGCGTTCGGGATGATCCCGACACGCGATTGCGTCACCGGCGTCAGCCCGTCGATCCCCGTGGTGTCGAGGTCGAAGTCGAGCGTCATCTCGGTGTTCGTGGCGGTGTACTGCAGATCGGAGATGGCGCCGCTGACGTTGCCCTCCTTGATCTGGGTCTTGCCGGCCGCGTCGTTCGGAAGCGTCGAGCCCTCGACGATGTTGTTGTACCAGTAGAACTTCTGGGGCGAGGTGACCGCCGTCGTCTCGTTCATGGTGCCGGGCTCGAAGTAGTAGGCGTCCCGGCCGCCGCCGTCGACGTTGATGCGGCCGTTGTCGATGAACATGTTGTTCGCGAACGCGACCCCCGTGGCATCCAGCATCCGGATGTCGCTGTTGCCGATGAAGACGTTGTTGTCGACGAGGATCGGGCCGTGCACCGCCTCCGCGTAGTAGCCCCACGGGCTGTTCATCACGATGTTGCCCGTGATGCGCACGTTCTGGTTGCCCCAGTCCGTCCAGATTCCGGCGGAGTTGCCGCCCTTCGAGTTCTTGACGTAGTTGCCCTTGATCAGGCCCTCGTTCATGTAGTGCACCTTGATCGGAGCCGTCTCGGCGCCGCTGAACTCACCGCGGTAGTTCGTGTCCTCGATCATGTTGTAGAGGATGTCGGAGTTCCACGAGAACACACCCGCGATACCGGACTGGCCGGCCTTGCCGATGTAGTTGTTGCGCACGATGTGCGAGCCGTACTTGTCGGTGTCGCGGAAGTCGGTGCGTGTGTTGCCGGGCCGGTTGCCGGCCCACTCGTCGTTGCCGAGCCCGATGTCGATGCCGATCGTGCGCGCGTTGATGACGATGTTGTTCTCGATGATCCACTTGAGGCCGCCGTACACGCTGATGGCGCCGGCCTGGCGCCGCGCGGGGCTGCTCGGGAAGTCGGAGTAGGTGCCGGCCGCATGCTTGACGGTGAAGCCGTCGATCGTGATGTAGCCGAGGCCCCAGACGTCCGGGGCGATGACCTGCCGGCGCACGTTGATCTCCGCGAGCTTGGCGTTGGGGTCGGCGCCGTCGAAGTTCGCGTAGATCGTGGTGTTGCCGCCGGCCACCTCCGAGTACCAGGTGTTCGCCGAGCTCTGCACGTTGCTCAGGGCCGGCTTCTCGTAGAAGGCCTCCTCGTTGAGGTAGACGTCTCCCGCCGTGTAGCCCGGGAAGACGCCGTCTCCGCCGCCCTGGGGCTGGCCCGTCGCGTAGGGGTTGTAGTCGCCGAAGTAGCTGTCGGGCAGGGTCACCCGCCACACGTCGCCGCTGTCTTTGACCCAGGTGTCGATCTCCTCGGAGCCCTTGACGACGACCTCGCCGTCGCCCGCGTTGGTGTAGGTGATGCGGTCGTCCTCGCCGGTGCCCCCACGGGCGGGCTTGACCGTCTCGCGGTAGAGACCCGCGTGCACGACGACCGTGTCGCCGGGCTGGGCCTCCTGTGCCGCGTGGTTGATCGTCTTGTACGGCGAGGCCTCGCTGCCGTCGCCGGAGTCGTCGCCGTCTGTGGCGACGTGGAGAAGCCGCCCGTCGGCCGGGGCCGGAGCGGCCATCGCGATCGACGGGATCGCCATCGTGGTGAGCAGAAGAGCGCTCACGACGACGGCGAGCGCCTTCTTGCCGCTGCCCGAGACGGCCGATGTCACCCCGTTCCAGAAGGATGTTCGCGTCGCCCCCTGCGTCGCGATGCGGGTTCGGGGGCTCGGTGCGGGGCCGGTGAGGGCCGCTGCGCGCACGGTCGAGCGCATCCTGCTGTGATTCATGGGGCTCCTTTGCTCGAAAGTGAATCATCCAACAGGATGACCGAGCAAAGGTCGGATGTCAACGACTTACATAAATAATATATGTTTCTTGTTTCTCGGCGCTTTATCCCATTCGATGGGCTGAATCGCGAGGCCGGCGACAGGCCGTGCCGAGGGTCAGTCGCGCGTCAGCCGCGCGCGATCCCGGGGCCGTGGCCGGGGGCCACCGCGCTCTGCAGGACGAGCGTGGCGGCGCCGATCGCCGCCGAATCCCTCGGATCGATCGCGAGCTCGACCCGGATCGGATGCAGGGCGCGGGCGAAGGCCCGGGTGTCCACCCGCTCCTGGGCCGCGGTCACGAAGATCGACCCCGCGACGGCGAAACCCGCACCCGCGAGCACGATGCGGTCGAGGTCGAAGAGGTTCACGAGGGTCACGGTCGCGAGCGCGAGCCGATCGGCGGCGATGCGCACGAACTCGGCGGCCGCGGTGTCGCCGGTGACGGCCGAACGCGCGACGAGGTCGAAGAGCGCGGCATCCGGAAGATCCTGCCAGCCGGGCGTCTCGACTCCCCCGGCGTCTCGAACCTGCTGCGCAACGGCGGCGGGCGAGGCGTAGCACTCGAGGCAGCCGACATTCCCGCAGGGGCACTCGACGCCGTCGGGCACGACCGTGATGTGGCCGAGCTCGGCGGTGTTCGAGCTCGCGCCGCGCAGCAGAGAGCCGTCGAGCACAACGCCCGCGCCGATGCCGCCGTCCATGTAGATGGTCGCGAAGGCGTCCGAGCGGGAGACGTTGCGGCTCCAGAACTCGCCGATCGCCGAGAGCGAGGCGTCGTTGTCGACGAAGACGCGGGTGGCCAGCCGGGCCTCGAGCTCGTCGCGGAGCCAGACCCCGTCGAGGCCGGTGATCGCGGACGGGGCCGGCACCCGCCCCGTGACGACGTCGGTCGGGCCGGGCACAGCGACGGCCAGGCCGACGATGTCGTCGGGGTCGAGCCCGACGGCGGCGACGAAGCGGCCGTACAGCTCGGCGATCCGCTCGGCTATGCCGTCTTCGAGCGGGCCGACGGCGGCGATGGCCTGTCGTGCGACGACTCCGCCGAGCGTGTCGGTCGCGACGCAGATGATCGTGTCGGGGCTCACGTGCATGCCGATTCCGTACGCGGCATGGGAGTCGAGCTCGAGAAGGGAGCGGGGCTTTCCGCGCGTCGAGACGACGGCGCCGGTCTCCCGGATGACCCCGTCGGCGATGAGCTTGCGCACGATCCCCGACACCGCCGGCTGGGTGAGGCCGGTGAGCTCGGTGAGCTCGACACGGCTGATCCCGCCGGCCGACCGGATGAGGTCGACGATGAGTGCGCGGCTGCCCGGACCTGCTGCGACCTGCTCACGACGTGCCACGCTGTCTCCTCCCGTCACAGTAGGTTAGTTCACCAGGGTGCAACCATGGACGACGGGGAGGTGTCAGTGCATCACACAGTGGGATTCGCACTGGCCAAGCCGGCCGAGGTGCTCGGCGCCGAGCCGTACATGCACGAGCTCGTCGCCGGGATCGAGCGTGTGCTCGTGCCGCGCGGCGGCTCGCTCCTGCTGAGGATCGTGCCGACCGCCGCCGAGGTCGCCGCGACGATCCGCCGCTGGGCGGAGGGCGGTCTCGTCGACGCCGTCGTGCTCATCGACCTCGTGCCGCACGACCCGATCGTCGACCTCGTGCGCGATCTCGCGATCCCCGCGGTCGTGAGCGGCGACCCCGAGACCGCGGGCGGCCTCACGACCGTCTGGTCGCAGGACGACCTCGCGATGGAGACCGCCGTCGAGGCGATGCTCGAGCTCGGCCACACCCGGATCGCCCACCTCACGGGCCCCGCGCACATGGCGCATACCCGGTTGCGCATGTCGGCCTTCGAGCGGCTCGCCGGACGGGGCGACGCCGCGACGAGCATCCACGAGGGCGACTACACCGAGCGCAGCGGCCGGGAGATCACGCTCGAGCTCCTGCGCGGAGAGCACCCGCCGACGGCCGTCATCGCCGACAACGACCTCATGGCGATCGGCGCACTCGCGGCCGCCGCCGAGCTCGAGGTTTCCGTGCCGTCGCAGCTGTCGATCCTCGCCTGGGACGACTCGCCCCTCTGCCAGCTCTCCGAGCCCCCTCTCTCGGCCATGAGCCACGACGTGCAGACCATCGGCGAGCTCATCGCCATCGCGGTGCTCGACGCCGAGGCCGGCCGAGCGAGCGAGTCGATCCGGGCCCCCCGCGCCGAGTTCGTCGCGCGGGGGTCGACGACTGCACCGCCCGTGACGGAGGCATCGGCATCCGTGCTGGGAAAAATACAAACATAAATTAGTTATGTAAGTAATTGACATCCGACCTCTCGTCGGTCATGCTGTTGGGGATTCGCATTCGAGCAAAGGAGCCCCATGAATCACAGCAGAACCCGAACGGCCGCGCTCGTCGCGGCCGTCGCCGTCCCGGCACTCGTCTTCACCGGTTGTGCCGGCTCGGGCGGTTCGGAGGCAGCGTCCGACACGATCTCAGTGGTCACTCGCTGGGCGTCGGGCAGCACCGAGGCCGAGATCCAGCAGCGCGTCTTCGACAAGTTCACCGAGGACACCGGCATCAAGGTCGAGTTCACCGACGGACTCGAGGAGATCGACGACCAGGTCGAGACGGCCGTCGCGGCGGGCAAGGCGCCCGACCTCGTCATCGTCAACCTTTACGACAAGACCCTGGGATGGCTCGACGCCGGCGTGACCGTGCCGCTCGACGACCAGATCGAGGAGTGGGGTCTCGCCGACCGAATCCAGGAGAGCGCGCTCGACGAGTGGCGGGTCGGAAGCGTGCCCTCGGGCGAGCTCCAGGGCCTGCCCTACAGCGGCTTCAGCTGGCCGATCTGGTACAACACCGATCTGCTCGCCCAGGCCGGCGTGACCGAGGTCCCCGAGACGACCGATGACCTGATCGCGGCGTCCACCGCCCTCCGCGCGGCGGGCATCCCCCCGCTCATCGTCGGCGGCAACGACTGGTCGGGCCAGAAGCTCTTCTACCAGATCATCCAGTCGTACGCCGACGCCGACGCCACGAAGAAGGTCATGAGCGAGGGCGGCTACTGCGAGAGCGACGACATCATGAAGGGCATCGACCTCTTCACCCAGCTGCGAGACGCCGGCGTGTTCGTCGACGACGTCGCCGGCTACACGGCGGATGACATGTACGCGACGTACTTCGCCGAGAAGGCGGCCATCATGCCCGCCGCCTCCTGGGAGTTCGCGCCCGCCCTCGAAGCGGGCACCGACATCCAGGACGTCACCCAGCTCGGCGGCCTCGCCATTCCGGCCGACGGCACCTTCACCCAGCCCACCGCCTACCAGGGCTTCACGGGCGTGGGCTTCATGGTGACGAAGCAGGGCGCCGAGTCCGACCGCGTCGACCTCGTGCGCCAGCTCATCGAGGCGTTCTACTCGGATGACGCGGTCGCCGACTTCGTGACGAACGGCAACAACGTCACGCCCGTCATCGGCGACTTCGCCGACAAGGCCGAGAACCCGCTGCTGAAGGCCGCACTCGACCTCGGAGACACGGTCGACTACGCGGTGCTGCCCGACGTCTGGATCGGCTCGTCGTCCGACCCGCTCATCCAGGTGATCACGAAGGCGTACGGCGGCGGCGACGCGCAGGAGATCTGCGCGGGCCTCGACCAGGCGACTCTGTAGCCCCATCCGAACGATCTGCGTGGATGGTGCGGGGACCGGCTGCCAGCCGGTCCCCGCACCTGCCCCGCGAAAGGACCACCGTGATCGAGACTCACGTGAGCCGGGACCAGCTCGCTCCTCCGACTGCCTCCCCCGCTGATCACCCCGAACCACCCCTGCCCCGCCGCCGAGGCCGGCAGAACCGCCTGCTCTGGCTCACCGCACCCTCGATGGTGTGGTACCTCGTCTTCACCATCGGGCCGCTCGCGGGCATGTTCGTCATCGCCTTCCTCGACTGGAAGGGCCTGATCTACACGCCCAGCTTCGCCGGGCTCGACAACTTCGCCCGGGTCTTCAGCGACCCGACCTTCTACGACGCCCTGCGCAACAGCGCCGTCCAGGTCGCCGTCGCGATCCCGGTCATGCTGCCGCTCGCGTTTATGCTCGGCTACTTCCTCAACTCGAAGCCGCGCGGCCACCGGGTGCTGAGCGTGCTGTTCTTCACCCCCGGCCTCATCTCGATCTCGATCAAGGCCACGATGTTCTACGGCGTGTTCTCTCCGACGGGCGGCCTCAACGGGCTGCTCGACGTGATCGGGCTCGACTCCGCCACGACGGCGTGGCTCGCGAACCCCGCCACGGCACTCGGCGCGATCATCTTCGTCGACCTCTGGTCGGGCATCGGCTGGACGGCGGTCCTCTTCGCCTCCCGGCTCGCGAGCGTGCCGACCGAGATCCTCGAGGCGGCCGACCTCGACGGCGCCGGCCGCGTGCGCAAGATGTGGCAGATCGCGTTCCCGATGATCAAGGACTACTTCGCCACCCTCACGATGCTGCAGTTCCTCTGGACGCTCTTCACCTCGGCCGCCCTCATCCTGCTGCTCACGAGCGGTGGCCCGGGCACCTCCACGACGACCCTCTCGTACCTCGTGTATGCGAAGGCGTTCTCGCAGCAGGACCTCGGCTACAGCCAGGCCGTGGGCATCATCCTCCTCGTCGTCGGCGTGCTGGGCATGGTGCTCATCCGCCGCCTCCTCCGAACCAAGATCTGAACGGAACGACCGTGACCGCAACATCCGCACCACGTCCCGCCGCTCGGCGCGCCGGCACCCCCGTGCGCCGCCGCAAGCGGCTGCCGTCGCCGACGAGCTCGGGGCCCGCGGCGACCATCCTGGCGTGGCTCTACGCCCTCGTGCTCGCCATCCCGCTCTACTATCTGCTCGTCAGCTCGCTGAAAGACAACATCGGGATCTTCACGAACCCGTTCGGGCTGCCGACCGAGCCCATCTGGGAGAACTTCGCGCAGGCGTGGAACCGGGCCCAGCTCGGCACGGCGCTCCTGAACTCCGTGCTCATCTCGGTGGTCGCGGTCGCGCTCACCCTCGTGCTCGCGATCCCGGCGGCCTACGCACTCGCACGGAGCGAGAGCCGTTTCGCCCGCGCGATCACGGGCGTCTACTCGGCCAGCTTCCTCATCCCGCCGTTCGCAGCGCTCATCCCCACGGTCATCCTCGCGATCCAGCTCGACCTCTTCTACACCCGCGAGTTCCAGATGCTCTTCCTGCCCGCGAGCGCCCTGCCCCTGTCGATCCTCCTGCTCACGCAGTTCATGAAGACCGTGCCGCCCGAGCTCGTCGAGGCGGCCTCGATCGACGGCGCCGGTCAGTGGTCGATCCTTCGGCGCATCTTCATCCCGCTGAGCATGCCCGGCATCGTGAGCGTCACGATCCTCCAGGTTCTGACCTTCTGGAACGAGTACCTCTTCTCGCTGACGATCACCGGCACCTCCCCCGAGATCCGCACCGTGCAGGTCGCCCTGCCGAGCCTCATCTCGGATTCGACGCGGTTCGGCGTGCTCGCGGCGGGCACCGTCATCACCCTCGTGCCCGTCTACCTCGCCTACGCCATCCTGCAGAAGCGGATGCAGGAGGCCCTCACGGCAGGAGCGCTGAAGGGATGACCGACACGCAGATCGCCACCACCCGCGCGGTGGAGCGCCACGACCTCGGAGGCGCCTGGACGCTCCGCCTGCTCGGTGGCACGCAGACCCCTCCCGGTGTGCCGGACGTCCCCGCCCTCCCCGCCACGATCTCCGCGGTCGTCCCGGGCCAGGTGCACATCGACCTGCTGCGCGCCGGACTCATCGACGACCCCGACGTGGGATTCGGCGAGCTCGCGCAGGGCTGGGTCGGGCACTCGGCGTGGGAGTTCTCGCGCACCTTCGAATGGACGCCGGAACCCGGCACCCGCACGGAGCTCGTCGCCGAAGGGCTCGACACCTTCGCCGAGGTGCTGCTGAACGAGCAGCCGATCGGCCGCACGGCCGATCAGCATCTCGAGTACCGCTTCGACGTCGGCGAGCTGCTGCGCCCCGGCACGAACACGGTCACCGTGCGCTTCGACTCGGCATGGGAGGCCGCTTGGGCCGACGAACGCGCCCGCGGGCCGCTGCCGAGCCCCTACGACGAGCCGTACCCGCACGTGCGCAAGGCCGCGTTCAACTTCGGCTGGGATTGGGGCCCCCACCTCGTGACCGCGGGCATCTGGCGGCCCATCCGGCTTGAGCGCTTCACGGCGCGGCTCGCCGGGGTGCGCCCGCTCGTCGACGTCGCGGACGACCTCTCCTCGGCCTCGGTCGTCGTGGTCGTCCGCGTCGACGGTCTCGACGGCGATGCGGCGGATCTGATCGAAGCCGTCCTGCTCGACCCGCGCGGTGAGATCGTCGCCCGGGCACAGGCACCGGTCGATCCGGATGTCGCGGAGCAGCGGCTCGGGCTCGAGATCGCGAACCCGGCCCTCTGGTGGCCGGCCGGCCTCGGTGAGCAGGAACGCCACCGTCTCGAGGTGCGTCTCGTTCGCGACGGCGGCCTCCTCGACCGCTGGGATCGGCAGATCGGCCTGCGCTCGGTCGCCGTCGACGACCGGCCGGGCCGCTGGGCGATCGTCGTGAACGGCCGACGGGTGCGCATCCGCGGCTACAACTGGATCCCCGACGACCCCTTCGAGGCCGAGGTCACCGACGAGCGTCTCGGCCGACGGCTCGACCAGGCCCTCTCGGGCGGGGCCAACCTGCTGCGGGTCTGGGGCGGAGGCGTCTTCGCGAGCGACTCGTTCCTCGACGGCTGCGACGAGCGCGGCCTGCTCGTCTGGCACGACTTCCTCTTCGCCTGCGCCGTCTACCACGAAGACGAGGATGTCGCCGAGCTCGTGCGCCGGGAGGCGGAGCAGTCGATCGAACGGCTGTCGAGTCATCCGAGCGTCGCCATCTGGTGCGGCGGAAACGAGGCCGTGATGGGATGGCACGGCTGGGGCTGGCCGGAGCTCATCGGCGACCGCGCGTGGGGCGCCGACTACTACACCGAGCTGCTGCCGGGCATCGTCGCCGAGCTCGACCCGAGCAGGCCCTACGTGCCGAACAGCCCGTGGGGCGGAAGCCTCGACATCGACCCCAACAACCCGGATGCCGGCCCGACCCACCTGTGGGACGAGTGGAACGAGATCGACTACGCGGGCTATCGCCGGCACGATCCCGTGTTCGTCTCGGAGATGGGCTGGTGCGGCGCGCCCGCCTGGTCGACCCTGCGTCGCGCGGTTCCCGAGGGCGACCTCATGCCCGACAATCCGCAGCTCGTGCATCACATGCGGGCGATCAACGGGATGCACAATCTGGCCCGCGGTCTGCAGCCGCACTTCCCCGTTCCCCGCACGCCGCAGACCTGGCACTTCGCGACCCAGCTCGTGCAGGCCCGTGCGGTCTCCTCGGGTGTCGAGTGGCTGCGCAGCCGCGAGCGCAACGCGGGTGTCATCGTGTGGCAGCTGAACGACTGCTGGCCCGTGCTCAGCTGGTCGGCCGTCGACGGCGACGGCATCGAGAAGCCGCTCTGGTACGCGCTGCGCCGCTCCTTCGCCGAGCTGCTCGTCACCGTGCAGCCGGTGTCGCCCGGTGGCCCCCTCGACCCGGGTGGCACGGAAGGGCTGGAGCTCGTCACGGTCAACGACGGCACGGATGCGCGCTCCGTCACCGTGCTCGCACGACGGGTGCACCTCGACGGGCGCACGCTCGCGACCGAGGAGATCACGGTGCAGGTGCCCGCCGACGGCACCAGCCGGGTTCCGCTTCCAGCCTCGATCGGCTCGCCCGACGATCCGGCGAGCGAGCTCGTCGTCGTCGACTCGCCGGCCGGCCGCTCCGTCTGGGCGCACCGGCCGGACCGGATGAGCACACTGCCCGCGCCGCATTTCGAGCTCGACGCCGAGCTCGATGACGGAGCGCTACGGGTGATGATCACCGCCGGAACGCTCCTGCGGGATGTCGCGCTGCTCGCCGACCAGCTCGGCGACGCGCTCGACGTTCCGCCGTCGGAGCTGTTCGTCGACCGGATGCTCGAGACGCTCCTGCCCGGCGAGCGCGTGGAGTTCCGCGTCGCGCGACGGGACGGGCTCCCGCTCCAGACCGCGCCCGGTCGCGACGTCGTGCGCGACGTCGTCCGGTGCGCGAACGACCTCGTCTAGGCCCGACGTAGCGCCGATCGAGGCCGCAAACGGCCTCCAGGGCCCCTCTGTGCCCTGGAGGCCGTTTGCGCGTGGTCCGTGCCCCACCCGCCGTCCCCATCTCAAAACGACGGACTTTCCTTCTCAAACGACCTTTTCCGGGCGAAAAAGGCCCGTATTGGGCGAAATCTCCGTCGTTTTAAGGGGGAAAGGGCAGGAAGGCGGGAATCCTCGACAATTTTTCTTAACCGAGGTGAACCATCTTCGGTCGGTTCTCGTTGTTAGGTATGACAAACCTAACTAGCTGCACCGCGGTCGGTCACGGTCGCGGCGCAGAACCGACCGAAAGGCACCCGGTGACAACCACCTTCGAACCATCGAGCCCCGACTCCGCGGCGGGCCCGGCCCGTGGCTCCACGATGGGCTCCACCCCCACGACTCGCTCCTCCGGTGTCTTCGGCACCCGCTGGTTGCGCGGCGCCGCCGTCGTGCGCATCCTCTTCGGGGTGCTCTGGGCCATCGACGCGATCTTCAAATGGCTGCCCGGCTTCATCGGCGGCGAGACCCTCGCCGACGAACTCGGCAAAGTCGACAGCGTCGAACTGCCTGTCGTGCACGAATGGCTGCAGCTCTGGAACACCGTCGGCCTGGCGAACCCTCCGGCCTTCGCCGTCGTCATCGCCGTGATCGAGACGCTCGTCGCGATCGCCCTCATCACGGGAACGCTCTCCAACGTCGCCTTTCTCGGAAGCGCGCTGCTCTCCTTCGGCATCTGGTCGGGCGCCGAAGGCTTCCACCTGCCGTGGAAAGACGGCATGACCGATCTCGGGCCGTCGGTCGGCTACATCTTCGCGTCGCTCGCGCTCTTCTACGCCGCCGCCGGCTCCACATGGAGCGTCGACAGCCGGTTGCGGCCTCGTCTCGGCCGCGCCGGGTGGCTCAGCTCGCCGGCCGTCCCCGCGTTCGCGCGGCGGGGTGCATCCGACTGACCGTACGTCACCCGATGAAAACGACGGAGATTTCGCCTCAATTGCCCAGTTCCAGGCGAAACGGGCCCGATCGAGGCGAAATCTCCGTCGTTTTGAGAACTTTAGGAGGGAGGGAGTAGCCCGGCGACGATCTCGAGCGAGCGGATGCGCGACTCGAGGGTCGCCGCGCCCGACGACAGCATGATCTCGTCGGCCCCGGTCGACTCGAGCAGCGCGCTCAGACGCCGTTCGACGACATCCGGGGTGCCCACCGCCTGCCGAGCCGTGCGCTGGTCGGCGAAATCCTGCTCGAGCGGCGAGAACTCGTACGCGAGGGCCTCCTCCATCGAGACGGGCTGGGGCTTGCCGCCCTGCCGCATCCGCAGGAACGACAGGATGCCGGGCAACGACTGCGCGCGCACGACCTCCGGATCGTCGTCGGAGATGACGTTGACGGCGATCATCGAGTGCGGGGCGTCGAGGAAGCCACCCGGAACGAACTTCTCCCGGTACAGCGCGAGCGCCGCCTCGGTGTTCTCGCCGGCGAAGTGGTGCGCGAAGGCGAACGGCAGGCCGAGGGCGGCCGCGACCTGGGCGCTGTAGCCGCTCGACCCGAGCAGCCAGATCTCGGGGGCGTCGCCGAGCCCCGGGATCGCCGTGATCGTGTGCAGCGGGTTGCTCTCGCTCATACCGCCGTGGAAGAAGCCGATGAGGTCGAGCAGGGTCTGCGGGAAGTCGTCGACGCTCAAGCCATGCTCGCTGCGCCGCAGCGCCATGGCCGTGACGCCGTCGGTTCCCGGCGCCCGGCCGATGCCGAGATCGATCCGGTCGCCGTAGAGGGCGCGCAGAGTGCCGAACTGCTCGGCCACCACGAGGGGAGCGTGGTTGGGCAGCATCACTCCCCCGGAGCCCACCCTGATGCGCTCCGTCGCGGCGGCGACCCCCGCGATGAGCACGGCCGGCGCGCTCGAGGCGATGGCCGGCATGCCGTGATGCTCAGCCACCCAGAAGCGCTCGAAGCCGAGTCGCTCGGCCTCCTGCGCGAGGCGGATCGTGCCCGCGAGGGCGTCTGCGTTACTGCCGCCGTAGGGCCGGCTGGCGAGGTCGAGGACTGAGAGAGGTACACGCTTCATCTCCACCATGCAACACCCGGATGCCGCAACTGATTCCCTCGGTGAGGCAGAACATCTCGGCGCACTCCGTCGCGCACTCCGCCGCCAACTCCCATCGCCCACGCGTCACGCACGTGTAAACATGCTGTGAACACGGAGCGCGCTTTCAGCAGACGCCCACTCCCGGGCAATAAAGTCTGCGGTTATGGCCCATATCCCCGAGCGACGCACCGCCTCCTGGCTGGCTGTCGCCTACGCGATCGCGGTGGGCCTCATCGCGTTCTGGCCGGTGCCCGTCGACCGCGCCGGCTACGGAACCCTGCTGCGGGTCATCGACTGGCTGCAGGAGCACGGGATGCCGTGGCTCAACTACTCGATCGTCGAGTTCGGCGCCAACATCCTGTTCTTCGTGCCTTTCGGCATCCTGGGCGTCTTCATCCTCGGTGCCCGGCGCTGGTGGCTCACGATCGTGCTCGGCTTCGTCGCGACGGCCGGCATCGAGATCGTGCAGTACACCTTCCTCTCGAACCGCTACGCGACCGCCGACGACATCATCGCCAACACGACGGGCGCCGTCATCGGCACCGTCATCGGGCTCGTCGCGATCGGCATCCGGGCGGCCACCCGTGCCGCCCGGCGGCCCCGGCCCGTGCCCGCACGCGCACCGTCGTACCCGCAGCGCACCCCCGTGCGCTGAAGCTCTGCCCCTCGTCGTCGCTCCCTGAGCCCGGGCACCGCGAGGGTCAGCCGCGACGCGAACGGAGGGCCAGCGCGACCACCGCGCCCGCGACAGCCAGGACGGCGCCGCCGAGGAAGACCCAGGAGAAGCCCGCGGTCGCGGCATCCGCAGCACTGACTCCGAGCTTCTCGAGCTCGGCCGTGGGAGCCGTCGCGGTCGTCGTGAGCACCACGAGGCCGAGCGCTGCGCCGATCTGCTGGCTCGTGTTCACGAGCCCGCCGGCGAGACCCGCGTCGGAGCCGTCGACCTCGTGAATGGCGAGCTGCGTGCCCACCATGCACGTTCCGCCGAGGCCGGCGGCGAGCACCACGGACTGCCCCGCACGAACGCACGAGCACCCGTTGCGACTAGGCCTTCCGCGCACGCCGCCGGCTGTACGCCACGAGGGCGAGCACCGCACCGAGCGCCAGAAGCGCTCCCGCCAGCGCAAGCGCGCCGTCGGCATCCGCGCCCGTGCGCCCGATCCGGCCCGGCATCGCGGATGCGGGAGGCACCGCTGCCGGCTCGCCGGCCGCGCCTTCCCCGCCGAGACCAGTGGGCTCGCCACTCTCGGGCCCACCCGCATCCGGATCCGCAGCCGCGGGTGTCACCTCGAAGAGAAGCGAGAACGTGCCCGAGTCCGCGCGCACCTCGATGCGGTGCTCACCGGGAACGAGGTTGGCCGGAACCGTGAAGGTGAGGGTCGCGTGGCCCTCGGCATCGGCGACGGCCGAGCCGACGAAGATCGGCGAGGAGTACAGGTACACGTGCACCGTCTCGCCGGGGACGAGCCCCGACAGCTCGATGCTCTGGGATGCCCCGGCGGCGACGGATCGCTGGGCCGTCGCACCGCTCGGCTGCGAGCCCGGGTCGCCCGGGCCTCCGGGAACACCCGTCCGGTCCACGGTGAAGCTCAGGGGCGCGCTCGTGCCGGCGAGAACGCCCTCCTCCCCCGCATAGGAGACGACGATCGAGTAGCGGCCGTCCGGCAGCGACGCGGGGATGGGGATGACCGCGGAGCCGCCGACGAGCAGTGCGGAACCGAGACCAGCGGCATCCGACGTCGCGCTGACCCGCCCGCCGGGAACGAGGCCGGGAGCCGTCACCCTGACACGAATCTCGGCGAGAGCATCGGGTCCGGCGGCGCCCGTCAGGTGAGCGTCGACCGTCGCCTGGACGGGGACGACCGTGACCGTTCGGGTCGCCGTGGCCGGCGAGAAGGATGCCGTTCCCGCGTAGTCGACGGTGAAGCCGTGCACGCCCGGCGCGCGTCCGGCCGGAATGGCGATCGCCGCGCTCCCTCCCGCGATCGGGACGGTCACGCTGAAGCCGGCGCCGTCCGTCGCCGTCACGGTGCCGGATGGCGAGCCGGCAGGGCTCGAGACCGAGACGTCGAGGGTGAAGGGCTGACCGTACTCCGCCTCGTCGGGTGCGTCGAGCACGAGCGCCGTGGAGGCGGGGGCGACGCTCACCGAGCCTGCGGCCCGAGCGGCGGCGAGGTCGGCCGACCCCTCGTACGTCACGACGAGCACGTGGTCACCTCCGGCGAGCCCGCCCGGCAGAGCGAGCGTCGTCGCTCCCCCGGCGTCGAGCGCCGACGTCAGTACCGGCTGCCCGTCGACCAGCAGCGTCACCACTCCGCTCGGCATGAAGCCTCCGTCGACGACGTTCTCGTCGACCACATCCGGCGCGCTGACGGTCACGATGACCGAGCCCGAGACGCTTCCGAAGACCTGAGCGCCCGGCCACACGACGTCGAGGCTCGTCTTGGCCTTCTCGACGATCAGCACTGCGGATGCCTCGGAGCTCCCGAACACGTCGTCGCCGGCGTAGCGCGCGGTCACCGTGTGACTGCCTGGCCTCAACGCTCCGCCGACGGCGAAAGCCCGGCCATCCGCTCCGAGGGGCAGAACCGCGAACGGCTCTCCGTCGACCTCGATCGAGACGACCCCGGAGGGCCGACCCGACGACGATTCGGCGAAGGAGACGGTTCCTGCCGTGCCGGCTCCGCCGAAGACGACGCTCGGCTGGTCGAGTACGAGCTGCAGCTGGCCGGCGGCCTTCTGCACGAGCAGGGTCGTCCCGGCCTGGGAACCCGCGACATCGGCCGTTCCCGCGTACACGGCCTTCACCGCGTAGCTTCCCGCGGGAAGGTCGGCGGGCAGCAGCGCACTGCCACTGCCCGTCGCCGACAGGGTCACCGTGGCGGAGCCGTCGACGGGCCCGCTCCAGCTCACCTCGAGCGTGCCTGCGTGAGCCTCGGGCACCGTGACGGTCGCACGAATCGGCGCTGCACCGACCACGATCGTCGAGCGGTCGAGCCCGATCGTGGTGTGCGAGAGCAGCCGTCCCACGGCGACCGTCGCGTCGCCGCTCGATGCAGCCACGTTGGGCGAGGAGGGCACGAATGCCGCAGTCACTGTGTGGCTGCCGACACCGAGGTCGGCCTCGGCGGGGAAGCCGAAGGCCCATCCCCCGGCTGTGGCCGTCGCGGTCACGGTCTGCGAGCCGAGGGTCACCGTCACGGTACCGGGCGCCGCCGCACCGAGGGCCGCAGCGGTCACGGTTCCGCTGACGGGAGAGCCGTAGTCGATCGAGTCGTCGTCGAGCGTCACCGTGACGCTCGAGGGGGCGCGCGTGACATCCAGTGCCGTGGTGGCGGAGGTCGCTGTGGCGAAGCGGGTGTCGGTCCCAGGACGGTAGGCGGCGTAGAGACCGTACGATCCTGCGTCGAGAGCCGGCAGCGCGATCGACGCAGCACCGGTCTCGCTCACCTCGCCGATGCCCAGCACGAGGTCGGTCGGGGAGGGTTCGTCACCGCTGAGGGCTCGCAGCTCGACCGTTCCGGTGGGCCGTAGCCCGCCCGCCGTCACCGTGACCTCGGCAGATGCGGAGGAGCCGTGGACGAGCGTGCCCGGCGCCGTGAGCTCGACGGCAGGGGTCACCGCGCGGATCTCGATCGCCCCGCCGGCCCTGCTCGCGGCGTAATAGCCGTCGCCGCCGTAATCGAGGAGATAGTCGTAGACGCCCGTTGCGAGATCGAGCGGCAGAGCGAGTGTCACGGAGCCGCCGACGACGGTCCCGCTGATCGGCGCCCAGGCTCCGGTCGAGCTCGTGAGCACTGCCGTTCCGCCATCGGGGCCGGGATAGTCGGCGGATGCCGAGGTCACCTCGGCCTCGACGGACGCCCGCGTGCCGTAATCGACGACGACATCGCCCGAGTCGACCGACGTGGACACGAGCACGAAGAGCGGGACGCTCTCGGAAGCCGAGGAGGCCAGTAGGTTCTCGTTGCCCGCATAGCTCACCCGCAAGCTGTGCGCCCCGGCGCCCAGGCCGTCCGTGCCACCCGTGGGCACCTCGATCACCGCGGCCACTCCGCTTCCGCCGTTCGGGGGATCGAGCGACGACACGACACCCGTCGCGACGGTCGCACCGGCCTCGTCGACGGAGACGGAGTCGCCGAGGGCGAGCCCCCGCTCCGCGCCCGGCGCCTCGATCACCACGGGTATGCTCGCGGTCGCGCCCAGGAGCACCGGGTCGGTTCCGACGACGGCTCGAATGGCGGATGCCGCCCTCGCCACCGTCACCGTCACCGCCTCGCTCGTCGCAACGCGCGACTCGTCGTCCGATCGGTAGCGCACGGCGAGTAGCCGTTCGCCGGCGGGCGGAGCGATCGTGTCGAACACCGCGTCTCCGTCGATGACGCGAGCGGTCGCGATGGCATGCTCATCGTCGGCATCCGTCCGATCGATGAGGGTGGCCACGCCCTCGGGCGCCACCGCTCCTCCGCGTTCGACGCGCGCCGAGGCGCCGAACGGGGTGCCGAACACCTGCGTGCTCCCGATCGTCAGCACGACCGTCGTCGGGATCTCGTCGACGACGACACCCGATACGACCGCTTGTGTGTCGGCGTAGCCGTCGGCGGAGACCGTGACCCTCACCGAGAGTGTGGCTCCCCCATCGGCGAGCACCGGGGTGTATGAGGCCTCGATCGCCCCGTCGATGTCGTGACCGTCGCGCATCCACTGGTATTCGACGCGCGCGGGTCGCGGGGACCAGCCGCCGTCGCTGACGGCGAGCTGCTGGCCCACCGCGGCCGTGCCGGAGATCTCGGGGGCCTGATAGCCGAGCAACGGGAGCACGGGTGCCCCGTCGAGCCTGATGTCGGAGTGGGTCGTCGTGCCGTCGGCGCTCGTCACCGTCAGCACACCGCCCACGGGCAGGCCCTCGGCGAAGCTCTTGGTCTGGATCGCCCCGCTCGCCCGGGTGTCGTCGGAGAACCACCACTCGTAGGCGACCGCACCGGACGACCCGGACGCGTCGAAGACGTAACCGTCGGCCGTCGCGATGACGGTGGCCGAGGGCACGGGCACGATCGTGTCCGCCTCGGCGAGGTCCACCGTGATCCGGGTGCTCTCGGAGGCGTCCTCCACCTCCGTGCCGGCAAGCGCGGCGAGGGAGCGCCCGGCCCGCGAGAGGATGTCGCCGCCCGAGGAATAGAGGGCGACGCGAACGCTCCACTCGCCCTCGACCGGCGCCGGCACGGTGATGTACTGGTGCCCTGCGTTCGTCCCGGTCGTCGCGCCGTCTGCGAACCCCGTGTAGACACGGCCGTCCGGGTCGACGAGCTTGAGGTCGAGAAGCCGCTCGCCCATGGGGGCTTTCGCCGTGATCGACTTCATCGGGCCGTCGACCGTGATCGTCGTGACGGTATCCGGCTCGTTCGTCACCGGGACGACGAGCGTGCGATGGTTGGCCTTCATCGTCTGCGCGAAGGCCTGCGCGTAGGAGCGCTGGCCCTCGGCGTTCGGGTGGAACGAGAACGACACCGAGTCGTAGGCGCCCGGCCAGCTCAGCACGTCGTTGATGAGGGGGTGGAACGCCGAGTCCGGGTTGCGTTCGCCGTCGACGCAGAGCTCTTTGCCGTCGAAGAATCCGCTGTCGTCGGCGTCGACGACCGTGATGCCCGCCGACCCCGTGTGCGAGGCGTTCACACTGTCGCGCGCCTGCTTGATCGCGCCGTTGATCTGGTCGACGAAACCGTTGAGACGCTCGCGGTCGGCGCGGCTGAGCCCCGGTCCGAGAGGGGCGACCATGCACTGCACACCATCACCGGTGCCGGTGGAGAAGTGCGGATAGGTCGCCACGTAGACCGAGGCGTTGGGCGCGTCGTCGAGCACCTCGGAGTAGATCCGCTCGAGACGTCGGCGCAGCTCACCGCTGAAGGCGAACGAGGGCGAGGCGATGCGAGCGGGATCCTGCGTGACCGTCTTGAAGAGGTCGATCCCCTTCCTCACCGTCTGCACGCAGGAGAAGAACGCGGCTCCCGCCGTGGCGACGCACTTCGCGCCGTTCGAACCCGTGCCGTAGGCATCCTTGGCCACCGCAGCGGCCTGGCCGATCACAACGTCGAGGTCGAAGGTATTCTTGAAGTACTCCTCGACGGAGCCCGCGGCGACGCTCGCATCACCCGCGGCACCGCACACGGTCTCGCCCAGCAGGCACGCCGTGGCCATCGTCTTGAAGCCCGCGTCATTGCCGCCCAGTGTGAAGGTCACGTATTGGGTGAACTCGTCGAGGCGGTCGAGTTGCGCCACCTCGTCGTCGTTCTTCGGGTTCGGCTCCTCGAAGTCCTTCGTCACGGCGCCGCTGCATGCCGCGTAGAGCGACGGACCCAGGTCGAGCTGCGGGTCGGCGCTCAGGATCCGGCTGTACGACCCCTGCCAACTGCGGTGGCACTCGTTGGTTCGCTCGCTCGGGACGAGCGAGTTCCACATCTCGGCCGCCGTCGTGACCTCGCCCATCGCCTCCCTGTCTGTGTCCGTGCCCGGCTCGAAGTCGGGCACGCCCTCACCCGAGCTGAACGAGTCGCCGAGCGCCGCGTAGCTCACCGGGCCCTCGACGAGCGGATGCACCGCCCGGGGTGCCGCCCCGCCTCGGGTCATCACGGTGAAGTAGCGCCCGAGGCCCCGTGTGGCCGCTGTGAAGTCGACGCTCGAGTCGACGGCGTCGACGTTCCTCACGACGCGCCAGCTCGAGGTGCTGTCGAGGGTGTCCCGGGTCCACACCGTGTAGCCGCTCACGACACCCGACGGCCGATCCCAGCTGAGGGTGAAGACGTCGGGGTCGTTCGGGTTCTTGACGGTGGCGCCGCTCAGACCGCCGCGTTCCGTGCTCTGCCGGTGCGCCGCCAGATGGGTCTCGATGGTCACGGAGCCGCCGGTGCGCGCGATGAAGCTCTTCTCGAGGTCGAGCTTAAGAGCATCGACCTCCTCGTTGCCGAGGCCCGGATAGAGGATGTAGTCGGTCGTCACCGATTCGCCGGCGGGCAGGGAGTACTCCCATTGCGACAGCGCGGTTCCCGGCGCGAAGACGTAGACGGCCTGCTCGGCAGGAGCGTCGAGAGGGCGGTCGAGAAGCTCGTAGCTGAGGTTGTTGACGGCGGTCGCGTCATCCCCCGAGGTCTCGTTCGTGAGTGTGAGGGAGACGCGGTAGGCACCGAAGCGCACGGCATCGGGATCGACGGTCACCGTCATCGACAGGGCCGACCCGCCCCACACCTTGAGCGGCTCGGCCGTCGTCGAATCGAGACGGATGGGAACGCCGATCGGGTCGACGACGCCGGAGTAGCTGGCGCTCAACTGATAGCTGCCTTCTGTGTCGCCGCGCACGTACCAGGTCGTGCTCGAGCTGCTCTGACCGGCGATGTCGGCGACCTGACGGGTGAGCGACTGACTGCTGCCCACCATGCTCGCGAGCGACAGCCCTGAGGGGAGGTTCAGCTCGGCGACGCCGCCCGTGAAGTCGAAGCCCGTCGCGAGGTTGGTGACGACGAGCTTGACCTCGAACATCTCCTTGAGGAAACTGGCCCGCACGGGGATGACGAGCCACTGGATGACCGGCTGGCCCTCGACGACCTCGATGACGGGAGTCGAGGCGAGGCGCCCGATCCCGCCGCCGGTGCCGCTGCCGCCTCCTCCGCCTGACGAGCCGCAATCGTCTCCGCACCCGACGCTCACGACCGTGTAGACGCCGAAGTGCTCCGTGTAGACGACCTCGTACGGTGTCTCCTCGGGTTCCTCCTCGTCGCCGACGGGCTCGAAGTGGAGGTTGATGTTGGCCTCGAAGACGTTGGTGTTGTCGGGGTCGGTCAGATCGATGTCCGCCTCCTCGATCTCCTCGACGGTCATCCTGTGGTGCTCGATGACCGAGGAGCCGATCTCGCCCGAGGCGAGAGCGACCTCGGCCGAGCCGACCCCGCCGTTCACCGTCGCGGTCAGTGTCTGGGGAACGTAACCATCGGCCCAGACGTAGACGGTGCTCTGGCCTTCGGGCAGCCCGCGCAGAGTGGCGACGCCGTCGCCGCCCGTCGCCGCCTGAAGCTTCGAGCCGTCCGGCCGCACATAGCTCACCTGGGCGCCGCTGAGCAGCCCGCCGCCCGTGCGAACCGTGACGGAGAGGCCGGTGGCGGCGGGAACCTCGACCACGGTCACTACGGTCTCCGCGCTGCTCGTCGCACCGGCGACATCCGTCACCGTCACGCGAGCCGTGTAGCTGCCGGGTGCGTCGTAGCCGTGGGCCGGATACGCGCCCGACCCGGCCTGGCCGTCGCCGAAGTCCCAGCTGTAGTCGACGATCGCGGCACTCGGACGCGATCCGCTCGCGTCGAACCACGCCGTGTCGCCCGCCCGCACCTGCAGGGCGTCGCCGGCGGATGCTGCGAGCGGCTCGTCGACGTAGACGGTGACCCGCGCGGTGTAGACCGCGACGTAGGTGTCTGCGCCTTCGGTCGTCGTCACCTCGACCCGCACGGCGAAACTTCCGGGCGCCGCGTACAGGTGGTCGAGGGCGAGGGGCGTCTGGTACTCGCCCGTGACCGGGGCGCTGCCGTCGCCGTAGCTGACGGTGTAGCGCAGGGGCGAGGTGCCGGCCGAGCTGGCCTGTACCGCGAGACCGAGCGGGGTGCCGAGGGTGAGAAGGGTCGCCGAGGGGGTCACGACGACATTGGCGGGGCCGCTGCGCACCCGGTGGCTGAAGGCGTCGGCCTCCGAGCCGCCGAAGTTCGCGTCGCCGTCATAGCCGATGACGACGGAGTGCAGGCCGAGGGCGAGGTCGGCGGGGAGCTCGATCGAGGCGGTGCCTCCCACGAGGGTCGCAGAGGAGGCATCCGCGCCGTCGACGAGGGCGCGCACGATGCCGTCGGCGGGATAGCCAGCGGCCGTGCGCACGTGCACGCCGATCGCGGCGGCGGTACCGAACTCGGTCGACGACGGGCGATCGACGGTCACGGACGTCTCGGCGCGAACGATCTCGAGCGATTGGGCGGCGGATTCGGAGGCGGCGAGCGCTCCGCTACCCGGGTAACGCACGACGATCGTGTGGCTGCCGAGTCCGGCGCCCGCGCCGTAGGCCATCGTCGCCGAGCCGTCGACGAGGTTCGCCGTGCGCACGTGCTCCCCGTCGAACACGAGCTCGACCTGGCCCTCGGGGGCAGTCGCGAACTCCGAGCCCACGACGACCGTCGCGCTGATGTCGGCCCCGTACTCGGCCTGAGCCGACGACAGCGACAGCGTGGTCTGGGAGGGCGCGCCGATGATCGTGACCGTGCGGGTGGCCGTGCTCGGGGAGAGCGTGTCGCTGCCGTCGTAGCGCACGAGCAGATCCCGGACGCCGACGCCGATCGCCGAGCCGTCGAGCTCGAAGTGCGCGATGCCGTGCGCCTCCTCGTTGATCGCCACTGCCGCGAGAGTGCCGTCGTCGCTCGTTACGGTGACGGTGCCCGTGACCGACAGGCCGTCGGCGTCCACGCTCGCGTCGAAGGAGAGCGTGTCGTCGTAGTCGATCTCCCCGGGTGTCGCCGTGAGGGTCACCGTCGTGGTCGCGGGCACAACGTACAGGCTGCCCCGACCCTCGGCATCGAGCACGGTCTCGCTGCCGGAGTAGCGGGCGACGACGTCGTACAGGTCCACGGCGAGGTCGTTCGGCGCGGTCACCTGCGCGAAGCCGTCGACGAGTTCGACGGTCTGCTCCCACACCTCCTCGTTCATGTCCTCATCGCTCTGGGGCTCGAGCCCGATCTCCACAGTCCCGTTCACGGGAACGCCGGTGACCGAGGCGACGTTCACCTCGACGAGCGCACCCTCGCCGCCGTATTCGACGACGCCGGGATTCGTGACCGTCAGCCCTGAAGCGGCCCTGGCCACATCGACGACGGCCGCCTCGGACTCCGACGGCCGGATGTCGCCACTGCCCGAGTACCGCGCGACGACCGAATGGCCGCCGACACTCAGGTCGGCGGGCAGAGCGAAGGACACGTACCCGTCGGCCAGAGCCGTGCTCTCGCGCTCCTCGCCATCGATGACGAGCAGGACCTCCCCGTGCCCGGGATCCCGGTCGCGGTCAGCCGTGACCTCGACCTCGACGGTGCTGGCCTCGCCGTACTGCAGGCTCGGCGCTGTCGTGATCGCGGTCGTCGACTCCACCCAGTCGCGGCTGAGCTCAGCGGACACAGCCAGCGGAACCCCGTCGCCGCGCACGACGAGAGGCACGGCGTCCGCGGGGTCGGAGCTCGTGCCGGCACCCGTGAGATATATCGTGCGGTAGTCGGTGGCCGAGATCTGGACCGTGTAGTCGCCCGGTTCGATGCCGCCGACGACATCGCCGAACGCGCCGTTCATCGCGTCCCAATCGCGTTCGTAGGCCACCTCGCCGTCGACTCCGCCCCTGTACAGGGTCAGGGTGACGACATCGTCCTCCTCGAGCGGGTCGGCGAAGCTCGCGGAGAACTCGATGCTCGTGTACCGGGAGAGGGTGCGCTCGACATCGCCGTGCCCGTCGAGTGCGACCGCCAGAGCGTCTCCTGTCTCGGATCCGAACTCGGTCGTGATGTAGTCGCCACCCGAGAAGCCCCTGTCGACGATCACATCGTAATCACGGGGAAGAAGTGCCTCGAAGCTCACGGAGCCGTTCTCGTCGGTGTAGCCGGTGACCGAACAGAGGTCTCCATCGCAGTGCCCGCTCGGGCCCTCTGACGAGGTGCCCGCATATGCATGCACCGAAGCACCCTGGACGGCGGTTCCGTCGACGTCGACCACGCGGATCGTGGCCGAGCCGTAACGGTGCAGCGCGGCATCCACGGTTCGGGACGCGCCGATCCCGAGGGTCGTCACCGGAAGGATCTGCTGCGGATAGAGGCCCTCTCCCGGCAGGCCGACGACGACCTCGTAGTCGCCGGCGCGGAGCTGGCCGAAGCTGTAGCGGCCGGCCTCGTCGGCGAAGGTTCTGTCGAGCTCGTCGTCGTCCGATGCGCCCGCGCTGCGCAGGGTCACGAACGCGCCCGCCGCAGGCTCGCTGCCGTCGGCGTTCGTCAGCGTGCCGGAGATGTCTGCGGCGGGCTCCGTCGCGCCCTCGAGTCCGTCGAGATAGGTCTCGCCGCCGACGACGGTGACGATCCGGGCCCCCTCATCGCCCCTCGTGAGCAGGCCGCCGGCCTCGGCGAGATAGCCTCCGAGATGGTCTCCTGCAGCTCCGACGAACAGGCGGTAGTCGCCGTCCGGCAGATTGACGAAGGCGAAGACGCCGTCGGTGATCTGCCCGAAGGATCTGCTGCCGGTGCCGCGGTCGATCGCCGTGATCGAACCCCAGCTGCGAGCCCCGGTGTCGGCGTCGACGACGGTGCCCCGGATGACGGTGCGCACCGACTCGGCGGCGGCGTCGATGTCGTGCACGTTCTGGCCGGCGGAGAGCGTGACGGTCTCATCGGGCCCGATCGGCTGGCCGTCCCACAAAGCGCGGATGGTGACGGCCGCGTCGCTCGGCAGCACGTTCGGGAACGAGTAATCTCCGTTCACATCGGAGGTCGTGCCCCCGAGGCTCTCGCCGTCCACGATCAGCTCTACGGACGCGTCGCCGAGCGGCACCCCGCCGGCCGCGACAGTTCCGCCGATCGTGGCGCCCGGTTCGAGCTCGGTGTCGATCCCGGATGTGGACCGGCCCGCCTCGACCACGACCTCGGTCGCCCCGCTGCGGGTGAACGAGCCGTCGTAGTAGTCGTCGGCCAACAGATCGGAGGAATACGGGCTGCTGAAGTGAACGACGTAGCGGCCCGGCTCGAGCGGGCCGACGCTGTACAGCTCACCCGGCCGCTGCGGGTTGAAGCCCCAGCCGACGCTCGAACCACCGGTGACGGAGTCCACGCCCACCTCGACGTAGCGGTCCCCGCTCGGATAGCCGAGGGAGCCGTCGATGCGACCGCCGAGCCGTAACACGGCATCGGCGGAGGTTCCGGACGACACGGACGAGAGCTGGCGTGGGAAGTGATAGCCCTGGTAGTCAGGCTGGATCGAGAGATCGGTGGCGCGCCCGGGTGCGAGACCGGCCACCGTGTAGCGGCCGTCGGCGTCGGTGTAGGCGTAGCGCTGAGCCGCGCCGGGCACGAAATCGCTCGCGTAGACGGTCGCGCCGTCCACGGGGACCATCTGCGAGTCGCCGTCGGGGTCGTCGGGCGTTCCGCCGCGGATCGTGCCGGTGATGACCTCGCCGATCTCGAGCTGGGCGTCGAGCACGATCGGGCCCTGGCCGATGTCGAGGGTGCGGGAGAAGACTTGCGGGGTGTAGACCGAATCCGGGTTGGTCGCGAACACGATGCGCGGGGACCGGTCGGAACGCACGGCTGTAAAGGAATACGAGCCGTCCCATCCCGTTCTCGTCGTCGTGCTGTAATCCGGGTAGTCGCCGCCCTCGGGGATCTGCGCGTACTGCACCTCGACGTCGACGAGCGGCGCTCCGTTCGGGCCGGTCACCGTTCCACTGATCGTCGTGAGGCCGTACGACAGGCTGAACACCGGGTTGACGGTCGCAGCCGGATGCTCGTCGTCGAGCGCGATCACGGATGCCTCGTCGAGCGACTCCGCATCGTCGTAGAAGTACTCGAACGATGTTCCCGATACCCAGTAGTCGGCGGACAGGAGGTACCGCCCGTCGATGAGAGGGCCGAAGGTGTAGCTGCCGTCGGCTCCGCTCGTCTCCGCGGTCTCGCCCAGCCGGTTGCCGTCCTCGTCGACGAGGTACAACCGCACGGTCGCGAACTCGAGAGGCGTGCCGTCGTCGGTCGCGACGATTCCCGAGATCGTTCGGCTGCCCGAGATGTCAAGCGTCAGCGGAGTGCTCACGCCGGCGTCCGCGACGACGATCTCGGAGCGCGGAGTGCCCGCCCACGACGAGGACGCGCTGCCGACGTAGGCCAGTCGGTACCGGCCGGGCGTCATCGTCACGACGCTGGTTCCCCTGCTGTCCGTGACGATGATCGACGACAGCACGCCGCCATTGTCGTCCAGCCGTTCGAGGCTCACCTGCGCGCCGCCGAAGGGAACGCCGTTGGAGGTCGTCGTGACGACGATCGTCGCGGCCTGTTCCATACCGATGTCGAGGGGGCCGTTCGGCCCCTCGGCCAGCTCGACCGTCCCGAAGCCGCCCACGTAGCCGCCGAGGCTCGTCGAGTACTGATAGCTGCCAGGGGAGAGGCCTGTGATCGTCACGCGCCCGTCCTCCCCGCTCGTTCCGAAGGCGCTCTCCGAGCTGCCGAACCGGTACAGGCTGATCGAGGCGCCCGAGAGCGGGGCGCCGAGGCCGTCGTGCACGATGATCTCGAGACTCAGCCCGAGCGTGAGGGCGATCGGATCGAGCTTCGTCGTCTGTCCTCGGGCAACCGTCACGCCGCTCACCCTGGCCGCCGGCAGACCGGTGATCTGCACCGTGACGTCGTAATCGCCGCTCTCGAGGCTCGTGACCGTGAACGTGCCGTCGGGCGCGATGCTTCCGTACACGCCGCCCACGAAGGGCTCGTTCGCGGGGGTCACCCGCACGCTTCCCGACACGCTTCCCGTGTAGCCATCCGGAAGCCTCACGCTTCCTGCGATCGCGCCGCCGGCTTCTGCGACGACGTCGACCTCTGTGACGGCCTCGGCTTGCACGACGACCGTCTGAGCGCCGATGGCGAGGCCCGTGCCTGTGCCACCTCCGCCGACGAGCAGCGAGGCCGAGAAGGTGAGCCTCCAGGTACCCGCCGGCAACGCGGGGAACTCGAACTCGCCCGTCACGACGTTCGCGTTGGTGTATCGGCTCGTCCCGCTGCCCTGCATCGTGGCGACGACCGAGATGTACCCGGATGTCGCGGCCGTGAGGTCGATGTGCCCGACAACGGCGCCGCCCGAACCCAGCCTGCCGTCGATCCCTTCGACGGAGGCCGCCGCGACGATCACGTTCCGCGCCGTGTAGTAGTCGTCGACGATCGTACCGTCGGCGCGCAGGTACCCGCCGAGTTGGAAGCGTTCGGTCGATGTGGCGCGCACGCGGTACGACCCCGGCGGCAGCGCGTGCAGTGTGTAGCTGCCGTCGGCTCCCGTCGTCACGGCGGGCGTGCCCGGGTTGTCGCTGGAGACGCTCACACCGGCGACGGGGATCCCCGAGGCATCCGCGATGACACCCGAGATGGATCGGCCGACGGCAAGGCGGGCTGTGAAGTTCGAGGGGGTCGTGCTGCCGTCGGCCGCGATCGTGACCAGGGCGGCGGTCTCCCACGCGCCACCGCCGAGACCCTCGCCCTGCCAGATGCCGCCGATCGCGTCGGAGCCCGCCGGTGAGGAGAGTGTGAGACGGATCGAGCCGGGCCTGAGACCGCGGAGCAGAACCGCACCGCTCTCATCAGAGGTGCTCTCGGAGTCGTAGTTGCCGCGCACGATCGCGCCCGCGATCGGAGCGCCCGCCGAATCCAGGATGAGGCCGGCCATCGTGCCGCCACGTCGGAGCACGAGATCGAGGCCGACGGGGTCGTGCCCGACGACGATGGTGCCGATGTCCTCAGCGCGAGTCGGATCGCCGAGGGATCCGTCGGGAGCGTAGCTGCCGCCGATGAGCTCGCTGTCGGCGACGTCCCCGACCGTCAGCTCATAGCTGCCCGGCTCGATGTCGGTAAGAAGCAGTTCGCCGTCGGCATCGGTCTGGGCGACGATCGGGCCGTCGGCACCCGCGCCCTCTCCGTCGGCGGGCAGGAGCCGCACGCTGACGCCTTCGAGCGTGTAATCGTCGGAGTGCTCCGGCGCGACGTAGCCGGCGGGCTCCAGGAGCCTCAGATGCACCGAGTTCGGAGCCGACGCGGAGCCGACCGGAGACCCCGCTGCCCGCGTCGCTGAGTCCGGGTGCACGGGGGAAGCCGAGGCGACCGCTGGCGCGAGGCCCAGGGTCGCGATCAGAACGGCGACGACGACTGCAGAAACGCGGCGGATCACGAACTTCTCCCATCAACCGCAGCACCCTCCGCGGTGGAACTGTCTCGCGACGGGAGTGCAGAAACCATCACCCCTCATAGGGCGTTCTCAGGTTAGTGGTGCCGAGCCGACGCCTCATCCCCCAATACCGCGAGATCGTGCCCCAATTGGAGTGCCGCCAGTAGTGAGGGCGGATGCCGCGCTGCTGCGGCATCCGCCCTCAGCCTCTTAGGCATGACACCAGCGAGGCTCTGTCTTCTCGTTCTGCGCACGTGCCCACACTGTCGATGCACGTGTTACGCGCGCCTCTGTGCAGCACCGAGACTTCGTTACCCCCCTGTTGTCGGGCTGATGCTCATGACCGATGGTGAGGACAATCGAACCGGATCGCTCGCACCCGAGTCGAGCGAGGGATTCATCGATATTCCACAAGCGGCCTGTGTCCGCCCGTGCGGTCTCGAATCCCCTTCCCTCGGGGCGAGCCGCAACGGAACGAGATCGCATGAGTGCAACACCAGCCGGCTGGTATCCCGACCCCGACGACAGAACGCAGCTCCGCTGGTGGGACGGGGAGACGTGGACGCAGAGCCGGTACACGCCGCCCGCCGGCGACGCACCGCCGGCGCCGCCGGCGTCACCGCCGAACGCACTGCGACCCTGGATCCCGACGATCATCGGAGGCGCTGTCACAGCCTTCTTCGCACTCGTCTTCGGCCTGACCAGCGGGCTCGCCGGCCTTCTCACGGTTCTCGGCCTGGCCGCCCTCCTCACCGGGATCTACGTCACGATCACCGGTCGACGGTCGTGGCTGCGCCTGCCCTCGCGCAACATCGGTGCGATCGTTCTCGCCGTCGGAGCGATCGCCTTCGTCGTCGGCCCGGTGTACGGAGCGGCGAACACATCGATGAACTCCTCACTCGACTCGGCGTCGATCGCCGAGCACTCCTCCCCCACTCCGTCGGCGACACGCACGCCCACCCCGACGCCCACGCCCGTCGTGACGCAGAAGGAGATCCAGGAGGTCGCCCCGATCCCCTTCGAGCGTGTCAACCTCGATGACACGAATCTGGATGCCGGCACGACCGTCGTGACCGTCGGTGGGGTCGACGGCGAGCAGACGACGACCTACACCGTGACCTACACCGACGGAGTGGAGACGGCTCGCACTGTCGCACGGCAGGAGGTCACCCGGCAGCCGGTCGCCGAGGTCACCAACGTCGGAACACGTCAGCCGCCGCCTCCCGTCGAGGCGCCGGCAGCACCCGCCGAGCCGGCGCCCGAACCCGCGCCCGCTGGGGACTGCGACCCGAACTACTCGGGCGGCTGCGTTCCCGTGGCGAGCGACGTCGACTGCGCGGGCGGAAGCGGCAACGGACCGGCCTACGTGGACGGCCCGGTCTACGTGGTCGGCAGCGACGTCTACGACCTCGACCGCGACGGAGACGGAACCGCCTGCGACTGACTCAGACCGCGTCGAATGAATTCGGCGCACACCTCCCTCCGCCGAAATCAGATCACGTTTACACGCCTGCCACATCTCTCTCGTAGCATGCGGTTATGCGACCGATTCGCACCGCCGTCACCGTATTCGGTTCCCTCCTCGCAGCCGCTGCGCTCATAGCGGTCGCCGGCCTGCCCGTCTACGTGTTCCCTCGCACCGATGATCCGGCCCCCACGGACGTCGTGGTCGTGCTCGGACCCCCGCGAGAAGAACGCGTCGAGGAGGCCATGCGCCTCCTCGACGCCGGGCTGGGCGATGCGCTTATGGTGTCGGTGCCGTCTCACGGAAAATACAGTGCAGCGGAGTTGGACGTCTGCACAGAGAAGCACAGCTACCCCGTCTACTGCGAGGTCCCCGATCCCTTCACCACACGAGGTGAAGCCCGATGGCTCAGACAAATGGAAGAGACCCACGGTTGGAGCAGCGCGACGGTCATCACCTTCACTCCTCACATCTCGCGTGCACGCGTGCGAATGGAACGGTGCTTCAGCGGGGAGATACGCATGATCGCAGCGGATCCCGAGATCCCACTGCTCGAGTGGGCGCGCCAATACATCTATCAGACGAGCGGATTCGTCAAAGTCGCCTTTGAGAGCGACTGCTGACCGCCGGCTCAGACCGCGTCGAGCCCGTACTGCGGGATGAGGGCCTCGATGTACGCGGCCGTGTCCTCCCAGCCCTCGACGGCCTGCGTGTCGACACCGAGCGCCTTGACAGGGTAGTCGTTGCCGTCGGGGTCGAGGCGGTCGCCGACGAAGAGCATGTCGTCGAGCGGGATGCCGGTAACCTCGGCGAGCTTCTTCATGCCGTAGGCCTTGTCGATGCCCCGGCGGGTGATGTCGATCGACGTCGAGCCGCCTGAGCGCACCTCGAGGTCGGGAAGCAGTGCGGCGACGCGTTCGCGCAGAGCGCCCTTCTTCTGGCCCGTCGGATCCCACTGCGACTTCGCGGCGACGGGCGCGGCCTGCCCGAGCGCGGAGAACGTGATCTGCGAGCCCCGGTCTTCGAGGATCGGGCCCCACGTCTCGTCCGCCCAGAAGCCCAGGGCCTTCGCCTCGGTCTCGAGGGCGTCGAGCGCGCGCGCCTTCTCGTCGTCGCTCAGGTTCTCGGCGTACACGAGCTGCCACTCGCCGTCTGCACGGTGGTAGTACTGCGTGCCGCAGGTGGGCATGAGGTGCAGCCTCTCGAGCACCGCCTCCGGGGCCACCGGCAGACGTTCGAGCACCTGGGCCCGGAACTGCCCGATCTGGCCGCCCGAGATGATGCACACCGGGGCGACCTCGAGCAGCCCGACGAGCAGCTCACCCATACGCGGGTCGATGGGCGATTTGGATGCCGCGAGAGTGTCGTCGAGGTCGAACGCGACGAGTCGGGGCGCAGGGGTGGCAGTCACGGCCTCCACACTATCGAACGCCGATGGTGGCTGACGTCGCCACTCGCCGCACGCACAACGCGCAGGATGCCGTGCCCGACTCCCCGCACGAGGGGCACCCATAGATGGGCTTCACGGCGTCCACCCGATGTGATTGCATCGAAACATCCCCAACCATATTTAACCGGAGTTAATGGATGCCCCCCGAAACCGTTCCTCCTGTCATCACGCGCCGATTCGGCTCAGAGAAGGCAAAGCCGAAAATCACCGCTCTGTACCATGCGAGCAAGGGCTGGATTCCGCCGCACACGCGTTCAGTGGTGCTGGCCCACGACACCGCGCAGCATTTCCGCCGCCAGGGTTTCACCATGGTGCGTGCGAGCTGGCGTCTTCAGACTCATGAGTTCTCGCTGTCTGAGATCGCGCCCGGCACGACCCTCTGACCCAAGACCCCGAACGACAGAAGGCCCCGGGATTTCTCCCGGGGCCTTCTGTCGTATCGCTTCTTGTACTAGAAGAGTTGCTTAGTGTCGGTTACCAACACCCTCTAGCAGGCTTCAGGCCTGTGCGCGCTGGCGGCGAACGATGCCCAGCACCACCACGAGGGCGATACCGAGAGCGAGGGCGCCACCGGCAGCCCAGATGATGAGAACGGGTGCGTCGTAACCGGTGGACGGAAGTCCACCGCCTCCACCGCTGCCCGAACCGGCATCAGCCGGTGCGACGGTCAGCGTGCCGACAGCAGTGACGCCGCCCGCCGTGACCGTGATCGTGTAGGTGCCCGGAGCTGTGGCCGACGCCGTGTAGCTGACCGCGCCATCGGCGTTGGTCGGCTTCGAGAGCGTGGTGGCCTTGAAGACGGCGAGCGTGACGGCGTCAGGCGCCGTGGCGGTGCTCGGCACATTGGCCGGGAACCCCGTGAACGTGAGCGTGGTCGAGCCGCCGACCGTCGTGGTGGCCGACGGTGCGCTCGGTGTGTAGCCGGCTGCGTTAGCAGCGGCAGGAACCGCGAAAATGGCCAAAATGGCCAGAACTACGGCCGCGAATGCCTTTTTTGCCATAGAAACTACCCCCTAAATAGTTTTGTTGGTGTGTCGCCGACACTGGCTCCCCCAGAACGAGGTACCTCTACCATAGAGCATTCTCACAGCTAAGGTCGAGTCGGGATGTTTCCAGACTGTAAACAAGAGGCGTATTTTCGATCACGATCCTCTTCTTCACGGGCTCGTCTCCGAGGAATCCGAACTCGTACGTCGCGGATTCTCCCGGGGCCAATTCGACCTGCAGGTAGCTCAGCGTGTACCCGCTGTCGCTCGTCGGCTGATATGGGGCGTCCTCACCGTCACGGGCGACGCCGAGGTTGTATGAGCCGGGCGGGCCGTAGACGGCGATGTTGGTTCTGATGCTTCCCGGCGTCACTCCGTAGACTCCCCCTCCAGTTACATAGGGGGGCAGCGAAGTGGCGGCGTCAGGCGGCGCAGTGTTTGCGAGAGTTACCCTGATACCGTAATTCGGCAGCCCGTCTCTGCGACAGATGACCTGACCAGTGGCGATCGAGACGTCCAGGTACGGGTCCATTTTGGCGCCCGTCGCATCGTTGAGGTAAACCCCAAACCGCTCTTCATCAGGCGTGCTTTGCGGTAAGCCGCCTGACAGCGTCGTTCCTGTGAGAATGTTTTGCGTGGCCGAATCCGAATTCCAGATCAGGATCCGGCGCTCGTTGCCTGCCTTCGCAAAAGCAGAGATGAGTTTGAGTGGGTCAACTTCACCGGATGCGACGGCAGAGAACACCGCGACAGCGGCTGCTTCGAAGAAGTCATCCTGCTCGCTAGATTTGGAATAGCGCGAGTAGACATCACGAAGGAGTAGCTGAACCGCGTTCTCGCTCGACAAAGTATCCCCTGTAGGCAGCATGATCGGGCCCGAGGCTTCCAGGATGTAGGACAGCGCCACGGGGTCGATCGCTATGACTCCGTCGATCGTGCCGCCGAATGCGTTTTGCCACATTCCGCTGGCGATCTGCGCGGCAAGCGGAAACTGAGGCGTGAGGTTGACGTCCTGGATATAGCGGGTCGTGTCATCGCCGTAGAGCGCCTTCGTCTCGATCGGCAAATCGAAAGGAGGAGGCTCGAAGCGTTGGAAGTCTCCCGACGACGCCTGCGCCGCGAGCTGAAGGGCGCCGTTGTCGGTGTGGATGAGCGCGATCGCGCCCGAGATCCCGCCCGTCGACCGCAGCTCCGCGTTGTTCTGGAACAGCACGAGGTAGTTGCGGGGGCCCTCGGCGCCGAGCATGGCCGGCACGAGCTTCACCGCCCCGTCGAGCGCGGTGACGGCCGTCGATGCGTCGCCGAGCAGATCGCTCAGTTGGTCGTGCGCGTCGGCGAGCGGGCCGATGACCCCGGAGCTGTCGATGCCCGATGCCCGTTCCTCCGCGTGTCCCAGCGCGTTGGCGGCGAGCGCGACGCTCGGTCGCGAGTCGATCATGGGCTGCAGATCCACCTGCCCGCCGACCGGCTTGAAGTCGCTCAGCTGGATGGAACCCGCGAGCTGGCTGAGGGGCAGCACGGCACCCTGCGCCACGTCGTCGACGGTGCCCGCGAGTTCGCGCATGACGGTGAGGTTCTTGCCGATCCACGGCAGCGTCTCTGCCGCTCGCCAGACCGGGTCGCTCGTGAGCTGTGCCGCGGAGGTGGCGTGCACCGTCAGCCGGGCGCCGTCGGCCTCAGCCGCCGCGCCGTCGGCGGCGACGATGTCGGACTGCACCTTCTTGGCGAGCGGCAACGCCGCCTCAAGCTCGCCCTTCGCCAGGAACGCCCGCACCCCAATCCAGGCGATCCCGGCCAGCAGCACCGCGAGCACCCCGACGATCGACCACAGCCAGATCCTGCGGGCACGACGCCTGCGACGGCGGCGGCTGCCGTGGCTGCGACCTCCGCCTCCATGGCTGCGGCTGCCAGCGCTACGTCCGTTGCCGCTGCGCCCGCTGCCGCTGCGACTGCCGCCCCCGTGGCTGCGGCCGGCGTGCTCGCTCGATGAAGGAGTCCCGGTCATCGGGCTATTCAAACAGACGAAGCTGCGATCACGGGCGACCCATCCCGCGGTAGGTCCAACCGGCGGCACGCCAGGCCTCGGCGTCGAGGCAGTTGCGGCCGTCGATCACGATGGCGTTCGCCACGAGCGCTTTCGCCGCGACCGGGTCGAGCTCGCGGAACTCTTTCCATTCGGTCACCACGACAACGGCTTCGGCTCCGTGCAAGGCGTCTTCGACGGTTTCCGTGAAGGAGAGCTGCGGATGTTTGCGCGCCGAGTTGGCGATGGCCTCCGGGTCAGTGGCCACGACCTCGGCGCCGAGGCCGTGCAGCTGCACCGCCACGTCGAGCGCCGGAGAGTCGCGGATGTCGTCGGAGTCGGGCTTGAAGGCGAGGCCGAGCACGGCGATCTTCTTCTGATAGACCTGGCCGCCGAGAGACTCGACGACGAGGTCGACGGCGCGCTGACGGCGGCGCAGATTGATCGCATCGACCTCTTTGAGGAAGGCGACCGACTCACCCCGCCCGAGCTCCTCCGCGCGCGCCGAGAAGGCGCGGATGTCCTTGGGCAGGCAGCCGCCGCCGAAGCCCACGCCGGCGTTGAGGAAGCGACGGCCGATGCGGGCGTCGAAGCCGATCGCGTCGGCCAACTGCGTCACATCCGCACCCGTGACCTCGGCGATCTCGGCCATGGCGTTGATGAAGGAGATCTTCGTGGCGAGGAAGGCGTTCGCCGAGACCTTCACGAGCTCGGCGGTCGCGTAGTCGGTGACGACGAGCGGGGTGTCGTTCGAGAGCGCGGTCGCGTAGATCTCGTCGAGCAGGGCCTTGGCGACGAGACCCCTCTCTCCCTCCGGGATGCCGTAGACGAGGCGGTCGGGCGAGATGGTGTCTTTCACGGCGAAGCCCTCGCGCAGGAACTCGGGGTTCCAGGCCAGGAGCGCGCCCGAGCCGGAGGCGTCGATGCGCGCGGCGAGCCGCGCCGCGGTGCCCACGGGAACCGTCGACTTGCCGACGAGCAGGTCGCCCTCCGACAGCTGCGGGATGAGCGACTCCACGGCGAGGTCGACGTAGGTCAGGTCGGCGGCGTACTCCCCCGCTTTCTGCGGCGTGCCCACCGCGAGGAAGTGCACCTTCGCGCCCTTGAGCTCGGTGACATCCGAAGTGAACCTCAGCCGGCCGGATGCGGTCGCCGATTTCAGGATCTCGGGCAGGCCGGGCTCGAAGAACGGCGCCTCCCCCGCGCTCAGCGACCTGATCTTGGCCTCGTCGACGTCGAAGCCGATGACGTCATGCCCGAGCTCCGCCATCGAGGCCGCGTGCACGGCCCCCAGATAGCCGCACCCGATCACAGAAATCTTCACGCGGTCGTCCCCTTTCACAGCATGATTCTCACATCGTTCCCTTGTATAGCGCAGGGAGACGACACGATCCTTTGGTTCCGCGCGACTCTACGAGGCGCGGGCGACCCGCAGGCCAATTATTCGCGAACGTTTCCGGTGTGTTCGCGATACCACTCGACGGTTGATCTCAACCCGTCCTCGAGGCCGATCCGCGAGGTCCATCCCGCGTCACGGAGCTTCGAGACGTCGAGCAGCTTCTGGGGTGTGCCGTCGGGCTTGCTCGTGTCCCACACGGTCTCGCCCTCATAGCCGACGACGCGGGCGATCGTCTGCGAGATCTCCTCGATCGTCACATCAGTTCCCGTGCCCACGTTGACCTGGGCCGGCCCGTCGTAGTGCTCGAGCAGGTGCAGGCTCGCCTCGGCCATGTCGTCGACGTGCAGGAACTCGCGTCGCGGCGTTCCCGTGCCCCAGTTCACGACGCTCGTCGCCCCGGATCGCACCGCCTCGTCGTACCGGCGGATCAGCGCGGGCAGAACGTGCGAGCCCGTCGGCGAGAAGTTGTCCCCCGGCCCGTAGAGATTGGTCGGCATCGCGGAGATCCACGGCAGCCCGTACTGACGCCGCACGGCCTGGATCTGCATGATCCCGGCGATCTTGGCGATCGCGTATGCGTCGTTCGTGGGCTCGAGGTGCCCGGTCAGGAGACTGTCCTCCACGATCGGCTGCGGCGCGAACTTCGGGTAGATGCATGAGGAGCCGAGGAACAGCAGGCGATCGACACCGTGCTCGAGCGCGGCATCCAGCACGTTGCCCTGGATGCGCAGGTTGTCGCTCAGGAAGTCGACGGGATAGGTGCTGTTCGCCAGGATGCCGCCGACCTTCGCCGCAGCGAGCACGACGTAACGCGGCTTCTGCTCGGCGAAGAACGCGAAGACCGCGTCCCGGTCTTTGAGGTCGAGCTCGGCGGAGCTGCGGCCGACGAGATCCTCGAACCCTTCGGCCTGCAGCCTGCGCCAGATGGCCGAGCCGACCAGGCCGCGGTGGCCGGCGACGTAGAAACGGCTCGAGCGGTCGAGCGGCGCCGGGGTGAAGTCGACGGCGTCTCGGTCGTCGTGCACGACCTGGGTTGCGTCGCTCATGGTCAGTTCGTGCTCCAGCTCGCGAGCTTCACGGTGTCGATCCACGGGCGGCCCGCGCATTCGAGCGCCTCGATGTCGGCATCGACCATGATCCGGGCGAGCTCCGCGGTGTCGACCGTGGGAACCCAGCCGAGCTTCTCGGCGGCCTTCGACGCGTCGCCGACGAGGGCGTCGACCTCTGTCGGGCGGAGGTAGCGCTCGTCGAACTTCACGTGATCCTGCCAGGTCAGCCCGGCGTGGCTGAAGGCCGTCTCGAGGAAGTCGCGCACCGTGAAGTTGCCGCCGGTCGCGAGCACGAAGTCGTCGGGCTCATCGGCCTGCAGCATGCGCCACATGCCCTCGACATACTCGGCCGCGTAGCCCCAGTCACGGATCGCGTCGAGGTTGCCCAGGTAGAGCGCATCCTGCGAACCCGCCTTGATGGCGGCGACGGCCCGGGTGATCTTGCGGGTCACGAAGGTCTCGCCACGGCGAGGCGACTCGTGGTTGAACAGGATGCCGTTGACGGCGAACATGCCGTACGCCTCGCGGTAGTTCTTCGTGACCCAGTAGCTGTAGACCTTGGCGGCGCCGTACGGCGAACGCGGGTAGAACGGCGTCTCCTCGTTCTGCGGAGGCGGCGTCGCGCCGAACATCTCCGACGACGACGCCTGGTAGAACCTGGTCTCGATGCCGGTCATCCGCACGGCCTCGAGCAGGCGCATCGATCCGACGCCGGTCGTGTCGCCCGTGTGCTCGGGCTCGTCGAACGAGACCCGCACGTGCGATTGCGCCGCGAGGTTGTAGACCTCGTCGGGGTTCACCTGGCCGAGCAGGCTGACCAGACGGGCACCGTCGCTCAGGTCGCCGTAGTGCAGGAACATCCGCGCCTCGGGATCGTGCGAGTCCTTGTACAGGTGGTCGATGCGCGCCGTGTTGAACGTCGATGAACGGCGGATGAGGCCGTGCACCTCGTAGCCCTTGTTCAACAGGAGTTCGGCGAGATACGAGCCGTCCTGGCCGGTGATACCCGTGATGAAAGCTTTCTTAGCCAAGCGGCCCCCTAGTCGCAATGGAAAATGTCGGTCGCGGCCTCATGGGCAGGCGCGGTGCGCACTCGACTGTCTTGTCAGCATACTGCTCAGCAGATTGCGAGCTGGTTAACGGTTGATGCGCGCGGTGTTACGTGCGGCAAGACTCTGGAGCCAGGTGTCGAAATGGTCGATGGCCGCGTCCTCGGCGAGCACCGCCTCCCGATACCGCTTGCCCGCGGCACCCAGCCGAGCCGCCCGCTCCGAGTCCGCGCCGAGGGAGACGGCCACCGCGACGAGCGCCGCCGGATCCTCGGCGTCGATCCTCAGACCGCCCTCCGACGCCTCGATCTCGCCCGCCGTGACGCTCTGCGCGTCGGTCGCCGCGACGACCGGCAGGCCGGTGCTGAAATACGAGGTGAGCTTGCTCGGCACGGCCATCTCGGCCACCCCCGCCTTCTCGTTGACGAGGAGCACGTCGGCGCTCGCCATCACCCGCTGGTACTCCCCCTCGGGCAGCGGGTCGATGAACTGGATGCGCTCGACACCCGCGGCGAGGCGCCCGAGCTGCTCGCGCTGGCTGCCGCCGCCGAGCAGCACGAAGCGCACGGGGGCGCCGTCGCGATCGGCGAGCCTCGCGGCATCCACGACGTTCTCGAGCGCCTGCTTGGTGCCCTGGTTGCCCGCGTGCAGCACGATGACCTCGTTCTCGCCCCAGCCGAGCCGAGCGCGCTCCGCCGTGCGATCGACCTCGGGCGACGGCGGCAGGTGCGTCCAGTTGCGGATGACCTCGACGCGGTCGCCGGGCACCGAGAGCCGCTTCACGAGATAGTCCTTGAAGCGCGTGTGGATGACCGCGACACCGGTGGCCGAGCGGGCCGTCCAGCGTTCGGTGGCCCCGAGGATGCCCGCGACGCGCGAGCCGCCCGCACCGGTCTCCACGATCCCGAGGCTGTAGATGTCCTGGATCCACACGGCGCTCGCGGGGCGCCGAAAGCCCCAGCGCACCCGCAGCATGGCGATCGCGCTCGAGATGAGCGCCGGCGAGACCAGGATCACGACGTCGGGCTTCTCCCAGCGCGCAAAGAGCGTGCGCACTCCGAAGGTCACCTCGGAGAACAGACGCCGGATGCCGCTGGGCCGAGCCGGCACGTAGTGCAGCACGCGCGTCAGCGGCACGTCATTGTGAAGTTCTTGTTTCGTCCATCCGCCGTACCCGTCTGCGATCTTCCAATCCGGATAATGTGGATGAGCGCTGATGGCTCGAATCCGATGACCGCGCTGGTGCAGTCCACGCGCCAGAGACGTCGTGTAGGGCGCGATGCCGGTGGGCTCCGGGGCGAAGTTGAGCCCCAGTATTGTGATTCGTGCAGGAGAGTGGGCCACAGCGGCACACTAGCGGAATCGCGTTTCAAGATTGTGACGCTGGTCAAGGCTGAGGGGGGCCTCCGACGATGAACGAGTCAGAGCAGGAGACGATCCCGATCGTCTCGCTGAAGAACGCACCCGGCGAGCGAGCGGCGTGGGATCGCCCGCGCGGCGTCGTCTACCTCTGGGCGATCATCGAGTTGCTCTTCGTCACCAATGCCTGGCAGATCAGCTCGTCGCTACGTGTGCGGATGCTCCGGCTGTTCGGCGCGGAGATCGGCTCGGGCGTGACCTTCCGCCCGCGCACCCGCGTGAAGTTCCCGTGGAAGCTGCACATCGGCGACGACTGCTGGATCGGCGAAGGCGTCTGGTTCCACAACCAAGACCACATCTGGGTCGGCCGCGACGTCGTGCTCTCACAGGAGACGATGCTCACGACCGGTAGCCACGCCCACCGCACCGACATGGCGCTCATCACCAAGCCGATCCGCATCGAGGACGGCGCCTGGGTCACCTCGCGCTGCATAGTGCTCGGCGGCGTAACGATCGGCCGTTCGGCCCTCGTCGGCCCCCTCACGGTCGTGCGCACGGATGTCGCGCCCAACACGGTCATCGGCCAGGCCGACCCCGTCGTGCGCGGCGAGCGTTTCCGCCGCAGCCCTCTCCGTCAGGAGCGCTGAGGTGCGCATCCTGCACGTCGCCACCCTCGTGACACCTGACGGCGCATACGGAGGGCCGATCCGCGTCGCGGAGAACCAGCTGCGCGAGCTGTCGAGCCGCGGCCACGAGGTCGAGCTCATCGCAGGCCACCGAGGTTTCGACACGGTTCCCACCGAGGTCGGCGGGGTGCTCGCCTCGCTCTTCCCCGTCTCGCGCATCGTGCCCAAGACGGGCTTCGCCGGGCTCACCTCGCGTCGGCTGCAGGCGCATCTCAGACGACGGTTCGCCGAGGCGGACGTCGTGCACGTGCACCTCGCACGAGATCTGATCACCCTGCCCGCCGCACGGGCCGCGGTGCGCGCCGGCGTGCCCCTCGTCGTGCAGACGCACGGCATGATCGACGAGTCGGCCAACCCTCTCGCCGGGCCGCTCGACGCCCTCATGACCCGATCGGTGCTCGCGAACGCCCGAGTGCTCACCCTGACCGGCGAGGAGGAACAAAGCCTCGTCTCCGTCGCGCGCAGGCCGCTCGACATCACGCGCATCCCCAACGGCGTGCCCACACAGGGACTGCCCGCCTCCTCCGACGATTCGCGCGAGGTGCTGTTCCTCGCTCGCCTGCACGCTCGCAAGAGGCCAGCTGTCTTCGTCGAGATGGCGCAGCGGCTGCTCGCCGAGGGCGTCGACGCGAGCTTCGTGCTCGTCGGGCCGGACGAGGGCGAAGGCCGTGCCGTCCGCGAGGCCATCCTGGCCGCGGGACTCGGCGACCGCGTGCGCTGGGAGGGCCCTCTCGCGCCATCGCAGACCCTCGAACGACTCGCGCGCTGTGCGGTCTACGTGCTCCCCTCGGTCAACGAGATCGTGCCCATGTCGGTGCTCGAGGCGATGTCGCTCGGCCGCCCCGTCGTCATCACGCAGAGCAATGGGCTCGCTGAGCCCTTGCGTGAGGCTGAGGCCGCTCTCGTCGTCGACGAGTCCGTCGAACAGCTCACGGACGCCGTGCGCAGCCTCCTGGCCGACGTGGCTCTCCGCCGCCGCCTGGGTCGCAACGGCCGAGCCCTCACCGACACGACCTACGGCATCCCCGCGGTGGGGGCGCAGCTCGAGTCGATCTACGAAGGACTCGCGCGCCGCGATGTTTTACCCGCAAAGCAGACCAATTGAAGGAGAGACCCGGAGCATGACTCGACCGGAAAGCACGACGATCGCCTTCGTCCAACCGTTCGTCCCCTCGTACCGACGAGGACTGTTCGACGCGATCGGACGCGGGCTCTCGTCCGAGGGTCTCGACCTCGAGGTCTGGCACGATCAGCCCAAGGGCATCGTCGCCTCGCGCAGGAACGCCATCACGGGCCCGTGGAGCGTGCCGATCAAGCAGCACAGGCTCACGGTGCGCAGGCGGAACGTCACCTTCCGCAACATCGGAGGCCGCGCTCGCCAGGTGAAGGCTGTCGTCGCGGGTCTTGCGAGCTCTAACCTCGAGACCTATCGTCTGGCGCTGGACCCCTCGGTCAACCTGATGCTCTGGGGTCACGGACGCAACTTCACGGCCGGCAACAATTCGGTCGACGAGCGGCTCGAGAACTGGCTCATCGGCCGCTCGACACACGTCTTCACCTACACGGACCGCGGAGCCCAGCACCTGGCGGCCTCCGGTGTGCCCGTCGAGAAGATCTCGGTGGTCCGCAACAGCACCGACACCGTCGCGCTCCGGGCAGCACAGGCCTCGGTCGAGCCGGGCTTCGCGGCCACGACGGCGAGCGAGCTCTCCCTCACGCCCGGGCAGGTCGGCCTCTTCGTCGGCGCGTTCGACGAGCCCAAGCGTCTGCCCTTCCTCTTCGCCGCGGCGGACAGGATCCACGAGAGGCTCCCGGGCTTCACGCTCGTGCTCGCGGGTGCCGGTCCACTCGACGACTACGTGCGGGATGAGACGGCGAAGCGCCCGTACACCCGTCTCGTCGGGCGCCTGGAGCTCCCCGAGCTCGGTCGGATGTCGACCGTCGTCGACGTCATCCTCATGCCCGGGCGCGTCGGCCTCGTCGCGGTGGACGCCCTCGCCCTCGGCGTGCCGCTCGCGACCACACGCTACCCCTTCCACGCGCCCGAGGTCGACTACCTGAACGACGACAACGCGATCTGGACCGACGACTCCCTCGAGGCCTACGCGGAGGGCGTCATCGACGTCCTCGCACGCCCCGACCGTCTCGGGGAGCTCAAGACGACCGCGAGGCGCGACGGAGACGGATTCTCAGCCGAGCAGAGCGCCCAGGTCTTCGTCGACGGCATCCTCTCGGGCCTTCGCGAGGGCGGGTCGCACGCGTCGTCGTCGAAGCGCGCCGGTAGCAGCGAGGCGCAGACCCGATGACACAGGTCGGTCTGGTGAGCGTGATCGTGCCGGTCCACAACGCCGAGGGCTATCTCGCCCACGCCCACGCGCAGCTCGCGCCCCTGTCGGGCCCGTCCGTCGAGTTCATCATCATCGACGACCACTCCACCGACGGAACAAGCGCGGGCATCTCGTCGTGGGCCTTCGGCGACAGCGGGGTCACGATCGCGAGCTCCTCGCAGCGCGGCGTCGCGCACACCCGCAATGAGGCCGTGGCCCTCGCCTCGGGCGAGTATCTGTGGTTCGCCGACTGCGACGACGAGTGGTCGGGCGACATCGTCCGGAAGCTGCACGCGCGCGCCGTCGCCGATGACGCCGACATCGTCGTCTGTAACGCACAGAAGGTGCTCGACGACGGCACCCCGCTCGAGGCGATCGTCGACGCCCCTGGCGACACCACGATCACCGGTGCGGAGTCCCTCGGGCGGCTGCTGCGCGGAGAGATCCAGGGTCACCTCTGGAACAAGCTCTTCCGCCGCTCGCTGTTCACCGACGCCGTCTTCCCGGCGACCCGCGCGCACTCCGACCTGGGCGGCATGTTCTCCCTGCTGACCCGGGCTCGACGCGTCTCCCTGCTGAACGCGTCGCTTTACACCTACAAGATCCACGCCGGCTCGATCCTCAACCAACGTCAGTACCGCTGGGAAGACCTCGAGGACTGCCTGGCGCTCGCCGAGAAATCCGTCGGCAGCACCGACGCGAGTCTCAAGGCCGACCTGCGGCGCTTCCGCTATCGCAACGTCGTCATCCCTCTGCAGAACGAGTCGATCCGGCGTGAGGGCTGGGGTGACGCGGCGGAGATCGACCGGGTGCGCCGACGTAACCGGAGACGCGTGAGCGTGAGCGACGTTGCGCAGCTGTCCACGCACGGCGAGGCCGCCGTGGCCGCGCGGGCTGCCCTCATCGCCTGGGCACCGTCGGTCTACCGCCTCATCTACCGCCGCCACCGGCAGCGCCGGTGGAGCGGTGTGGATGCTGCGAACGCCTCAACCTGAGTCGACTGCCTCGACCGGGCCGGCCGTAATCGAGGTAGAACCCGTCAGGCCTTGACGATGAGTGTGGCGAGCCGCTGCACCTCGGAGTCGAGCCGGGTGTGAGCATCTGCGAGACGGAGGCTCACCTCGTCGTGCCGCGTCTCCTGGAAGCGCAGGAACTCGACGACCGTCTCGGCCGTCGCCTGCTCGGCGTCGAGCGAGACCTCCGTGAGACCGACGGTCGCGAAGTGGTCGGCGACCTTCGGCTTGGGCTTGCGCGCGATCTCCACGGGGACGGCTCCGGCCTGAGCGGAGAGGATGAGCACGTGCAGCCGGTCGCTCACGACGAGGGCGCACTCCTCGTAGAGTGCGCGGATGGCCAGCTCTTGCTCCGCATCGCCCCGCGAGCCCCACGGGAGATAGCGTGCCACGCCCTCGCCGAAGCTCTCCGCGAGTTCGCGTGAACGCTCCTCGTCTTCGTCGACCTGGCTCATCGCGACGATCTCATAGTCTCCGGATGCCGCGAACTCCGCGATCCCAGCAAACCACGCCTCATCGGGGAACGCGCGCTTGCCCCGCATGCTCACGAGGATGGTCCGGCGCTCGGACGCCGGTCTGCCCGGGACGCGCGGCTCGCCGAAGGCCGTGTCGGGCACGAGCTTGCCGACGCGCATCTTCGCCAGGCTCGCGGCATCCCGCCACAGCACGACCTGCGAGAGACGGCACGAGAGACGGTAGAACCACGCCGTCAGCGCATGGTAATCGCCCACCGCCCGGGGAGGGCGCACGATCACGCCGCCGCGGATGCGGACGATGAGGGCCATAAGAAGGAACACGGCCTCCGACTTGAGGTGCTCCTTGCCGAGCGGCACCTCCCCCGGATCGAAGACGAGGGCACGCGGGCCCGGCCCGAAGAGCAGCTTCCGCAGCCAGAGCTTGCGCTGGCCGGCGTTGTAGGGGATCTCGCCGTCCCTGAGTCCGATCTGCTCCACCCAGCCCGGGGTGGTCCGGCCCAGATAGGCGTGGATCGTGCCCGTGCCGCGCACCCACTCGAGTACTCTCCGGCGGATGACCGCGTCGCCGAGGTTTCCGCTCACTCCGGTGAGCACGATGAAGACGTTCGTCGGTTTGTCAGACACCCGACATTCCTTTCTAGTTGGCGTTGCAGCCAGAGACGGTGGTGGTGGTGCGAGCGACGACGGATCAGTTCGAGCGGCGGACTCGCCGCACGACCTTCCAGAACTCGCGCTGAGCCTTGTTGCGCACCCTCGTGGTGAAGGTCATCTTCGTCGACTGCTGGTACGAATCGATGAGCGGCTTGATCGCATTGATGTAGACGCCGAGGTCGTTCTGCTCCTTCGCCGCGAGGAACATGTCGTGGCTCTTCGCCGAGATCTCACGACGGCGGCGGATCAGGGCCACCCGTTCGGCGTCGACGTGGCCGTAGCCTGGGGCGACGCGCTTGCGCGGGGTCCAGCGGCCGGCCTTCTCGTCGTCGGCGAGCCGCACAGCGAGGCCCTCGCGACGGTGGCGGAAGTTGCCGCCCTGGGTTTTCGCGACCGTGTCGATGTCCAGGATGTCCACGTCGATCTCGCCGCGCTCGAGTCCTTCGCGCACGATCTCGTCGATGACGACGTTGCGGGTGATGACGACGTTCGTCCCGCGCCAGTCGATCTCGTACTTCGACAGCCATGCGTCGCCGAAGACGACATCCGCCGTCTCCGCGAAGATGTCGTCGCAGTAGTTGCAGGCCTCGAGCTGGAAGACGGCGTGACCCCAGCTGCCGCCGACGAGCGAGAGCGTCTGCTTCTCGCTCCACTCGTCGGTGCGGCGATCCTGCGCGCCGAACTTGTACTGGCGCGAGGTCAGCTCGGGATCCTTGATCCGGAAGTCGACGTTCTCCACTTCTTCGGGCGGAATGCCGAGCTGCCACGCGAACGACTCCGCGTACGACATCGACTTCATGTGGCCGCAGACGATGCCCACGAAGTAGGCGATCTGCTCGGCGAGCACCTCGTCCTCCTTGACCACGAGACGGATGCTGCGGATGGCGCAGGGCACGCCGACGAACGCGTAGCGCTTGCCGTTGCCCCGCACACCGCGAAGGGTGTCGGCGAAGCTCGCCGGGTAGTACTGCGATTTGCGGCGCCCCATGAGCTCGTCCACCGAGTGCGAGACGACGTAGCCGAACATGGGCGACTCGGTCGAGCCCACGTGGATAACGCCATCGACCTCGCCCCTGAGGATCAGCTGAGTGAGGGTCCAGTTGGTCAGTCCGCCCGAGCTGCTCTTGGTAATCGCCTTGTCGTCGGTGATGCGCCCGGCGTACATACCCAGGTACCGTCCGGTCCGCGGGTCGCTCTGGAGCTCGGCGAAAGCCTCGTCGGCGATCTCGTCCTCGTTCTTCGACTCGTCGGCGAAAGGGCAGACCCGTGAGCCGATCTCCTTGTCGGCAGAGGAGACTCCGGCCAGATCGGCCTCGTAGGCACCACGGGTCGTCAGCCGGATGGGAATCCGCCCGCTCGTGGCGGTTCCACAGCCACCGCAGCCCACGCACATGCCGTTCGCGACGACGTTCTCGATCGAACTCATTGGATCTCTCTCTTCATGTCGCTCGTCCTATAAATCGGGTAGATCGTTTGCTGCACGCGCGGGTTTTCATCTATTCGGCTCCCGCCTTATCATGAACACCGCGAGTCTCGCCGCTAGCAATACCGCCTGGATTACGAACGAGATAGACAATCCGTACGCCGCTCCAACTGCGCCCGCCCAAGCTGCACCGATAGCGCATCCAACCAGGCACACCACAGTTGTCGCGACCGCAGTATGCGCCACATAGTGTTTGAGCCCAACCCCCTGCAACAATGAGCCAAGAAGAGCAGCAGCTGAGGCAAAGATAAGCCCGAAAGCGGTGATCTGGATCGGGAAGACTGCTTCGGCATATGCATCTCCTAACAAGACCGGAACGAACCACGGTGCCATTAGGACGATCACGATATACATTACGGAGAGCGCAGCAACGCAGACGGCTACAAGCCGAACGAGTCCGCGAATGGTCCGGTGATCTCTACGAGATGCGTGAGGAAGTAGAACGGACGAAAGAGACGCGGGTAAAATGCGCAGAGGTCCAGTGATTCTGCTCGCCGATGCATAGAGTCCTGCTTGAAACGCGCCTCCAAAGATCGCCGTAACCGTGACATCGAGATTCCTGGCCTGAGTGGCAACCGAATTAAGCCAATAAGGCCACGCCGCTTGCAGTAGAGACCCAATTGGTATGTCGGAAGCTGATGGTAATCGCCTCGCAACAAAGCGGTGCGCAAAGATAGACGATCCCGCCGATGCAATAGCACAAGCAATGCAGAATGCAAGCACCGGGAGCAGACCGCAAAATTGGAGACCTAGGAAGAGAGCAACAGTTATTCCCCGGCGAATGACTAGGTTCAGAGTCGTGACATGTACCTGTCCGTCTACGAAAGCGATACTTAGCCAGGCATCAGCGTTTCTCTCTGCGGCAACCCATATCACCAAGGGCAAGATTTGCCAGAGGAGTGGGCTCACCCACATCGCACCAGCAATAACTGCAGCTAAGGATACAAGAGCCAATACAAAAGACAACTTGTTGTTGAGTCGAAGCGCTGAGGTGACAACCCCACTATCAGGATTTTTTGCGCGCTCCCTGAGCGCAAGCGTCGACACACCAAGATCCACGACGGTCTGTGCAAGCGTGGCGAAACCGAGCACAGTCGAGAACAACCCAAAGTCCGTCGGTGTCAATCCACGTGCGAGCAACACGAACGAGACCGCCTGGATTAGGGCTGCAAGCACTCGTCCGGCGACAACCCAAGCAAATTGGCCAAATATCCGGTTGGCTTTCACGGACACCGCATCCTTCAGCTCAGATGTCTGACCCGTGCTCACACGGAACCCCTCGTGTGTCCTTTGATCTGCTTCCTTGTGTCATCTAGAACTCCTCGACGGCTGTTGTAGGCGATTGGTACGAGCGATGTCGCTTTGTTCCCCGAACATCGCAAGGCTTTTTGCCACCAGCACAAACGAGATGGGAATCCACAGGTATCTGTTAAAAAGACTCGGTGCCGTCATGGCGAAAGCGATCGCGGACACGGCAAGCGCAAGCGCGATTGAGGTGTCCAGACTGCGATCCGCATGTATCCACTGCCCTCGGAAGGGCCTAACAATTGCGAGTATCACAGCGAGAAGTACGAAGGTTCCGCCGCAGTATGCAGCTGCAATAAACAGGTTGTGGGCGGGAAATCGTCCGTCGGCAATCGTGGAGGAGTAATCCAGCCCTGCCCCGACAATGGGATTCCGAATAAACCCATCAACTGCAGCCTGATATGTCGATAGTCGCGAGCCTGAAGTGTTGTACTCGACGTTTCCTCCGAGACCTAGCGTCTGGAGAATACGAGTGAGGGGGTCCAGCGCATTCGATTTTACTTGAATGCTGATTACAAATCCCAGGATGACCGACCCAACGCCTGCGATCAACACAATATGTCGAACCTTGATAACTCGTCGGGCTGCTAGAACTAGGCAACCGACTAGCACTGCCAGAAGGCCGCTGACGCTCCCGCTGAGGAATAGTCCGATCGCGGAGAAGGAGAGAAGGATCAGGGCGCCGAATCTCTGACGACCGGCGGTTCCCGCGAATAGGCCGACCGCGCTCACCACTCCGAGCGATGTGATTGCTCCGGTATCAGAAACACTTTGCGCAAAGCCTGAAAATCGACCAACGTTCGTAACATCCGCACCGGGAATAATGCTGGCGCCTGCAAGATATTGGAGAACAGTACCTGACCCGCAGACAGCAGCGCCTAGGGCAAAGGCGACCAACGCCCTCTTGAACTGTTCCTTTTCTTTAAATACTGCCCGCATAGAGACGGGCAATAGAAACATCACAAGAACCAAACGGACAGCGATTTCAACTGTGCTCTGGGGGTCTACGGCGCGACCTGCTGACAAGACAGCGCCGACCACGAGCATCGTTAGAGCAAGCCAGACAGGAGGCGATATACGAGTGCGCGTAACCTGAATCGAACGCATCCGGGTCATAAGTGTCCCCGCACCTGCGAAAGCGATGCCGATCAGTAGGAGAATATCGCCAACCGTCAGGCCTCCACCAACACGAATACTCAACAACGAACTGAAGAAAATTCCCACATAAAAGAACACTCGCGATGCCCGAAGAAGAAAATCTTCTCCTGAATCGTCTTCGCGTGCTTGAGTCATTCGATGTGCTTTCATTCAGCTGCACGGCTCTGTTGTGTCTTGGCGCCTCTTAACGAGCGCCATAGAGAAACCAGCGGCAAATGAAAAAGATAGCCAACCCATTGCCACCGTCTTTGAGCCCAGACAAATAAGAAGCCGACGAATAGCCCAGCTGCAAGAGACGCGAAGAACAGAACCCATATATTACTGACCCCGACCCGCACAAGCACGTTGAACGTGATAAGGATTGCAGACCAATGAGTGACGTAAAAGACAATTGAGTGCTGACCATATTTCGCGACCCATCTGCCGAATGGACGTGACTGCACAAGCATGCTCAATGCGACCAAAATCAATACCCCTGCGGCCGTTCCCGGAGCCCAGATTGCCTCATAACGAACAGGGATTTTCAGCGCGGCGAACGCTGCAGTTGTCGTGGCGATAAGAGAAGCGGTGATCATTACAGGCCACGAGACCACCATGGCTCCGAGGAGGTTACCGCTGCGAGCGATGAGATCGCCTGCAAGAAAGAAGGAGAAGAGAAAGAGCATACGCTGCCATTCATCTTGATCTTGGAGCAGTTGGGATGCGACCAGGGCCACAGGTATGAGCAGAGAGCGCACTACGGTCGGAAGGAACAAGGAAACCAGATAGAAGATCAAAAGATATGCGAGGTACCACAAATAGCTGGGAGGGTTGTAAAAGATCCGAAGCACCTGATGAAGATCGACCGAGGTGTTACCCGATAGCGAACTAGTGGCAGCAATGAGTCCCAGAATGACCCCCGACCACACCAGGTAGGGCCAACCAATCCGACCAAGTTTACCGAAAACAAACTCAGAATGTGGTTTTGCTAAAGATCGAGGTAAAAGAAACCCAGACAAGAACATTAGAGTCGCCATCCTGAACGGACTTATCGCATCGTTGAAAGTGGTCACACCAAAGAGCGGACTGCCTGTATTCGATGTCACTTGATCAGCTGCGTGATCAAGGATGACCAGAAGGATAGCCAGCCCCCGGAGCAGGTCCATCCACACATGCCGATCTTGCGCTCGTACACGCTTGTCGAGATTCATGATGACTTTCCCCTAAGCTCAATCGCTCTGCCCAGCCGGACTTCGAAAAAAACTGAAATGTCGATCGTAGAAGACTCATCCTGCGAGCAATGTCGCAGGCGCTAGCGCCAAGTTAAGGAGAACCAGACAGTTTACTTCGACAGTCATATCAATAGGCCCCGTCCCGCGCTAATACCGCCCTCGCAGTTCGCCATAAGATCACGATGTCGCCTGTGATCGACCAGTTCTCCACGTAGTAGAGATCGAGGCGCACGGTGTCCTCCCACGAGAGGTTGGAGCGGCCGCTGACCTGCCAGAGGCCCGTGATGCCCGGCTTCACGAGGAAGCGACGGTGCACGTGCGACTCGTACTGCTCGACCTCGCGCTCAAGCGGCGGGCGGGGCCCTACGAGCGACATACTGCCGCCGAAGACGTTGAAGAGCTGGGGAAGCTCGTCGAGGCTGTAGCGACGCAGAAAGCGGCCGATCGGGGTCACCCGAGGGTCGTTCTCCATCTTGAACATCACGCTGTTGCCCCTGTCGCGCTGCTGGGCCTGGATCTGCTCGAGCAAGTCTTCGGCGTTCGTGACCATCGAACGGAACTTGAGCATGTTGAAGTGCTTGCCGTTGATGCCGACGCGCTGCTGGCGGAAGAGCACGGGGCCCTGCGACGAGAGGCGCACCGTCATTGCGATGAGCGCGAGAAATGGTGACAGGAGCAGGATGAGCAATCCCGACGCCACCACGTCGAACGCGCGCTTCGCGAAGAGCTTGCGGCCCTCGTAGCGCGGCGTCTCCACATGGATGAGCGGGAGGCCCGCAACCGGGCGGGTGTGGATGCGCGGGCCGCCGATGTCGGTGAGACCGGGGGCGACGACGAGGTGCTGACGCCCCGGCTCCAGGCTCCAGCTGATCTCCTTGACCCTGTTCGCGGGAAGCTCGTCACTGCTCGTGATCACGACCGTGTCGGCGTCGCTCGCTACGAGAGCGGCCTGGAGTCTGTCGAGGTTGCCGAAGACCGGGATGTTCGGGAGCCCCGGAAGGCTGTCGGCGACCCTGCCGTTCGGCACACATGCACCGACCACGAGATAGCCCGCTGCCGGCTGCCGCGCCAGCTCGCGGGCGATGTGCGTCGCCGACTCGCTCGAGCCGACGAGGAGAACGCGGGACACGTACTTTCCGCGCAGACGCTGGACACTCAGCCACTGACGCCAGATCCAGCGGGAGAAGAGCAAGACAAGCAGGCCGAGCGGAAAGGCGATGAGGATGTAGCCACGAGCGAAATCGATCTGGAAGAGGAAGGCGATGATCGCGATGAGGCCGAAGAGCCGCACGGACGAGTCGGCGATGAGCTTGTACTCCTGCGTGCCCGTTCCGAGCACCCGGTAGCCGCGGGTTCCGAAGACCTGGAGGATGATCATCCAGGCGGCGACGATCACGACAGAAATTACCGTGTAGCTGACAGCAGCCTCTTCCATAGAGCCACGAAACTGCACATCCGCTGTCGTGAATCCGAACCAGGCGATCTGCACGCCGAAGACCACCCAGATCAGCACGAGCGCGTCGGTGACCATCAATCGCGTCGCATAGCTCTCACGCCAATCGCGTGCAGGCCGCACGGTCTGGCCATCCACGTGTGTTGTCCCCTGGTCGATCATGCGCCCCTCAGCCCCGAATCCTAGAACCGGGACTCCGGTGGCCCATGCCTGAGAGTAGCGGTAAGCGTCGTGCAGAATGTTCCGGTTTACGAAGTCTTAACGTAAGCAGACCCGAAGTGGGGATAGTCGTCACCACGTGACGCCTCCGTCTTGCGAGATGCGAGTCGTGCCGCCGCTCCAGAGCCACAGGGTCGAACCCGACTGCGAAAGCGTTGCGGCGAGAGGCGAGGTCTCGTCGGCGACGCATCCGAGAACCGTCGCGGGTGCGCCTCCGAGAGGCGAGGGGAGCGCCTCGATGGCGATTCCCGCGCACCCCTCGGCTCCCGAGACCGCAACGGTCGATCCTGTGTCGGTCGGCGTCACGGCGAGAACCCCGGGAACATCCGTGGTCGACCAGGTCTGGGCGCTCGGGATGAACTCCGCCACCTGGCCGGCGCAGACCGCGAGAACACGATCGGTGGTCGCAACCGCCTGGAGCGCCGGCGAGCACGGCGTCGCCTGTGCCGATCCCGTCACGATGAGGGTCGCGCGATCCGCCGGATCCACGTAGCTGTACGAGCTCAGCGTCTCCGGATAGCTCTGCCAGAAATCCCCTGAGGTGAAGCTCGAGAAGACGCTCGTGGTCGTGCACCCGTCGCCCGCTTTGCCGACGACGGACACCTGGGTCTGGTCGATCGGCGCGAGGGCGAGCACCTCGTGCACCGCATCGTCGCCGGTGGAATGCGGAGCCCACGTCGCGCCGCCGTCTGTGGTGCTCTCGAGAACGGCGTCGGCACCGCCGCACTCCCCCGGACTCGATCGCCATGCTGACGTCGGGCTGGTCGCCACGAGGAACCGGGGCGCGGGCACGACGGGGGGCGCGGTCGGAGTGGGAGTCGACGACGCCTCGACGCCGACCGTCGGAAGGGTCTCGGGCTCCGGCGCAGCACCTGAGCTGCGGTTGAGCGATATCGCGAAGACGACGAGCACGACATCCACGAGGAGGAAGGCGATGACACCGGCGATCACCCACGCCCCTCTGGCCGCAGAGGCTTCCGGTCTGACCCGCCGACGGCGTGATGTGCTCGCCATGTCAGTGCACCTCCGTCGAGACCGCGAGTGCGCGCACGATCGAGGTGACGGCACGATCGATGCTCGCACCGGCCTGATCGTAGACGGCCTGGCTCTGCCGGTACGGATCCACGACGTCATCGTCGGCAGGATCGTCGAGAGGCGGCGCGAAACCCCGACTCGCTGCGACCTCGTCGACGATCATCCTCAGAGACGCGTCGACATCGTCGGACGAGGCGATCGGGAACACGTGCTGCTCGGCATGGAGCTGATCGACGATGCGGGCGAACTGGCGCAGGGTGAACGTCTTCCGAGAGGCCCGCGGCAGAAGCGACACGACCTCGCTCCGGTGCTCCCTGGTGGCGGTGAGCACGAGGTCGGCATCGCGCACGGCTGCCACGTCGAGCTGCCGCGCCGTGTGGCCGCTGGGAAGGCCGCCGTAGTGCAGTGACAAGGCCGCCGCCTCGTCGGTCATCGAAGAGCCGACGTGCGCGAAGGTGCCCGCGCTCCCGATGCTCGCCGACACCCCAGCTGCAGCGAGGCGCGCACGAAGCAGCTGCGCCGCGAGAGGCGAACGGCAGATGTTGCCCGTGCAGACGACCAGGATCGCGAAGCGCGCAGACTCGACGAAGCCGAGAGACATCAGCAATCCTCCCCTAAAGAATTGAGTCTCGGTTATGCGCAGCCGCAGTGCTGCGCGCTAATTGATGGCGACGACGAGCGACACCACAGCGCCTGAGATCACACCCCCATGGCTGCCGGCTCGGCCTGATCGCCATACCCATATCCGTACCCATAACCATAGCGACCGTAGCCGTAGGCGTCGGGCCCCTTCGTGGGCAGCATGGTCAGCACCAGGCCCGAGATCGGGGCGTCAACGTTCTGCAGTGCCGTGATCGCGCCCTTGAGCTGGTTCTTGTGCGTTCGACCGGCCGCGCACACCACGATCGTGCCTCCCACGTTACGGGCCAGGATGGCCGCATCCGTCACCGGCAGGAGCGGCGGGGCGTCGAAGAGAACGACGTCGAAGGCCCGGTTGAACTCCTCGATGAGCTTCACCATGGCCACGGAACCGAGAAGCTCGCTCGGGTTGGGCGGAACCTTGCCCGCCGGAAGCACGAAGAGCTTCCCTCGCCCCCACGGCTGGATGACGTCTTGCAGCTCGGCCCGGCTGATGAGCACGTCGGTCAAGCCGACGACACCCTCGAGCCCCATGTAGTCGGCGATCTTCGGACGCCGCAGGTCGGCGTCGACGAGAAGCACCCGCGCCCCGGCATCCGCCAGGGCGATCGCGAGGTTCGCCGCCGAGGTGCTCTTGCCCTCGCTCTCGATCGACGAGGTCACCACAAAACTGCGCTCGTCGCGGCCGACATCGAGGAACTGCAGATTGGTGCGAAGCGTGCGGAAGGACTCGGCCCGCGGGCTGCGCGGATCGGCGTGCACGATGAGCGGACGCTCCTGCGCCTTGGGGTCGAAGACGATGCCACCGAGGATGGGGGTGTCGGTCACGAGTTCGACATCCCGCTCGTTGCGGATACGCGTGTCGAGGGTCTCACGCAGCACGGCGACGCCGACGCCCAGTACAAGTCCGATGAGGGCGCCGAGCGCGATGTTGAGCGGGACGTTCGGACTCACCGGGCGCTGGGGAACCGCGGCGTGCTGCACGAGCGTGAGCCGCACAGGCGGAGCCGCAGCCTCGGAATCCGAGGTCTCGATGGTCTCGACCACGTTCGTGAGGCTCTCGGAGACCGCCGTCGCGATCGCTGCGGCCTGGGCAGGATCGGTCTCGGTCACCGTGATCTCGATGAGTGTCGTGTCCAGCGGAGCGGATGCGCTCACCCATCCCGAGAGCTGCTCGCTCGTCATGTCGAGCCCGAGGTCGGCGATGACCGGAAGCAGGACGATGGGCGTGTTCACGAGATCGGCATAGGTCTTCACTCGCTGCTGCGTGAATGTGTTGCCCTGCTGCAATTCAGAGACCGTCGAGCCACCGGACGTCGACACGAAAACCTTCGCCGACGAGCTGTAGACCGGAGTCTGCGTGATCGAGTACGCGGCCGCGGCACCGATGCCCACGAGAACGAGCACGACGATCAGTACCCAACTCTTGCGCAGAATGCGAATGTAGTCGCGAAGCTCCACTCCGGCGGCCTTCCCCTCAAGGTGCATGGTGCTCGGCGCCCGAAAGCGTCCGTGATCATGTTGCCACACATCGACAGGGTCGCCCGCCCATTCCGGTTACGGGCGCGTAAACGGTTAAGCCTGGTGGTGACTAAAATTCCATCGAGGACGTCAGCTCGAGGCGGGTCGACCCGCCTGGCAGAACGGGCACCACGACGACGTCACGAGCCTTCCGTCGCGCTCGTATTGGGTGAACATCACCATGTGGTGTGTCTCGCACTGTGTCGCCGTCGCCATCTCTCCCCCTCGTCGCTCGATAGAACCGGTGAAGTCATAGTGCGCGCTCCCGCCCCGAGAGTCAAAGAGGCTGGGCGACTTTTTTTGCTCCCCCATCCGATGCGAGCCCATGAGTCCCGGGAGCCTGCGGGACTCATGGCTGCTTGAGGACCGCACCGAGTCACACACTTAACCAATCCGAAACACAGCGATAACACAGGAAGCCGTGCGCGACCCTAGCGTGAGCCTTGTACCTCGATCACGGGTCGGTCGAACCAGGCAAACGATTGCTCACACGCCGATCCGACAACCATTTCTCTCACGAATAGGAAGTCGATGTCTCGAACACCCACAACCTTCAGCCGAACCGGGCGCACGCTCGGCCTGGCCCTCTGCCTGACGGTCGGAGCCGTGGCGCTGCCGCTCGGCGCCTCGCCCGCACTCGCAGGAGTCCCCTACGACGCTCCTCCGGTCGTCGACCTCGGCATCAGCGACATCGACGGGCTGCTGGCCTCCGGGCAGACGACATCCGTCGAGCTCGTCAAGCAGTACCTGGCGCGCATCGCGGCCTACGAAGACGCCTACGGCGACCAGCCGGGCATCAACGCGATCATCACCCAGAACGAGAACGCCCTCGCCGAAGCCGCAGCGCTCGACGCCGAACGCGCCGCAGGCCACGTGCGCGGGCCGCTGCACGGCGTTCCGATCGTGGTCAAGGACAACTACGACACGGGCGACATGCCCACCTCGAACGGCTCGGTGGCCCTCAAGGACTTCCGGCCCGCAGACGACGCCACCCAGGTCGAGCGCCTCCGCGCCGCGGGAGCGATCATCGTGGCGAAGACCAACCTGCACGAGTACGCCTCGGGCATCACGACCATCAGCTCGCTCGGCGGCCAGACCCGCAACCCCTACGACCAGACCCGCAACCCGGGCGGTTCGAGCGGCGGAACCGGCGCCGGCGTCTCGTCGAGCTTCGCCGCGGCCGGCATGGGCTCCGACACCTGCGGCTCCATCCGCATCCCCGCTGCCCAGAACAACCTCGTGGGCCTGCGCCCGACCCTCGGCCTCTCGAGCCGCGACGGCATCGCGCCGATGTCGGCCACGCAGGATGTCGGCGGCCCGATCGCCAAGTCGGTCACCGACATCGCGCTGATGCTCGACGCGACCGTGGGCTACGACCCGAAGGATCCGATCACCGCGCTCTCGGACGGGCAGATCCCCGACAGCTACACGACCTCGCTGACCGATGCGGGCCTGCAGGGCCGCACGATCGGCCTCGTCGTCAACTACCTGGGCACCTCCGAAGCCGAGCAGCCGACCACCGAGCTGATCCGCGCCGCCGTCGACGACCTCGAGGCGCAGGGCGCGACGGTCGTCGAGATCACCTTCCCCGACGAGCTCAACGCGGCCGTGAGCGGCGCGGGCGTCATCAACGACGAGTTCAAGCGCGACCTCAACGCCTACCTGGCGCAGGATGGCGCGAGCTACCCCGCCGAGCTCGCCGCCCTCACGGCGCCGGCCGAGACGCTGACCCTCTCCGACATCGTCGCGAGCGGACTCGTCACCCCCTCGGTGCTCTCCTCGCTCGCCACACGCGACGCGATGCCCGATCTGCCGAACCCCGCCTACGACGCGAAGATCGCCAACCGCGCGCTCGCCGGCGCGCTCGTGACGCAGATCTTCGGCGACAACGACCTCGACGCGCTCGCCTACCCGACGATCAAACAGGTCGCCGTTCCCGTCGAGGAGAGCCAGCCGGGCTCGAACTGCTCGCTCTCGGCCAACACGGGCTTCCCCGCGCTCTCGGTCCAGGCCGGCTTCACCCCGGCCGGGATGCCGGTCGGCCTCGAGCTGCTCGGCCTGCCCTTCACTGAGCCGACCCTCCTCGCGATGGGATACGACTTCGAGCAGGCGACGGGGCACCGCAGCGCGCCCACGAGCGTTCCCGAGCTCGCTGCCGACCCGGCGCCTACGCCCGAGCCGACGACCGACCCGGACACCGGTCTGGTGACCACGCCGGCCGACTCCTCGCCGCGCCTGCCGGCCACCGGCGCCGACCCGCTGCCGACGGTGCTCACCTCCGGGGGGATCCTGGCCCTCGGCCTGGGAGCCGTGCTCGCGGCCGGGCTCATCCGCCGACGCCGTTCAGATCTCCGGTAGTTCGCCAACCGATCGTGCCGTGACTGTGTGCGGGCCATGTCTTAAGGCAGTCACGGCACGATCGATGAAGACACGATCGTACTCATCCCCATTGGTTACTAGCTAACGACGGAGACGCTGCCCCGGATGATCTCTCGGACACGTCATGCGTCCGAAATGTCGGGCGACTAGTATCGCGATCATGGGGGAACCACCGAAAATTTTCGCAGAAACATTGATACGACGACAGCCTTTTCGCTCAGATATTCAGGGGCTGCGTGCTTTTGCCGTCGGCTTCGTCGTGCTTTACCACGGCGGATTGCCCTTCCTGCCGGGTGGCTACGTCGGAGTGGACATCTTCTTCGTGATCTCAGGCTTTTTGATCACGAACCATCTGATATCCAGTCTTTCTGCTGATGGCAGGATCAGCTTCGCCTCGTTCTACGCCAAACGCGCTCGCCGTATTTTACCGGCCTCGTTCGTCGTCCTCATTGTATCCCTCGTCCTGGGTTTGCTGTTGCTGCCAGCCCTGCAACGGGAAGCGCTTCTGAAAGGCGCACTCGCGACAGCCCTCTACGTGCCAAACCTTCTTTTCGCCGCCAACGGCACCGACTACTTGGCCGACACGACTCCATCGCTGTTTCAGCATTATTGGTCTCTTGGCGTCGAGGAACAGTTCTATCTAATCTGGCCAGCACTGCTTGTCGTCGGATTCTTGTCGGCCAAACGATCAAAAAGAAGTCTGTTCTGGATCATTCTCGTATTGGTAATAGTCTCTTTCGCCGCTTGCGTCTTCTTGACCACATCATCCCAGCCTTGGGCCTTCTTCTCTCTTCCGACCAGAGCCTGGGAACTGGGCGTTGGAGGCCTTGTCGCTTTCCTCATCGGTTCCAATGCAGTCAAACGCCTCCAGCCAGTCGCGGCGGTCGGGGGATGGATCGGCCTGGGCGGCATCATCGCAGTAGGCCTGTTTTTCACAGAGACAACCCCGTTCCCCAGCTATACCGCTGCTTTTCCAGTCCTTGCCACCGCGCTGGTTATCGCATGCGGAAGCCTGGAGAATAAGCTCGGACCCTCCCGGCTTCTCGGCTTACGTCCGCTTGTTTTTGTGGGAACCATCTCATATTCGCTCTATCTGGTGCATTGGCCTCTGCTGATTATCCCGGAACAAATGAACGGACAGGGCAAAGAGCTTCCTCTCTGGGCGAGTCTCGGTCTGAACTTTCTCGCAGTGCCAATCGCCTATTGCCTCTATCGATGGATCGAGACGCCGGGCATGAAGCTAAAGCCGCTGATTTCACACACACCGAGAACGACCCTCCTTGCTGTCGCAGCCACGTCCGTCCTCATCGCGGGCATCTCCGCCACAGGATTGCTCACTTTCGCCAAAGCACCGATCGATTCGGGCACTGTCGCGGCTCCAGTGGGAATCACGATCAATCCGACGTTCACCACCTTCGTACCGAGCAACATGTCGCCCTCTCTTGTCGCCTCGTCGTCCGACAACCCCTCGATCTATGCCTCCGGATGCCATGCCGAATCTGCCAGAACGCAGCCGATCGGTTGCGAATTCGGCAGCTCCGATGCTCCGATGTTCGTCGCCTTATTCGGCGATTCTCACGCGGCACAATGGTTCCCTGCTCTTCTCCAGCTGGCAGACGAAGGACTCATCCACCTGCGAGTGGACACTAAGAGCTCATGCCCCTCTGTCGACGTTCGTAAGGAGGTACGGGGAACAAACTATGTTGCCTGCGACGTCTGGCGAACCACCGTGATCGCAGAACTCAATGAAGAACGCCCTGACCTCGTCATAATGTCAAATTTTGCACGAAGTGACGGACTTTCCAGTATCGACACATCAGAGTGGTCCGACGGACTCGCGCGCACGATCGATAGTCTCGATGGTGCAAAGCGCGTTGCTGTGGTCCAGGACACACCCCTCTTCGTCTCCACGCCGGCGCTATGTCTTTCCGCGCACACCAAAGACGCACTCGCCTGTGCATCTCCTCGCTCGTCTGCAATTGATGAGGCGATTGCGTCAGCCGAGGAGCAGGTCACCATCGACGCCGGCGGCGAGTACGTCGATCTCAACGATTACATCTGTTCATCAGAGATATGCGGTCCGATCATCGGGAACACCCTCGTCTACCGCGACTACAATCATCTGACTGCGACCTTCGTCAGATCGCTGGCTCCAGAATTTCAAGACGCTCTGATCCGCTAAGGCTCAGCGCGCCTTGTTGCCCAAGACCCGGCTCAGGGCCGCGACGTCCTCAGAGGTGAACGACTGCGAGGCGTCGTGCCCCGTCGCCGTCGCCTGTTCCGACGGCTCGACGGGCGCCGGACGACGCTCCTCGAGGTTCCGCCGACGGATGACGCGCCCGAACAGGAGCGCGACGAATACTGCGAGGGTCAGCCATACGGCGACCACGATTGCGATGATGACGACTGCGTCCATCGCACACTCTCCTTCGGGTTGAGCGTGCCAGTTGCGCCACGGCTAGGGACCGTCGCGCGCTGCGCCCGGCGGCTAGGGACCACCGTTCACAGTGCGGTCATCATACGCCGTCCACTCGATGGAATGCAGAAAAATTGTGAGCGGCTCAGACGGTGAGACGTTTGACCATCTCGAGCTCGTTCGCCGAGGGGTCGAGAACGTAGGGAAAAGTGCGGCCCGTCGGCACGAAGCCGCGCTTCGCATACGCGGCACGGGCTCGCGGGTTGTGCTCGTGCACGTGCAGCCGCAGAGCGTTTCCGTGGCCGATCGCCCACTCCTCGACGCCGCCGAGAAGGGCGTCGAAGACGCTCGAGCGGGAGCCGCGGAACTCGGGGGTCACGTAGACGCTCACGAGCAGCGGCATCCGCTCGTCGACGACACCGCCCATCGTGCCCACCCAGCGTCCGTCGACCGTGACGGCTGCGAGGGCGATGGCCCGGCCGTCGGAGCTTCCGCGGGACGCCCACTCGCGCCACCGCTCCTCGCCGAACGAGAGAGCGGTCTCGAGCGTGTCGGCGAACGCGAGCGGGGTGTCGGCGAGCATCTCCAGACGCAGCTCGCGCACCCGCTCCCAGTCGTCGCTCGTGGTGCGGTGAATCGCGAAGTCCGGCGTGCCCATCGGCCCAGGATACGACGGGCCGCTAGTCGGGCGAGGGCACCAGCTCACGCAGCGAGAACTCCTTCGACCGCAGACGCCAGCTGACCCGCACCATCGTTATGCCCTCGGCCCGCAGCCCGCGTGCGCTCGTCGCCGTGAGCCGCAGCCCGGCATCCGAGGCGGTCCACCCCGTGCCGGCCTTGTACACCTGGATGATCCGGGGTTTCGCATTCGGCGATCCGAGCCGTCGCGCAACCGCCGGAAGAACATCGTCAGCCATTATTCGTCACTCCACGCCTCACCGGGACGGGTTCAGAAATCGACGAACAGCTGCGATGGTGGCGTCGGGTTCCCCTGCTTGAACTCTCCATCAGCTAAGCACCCGCGGCACACGGCTGTCCACAGGAAAAAACCCGCCGTCAGGCCGATGCGCACCCCAATTCGGGGCGACGACGGTGTGCCGCCGTCAGCTGTTCGCCAACAGTTCTTCCGGGCTCAGCCGTTCTGCAGATCCGTCGCGATCCGCTCGCTCTGCTCGGGGCAGAACTTGGCCGCGGACTCGGTGAGAGCACGACGCGCCAGGCCGAGCTTCTGATCCTCCGGCACGTTGCCGGCGGGGTACATCTCGAGAACCTTGGCGACGAGGTCGTTGACGTTCGCATCGGGCAGCTCGGCGAGCTTGCCGCAGACCAGCTTCCCGTACAGGTTGACGTTGGTCGTCACCAGCTGATCGGCCTTCTGCTGCTCGGTGAGCGAGGTCGGCGTGGGGGTCGAGGTCTTCGTCGCGGTCGGCGCGGGAGTCGGCGCCCCGGCGCAGCCCGCGAGCAGCAGGGCGGTGAGCACGACGATCGTTGGCTTCGCGAGACGCATGCTTCGAGGGTAGCCGACGAGCTTCCCCCACCCCTCGTGCACGGCCCGATGCCAGGAAAGTCTGCGCACGGAAATGGCGCTCACAGCTCATGCAGCGCATCCGCACCTCTGGCGTCGAGGACGCAAGATGGCCACGGAGCCTCGGCCGCGCGCCGGTTTCAGCCGCGCATGCTCGCCTTCGCGACGACCCATTCGAGCGGACCCCGGCCGACGAGACGCCGCCAGAGCGAGGCGAAGAGCAACGACCCGACGATGAGGCCGATCGTGAGCCCCCAGGAGTCGTCGGTGGTCACCCCGGCCTCCTGCCGCTTGGAGACCACGAGCACGAGGATGTGCGCGGTGTAGATGGTGAGCGGCATCGCGCCGACAGCGGCGACGGGCCAGAACACGGCGCGGGCGACACGGCGGGCACCGGTCGGCGCGAGACCGGTGAGCGCGAGAAGCGCGGCGACGATCGCGACCGCCACCGAGACGTTCATCACGGTGAAAGCGGATTCCGCCAGGAGCGGGTCCCCGGCGTTGCCCGCGAGCTGCCAGGCGATGAGACCCGTCACGATGCCGACGACGCCGGCCGCCGACATCCAGACGACCGTGCGCACCGCGGCGAGGTCGAGACGCACGAGGGCGAGGCCGATCATCATCACCGGCACCCAGATGACGAGGGGGTACGCGCCCGTGAGCAGCCAGTCCAGGGGGATTCGCCAGCCCTGCGCATCCGGGGGCAGCACCCGGAACGCGGCCGTCGCGGCCCAGGTGAACGCGGGCATGACGGCCACCAACACGCAGCCCACGACCAGCAGGATCTCTGCACGAACGAAGATGAGGGGGATCATCAGGAGGAACGCCAAGCCGTAGACCTCCAGGATGACGATCACAAGAGGCTGCAGAGAGATGAGCAGCGCCCCGAGCGCGAAGATGAGAACGGCGCGGATCGCCACCTGTCCGCGCACTCTGCCCCGATCGGCTGTCAGAGGCGTGACACCGCCCGAGATGAAGCCGAGTCCCATGCCGGCGACGAGCGCGAACAGGATACGCGGGCGCTCGTCGGAGAAGGCCACGAGCTGTTCGACGACCGGTATCCCGTCGGCCGCCGGCGCGACATGGGCGATGAACATGCCGAAGAGGGCCAGTCCGCGTGCGATGTCGACGGCTTGCACGCGTGACTGCGTTGCACGCACCACACCCTCGGAAACAGCAACACCCACTCCCACAAGCTATGCGATCGGCGAACCCCGCGAAAGAGCCGCCGATCGCCGGATGCCGCCGGCCGGCCGTGCGCGCAACGGCCTCGCATCAGGCGAGCCACCTCTCCTGCACACGACGACTCCCGCGTTCGCACCCCACCGTTTCGGCGAAACCACCCCGAGAGCGGTTCGAACACATCTAGCGTTGGTGCCTCAGAAGCACGAGAATATGAGGGTGATCGACATGAACGAAGCACAGACCTGGGCGACGATCGGGGTGCTCACCACGGCCCTGCTCGCCACGATCACACTCGTCGTGACGATGCTCATGCGCACCATCACGGCTCAGATCGGCGGGCTCCGCAGCGAGATGCACAGTCTCCGCAGCGAGATGGGCAGCCTCCGCAGCGAGATGGGCAGCCTCCGCAGCGAGATGGGCAGCCTCCGCAGCGAGATGGACACCGGGCTCAACGCCCTGCGCAGCGAAATGAACGCGCGGTTCGAAGCGGTCGACTCCCGGTTCGAGGCCCTCAACACCCGGTTCGAGACGATCGACACCCGATTCGCCACCATCGACACCCAGTTCGCCGCCATCAACTCACGGTTCGACACCGTCGACGCGCGATTCGAGCTCATAAACGCGCGGATCGGCGCCCTCGACCGCGACGTGCACATCCTCTTCGACCGGGTGTACGGCAACACACCCGGTTCTCTGTAGCCGTCGGAAGGCGACACCGCCTCGCCCAACAGAAGAACCCGAGCAGAAGAGCCGAGCCGCCTACGAGACGATCGTCGGATCGACGGGTCGCAGCGTTGGGATCTTCGCCGAACGGCCGTCGCCCGACGAGCGGCCCGTGAGACGCCGGCCGATCCAGGGCAGCACGTGCTCGCGGTAGTACGCCGCGGTGTTGCGGGATCGTTCGCCCGGCGCGGCGGCCGCGACCTCGTCGACACCCCACTCCGGCGGCACGGGCACCCCGAACGCGGTGAGCACATTGCTCGCGACACGCGCATGGCCGAGGGCGTTCAGGTGCAGCTTGTCGGGTGACCAGTACCGGATGTCGCGCAGACCGGCATCCGCCCAGTTGTCGACGTAGGTCACACCCTCGCGCGGGAAGCGGGCGCGCACGGCGTCGGCGAGCTCGTTTCCGCGCCGCGACAGCAGGCCGCCGAGGGGAATGTGGTCGGAGGGGTTGGCCCCGCTCAGCAGCAGCATGTGAGAGCCGCTCGCGACCACCCGGTCGACGGCGCCGTCGAGCCGGTCGGCGACGCTCGCGATCGAGACCCGGGGGCGCATGATGTCGTTGCCGCCGCCGTTGAGGCTCACGAGGTCGGGGCCGAGCGCGAGCGCGGCGTCGAGCTGCTCCTCGAGGATCGGGCCGAGCTTCCGGCCGCGGATGGCCAGGTTCGCGTAGCCGACCGGCGCATCGGATGCCGCGGCCAGACCCAGGGCGACGAAATCGGCCCAGCCACGCACCCCGCCGTCCGGCCGCTCGTCGCCGACGCCCTCGCTGAAGCTGTCGCCGATGGCCACATAGCGCTGGAACATGCCGTCAACGCTACTCGCATCGCCTTTGCGCTTCTGTGGACTCCGCGCTCCTTCCGCGGGCTCCGCGCGCATGCGGGCTCGCTTTCCCCCGGCGCCGACGAGACGACGATCCCGGAAATCGACGACGCGACGGGCGCTACAGTGGCGGGATGAGACCGGCGACCGTGTGGGCGATGATCTTCGTGCTCGCGCTCGCCGTCGCCGTCGCGATTCCCGTGTGGATCGTGCGCCTGGCCGCCATCGTGCTGATGGTCTGGGCCCTCGGAACGCTCGGCTGGCTGGCCCTGCGGGACAGGTTCCGCGGCGGCGCCCCACGGCAGCCCGCGAGAGCGCGGCGGCACCGGTAGAGTGTGTGCGTAGTGTGAGGCGGCAATCGCGGCATCCGGTGTTCTCTCGACCGTCGCGATCGCGCCCCGGGTGATCGAGGAGTTGAGAATGGCGCGCAACGAACTGCCGAAGCCGGCACAGGGACTGACCGGAGTCGTGCTCTGGATCGTCGCGATCGTGATGTGGATCGTCGCACCGTCGATCGCCTACGCGCCCGCCGGGGCTTTTGTGATCGACACGGGCATCGCGCTCGCGTCGGCCGGTTTCGCGATCTTCTTCGTGAGCTCGCTCCGCAGCTACCTCCTCGCCCTCCTGCTCGCGGTGATCGCGATCATCCTGTTCGCGGTGGGCGACTTCGCTCAGGTGACGCCGCTCCTCTACTTCCTGCGGATCTTCGTGCCGTTCATCGCGCTGCTGATGCCGCTCAACAAGCAGCTCAACGGCATCCGCATCTTCGCGTAGCGGCTCGATCCGAGAGGGTCGCGCACGGCGTCAGCCCAGGATCGTCTGGAGCGTCTTCCTCGCGCCGACTCGGTGGAGGCTCATGAGCGCCGCCCGATAGGGCTCGGAGAACGACTGCAGCTCGGCGAGGTCGCCGAAGAGCTCACGGTTGCGGAGAAAGGCGAGCGGGTTGTCCCGCTGCGAGCGTGCGAGGGGCCCGAGAACGCTCCCACGAGGGTCGACGACCTCGACCGACGCCCCCGCCTCGTCGATACCCTCGGCGTAGCGCGCCCAGCTGGCCACGATCGCCGCTGAGACCGCGACGGGCCGACCGGCAGCCAGATTGTCGCGCACGACGGGCAGCAGAAAGGCGGGAATACGATCAGAGGCGTCGACCGCGAGACGCGCGAGAGTGTCTTTGATCGCCGCGTTGGAGAACCTCTCGATGAGAGTGAGCTGGTATTCGTCGAGGTCGATCCCGGGCACGGGGCTGAGGGTCGGGCGAGCCTCGTCCATATAGCGCTCGAGGAGCGCGACCACAAGAGGGTCGGATGCCGCCTCGTCGACGTAGCGGTGCCCCGCGAGCAGACCGAAGTACGCCATCGCCTGGTGGCTCGCGTTGAGCAGCCGGAGCTTCATCTGCTCGTACGGCGCGACGTCATCGACCAGCTGCACACCGACGAGTTCCAGCGGCGGACGGCCGGCGGGGAAGTCGTCCTCGAGCACCCATTGAACAAAGGGCTCGCTCACGACCGGCCATGCGTCGTGGTACCGATAGGCATCGAAGACGAAGCTCCTGTCGTCCTCCGTCGTCACCGGTGTGATCCGATCGACCATCGAGTTCGGAAACGCCACGTTCTCTCCGACCCATCGACCGAGAGACTCGTCTTTCGCTGTCGCGAAGGCCACGACGGCCGCACGCGCGACAGCTCCGTTGCCCTGGATGTTGTCGCATGACATGATCGCGAAGGGCATCAGCCCGCGTTCGCGTCGCAGGGCCAGCCCGGCCGTGATGAGCCCGAAGACCGTGCGGGGAGCCGCACCCGGAAGCAGGTCGGCCACGACATCCGGGGTTCGCTCGTCGAAGACGCCCGTGGTGTGGTCGACGTTGTAACCACCCTCTGTGATGGTAAGCGAGACGATCCGCGTCTGAGGCGACGCAAGCTTCTCGACGACGGCCTGCGGGTCGTCGGGGGCGTAGAGGTACTCGGTGATCGAACCGATGACGCGCGCATCGCGTGAGCCGTCACCGTTCGCGAGAACGAGGGTGTACAGGCCGTTCTGCGAGATGAGCGCGTCGCGCATTCGGGCGTCCGCCGGCATCACCCCCACCCCGCAGATCGCCCAGTCCTTCGCCTCGCCGAGTCTCAGCAGGGCATCGACGAACATCGCCTCGTGTGCGCGGTGGAAGTTGCCGACGCCGAAATGCACGATGCCGGTGGATGTCGCGGCGCGATCGTAGTCCGCTGCGCCGATCGCCAACCGGCCGATCTCCGCCTCGCTCAGCCATGCCATCGCTATTTGACCGCGCCGCCCGTGATGCCCGAGATGATGCGACGCTGAGCGAAGATGAAGACGATCAGCAGCGGCAGGCTCGAGATCACGACATAAGCGAAGATCAGGTTCCAGTTGTTCTGGTAGAGGTTGCTGCTCGCTATCTGGAACAGGTTGAGCTGGAGCGTCGTCGTCGATCCACCGCCGAGCACGAAGAACGAGTAGAACACGTCGTTCCAGATGTAGAGGCACACGAGAATGGTCGCCGTCGCGATCACCGGCCGCAGCAACGGCAGGATGATCCGGAAGAAGATCCCGAACGGGCTCGCGCCGTCGATGCGCGCAGCCTCCTCGAGCTCGAGCGGGATGGTGCGCACGAAGCCCGTGATGAAGAAGATCACGATCGACATGTACATTCCCATGTACACGAAGATCATGCCCGTGGGTGTGCTCGCGAGTCCCAGCTGACGCAGGAGCAGCACGATCGTGACGACCGCCGGCGGCAGGATGATCCCGCTGATGGCGGCCGAGTAGAGCACGGCGGCCCAGCGACTCGACCGACGGGCGAGGATCCAAGCCGCGAGCGATCCGAAGAGGATGACGCCGATGACAGCCGGAACCATCACGAGCACGCTGCCGAACAGACCACGCCAGACCTCGCCCTGGCTGAAGGCCTGTGCGTAGTTGTCGAGGAGATGCCACTCGCTCGGAAGCGAGAGATCGGGCAGGTTCGCCTCGCCCTGCGACTTGGCCGATGTGATGAGGGCGAGCCACAACGGGATCCCCACCGCGATCAGGCACAGCAGGATCACGACGATCGGCTGAACATAGCGTGACCATACGCCGTGCTGGAGGTGGCTCGCACCCGGGCGCGTCTTCACAACGATTCCACTCATCAGAGCACACGCTCCCTCTTACGCAGGTATCCGATCACGGGGAAGGCGAGCACCAGCACGAGGAAGAAGAGCACGAGGCTCATCGTCGTCGCCTGCGCGTAGAGCCCGTACCCGAAGATCTGGAAGATGTAGATGTTGAGAACCTCGGTGGTCTGAGCCGGGCCGCCCCCGGTTGTGGCTTGCACGGTGTCGAAGCCGTTGAGCGATCCGAGGAGCGCCGTCGCGAAGTTGAACGTCACCGCGGGGGCCAGCAGGGGGAACTTCACGGAGAAGAACGTCTTCCACGGGCCCGCGCCATCCATCTTGGCGGCCTCGAGAACATCCTCTGGCACGGTCTTGAGACCCGCGAGGTAGATGATCATCGCGAGACCCATCCATTTCCAGGAGTTGACGAAGGCGACGACCACAAGGGTCCACGTCGTGTCGCCGAGCCAGGGGATGTCGACATGCTGTCCACTGAAAAAGCCGAGGATGCCGTTCACCGCCCCGTCCGGCTTCAAAAGGGCCTGGAAGATGTAGCCGACCGCGAGCGCCGACATCAGCACGGGAATGAAGAAGATCACCCGGGCGAAACGGTTGATCCTCGTGTCGCGCTCGAGCAGCACGGCCAAGCCCAGGCCGAAGAGGTTCTGCATGATTCCGACGAGCGCCGCGTAGATGAGCGTGATGCGCAACGCCGATAGGAGCGAGCCATCGGAGAGCAACGAGGCGAAGTTGTCGAAGCCGACGAAGTTGATCGTGTTCTTGAACGCCGACCAGTCCGTGAAGGCGTAGACGAAGTTGAAGAGGGTCGGCAGGAAGAAGAAGATGCCGAGAACCGCGAACGCCGGGATCAGGAACCAGGCGGGATGCGTGACCGTCTGGCGCTTTCGGGACGCCCTGCTGTTGCGGCGCAATTGCGCGGGAGTATCCACCACGGGGTAAGCCATAACTCCATTTTCCTTTCGCGACCGAGGGGCGGGGTAGCGATCGCGACCCCGCCCCGATGATGCGCTAGAAGCCCGAGACTCCGAGCGCCTTCGCGAGCTGTTCGAACTGAGCCTGGGTGAGCTGTCCGACCTCTTCCGGGGTCTTCGTCCCGTGCACCATGTCGGCGAGGAACTTGTAGAAGTCGGGGTTGACCACGGCGTCCTGCTGCATCGAGCCCACGGAGTTCTCGAGCGCGTCCGCGGCCACCTGGGCCACCTCGGGCACGTCCGACGGCGTCTCGACCGAGGGTTCGATCGAGACCTGCTTCGAGGACTCGACGTACGACGCGTAGTCCGTCTCCATCCAGAAGCGCAGGAACTGACGTGCAGCCGCCTCCTTCTTCGGATCGCCGGTCTTCGGCGCGACGAGCGCACTGTCGCCCCCGGGCACCGAGGTGCCGATGTTGCCGTCCTTCGAGATCGGGAACCAGCCGATCGTGTCATTGATCGTCGCGGTGTCGGCCGTCGACTGAAGAAGCGAGACGAAGGAGCTGATCTGAAGCACCATTCCGGCTTCACCGTTCAAGAGCGCGGGACCGGACTCGTTGTAGGTCGAGGTGCCGTTGTCGTCGTTGAAGTAGCCGGCGTCGAGCATGTCCTTGTACTCCGTGATGGCACCTTGGATGTCGTCTCCGGTGAAGGTGTCCTCATTCGAGTTGACGCGATCCCAGAGGCCGTCCCTCGCCTTCTCGGCGAGGAGCACCTGAGGCCACCACTGGGTGGGCCAGCTGTCGCCGGCTGCGCCGAAGAACGGTGACACACCGGCATCCTTGATCTTCTGGGAGTCAGCGAGAAGCTCGTCGAAGTTCGCCGGGGTGTCGGTGATGCCAGCCTTGGCGAAGACGTCTTTGTTGTAGAAGACGCCGATGACCGAGGGCACGTTGACGAACGCGGCATAGTGGGTGCCGTCGACCGTTCCGAGTTTCTGGATGGCGGGCGACAGCGTGTCGAGCCAGGGTGCGGTGTCGAGGTTCTGCAGTCCGGTCTTCGGCTGGAGGAGCGCGAGCACGCTCGCCGTCGGCTGCCAGGTCGCGAGATCGGGCTTGGCGCCCGATGCGAGCTTGGTGGGGGCGTTCGTCTCATAGACGTCCGGGATGATGACCTTGTCGATCTTCGCGCCGGTCTGATCCTCGAAGGCATCGATGACCTGATCGGCCATGGTCGCGGTCTGCGTGGCTGTCCAGTAGGTCAGTGTCACGCCGCTGAGATCGGCGGTCGGCTCATTCCAGGTGACCTCGCCGTCGCCCCCGTCCGACGAACCGGGGTTCGCTGCGGAGCAACCCGCCAAGAGCAGTGCGCTCGTCGCCGCGAGGGCCGCGGCGACGACGATCTTCTTTCCTAACATTCTGTGCATTCTCCTCATCGTTGATCGAATTGTGCGGCTGAGTTCGTGGACGTCGGCATCATGCGGATGCCGGTCGCTCCGCGGTCGCAAGGCGGAAGATTCGGGCGGTCGGGCCGGAGCCGACCGGGGTGAGCGTCAGGCGTGCTGTTGCAGCATCCCATTCGGAGCCCCACGAGGGGAGGCTTCGCGGGTAGATGGTCTCGATATCGAGCCGCGCGCCACCGAACGGCGGCAGATCGAGTGCGATGCCCTCGGGCCGGTCGCCGCGATACCAGACAGCGAGATAGCTCCCCCCGCCGCTGCGGAAGCCCAGGGCGATCACGTCGTCATACCAGTTCGGGAGTCCGAGCGGCCAGAACGGCTCGGCGGTCGTGAGCTGTGAACGCAGCGCCTTGTAGGCGTCGACTCCCTCGGCGACCAGTGCCGCCTCGTGCTCGTCCATACCGTCGAGGTGACCCGAGAGATAGAGACGACCCACAAGGCCGTTGACCATGGTGAACGCGATCTCCTCGTCGCTCATTCCGGGCTGCGGGTAAGCCCAGTTGCCGGCCTGCTCGGGCAGGAGCGAGACGGGAGCCGCTGCGGCGATGGTCGCGTACAGCCGGAAGTCCTGCTGATCCGAGGTGGACTGCAGGTCGAGTCGCGACATCATGGCGTAGTCCATGCGCATCGCACCCGATGCGCAGTTCTCGAAGACGACATGCGGGTGCCGTTCGACCATGCCGTCGAGCCAGGCCAGATGGGCCCGGTTGTGTGCAAGGAGCCCCTCGCCTGCGCTCAAGACGTCGAGGTCGGTTCCCGGCCCCGGAGTGACGTTGTAGTCGAGTTTGAAGTAGCGCACTCCGAGGTCGTCGACGAGATGGGCGACGACCGCGTCGAGGTGCTCCACAACAGCCGGGTGACGGAAGTCGAGATGGTAACGGTCGTGCTCGACGACCCGCTGACCGTACCGTTGGAGGAACGCCTCATCCGGCAGACGGTCGGCCATGGGGCTGAGCACACCCACGACCTCGGGCTCGAGCCAGAGGCCGGGCTTCATACCGCGCGAACGGATGTGATCGAGCACGCGTTCGAGTCCCCCATCGGGAAATCTGCTCGTCGACGGCTTCCACTCGCCCACGCTCGGCCACCAGTGCCCGTTGTCGTCGTACCAGCCGGCGTCGACGCAGAAGTATTCAGCACCGGATGCCGCGGCCGCATCGATGAGCGGGAGCAGCTTCTGCGTGGTCGGGTCGCCCATAAGCGTGTTCATGTAATCGTTGAAGATCACGGGAAGACCCGCGTCGGGCTCGCTGCGGCGGCGGATGGCCCGGCGCTGTGCGGTGAGAGCCGCGAGGGCGCCCTCGTAGCCGTCGTCGGAGACCGCGAGCGACACCGGCACGGAGACGAACTCGTCGCCGGGCGCGAGCGCTGTGTCCCACTGGTGATCCATGTCGTTGGGGCCGGCAACGATGAGTGCAACGGCGTTCTCGCCCTCGCGACGCCCGTCGACTTCCCATCGCCATGCACCGTTGTGCTCGACCTGCCACGCCCAGCTCCGACCCGTGCGGGTGTTGACGAGAAAGCCGGTGGGCAGATACTCCCCCGACGACCAGGTCGTCTTGCTCACCGTGGTGAGAGTTCCTCGTGCATCGTGGTCGTGCAGCGTGGTGTTGATCTCGGGCAGGCCGTCGGGCCCATACAACGGAGTCCAGGCCCAGCGTCCCTCGCCGCACCATTCGGATCGGCCGCGGAGGAGGGACACATCCGCCATGCCCTCGCCGTCACCCAGGAAGGCGCCACTCGCGAGCGAGCTCACCATCTGCAGGGTCACCGCACTCGAGCCCGTGTTGACGACCTCGGTCCAGGTCTGGATCGCAGGCACGCCCGCCCAGATCCGGAAGACCGAGGCGACCTGCAGACCGGTCTGCGAGTCGGCCTGAACGACGCGCAGCATCGATCGACCGCCCTCCTCGCCGGTCTCGTGGCTCAGGTAGCGCAGCCGGGAGCCGACGCCCGTGTGGCTGAACCGGGTGTTGGAGAGGGAGTGACCGTCCCCGAGGACGAGAACCTCGACGAGCGGCTGCACACGATCGATGGGTGCCGCTCCTGCGCGATCGGGAGAGACCGAGATTCCGGCCAAGAAGGCGGGAGCTTCCTCGGATGTCCGGATGGCCAGGTCGAGAATGTCGTTGCCCCAGCGAATGGTCGATCCCATCAGGCTCCTTTGCACTTCGCCGCCGGATCTTCCGGATGCGGACTTCATGAAAACGTTGATCAAATTTGATCGCTCAGAGATAGTAACTCTTTGATCAACGTTTTCACAAATGTGAGAGGGGTCGATTCCCGAGCGGGTCGCACTACCCGCTCGAGCGCTCAGATACGGGGCGGCGCAGTGCTCTCGCGCACAACGAGATGCAGCGACGGGGTAGCCGGATCCTCGGTCGGCTCGCGGCCATCGGCCAGCAGACTGCGAAGGGACGCCGCTCCGAGCTGTACAAAATCCTGTGCCATCGTGGTCAACGGGGGCGACCACAGCGAGGCATGCGGGTGGTCGTCGAAGCCGACGACGCTCACGTCGCCCGGCACCGAGAGGCCGCGGGTCTGGAGCGCCTTCATCACCCCGAAGGCGATCTCATCGTTGCCGCACAGCACCGCGGTGAGTCCCGGACGTTCGGCGAGCAGAAGCCCCGCCTCAAAACCCGACTGCGCCGTCCAATCGGTATCGATAACCTCGGGGACCACCGCTCCAGCCGTGCGAAGCGCCTCTTGCCAGCCCTCCATCCGGCCACTCGGACGCCCCGTCCCCGGAACGGCCACGTGATGGACGGTCCTGTGGCCGAGCGCCAGGAGGTAGTTGGTCGCCTCCCGTCCTCCGGAGCGGTCGTCGAAGAGGATCCGGCGAACCGGCCGGCCCTCTCTCGTCGACGTGACGGCGGCGATCGGGAGCGTTTCCGGCAGAGCCAGGAGCGCCTGCTCGCCCTGGCGATCGAAGTCCAAGACGATCACACCCGCGAGCGGCTGACCGAGCATAAGATCGACGGCGATCTTCACATCCGCCTCGCTCTCGGAGTCCACGACGGTGATCGCGACGAGCAGCCCGACGGCCCGTGCTGCCTCCTCGATGCCCTGGATCGTCGTCGCGTAGCCGAAGCGGGTGGTGTTGCTCGTGATGACGCCGATCATCGACTGGCGACCGCGCACGAGCGCACGAGCGGCCTCATTCGGGCGATAGCCGAGCTCGCGGATCGCGTCCATAACGAGCTGGCGGGTCTTGTCGCGCACCGGGGTCGAGCCCGTCAGCACTCGCGAGACGGTGGGCACGGAGACCCCGGCCACGCGAGCCACATCCGCGATGACGGGTGGACGGCCGGGTGGGCGGCCGTGCGGGGAGTGCTCCATGATGCCGAGTCTATGACGGCTTCCGTTCGCCATCGTGCAGCCGCATGGGCACGCGGCCGGCACACGCCGAGAGCCCATCATCCCACTCGGTAACGATTTCCCATCAATCGCACAACCACGACTCATAGTGTGACAAGTGTGAACGCAGAACCCGCACGACTCGACGACGACCACCACGCGCACTCTCCCCGGATGAGCACCGACGGGGTCCGCGGACTCATCACCATCGACGCCTCGAGCGTCGACGAGATGAAGCAGCTGCGCGACGATTTCACCCGCTTTATGATGCAGTACAAGTTCGGCATCGACGAGGTGACGACGAAGATCTCGATCCTGCGCGAGGAGTTCTCGCACATGCACGACTACAACCCGATCGAGCACGTCTCGTCGAGACTCAAGACGCCCGAGAGCATCATCGACAAGGTGCAGCGCAAGGGCTTCGACCCCTCCTTCGAGACGATCCGCGAGTCGATCACCGACATCGCCGGAGTGCGCATCACCTGCAGCTTCGTCTCGGACACCTATCGGGTCTTCGACATGCTCACGAGCCAGCACGACATCCGCCTCGTGGCCGTCAAGGACTACATCAAGAACCCCAAGCCCAACGGCTACAAGAGCCTGCACGCGATCGTGGAGGTTCCCGTCTTCCTCTCCGACGGCGTCGTGCCGGTGCTCGTCGAGGTGCAGATCCGCACGATCGCGATGGACTTCTGGGCGAGCCTCGAGCACAAGATCTACTACAAGTACGACCAGCAGGTTCCGCAGGAGCTGCTCGACGATCTGCGCGAGGCCGCCGAGACGGCCAGCCGCCTCGACCGCAAGATGGAGCGCCTGCACGACGAGATCCGGGTCGTCGCCCAGCCCGAGAACCCGCCGCAGTCGAGGCCGTCGGATGCCGGCGACGCCGTCGTTCCGACCGTGCAGGCCATCGAGCAGCTGCAGCGCTTCCGCGCCCACTTCGGCGAGGTGTAGAGCGCGAGCGCGAGTGTGTTCGCGAGCGACGGGCCCCGAGCATCCGCGGTCGCGAGAAGAGCCGCGCCCGACGTACCGCAGGCGCGCCGCTGAGCTGCGGCGCGGCGAGTCGCTATCGACTCAGCGCCCGCGCAAGACGTCTGCTCGAGCACGGGCGAGTTCGGGCTCGGTGATGGCACCGCTCGTACGCAGGCGGTCGAGCTCGGCGAGACGCTCCTCGATCGGGGCATCCTTCGCGAGCAGCCGGCTGTCGAGGGCCCGCGAGGCGAGCTCGGCCTGAAGGGTGAACGGGTCGTGGCCCGCTCGTCTGACCGTGCTCGTACTGCGCACGACCGAGATGATCACGATGACGATGACCGCGGCGATGACGACCGCGGCGATGGTGAAGACGATCCAGAACGGGAACGTCGTCTGTTCGAGATTCGGCATGAAGTCCTCCTCAATCGATCCCTTCCAGACTTTCACAGGACGGCGACGGCGGCGAGGATACCCACCAGGCTCCCAGGCGCAGGGGCAGGCGCAGTCCCAGGCGCAGCCGCCGACCCCGACGCCGTATTCCGGATGCCGATCGCGCTCCCACCGCCGCCAACCACCGGCTGTGCCGACCGCCAGGTCGGGATCGGCGCCGCACGCGGCCTGCATCGTGATTGACTGATCCCGTGCGAATCAACGGTGTGCATCACATTGCGATCATCGCGAGCGACTACGAGCGTTCCAAGGAGTTCTACCGCGACGCCCTCGGCTGCGAGCTGATCGCCGAGTACTACCGCGCGGAGCGGGAGTCGTGGATGGGCAAGCTCGCGCTCGGCGGGGTGTACCTCATCGAGCTCTTCAGTTTTCCGAACACTCCCCCGCGTGCGTCCGGGCCCGAGGCTCTGGGGCTGCGGCACCTCGCGTTCGAGGTCGACGACGTGCCCGCGGCCCGCGACGAGCTGCTCGCCAAGGGCATCGAGTGCGAGGAGCTGCGCGTCGACCCGAACAACGGCAAGCAGATGTTCTTCTTCCGCGACCCCGACGGTCTGCCCCTCGAGGTCTACGAGAGCTGAGCACGACCCGTCCGCGGTCCGCTCGGGCACCCGGATACACCCCACGACGGGATGCCGCAAGGCCCTCGGCCCGCGGTGCGCCCGCGTGTTAGCGTGCTCCACACACCCCCGATCGGGGTGATCGACAGCGCGCCCGGCACGCCGGCGCGCTCGAGAGAAGGAGGGCACCATGGGTATCGGAACAGGAATCGCCTTGATCGTCATCGGAGCGATCCTCGTGTTCGCGCTCGACGTCGACCTGGGGTGGATCGACCTCGACACCGTCGGCTACATCCTCATGGCCGCGGGCCTCGTCGTGGCGATCATCAGCCTCGTGCTGCTGACCCGCCGCCGCCAGACCATCGCGACCTCGCGCTCGGCGGTCGACCCCGCCAGCGGTGAGACGGTCACCCGCCGCACCACCGAGAGCGACGACCCGCTCGCCTGATCCCACGCGACCACGACGACGAAGGAGGCCCCCGCCGTTCCCGGCGGGGGCCTCCTCGTGTCAGTGCTGCTGCGCCTGCGCCGCTCGTGGCTAGCGCGGCTTCACGCTCAGCGCTTGGCCGCGCGACTGCGACGGAACAGGACCGTTCCCGCACCGAGCGCGAGCAGCAGAGCCGCGAGCGCCGCGTAGGGCAGGCCATCGAATCCGGTCGACGCGAGGTCGCCGTCCGCCGTTCCGCTTCCCGAGTCGCCGTTGTCGGATGCCGGCGCGCTGGGCGTCGACGTCGGCTCGGAGCTCGGCGGCGTGGTCGGCTCGTCGCTCGGCGTGTCCGTCGGCGTGTCCGTCGGGTCGGTGACATCGGCCGGCGCGACCGCGCCGGTCGGGTCGCTCGTGACCGACTTCGGCTCGTAGCCGGGGGCGGTTGCCGTCGCCGTCACGCTCATGTGCGCGCCGAGGTCGGCGTCGGTGAGCGTGTAGCTCGCGGCCGCGGCATCCGCCACCGGCTCGCCGTCGCGCAGCCAGTTGTAGCCGATCGCGACATCCGGAACACCCCAGTCGCCGGCCGCCGCGGTCAGGGTCTCGCCGACCGTTGCCTCGCCGGTGATGGTGACCTCGGGGGTCCTCGGCAGCTCGATCGCGGCGATCGCCACGGTCTCGTCACTCGTCGTCGAGACGGTGGCGAGGCCGTCGGCCGAGACCGTCACGGTCACCGAGAGCTTCGCGCCGAGGTCGTCGACACCGGCCGCATAGCTCGCCGTCGTCGCGCCGTCGATCGGCTCGCCGTCGCGCAGCCACTGATAGCCGACCGTCGCGCCGTCGGGCGCGCCCAGCGCGGAGAGGTCCGCGATCAGAGTGCTGCCGAAGGCGGGGTCGCCCGTCACCGAGACGACTCCGCCGGTGACCTCGAACTGCGCCGTGGTGCTGACGCCGTTCATCGTAAGCGTTGCCTCACCCGAGCCCGCGTGAAGGCCGGTCAGCACGTGCGTCGACGGGTCGATCGCGGCGATGGCGTCGGCTGGGGCGTCGGCCACGGGCCCGACGAACAGCGAGTCCGACCCGGTCCAGGCCCAGCTCATCGGCCACAGCACGTCGCGGACGCGCGTGGTGTCCTGCGTCACGGTCGGCGCGAGCTCGACGCTCGAGCCGGAGGCGATCGGCGAGGTCGGCGCCGTGACGTCGAGCTCGTCGACGCGGGTCTGCGTCTCCGCCTCGAGCCACGCGTTGCCGGAGGTGGCGAGCTCGGACGAGACGGCGGGAGCCGCGGCATCCTTCCTCCACTCACCGGCGGCGGGGTCGATGCCGATCATCGTCCAGCCGGTGAACTCGCCGAACTCGGGCGACTCCGAGGGCGTCTTGCCCGAGTTGCCGTTGATGATGTACGGGATGCCGTCTTCGACCTTCGAGTGGAAGGTTCCGACGTGGCCGTTGACCATCGCGATCGACTTGCCCGAGCTCTCGCGGAAGTCCTCGAGCCACTCGCGCTCCATCTCGGCGTCCTGACGGTTCACCAGCTGGCTCGCCTTGTTGACGAGCGGGTCGTCGATCGGCATGTGCTGGAGCACGACGACACCCGTGATGTCGGGGTTCGTCTTCGCGTCGTCCAGCTGGCTGCGCAGCATCTGGAGCTGGGGGAAGTTCTTCGAGAGGGTTCCCGTCGAGGCGTCCAGCAGGATGAAGCGCGTGCCGTCCTGGTCGACCGTCTTGACCGGGTCGCCGAAGACGTTCCTGAAGTTCGTCAGGTCGGAGGTGCCCATGATCTCGTGGTTTCCCGGCAGGTAATACCACGGGAAGTCGACACCGGCGAGCTCCTCGTCGAGGATGCTCTTGGCGAGCGCGAAGTCGGCCGGCGAGGCCTCGTCGACGAAGTCTCCGACGAGGAACATCACATCGGGCTTCGAGGCGACGATCTCCTTGAGAGTGCGGTGCGCGGCCTGGACCTGCCCGCTCGTGGGGTTCGCGGCGATGAACTGCGCGTCGGAGATGATGGCGACGCGCTGGGCGTCGTCGTCGGTGGCGCCGTCGGAGGCGATGACGTCGCTCGTCACGAGCGGCGCGATCGGCAGCTCGACGTTCGGCGCGACCTCGGCGGTCGCGTCGTCGAACCACATCTCACCGCGGTAGAGCTGGTCGGCGTTCGTCTCGTAGGCGGCGACCTGGGTGAACTGGATCGGGTAGGCCGTGCCCTGCGGGATCGGGAAGTTGATCTGCTGCCAGCCGTTGCCCACGGGCGCGCTGGAGTAGACGAACTTCGTGCTGCCCGTCGCGTCACGGTAGCCGAGGTAGGTCTCGGCGTTCGCGCCGATCGTCGACGTGCCCTTCACCCAGACCTTGAGGTTCTGCGGCTGGCCCGGGATGTCGTAGCGCGCCGGCGGGAGCGCGTTCGCCGTGCGGGTTCCGGTCTGCTGCGAGAAGTCGTACGTCAGGTGCACCGAGGTGCCTCCCGTGCGTCCGGCGTCCGAGCCGATCTGCGCCGTGGCGCGCGCCGTCGTGACGCGCCAGGTGGCGACGTCGTCGAAGGTCGAGATGGGCGCATCGCTCACGCCGACGGTCAGCGCGACATCCACCTTCTTGCCCTGCACGTCGAAGTGCAGCTCGGTGCTGTCCTCGTCGACGAGAGGGGTGATCGAGAAGGTGTCGCCCTCGCCGGGCGTGATGGCGAACTTGCCTGCCTCGTTGCCGGTGATGGTGACGTCTGCCGGGTCGATGGGGGCCTCGTAGCCCTGGTCGTCGTGCCCCACGAGGGTCAGGGTGCCGACCGAGGTCTTGTCGACGAGCGCCACGAGCGAGGTCGAGGCGGTGACCCGCTGGAGGGCGCCGAGCACCTGCACGTCCATGGTGCCGGTGGCCTCACCGGATGTCGCGTCGACCGCGACATCGCCGGTGGTCTTGCCCTCGACGGATGCCGTCGGGCCGTCGAGCTCGGTGATGCTCACGGCGTCGGACTCGGCGGTCCAGGCGGGATCCGTGCCGGTGACCGGGGCGTACATCTCGTCGTAGCCCTTGGCCGTGAGAGTGCGGTGCAGGCCCGGGAAGACGCGCTGCGCGTCATCCGTCGCGTGCTCGGCGACGAGCCGGTAGCCGTGCGCCGTTCCGGATCCGGGGGCCACGAAGAGCCCGAGGCCGTTCGGCACGAGGCGCTCTTCGCCGTCGGAGGGGTTGTGCAGCAGGGTGGCCTGCTCGTCGCCGGCCTCGCGGGCGAGGATCGTCGAGGATCCGCCGCCATCGAGGTTGACGGCGTCTTCGGCGCCCAGGTCTTTGAAGAGCTGACCGAACTGCGTGAGCTTCATGCCGATGCTCGTGGTCTGGCGCCCGTCGACGAGCGCGAGGTACATCGTTTGCCCGTTGTCGGAGAATCCGACTCCGGTACGCGGCTCGACGGAGGCGTCTCCGTTGTTGGTGACGGTGCCGTCGGTGAGCAGCGTCTGGTTGGCGCCGATGGCGGCGACCACGTTGCCGGCGTTGGCGCTCAGGCCGTAGCTGATCGTCGCGGCGTCGCCGACGGCGAGAGCGCTCAGGGCGTCGAGGTTGGCACCGGCCCCGCGGGCCACGAGGATCTGGGTGCCGGCGGGGATCGCGCCGGAGCCGACGGCGGCGGTGACCTTGGTCACCTTTCCGTCGACGACCCAGACCTCGACGCCCGGGTCGGCGGGACCGCTGGCGTTCTGCAGCACGCGGGCACGGTTGCCCTCGCCCCAGGTGGAGTTGAAGAGCGCGATGTGGCCGGCGCCGAGCACGGCCGTGTTGACGCCCGAGATCGCGAGCGTGCCCGCTGCGCCGAGGTCGACGGATCCTTCGAGCATAAGCTGGGCGATCGAGCCGAGGCCGTCCTCGCCGAAGGTGACCGGCTGGCTGCCTTCGCCGCTGCCGTCGGGCGCGGTGACGATGCCGTCGGTCTTCGAGATGCCGATGCCGTTCGGGGCGTTGGTGTTGTTGATGTCGAAGAAGCTGCCGTTGACACCGGCGACGGCGCCCTGGCGGGTGATCAGGTCGCGCACCTTCTCGGCCTGCGAGACGGCGCCGGGGTAGAGGTAGTCGGCGTGCACGGGCGAGTCGCCGCCGAGCTTGGCGACGAGGATCTCGGCGTGGAGGGGGCCGGCCGACGAGAGCCGGCGCAGGCTCACCCGGTCGAGCCCGGGCGCGATGACGGTGTGCTCGACATCGGTGACGATGGCGGCACCGTGGTCGTCGAGCACCATGCTCGACAGAAGATCGTCGGCAGGCTGCTCGACGGCGGCGAAAGCCGGAGCGGACACCCCGACCGCTGAGCCGGCAACGAATGCCACCCCGACGATCGATGCGGTCCATCTCCAGGCCCTGGATGTGCCCGGTTGGGCGCTCCTCAACAACACAGATGTATCCCTTTCAGTACTTCACTGATCTCCGCGGCCGCCGTGTCCGTTCATGGCGCACTCACGAAAACGGGCGCAAGCTTCGAGAAGCCGCGCCCATCGCGGTGTACTCCGCACCGGCGATCATCGATCGTGTCCGGTGTGAAATATCACATCGCGGCGAAGCTACGTTCGCATCGTGAATACGCGTCTATGGCGAGATGAATGACACCCCAACAGGAGGTAGCCGTCGCAGACGAGGGGCGGAGGCACGAAAAAGGGCCGCCGACGACGGATCGCGTCGCGACGGCCCGGGCACGCCCTTGCACAAGCGTGCCTGCCTCGATGAGGCCGATCGCTCGGCCACGTGGTGCAGGGGTGGCGGCCCAGGAGAGTTCCGCCGGTGCGTGCTCATCGGCACACACCCAGTCAACCGTTAATAATATATCACGCACCACGCCCCGAACGGGGGTCATGGATGCCGCGGCCGGCGAGCTCGCCCGTGTCGCCGTGATGCGGCATCCGGCACAATGAAGACATGAGTGATGCAATAAGGGCGTCGAAGCGCCGGGAGATCGGCGGATTCGCGGAGTTCGCCATGCTTTTCGTACTCGTTCTGGCGGTCGCGATCTGTCTGCCGCTCGGTCTGTCGCTGTGGGGCAAGCCCCACGCCGAGCTCGCCTTCGACGCGGTCGTCGTCGCGGTGGGAACGGTGATCTTCATCGCCGCGAAGTCGCCGACCGGAAACCTCGTGCGGGCCGTCGCCGTGCTCGTCACGCTCGTCGTGCCGGGACTGCTCCTGCTGATCTCGTGGCCGTTCTGGCTCGTGATCCTGCTTCAGCTCATCATCCTCGTCGGCTGGCTCGCCACCTCGCGCACCTCGTACACGAGCGACGACTGGCGCGTGCCGCCCATCATGCACTGAGCGCGCCAGCCCACTCGACTGCTCCGGCCCGGCTCTCAGTCCCGCTCAGCCGCTACCGCGACAGGGTCGGCACGAGCCGCTACGCCCGCCTGAACTGGTTGACCATCGGGCAGTCGAAGGGGTCGCGGGCCGAGAGGCCGACGCGATTGAGGTAGTCGATGACGATACCGTACGAGCGCATGAGGGTCGTCTCGGTGTAGACGATGCCCTGGGTCTCGCAGTGCTCGCGCACGATCTCTCGCGCCCTGCGCAGGTGCGGCCGCGGCATGCTCGGGAACAGGTGGTGCTCGATCTGGTAGTTGAGACCGCCCATGAAGATGTTCATGCCGAAGCCCTGGATGTTGCGCGAGGTCAGCACCTGCTTGCTGAGGAAGTCCATCTTCACGCCGGCGGGGATGATCGGCATGCCCTTGTGGTTGGGCGCGAACGACGCGCCCATGTAGATGCCGAAGATCGCGAGCTGCACGCCGAGGAAGGCGAACGCCATGCCGAGCGGCAGCACCCAGAACACGGCCGCGATGTAGAGCGTCAGGCGGGCGGCGATGAGGCTCAGCTCGAGCGCGCGGCCCTCGACCTTGCCGCGTTCGAAAAGGGTGAGCACGGAGCGGTAGTGCAGGTTGAGGCCCTCGAGTGTGAGCAGGGGGAAGAAGAGATAGCCCTGCTTGCGGGTGAGAAGGGCGAAGAAGCCCTTCTGCTTCGCGGCGTCCGCCTCGATGAACGAGATCGTGTCGATCTCGATGTCGGGGTCTTTGCCGATCGTGTTCGGGTTGGCGTGGTGCCGGGTGTGCTTCGTCATCCACCAGGAGTAGCTGATGCCGACGATGCCCGCCGCGAGCAGGCGGCCGGCGCGGTCGTTGGCGGGGCCCGACTCGAAGACCTGGCGGTGCGAGGCCTCGTGGGCGAGGAAGGCGAACTGCGTGAGCACGATTCCGAGCGCCGCCGCGATGAGCAGCTGGAACCAGGAGTCGCCGAGCAGGATGAACCCGGCCACGCAGCCGGCGAGGGCGAGGACGAGCACCGAGAAGGTCACGATGTAGAAACCGCGCTGGCGGCGCAGGAGCCCGGCTTCGCGCACCGTCTTCAGGAGCGCGGAATACGTGCTCGTGGGCGGAACAGAGCCTGCGGCTCTCGGACTCGTCGGGCGGATCGGCCCGAGGGTAGCACTGAACGTCATCGTCGCCTTCGAGGGGTGTCGGATACGACTTCCCAGCCGGCGTGATCGAGCATGTGCTCGTAGATGTACTCAGGCTAGTGGGCATGGCTGATGAAAAGCCGTGTCTCGCGGAAACGGCGGTTCGAGACATCCGCTCGGCCTGTGCCCTTGTGTTCTCAGGCGGGTGCGCTATGGTTGACCCGCGACTCCGATCGTTCCTCACCGAACGAGCACCGTCGCACAAGTTGTTGTGTTGCGCATGAATTTCAAGCGCCGCTCTCACCACAGGGGTGGGAACGGCCGCTTTTCTGAGGGGCGAATCAAGAACACCGCGACGAGCGGTTCCGACAGTCGGAGCCGGTCACCTCATTGAAAAGAGAACATCATGTCCACAGGTACCGTTAAATGGTTCAACGCCGAAAAGGGCTTCGGATTCATCGCTCCCGATGACGGAAGCGCCGACGTGTTCGCGCACTTCTCGGCCATCGCGAGCGACGGCTACCGTTCGCTCGACGAGAACCAGAAGGTCGAATTCGAGACCGCCCAGGGCCCCAAGGGCGCCCAGGCCGAGAACATCCGCGTCATCTAAGACGCTGTAGTCTCCACCGTTCACTGAGCGGCACGAGGCCGTCGCCCTTCGGGGCGGCGGCCTTTTTCGCGTCCAGCCCCTCCCCCGTCGCATCCGCCGATGAGAGAATGTCGCCGTGACCAGCAACGATGATCATCAGAGCAGACGAGACGGCGTGGACGACGCAGACGGCGACGCGGTGCCCGGCGACGGGCGCGACGAGACCGAGACCGAGAGGCTCGACCGCAACTGGAACGAGATCCTCCAGGAGCTGCGGGTCATCCAGACCGGGACGCAGATCCTCACGGGCTTCCTGCTCGCCGCGGCCTTCCAGTCGCGCTTCGAGGAGCTCGACCGGTTCCAGCTCACCGTCTACCTGAGCCTCGTGGTCGTCGCGACGCTCACGACCGCGCTGGGGCTCGCGCCCGTGAGCCTGCACCGCCGCCTGTTCCGTCAGCAGGCCAAGGAGCAGATCGTGCGCTACGCCGACCGCGTGCTGCAGGCGACGCTCGTCGGAGTCGCCCTCACGCTCACCGGCACGGTGCTGCTCATCTTCGACCTCGTGGCGGGGCCGACGGCCGGCTTCATCGCCGCGGGCGCCGTGCTGGTCATGCTGGCCCTGCTGTGGCTGCTCGTGCCGTCGCGGGCGCGCACGCGGATGAGCGCGCGGTAACCGCTCGGTGCGCTCGAGCGGCCCGCGCGTCGGCCCGCACACGACCGCTCACTCGACGAGCGACTCGGCGAACAGGCTCGCGAGCGCCGGGACGCCTCCCCGACGGTAGGCCTCTCGCTGCGCGTCGGCGCCCGTGCCCTCGCTGAGCAGCCGCTCGAGGCCCGAGCCGACCTCCTCGAGGTCGCCCTCCTCGACGAGCGCGGGCTCGGCGTGCGCGAGCAGCGCCTCGACCGCGACGCGCGCCGCGACGAGCTCCCCCGTGCGCGGATCGACGAGCATCGACCGGGTGCCGTACCGCGCCGCGTGCCACACCGCCGACTCGAGCACCTCGGGCGGCGGCGCGGCGTCCGCCCCCGTCGTGCGCCCCTCGGCGAGATCGGCGAGCGCGCGCACCACGAGGCCGCGCACGGCACCCGCGATCGTGACGGCGTGCCTCACCGTGAGCTGCGCGTCCGAGGCGCGCACCTCGAGTGTGGGGTGTTTGCTCGAGAGGCGCGCGTTCCAGGCGATGAGCGGGATGTCGGTCGTGCCGCCGAGGCCGACGAGGTTCTCGGTTCGAGCCGCGTAGTCCGCGGCATCCGCGAAGTGCGGAGGGCAGCCCTGGGTCGTCCAGCGGCGCATCTGGATGGTGCGCCAGCTGGCGAACGCGCTGTCGTCGCCCTGCCAGAAGGGCGAGTTGCCGCTGAGCGCGACGATCGTGGGCAGCCAGCTCCTCAGAGCGTTGAGCGCGTGCACGCCCGACTCCCTGTCGGGGATCTCGACGTGCACGTGCATGCCGTTGACGATGTGCTCCCGGGTGATGGCGCCCTGCTCCGCCGCGACCGCGAGATAGCGCGACTGCTCGGTGATCGTGGGGGTGGCGTCGATCGTGAACGGCGCGCCCGTGGCAGCCGCGACGGCACCCTGCTCGCGGGCGATCGAGCCGAGCTCGCGACGGAACTGCGCGAGCTCCCCGGCCGCCTGCTCGAGCGAGCTGCAGATGGATGTCGCACACTCCACCTGGCACGCGAGGAACTCCTCCTGCGCGTGCTCCCCCGCCGCCGAGAGCCGCCCGATCACCTCCCGGGCGATGTAGCGCGGGCCGAGCCCGGCGGGGTCCAGCAGGATGAATTCCTCTTCGACACCGAAAGCCGTCACAGTCCACACGCTAGGTGCGGTGCCGCGGCTCGGCAAGGCCTTGACGGCGACGACGAGGGAGGGCAAGGCGACCCTGGCTTGTCAAGGGGTGTGCCGGGCCGCCCGCCCGTTTCTAGGATGGAAGGCGCTCGGGCACGCCGATCTCGCAGCCGGCGGGCCGACGACGGGGTGCGAGGGGAGACGACGATGACGACGACCACCGAGGAACGCGCCGGGACACGCGCCGGGACGCGCTGGGATGTGCGCGGCCACCTGGCCGATCTCGACTATCCGGCGACACGCGACGACATCCTGCGGATCGCGTGTCGATCGGATGCCGACGACGAGACGATCGCCCGGATCCGCAGCCTTCCGGCCGCCTCCTTCAACGGCACCTACGAGGTGTGCAGGAGCCTGGCCGCACGATAGCGTGACGGGGTGGACTCTGATGCGGCACGCCCCGCCCCGGTAGACGCCGGCGCGGCCGGAGGCGGCGCGGTCACGCAGCGCCCGGTGCGCTGGGGAATCCCGGAGGCCTTCGCCGGGGTCGCGATCGCGATCGTGCTCGTTCTCGTGCTGTCGTGGCTCGTCCGCACGGTGATCATCGATCCCCACCTCCAGCTGCTGCTGAGCTACCTCGTCGTCTGGGTTCCGCTGCTCGGGGCGTGCGTCTACGCGACCGTCGTCCGCGGCAGCCGCTCCTTCTCGCGCGACTTCGGCCTGCGCTTCACGGGGCTCGATCTGCTCTGGGGCGTCGGGTTCGGGCTCATCGCCCGGGCGATCGCAAGCGTCGTCGAGATCGCGGTCTACGGCAGGATGGCGGGGCTCGGCGTCAGCTTCGGCGAGACGGTCTACGACGGCTGGTGGGTGTTCCAGATGATGCTCGCGCCCGTGCTGCTCGCGCCCGTCGTCGAGGAGCTGTTCTTCCGCGGCCTCCTGCAGCGCGCCGTGTACCGCTCCGTCGCGGCCTCGCGCGGCTGGGCGATCGGGCTCTCGGTCGCGATCTCGGCGGCCGTCTTCGCGCTCGTGCACCTCCTCGACGTCGCCACCCCCGGCGCCGCGCTCGTCGTGGGGCTCTCGACCTTCGTCTTCGGCGTGGGCAGCGGGCTCATCGCGGCCTTCACGGGCCGGATCGGCGGCTCGATCGTCGCGCACGTGACCTTCAACGCCGCACTCCTGGCGGCCGTGCTCACGTCCTGAGGCGTGCCCGCCGGCGCCGGAACACATCCCGCCGCCTTGCTCGACCCACGCTGTTCGCCCCCAATGCAGGGTTCCCCAATGCAGGAGTTCCCAAACGCAGGAGTCCCGGTGGTCAGAGCAGGAGAACGTCGGCGAATCCGGCCCCTGCGCTCACAAACTCCTGCATTCGGGAGAAGAACTCCTGCATTCGGGAGAAGGACGGGACGGTGGGGACATCCTTCAGGGGCGCAGCGCTCCGCCCGACTCCTGCAGGTAGCACACCGCGCACAGCGACTCGTAGGTGACCTCGACGCCGTCGATCGCGACCTGCGCGCCGTCGAAGACGTAGCGGTCGCCGACGCGACGCCCGTTGAAGACGGCCTTGCGCCCGCACCGGCAGATCGTCTTGAGCTCTTCGAGGCTGTGCGCGATCTCCAGCAGGCGCCCGCTGCCCTCGAAGGCCACGGTCTGGAAGTCGGTGCGGATGCCGTACGCGAGCACGGGCACGTTCTCGAGCACGGCGATGCGCAGGAGGTCGTCGACCTGCTCGGCCGTGAGGAACTGCGCCTCATCGACGAGCAGGCAGCTCACATCGCGCAGGTTCCGCGCGGCCGACTCGGTGCGGTAGCCCTGGAAGGTCTCGTAGGCGTCGGAGTCGGGCGCCAGGAGGAAGTCGACGTCGCGCTCGACGCCCAGCCGCGAGACGATCGCGCGATCGGCCTTGGTGTCGATGGCGGGCTTGGCGAGCAGCACGTCGTGACCGCGCTCCTCGTAGTTGTGCGCGGCCTGCAGCAGGGCGGTGCTCTTGCCGCTGTTCATCGCACCGTACCGGAAGTAGAGCTTGGCCATCCGACAAGCTTAGAACGCGGCCGAGTGCACGTGCTCTCGCGGGCTACAACACGGTGTGCAGGATGCCGCCCCCCTGCGTCACGTCGATCATGCGGGTCTCGCGCGCCTCGACGATGACGCTCGCGAACGTCGACCGCCCCGGAGGCAGGATCCGCGCCGTCAGCCGCGCTCCCGGCCCCTCGAGCAGGGCGAGCTCCCCGACGACCGTGTCGACGATCGCCGACACGAGCAGGGGGTCGTAGCCCTCGCCTCCGCCGTCGTCGAGCAGCACGACGTCGACGCCGCGCTCCCGGGCGGCGAACGCGGCATCCGTCAGCTCGGTCACGTAGAGGCCGCGCCCGCGCACGCCGTCGCGCAGGGTCGCCTCGAGCAGCAGGCAGCGGTGGCGGTCGGCCGCGCTCAGGGTCTGCCCTCGGGCGATCGTGGAGATGAGCGGAAGCGCGAGCCGGTCGAGCCGGCGCAGCTGCTCCTCGCGCTCCTGCAGCGAGGCGACGGTCGCCGCCTCGTGGCCGGCCCGCGACATCCGCTCGGCGTTGACCGTGCGCAGCGTCGCGGTCGCGCGTTTGATCCAGATGGCGAAGAAGGTCCCGACGAGCAGGGTGCCCGCGTGCCGGATGACGAGGTCGAGGCCCACGAGACCGCCGAGCCCGACGGCGACCGCCCACACGATCGTCGTCGCGGCCATGATCGAGTAGCCGATCCAGGCCAGGCGGATCCGCCCGCGCAGCTCGAGGGTCAGCAGCAGGATGGTGTTCGCCCCGAGGTGCCAGGTCGCGTACTCGGGCCAGCCGCCCGGCTGCAGTTGCAGCGTCTGCAGCACGGTCGTGGCGAAGACGACGCCCACGATGGCCCATGACCACGACAGCGGGAGCGGATCGGGGCCGGGCCAGGTCGCCCACACTCCGGCCGCGGCGATAGCGAGGAACGAGAGCAGCACGGCCCACAAGCTCATACCCGCGGCGAGCGAGCCGAAGGCGAGCACGGCGTGCACGGCCACGAAGAGCGCCACCATGATCCGCGCGGGAACGCTCGAGAGCTGCAGCAGGTCGGCGTACGAGTCGGATGCCGCGGCGGCGCCGGCCCGCCGCTCCGCCGCTCCGCCTGCCGCCGTGCCGGGCCCGCCGCCCTCGCCCGGGTCGCCCTCGGCGCCCGGCCCGAGCCGCAGCGTCACGAGCGTTCCGTAACCGACCCGCGAGGTCACCGTCGCCTCGCCGTCGGGCACGGCCTCCATCCGCCCGAGGATGCTCCGGGCGATGCCCAGCCGGGCGGCCGGCACCGCCGGCGGGTCGAAGCCCGCGCCGTTGTCGCGCACGTCGACGAGCAGCCCGCGCTCCCCGTAGGCCACGGCGATGGAGCGCGAGACGGAGGCTCCGCGGGGCGAGGCGTGACGCAGCGAGTTGCGCACGGCCTCGGCCGCGGCATCCACGATCGCGGAGGCGCTCTCGCGGGGCACCGTCACCTCCTCGCGCAGCCGTCGGGCGACGCGCGCGCTGAACGCGATCGGAACCGTGCTCCCCCGCGCGAGCCGCGCCAAGCGGGTGACGAGCTCGTCGAGACGCACGGGAGCGCCCTCGTCGCGGGACGTGGCGCCGCGCAGGGTCTCGAGCTGCGCCGCGGTCTGGGCCGCCTGCGCGACGACGTCGGGATCGGGCCGCGCCCCGCCGCGGCCCGCCATGAGCAGGGTCGAGATGATGCCGTCGTGGATGAGCGCCTCGAACCGGCCCCGCTCCCGCTGCCGGGCGATGCGCGCTGCGGCCGTCGACGACTCCTCCCACGCGTTCTGCAGCTCGAGGTCGATCCGACGCGCGCCCAGCTGGGCCACGACGGTGAGCTCTCCGAAGAGCGTCGCGAAGAAGAGGATGTAGAGCGCCCCCTGCACCGACGGCAGGAGCGCGTTCGGCGTCGAGCCGAGCGCCTGGAAGCGCATCGTCACGGCGAAGAAGCTCACGACGATCGCATACGGCCAGATGAGCATGCCCGGGCGCGCGATCGCGAGACAGGCGACGGGGATCGCCGTGATGCTCAGCAGCCACGGGTTCGTCTCCGCGCCCGCGAGAGGCCCCGGCCGCACGATCTCCCACACGACGATCGCGAGCAGATAGCTGATGGACGCCGCGGCCGCGAGCCCGCGCAGCATGCCCATCGACGCCCAGCGGGCCGCGAGTCCCAGCGCGAGCGGCACCCCGACCACGACCGAGAACGTCACGACCGAGGTGAAGGGCGCGACCCTGTCGATCTGCGCGACGAAGGAGGGTAGCGCGAGCAGCCCGAAGATGACGCCGCCCACCCCCACCGAGGCAGCGAGCACCCGTACGACGCGGAACTCCGAGTCGCCTGCGACGGTGACCGCCGGGCGCGCGGGTTCCGTGAGCACCATCGGCGTCAGGGTCGGCCGGGGTAGGGCAGGATGCCGTCCTCGAGAGCGCGCTTGTAGAGGTCGACCTTGGTGTTGGCGGGGCGCCCCGCTCGCTCGTACTTGGCCCGCACCCTGCGGATGTAGTCGACGACGGTCGCCTCGGTCACTCCCGTGCGCTGGGCGACGAGCGGGGCCTTCGCCCCCGAGGCGTAGAGGGCGAGCACCTCGCGCTCGCGCGTGCTCAGCCGGGCGTCGGCGAGGTCGGGGTCGCCGTCGAGCGCGGCCGCCCACTCGGTGGAGGCGACGGGCACACCCGCCACGGCGGAGGCGACGGCCTCGAGCAGCACGCTCGTCGGCTCGGACTTGCGCACGACCCCCAGCACCCCGGCCTTCGCGGCCGAGCGCACGAGGTTCGCGTCGTCGCCGCCCGTGAAGGCGAGCACCTCGGCGCCGCGCTCGCGCACCCGCGCGACGTTGTCCTCCGGAGAGGAGCCGTCGGCGAGGCGCAGGTCGAGGATCACGAGGTCGATCTCGTGCTCGAGCGCGAGCACCTCGTCGACCGTCGCGACGCAGGCGACGACCTCCACCGACGGCAGATTGCCGAAGACTTCGGCGAAACCGCGCGCGACGATCTCATGATCGTCGACGAGAACGACACGAAAAGCCGCCATCGAGACCCCCTTACATCATTCAACAATGTATCGGTGCGCCGGGTGGGGCGCATCCCGCACGACGCACTCGGCGGCACGGGTCTCCGAGGGCGGACACGTCACATCCCATGTCACCCCCTTGTGTGCCCCCGAAAATGGCGGCTTTCGCTGCCCCGGCCGGCGCGCTAGCCTCAGAGCACGGGGAACAATTCATGGGGGAACTTCGCGGGATCGAAGCGACCCGAAGCAGACGTACCGTGAGGTCTGGCCACTCGGTGGGGGCCGATGTGGCCAGACGAACCCCCTTCCTCGGGGCCGTCGCAGCCGGCCGCGGCAGATCAGTCCAGGTAGCCGTCTTCCGCCGCTCGGCGGATCAGATCGGCGCGGCGACTGGAAGCCCGGCCGGCTCGGCCGTACTTCTCCCGGATGCGGCGCAGATAGGTCTTCGCGGTCTCGAACTTGACGTTCATCGTCTCGGCGATCTGCGCCGTGCTGAGTCCCCGGGAGTACAGGGTGAGCACCTCGGCCTCCGCCACGCTCAGGCGGGGCCGACGCTCCGGATCGATGGGGATCGCACGGGGGCGTTCCTCGAGGCTGGGAGCGGTCGCGGCATCCAGCCCCATGACCCGTCGAGCCGTGGCCATGACCTCGGTCATGGGCGCCGTCTTCACCAGATAGGCCGCAGCGCCCGCCTCGACGGCGCGGGCGCGAGGCTCGGCGAGGTCGAGTGCGCTCAGCACGACGACCGTCGACCCCGCTGCGCAGCAGGTGCGCACACGCGACTCGATCGAGATCGGCTCGGCCAGCTGCACATCCATGAGCACGAGATCGGTGGGGAACGCCGTGCTGCGGATGAGCTCCGACCAGCTCTTGGCGCTCACCACCAGATCGAACTCGACGGCGTTGCGCGAGATCCAGCTCGACATGCTGTCGAGGAGCAGCTCGTGGTCGTCGAGCAGGGCGTCGTGCACCTGGGCGGCCGCACGGATCTCGAGCTCGTGGCGCACCTCGTCGTCCTGCTCCTCGCGCATCGCGCGGTGCAGCGTCGGCTGCTCGATGCGCGCCGTGCGCCGGGTGAACGCCGAGAAGAGCAGCACGGCGACCACAAAGAGGTAGGCGCACAGCGAGATGACGTCGGGAACGTAGGCGACTCCCGCCACGAGGCCGGCCGAGAGCACGGCGAGCTCGCCGAGCAGGAAGCCGAGGGTGGTCCAGAGCACTCCGACGGCCGCGCCGACGCCGGCCCCGCCGACGAGCACCAGGGCGATCTTGGGCAGCGACACGACGAGCAGGTCGGTCGACGGGTGGGCGGGGCCGTGCAGCAGGTAGACCCAGGTGTAGACGAAGGTGCTCGTCGCTCCGACAGCGAGGTAGGCGATGCTCAGCGTCACCGTGCGCCGGTGGGCGAGCAGCACGAGCAGCACGCCCATCGGCACGAGCGCGACGAGCGCGGCGAGCGCGGCGAGCGCGGCGAGCGCGGCGAGCATGGACAGCGTGCCCGATGGCGAGGTGATGCCGTTCACGAGCGTGACGATCGCCCCCGCCGTGATGAGCACGAGGCCCATCCAGTGGGCGGCGTGGGCGATCGCCGAGCTCACGGCGACGGGGCCGATGTGACTGGGCAGCCCGAGGGACATCCCACCCCCCGTGGTCCTTCTGACGATGATCGCATACAGCGCGATATGTGTAGCAAGGATAGGGGTGGGAGGGCCGCGGAGCCGGGAGGCTGGGCCCCCACCTCGGAACGGGCCCGCGGACGGGGTCGCGCAGCCCAGGCCGAGGTCACGCGGCTCCGGCCGATGGCTCAGAACAGGGTCGGGCTCGACGGGTCGTCGAGCACGGGCACGGTGCGGGGCGGAAGCTCTTCGCGGATGAGGGAGGGCAGAGGAACCCTGTCGCCGTCGGGGCTGCGCATGAGGCCGATGCCCGTCGAACGCACATCGGTCGAGCGCACGCCGCCCGTCACGGGGTCTTCGATGCCGCGTTCCAGGCCGTGCGCCCTGATGAGCGGCTTGATGCGTGCCGCCAGCCACTTCCGGTAGTCCTTCGGTGCGTAGGAGTTCTTGCCGAAGTACATCGAGCGGTAGCTCTCCACGAGCTCCGGGTGCTCCTGCCCGAGCCACTGCATGAACCAGTCCTTCACGCCCGGGCGCAGGTGCAGCGCCGTGTAGAGCACGCTCGTCGCACCTGCCTCCTTCACCTGCCGCAGCGCCTCGTCGAGGTGCGCGCGGGTGTCGGTGAGGTGGGGCAGGATCGGCATGAGGAAGACCGAGCAGTCGAGACCCGCCTCGCGCACGGCTTTCACGGTCGCGAGTCGCGCCTTCGCCGTCGGCGTGCCCGGCTCGATCGACTGCTGCAGCTCGTCGTCGTAGACGGCGATCGACATCGCGAGGTCGACGGGCACCCGCCGCGACGCCTCGACGAGCAGCGGAAGGTCGCGGCGCAGGAGCGTGCCCTTGGTGAGGATGGAGAACGGCGTTCCCGACTCGGCGAGCGCCGCGATGATGCCGGGCATCAGCCGGTACCGGCCCTCGGAGCGCTGGTAGGGGTCGGTGTTGGTTCCGAGGGCGACGGGATGCCGCGCCCAGCTCGGCTTCGCGACCTCGCGGGCGAGCACCTCCCCCACGTTGACCTTCACGATGATCTGGCTGTCGAAGTCATGGCCCTCGTCGAGCTCGAGGTAGTTGTGCGTCGGCCGCGCGAAGCAGTAGACGCACGCATGGGAGCAGCCGCGGTAGGGGTTGATCGTCCAGCCGAAAGGCATCGCGCTCTGGCCGGGAACCCGGTTGAGGGCGGTCTTCGCGAGCACCTCGTGGAAGGTGATGCCGACGAACTCCGGAGTCTGCACACTGCGCACGAGATTGTTGAGCCGGGCGAGCCCGGGCAGCGCAGAAGGCTGCTCGACGTTGATCTCCTGCCCGCTCCACCTCATGCCCTCAGTCGAACATATATTCGAATGTCGGTCAAGCCCGGGTCGGAATGGGCACCAAGGTGTCGCAATCCCTTGACAGCCCCGCGACCCGCCTGAAAAGGTATACACGTGTACAAGTATGAACGTGTTCTCCCGCTGACACCCCTGACACCCCTGGCATCGCCGACACCGGCACGCGAGGTCCGTTCATGACGGCGAGCGCCGCGCTGCGCACGCGCATCGGCGACGACGGCATCCTCGTGCTGCCCGGGGCCGCCGACGCCCTCACGGCCCGTATCATCGAACAAGCCGGCTTCGACGCCGTCTACGCCACGGGCGCGGGCTTCTCCAATGCCGCCTTCGGGCTCGCGGACGTCGGGCTCACAACGCTCAGTGAAGTCACCGAGAACCTGCGCCGCATCGCCGATGCAGTGCAGATCCCCGTCGTCGTCGACGCCGACACCGGATACGGCGGAGTGCTGAACGTGCAGCGCACGGTGCGCGAGCTCGAGCGGGCCGGGGCATCCGCCATCCAGCTCGAAGACCAGCGAGACCCCAAACGCTGCGGACACTTCGAAGGCAACACCGTGCTGCCCGCCGTCGACATGGTGCGCAAGATCCACGCTGCCGTCGACGCCCGCGTCGACGACGACCTCGTGATCATCGCGCGCACCGACGCCTACCAGAGCCTCGGCCTCGACGAAGCCGCCGACCGCGCGAACGCCTACAGCCAGGCCGGCGCCGACGTCATCTTCGTGGAGGCGCCGACCCGGCTCGACGAACTGCGCCGCCTCCCGCAACTCATCGAGGCCCCCCTGCTGGCCAACGTCGTCGAAGGCGGCAAGACCCCGCAGTTGAGCGCTCAGGAGTTCGAGGAGCTCGGCTTCAGGATCGCGCTCTTCGCCAACACCGCCCTGCGCACCTCGATGCGCGCGGTGAGCACGGCGATGGCGCACCTGCGTCGGGAGGGCAGCACGAGCGCTCTCGCCGACAGCATGGCGACCTGGCAGGAGCGGCAGACGCTCGTGCGTCTCGCCGAGCTGCAGCAGCGGGAAGACCACTACCTCTCGGGCATCGCCGAGCGCTAGCCGCCCGAACCCGCACGGCTGCGGGACGATCGAACACAACGGATCAAGGAGGATCGACGTGACACCCACAACACGCGCTCTGCTCGAGAAGGTGACGGCCATCGCAGACGAGGCGGATGCCGCCGCGCTGCACACGACGAGAGGACTCGTGCTCGACGTGCTCGGCGTGGCCGTCGCGGGCGCGTCCACACGCGAGGGCACGACGATCCTCGCGACGATGGCCGCTCTCGGCCGTGCGGGCGACTGCGACGTCCCGGTGAGCGGGCGCCGGTTCGACGCGGCGACGGCGGGGCTCATCTCGGGCACGATGGCCTACAGCATCGGGCTCACCGACACCCACGGCGAATCGATCACCCATCCCGGGCCTTCGGTGGTCCCGGCAGCGCTGGCCGTCGGCCAGGCCGTCGGCGCCTCCGACGACGCGATCCTGCGAGCCATCATCGCGGGGGTCGAGACGATCGTGCGCATCGGCGCGGTCGTCAACCCCTCGCACCGCGCCCGCGGCTTCCACGCCACGGCGAGCTGCAATCCCTTCGGGGTCGCGGTCGCGGCATCCCGTCTGCTCGGGCTGCACACGGAGCGCACCCTGTGGGCCATGGGAATCGTCGGCAGCATGGCCGGCGGTCTCTACGAGTTCCGCAACGAGGGCGCCATGCTGATGGCCCTGCACGGCGGTTGGCCCGTGGAGAGCGGGATCACCGCGGCACTGCTCGCGCGGAGCTCCTTCACCGGTCCGACGACCGTGCTCGAGGGCCCGGAGGGCTTCTTCCGCGGTTTCGCCGACGAGATCCGGCCCTGGAAGCTCCTCGAAGACCCGGCATCGGGTCGCATCGGGGTCGAAGAGCTCTCGCTGAGGCCGTACAACGCCTGCCGATACGCCCACGCGGCGATCGACGCCCTCGAGCAGATCAACCGCGAACACGGCGGCCGACTCGATCCCGAGTCGGTCGAGGAGATGACCGTGTGGACGCATCTGACGGCCGTCGAGCAGGAGGCCGAACCGACGACCCTCGTCTCCGCGCGCCTGAGCACCTGCTTCAACGTGGCTCTCGCGGTCGTGCACGGCCCTCGCCTCGACGAGGTGACCGATGACGATCTGCACGATCCCCGCATCGTCGGTCTCCTGCCGCGCATCGTGGTGAGAGAGGATCCGGAGCTCACCGCCATCTTCCCGGCCAAGTGGGCGTGCCGTGTCGACGTGCTGCTGAGCTCCGGCGAGCGCTACGACGTGCGTGTCGACGTGCCCAAGGGCGACCCGGACAATCCGCTCACCCCGACCGAGCTCGACGACAAGTTCCGGCGTCTCGCGGCCGGAACCGTCGGGGAGCAGACGGCGCGCGACCTCGCCCGCACCGTGCTCGACCCCGCTTCAACCGATGCACTCGCGACGTTGCTGGCATCGACATCCACCTCGACAACACACAAGGAGTAAGAACGTGAACCTGTCCACACAAGAGGCGACTCTGTCCACGGAACTCGCAGGATACTTCGCGGGCTACGCGGATGCCGAGCTTCCGCAGCGACACCTGCACGAGATGAACCGGCTCCTCATCGACTACCTGGGTGTCGCCCTCGCGGGCAGCCGCACCGACTCGGGGCGCATCGCCGGAGCCTTCGCGATCGAGCAGGGCGGAACGCCTCAGGCCACGATCATCGGCCGTGGCGAGCGCACGACGGCCGCCAACGCCGCATTCGCCAACGCGATCGCCGAGCACAGCATCGAGCTCGACGATGTCGACGTCGAGGCCCTCTTCCACTACGGGCCGCCCATCATGTCGACGGCCCTCGCCGTCGGGCAGGCCGTCGGCGCATCCGGGCCCCGGACGCTCGCGGCCGCCCTCGCCGGCTGCGAGATGATGAACCGTCTCAGCCGCGCGGCGAACCCCTCGCTGCGCAACCGGGGGTTCCACACGACCCCGACGACCGGCGTCTTCGGCGCGACCGTGACGGCGGGAGTGCTGCTCAAGCTCGACGCCGCCCAGCTCGTGAACGCGCTCGGTCTCGCGGGCGCGCAGTCCTCGGGTCTGATGGAGATGTACGGCACCTCGATGCAGAAGCGCTTCAACCCGGGCCCCGCTGCGCGCAACGGGGTCACCGCCGCCTACCTGGCCGGTCTCGGCTTCACGGGCGCCGACACCATCTTCGACGGCGTCCGCGGTTTCGCGGCGGCGTTCACCGACGAGTTCGACGCCTCCAAGCTCACCGAAGGCCTGGGCTCCGACATCCCGGTGATCGTCGAGTACAAGCCCTACTCGGCGGCACGCCCGATCCACAACGCGGTCGACTGCGCGCTTCTCATCCGCAACGGCGACGGGGTCGCGATCAGCGACATCCAGGATGTCGTCGTCTACCGCCACCCCACATGGGCCGACTACCACGTCATCAACGAGCCCCGCACCTACCACGAGGCCCAGGTGAGCCTGCCGTACTCGGTCGCGGTCGCCTTCGCCGACGGCGCCGCCCTCTTCGACCAGTACTCGAACGACAGGATCCGCGACGACGCCGCCGTCATGGGCCTCTGCCGCCGTGTGCGGATCGAGCACGACCCCTCGCTCGCCCGCGGTGTCTCGTGCCACATGGTCGTCACGACCACCGACGGCGTGCGCCACGAGGCCACCGTCGACTACGCCAAGGGCTCGGCCGAGAACCCGCTGAGCGACGACGAGCTGCTCGGCAAGTTCCGGATGCTCGCCGCCACGGCGCTGCCCGGGGAGAAGATCGAGGCGCTCGCCGACCGCGCACGCGGGATAGTGGACGTCGAGGACATCAACAGCCTCCTCGAGCTCAGCTACTAGTCAGGGGAACCCTCCATGTTCGCGGAAGATCGTATTCTCGAAGGCGCACTGGATCTGCACGCCCACGGCTCGCCCGAGTACACGCTCGCTCGACGGCCACGCGTCGACAACGACGAGTGGGCTCGACTCGCGATCGCGGCGGGTATGCGCGGCTTCGTCGTGAAGTCGCATGTCTGGCCCACGACCGGCGTCGTCGAGATGCTCAAGGCGCGGCGTCCTCAGCTCGAGATCTTCAGCAGCATCACCCTCAACCCTCCCGTCGGCGGCTTCGATCCGGTGGCCGTCGAGATCGCGGCGCAGATGGGCGCACGGGTCGTGTGGATGCCGACCTGGTCGGCGAGACACGACCCCGTCACGCACAGCATCACCCTCGATCGGATGAAGGCCGTGATCTCGACGCTCGACGTCGAACGCGCGCTACACGAGGACTCGCTCACGATCCTCGACGAGGAGGGGCGGCTGCTGCCCTCGGTCGGACGGGTGCTCGAGGTGTGCGCACGCTACGGCATGACGGTCGCGAGCGGGCACCTACCCATCGCCTCGAGTCTTGTGCTCGCCCAGGCGTGCGCCGAGGCCGGTGTCCGTTTTGTGCTCACGCACGCCAACAGCGCCTCGGTCGGGGCGAGCTTCGACCAGCAGCGCGCGATCGCCCGGACCGGTGGTTTCATCGAGCACGTGATCGTGAGCTGCATGCCGATGCACGGGCGTGGCGACCCCCGCGCCATCGCCGATTCCATCCGCGAGGTCGGGGCCGAGCACTGTGTCATGGCGAGCGACGCGGGCGAGGCCTGGAATCCCCCCGCGCCCGAGCTGCTCCGCATGTTCATCGGGTCGATGCTCGCGCTCGGGATCCCCGACGACGCTGTGCACCTCATGACGCACGACAACCCGGCGCGAGCTCTGGGACTCACCACCGATTGGACCCGCTATGAGTAAGACGACTGCTTCGCCCGCGAACTCGACGGGGATCCTCGCCGAGTTCGCCTCGCAGCTGCGGTTCGCCGATCTGCCCCCCGAGGTCGTCGCGCACGCGAAACGCTGCATCGCCGACACCGTCGCCTGCGGGCTCTACGGCTCGACCCTGCCGTGGACGCGGATCCTCCACGAGTCGATCGCGAGCGTCGACGGAGAAGGCGGCTGCGTCGTATGGGGCACCCCGGGCGGGCTGAGCGCCCCGGATGCGGCGCTCGTCAACGGCGCCGCGGTGCACGGCTTCGAGCTCGACGACCTGCACCAGCAGTCGATCGTGCACCCCGGCTCGGTCGTGCTGCCCGCGGCGCTCGCTCTCGCCGAGCTCGACACGGCCGTGACCGGCGAGCAGCTCGTCACGGCCGTTGTGGTCGGCTACGAGGTCGCAGCACGGGTCGGGATGTCGGTGGGAGCGGCCCATCTGCTGCAGGGGTTCCATCCCACCGCGACGCACGGCACCCTCGGCGCCGCCGCGGCCGCGGGCTCGATCCTGGGCCTCGACGCCGACGCGATGCACAACGCACTCGGAATCGCGGGCACGCAGTCCTCGGGCCTCATGGCGGCGCAGTTCGAGTCGATGGTCAAGCGTTTCCACGCCGGCCGGGCCGCCCAGAGCGGCGTGTACTCCGCCGTCCTCGCGGCACACGGATACACGGGGATCGACGACCTCTTCGAGAGCGGGTACGGCGGATACCTCACGACCCTCTCGCCGCGCCACGACGCATCGCTGCTCACCGCCGGACTCGGCGAGGTGTGGGAGACGCTGCGCGTCGGCTTCAAGCCGTACTCGACGAACGGCAGCTGTCATCCGGCGATCGACGCGCTGCTGGAGCTACGCGAGACGGAAGGCCTGAGGCTCGAGGACGTCGACCGGGTCACTCTTCACGTCTCATCCGCCACGAAGGAGCACGTCGGCTGGCTGTACGAGCCCGACAGCGTCACCACGGCGCAGATGAACCTGCCGTACATCGTGGCCGTGGTGCTCGCCGACGGGGACGCCTTCGTGAACCAGTTCACACCCGAGCGCATCGCCGACCCGGGTCTCGTCGCGTTCTCCCGGCGTGTGCACGTCGAGGCGGATGCCGCGATCGACGCCCGCGGCGACACCGCCCGGCACACGACCCGCCTCGAGCTCAGATTGAAGGACGGCCGTGTGCTGCACGCCGCGCGCGAGTTCGCACGCGGCAGTGGGCGGCTCCCGCTCACGACGATCGAGAGCGCGCAGAAGTTCGACAAGCTCACCGAGGGGGTGGCGACCGCACGGCGACCGTGGGAGGTCTACGCCCTCGTCGAGAAACTCGACGGCGCGCAGAGCGCCTCCTCGCTCGCCGAGGCGCTGCGCTCGGAGACCCCTATGAATTGACTCAGCGTGCTCCCCTGGTTATGTTCTATTGCATACCTGTATGTGGTACGAAAGCGAGAAGGGCCATCATGGGAGATTTTTCGGCGAACTTCCAGCGCCAATCGATGGCCGACGGAGTGTTCTCCCTCCTTCGCGACCAGATCATCTCCGGGCAGATCCCTCCCGGTCAGAAGCTCACCGAGCTCGACCTGGTCAAGACCCTCGGCGTGAGCCGCACCCCCATCCGCGAGGCCCTGCGCCTGCTGCTCGGGGAGCAGCTCGTCGAGAAGCGCTCGAGCGGCGGCTTCAGCGTCACGGACGTGAGGATGGAGGACATCCGGGGGATCTACAACGTTCGAGCCCTCCTCGAGGGGCTCATGGCGCGTGAGGCGTCGGTGAAGCTCACGACCGACGACCTGGAGGTCTTGGGCGAGATCATCGACAGGATGCACAAGGTCCCGACCACCGACGAGCAGACGATCGTGCTGCTGGGGCGCGAGTTCCACGCGCACATCGAGCACGTGGCGGCCAATCGCTGGGCCAAAGAGGCCCTCCAGCAGATCCGCGGCCACATCGACCGATACCGGATGCTCGCCTCCCGCGGCAAAGGGCGCCCCGTCGAGGCCGTGCGCGAGCACCAGGCCATCTACTCCGCGCTCGTCGTCGGCGACGCGGAGCTCGCGGAGCATCTGATGCGCCAGCACGTCGAGAACAGCGCGGGGCCGGCCCTCCACGTCATCGAGGAATCCTTCGCAGCTCGGCGCTGATGCCCTCGTCCATCGCCTCGTCCCGTTCTCCGGCCGCTCCCCCGACCTCGCCGAAGCGGCGATCGGCGTCGCTGTCATTCTCGCGGGTTTGTTATCGGAAACCCCTTGACTCGCTTGTGGGTGGGTCCTAGTTTACTTGTATGCAAGTATCCCTAATCTCATAACGGAAGGCAGGCCAAGGATGTCCCGCAGCACACGGATAACACTTGTAACAAGCACAGCAGCAATCCTCCTCCTCCTGGCCGGATGCGCCCCCGTCACCACCGATGGCGGCAGCGGCTCAGGTTCCAGCGACTCCGGCTCCCCCATCAAGGTCGGCTACCTCGGCGCCCTCAGCGGCGGTTCCGCCGCCAACGGGCAATCGGACCTCAACGGCGTGCAGCTGGCCGTCGATCAGCTCAACGAAGCCGGCGGAATCGCCGGTCGGCAGCTCGAAGTGGTGACCGCCGACGACAAGTCCGACCCGGCCACCTCCGCCACCGCAGCGCAGAAGCTCGTGCAGCAGGACGGCGTCGTCGCGGTTCTCGGAGGCCCCAACTCGGGCACCGTCAAGGCCAACAGCGTGATCGTCACCGGCGCGAACGTGCCCCGCATCATCACGATCGCCCAGGAAGACACCCTGATCGACCCCGCCGCGGCCGGATTCCCGCTCACCTTCCGGGTCACCGAGAACAACACCTACGACGTCGACGCGATCGCATCTGTGTTCGAACAAAAGGGCTACCAGGCCATCTGTGTGCTGGCCGACACCACGGCCTACGGAGAGGGCGGGCTCACGACGATCAACACGGTCTTCGCGAAGCATGACCTGCCCATCCACGCCGTCGCCCGCCACGAGGTCAACGCGACCGACATGACGGCTCCCGCGCTCACCCTGCGCGATGCCGGCTGCGACTCGATCTACCTCTACAGCCTGGGCCCCGACGGTGCGCTCTTCCTCAAGACACTGCAGCAGATCGGCTGGGATGTGCCCGTCATCGGCGGTCGCGGTCTCGCGGCGAAGTCGTTCCTCTCGCTCGCCGGCGACGCGGCCAACGGCGTCATCATCCCCGCGGTCGTCGACCCGTCGAAAGCCGAGGGAGGGGCGTTCATCGACGCCTACGACGCAGCGTACGGCGCCGACGACGACCCCGCCCACGTCTACTCGGCCATGGGCTATGACTCCATGAACATGCTCGCCGCGGCGCTCGAGGAGACCGACGGCGAGGGCGGCGACGCGCTCGCGAAAGCGCTCGGCTCCGTGGAGCTCACCGACGCGGCATCCGGTCGCGAAGGATCGACTCTCTCGTTCAGCACGGACCGGCACGAGGCGCCGAGCAAGGACTTCCTCGTGCTGTACGAGATCAAGGACGGCGCGTTCTCGTTCCTCTCGAGCGACGTCGAGTCCGGTCAGTAACACCGGAGCGACGTTCGCAAGACCCACGTCAATGAAGACAACCCGAAAGAGGATCGTCACGTGAATACCGCGTTGCAACTCATCATCGCCGGGCTCGCGGTCGGCAGCATCTACGGCCTGATCGCGCTGGGCTTCCTTATCATCCATCACGCCACCGGCATCGTGAACTTCGCCCAGGGCAACATGCTGATGGTGGGAGCCGTGACGAGCTATCTCGTTGTGAGCCAGTTCGGTCTGAGCTATTTCGTGGCGATCCCGGTTGTCGTCGTCGTCGCTGTACTGGTCGCACTGGTCTTCGACCATGGATTGGTGCGACCACTGCAGCGACGGGGTGCTCCCGTGTACAGCATCGTCGTCGGCACCCTCGTCTTCGGCATCATCCTCGCCGAACTCGCGGCGCTCATCGCCGGCGATCAGCAACGCGGTGTGCCGCCGCTCGTGCCCAACGACCCGATCTCGCTCGCAGGCCTGTCGGTACGACCGCAGACGCTCCTGAGCGTGCTCGTCGCCTGGGCGATCGTCGTGGGCGTGTGGTTCTTCTTCAACCGCACTCTCAGCGGCCTGTCGCTCAAAGCCGTGGGCCTCAACCGCACAGGCGCGGAGGTCACCGGTATCCGTGTTCCGAGGATGCTGACCATCGCGTTCATCGTGAGCATCGTCATCACCTGCATCGGCGGCCTGCTCATCGCGCCCATCCTCGGCGCCGGGCCCCGGATGGGTCTCGAGCTCGGCGTCAAGGGATTCGCGGCGGCCGTGCTCGGCGGCTTCGACAGCGTCAACAAGGCGATGATCGCGGGCGTGGCGCTCGGCATCCTCGAGACGCTCACGGCCTACTACCTCTCGAGCGCATACGCTTCGGCGATCGCGTACGCCGTGCTGCTCGTCGCGCTCTGCATCCAACCGCTGCGTGTGCAGATCATGAGCAGGCGGACCGCATGACGATCAAATCGCCTCTCACCCGCGCCCGGGAGATCAACGGCGGCACGGCCTCGCTCTCCCTCGCACGCACCCGCGCCCAGTTCTGGGTCGAGGTCGCGCTCAGCGTCGTCATCGTCTCGCTGCCCGGTCTGCTGCAGAGCGCCTACTACATCAGGATCCTCGAGGACATTGCGGTCTTCGGACTCCTCGCGATGGGCCTCAACCTGGTCTTCGGGTACACGGGGCAGATCTCGCTCGGCCAAGCCGCCTTCTACGCGCTCGGCTCTTACGGCTCGGTCATCCTCGAGACCCAGCTGGGTGTTCCGGTCTACCTGGCCTGGCCCCTCGCCATCGCGTTCTGCATGGCGGTGGCCTGGATCATCAGCTTCCCCGTGCTCCGGCTCAAAGGCCACTACCTCGCCCTCGCCACGCTCGCCTTCGGCCTCATCGTCGAGACGCTCATCGGACAGGGTGGAACCCTGACAGGCGGCCACGACGGCCTCATCGTCCCCGTGCAATCGGTGCTCGGCGAGTTCCTCACGAGCCGGTTCCCCTACATCGTGGTCGGTGTCGCGGTGCTCGCCTATTGGCTGCTGCGCAACCTCACCAACTACTCCGTCGGGAGGGCGTTGCGGTCGCTTCGTGACGATCCGGATGCCGCTGCCGCCCTCGGCGTGCCGGTCTCGCGGTACCGCACCGCGAGTTTTGTGCTCGCCGCCGGGCTCTCCGCGATCGCAGGGATCTTCTACGCTCACGTCGCGCAGGTGGTGACACCAGAGGTGTTCAGCTTCGACACCTCCATCCAGATCCTCCTGATGGTCATCATCGGCGGTATGGGCCACCGCCTCGGCGGTGTCATCGGCGCGGTCGTCGTGCTGCTGCTGCCCGAGTTCCTGTACGGGCTGAACACGGCCAAGAGCCTGGTCTTCGCGATCATCGTGCTCATCGTGCTGCTGTTCATGCCCCAGGGCATCGCCGGACTGCCACGGCAGATCTCATCGTGGTGGCGACGAACGCGCCGCCCGGTCGCTAAGGAGCCGCAGGCATGAAACTCGAGATCTCAGGTCTGACGAAGAACTTCGGCGGTCTGCGCGCGCTGACCGATGTGAGCTTCACGGCGGAGGACGGCGAGCTCACGGCGGTCATAGGCCCGAACGGTGCGGGCAAGACCACGATGTTCAACTGCATCGCGGGCTTCCATCGCGTGAGCTCGGGAACCGTGACGCTCGGTGGCCGCGTCATCACCGGGCTCAAACCGGCGCAGGTGCTGGGCAGCGGGCTCGCCCGCACCTTCCAGCTCGTGCGCGCCTTCGAAGGCCTCACCGTGCTGGAGACCGTCATGACAGCCGGGCATGCGCGTTCCGGGCAGAGATTCGGCACAGCCATGCTCGGTCTCCCGTCGACACGCAGGAGCGAGAACGTGCTGCGCGACGAGGCCTACCAGACCCTCGCAGCCCTCGGCGTCGAGCATCTCGCCGACAGTCATCTGCAAGAGCTTCCCTACGGGCAGCAGCGCCTCGTCGAGATCGCCAAAGCGCTCGCGACCGGGGCGGACGTGCTGCTGCTCGACGAACCGGCCGCAGGTCTGCACTCGACCGAAGTGGGCTATCTCGCGAGTGTTCTCGCATCGATCAAAGAAACGGGGCGTACGGTGCTGATGATCGAGCACAACATGCCGTTCGTCATGGGACTCGCCGACAAGATCGTGGTCCTGGACTTCGGCAAGAAGCTGGCGGAAGGGGAACCGGAGTCGGTGCGCACCAACCAAGCGGTCATCGACGCCTACCTGGGACGGGCGGATCGCGATGCTTGAGGTCACCGATGTACGCTGCGGGTATCCCGGCGGCCCCGACGTTCTCGACGACATCTCGATCACCGTCGCAGCGGGTGAGATCGTGTCGCTCGTCGGCCTCAACGGTGCGGGCAAGTCGACGCTCGTCAAAGCGATCTCGGGCATGCTCCCCCTGCGCGGCGGCAGCGTCGTCTTCCGCGACGACGACGTCTCGCAGCTCTCCTGCGACGCCCGTGTGCGCCGGGGTCTTATGCTCGTGCCCGAAGGCCGCGAGCTCTTCCCGAGCATGTCGGTCGCCGAGACCCTGAGGCTCGGCACCTACCCCATCCCGCGCCCGAAACGCTCGGCCCTCGCCGGACCCGCGCTCGAGCGGGTCTTCGATCTCTTCCCCGTGCTCGCCGAGCGCCGCAAGCAGGCCGCCGGCACCCTGAGCGGCGGTGAGCAGCAGATGCTCGCGATCGCCCGCGCTCTGATGTCGTCGCCCGCGATGCTCGTGCTCGACGAACCCTCGCTCGGGCTCGCACCACGCCTGATCGAGACGATCTTCCTCGTGCTCCAGGAGCTCAATCGCGAAGGCCTGACGATCCTGCTCGTCGAGCAGAACGCCACCATCGCCCTCGATGTGAGCGACCGCGCGTACATGCTCGAACTGGGCCGGGTCATCCGGCACGGGCCGAGCGCCGAGCTGCGCGACACCGTGGATCTGATGGACCTGGTCGCCGGGACGACATCGGAGGAGGACTCCCCGGTCGCGGCATCCGGTCGAGAGATGGTCGAACTGCCGCATTACAGCCGGGCCGGCGGCTCGAACGAGAGCCGCAAGCAGCATGACAACGGAGGAGGACGGGCGTGAGCACCGACAACAACACTGCAGCACCGACGGGCACGATCATCGGAGTGTGCGGCCTCGGCAACATGGGCAGCGCCCTCGCCGACCGGCTGGCCGTCGTCGGACCGGTGGTCGGGTTCGATCTCAGTGAGGCGAGGCGACAGGAGCTCGCCGATCGGCCGAACATCACGACGGTCGCAACCGTGCCCGAGCTCGCCCCCGCCTCCGTCATCGTCTTCTCGCTTCCGACGCCCCAGATCTCGGCTGCCGTCGCCGAGCAGTTGCTGCCGTCGTTGAGCCGGGGCACGCTCATCATCGAGACGAGCACAGTGAACCCCTCCGACATGCAGAAGCTGCAAGAGAAGCTCGCACCCCGGGGCGTGCGCATCATCGACGCGGCTCTGCTCTCCGGTGTCGCCCAGATGATCGCCGGCGAAGCGGTTGTGCTCGCCGGCGGAGACGACGACGATCTCGACGACGCCGAGCCCTATCTCCGCGCGCTCGGCGAGGTCACGCGTATGGGCGGGATCGGCAGCGCCATGGCCGCGAAGGTGATCCACAACGCCGTCATCCACGCCGTGATGGTCGTGCTCGTCGAGGGCGCGGCCCTCGCCGCCAGCACGGGTGTCTCCGGCGCCGACCTCGTCCGCATCCTGCAGGACACCGAGCGAGGGCTCATGCGGCCGCTCAGCCACCGCTACGGCGAGCGCATCCTCGATGGGGACTACGAGGGCGGGATGCCGACGGAGGCCGCCCGCAAGGACTCGACGCTCGCCCTCGCGCTCGCACAGGAGGCGAAGGTGCCGCTCTTCGCGATCTCGGCCTCGCACACGGTCTACGAGATCGCGACCAACGAAGGCTACGGCCGGCTGGACTACGCGGCGATCGCGAAGCTCTGGGAGGGCTGGCTCGACCGCTCGCTCGCCTCCGAGGGCGAGACGCCGGACGGGGCCTGAGAAGCCGCAACAGCAAGAGTCCAAGGAGACGACAGTGACAGATTCCCCCGAATACCAGGTCTATGCGATCAGGTTCGCCCACCGCGACGCCTCATATCGTTGGGAGCACTTCTATCGCGGCGACCCGCATGGCGGCGCACCCATGCCGATCGACTACTTCGTGTGGGTGGCGACCTCCCCCGAGGCGACGGTGGTCTTCGACGCCGGCTACACGCCGGAGACCGCCGCGCGCAGGGGAAACCGCGACTACCTGCAGTCGCCCATGGAAACCCTCGGTGCGCTCGGCATCGATGCGAGCACCGTCGAACACCTCGCGATCAGCCATCTGCACTACGACCATGTCGGGCACATCAAGGACTTCCCTGCCGCCCGCGTGCTGATCCAGCAGAAGGAGTGGGATTTCTGGAACGCACCGAGCGGCTCCCGCGGCGACAATGTGCACCACTGGGAGCCCGGAGACATGGAGTACATCGCGAGCCAGATCGCGTCGGGGCGTGTCGAGCTCGTCGACGGCGAGGTCGAGGTCGTCCCCGGGATCACCCTGCATCGCACCGGCGGCCACACTGCCGGCTTGCAGATCTTCCGCATCCAGACCGCTGCAGGGCACGTTGTGCTCACCGCAGATGCCAGCCACTTCTACGAGAACATCGGCAGCGACCGGCCGTACGCACTCGTCGACCACCTGTACTCGATGCACCTCGCCTTCGACACGATCCGCGAGCTCGCGGACTCCGAGGAGCTCATCGTGCCCGGTCACGACCCGCTCGTCTTGGAGCGGTTCCCCGCCGTCGACGGGCTCGAAGGCCTGGCGGTGCGGATTGCCTGAGGCGACGGACGCAGGGGCCCTGACCGGGCTGCTCACCGGAAAGACCGTCTGGGTGACCGGCGCGGGGGGCACGATCGGCGCCGGCATCGTACGGGCGTGCGAGAACGCGGGCGCTCGAGTGATCGGCACCGGGCTCTCGCCGAACGACCCGTCGATCGAGGTCTGCGACGTGCGCGACTCCGCGAGCATCGACGGATTCGTCGACTCGGTCTGGGATCGCTACGGCAGCCTCGATGTGCTCGTCAACAATGCCGCCGTCACCGTGCGCAAAGACATCCTCGAGGTGACCGAGGCGGAGTGGGAGAACATCTTCGCCGTCAACGTCAAGGGCACGTTCCTGTGCAGCCAGGCCGTCGCGCGACGGCTTGTGGACGCCGGCAGGCCGGGATCGATCGTCAACATCTCGTCGATCAACGCATCGGTCGCGCACGCCGCCACGGTCGCCTACGCCGCCACAAAAGGCGCGATCCAGACGATGAGCTACGGTCTCGCGGTCGCGCTCGGGCCACACGGCATCCGTGTCAACGTCGTCGCCCCCGGTACCGTCGAGAGCAACCTCAACGCCGAACGCTGGACGGTTCCCGGCAACCGCGAGAAGGCGACGGAGCGCACTCCGCTCGGCCGGCTGGGCCTTGCTGAAGACATCGCCCCGACCGTGGTGTTCCTCGCGTCGGACATGTCCTCGTACACGACGGGCGCGGTCGTGCACGTCGACGGGGGCAAGCTGCGGCTCGCCTGAGCTTCGGCGAGAGCACCGACCACCGACTCCGGCATCCGTTCGCGGGCCCGACCCCTCGCCCTCCGAACGGGGTGAGATGCTCACGCGCCGCGAACGGATGCCGCGACGACGGGCGTACCGCAGAAACCGTCCTGTTCCGCCCGCACGCGCCCCGGCCGGCATCGCGCCGGCGCCTACGCCGTGAGCCCCAGAACCTCCGCCGTGGCGGCGAGCGACTCGGCCGCGCGCTCCGGGTCGTCTGAGAGCACCGTGCCGTAGCTCGGCACCATCTCGCGCAGCTTCGGCTCCCACTCCGCTATGTGGTCGGGGAAGCAGGTCGCGACGAGGTCGAACATGATGGGCGCCGCCGTCGAGGCGCCCGGAGACGCACCGAGCAGGCCGGAGATCGTGCCGTCGGCCGAGGTGATGACCTCGGTTCCGAACTGCAGCACGCCGCCCCTCTTCGGGTCTTTCTTCATGACCTGCACACGCTGCCCTGCGGTGATGAGCTCCCAGTCCTCGTCTTTCGCCGTCGGCATGAACTCGCGCAGAGCCGCGAGCTTCTTCGAGCGGGTGGCGAGCAGCTCGCCCACGAGGTACTTGATGAGGTCGACGTTGTCGCGCGCGACGGCCAGCATGGGCCCGAGGTTGTGGGCGCGGATCGAGAAGGGCAGATCGGTGATCGACCCCGACTTGAGGAACTTGGGGCTGAATCCCGCGTACGGCCCGAAGAGCAGGGTCGCCTGGCCGTCGACGATGCGTGTGTCGAGGTGCGGAACCGACATGGGCGGCGCGCCCTTGCCCGCCTTGCCGTAGACCTTCGCCTTGTGCTGCGCGACGATCTCCGGGTTGCTCGTGCGGAAGAACTGCCCGCTGATCGGGAAGCCTCCGAAGCCCTTGATCTCGGGGATGCCCGACTTCTGCAGCAGTTCGAGAGCACCGCCGCCCGCCCCCACGAACACGAAGCGAGCGGTCACCTCCTCGGTGGTGCGCCCCACCGTGTGCAGGAGCTTGAGCTTCCAGAGCCCGTCCTTCTGCTTGCGGATGCCGCGCACCTCGCGGTTGAGGGCGAGCTCGGCGCCGTTCGCCGTGAGGTAGTCCATGAGCTGCACGGTCAGAGCGCCGAAGTCGACGTCGGTGCCGTACTCCGAGCGCGTCGCCGCGATCTTCTCTCCGGCGGCGCGCTTCGCCGTGAGGAGGGGGGTCCACTCGCCGAGGGTCGCGGCATCCGTCGTGAACTCCATGTTGTTGAAGAGCGGCTGGTCGGTGAGCGCCTCGAACCGCTTGCGCAGGTACTCGACGTTGGCCTCGCCCTGCACGAAGGTCATGTGCGGCGTGGAGTTGATGAACCCGGTGTCGGAGAGGGCTCCGTCGCGCACGAGGTACGACCAGAACTGGCGGCTGATCTGGAACTGCTCGTTGATGCTCACAGCCTTGGCGGGGTCGACGCTGCCGTCGGGCGCCTCGGGCATGTAGTTGAGCTCGCAGAGGGCCGCGTGGCCGGTGCCCGCGTTGTTCCAGGGGTTCGAGCTCTCCTGGGCGAGTGCGCCCAGCCGCTCGTAGACGCGGATGCTCCAGTCGGGCTGCAACTGCTTGATGAGCGTTCCGAGGGTGGCACTCATGATGCCACCACCGATGAGCACAACGTCGATGGGTTCAGAAGAGGGCACGGATGAACCTTCTGCCTTTCCGTGAAATGCAGCGCATGGCCGCGTGCGGCCCGTCGGCGCGCACCCTACGAGTTTAGGCGTTCTTGCGACGCTCATCGCCGGCGACGCCCGTGCCGCTCGGGTCGGCGCCCGTGCCGACCCGTCGCGGAGCTCAGCCCCGAGCCCGCTCGTACACCTCGAGGAAGCGCGGCACGGGCATCGACGCGACGGTGCGCGCGATGAGCGGCAGATCGACGTCGCCGAGAGCCCGGAACCGCAGGCAGCTCTTGCCCATGTCGAGCGCGAGCCCCGTCGCCTCCCACGCCTCGCGGAACGCGCGATCCTCGGGCCCGTCACTGTACAGGCCCATCAGATACAGCGAGTTGTAGTTCTTCTGGTCCGCGAGCGAGACGTAGGCGAGCGGCTGCCCGTTGTAGGTGCGGGGAAAGGTCGTGAGCGGCACGACCCAGCCGGGCATGCCCCACGCGAGCACGAGCTCGTAGCCCTCGGGCATCGCCTCGCGCACCGTCTCGAAGACGGGGCGGATGACGCTCCGCCTCCCCTCCGGCAGACCGTCGAGGTATGCGGCCACCTCCGCCGGCACTCCCGTCTCCGCTCGCCCCTCCGCCCCCTCGTCCACATCGTCCGCCGCGTCCATACGACCACGGTACCGAGCCGCCGGCCCGTGGTCGAGGATCATCCTCCGTACCCCCAGTAGTGGGCTGACCGGCAATGTTCTGGAGGATCCCCCTGTTGTCCCCCAAAGTGCCGACTACGCTGAGGACCGAAGCCGGCCCGCGCACAGAACTCGCCGGGCATCCCTGCGGCAGAGTCGCCATACTCCGACACCGAAGGAATGATGTGACCCTCCCGCCCGCCCAGCGGATTCCCCTGCCGGCATCCCGAGTCCAGCTCGCCGCCGACGGCGGTGCCGAGGATCCCGCCCGCGGCCTCCTGCCGTATTCCACGACAGCCCTCGGCTCGCACGCCCTCGCGCCGCTGGCCGTGAGCCCCGGAGTCACGATCACGACACTCGTGCACACCAAGGACTGCGACCGCGACTGGCTCGTCACGGTCGGCTTCACCGCCGACGACACGGTCTTCGAGCTCGTCTTCGACCGCGGCGCCCCGCCGATCGCGGGGCGCACCTGGCGCCAGTTCGCCACGGCCATGATGGTCAACACGAATCGGCGCACCGAGTTCCGCGAGAACGGCACCGAGCTCATCGTCAGCGGGGACACGCCCCGCCCGTGGTCAGGCCCGTACACGCTCACCATCGAGTACAGCGCATCCTGACCCGGCTGACGCCCCGCGGCGTACCGCCCGGTCGGTGAAGCCGATCGCAGAAACCCGCACTCATCAGCCCGTGCTGTGCGCATCCGGGCAGATGCCATTGGTACCGTAGTCACCATGGACACCACCCCGACCCCGCGTATGGCCGTCGTCATCGAAGACGACATCGACATCCGCCACCTGCTCGAGACGGTGCTGAGCCAGGCGGGCTTCCAGACCGTCGCCACCGGTAACGGCGTCGACGGCGTCCAGGCGGTCACGAGCTACAACCCGCTCGTCACGACCCTCGATGTGAGCATGCCCGGCATCGACGGCTATGAGACGGCCCGCCGCATCCGCTCGTTCAGCAGCACCTACATCGTGATGATCTCCGCGCGCGGCGAGGAGATCGACATCCTGCAGGGCCTCGAGGCCGGAGCCGACGACTACATCATCAAGCCGTTCCGCCCCCGCGAGCTGCGGGCACGCATCGAGGCGATGCTCAGACGGCCCCGGATGCCGCTGGCCGACGAGCCCGCGAACGACGCCGCCGCGCCCGCCGGGGTCGCTGCGGCCACCGCGCCCGCGATCGCGGCGGCACCGGCATCCGACCCGGACACGGCCACGACCCGCACACTGCCCGACGACTTCGAGCACGAGGACGAATGGCTCGTGCACAACGGCCTGCGTGCGAACGCCGCGACCCGCCTCGCCGCGGTCGACACGACCGAGATCGAGCTCACGCGCAGCGAGTTCGATCTGCTGGTGGCGCTGCTCGAATCCCGGCGAAGGGTGCGCAGCAAGGCCGATCTGGCGCTGCTGCTGCGAGGCGAGAGCTACATCACCAACCACTACATCAGCGAATCCGACAAACGCGCCGTCGAGGTGCACATGGGAAACCTGCGCAGGAAGCTCGGTGAGAGCTCGACCAACCCGCGCTGGATCGAGACGGTGCGCGGCATCGGCTATCGGCTGACGGCGCCCGAAGACCACTAGAGCCGCGGGACGCGCAGACCGGCAGGCCTGGAGCGCCGAGCCGGCTCAGTCGGCGAGAGCCCGTGGGCCCCAACTCGCGAGCATCGCCGAGAGCTCGTCGAGAGTGCGCGTCGCGACGTCCTCGAGCCGCACGAGGTGCCGACGGGCCTCGGCGAAGTCGCCGAAGACAACCGCGGCGTCGATGACGCCGGCGATCGCGCACACGGCGATCGCGCCCACCATCGCACAGCTGCTCGCGATGCTCAGCAGCACGATGTGGGCCTCATCGGGGTCGCTCTCGTCGAGGGCGCACGTGAGCCTCCGGGATCGTGTGTCCCAGAGGCCGACGAAGTTCTCCACGAAGACACGGCTGCCGCCGAGATCCCCCGACAGTTGGTCCAGGAGGTCCCTCAGCACGGCCTTGTCGATGAGATCAGACAGGGTCACACCCGGTATCCACGGTGGCGGCGGAGGAACTTGCCGAGCATTCCGATGGTCTGAAGCACGGTGATCGTGCCGAGCACGGGCCAGCCGATCCAGAGGATCGTCGACTGCGCGATGACGGGGAGCTGGAACCAGCCGAAGACGAGCAGACCGATCGCGACGAGGGCGACGAGCAGCGGTCCGAGGTATGCGTTTCCCGAGCCGCGCTCGGCCTTGGCCTGCTCCGCCCAGTTGTCGGTCTGCTGGCGGCTCGCGAACTTGCCCCATGCGCGCACGAAGTGCCCGATCCGGATCCACATGTAGAGCTCAGCGGGCACAAACAGAAGCGCGAAGAGGATGTCTCGCCAGTTGTGGTTCTTCATCGACAGGGCCGTGCGCAGGTTGAGGAGGGTCGCGACGCCGACCGGAATGAGCCAGACGGGCGAGAAGACGAAAGCGTGGATCGAGAGCGAGGCGATGAGCAGCACGACGAAGAGCAGCCGGGTGACGATGTTGACAGCCATCGAGAAGTTCTCGAGCCAGCGCAGACGCAGGTTCGGGTGCAGCGGCTGGCCCTTGGTATCACCACGCTGGCCGGGCCACATCAGGTCGATGGCGCCATAGTTCCACTTCACCTGCTGCCCGTCGAGGGAGCGGAGATTGTTCATCCCGCCGACGTCGGCGCGGGCACGGGCGCTGATCTTGGTGAGATAGCCGGCGCTCTTGATCTGCAAGGAGAGAAGCGAATCCTCCACCTCGCTGTCCTTGACCCACGGCGTCGTCTGGTGGCTCTCCTCCATCACCTGGCTCAGGGCGCGCACCGAGAAGATCGAGAACTGGCCGCCGAGCACGGCCATGTTGCGGCCGCGCAGCATGTTCTGCATGTTGAAGGCAGCGAACTGCGCACGCTGGCCGGCCGTCAGAAACGCCGCCATGACGCCCTTCGCCGAGTGGTCGTCGATGCTGTAGATGGCCGAGATCCCACCGATTCGGGTATCGGATGAGATCTCGGCCTCAAGCGCCTCGACGGCGTCGGGTCGCGCCGTCGTGTCGCCGTCCACACCAAGCAGGTAGTCGCAGCCGCGTACGAGCTCGAAGCCGTAGTTGAGCGCGCCCACCTTCTTGTCGGGGTTCTCCCCGATATCGTGCACGAAGATCTCGGTCGCCTGAAGCCCGCCATCATGGGAACTGCGATGGCGTCCGGCGTAGTTGCTCGCGATGGCGACGGTCCGGTCGGTCGTGTTGTTCACGACCACATGGATGACGTCGGGCAAGCGAGTCTGCGCCAGAAGCGATTCGAGTACTCCGGCGATCGACTCCTCCTCGTTGTACGCGGGCACGATACATCCGATCGTGGGCCGGTAGACGGGAAGCGCGTCGACGCTGGCGATGAACTCGTTCGCGTGAGCTTCGAGGTCGCTCAGAGGAGACGCTGCGAATCCCCGGGGGGCGATGATATTCGGGGTGAAGGGATTCACTGGTGTGCTAGGGCTTACCGTCACGGCTGTCTCCTTTCTGTGCTGGCCTCTTCGTGCCGCATCGTGTTGACGAATACGAGTGTGCAGGGTGCCCCTCAAGGTCCCGGACGGTTTACGCTAGGGTCGGCACAAGAAAGTCTCAAGATTTCCGCACCGTACCCGCTGTGCCGAGCTGAACGGCAGCCGTCGGCCAGAAGACCGTCAGAGACCAAGGACAACTCTCCCGATGACGACCTCCCGCAGCACACGCCTGATGGCCGCCGTCGCGGGGGCCGGCCTCATCGCCCTCGCCCTGAGCGGCTGCGGCACTCCGCCGTGGGAGCAAGCCCAGCTGCAGTCGTCCGCATCGTCGACCCCCACATCGACCCCGACGATCGAGCCGCTCGTCAACGAGCTCGCGACCGGCTCGACGGAGCGCAAGCTGGTCGCGGGCGATGCGGCGCTGACAGTCAGGTACTGGTCGAGCTTGAGTATGGACCAGTGGACCGTGAACGCCAACAAGCCGATCAGCTTCGGCCTGAGCGCCACACTCGGCACGGATGCCGGGCAGGGCGTGTACCTCTCGAAAGTGACACTCGTTCCGGCCGTCGCCGGCGAATCGGGCGCCCTCGCCGCCCCGGGCGCCGTGAGCGACCAGGCCAACGTCTCTCCGGGGTACAGCATCAAAGATCCGTACAGCTACAGCCAGACGTTCATTCTGCCCGCCGTCGATCCGGCGGCGACATCCATGACCCTCTCGTTCACCTACGAGCTTCTGATTCAGACAACGCCGACCTCGACCGAGTACTCCAAACAGACGGCGAGCGACACCCTCACTATTGCAATAGCCCCGTAGGGCTCAGCGCACGGCCGTCGCCCGCCCCTCCGCCCAGTCGCTCGATCGCGGCGGAGGAGAGCGCCGACAGACTGAACCCGGTCTGATCGGTCGTGGCCCAGCCGAAGCGCGCCGTCGGCCGCAAGCCGCTGCCGACTCCGACGGCCGCATCGACGAGCGCGCTCTCGATGTCTCCGACGAGCCGCTCCCCCATGGTTTCGGTGAACGCCGAGCCGAGCACCACGAACCTGTTCGCCGTGAGCCTTCCGATGAGGGCCGTCTCGGGAGCGGTCGTGCGGAAGATCTCGGCGAAGATCCGGATCTCCTCGTCGCCGGCGGCTCGGCCGAAAGCCGTGTTGATCTCACCGAGGTTGTTGAGCTCGCCGATGACGAGGAACAGACGCCGGCCGCGCCGGGCGGCCCGCTCGACCACGTCGCCGCCCTGGCGGTAGAAGGAGCTGGCGACGAGGGCTCCGGCCGAGTAGCTCGTGTCGTCGGTCCGACGGGCCGAGCCCGAGACCTGACCCGCCCGCAGGAAGGCGAGCGAGAAGGATGCCCCGACCACGAGCATGATGCTCACGAAGGTCGCCGACTCGGTGCCGAGATAGATCCGGAAGACGGGGTCGAAGGGGCCTATCGTGATGAAGAAGCAGAACCGCACGAGGTAGTAGGCCGCCCCGATGAAGAGGACCGCTGAGAGCAGGGTCGCGTTGATGGAGCGTCGCATGCGACCCCGCAGGGACTCGACTCCCGCGAGGCCCGCGAACAGGGCGACGCCGATGATCATGTAGCCCCCACCCGCCCAGCCCCCCGGGACGTCTCCGCTCAACGGAACGCTCACCGCGACCACGAGGGTGACGAGGCCGCCCACCCAGAACATCGACGAGCGCCCGTTGTACAGACGCGCGCCCGTCCACATGCACACCTGCGAGAAGACGACGGCCGCGTTGCCCACCGCGACCGCCCACCAGGCGCCCGGCTCGAAGTCCCAGACGATGTACGAGAGCGTCGTGAGCATGCCGGCCAGGAAGGCGAGGCTCCAGGCCCGGCCCACCGCGTCGTTGCGACGCAGAGCGGTGTCGAAGACGAAGATCACGCCGCACAGCGAGACGATGAGCGTGCTCGCCGTCAGAAGAGTGAGCAAATCGAACGTCATGCATCCCCCGCCCCCGCGTGCACGCCCTGGCTGGACGTTTCTCCGCGGAGTCCCCGTATGCAGTTTACGGGGTGGTCATGTGGACACCGTGCACCGCGTTCGCCCCGTGCATTGCGAGCACCCTTGCGAGCACTCTGTGCACTGCGAGTGTGCACCGCGTTCGCCCTGTGCATTCCGTCGAGATCGCGAGCCGAATCCCTCAGGGCGCCCGCGGAATCGTGACGATCGCCGTCGTCCCCTCGTCGACCTCGCTGTAGATGCGGATGTCGCCGCCGTGCTTGAGCACGATCTCGCGCGAGATGCTGAGCCCGAGACCCGTTCCGTCGATCGGGCTGTCACGAACGGATGCCGCGCGGTAGAAGCGCTCGAACAGCCGGGACTGCTCGTCGGCGGTCATGCCGCGGCCGGTGTCGACGACGATGAGCTCGGCCTCCGCGGCATCCGCCTCGATCGCGATCTGCACGAGACCGCCGTCGACGTTGTACTTCACGGCGTTCGAGACGAGGTTGTCGATCACCTGGCGCAGGCGGAAGCCGTCGGCGATGAGCGGCACCGCGCCCCGGTCGTCGAAGGCGAGGCGGATGCCGCGACGCTCCGCCGCGGGCCGCTGCGCCTCGATCGACCGGCGCACGAGCTCGCTCAGATCGCAGTCCGCGAAGGTCAGGGTCATGGCCGGGTCGGCGCCGCTCGCCGCGCCCAGCAGGTCGGCGATGATCGCGAGCACCCTGTCGCTGTTCGCGAGGGCGACCTCGAGCATCTTGCGGGTCCCGTCGCCCACCGCGTCGTCTTCGAGAGCGAGGTCGATGTATCCCTGGATCGAGGTGAGCGGCGTGCGGAGCTCGTGCGAGACCGCCGCGACGACCACGTCGCGTTCTTTGAGCGCGTTGATCTCGGCGGTGATGTCGCTCTCGACGATGACCCCGCCCACCCAGTTGCCGTGGCCGTCGTCGATCTGCCGGGCCGACACCGCGAGCGCGGTCTGCTCGGTTCCGGGCTCGCCGAGCCAGACGATGATGCCGTCGAACGACTCGCCGCCCAGCGCCCGGAAGTAGGGCCGCTCCGAGTCGACGTACGGGGTCTCCCGATCGGCTTGGTAGACGACATCCCGCACGGCCTTCTCGATGCCGCTCGGCCCGGCGCCGTTCGGGTCGACGAGGCGGCGGTGAAAGCTGTTGCTCGTGGTCGTGTTGCCGTTCGCGTCGAAGGCGAGGATGCCGAAGTTCACCGTGTTGAAGATGCTGTCGAGCAGCCGCTGCTGCAGACGGGAGCGCTCGAGCACGGTCTCGAGCTGGAGCGTCTGCTGCCGCAGCAGCACCCGGTGGGCGGCGACGCGCTTGCGGGTCTGATACGTCATCGTCGCCACAAAGGCCAGGATGAGCGGGATGGTCACGAGCTGCGGGGTGCTCGAGAGGCTGACTCCCCCGTCGTCGGCGAGGGCGCCGGCCACGAGGAGCGCCGTGGGGATGGTCGTGCTGAGCACGGCGCCCCAGACGCCGTAGTGCGTCGACATCCAGATCACCGGGAACACGAAGAGCACACCCGCGCCGAGCGAGGGCTCGCCGTGCCGGATGAAGGCGATGCCGGCGATGTCGAGCAGGGGCAGGGCGATCGCCGCGTTCTTGCCGATCACGTGCCACGGCAGGATGACCGCGAACCCCGTGACGACGAAGATCACGGCGACGCCGATGAAGAAGCTCGGCGACGACACGCTCTGGGCGTCGAAGATCTGCACGCAGAGCACGAGGATCAGCACGACCGCGCCGAGCGTGATCTGGGAGAGGAAGACGGAACGCCCGAGAGCGCTCGTCACCGCGTTGCGGCTCGGTGGCTCGACGACGGACTCGTCGGCGATCGCGCGCGAACGCGGGCGATCCGTCTGTCGCCGCTTTACCCCCATGGAATGAAGAGTACCAAGGGGCCTACAGCTGAGCCGCGACGAGCTCCGCGATCTGCACGGCGTTGAGCGCGGCGCCCTTGCGCAGGTTGTCGTTGCTGATGAAGAGCGCGAGCCCGCGGCCCTCGGGCGCTCCCTCGTCGGCACGGATGCGCCCCACGAAGCTCGGGTCGGCGCCCGCGGCGACGAGCGGCGTCGGCACCTCGCGCAGGACCACCCCGGGGGCGTCGGCGAGCAGCTCCCGCGCGCGCTCCGGGCTGAGCGGGCGCTCGAACTCGGCGTTGACAGAGAGCGAGTGACCCGTGAAGACCGGCACGCGCACGCACGTGCCGCTCACCAGGAGGCCCGGCAGCTCGAGGATCTTGCGGCTCTCGTTGCGGAGCTTCTTCTCCTCGTCGGTCTCGTTGAGCCCGTCGTCGACGAGGTTGCCGGCGAAGGGGATGACGTTGAAGGCGATCGGGGCGACGTACGTGGCCGGTTCGGGGAACTCGACGGCGGCGCCGTCGTGCACGAGGCCGAGCAGGCCCTCCTGGGCGACGGCGGCACGAGCCTGGCCCGCGAGCTCCTCGGCGCCGGCGAGCCCGGAGCCGGAGACCGCCTGGTAGGTGCTCACGATCAGGCGGCTGAGGCCGGCCTCCTCGTGCAGCACCTTGAGCACGGGCATCGCCGCCATGGTCGTGCAGTTCGGGTTCGCGATGATCCCCTTGCGGGCCTCCGAGAGCGCGTGCGGGTTGACCTCGCTGACGATGAGCGGAACGTCGGGATCCATCCGCCACGCGCTCGAGTTGTCGATGACCATCACGCCGGCGTCGGCGAAACGCGGCGCCTGCGCCTTCGAGGTGGTCGCGCCCGCCGAGAAGATCGCTACGTCGAGACCGCTCGGGTCTGCCGTCGCGGCATCCTCGACGACGATCTCCTCGCCGCGGAACGGGAGGGTCGTGCCGGCCGACCGCGACGACGCGAAGAAGCGGATGCTCGCGATCGGGAACTCCCGGTCTTCGAGCAGCCTGCGCACGACCGCGCCGACCTGGCCGGTGGCGCCGACGACGCCGAGGTTCACTCCACTGTTGCTCACTGCGGTTCCTTCGCTCGATGCGCCGAGACGGCGCGGATGCATCTGTCCAAGAGTACGTTCCCGTCGGCAGGGTTCGCCGGCGGGCTGCCCGGTCTGGCGGTTCTTGCCGCCGGGCTGTCAGGATGTCGCTGCTGACCGGGTGGCGGTCGGCCGGCTCAGCGGCCCGTGCCTCCGTGGACCTTCGCGACCTCGTCGGCGTCGAGGCCGAACGCCGTGTGCACGACGCGCACGGCGTCGTTGATCGTGTCGGCGCGCGTCACGACGGAGATGCGGATCTCGCTCGTCGAGATCATCTCGATGTTGATGCCCGCCTCGTAGAGCGCCTCGAAGAGCTTCGCCGAGACACCCGTGTTGGTGCGCATGCCGGCGCCGACGAGCGCGAGCTTGCCGATCTGGTCGTCGTACTGCAGCGACTGGAAGCCCACGGCATCCTGCTCGGCGGTGAGCGCCGTCAAGACGATCTGGCCCTCGGACTTCGGCAGCGTGAACGAGATGTCGGTGAGACCGGAGACCGCCGCCGAGACGTTCTGCACGATCATGTCGACGTTCGAGTTGGTCTTCGCGACGATCTTGAAGATCTGCGCGGCCTTGCCCGGGATGTCGGGCACTCCCACGACGGTGATCTTCGCCTCGCTCAGATCGGCCGCGATTCCGGCGATGATCGGCTCTTCCACTTCGACTCCGTTCCGCCCCAGCTCGGCAGGGATGCCGGCCTCGGGGTTGTAGACGATCGTTCCTTCGTTGTTGTTGAATGACGAGCGCACGTGCAGCGTCACGCCGTGACGACGCGCATATTCCACGGCGCGAATATAGAGGACCTTGGCGCCCGCCGCCGCGAGCTCGAGCATCTCCTCGCTCGTGATGCGGTCGATCTTGCGGGCGAGAGGCACGACCCGGGGATCCGAGGTGAAGACCCCGTCGACATCCGTGTAGATCTCGCAGACGTCGGCGTCGAGCGCCGCCGCGAGGGCGACCGCCGTCGTGTCGGAGCCGCCGCGGCCGAGGGTGGTGATGTCTTTGGTGTCGCGGTTGAAGCCCTGGAAGCCGGCGACGATCACGATCGCGCCCTGGCTCAGGGCCTCGCTCAGCCGCCCGGGGGTCACATCGACGATGCGGGCCGCCCCGTGCTGCGCGTCGGTGATCATTCCGGCCTGGCTGCCGGTGAAGGAGCGCGCGTCGTACCCCATGCTCTTGATCGCCATGGCGAGGAGCGCCATCGAGATGCGCTCGCCCGCGGTGAGCAGCATGTCGAGCTCGCGGGGTGCGGGAATGGGGGTCACCTCGTGCGCGAGGTCGAGCAGTTCGTCGGTCGTGTCGCCCATCGCGGAGACCGCGACGACCACGTCGTTGCCCGCCTTCCGCGTCTCGACGATGCGCTTCGCGACGCGCTTGATGCTCTCCGCATCGCTCACGGACGATCCGCCGTATTTCTGCACGATCAAGCTCACGTAGGTTCTCCTGGGGTGTACGGGACGACCGAAAGACCATTCTAGGGTGCCGACATATACCGTTTCGGCATATGCCACCCTCCCCGCTCTCCCTACTCTCCCCCTACTCAAAACGACGGAGATTCCGCCCGAATCGGTCGTTTTGGCGCTCAAAGTTGCAGATTAGGGCGGAATCTCCGTCGTTTTGAGTAGCGAGAGAGGGTGAACGGGGCGCGGGGCGCCTCAGGCGGGGCGGCGGCCTTCGAAGGCGCGGCCGAGAGTGACCTCGTCGGCGTACTCGAGGTCGCCGCCGACGGGAAGGCCGGAGGCGAGCCGCGTGACCCTCAGCTCGAGGGTCGTGAGCAGACGCGACAGGTACGTCGCGGTCGCCTCGCCCTCGAGGTTGGGGTCGGTCGCGATGATGACCTCGGTGACGGTGCCGTCGGCGAGCCGCTGGAGCAGCTGGCGGATGCGGAGGTCGTCTGGCCCGATGCCGTCGATGGGGCTGATCGCGCCGCCCAGCACGTGGTAGAGGCCGCGGAACTCGCGGGTGCGCTCGATCGCGACGACGTCTTTCGCCTCCTCGACGACGCAGATGGACTCCTGGCTGCGCCGGGGGTCGCGGCAGATCGAGCAGGTCTCCTGCTCGGTGATGTTGCCGCAGATGCTGCAGAAGCGCACCTTGTCGCGCACCTCCATGAGCACCTCGGCGAGCCGCGTGACGTCGAACTGCTCCGACTGCACGATGTGGAACGCGATGCGCTGGGCCGATTTCGGCCCGATCCCGGGCAGGCGGCCGAGCTCGTCGATGAGGTCTTGGACGATTCCTTCGTACATGGGCTACTCGAATCGCGATGCTGGTCGGTGAGGCTGCTCCTCGAGGAAGGTCGCCCCGAGGATCTCGCGCACGACGGACTCGCCGTACCGCTGGCGGCCGTCGGGCAGAGCAGCGGATGCCGCGACCGGCGTGCGCGCGGGCGGCTGGGGTGCGCGGGCCGGGGCCGCCGGCGCGGAGGGTGCTGCGGATGCCGCGGCGCTCGTGGGCGCCGCGGGCGCGGCGCTCGGCGCGACCGCGTGCAGCTCGGAGGGGGCTGGGTCGAGCGACGCGGAGTCGTCCACGTACCATCCGGTGGGCAGGCCGGGGTCGAAGGGAGGCTCGGTCTCGGGCGGAGCCTCGTCGTCCGAGGGGATCCCACCGAAGTCATCGTCGGAGGGAGAGCTCGGGGAGCCTGCGGGCGCGGATCCGGTGGGCGCAGAAGCTGCCCATGCGGAGCCGGCGGGCCCCGAGCCCACGGGCGCGGGGCCGTCGCTCGGCGTGGGAACCGCGGTGACGGCGTCGCCCGCGGCCGGGGCGGGCCGGGCGGCGGTTGTCACTGCCGCGGGCCCGCTGCCGGCCGGCGCAGTATCGTTGCTGCTCGACGCGGATCCGGAACCGGGGATCGCGACGGTCGCCCAGGTCACGGCACCGGGTGCGGCCGCAGGAGCGGCAGGCACGACGGTCGCCGCTGGTGCGGGCACCGGGTGTTCCGCGATAACCGTGGCCGCCGGGGTCGACACGGCAGGCGCCGTGTCGTTCGGGGCGTCAGGTGCGTCAGGTGCGCTTTCGCCCGCTGGCGCAGGCTCCTCGGGGGCGGGCCCGGCGGCTGGAGCAGCCGGATCGCCGGACCCCGACGAGGAGCGGCCGCTCGCGACATCCACTCGCGCGATGAACTTCACGCGGATGCCGAGCACGTCGAGGATCGCCTGTCGCAGGTACTCGCTCACGCCCTGACCGCTCGGCTGGCGCTGCTTGAAGCTCGCGGCGTCGTTCTCGCTCGGGAACGACAGGGTGAGCACGTCGTCGTTGAGGGAGATGACCTGCGCGGTGAAGACGACCATCCAGGCGCTGCGCTTGGCCTTCTCGACGGCGTCGAGGATCTGCGGCCAGGAGTCCTTGACCTGGTGCACGGTCACGGGGCCGACGGGTGCCGGCGGCGCGGCCTCGGCAGCCGGCGGGGCGGTGACGGGTGCCCGGTCGGCGGTGCCCGGCGCGGCGGCGGGAGCCGGAGCGACGGGTGACGAGGCGGGGGCGGGATCGGCTGCGCGAACGGGTGCGGCATCCCGGGCGGCGGGCGCGGCATCCGTGCGATGTTCGCCCCGCGGGGCTCCGTCGCCGACGCCGATGCGGCGTTCGAGACGCTCGACGCGGGCCAGGGCGCCGCGCTCGGTGTCGTCGCTCGAGGGCACGAGCGTGCGTGCGATCATGAGCTCGAGGTGCAGCCGGGGCGAGGTCGCACCCGTCATCTCGGTGAGTGCGGCGTTCACGATGTCGGCGCAGCGGGAGAGCTCGGCAGTGCCGAACTTGGCGGCCTGCACACCCATGCGGTCGAGCTCGTCTTGCGGCACCCCGCGCAGCACGGCGGCCGCGGCGTCCGCCGAGGTGGCGGCCACGATGATGAGGTCGCGGAGGCGCTCGAGCAGGTCTTCGACGAAACGGCGCGGATCCTGCCCGGTCTGGATGACGCGGTCGACGGCCTCGAACGCGGATGCCGCCTCGTTCGACGCGATCGCGTCGATGACCTCGTCGAGCAGCGCCGAGTGGGTGTACCCGAGCAGCGCGACGGCCCGTTCGTAGCCGACCGAGTTGTCTTCTGAGCCGGCCATGAGCTGATCGAGAAGCGAGAGGGTGTCGCGGGGCGATCCGCCGCCGGCGCGCACCACGAGCGACAGCACGCCGGGCGCGACCTGCACGCCCTCGGCCTCGCAGAGGGACTGCACGTAGTCGAGCATCTGCGCCGGCGGGATGAGCCGGAAGGGGTAGTGGTGCGTGCGCGAGCGGATCGTGCCGATGACCTTCTCGGGCTCGGTCGTCGCGAAGATGAACTTGACGTGCTCCGGCGGCTCTTCGACGATCTTGAGCAGAGCGTTGAAGCCCTGCGGCGTGACCATGTGCGCCTCGTCGAGGATGAAGATCTTGTAGCGGTCGCGGGCCGGGGCGAAGACCGCGCGCTCACGGATGTCGCGGGCGTCGTCGACGCCGTTGTGGCTCGCGGCGTCGATCTCGACCACGTCGAGGGAGCCCCCGCCGTCGCGGCTCAGCTCCACGCAGCTCGCGCAGACGCCGCATGGCGTGTCGGTCGGGCCCTCCGCGCAGTTGAGGCACCGCGCGAGGATGCGAGCCGACGTCGTCTTGCCGCACCCCCGGGGCCCGCTGAACAGGTAGGCGTGATTGACGCGGTTGGTGCGCAACGCCGTCATGAGGGGGTCGGTCACCTGCGTCTGGCCGATCATCTCGGCGAACGTCTCGGGCCGATAACGGCGATACAGGGCGGTGACCACCCCCCAATCGTACTTCGCTCCCCCGACACCCGGCCCCGGCATCCGCTCGCCTGTGTGTCTGCCTTCGGCGAAACAGGATCAACTCGCCGCGCGCCGCGCACAATCGTCACCGTGCAGGCATGTCGCCGACTCGGTCCTGCCTCCCCAGCCCAGTGACGACCGGACTTCTCCACAATCGGCGGATGCCGACGTCACCGGAGCCGGGACAGTCACGACCATGTCCATATGAATCCGCTCCCCGACCTCGTCGCCTCCCTCGGCCATGTCGTGCGATCACGCACTCTGCGCCGCCTCGACCTCGATCCGGGGCAGCTGACAGCCGCGCTACGAGCCGGTTCTCTCAGGAGGATCCGGCCGGGATGGTTCGCGACACCGGACGCCGACTCCGACCAGCTTCGAGCAGCGGCACTCGGTGGGCGCCTCGGCTGCGCGAGCGCGCTGAGACGATGGGGTGCTTGGGGCGGACGAGGCGCGGAGCTGCATGTCCACGTGCCACCGACCGCCTCCCGCCTGTCACTCGAAGCGGCGGTGAGCGCTCGGGTCGCGGGGATCGCGGTTCGCCACCCCGAGGCCGTGCCTCGTGAAGATCGGCGCGACACCGTGCTGCTGGCCCCTCCCGGCCCGCCACGGGTGCATTGGCGGGTCCTGGGTTTCCCACAGGATGCGCTGGACTGGATCGTGTCGCCCCGAGACGCCCTGCTGCAGGCACTGACGTGCCTCGACGAGGAGGATGCCCTGGCCTGCCTCGACTCGGCCGTACACGAGGGCGCCGTCTCACCGGCCGAGATCGCCGGTGTGCTCGCTCGCGCGCCCGAACGGCTGCGTCCCCTCCAGCGCGAGATGGATCCGCTCGCCGATTCGGGGCTCGAGACCATCGTGCGCAGGAGACTCCGTCGGGCAGGGTTCTCGGTGCGCCCACAGGTACACCTGCCGGGGATCGGCTGGATCGACCTGCTCGTCGAGGAGATCCTGGCGATCGAGATCGACGGCTACGAGTGGCATTCCTCGCGCGAGCGCTTTCACGCGGACGTGGATCGGGCCGTCCGCGAGCAGGCCTTCGGTCTGCGCACCCTCCGTTTCGGGCAACGGCACGTCTTCGAGGAGTGGCCGCTCACGCTCTCGGCGATCGAGCGGCAGGTGAGGGAAAGATGAATCTGCTGAACCTGCAACGAAACAGGGTGGAATCGGCGACACCCTGTGGCCACGCTCTCTTGCCTCGGGTGTCGCCGCATCCCTCCTGTTCTACGAGCCGGCGGACCGTCAGGGGGCACCACCTGCTAGGGGGCGAGGAGGTTCGGGCCGACCGAGGAGCGCGCGAGGTCGAGATTGAGGTTGGTGGAGGCGCCGAGGGCGTCCAGCACGCCGATCCGGATGGCGGCGACGTCGTATTGGCCCGGCGGGATGGCGTCGGGGCCGGTCGTCCAGTCGACGGGTGCGGGGTAGGCGGGCGCAGAGGGCGCGTTCTGGATGTTGACCCCGATCGAGAAGAGCCCGCCCGTTCCGTCCTCCCAGCTGCCGAAGAGCAGGCCGTAGAGCTGGCTGACGGCGGTGACGAGCGGCGCGGTGACGGTGGCGAGCGTCGAGCCGAGCGTGGCCGCGATCGGCGCGAGGATGTCGTCGACAGCGCCCCCGACGATGCCGCCCAGCCCGCTGACCGTGTTGACCGTGCCCACGAGCAACTCGGCGACCGTGTTCGCGATGGTCGTGATGAGGCCGGTCGTGAGGCCGCAGATGGGCAGGACGGGCAGCGCGCAGAGCGCGCCGAGCAGGCCGCCCAGCACTCCGCCCGAGATCACGTCGGTCACCTCCGCCGTCGCGTGGGTCGTCCCGTCGAGCAGGCCCGCGAGCGACACGTCGTCGAGCGTCGCCGTGATCGTCGCCACGTTGGTGCCCAGGGCCGTCAGGTTGACGACCGCGGATGCATCGATCCGCACGGCCGCGACGGCGAGGTCCACGGCGTCGAGCACCCGCTGCACCCAGGAGTCGAGCACGTCGCCGAGCGTCTCGGTGAGCTGGTTGATCACCTCGTCGTTGATGAGGAGCTCGGTGTTGGGGTCGAGGCCGTTGAGGCCGTCGGGCCCGCCGACGAGGGCGGCCAGGTCGATCAGGACCGTTCCGTCGGTGAGCGAGACCGTCACCACGCCGGCGGTGTCGGAGAGGGTCTCGGTGAGCAGCGACTCGACCGCCGAGAGGTCGATGGTCGCCGACACCTCCGCAGACACGGAGCCCAGCCCGAGCAGGCCGAGCACGCCGTCGACGAGACCGCCGACGCCGTCTTCGATGAGCGCCTGCAGAGCGCTGTCGTTCACGAGGCCGTTGACGGCGGTCTCGAGGTCTCCCACGACGCCGTCGACCGTCGTGGTCAGATCGCCGACGAGGGGCGAGGTCGCGGTCGTCGACAGCCCCGCGACCAGGTACTCGCGCTCGAGGTTCGCCTCCAGGTCATCGGCGAACTCGGCGTTGCACGCGTCGTACTGCGCGCTCGATCCGATGGCCCCGAGCGACATCCCGACATCGGCGATGCCTCCGACGAGGTCGGAGATGCTGTCGCCCGTCACCTCGCTCACGAGGGTGCTGAGCTTGAGCGTCGCCCAGTCCGGGATCGTCGCCGGGACCTCGTCGACGGCGATTCCCCCCGAGTCGTTGATGAGGCCCGTGGCCCCGGCCGAGCGTCCGGTCGACTGCGCCTGACCGTACTCGTTGATCGCCCCGGAGTCGGTTTGCAACGGCAGCACGAGCAGGTTGGTGAGGTCGAGCGACACGAGGCCGTTGAGCGCATCGACCTGCAGAGGGTTGATGTAGGCGTCGGAACCGAGCGGGTTCGCCGAGGCCGGCTCGACCGTGGAGGCCGAGCCGTCGTTCGTGACCGTCACGGCGTTCAGGTCGGCGATGTCCTGAGTGGGGATGGGCAGGATGCCGCCACCGAGGAACGCGCCGGAACCACGCGAGGTGAAGGTGCCGGGCGCCTCGCAGTCGAGTGTGCCGGCGATGCCGTGGGACCACTCGGCGTCGCTCCAGGACGCGACGCTCGCGGCGACGTTCGGGGAGAGAGCGGCCGCGCCGAGCAGCGCGACCATCGCGGCACCAGCGCCCAGCCCGATCCCGGCGCTCGTGACCCGTCGGCGAGCGCGGTGCGCAGTGCTGTGAGCAGCACGACGTGCAGTGCTGTGGGCGTCGCCGTGCAGGCCGGCGCCGTGCACCTCAGCGCGGCGCACGCCGTGACGCGAACGACGGAAGCGCGTCATGGTCGGCGCTCCTCAGCCGGTGCCGCCTGCGGGCTCCGCGGCCTGCGGGCGCCCCCGACCGTGAGGGCGAGGCCGCCGAACCCGAGTGCCAGGAGGGCGAGGGCCGCGGCATCCACACCCATCGATGGAAGCCGGTCGGGAGCGACGGGTGCTCCCTGCGGCGGAGCCGGGGTTCCGGAAGGGGTGGGCGGCCCGGGTGGGGAGTCAGCCGCCGCGGTCAGCCCGAAGCCGAGGTCGCCGGTGAGGCCCATGAGGCTCTCGTCGGCGCGGGCGGCCGCGCTGTCTTCGACGGCGAGCTCGACGAGCAGGTATCTGCCGCTCTGGGCATCGAGCCCGTCGAGGTCGACGATCGGCGAGCTGCTCGCGTAGTCGTCGGACGGGGTCGCGGTGAGCACCTCGGCCGCGCCGCTCGCGCACTCCGCTCCCACCCAGGGCTCATCGCAGCGCTGGACCGTCACGACGAGACCGCGCGGGTGCTCGACGACGGCCCCGTCTTTGCGGATCTCGAGGCTCAGACTCGAGCGCTCGGCGTCGCTCAGCTGGGCGCCGATCTGCCAGAAGGCCGGCTCCCCGGGGCTCAAAGCCAGGAACTGTGCGGGGAGAGGATCGGATTGGAGGGCCAGGTGACCCGGGACGCCGGTCTCCGGAACGTCGACGAGGATCGCGTATGCGCGGGCGGAGAACAGGCTCAGACCCGCGCCCAGAACAACGACGCAGAGCAGGGCGAGCGCCGCCCGGCCCGTCGTCCAGCCTCGCCGTTCTCCTCGCCGCTCTTCTCGTCGTTCCTCTCGCCACACAGACGACGCTGTCTCAGACATAGGTGCCGTCCCGCTCGCGTCGGTGTCGAGGCACGCGGCTCCGACCGTCCTGCCGGCGGCGGGAACCGAGGGCGGCGCGCGGTACGGACTCCGCACGCCGCCCGGCCCCGGCGGACGCGACGCCCCCCGACGATCGCGTCGCCGCGGTCACTGCGGCGGAGGCCGCCGCAGACGCCTCCGCGGGTCCGGCAGCCGGCGTCGTGGACGCAGCAGCCGGTGTCGCGCGGGATACGGCAACAGGCACAAGGGATGCGGCAGCCGACGCCGGATCGGGCACACCCTCGGTCACACTCTTGGGCGCCGGATCGGGCACACCCTCGGTCACACTCTTGGGCGCCGGATCGAGCATGCCCGCAGAGGACGCGGACGCTGCCGCTGCCGCTGCCGCTGCCGCTGCCGCTGCGGCATCCGATCGCCGGCCCGACCGCGACGGCCAGAGCGCCCAGCCGACGAAGACGGCGATGGCGAGCGTCGCAGCCCCCATAAAAAGCGGCTGTCTCAGAGTCGCGAGTACGGTGCCGAAGTACGGCACGCCCACGATGACACGACGCGCCTCCGAAACGAGATAGGGGTCTCGATCGTCGGTCGCGTTCGCGTCACCGCGGAGCACGAGAGAACGCGCCTCGGGGTCGCCGGCGACCTCGTCGATCGAGACGATGCGGTGTGTGACCGGCAACGCCGAGCCGGCCCGGGGCACGGTCACGACATCGCCGACCTCGAGATCCGACGCGGCCACCGGCCCGACGACCGCCGCGCTGCCTGTCGGCAGAGTCGGGGTCATCGAGCCGGTGGTGACGACCACGATGGAGAGCTGGAAGAGGAGCGAGAGCGCGAACCACACGATGCACAACGCACCCGCTGCGCCCACGATCGTGATCAGAGTGCCCCTGATCACCGATCCCCGCGTCTGCCCGGCCATGTCCCCGTCCCGCCCGTCGTCGTCCGGTGCCGCACGCGTTCGGTGCCGCACCCCTTCGCTCACGCTCGTCGAACTACGGGATGAGCACCGTCGAGTCGGCCGCGAACTCCCACGCCGGCGCGATCGAGAGACCCTGCAGGTCGTCGAGGTCGAAGCCCACGGGCAGCGTCGGCGCCTCGGGCAGCGTCAGCTCGAAGCAGTAATGCTGCACGTTGCCCGACTCCGCGTCGAGCTCCTGCGCGATGGACCCGTCCGCCGTCGCCAGCGGGCCGTCGGCGATGATCGTCGCCCCCGGAGCGAAGGCGTCGGCGGTGCACGGGAGCACAGCGTCCTCCGCGACCGAGACACGCAAGTCGAGCGCGCCCCACAGCAGGCCGTCCGGATCGACCGACGGCGTCGTGAAGTCGCTCTCATCGGCTTCGACGGCCGCCTGAAGCTCCACCGAACCGCCGAGCGAGTCGGCGATCGTGCGCAGGGCGACCGGCGCGTACACCGCGTCGCCGGGCGAGAGCGCGAGCGCATCGACACCGAAGATCATCGTGTCTCCCGGGTTCGCCTCGAACTGGTCGAACGCGGTCGCGACGTACGGGGAGCTGGTGTTCTGCTCGACCTCGAACGTCGAGGTGCCCACCCCCGGCCCGTCGCCCGCCGCATTGCCGCCGAAGATCCACTCGGTGTCCGTCCATGCGGCGAGTGTCGCCGTGACGCCCAGCCCCAGCACGAGCCCTCCGGCCATGATCGCGAAAGCCTTCTTGCGCCCGGCCTTCTCTCCACCACGAATGTGTGCAGACATGGTTTTCCTCCAATTCCCCTGTTCATTCCACGGATGTGGCCGTGCGATAGTCCGCAGAGGCCCGTACTCGGACGGTATGCCGAGCGCGCACGGCGGTGCGAGAGCTCGTGGACGAATACAGTGCGGGACCAGCACCGGTGGCGGCGACAGCGAGCGCACCGAGGCGGCGCAGCGGAAAATCCCAGTGAGCATCTCGGTATTCGCGCCCCTGTTCTCACCGCGTATCCGTGCTAGACCCCCAGTACGGGGTGCCGATCGGACCACAAATCCACCCGGACGGGGGCCACCACGGTGCGGGAACCCGCCACATACTGAAGAAGGGGATAACTACATACGCACACACGCACGACTCCGAGGTATCGATCCCGGAGCCCAACTGCACCCCCGCGCGCAGAAAGGCTCAAGTGCATGTCGATGGATGACACAGCCACACGGTGGCAAAATAAGGGCAGCCCGCTTCTGAACACTCCAGGGCGGGATGCCGGCGGCCTCGCCGCGCTCCTGCTCGAGGGAACGAGCGTGATGCTCTGCGGCCGCCCGGGCATGGGCAAGACCTTCGTCGCGGAGGCGATCTGCCACCAGCTCGAGGCCCAGGGCCTGCACCCGCTGCGCCTGCGCGCGACGGCTCTCCTGAGCGCCGAGCCGTTCGGCACGCTCGCGGCGTGCCTCGATCCGCGGGTGAGCGGGCTGGCCGGCGACGGCCGCTTCGAGGCCCGTGAGTTCCTCGACCGGTGTGCCCGGCATCCGGGCAACGGCCCTCTTGTGCTCTTCATCGACGAGGCGCATCACCTCGACCCGCAGTCGGCCGACCTTCTGGCGCGGCTGTGCTGGGACGGCCGCGCGAGGCTCCTGATGACCTGCGAACGCCCTCTCGAGCGCACGCCCCATCTCGACCGGGCGACGATGTCGACCCTCGACGGCCTCTGGCTGGAGGGCATCGCCCGCCGGGTCGACTTCGAGCCGCTCGACCTCGCGGCGTCGATCGAGTTCATCGACGTGATCGCCGCGGGGCGCCCCCTCGACGCGGTGACCCGTCAGACGATCGGGCTCTACGGGCGCGGCCTCCCCCTCCTCCTGCGCGAGCTCACACTCGACGCCCTGAACCTCGGCGACGACACCCGGCCGAGCACCGCTCCGCATTCCGCCCGCGCCCTCGAGCTCGCCCGCTACAGTCTCGACGGACTGCCGGCCGACGCCCTCGCCGGGCTGGCCCTGCTCGGACGCGCCGACGGCATACGGTTCGCCCGCGCGTCGAACGTCGTGGGCGCCCACTGCCTCGACATCCTCATCGGAATGCGGCTCGCGACCGTCAGCTCGCCCGCCCGCGAGGTCGTGCACGTCGACTCGCTGCTCGCCGACGCGGCCGTCCAGCTCACCCCGCACGAGCTGCTCGAGGCCCTCGAGGACGGGCTCGTGAACGCTCTCGTGACCGACGACCCCGAGCTCCGCGACATCCATCCGGGTGAGGCGTCGATCATCGCGAACGCCTGCCTCGACCCCGCGCGGCGGAGCGCGCTCACCGGCATCACGCCGACCACGCTCGCCCGGGTTCTGCTCATGGCCGCCCATCGCGCCAACAATCGCGGGCTGCCCGATCTCGCCCTGCGCTACTCCGAGGCCGCCGCCGCCCTCGAGCCCAGCGTGTACGCCGCCGTCGAGACCTCCCGGGCGCACCTCTCCGTCGGCCGGCCGAACGCCGCCCTGAGCGCGCTCACCGCGGCGACCGCGCGGTTCCGCTCGCCCGGCAACACCGTCGCCCTGCTGCGCTGGGCCGCGAGCCTCAAACCGCGGTTGGGTCACACCGCGGATGCCCCAGCCGCCGAGCCCGCCGCGGTCGCCGCCCGCGCACCCGTCGACCGCGCGACCGTCGACGAGCTCGCCTACCAGCGGCTGAGCGACGCGACCGAGCAGATGGAGTGGCCGCGCGCGATCGGCGCGGGCACCGCCCAGCTGCGCGACCCGTCGCTCACCCTCGGCCAGCGGATGCGGGGTGCCTCCCTCGCCGCGTTCAGCCTGACGGTCACCGGCTCGGCGTCACGGGCGGTCGAGCTCGTCGACGAGGCCTGGGCCCTGTTCCTCGACGGCAGCAGCGACATCTCCACCCGCAGCCCCAAAGACGAGGCGGTGGCGCAGCTGGTCGCAACCGCGCTGCAGATCGAGTTCCTGAGCGGCGCGCGCGCCGAGGCGCTCTACCGGGCGCCGGGCGTGCTCGCGCTGTCGGTCGACGCGACACGCGACACGGGCGCGCTCGCCAACCTCAATTACATCTGCGGGCTGCAGGCGCTCATCCGCGGCGAGATCCCCGCTGCGGCGCGCGAGTTCCGCGCGGCCGACCTGCGTATGCGGCGTATGGGCCTCGTGTCGTGGCGGCCCCTCGTGATCGCCGCCCACGCGATGTGCCTCGCTCTGCTGGGCGAGACGGATGCCGCCACCGCCCGCATCGCGGAGGCACGCGCGGTCGCCCCTTCCCCCGCCGCCTGGAACTCCGTCGTCATCGACCTCGCCGAGATCCACGTGACCGGAGCCCGGTTCGGCCCGACGGCGGCGAGCGAGCAGGCCTGGCAGATCGCCGAGGCGGCCCGCCCGCAGGCCATGCTGCTGGGGGCGCACGCCGTGATGGCCGGCTACGCCTATTCAGACGCCCACTCGCGCCACGGCGTGACCCTGCGCGACGCCGCCGACGGGGTCGACGTGCCCCTGCTCGCCGCGTTCGCCCGGATCGCCGACGCTGAGGCTCAGGGCGACGGCGCGGCGCTCGACGACTGCGTCGACGACTTCGAGCGCTCGGGGCGGCTGCGGGAGGCGCACTTCGCCGCCGGCAAGGCCGAGCTCGTGCACCGCCGCAACGCCGACTCGGTGCTCTCCCGGCTGAGCGCCAAACGGGCCAGGGGCTTCGCGGAGGCCTGCGGCCTCCCGGTCGATGCGACGGGGCCGGTCACACCGGCCGGGCATCTCAGGCTCACGGGCCGGGAGCGGGAGATCGCGATCCTGGCCGCGCAGGGCAAGAGCAACGGCGACATCGCCCGCGAGCTCTTCCTCTCGGTCAGGACGGTGGAGTCGCACCTCTACCAGGCGCGCACGAAGCTGGGTCGCGCCCCGCGCGAGTCGCTCGGCCGGATCCTCGAGGTGGAGTCGTTCGCCTGACCAACCGGGCCCGCCCGAGCCCCCGACCGGATCCGCCTAGCCCCCGACGACCGCGAGCGCCTGCCGCGCGATCTCGAGCTCCTCGTTCGTCGGCACGACGAGCACCGTGACGCGCGAGGCATCCGTCGAGATCACGCGCGCCTCGTGCGACGACGCCTCGTTGCGCGCGGGGTCGATCTCGATGCCGAGCGCCTCGAGCCCGGCCAGGGCACCGGCGCGCACGACGGCGCTGTTCTCCCCGACCCCCGCCGTGAAGACGATCACGTCGGCGCCCCCGAGCTGCGCGTGATACGAGCCGACGTAGTCTTTGATGCGGTGCAGGTAGACGTCGAGGGCGAGCTGCGCCGCCTCGTCGCCGGATGCCGCGGCCTCCACGACATCGCGCATGTCGCCGCGCCCCGACAGCCCGAGCAGCCCGCTGCCCCGGTTGAGCAGGGTGTCGAGCTGCTCGAAGCCGAGCCCGGCCTTGCGATGCAGGTGGAAGAGCACGGCGGGGTCGACGTCGCCCGAGCGGGTTCCCATCACGAGACCCTGCAGCGGCGTCATCCCCATCGAGGTCTCGACCGAGGCGCCGCCGTCGACCGCGCACGCCGACGCGCCGTTGCCGAGGTGCAGCACGATCTGCCGCAGCTCGCCGAGCGGGCGGCCGAGGAACGCGGCCGCGGCCTCGGACACGAATTTGTGCGAGGTGCCGTGGAAGCCGTAGCGGCGCACCCGGTACTGCTCGGCGAGAGCGGCGTCGATCGCGTAGCTGTAGGCCGCGGGCGGCAGGGTGCGGTGGAAGGCCGTGTCGAAGACGGCCACGTGCGGAACCTCGGGGAAGGCCTTCTCGGCCGCGACGATGCCCTGCAGGTTCGCCGGGTTGTGCAGGGGGGCGAGCTCGGCGAGATCCTGGATGTTGATCTTCACGAGCTCGGTGACGACGGTGGGCTCGAAGAAGCGCTTGCCGCCGTGCACGACGCGGTGGCCCACAGCGACGAGCCCGGCATCCTGCAATGACGGCCCGTGCTCGGCGAAGGCCTCGAGCATAACGTCGAAGCCCGCCGTGTGGTCGGGGATGGGCAGGTCGCGCGCCGACTCGCCCGTGCCGGCGGTGTGCCGCGCGTGACCGGATGCCTCGCCGATGCGCTCGACGAGACCGCTCGCGAGCACGCCCTCCGTCTCCATGTCGATGAGCTGGTACTTGAACGACGACGAGCCGCTGTTGACGACGAGGATGGCGGTCATGCGCCGGCCCCCGCCCCGGTCTCGGCGAAGTCGGCGGTCGCGGCCTGGATGGCGGTGATCGCGACGGTGTTGACGATGTCTTGCACGAGGGCTCCCCGGGAGAGGTCGTTGATGGGTTTGCGCAGGCCCTGCAGCACGGGTCCGATGGCGACCGCCCCGGCGCTGCGCTGAACGGCCTTGTAGGTGTTGTTGCCCGTGTTGAGGTCGGGGAAGATGAACACCGTCGCGCGGCCGGCCACCTGGGAGCCGGGCATCTTGGCCGCGGCGACCGCGACGTCGGCGGCCGCGTCGTACTGGATGGGGCCTTCGACGAGCAGCTCGGGGCGGCGTTCCCGCACGAGCGCCGTCGCCTCGCGCACCTTCTCGACGTCGGCCCCCGCCCCCGACTCGCCCGTCGAGTACGAGAGCATCGCGATGCGGTTCTGGATGCCGAACTGCACCGCCGTCTCGGCCGACGAGATCGCGATGTCGGCGAGCTGGGTGGCGGTCGGGTCGGGGTTGACCGCGCAGTCGCCGTAGACGAGCACCCGGTCGGCGAGCGCCATGAGGAAGACGCTCGAGACCACCGACACCCCCGGCCGGGTCTTGATGATCTCGAACGACGGGCGGATGGTGTGCGCCGTCGTGTGCGCGGCGCCCGAGACCATGCCGTCGGCGAGCCCCATGTGCACCATCATCGTGCCGAAGTAGGAGACGTCGGTCACGGTGTCGCGCGCGTTCTCGTAGGTCATGCCCTTGTGGGCGCGCAGCCGGGCGTACTCCTCGGCGAACTTGTAGCGCAGCACGTCGTCGTAGGGGCTCACGATGCTCGCCCGCGAGATGTCGATGCCCAGCCCGATGGCCCGCGAGCGCACCTCGATCTCCTCGCCGAGGATCGTGAGGTCGGCGACCTCGCGGGAGAGCAGGGTTCCGGCGGCGCGCAGGATGCGGTCGTCGTCGCCCTCGGGCAGCACGATGTGCTTGCGGTTGGCCCGCGCCCGCTCGAGAAGCCCGTATTCGAACATGAGCGGCGTGACGACATCCGACCGGCTCACGTCGAGCCGGGACATGAGATCGGCGGAGTCGACGTTCTGCTCGAAGAGCGCGAGGGCCGTGTCGTATTTGCGCTGCGAATCGGCGGCGAGCCGGCCGCGCGCGCCCATGACCCGCAGGGCCGTGTCGTAGGTGCCGTGCTCGGTCGTGATGATGGGCAGCGTGGGCCGAAGGCCGACGATGAGCCGGTCGATCGCCTCCGGGAGCTCGAAGCCGCCGTTGAGGATGATGCCCGCGAGCGAGGGGAAGGTTCCCGAGTCGTTCGCCATGAGCAGGGCCAGCAGAACCTCGGTGCGGTCGCTCGGCAGCACGACGACGGCCGCCTCGGTGAGCCGCGGCAGCACGTTGACGAGCGACATCGCCGCCACGACCACGCCGAGCGCCTCGCGGTTGAGCAGCTCGGGGTCGCCTTTGAGCAGGGTGCCGTCGACGGCCTCGAGCAGGGTGCCGATCGTCGGCGCCACGAGGAACGGGTCTTCGGGTATGGCCCAGACGGCCACGGATGCCGCGGGCAGCTCCCTGCGCGTGACCTCCGCGATCGCCGCCACGATCTCGTCTTTGCGCTCCGGGTCGGAGCGGTTCGCGACCACGCCGAGGAGCGTCGCGTGCGCGTTCTTCAGCTCGGTGAGCGCGAGCTCGGTGATCTGCGCCATGTCGTAGGGGCTGCGGGGCTCGGAGTGGCCGAGGCGCTCGCTCATGCCCTGGCCGGCGCGCCCGCCCAGCACGAGCAGGGTCGGCGCGCCGAGGTTGGTGGCGATGCGCGCGTTGTAGCCGAGCTCGCTCGGGCTGCCGACATCCGTGTAGTCGCTGCCGATGATGACGACGGCGTCGCATTTCGCCTCGACCGCCTTGTAGCGCTGCACGATGAGCGAGAGGGCCGCGTCGGGGTCGGCGTGCACCTCGTCGTAGGTGACGCCGACGCACTCGTCGTAGTCGAGATCGACGCCGTCATGCTGCAGCAGCAGCTCGAGCACGTAGTCGCGCTCCTCCGTCGAACGGGCGATGGGGCGGAACACCCCCACCGAGCTCAGCTGGTGGCTCAGGGTGTCGAGCACCCCGAGCGCGATCGTCGACTTGCCCGAGTGTCCCTCGGCGGAGCTGATGTAGATGCTGCGTGACATGGATCCCTTGTCGTCGTTATTCGTCGGCACGCTCGATGGCGGGCACGGTGTAGCGGCCATCGAGGATGTCGGACCCCGGGCCATACAGACGCAGGATGGGCCGGAACAGACCGTCGGGCGCGGGGAGCCAGTTGGCGGGTGCCGCGGGATCCGTCGGCCGCACGTGGCTCATCGTGATCGTTATGGCACCGTCGTCATCTTCGACGATACCCGTCGTGCGATCCCCGAGCGAGTACCGCTCGATCTCGTTGGAGACGAGGAAGAAATCCGGCAGGTCGTACATCGTGAGCGACCAGAACGCCGAGACAGGAGGCGTCGGGGCGAGCCTGAGCCTGTAGCTGTGGCTGCCGTGCAGCGGTTCGCCATCGCTGTCGACATAGGTCATCGGATAGGAGGCCTCATAGCCGTGGTTGCCCCACAGACCGGCGAGGGCAGCGGCGGCGCGTTGACCGATGCGCGTGCGGAGATCGGAGATCCGCCATTCCGGGGAGTCGATCGTGCCGATGCCGAAGTAGTCGTCGTTGTAGTCGAAGATGTGAGTCGTGACCTTCCAGCCATCGACTTCGGGGGTCCCCGCCCCGGAATGCAATGCGTCGACGAGTCCCTGTCTGGCGGTCGCCATCCCGGCGCGGAGGGCCTCCGCGAGCTCGGCGGCCGGATCGATATAGGGCGACCGCGATTCGAGGAGGCCGAGCGGGGCGAAGCTCTCCAGGAGCTGTGAGTACTGCGGGGCCGCTGGGAAGGCCGCGAGCCACACCCGGAACTTCTCCCAGAAGTCGAGGCCTTCGGCGACCCCGGATTCCGGAGTGGGGATGCCCTCGGGATCAGCGGGCGCCGGGGTCAGCGGGGTGAGGGTGAACTGCTCCTGCAGGTCCCGCACAGCGAGCAGGTCGCTCTCGCCGTCGCATGCGATCCGGCCGACGATGTTCCCGACACGGGTCGGGAACTCGACGACGGTGCGCCCGCCCGCGTCGCCGTGCCATCCCGCCGGTACGAGCAAGAACTCGGCCTCCGCTGTGCCGGTTGCCCGCAAGCCGATGTAGGCGAAGTTGTCGGTCCACGCCGAGACGAACTGCAGCACGTAGTACCGGCCCTGCGTGTCGGGCACGTGCAGAACGAGCGGCCCGACGCTGAGATCGACGGTCGACATCAGATAGACCGTGTCGTTGTTGATCGATACGAAGGTGTCCTGCGGGCCGGCGAGACTCGTCGCTCGGCTGAAGGTGTTGTAGGGCGCCGCCGGAGCAGCGCCGATGCCCGTCTCCACGTTGCGCAGGGCCTGCTCGAGATCGAACACGAGCGGGAACCCCACGAGATAGGCTTCCGCGGCGAGTTCCGCGAGGCTTCGGTCGTCGTCGACTGTCTGCATGGTGCCTCTTCCTTCTCGTGATCGATGGGCGCCTGATTCTCGGTGTCTCCCGGGGATCCCGGATGCCGCGGCGGCAGGCCTCGCCGGGCTCAGACGTTGTCGCTGCCGGTGTCGTCGGTGCGCTCGGTCGCCGACTCCTGGCTGTGCCCCTGCGAGCCGGCCCACGACCAGTCGGTGACCTCGGGGAGGTCCTCGCCGTGCTCGCGGGTGTACTGGCGCGCGTGCAGTCGCGCGTCCTGCATCCTCTGCCGCAGGCCGGCCTGACTGCTCGCGAGGCCCGGCACCCGGTCGATGACGTCGATCACCAGGTGGTAGCGGTCGAGGTCGTTGAGCATGACCATGTCGAACGGCGTCGTCGTCGTGCCCTCCTCTTTGTAGCCGCGCACGTGCAGATTGGCGTGGGCGGCCCGCCGGTAGGTGAGCCGGTGGATGAGCCAGGGGTAGCCGTGGTACGCGAAGACGATCGGGCGGTCGCTCGTGAAGATCGTGTCGAACTCCCGGTCGCTCAGCCCGTGCGGGTGCTCGCGCACGTCTTGCAGCCGCATGAGGTCGACGACGTTGACGACGCGCACCTTCAGCCCGGGAAGCTCCCGGCGGAGAATGGATGCCGCGGCGAGCACCTCGAGCGTCGGCACGTCGCCCGCGCAGCCGAGCACGACGTCGGGCTGCTCGCCCGCTACCTCGGTGCCGGCCCACTCCCATATGCCGAGGCCGCGCGTGCAGTGGGCGATCGCGGCATCCATGTCGAGCCATTGCGGCGACGGCTGCTTGCCGGCCACGACGACGTTCACGTAGTCGACGGACCGCAGGCAGTGGTCGTAGGTCGAGAGCAGCGTGTTGGCGTCCGGCGGCAGGTAGACCCGCACGACGTCGGCCTTCTTGTTGACGACGTGGTCGATGAAGCCCGGGTCCTGGTGGCTGAAGCCGTTGTGGTCCTGCCGCCAGACGTGGCTCGAGAGCAGGTAGTTGAGGCTCGATACCGGCCGGCGCCACGGGATGTCGCGGCTCACCTTGAGCCATTTGGCGTGCTGGTTGAACATCGAGTCGACGATGTGGATGAACGCCTCGTAGGAGTTCATGAGCCCGTGCCGACCGGTCAGCAGGTAGCCTTCGAGCCAGCCCTGGCACTGGTGCTCGCTCAGCACCTCCATGATGCGGCCGGCGCGGGCGAGGTGCTCGTCGACGGGGAGCACCTCGGCGTTCCACTGCTTGTCGCTGTACTCGTAGACCGCGGGGGCGAGGCGGTTGGAGGCCGTCTCGTCGGGGCCGAAGATCCGGAAGTTGTCGGGGTTGTCGCGGATGACGTCGGCGAGCCATCCGCCGAGCGTCCTCGTCGCCTCGCCGCTGACCGCGCCCGGCTCCTCGACGGCGACGGCGTAGTCGCGGAAGTCGGGCAGTGCGAGCTCGCGGCGCAGGAGGCCGCCGTTGGCGTGCGGGGTCGCACTCATCCGCAGCTCGCCGTCGGGGGCCAGCCGGGTGACGAGCTCGACCGGGGCGCCCGTCTCGTCGAAGAGCTCCTCGGGGCGGTACTTCCGCATCCAGTCCTCGAGGATGCGCGTGTGCGCCTCCGTGTCGCGCGCGTTCGCGAGCGGCACCTGGTGGGCGCGCCAGGTGTTCTCGACCGGCAGCCCGTCGATCTCGGCGGGGCAGGTCCAGCCTTTCGGCGTGCGGAGGATGATCATCGGCCAGGCCGGGCGCGTCGTGTCGCCCTCTGCGGCCTTCCGCTTGATCTCGGCGATCTCGTTGAGCACCATGTCGAGGGTCTGGGCCATCCGCTCGTGCACGAGCGCCGGATCCTCGCCGTCGAAGCCCCCGCTCACGACGTGCGGGGTGTGACCGTAGCCCCGCATGAGCTCGAGCAGCTCGTCCTCGGGGATGCGCGCGAGCACCGTCGGGTTGGCGATCTTGTAGCCGTTGAGGTGCAGGATCGGCAGCACCACGCCGTCGTGCAGCGGGTCGAGGAACTTGTTGGAGTGCCACGCGGTCGCGAGCGGGCCGGTCTCGGCCTCCCCGTCTCCGATGACCGTCGCCACGAGCAGCTCGGGGTTGTCGAAGGCGGCCCCGTAGGCGTGGCTGAGCGAGTAGCCCAGCTCGCCGCCCTCGTTGATGGAGCCCGGCGTCTCGGGGGCGGCGTGGCTCGGGATGCCGCCCGGGAACGAGAACTGCCGGAAGAGCTTGCGCACGCCGTCGGTGCTCTGGTCGATGCCGGAGTAGATCTCGGAGTAGGTGCCGTCGAGGTAGGCGTTGGCGACCATGCCGGGCCCGCCGTGACCGGGGCCCGCGATGTAGATCGTGCTCTGCTCGCGCTCGCGGATGACGCGGTTGAGGTGCGCGTAGATGAAGTTGAGGCCCGGTGTCGTGCCCCAGTGGCCGAGCAGCCGGGGCTTGATGTCGTCGCGCTCGAGCGGGCGCTCGAGCAGCGGGTTGTCGAGCAGGTAGATCTGGCCGATGCTCAGGTAGTTCGCGGCACGCCACCAGGCGTCGACGCTCGCGAGGGTGTCGGCGCCGAGCGGTCGCACCTGGCGCCGGGGCCAGGCCTGCTGCACGGGGTCGGCCACCGCCTCACCGCGCGCGCCCGCCCTGCCGCGAGAAGCAGAGGATGTGGTCGATCGGGTGGATGTGCGGATTGCCATCGAGACCTCCGTGAGAGTGGCATCCCACTGAGATGGGACACGTCTCAATCCTAGGGAGGCGGCTCTCCCGGGCCTAGGGACTTTATGCCCCGTCTGCGCCCGCTCGTGCCCCGTCATGAAACGCCCGAGCGCGGGTTTGTTGCCGACCGCTGCCCTTCGACGCTCGTCGCTCGCGAACAAACCCGCGCTCGACGCCGGAGCACACGGCGGCACAAAAAAAGGACCCCCCGCGCACCCGCCAGAGCCCGGTTACCCTTGCTACGTTTCCGTCCTGGGGGAGTTGGCCTGGATGGCGCCACGCGGGGAGCCGTCGTCCAGTTTACTCGACGCGCCGATTGTTCCGGTACGACTTGAAACGCGGGGGCGAGCGGCGTTGACTGGAGGCGACGAGAGAAGGGTCACCCATGAGAGTCGCCATCGCCGGAGGGCACGGCAAGATCGCCCTCATCCTCGAGAAACTGCTCGCCGACGCCGGCCACGAGGCCATCGCGATCGTGCGCAACCCGGAGCACGGCTCCGATGTGCTCGTGGCGGGCGGAATCCCCATCGTCGTCGACCTCGAGGCGACGGATGCCGCGACCCTCGCCGCGGATCTCGCCGGTGTCGACGCGGTCGTCTTCGCCGCGGGTGCGGGCGCCGGCAGCACCGCCGAGCGCAAGGACACCGTCGACCGCGACGGCGCGATACTGCTCGCCGACGCGGCGGAGAGCGCCGGCATCCGCCGTTACGTGCTCGTCTCGGCGATGGGCGCCGACGGCTTCGACCCCGACTCCGACGACATCTTCCAGATCTACCTGCGCGCGAAGAGCGAGGCCGACGCGAACCTGCGCGCCCGCGACCTCGACTGGACGATCGTGCGCCCCGGCGGCCTCCTCGACGAGCCCGCCACCGGGCGTGTGAGCCTCGGCGAGAGCACCGGGCGGGGAACGATCCCCCGGGCGGACGTCGCGGCGCTCGTCTTCGCGGCCCTCACCGACGGCTACGGCGTGCGCACCCAGTTCGAGGCGATCAGCGGCGACGTTCCGCTCGTCGAGGCCCTCGCCGCCGTCAAGTACTGAGCCGATCACGTGCTGAGCCGATTCGACGGCTCGCGGCCGGCTTCGACCGGCTCGCGGCCGGTTTCCTGCGGCTCACGGCTCCTGCCCCGGATGCCGCGGCAACGGCGACCCGAACGACCAGGTAAGATCGTCTCTGGCCATTCACGCTCCGGCGCGGGTGGTTGCCAGGAGAATTCGCCTAGTGGCCTATGGCGCACGCTTGGAAAGCGTGTTGGGTGCAAGCCCTCGGGGGTTCGAATCCCCCATTCTCCGCAGATTTCCGAGCCGCTCGACGACGTCCAGATCCGCGTAATGACGCCGAGGTCGGCTAGTAGCGGCAGCGCGCCTGCAGGATGACCACGTACACATCGTCCACCGATGCGACGCCACCACGCGCCCCCGAGCTCATGCTGGAGCGGCTCCGGCTCGCCGGCTCCGTCGAACGGATCGCCACGCAGCACCCCCACACCGGGTGTCCCCCTAAATGCCGCTATCCGGGGGTGCCCCGTTGTTGTCACAATCGAGGTCGGGCAAAAGGCTGTACAAGGGGTTCGATGACGCAGATACCGGTGAACGGCACCTCTGCGCGCGTCCTCCGCCCCCTCGGCCATCTGTTTCGCCAGGGGGTCATCGCGGCGCTGGCCCTCCTCGTGCCGCTGTTCGCGGTGCTGTTCTGGCTCACGATCCCCTCCGGCCGCTGGGTTCCCGTGCTCGTGGTGCTCGTCGTCGTCATCATCGTCGGCCTGTTCGCGGCCATCTCGTACTTCACCTCGACCTTCTCGATCGACGAGAACGGCGTGACCGAGCGGGGGTTCTTCGGGCGCAAGGTCCACGTGAGCAAGAGCGAGGTCGCGAGCATCGTCGAAGCGGACGTCTACCACGGCAACACCCTCGACACCCTGCCGCACCTCTTCATCTGCGACGACGAGGGGCGGGCCCTGCTCAGGATGCGGGGGCAGTTCTGGTCGCGCGAGAACATGGACACCCTGCGCGAGGAGTTCGACGTGCCCGTGCACTTCATCGGGGAGCCGCTCACGGTCGGAGAGCTCTCCCGCACGCACCCGAACCTCGTGTACTGGTTCGAGCGCCGGCCGGTCTTCCGCTACCAGCCGTAGTCGATCGTCTTCCCCGTCTCGGCGAAGGTCTTGAGCGCCGAGAGCACCCGCGGCCAGTTCTCGACGGTTCCGTCGTGGTTCGGGTGGCCGTCGCTCCACTCGTCGTTCACGAAGGTGAGCGCCGTGACGCCAGGGGTCACGGGCTCGAGGGTCCAGGTCATCCTGCTGGAGAGCTCCGCATGGTTGTCGCCGTAGCTCGGGCCGGGGTGCTCGCTCAGGCTCAGCAGCCGCCCCGGCTCCACGGCGAGCACCTCGCCGTAGACGTGCACGGTCTCCTCGCCCTCGTTGCCCGGCCCGACGTACTCGTAGCCGGCCCCCACCGTGAGCTCGGAGCGCAGGACCGAGCCGAACATCACCGCTCGGTTGCCCTCGTCGCCGACCACGGCATCCCACACCTGCTCGGCGGGCGCGTTCACGTACAGGGTCATCGCAAATGGTTCCATGGTGCTCTCCTCGGCCGAATCCGTTCGATGCCACAACGCTACGGATGCCGCGACCGCACGTCGTGAAAAAACGCGACGCCCGGCGCCCCGCCCCGTTTCCCGGCGCCCTCGTGACCACGCGCCCCCGCGCCCACGCACGACGGCCGGGCGGTCAGGCCTCTGACAGGCCCGGCCACCCGGCCGTCGCCGTATGCCGCGGAGGCTACCTCTTCAGGCCATCCGCCCGCGTGCGGTGCCGGCGCACCCCGAGCAGCGCCCCACCGCCGCCGAGGAGCAGGAGCACGAGCAGCGGGGTCAGCCCGAGGTCGTACCCGGTGGACGGCAGGCTTCCCGGCTCGTCGCCCGCGGTGCCGCCGGGCTCGGTGACCTCGCCGGCCGAGTCGATGCCTGGATCCGTACCCGGGTCGCTACCCGGATCCGTACCGGGATCAGTACCAGGATCAGTCCCGGGATCGGTGCCCGGGTCAGTCCCGGGATCGGTCCCCGGGTCAGTCCCCGGATCAGTCCCCGGGTCGGTCCCGGGATCCGCGTCGATCGTCACGGCGACCCAGCCGATCAGATCGCCGAAGGAGTCCTGCACGCTCAGCCGGTAGCTTCCGGGCTCGAGGTCGTCGATGCCGAGCTCGATCCGCCCCTCCGCATCTGCGAGGACGACGCCGCGCGGCTCTGCCCCCGGGTAGAGGTGCACCACGAACTCGTCCGCCTGCTCAGCGCCGGGGATCGGGATGGTGACGACGCCGCCCTCCCGGGTCGCGACGAGTCCGCCCTGGTCGGCGTCGTTCAGCTCCTCCGGGGCGGTGACCACGGGCGCTTCGGCGAGGGTCGTCTCGAGCTCGGCGCAGTCGCCGGCCTTCGATCCCGCCAGGGCGTTCAGCGCGCCGAAATCGCTCACGGCCGCGCTGTTGTCGGCGCAGTCGAGCGACCCGAAGATCGTGTTGCCGCTGAGGATCGGGCCGTACTCGCCCGCGAGCCTGCTGAAGCGCTCGTTCGCCGTGACCTGCGTGTTGCCGGTCAGCTCCAGGCCCCGGCGGAAGGTGTTGCCCGCCGCCGTGACGTCGCTCGCCACGTCGGAGATGCTCGTGGCGCCCTTCACGGTCGTTCCGAAGATCTGGAACGCCGCGGCGTCCGAGACGTCCAGGGCGCCGTCGATCACGCTGTCGCGCACGACGACGGAAGCGCCCTCAGCAACGGTCAGACCGCCCGCGATGTGCGCATCCGTGATGCAGATCACGCCGTCGGCCACCGTCAGCGCGGCGAGATCGCCCGTGCGCGTCGTCGTGCACTCCAGGAGCTCGCCCGGCAGCACCGTCGCCTTGTAGGCCTCGGCGTCGCCGATGTTGCCGACCGGGTCGATCGCCCGGTGCTCCACGCGGTGCGTGCCGAATCCGGGCACGAAACCGCCGAGCGGATGATCGTCGGGCAGTGTCTGCTCGAAGGCCGCCTTGCTCAGGCCGCCGGAGCCGAGGTTGCCGTAGGTGAGCGCCTTCAGGTCCGTTCCGGAGTGGCGGAACTCGAACGGCGAGTCGGGCATCGGCTGCTCGGGGAAGCCCGAGTAGTTGTACCAGCCGTCGCCGTCGAGACGCAGCTGCCCCACGACGTAGCGCTTGCCGTCGTAGCCGTCAGTGCTGTCGACGGGGTCGAGCTTCATGTCCCAGCCGTTGAAGTAGACGCCGTGCTCCTCGTCGTCGTTCAGGTCGACGAGCGACTCGGAGAGCGTGCGCGGCGCCGTGGGCAGAACCGCGTCGACCTTCCACGACATCGTCGAGCGGGGGGCGTTGGGGTTCGCCGGATCGGAGACGGTCGCGGTCAGGTCGTAGGTGCCGCTCGCGAGGTCCCGGGCCTTCAGATCGAGAACCGTGCGCGGCCCGGTCTGGACCTCTTTCCCGTCGAGCGTCCAGGTCACGACGGGAACGCGGTCGCTGGGGTGGGTCGTGCGCACGAACACCATCTCGTCTTTCGCGAGGGGCTGGGTGGTCGAGCTGCCGGAGGTGATCTGCGCACCGGGTGCCGACGGCACGACGTCCTCCGCGCCGATCGTCCACGTGCGTCTCTGCACGAATCGCGGCCCCTCGAAGCCGGAGTCGGTGGCGGCGTTGTTCGTCGAGGGGTTGCGCACCCAGTCGATGCCGTCGGGCCCGACCGGGTCGCGCACCTCGGCGACGACCGTCGTGCCCTCGGGCAGGGCGAAGTCGCCGAGGTCGATGCTGCGCTCGCTGCCGGAGGCGATCACCGGGCCCGTGGGGCCGCCGGTGCGCCAGGTGACCGTGAGGTCGTGGAAGCGGGGCTGCCCGGCCTCCGTCCACAGGGCGCTGCCCGCGGGGACCGTGCCCTCGGGCGTCGACGTGACGACCATCGCGCCCGAGTCGCGCATGCCGGTGATCCTGGCGACCATGTGCTCACGGCCGACCTGGTCGAACTCGAAGCCCACCCAGCGCATCATGGAGTGCTCGCTCGGCCGCCGCTGACCGCAGGGGTACGTTCCGCCGCTCTCGTAGAGCCCGATCTTCCCGCCCGAGATGCTCTCCTCGCCGAGCCAGCGGAACCACTTGTGCTGGTCGGCGATCATCTGCTCTTCGGAGGTGTAGGTCGTGTGGTGGAAGCTCGTGCGTGCCTCGGTGCCCGTGTAGCAGTCCCGCACGACGTCGCGCGAGCTGTAGGGGTACTCGTCCGTGGTGTTGCCGAGGGAGTGGCCCAGCTCGTGCAGCGAGATCACGGGGCCCTGCGGCGAACCACCCGAGGTCGTGGCATCCCGGCCGCCGATGCCGCCGTAGGTGAAGGTGTTCGAGATGGCGAGGGTCTGCAGGTTCTGCGCCGTCCTCGGGATGCCCAGGAGGGGGGCGATGTAGGTGTCGAGGATCCGTCGCTGCGCCTGGATGCCGGTCTCGCAGGGATCGACGCCCTCGGGGTACTTGTCGGCCTGCGACTCGCAGTCCGCGGGGGCTGCGCCGTAGGTGATCCCGCGGGCGAGCGGGTTGTTGCAGCCGCCGAGCGTGAGCCTCAGCGCGGTGTTCTTGGTGGCGATCGGGCCCTCGCGCTCACCGGTGTCGCGGATCGTGCCGTCGGGATGGCGCTTGCGGCCGTCGGGGTCGCACTGGATCCCGTAGTCGATCGACGCGAGCTGCACGGCGTAGACGTTGATGTAGTTCTGATAGCTGTGGAAGGGCTCGGATGCCCACATCACGGCGAGGTTGCGGTCGAGGTCTCCCATAAAGAGGGACTGCTGATCGGCCTGGTAGCCGTCGCCGAACACGATCAGGTTGAGTCGCTCGGTCGCGGGGCCCGTGACCTGGATCGGCACGACGGTGGGCTCGGGGAGCAGCCCCGGCGCGGCCTCCGCCGCGAGCCCCGCCAGCGGTTGCTGCGCGGGCGGCGCGGCCGACGCGGCGAGCGCCGATCCTCCCACCACCATCCCCGCGATGACGGCGACCGCCGCGAACATCGCGGTCATCCTGGTTTTTTTGCGTGGTATCACCGTTGCTACCTCATTCTCTCGGAGCTCTCTCACGGAGCCGATCTCGACATTGCGCGACACTGAACTCGACCGTACTACAATCCGTGACATATCACATTTTAATTAGCAAATTTGATGATCCCCCGATGTCTTTCCCCTCATCCCCAACCGCACACCTCTCGTCGAGTGGACGCAAAACGGGGGTGTGAGACCCCGCGCACCCCCGTTTTGCGTCCACTCGGGACCAGGGGCGGTTGGGATACTGGGGTTATGAGCGGTTTCGAGCGCCTGCGGCGCGCCGGCAGCCCGGAGAGCAAGGGGCAGCTCACGCCACCCGCTGAGGCGGCTGCGGACGCCTCTCCCGGCACGGCGAGACCGCTGAGCATCGACCGCCTGTACCCCCGCGACGATCTCGCCGCACTCGTGCGGCACTACTGGATCCCGCGCTGGACGCTGCCCGACGGCGTCGTCGTGCGGCAGGGGGTGCTCGAGTACCCGGGTTGCAACCTGGTCGTCTACCCGCACGGCGCCGCGCTCCACGGGGTCACCCTGGGTCGCGGCGAGCAGGCCCTCAGCGGCACCGGCTGGGCCTTCGGCGTGCTGCTTCAGCCCGGCACCGCGCGAGCGCTCACCGGGCGCAGCACCGCCGAGCTCACCGGCACGGTCGTCGACGCCTCCGAGCTCCCGCGAGCGCAGGAGTTCATCGGAGCCGTGCGGCAGGAGGCATCCGCCGGTGACGACGCGGCCGCCGCCGCGGCCTTCGAGAGCTGGCTCGAGAGCCTCGGCCTCGCCCTCGGCGAGGATGCCGCGCTCGCCGCCGGCATCGTGCAGGCGGTCGAGGCCGACCGCGACCTGCTGCGGGTCGAGCAGCTCGCCGAGCGCTTCGGTCTCGGCCTGCGACGGCTGCAGCGACTGCTCGCCCAGGAGGCGGGGGTGACGCCCAAGTGGCTCATCCGGCGCTTCCGGCTGCAGGAGGCGGCGTACGCCCTCGCGCAGCCGGACGCCCCCGCGCTGGCCGAGCTCGCGGCATCCCTCGGCTACGCCGACCAGTCGCATTTCAGCCGCGACTTCGTCTCGATCGTCGGCGAGACCCCGCGCGGTTACGCGGATCGCGCCCGCTGAGGCCGCCCCTCAGCGGGCGAGCACGACCGGCGGCCGCGAGGCCCGGTCGCGCACGAGCCCGGTGCGCACCGTGACCCCCGTGCCCGGCCCCGTCGGCACCGCGAGGCGCCCGTCGACGAGCTCGAAGGGCTCCGTGAGGTCTTCGGCGAAATAGCGCTTCGAGGCGCTCGTGTCGCCCGGCAGGGTGAAGTTCGGCAGGGCCGCGAGGGCCACGTTCGCCGCACGGCCGATGCCGGTCTCGAGCATGCCGCCGCACCAGACCGGAACGTCGAGCTCCCCGCAGGCGTCGTGGATGCGCACGGCCTCCAGATATCCGCCGACCCGGCCCGGTTTGATGTTGACGACGGATGTCGCGCCGCGCTCGATCGCGTCGACCGCGACATCCACGTTCACGATCGACTCGTCGAGGCACACGGGCGTCGCGATGGCGCGGGCCAGGCTCACGTGCGTCGCGATGTCCTCCTCGACGAACGGCTGCTCGATGAGCAGCAGATCGAAGGCGTCGAGCCGGCCGAGGTGCTCGATGTCGGCGGCCGTATAAGCCGTGTTGGCGTCGACCTGCAGCAGCATCTGCGGCCCGATGAGCTCGCGCACGGCGGCCACCGGCTCGAGATCCCAGCCGGGCTTGATCTTGAGTTTGATGCGCCGATAGCCCTCGTCGACGTAGCCGGCGACCTCCTCGAGCAGCGACGGGATGTCGCGGGCGATCCCGACGCTCACCCCGCAGTCGACCTCGCTCCGCGCCGCGCCCAGGTACTCGCCGAAGGAGAGCCCGGCGGCCCGCAGCTGCGCATCGAGCAGGGCGGCCTCGACGGCGGCCTTCGACATCCGATGCCCGATGATGCCGCCGAAGAGCTCGCCGAGGCCCTCCGCGGCGATGTCGGGCGCGCCCAGCAGGCGGGGCGCGAGGTAGTGCTCGATGAGCTCCGAGCAGCCCTGCACGTACTCGGAGCTGTAGAGCGGATGCTCCATCGCGACGCATTCGCCCCAGCCCTCGCCCTCGTCGCCGAGGAGGTGCACGAGCAGCACGTCACGGGCGCTCTGGCGCCCGAACGAGGTCTCGAAGGGCCGCACGAGCGGCATGGCGATGCGGTGCAGTTCGACGGCTTCGATTCTCATAACGCCCCTCGTCTCGTGTGTCGCGTCGCGGCCTCCGTGTGGTCACAGCCTAGGCCCGCGCGCTGGCGACGTCTCCTGCGCGGTGTGACAGGGTGGGACCATGGACCGCACGACCCCCATCGACCTCGATCACTGGCCGCGGCGGGAGCATTTCGAGCACTACCGATCCCGGGTGCCCTGCACCTACAGCCTCACCGTCGAGCTCGACGCGACCACCCTGTCCGCCGCGCTGCGCCGGACCGGTCGCAAGACCTACCCGGCGCAGATCTGGGCGATCGCCTCCGTCGTGAACGATCACGACGAGTTCCGGATGTCGGTCGACGAGGCGGGCAGCCCCTCGGTGTGGAGCGTCGTGCACCCGTTCTTCACGGTCTTCAACCCCGAGCGCGAGACCTTCGCGGCCGTCTGGGCCGACTACGATCGCGACTTCGCGCGCTTCCACGACCGCGCGGTCGAGCTGCTCACGACGCATCGCGCAGCCACCACGATGTTCCCGCAGGGCGAGGTGCCGCCGAACGTCTTCGACGTCTCGAGCCTGCCCTGGGCGTCGTTCACCGGCTTCACCCTGAACATCGCGCACGGCACCGACCACTACCTGCCGATCGTCACGCTCGGCCGGTACGTCGAGCGCGACGGGCGTGTGATGCTCCCGCTCGCGATGCAGATCCACCACGCCTCGGCCGACGGGTTCCACACCGCCCGCTTCGTCACCGAGCTCCAGGGGCTCATGGACTCCTCCGGCGACTGGCTCGGGTAGCAGGCGGCTTCGGGCTTCGGGGCTCACGCCTCGGGCGGGGTGGGCGTGAAGACGTAGGCGGTGCGGTCGAGCTCGGCGCGCAGCCCGCGCTCGGCGGCCTCGGCGAACGCCTGCCGTGACTCCTCGCGCAGAAGCGCGGCGGCATCCGGGTCGAGGCGCCGCAGCGCCTGGTAGTCGGTCGCGAGCTCGAGGCGCAGCGGCCCCGCCCAGGCCGGCGCCGGCCGTTCGGCGAGCGCGTGCCGCACCCGTGGCGAGTCGAGCCGCCAGAGCACCTCGAGCCGGTCGCTCGCATCCCCGCCGCTGATCGCGTCGTCGAGATCGCCGTAGAAGTCGGGGTGGAACGCGACGACCTCGGCGCCGAGCTTCACGAGGTTGAAGTAGGCGTTGCGGCGGATGAGCGGATCGAAGGTCCACCGCATCTGTCGGATGCCGCGATCCAGGCACAGCTGGCGCTGGAACACCTTGAGCGCGAAGCCCACTCCCCCGCCCTGGTGCCGCGGGTCGACGGCGGCCATGTGCGAGTGCAGGTGCACGCCGCCCTCCCAGCCGAGGAAGCCGAGGGCCGCCCCGACCGTGCGGCCACCGGCATCCGTCGCCAGGATCACGGTGTTGCCGGCGTGCGCGACGGCGCGCAGCAGGCCGTCGTCGGGGCTGCGGCCGGCGCCCCAGGTGCTCTCGAAGAGACGCACGATCTGCGCCATGTCGTGGGGCCGGGCCTCGCGCACCTCGACGGCGGCCCGGCGGCAGGCACGATCGACGAGGGACGCCGGGCTCAACTCCGGGGGCGTCGCATCCATGGGTCCGTCAGCTCGTCGCGCTCATCAGCTCACCGGCTCGTCAGCTCGCCGAGCGATCGTCGAGCCCCCAGCCCTGGCCGTAGCCGCCCTCGGCGAGGGGCAGGGCCATGAGGTCGAGGAAGGGCTTCGCGTCGAAGGCCTCCGGGCCGAGCACTCCCGTGCCCTGCCAGATGCCGCCGGCGAGCAGCTCGAGGGCGATCACGGGGTTGAGCGCGGTCTGCCAGACGACGCACTGGCTCTCGTACTCGGCCATCGTCCACTCGTTGTCGCTCACGTGGTAGAGGTAGACCTCGCGCGGGGAGCCGTCGGTGCCGGTTCCGGTGACCCACAGGCCCGCGCAGGTCTTGCCCGTCATCCGCGGCCCGATCGTCGCGGGGTCGGGCAGCGCCGCCGCCACGACGTCGCGCGGCGCGACCTCGACGGGGCCGTTCGCGGACCGCACCCGCAGGGGGGTCGTCGCGTCGAGCCCCAGCAGGTGCAGGGTCTTGAGCACGCCGATGAACTCGTTGCCCAGCCCGTACTTGAAGGTCACCCGCTGGGCGTCGACCCAGCGCGGCATGAGCAGCACCTCCTCGTGCTCGACGTTGACGCACTCGACGGCGCCGATGCCCTCGGGGAACTCGAAGATCTCGGGCTCGCTGAACGGCGGCGTCGTGAACCAGCCCGCGTCCTTCTCCCAGATCACGGGCGGGTTGAGGCACTCCTCGATGGTCGTCCAGATGCTGAAGGAGGGCGCGAAGATCTCGTTGCCGGCCTCGTCGCGCACCACGAGGTTCGCGCCGTCGCGCACCCCGAGCTCGTCGATGCTCGAGAAGAGGTGGTCGGCCGCGTACCGCGCGAAGACGTCGCTGAGCCCGGGCTCCACGCCCATGCCCACGAGGGCGAGGCGGCCCGCGCGCTCCCAGTCGCCCGAGAGCGCGAACTGGTCGTCGCCGAGTTTCACCCCGGTCTGCGAGTGCGGATCCGTCGGATGCGGCTCGGAGAGGCTCATGGCCATGTCGAGGTAGTCGGCTCCGGCCGCGAGCGCCCCGGCGAAGATCGTGGGCACGAACTTCGGCTCGACGGCGTTCATCACGTGCGTGGCCCGGTGTTCACGAGCGACGGATGCCACGGCATCCGGATCGCTCGCATCGATGCCGGTCGCGCCGAACCGGGCGGCCACCTCGTCGCCGTGTCTCGCGCGGATCCAGTCGACGACGTTCTGCGCGCGGGCGACGTCGTAGTCGCTCACGATGATCTGCTCGTAGAAGTCCCGTCGCGCGGCGATCTTGGCGATCGCCGTGCCGACGCCCCCTGCGCCCACCAGAAGTATTCTCATGGGGTCACGCTACCGGTCGGCGCCACTCAAAACGACGGAGATTGTGCCGAAAACGGGGCCGTTTGCGCAGTATCGCCCCGCTTTTCCCAGAATCTCCGTCGTTTTGAGTTGGAGAGAGGGGGCGGGGGTCAGGCGACCGTGGCGGCGATGATCAGCTGCGTGACGATGCCGAGCAGGTAGAACGCCCCGATGGCGAGCGCGGCCGCGGGCGAGGCGGGCGAGAGACTGCGCTGCAGGAGGCCGATGGCGCCGAGGATCGCGCAGGCGAGCGCGAGCACGGCCTGCACGATGTACGAGATCACCGTTCCGATGCCGACACCGGTTCCGCCGGTGAGCTGCACCGAGAACTGCAGCAGCGAGGTCAGCAGCGCGACGACGACGAGCAGCACGGCGAGCACGAGGCCGATCACGCCCAGGGGGTTGGCCGGGCGCCGCGCGGGCCGCTGCTCGGCGGAAGGCACGCCGTACACGCTCACGGGGCCGCCGCCGCCCCCGCGATCGCCGCGAAGCCGAGGCTCGTGACGAGGAACGTCATGACACTCACCATCCCGATCCCGATGCCCACGGCGGCCAGCGCGTGCCCGGCGCCTCTGCGGGTGACGCCGATGATGCCGAAGACGAGCGCGACGAGGCCGAAGACGAGGCTCGCGAGGGTGATCGCCGACAGGAGCACGCCCACCTCGGCGACCGTCGCCGAGCTGGCCGAGACGATGCTCGGCGCGTACACCGCGAAGACGCGGGAGAGGATGCCGGCGACGGCGACGAGGAGCGCGGCGACGAAGGCGATGACGCCCCAGACGTTGCGCGCCCGCGCGACCGGTTGCGGCTCGGGCGGCATCACGGAGGTCACCGCTCGAGGCTATAGCGAGGGATGCCGCCACCACCAGTCCCCAGCATCCGAGGATGCCGTGAACCCGCGAACGCTCAGCCGAGGGACAGCGCGCTCCACGACACGGGCGGCAGCGTCACCGTGATCGTGCCGTCGGCCTCCTCCACCGACTCGAGCGGGCGCAGCCCCACCCGGGTCGGTTCGGCGAGGGTGTTCTTCGCGTGGATGTCGGCGTCGCTCAGGGTCTGCGCGTCGAGGAGGGCCGCCGAGCCGAGGGCGCCGACGTCGATCGTGACGACCGCGGCATCCGTCTGACTGCGGTTGACGAGGAAAACGGAGGTGCGGCCGGAGCCCTCGTCGTGGGTCGCGACGGCGTCGACCAGGTTCACCTCGCCGTAGAGCTCGCTCGTGTAGCGGTCGCTCGTGAGCTTCTGCACGAGGGTCGACCCGGTCGCGAGAGCGGAGGTGAGCGCGAAGGGGAAGAACGTCGTCTGCTTCCAGGCGGGGCCGCCGGGCTCGGTCATGATCGGCGCGATGACGTTGACGAGCTGCGCGAGGGAGGCGGAGGTGACCCGGTCGGCGTGCTTGAGCAGCGAGATCAGAAGGCTGCCGAAGACGACGGCGTCGGCCACCGAGTACACGTCCTCGAGCAGGCGGGGGGCGACGGGCCAGTTGTCGATGCCCTCGATCTTGTCGACCTGCTGGAAGCGGTCTTGGTACCAGACGTTCCACTCGTCGAAGGAGATGTCGATCGTCTTGTCGCTGCCCTTCACGGCCTTCACGTGGTCGGCGGTCGCCACCACCGACTCGATGAAGCGGTCCATGTCGACGGAGGAGGCCAGGAAGCTGCCCAGGTCGCCATTCTTCTCCTCGTAGTAGGCGTGGCACGAGATGTAGTCGACCTCGTCGTAGCTGTGCCCGAGCACGACCCGCTCCCACTCGCCGAAGGTCGGCATCTGGGCGCCCGACGACCCGCAGACGACGAGCTCGATCGACGGGTCGACCATCCGCATCGCCTTCGCCGCGCGGGCGGCGATCGCGCCGTAGTCGTCGGCGGAGCGGTGCCCGAGCTGCCACGGGCCGTCCATCTCGTTGCCGAGACACCACATCCGGATGCCGAACGCATCCGTCTTTCCGTTGGCGATGCGCTGCTCCGACAACGCCGTGCCCCGCGCGATGTTCGTGTACTCGATCAGATCGAGCGCCTCGAGGGTTCCGCGGGTGCCGAGGTTGACGGCGAGCATGAGCTCGCTGCCGACCTTGTCGAGCCACGACGAGAACTCGTGCAGCCCCACCTCGTTCGTCTCCGTCGAGTGCCAGGCGAGGTCGAGGCGACGGGGCCGCTCCTCGCGCGGGCCGACGCTGTCCTCCCAGCGGAAGCCGGAGACGAAGTTGCCGCCCGGGTACCGGATGGCCGAGACCCCGAGCTCTTTGACGAGCTCGATGACGTCGGTGCGGAAGCCCTCCTCGTCGGCGGCGGGATGCCCCGGCTCGTAGATGCCGTCGTAGACGCTGCGTCCCAGGTGCTCGACGAACGAGCCGAAGAGCCGTCGGTTGATCGGGCCCACGACGAAATGCGGGTCGATGGTCAGGTGTGCGGTCGGCATGGCTATCCTCGGGGTTCGGGGTGGTCGGTCGTGCTGTTCTGTTGTGACTGTTGCGCTTGTTGCGGCTGTTGCGGACGTCGTTCGGATGAGGCCCCTCGGGCCTCTCGTGCGTGGTGGGCGAAGCGGTCGGCGACGGGGTTCCTGCGCCGCTCCAGACGGCTCGGCGTCTCCACGAGATCCCAGAGGCCCATGCTCAGCAGGTGCTCCTCGCGGGCGGCGGTGCTGTGGCGGTAGGTCCATTCGTACATGTCGAAGAGCGGCCACCACGTGTAGCCGACGATCGGGAGCCCGCGGGCCTTCGCGGCCACGACCGCGTCGACGGATGCGTCGAGCCAGGCGATCCGCTCGTCCACGGTTCCCGTGACGCAGGTCTCGGTCAGCATGACCGGGGCGCCGTAGCGCTCCGCATAGGCGCGGAGCACCTCGAGGAGCCCGTCGACGCCGTCGTCCCGCGTCGGCCGCGGGTCGGCGAAGCCCCCTCCGTGCTGCACGCCCGCCTCGAACACCTCGGTCGAGTGGCGGGGGTAGTAGTTCACGCCCATCACGTGCGGCCTGACCGGCGCCTCGCCGAACCAGGAGAGCGCGGCATCCGTCATGCCGTTCTCGCTCAGCAGGGGCCGCAGCGGGTGGGCGTCGTCGACCCGGCCCGTGACGAGGTCCTCGACGAGATAGCTCTGCCGACGCAGGCGCAGGGCGGTTCCCCGGTGCTCCGGCGCCTCGGCGTCGCCCGTGTAGCGGAACCCCGCGTCGACGTGCACGAAGGTCGCGGCATCCCCGAGCACCTCGGCGATGCCACGCTGGCTCAGCACGAAGCCTCTCGCGATCGCCGCGGAGATCTCGACGAGACCGCCCGGGCCCGTGCGATACGGAGGCCAGTAGCCGTACTCCCCGCTGAAGAGGGCGTGGATCATCGGCTCGTTGACGGGTGTGTAGTCGGTGACGACATCCCGATAGCGCTCCGCGACGGCCACCGAGTACTCGGCGACCCGCTGCGGGTAGTCGGGGTTCGCGAACTCCCCCTCGAGCCAGAGCGGGGTGCCGTAGTGCAGCAGGTCGACGATGGGGCGGATGCCGAGCTCGCCGAAACGCGCCATCACGGCGTCGAGCCAGCTCCAGTCCCACTCGCCCGGGGCGGGGTTGACCCGGTGCCAGGGCACGCCCCAGCGCAGCATCTCGGCGCCCGACTCCCTCACGAGCTCGAGGTCGGAGCGCCACTGCGTGTAGTGCTCGGTGAGCTCGTACTCGTCGACGGCGCGCTCCCCGGGGCGCTCCTGCGGCACGAAGGTGTCCTCGATGCCGAGCGCGAAGTGCAGGGCGCCGTCGTCGAACCATTTCGTCATTGCCTTCTCCTACTTGAGTCCGGTGCTGGCGACGCTCTCGATGAAGCGGCGTTGGACGACGAGGAACATGATCGCGAGCGGCACGACGGCGACGAGCGAGCCGGCCATCATCACGCCGTAGGGCACGATCCCGCTCGGCCCGGTCAGGAGGGTCAGGCCCGAGGTGATCGTGCCCATCTCGGACTGGGTCGTGAACACGAGCGGCCAGAGCAGGTCGTTCCAGTTGTTGACGAAGGTGAAGATGCCGAGCGTGAGCAGGGCCGGCACGGCGTTCGGCAGCACGATGCTGCGGAAGATCCTGAACTCGGACGCCCCATCGATACGGGCCGCGTTGTCGAGGTCGCGCGGGAGCGAGACGAAGAACTGACGCAGGAAGAAGATGCCGAAGGCGTCGGCGGCCCGGGGGATGATGAGGCCCGCGAAGGTGTTCACCCAGCCGAACTGGGCGACCAGCTGGTAGATGGGGATGAGCGTGGCCTGGAACGGGATCATCAGACTCGCGACGATCACGATCAGCAGCACGCGGCTTCCCCGGAAGTCGATGCGCGCGAGCACGTAGGCCACGAGCGAGTCGAAGACGAGCGCGCACAGCGTCACTCCCCCCGCGAACACGAAGCTGTTGCCGATGAGCCGGGCGAACGGCAGCTCGGAGAAGATCCGGGTGAAGTTGTCGAACGTCCAGGTGCCGGGCACGAGCGACGGCGGGTAGGCGTTCACCTCGGCCACGGGCTTGAACGCCGTGAAGACGATGATGATCACGGGCAGCAGGATGAGCAGGGTCACCACGATCATGCCCGCGAACGAGAGGGCGGGCACGACCCAGTGCCGGGGCGGGCGCGGGCGGCGCAGACGTGCGATCGTCGTCATCTCAGTTGGCGTCTTTCTCGCGGCGGCCGAAGAAGAAGAACTGGGCGAGGCTGAGCAGCAGCGTCGCGATCAGCAGGACGTACGAGAGCGCGGAGGCGAACCCGATGTCGAGCTTCTTGAATCCCGACTCGTAGATCTGCATGACGATCGTCTGAGTGCTGCGGTACGGCCCGCCGCTGGTCATGACGTAGATCTGGTCGAAGGCCTGCAACGCGGCGATGACCGCGATGATGAGCACGAAGGCGGTCGTGTTGCTGAGCAGCGGGAGGGTCACGTTGCGGAAACGCGACCAGGCGTTCGCGCCATCCATCTTCGCCGCCTCGTACAGGCTCGTCGGGATCTCCTGCAGCCCGGCCAGGAAGACCACCATGTAGAAGGCGAAGCTCTTCCACACCGCGACGAGCGCCACGGTGGGCATCGCGAGCACGGGATCCTGCAGCACGTTCCCGATCCTGATCCCGAACGCCTGCAGCCAGTAGTTGAGCAGCCCGACCTGCGGGTCGAGGAGGTACGACCACGCGAAGGCCGCGACCGCGAGCGACACGATGAAGGGCAGGAACAGCCAGGTGCGGAAGAGACCGCGCAGGGGAAGCCGCGGGCTGTTGAGCGCGAGCGCCAGCAGCAGCGCGAGGATCACGGCCGCCGGGGTGAACAGCACCGCGTAGAGCACCGTGTTGCCCATCGACTGCAGGATCTGGGGATCGGTGAAGACCTCCACGTAGTTGTCGAAGCCGACGTAGTTCTCGGCGCCGAAACCGCTCGCATCGGTGAACGACAGCCTCAGGGCCGAGACCATCGGCCAGAAGACGAAGAGCGTCAGGAGAGTGAGGCCGGGGATCAGGAACGCGGCGATCGTCAGGCGGCGCTGTGTGCGGCCCGTGAGCGGGCCACGACCGCCGAGCTGCGGTGCGGGTCGGTAACGGCGGGTGCGCCGTTCGGTCTGGGTCGTCATCGTCCGATTCTCTCTGCCCGGGTTCTCTCAGCACAGGTTCTTCTCGCAGGGGCCTTTCGCACGGCGGGTCGCCGCCGAGTGCCGGCGGCGACCCGCTGTCGCCCTGGTGGGTGTCGCGGCTACTGGTCGTCGAGGGTCTGCTGGATCGCCGTCTGCGCATCGCTCAGAAGAGAGGGGATGTCGCCGCCGGCGAGCGCCTTCTGGGTCACCACGTCCATCTCGGTGAGCACGTCGGTGCTGTTGACCACCCCGGGCAGGAGGGCCCGGCTCGTCTCGGAGATCTCGGTGAGCGCCTTCACGACCGGGTTGGCCGAGACGTCCTCGGCGGGCACATCCGTGCGCAGGGGCGGCCAGCCCGAGCCCAGCGACCACTTCGTGTCGACGTCTGTGCTGAGGAAGTACGCGAAGAACTGCTCAGCGGCCTTCTGCTTCGCCTCGTCCGCCTGGCTCGTGACGGCCATCGACACTCCGATCGCCGAGGCGGCCTGCTCTTTCGGTCCTGCGGGGATCGCGGCGATGCCGTAGTCGATCTCGTTCTCGGTCGACACCGACGCCATCCAGGGCCCGCCGACCTCCATGGCCGCCTTGCCGGAGCTGAAGAGCTCGTCGGCGCCCACGCCGTCGATTCCGGTCGGCGAGATGTGATCCTCGTTCACGGCCTTGCTCCAGTACTCGAGGGTCTCCTGGTTCTCGGGCGAGTCGATGACGGCGGTGGTGCCGTCTTCGACGATGTCGCCCCCGTTGCCGTAGAAGAGGCTCGGCCAGACCCCGTTGCCGACCGTCGCGTGGTCGGGCAGCACCATGCCGTACTGCTCCGGGGTGCCGTCGCCGTCGGCGTCGACGGTGAGCTTCTTCGCGGCATCCACCCACTCGTCCCAGGTGGTCGGGAACTCGGTGATGCCCGCCGCGGCGAACAGGGTCTTGTTGTAGAACACCGAGAGCGGCACGAAGCCGGTGGGCACACCGTAGGGCGCGCCGTCGACGGTGACCATCTCGACGGCCTGGGGGTTCAGCTCGGCCGTGTTGCCGTCGGCGGAGGCGTAGAAGTCGGAGAGGTCGACGAACGCGCCCTTCGATGCGTAGACGGGAAGCCGCTCGGCCGGCATCGCGACGATGTCGGGCCCCTGGTCGGCGGAGAGGGCGGTCAGGAGCGTGTCATCGATGACGGCCCAGGTCTTGACCTCGGTCTCGATGGTGACGTCGCTCTGCGACGCGTTGAAGTCGTCGACGATCTCTTGCAGGACGTCGCCGTCGGCCTCGGTGTAGCCGTGCCAGAACGTGAGGGAGACCGGGCCTTCCTCGGCCGCCGGCTGAGCCGAACATGCGGTGAGGCCGAGGGCCGCGATGCCGATGGCCGCGAATGCCGCCAGAGCCTTGCTTCTCATTGCGTGTGCCTTTCTCTTTCGGACGACTTCCCTGTCGATCCCGTATGACGTCGTTGTCCGTGACATTCCGGAGGTTCAAAGCGCCGGACCTTCACTTTACAACGTTGGAGGTAAACGTTGTAATCCAATGCTGCGGAGAGGCCGGAGGATTTGTCAAGCCCGCGAACGGCTTCGTTACCTCTTCGACATTCAGAGACCGGATGACCCCGGCGCGCCCGCAGCACGCGTCGTCGACTCGCGCTGGACCAACCGGAAATCGGTGAGTACCTCCCGGGGCTCGGCCGGGCTCGACTCCGCCGAGGCGCGCTCCTCGATGCGGGCCAGCAGCATGTCCACAGCGGTCTCGGCGATCTGCGGCCGCCCGGGCTCGATCGTCGAGAGCGTCGGAACCGAGTACCGGGTCTCGTCGAGGTCGTCGAAACCGATCACGGCGACGTCCTGCGGGATGCGCAGGCCCGCCTCCTGCATGATCCTCATGGCCCCGAGGGCGAGCGAGTCGTTGAAGGCCACGATGCCGTCGAACTCCGTGCCCGCCGCCAGGATAGACCGCATGGCAGCGGCGCCGTCGACCCGGTGCCAGCGGTCGGCGTGCACGATGAGCCGCTCGTCGACGGGCACGCCGGCCGCGTCGAGGGCCTGGAGGTAGCCGTCGAGGCGCAGGCCGGCCGAGCCGATGACCTCGCCGGGGTGGGATCCGAGGGCGATGATGCGCCGGCATCCGATCGCCAGCAGGTGCTCCGTCGCCGCCCGGAGGCCGTCTTCGTTGCGCATCGTGACGTGGTCGCGCGAGGAGTTGAAGATGCGCTCGCCGAGCAGCACCATCGGCAGCGGGATCTCGTCGAGCACCGCCGCATCCTCCTGACCGAGCGCGAGCACCGAGTAGAGGATGCCGTCGACCGCCTGACGCCGGGATCCCCGCAGTACCGAGAGCTCGCTCTCGCGGTCGCCGCCGACCTGCTCGATGAGCACGGACAGCCCCCGAGCGGATGCCGCGTTCATAACGTCGTCGGCGAGTTCGGCGAAGTACGGGTTGCGCAGATTCGGGATGATGAGGCTGATCATGCCCGTGCGGCCGGAGCGGAGGTTGCGCGCCGAGAGGTTCGGGCGGTACCCCAGCTCGGCGATCGCCGCCAGGACCCTCTCCTTGGTCTCCGGGCGCACGTGGGGATAGTCGTTGATGACGTTCGAGACCGTCTTGATCGAGACCCCGGCTACACGCGCGACGTCGTGAAGTGTTGCCGCCATGGATCTCCTTCCCCGAGGTGGCCCGGCGCCTGCGCCGTGAGAAGCACTCTATAACGTTGTACAAATTTCATTGACACGACGCCCGCTCCCTCAATAAAGTGGCAGCGCCATCCCACCTACAACGTTGTATACAACGTCAGTACTCCATTCAAAATTTACAACGTTGTAGATCGATGGTTGCTCGGCCGACAATGCTGTCGACTCGAGGCGGGGGCGCATTCTCGTGCGGGACGACAGCCGAACACATCAATTCTGCGAACAACTCAACGAGGAGAAGAGCAATGAAGACAGATACGACACCCATGCCCGGGCGAGACCGCCGGAGCAGACCCGCACGAGCGCGGATGGCCGTGCTCGGGCTGCTGACGACGGCCGTGATGGTGCTCGGCGGGCTGTCGGCGACCTCGATCGCCTCCGCCGTCACGACGGGCAACGGCGCGCTGGTGTTCTCACCCGCCGCCGGAACCTCTTTCGACCCCGAGGGCACCCGCCCGGTGGGTACGACGTACGCCAAGATCGTCTCCCTCAAGAACAGCGGCGCCAGCAACGGAACGCAGCTCGTCACCTTCGACCAGCTCGTGCTCGTCGGCGGCGTTCAGGTCTACCCGATCTACCGCAGCACCGACGATGGAGCGTCGTGGACGAAGGTCGCCGACATCGCGCCGAGCTCGACCTTCCCCGCCCTCACCCGCACCGCGCAGCCATTCCTCTACGAGCTGCCCCAGCAGGTCGGCGACCTTCCCGCCGGCACGATCCTGCTCTCGGGCATGATCATGCCGGCCGACCGGTCGAGCAGCAGGCTCGTCGTCTACAAGAGCCTCGACCACGGCGTCACCTGGTCGTTCCAGAGCACGATCGACACGGGCGGCCCGGCCGTCTACGACCCCAGCCCGAGCTCCACGACGACGACCGTGTGGGAGCCCTCGCTCGCCGTCGCCGGTGACGGCAGCCTCGTCGCCTACTTCTCCGACGAACGGCAGAAGGCCAGCGGCGTGCTGCAGGCGATCTCCTACCGCCGCTCGACCGACGGCGGGCTCACCTGGGGCCCGCTCGTCAACGTCTCGGCGCCGACCAATTCGAGCGACCGGCCCGGCATGATCACGGTCACCAAGCTGCCCGACGGCCGCTACCTGGCCACCTACGAGGTCGTCAACCGCCCGAGCCAGTCACTGAACACCGCGCCCGTCTATGCCAAATACTCCCCCGACGGCCTCAACTGGTCGCCGACGACGAGCATCGGCACGCCCATCCAGCTCGCGAACGGCCGGGGCATCGGCTCGTCGCCCTTCGTCAAGTGGGTGCCGACCGGCGGCCCGAAGGGCATGGTCGTGGTCTCGTCGAAGTGGTCGCTGGATGCCGCGGGCAACATCAACCCCGGGCAGAACTTCTACGTCAATTACAACCTCGGCGAAGGCCCGTGGGAGCGACTGCCCTACGCGGTGACCTACGACTCGACCGACACCCAGGGCGGCGCCTTCAGCGGCTTCGCGCAGGGCTTCGACACGAGCCCGGACGGCCGCACGCTCTTCCAGGCGACGAACGTGGAGAATCCCACGACGACGTACAACGACATCCGGGTCGGGTCGATCCCGCTCGACGCACAGCAGTACGAGGCCGAGCGCGCGACCCGCGTGGACACCTCGCTCGTCACCCATCACGACGCCTCCAACGGCTCGAAGGTCGGCAACATCAACAACCCGGGCAGCACGGTCACCTTCTCCGTGCGGGTGCCCGCGGCCGGCAGCTACACGCTCAACGTGCGCTACGACAACGGCACGGGCGCGGCGAGCACCCACACGGTGACCGTCAACGGGGTCGCGAGCACGGCGATCAGCTACCCGCCGACGGTCGACTGGGGCCGATTCGCCTGGGCGCAGAAGACGGTGACGCTGAACGCCGGCCTCAACACGATCGCCTTCGGCAAGGGCACCTCCTTCGCCGAGCTCGACGTGCTGCAGGTGTACCGGCCCACGGTTGCGACGGATCCGCAGTTCCGGGTGGTCAACCGCAACAGCGGCAAGTTCCTCGAGATCCTGAGCGCGCTCACGACGGATGGCGCGGGGGCAGGGCAATGGGGCGACACGAGCAACGCCACTCAGGTGTGGAACGTCGCCACGGTGAGCGGCGGGGTGCAGCTGAGCAACGCGAACAGCGGCAAGCTCCTCGAGATCCCGTCATCCTCGCTCGCCGATGGCACCCAGGCGGTCCAGCGGGGGTCGACCGGTCTCGCCACCCAGAGATGGGCGGCCGCGACGAGCGGAGGATGGTGGACGCTCACCAACGCGAACAGCGGCAAGCTCCTCGAGGTCGCGAGCGGCTCGCTCGCCGACGGCGCCGTCGTGCAGCAGTGGACCGCGAACGGGTGCACATGCCAGCAGTGGCGCCTGACCCGCGAGGGAATCCAGTGACGGGCTGACGACCGGGGAGCCTTCGCGCAGGCGCGGGGGCTCCCCGGCTCAGGCCGAGCCGGCAGGCCCGTCAGGCCCGCGCGACCCGGTCTGCGGCATCCAGAACGGCCGGTGCGGCAGCCGCCTCTCCCTGTGCAGGCGCGCGGCGAACGGCGCCCAGACGAGCACCGCGACACCCGCGCCGAGTACGATGCCGCCGATCGTGTCGGTGAGCCAATGCGCCCCGAGGTAGGTGCGGCTCAACAGCATGAGCACCGTATAGAGCACACCGGCCACCCACACCCAGACCCGGGGAAAGAGGATGCCGAGGGCCACCGCCATGGTCGCCGCGTTCGCCACATGCCCCGAGGGGAATGAACCGAAGTCGCTGGTCACGAGCATGTCTTCCGGCCTCGGCCGGCCCACGACGTTCTTGATGATCTGCACGAGGGCCGCGCTCAGCACGGTCGCCGCCGCGTAGTAGCCGGCGCCCCACGGCCTGCGGTAGATCAGCAGCGTGACGACGATGAGCCCCGGCACGACGAACACGCCCATGAGCCCTCCGCCGAGGAAGTCCATCACGAGAGCCGCGCCGTCCCAGAACGGATCACGCAGCTCGAGCAGCTCTTCGAGCCACTCCTCGTCGATCGAGAAGGGCAGCCCGCGCTCCCGCACGACGATGACGAGGCCCATCAGCACGACGACGATCACGGCCGTCACCGCGCCCAGCACGGGCCAGCGCCGGTGGAGGCGTCTCTCGACCGGGATGCCCCCGGCCGGATCCGAGGCGGGCGTCGTCGTCTCCATCGGTTTATGTTACCGGCCGTCACCGCCCCTTTCCGGAATGCGCGTCGGGGCGCGCGTCGGGACGGAGCGGGTCAGTTCGACAGGGCGGGAACCGTTCGCGGCCGCACCACGGTCCAGAGGACGACGATCGAGATGATCGCCGTGCAGCCCATGACGGCGGCCATGGGGATCGAGTTGCCCACCCCGAGCACACCCACGATCGGCGAGATGAGGCCGGCGAGCCCGAAGTTGACGGCCCCCAGGAGCGATGCCGCCGTGCCCGCCTCGTGACCGTGGTTGACGAGCGCGAGCACCTGCACGCAGGGGAAGCTGAAGCCGCACGCCGCGATGAAGAACCACAACGGGATGAGGGTTCCCCACAGCCCGGCGCCCGCCGCGTCGAGGATCATGATGAGCAGCGCCATCGAGAGCATCGTGAGGGTCGTGAAGACGAGGATCCACTGCGGCCCCACGTACTTGGTGAGGCGTGACGCCGCCTGCACGCCGAACACGACGCCGAGCGAGTTCACGGCGAAGAGCAGCCCGTACTGCTGCGCGTCGAACGCGTAGATCTGCTGGAAGAGGAACGGCGAGGAGGAGAGATAGGCGAAGAGGCCGGTGAAGGTCATGCCGCCGATGATCGCGATGCCGATGAAGACGCGGTCCTTCAGCACCGCGCGGTAGCGCTGCAGCGTCGTGCTGTGCCCGGCATCGTGCCGGCGGGGCGACGGGAGGGTCTCGACGATCCACAGCGAGACGGCGACGATCACGAGGATGCCGTAGGCCCCGAGCACCCAGAAGATCCCGCGCCAGTCGACGATGAGCAGCAGCTGCGAGCCGATGACGGGGGCGAGCACGGGCGCGAGCCCGCTCACGAGCGCGAGCCGCGACAGCATGCGCACGAGCGGGCGGCCGCCGAAGAGATCGCGCACCATGGCCATGGCGACGACACCGCCGGCGGCGGCGCCGAAGCCCTGCAGCACCCGGAAGACGGCGAGCGTCACGATGTCGGGGGCGAGGGCCGCGCCCACGCAGGCGAGCACGTGCACACTCGTCGCGGCGATGAGCGGGAGCCGCCGCCCCACCTTGTCACTCCACGGCCCGACGATGAGCTGACCGAGCGCGAACCCGACGGTCGTGCCCGTCAGGGTGAGCTGGATGACCCACGGCTCGACGCCGAACTGGCCCTCGATCGTCGGGAACGCCGGCAGGTAGAGGTCGATCGTGAACGGCCCGAGCGCGGTGAGCGCCCCGAGCACGAGGATGTAGGTCAGCCTTTGGCGCCCGGAGAGCGAATCGCCCGGGTGTACGACGGTGGTCACGTGACAGTCCTTGGAAAAGCGGATGACGGAAGGGAGGATGCGGGCGAATGCGCGCGGCGACGGGCGCAGCACCGTGAGACGACGGTGCGCGAGGGTGGTGGTGGGAATGACGATCGTTCCGACGGGCGCGGCCCGGGAACGCCATACAAGCCTAGCGGTCGGAGCGAAGGGCGCCCGACATCAGCATCCGACTGTGATCAAACGTTTTCCACGCGGATGCCGCAGCCGCAGCCGAGGCGATCACCCGAGCTCAGACGGCAACCGAGTGTCCGTACCGCGCCGGGTCGGCCAGCAGCTGGGCGAAGGCCAGCTGCGAGGCCCCGACGACCAGGAGGTCGCGGCCGAGGGCGGCGCGGGTGATCTGCACCGCTTCGCGCGGGCCCATCATCGCCGAGCGCACGACGGTGGACTGGAGCCGCTCGGGAGCCACCTCGTAGAGGGTGCCGAGGAACCCGCCGAGCACGATGAGCTGCGGGTTGAAGAGGTTGACGGCGTTCTTGAGGGCGACGGCGAGGAAGCCGAGCTGCCGGTCGACGACCTCGGCCACGGCCGGGTCGGTCGCCGCCGGATCGGCGTACTGGTCGATGAGCGCCTGCTCGAGCTCGTCGCCCTGGTTGGGGGCGAGGCCGAGCGCCGCGAGGAGCGGGCCGCGCGAGACCTCTGTCTCGAGGCATCCGTACGACCCGCAGTGGCAGGCGACGCCCTGGCTGTTGACGAGGGTGTGGCCGAGCTCGCCCGCGTAGCCCGATGAACCGGTCATCAGGTGGCCGTCGATGACGACTCCCCCGCCGATGCCGCTCGCGCCGCCGTTGAGGTAGATCATGTCTTTCATGCCCTTGCCAGCGCCGAACATGCTCTCGGCCGTCGCGCCGACCGCGGCGTCGTTGGCCGCGTAGACGGGCAGGCCGAGGGCGTCCTGGAGCATCTGCGAGACGGGCTCCTGGTGCCAGCCGAGGTGCGGGGCGAGGTTCACGAGACCGTCGCTCGCTCGGACCAGGCCGGGCACGGCGAGGCCGAGGCCCACGGTGTTGTACTCGTGGTCGAGCTGGTCGCGCATGCCCGCGACGACCGCGCCGACGATGTTGACGACCTCTTCGACCGAGGGGATCCTGAGCGTGTCGTAGCGCACCCTCTTGACGACGTTGCCGCCGAGCGCCACGAGGCCGATGGTCACGGAGTCGAGCTCGGGGTTGACCGCGAGCGCCACCGTGCGCTGGCTCGGCATGATGACCGGGCTGGGCCGGCCGACCTGGTTGGTGGTGTCGGGGTCGGCCTCGTAGACGAGGTCGAGGCTCACGAGCTCGGCGACGAGGGCGCCGATCGTCGAGCGGTTGAGACCCGTCTCACGGGTGAGCACGGCGCGGGAGACGGCGCCGCGGGTGTGCACGAGCGTGAGCACGGCAGACAGGTTGTTGCGGCGCACGTCGTCGAGGTTGTTGCCCCGGGGCGCACCACGCGCTGGCGGCTTCACCGCTTCAGAAACGACCACGACACGCCACCTCCCTGATCACGGCGCACTCAGCTGCCCGACCGACCCCACCCTCGTCAGCGGACACGTCATATTATCAGCCGGGAGACAACAAATTCGCGGCACCGTGCACGGTCTTCGAGCCCGAATACCCCCCGAATGGCCGACAACCACTCGAGCACATCGGCCCGGGACATCCGCAGATCCCCGGAAACACGGGGAAATCTCGTCAAGCATGCTTCGCCATCACCCTCGTTCAGGGGTAGACGGCCATGTCTCCCGGATAGGTCCATAGCTTGGAGAAAATAGGATCATCATAGGCAATATGAGGTGGTTTGCCAGGTCTGCGACCCCGCTCACAACGAATCGACGAAACGCCTCGAACGTCGCCGACGCCTCAGAGCTGAGCCATCCTGCGCAGGGGCAGCCCCGCCGGATCCGCCAGCACACCCGAGAAGGCGAGCTCGGCGGCACCGATCATCAGGAGGTCGGAGCCGAGCTGCGCCCGGGTGATCGTCACGCCCTGAGCGGGGCCGTCGAGCGCCTCGGTGAGCACGATCCCCGTGAGCCGGTCGGGGGCGAGCGCGAAGAGGGTCGCGAGGAAGCCGCCGAGCACGATCTTCTGGGGGTTGAAGACGTTGACCGCGTTGCGGAGGGTGATGGCGAGGAAGTCGAGCTGCCGTTCGATCTCGGCGAGGACGGCCGGGTCGGTCGACGCCGCGAGCGCCGCCTCCAGCTCCTCGCTGTCTCCGCCGTCGAGGCCCACCACGTCGAGCAGCCGCTGACGGCTGACCTCGGTCTCGAGGCATCCGATCGCCCCGCAGTGGCAGAGCACGCCCTCGGAGTTGACGAGCGTGTGGCCGAGCTCGCCGGCGTAGCCGTCGACACCCGTGCGCAGGCTGCCGTTGCTGATGACGCCGCCGCCCACGCCGCTCGCGCCGCCGTTGAGGTAGACGAGGTCCATGGCGCCCTGGCCCGCGCCGAAGATGATCTCGCCGCCGGCCCCGAGCGAGGCGTCGTTCGAGGCCCAGACCGGGTAGCCCGTCGCGCGGGCGACCATCTCGGCGATCGGCTCGTCGTTCCAGCTGAGGTGCGGGGCGTAGGTGACCACGCCGTCGTCGGCGCGCACGAGACCGGGCACCGCGATGCCGATCCCGACGATGCGGTAGGAGGTGTCGAGCTCGCTGCGCATGCCCTCGATCACGGCGGCCGCGATGTTCGCGACCTCCTGCGACGACGGCACGTGCTGGGTCTCGTAGCGGATGCGCTTGATGACCTTGCCGCCGAGGCCGACGAGGCCGATCGTGATCGCGTCGATCTCGGGGTTGATGGCGAGCGCCGCCGTCGACGGGTTCGCGTGCACCCGCGGGCTCGGCCGCCCGACGTTCGTGCTCGTGCCGGGCGCCGTCTCGTAGAGCAGCTCGAGATCGCTCAGCTGGCTCGTGAGCGTGGCCACGGTCGAGCGGTTGAGGCCGGTCGCCCGCGCCAGCTCGGCCCGGGTGAGTGTGCCCCGATGGTGCACGAGGGAGAGGATGAGGGAGAGGTTCGTGCGACGGGTCTGGTCGTTCGTCGTCGCGGTGCTCGCGGAGCCGAACACCGGTGGCTCAGTTATCGACACGATTCCCCACATCTCTCGTTTGTCGGTTGTTGCCGGGTGGAGCGACGCACGAGCGACGCGCCACCCGGCGAGGTTCGCCGTCCTCCGCGTCAGCGAGTGCTGAACGCGGCATCGAACGCCGCCGTGGGGGCGTCGAATGCCAGTCGCTTCACGAACTCGAGGGCTTCGGGTGCGCCGACGAGCCGATCCATGCCGGCGTCCTCCCACTCGACCGAGATGGGGCCGTCGTAGCCGATGGCGTTGAGCGCACGGAAGCTCATCTCCCACGGCACGTCACCGTGACCGGTCGAGACGAAGTCCCAACCGCGGTGCAGGTCGGCCCAGGCGAGGTGGGATCCGAGACGGCCGTTGCGGCCGTTTCCGATGTTCATCTTCACGTCTTTGCAGTCCACGTGGTAGATGAGGTCTTTGAACTCGAGGATGAAGGCCACCGGGTCGAGCTGCTGCCAGACGAAGTGGCTCGGGTCCCAGTTGAGGCCGAACGCCTTGCGGTGCCCGATCGCCTCGAGGGTGCGCACGGTCGTCCAGTAGTCGTAGGCGATCTCGCTCGGGTGCACCTCGTGCGCGAAGCGCACGCCGACCTCGTCGAAGACGTCGAGGATGGGGTTCCAGCGGTCGGCGAAGTCCTGGTAGCCGGCGTCGACGGCCTCCTGCGAGACGGGCGGGAACATGGCGACGTACTTCCAGATGCTCGAGCCCGTGAAGCCGACCACGGTCTTGACTCCGAGCTTGGCCGCGAGACGGGCCGTGTTCTTCATCTCCTCCGCGGCGCGCTGGCGCACGCCCTCGGGGTCGCCGTCGCCCCAGACGACGTCGGGCAGGATGTCGCGGTGCCTCTGGTCGATCGGGTCGTCGCAGACCGCCTGGCCCTTGAGGTGGTTGGAGATCGCGTAGACCTTGAGGTCGTACTTCTCGAGCAGGGCCAGCTTGCCGGCCACGTACTCCTCGTCGTCCCAGCGCCACGGATCCAGGTGGTCGCCCCAGCAGGCGATCTCGAGACCGTCGTATCCCCAGCCGCTGGCGAGTCTCGCCACCTCCTCGAACGGAAGATCCGCCCACTGGCCGGTGAACAGGGTGATCGGTCGTGACATGTGCTCTTCTCCTACTTCTTCTGTGCGGGGTGGTGGGTGAGGCGGGTGGGTGGGTCGGCGTGGATGTCGGCGAGCGTCAGACGGTGGTCCAGGCGCTCCCGTTCTCGGAGCTGGTCTCGACGGCGTCGAGCACCTCCTGCACCTGCAGGCCGTCGGCGAAGGAGGGGCGGGGCTGGGTTCCGGAGGCGATCGCCTCGACGAAGTCCTTGGCCTGGTGCGAGAAGCCGTGCTCGTAGCCGAGCATGTGCCCGGCCGGCCACCACGCCGAGATGTAGGGGTGCTCGGGCTCGGTCACGAGGATCGTGGTGAAGCCCTGCTCCGTCGACGGCGCGGTCGCGTCGTAGTACTGCAGGGAGTTGAGGTTCTCGAGGTCGAAGGAGATGGCGCCGGCCGAGCCGGAGATCTCGATGCGCAGGGCGTTCTTGCGGCCCGTGCTGAAGCGCGTCGCCTCGAAGGATCCGAGGAAGCCGCCTTCGAAGCGGCCGGTGAACAGGGCGAGGTCGTCGACCGTGACCGCTCCGCGCTCGGTCGAGGCGGTTCCGGAGAGGCCCTGCGAGCTCTCGAGCAGCGGACGCTCGGAGACGATGGTCTCGAGGATGCCGGAGACGGTCGTGAGCTTCTGACCGGTGATGTACTGGGCCAGGTCGATCGCGTGGGCGCCGATGTCGCCGAGCGAGCCGGAGCCGGCGAGGTCTTTCTTGAGGCGCCAGGTGAGGGGCGACTCGGGGTCGATGAGCCAGTCCTGCAGGTAGGCGGCGCGCACCTGGCGGATCTCGCCGATCCTGCCGGCGGCGACGAGGTCTCGCGCAAAGGTCGCGGCGGGAACCCGGCGGTAGGTGAAGCCCACCATGGCGTAGACGCCGCGCTCGGCGGCGGCGGTCGCGGCATCCGCCATGGCCTTCGCCTCGGCGACCGTGTTGGCCAGCGGCTTCTCGCAGAGCACGTGCTTGCCCGCCTCGAGGGCGGCGATGGCGATCTCGGCGTGGGAGTCGCCGGGGGTGACGATGTCGATCACATCGATGTCGTCGCGTGTGAGCACCTCGCGCCAGTCGGTCGAGGTCTCGGCCCAGCCCCACTTCTGCGCGGCCTCGGCGACCCGTGTCGCGTCGCGACCGACGAGCACAGCCATCTCGGGGGCGGCGGGGAGATCGAAGAACCTCGGGGCGACCCTCCACCCTTGCGAGTGTGCGGCTCCCATGAAGCCGTAGCCGACCATGGCCACGCGGAGTCGAGGTGCTGTTTCTGTCACGTTCGGTGCTTTCTGCTCGATGAGGAGGATCGGAGCCCGGAGGTGACGGGGCTCGCCGGAGAAGGCCTCAAGAAAGAGTACGAGTAAAGAGGAGTGTTGAGGCGGATCGGGGCGCCGACGGCGATGACAGCGCCGACACCCCGATCCGGGTCAGGTGACGGTTCGGGTCTTAGGACTCGAACGCGTTCGGCAGGAACTCGTCGACGTTCTCCTTGGTGACGACGGGTGCGTAGAGCTGGATCTTGCGCGGGACCGCGGTCTCGACGAGGTCGCTCATGCCCTTGCCCTGCACGATGAGGCGGGCGAGGTTGATGCCGTCGGCAGCCTGGGTGTGCGGGTAGATGACGGTCGCCTTGAGAACGGTGTTGTCGTCCTTGATGGCGCGCATCACGTTGGCGGAGCCGGCTCCACCGACCATGAAGAACTCGTCGCGGCCGGCGGCGTCGATCGCGGCGAGCACGCCGACACCCTGGTCGTCGTCGTGGTTCCAGATGGCGTCGATCTTCGGAGCGGCTGCGAGGAGCTGCGAGGCGGCTGCCTCACCGCCCTGGACCGTGAAGTCGGCGGCGACGCGGTTGGTGACCTCGAGGCCGCAGTCCTCGAGGGCGTCCTTGAAGCCGGCGCTGCGGTCGACCGTCAGCGGAAGGCTGTCGATTCCGGCGATCTCGGCGACGACGGCGTCGGGGTTGTCGCCCAGCTGCTCGCAGATGTAGGTACCGGCGCTGACGCCCATGCCGTAGTTGTCACCGAGGATCGTCGTGCGTGCGGCGAAGGTGCTCGAGAACTCGCGGTCGACGTTGATGACCGGGATGCCGGCGTCCATGGCCTTGATCGCGACGTCGGTGAGTGCGGCACCGTCGGTCGGGAGCAGGACGATGGCGTCGACGCCGTCGTTGATGAACGTCTCGACCTGGCTGATCTGCAGGTTCGCGTCGTTCGTGCCCTCGGCGACGACGAGGTTGATGTCCGGGTACTTCTCCGCTTCGGCGAGGGCGGCGGAGTTGATGGCGCCGAGCCAGCCGTGGTCGGCCGCAGGGCCCGAGAAGCCGATCGTGATCTCTTCGCCGGCCGCAGCGTTGTCCTCTGCGGAGTTGCCGGACGGAGCAGCACTGCTCGTGTCGGACGGGCTGGCCGTACAAGCCGTCAGCAGACCGGCGACGGCAAGCGAAGCGCCTCCGGCGACGAGCAGGCGGCGGCGCAGCGTGCGTGAAGCAAGCATGTAATTCCTCCTAGTAAGTGATTGCAGTTTCGCTCGCCAATGGGAGGTGCATCGGCGAGAGGACCGGAGCATGCACTCCGAGGTCTCGACTGAGTCCGCATTGACGTTTCATGCAACATAACAGAGATTATTCCGATTGTCGCTCTTTCTTTTTTCTCAAAGGTCACGATTTGGCCCTGTAGCGATGCGCCAACAACAAATCCCAAAGTGAACGGAAGGCGATCAATTCATGGGACGATTTGGGTCGGAACCGCGTGATCTCAGGGCAGAATAATCCCCGGCATCCCGGGCGAGAAGAGAATCGAAAGACCCGAGTCGACCACCGCCTCCCTCGAGCGGGGTGCACGCAGGCGCACGGTCGCTGCGGGAGAAATCAGATCGATTGAGTGCGGGCCTGCAACAATTCTGTTATGTTGCCACCATGATCAATGTCGACCATCCGACCTCGCTGCTGCAAGTGCGCGGTCTCACGAAGAGCTTTGCGGGCGTCCAGGCGCTTAAGGGCGTGGATCTGGACGTCGTTCCAGGAGAGGTGCACTGCGTACTGGGCCAGAACGGCGCAGGCAAGTCGACCCTCATCAAAACGCTCTCCGGCGTCAACCAGCCCGACGAGGGCGAGATCCTCTGGCGGGGCGAGCCCGTCACCATCAGCGACCCCATCGCCGCCCTCGGCATGGGCATCGCCACGATGTACCAGGAGCTCGATGTCGTCGACGGCCTCACCGTCGCCGAGAACATCTTCCTCGGCCACGAATACGCCCGCGCCGGCGTGACCGACCGCCGCACGACCAACCGCAGGGCCCGCGAGATCATGACTCGCCTCGGCCACGGCGACATCCCCCCGAACCGCGAGGTCGGGCATCTGTCGGCCGCCAACAAGCAGATCGTGAGCATGGCCCGCGCGCTCTCGCACGACACCAGGCTCATCATCATGGACGAGCCCTCGGCCGTGCTCGACGCCGAAGAGGTCAAGAACCTCTTCCGGGTCGTGCGCGAGCTCACCGCCGACGGCATCGCGGTCATCTACATCTCGCACCGCCTCGAGGAGATCCGCCAGATCGGCGACCGAATCACGGTCATCAAAGACGGCCGGAGCATGGCGAACAACCTCCCCGTCGCCGACACCCCCACCCAGGAGCTCATCCGCCTGATGACGGGCCGCACGGTCGAGAACGTCTTCCCGCCGGCCACGCCGGTGGCCCCGGATGCCCCGGTCATGCTGTCCGTCGAAGGGCTCGGCGTCCGCGGCCTCTTCGAGAACATCGACTTCGAGGTTCGCGCGGGCGAGATCGTCGGCCTCGCCGGGCTCGTCGGCTCCGGCCGCTCAGAGATCATCGAGACGATCTACGGGGCCCGCAAGGCGACATCCGGAACCGTCACGGTCGAAGGCAAGGCCCTGCCGCCCGGCTCCGTCATCGCGGGCGTCGGCTCGGGAATGGGCCTCTCCCCCGAGGAGCGCAAGAGTCAGGGCCTCATCCTCGACCAGCCCGTCTACCGCAACGTGACGCTCGCGAGCTTCGCGCGCTGGGCCAAGTTCGGCTTCCTCAACGAACGCGCCGAGAAGGCCGTCTCGCTCACCGAGCTCGAGGCCCTCGAACTGCGGCCCGCGGATCCCATCCGCCCGGCACGCACCCTCTCGGGCGGCAACCAGCAGAAGATCCTGCTGGCCCGGTGGCTCGTGCACGGCACCCGCGTGCTGCTGCTCGACGAGCCCACCCGCGGCGTCGACGTCGGCGCGCGCGCCGAGATCTACGCGCTCATCCGCAAGCTGGCGGCGGCCGGAACCGCCGTCGTCGTGATCTCGAGCGAGATCGAAGAGGTCCTCGGGCTCTCCGACCGGGTTCTGGTCATCGCCGAGGGACGTCTACTCCACACAACCAACGCAAGCGACATCGACGAGCACGGCGTGCTCGATCTCGTCATGAAAGGAAGTGCCGCGTGAGCGAGCAGAACACGACCGCTGACGCGGTCACCGCCATTTCGGCCGGCGGCGGCCATCAGCAGCCGGCAGACAAGAGGAACGTGCTCAACCGGGTGCTCGGAGGCTCGGCCGCTCAGAGCATCGGCCTCATCATCGCCCTCGTCGTGCTCTTCATCGTCGGCACCATCACGGCGGGCGACCGCTTCGCCAACTTCGACAACATCCTCACGATCATCCGCTTCGCGTCGATCACCGGTGTCATCTCGATCGGCATGACCTTCGTCATCACCGCCGGCGGCATCGACCTCTCGGTCGGATCGGTCATGGGCCTCGCGACCGTCGCCGCGACGCTCTCGTGGATCCAGACCTTCTCGACGGCGAGCAGCTGGATCGTGATGGTGCTCGTCGCCCTCGCGGTCGGCGCCGGGGCGGGCTTGATCAACGGCATCGTGATCGCCTACGGCAACGTGGTCGCCTTCATAGCGACGCTCGCGATGCTCGTGGCGGCACGAGGGCTCGCGGAGGTGCTCGCCAACCGCACGACGCAGATCGTCAACGAGCAGGGCTTCCTCAACTTCTTCCGCAGCTCCCCTCTCGGCGTGCCGATCCTCATCTGGATCTTCGTGCTCGTGATCATCGCCGGCTGGTTCCTGCTCAACCGCACGACCTTCGGCCGCCGCACGGTCGCGATCGGCGGCAACATCGAGGCCGCCCGGCTGGCGGGCATCAAGGTCAAGCGCCACACGATGTACCTCTACGTGCTCGCGGGACTGACCGCCGGCATCGCGGGTGTGATGATGCTCGGACGCACGACGGCGGGGACCTCGACGCACGGCACGCTCTACGAGCTCGACGCCATCGCCGCGGTCGTCGTCGGTGGAACCCTGCTCGTGGGCGGACGCGGAACGATCATGGGAACCGTGCTCGGTGTCCTGATCTTCTCGACCCTCACGAACATCTTCACCCAGAACAACCTCTCGACCTCGGTGCAGGCCATCGCGAAGGGCGTCATCATCGTCGTCGCCGTGCTGCTGCAGCAGCGCTTCGCCAACCGCACACCACGGAAATGATCGCGAATTCATAGCGGACGCGAATAATGCGCAAGACTGCAACAAATTTATGGTCAAGCGCTGACAAGCAGTCTCAAAGGCAGTAGGTTCGTTTTGAGCCATATGTCTATGACTGAAACTATTATCGCCGCGTGAGCGGCACGAAACAGAAAGCTCTTCTCATGACACTCACCCCGTCGCGTGACGACAAGTTCTCATTCGGCCTCTGGACCCTCGGATGGGCCGCACAGGACCAGTTCGGCGGCCCGACCCGCCCGCACCTCGACACCGTCGAGGCGGTCGAGAAGCTCGCCGAGTACGGCGCGTACGGACTGACGTTCCACGACGACGACCTGTTCCCGTTCGGCTCGGCCGACAACGTCCGTCAGGGTGAGATCGACCGCCTCAAGCAGGCGCTCTCCGACACCGGGCTCATCATCCCCATGGTGACGACGAACCTCTTCTCGCACCCGGTCTTCAAAGACGGCGGCTTCACCTCCAACGACCGCGGCGTGCGTCGTTTCGCGCTCCGCAAGGTGCTGCGCAACATCGACCTGGCCGCCGAGCTGGGTGCGAAGACCTTCGTCATGTGGGGCGGTCGCGAGGGCAGCGAGTACGACGCGGCCAAAGACATCCGCGGCGCCCTCGAGCGCTACCGCGAGGCCGTCAACCTGCTCGGCGACTACGTGACCGACAAGGGCTACGACCTGAAGTTCGCGATCGAGCCGAAGCCCAACGAGCCCCGCGGCGACATCCTGCTGCCGACCGTCGGCCACGCTCTCGCGTTCATCGCGACCCTCGAGCGCCCCGAGCTCGTGGGCCTCAACCCCGAGACCGGCCACGAGCAGATGGCGGGACTGAACTTCACGCACGGCATCGCGCAGGCGCTGTACTCGGACAAGCTCTTCCACATCGACCTCAACGGCCAGCGCGGCGTGAAGTTCGACCAGGACCTCGTCTTCGGCCACGGCGACGTGCAGAACGCGTTCTCGCTCGTCGACCTGCTCGAGAACGGCGGCCCGAACGGCGGCCCCTCGTACACCGGCCCGCGTCACTTCGACTACAAGCCCTCGCGCACCGAGGACATCAACGGCGTCTGGGACTCCGTGCAGGCCAACATGCGCATGTACCTGCTGCTCAAGGAGCGCGCCGCAGCGTTCCGCGCCGACCCCGAGGTGCAGGAGGCCCTGCTCGCCGCACGCGTCGACGAGGTCAACGCGCCGACCCTCAACGAGGGCGAGTCCTACGACGCGCTGCTCGCCGACCGCGCCTCCTACGAGGACTTCGACGCCGACGCCTACTTCGGCGGCAAGGGCTTCGGCTTCGTACGCCTGCAGCAGCTCGCCATGGAGCACCTCCTCGGCGCCCGCTAGGCCGTACCCGCTCCATCCCGCTTGACCCCTTAACCCGCTTCACCCCTTCTGAAAACGACGGAGATTTCGTCTCGAATGGGCCGTTCACGCCAGCTGAACGGCCCATTCGGGGCGGATCTCCGTCGTTTTGGGTAGGCACCGAGAACTGAAAGGCCGCACATGACACTCGTCGCGGGAGTCGACTCGTCGACGCAGAGCTGCAAGATCGTGATCAAGGATGCCGCGACCGGCGCGCTCGTGCGCCAGGGCCGCGCAAGCCACCCCGACGGCACAGAGGTCGACCCGCAGTTCTGGTGGGACGCCCTGCTGTCGGCGATCGACGACGCCGGCGGTCTCGCGGATGTCGCGGCGATCTCGATCGGCGGACAGCAGCACGGCATGGTCGCCCTCGACGTCGACGGGCGCGTCATCCGCCCGGCCCTGCTCTGGAACGACACCCGGTCTGCACAGGCCGCCCTCGACCTCATCGAGGAGCTCGGCGCCGAGGAGCTCGCCATCCGCACCGGCTCCGTGCCCGTGGCATCCTTCACCTCGACGAAGCTGCGCTGGCTGCGCGACGCGGAACCGGAGAACGCGGCCCGGGTCGCCGCCGTCGCCCTGCCCCACGACTGGCTCACCTGGCGGCTGCGCGGCTACGGCCCCGCCGACGAGAGCAGCCTCGGCCCCGTGCTCGAGGAGCTCACGACCGACCGCTCCGACGCGAGCGGAACCGGCTACTGGAGCCCCGCGAGCGGCGAGTACGACACGGCGATCCTCGTGCGTGCGCTCGGCCACTCCGCGATCCTGCCCCGCGTGCTCGGCCCGGCCGAGTCCGCCGGGACGACCCCCGGCGGTCTCGTCGTGGGCGTGGGCGCCGGCGACAACGCCGGCGCGGCCCTCGGCCTGGGTGCCATGCCCGGCGACGTCGTCGTGTCGATCGGCACGAGCGGCACCGTCTTCGCCGTCACCCCCGAGCCCGTCGCCGACGTCACGGGAACCGTCGCGGGCTTCGCCGACGCGAGCGGCGTCTCGCTGCCGCTCGTCGCGACCCTCAACGCGGCCCGTGTGCTGCGCTCCACGGCCGAGCTGCTCGGCGTCGACAACGACGAGTTCTCCCGCCTCGCCCTCGAGGCGGCTCCGGGCGCCGACGGCCTCGTGCTCGTTCCCTATTTCGAGGGAGAGCGCACCCCCAACCTGCCGAACGCGACCGCGAGCCTGCACGGGATGACGATCGCCTCGACGAGCCGCGAGAACCTGGCCCGGGCGGCGATCGAGGGGATGCTCTGCGGTCTCGCAGCGGGCCTCGACGCCGTGCGCGCGGTCGGCGTGCGCGAGACGCGGCTCCTGCTCGTCGGCGGCGCCGCGCAGAACCCCGCCATTCAGGCGATCGCCGCGCAGGTGTTCGACGCGCCCGTCGTCGTTCCGCGCCCCGGCGAGTACGTCGCCGACGGGGCCGCCGTGCAGGCTGCATGGGCGCTCACCGGTTCGCGCCCGAGCTGGCCGATCGACATCGTCGCCGAGCCCGCCCCCGACCTCCGTCCGGTCATCCGCGCGCAGTACGCCCGCTACACGACCTCCTAGCCTCCTCCCTCTGCGCTCACCCTTCCCTCTTCTGTCTGTCTGTTTCTGTCTGCGCTCAACTCTTCTGTCTGTTTCTGTGCTCAAAACGACGGAGATTTGCCCTCTGGAGGCCCTTTCCGGCCCGAAACACCCCATTTTCGGGCATAGTTCCGTCGTTTTGAGTTCCGTCGTTTTGAGCAGGCGGGACGGGGAGGGACGGGGAGGGACGGGGAGGGGAGGGAGCCGGGTGCGCACCCCAGATCAGGGGTAGACACCGCTGTCGGGAATGCGTTCATACCTCGTCTGTGGGTACTGTTTCGAGCATTCACAGATCTTCAGAACGCTACGGCGCGCCGTCATGCCGCGGCACCGGCGACGGCATCGTGACGACTGTGATGGCACGCCGCCGGGCGCGACGCCCGGCTCCCGGTCTCGGCCGGCCCCGCACGTCCCCTTCGGCGGGCTCAGGAAGTTCCCCCGCGCCCTGAGCCTGTCGGAGGGGACTTCTCTCTTCGGTCAGTCCGTCGATCGATCCGCCGGATCAGTCGGCGGCGAGTGCGGTCGAAGCGAGCACCGCTCCCGCCTCACGCAGCCACCGCTCGGTGTGCGCCATCGCGGCGGCCGACGACCCCGCCAGCTCGGTGAGCGACACGCTCGCCGCAAAACCGTCCACGGGAGCCTCGATGAGGCCCGCGACGAGAGCGACGGATGTCGCGACACCTGCAGCCGCCGACCCCGCATCCGTTGCGCCCGCAACCGCTGCGATCTGCGAGACGACCTTGCCCGCGGCCGACTGCTCGTCGAAGCGGCCCTCCCCCGTGATCACGAGATCCGCGCCACGCACGGCATCCGCGAGCCCCACGACCTCGGCGACCGCCTGCGCGCCGGACGCCAGCTCGGCTCCCCAGACGAGGAGCCCGAAGGCGGTGCCGCCCGCGGCTCCGGCTCCGGGCGTCGACGGGTCGACGCCGGCCAGGAGGCCCGCGAGCCGCACGAGGTTCGCTTCGAGCCGGGCGACGGCCGCGGCATCCGCCCCCTTCTGCGGACCGAAGACCGCTGCCGCCCCGGCCGGGCCGAGGAGCGGGTTGGTCACGTCGCTCAGCACGATCGCGCCCCCGGCCGGAAGGGCCGCGAGCGCCGTGAGATCGACGGCGGCGAGCGACTCGAGCCCGCGGTTGCCCCGGGCGAGCGGGCGCCCGTTCTGGTCGAGGAGGCGCACGCCGAGAGCGCTCAGCGCCCCGGCTCCGCCATCGCTCGAGGCGCTGCCGCCCACCGCGAGCAGCAGCCGCCGCACGCCGTGGTCGAGGGCGGCGCGGATCGCCTGGCCGAAGCCCGAGGTGTGCGCGTCGAAGGGCGCGAGCTCGCCGAACAGGGTGATGCCGCTCGTGGCGGCGAGCTCGACGACACCGGTGCCGTCGGGCAGCAGCAGCCACGCGGCATCCACGGCGTCAGCATCGGCGTCAGGCGCATTCGTCCGGCCGGGCCCGTCGACCGTCACCGGCATCCGACACGCACCGGGAACCGCGAGCTCGAATGCGTCGAGCGTGCCCTCACCGCCGTCGGCCATCGGCAGCAGCACGATCTCGTCGTGCGGGCGCACCGAGCGCCAGCCCTCGGCGATCGCCCGGGCGACGACGACAGCCGACGCGGAGCCCTTGAACGAGTCGGGGGCGATCACGATCCTGCTCACGCGCTGCTCCTCGGCGCTCAGACGCATCCGGTGCGGATACGGCTACGGGTACGGGCCGGCCCGTACTCCTCGGCCTCGAGCCCACCACCCAGCGTAACGGGGCGGACGGGCGTCGCACGACCGCCCTCGCTAGGCTGAGGGGGTGACTCCGATCTACCTCAGCGCAGCAGTCGACGCCCTCTCCGCCGCCCGTCTCCGAGAGAACGGCCTCGAGCTGCGCCTCGTCGACACGACGGATGCCGCGGAGCTCGGCTCCTGGCTGCAGGCCGAGTTCCGCGGCTTCCACGAGGGCGAGCCCTCTGCGGAGGAACTCGCCGCAGACCTCGACGGCGTGACCTTCCGCCGCACGACCGGAGTGTGGGACGCCACGATCGCCGAGCCCGAGCTGCCGGTCGCGACCGTGAGCTCCTGGCCCATGCAGCTGACCGTTCCCGGCGAGCGCAGCGTCGAGGCCTGGGCGGTCTCCTCGGTCACCGTCGCGCCGACCCATCGGCGGCGCGGCATCGCCCGCGCCCTGCTCGAGGCGGAGCTGCGCACGGCCGCGGCCGCCGGGGTTCCCCTCGCGATGCTCACCGTGACCGAGGCGACGATCTACGGCCGCTACGGCTTCGGGGCCGCCACGCTCACGGCGCCGCACACGATCGACAGCCGCCGCGCGCGATGGATCGGCCCCACCCCAGCCGGGCGGGTGCACTTCGTGAGCCCCGCGAACCTGCTCGCCGACGGCCCTGCGATCGTCGAGCGGATGCGGCTCGCGGTTCCCGGCGAGGTCGAGCGCTGGCCGCTGTGGTGGAAGAAGATGCTCGGGCTCGTCGAGCCCACGAGCGCCTCCTCCCGCGCCATCCGCACCGTGCGCTACGACGACGAGAACGGGGTGGCCCAGGGCTTCGCCGTCTTCTCGGTGCGCGACAAGGAGGACTACCCCGCCGGCCTGACGGTCAAGCACCTCGTCGCCGCGAGCGACGACGCCTACGCGGCGCTGTGGCGGTTTCTCGTCGAGATCGATCTCGTCGGCGACATCACGGTTCCGCTGCGCTCCGTCGACGAGCCGCTGCCCTGGCTGTTCGACGACCGGCGCGCCGCGCACAAGGTCGACGAGCGCGACCACCTCTGGCTGCGGATCCTCGACCTCGAGGGGGCCCTCGAGGCCCGGCGCTACAGCGCGCCCGGGAGCTTCGTGCTCGAGGTCGCCGACCCGCTCGGCTTCGCGTCCGGCACGGTGCTCGTGAGGGTGGGCGACGACGGCGCGGCCAGGGTGAGCCCTGCGGATGCCTCGGCCGACGGCATCCCGCGTCTGAGTCTCACGGTCAACGATCTCGCCACGATCTATCTCGGCGGGGTCAGGGCCTCGGTTCTGCATCGGGCCGGACGGGTCGCCGAAGGCCGCCCGGGCGATGCGCAGAAGGTGGATGCCGCCTTCCGCTCCCCCGTCGCGCCGTTCACGAGTATCTGGTTTTAGCCGATCCGGCGCGATCCGGGGCGCGGTGTCGCGAAATGGCGCCTGAAATGTCACACGGTTAACCTGGGCGAATTAGGCTACGATCTGTGAATCGTCCGGATAACCCCGCTGACGAGCCGTCTCCCGCGGCCCGCCTCTCCGCGGCACAGCAGGCCGAGGACTGGGTGACCGCCATCGGCATCATCGAGCAGCACTGGTCGGCCCTCATCGTCGAGGATCCGATCCGCATCCGCGAGGCCGTGCACTCCCTGCCGGAGTCGATCGTGCAGCAGAACCCGCGCTGGGTCGCCGCGCAGAACTACCTCGACTACCTGCCCATGGGCGACAAGCCCGGCCCGGTGCGCTACCGCGACTCCACCCCCGCGGCGCCGACCGCAGGACTCTTCGACATGCTCGTGGGCCTCACGAGCCGGTGCGCCTCCCGGCGCTCCTCGGGCGACTTCGCCCGGGCGGCGCGCTGCGTCGACGAGGCGCGGGAGGCCCTCGCCGACGCGAGTGACGAGAGCCTCGTCGAGTTGCAGCACTCCCTTCCCGACCTCTACTTCCAGTGGGGCAAGGCCCGTGAGTTCAATGGGCAGAACCCACTCGCACTGCAGGAGTATCAAGACGCCTACGACCTCGCCGTCGTCACCGGCAACGTGCTCATGATGGCGAGCTCGGCCGGAAGCTCCGCCTTTCTGCACGCCCTGGCGGGCCGCACGGGGGATGCCGAGCGCTGGCTGGGCCGGATGCCCGCGGGCGACAAGGGCTGGCACACACCGCGGTACTCGACGACCGCGAACCTGGCCCGGGCCCTGCTGCACCTCGATCGCCTCGAGTACGATGCGGCCGAACGGGTGCTGCACGACGACATCGACATCGCCCAGTCGCCCGAGTACTGGGCGGCCCTCCTCCTGCTCGAGGCGCGTCTCGTGCACAAGACCGGCGACCCGTGGCGCATGCTGAGCGACATCGATTCCGCGGCGGCGAGCCGGCCGAGCGCCATGAGCACCTCGGGAGTCAACGTCGCCTACCTCTCGATCGCGCGAGCCGAGATGTTCCTCGCACTCAAGCAGCCGGCGCGTGCGCGTGCCGTGCTGGTAACCGGGCACCAGCTGCACTCCGCGGCGATCATGATCGACCTGGAGCTCGCGAAGGTCGAGTTCGTGCTCGGTGAGATCGACTCCGCCGACCGTATCGTCGAATCGCTCCTGCCTGACGCGACCGCCGTGCCCCGAGTGCTCACCGGAGGGCTGCTGCTGCGCTCGGTGATGCGCCTGCGCCAGAGGCTGCCGCTCGAAGCGGCGGAGCTCTTCACCCAATCGATGATGCTCGAGTCGGAGCACCGGCTCCTGTCTGCTCCGACGATGATCCCTCGGGCCGACTGGGATCGGGTCTCGACCCTGCCGGGCAGCGTCGCCGACGCCGAGCTCATTGCGACCATCGAGCGCGAGGGCGGCTTCGTCGCCGTGCCCGAGACCTTCGCGCCGCTCTCGCCCCGGGAGCGCTCCGTGCTCACCGAGCTGTCGACGGGCGTCACGATCGCCGAGCTCGCGGCGCGGCGCTTTGTGAGCCAGAACACGGTGAAGTCGCAGCTGCGCAGCATCTACCGCAAGCTCGGCGTCGCGAGCGGGAAGGATGCCGTGGCCGCGGCCCGGAGGTTCGGGCTGCTCGACTAGCAGGCGCCGGCTTGCGACGCCGGCCGTCTTTCTGCCGCTAGCTGCCTGTCGCGATCCCGATGACGACGGCGATCGTCACGAGCAGGCCGAAGAAGGCGGCGAGCGAGCCGAGCACGAGGCCGACGACCGCGGCAGCCGAGGAGGCCGCTCGGGCCCCTCGCACGCCGAAGACGATCGCGAGCGCGCCGAGGATCGTTCCCACGAAGGGGATGAAGCCGAGCACGAAGGCCACGATCCCGAGCACGAGAGCCGTGGTCGCGAGCGGGTTCGAGGGGCGCGGAGCGGCGATGGACTGATAGGGCGCGGCCGTGTAGCCGACCGTCGTGTACGCCGACGGCGCGAGGCCGGGCTGAGCAGGAGCGGGCGGGGCGTAACCGGGCTGGTGCGTCTGTGTCTGCGTCTGTGCCTGCGCCACCCGGACGTAGTCGGGCTGCGTCGGCGCCGCCGGAGCAGCGGGTGCGGGCACCGGTGCGAAGTGCTCGGTCCAGCTGACGCCGTTCCACCAGCGCAGGCGTCCGCTGCCGTCGTCGTACCAGCCTGGAGGGGTTGCGGTCACGGTTGTCCCGATCGGTCGAAGACGGATTGTCCTCGAATTCTAGCGAGTGGTCACGGCCGCACGCTGGGGATCACCGGCCTCGCTCACCCCGCACGACCACGACCCGCAGCCCCGTGCGCCGGAGCGCGACCGCGCCGAGGGTCAGCAGGGTCGCCACGACGAGAGCCACGGCGACGGCGGTCAGTGCGACGACGATGTCGTCGGCCGCGAGATCGAGCACCCAGATCGCGGCCCAGGGAACCGCCGAGAGCGCCACGACCGCGGCCGCCGGGAGTCTCCGTGCCACGCACAGGGCAGCGACCGCGACCGCGAGCAGCACGAAGACGACCCCGAGGTTGTAGCCGTCGGCCACGGTCTCCCAGAAGAAGCGATCGTTGCCGCCCCGGAGCGCGCTGGTTCCCGAGAACAGCCCGCCGAGCGCGTACAGGGCGACGAAGACGACGACCCAGCCCCCGGTCAGAACGGCGAGGCGCGACCGGCTCCGGGGTGTGCCCGCGAGACTCAGAGCCGCGAGGATGCCGAGGAAGACGAGGTTTCTCGACGAGGGCCCGCCCCACGGCAGCAGCGGGAGGGTCACTGCGACCGCGATCGATGCGATCAGGGCGATCCGGGCCGCCCCGAGCCAGCCGCCGAGCAGCAGCGCGAACGCGAGCGCCCACAACGCCCCCAGAACGACACCGGGGTTCAGGAAGGGCCCGAAGTGAGGGGTCCGCTCCAGCACGAGCTCGCGGCCGGGCACGAACGGCGCCCACGACTGGAACCAGACGTACACGAGCGCGAAAGCCGTGCCCGTCGCGAACGCCGTCTGCGCGACGCGGTCGCGCACCGCGACCGGCACGATCCCGATCCGGGCGGCCAGCCCGTTGGCAGCCAGGTCGACGCGCTCGGAGAGCCGGGGACGTGTGCGCCCCTCGGCGTCGGCCGCGTCGAGCAGCGTGCCGATCGCGGCATCCTCGTTGACCCGTCGCCAGGATGCCGGATACCACCGCAGCGCGCGCCGGTACCGCTGCTCGGGCGAGGCCCTCACGGCCGCACCCCCTCGACGACGTTCGCACGCCCCAGCCCGGGCAGGAGCCCCTGCGGTCGCAGCAGCAGTCGCGCTCGTGCCTCCCGGGCGTTCTGCTCGAGGCGGTCGGCCTCACGCGCCAGCACCGCGGCGCCGGCGTCGCTCAGCGCGAAGTACCGGCGCAGGCGGCCGTCGACGATCTCGTCGCCCGCGGGCTCGACGAGGCCCTGCTGCCCCAATCGGTCGAGCGCGGCATAGAGGGTGCCGACCTTGAGCCGCACCCGGCCGTGCGAGAGCGCCTCGGCTTCTGTGATCAGGCCGTAGCCGTGCTTGCGCCCGTCGGCGAGCGCCGCCAGCACCAGGAAGGTGGGCTCGCGTATCTCGGTCTCGGTCATGTCACCATGATACTCATGTCACGGATATATTACGAACATCTGAATATATGAGATCGTCGCCCTCTACTCGCCGTGTGGCTGCAGGTCGGGGATCTCCCCCGGGCGATACCGCGGCAGACGACTGGCCGGGATGATGGCCAGGGCGCTCACCGAGGCCATGATCAGCAGCCCGAGCTTCAGAGCGGCCAGTCGTGCCGAGGTGTTGACCGCGACGGCCGCATCGACCTGCACGCTCGTCGCATCCGTCTCGGCGAGCACCTCACGCAGACGATCGTTGCTGACGAAATCGACGCTGTCGAGGTCCACCTGGGCGACGAGGGCGGGCGGCAGCTCGATGTCGTTGACAACGGCCTGTCCGATGTTGAAGCCCAGAATCGTGGCGAGCAGGGCGCCGGCGACAGCCGTTCCCACAGCCGATGCGAGGTTCTGCGTGGTCCCCCGCACCGAGCCGACATCTCCTGCGAGTTCTTTCGGGGCCGCTGTCACGAGCACGTTGAAGACGAGCGTCACCAGCGCGCCCTGGCCGACGCCGAAGACGACAAGGCCCAGGATGGTCGGCAGGGTCTCCCAGTCGTTCGTGACGACGAGGGCGAGCCAGGCGAGAGCCGCGGTCGTGAGGCCGAAGCCCGCCATGCCGATCACGCGAGGCGGGAACCGCTTGTAGAGCCGCACCACGAGCGTCGCCGTGACGAAGACGGTGAGGTTGAAGGGCATCATCGCGAGCGAGGTGTCGAAGGGGGTGCGCCCCTGCACGATCTGGATGTAGAGCGGAACCGTGAAGTTCAGCGCGGCCTCGAGCCCCACGACGATGAACATGGCGTAGACGGCGGCCCGTTCGCGCGACGATCCGAGCACTGCGAGGCTCACGAGCGGCACTCTGCCCGCCGCGATGCGCCGTCGGGTCCACAGGAAGAACGCCTGCCCCAGGACAACGCCGATCACGATCAGAAGCGGGGCGGGGGAGAGCCCGACGACGTCGAACGGCGCAGCAGGGGCGGCCTCGAGGATCCCCCAGGAGTTGAGGTTGTTGAAGCCGACCGTGAGCGAGATGATGCCTGCACCGATCAGCACGGCCGCGACGACGTCGATCGCGACGGCGGGATCGCCGCGGTCCGAGCGGAGCCGGAAGCTGAACGCGAAGACCGCGATCGCGAGTGCGAGCACGATGGCGAACACAGGCCGCCAGCCGACGAAGGTGCCGAGGGCGCCGCCGATCAGAAAGGCGCTCACGCCCGAGAGCGCGCGGGCGGATCCCAGCGAGCCGATCGCGGTCGCCTGCTGCACACCGTGGTAGTTCTCGGCGATCAGGGCCACGAGCGACGGCACGATGATCGCCGCCGCCGCACCGGCACCGGCTTGCGCGACGATGACCCAGGTGACCGTCGGCGCGAGGATCATCAGAAGGGCCGAGACCGCGAACAACGCCACCACGATGCGGAACATCACGATCCAGCCGACGCGCTGGCCGAGCTTCGCGCCCACCATCACGAGCGCGGCGACGACGAGACCGTAGGTGACGATCGCCGTGCTGACCGCGGTGGGCGGGACCCCGAACTCCTCGACCATACCGCCGAGCGACACGGGCAGCGCGGCGACGTTGAACGACATCAGCACCTGGGCCAGGAAGAGGCCCGTCAACGGCACCCATGAGGTGCGGGTCTCCGACACGGCCGTCTGCTCACTCGCCATGACTGCTCCTTCAGCTCTCCTGGCCCTGATGGCTCTCCGGATGCTTCGACCGATGGACATCGGATGCGAAGATGTTCAGCCCCAGCGCGCGCGAGAGGTATGCGGTCGCCCGCTGACCTCGCACGCTGTTGCCTGCGACGTCGAGAAGGGGTGAGAACACCCCGATCCCCGCCTTTCCCGGCGCGATCGTGACGATACCGCCCGCGACACCCGACTTTCCGGGCAGCCCGATCTCGAACAGCCACTCGCCGGATCGCTCGTACAGCCCGTTCGCCGCCATCACGGCGAGCGTGTCGCGACAGACCGCGGCCGAGACGACCTGCTCCCCGGTGACCGGGTTCACGCCGCCGTCGGCGAGAGTCGCCCCCATCACGGCGAGATCGCGGGCGCTCACCCGCAGGGCGCACTGCTTCGTGTAGACGTCGACGATCTCGGACGGATCCCGCTGGATGCGTCCGTAGCTCTCCAGGAGCGCGGCGATGGCGCGATTGCGCTGGTTGGTCGCCGCCTCCGACTCGTACACGACGGTGTCGAGCTGCAGGGAGCGGCCGGCGAATCGCGACAGGCCGTCCCGCACCGCCTCCCATTGCAGCTCCGGGGTTCGACCGGGCATCAGAGCCGTGGTCGCGAGCGCGCCCGCGTTCACCATCGGGTTCATCGGATGCCCGTCGTTCAGCTCGATCGCGACGACCGAGTTGAAGGCGAGCCCGGTGTTGTTCACCCCCACCCGCTCGTGCACGACCTCGTGCCCGAGCTCCTCGCAGACGAGGGCGTAGACGAAAGCCTTCGAGATCGACTGGATGGAGAAGCCGACCTCCGCGTCTCCGGCGGAATGCACCTCGCCGTTGACCTCTGCGACGCACACCCCGAACAACTCCGGATCGGCCGCCGCGAGGATCGGGATGTAGTCGGCGACCGCACCGCCTGCCCGGGTTCGGGAGCGCTCGTAGGCGGCGACGACATGCGCCTCGACGGCCTCCCAGCCCGGCAGGACGCCCGTCGAGACCGACTGGTCGACCCCCGCGATGTCCTGCTCCATCACCACCCCCTTGTCAGTCTGGCACGGTGCTCCCCGTTTGACGAGAGCGCAGTGGATCCGGCCTGGCGGAGGAACGGCTACGGCCAGCGGATGCCGAAACCGACGACACTGCGCACGACCTCCCCCGTGACGCGGTCGACGATCAGGGTCGTCACCGAGCTGGGCTCGGAGTTGACGGGATAGTTGTCGGACACGCTCGATGTGGTGTCGGGCACCATCGTGATGGCGAGGTACTGGTCGTTCGGCGAGACGACGACGTGACGCAGGAGCTCATGGGGAAGCCGCGGCTCGTAGATCAGCCTCTGCTCGCCGCCCCGCCGTTCCGCCACGTACTGATCCGGCTCCCCCGTCACCGGATCGAAGTAGCTCACCTGCTCGATGAAGGCGTCCTCTGACGCGAGGAAGCGCACCTCGGCGGGATAGACCTCGCTGCCGTCACGCGGCGTCGTCGCCCTCGTCGACAGCACGGTATCGGTGTCGGCGACATCCGTGAGCGAGCCATCCCTGAGGTCGAGCACCTGCCGGTTGCCCTCGTCGGAGACAGCGACCCGCGTGCCGTCGAGGGCGAAGGCGTCGATCGCCGAGAAATGACCGAGAGGCACCGGGATCGCCTGCTTCACCGGATCGAGCAGGAGCACGGAGGAGTCGAACGCCTGCGCCAGCAATGCCGAACGGCCCGGCAGAAAACCCCACTGCGAGGTCTTGATCGGCTCGCCGTCGACCCCCAGGACCGGCTCCGCCACGGCCGTCGCGAGGTCGATCAGGAAGAGCCCGCTCTCGAAACGCGGCTCGCTCGCGTCGCTGGAGCTCGTGAAGCGGAAGCCGAGGAGGCCCGCCTCGGGCGCGGCCTGGAGATCCTTGACCATACCGGGACCGGGCAGGGTCAGCGCGTCCACCGTGTCGCCGTCGGAGCGCACCATCACGAGCGAGTTGCTGCGATCCTCCTCGAGCAGCACGACGGCGAGCGAATCTCCCACGACGGCGAAATCCTGGATGTAGGGAGCGGAGTAGACCACGCGGTTGTCGGTCGAGCGCACGCCGGTGGTGATGATCTCGTCATACTCCTTGCCCGGCGTGCCGTCGGCGCGCGTGACGGTCGCGCCCCGCATCAGGTAGAAGAACGGTCGCTCGCCCGTCGTGAAGGTCGCAGTGAACTCCGACGGCTGATCGGCCGAGAAACCGGTGACGTCGTCGATCGAGACACGGTACTCGGTGTTGTAGAGCAGACGGTCGGGGAAGACGAGCGTCACCGTGTCGTTGGCGGTCTGCACCTGGAACCGAGCCTGCGGCGCAATGTGCACCTGCGACTCCTCGACGGTCGTGATCTGCTGGTTGGCGTCGAAGATCATCCGCTGATTCACGTTCGCGACAAGGTTCTCCGGGCTCACGTCGACCTTCGTGACGTGGGGGCCCTGCGAGACGGTGAGGCCGAGGAGGCCGATGCACAGGATCGCGAGCCCTCCCACGAGCCAGAGGAAGCGGCGACGGTACCCGGCGGCCGTGGCGGGCTCGGGTTCGGGCCTCGTCGCCGCGACCGAGCGCGTGGCGGGCGTGGAACGCCGAGCGGGTGGGCGCCGGGACGTGGACGGCCGTTGACGTCTAGTAGACATAGGGATCGTTGGGCTCGTCGATGGGCTCGAGGGTCGTCGGCACGACGACGAGCGGGTCTGCGCTCGCCGCGCTCGGGTTCGTCTCGAAGCCGCCCGTGGCCTCCACCCACTGGTCGGCGTCGAAGGTGTCGTCCCAGTCTTCGAGGTAGACCGGCACGCCGATCGGCTGGGCATCGACGGCGCAGCAGGTGACCACGAAGCGGGCGATGTAGAAGATGTCCTCCGGGTCGGAGGGCGCCGGGCTGATGAAACCCGACAGCTTCGCGGTCTTGCCGTCGAAGAACGACGGGTCGGTCGTCTGGGTCAGGAGCGAGGCCCAGTCCTTGAGCGTGAGCCGGTCGAAGTCTCCCGCGCCGGCCAGCAACGCGGCATCCGCGGTGTCGGCCTCGGAGGAGATGCCGCCCGAGTTGATGTCGCGCTGCTCGACGGTCGCCGTCGTGAGGGTCGAGGGCGGGACGACGATCATCGCCGTCGTGAGCACGGCGAGCACGAGCATCCCGACGACGGAGAGGACGAGCTGCCGACGTGAGGTCTTCTCGGAGTCGTCGTGGCCGCGATGGAGCAGCCCGCCGACGACGAAGGCGAGTCCGATGACGGCCATGATGATCGTGAAGACGAAGTACCGGGGGTGGATGTACAGCCCGAGCTGACCGTTGACCGCCAGCACGATCGTGATCACGACGGCGACGAGCGTCAGCACCACTCCTTGCCAGGTCACGAGAAGTCGTCTAAGCCACATAGTTCACCAGCAATCCGAGGGCGGCGCTGAGAAGCGCCACGACGAGTGTGATCTGCACGAGCGCCTTGGTCGTGTACGTCGTGCGCATGAGAGCGAGCATCTTGATGTCGATGACCGGCCCGAAGACGAGGAACGCGACGATCGAGCCCGGCAGAAAGGTGCTGCTGAACGACAGCACGAAGAACGCGTCGACATTGGAGCAGATCGCCACGATGAAGGCGAGGGCCATCATCGCGACGATCGAGAGCACCGGGTTGCTGCCGAGGGCGATGAGCACCTCCCGCGGCACGAAGACCTGGATGCCGGCCGCCACGAAGGAGCCGATGAAGAGCGCGGGCATGATGTTGCTCGTCTCGCGCACGAACAGCTCGACGCTCTCCGCGGTCTTGCCGTGCTTGTGGCCATCGGCCGGCAGCGCGCAGATCGCCTGGAACGTGGGGGTGAGGAGCTGCGACGGATCGGGGTGCCTGCTGAACAGCCAGCCGATCACGTTGGCGATGAGGAAGCCGCCGACCAGACGCGCGACGAGCACGTAGCCGTCCCAGCCGAAGGCCTGATGGGTCGTGATGATCGTGATGGGGTTGAGGATCGGCGCCGCGAGCAGGAAGGTGACGGATTCGGGCACCGTGAAGCCGCGCACCATAAAGCCGCGGGCGAGCGGTACGTTGCCGCACTCGCAGACCGGGAAGAACATGCCGAACAGCGAGATGCAGGCACGGCGCAGGATCGGTTGCCGGGGCAGGTATCTCGCGAGGATGCCGTCGGGCAGCCAGACCTGCACGACGATCGACAGCACGATTCCGAGGACCACGAAGGGCAGGGACTCGATGATCACGCTCATGCCGAGTGTGAGGAAGTCCTGCGCTCGGTTCGGGATGGCCAGATCGTCGAGGAGCGGGGCGATCAGCCTCAGCACGACGATGAGGGCGATGCCGACGAGTCCGATGACGAGCGGCCTGAGGCTCGTCTGCTGCACGAACCCGCGCCGCGCCGCTGCGGTCTGTGGGGGTATGTCAGCCTTCAACGGTGCGGAGGTGGGCATTCGAGAATAGTACCTGAGAATGATAATCGGATCGGACAAGCCACTCCTTCGGCCCGGAACTGTTTACGAAATGGCCATGTCGCAGCGGTGATCTAGGGTTGGTCGAGATGATCACACGACGAGACGCGGCACTGCATCTGGACATCCCCCTCGAGATGGCCCACCGGCACGGCATCCCCGCTCGGCTCAGCGAGGCCGAGCTCGCCGACCTCGACGAGAACCCGCCGGCCTGGCTGCAGCAGTCCCGCGCCAACCGCACGGGCAAGAAGCCCGTCTGGGTTCAGCTCACGTGCGACGTCTGCGGCTTCTCCGAGGCTGCGCGCCCCAAGAAGTGGTGGCCGGAGTTCACGTATCTCAGCTGCGACTACCACACCCCCGCGCAACTGCCCGAGCCCGCGAAAGATATGCGCCGCAGGGAGTACGACGGCATCGGCAGCCGATTCGTCGGCGTCGTCGACGAGCCGCGCGGCTCGGACTGATCGCTCGACGCCCGATACCCTTGTCCCTTTCGCCGCCCCTCATCGTCTGTCGGAGGCCGCTCCCGCCCGGGCAACGTAGCGATTGGCCGTGTCGGTGACCTCCACCGCGTATTCGGCGGAGTCGTTGTAGGCGGTGAGGGCAGACCGCCAGCCGTCGGCATCGCTCAGATCTCCACCCATCGCGCAGAGGTAGCGCGCAGCGCTCACGGCTGCATCGTCGATGTCGTGCGGATCCGCACGGCCGTCGCCGTCGCCGTCGATCCCCCAGCTCGCCCAGGTCGACGGGATGAACTGCATCGGCCCCACCGCGCGATCCCATCGCGGGTCGCCGTCGACCACCCCTCCGTCTGTGTCGGGTACCGTGCCGACCTCTCCCCCCGACAGTGCGATGCCGATGATCTCCGGCTCCGCCCGGCCATCGGCATGGATGCGCGCGCCGTCGATCGAGCCGTGATGGCTCTCCACCTCGCCGATCGCTGCGAGTGCGTTCCAACTCAGACCGCATGCCGGGGATTCGCGGGCGAGCAGCAGCACGGCCCCCGCATAAGCGCTCATCGCACGCGCGGGGATCCCGGTGCGCCTCGCGACGCTCGCGATCCAGGTCGGCGACGCGAGGGCCGCCTCCGTCTGCGGTGCGGCCGAACCGGACGCATCGGGTCGGGGCGTGTCGAGCGCTGTCGTCTCCTCCGCAGCTGTCGGGACGCGATCCGTCGCCGTGGTCGAGCCCGCTGCCATCGTGGCCATCACGATGCAGGCCGCGCCGCTGAGGGCCAGGACCGTGAGCACCACGGCCAGCACCCGGCTCGACCGGCTCGAAGGCGGGCGGCTGTTCCCGTCCTCGCCCAGATCGGCGAGCAGTTCGTAGAAGCCCGGATCAGACATCCGCTGCGACGACCTCCCGCACCCGACGGCGCAGCACCCGGCCGCGGGCCTTCGCGAGCAGGCCGTGCCTCGGCGCCACGAACCAGCAGACGAGGAACACGGCTGTGGCGACCAAGACGATCGTCCCGCCGACCGGGAAGTCCCAGCTCCACGAGATGTAGAGGCCCACGAGAGCCGAGGCCCCGCCGATCACCGGTGCGAGCAGCATCATCACGGAGAGACGGTCGGTGAGCAGGCGCGCGGTGGCCGCCGGCGTGATCAACAAGGCGAGCACCAGGATGTTGCCGATCGTCTGCACGGAGATCACGACGGCGATCGTGACCAGCACGTAGAGGGCGATGTCGAGCCAGAACACCGGGAGGCCGGCGGACCTGGCCATCTCGCGGTCCAGGCTCACGGCGACGAACTCCTTGTGCAGGAGGAACGCGATCAGCAGGATGATCGTGCCCGCGATCGCGACGGTGTAGAGGTCCTCGACGGGGATGCCGACGATCGAGCCGAAGAGGAACTGCTGCAGCGATCCGGCGTACCCCGGCGCGCGGCTGATGATCACGATGCCGAGGGCGAACGCCCCCGCGAAGAAGATCCCGATGACGCTGTCCTCCGTGAGCCTCCGATTCTGCGAGAAGACGGCCACCAGCAGGGCGGTGAGAACCCCGGCGACGGCTCCGCCCAGCACGAGGTTGCCCTGGATGACGAAGGCGACGGCGAGGCCGGGGAACACCGCGTGCGCGACGGCATCGCCGATGAAGGCCATCCCCCGCAGCACCACGTAGCAGCCGATGACACCGCAGACGATGCTCGACATCACCGCGATCACGAGTGCCTTGGGCAGGAACGACAGAGCCGGATTGAACAGGTCGGTGATGAAGTCGACGATCGACACGGCTCAGACCACCCCCACGGTCTTCAGAAGCGGACTCGACGCGGTCACGCCGAACGTCCTCATCCACGGCTCGGAGCCGGCGAGCTCCTCGGGGGTTCCCGAGGCGATGACGGTGCGGTTGAGAAGGCACAGCCGAGTGCAGCTGTGCACAGCCGACGCGAGGTCGTGGGTCGTCATGAGCAGCGCCCTGCCCTCTCGCGCGAGATCGACGAAGAGCTCGGTGAGCAGATCCTGAGTGGGGGCGTCGAGTCCCGTGAACGGCTCGTCGAGCAGCAGGATCGCCGGATCGAGCGCGAGGGCCCGCGCCACCAGTACACGCTGGCGCTGACCGCCGGAGAGCTCGCCGACAGGCCGCTTCCGCAGTTCGGTCAGCTGCACGCGGTCGAGGGCGGACGCGACCGCGCGGTAGTCAGCGACCCCGGCACGCCGGAGCCAGCCGATCACGCCCACGCGGCCCGTCAGCACGGCGTCCTCGACGGAGATCGGGAAGTCCCACGCGAACTCGTGCCTCTGGGGCACATAGCCGACGCCGGGTCGGCCCGCCGCGGCCGGCCGGCCATCGACGAGCACCGTACCCGAACGCGGCTTCACGAGAGCCAGGATCGAGCGGAGGAGGGTCGTCTTGCCGGCGCCGTTCGGGCCGATGAGACCCACGAGCTCACCGGAGTCGACCTCGAGCGTCACATCGGCGAGCGCCTCCCTGCCCCCGAGCTCCACGCTGAGGCCGCGCACCTCCAGCACGCTCATGATGCATCCCTCTCCGCTCGGCGGCGGGCTCTTGCGCCCCCGACCAGCACGATGAGGAGTGCGGCCACGAGGGCGACGATCAGAGCGACGACGACGATCGTGAGAACGAGTCCCGTCGGATCGGCCGCGTCCGGTGCGAGCGCCCCGAGCTCGGTCGCGGCCGGGGAGGGCCCGGCCGCGGCGGGGATCCCGCCCGCCAGCGCCTCACCGGCGTCCGCGGCATCCCCCACCGCGAAGCGCAGGGTCGCGTCGGAGGCGACGCTCTCGCCCGAGGCCAGCTCCGCCGCGACGCGGACGCCCACGAGATACACCCCGGGAGCGCTGAAGACCCAGTTGGCGTGCGTGTGGGTGTCCACGTCGACCCAGACGTCCTGCGGCATCGCCTTCGTGGAGTCCCAGAGCACCTGCGGCTCGCCGAGATTGCCGCTCTGCAGGTAGACGACGAGCTCGCCCGGCCCCTCCACCTGCGTCACGCCGAGGGTGACGCCGCGGTCGATCGCCGCCATGACCGCGGGGTCCTGGGTGTTCCAGCCGACCCAGACGACGTCCGGATCCTGGGTCTGCGGAACGACGTGCACCTGCGCTCCGGCCGGCAGCCCGAGGAAGGCGTAGGCCGGGTCGTCGGGCACGGTCAGCAGCGCGGCATCGCCCACCCGCAGCACGACGTCGTCGAGGGAGCGCCAGACCGGTGGCTCAGCCGAGTCGTCGTGGGCCTGCAGCCGCCACTGCCCGTCGACGAAGCGCGGGCCGAGGTCGACGTGGCCGTGCCCGAGCTCCACCTGGCCCGTTCCCGTGGCCTCGTCGGGGGCAAGGGTCTGCTCGAGGTCGTCCTCGCCGGCGGCGGCGAGAGGGCCGGCCATCATCAGAGCGGTCGAGACGGCTCCGGCGGCGAGAACGCGTGCGAGGGTCCTGCGGGTCATCCGTGATTCTCCTGAGGGGTGCCGAGACAGCGCGCGAGCGAGTCCGCGTTGAAGCGCATCATGTCGATATAGGTGGGGACGTCGCGATCGAAGGCGTCGCCGTAGATCGTGCAGACGGCGACGCCCTGCTCACGCGCGACCTCGGTGAGGGCGCTCGAGCGCTGGGCGAGGTTCGGTTCGAGGAAGACCGCGGGAACGCCGAGGTTCGCGATCGTCTCCGCGAGCCTCTTGCGGTCGGCGAGGCTCGGCTCCGTCGCGGGGTTCGGGGTGACGAAACCGGCCACCGGGATGTCGTAGGCCGCCGCCAGGTAGCCGAAGGCGTCGTGCGTGGTGACGAGGTGGCGACGCGACGCGGGGATCGAGGCGATCGTCTCCCGCACATAGTCGTCGAGCGCGCTGAGCTGCGTCAGGTAGGCCTCCGCGTTGGCACGATAGACGGCCGTTCCCGCGGGGTCCTGCTCGATGAGCACGTCGCGGATGTTCTCGACGTAGGCCTGCGCGTTGCGCACGTTCTGCCACAGATGCGGGTCGATCTCGCCGTGCACGTGCTTGCCGAGCACGGCCTGCGGGAGCTGGTAGACCGGTGTGCCGGGGCGCCCCAGGAAACGGTAGTCCTGCCCGGCCGGGATGTCGTGGAGCGCCTTCGTCGGCACGTCGATGACGACGTCGTCGAGGTCGTACTCCTCCTGATGCGCCTCGCCCGCGCCGTGCGGGTCGCTGAAGAGGTACATCCTGTGCTCGTCGAGGTCCGCCGTGATGTCGGAGTGGCCGCCGTCGAGGACGATCGCGCCCTCCTTTCCCGGGACGGAGTGCGGGTCGATCCCGACGGCGAAGGTCACCGTCGCCGAGCCGACCGGTGCGGGGGCGGACTCCGGGGAGACCTGAAGCGCCGCACGGAGTCGGAGGGTGTAGACGCCGGGCTCCGTGAAGGCCCAGCTCATGTGGGTGTGCGCGTCCGGCGGGAGGGTGGCCGTGTCGTCGCGGTATCCGTGTGCCGCGTCGAAGCCGTCCTCCGAGGTGAAGTAGCGCTCCGTGTCGCCGAAGGTGCCCGTGAGGTAGCCGTAGAGCTCCCCCGGGCCCTCGAGCCCGGTCGCGGACACGAGGATGTCGGAGGAGCGCGTCGCCCCGAGGTCGGCACCGGTCCCGCGCACCCGCAGGCCGAGCCAGATCGTGTCGAGCGACAGGTCCTCGACGAGCGGGATGACCTCGGCCGCATACTTCGTGGACGACTCGGCGAGCGAGACGTCAGGGACCCCCTCGCGCAGGTTCGCGTCGAGCGCCTTGATGACGTTGTGCTCCTCGAGCAGGAGGTAGTTCGTGAAGGCGACGTCCGCGTAGGCGATGTCGCGCACGTTGCGCAGGCTCGGCTCGTAGCTGTGCGGGTCGCCCCCCTCGGGCACGAGGGAGGCGACATCCGCCCGGTCGCCGCCGACGTTGCGCACGAGATCGGCGAGGATGCCGGTCGTCGTCACGACCCTGAGCCTGCCGTCGTCCGGTGCCGCGGTCGGCGCCGAGCAGCCGCACAGGCCCACGGCGAGCGCCACGGCCGAGGCCGTCGCACCGACCGCGGCGCGCGGGATGCGTACTCTGCCGCTCACGGGGCCGGGGTCGTTCCGCGGCGGCGCACGACGAGCGTCGCACCCACGACGGCCGCGCACACGAGCAGGACGCCGCCGGCGACCGCGAGGACGACCACCCAGCCCGGGACCTCCTCGGCGATCGGCTCGATCACGGCCTCCTGGGCGCCGGCCGCGACATCCGCGCGCCCACGAGAGCTCGGCGGCACCGGTGCAGCCGAGAGGGCGGGCGGGGGTGCGGGGGCCACGACGAGCGAGGCGGGCACGATCCCGCACCGACCGGACGATCCGAGGAGGGTCGGGTCGACGTCGCCGACGGCGATCGTGAGGGTCTCGCTGTCGCTCGTGACCGCCCCGCCCGGCAGGATCGCCGACTGGGTGAAGTGCAGACGGTAGACGCCCTGAGCGGTGAAGGCCCAGTTGCCGTGGGCGTGCACGCCGAGCGGGATGTCGTAGGCCCCGCCCTCGCGCAGGACGATCCGCGGGTCCCCGAACGCGCCGAGCTCGTAGATCGTCACGGTGCCCGGTCCCTCGACCGAGGTCAGCCGCCAGGTCACAGGCGAGGCCAGGCGCCCCCCGCCGACCTCCTCCGTGTTCCAGCCGAGCCAGATGAGCTCGGGGGCGCGGGTCTGCGGAACCTGCCAGACCGTCTCGCCCGCGGCGCCCAGGAAGGCGAACGACCCTCCGGGCGAGACGACCGCGGACGCGGGTTTGAGCCACAGGACGGTCGAGGACGGCTCGCGCCACACCGGATCGCCGCCCCGGGTGCCGTCCTTCACGAGCGACTGCAGCCCGTCGTCGACGATGCGGGTCCCGACGTCGATGTGTCCCTCCGACAGGATCACGGATCCGCTCGCCTCGCAGCGCTCCTGCGTTGTGAGCACGGCCGTGTTCGGGGTGCCACCGCCCTCGCCGGGAGCATCGAGGCCCGGATTCCCGGCCGGCGCCCTGCCCAGGAAGCACCGGCCGGGGTCGATCGAGGGCACGTCGACCTCGCCGACGGCGATCGTGAGAACGAAATCGTCGCTCAGCGTCGAGCCGTCCGCCGCGAGCGCCGCACGGGTCATCGCGAGGCAGTAGACGCCCTGCTCGGAGAAGGTCCAGGTTCCGTGGGCGTGCACGTTCTTGTCGATGACGTACGCATCGGGTACCCCGTCCCTCGTGTCGAAGATCACGCTCGGCCGGCCGAAGCCCTCCGTCTGGTAGATCGCGAACTGTCCGACGGCGCTCGTCCGCCCGTCGTCGTCCGGCATCCCCTCGACGCGGTTGAGACTCCAGCTCACCCCTCCGCGCGTGGCGGCGGGGTCGAGCGACTCCGTCGACCATCCGGGCCAGAGCACGCCCTCGACCTGGGTCTGGTCGACCGCCCAGATGGGCCGTCCGGGAGCGCCGAGGAAGGAGAACGCCGGGTTGTCCGGAACGGTCGTGCGGGTCTCGGGGAAGAGCTGCAGGACCGTCGTGCCCGGGTCGCGCCACACCGGGTCCGCGCTCGCCGTCGTGTCCTTCACCCGCGTGACGAAACGCCCGTCCTCGATCACGGAGGCGATGTCGACGTGCCCGTCGTTGAGCACCGTGGCGCCCGAGCGGGTGGTGCTGCCGTTGGCCACGTTCCACTCGGGGGCGTCGGGGTCGGGCGAGGGATCCGGGTCGGGCTGCCCGCCGTCACCCGGCGCCGGTGTCGCCTGCTGACCGCGCGAGCAGCTCGTGACGGCGGAGCGGTCGAGGTGGTCCGGGCTCGAGACGTCCGTGGAGCCGACGGCGAAGGTGAGGGTCTTCACGACGGTCGACACCGTCCCGTCCGCGAGCGTCGCCGTCCAGCTGAGCGGCACGCAGTACACGCCGGGCCGCTCGAAGTCCCACTGCAGACCGCTCAGGCTCGTGGCCGGGGCCAGGGTGAACGACCGCCGAGCCGGGTCGGCGGAGGAGAGCCCGCCCGGGGTCCTCACCTCGAAGGCGTTCGTGGCCTCCACCCGACCCGGACCGCGCACCTCTCCGAGTGCGACGGTGATGGCCGTCCCCGGCGCGAGGGCGGACGAGGGGAGCCGGTCGCTGTCGAAGCCGACACTGCTCACCCCGCCGGCCGTCAGCCGCCACGCCTCATAGCGCTGCTGGAAGACGGCCACGGACGCGATGACGTCCTCGGGGTCGCGGTAGACGGGAGCCTCTGCGACGGTCGCCGCGGTGCTCGTCACGGCGCGGAGGGCGCCGCCGTCCGCGAAGAGCTCGACGGTGGCGTCGTCGTCCGCCAGGAGGTGCGCCCCGGTGGCGGAGACGGTCGGCACGGGACGCGGGTCCGCGATCGACGGCTGCGCCTCCCCGCGACCGCAGGGGGTGACCGTGGCGGGGTCGACGGCGTCGCCCACGACGACGGTCAGCTGGGCGTCGCTGCGGGACCAGTGGCCGTCGGCGAGCTGGGCGGCGACGCCGAGGCTCAGGCAGTAGACGCCGGGTGCGGTGAACGCCCAGAGCGGATGACCGTGGCTGTTCGTATAACGCTCGAAGGAGGTGGGCGATCCCATACGGGTGTTGAACGACGAGGCGCTGCGCTGGGCGTTCGTCGCCGGCGACAGGAGCGCGACCGTCACACCGGGAGGGTTGGCGACGCCGTCGAGCGAGAAGCCGTCGAGGCTGAAGGTGAGCGGCGAGAGCAGCTGCTCGTTCCTCAGGGACTCTGTGCTGAACCCGGGCCACAGATAGTCGTCGGTCCGGCTCCCGGGCTTCTTCACGGGAGAGGTCGGGAAGTACCAGTACTTGGTGCCGACGGGGCCGATGGCCGTGCCGTCCGCCCCGGGCTGCGGCGGCTCGACCCGCCGCGACGGCGGGGTGCCCGAGAGCACCACGTCGTCGAACGGCGTGAGCGCGCTCGACATCCCCAGCGCGAGCTCGCCGGCGACCACGGCGGCACGCACATCGGTGTGACCCTCGTCGAGCACACTCCAGGGGGTTCCGGAGCCCGGATCCGGGTCGGGGTCGGGGTCGGGTTGTGCCGGGTCGATCTGCTCGCAGGCCTCGAGTCCCGCGGGAACCGTGTCGCCGACGACGACGGTGTAGCTCGCGTGGCGGAGGATCTCGCCGTTCGCCTTCCCCGTGACGCTTCCCTGGAGGGTCACGCAGTAGACCCCTTCGCGGTCGAAGGACCAGCCCAGGTACTGGACGCCGTTGCGCACGACTCCGAGAGGCGATTGGGCGGGGCCCGTGTCGAGGGTCGCGCTGTTCCAGATCGCGTCGGAGCCGAAGATCCCGCGGAAGCTCCCGCCCTGCGGCCCCGAAGACGCGGCGAGGACGATCGAGGGGTTCGCGGCGAGGTCGCCGAGGTATGCGCTGTTGATGCCGCCCCACGCGACGCGCGCCGTCGGCGCGGCCTGGAACGAGGGCTGCGAGCTCAGCAGCAGCCGTCCGCCGGCGAGGTACGGCGGGATGTCGGCGGGGGCGGTGTACGCGCTCCTCGTCGACCACGTGCCCGCCTCCTCGTCGCGCTCCGCCGAGCTCAGCTGCAGGACGACGTCCGTCGCGGGAAACCACTGCGGTGCGGCCTGATCGCTCACGTCGTAGAGGCCGAGCTCGTAGTCGGCGATCACACCCCCGTCGCCGCTCACCTTCGGCGTCACGGCGAGGGCCCCGCTCGAGACGACGCGGAGCTGCGGCGGGGGTCCCATCCGCACCGCCACGGGCTCCGAGACGCTCTCGGCGAAGTCGGTCGACCAGCTCGGCACAAAACGCGCGTGCAGGGCGTGTCGCCCGTCGGGGAGGCCGGATGCCGAGAAGTCCGCGGTGCCGCTCACGACCGGCGAGTGACCCAGGAGCGTCTCGCCGTCGAAGAACTCGACGGCCCCGACAGCGGCGGCGGGCTCGACCGTCGCCACGAGGGGCACCTCTGCGCCCGACTCGGCGGAGGACGCGGAGCTCAGCTCGAGAGCGGTCGGCGTGGCCACCGGACCCACCGCGATCGTGTAGTCGACCACCGGCGACGAGACCGGCGTCGACGCACCATCCGTGGTCACGACAGCGTCCGCGCGGAGCGAGAGGGTGAAGCGGCCGGGGGCGTTGAAGAGCCAGCTCGTCGCGAGCCGGGTCTCCTGTTCGAGGGCGAGCGCCGTCGGGCTGTCTCCCGAGGTGCCGAGCAGGACAGTGCTCTCTCCTCCCTCTCCGTTGCCCCGGAGGCCGAATCCGCCGCCGTCCGGGCCATGGACGGCCACGAGGGTGAGAACGAGGTCGCTGAGCTGAGCGCCCGCGGGCAAGCCGCCGGAGAGCCCGGTCGTGCTGAGGTGCGTCGTCGCTCCGGCAGCGACGTCGGGAACGGCCAGGAGCGTCGATCCCGGGTCCACCGGCTCGCCGGCGGAGGTCGCGGACCCCAGTGCGAGCGCGCCGTCGCGGTAGCCGACCGTCACGGCGTCGACCGCCTCGAGCGGCTGCACGGCTTGGGCGCGAGGTGCTGGAGCGGGGCCGGCGCCGAGATCCGCAGCCGAGGCCGCTGTCGGGACGGCGACGGAGAGTCCGCCGGCGAGGGCCAGGGCGAGAACCGCCGCCGCGAATCGGGAGGGGTGGCGGGAAGAGGACAAGGTCATGCACGGCTTTCTTACGGGGCTGGTCGCGGGACTGGTCGCGCTGGTTTCATCGATACTAATGGTTAATAGTAATCATTATCATTAATTGGTTCTCAGGGGCACACGGCACGGCTCGCCCGCCGGATATCGACGGGCGAGCCGCTACGCGACGACGGCCGGCGTCAGCCGACGAGGAAGGTGTACTCCTGCGCTCCCGCCGAGTACCCGCCGGGGGCGCTGACCGTGAAGGTCAGCACGTAGGTGCCGGGCTGCGAGAAGGTCCACGTCGCGTGCTCGTGGAAGCCCTCGCCGTCCTCCCCGGTGATGTCGAAGGCATGGCTCTGACCTTCGGCGGTGAAGAAGACCGTTCCGCCCTGGCGGATGTCGACCGTTCCGGTGCCGGTCGATCCGGCGCCCGCCGTGTAGTCGACATCCGTGAGGTTGTAGCTCAGATCCTCGTGGAGTGCGAACGGGCCGCCCTCAGAGGCGAGGATGTCTTCGCCGGCGGCGAATCCCGCATACGGAACACCCCACAGTGCGGCGACGGTCTCGTCGTCGGGGAGGATGTACCCCGACGGCCCGCTTCCCCCGCCGGCATGGAACGGAACGACCAGTGCGGCATCGGCAGGATCGATCAGACCGTCCGGCGCCTGGGCGGATCCCTCGTTGTTGAGGTCGAGCACGATCTCGTCGCTGTCGGCGTCGTAGCTCGTGTGCACGACGTCGATGTGCCCCGAGGTGATGTCGTACGTCGCGGCATAAGCCGCGGTCGCCCCGAGACCGAGACTCAACGCGGACACCGCGGCGACGATTCCGACCGCGAGCCCACGACGCGAGCTCCCCCGCTTCGCGTGAGCCTGTTCGGCAATTGCAACAGTCATGTTGCTCCCCATTTCCTTGTTTCCTCGTGTGGATTTCTCCATCGCGAATCGAGATCCCCTTATTGAGAATCATTATCGTTAACATAATAGGCTCATACCGTTCGCACAAGTCGCAAGCACGACATGGATCCCAAGCCGGTCGCGCCTACAATCGGGGGATGCCGGCACCCGTCATCCTCGTGCACGGCCTGCGCACCTCGGCGACGATGTGGCGTTCCCAGCTCGCGGCGCTCGACGCCCGCGGCATCCCGGCGACCGCCGTCGACCTGCCGGGGCACGGCTCCCGTCTCGGCGAGCGCTTCACCCTCGAGTCGGCCCTCGCCACGATCGGCGACGCCGTGTCGTCCGCACAGACCTTCTCGGGGCTCCGCCCCTATCTCGTGGGCTTCTCGCTCGGCGGCTACCTCGCGATCGAGTGGGCGGCGGCGAACCCCGGCCGCGTGAGCGGGCTGCTGATCGCGGGCAGCGGCACCCGGCCCCATCCCGTCGTGCTGGGCGGCTGGCGGGTGCTCGCGCGCGGCATCCACCTCTTCCCCGATCGCGGCCGCGCCCTCAACGACTTCACGGTGCGGCTCTTCGTGCCGGAGCCCGGCGCGAGCGATGTGCTCGACGGCGGCGTGGCCCTCGAGGTCATGGATGACGTGCTCCGCGCTCTGCCCACGCTCGCCCCCGTTGAGCGGCTGAGCGGGATCGAGGCGCCCGTGCTCTTCGTCAACGGGCGGTTCGACCACATCCGGTTGCAGGCCCGGCGTTTTCTCGCCGCGACCCCTCGGGGCCGGCTCGTGACCGTCGCCGGGGCCTCGCACATGGTCTCGGTCGTGCGTCCCGAGGAGTTCACCCGCCTGCTGCTCGACGGCTACGAGCAGGCGACGGGCGGCACGAGCCTGCAGTAGGCGCGCGACCGGAGCACGGTGCGGCCCAGCTACCGCGGGCTCAGCTCCACGCGTCGTGCTGCTGCGCGCGGGCGGCGAGCAGCAGCTGGGCGTGAACCTGTTCGAACGGCTCGAGGCTCTGCTCCGCCCGGCTGAGCACAACGGCTCCCTCCGAGGCCGCGACGAGCATCGCCGCGAAACCGGGCGCGGCCGCCGCGGGGATGCCGCCCGTCTCCAGAACCCGGGCGAGCCGCTCGCGCCAGGCCCGGAACGTGGCGCCCGCCTGCTCGATGAGCGCATCGGAGTCGGAGCTGACGGCGACCGCCAGCACGGAGCATCCTGCCGTGAAGTCCGAGCGCAGCAGCACGGCGCGCCACATCGCCATAAAGCCGTTGACGATCCCCTCGGCGCCTGAGCCCTCGAGGGAGTCGACGAGGCCCACGGCGCGGTCGCCGGCGAGTTCGATCGCGGCGGCGATCAGCTGGTTCTTGCCCTCGGGGAAGTGGTGGTACACGGAGCCCCGGGGAGCCTTCGACGCCGCGAGCACGGCGGAGAAGGATGTCGCCTGAAACCCGCGCTCGGCCAGGAGGACTATGGCGCTGTCGACCATCCGATCTCTGACGGTGCCTGCCACGATGCCTCCTCGTTCCCCGGGATCCTCGACATAATTATGCATGACGTCATACTATGTATGTCGTCATACTTAGTTGCCGTGCAATTGCCCGAGGAGAACCGCTTATGCCCATGATCGATGTCTACGCCACCGCCGGAACCGTCGCCGACCCCCACGCACTCGCCGCCCGGCTCGCGACGACCCTCATGCAGATCGAGCAGGTTCCCGACATCCCGATGTTCCGTCGGAACACCGCGGCTTTTGTGCACGAGCTGCCCGCCGGCTCACTGTCGAACGTCGACGGCGACTCCGGCTATGTGCGCGTGCAGGTGCTCACGAACGCGGGCGCGCTCGACCGCGACAAGCAGCTGGCGGTCGTGCGCCGCTTCACCGACATCGTCGCGGATGCCGCGGGCGACGCCTCGCTCGCCGACCGCACGTGGGTTCTGCTCACCGAGGCCGTCGAGGGCGGCTGGGGTCTCGGCGGGCACGCTCACACGAACGAGGAGCTCGTGCTCGCCGCCCGTCGCCAGATCGCCGAGCTCTCGGGGCAGTAGGCGCATATCCACAGGCGATTTCATTTGATCCCTGATCAACAAGCGAAGTCGGGACTTGAGGAATCATGTACGAAGCGATGTGACAGTCTCTGCCCAGTCGTGAAAGATATCCAGCTCACCAGGAAGAACCGAATCAATGAGTTGTTGAAACCGCTTATTCAATCGACCTCGTCTTTCGATCCCGGGCGTCCCGGTCATCTCCAATGCAGTCTTGATGTATCGTTCGAGTGCTTGTGGAGCACACACTAGATCGATGAGGTAAACCTCAAGTTTGAGCACGTTTTCTAGCGCCAGCTTCGCCTCAGCGAGCGAGGGAACGTATCCGGCATGGGTGACACGATTTCGCAGAGCTGCTGTCTTCACATGCCATGCGCCGATGGGGCCAGAACCCGTCAGATCCCATTGACCACCAAGACGAGGCGCATATTCTCGCCGAACCCGCGAGCCCAATTGTCCTCGATTGAAAACGGCTGCTGCAGCTTCGGGCGCAGCACCCTCCATCCAAAGCATGTGCAGAAGGACCGTGTCCAGATAAACCTCGGCTGCGGTTGCTGCGGCGAGAACCGCACTTCGATAATCTCCACGCAACCATAAGGCCACCTGAGCTTCTCGACGGAGATCTGCATATGACCAGAACACCCCGCCAGGCGTGAGATGACTCAGTATTCCACCGAGACGTTCCAACTGCTCGCGGGAAAGGGAGTCGGGCACCACGGAGGCCCGAAGGCCTGGGCCATGAGTAATGAACACTCCCGAAGTGACGTCAGCAGTGTCATGACTCTGGGTAAACAAAATCATCGTCGGAAGCGTCTCCCGGACGATAAGCGACACAGCATCTTGCGTCGCAAGGTAATACGCACGCTGAACGGCCCGGACCATATCCATTCCACGGTCGAACGCATCGGAAAGCTCCAACTCTGATGCAGATTCACCATCGAACTCCGCAGTGATCTCCACTGCAGAATAATCCCCGTCCGGCTCTCCCCCAACGCTTTGTCTGTCTACGGTGGCAAGCTCAGGGTGCAGAAACGCTGCAACTGTGAAGAGCTCGTTATTGACTTGCATCAGAGGGTGTGGTCTGGTCGCCAGCAGTGGGATCAGCGATAGCACACCTCTCCCTTCCCAGGCAGCGATCCCAATATGGTCACCCGGAATCAGAACTCCGGAGGGAAGGGGCAGGGGCTCAGGCAGAGGTACAACCCAGTGGTAGCTGTGTCTCATACCCATCTTCTCAGTGTGTCCTAGTTCCGACTGTGAATTACAGCAGTCGCCCAACGCGGCATCTAATGGAGCGCGCTCAGGGAACGGTGTGCCCGGCAGCCGTGAAGAGCCGGTACCATTCCTCGCGCGTGAGCGGGATCTCGGAGCCGGCCGCCGACTCGACCACACGGCTCGGCGTGGTCGTGCCGAGCACCACCTGGATGTTCGCCGGGTGCCGGGTGATCCATGCGACCGCGATCCCCGTCGGCGTCACACCGTAGGCCGCGGCGAGCTCGTCGAGCACGTCGTTGAGCTCCGCGAAGTTCTCGCGGTCGCCGAGGAAGACGCCGTCGAAGAAGGCCTTCTGGAACGGCGACCACGCCTGCAGGGTCATGTCGTTGAGGCGGCTGTAGTCGAGCAGGCCGTTGTCGCGGTCGATCGACTGGTCGAGGCCCGCCATGTTCGCCGCGATGCCGGCCGCGAACAGCGGCGAGTGCGTGATGCTCAGCTGCACCTGGTTCACGACGAGCGGCTGGTTGAGCGAGCGCTTGAGCAGCTCGATCTGCCCCGGCGTGTGGTTCGAGACCCCGAAGTTGCGCACCTTGCCGGCCGCGTGCAGCGTGTCGAAGGCCTCCTCGCCGTGCCCACGAGGGTGCGGATCTGTTCGTCGGCGAGCCCGCCGATCCGCATGAGCCCCAGCACCACGTTCGATGCGGGCAGTTGTGTGTTCCTGATCGTCAACGTCTTCATCGGAGCGCCTAGAAGTCCCAGTCCTCATCTTCTCGGGGCCAGGATGAGGCGGAATCCTGCGGGTTCCACGATCTCGTCGTCTGGCCGTGCCTTCTGCATGCCACTCGCGATGAGAACCGTTTCAGCCCGCCGATGCGGACGAGTTGCACGATCCGCATCGTACTCCTCGTCAGCCCAGCCCCATGTGCTCGGGACGGCCCGGGAGCCCTCGGCCGGTCCGACCGTTACGGAGCGTTTGACGGCCCTCGGCTCGCCGACGCTGTGTCGCTCGACCCGTTGCCGATTGCGGCCGTTGCGGCGTAACGCTCGGCGAGAAGGGCGAACGCATCCAGGAGTTCCGGTGGCCCGACTACGTCCATGGGCGCTTCGAAGCGCCCGAAGGACGCGGCGAGCGCTCCCCACGACCAGGATCCGGCCTCGAGGATGCATCGGTCCTGCCCGAGGGCGTGTACCGTGCCATCGCCGACGAACGGCAAGACATCGCCGACCGGCAGGTCCAGGATCACCGCGCCGCGGCATGGCCACTCGTTCACGTCGGAGCCCATAAAACGGGCCGACACGAACTCGCGCACGTCGCCGCCGGGCACGTCGCGGGGGGTGAAGCGCGGTCCGGTCGGGGTGCGAGGGGCGACACGCTCAACGCTGAACAGACGCCAGTCCTCGCGGTCGAGGTCCCATGCGACCAGATACCAGCGCCCCTGGGCGGCCACGATGTGGTGTGGCTCGACGCGACGCGGAGGCCGGAGTGAGGGTTCGTCGGACGCGCCGACGCGGTCGGCGTAGTCGAAGCGGAGCACCTCGCGAGCGCGGATCGTGTCCGCGAGCGAGACGAGAACCTCCATGGAAGCACCGGGCGGGGCCGACTCGCCGGGGCGCTGCGCGATGGCGATGACTTCCAGCGCGTCCAGGCGATGGCGCAGCCGGGATGGCATCACCTGACGGATGGTCGCGAGCGCCCTCACCGCCGCCTCCTCGATGCCCACTCCAGCGACCGATGCGGTCTGCAAGGCGACAGCGAGGGCGACGGTCTGATCGTCGTCGAACAGCAAAGGGGGCAGCTCGCTTCCGGCCTGTAGTCGGTAGCCGCCGTCGGGACCCATGGTGGCGTGGATGCTGTAGCCCATGTCACGCAGTCGGTCGATGTCGCGTCGCACGGTGCGGTCACTGATCCCCAGCCGTTCGGCGAGCAGCGACCCGGGCCAGTCGCGTCGCGTCTGCAGCAATGACAGCAGGTCGAGCAGCCGCGTGGTGGTGGACATCCCCCAAGAATAGTTCCGGTCTAGGACAAAACTTGACCTACTCACCTGTGACGCTTGAGCTCTGGGCCGGATGGCGGCCGACGTTCTACTCAAGGAGCAGCAAGACATGACGATTCAGACGACCACCCACCTCAACTTCCGAGGCGACGCGCGCGCGGCGCTGGGCTTCTACCAGTCGGTGTTCGGCGGGCACCTCGTGGTCAACACCTACGCCGAGTTCGGGATGCCGGCGGACCTGCCCGGCTCCGACAAGATCGTGTTCGGCCTCGTCGCGGCGGAGAACGGCTTCCGCCTGATGGGATACGACATCCCCGGCGAGACCGGCGGATCGATCGCGGGCGGCGGCTCGACCCGTCGAGAGAACAACACCACGGTCACCGATCAGGCGCTCTTCGTCTCGATCGGTTCCGACACCCTCGACGAGATCCAGGGCTATTGGAACGCGCTCGCGGTCGATGCCGTGATCGTCGAACCGCTGGCCGCGTCGGCGTGGAGCGCCGGCTTCGGCATGCTCACCGACCGCTTCGGGGTCACCTGGAGCTTCAGCGTCACTCCCGCCTGACGCCCCTCAGCGGCGGCGCGGCCCACACCCGCGCCGCCGCTCCTGCCCACCCAGTGGCAGTAGATCCGAGAACACGAAGGAACACCGACATGCGGATGCGCCCCCTTGGCCGCACTGGCCTGAAAGTAAGCCCCTACTGCCTGGGGACGATGATGTTCGGCCCCGCAGGCACGCCCGACCCGGATGACTGCCGACGCATCGTCCATCGAGCGCTCGACGCGGGCATCAACTTCGTGGACACCGCCGACGTCTATGGCGGAGGTCGTCACCGCGCACCCGACGATCACCTCAGCTATCGTCGGCCCTCGAACGCTCGAGCAACTCGACGACCTCCTCGCCGGAGCACACGTCATCCTGGGCGATGACATGCTCGACCTCATCGACGAGATCGTTCCGCCCGGCACCGACGTCGGGGTCAGCGATATCGGCTACACACCCCCGTCCCTCACCCACGCCGCGGTTCGACGTCGAGCCGCCGATGACCGCTCCGCCGCCTGACGAATGCCGAACGACGACTCCGTTCCCCATCGGCTGACCGTTGCCGACACGCCGCGTGGCGCGCATGGCTGGACGAGAACGAGGAGACGAGCGACGGCGTGTGGGTGACCCTCGCCAAGAAGGGCACCCGCACTCCGACATCGCTGACCTACGCGGAGGCACTCGACGAGGCGCTGTGCAGCGGGTGGATCGACGGTCGTAAAAACGCCATCGACGAGACCACCTACCGTCAGCACTTCACCCCGCGACGCGCCCGCTCCCTGTGGTCACAGCGCAACGTCGACCACGTGACGAGACTCATCGAAGCAGGTCGGATGCGCGATCGCGGCAATCGGGAAATCGAGCGTGCCCGATCGGATGGACGGTGGGATCGAGCCTATCCGGGCGCTGCCACGATCGAGGTGCCCGATGACCTGCTCGCCGCCCTGCGGGCCACCCCGACCGCGGAGTCCTCCTTCGCCGCACTGAGCAGCTCAGCCTGCTACCCGATACTGCTCGACGTGGCCACCGCGGGAACCGAGACCGTCCGGGCGGCGCGCATCGCCCGCCACGTCGCACGACTCGCAACCGCCAAACCCCCGAACTCCGACCAGGGGCGCAGGGTCTAGCGAACGTGCTCCTGCACTCCGTCAGAACCATGGCGTGGTGGCGGGGTCACGCGCCACAAGTGCTGACTCGGGTGCTCAGCACCGTGGAGGCCCGCGTAGCTCGATGTTGCCGGCCGGTGGTGCGTGGTTGTCGCAGGGCACCGGGCAGCCGCACACCGCGCCCGGGCCGGCTTCGCGGTCAGCATCCACTGGCCGAGAAGGCTTGCCTGCAGCACCGATCCCGCTGACGTCAGACGGTGCCGAACAGGCCGTCGGCGAAGGACTCCCACTGGGCGACGAGGTCGATGGAGGGGTCGCGGAGCCAGTTGAGCTGCACGCCGTCGAGGAAGGCGAGCACCTGGATTGCGCAGAGGTCAGGCCGGGGATGCCAGGCGAAGACATACTTCTCGAAGCCCGCGCGGCTCCTTGCGAGCCGGTCGGTGAAGTAGTCGTGCGCGGGATGCTCGGGGGCGAGCGCTTCGGCGCTGAGCACGGTGTAGAGCTGCACGATGCGTGGCTGGGTTGCGTTGCGCTGGACGAGGCGGGTGAGGAATTCGCGTGTCGTGGTCACGTCGGTCGTGGGCTCCAGCAGCGTCGCGGTCGCAAGGATGTCGACCTCGTCTCGGTGTTCGAGCACGGCCGTGAGGAGCGCCTCGGCGTTGGGGAAGTAGTGCATCAGGCCCGGCTTGGTCATCCCGCAGGCCGCGGCGAACCCGGCCAATGACTGACCGGAGTACCCCGAGGTGGCGATCAGCTGGGTGGCCGCGTCGATGATCTCCGCCCGCCGTTGCTCAGGCCGAAGACGCCGTCGTGGAGCACGGCCCGATCCGGTGTTCCGCTCGCGGGTTGCATTGCTCATGTGTTTATCTTACTGTTCGTAGATAACTATTTAACGATTCGTAGATAATCGTTCCCCTTCGACGATGAGAGAGCCCGCAATGTCAACGACGACCCCTTCCCTGTTCAGCTTGGCCCTCGAGCAGGTGCGCAACGACCCCGACCGGCTGGACGACGCCGTCTCGGGCCTGCTCGCCGAGCTGACCGCCGAGGAGAAGCTCGCCCTGCTCGACGGCGATGTCCCGTTCTGGGACGGGTTGGCGGACATGCTCCAGAACGGCTACAACTACGTGCCGATCGAGATGGGTCGGACCGATCGGGTCGGTCTCCCGGGTCTGAAGTTCTCCGACGGGCCCCGCGGAGTGGTGATGGGCGGCGCGACCGCGTTCCCGGTGTCGATGGCGCGCGGCGCGACCTGGGACGTCGAGCTCGAGGAGCAGGTCGGTGTGGCGATCGGGCGTGAGGCGCGGGCGCAGGGAGCGAACTTCTTCGGCGGCGTGTGCATCAACCTGCCCCGGCACCCCGCCTGGGGGCGGGTGCAGGAGACCTACGGCGAGGACCCGGTCCTCCTCGGCGAGTTCGGTGCAGCTCTGACCCGCGGGACGCAGCGCAACGTGATGGCGGTCGTGAAGCACTTCGCGCTGAACTCGATGGAGAACGCCCGCTTCAGTGTGGACGTGACTGTCGATGACGCGGCGCTGCACGAGGTGTTCCTGCCGCACTTCCGCCGCGTGATCGAGGAGGGCGCGGCCGGGGTCATGACCTCCTACAACTCCGTCAACGGCGAGTGGGCCGGGGAGAACGAGACCCTCATGGAGGGCGTCCTCCGCGGCCGGTGGGGATTCGCCGGGGTCACGGTGAGCGACTTCATCTGGGGCCTCCGCGACGCCGGGAAGTCCCTGCGTGCCGGTCTGGACGTCGAGGAGCCGTTCGCGCAGCAGCGCGCCCAGCACCTGCCTGACGACCTCGAGACCGGGCGTGTGTCCTGGGAGCACGTGGATCGTGCCGCGCGGCGGATCATCCGCACCCAGCTGTCCCACTACGCCTCACTCGTCGAGGAACAGCCTGGCCTGCAGGTGGTGTTCTCTCCCGAGCACCGGGCACTCGCCCGCACCGTCGCGGCGACCAGCATGGTGCTGTTGAAGAACGAACCGGTCGACGGGCGTCCGCTCCTTCCGCTGGATGCCGCGTCCCTCTCCCGTGTGGCGGTCATCGGGCGTCTCGCCGACACCCCGAACACGGGTGACCACGGCTCTTCCGACGTCCACTCCCCCGAGGTCGTCACCCCACTGCAGGGCATCACCAGGGCTCTCCCGGGCGTGGAGATCGTCACCGTTGGCGACGACGATGCGACCGCATCGGCCACGGCCGCGACGGGGGCCGACGCGGCGATCGTCGTCGTCGGCTACACCGCGGAAGACGAGGGGGAGTTCATCGGATCCAGCGTGTTCTCCGATCCGGCCCTGTGGACCATGCTGCCCCCGACCGACGACAGCCCTGTCGGTCAGGCCCTGGTGGCGAACTTCGAGCAGCTGGCGGGCTCGGAGGTGAGCATCGTCGGCAGCACCGGCGCCGGCGGCGACCGGGAGAGCCTGCGCCTGCGCCCCGTGGACGTCGAGATCATCCGCGCCGTCGCCGCCGCGAACCCGCGCACGGTCGTTGCGATCGTGACTGCGGGCGCCGTGATCACGGAGGAATGGCGCGACAGCGTCCCCGCGATGCTGCTCAGCTGGTACTCCGGCAGCGAAGGCGGGTCCGCGCTGGCCGACGTCCTCCTCGGCACGGTCGACGCCTCCGGCCGGCTGCCGTTCTCCATCCCGACCAGCGAGGAGCATCTGCCGTTCTTCGACCGCGACGCGACCGCGATCACCTATGACAAGTGGTTCGGCCAGCGGCTTCTCGATCGCGACGGCAACGCCGCTGCGTTCCCGCTCGGCTACGGGCTCTCCTACACCTCGTTCGAGCTCTCCGAGGCGAGCGTGGTCGGGGCGGGCGATGAGAGCCTGCGCGTGCAGGTGACCGTGAGCAACACCGGTGCTCGCGGCGGGCGGCACGTGGTCGAGGTCTACGGGCGCGCGCTGGATGCCGGCGCCGACTTCCCGACCCGTGTGCTGCTCGGGTTCGCACCGATCAGCCTCACCGCAGGACAGTCGGAGACCGTGACCGTCGCTGCGTCCACGCGGCCGCTGCAGCGGTGGACCGACGACGGCTTCGTCCCCGCCAGCGACACCCTCGAGCTCGAGGTCGCCGCCTACGCGGGCGACCCCTCGGCACTGACCCTGTCCACCCCCTACCCGGACGACCGGGCGTAGAGCCCCGAGAGCGAGGACGACGATGTCCGCCACACCCCTGGACCCCACCGCCCCCTTGGCGCCGGTGCCCGCGCCCGACGGCGACCTCCACCCGATCCGCTCCCGCACCGGGATGGGACGCCTCGGCGTCGCGCTCGGCCTCGCCGGATTCGGGTGGGTGCTCCCGTTCGGAGCATCCACCACCGTGCTCCTGCCGGCGAAGATCGCCGCGATCGACGAGCCGAACAAGATCGCCCTCGTCGCGACGATCACGATCGCGGGGTCGGTGATCGCCCTGCTGGCGAATGTGCTGTTCGGCGCCCTCTCCGACCACACCCGAAGCCGCTTCGGACGCCGCAACCCCTGGCTCATCGGCGGAGGGGTCGCCGCGGGCGTGTTCATGGCGCTGCTGGCGACCGCGGAGAGCATCCCGATGCTGATCCTCTGGTGGTGCCTCTACCAGATGGCGCAGAACGTGATCATCGCCGCGCTCGTCGCCATCGTCCCCGACCGGGTCCCGACTCCGCGCCGCGGCACCATCTCCGCCGTCTACGGACTCGGGTGCGTGGTCGGCGCCACCAGCGGCTCCATCCTCGGCGCCAGCTTCATCGCCGCACCCTCCAGCGGGTTCCTCGCCCTGGCAGTGTTCGTGATCGTGCTTCCTCTAGCGGCCGCACTGATCGCTCCCGACTTCTCGAACAACGACGAGCCCCGCAGGAAGCTCACCCGTCGGGAACTGTTCGACACCTTCTCCTTCCCCCGGAAAGCCCCCGACTACTACTGGGCGCTCGTCGGACGCCTGCTGATCGTGCTCGGCTACTACATGGTGTCCGGCTACCAGCTCTACATCCTCACCGACCACATGGGCCTGGACGACGCCGCGGCCGCGCAGTTCATCACACTCGCAGCCCTCGTCAACCTCGCCGCCCTGACCGTCGCAGCTCTTGTGTCCGGGCCGGTGTCCGACCGACTCGGCCGGCGGAAGGCGCCGGTCATCGTGGCGTCCGTGCTGATCGGCGTGGGCGCGGTGTTCCCCCTGATCGTGGCCGAGCCGTGGACCCTGCTCGTGTTCGCCGTCCTCGGCGGACTCGGCATGGGCGTGTACACGTCCGTCGACGCCGCCCTGATGAGCGAGGTCCTCCCCAACGAGGCGAGCCGCGGCAAAGACCTCGGCATCCTCAACATGGCCAACACCGGCGGGCAGATCCTCGCCCCTTTCGCCGCGTCCGTCCTGATCGGCGTCGGATTCGGGTTCACCCCGATCTTCATCGTCGCCGCCGCCGTCTGCGCGGTCGGCGCGTTCGCCATCGCGCCGATCAAATCAGTACGCTGAGACCCCGCGTCCTCGGTGACGGCGAACACAGACCGCCCATCACGGGTCGGAACAGAGAGATGGACTTGACAGTCCAATCATTCCAACTCGACCCCGGAGGCACCCCTACGTCGACGACGATCCGGGTCGGTGCACCTCGTCGCGGCGAGCGAAACCGCGCAGGTAGTCGAGGGTCGCGCGGAGAGATGCCTCGAGGTAATTCAGGGTGCCGGTCGCCTTGTCGACCACGGCGCCGCCCTGCAGGGTCGTCACGAACAGTGCCGCCATCGCGTCGGCGTCCGCGTCCTCACGGAGCAGAGCGGACTCCTTCATAGCCACGAGCCCGCTCGCCAAGCGGGCGTGCCAGGCGGCGAAGTTGGTGCCGAGCAGGGTGCGCTCGACCGGATCCGGACCGAGGATGCGCCCGGCGAGGGCAGCCACCTCGCAGGCGTCGTCGCGAGCTTGAAGCCGGTGCAGGCGGATGATCTCGTCGATCCACCGCTGCCACGCCTCGAAGGTGTCGAGCCGCTCGGTCGACTCGATCGCGAGGCGTTGGATCTGCTGCTCGGTCGCGACCCGGATCAGCTCCTGCTTTCCTCCGGGGAAGTAGTGGAACAGCTGTCCTTTGCTCGTGCGGGTGGTCGCAAGGATCTCGTCGAGGTTGACCGCCTCCCGGCCTCCGCGCACGAGGACGTCCACGGCGGCATCCACGATGCGCGTCCTGGTCGCGGCGCCCTTCGCAGTCGTCATAGGACGACCCTACCATTTCTGGACTTGACAGTCCATATCTTCGGGGCCATAGTGGACGCAAGAGTCCAGACTTATCGAGCATGTTCAGGAGAACGACACCCCATGACAGTGAAGACGCAGACCGCCCTGGTGACCGGCGCAACGAACGGAATCGGGAAGGCGATCGCTCTCCGGCTCGCAGCCGACGGGGCGTTCGTCCTGGTACACGGCCGCGACCGTGCCCGTGCCGACGCCGTTGTGGAGCGGATCCGTGCGGCGGGCGGAACGGCGCAGGCGGTCATCGCGGACCTCGCCGCAGGACCGGATGCCGTCAGGACCCTGGCTGCGGATGCTCTGGCCGTGAACGGCGGGGTCGACATCCTCGTGAACAACGCCGCAGCGCTGATCCCCGGCCAGTCGATGCTCGCGGTGACCGATGCTCAGCTCGCCACGGCGCTGGCGGTGAACGTGGCCGCGCCGATCGTCCTCACCGCCGGGCTGGTCCCGGGGATGAAGGAGCGCGGAACCGGCGTCATCGTGAACATGGGCTCCAACGCGGGAACGGTCGGCATGGCCCTTGCCGGCCTCTACGGCGCCAGCAAGTCTGCGCTGCATTCCCTGACCCGGTCCTGGGCCGACGAGCTCGCCCCTGCAGGCATCCGCGTCAACGCGATCGCCCCGGGCCCCACCGTGACCGAGGACAACGCGTCGTATCGGGAGCACCTGGAGGCCCTCACACAGCAGCACCCCGACCGACGCCCCGGCACCGCCGACGAGGTCGCCGGCCTGGTCGCGTTCCTCGCCGGCCCCGCCGCCGCGCACATCCACGGGGCGATCATCCCCATCGACGGCGGATCCACGGCCATCTGATGACCGAACACGTCACCCCCTGGAACCCGACCACACTGCCCGACGCGCGCGGCAAGACATTCGTCGTCACCGGCGGCAACGCCGGCATCGGCTACTTCATCAGCGAACAACTCGCCGGCGCGGGCGCGACCATCGTGCTCGCGTCCCGCAGCGAGGCCAAAGCACGCCTCGCGATGCAAGCCATCACGCAGACCGTGCCCGACGCACGCCTGGAATACATTCCGCTGGACCTCTCCTCACTCGAGTCCGCCCGCAGCGCGGGCGACCAGATCGGTGCACTCCACCGCGTCGACGGGCTGATCCTCAACGCCGCCGCACTGACACAGAAGCAGCGCAAAGAGACGACCGACGCACACGAGTTCGTGTTCGGCACCAACCACTACGGCAACGCCCAACTGATCGCCGCCGCACTCCCCCACCTCGCCGACACGCCCGGCGCGCGGCTGGTCACGATGGGGAGCGTCGCGCAGCGGATGGGACGCATCCACCTCGACGACCTCGAACAGCACCACGAGACGTACCGGGGATTCCGCACCTACGGAACCTCCAAACTCGCCCAGATGCTCTTCGCCCGCGAACTCGACCGCCGACTCCGCGCCGCGAACAGCACAACAATCAGCCTCATAGCCCACCCCGGCGGCGCGATCGACGGCCTCACCCCCGACCGCGCACCCGCCTTCGAGCACACCGCCCGCCAACGACGAGGCGCCATCGTGATGCGCCCCTTCGTGCAAGGAAAAGACCACGCAGCCTGGCCCGCCGTCAGAGCCGCCCTCGACCCCGCCGCCCAAGGAGGACAGCTGTGGGGGCCCGGCTCCGCGACGGGCAGCCGGCCGCCGCGCCTCGACCCGATGCGCGGCGCCTTCACCGACACGCGTCTCGCGCAGGATCTCTGGGAGCGCACGACGAAGGAGCTGGGCCTCCAGCTGGCCGTCTGAGCTCGCCTGCGCTCTGCGACATGCCCTGAGGGCGGGCGGGCTGTCGTGTCTTCCTTCCGGTTGAGGATCTCGATCTGCAGCGATGACCGGAACGACTCCATCATCGCGTTGCCGAGCCCGTCGCCCACGGAACCGGACGAGAGCGACGATCCTGCGGAGCGGATCCTCTCCCACTGGATGCACCTGATTCCCGAGCGCGAACCTCACCGGCATCCAGCCGGGGACCGTCTTCGCGCATCGGGTCCGTCAGACGGCTGGGTCAGAACCTCCTGGGTGAGGGTGTTCATGCGGGAGTCTCGCTCTCCATGTCAGAGTTTTGGGTCGCGGGGTCTTCGGGTGCGCTCTGCGGTACCGGGGTGGGCTTGCGGAGGAAGAGCGCGAGAACGATGCCGGCGATGCTGATGAACCCGCCGATCCGGAAGGCGGTGTCGACGCCGTCCGCAAGTCCGGAGAGGCCGTCCGGGGCGACGGTCGCTGTGGACACGACGGTGAACAGCGTGACGAACAGGGCCGTCCCGGCGGCACCGGCGACCTGCTGCAGGGTGTTCACGATCGCGCTCGCGTGCGGGTAGAGCCTAGGAGCCACGGACCCGAGCGCGGTGGTCATCAGCGGAGTCATCATCAGTGCCGTTCCTATGCTGAGCAGCATGTGGATGGCGACGACGAGCCAGACCGGGGTGCTCGCACCGAGCGTGGAGAACAGGAACATCACGCCCGTGGCGATCACCGCACCGGGCAGGATCAGCGTGCGCGGGCCAACCGTGTCGTAGGCCATGCCGATGAAGGGCGCGAGCGCTCCGGAGAGCAGTCCACCGGGGAGCAGCACGAGGCCGGCGACGTAAGCGGGCTCACCGAGCACCTGCTGCACGTACAGGGGCAGCAGGATGAGCGACCCGAACAAGGACACCGAGACCGCCACGATCATCGCCGTGGACACCGTGAACAGTCGCTCCGAGAAGACCCGGACGTCCAGCAGCACCCGATCCGTGTTCCGCAACGCGAGCTGTCGCATCACCAAGGCGAGCAGGGCAAGGGCCCCGATGGTGAGCGGGATCCAGATCGGGACACCACCTACCTGGCCTGCCTGCTCGCCGATACTGGCCAGCCCATAGATGACGCCGGAGAAGCCGACCGCGGACAGCACCACCGAGAGCACGTCGAACCGGGCCGGCATCGTCGTAGTCACGTTCCGCAGCCACACAGCACCACCGATCACCGCGAGCACCGCGGCGGGCAGCACCAGGATGAACACCCACTGCCACCCCAGCGCCGAAACGATCACCCCCGACACCGTTGGTCCAAGTGCGGGCGCCGCCGCGGTGACGATGGTGACCAGACCCATCGTCCGACCACGCCGCTCGGGAGCCACCAACTGCATGACCGTGGTGAACAGCAACGGGAGCATGATCGAGGTGCCACACGCCTGCACGACGCGGGCGACCAGCAGCACCTCGAAGGTGGGCGCGAACGCCGCGATCGCCGTGCCGACCGCGAACAGCCCCATCGCCGTGAAGAAGTTCCGACGCAGCGTGAAGCGCTGGAGAAGCACCCCGGTGACCGGGATCACGACCGCCATCGTCACCATGAACGCCGTCGTCAACCACTGCGCCTGCGCCGCGGAAACCCCGAAGCCGTCCATGATGTGCGGGATCGCGACCCCCATCGCCGTCTCATTCAGCACCACGACGAACGCGGAGACGAGCAGCAGAACGATCGCAGGCCCTGTGCGTGTCGAGGTCGGGGCGGCTGGCGGCGCAAGGATGGTCATCGACATCTCCTGTTACTAAGTGTGGTGTTGGTACTAAGTACCTTATTCGTATTGGATGCTAACATAGCATCATGGCGCACTATTCCCCGGCGGAGACTTCTGTCCCCGATCTCCGTGAACGGCGCAGGCGAGAGCTTGCCCGCGCGATCGCGCTCGCCGCGGTGGAGCTGTTCGAGCAGAACGGCTTCCAGGCCACGACCATCGATGACATCGCCGCGGCCACGGGCATCTCCCGCACCACGTTCTTCCGCCACTGCGCGACGAAGGAGGCGGCTGTCCTCGTCGACGACGCGGGCCTCGAAGCGGAACTCCTCTCGGCGGCCGGGTCCGCCAACCCGCAGCGCCCACTCGGCGATCTGGAGGGGGCGTGGGAGCCTATGACCGTCCTCTTCGATGAGGACCACGAGGGGCACAACAGGTTCCTGCGCGTACGCCGTCTCATGCGGCAGTACCCCGCGCTGCTCGCCGCGGGCCTCGAACGCGATGCCAGGCTCACCGCGCATCTGGCCGAGCGGCTGACCGAGCACGCCGGCCTGGCACCCCTGGATGCGCACGCCGTCGCCGAGTCGTTCTCGCTTGGGATGCGGCTGAGTTTCGATGAGTGGGTCCGTGCGGTGGACGCCGAGCCCGAGCACCCCGCGTCGCTCACGGACATCTACACCCGGGTGCGCACCGCGCTGCGCGAGGCGATCCAGGAGCCCACCCCATGACGCACACCTTCGACGAGGCCTACTGGGAAGCGCACTGGGGCAGCGCCGAGGGAGGTGGGATGCCACCGCACCCGGCCCTCGATACCGAGCTCAGTTCCCTCACTCCCGGCACCGCGCTCGATGCCGGGAGCGGAGAAGGCGCCGAGGCGTTGTGGCTTGCCACACGTGACTGGGAGGTCACCGCCGTCGACATCTCCGCCGAAGCCCTTCGACGCGCAGCGTCACGCGCGCCCACGGATGTGCGGTCCGTACGTTGGATCGAGGCCGACCTCACCCGCTGGGAACCCGAGACGACCTACGACCTCGTCACGACCTTCTACGCGCACCCCACGATTCCACAGGTCGAGTTCTACCGGCGCATCTCCCGCTGGGTGACCCCCGGCGGGGCGCTGTTCATCGTCGGTCATGCCCACGGTGCTCCGCACGGTGGCCACGGCCACCATCCTGCACAGGCCACTGCCTCTCCGGAGTCGGTCCGTGCGATGCTCGACGACACCGAGTGGGACCTGCGCACCGCCGAGACCCGCACACGCCACGCCCGCGGCATGACCCTGAACGACATCGTCATCCGGGCGCACCGGCTGCCCTGAGCCCGCTCCTCAGCAGGAAGTCCGTGCGCGCAAGGGGTCGAGTGCAGGTTCAGCTCCCGAGCCGAACACACAGCCCAGCTCTACTCGCGCCAGCCGTTCTGCTCACTCAGGATGGTGGTCATCCCGCGGCCATGCGGTGACGAATCGGTCGAGGAGCTCGGCAAAGACGCGGGATTCGTCGGGCGTGAATCCGGCCAGCGCTTCGGCCACGGCAACCTGGCGGGTGCGGTGCACATCGTTCACGAGCGCCTTGCCCTGCACGGTGAGGCGGATCAGAGCGTAGCGCGAGTCGTCGGGGTTGGGCTGGCGTTCGATGAGTCCGTCGTCGAGCAACTCGGTCGTCAGCCGACTGGCCCGGGGGCGATCGACGCCGATCGCCTCGCCGATCTCGGAGATCGCCATCCCTTGCTCGGCATCCTCGAGGGCGTCGAGGTACCGGAAGCGGGCGGCGCTGGCCGGGGAGGCGGCAGCGGGATCGCCGTTCGCCCTCGTGCGATGCAGGCGGCGTGCTTGCTGGTCCCGGCGGATACGCACGAGCGCTCGTTCGACCACATCCTCCGGCTCGCGCTTCGACATGACTGCAATACTACAACAGTTGTCACTTGACAATCATAAGCCGTGTGAGCAGGATAGTTGTATGAATACAACCGATAGACGGGATCAGCCTCCGATCGGCCTGCTCCTGCGCAAACTGGACAACCTCGTCAACGAACGGTTCGAGCGAACCCTCGGCACGCGCGACATCACTCGCCGCCAGTGGCAGCTGCTCCACACCCTCGCCGAACGACCCACCACCCTCGACGCCCTGAACACCGCGGTCGCGCCCTTCCTCGATCAGGCCGCAGGCGAGACGGCGAAACAGCACCTCGACCCGCTCGCGAAACTGGGCCTGGTCACGTCAACGAGCGATGTGTACGAGCTCACGGGCGCCGGCCGGACCCTGTTCGACAGCTTGGCCGAAGACGTGCAGACGACGCGCGATCTCACCGTCCGGGGCCTCGCCGACGGCGAGTACGACCGCACCATCGCCAATCTCCAGGCGATGATCGCGAACTTGGAGGACAACGCATGAGCGGCCGCATCCGGTACCGCCTCTGGCGCCGCCTCCTCCTCGCCGTCGCCGCAATCGTGCTCTACGCCGCAATCGCGTTCACGCTCGCCGCACTGATCCCCGACGGCTCCTGGCCCGCCATCGGCGACAACGGGTTCTCCTCCGGCCAGGCGACCGTCGTCCCCGCCCTCAACGTCTTCGTCGCGGGCGCGATCATCCTGGCAATCCTCCAGCCCGTCCTCCCGACGGCTGCTCGGGTCGTCCTGGACATCCTGCTCGGCATCGCCGCTGCGGCCGCCGGCCCTGGCCTGTCCATCGTGAGTGGCGACAGCACTGCGGCGGGACTCCTCACGCCCGGCATCCTCGCTCTCGCCGGAGTCGGGATCGTCGTCGCCCTCGCACGCACCGCTATCGCCACACGCGTGACCGGCTCCCCCGCCACAGCCACCTAGTCCAGCGCCACCCGCCAACCGGGGCCGGCCCCGGGCATCCCCTGTGGCGATGCGGCTTGCGCAGCCTCACGGTCCTGACCACAACCCTCGGGCGCTCCGCGGCATCGGCTAAGCGGGCCGAGCATGCGAATACCCCGGGTCAATGCGACGAGCGTGTTGATCGATGACTGCGCCAGGAGCTCGCCCCTCCTGTTCTTGTTCTGTCGGAGAAGGCACAAAAAGAGGCCCGGATCTGCAGAAACGTGCAGATCCGGGCCTCTACCAGCCCTTTTCAGGGCCAGGTCGGATCACAGACCTCAGAAGTCCCAGTCCTCGTCTTCCGTGACCACGGCCTTGCCGATCACGTACGACGAGCCCGAGCCCGAGAAGAAGTCGTGGTTCTCGTCGGCGTTCGGCGAGAGGGCCGACAGGATCGCCGGGTTCACGTCGGTGACGGCCTTCGGGAACATGGCCTCGTAGCCCAGGTTCATCAGAGCCTTGTTGGCGTTGTAGTGCAAGAACTTCTTGACGTCCTCGGTCAGGCCGACCGAGTCGTAGAGGTCTTGCGTGTACTGCACCTCGTTGTCGTAGAGCTCGTAGAGCAGGCTGAAGGTGTAGTCCTTGATCTCGTCGCGCTCCTGCTGCGAGACGCGCTCGAGGCCCTTCTGGAACTTGTAGCCGATGTAGTAGCCGTGCACGGCCTCATCCCGGATGATCAGGCGGATCATGTCGGCCGTGTTGGTGAGCTTCGCTCTGCTGGACCAATACATCGGCAGGTAGAAGCCCGAGTAGAACAGGAACGACTCGAGCAGGGTGGATGCCACCTTGCGCTTGAGAGGCTCGTCACCCCGGTAGTAGTCGAGGACGATGTCGGCCTTCTTCTGGAGGTTCGGGTTCTCGACCGACCAGCGGAACGCCTCGTCGATGTCCTTCGTGTTGCTCAAGGTGGAGAAGATCGAGGAGTACGACTTCGCGTGCACCGACTCCATGAACGCGATGTTCGTGTAGACGGCCTCCTCGTGCGGGGTGATCGCATCCGGGATGAGCGAGACGGCGCCCACGGTTCCCTGGATCGTGTCGAGCAGGGTGAGGCCGGTGAACACCCGCATGGTGAGCTGCTGCTCATCCGGCGTCAGGGTGTTCCACGACTGCACGTCGTTCGACAGCGGGATCTTCTCCGGCAGCCAGAAGTTGTTGACGAGCCGGTTCCAGACCTCGACGTCCTTCTCGTCTTCGATCTTGTTCCAGTTGATGGCCTGCACGTGGCTGACCAGCTTGAGCTTTTCAGGGGTCATGATTCGCGTCCGCGTCTATAGGGTTCGGGTGGGGTTAGAGCATGCAGCTGACGCAGCCGTCGACCTCGGTGCCCTCGAGGGCCATCTGGCGCAGACGAATGTAGTAGATCGTCTTGATGCCCTTCTTCCAGGCGTAGATCTGGGCCCGGTTGATGTCGCGCGTGGTGGCGGTGTCTTTGAAGAAGAGGGTGAGCGAGAGACCCTGGTCGACGTGCTGCGTGGCCGCGGCGTAGGTGTCGATGATCTTCTCGTAGCCGATCTCGTAGGCGTCTTCGTAGAACTCGAGGTTGTCGTTCGTCATGAACGGCGCCGGGTAGTAGACGCGGCCGAGCTTGCCCTCCTTGCGGATCTCGATCTTCGAGGCGATCGGGTGGATCGACGAGGTCGAGTTGTTGATGTACGAGATCGAGCCCGTCGGCGGAACGGCCTGCAGGTTCTGGTTGTAGATGCCGTGCTCTCGAACGGATGCCGCGAGCGCCGCCCAGTCCGCCTGCGTCGGGATGGCGACATCCGCCGTCTCGAACAGCTCGGCCACGCGGGCCGTCGCCGGCACCCACTCCTGCTCGGTGTACTTCGTGAAGAACTCGCCGGACGCGTAGGTGGAGTCCTCGAAGCCCTCGAAGGCCTGCTTGCGCTCGATGGCGAGGTTGTTGGAGGCACGGATCGCGTGGTACAGCACCGTGTAGAAGTAGATGTTCGTGAAGTCGATCCCCTCCTCCGAGCCGTAGTGGATGCGCTCGCGGGCGAGGTAGCCGTGCAGGTTCATCTGGCCGAGGCCGATCGCGTGGGTGCGGTCGTTGCCGTCTTCGATGGAGCGCACCGAGGTGATGTGGCTCTGGTCGGAGACGGAGGTGAGGCCGCGGATCGCGGTCTCGACGGTGCGGCCGAAGTCGGGCGAGTCCATCGCGAGGGCGATGTTCATCGAGCCCAGGTTGCAGGAGATGTCCTTGCCGATCCGGTCGTACGACAGGTCGACGTTGTAGGTGGTCGGCGTGTTGACCTGGAGGATCTCCGAGCACAGGTTCGACATGTTGATGCGGCCCTTGATCGGGTTCGCCTTGTTGACGGTGTCTTCGTACATGATGTACGGGTAGCCCGACTCGAACTGGATCTCGGCGAGGGTCTGGAAGAAGTCGCGCGCCTTGATCTTCGACTTCTTGATGCGCGGGTCGTCGACCATCTCGTAGTACTTCTCGCTCACCGAGATGTCGCCGAAGGGCACGCCGTAGACGCGCTCGACGTCGTAGGGCGAGAACAGGTACATGTCCTCGTCTTTCTTGGCGAGCTCGAAGGTGATGTCGGGCACGACGACGCCGAGGGAGAGCGTCTTGATGCGGATCTTCTCATCCGCGTTCTCGCGCTTGGTGTCGAGGAAGCGCATGATGTCGGGGTGGTGCGCCTGCAGGTAGACGGCGCCGGCGCCCTGGCGCGCGCCGAGCTGGTTGGCGTAGCTGAAGGAGTCTTCGAGCAGCTTCATCACGGGGATGATGCCCGAGGACTGGTTCTCGATCTGCTTGATCGGCGCACCGGCCTCGCGGATGTTGGAGAGCAGCAGGGCCACGCCGCCGCCGCGCTTGGAGAGCTGCAGAGCCGAGTTGATGCCGCGGGCGATCGACTCCATGTTGTCTTCGATGCGCAGCAGGAAGCAGGAGACGAGCTCGCCGCGCTGGGCCTTGCCCGTGTTGAGGAAGGTGGGGGTCGCGGGCTGGAAGCGGCCGGCGATGATCTCCTCCACGAGCTGGATCGCGAGCTGCTCGTCGCCGTCGGCGAGGCCGAGGGCCGTCATGACGACGCGGTCCTCGAAGCGCTCGAGGTAGCGCTTGCCGTCGAAGGTCTTGAGCGTGTAGGAGGTGTAGTACTTGAAGGCGCCGAGGAAGGTCTGGAAGCGGAACTTCTTCGAGTAGGCGAGGTCGTTGAGCTTCTCGATGAACTCGAAGGGGTAGCGCTCGATGACGGCGCGCTCGTAGTACTCGTTCTCGATGAGGTAGTCGAGGCGCTCGCGCAGGTTGTGGAAGAACACCGTGTTCTGGTTGACGTGCTGCAGGAAGTACTGTTTCGCGGCTTCCCGGTCTTTGTCGAACTGGATCTCGCCGTTGTCACCGTAGAGGTTGAGCATGGCGTTGAGCGAGTGGTAGTCGAGCTCCACTTTGGGAGCCTCGATCAATGTTGTTTCCACAGGGAGTCCAATCCTTCGTGGACGATGCGCACATCATCCGGAGTTCCGAATACTTCGAAGCGATAGAGGTGGGGAACCGTGCACTTGGTCGCGACGATGTCGCCGGCCAGGGCGTAGGCCTTTCCGAAATTGGTGTTGCCGGCGCCGATGACCCCGCGGATGAGCGACCGGTTGCGCTCGTCGTTGAGAAACCTGATCACTTGCTTGGGTACGGCGCCGTTCCCGTCTCCGCCGCCGTAGGTGGGGAGGACGAGCACGTAGGGCTCCGACGCCAGGAGCGGCTGCTCGCGGGCGTAGAGCGGGATGCGTTCTGCGGGTCGGCCCAGCTTCTCGACGAAGCGATGGGTGTTACCCGAGACGCTCGAGAAGTAGATGAGCTGAGTCATTGCTCCGGGTGGTCAGGCCAGGCGCGCCGCGAGCTCGGCGATCTTGTCGGGGCGGAAGCCCGACCAGTGGTCTTCGTCGGTGATGACGACGGGAGCCTGGAGGTAGCCCAGCTCCTTGACCGTCTCGAGCGCGTGCTCGTCGGCGGTGACGTCGAAGATCTCGTATTCGATGCCCTTGCTGTCGAGGGCGCGGTAGGTCGCGTTGCACTGAACGCACGCGGGCTTGCTGTAAACCGTAATCGCCATGTCTTCTGGCCTCTCCCGTAAATCCCGTAAAGAAAAACTGTTGTCGTGCTCACGAGCGGACCGTGATGTCCCCCGTGCCTCAGAGTCGAGCTTCGAGTGGCGGTCTGCACTGTTCTGCAGGGCGTTCCGACTGCGGCGTTCTCTGTCGTTTCAGCGCTTGCCTTCTCGCCGTCGTCCTGCCGCTGTTCTCACGCTTCAACCGGGACTCGTTCCCCGTTCGACCTGGGACTATCAATACTACATCTAGTGGTTCGACAACACACCCATCACTAGATGCAGTAATTACATTTGTGTAGTTATCCACCGTCCGCCCCCACGGTTTTCAACAGCCCGCGGATGCCGCAGCCCCGCCATTTCGGGGGTGTCGACGCGTTATCCACAGGACCGATTCCCCAGCGATTTTTTTCTGCACAGAAGTGTCGCGGCGTGTCGCCGCACGCGTCACTTTCACGTGTCGCCGCACATCTCGCCGGCGTCCCGTCGTCGCCATCCGCCCCGCACGACTTTGCCTCCAGGCCTTCACCCCCCGTTCGGGTGCCGCTAGGCTCGCGGCACAGCCTCGTCAGAGACCGTCCATAGAAAAGGCACAGACGCGAAAGGCACACCGACGTGAAGAGAAGCGCATTGGCACTCACCGGAATCGGGGCGGCTGCCGTCGGCCTCGTCGTGGGCGGGATCCCCACGGCGGCGGTCGCGGCATCCGTCGACCCCACCTCCTTCGTCGAAGCGGTGACCGTCGACGGGGTCATGGAGCATCTGGCCGAGCTCCAGGCCATCGCCGACGCGAACGGCGGCAACCGGGCCGTGGGCACCCCCGGATACGAGGCGAGTGCGCATTACGTCGAGCAGACCCTCCGGGAGGCCGGCTACACCACGAGCCGCCAGCCCTTCGACGCCGTCACACAAGAGATCACCGAGTACGAGCTCGCCGTGATCGGCGCGGCCGCGATCCCCGTCGTCGGCATCCCCTTCGAGGGCACGACCGCGACCCCCGACGGCGGCATCGAGGGCGTGGCCCTCGCCCCCGCCGATCCGCTCGGCTGCAGCGACGCCGCCTGGGAGGGCGTGACTCCCCCGGCCGAGCTCTGGGTGGCCGTCGTCAGCCGCGGCGAGTGCAACTTCTCCGACAAGACGCTCACGGCGGCGGGCCTCGGCGCGGCCGCGATCCTCGTCTACAACAACGAGGACGGCGACCTCAACGGCACCATCGCCCCGCAGCTGCCGGAGTACATCCCCTCGGTCGGCATCACCCAGGCGGAGGGCGAGGCGGTGCTCGCGGAGCTCGACGCCCCGGTGACCGTCGCCCTGAACGTGCAGGAGGTGACCTCGACGGTGCCGACCTTCACCGTGCTCGCCGAGACCCCCACGGGCCGCAGCGACAACACGGTCATGCTCGGCGCGCATCTCGACAGCGTTCCCGAGGGCCCCGGCATCAACGACAACGGCTCGGGCTCGGCGGCGATCCTCGAGATCGCGCAGCAGCTCGCGGCGTCCGGGGAGCTCAACAACCAGGTGCGGTTCGCCTGGTGGGGCGCGGAGGAGGTCGGGCTCCTCGGCTCGTACCACTACACCGACGACCTCGCGGTGAACGACCCCCGGGAGCTCGAGGAGATCGCGACCTACCTCAACTTCGACATGGTCGCCTCGCCGAACTACGTGATCAGCGTGTACGACGCCGACCAGTCCAGCTTCGAGGCGCCCGTCGAGGTGCCCGATGGCTCGATCGCCACCGAGGCCGTCTTCACCGACTACTTCGACTCGATCGGCCAGCCGTGGATCGACACGGCCTTCGACGGCCGCTCCGACTACGACGGCTTCATCGCCAACGGCGTGCCCGCGTCCGGCCTGTTCACGGGTGCCGACGGTGTGAAGACGGATGCCGAGGCGGCACTCTTCGGGGGCGTCGTCGGCGAGCAGCACGACCAGAACTACCACACCGCCGGCGACGACCTGGCGAACGTGAACCAGGAGGCGCTCGGCATCTCGCTCGGCGCGATGGCCTTCGCGACCGCGGCCCTCGCCGACGACACCTCGGCGATCAACGGCGTGCTGCCCCCGGCGGAGCCGACGCCCGATCCCACGACGCAGCCGACCGCAGACCCCGCCGTGCCGGTCGCAGGCCCCGCGCGGCTGCCGGCCACCGGCGCGGAGGCTCCCGCCGTGGGCGGGATCGCCGCACTCCTGGCGGTGCTCGGACTCGCCGCGATCGCGATCGCGCGGGTGCGCAGGGACCACCGGGTCACGAGGAGCGACGACTAGCCCGCGACCCCCGTCGCGGCACCGACGGCCCACCCCCACGGGCGGGCGTCGCGACGCACTCCTGAGGGTGCGTCGCCGGCGGCGGCGCGGGCCTCCCTCCGGCCCGCGCCGTCGCGCCTCCCGAGGCCGAGCGCAGACCCTGCGCACACCCTGAGCACGACTTGCGCCTGCCCTGCGCACGCCCTTGCGCACGCCTCCCGCACACCTCCCGGGGCGGGTGGACAAGGGCGGGAAGTGTATCGTGTGCATGTGATGAGTCGAAACCCAACACCGGGCTCGCAGACTTCATTGCGCGAAGCCAACCGTGCTCGGCTCGTGGATGCGCTCAAGCACCACGGCCGTTTGACCCAGGTCGAACTCGCCGGCGCGACCGGCCTCTCGCCTGCGACCGTGTCCAACATCGTGAAAGAGCTGTCGGCCTCGGGCGTGCTGCACACGAGCATCACCTCGCGCAGCGGACGCCGCGCCATCCAGGTCTCTCTCGCCCGCCAGCTCGGGCTCGTCGCCGGCCTGCACTTCTCGAGCCGCCACCTGCGCGTCGCCATCTCCGATGTCGCGCGCACGATCGTCACCGAGAACCACGTTCCGCTCGCCCCCGACCACCGCTACGACAGCGAGCTCGACCGCGCGACGCTGCTGCTCACCGACATGGTCGAGTCGATCGACGCCTCGCTCTCCGACCTGCTCGCCGTCGGGGTCGGCATGCCCGCGCCCGTCGACACCCGCACCGGCATGATCTCCACCCCGGGCCTGCTGCGCGGCTGGGAGGGGGTCGACGTCGCCCAGTCGCTCGGCAACCGCATCCAGCGACCGGTCTTCGTCGACAGCGAGGCCAACCTCGGAGCCACGGCCGAGGCCCGCGACGGCGCGGCCCGCGGCTCGAACGGGGCCGTCTACATCCGCGTCGGGCACACGATCAGCGCCGGGCTCATCATCGGCGGTCGCACCTTCCACGGAGTCACCGGCAAGGCCGGCCAGATCGGCCACGTCACGATCGACGAGAACGGCCCGATCTGCCGCTGCGGCAACCGCGGCTGCCTCGAGACGATCGCCGGCGGTCGGGCCCTGCTCGACCTCTTCCACAGCGATCCGAGCGTGCAGCGGCTCAGCGACCTCATCATGCGCGCCGAGAGCGGCGACGCGAGCTCCCGGCGGGTGATAGCGGATGCCGGCCGGCACATCGGCATCGCCGCCGCGAGCCTCTGCAACCTCTTCGACCCCGAACGGCTGGTGATCGGCGGCGAGCTCGCGATGTCGGGCGAGACCCTCCTGGCACCGCTGCGGCACGCGCTCGAGCGCTCTGCGCTGGGCAACGGCGCCGACGTGGCCGAGGTCGTGCAGAGCGAGCTGGGCGACCGCTCCGAGCTCATCGGATGCCTCGCCCTGGCCATCGACAACGTCTCCGTCGAGGCCGACACCCGTATCGCCGCCAACGGCTGACCCACGGCGTCACCCCCGCGCCACCCGCCGCGCCGTCCCTGTGCCGTCGCCGCGCCACCCCGTGCCGCCCCGCCCTCGCCCCCTCGGTACATTGTCGACACATTGAATTCGAAAGATAACGGCATGATCACAGTCCGTTATGTCTTGAGTTCAAAAGTTGACGCCAATGACGCGCGGTGACAAACTCAGACAAAACCGCCAAAGAGGGCGGTCCAGTGAGAGGTAAGTCAATGAAGAGCGCCAGCAAAAAACTCACATTCCTCGCCGTCGGCATAATGCTCACCGCCGGCGCGCTCACAGCCTGTGCGTCAGGCAGTGGGGATGGATCGTCGGCGAGTTCCGGCTCGGGCGAGGGAGCAGGGGTCAAGATCGGCCTCCTCCTGCCCGAATCGAAGACCGCACGCTACGAGCAGTTCGACAAGCCGTTGTTCGAGGCCAAGGTCGCCGAGCTCGGCGACTACGAGGTCCTCTACTCCAACGCCGACCAGGACGCGTCCAAGCAGCAGCAGCAGGCTGAGTCCGCGCTCACCTCCGGCGTCAAGGTGCTCGTGCTCGACCCGGTCGACGCCGAAGCAGCCGTGAGCATCGTCTCGGCGGCCAACGCCCAGGGTGTGCCCGTCGTCTCCTACGACCGTCTGGTCGCCGGCGGAGACCTCGACTACTACATCTCGTTCGACAACGAGAAGGTCGGCGTGCTGCAGGGCCAGGCGATCACCGACAAGCTCAAGGAGGACGGCAGCACCGGCGGCATCCTGATGGTCAACGGCTCGCCGACCGACGGCAACGCGACCCTCTTCAAGAAGGGCGCGCACAGCGTCATCGACACGAGTGCCAACAAGGTGCTCGCCGAGTTCGACACGCCTGACTGGAGCCCGGACAAGGCCCAGGACTGGGTCGCCGGCCAGATCACCCAGTTCCCGGGGCAGATCGCCGGAGTCTACGCGGCCAACGACGGCACCGCCGGTGGAGCGGTCGCAGCGCTGAAGGCCGCGAACGTCACCCCGTGGCCGGTCATCACCGGCCAGGACGCCGAGCTCGCCGGCATCCAGCGCATCGTTGCCGGAGACCAGTACATGACCATCTACAAGGCCATCAAGGCGGAGGCCGAGAAGGCTGCCGAGATCGCGGTCTCGCTCGCCAACGGTGAGACCGTCGAAGGCGACACCGACACCGACGGAACGCCGACGACCCTGCTCGACCCCGTGGTCGTGACCATCGACAACATCATGGACACGGTCGTCGCCGACGGCTTCTACACGGTGGCCGACATCTGCACCTCCGACTACGCCGACGCCTGCGCAGCAGCCGGCATCCAGTAGCCGGAACCGCCGGATCGACTAACACACAATCGAATAACACACAAACAGTAGCGCTCAGAGGGCTGGCCGGGATCAAATGGTGTTCCCGGCCAGCCATTCGCTGCGAGCCCGGCGAGAACGGGTTCACGAAACGCAAGGAATGCATATGACGTTGACGTCAGAGTCCACCGCCGAACGGAACCGCGCGGGCGACCACATCCTGTCGCTCCGCGGAGTCGGCAAGACCTTCGGTGCCATCCAGGCGCTGTCAGACATCGCGCTCGACGTGTACGCGGGCGAGGTCGTCGCGATCGTCGGCGACAACGGCGCGGGCAAGTCCACGCTCGTCAAGATCCTCGCCGGGGTGCACCCGCAGGATGGCGGCACCGTCGAGTTCGAGGGCAAGAAGGTCACCATCAACAGCCCCGCCGACTCCAAGGCGCTCGGCATCGCGACCGTCTACCAGGACCTCGCGCTGTGCGACAACCTCGACGTCGTCGCGAACCTGTGGCTCGGGCGCGAGCTCACCCACGGCGGCTCGCTCGACGAGGTCGAGATGGAGAAGCGCTCCTGGGCGCTGCTGCGCGAGCTGAGCGCCAAGATCCCCTCGGTGCGCACCCCCATCGCCTCGCTCTCGGGCGGCCAGCGCCAGACCGTGGCGATCGCCCGATCGCTCATCGGCGAGCCGCGCATCGTCATCCTCGACGAGCCGACCGCCGCCCTCGGCGTCGCCCAGACCGCCGAGGTGCTCAACCTCATCGAGCGTCTGCGCGAACGCGGGCTCGGCGTTCTGCTCATCAGCCACAACATCGCCGACGTGCAGGCCGTCGCCGATCGCGTCGTCGTGCTGCGGCTCGGCCGCAACAACGGCGACTTCCTGGTGCGGGATGTCACGAGCGAGACCATCATCGCGGCCATCACGGGCGCCACCGACAACGCCGTCACCCGACGGGCGGCCAGCAAGCACACCGACCCGACCACCCCCACGACCATCACCACCCCCACACCGGAGGAGACGGCATGAGCGCACCGAACACCACGAACGACGTCGCCCAGGATGCCACGGCCTCGACGCTCGCGACCGACCTGCAAGACGAGCGGCTGATCCAGAACGCCGGCGGTGTGCGCGGCGCGGTCGGCGGCTTCTTCGGCCGGATCCGCGGCGGCGATCTCGGCTCGATCCCGGTGATCGTCGGGCTCATCGTCATCTGGGCCGTGTTCCAGATCCTCAACCCGAACTTCCTGTCGAGCACGAACCTCGTCAACCTGACGCTGCAGTGCGCCGCGGTCGGAACGATCTCGATCGGCATCGTGCTCGTGCTGCTGCTCGGCGAGATCGACCTCTCCGTCGGCTCGGTGAGCGGGCTGGCCTCGGCGATCCTCGCCGTGACCTTCGTGCAGCTGGAGTGGCCGCTCATCGTCTCGCTGCTCGCCGCGATCGCGGCCGGGGTGGTCATCGGCTTCTTCTACGGCTTCCTGTACACCCGCTTCGGCGTGCCGAGCTTCGTGATCACGCTCGCCGGCCTGCTCGGGGTGCTGGGCATCCAGCTCTGGGTGCTCGGTTCGACGGGATCGATCAACATCCCCTTCGACTCGTGGATCGTGCAGTTCGCGCAGCAGATGTTCCTGCCGGCCTGGGCCTCCTATGTGCTCGTCGCCCTGACGGCCGCCGTGTTCGCCTGGCAGCTCGTGAGGCAGGCACGACGACGCACGAAGGCGGGACTGTCGGCGCACTCGTCGGGATCGATCGCCGTGCGCAGCATCGGACTGCTCCTCGTGCTCGGCGTCTCGGCCTGGTACCTCAACCTCACTCGGGGCGTCGGGGCGATGTTCCTCTTCTTCCTCGTGCTCGTCGTGATCGTGAACTACTTCCTCACGAGCACCCGCTGGGGCCGCTCGGTCTACGCGGTCGGCGGCAACGTCGAGGCGGCCCGGCGTGCCGGCATCCGGGTCAACCGGGTCTACATCTCGGTGTTCGTGCTGTGCTCGACCTTCGCGGCGGTCGGCGGCCTCCTGGCCGCGGCGCGACTCGCGGCGGCCAACCAGGGCTCGGGCGGCGGCGACGTCAACCTGAACGCGATCGCCGCGGCGGTCATCGGCGGAACGAGCCTCTTCGGCGGCCGCGGCTCGGCGTTCTCGGCCCTGCTCGGCATCGTCGTCATCCAGTCGATCTCCTCGGGCCTCACGCTGCTGAACCTCGACTCGTCGATCCGCTACATGATCACGGGCGCGGTGCTGCTGCTCGCGGTCATCATCGACTCGCTCTCGCGCCGCTCGCGCAAGGCGGCCGGGCGCGCGTAGCCGTCAGGGCGCGGCGACCCGAAGCCCGCCCCCTCATCGCGGCACGTCAATGTCCCGCGGGCACGTGATTTCTCTCGTGCCCGCGGGACTTTTGCGTGCCGCGACGGTGATCCACCACGTCATCCGCACGACACCAACACCGGATGACGCGAGCTCGCGTCATCCACAGAAGCGGGCTTCCCGCCCAGAACACGCCTGTAGCCGGGTAACAATCGCGTGTGGCGAAGAAAGCAGCGATATCCAGAACCGTCCAGTGGGGCGCACGAGCACAAGAGGCACAGCGAACGACGGAAACACAGCGAACACGACGGCCGCAAGAAAAGACACGGGCGCCACGTCCGCAAGAGATTCTCCACCTGCGAGCGGCGATCGAGGCTGCCACGGCCAGGCACGGCCCCGTGATCCGGCGAGCCGACCTCCTCGATCTCGGACTTTCCCAGCGCGTCGTCGAGAACGCCACGGCCTCGGGTGAGCTCGTGCACGTGCGCCACGGATGCTTTGTGCTCGGCGAGATCTGGCGGGCCTCCGGCGACGGCGGACGCCACCGCCTCGTCGCGGCGGCTGCGGCACGAGCCGCGCGACATCCGCTCGTCTTCTCGCACGCCACGGCAGCCGCTCTGCACGGCCTGCCGCGGATCGGGCGCTGGCCCCGCACGGTGCACGTGAGGACAACGGGGGCTGCGGGCGGCTCCTCCTCTCGAACGTCGACAGCCCATCGCGGCGGCAGTGCTCCCGAGATCGTGACGGTCGAGGGGCTGCACGCGACCTGCCTCGCCAGAACTCTCATCGACATAGCCACCAGCGAGTCCTTCCTCGTCGCTGTGGCGATGCTCGACCACGCGCTTCGGGTCGATCAGGAGCGCGAACAGGACGAACTCCGGCGACTGGGGTACGCGCGGCCCGCGCTCACCGTGGCCGAGCTCGGTGCGGAGCTCGAGCGCGCGAATCTGCGAACCGGCGTGCGGGCGGCACGAGCCGCGCTGGACTTCGCGAGTCCTCTCGCTGGAAGTCCCGGCGAATCACTGAGCAGGGTGCGGATGCTCCAGCTCGGGTTCGAGGTGCCGGAACTGCAGACCTGCTTCCCGAACGCTGCCGGACACGATCGTTTCGTCGACTTCTTCTGGCGTTCTGTCCGAATCATCGGCGAGTTCGACGGCCGTCTGAAGTACACCCGCGGCCGGGTTCTCGGGGATCGCGACCCCGCGGACGTCGTGCTCGACGAGAAGCTGCGCGAAGACGCGCTCCGCCCTCACGTGAGCCGGCTTCTCCGCTGGGATTGGGATCGTGCGTTCTCGCCGACGGCGTTCCACGCGTTCCTCACCGAACACGGAGTTCCTCGTGCCTGACCGCTCCCTCATGCCCGCCTGCGCATCTGCGCCTGCATCCTGCTTCGGTCGCTCCCTTTTCCCCGCCCACTCGCGGCACGTGAAAGTTGCGGGGGCACGTGGAAAATCGCGTGCCCCCGAGACTTTCACGTGCCGCGAGTGGGCAGCGAGCGCCCGTGCCCGCCGAACCGGCCAGGGCCGGGGGCTAGAGGCCCTGGGCGAGCCGGTAGTAGGCCTGGTTCCAGTGCACCTCGCGCTGGAAGGCGCGCAGCTCGGTGCTCGAGTCGATCACGAGCAGCTCGGTCTTCGCGATCTCGGCGAAGTCGGCGAAGGCCTCGATGCCGAGCGCGGTCGACATGACCGTGTGGTGGGCGGCGCCCGCGGTGAGCCAGGCGGCGGCGGATGTCGCGAAATCGGGCTGCGGCTTCCACACGGCCCGGCCGACCGGGAGGTTTGGCAGCGGCGCCGTCGGCGGCACGACGTCGACGACGTTGGCCACGAGACGGAACCGGTCGCGCATGTCGCTCAGCGCGACCACGACGGCCGGGCCCGAGTCGGCCGTGAAGACGAGACGCACGGGGTCGTCTTTGCCTCCGATGCCGAGCGGGTGGATCTCGAGCGTGGGGCGCGCGGTCGTGAGCGACGGCGAGACCTCGAGCATGTGCGCGCCGAGGATCTTCTCGTCGCCGGGGACGAGGTCGTAGGTGTAGTCCTCCATGAGCGAGGCGCCGCCGGGCAGGCCCGCGCCCATCACCGAGGCGACGCGCACGAGCACGGCCGTCTTCCAGTCGCCCTCGGCGCCGAAGCCGTAGCCCTCGGCCATCAGACGCTGCACGGCGAGGCCGGGCAGCTGCTTCAGTGCGCCGAGGTCTTCGAAGCTCGTGGTGAAGGCGCCGAAGCCGCCCTCCTCGAGAAAGGAGCGCAGGCCCAGCTCGATGGCCGCGCCGTCGCGCAGAGAGGAGTGGCGCTCTCCCCCGCGCCGCAGCTCGGGGACCACGTCGTACAGCTCTTCGTACTCGGCCACGAGCGAGTCGACATCCGACGAGGATGCCGCGGCCACGGCATCCGCGAGCTCGTTGACCCCCCAGGTGTTGACCTGCACGCCGAACCGCAGCTCGGCCTCGGTCTTGTCGCCCTCGGTCACGGCGACGTAGCGCATGTTGTCGCCGAAGCGCGCGAGCTTGAGCTCGTGGGAGGCCGCCCAGCCCGCGGCGGCGCGGGTCCAGGTGCCGATCTGCTGCTGCACCACGGGGTTGGTGGCGTGGCCGACGACGGTCTTGCGCGCGACGCCGAGCCGGGTCTGGATGTAGCCGAACTCGCGGTCGCCGTGGGCGGCCTGGTTGAGGTTCATGAAGTCGAAGTCGATCTCGCCCCAGGGCAGCTCGACGTTGGCCTGCGTGTGCAGGTGCAAGAGCGGCTTCTGCAGCGCGTCGAGACCGGCGATCCACATCTTGGCGGGGCTGAAGGTGTGCATCCAGGCGACGAGGCCGATCACCGCGTCGTCGGCGTTCGCCTCGAGGGCCGCGCGCCGGATCGACTCCGAGTCGGTGAGCACGGGCTTCCAGACGATGCGAACCGGGATGCCGGCCGCGTCGTCGAGCGCGCGCGCGATCTGCTGGGACTGCTCCGCGACCTGCCGGAGGGTCTCCTCGCCGTACAGGTTCTGGCTGCCGGTGAGGAACCAGACCTCGTACTGCTCGAGGGAGGTGGTGAGCTGGGGCATGACTTCTAGTCCTCCTGGGTGAGTTCGCCCTGCGGGGCTTGGCCGTAGACGTTCTGGTAGCGGTCGAAGAGGGCGTCGACGGCCTCGGGAGCGATCGGCTTCGGCTCGCCGAGCTGGCGGGCGATGTGCACGGTGCGTGCGACATCCTCGACCATCACGGCCGCCTTGACGGCGTCGCGTGCGTCCTTGCCGATCGTGAACGGACCGTGGTTGCGCATGAGCACGGCGCGCGAGCGGTGCCCGGCGAGGGTCTCGACGATGCCACGGCCGATCGAGTCGTCGCCGATGATCGCGAAGGGCCCGACCGGGATCTCGCCGCCGAACTCGTCGGCCATCGCCGTGATCACGCACGGGATCGCCTCGTGGCGCGCGGCCCAGGCGGTCGCATAGGTCGAGTGCGTGTGCACGACCCCGCCGACCTCGGGCATGTTGCGGTAGACGTAGGCGTGGGCGGCCGTGTCGCTCGACGGGGAGCGGTCGCTTCCGGGGGTGCCCGGGATGACGGCGCCGTCGAGGTCGCACAGGATCATGTTGCCCGGCGCGAGGTCGTCGTAGCTCACACCCGAGGGCTTGATGACGAAGAGCTCGGCTCCGGGCACCCGCTGCGAGACGTTGCCGCCCGTCCACACGACGAGGCCGTAGCGAGTGAGCTCGGAGTGGAGGGCCGCGACATCCTGCCGGGACTTCTCGATGGCGATCTCGATCTGCGGGGCGAAGGTCGTCATGCGCCCGCCTCCTCTGCTGTTGTGGTCTGAGCTGTCTCGGCCTGTGCTGTCTCGAGGGCTTCGCGTCGGCGGTCCTTGAGCCGTTTCATCACATCGTTGGCCCCGCGGCCGAAGTAGTCGTGCAGCGTCGCGTACTCCGCGTAGAGCGCGTCGTAGGCGTCGGCGCGGGCCTCGTCGGGCTGGTAGGCGTCGGCCTGCAGTCGACCCATGGCGTCGCTGGCCTCGCGGATGTCGCGGTAGGCGCCCGCGGCGACGGCGGCGTGCATCGCGCTGCCGAGGGCCGGGCCCTGCTCGCTGCCGATGACGGAGATGGGCAGGCGCAGGATGTCGCTGTAACTCTGCATGAGGAAGGCGTTCTTGATGAGGCCGCCGGCCGCGATGAACTCGGTGACGGGCACCCCGGAGTCGTTGAACGTCTCGACGATCATGCGGGTGCCGAAGGCCGTGCTCTCGAGGAGTGCACGGTAGATCTCCTCGGGGCGGGTCGCGAGGGTCTGGCCGAGGAGGAGCCCGGAGAGCTCGGTGTCGACGAGCACGGAGCGGTTGCCGTTGTTCCAGTCGAGCGCGAGCAGCCCGTGGGCGCCGACGGGCTGGTCCTTGACGAGCTCGGTGAGGTGCTGGTGCACGCTGAGGCCGGCGGCCGCGGCATCCGTGACGTAGCTCGCCGGCACCTGGTTCTTCACGTACCAGGCGAAGATGTCGCCCACGCCCGACTGCCCGGCCTCGTAGCCGTAGAGTCCCGAGACGATGCCGCCGTCGACGACGCCGCACATGCCCGGAACCTCGACGAGCCGGTCGGAGTTCATCACGTGGCAGGTCGAGGTGCCCATGATCGCGACCATCTGGCCGGGATGCACGGCTCGCGCGGCGGGAGCGGTGACGTGCGCGTCGACGTTGCCGACCGCGACCGCGATGCCCTCGCGCAGGCCCGTCCAGGCGGCGGCCTGCGCGCTCAGTGTGCCCGCGGCATCCCCCAGCTGGCCGATCTCGTGGGCGACCTTGGTCTCGGCGAAGTCGGCGAAGTCGGGGTTGAGCGCACCGAGGAACTCGCGGCTCGGGTACTCGCCGTCTTGCAGGATGCCCTTGTAGCCGGCCGTGCAGGCGTTGCGCACGTAGTTGCCGGTGAGCTGCCAGACGATCCAGTCGGCGGCCTCGACCCAGTGCTCCATCCGGTCGTAGATCTCGCGGTCCTCCTCGAGCAGCTGGAGGCCTTTCGCGAACTCCCACTCGCTCGAGATGAGCCCGCCGTAGCGCGGCAGCCAGCTCTCGTTCCTCGCCGCGGCGAGCTCGTTGATGCGATCGGCGTGCGGCTGCGCGGCGTGGTGCTTCCAGAGCTTCACGTAGGCGTGCGGCCGGCCGGCGAACTCGGGCAGCTCGTTGAGCGGGGTGCCGTCGGCGAGCGTCGGCACCATCGTGCAGGCCGTGAAGTCGGTGCCGATGCCGATGACCTGCGCAGGGTCGATGCCTGCCCGGGCGACGGCCTGGGGAACGGCGGTCTTGAGCACGTCGACGTAGTCGGAGGGCACCTGCAGCGCCCACTCGGGCGGCAGGGTCTCGCCGGTCTCGGCGAGCACGCTGTCCATGACCGCGTGCGGATAGTCGAGCACGGCCTCGGCGAGCTCCTCGCCGTCGGAGACGCGCACGACCACGGCACGACCGGACAGGGTGCCGTAGTCGATGCCGATGACGTACTGCTCGGGCGTGGTTGACACGGTTTCGCTCACCGTCGTGGACTCCCTCGTCTGTCAGCGCGGTCGTCGCGCTCGGAACCGCCGAATGTGAACGGTCACATCGACGGGACAATGGTAGTCACACCGCGCCCGCCGCTGTCAAGTTCTCGCGGCTCACAGCACCCTCCCAGCGCGGAACGGGAGCGTAGAGCCGCGGCGTCCGAACCGCGTACGTACTGTGCACGAACTGCGTACGAACTGTGCACGCGTCACCAGGAGAGGAGCGATATGCCCGGCTCGCTCATCCTCGACGTGCTGCTCGTGCTCGTGCTGCTCGCCTATCTCGTCTACGGCTTCCGTCTGGGCTTCATCCGCAGCATCGCCGGCATCGGAGGCCTCGTGGCCGGCGCCGTCGCGGCGATCCTCGCCATCCCGCTCGTCTCGTCGTGGGTGCCGCAGCCGCAGTGGCGGGTGGCGGCCGTGCTGGCGACCGTGCTCGTGCTCATCGCGGCGGGCAACACCCTGGGCCTGTGGATCGGGCGGCTCATCGGGCGCCCGATCGATCGCACCCCCCTGCGGGTCGTCGACCGGATCGTCGGCGCCGTCGCCGCGGTCGTGCTCACCGGCCTGCTGCTCTCGCTCGTCGCGGGCGGCGTGTCATCACTCGGCATCCCCGTCGTCACCCAGGCCATCTCCTCCTCCGCCGTCCTGCGCACGATCGACAACCTCACCCCCGACCCGGTCGACTCGCTGCTCGCCCAGATCCGTTCCGCGGTCGTCGACGACGGCATCCCGACCATCACGGGGGCGCTCGGCGCGGGGCAGACCCTCGAGATCCCGGATGTCGACACCACGAGCGACGAGCTGAGCGTCGCCGCCCGCTCGGTCGTGCGGATCACCGGCAACGCCTACGCCTGCGGTCAGGGCCAGGCCGGCAGCGGGGTCGTCATCGCCCCGGAGCGCGTACTGACGAACGCGCACGTCGTCGCCGGCGTCGACCAGCCGATCGTCGAGACTCCGGGCGACACCGCGCGCCCCGGCGAGATCGTCTACTTCGACCCCGTCGACGACCTCGCCGTCATCGCCGTGGACGGCCTCGCCGCGAGCCCGCTGCCGTTCACGCCGAACCTCGCCGTCGGTGAGGCGGCCGTCGTCGACGGCTACCCCTTCGGCGGGCCGTTCAGCTCGCAGCCGGCCGTCGTCAACGCCGTCGACAGCATCTCGGTGCCCGACATCTACGGCCAGAACCCGTCGCCCCGCCAGGTCTACGTGCTCTCGGCCGTGGTCGAGCACGGCAACTCGGGCGGGCCCCTGCTCACCGAGGACGGCTCCGTCGTGGGCCTCGTCTTCGCGAAGGACACCGCTGCGGCGAAGATCGGCTACGCGCTCGCCATGGACGAGCTCACACCCGTCATCGCGCAGGCCCCCGCGCTCAACGCCGCCGTGCCCACGGGCGACTGCATCAAGCTCTGAGCAGGCGGCACGCTCTGAGCAGGCGGCACGCTCTGAGCAGGCGGCACGCTCTGAGCAGGCGGCACGCTCTGAGCAGACGGCACGCTCTGAGCGGAGAGCCTACGAGGGCAGAAGACTTGCCGAGGGCACGGACTGGTTCATCCACCACTCGGTGAACTCGCGGGCGCGGCCGTCCTCGGCCAGGCGGATGACCCACAGATTGCTGTAGTTCGGGGCGTTCGAGTACACGGTCACCCCCTGCACGACGGCGACGGCGTCCGTCACGGCGAGCGGGGTCCATTCGAAGGTCGTGGTGCCCGGTTCGTCCCGCCGTTCGAGCCACCCGGAGACGATCTGCGCGTGGCCGTGCCAGGGCTCGACCCAGGGGTCGGTGCGGTAGTCGGCATCCTCGGTGAAGAGCGCGCGGATGTCGGCCGGATCGTTGCTCTGCCAGGCCCGGCGGTATCCGGCGATCCACTCCGCGACGGGGTCGGCGATCTCACTCATGCCTCCGTTCTACGCCCCCTCAGCGGCGATCACCACCCGGCGCCATCCGACCACCATCCGATCGCCACACCGCCGCCACCCGGAACGTCACCCCGAGCGCCACCCCAGGGGCCACCCGGCGCCACCCCGAGCGCCACCCCTCCGGTCAGAGGCGGGGAGGGGCCGTGGAGGCGCGGACGACGAGCTCGGGCACGACGTCGCCGGGGTCGTCGGGCGGCGTGCCCTCGATCTCGCCGAGCAGCCGGGCGATGCAGCGGCGGCCGAGCTCGGCGAAGTCCTGGCGCACGGTCGTCAGCGGCGGCCAGAAGTGGGCCGCCTCGGGGATGTCGTCGAAGCCCACGACGCTCACCTCGCGGGGAACGTCGAGGCCGGCATCCCGCACGGCGTGCAGAACACCGAGCGCCATCTGGTCGTTCGACGAGAACACGGCCGTGAAGCCTCCGGCGGCGAGCATCCGGCGACCGGCCTCGTAGCCGGCCGCGGCCGTCCAGTCCCCGACGACGGGCGCTGCGACCGGCAGACCGCTCGCAGCCAGCTCCTGCTCGAAGCCGAGCACGCGGGCCTGCGCCTCGACCCAGTCGGTGGGCCCGGCGAGGTGCAGGATGTCGCGGTGCCCCAGCCCCACGAGGTGCCGCGTCGCCATCCGCGCCCCCGCCACCTGGTCGACCGAGAGCGCATGGCCGGCGCCCGCCGACTGCATCGTGACGAAGGGAATGCTGATCGACATCTCGGCGAGGGTCGTCGCGATGCGCACCTGCGGGGCGATGACGACGAGGCCTTCGACCGCCTGCGACATCAGGTGGTTGAGCGCCGAGCGCATGGACTCCGGGTCGTCGAGGTCGAGGTTCGCCGTGTTGACGAAGTAGCCCGCCTCGCGCGCGGCCTCCTCGATGGCGGCGATGCTGCTCGCGGGGCCGTACTGCTGACTCGACGCGCGCAGCACCCCGATCGTGCGCGATCGGCTCGTCACGAGCCGGCGGGCGGCGAGATTGGGGCGGTACTGCAGTTGCTCCATGGCCTCGAGCACCCGCTGCCTGGTCGTGTCGCGGATGCTCGTGTGATCGTTGAGCACCCGCGAGACGGTCTGGTGCGAGACCTCGGCGAGGCGCGCGACATCCCGGATGCTGGGGGCCCGCCCCTTCGCAGGCTCGGTCGGCTCGTCGGTGTGCACGTTCACACCGTGAGCTTATGCTGGCCGCTGTCGCGGCGCACGTTCTTCGTCGGGGCGCACCTTCTACGATGCGCCGTGACGAAGAACGTGCGCCGCGAAGCTCAGCGGTGCGCACGAGGGACGCCTCGTTCGGCCAGAAAGCGGTGGAAGACGGGCGCGGCGAACGCGACGCTCCACGGCCAGCGGGCGAACGAGGCGTGTGCCGTCGCCCGCAGTTCGTCCTCGCGAAGCTTCTCGTCCCACACGATGTCACCCGGAGCCCGCGCGTCGGGTCCGTTCGGGCGTTCGTACTTTCCGCGCCCGTCGAACTCGCCGATGATCCGCGGCTCCTCCCACCAGAAGTCCACGTCGAAGTACGTTCCCCGGGCGTTCGGGAACCGCACCTGAAGCTCGGGGATGACGAAACCGAGCTCGTGCATACGTACTCTGCTCAGCGATTCGCCCGGGCTGCCCGAACGCGGGTCCGCGAACTCGATGGCACGGCGGGCGAGGCGGCCTCCACGACGGGGGTTCACCACGTCGAGCTCCTCCCTGAGCGACGATTTCGTGAGGCTCCAACGCCAGGGACCCGATCGGGGCGGGCCGCACGATCGGGCCAGCGATTCTCTGAGCGCATGATCGAGCATGACCACGGAGGTCAGGAAGCTCGACGTCGTCGCCACATCGACGAGGGTGCGAGCGAGGCTCGTCACCCGTGCTCCGTCGATGCTCTCGGTCGCGGCAGCAACCCGCGACCGGTGCACCGTGATCCCGGATCGCGCGGTTCCGCCGGTCGCGCCCGGGTCGTGGGTGTGCACCGCATCGAGACGCGCATCGACGAAAGGCAGCCCGAACAGCGCAGCCGCGGAGTGATGCGAGAAGGTCAGTCGGCCACGAGCAGCCTCGGATGCCGCGAGCACACGGATTCGATGGCGGGCACCCGCGCGCAGCCCCTTCCACCGCTCCCGCGGAAGGTAGAGGCCCCGGTGCACCCTCTGGAGCGTTCCCTCGCGAACGAGCCGGGCGAGCTGATCGGCTCCGACGCCGAGCTCGCGGAACCTCCGGGCACTGATCAGACCCGCGGCATCCGCGACACCGTCAGCACCGCCCGGGCCGCCCGCATCGCCCGCATCGCCCGCATCGCCGAGAATCTCACGAATATCCACGCCCCCATGATCGGCGCAGAAGGACGACCCACGCGCCCGCTTCCCCGGCTCCTGTGCACTCACATCCGGCATCCCACCCTGTGCAGGGCGCACGTCATTCTGTCGCGGCGCACGTTCTTCGTCGGGGCGCACCTTCTACGATGCGCCGTGACGAAGAACGTGCGCCGCGAGGGCGCGGCAAGCTACAGCTCGGCGAAGGCCCGCACGGGGAAGGTGCCGAAGCCCTCCACCTTGGGCGGCACCGCGGTGAAGCGAGCACCGCGGGCGGGCAGCTGCCCGAGGTCGGTCAGGTGCTCGACCACGTGGATGCCCGCGGCCAGCAGCAGGGAGTGCGCGGGACGCGTGCCACCCGACTCTGTGTCGTCGATGTTGAGCGAGTCGATCCCCACGATCGCGGCGCCCTGCTCCACGAGGTACTGCGCGCCCTCCTCGCTCAGGAACGGCGAGCCGGTAGCGTACTCGGGCGTTCCGAAGTGCGCGTCCCAGCCCGTGTGCAGCAGCACGGCGGCACCGGCGACGTCACGGTCGTAGAACACGCTCGCGGGGATGCCGCGGCTCGCGGCATCCGTCAGATGGAGCACCTCGGCCCGCACGCCGACGAGCTCGGCGAGCTCGAGCCCGGAGAGGTCGGCGCCGCCCTCGTAGCGGTGGAACGGGCTGTCGAGGTAGGTGCCCGTGTTGCCGATCATCGTGAGGACGTCCATCGCGAACTCGGTGCCGGGCGCGTAGTGGGAGCGCGACTCCTCGCGGGTGAGGTGCGGCGTGATCGTCGGCGCCGGCAGCCCGGGGTAGGTGACGAGCCCCGCGCGGATGGTGTGGCTGAGGTCGACGACACGCCGCGGGGATGCGGCGGCGGCCTCCGGCTGCGTGCTCCCCTCCGTGTCCGACTGCGGAACGCCCCTGCTGCCGCGGTGCTGCTCCTCGACGATCCGCAGCTTCGAGAGCTCGACGCTCTGCACGAGCGCGAGCCCCAGGTGGGCGATCAGCAGCTGCGCGATCCGGTCCTCGGAGAACTGCTCCTCGAGGATCCGCTCCTCCGACGGCGTTCCGGATGCCGCGGCCGGCAGGTCGAGGCGGAAGTCGCGTGCGCTCAGGCCGCCGCCGTTCACGAAGACGATCTCGGCGTCGAAGTGGGCACGGTGCTCGGTCACGGGGTTCTCCTCTTGTCGGTTGTCGCGTAACAGGTATTAGCTTGTCGCGTCATCGGCTGCCGCGGACTGCTTGCCGCGGGTCACGGGCACCGGCACGAGCACGAGCACGAGCACGAGCACGAGCACGCCACCGTTTCACGAGCGCGACCACGAGCGCCACGACGGCGAGCACCGCGGGGATGAGCAGGTTCGCGCCGGCGAGCAGCACGAGGCCGAAGGTGAGAACGCAGGAGACGACGGCGAGCCACCAGCCGACCGACCAGCGCTCGAGCAGGCGCACGGCCGCGATCGAGCCGAGCACGTAGACGGCGACCATCGAGCTCGTGTGGATGAGGATGAACGGCTCGAGGTCGAGCCCCGTGAGCACGAGGAGGGTGAGGTAGACGAGCGCGAGCACGGCGACGAGCAGCAGGCTGCGCCGCGGCACTCCCCCTGCCTGCGCTCCCGCACCGAACCAGCGCGGCAGGTCGCCATCGCGGCCGAGCGAGGCGCCCAGCTTCGCGAAGGCTCCCAGGTAGGCGTTGAGCACGCCGAGGGCCACGACGGCCGCGACGACGGCGACGAAGATCGAGCCGAGACCCGGCGAGCCCGCGTCGACCAGGTCGAGCAGCGGAACGGCGCTGTCGCCCGCCGAGGTTCCCAGCACGAGCACGGTCACGAGCTGCAGGGCGAGGTAGGCGGCCCCGACGGTGACGATCGCGATGGCCGTCGCGAGCGGGATGGTGCGCCGCGGCCTGCGGAACTCGCCAGCGATGTGGGTGACCGCCTCCCATCCGGCGAAAGCCCAGACGAAGAGGCTGATCGACAGTCCGACCGAGCTCCAGCCGCCGGGCATGAATGGCGTGAGGTTCGCGGGGTCGGCAGCGGGCACGGCGAGGGCGACGACAACGACGACGATCGCGAGCAGCGCCCCGGTGAGCACGAGCTGCACGGCCCCCGAGACCGTGAAGCCGAAGCTGTTCGAGACGAGCGGCGGCACGAGGATGGCGAGTGCCACGATGACCACGGACCAGCGCTCGAGCCCGAGGATGGCGACGACGTACTCCGCGCCGAGCACCGCGACGACGGGTGCGCCCACGCAGACGCCGAAGAAGAACCAGTACCCGGTCATCCGCGCGAAGGTGGGACCGAGGGCGCGGCGCACGAAGGTCGCGACGCCGCCCGAGTCGGGAAACCGCGCGGCGAGCGCTGCGAAGGTGCCGGCGAGCGGGATCGAGAGCAGCAGGACGGCGACCACCGCGAGGATCGAGGCCGGCCCGGCCACGCTCGCGGCGAGCGCCGGCAGCACGAGGATCCCGGTTCCGAGCACGGCGGCGACGTAGAGGGCCGAGCCCTGCACGAGACCGATGGATGCCGCGCGCCCGGGCTCCGCGTCGGTGGCCCGTTCGGGCGCGGCGCCTTCGGCCGGGCTGGGGGTGGTCGCTGTGCTCACTCCCCTATCGTCGCGGATCCGGGCCGTATTCGAAATGGCAGAGTTGACAGTCTGCGTTGATTATCTGCCAGTGACCCGTCCGCGAACGCAGACGCAGACAACGGCGGGGCGGAGCGACCGAAGTCGCCCCGCCCCGCCGTTCGGCGACGCTCAGTCCCTAGCTGGCGTCATCCTGGGAGACGCGCTTGCGTCGGGCGAAGAACACCGTGGCGCCTCCACCGATGAGCAGCAGCGCGAGAAGTGCCCAGCCCGCCCCCTCGAATCCGGTCGAGGCCAGACCGGCCGCGGTGCCCGAGGTGGTCGAGCCCGGGGTCGTGCCGTCGCTGCCCGGGTCGAGCGGCGCGTCCGTGGGGGTGTCGCTCGGGGTGTCCGTCGGCACATCCGTCGGAGTGTCCGTGGGCACGTCCGTCGGGGTGTCGGTCGGCTCATCCGTCGGAGCGTTCGGGTCGACGACCTCGAGCGCACCCGTCGCCGTGAACGCGGAACCCGCGCCCAGAGCCTGGAACTCGTGGGCGCCGAACTCGGCGTCGTCGGGAACCGTCGTCGTGAGCGAGACGGTGCCGTCGGTGCTCACGAGCGAGCCCAGGTCGACCGGGTCGGAGTGGAAGGCGAACGAGACCGACTCGCCCGAGCGGAAGCCCGAGCCCGTGATGGTCACGCTGTCGCCGCGCTCGGCCGATGCGGGGCTCACTGTGAGCGTTCCGGGCTCGGCGGTCGCCTCGGCGCAGGCGTCGCCCTGCACGCCCACGGCCGGAGCCGAGGGCAGCGGGTCGCCACCGGGGATCTCGGGGGTGCCCGGGTTGCCACCGCGCGGCGGGACAGAGGGGATGGTGGGCGTCACGACGCCGTCATCCTCGCGCACCGTGAGGTAGCCGAAGGAGTCGCCGATCGTCGAGCCCTCCTGCGTGTTCGAGACGGTCATCTTGAACTTCGCGGACTGCGTGGTGCCCTGCTCGTTGTCGCCCTTGGTGGGAACCGGGACGGCGATGCAGGTCTGGCCGGGCTCGAAGGTGAGCTTCTTGAGAGCGAGGTCGACCTTGCCGTTGGCCGTGCCGACCGCGCTGAACCAGGCCGTGGTGGGCACGTCCTGCGAGCGCGAGAGCAGCACCGGCACGTAGGCCGTCGCGGGACCGTCGCCCTCTTCGATGTTCACGTCGGGGATCGACAGCACCGGGCGGGTCGAGACCTTCGCGTCGCCGACGCTCGGGGTTGCGAGGAACGCCAGGTCGCCGAGCAGAACGCCGCCGGCGGCACGCGGAGCGGTGAACCGCACCTCGCGGATGTCGGAGAGGTTCACTCCCGCGAAGTCACCGGTCGGGATGGTCAGCTGCTGCAGGAGCACCTTGCGCAGCGGGCTCACCGTTCCCGGCAGCACCGTGAGGGCGTCGCCGTACTCGGAGGCGTGCACCGAGGCCGTCGCTCCCGAGCCGTCCGCGAGCGTCACCGTGAGGTCGGTCGTGCCGGTCGCGGTCTCGTCGGGCGAGACGCGGAACGACAGGTCCTCGTACGAGGTGACGTCGAACTTGCCCGCGTCGAGCGGAACCCGGATCTCGCCGGCGAGCGCGTTGGCGTTCGCCGGGGCGGTGTAGGTGAAGTGCAGCGACGGGGTCGCGGGAACCGACTGGGCGAAGTTCGCCGGGGTGAAGTCGGGAACCTGCGAGGTCGTGAGCGAGTTCACACAGTAGGGCTGCTCACCGGGAACCGGGCGGGCCGAGAGGCTCGCGCAGTACTGGTAGGTGCCCGCGCCGAGAACACGCACATCGGTGTCGGGCTTGTCGAAGTTGTTCACGTCGTACCGGGTGGATGCCGGCAGCGAGGCGCTCACACGCACGTCGGCGCGTCCGGCCGAGACCGGCTTGGCGTCGGAGCCGTCGAACATCGGCAGGAACTGCTGCTCGTCGCCCATGGTCAGACGGAAGAACGCCGTCACGTAGGCGGTTCCGACGTCGTACTGCTCGTCGTCGGTGAGGCGCGTCGGCGAGACGCCGTACTTGCAGTCGGGGTCGCCGTTGTTGTTGTTCCAGTCGTCCGAGGCGGAGAAGGCGTACTTGCTGGGCGTCCACGAGGTGTTGAAGAAGTTGTGGTTCGCGCCCATCACGAGCACCGAGGAGCGGAGCACGTTGTCGTCGAAGGCGTGCTGCGAGTCGTCGAAGAAGTGCTGACCCTGCTGGTTGGAGACGTCGCCGTCGCAGTAGGGCAGGATCGTCGCCGTCGGAACGTCGGGCAGCGTCATCCGGCCGAAGTCGGTCGGGGCGAGCGGCAGCACGGCCTCGATACCGAACGGCTTCTCGAGCTCGGCGTTCAGCAGCGCGGCGCGAACCGCACCGTCACCACCGCGCGAGTGGCCCATGACACCGACGTGGTCGAGATCGAGGCGGCCCTTGAGGCTCGGGCTCAGGCCGTCGACGGGCCCCTCGTTGGCCTCGCGGAGAAGCTCGAGGTGGTCGAGGATGAGCTGCGCACGGGCGACAGCGCCGTTGTCGTCGGAGAGGGTTCCGTCGAGGGCGTTGATCGCGTTGGCCGAGATCGAGACGACGGCGTAGCCGCGGCTCGCGAGAGCCTCGGCAGCGTCGTTGTAGCCGAGGTAGCTGGCGACGTCGACCTGGTCGGGGTTGCAGGGCCACGAGTCGGGGTTGCGGGTTCCGCCCGAGCAGGAGGTGTGGCGGCCGTGCAGGAAGAGCACGACGGGCCGCTCGCCGGCCGCGCCGACGGGCATGAACAGCGCCGCGCGCATCTCGCCCTTGCGCCCGAAGCCGCGGATGTCCTCCGCCTCGTCGCCGAGGTCGTAGTCGTCGCGCTCGACCGAGTACTGGCCGTGCGTCGCGGGGTCGTCGGCGAGGATCGAGGCGATCGAGGACTCGTCGACGACGAGGGCCTTCGAGAGGCGCTGGGCTCCGAGAGCCCCGGCTCCGGCATCCGGCACGGGGGTCTCGACCGTCGGGTCGCCTTCGCCTTCCCAGCCGAGCGCGACGTCGCCGGCCGTCAGCACCACGGGGTCGTCGGTCGTGACGGTGATCGTCAGGCCGTCGAGGGACTGGTTCGCAATGCCGAGGTCGACGCCGTCGGCCCAGAGGGTCGGCGCCGCGTCGCGGAACTCGATCGGCTCGGCGAGGGTCTTCGAGACCTGGTATCCGGCCGCTACCCGGCTGACGATCCAGTCGTCGCCCTGGGCGACGGTGGCGCTGTCATCAGACGAGCTCGCGGCGTAGGCGGGAGCTCCCGCGAGAAAGGGTGTTGCTGCGAAACACAGCGCTGTTGCGAGCGCGATGTGCTTCCAATGGCGCACAGACTTGGGCACATTTCTCCTCAAGGGAAAGGGATGGGGTCGCCCCGACCGCCGTGCATCCGCCCTCGAGTCCCACCCTCGGCACGCGCCCGCCGGTGGGTTGGGAGAAACGCTACTGGGGCGGAAATGTGCCACATCACGTTTTCAGCGACACGTAACATTCCGGAAACAGCATATTTACACCGTGCGCAATTTGAGCTCGCCCCGATGTCGCCGATGTTTACAGACTCGTCACAAACAGTGCATTCCCTATGAGGAACACACAGGAGGAGGCGCCCTACAGCCGCCCGAGCGCCCCGTCGAGGTCGGCGATGAGGTCGGCGACATCCTCGATGCCCACGGACAGCCGTACGACGTTCTCGGGCACCTCGAGCGCGGTCCCCTTGACCGAGGCGTGGGTCATCTCGGCGGGGAGGCCGATGAGCGACTCCACGCCGCCGAGCGACTCCGCGAGCTGGAAGAGCGAGGTCGACTCGACGAGCGTCTTCGCCGCCGCGGGGCCGCCCCTGAGCGCGAGGGAGAGCATGCCGCCGAAGCCCGACATCTGGCGCGCGGCGAGCTCGTGGCCCGGGTGGCTCTCGAGGCCCGGGTAGTAGACGGCGTCGATGGCGGGATGGCCGAGGAGATGCTCGGCGATGGCCTGCGCGTTCTCGCTGTGCCGCTGCATCCTCACCGCCAGCGTCTTGATGCCGCGGGTCGTGAGCCACGCGTCGAGCGGAGCCGAGATGGGGCCCGCCGCGAACTGCAGGAAACGCGCCTTCTGCGCCAGCTCGTCGTCGACGATCGCCAGGGCGCCGCCGATCACGTCGGAGTGACCGCCCAGGTACTTGGTGGTGGAGTGCACCACGACGTCGGCGCCGAGCGCGATCGGCTGCTGCAGGGCCGGCGAGGCGAAGGTGTTGTCGACGACCACGATGAGGCCGGTCTCGTGCCCGAGCTCGGCGAGCGCTTCGATGTCGCTGATCTTCATCAGCGGGTTGCTCGGGGTCTCGACCCAGAGGATGCGCGTCTCGCCCGGGCGGATGGCGGCGCGCACCGCGTCGAGGTCGCCGAGCTCGACGGTCGTGTTGGTGACGCCCCATGCGCCGTGCACCCGGTTGATGAGGCGGTGGGTGCCGCCGTAGACGTCGTTGCCGAGCACGACGTGCGATCCCGGCTCGAGCACGGCGCGCAGCAGGGTGTCCTCCGCGGCGAGGCCGGAGGCGAAGGAGAGCCCGTGCGGCGTGCCCTCGAGCGAGGCGATGAGCGTCTCGAGCGAGGTGCGCGTGGGGTTGCCGCTGCGGCCGTACTCGTAGCCGCCGCGCAGGCCGCCGACGCCGTCTTGCACGAAGGTCGAGGTCTGGTAGATGGGCGGGATGACGGCGCCCGTCGTCGGGTCGAACGCCTGTCCGGCGTGGATCGCCCGGGTGGCGAAGCCCTCTGCCCCTGAATCCGCTGCCGACGCTGTTGCTGAATCTGCTGTGCTCATGTCACTGACCTTTGCTTGTTGTACTCACATGGTTGTACTCAAAACGACGGACAATTCTTCGAAAAACATGTTTTCCGGCCTGGGAACGGCTGATTCATCCAGAATCTCCGTCGTTTTGAGAAAAAAGGGGAAAGGGCTGGGGCTCAGGCGCTCAGGAAGGCGAGCAGGTCGTGCCGGGTGAGCACGCCGATCGGCTTGCCCTCGTCGACCACGAGAAGGGCGTCGGATGCCGCGAGCGCCTCCCGCGCGCTCGACACCGACTCGGTGATGCCCACGAGCCCGAGGGGCGCGCCCACGAAGTCGCTCACCTTCGCGCCCATCTTGGCCGTGCCCGCGAAGACCTGCTCGAGCAGCACGCGCTCGTCGATCGCGCCGATGACCTCGCCCATCACGACGGGCGGCTCGGCCGTGAGCACGGGAACCTGCGACACCCCGTACTCGGTGAGGATGCCGATCACATCGTGCACCGTGTCGTGCGGGTGCACGTGCACGAGGTCGGGCAGCTGCCCGGTCTTCTGCCTGAGCACGTCGGCCACGGTGCTCTCGCCGGGCAGCTCGGCGAAGCCGTAGGACTGCATCCAGCGGTCGTTGAAGATCTTGCCGAGGTATCCGCGCCCGCCGTCGGGCAGCAGCACGACCACGACGTCGTCCGGGCCGAGGGATGCCGCGGCACGCAGCGCCGCGACGACGGCCATGCCGCTCGAGCCGCCCACGAGGATCCCCTCCTCGCGCGCGAGCCGGCGGGTCATCGCGAAGGAGTCCGCGTCGGAGACCGCGATGATCTCGTCGGGGATGCTCGGGTCGTAGGCGGTCGGCCAGAAGTCCTCCCCCACGCCTTCGACGAGATAGGGGCGGCCGGTTCCACCGGAGTAGACCGAGCCCTCGGGGTCCGCTCCGACGATGCGCACACCGCCATCCGAGACCTCTTTGAGGTATCTTCCGGTGCCGCTGATGGTCCCGCCCGTGCCCACGCCGGCGACGAAGACCGTCACCCGGCCGTCGGTGTCATCCCAGATCTCGGGGCCGGTGGTCTCGTAGTGGCTGCGCGGGCCGTTGAGGTTGGAGTACTGGTTGGGCTTGAACGCTCCGGGGATCTCGGCGGCGAGACGGTCGGAGACGTTGTAATACGAGTCGGGGTGCTCCGGGGCGACGGATGTCGGGGTCACCACGATCTCGGCCCCGTACGCCGTGAGCACGTTCCGCTTGTCCTCCCCCACCTTGTCGGGCAGCACGAAGACGCAACGGTAGCCGCGCTGCTGGGCGACGAGCGCGAGCCCGACGCCCGTGTTGCCGGAGGTGGGCTCCACGATCGTGCCGCCCGGCTTGAGCTTGCCCTCGGCCTCCGCCGCATCGATGATGCGGGTGGCGATCCTGTCTTTGCTCGAGCCGCCCGGATTGAGGTACTCGAGCTTGACGAGCACCGTCGCCGAGATCCCCTCCGTCACTCGGTTGAGCTTGACGAGCGGGGTGTTGCCCACCAGGTCGATGATCGTGTTTGCATACTTCATGACGAGAGAACCTTCGAGGTCATTCCGACGCGCGACGCGTCGAGGGAGTGGATCCGGGCTGAAGAGTTTTGCGAGCGGGCGCGGACAGACCGAGGTATGCGCCGGGCGACCGAGGGGTCGAAGCTGCTAGCGACAACAACAGAGATTCAGAGCGAACACGGCTAACACTCTATCCCGGCCCGCTGAACATGTCACTGCGTGTGACGAGGCGGAGCCCACGCGATCGAGCGGCCGAGCCCCCGTACGATGCCCGCCGTCGCGAGAGCCTCCCGGGCGCGCTTCTGCTCGTTCTCGAGCGAGCGAAGCCGAAGACGGTCGCGACGACGCGGGTCCAGGTCACAGCTCGAACTGGGCGCTCGACGCGAACTGCAGCAGCACGAAGAGGGCGCCGACCGGCAGCACGCAGTTGCGCAGCAGCACGGGCTTCGCCGCCCCGTGCGAGCAGTGCCCGAAGAGCGCCCGAACAGCGCTTGTTCAGCCCGTGACCAGCGCGTGACCAGCCCTCGATCAGCCCGGCGAGGTGTCGAGCACCTGCTCGGAGTAGAGCTCGGCGTAGGTGCCGCCGAGGGCGAGCAGCTCGCGATGGGTGCCGCGCTCGACGAGGCGCCCGTGGTCGACGACGTAGATGACGTCGGCGGCGACGATCGTCGTGAGCCTGTGCGCGATCGCGATCGTCGTGCGCCCGTGCGACGCCGTGTCGAGGGCGGCCTGCACAACACGCTCCGACACGGTGTCGAGAGCGCTCGTGGCCTCGTCGAGGATGAGCACGGCCGGGTCTTTGAGCAGCACGCGCGCGATCGCGATGCGCTGCTTCTCGCCGCCCGAGAGCCGGTAGCCGCGTTCGCCGACGATCGTGTCGAAGCCGTCGGGAAAGCTCATGATCGTCTCGTAGATGTTCGCGCTCTTCGTCGCCGCCTCGAGCTGCTCGAGGCTCGCGTCGGGCCGTGCGTAGCGCAGGTTGTCGCCGATCGTCGCGTGGAAGAGGTACGTCTCCTGGCTGACGATGCCGATGTTCGCGACGAGGGAGTCCTGCTGCAGCTCGCGCACGTCTCTGCCGCCGAAGACGACCCGGCCACGGGATGCCTCGTAGAGTCGTGGCACGAGGTACGAGACGGTCGTCTTGCCCGCCCCCGACGGGCCGACAAAAGCCGCGAACTGGCCGGGCTCGACGACGAAGGTCACGTCGTCGAGGGTGGGCCGGGCGTCGGACGGCGCGTCGGGGTAGGCGAAGCTCACGTGGTCGAACTCGATGCGGCCGAGGGTGGCGTCGTCGTCGACCGGCACGGCGTCGTCGCGATCCGCGATCGCCGGATCGAGGTCGAGGTACTCGAAGATCCGCGCGAAGAGGGCGCTCGAGGTCTGCAGGTCGAGGGCCACGCGCATGAGGCCGAGGAGCGGGAAGAGCAGCCGCGCCTGAACGGTCGTGAAGGCGACGATCGTGCCGGCCGTGACATCCGCCGATCCTCCCGTGATGAGCCAGCCCGCCACGAGGTACACGATCGCGGGAATGCTCGAGAGGAAGATGCTGACCATCGCGAAGAACCACTGGCCGCTCATCTGCTGGCTCACCTGCAGGCGGATCTGGTTCTGGTTCTCGTCGGCGTAGCGTGCGATCTCGGTCTGCTGACGGTTGAAGCTCTTGGAGAGCAGGATGCCCGAGACGCTCAGGGTCTCCTGCGTGATCGCCGTCATGTCGGAGAGCGACTCCTGCGTCTTGCCCGCGATCCTCGCACGCACCTGGCCGACCCGGCGCTGCGCGATCACGAGGATCGGCATGAGGATGACGGCGACGATCGTGAGCTGCCAGTTGAGCAGCAGCATGGCGACGAGGGCCGCGATGACGGTGACCGTGTTGCCGAGGATGCTCGAGATGGTGTTGGTGAGCACGTTGGCCACGCCGCCCACATCGTTCTGCAGGCGGGACTGGATGATGCCGGTCTTGGTGCGGGTGAAGAAGCTGAGCTCCATCGCCTGCAGATGACTGAAGAGCCGCACCCTCAGCGCGCCCATGACCTTGTTGCCCACCGTGGCCGTGAGGTAGGTCTGCCACACGCCGAGCAGCGCCGACGCGACCCAGATGACGACCATCAGCACGACGATCTCGGTGAGCACCGCGAGGTTCGGGCCGCCGCTGGGCGGGAAGAGGCCGACATCGAAGGCCTGGGCGGTCAGTAGCGGCGGGAGCACGCTCAGGCCCGCGCCGACGAGCACGAGCACCATCGTCACGATGAGCGCGGCGCGATGCGGGCGGAAGAGGTCGAAGATCCGGCGCAGCAGGTGCGGGATCTTGGGCGCCTCGGCGTTGATCTCGCGCTGCGCGGACTCGTCGCCGGCGCTCACCCGGGAGCGCCCTCCGCCCACGCCGCCGCCGAGCGCGGCGCGTCTGCCGCCTCCGCCACCACCGCCCATGCTCACGTGTTCACCTTACGACGCGGCTGCGACATCCTGGCCGTGTTCGCTCCTGGCCGGTGTGCGCTCTCGCTCTTCGCAACTCAAAACGACGGAGATACCGCCCGATTTCCTCGCTTTCGGCGTGAAACGGCACGTTTTCGCCAGAAGTTCCGTCGTTTTGAGTCGGGGAGGAGTCGGAAGGAATGGGGTGAGCTCTGGCGGGGAGGTCTGGACACGGGGTCAGCGGCCTGTTATCGTCGTCAGCGCTATGAAGTAGACACCCCCTTCCGTCCCGCGCCCGAGGCGCAGTTGATGAGGGGTGCTCCATAGCCGCAGATCGCACGGCTCTCGAGGCTTCGAGAAGGTCGAGCGCATCGACGCCGGCGGACCGCGGATGACGCGCTCCCGGAGCCCCCGCGCTCACTCAGCGTTCGCTCACTCAGCGCTCACTCACACTGCGAAGCCCGGCGGGAATCCTCGGCTCGTGCCATCCGGCGTCGAGCCCCCGCGAGAAAGGCGGTCGCCCATGACCGTACCGACGAACACTGCCACTCCGACGAACACAGCATCCCCGACGAATTCCGGAATCCCGACGAACATCGCAACCTCGACGAACATCGCGACCCCGACCAACATCGCGACCTCGACGCTCGCGGAGCCCCCGGTCAGCACCGCGTCACCGAACAGCACAGAGCACGTGCTCGCGCCCGCCATCACGAGCGACTACGTGCGCGCCGACGGCGTCTCCCGCAGCTTCGCCGACCGCCGTGTGCTCACCGACGTGTCCCTGACCGCTCCGCCCGGCGAGCGCCTCGGCCTCATCGGCGAGAACGGAGCGGGCAAGTCGACGCTCCTGCGCATCCTGGCCGGAGTCGACGCGCCCGACACGGGCGTGCTCTACCGGCCGCGGCGCACGGGCTTCCTCTGGCAGGAGCTGCGCTTCGACCCGTCCGCCACCCTCGGGCAGGTCGTCGAGGCGGCGCTGGCCGAGGTGCGCGCGATCGAGGCAGAGCTGGATGCCGCGGCATCCGCCCTCGCCGGCGACCCCGCCGCGCTCCCCCACGCCGCCGGCCGAACCACGCGGTCAGCCGATCCCGCCGAGCGCTACGCCCAGGCCCTCGCCGAGGCGGAGCGCGCCGAGGTCTGGAGCGTCGACGCGCGTCGTGACGAGGTGCTCGACGGTCTCGGCGTGGGCGGCATCCCGCTCGATCGGCGGCTCGACGAGGTGTCGGGCGGCCAGCGCAGCAGGGTCGCGCTCGCCGCACTGCTGCTGCAGCGGCCCGACGCGCTGCTGCTCGACGAGCCGACCAACCACCTCGACGACGCAGCCGCCGCCTACCTGGAGCGGCAGCTGCTCGGCTGGAGCGGCCCCGTGCTCTTCGCGAGCCACGACCGGGCCTTCCTCGACTCCGTCGCGACGCGGCTGCTCGACCTCGACCCGAGCCGCGGGCGATTCGACCGCATCGCTTCGGGCCCGGACGCGGGCTGGGCGACGACGAGCTTCGGCGCGGGTTCGGGCCCGGGTTCGGGCGGGCGTTCGGGTTCGCCCTCGGGAGCAGCGCCGGCAGCGGCATCCGGATCACCAGCGGCATCCGGCGCCTTCACGGCCTATCTGGCCCACAAGGCCGCCGAGCGCGAGCGCTGGGAGCGGCAGTTCGCCGAGGAGCAGGACGAGCTCAAACAGCTCAAGCTCGCCGTCGACGTGACCTCGCGCCGCGTCGCCCCGGGGCGCGCGATGACCGACAACAACAAGATGATGTACGACGCCTCCGGAGCCCGGGTGGAGAGCCAGGTCAGCCGGCGGGTGCGCAACGCCCGCCAGCGCCTCGACACCCTGAGCGAGAACCAGCTGCGCAAACCGCCCGCGCTGCTGAGCTTCGGCGGCATCCCGCACGGCTCGCACGCGCTCACGGAGGAGGCCGGCATCCTCATCCAGGCGACGGATGCGACGGTGCACGGCCGCCTCGCCCCCACGAGCCTGCGGGTCGAGCCGCAATCGCGCATCCTGCTCACGGGGGCCAACGGCGCGGGCAAGTCGACGCTGCTCACCGCTCTCGCAGGCGGCCTGAGCATCGACGGCGGCTCGGTCGTGCGGCGCAAGGGCGTACGTATCGCGCTGCTCGAGCAGGACGTGCGCTTCGACGACCCCTCGTCGAGCCCGCGCGCGATCTACGAGAAGGCCCTCGGCCCCACGCGCGCCGAGAAGACCCCGCTCGCAGGCCTGGGCCTGCTGAGCCCGCGCGACCTCGACCGTCCGCTCGGCGCGCTCTCGGTGGGTCAGCAGCGCCGGCTCGCACTCGCGCTCATCATCGCCCGGCCGCCGCACGTGTTCCTGCTCGACGAGCCGACCAACCACCTCTCGCTCGGCCTCGCGGGCGAGCTGGAGGAGGCGCTCAGCGGCTATCCGGGCGCGGTCGTCGTGGCGAGCCACGACCGCTGGCTGCGCTCCCGCTGGCAGGGCGAGGTGCACGCGTTGGGCGCTCGCTGAGCCGCCGATCGCGGCTTTGTTCCCGAGCGCTGGCCACCGGGGCTCGTCGCTCGGGAACAAAGCCGCGCTCGACAACAGCACGGAGACCGTGACACGGCACCCGGCATAGGCTCGAGGCATGGACTCGATCGTCGCACGCGCACACACCCTCGCCCGCCTGCACACCGCTGCCGAGCTGCTCACCGTCGTCAACGTCTGGGATGTCGTCTCGGCACGCGTCGTCGCCGGCACGCCGGGCACCACGGCTCTCGCCACCGCGAGCCACTCGATCGCCGCCTCCTACGGCTATGACGACGGCGAGAACATCCCCCGCGACCTCATGATCGAGGCCGTCGGGCGCATCGCCGCCTCGACGGAGCTGCCCGTGAGCGCCGACCTCGAGGCCGGCTACGGCGACGCCGGCGAGACGATCCGCCGGGCGATCGGCGTCGGGATCGTCGGCGCCAACCTCGAAGACGCCATGAAACCCCTCGCCGACTCGGTCGCGGCCGTGCGCGCGGCCGTCGCAGCCGGGGAGGCGGAGGGCGTGCCCTTCGTCCTCAACGCACGCACCGACGCCTTCCTGCGGGCCGGCGATCGCCCGGTAGCAGAAGTCACCGCCGAGGCGATCGAGCGCGGCCGGGCCTTCCTGGATGCCGGTGCCACCTGTGTCTTCGTGCCCGGGAAGCTCGCGGCATCCACCGTCGCCGAGCTCGTCGCCGGGATCGGCGACCGCCGGGTGAGCCTCATCTCGGTGCCCGGCGCCATCCCGCTGCAGACCATGGCCGAGCTCGGCGTCGCCCGGGTCTCCTTCGGCCCGTGGAGCCAGCGGGTCGCCCTCACCGCCCTCTCCGAGCTCACGACCGCCGCCCTCGCGGGCGGCGGTGTTCCCGAGGGCACCCGCGTGCTCAACTGAGCCTCACGGCACCCCGTCCGCAGCACATCCTCGCGCAGAGCACTCAAAACGACGGAGATACTGCTTCTCAGAGGCCTTTTGCGCCCAAACGCCGCCCATTCAGCCCAAAAGTCCGTCGTTTTGAGCAGAGGTTGAGCAGAGGTTGAGCAGAGGTTGAGCAGAGGTTGAGCAGGTTGAGCAGAAGCTGAGCAGAAGCTGAGCAGAAGGGGGGCGCCTAGCTCGCCCCCGCGATCACCCCTTGGTCGCTCCTGCGAGCAGCCCGCGCACGAAGTATCTCTGCAGGCTGAAGAACACGATGAGCGGCACGATGAGCGAGATGAACGCCGCCGCCGTCAATCGTTGCCACTCTTGGCCCCGGTTGCCGGTGAGCTCCGCCAGCCGCTGGGTCAGCGGCGCGACATCCGGTGTTCCTCCCGAGAAGACGAGAGCCACGAGCAGGTCGTTCCAGACCCAGAGGAACTGGAAGATCGCGAAGGAGGCGAGGATCGGCACCGAGAGCGGAAGGATGATCCGCAGGAAGATCTGGCCGTGGTTCGCGCCGTCGACCCGCGCCGCCTCGATGAGCTCGCCCGGGATCTCCGAGATGAAGTTGTGCAGCAGGAAGATCGCGAGCGGCAGGCCGAAGATCGTGTGGGCGATCCACACCTGCACGTAGCTCTGCTCGGGGATGATCGGGATGATGTCGTGCACGGCCTGCTGGATGGGCAGCAGGAACGTCGTGAACATCTGCAGCAGCGGGATGAGCGCCATCTGCAGCGGGACGATCTGCAGCGCGAAGATCACGATGAAGATCCAGCCGGCGCCCTTGAACGGGATCCAGGCGAGCGCGTAGGCGGCCATCGACGCGATCACCGTCGCGAACACCACCACCGGGATCGTGATGGCGAGCGAGTTCACGAAGTAGGCGCCCAGTTGCGGTGCGGAGGCGCTCGAGGAGAGCAGCACCTCCGAGTAGTTGTCGAGCGTCCAGCCCCAGTTCTCGAAGATCGTCCACCAGCCGGTGGTCTTGATCAGCTCCTCGGGGCGGAACGAGGAGATGAAGAGCCCGAAGGTCGGAATCGTCCAGAGGATCGCGATGAGGAGCGCGATGACGGTCGCCGTGCGGGAGGTCAGGCGCTTCTTGACGCGCACCGCCTTGGTGCCGTCGCGGTTGTAGCCGCGCTGCAGTTCGCCTCCGGTCTCGGAGTCGACCGGCAGCTCGATCGGGGTGACGCTCATCGGATCTCCTTCTGCTGGCGGAGCACGCGGATGTTGTAGATGACGATCGGCAGCACGAGCACGAAGAGGATGAGCGCGAGCGCCGACCCCCTGCCCGGCTCGATCGCGCGGAAGGCCTGGGTGTACATCTCGTTGGCGACGACGCTCGTCTCGAAGTTGCCGCCCGTCATCGTCCTGACGATGTCGAAGACCTTCAGGGTCGCTATCGAGATCGTCGTGACGACGACCACCAGCCCTCCGCGGATGCCCGGGAAGGTGACGTTCCAGAACCGCTGCCACCCCGTGGTCCCGTCGATCTCGGCGGCCTCGAGCTGCTCGGTCGGCACGCCCTTGATGGATGCCGAGAGCACGACGACCGCGAAACCGGTCTGCACCCAGATCATCACGACGATCAGCAGGAGCGTGTTGACCGGGGCTGTCTGCAGCCATTGCACGGGTTCGAGCCCGAACCAGACGAGCAGCTGGTTGAGCAGGCCGATCTGGTCGCGCTCGGCCGGGCGGTACTCGTAGACGAACTTCCAGATGATGCCGGCGCCGACGAACGAGATCGCGACGGGCATGAACACGAGCGACTTGTAGATCTTCTCCCCGCGCGACCGGTCGATGAAGACCGCGTAGGCGAGCCCGACCGCTGTGGAGATCGTGGGGACGAGGACGACCCAGATGACCGTGTTCCGAAGCGTCAGCAACGCCTCGGGCTGGGTGAACATCCAGACGAAGTTGTCGAAGCCGATGAAGTTGCCGGCCTTGTCGGCGAAGGCCGCGATACCCGTGCGCACGGCCGGGTAGACCAGGCCGATGCCCAGGAGCACGATCGCCGGGGCGATGAAGAAGAACAGCTGGATGAAGTCGCGGCCCCGTTTGGGAGCCTTGTCGATGATGAACAGCACGAGGCCGATGACGATCGCGAAGACCGCCAGACCGGCCACGACCTGGACGATCTTGCCGATGAGGTCAGCAGTGGTCATAGGTGCATCTCTCTCTCCGTTGAGCGAAACGTCGCTGAGTGAAGACTGCGGGTGAAGACTGCGGGTGGAGACTGCGGTGGAACCGGCGATGGGGTCATCGCTACCGGTCGGGCCTGCCGGAACCGAGGTTCGGGTCACTCGGTCTCGGCAAGCCCGACCGGCAGGGCGGAGCTCGAACTGCGGTCTGGAACCGCTACTGCGGCCAGGTCCCCTCGATGAAGTCGAGGGTGTCGGTCGTGCTCTTGCCGCCGATCCAGTCGACCATCCCCTTGAAGAACGAACCGACTCCGACGGCGCCCGGCATGAGGTCGGAGGCGTCGAAGCGGAAGGTCGTCTCCGGATCCTGCAGGATGCCGATGCTCGTCGAGAGCAGCTCGCTCGACGCGTTCGCGGGGTCGAGCCCCGAGTTCGCGCTGATCACGCCGCCGAGGCTGACCCGGTTGTTCGCCCACAGGTCGCTCGAGAGATAGGTCTGCACGGCCGTGATCTCGTCGGACTCGTTGAACGCGGCGACGATCTCGCCACCACCGGTGACCGCCGCGGCGCCCTCCTCCTCGCCCGGGAGCAGGAAGGCCCAGACGTCGCCGTCGGGCGCGACCGTCACGCCGTCGCCCCAGAAGCCCTCGTAGAACGAGGCCTGGTGGTGCATGGCGCAGCTGCCGTCGAGCACGGGGAGTCCGGCATCCGCGAACTCGGTCGTGGCGATCGAGTTCACGTCGCCGAGGCCGCCGTTGACGTTGTCGGGGTTCTTGATGAACGCGCCGACGGCGTCGAAGGCCTGGGCGATCGCGGGGTCGTTGAACGGGATCTCGTGCGTGACCCACTGGTCGTAGACATCCGGACCCGACTGGCGCAGCACGAAGTCCTCGACCCAGTCCGTTCCCGGCCAGCCGGTCGCGTCACCGGAGGCGAAGCCGACGCACCAGGGCTTCGTGCCGCTCTCGGCGATCGAGGAGGTCAGGGTGGTGAGCTCGTCGAGCGTCGTGGGCACCTCCCAGCCGTTCTCCTCGAAGGTGCTCGGGGAGTACCAGACGTAGCCCTTGATGCTCGCCATGAGGGGCGCGCCGTAGAGGGTGCCGTCGACGGTCGCGTAGTTCTGCCAGTCCTCCGACCAGAACTCGGTCACGTTGGCCGCGACCGACTCCGGTGCGGGCTTGAGGTATCCGGCGGTCGCGAGGTCGGCGAAGAGGCCGGGCTGCGGGAAGATCGCGATGTCGGGCGGGTTGCCGCCCTGCGCGCGCACGTTGATCTGGGTCTCGAACTCCTTGCTGGGCTCGTAGACGATGTCGATGCCGGTGCACGACTCGAAGTCGGCCCACGACTCGTTGAGCAGATCGGCCTCGGTGTCGCTGATCGTGCCGTAGATGCTCACCTCGGCGCCCGACTCGAATGTTCCGTAGTCCTCGTAGTCGGTGCAGTCCGCATCCGATGATGCCTCGGGCGCCGCGTCACCGGTGCAACCGGTGAGCACGAGCCCGATGGCGGCCGCGGCGGCCGCCGCGGGAACCAGTAGTCGGCGATGCCGAATCACGCTCATGTGAATCCTCCTCATTGAGTGATGCCGTGTGGTGGTGCTGTGTCGTGCCAGGTCGTACTGTCGTGAGCCGCATCTCATGCGACCCCCGTTCAGGGGTCGTTTTTTCGTGGAACCACTGTCTGGCACGGGTGGGAAGCGATTACATGAGGAACCGGTTCCACACGTCAAGTTACGGCAGTCCATGGCCGGTGGCAAGCATCGGATGATCACAGAATGGAAAAGATCGCGCTCTCATCGCCTGCGCGACGACACACCGCGAACGCCTCGAACGCTCTTTGTGTAACCGGTTCCACAATCACGGGCAAACGCGCTACTCTGAGTTTCCGCAGCGGTTGGCCGCAGTCACGAGAGTCGTCGGGAGGGTTCGTTGAGCGCCATAGCGGATGTCGCGAAGCTCGCCGGCGTCTCGAAGGCGACCGCCTCGCGCGCGCTGAGCGGCAAGGGCTACGTCGCGGAACCGACCCGGCTGCGCGTCACGGAGGCCGCCGCGCAGATCGGCTACGTCGCCTCTCCGAACGCGGCGAGCCTCGTCACGGGCCAGACGAAGAACGTGGGCGTCGTCATCCCCTTCATCAACCGCTGGTTCTTCGCCGAGGTGCTCGAAGGCATCGAGGAGGCCCTGCTCGATCGCGGTTACGACATGACGCTCTACAATCTGAGCGCCGACTCCCCCGACCGCGGCCGGATCTTCGAGTTCTTCCTCGCCCGCAAGCGGTTCGACGGGGTCATCGCGGTGGGTGTCGAGATGAGCGCCGACGAGACCGCTCGCCTGCACTCGCTCGGAAAACCCGTCGTCGGAGTGGGCGGGCCGCTGCCCGGCATCCACACGATCGGCATCGACGACGTCGCGACGGCACGTCTGGCGACCGAGCACCTTCTCCGTCTCGGGCACACCGCCATCGTGCACATCGGCGGCAGACAGGCCGAGCAGATGGACTTCGCCGTGCACGGCAAACGCTTGACCGGATTCCTCGAGGCGATGCATGCGGCAGGACTGCCCGCCGACGGCGTCTTCGAGACCGAGATGAGCCTGCCCGGCGGCTACGAAGCCGGGCTGCGGGTGCTCGGCGACCCGCGGCGGCCGACCGCCGTCTTCGCCGCGAGCGACGAGGTCGCCATCGGGGCGATCATCGCGGCGCGGCAGCTCGGCATCCTCGTGCCCGCCGAGCTCTCGGTGATCGGGATCGACGGCCACGAGTACGCCGACATGTTCCGGCTGACGACGCTCGAGCAGCATCCGCGATCGCAGGGGACGCTCGCGGTCGAGCTGCTCATGGCCGAGGTCGGCGCCTCCGATCAGCTGCCCACCGAGCCGAGCCACACCCTGATCCCCGTCGACCTGGCGATGCGCGTCAGCACCCGGGCGCCCGGCACGTCTGCCTCCTGAGCGATCGCGGCGGCTCAGCTGTCGGCGGCGGTGATCGCCTGCGCCTCCTCGAGCTCCGTCTCGACGGGCGAGTCCACACGCGAAAGAGCCCGGCGCCCCAGAACGACGATGACGGCGGCGATGAACACGGATGCCGCGGCGAAGTAGTACGGCGCACTGTCGCTGATCGCGGCCCCCAGCTCGGCGGCCACGGGTGGCGCGACGGCCCCGCCGAGGAACCGCACGGCCGAGTACGAGCTCGACGCGACCGAGCGCGGCAGATCGGTCGCCTCCATCACACTCTCGGTGAGCACGGTGTTGAGCACGCCCAGCACGAGCCCGCCGACGATCACGCACACGACGAGGGCGGCCGGCGAACTCACGAGGAGGGCGGCGGCGAGCAGGTCGATGCCGAGCACGGGCAGCGCGATCCACAGAACGCGGGTGCGCGGCATCCGGGCCGTGAGCAGTGGAGCGACGAAGACGCTCGTGACGGCCAGCCCAACGCCCCAGCCGAAGAAGGTGAGACCCAGTCCGATCGCGTCGAAGCCGAGCGGGAAGGGGGTATAGGCCAGCAGCACGAAGAAGCCGATGTTGTAGAAGAGCGCCGCCGCGGCGAGCACAGCGAGAGCGGGCGTGCGAAGGGCGCGGATGGGCGCCGAGAGCTTGGTCGGCGCGGGTTTCTCGGGTGTGCTCTTGAGGAACACCGTGATCGCGATGAATCCGATCGCCATGAGCACGGCGGTGCCGAAGAACGGCCCGCGCCAGCTGATGCTTCCGAGCAGTCCGCCGAGCAGCGGCCCGATGGCGATGCCGAGGCCGAGCGCGGCCTCGTAGAGGATGATCGCCGATCCCGTTCCTCCGGCGGCGGCTCCCACGATGGTCGCGAGCGCCGTGGAGATGAAGAAGGCGTTGCCGAGACCCCAGCCGGCGCGGAAGCCGATGACCGACTCGACGTTCTGCGAGAGGCCGGCCGCGAGAGCGAAGATCACGATGAGGGCCAGGCCGAACATCAGGGTGCGCTTGGCGCCGATGCGGCTCGAGACCCAGCTCGTGACCAGCATCGCGAGGCCGGTCACGAGCAGGTAGCTCGTGAAGAGGAGCTCGGTCTGGGTCGGGGTCGCCTGCAAGCTGTTGGCGATGGCCGGAAGGATGGGGTCGACGAGACCGATCCCCATGAACGCGATGACGCACGCGAAGGCGACCGCCCAGACGGCGGGCGGCTGTTTGAGGATCGAGGCGGCGGGCGCGGCGTTGTGCGGGGCGTGCGGCGCGGCCGGGGTGTTCGCGGTCACCGGCTACGCACCGGCCCCGTCATCGGGCACGGACTCGGATGCCGACGCGGACCCAGACCTGGATGCAGACTCGGGCCGCACCGCGATGCGCTCCTGGATGATCTGGATGGCCCGCTGCATGCTGTGCAGATCGATCGCATCGAGCCCCTCGAAATAGGGCACGAGCACATCGGCGAGCCGGCTGCGCCACTCGGTGAGAGCCTGCTCGCCGAGCGGGGCGGCCGCGATCTGCCAGGCACGGGCGTCGTCGGTGTCGGCGACTCTGCGGATCCAGTCGACCGAGTCGAGATTGCGGACGATCTTGGTCATCGTGGGCTGGGACACCCGGCTGTGCTTGGCGAGCTCGCCGAGCCGCATGGGGCCCATGCTCGTCAACACCGAGAGGGTGCGCCAGACAGCGGGCGACTCGGAGTTGGGGTACGCCTGGGCCGCGAGCCGCGTCAGCCGATGGGTCGTGCTGATGAGGTCGCCGAGCAGCTCGTGGAGTTCGGGCACTGTCGCACCCGGATTGGCCGGCACGGTCGATTCGACCCGCTTGCCGGAGGCAGACTGATTTTCTGCGACAGACAGATTTTCTGCGACAGACAGTGACACATCGTCGATGAGCATGCGTCCATTATATACATAGCTTGTCTATATATTTTCAATCGGCTATGTCGCCATATCCGAACGGCATCGGCGTGCGGGCGGCGTGCAGAACAGGGCGGATGCCGCGACCTCGGGTCGCGGCATCCGCCCCGTCATCTCAGCGGATCCAGTTGGAGCCGCCGTCCGACCAGCTGCCGCGCGTGGGCGGAGGGTGGTCGGCGCTGTGCACTCGCGATTCGCGCTCTCCGGAACCGTGCCGGAGAGCGGCCAGGAGCACCTGGCCGCAATAGCGCAGGCTGCGCTGCATGCCGTACTGCATGCCGCGCCCCATGCGGTCGAGGGATTTTTTCATCAGGGTGTCTTCGTGCCTTCCGTGTGCGCGTCCGGCGCCCGCCCGAGGGCAGGCGCAACGGACACTCGTGTGCCGTTCGTCGATCGACGAACGGTTTCCGAGTGCCATCGCGCGGGAAGTCGACCCTGTGCCGACACACCTCGTGTGCCGATCCTGTGCTCGGCCGCGGCCGAGAAGACCGCGGCTTAAACAACACAGGGCGTCGTCCCCGTCAAGGGACGACGCCCTCGATCGCAGATGTACTCGGTAAGGAGGAATCCGCGATCGCTGCGTCAGACTGCTCTGCGACCGGACCCGTCAGCGCACGCGCTGGGGTGTGTCCGGCCGGCTGCGCCTGTCACACTCACGAAGGAAAAGCCCTGACGGGCTTCGACTACTTGAGGGTGACGGTTGCGCCGGCCTCTTCGAGCTGAGCCTTTGCCTTCTCGGCGGCTTCCTTGGTGGCACCCTCAAGAACTGCCTTGGGGGCGCCGTCAACGAGTGCCTTCGCCTCACCGAGGCCGAGGCTGGTGATAGCGCGCACCTCCTTGATGACCTGGATCTTCTTCTCGCCGGCAGCCTCGAGGATGACGTCGAACGCCGTCTGCTCCTCGACCTCTTCGGCGGGAGCGGCAGCTCCACCACCGGCAGCGGCGACCGCGACGGGTGCAGCAGCGGTGACCTCGAAGACCTCTTCGAACTTCTTCACGAACTCGCTGAGCTCAATGAGCGTGAGCTCCTTGAACGCCTCGATCAGTTCGTCGTTTGACAGCTTTGCCATAATCTCTCTCCTTGTATCTCGTGTCTAACCGCGTGGCCGTTCAACCCCTGAGGGTCGTCAGCTCGCGGACTCCTGCTTCTCACGCAGCGCCTCGACCGTGCGAACGGCGTTGGAGAGCGGTGCGTTGAACAGATATGCGGCTCCGAACAGCGAGGCCTTGAAGGCGCCGGCAAGCTTGCCGAGCAGAACTTCACGGGACTCGAGGTCGGCGAGCTTGCCTACCTCAGCGGCGCTCAGGGGGTTACCGTCGAAGTAACCGCCCTTCACGACCAGAAGAGGGTTTGCCTTGGTGAATTCACGCAACGACTTGGCAACCGCGACGGGGTCGCCGTGCACGAATGCGATCGCGGACGGACCGACGAGCTCATCGTCGAACGACGAAATGCCCGCGTTGTTCGCGGCGATCTTGGTCAGCGTGTTCTTCACCACGGCGTAGCTCGCGTGCTCACTGATGCTCGTGCGAAGCTGCTTGAGCTGCGCAACAGTGAGACCGCGGTACTCGGTCAGCAGAACGGCCGTCGAGTTCTGGAATTGCTCCGTCAGCTCGGCAACCGTGGCTTCCTTGTTCGCCATGGCCATCCCTTGTCTCTCGTCTTGCTGACGCTCCGCAGGGTGCGGGGCGCCGCCAGAGACCGTCGGCGGCTGTCGAAGCGGTGAAGCGGAAGGCATAAAAAAAGCTCCGGGCACAGGAGCCGGAGCGCACACGACACGAGGTCGTGTTCTGAACTTCGTCACCTGCGTGGGCCTTCGTTTTCACGAACTTCGGTGGCGCGCCCTCGCGGGCACGCCAACGACCAACGGTCTTTGGCTTTCCACAACAGTAACACACCCGCCCGCGCCCGCGAATCCGTGCTCCCGAGACGTGCGCACCTGAGCCCTCGTTCCTCGATCCCCTTCGACACGCTCACGGGTCCGGAAACGAAGAGGAGCTCGGCGCCGGAGTGCGGACAGACCCTCCCGTGCAGGACAAGTCAGGAGGCTCGGGAATAGTTGACACAAGTCAATCAGTTACATATAGTTGACATAAATCAATTACATGAGTGGCGCACCGTCGAGCCATGAAATCCATCCTGAGAAATCGGAGAATCCCATGGCACGCACTGCCGCTGCGGATGTCGCAGCACCCCCCATCCCGATCGACGCCGATTCGTCGCCGGCGCCGATGAGCCACCGCCAGGTGCTCCAGGCCCTCTCCGGCCTGCTGCTCGGCATGTTCGTCGCGATCCTCGCCGGAACCGTCGTCTCCTCGTCGCTTCCCCGCATCATCTCCGACCTGGGCGGCGATCAGGGCGCCTTCACCTGGGTCGTCACGAGCACGCTGCTCGCGACCACGGTCAGCACGCCCATCTGGGGCAAGTTCGCCGACCTCTTCAACCGCAAGCTGCTCATCCAGCTCTCGCTCGTGATCTTCGTGCTGGGTTCGGCACTCGCCGGCTTCTCGCAGGACACCGGGACGCTCATCGTCTTCCGCGTCCTCCAAGGCCTCGGCGCGGGCGGCCTGACGGCTCTCAGCCAGATCCTCCTCGCCGACATCATCAGCCCCCGTGAGCGCGGCCGGTACATGGGCCTCTTCGGAGCGGTCATGGCGGTCGGCACGATCGGCGGCCCGCTCATCGGCGGTGTCCTGACCGACTCCATCGGATGGCGCACCAACTTCTTCGTCGGAGTGCCCTTCGCGATCGCGGCCATCCTGCTGCTGCAGTTCACGCTCAAGCTGCCGAAGCGCTCCTCGAAGGGCGTCAAGGTCGACTACCTGGGCGCCGCGCTCATCGCCGGCGGCGTCTCGCTGCTGCTCATCTGGGTGACCCTCGCGGGCAACCAGTTCGAGTGGGCGTCCGTGCCGTCGTTCCTGATGCTCGCCGGATCCGTCGTGCTCATCGGGCTCGCGGTGCTGACCGAGTTCAAGGTCAAGGAACCGATCATCCCGCTGAGCCTGTTCCGCAACCGCACCTTCACCCTCGCGGTCGTCGCGAGCATGGCGGTCGGCGTCGCGATGTTCGGCACCTCGGTCTTCCTGAGCCAGTACATGCAGCTCGCCCGGGGCGCGACCCCCACCCAGTCGGGACTGCTCACGCTCCCGATGATCGTGGGCCTGCTGCTCGCCTCGACCGTCGTCGGCAACCTCATCAGCCGCTTCGGCAAATGGAAGGCCTTTATGGTCACGGGCGGCGTGCTGCTGACGGTGGGCACAGCGCTCATGGGAACCATCCGCTACGACACGAACTATGTGCTCGTCTCGGTGTTCATGTTCATCCTGGGCGCCGGCGTCGGCATGGTCATGCAGAACCTCGTGCTCATCGTGCAGAACTCGGTCGAGCCGAGCCGCCTGGGCACGGCGAGCGCCTCGGTCGCGTTCTTCCGCAGCCTGGGTGGCGCGGCCGGCGTCTCGGTGATGGGCTCCATCCTCGCGACACGGGTCATGACGCTCATCACGGAGGGGCTCACGAGCCTGGGCGGACCCGCCGCAGGCGCGGCCGGCTCCCTCGAGGGCGGCACCATCCCGAACGTCGCGGATCTGCCCGGCCCGATCCGCACGGTCGTCGAGGCCGCCTACGGCGAGGCCGTCGGAGACGTGTTCCTCGTCGCCGTCCCGATCGCCCTCGTCGCCCTCATCGCGATCATCTTCCTGCCGAACGCGCTGCTCGGCACCAAGACGGCCGTCGAGCGCCTCAACGAGACGAAGGCCCAGAAGGAGGCCGAAGAGGTCGAGGATGTCGAGGAGACCCTCGTCGAGGTGACGGCCGGCATGATCGGCGCGACGCCGCAGACGGGCGCGATCGAGATCCAGCCTCCCGCACGTCCCTGACCATGGACACGGCTATGCTCCAAACGATGAGCGAGAGCGATCACAAGAGGATCGACGCGGCGATAGCCACCGTCGAGGATCAGTTCGGCGTGCTCGCCAACCGGGTGCGGGAGAACCTCCAGAACCAGGCGACGAAGGTGCATCCCGAGCTGCAGGCGGGAAGCTACAAGCTGCTCATGACGATCGCACGCGGCGGCCGCACGAGCGCCGGCTCCCTCGCCGAGACGCTGCACTCCGACAAGAGCGTCATCAGCCGCCAGGCGAAGGTGCTCGAAGAGCTCGGCCTCATCAGCCGCCACGCCGACCCCCGCGACGGCCGCTCGACCCTCTTCGAGGCCACACCCCAGGCGGTCGAACGGATCACGCAGATCCAGGCGACCAGGCGCGCGGAGCTGTACGAACGGCTCCGCACCTGGACGACCGACGAGGTGGAGACGCTCGCCGAGCTGCTCAAGCGGCTCGTCTGAACTGCACCCCGGCGCATGATCGTCTGACGGCACGTCACAGTCCCGCGGGCACGTGGAAAACCAGGTGCCCGCGGGACTTTCGCGTGCAGGGAGGCCGCGGGACTAGTCGCGCCAGGAGTGCTGCGGGTCGTAGCCCAGCACCCGGCGGGCCTTGTCGATCGACAGCAGGGTGTCGTGAACGCCCAGCTCGCGTGTGAGCGGGACGCCGGGGAACACCTCGGCGACGAGCTCGGCGTTCGGCCGGGTCATGACGGTGTCGGCGGCGGCGATGATGAACCGGTCGAAGCCCGTCACGTCGAGCTCGAGGGCCTTGAGCACGGCCTGGGCGCCGTCGCGGCCGTCGATGTAGCCCCAGAGGTTCCACTTGCGCCGCGCGGCGTCCGCGTCGAAGGAGGGGAAGGCCGCGTAGTCCTCCGGGTTCATGACGTTGGAGAAACGCAGGGCGATGATCTTGAGCTGCGGGTTCCAGCGCACGAGCTCGATCGCGAGCTGCTCCTCGAGGTGCTTGGTGAGCGAGTAGACGCTCTCCGGACGCGCCGGGTACTCCTCGTCGACGGGGATGTAGGGCGGCGGCACGTCGAACGGAAGACCGAGCACGGTCTCGCTCGAGGCGTAGACGATGTTCATGATCCCGGCGCGCTGGGCGGCCTGGAAGACGTTGAAGGTCACGATCATGTTGTTGTGGAAGGTCTGGATGTCGGAGACGATCCCGGGCGCGGGGATGGCGGCCAGGTGCACGATCGCGTCGAAGCCCGTGTGCCGGTCGTCGACCCCGAGGATCGCGTCGACCGTCTGGCCGTAGTCGCGCAGATCGACCTGCACGAAGCCGGCGCCGCGCTCCCCTGTCGCATCGAGGCTCGTGACCTCGTAGCCCTGCGCACGCAACTCGCGCACGACGGTGCGCCCCAACTTTCCCGACCCACCGGTGACTGCGATTCTCATGGTTCCATCATCTCGGATCGCGGGCGCTGCCGTCCGCCATCACCGGGCTCGTCCTCGACAGCGAGGCCCGGCCCGTCCGCCTCGACCGCCGACGCCTCGACGGCCGCGACCGCCCGGCCTTCCGCAACGAGCTCGCCCTCGTCGTCCTCGGCATCCATCATGGGCTCGTCCGACCGCGCGCGGGCGCCCTCTGCGGGCTCCACGAACGGCAGGTGCACCTCGAAGCGGGTGCGCCCCGGCCTGCTCTCCAGCGTGACGGTGCCGTTCTGGGCGGCGACGACGGCGTGCACGATCGAGAGGCCGAGGCCCGTGCTGCCGGTGGCGCGTGACCGCGAGTTGTCGCCGCGTGCGAAACGCTCGAAGATGACGTCCCGCACTCCGGCGTCGATGCCGGGGCCGTCGTCGGTGACCGAGAGCACCGCCTCGCCGTCGTGGGTCTCGAGGGCGAGCACGACGGTGGTGCCCGGGGGCGTGTGCACCCGCGCGTTCGTGAGGAGGTTCGCCACCACCTGGTGCAGCCTCGGGGCGTCGCCGAGGGTCTCGACGGGCTCGTCGGGCAGCTCCATCTCCCACTCGTGGTCGGGCCCGGCGACGTGCGCGTCGCTCAGCGCGTCGACGGCGAGCCTGCTGAGGTCGACGGGCCGGCGTTCGAGCTCGCGCCCCTCGTCGAGCCGCGCGAGCAGCAGCAGGTCTTCCACGAGGGTCGTCATCCGCAGCGACTCGGCCTCGATGCGCCCGAGGGAGTGCGTGACGTCGATGGGAAGATCGTGCTGCACACGGCGGGTCAGCTCGGAGTAGCCGCGGATGGAGGCGAGAGGCGTGCGCAGCTCGTGACTGGCATCCGCGACGAACTGACGCACCTTCGCCTCGCTCGTCGCCCGCGCGCGCAGGGCGGCGCCGACGTGGTCGAGCATCCGGTTGAAGGCGACGCCCACCCGGCCGACCTCTGTTCCGGGATCGGTGTCGCCCTCGGGAACGCGCGGCGCGAGCGAGACGTCACCGCGGTCGAGGGGCAGCTCCGACACCCGGGTCGCCGTCGTCACGACACGTTCGAGGGGGCGCAGGGCCAGGCGCACGAGACCGGCGGCGAGCAGCGCGACGAGCGCCATGCCCACGACCGTGACCACGGCGATGATGGCGATGAGCTTCGCGACCGTGTCTTGCAGGGGGCCGAGCGACAGTCCGATGACGAGCGCCTCGCCGCCCGGGCCGTCGAGGGTGAAGACCCGGTACGATCCCAGGTCGCCGCCGAGTTCGACCGTGTGCGGGCGATTGTCGTGCGGCATCCCCGCGATCTGCGCCTGCTGATCGCTCCCGAGCGACTGGATCTCACCGGCCCGGTCGAGGTAGCCGGCCGACAGTATCTCGCCCCGGGCCTCGACGACGGCCAAGCTGCCCTCCGGCTGCGCGGGGGCGTTGAGGATGAGCTCTGCCCAGGGCGGGCTCTCTCCGCGAGGAGACGGCGCGAGCACCGGGCTGCCGGGCTGGATGATGGCGCGCCCCGCTCGGTCGACGGTGTTCGTGAGCTGCTCGTCGAGCTCCGTCGTCAGATAGTTCTCGATGTACACAACACTCACCACGCCGATGACAGCGCTCACCACCGCGAGCAGTGTCACGACACTCACCACGAGCCGACGCCGAAGCGTCCACGAACGACGTCGGCGTGGGGTCAACCGGCGGCCTTGAGCATGTACCCGGCGCCGCGCACCGTGTGGATCATCGGCGTGCGGCCCTGGTCGACCTTCTTGCGCAGATAGGAGATATAGAGTTCGACGACGCTCGACTTGCCCCCGAAGTCGTAGCTCCAGACGCGGTCGAGGATCTGCGCCTTGCTCAGCACGCGCCGCGGGTTGCGCATGAGGAAGCGCAGCAGCTCGAACTCGGTGGCCGTGAGGTCGATGGGCTGGTTGTCGCGCGTCACCTCGTGGCTGTCCTCGTCGAGCACGAGATCGCCGATGACGATCCGCGGATCGACGGAGTCGGCGACCACGGCTGTCGAGCGGCGGATGAGGCCGCGCAGCCGCGCGACGAGCTCTTCGAGGCTGAACGGCTTGGTGACGTAGTCGTCTCCCCCCGCCGTCAGCCCGGCGATGCGGTCGTCGAGCGAGTCCTTCGCGGTCAGGAAGAGCACCGGGGTGTCCTGCCCGTCGGCGCGCAGGCGCGAGAGCACCTTCATGCCGTCGAGGTCGGGCATCATGATGTCGAGCACGAGGGCGTCGGGGCGGAACTCGCGCACGAGGCTCATCGCTTGGCGGCCGCCCGAGGCGGTCTTGATCTCCCAGCCCTCATAGCGCAAGGCCATGGCCACGAGGTCGGTGAGAGCGGCCTCGTCGTCGACGACGAGCACCCGGATGGCGCTACCGTCGCCTCGGCGTAGACGAGGGGCCGTCGCGCTCGCCGATGCGGGCGCGAAAACTGTTGCTTGTGTCATGTCTTCTAAGTATCTCCTGCTTCCTATGAACAGGCTGTGTGACCATAATGGCCGGTCAGGGCGATTTCATGATATTGGCAACTCGCATTGCCCGCTCATCTGCGCATCATGAGCGCGGCCCAGTGTTTTCATGGATCACACATAGTCCCGACATAGCCGCGCTCCCTAGCTTCGGAACCGGCCGACCCAGCACCCGTCCTGACGGTGCCGGCCCGACTCGAGGAGGACCATGTTCGCCAGTTATCTGCGCCGCGAGCTGCTCGGCAGACGCAAGCAGACGATCATCATCGCCATCGGGATGGCGCTCGCCATCGCGCTCGTCATCATCGTCACCGCGGTCGCGGCGGGGGTGAAGGATGCCCAGGCGACCGTGTTGCAGTCGGTATACGGCATCGGCACTGACCTCACCGTCACCAAGCCGGCCGAGACACCGACTCCGGGCGAGGGCGGCCCTCGCTTCCAGTTCGGCTCCGGCGAGGGGCAGACGGCGGACGGCAGCACGAACCTGAGCCGGTCCCTCCTGACTGCCGCTCGAGGAACCCAGACCTTCGACGCGGACGAGCTCGACACGATCACCGGCATCGCCCACGTCGCGGCTGCGGCCGGCACGCTCGCACTCACCAGTACGACATTCAACGGCGAGCTCCCCGACTTCTCCCAGCGGCAGCAGGGAGAGGCGCCCGGAAGCGGGCCTCCCGCGGGTGGCGCCGACGGCGGCGGCGGCAGCGCCTTCGACATCGACTCGTTCACGGTGCTCGGACTCGACCCCGACGGATCCGCGATCGGGCCACTCTCTGCCGCAACGCTCACCGACGGCCGTGCCTTCACAACAGATGACGCGAGCAGCGATGTCGTCGTGCTCGACGAGAGCTATGCGACATCCGCGGATCTCGCAGTCGGCGACACTCTCGCCATCGGGGGCTCCGACTTCGAAGTCATCGGGATGGTGGCGTCGAACGGGTCGGATGCCTCGACCGCGAGCAACGCATACATCCCGCTCGCTGTGGCGCAGAGCCTCGCCGAACTCGACGGGCAGCTCTCCACCGTCTACGTGCAGGCGACCTCCTCGACGGACATCGCCCAAGTGCAGGCCGACCTCGAAGCGGCTCTTCCCGAGGTGGCCGTCAATACCCAGGCGGATCTGGCCGAATCGGTCTCCGGATCGCTCAGCACGGCCTCCGATCTGATCTCGAGCCTCGGAACCTGGCTGTCGGTCATCGTGCTCGCTGCTGCGTTTCTTCTGGCGATCCTGTTCACGATCTCTGGGGTTGCACGGCGCACCCGTGAGTTCGGAACGCTCAAGGCGATCGGCTGGAGCAACCGCAGGATCGTGGGTCAGGTGGCCGGGGAATCCGTTGTGCAGGGCCTCCTCGGCGGCGTGCTCGGCATCGTCGTGGGCGTCGTCGGGATCGTCGTGGTCAACGTCATCTCACCCACTCTCACGGCCGCGGCTTCGGCGACGGCCTTCGCCCCACCCGGCGGCGGAGGGCGAGGGGGCGAGAGCGGATTTGGCGGCGAAAGCGGATTCGGCAGCGGCGGATTCGGCGGCGGCGGATTCGGAGGGGCGGCAGCGACCGCGAGCGATGTGACCCTCACGGCGCCGATCACGCCGAGTGTGATCCTCGTCGCTGTTGGCCTCGCTGTTGTGGGCGGCCTGCTCGCGGGCGCTTTCGGCGGCTGGCGCGCCTCCCGTCTGCGACCCGCGGAAGCGCTCCGGAGCGTCGCATGACCACGCTCACCACTCCCACAGAACCGAACAACCGTCTCATCGCAGCACCGAACCACGAAGAGAGCTCACCATGTATGAACTGACGACCGTCTCCAAGGACTACCCGCAGTCGCGCCGCACAGTCACGGCGCTCAGCAAGGTCACCCTGTCCATCCCCGACGGCCAGTTCGTCGCCATCCAAGGGCCGACGGGCGGCGGAAAGTCGACGCTGCTGCAGATGCTCGGCGCTCTCGACCGGCCGACGAAGGGCACAATCGCCCTGGGCGGCTCCGAGCTCTCGACGCTTCCGGATCGGGCACTCACCCGCATCCGGGCCCGCGAGATCGGCTTCGTCTTTCAGGGGTTCAACCTCATCCCCACCCTCACCGCCCAGGAGAACGTCGAGGCGGCCCTCGTTCCGTCACGGATAAGCGCCAGCGAACGCTCCCGGCGCGCGACCGAAGCTTTGGAATCCGTTGGCCTGGCCGAGCGCGGCACGCATCTGCCCGCCGAGCTCTCGGGCGGCCAGCAGCAGCGGGTGGCGATCGCGCGAGCTCTTGTGAAAGAGCCCGAGGTCCTGCTCGCCGACGAGCCGACGGGCAACCTCGACGAGCAGACCCGTGACGAGATCATGGACCTGCTCGAGGGGGTGCGCCGCGATCGCGGGCTCACTCTGATCATCGTGACGCACGACTCGGCCGTCGCCCGCCGAGCCGAACGGAGACTGCACATCAAACAGGGAAAGGTCACCGAGATGAGCTGACCCGGGTGTCCGCCCCGGGGACGGAGCAGCGGGAGGTACCGTGGACACGTGGCCGACCTTGTACTCTCGCTCCCCGGGATGGAGCCGGAGCCCCCGATCATCCCTCCCCACCTCTCCCGCGTCGTCGCCGACTCCACCGATCGAGTCGCCTGGCTCCGCGCACGCAGCCGGGGGATCACGGCCACGGATGTCGCGAAGCTGTCGACCCCGGCATCCATCGAGAAGGCCGCCCTCGACAAGCTCAACGGCACCGGCTTCTCGGGCAACGCCTACACCGACCACGGGCGCGCCCGGGAGCCCGAGATCGCCGCGTGGGTGCGCGAGCGGTACGGCATCGAGCCCAGCACGACTCTCTTCCACGCGGCGCACGAGCGTCGGCACCTCGCGACACCCGACGGCCTCGCTGTGACGGCGGCCGGCGCACTCGAGCTCGCCGAGATCAAGACGACGACGAAGCCGTGGCGGAGCGTTCCGCGCTCCTACCTGCGCCAGGTCTGGTGGCAGCAGTACGTGCTCGGCGCCGAGCGCACGCTCATCGTGTGGGAGGAGCACCGCGACTTCGTGCCCGTCGGCGAGGAGCCGGAGTGCCGCTGGATCGACCGCGACGAGCGCGAGATCGGCGAGCTCGTCGCGAAGGCGAACCAGCTCATCTCGCTCCTCGGACGTCTGACCGCCGCGGGCCTCGCGGCCGCGCCCGAGCCGCGCGACGATCCCGGCCGCTACTCCGACTACGTGCCCTCCTACCGAGCGCTGGGCTGATCGTGGCGGTCGCCTTGCTCCACGGCCTGGGCAACGACCGCTCACAGCTGCCCGCGCTGCTCGGCAGCACGATCCCCGCGTCGCAGACGGTCGTCGCGCCGGATGTGCGCGCCCACGGCGCCTCCCCGCTTCTGGGCGAGCCGCGGGACTTCCGCCTCGACGCCCTCGCCGCAGAGCTCGCCGAGCAGATCCGCGAGGGTCTCGCCGGCGACACCTCGCCGATCATCCTGATCGGCGTGTCGATGGGCGCGGCGCTGGCCCTGCGCATCGTGCTCGACGCGACGCTGCCCGTCGAGCGGGCCGTGTTCATCCGCCCGGCCTTCACGAGCGAGTCGCTGCCGCGCAATCTGCGGGCCTTCCCGGTGATCGGCGAGCTGCTCGCCGAGCTCGGGCCGGCGCGGGGCGAGGAGGTGTTCCGTTCGAGCGAGCTCTTCCGCGGCATCCGCGAGCAGTCGCCGGCGGGGGCTGCCGCCGTGCTCGCACAGTTCCGAACCCCGGATGCCGCGGCTCGCGCCATCCGCCTCGTCGAGGTTCCGCGCAACGTCGCCTACCGCGACCCCTCCGAGCTCGCCGCGGTGACCGTTCCCGCAGCCGTCGTCTCGGCGCAGCGCGACCCCGTGCACCCGGAGGCGATCGCCCACGAGTGGCACGGCGCTCTGCCCGAGGCGCGGCTGTTCACGATCCCCCCGCGCGACGACGGGGCGCGGGCGCAGGCCGCGGAGTGCCGCAGGGCCGTCGCCTCATGGTTGGGCTGGGCCCGTGGATGAAGCAGACCTGTGGATGAAGCAGACCTGTGGATGAAGCCGAACCTGTGGATGAAACTGTGGAGAATTGGGGAGAAACTCGGCGAATCGGTGGATAAGCGAGCCCTGCCTGTGCGAATCAGGGCATCTTGAGTTGAGATAAATCGTCTTCGATCAGGTATTTGACCTGAAAGCCCTCTCGATGGCCAGGACGCTCCCCGTCGCGACGACCGTTATCCACCGTCGAACGGCATGTGTATAGCCGTGTAGAGAACTCGCCGCGGCCATCCCGATCCGCCGGCCGATGGTCACGAAGAGGTAACTTTTATTGACGCCCCCGTAACACCGGTGACTCATTGACTGGGTTGACTGATGAGGGAGCACCGGGGGTCGCACGCGCGAAGCCGCAGCGATGCCCGACGAACCAGCGGAAGGCCGAACGATGAAGCAGAGCACCGCAGACTCCCAGCACAACGCAGTCCCATCGGCCCAACAGCTCCCGTCTCTTATGCGGGCGATGGTCATCGACGCGCCCGGCGGCCCCGACGCCCTGCATCTCGCCGAGGTGCCGACCCCGCAGCGCGTGAATGCCGAGCTGCTCATCAAGGTCGTCGCCGCCGGCATCAACCCCATCGACGCGAAGACCCGCGCAGGCGCCGGCGTCGCCTCCGCCCTGCCCTCGTTCCCGGCCGTGCTCGGCAACGACTTCAGCGGCATCGTCGTGCAATCGCCCTACGAGTCGCATCCCCTGCAACCGGGCGACGAGGTCTACGGCATGGCCATGGTGCCGAGGATCTCGGGCAGCTACGCCGAGTACGTCTCGGTGCCGAGCCTGAGCGTCGCACGCAAGCCCGGCAAGCTCTCGCACGTCGAGGCGGCCGGCGTGCCGCTCGCGGCCCTCACCGCCTGGGGCATGGTCGTCGAGGTCGCCCGCGCCCACGAAGGCCAGCGCATCCTCATCCACGCCGGTGGAGGGGGCGTCGGGCATTTCGCCGTTCAGTTCGCCGCCTACTTCGGCGCCCACGTCATCGCGACCGGCTCGAGCCGCAACGTCGGCTGGCTGCACGAGCTCGGGGCCGCGCAGACCGTCGACTACACGACCACGCGGTTCGAGGATGCCGTGAGCGAGGTCGACGTCGTGATCGACCTCATCGGCAACGTGCACGACGACACCGGCTCCCGCTCGCTCACCGTGCTGCGGCCGGGCGGGCTCATCATCAACGCGCCCACGGGCAGCTGGCCGGGTTTCGCCGAGGCCGCCGCCGCCGCCGGGGTCCGCGGCACCGGCTACAAGGTGGCGCCCGACGGCACCACCCTCGCCGTCATCTCCCGCCTGCTCGAGTCGGGCGACGTGCGCGTCTTCGTCGACCAGGTCTTCGAGCTCACGGATGCCGCGGCCGCCCATCGCGCGCTCGAGGAGGGCCACACCCGCGGCAAGATCGTGCTGACCCTGTGAGCGGGCGACGGGAACCGGGTCACGGCGGCCCGGCCGCGCAAATAGCATGGATGCATGACTGACGCCGTGACATCCGCCGAGACACCGGCCCGCGAGATCCTCGCCTGGGACGACTTCGCCACCGCCTCGCGCGACCTCGCCCGCACGGTGCTCGCGAGCGGCTTCGCGCCCGACGTCGTGATCGCCATCGCCCGCGGGGGCCTGCTGCTCGCGGGGGCGATCTCCTACGCTCTCGGCACGAAGAACTGCGGCAGCATCAACGTCGAGTTCTACACCGGGGTCGACGAACGCCTGCCCGAGCCCGTGCTCTCGGCGCCGATGCTCGACGCCCCGGCGCTCGCAGGCAAGCGCGTGCTCATCGTCGACGATGTCTCCGATTCCGGCGAGACCCTCGCCCTCGTCGTGCGCCTGCTGCGCGAGAGCGCCGACGAGGTGCGCACGGCGACGCTGTACACGAAGCCGCGCACGATCCTCGTTCCCGACTTCACCTGGCGCACGACCGACCGCTGGATCGTCTTCCCCTGGTCGGCTCAGCCGCCCGTCTCGGCGGGCGGCTGAGCGCGGCGCTCACGCCTCCGGCTCAGCCACGCCTCCCGTCCAGCGCGCCCCCCGTCCAGCGCGCCTCCCGTCCAGCGCGCCTCGGCTCAGCGTTTCGCGGCGACCGGGCGCTTGGGCGTCGGGTGCCCCTTGCCGGCCGGGCGGCCCGCAGCCGCAGCGCGTTTGGCGCTCCGGGGGTTCGCCGCGACGGCCCGCTCCGCCGCCTCGCGCGCGGCGGTGCGACGGCGTACGACCATCACGACGACGACGCTGCCCAGCGCGACCACGACGGCGGCGATGCCGATCCACAGCCAGCCCGTGAAGCCGGTGCGACCGGGGGCGGCGGGCGCGGCGGCGTCGACCGGGTCGGCTGACCCCGCGGCATCCTCACCGGCTGCAGGAGGCGCCGGCGGAGGGGCGACGTCGATCCCCACGGTGGATGTCGCGGCGACCGGCACGGTCGACGCGACGGTCACACTCCAGCTGCCCTCGGTGAGGATGGGCTCCTCGGTCGTGTAGAGACCGATGCCCTCGTCGGACAGCACGAGGGGAACGGGGCCCACGGTCGTGCCCTCCTTCGAGACGGCCGTCGCGATGGGCACGAGCTCGGCGGAGTCGACGGCGTGCCCGTCTTTGATGTACTGCGCGTTCACCACGAGGCCGCCGACGCCGTCGCCCGCGATGCGGAACTCGATGGGGCCGCTGTGCGCAGCGGCCGGCGAGGCGACGGCCAGGACGGCGCCCAGCGCGAGTCCGATCGTGACCGCGAAGGCGGCGAAAGCGCGGGCGACCGCGGAACGTGCTGGCACGTGATCCTCCTCAGGGGCGACCGTCGTTGGTCATCCTCTTGAGCGATACTACGAGGCAGTTTTGTTGAGAGTCAATTCATATGGATGCACGATGCCGCCGAACTGGCCGAAGCCGTGCATTCCCTGAAGATTCAGTGAACGAGCGCCCGCTCCATCACGTGGTCGTCGTGCAGTTCGGGCCCGAGTTGGAAGGTTTTGCTGCCCACGACGGCAAATCCGCTCTTCTCGTAGAAACGGATCGCCTTCGCGTTCTGCTTGTTGACACCGAGCCACACACCGGCCGCTCCGCGCTCGGTCGCAGCGGCGAGCGTCTCGCTCATGAGCGGTGCCGCGATCCCGGCCCCGTGGTGCCGGGCGTGCACGTAGACCTTGCTGAGCTCGACGGTGGGCCGCAGGCTCAGCACGCTGTCGATGTCGGCGTGCGGGTCGGCGAAGACGAGCATCGTGTAGCCGCTGGCCTCGCCGCCGACATCCGCGAGCAGAACGCAGCGGCCCGCGTCGGCCAGGTACTCCTCGAAGCGGGCGGCCGAGAGGTTCTGCGCGATGAACTGCTCGATCGCCTCCGCAGCTGTTCCGGGCGGGCAGGCGAGGGCGAAGGTCACCGCGGCGAGCGCCGCGACGCGTTCGGCATCCGCGGGGGTCGCGACGGAGATGGTCGGGCTCGTCATGACTCCAGGATACCGAGAGCGGGGGCCGGATCGAGGCGCCCGACGAGCCGGATGCGCTCCAATCGGCCCGCTGAGCCTCTCAGGGCCGAACACCCCTCAGCACCGCTCAGGACCGCTCGAAGCCGCTCCTCTAGAGTGGACAGCCGGGGCGGGCACGACCCCGGAAAGGTAGGACGGCCGGATGGCGAGACGGGCACGAGCGAAGCCGGAGCGGGTGAGACCGGCGCGCGACGAGCCCCTGCGTGCCGAGAAGCCCGCGCGGACGACCCCGGCACCCACGAAGCCCGCGCGAGCCCGGAAGCCGCGAGGCCGCCTGCGCCGCTGGTTCCGCACCAACCGCCGGGTGCTGCTCGCGGGCCTCGTGGTGCTCGGCGCGATCGTGCTGCTCACCGTCGAGGCCCCGCTCGCCACGAGCGTCTACGGCGTTCCCGCCTACGCGGCCATCGCCCTCTCGCTCCTGCACACCGGCGCCCTGCCCCTCGCGCTCTGGCGTCCGAGGCTCGCCGCGGCCGTCGGCACCCTCGCCGCCCTCGCCCTGATCCTCCTCGGCACGGGCGCTGCGAGCGCCCCCTGGCCCTGGCCGGTCGCATCGATGATCGTGCAGACCGCGCTCATCGTGATCCTCGGCCTGCGCGCGCCCTGGCTCGCCGCCGTCGTCACCTGGCTCGCGGGCGTCGCCGTCGCGGGCGTCATCGCGAACCTGCTGCCCGGGGGCGCCGACCCGGGCGCCGTCCTCGCCGACGTCGTCGTCTTCACCGCCGTCACGGGCGCTGCGCTCGGTGTCGGAATCACCTTGCGTCTGCGGCAGAACATCCGCGCCCAACTCGTGCAGGAGCAGGAGCTCACCGCCGAGGAGCACGCCAAACGCCTCCTCGCCGAGGAGAAGACCCGCATCGCCCGCGAGCTCCACGACGTCATCGCCCACAGCATGTCGATGATCAACGTGCAGGCCTCGACGGCGGTGTACCGGCATCCCTCGGTCGATCCCGTGCTCGCCGCCGAATTCGACGACATCGCCGCGTCGTCGCGGCAGGCCCTGGCCGAGATGCGCGGGCTGCTGAACGTGCTGCGCGACGCCGAGTCGGCCGCGGAGCTCGCCCCGCAGCCCCGGCTCTCCGACATCCCGGGTCTCGTCGAGCGGGCCGAGCGCGCGGGAGTCACAGCGACCCTCGACTGGTCGGGCGAGCGAGACGACGAGGGGGTGAGCGAGGTCTCGGCCCTCACCGCCTACCGCATCGTGCAGGAGGCGCTCAGCAACGTCATCCGTCACGCTCCGGGGGCGGATGTCGCGATCCGCTGCGTTCGCGACGCGCACGACCTCAGCGTCTCGGTCTCGAACTCCGCACCGCCGCGGGGCGTCGGAACCGGCGCCGGGGCAGGGCCGATCGCGCCCGCGCCGGCCCGCACCGGCCACGGCCTGCGCGGCATGCGCGAACGCGCCGCAAGCGTGGGAGGCACCGTGAGCTACGGGCCCGCACCCGACGGAGGGTTCGAGGTGCACGCCGTCGTGCCGCTCCGGCCCGCGTCCGGCACCGCCGAGCAGCTCGGCGAGGCCGAGCAGATCCCACCACAGGAACCGACCGAGCAAGGAGCCCAGCCATGACGATCCGCATCGTGATCGCCGACGACCAGGCCATGGTGCGAGCGGGGTTCGCCGCCCTCCTCGACGCGCAACCCGACATGGAGGTCGTCGGCCAGGCGGCCGACGGGGCGCAGGGTGTCGAGCTCGCGCGGCGCACCTCACCCGACGTCGTGCTCATGGACGTGCGGATGCCGGTGCTCAACGGCATCGAGGCGACCCGCGAGCTGCTCGCCGCCCCCGCCGACCCGCCGCCCCGGGTGCTCATGCTCACGACCTTCGACATCGACGAGTACGTCTACGACGCGATCCGCGCCGGTGCGAGCGGCTTCCTGCTCAAAGACGCGCTGCCCGGCGACCTCATCGCCGCCGTGCGGGTGATCGCGCAGGGCGACGCCCTGCTCGCCCCGAGCGTCACGCGCAGGCTCATCGAGCAGTTCGCCCACAGCGGCGCGCCCCGCCAGACCTCCTCCGCCGCGCTCGAGCGCCTCACCGAGCGGGAGCGCGACGTGCTGCTGCTCGTCGCCCGCGGCCGGCCGAACCACGAGATCGCCACCGAGCTGTTCATCGCGGAGCAGACAGTGAAGACCCACGTGAGCCGCATCCTGGCCAAGCTCGAGATCAGCAACCGCGCCCAGGCGGTCGTCGCGGCCTACGAGTCGGGGCTCGTCACCCCCGGGGGCTCCGCGGACCAGCCGCGCTGAGGCGGCGCGAGCGCGCACCCGCCGACAGCCACAGGGCCACCGCGAAGGCGGTGGTCGCGACGGCGGCGGAGACCACGGTGAAGCCGCCGACGAGCACGGTCACGACCCCGGCCGTCGCGCAGACGACGCTCAACGCGGCGCGCGGTGCGGAGATCGGGCCCGCCGTGCGGCCCGTGAACGAAGCGGGGCCCCGCTCGAGACGCCCGAGCCATGCGGCGACCGGCACGAGGGCGACGAGGATCGCGCCCAGCCACAGCCTCCGCGACATCCACCAGCCGGCGCTCGTGGGCTCCGGCCACGGCGCGCCCGTCACGAGCAGCGCGGCCGCGACGAGCACGAGAACGGGCATGTGCCACAGGTACACGGTCATCGAGCGGGCGCCGATCGCATCGACCGTGCGACGCAGGATGCCGTTGCCGTCGTCGCGCATCCAGCGCTCGAGGCGCGGGGCGAGGAGGGCGAGGAGGCACAGCTGCGCGCCGCCGAGCAGCAGCAGTGCGGCGGTCGGCGGGTTCAGGTTCACGAGCATGTCGGCGGAGTAGATCCGGCTCGCCGTCAGGAAGAGCAGCACGCCGAGGCAGGCGGCCACGCCGAACCGCAGCTCACCGCGACTGCGGTTCGCGAACCAGCCGTCGGCGTACCAGAAGCCCGCCTGCTGGATCGCGAGCCACACGAAGGCGAGGTTGAGGAACCCCAGGCCGTCGACGCCCGTGCGATCGCGCAGGATGTCGACGGCGACCACGGCGACCACGAGCAGCAGCAGGGTGCGCACCGGCATCCGCTCGTGCGCGCGGGCGAGGAGGGGCACCAGTGCTGCGGCGCCCAGGTAGACGCCGAGGAACCACATCGGCTGCGCCATCCGGAAGCCCAGCTCGCCGAGCAGCTCGGACGGCACACCGGCGATCGCGGCGATCGACAGGCCCAGGCCGATCGTGCCGAAGGCGAGAAGGGCCGGGAAGACGAGACGGTCGACGCGTCCGCGCACGAACTCCGCCGCGCTCGCGCCCCGCTCTCGCATCCGGCGCCACTGGGTGAGGCCGCTGAAACCGCCGACCACGAAGAAGAGCGGCATGATCTGCACGAGCCAGGAGACGGGCGCGAACCAGGCCCGGCCCTCGAAGGCGTTCACGATGCGCACCTCGCCCGTCTCGACCCCGATGCCGGCCATGAGGCCGTGCAGCAGCACGACGACCACGAGGCAGAAGGCCCGCACGAGGTCGATGACGCGGTCACGTTCCGCCGGGCGCGGGGCGGGGCCGCCGCGGGCTTCTGCGCCCTCCCCCGGAACGGCGCGTGCTGCCGGGACGGTGGGGTCGACCGCACGGGGGGCGGTGCGGGCATCCGGAATCGCGGGCGGAGCCGAGGGGAACGGCGGGGCGGAGAGGGTCATGCGGATGCTCCAGGGTCGAGGGGCGACGAGTCCTTCCGAGCGTAGAAAAACGGCCCCCGCTCCCGCGTCCCTCTGCGGAGCGCTCTCTCACCCCTACCCCGGTATCACCCCACCCAAATGCAGGGCCCTCTCCGGTCGGAGGGCACATCGAGGGGCTGTCCGAAGGGATGCCGGAAGATCTCCTGCATTCGGGTCATGCCGACACCTGCTCACACCGGCCCACACCGCCCCGCACGCAAAAGGGCCCGCCGAAGCGGGCCCTTTCACACACTCCAGCAGAGCCGGAGATCCAGCCGAGGCTAGATGGAGTTGACGTCGAGCGGGATGCCCGGGCCGAAGGTCGTCGAGACGGCGCCCTTCGTGATGTAGCGGCCCTTCGATGACGACGGCTTGAGACGCACGACCTCGTCGAGGGCGGCCTTGATGTTCTCGTCGAGCTGCTCGGCGGTGAAGCCCGCCTTGCCGACGACGAAGTGCACGTTGGAGTGCTTGTCGACGCGGAACTCGATCTTTCCGCCCTTGATGTCGGAGACGGCCTTCGCCACATCGGGCGTCACCGTTCCGGTCTTGGGGTTCGGCATGAGGCCACGCGGGCCGAGGACCTTACCGAGACGACCGACCTTGCCCATGAGCTCGGGGGTCGAGACAGCCGAGTCGAAGGAGGTGTAGCCGCCGGCGACCTTCTCGATGAGCTCGTCGCCACCGACCTCGTCGGCGCCGGCTGCGATGGCGGCCTCGGCCGCGGGGCCCGTCGCGAACACGATGACGCGGGCGGTCTTGCCCGTGCCGTGCGGAAGGATGACGGTTCCACGAACCATCTGGTCGGCCTTGCGGGGGTCGACGCCGAGCTTGAGCGCGACCTCGACGGTCGAATCGAACTTCTTCGACCCGGTCTCCCTGGCGAGGGCGACGGCCTCGCTCGGAGTGTAGTAACGGTCGGCCTCGATCTTCTCGGCCGCTGCCAAGTATGCCTTGGACTTTGCCATGGTGTTTCTCCTAAGTCTTACGCGGCGGATGCCGCGACTCTAAGTTGTGGTGTGTGCTGAGCCTGGCCGGCTCTCCCACAGTGGTGCCCGTCGGGGCAGGTGTTACGCCTCGACCGTGATTCCCATGGAGCGGGCGGTGCCGGCGATGATCTTGCTCGCAGCGTCGATGTCGTTCGCGTTGAGGTCGGACATCTTCTGCTCGGCGATCGCGCGGACCTGCTCCTGCGTGAGCTTCGCAACCTTGACGGTGTGCGGGGTTCCCGAGCCCTTGGCGACGCCGGCAGCCTTCTTGATGAGCTCCGCCGCGGGCGGGGTCTTCAGGATGAAGGTGAACGAGCGGTCCTCGTACACGGTGATCTCGACGGGGATGACGTTTCCGCGCTGGGACTCCGTCGCCGCGTTGTAGGCCTTGCAGAACTCCATGATGTTCACGCCGTGCTGACCGAGCGCCGGGCCGATGGGCGGGGCGGGGTTGGCGGCGCCGGCGTTGATCTGAAGCTTGATCAGACCAGTTACCTTCTTCTTCGGTGCCATTCTTCTTTTCCTTTTCGGTGATCGAGCCTGCCGGGATTCCCGGCGAGGTTCTCCCGCGTCCCCGGCCGTTCCGAGGTGCGGTGGTGTGTGTTAGAGCTTGGTGACCTGGTCGAAGCTGAGCTCGACCGGGGTCTCGCGCTCGAAGAGGGAGACGAGCACCGTGAGCTTGCCGCTCTCGGGCTTGATCTCGCTGATCGAGCCGGGCAGGCCCGCGAACGAGCCTTCCTTGATCGTGATGGTCTCGCCGACCTCGAAGTCGATCTCGGCCGGGATGACGCGGGCCGCAGCCTTCGCGCCCTTGCCGCCGGGAGCCTTCGACGCCGGGACGTCCTTGATCTCGACGAGGCTCTTGAGCATCGAGAACGCCTCTTCGAAACGCAGGGGCGTCGGGTTGTGCGAGTTGCCGACGAAGCCGGTCACACCGGGGGTGTGGCGCACGACCGACCAGCTGTCCTCGTTGAGATCCATGCGCACGAGCACGTAGCCGGGGATGCGCACGCGGTTGACCATCTTGCGCTGGCCGTTCTTGATCTCGACGACGTCCTCCATCGGGACCTCGACCTGGAAGATGTAGTCCTCGGCCTCGAGCGACTGCTTGCGGTTCTCGATGTTCTGCTTCACCCGACGCTCGAAACCGGCGTAGGAGTGGATGACGTACCACTTGCCCGGCAGGGAGCGCAGCTCGGTGCGGAACTCGTCGTAGGGGTCTGCCTCGGTGTCGGCATCCGCGTCGTCGGAGTCGCCCGCGTCGCCCGACGAGCCGGAACCCTCGGAGATCTCGGCCTCGAACTCGCGCTCGAACGCGTCGGCGTAGGGCTCGACCTCGGGCTCCTCGCCCGCCTCGATGGCCTCGTCGACCTCCTCCTCGTCTTCGACGGCCTCGAACGCGGCCTCGGCCTCGTCGGCGGAGTCGATGTCGAGTGCGTCGTCGATGATGGCGTCGGCCTCGGGATCCGCGGAGTTCTCGATCGCGTCGAGCGCCGCCTCCAGGCTCGCCTCGATGCCGCCGTCGTCGGTGTCCTCACCGTCGACCACGTGCACCGCCCTCACCTCGGCAGCCTCGCTCGCCTCCTCGTCGGATTCGAGCACGTTGCCGGTCTGTGCCTCGTCGTCTTCCGACGACTGCTCGGCAGCAGTCGACCAGTCGACGTCACCGCGCTTTCTCTCAGCCACAAAAACTCATTTCATTTCGTTGTCGTGCAAGCCATCTCATGTGGCCACTTCTCTTCGCGGCCCGCGTCGCGGGCGCACGGGTCAACCCGCGGGGGTGCCGTTTCCGAAGACATATGTCACGACGAGCGCGAACACCCAGTCGAGCCCGGAGACCAGGGCCATCATGATGACGACGAAGATCAGCACGACGCCCGTGTAGCTCAGCAGCTCCTTGCGGGTCGGTGTGACGACCTTCTTGAGCTCACCGATGACCTGCCTGATGAACAGGGCAATTCGCGCGAAGGGTGAGCGCCTTGCCTCGCGCTCCCTCTTTGCGCTCGCGACGATTTCCTCACTCGGCTCGTCGATGATTTTCCTGGCCACCTCGTTACACCTTTCATAGGCCGACACTTCGATGCCGACTTGCAGGGCGGACAGGACTCGAACCTGCAACCTGCGGTTTTGGAGACCGCTGCTCTACCAATTGAGCCACCGCCCTAGGGGCTGAAACCACACGGCTTCGCTGCGCACAATCTCTACGGTCTACCGTGATGGCTTGCCTGAAAATAGGCGCAAAAAAGCATGGCAGATTTCAACTACCTCGACCAAGTGTAGGTCACCGGCTCCGAGCTGTAAAGCCGGGCCGTGCCGCCCCCTTGTCGAGGATCGTGCTGTCTAGCCGATGTGGATTTCACATGCCGACGACTGGATGCCGCGCGCACGGGTAACAGTCTACGGGGGTCGCGCGCCCTGGCCTATGCTCGTACTCGTGGCAGACGAACTCCCTCGCATCTCCGCGCGCGTAGGCGCGATCGCAGAGTCGGCGACCCTCAAGGTCGACGCGAAGGCCAAAGCGCTCAAGGCGCAGGGCAAGCAGATCATCTCGTATGCGGCCGGCGAGCCCGACTTCCCCACCCCCGAGCACATCCTGGATGCCGCGGCAGAAGCCGTGCGCGACCCGAGGAACCACCGCTACACCCCCGCCGCCGGGCTGCCCGAGCTGCGGGAGGCGATCGCCGCCAAGACGCTGCGCGACAGCGGACTCGAGGTAGCGGCATCCCGGGTCATCGTCACCAACGGCGGCAAGCAGGCCGTCTACCAGGCCTTCCAGACGCTGCTCGACGACGGCGACGAGGTTCTCGTTCCCACGCCGTACTGGACCACCTACCCCGAGGCGATCAAGCTCGCCGGCGGGGTGCAGGTCGATGTCTTCGCGGGCGCCGACCAGGACTACCTCGTGACGATCGAGCAGCTCGAGGCCGCGCTCACCCCGCGCAGCAAGGTGCTGCTGTTCGTCTCGCCCTCCAACCCGACCGGCGCCGTCTACTCCCCCGAGCAGACCCGCGCCATCGGCGAGTGGGCGCTCGAGCGCGGCCTGTGGGTCGTGACCGACGAGATCTACCAGAACCTCACCTACGACGGCGTGCGCGCCCTGTCGATCGTCGAGGCCGTTCCCGAGCTCGCCGACCGCAGCATCCTGGTCAACGGGGTCGCGAAGACCTACGCGATGACCGGATGGCGCGTGGGATGGATGGTCGGGCCGAGCGACGTCATCGCCGCCGCCGCCAACCTGCAGTCGCACCTCAGCTCGAACGTCTCGAACGTCTCGCAGCGGGCCGCGATCGCGGCGCTGACGGGCCCGCAGGAGTCGGCCGAGATCATGCGCGAGGCCTTCGACCGGCGCCGCAAGACGATCGTCGCCGAGCTCAACACGATCCCCGGCGTCGTGACGCCCACCCCGAAGGGCGCGTTCTACGTGTACCCCGACGTGCGCGGGCTGCTCGGGCGCACCTGGGGCGGCGTGACGCCGACGACCTCGCTCGAGCTCGCCGACCTCATCCTCGACCAGGCCGAGGTCGCGACCGTGCCCGGAGAGGCCTTCGGCCCCTCCGGCTACCTGCGCCTCTCCTACGCCCTCGGCGACGCCGACCTCCTCGAGGGCGTGCACCGTCTCCAGCGTCTCTTCCGCGAGTAGACGCGAATCGGGGGTATTTACGCCGAAACACCCCCGACTCGCGTCCACTCGACTCGGTGGGGTGGGGATAAGTTGAGGGAGGGGGTGCGGGTGGGGGCATGCTCGGTGCGTGAACTCACGACAACCACTGCCTCCGCAGCTCCAGGGACGCGCTTTCTCGGTCGGTGAGGCTCTGTCGCTCGGCGTGCACCCCGACCGGCTGCGAGCAAGCGACCTGGCGAAACCCTTCCACGGCGCACGTCTGCCTGCCGGCGTCGACGGCGGGACCGGGCATCTCTCCCTCTGTCGCGCCTACCTGCCGGCGCTTCCCCCGAACGGATACTTCAGTCATGCCTCGGCCGCCGCGATCATGGGCATACCTCTTCCTGCGCGAGTGGCTCGGAGCACCGTCATCCATGTCTCACTTCCGCCTGGTTCACGAGGTGTGCGAACTCGCGATGTGGCCGGCCATGTGCTCGACGCGGGCCCGCACGATCTGCGGATGTGGGGAGATCTGCCGCTCACCGGACCCGAACGGACCTGGTGCGACCTCGCGGGTGCGCTCTCCCTCCGACAGCTCGTCGCTGCGGGCGACCACCTCATCCACCACCGGCAGCCGCTCACGACGCCGCACGAACTGCGTGCCGCCGTCGATCGTTTCGCCGGGCACCGGGGCGTCCGCGCCCTGCGGGCCGCGCTGCCGCTGCTCAGCGACAGGGCTGAGTCGCCCGCGGAGTCGGAGCTGCGCGTCGTGCTCGCCCTCGCCGGCTTGCCGACGCCGCTGGTCAACCACGAGATCCGCACGAGGACGGGTCGGTTCATCGCGCGGGTCGACCTGCTCTTCCCCGAGAACCGCCTCGTGGTCGAGTACCAGGGCGATCATCACCGCACCGATCAGAAGCAATGGCGGCGTGACCTCGCCCGCGCAGCCGAGCTGGAGTCGGAACGGTACCGCGTGACCGAGGTCACGGCCGACGACCTCCGCTCCGAGCCGGCCCTGATCGCCCGCATCCGCCGCCTCCTCTCTTTCCCCGTCCCCCTGAGTCGACACGAATCGGGGGTGTAGAGGCTCCGGAACCCCCGATTCGCGTCCACTCAGGGGAAGGTTGGCATCCATCGAGTGGGGGATACGGGGGTCCGGCGGGAGAGGGTGGCCGGAGGACGGGACGGGTGGGAGGGTGGACGCATGACGACAGCAGAGACAGCATCGGAGACGGCAGCACCAGCGGCCGGCACGGCAGTGAGCGTGCGCGGACTGCAGAAGGCATACGGGCACGTCGAGGCGCTGAGGGGCGTGAGCTTCGACATCCGTCGCGGCGAGACCTTCGCACTGCTCGGCCCGAACGGCGCGGGCAAGAGCACCACGATCGAGATCCTCGAGGGCTATCGCGACCGCACGGGCGGCACCGCGAGCGTGCTCGGCGTCGACCCCCAGCACGGCGGCCTGCCCTGGAAGGCCCGGCTCGGCATCGTGCTGCAGAGCTCCGGCGAGTCGGGCCAGGTGACGGTGCGCGAACAGCTCAGCCACTTCGCGGCCATGTATCCGAACCCGCGCCCCGTCGACGAGGTGATCGACGCGGTCGGCCTCGGCGGCAAGGCGAAGGCCCGCATCAAGTCGCTCTCCGGGGGGCAGAGACGGCGAGTGGATGTCGCGCTCGGCGTCATCGGGCGCCCCGAGCTGCTCTTCCTCGACGAGCCCACCACGGGTTTCGACCCGGAGGCGCGGCACCAGTTCTGGGATCTCATCCGCTCGCTCAAAGCCGAGGGCACGACCATCCTGCTCACGACGCACTACCTCGACGAGGCCGCTCAGCTCGCCGACCGGGTCGCGGCCATCGCCGGCGGACGCCTCGTCGACATCGGCGGGGTCGACGAGATCGGCGGCGAGGAGGCGCGGGTTCCGCTCGTGCGCTGGCGCGACGGGCGCGGCCCCCACGAGGTGCGCACGACCGAGCCCGGCACGCTCGTCGCCTCGCTCACGCGCGACGGGGAGCCCCGTGAGCTCGAGGTCATCCGGCCGAGCCTCGAAGACATCTATCTCGAGCTCGTGCGCTCGGAGGAGCGGGCGGGCGCGGAGGCGGGCGGAGGCCCCGGCGCGCCAGGAGGCCCCGGCGCGCCAGCTCCCACGAGCCCGGCGCTCACAACCACGACGACCACGACCGACTCGGAGGCCCGCTCATGAGCACCACGACGACGACATCGGCACCCGCCGCCGCGCGGTTCTCCCCCGCGCGCACCCTCCGGCTCGGGCTCGCCCGCGTCGACTACGAGACACGTGTCTACTTCCGCCAGGGCGACCAGGTCTTCTTCACCTTCCTGTTCCCGGTCGTGATGCTCACGATCTTCTCGGTCGCCTTCAGCGGCATGGGCGATGTGGGAACGAACCCGGACGGCTCGGGCGGCGTGAGCCAGGCGGCGTACTACCTTCCCGGAATGGTCGCGGCCGGCATCCTGCTGAGCGGGGTGCAGAACCTCGCCGTCGACATCGCGACGGAGAAGGGCGACGGCACCCTCAAACGGCTCGGCGGCTCGCCCCTGCCGGTCATGAGCTATTTCATCGGCAAGATGGGGCAGGTGCTCGTCACGAGCATCCTGCAGATCGCGCTGCTGCTCGCCGTGGCGGGCCTCGCCTTCGGGGTCGCGCTGCCCACAGACCCGGGCGCCTGGGCGACCTTCGTCTGGGTCTACCTGCTGGGCATCGTCACCTCGGCCGTGCTCGGCATCGCGCTGAGCGCCCTGCCCCGCAGCGGCAAGAGCGCGACGGCCGTGATCATCCCGATCGTGCTCGTGCTGCAGTTCATCTCGGGCGTCTACATCAGCTTCACGACCCTGCCGGAGTGGCTGCAGAACGTCGCGAGCGTCTTCCCGCTCAAATGGCTCGCGCAGGGGATGCGCTCGGTCTTCCTGCCCGAGAGCTTCGCGGCCGTCGAGCCGGGCGGATCGTGGGATCTCGGCTGGGTCGCGATCATGCTCGCTATCTGGTGCGTGGCGGGGCTCGTCGTCTGCCGGGCGACCTTCCGCTGGATCCGCAAGGACTCGTGAGCGGATGCCGCGCGCCCTCGTCTCGGCTGACGCGGGCGCCGCGCGGGGCGGGAGCGACAGGGCGCAGAGGCGGGAGAGGGGTGGGAGAGTAAGACGATGAAGAGCCGCAGCTGGTGGGATCTCGCCGTCGGGGCGAGCACGCTCGTGCTCGCCGTCATCGTCGGGGTCGGCTACACGAACACTCCCGACGGCCGCTGGGGCGCGTGGGCCGTGCTCGCGGTCGTGGCCGTCTGCTATGCGAGCTTCGGACGCCGCGGCATCCCGGACGGCGACAGCCCCACGAACATCCCCTTCACGATCGTGCTCATCGCGGGCACGGCCCTCGGCGTCTACTTCACGCCCAACATGCTCACCTATCAGGTCATCGTGCTGCCCCTGCTCTGGTGCCTCGCGGGCAGCACGCGCAACGCGATCGTGCTCAACGCGATCGCGACGGCGCTCTTCGCCGTGGCCTTCGTGGCCGGGCAGGGCGGCGGCTGGGATCTCGTCGGCCAGGCCGTGTTCATCCAGGGCCTCTCCTTCGCCTTCAGCGCCGTGTTCGGCCTGTGGATCTCGAACGTCTACGACTACGGCGAGGAACGCGCCCGGCTGCTCGAGGAGCTGACCGCGGCGCAGGACGAGCTCGCCGCGCTGCACCGCGAGGCCGGGGCGGTCGGCGAGCGCGAGCGGCTCGCACGCGAGATCCACGACACGATCGCGCAGAGCCTCACGAGCATCGTTATGCTCGCGCAGCGCATGCGGGCATCGGCGGGCACTGGCACAGGCACGGACACGGACACAGGCGGACGCTCGATCGCAGACCCGGCGAACGCGGCGCCCACCGGCCGCGCGGCGCCGCTCGACACGAACCTCGAGCTCATCGAGTCGACGGCCCGCGACGCCCTCGCCGATGCGCGCGCCCTGGTCTCGACCCTCGCGCCCGTCGGATCGGGCGGGCTCGAGGCATCCCTCACCCGTCTCGCCCGCCGTTTCGAGCGCGAGACGGGCATCCGCGTCGCGAGCGCCGTCGAGGCGAACGGGCTGTCGCGCGAGCTCGAGGTCGTGCTGCTGCGCTGTGCCCAGGAGGGGCTCGCGAACATCCGCAAGCATTCGGGGGCGGATGCCGCATGGCTCACGGTCGAGCGCCGCGACGACGTCGTGCGCCTCACACTGCGCGACGACGGGGTGGGCATCGCCGAGGACGCGCTCGACGCCGACCGCGGCTTCGGGCTCGCCGGGATGCGCGAACGCCTCGCCCTCGTGGGCGGGGAGCTCGAGGTCGGGCCGGGGGCCGCCGCGCCCAGACCGGATGCCGCGAGCGCCGACCACGCGGCGGGCACAACGGGCATCGCGGGCACCGGCAGCACCGCCACCGATTCGCCCGCCTCCCCGCCGCGACCCGGGACAACCCTCGCCGTCACGATCCCCGCGACGCCCGCACGCACCACGACGCCCGTCAACACACCCGGGAAGGCATCCGCATGACCCCGATCCGCGTGATCGTCGCCGACGACCACCCCATCGTGCGCAGCGGCATCGTCGGCCTGCTCGCCTCCGCGAGCGACATCGAGGTCGTGGGCGAGGCCGCCGACGGGCTCGAGGCCGCCGAGCTCGCCGAGGCGCTGCGCCCCGACCTGGTGCTCATGGATCTCAGGATGCCGCGGCTCGACGGCGTGGCCGCGACCGCACGGCTCGCCCAGACCGCCCCGGCCACCCGGGTGCTGATCCTCACCACGTACGAGAGCGACGAGCACATCCTCGGCGCGATCGAGGCGGGCGCCAGCGGCTACCTGCTCAAGGCCGCTCCGGAGGACGAGATCCTCGCCGGCGTCCGCTCCGTCGCGGACGGGCAGACGGTGCTCGCCCCCGCGATCGCGGCGACCCTCGTGAACCGGATGCGGGCACCCGCCGCCGCGGAGCGCCCGGCGCTCAGCGCCCGGGAGCTCGACGTGCTGCGGCTCGTCGCGGAGGGCCTCAGCAACCCGCAGATCGGACGACGGCTGTTCATCGGCGAGGCGACCGTCAAGACGCACCTCATCCACGTCTTCGAGAAGCTCGGCGTGAGCGATCGCACCCGCGCCGTCACGCTCGCCCTCGAGCTCGGCATCCTCTAGCCGGCCCGCCAGGCCCGTCTCGCACTCACCCTCCGCTCCCTCTCCTTCCCCACTCAAAACGACGGAGATAACGCTCGGAATGCGGCATCCAGGCCCAGAAATGCCCGTTTTGGTCAAAAACTCCGTCGTTTTGAGTGGGGAAGCGGAGAGGGGCAGGGGCAGGGAGGCCGGGATCAGAGCAGCTTGCGCTCGAGCGCCCAGGCGGTGAGCTCGTGGCGCGACGAGAGCTGCAGCTTGCGCAGCACCGCCGAGACGTGGGTCTCCACGGTCTTGACGGAGATGAACAGCTCGCCGGCGACCTCCCGGTAGCTGTAGCCGCGGGCGATGAGGCGCATGACCTCCTGCTCGCGCGCGCTCAGGCGGTCGAGCTCCTCGGTCGTCTCGGCGGTCTCGCCGGCGACCGCGCCGAAGGCGTCGAGCACGAAGCCGGCGAGGCGGGGCGAGAAGACCGCGTCGCCGTCGGAGACACGCCGCGCGGCGTCCGAGACCTCGCGCCCCGAAGCGCTCTTGGTGATGTAGCCGCGGGCCCCGGCACGGATGACGCGCACGACGTCGTCGGCCGCATCGGACACGCTCAGGGCGAGGAACAGCGTCTGCGGGGCCTGAGCCGCGGCCCGGCGGATGACCTCGGCTCCCCCGCCCCCGGCGCCGCCCGGAAGGTGCACGTCGAGCAGCACGACGCGCGGCTGCTCGCGCACGACGATCGCCACGGCCTCGTCGACCGTCGCCGCCTCGCCCAGCACGCGCACGCTCTCGTCGAGATCGGCCCGCAGCCCCGAGCGGAAGATCGAGTGGTCGTCGACGATCACGACCGTGAGCCCGTCGGCCAGCGAATCCTCGGCCGGCGATTCCCCCGCCACCGGCTTCTCAGCCATCGGCTCCCCTGCCATCGACTCCTCAGCCGGCATGCCCGTTCGCCTCCTCGTTCGGCAGACGCAGGATGACGCGGGTGCCCGTTCCCCCCGGGCCCGGGCCGAGCGATGCCTCACCGCCGGCTCGCGACATCCTGCCGATGATCGACTCTCTCACGCCGAGCCGCCGCTCGGGGATCGCGTCGAGCTCGAAGCCTGGGCCGCGGTCGGTCACGATGAGCTCGGTCTGGGTGCTCGACCTCTCCAGGTAGACCGAGACGTCGCCCCCGGCGTGCCGGGCGGCGTTGAGCATGGCCTCACGGGCGGCCGCGACGAACGGCTCGGGCGCCGGTGCGTCGACCCCGGTCGTCACGACCTCGAAGCGCACGGCGTGGTCGTGCTCGATCTCCACGGCGATGCGGCGCAGCTCGGCGCCGAGATCGCCGCCTTCGCGCGCCTCCCCGGTGAAGAGCCAGTCGCGCAGCTCGCGCTCCTGCGCGCGGGCGAGGCGGGCGGCATCCGAGCCGGGCCCCGCCTTCTGCTGGATGAGGGCGAGCGTCTGCAGCACCGAGTCGTGCAGGTGCGCGGCGATGTCGGCTCGCTCGGACTCACGGGCGCGCGCGGCGCGCTCCTCGCCGAGGTCGCGCACGAGCCGCACGATCCACGGGGCGACGACGATGCCCACCCCGATCAGCACGGCGACGGCCGCGACGACGACCGTCCACGCGTTGGGCTCATCGCCCATGACGAAGAAGAGCAGGATGCCGAGCGCCACGAGGACGAGCGCCCCGAGAGTGCGCACGAGGAGGGTGCGCGAGACCGCGAGCCCCGATCCCCCGGGGAAACGCGCGCTGTCACCGCTCGGTGCGCCGCGCAGCGCAGCGAGCTGGCTCCAGGCGAGACCGGCGCCGGCGATCACGACGATCGCGGGGATCACCGACTCGAGGGGCAGCTGCGCACCCAGCTGGTTGGCGACGAGCGCGACCCCGGCGGCGAGGAGGGCGAGGCCGAGCAGGATCTCGGTGATCGGCAGGCGGGAGGCGGCGCGCGCGGAGGCCTCCGGGTCGTCCGCGGCGTGCGGCTCGGGGGCGGCAGGGCCCGGCTCGGTCGCAGACCCGGTCGATCGGGGGGCGCCGGCCGCGGCATCCTGCGCAGGCGCCGTCAGAACCGCGGCGGGCACCCGCTCACGCACCCCCGACGCACTGGGCGTCGCTGCCCACAGCCAGGCGTACAGCAGGATGCCGGCACCGCCGCACACCGCGAGCAGGAGCGCGCTCGTGCGCACGAGGGTGACGGGCAGCCCCGTGTGCTCGGCGAAGCCCGCGCAGACGCCACCGAGGATCCTGAACCTCGGCCTGGTCATGATTGCGGTCTTCACACTGAGCATCCAAGCACGCACCGAGCGCGACGGCACGCACCCGAGGGGCGAATCAGGGTACCCCCGGGCCGGAATCAGGGCGATACCCCATGGTCGAGCGCCGCCCGCGGCGGAAGACTCGAGACATGACAAACGCGAACGGCCCCACGGCGCCGACCGACGACAGCACCGGGGCGAACGGCGCCCCGGCCGGCGCGCCCCGGCAGGGCGACTTCTTCGACTGGGTGCGCGACCTCGGCTTCGTGCGCGGCGACGACGCCTGGCTCGGCGGGGTCTGCGCGGCGATCGGTCGTCGCACGGGCCTCGACCCGATCATCGTGCGCGGCATCGCGCTCGTCATCGCCGTGCTCGGCGGCCCGGTCTTCCTCTTCTACGGCGCCGCCTGGGCCCTGCTGCCCGACGCGACCGGCCGCATCCACCTGCAGGAGGCGATCCGGGGCCGCTTCGACCCGGCCATGATCGCGATCGGCGTCTTCGTGCTCCTGACGTTCATGCCCTTCACCCACGGTCTCTGGTGGGTGGGCCCGCCCGACGTCTGGGGGATGCCCGACTGGCTCGAGGTGACCTTCCGCGCCGGCTGGATCATCGCCCTCGTCGCCGGGATCATCTGGCTCTCCGTCACCGTCGCCCGTCGCACGCCCCGCCCCCCGCAGCCCGGCACGAACCCCGGCAGCGGCCACCACGGGAGCACGAACCCCGGCAGCGGCCATCACGGGAGCCCGGCGAGCGCAGCTGCCGCCGCGGGTGCCGTGAGCACCCCGGATGCCGCGACCGCGGGCGGCCCGACCGCGGCCTTCGCCGCCGACGCCACTGGAACCGCGACGGCCCCGCCCGCCTTCGGCCCGGCGACGGATGCCACCGGCACCCCCGCCGCCGACACGGCCGGCACGGGCACGGGCACGGGCACGGGCACGGGCACGGGCACGGGCAGCACCGATACAACCAGCACCGGCGCGACCGCCACCCCGCCCCCGGCCGACCCCACCCCCACGCGGGACTACGCCGACTACTGGGGCAAGCGGCTCGGCGAGAGCGCATCGGCCCGCGCCGAGCAGTTCAGCCATGACATCAACCGCCACGTCGACGACTGGCGCGGCCGCCAGGCCGGAGCGGGCTTCACCGCGATCGTGCTCGGCCTCGCCCTCGTCGCCGGCGCGGCCACGGCCGGGATCGCCGCCCAGAGCCCGTGGAGCGACTCGGCCCTGGTGGCCGGGCTCGCCGCCGCGACCGCCGCGCTCGCGATCGGCATCGTGATCGCCGGCATCCGCGGCCGTACGAGCGGATGGATGAGCCCCTTCGCGATCGTGCTCGTGGCCGTGCTCGTGGTCACCGGCATCCTGCCCAGGGACACTCAGATCAGCGCCTTCGGAGCGCCGGACTGGACCGTGCGCTCGGTGTCGCAGACCGGTCCGGAGGCGTTCGCGATGATCGCGGGCGCACCGACGCTCGACCTGAGCGAGCTCACGGCGAGCTCGGACGGCGACATCGACGTCTACCTGCTGGCAGGCACGATCACCGTCGAGGTTCCCGACGACCGCAACGTCGTCGTCGAGTCGCACGCGCTCGTCGGCTCGGTGACCGCCGACGGCGACGAACGGGACGGCGCGCTCTTCCTCAGCAACGAGCGCCACGACTTCGACGGCGGCACCGGCAGCCGCACGACGACCGTGCGCCTGTGGAACCTGGTGGGCGCCGCCGACATCCAGCTCGACCGGACCAACGGCTAGACCGCCGACGACACGAGGAGACGCACATGACAGACAACACGCCCGACCCGTTCACCGCGGCATCCGCTGCCCCGGCCGGCGGCACCCCGGCATCCGCCGCCTCGACCGGCCACGCTCCGACCGGCCAGACTCCGACCGGCCGCATCCCGACCGGCCGCATCCCGACCGGCACCGCCCCAACCGGCACGGCCTCGGTCACCGCCCCGCAACCCCGCCGCTACCCGGCGCGCATCGGCACGATCATCTGGGGCATGCTGCTGCTCGCCTTCGCCGCCTACATGATCATCACGACGGTCGTGCCGCCCGTCGCCGACCCCGTCACCCTCATCACGGGCGCCCTCATCGCCGGCGGCCTCGCCCTCGTCATCGTAGGCATCGCCGCCGCCTCCCGCCGCCCCTGATCCCGCGAGTGGACGCAAATCGGGGGTGTTTCGGTCGAAACACCCCCGATTTGCGTCCACTCGCGGGATGGGCGGCTAGGCGTTTTCTTTGCGGAAGGTGCGGGTGCCGACCCAGAGGCCGACGACGAAGAGCACGAGCGTCCAGAGCACACCCCAGAGCACCGTGACCGTGCCGAAGTCGCCCGCGAAGAAGTCGCGCACGGCGTTGACGACGTACTTCGTGGGCATGAAGTCGCTCACGACCGCGAGCCACTCGGGAGCACCCGTCGCCGTGCTGATCGGCAGCAGGATGCCCGAGAGCAGCAGCACGGGCAGCGCGATGCTGTTGAGGATCGGCGCCATCACGTCTTCGCTCTTCGTCGTGAGGGCGAGGGCGTTGGATGCCGCGGCACACGCCGCGCCCACGAGCAGCACGAGCACCAGGCCGAAGAGCATGCCGGCGATCGAGCCGCGCAGGCCGAAGGCGAAGCCGAGCGCGATGAGCACGACGCCCTGCACGAAGAGCAGCACGACATCGCGCAGGATGCGGCCGAACAGCAGGGCGGTGCGGCTCGCGGGGGTCACCCGCTCCGCCTCGATGACGCCCTCGCGCCACTCGGAGACGAGCCCGAAGCCCGCGAAGAGCGCCCCGAAGAGGCCGAGCTGCACGAGCAGCCCGGGCACGAAGAAGGTGTAGGCGTTGTCGGTGCCGATCTGGGCCGCGAGCGGTTCGAGCAGCGGGCCGAAGAGCACGAGGTAGAGGATCGGCTGGGCGAGCCCGATGATCACCCAGGCGGGGTTGCGCAGGTTCATCCGCATCTGCCTGCGGAAGACGATGCCGGTGTCGTGGAAGAAGGTCATGAAGGTCTCCTGTCGCTGTCGTCGGATCTCAGGCTGCGGCTTCGTCGCGCAGCGAACGGCCGGTCATGGTGAGGAACACGTCGTCGAGCGTGGGGCGGCGCACCTCGATCTGCTCGAGGGCCACCCCCGCCGAGTCGAGCGAGCGCAGGAGCCCGGGCAGCACCGTGCCCGCGCGGGGCACGCGCACGCTCACGGTGAGCTCGGCGACATCCGCCGCCGTGCCTCCGGCGAGGGCTGTGAGCTGCGCCGCAGCCGTGGTGACGTGGGCGGCGTCGGTGAGCACGAGCTCGATGAGGTCGCCCGCCACCTGGCTCTTGAGCGCCTCGGGCGTGTCGCTCGCGACGATCGAGCCGTGGTCGATCACGAGGATGCGGTCGCACAGCGCGTCGGCCTCGTCGAGGTAGTGCGTCGTGAGGAAGACGGTCGCACCGCGCTGGGTGCGCAGATCGGAGATGTGCGTCCAGAGGTTGGCGCGCGCCTGCGGGTCGAGGCCCGTGGTCGGCTCGTCGAGGAAGACGAGCTTCGGGTCGTGCACGAGACCCATGGCGATGTCGAGGCGGCGGCGCTGGCCGCCCGAGAGGGTGCGCGGAGCCCGCGTCCACATGCCGTCGAGGTCGAGCTGCTCGAAGAGCTCCCTGCCCCGCCGCTCGGCCTGCTGCCGGCTGATGCCGTAGAGCATGCCGTGGTCCATGATCTCTTCCCCGGCCCGCGCCTCGCCCGAGGTCGAGCCGCTCTGCGAGACGTAGCCGATGCTGCTGCGCACCTTGACGGGGTCGGCCGCGAGGTCGTAGCCCGCGACCGTCGCCGTGCCCTCCGTGGGCTTGAGCAGGGTCGTGAGCATTCTCAGGGTCGTGGTCTTGCCCGCCCCGTTCGGGCCGAGGAAGCCGACGATCTCGCCCTCCTCGACATCGATGTCGACACCGGCGACCGCCTTCACGGCCACCTTCTCGCGCCCGCGTTTGGTGTCGAACGTTCTGGCCAGTCCTCTGGCGTGGATCATGTGCACTCTCCCTGGATTCCTCGATGCCGGCCGGCTCGCGCCGCTCGACGGACTGCTCGGTCGCTCGCGTATGTGGACAGTGTTCACACGCTCCGCTCCATCATGTCGCATGCGGCCGACACTGGATGTCGCGACATCCGCAATTCGCGATATATCGCGTTCACGCAACTTACGATATATCGCGTCTTATTGTCAAGTGCCGGACGTGCCGCGCATAGTGCCTGTGGGCCCGTGCCCGTATTTCATTTCCCGCCCCGTGACCCACAACGACGGAGATTCTGCCCGCAATGGCCCGAAAAGGCGCGGGAAGCCCGGAAAAGGCGGAAAAGTCCGTCGTTTTGAGTGGGGGGAGGAGGGAGAGAGGGGGTGCGGGGCCCGGAGGTGAGCGAGGAGGCCCGAGCGAGTCGAGCGGGCGCGGGAAGGCGGCTAGAGGAAGACGCCGAGGAGCACGGGCTCGGGCTGCAGGATGACACCGAACTCCGACTGCACGCGGCTCTGCACAAAACGGGCGAGCTCGGCGACATCCGACGCCGACGCCGACGCCGTTCCCGAGGTGACGATCGCGAGCGTGTGCTTGCTCGAGATCGCGGCCGTCGACCCCGGCAGACGGAAGCCGCGCGAGATCCCCGCCCGCTCGATCAGCCACGCCGCGCTGAGCTTCACCGAGGCGGATGCCGGCTGCCCGAGCCACGGGAGTGCGAGCTCCGCACCCCGCTCGACATCCTCGAGCGAGGTCACGAGCGGTGCCCCGTTCGGCTCGCCGACGGGCCACCGCGGGGCGTCGGAGGGGAGGGTGCGGGCGAAGTGCTCGTTCACGATCGGGTTGGTGAAGAACGACCCGGCGCTCACCGAGTCGGGGTCTGCGGGGTCGAGCACCATGCCCTTCGAGGCGCGGAGGGCGAGCACGGCCCGACGCACCTCCACGATCGGCACGCGCGCGCCCAGCGGAACGCCGAGGGCGTTGGCGAGCTGCGCGTAGGCGACGGGGGCTCCGAGGGGCAGGCGGCCTGCGACATCCTGAGCCGAGTCGTCTGCCGTGGCGAGGTCGAGCTCGACGGCGAGCACCACGCCCCTGCGGCCGTTCTTGAGGGCCGAGCTGCGGTAGCCGAGCTCGAGCTCCGCGGCCGTCAGCCGCACCACCTCGCCGCTCTCGGCGTCGAGGAAGTCGACGGCCGCGAGCACCGACGACAGCTCCTGGCCGTAGGCCCCGATGTTCTGCACGGGGGCGGCGCCCGTCGATCCGGGGATGCCGGAGAGCGCTTCGATGCCGGCCAGGCCCTCGGCGACGGCCGTGGCGACGACCTCGTCCCACGGTTCGCCGGCCTGCACCCGCAAGCGCACCCTCCCGGGCGCGGCGCCCGGGACGCGCTCGATGCCGCGCGTGGCCACCCGCACGACCGTGCCGGGGAAGCCCTCGTCGGCGGCGACCGTGTTGGAGCCTCCGCCGAGCAGGAACCACGGCTCATCCGTGGCCCACACCGCGCGAACCACCTCGACGAGGTCGGTCTGCGTGCGCACCTCGACGAGCCGGGCGGGCGGGCCGCCGACCCTCAGGGTCGTGAGTTCGGAAAGCGCTGAGGTCATGCGAGGTCGACGCGCACCTGGGCCTTGCCGAGCACCGTCTCGTCGTTGCAGATCACGGTGAGATCGACGCGGGCGGTGCGCGCCTCGACGTCGAACTGCGCGATCTTCGCCGTCACGAGGATGCTCGCGCCGGCCACCGGATCGACGACCACGGGCCGCGTGAACCGCACCTGGTAGTCGAGGATGCGCGCGGGGTCGCCGAGCCAGTCGACGACGGGCTGCACGGCGAGGCCCATCGTGAGCATGCCGTGGGCGAGCACTCCGGGCAGGCCGACCGAGGCGGCGACGTCGTCGCGGTAGTGGATGGGGTTGAAGTCGCCCGAGGCGCCCGCGTAGCGCACGAGCGAGTCGCGCTCGAGCTCGAAGGCGCCCGCGGCCACGGTCTCGCCCACCTCGAGGTTCTGCACGTCGAAGTCGCTCATGCGTCCCCCCTGACGACGAGGGTGGATGTCGCGGTCACGACGTGCTCTCCGTCGGCGTCGACGATCTGCGACTCCGCCGTGACCATCGAGTTGCCGCCGAGCGACTTGACGCTCGTGACGGTGAGCGTCGCGGTCAGCTCGTCGCCCGCGACGACGGGACGGGTGTAGCTGAAGCGCTGCTCGCCGTGCACGACCCGGCTGAAGTCGATGCCCGCATCGGGCTCTGCGAGCAGCTGCTCGAGGGTGCGCTCGGTGACCACGATGGGGAACGTCGGCGGGGCGACGAGGTCGGAGTGGCCGGCCGCGCGGGCGGCGTCCACGTCGGTGTTGATCGGGCTCGTGGCGAAGACGGCCCGCGCGAACTCGCGGATCTTCTCGCGCCCGACGAGATACGGCTCCGTCGGCGGGAAGACGCGCCCCTGGATGTCTGGGTTCACACTCACCCCCTCATCTTAAGGCGGTGGGGTCGCGAGCGGCGACGACGGCAGCCCGTGCAGCGACCGCACCCGGATCGCCTCGCGGGCGGCCGAGCCGCATCAGCTCCGCCGCTCGGGCAGGGGAGGCGTGTCGATCCGGGCTCGCAGGATCGGCGGCGCACCACCGCGCGGACCCGCGCGCCGGCAGGACAGGAGGTCGACCGCGTCAGCCGGCGAGCGCGCGCGCCAGGAACTCCGTCGAACGCGCCCAGGAGTCCGCAGCGGCGTCCGCGTCGTAGCGCGAGCCGGTGTCGTTGAAGAAGGCGTGGCCGGCGTCCGGGTAGACGGTGGCCGTGAAGTCGACGCCGGCGGCGGCCATCTCGCGCTCCACCTCGGGCAGCGCCGTCATGAGCCGTTCGTCCTGCCCGCCGTAGAAGGCCAGCACGGGGCAGTGGATGCCGGCGATCCGATCGGCCTCGGGAGCCTGACCGTAGAACGGCACGGCCACCCGCACCCGCGTGTCGGCCGCCGCGAGCGCGAAGCCGTAGGTTCCGCCGAAGCAGAAGCCGAGAACGCCGATGCGCCCCTGCACACCCGGCTGCTCGACGAGGTAGTCCACGACCCGGCCGAGGGCGGCCGTGGCCCACTCCCCGTATTCGGGAGCATAGGCGGGCGCGAAGCTCTCGCGCAGCCGTGGCTGGGCGGCGAGCCTCTTCTCCTCGTCGGGCTCGCTCATGAGGGCCATGAGCTCGAGCCCGGCGTCGGGGGTGATGCCCACGCCGCTCAGCAGGTCGGGGGCGATCACGAGGTAGCCCTGCGCCGCGTAGCGGTCGGCCACCTGCCGGATGTGCTCGACGAGGCCCCAGATCTCGTGGATCAGGATGAGCGCTCCGCGGATCTCCCCCGTCGGCTCGCTCCGGTAGGCGGTCAGGATCTCGCCGTCGCGACCCTCGCCGCCGCCGCTGCCGTCGTCGCCGCCGAGCTCGATCGTCACAAATGAGGACATATCAACAGTTTAGGCACGGGGTGCGAGCGCTCGCGATGGATCGGGATACATTCGAGGGATGCGGCTCGGCGTACTCGACATCGGTTCCAACACTGTTCACCTCCTGCTCGTCGACGCGCACCCCGGCGCACGGCCGATCCCCTTCGCCTCGCACAAGCGCCCCCTGCAGCTCGTCGCCCATCTCGACGACGCCGGCAACATCACCGAGCGCGGGCAGCACGAGCTCGTCGAGTTCGTGCGGGAGGCCCGGGCCTTCGCCGAGCAGCACGAGGCGGAGGACGTGCTCGCGTTCGCGACATCCGCCATTCGCGAGTCGACCAACGGCGAGGCCGTGCTCGAGCGGGTGCACGCCGAGACGGGAACCCTGCTCGTCGAGCTCAGCGGCGAGGAGGAGTCGGCGGTCACCTTCCTCGCGGTGCGGCGGTGGTTCGGCTGGGGCTCCGGAACGGTGCTCAACCTCGACATCGGCGGCGGCTCCTTCGAGCTCGCGCTGGGCGCCGACGAGCAGCCGGATGTCGCGGCATCCGTGCCTCTCGGCGCCGCGCGCCTCACCCGCGAGCTGCTCGTGGGCGACCCGCCCACCGCCACGAGCGTGCGCGACGCGCGCCGGCATGTCCGCTCCGTGCTCGCCGAGCCCGTGGCGCAGCTGCGCGCGCACGTGGCGCCGACGCTCGTGACGGGAACCTCGAAGACCTTCCGTTCGCTGGCCCGCATCACGGGCGCCGCGCCCAGCTCGGCCGGGGTGTTCGTGCGCCGCGAGCTGCGCCTCGCCGATCTGACGCTGTGGGCCTCCCGGCTCGCCGCCATGTCGTCGGACGACCGCGCCGCCCTGCCCGGTGTCTCCCCCGCACGGGCGCGGCAGCTGCTCGCCGGAGCGATCGTGGCCGAGGCGGCCATGGAGGGGCTCGGCGTGGATGCGCTGCAGATCTGCCCGTGGGCTCTGCGCGAGGGTCTCATCCTGCGCCGCTTCGATCACCTCGTCTCGGCCTGAACGCTCGGGCGCCGGCTCCGACCTCCCGACGTTCGCCGGCTCGACGGTCGTGCGACCGCGCGGTCCCCGCGACGAACAGCTGATCGAGTGCGGTGAGGGGCCCGAGAGAGCCGGGGATCAGAAGTCGCGCAGGTTCGCGCGCAGGCCTCCCCCGCCGAACGAGTCGCGCAGGATGCCGCGGCGGCGCAGCTCGGGAACGACCTGGTCGAGCATCCGATGCACCGTCACGGGGTGCAGGTCGCCGTTGATGATGAAGCCGTCGTTGTCGGCCGACTCGCCGAGCCCCTCCACGAAGTCGGCGAACTGGCCCGCGGTGCCCACGAAGCCGCTGCCGTCGGCGAGCCTGCCCTTGCGCGCCTTGCGGGTGGCGATCTGCCGCAGGGTGTCGGTCTCGAGGTCGCCATCGCGGCCGACGAGGTTGTTGATCGTCCCCTGCGAGACGTGCTGGCCGAAGACGCCGGGGCCGATGGGCCGATCGAGGTCGAGCACGGTCAGATCGGTCTCGAGGTCGCTGGACTGCGCCGCCAGGACCTCGACGAGCACCTCGTCGGCGGGATGCTCGGAGGCGCGCACGACACGGTCGACCTCCTCCTCGCTGGCCACGATCTCGGGCTTGATCACGAAGAGCACCGCGATGTCGGAGGGCAGCCGGCCATGCGCCACGGCGGAGTCGTGGATCTTCTGCCGATAGGCCCGCACGCTCGCCGCGTCGAGAGGCGCGAGCGCCAGCTGCACGTCGGACTGGTGGCCGGCGAACGCCAGTCCGCGGCCGGATCCGCCCGGCGAGACGATCACGGGGTCGCCGCTGCGCTCGTCGAACGGGATGGCGTTGAGCGGGCCGTCGAGGCTGAAATACTCGCCACGGTGCTGGAAGGCGTCGAGCTTCGAGGCATCCGCGAACTGCCCGGTCTCGACGTCGGCGAGATAGGCGCCCTCGCCCCAGCTGTGCCAGAGCCGCCGCACGACGTCGAGCCACTCCTCGGCGCGGTCGTAGGCGGCATCGTGGCCGAGCTCGGGCAGGCCGAAGTGGCGTGCGCTCTTCACGTCGGTCACGACGTTGGCTCCGAAGCGGTTGCCGCTGAGGTGCTGCAGGGTCGCGAACTGGCGCGCGGCCAGGTACGGAGGAGTGGCGCCCGCGTTCACGGTCGGCGTGACGCCGAGGTGCGTTGTGGCGGCGAAGAGGTAGGGCGTGAGCATCAGCGGGTCGTGCTTCGGGCCGCCGTACGCGGTGTTCACCCGCAGGTTCAGCGTCTCGGGAGAGCCGAGCGACAGGGCGTCCTCGATGATGAGCAGGTCGAAGCCGGCCTGCTCGAGCTCGCGCACCGCCTGCTGGTAGATCTCGGGGCGCTGCCAGGCGTAGTTCCAGCGATAGTCGGGGCGGCCCCAGCCCTGCGGGCCGAAGCCGCGACCGAAGAACCATCCGAAGTGCTGCAGTCGTGACATCCCCCCAGTCTCATCGAGACGCGGCCTCTCGGGTCGAATGTGTCGTTGTGTGAATGGCCGGCTGGCTCCGGAAGGGGATCGCCCGTACCGTTGCGGAATCGAGAGGGAGCACGAGAGACGTCAATGACCACGACCCAGCAGCCCTACGGCGAGGGCAACTTCGGATTCGGCACCGAGCAGGTGCACGCCGGCGAGATCGTCGACGGCGACTTCGGGGCGCGGATCACCCCGATCTACCTGACCGCCGGCTTCCTCTTCGACTCCTTCGACCATGCGCAGGAGAGGTTCGCCGGAGAGGACGGCGGCCTGGTCTACACGCGCTACGGCAACCCCACGAACACGGCCGTCGAGGCGAAGCTGACCGCCCTCGAGCGCGGCGTCGACTCCCTCCTGGTGGGCAGCGGCCAGGCCGCGATCACCGTCGCGCTGCTCGGCATCCTGCAGTCGGGCGACCACTTCCTCTCCACGCCGAGCCTCTACGAGGGCTCGAAGACGCTGTTCCGCGAGAACTTCGCCCGCCTGGGCATCGAGGTCGAGTTCGTCTCAGACCCCCACGACCTCGCGGAGTGGCGGCGGCGCGTGCGCCCCAACACCCGAGCGGTCTACGGCGAGACCATCCCGAACCCCAAGAACGACCTCATCGACCTCGACCTGATCGCCGGGTTCGCCCGCGAGCAGGGCCTGCCGTTCGTGGTCGACAGCACGGCGTCGACCCCCTACCTGATCAGGCCGATCGAGCACGGCGCGAACATCGTGGTGCACTCGGCGAGCAAGTTCCTGAGCGGGCACGGCGCCTCGCTGGCCGGCGTGGTGGTCGACGGCGGCACCTTCGACTGGGGCCGGCACCCGCAGAGGTTCCCGCAGTTCTCCGCGCCCGCCGGCGGCCCGGGAAGCCCGAGCTACGTCGAGCGCTTCGGTGCGAAGGCCTACCTCGAGTACACCCGCACCATCATCGCGGGCCGCTTCGGCCCCACGCTCTCGCCCTTCAACGCCTTTCTGCTGCAGCAGGGGCTGGAGACGCTCTCGCTCCGTATCGAACGGCACTGCCGCAACGCGCTCGCCGTGGCGAGCTGGCTCGAGCAGCAGCCCGAGGTGCTCTCGGTCGACTATCCCGGGCTCCCCTCCAACCCGTCGTACCCGATCGCCGTCAGGGACTACCCGCGAGGAACGGGCTCGGTCTTCGGCTTCACCCTGCGCGGAGGAGTCGACGACGCACGCACCGTGGTCGACTCCGTCGAGCTGTTCAGCAGGATGTCGCACATGGGCGATGTGCGGTCGTTGATCCTGCACCCCGGCAGCACCTCCCACGCCCACCTCTCCGAGCAGCAGCGGGAGCAGCTCGGCATCCACCCCGGCCTCGTGCGCCTCTCGATCGGCATCGAGGACGAGCCCGACCTCATCGCCGATCTGGAGCGCGCCTTCGGGGCGCTGCGTTCAGCGACCACCGCCGAGCCCGCACACGAGCCGGCAGCGCCCGCCGAGCGTGTGGTCTTCCACTAGCGCGATCCACGAGGCGACCGGCAGGCCCGGATCGGCAGACACGAAGACATGGCGTCGGGCTCGTGCCATCCGTGGCGACTCGCACTGCAGCAGCCGGAGCTCCCGCCACCTCGTATATCAGACCATCCGCACGGGCACGGGGGTGCCATCGGCTCGCGTGGCGACCGTTGCGCCCGACGCGTCCACCGTCACGGTGATGAGCTCGGACGAGCCGTCTGGGGCGGTGAGACGAATGGACTCGACGCGCACTCGACCCGGATAGACGTGAAGCTCGACATCGGCCCGGAAGTCGTAGTCCGCTCGGTCGGCGCGGGTGCCCCGCGGGATCACGGCTCCCTGCCGCACATAGAGCGGCAGGCTGTCGAAGCCGTGCGTCTCGGTGACCCAACGACCACCCTGCACCCGCTCACCCGTGAGCAACGACGTCCAGGTGCCCTCCGGAAGGTAGAACGTCACCTCTCCCGACTCAGTGAAGACCGGTGCCACCAGGATGTCGTCCCCCAGCATGTATTGGCGATCGAGGTAGGCGACCGCCGGGTCTGCCGGAAAGGCGAGGAACATCGGGCGCATCATCGGCACGCCCCGATCGGACGTCTGACCCGCCGCCGCGTAGAGATACGGCATGAGCGACAGCTTCAGCTCGGCAAACCGGCGAGTGATCTCAACGGCCTCGTCGTCGAACTCCCACGGCACCCGATACGAGGTCGACCCGTGGAGCCTCGAATGAGATGAGAGCAGCCCGAACGCCACCCAGCGTTTGAACACCGCGGGGTCCGGTGTTCCCTCGAAGCCTCCGATGTCGTGACTCCAATAGCCGAAGCCCGACGCCGCGAGCGAGAGACCTCCGCGCAGACTCTCGGCCATCGACCGGAAGGACGCATAGTTGTCGCCACCCCAGTGCACGGGCATCGCCTGACCGCCGGCGGTCGCTGAGCGTGCGAACAGCACGGCCTCACCCTCGCCACGCTCCTCGCGGAGCACCTCGAACACGGCCTCGTTGTAGAGCTGGGTGTAGAGGTTGTGCATGGTCTCGGGCGCGGAGCCGTCGTGCCACACCACATCGAGCGGGATACGCTCGCCGAAATCCGTCTTGATGGCGTCGACACCCTGTCGCAGCAGGCGACGCACGAGGTCTTGGAACCACCGCCGCGCATCCGGGTTCGTGAAGTCGACCAGCGCCATTCCTGCCTGCCACCAGTCCCACTGCCACACAGACCCGTCGGCGCGCGCGACGAGGAAGCCCTGCGTCCTCGCCTCCTCGAACAGTGCCCCCCGCTGGGCTATGTAAGGATTCAGCCACACCGAGACGCGGAGACCTTTGTCGTGCAGACGCGCGAGCATCTGCTCGGGATGGGGAAAGACCCGGGCATCCCAGATGCCGTCTGTCCAGTTGAACTCGCGCATCCAGAAGCAGTCGAAGTGGAACACCGAGAGCGGGATGCCGCGCTCGGCCATGCCGTCGACGAATGTCGTCAGGGTGGCTTCGTCGTAATCGGTGGTGAACGACGTCGACAGCCACAGGCCGAACGACCACGCCGGTACGCGGGGCGGACGGCCGGTGAGCTCCGTGTAGCGCTCGAGCACGTCTTGCGGGGTCGGCCCGTCGATCACGAAGTACTCGAGCGCCTCGCCCGCCGTCGAAAACTGCACACGTTCGACCGACTCCGAGCCCACCTCGAACGAGACGTGCTCAGGGTGGTTGACGAAAACGCCGTAGCCCCGGCTCGACACATAGAACGGGATGTTCTTGTACGAGAGCTCGGAGCTCGTTCCGCCGTCGGCGTTCCAGATGTCGACCGACTGCCCGTTCTTGACGAAGGGGCCGAAGCGCTCGCCCAGACCGTAGACGGTCTCGCCCACCTCGAGGTCGAGTTGCTCGTGAACGTAGTGTTTCGCAGGAGCCAGACCCGTGCGGGTGTAGCCGGCGACACCGGCGGGCTCCGCGCTGACCGACGCCCCATCGGCCAGTGTGATGTAGCCGACGGATTTGTGACCGGAGCCGGTGAGCCGCCGGCCGTTGTGCTCGAAGTCGAGGCGCCAGGGTGCGCCGGCACTGATGCGGGCGGTGAGAGCGCCGGTGGTGAGAGTCGCACCGCCGGGAGTGCCGGTCGCGTCGGCGAAGGCGATCGACCCCTCGCCATTGCGCGCACCGGGGAGGCGGAATCCGGGCGACGGCCGGGTTCCCGTGTGGTGTTCGATACGCACCCGCACCACGCCCTCGAGCGGCGAGCTCAGCGTCACGGTGAGCAATGGCTGGTTGAGCGTGTCACCGCGACCCCGGATGCGGGCGGTCGGCGCGGTGACGACAAGCGTGCCGTCGCGCTGATCGATGTCGTAGGCCTCGTGCGCGTACTCGGCAACAACGCCCGGCCGCAGAACCCAGAATCCGTCGGTGAACTTCACACCCATCCCTTTCGACCGCACGCCATCATCGAAGCGCTTCGATTGATGGTAGAGCGCAAACCATAGTGGAGCAAGTCGGACGGGGCTTCGGCCCGCTCGGTCAGGTCGTGCGCGGGGCGACCGTTGTGCCACGGTCGGTGAGGGTGGGGCCGAGCAGCCGCACCTCGGATGACTTGCCCTCGTCGCTGAGCTGAGCGAGCACCATCTCGACCGCGATGCGGCCGATGCGCTCGGCGGGCAGATCGATGCTCGTGAGCGGCCGCGGCAGCGACAACGCGACGTTCTCCGGCCCGACCGCGATGACAGAGATGTCGTCGGGGATGCTGCGCCCGGCTCCCACGAGGCCTGCGACGATGTGCGGAAGCGCGATCTCGTTGTGCACCAGCACACCCGTCACTGCCGACGCAGAGCCGAGCAGCTCAGCGACGGCCGCCTGAGCGCCGACCATCGAGCTCGGAACCGAGAGCTCCCGATAGCCGACCCCGGCCGCGACGGCCACCTGCGCAAATGCCGAGTTCATGCGCTCCGCGTACGAGGTGTGCCGCGCAAGCACCTCGGGAGGAGCTCCGAGCAGCGCGATCTCGCGATGCCCGAGATCGATCAGGTGCTGGGCGCCGAGTGCACCGGCGCGCCCGAAATCGAAGTCGATGCAGGAGAGACCCTCGGTGTCGCCGGGAAGGCCGATGAGCACCACCGGCTGCTCCAGGTTGCGCAGCTGTCTCAGGCGGGGGTCGTCGGCCTCGACATCCATGACGACGAGCGCATCCACCATGGATCCGGAGGTCACCCGGGCGACATCCGACTCGTCGCCGTGAGTGACGAGAAGCACATCGTACTCATGGGAGTGCGCAGTGGCGGCGATGCCCGAGACGAACTGCATCACGACATTGAGGTCGACACCCGCGCGCAACGGCGCCATAAGGCCGATGGTGCGCGTCTGCGCGGAGGCGAGCGCTCGCGCACCCGCGTGTGGACGATAGCCGAGCTCGGCGACAGCGCTCTGGATGCGCCTGCGGGTCTCCGGCGAGATCGGCCGCTTTCCCGAGAGCGCGTAGCTCACCGTGGAGAGCGAGACGCCGGCAACCCGTGCCACATCGGCGATCGTTGCCATGCATGCTCCAATTCTTCGCTGCCGCAGCCCGAGGTCGTGAGGTGACGCCGAGGTCATCCAGGGTGCAGAGATCAGTGTGCCAGGTGAGGTGGACAATCACGCAGCCCACATGTACAGTAACCCACGTTGTATCGAAGCGCTTCGATGATGCGAGGAAGGATCGTGGATGATGCGTGGTCTCCGTCAGCTCACCCAAGAACTCGGCATCGCCTATGGCGGCGACTACAACCCCGAGCAGTGGAGCCCCGAGGTGTGGCGCGACGACGTACGGCTCATGGCCGAGGCGGGAGTCTCCCTCGTGACGGTGGGCGTCTTCAGCTGGAGCAGGCTCGAACCCCAGCCCGGCCGATACGACTTCACCTGGCTCGACGAGGTGCTCGACCTTCTGGCCGATGCCGGGATCGCCGTCGACCTCGCGACACCGGTCGCATCGCCTCCGCCGTGGCTCGGGCACCTGCATCCCTCGACCCTCCCCGTCACTGCCGAGGGCGTTGTGCTCGGATACGGAGCCCGCAGCCACTTCTGCCCCTCCTCACCCGAGTACCGCGAGGCCGCGCGGACGATCGCCGAGCGGCTCGCGCAACGCTACGCGACGCACCCGGCAGTACGTCTCTGGCACGCAGGCAACGAGTACGGCGAGCGCTGCTACTGCGACCGCTCCGCCGAGGCCTTCCGCGGTTGGCTCCGAACGGCTTACGGCTCGATCGACGCGCTCAACGCGGCCTGGGGCTCGGATGTCTGGAGTCAGCGATACAGCGATTGGAGCGAGATCCTCCCTCCGCGGGCGATGCCCTACCATCGCAATCCCGCGCACGACCTCGACTTCCGGCGGTTCAGTTCCGATGCGCTGCTCGACCTCTACCGCGAGCAGCGCGACACCATCCGCCGATTCGACACCGATCGCCCGATCACCACGAACCTCATGGGATTCTTCGCGGGCACCGACTACGCGAGCTGGGCCGCCGAGCTCGACATCATCGCCGACGACGCCTACCCCGACCCTGCCGACCCGCACTCCGCGAGCGACGCCGCACTCACCGACCACCTGATGCGCGGCCTGGCGAACGGGGGTTCGTGGATGCGCATGGAGCAGGCCACGAGCGCCGTGAGCTGGCGGCCCCACAACGCCACCAAATCGCCTGCGCGACTGCGCACCGAGGTACTGCAGGCGGTTGCGCACGGCTGCGATGCGGCCTGCTTCTTCCAGTGGCGCCAAGCGCGCACCGGGCCGGAGCGGTTCCACTCCGCGATGCTGCCCTCGGCAGGTCCCGACACCGCGGTGCATCGGGGTGTCAGAGCGCTCGGGCAGGATCTGCGGATGCTGCGCGAGATCGCGGGAACACGCGTCGAGCCCTCGCGGGTGGCGCTGCTCTGGGACTGGACGTCATGGTGGGCCGCGACCCAGGAGGCCATGCCGACAGACCGACTCGAACCCCTCGAGACGCTTCGGCACTGGCATCGCGCGCTGTGGACCCTCGGCGTGACCGTCGACGTGGTCTCGGATCCCCGTGATCTCAGCGGATATGACGCCGTCATCGCACCGAGCCTGTATGTGCTCGAGCCCGAACTCGCGACCACGCTCGACGAGTTCGTGGCGGGCGGCGGCGTACTCGTGTGGGGTCCGTTCTGCGGAATCGCCGACCGGCTCGGCGCACTCTGGCAGGGTCGCACACCCGCACTCCTGCGCCACGTGCTCGGAGTCTCCGCCGAGGAATGGGTTCCCCTGCCGGTCGAAGGCGCCGAGCTGAGCTTCTCCGCCGAGCTTCGTGCCGCGCCATCCGACCCGTACGACGCAGCTCCCTCGACCGCGAACGCACGCGCCACCGTGCTCGGCGAACGCACGCGCAGCGACGGTGCCGAGACGCTCGCGAGCTACATGTCCGGCCCGCTCGCGGGATGCGTCGCGGTCGCGCGACACCGGTACGGCACAGGCCAGGCGTGGTACATCGGCACCGAGCTGGTTGCCGGGACCGAGTCCGGTCACGACGCCGGCGCCACGAGCGACAGGGGTCCGCTCGCGGAGGTGCTGGCAGCCGCGCTGGCGGCGGCGGACGTGAGCATCGTGTGCCTGCCGAGGGGCATCGAGGTCGCGGCGCGCGGCGACGCCGTCTTCGTCATCAACCACACCGAGACATCCGTCGCCCTCGACCTCATCGCCGCCGCCGCCGGATCCCCCACGTTGGCCCGATTGCTCGCACGGTACGCCGCCGGCGACCCGATCGACGCCGACCCTGCGGTCGACCTGCTGACCGGCCGCCCCCTCGTTCTCGACGCAGACCGCTTTCTGTCGCTCGACCCACTCGCCGCGCTGGTGCTCGCACCGGCAACCGGCGGCCCCACCGACCTCGCATCAGCTGGAGACCGATGACATCCCACACGCTCTTCCCCTACCAAGACGAGACGATCGCGATCGACAAGCGCGTCGACGATCTGCTCAGCCGGCTCTCGCTCGCAGAGAAAGCCGGCGCTCTCTTCCACCCCATGGGCACCCTCGAGCCGATCGACGTCGGCAACGCCGAGTTCGGGCTGCCTCCGCTGCGCAGAACACTGCTCGACCAGCACATCACCCACTACGGACTGCTCGGCAGCACTGCAACCCCGCGGGAGTTCGTCGAGTGGCACAACGCGGTGCAGCGGGTCGCGCTCGAACGTCCCCTGGGCATCCCGGTCACTTTCTCTACTGACACACGCCACCCGGTCACCACCGACCCCCGGAACGCCCTCACCGGCAACCCCGAGAGCGAGTCGCCCGCGGGCTTCTTCTCCCAGTGGCCCGAGACCCTCGGCCTCGCCGCCATCGGCGATGACGCCCTCGTGGAGCGATTCGCGGACATCGTGCGCCAGGAATACCGGGCCGTCGGGCTCACCGTCGCACTGCACCCCCAGCTCGATCTGGCGACCGAGTACCGATGGCCGCGGATCTTCACCACGTTCGGTGAAGACGTCGACCTCGTCAGCCGATTCGCCCGCGCCTATGTTCGAGGGCTGCAAGGCGAGCACCTCGGTGGCGACTCGGTCGCGGCCATGATCAAACACTTCCCAGGCGGAGGGCCCCAGCTCGACGGGCAGGACCCGCACTTCCCCTACGGCAGGGAGCAGATCTACCCGGGCGACGCATTCGAGACGCACCTGAAACCCTTCATCGCCGCACTCGAGGCAGGCGCCTCGCAGGTGATGCCGTACTACGGAATGCCCGTCGGCACCGACTACGAGGAGGTCGGCTTCGGCTTCAACCGTTCAGTGATCACCGGAATCCTTCGCGAGCGTCTGGGCTTCGACGGCATCGTCTGCACCGACTGGAGCCTCATCACCGATCACCTGGCCGTGGGCGACGAAACCTCCGCGCGTGCGTGGGGCGTTGAGCATCTCACCGAAGAGGAACGGGTGCTCAAGGTTCTCAACGCGGGCGCAGACCAGTTCGGCGGCGAATACCGCACCGACCTCATTCTCGGTCTGGTCGCCCAGGGACGACTGAGTGAGGCCCGCATCGATCTGTCGGTACGGCGCATCCTGCGCGAGAAGTTCACTCTGGGTCTGTTCGATCACCCCTACCTCGACCCCGCGTACGCCGATCGCGTGGTGGGTTCGCCCGAGTTCGTAGCGGCAGGGCTCGACGCACAGCGCCGCTCGCTCACCCTGCTGAAGAACACCGAGGATGTCCGTGCGAGCGCAGCGGTCGAGGCATCCGCTCCGATGCCTCGCAACGCGACACTCCCGCTCGCGCCGGGCATCGCCGTCTATGCCGAGGGGATCCCCGCCGCGGCGCTCGCCGATCGCGCGACCGTGGTCTCCTCGCCCGAGGACGCCGATGTCGCCGTGCTGCGCCTGCACACTCCGTTCGATACGCGCGACGGTCTCGCCGCCGGATTCCACACCGGCTCGCTGGAGTTCCCCGCCGACGTCGTCGAGAGAGTGCGGGTGCTCGCCGAGCTCCTTCCCGTCGTTCTCGTCGTGTACATGGATCGCCCACCCGTGCTCGGACCGCTCGCCGACATCGCCTCAGCCGTTCTCGCCGACTTCGGCGCCTCGCATGCGGCGCTCGTGCCCGTGCTGTTCGGCGAGGCGAGTCCCGAAGGCCGACTGCCCTTCGACCTGCCGGGCTCGATGGCGGCCGTCGTCGAGAGCCGCACCGACGTGCCGTTCGACACCGCCTCTCCGCTCTTCCGATGCGGATACGGGCTGAGCTATGCAGGCACCGACACGACCGCGAACCCAGAGACACCGACCTCAGAACAACACACGACACCCTGACCCACCGAGAAAAGAGGAACTCATGAAAACACCCCGGAAGCGGCGCACTGTCGCGGCGCACCGAAAAGGACTCGTTGCGGCCGCGACCCTCACAGCGGCGGCCCTGCTGATGAGCGGATGCTCGGCCGACGGAGGCGACACCGACTCCAGCGAGTCCGGCCCCGTGACGCTGAACTATTGGACCTGGATGACGAACATCGAAGACGTCGTCGACGTCTGGAACAAGGAGCATCCCGACATCCAGGTCGCCGTCGACCGACTCGCGGAAGGCGATGACCTCGTCACGCGCATCGTCACGGCGGCCAAAGCCGGCAACCTGCCCGACATGATGCAGGTGGAGTACCAGTCGCTGCCCATCCTCATCTCGAACGAGATCGTCGCCGACATCAGCGACACCACCGCGCCGCTCGTCGACGACATGGCTCAGAGCGCATGGGACCAGGTGAGCTTCGGCGGCGCCACCTACGCGATTCCCGGCGACATCGGACCGCTCATGATGTATGTCCGCGCCGACCGCTTCGAGGAGCTCGGTCTCGACGTACCCACCACCTGGGAGCAGTTCGCCGCCGAGGCCAAGGAGATCCACGACGCAGACCCCGCCAGCTACGTGTCGTCGTTCGACGCGACCTACCCCGGCTGGTTCGCGGGACTGTCGCAACAGGCCGGCGCGCAGTGGTGGTCGACCGAGGACGACTCCTGGGTCGTCGACATCGACGACGCCCCCACCACAAAAGTCGCCGGATACTGGGGCGACCTGCTCTCACAGGGCCTGCTGAGCACCTCACCCACCTACTCCGCCGAATGGAACTCGGCCATGGCGGGCGGGAACATCCTCGCCTGGATCGCGCCGGTGTGGGGCGCCGGAGTCATCGAGGGCATCGCCCCCGATACCGCCGGGGACTGGCGTGCGGTGGCGCTTCCCCAGTGGAGCGAGGGCGACGAGGTCACGGGATACTGGGGCGGCTCGTCCTCCGCGGTCGCCGCATCTTCCACACACAGCGCCCAGGCCGAGGAGTTCCTCACCTGGCTCTACACCGATCCGGAAGGGCTGAAGGAGCTCGTCGACGTCGCGGGCCTCTACCCGGCAGCCATCGCAGGCCAGGAGTACGCCTCGACCACCAGCTCGCCTGCCATCCTCGAGGGGCAGACCGACTTCTGGCAGTTGGCCGGAACCGCCGCCGCGAACGCTCAAGGGTTCCAGTGGGCGCCGAACGTGAACTTCACCTTCTCGACCATGCAGGACGCGTTCTCCACCGCCATCGAACAGGGCACGAGTCTCGCCGACACCCTCGCGGGCATTCAGGACTCCAGTCGCAGCGATCTCGAAGAACAGGGCTACCCGGTCGTCGAATGATGTCCAACAGAACTCGAGGGAACGGGGGCGGGCGCACAGCCTACGTGCTGCTCGCCCCCGCCCTGCTGCTGCTCGCCGCCTTTATGCTGATTCCGATCGGCTACTCCCTGTGGCTCAGCTTCCGGGCCAACACGGCCGCGGGGGGCGGGCTTCTCGGGGCACGCAAGGAGCAGTTCGTCGGCCTCGACAACTATGTCGCCGCGCTCACCGACCCGGTGTTCTGGGAGGGTATGGGCCGTATGGTCCTCTACGGTGTCATCGTCGTGGGCGTGATGTTCGTGCTCGCGGTGCTCTTCGCGCTGCTGCTCGACTACGCCAAGACCCGCCTGCGGTCGGTCTGGCGCATCCTGATCTTCCTGCCCTACGCGGTGCCGGGTATCATCGCGTCGCTGATGTGGGGCTTCATCTACCTGCCCGACGTGAGCCCCATCCATCAGGTGTTCGAGGCCCTCGGCCTGCCGGGGCCCGACTTCCTCGGATCGGGCGCAGTGCTCTTCTCCACGGCGAACATCGCCATCTGGGGCGGCACCGGGTTCAACATGATCATCCTGTACACCGCCCTGCGCTCCATCCCCAGCGAGATCTACGAGGCCGCGCGCATCGACGGGGCATCGGAGCTTCGGATAGCCCTCCGCATCAAGCTCCCTCTCATCGCCCCCGCCCTGGTGCTGACGATGATCTTCGCGCTCATCGCGACGATCCAGGTCTATAACGAACCCACTGCGCTCAGCTCGATCTCCCACGCGATCACCAACTCCTGGATGCCCATGATGAAGATCTACACCGATGCCTTCGTACTCAACAACACCTATCTCGCAGCCGCGGAATCGGTGCTCATCGCGCTGCTGACCTTCGGGGTCTCGATGGGTGTTATGCGCGTCACGCGGCGGCAGCGAGGAGATGACTGATGGCACTCCTCACTCGCACTCTGCCACCGGCCCGCGACCTGCCCCGAGCCCGACGATCGCGTCTCGGCGGCCGCGGCGGTGTCATACCGACCATCGTGCTCGTGCTCGGCGCGCTCTACTGCGTGCTGCCGGTCTCGTGGATCGCCATCGCCTCGACGAAGACGCCGGGCGAGCTGTTCAGCACCTTCTCGTTCAGCCCCAGTTTCAGCGGCGGGTTCGCAGAGAACATCCAGGCGCTGTTCGCCTACAACGACGGCGTGTTCGTGCGCTGGACGCTCAACACCCTCCTGTTCGCCGGCGTGGGCGCGCTGGTGTCGGTGTTCGTCTCGGCGGCGGCGGGCTATGCCTTGGCGAAATACCGCTTCCGGGGCCGCGAGACCATCTTCAAGCTCATCCTCGCCGGTGTGCTCATCCCGCAGATCGCACTGGCCATCCCGCAGTATCTGCTGCTCTCGAATCTGAACATGACCGGCACCTACTGGTCTGTGCTGCTGCCCTCGCTCATCAACCCCTTCTCCATCTACCTGTGCCGCATCTTCGCAGCCGGATCGGTGCCGACCGAGATCCTCGAGGCCGGCCGCATCGACGGCGCGGGCGAGTACCGGCTGTTCTGGAGCGTGGGCCTGAGGCTTATGCTGCCCGGGCTCATCACGGTTTTCCTGTTGCAGTTCGTCGCGATCTGGAACAACTTCATGCTGCCCTACATCATGCTCTCGAAAGAGGGGATGTTCCCGCTCACAGTGGGCCTGTTCTCCCTGCTCAACCGCGGGGCCGGCGCAGCATCGCTCTACACACTCGTGATCACCGGCTCGCTCGTGTCGATCGTGCCGCTCATCATCCTGTTCCTCGTGTTGCAGCGCTACTGGCGGCTCGATGTGCTGAGCGGCGGTCTGAAAGGCTGAGCATCGCTCGGTCGTGCGGCGCCTGTCAGTCGCCCCAGCTCATACCCCAACTACCCTAGGGAACGGCGACCGCCTCGGCGGCCGGGTGGCCCTGCAGCAGCGTCCGCCCGTCGAGGTGCGCGGCGGCAGACCGCGAACGCCACGAGCATCCCGGCAGTGCGCCGGAAAGCCAGGCCGAAACGACAAGGCCAACACTCACGAGCTCAATGTCAGGCGTGACGACCTTGTGCATCCTCGTGCATTCTGTAGCGGGAGCGGGACTTGAACCCGCGACACCACGATTATGAGCCGTGTGCTCTAACCACCTGAGCTACCCCGCCGCGACCGACGTACCTATTCAATACGGAAGCCGGAGCCCCCTGTGGGAATCGGACCCACTACCTCTTCCTTACCAAGGAAGTGCTCTACCAATGAGCTAAGGGGGCGTGACCATCTGCCCCGCACGCGGGCGCATTTTGGCACCAGTAGAGAATAGCATCTGCGACGAGGCCTCCCGAACCGCATGACGCCCGCGGTCGCCGCCGCCTCCGCATCCCGTCGCGAGTCGCGCCAAACCGTTGCTCACCCGCGCAGAACGAACGATTTGGCGCGACTCGCGGCGGCGCGCAGAGGGGAGACAGGGCGACTCAGGCGAGGGCGAGGATGGTGCCCTCGGGCGCGAACGGGGGCAGCGTGACGCCGGGCAGCGACCAGGCCGTGAACGACGGGCCCTCGCCCGTGAGGCGCAGGGCGGGCGAGGCGGGGGCGTCGTCCGCGGCGGCGAGCAGGGGGCGGTGCGGCTCGGCGAGTGCGAGGAGTGCGTCGCCGATGAGGCGGGTGTCGGCATCCGCCGTCAGTCTGCCGTGCTCGTCGACGGCGAGGCTGCCCACGCCCGGGCCTGCGGCGGCAGCCGAGCCCGCACGCACACCGTCACCCGCGACCCTGCCGCCCTCCGTGCCGAGCGCGACCGAGCCGGCCGGCAGCACGACCGAGAAGGCGGCCCGCGCGGCCACGACGAGCACGCTCTCCTCGGCGCTCTCGCGCACGAAGACGAGCACGTCGTCGCTCGCGTGCAGCCAGCGGATGCCGCCGCCGTTCAGTGCCGGATGGGAGCGCCGCACGGCGATGGTGCGCGAGTACAGCTCGATCGTCGACGCGGATGCCGCGACATCCGCCCAGGGAAGCGGCGTGCGCGACGCCTCGCCGTCCTCCCCCGTGAGGCCGAACTCGTCGCCCGCGAAGATGACGGGGATGCCGGGCAGCGTCGCCGCGAGCCCGAACGCGACGGGCACGGCACCCGGCAGAGCGCTCGTGAGGAACCGCGGGGTGTCGTGCGTGTCGAGCGCGTTCATGGTGGAGAGCCGGGTGCGCCACGGCAGCCCCGCAGCGAAGGCCCGGTGCGCCTCGAGCAGCTGTGCGCCCGTGAAGGCGGGAACGGCGCTCAACGCGAAGCCGATGCCGCCCTCCGCGCGCGAGCCGGGCTCCGACAGCCAGCTCCACACCGGGCGGGTGAAGTTCGCGTAGGTCATGGCGCCGTGCCAGGCGTCGCCGTCGAAGTCGCCGGCGGGGTCGTTGGTCGACTCGCCGAGCAGGATCGTGTTCGGGTTGACGGCGATCATCGTGCGGCGGATGGTCTGGCGCACCTCGCGGTTGAGATCCTCATCGAGGTAGCGGCCGGTCATGTTGGAGACGTCGATGCGCCAGCCGTCGAGCGAGTAGGGGGCGCCGAGCCAGCGCGCCACCACCGAGTCGGGGCCGTCGATGAAGCGACGGCGCAGCTCGCGGGAGTTCCAGTTGAACTTGGGCAGGCTGGGCACTCCGAGCCAGGAGACGTACTGGGTGTGGGCGTCGTCGAGCCAGTAGAAGAACTCGCTCTCCGGGGCATCCGGGTCTCCGTAGGCCGCGCGGAACCACTCGTGACCGTCGCCGCAGTGGTTCGTCGTGAGGTCGCCGATGACCTTCAGCCCGCGCTCGTGGGCGGCCTCGACGAGGCGCACGAGGGCGTCGTCGCCACCCAGCAGAGGGTCGACCTCGGTGAAGCTCGACGCGTCGTAGCGGTGGTTCGACCGGGCGGGGAACACCGGCGTGAGGTAGAGCAGGTTCGCCCCGAGCCGCTCCAGGTGGTCGAGGTGCTCGCGCACGCCGTCGAGGTCGCCGCCGTAGAACTGCTGCGACCGGCCCGGCGGGATGACGTCGACGGGGTCGCCCCACTCGGCGGCGATCGCCCAGTCGGGGGTCGGATGCGCGTCGGCCGCCGCCGAGCGCGCGAACCGGTCGGGGAACACCTGGTAGAGCACGCTCGAGCGCGCCCACTCCGGTGCGGCCGGGTAGGCGGCGAGCACGAAGTCGTCGACGTCGCGCGTCTCGGTCGTGTGCGTTCCCGTCGCGTTGACCCAGAGCTGCACCTCGTTCTCGAGCATCACGTGGAAGCGGTAGCGGTGCACGGGGTTCTCGACCTCGATCTCCGCCTCCCACCACTGCCAGCCGTCGACGGAGGCGATGAGGGATGCCACGGCGAAACGCGGCTCGTGGTCGGGATTCGATCGGGTGTGCACGGAGCGCACCGCGCCGATCCGCTCCGGGGTGCGCAGCCGCACGCGCACGAGGCCGCCGAGCACGGGGGCCTGATCGGAGACGTACAGCTCCGATCCGTCGTGGTGCGGCAGCAGGGGGTCGATGTGGTCGAGCGAGGCGTGGTGCATGGGGCTCCTGACGACTGGAGGACGGTGCGGATCGGCTCGGCGGCGAACTCGGGGCGAACTCGACGACGGCCTCGACGACGGCCCCGGCGGCGGCCCCACGGCAGTGCCGAACGGGGCCGCCCGACGGCGCTGCTCGGCGATGCAACTCAACCTAGCGCGTGCAAGGCAGCCACCGCCCCACTCAAAACGACGGACTTGTGCACTGTGTGAGCGCTCAACACCCTCTTCCTCTCCCGTTTTCCTCAGAATTTCCGTCGTTTTGAGAAAAGGAGAAAGGGGGGTTTCGGGGGATGCCGTAACGTGGCGCACATGACGATCGAGGACATCCCCGACTACGACGCGCCCACCGAGACGGAGACCGAGACGCTCGACGCCGTCATCACGGGCGACGAATGGTGGCGCACGGCCGTGATCTATCAGATCTACCCGCGCTCCTTCGCCGACGGCAACGGCGACGGGCTCGGCGATCTGGAGGGCATCACCCACCGTCTGCCCGCACTCGCGCATCTCGGCATCGACGCGATCTGGCTGTCGCCGTTCTTCACCTCCCCTCAGCACGACGCCGGCTACGACGTCGCCGACTACTGCGACGTCGACCCGATCTTCGGCACCCTCGCCGACTTCGACAGGATGCTGGCCGCCGCCCACGATCTCGGCATCCGGGTGATCGTCGACCTCGTGCCCAACCACTCCTCGAGCGACCACGTCTGGTTCCAGGAGGCCCTCGCGGCACCGGAGGGCAGCGCCGAGCGCGCCCGGTACATGTTCCGCGACGGCCGCGGCGGGAGCGGCGAGCTGCCGCCCAACAACTGGGAGTCCGTCTTCGGCGGCCCCGCCTGGACCAGGGTGACCCGCCCCGACGGCACCCCCGGTCAGTGGTACCTGCACCTCTTCGACGTCTCGCAGCCCGACTTCGACTGGAACAACGAGTGGGTGCGCGAGCAGTTCCGCGGCGTGCTGCGCTTCTGGCTCGACCGCGGCGTCGACGGTTTCCGGGTGGATGTCGCGCACGGCCTCATCAAAGCGGAGGGCCTGCCCGACTACACGCCGCCCGCCGAGGGCGGCAGTATGGGCGGCGGAATCCCCGACCTCTCGGGCGGCGCCGAGCTCGAGCCTCAGATCAGCTCGAAGGAGCCGCCGCTGCCGCCGTACTGGGCGCAGGACGGCGTGCACGAGATCTACCGCGACTGGCACGAAGTGCTCGCCGAGTACGAGGGCGACCGGGTGCTGTGCGCCGAGGCCTGGGTGGAGCCGCTCGCCAAGCTCGCCCGGTGGGTGCGCCCCGACGAGATGCACCAGGCCTTCAACTTCTCCTACCTCGAGACACCGTGGGATGCCGGGGCCCTCCGCGAGGTCATCGACGAGTCGATCGCCGCCTTCGCCACGGTGGGCGCGCCGAGCACCTGGGTGCTCTCCAACCACGACGTCGTGCGTCACGCGAGCCGTCTCGCGCTCACGGCCGAGAACCTGCAGGGCCACGGCGTGGGGCCGAACACCCCCGGCAAGCCCGACCCCGTGGTGGGGTTGCGCCGGGCGCGTGCCGCGACATCCCTCATGCTCGCCCTGCCCGGCAGCGCCTACATCTACCAGGGCGAGGAGCTCGGCCTGCCCGAGGTCATCGACCTGCCCGACGCCGCCCGCCAAGACCCCACCTGGTTCCGCAGCAACGGCGAGCGCTACGGCCGCGACGGATGCCGCGTGCCGATCCCCTGGGAGTCGGCAGCGCCGTCGTACGGCTTCGGCCCCAGCTCCGCGAGCTGGCTGCCGCAGCCGGGCGAGTGGGCCTCGTACGCGCGCGACGAGCAGACCGGCGTGCCCGGCTCGACGCTCGAGCTGTACCGCCTGGCGCTCGAGGTGCGCCGCGAGCTGGGGCTCGGCTGGAGCGAGCTCGAGTGGCTTCCCGACTACCCGCGGGATGTCGTGGCCTTCCGCACGGGAGACCTCACCGTCATCGCGAACCTGGGCTCCGTGCTCGTCGAGCTGCCCGCGGGCGGCGAGGTCGTGCTCGCCTCGAGCGACCTGGACGGCGCGGCCCTGCCCGCCGACACGACGGTCTGGCTGCTGGGCGTCGAGGAGTAGCTCCCCGCTCCTCCTCCCGCATGTGGGTATGGGGTCGTTCGGCAGACTCCTGCATGTGGGAGAGGGAGTGACGCTGAACGAGAGCGGAGCGAGCCGCGAGCTAGTTCGTGTTGGCGAAGAGCCAGGGCAGCGGGTCGACCTGCTCGGTGCCGTTCAGCCGGATCTCGAAGTGCAGGTGCGGGCCCGTCGACATACCGGTCGAGCCGACCTTGCCGATGACCTGGGCGACCTTGACCGGGTCGCCCTCCTTGACGGTGACCGAGCCGTGCTGCATGTGCGCGTAGACGCTCGAGACGAGCTGGCCGTCGATCATGTGGTCGATGATGACGTGCACGCCGAGGCTGCCCTCGCCGTCTTCGACGTAGCGCACGACCCCGTCGGCGATCGCCTGGATGGGGGCGCCGTTGCCGGGGTTGAAGTCCTGGCCCCTGTGGTCGGACGAGCAGCCGGCGCAGTCGCGGTAGCCGAAGCGGTCGCCGATGTGCACGCCGACCGCGAAAGGCCACTGGATGGTGCCGTTGGGGTCGTTGGTGAAGTCGCTCGCCATGCGGATGCCGGTCGCCGCAGCGATCTCGGCGACCGAGCTCGACTCGTAGCCGTCGCGCTGCACGGCGAGATTGTCGGTTCCCGTGACGTCGAGGCGCTGGGCCGGCTCCGAGGAGGTGGACTGCTTGGCGGTCGCGGCGACGGCCGCCTGGGCCTGCACGTCTTGGGGGGTGAGCAGGGCGTCGGCGGGCACGGAGGTCGCGACCGCGATCGCGCCGACGAAGAGCATGGCGGTGATGCTGAGGGTCTTGGCGGCCACCCGGCGTCTGCGGGAGGGGCGAGGGGCGGCCTTGGCCGAGGATCGGCCGGCGGGGTGAGTGCCCGCGTCGGCGACGTGGTTCTCGACCCGGCTCGTCGCGGTGTTCCCCGCGGCGGTGTTCCCCGCGCCATGGCCGGCCGTTGCGCCGTCGGCGGGGCGACCGGTGCTCGTGTGCTCGCCGCCGGCGGTGGAGTCGGCGCCCATGAGGTCGGCGACGGTGGAGTCGGGGGCGGGGGTGTCGGCACCGAGGTCGTCCGCGGCCCGTGAAGCGGCGACCGTCTCCGAGACGGATGCCGGCGCAGCCGCAGCACGGGCGGCACGTCGGCCGGATCGCGCCTGACCGGCCTCGATGCGCCCGGCCTCGGCGGCGGCGAGCGTCGCGAGCACCTCGGCGATCGGATCGGAGAGCGCGCTGCCGGCGGGAGCGTCTGCGGCCCCGGCCGGGACGGCGAACCCGGCGACGACGGCCTCGGTCGCGTCGGATACGGGAGCGGCGAGCTGAGGGGCGGCGGGCTCCGGGGCGGCGGCCTCGGCGCGCGACGCTGCAGGCGCCGGGATCGGCGTGCTCGCGGCATCCGCCGGCTGATCGCGCGCACCCGCGCCGACCGCGAAGACAGCCGCCTGCGCTGCCCGTTCGCGCTCACGCAGCTCGCGTCGGGTGAGAGCAACCGGGGTCGCCTGAGGATCCGTTGCTCCAGGCACGGACGTGCCTGAGGAGAGTGGATCGAGGCTCAAAACGGGGGGTCTCCGGCTACTGCATACGGGGGTGGCGTGTCACCGAACGGGGGAATTCGATGATAACGAATAGATAAAGGCTAACGACATTTCTCTGAAAACGCCATGGGAGCTCCCCTATCGGGGCACAACGCCGAGCTCGACGAGAGCCCGCTCGAGCTCATCGAAGACGCCGGGGCCCGCCCCGAGCAGCAGCTCTTTTCCGGCCGGCCGACCCTGAAAACCGGTGATCCGGGCGCCCGCCTCGCTCGCGATGAGGGCCCCCGCCGCGATGTCCCAGGGGTTGAGCCCGCTCTCGTAATACGCGTCGAGCCGGCCTGCGGCGAGCGAGCAGAGGTCGAGCGCCGCCGAGCCGATACGACGGATGTCGCGCACCTGGGAGATGAGTCCCTCGACGACCTCCGCCTGCCGGGTGCGCTTCTCGGCGCTGTAGCCGAAACCGGTGCCGACGAGCGCGAGCGACAGCTCGGATCGCTCGGACACACGCAGCGGCCGGTCGCCGAGGAAAGCCCCGCCGCCCCGGCTCGCCGAGAACATCTCGTCGAGCACCGGGTTGTAGACGGCGCCGGCGAGCGCCGTCCAGCTCGCCGGGTCGGGCTCGCCCTCGACGACGGCGATGCTCACGGCGTAGGCCGGGATGTCGTAGAGGTAGTTGACGGTGCCGTCGATGGGGTCGACGACCCAGGTGAGGCCGCTCGTGCCGCCCGTGGCCTCCGACTCCTCGCCGAGAAAGCCGTCGTGGGGGCGCAGCTGCGCGAGGCGGGCCCTGATCAGGTCTTCCGATTCGCGATCGGCGAAGGTCACGACGTCCTCCGGCGACGACTTGGATGCCGCGACCTCGACCCCCTCGTCGCGCCGCCGCCTCACGAGGGCACCCGCCTCCCGTGCGATCGTCGTTGCGATGGCGAGCAGTTCTGCGGGGTTCACGGCGGTAGTCACCTCTCGAGCCTAGCGAGGGGCGGTCGGCGGGCGAGAGCGCGAGTAGTTTGGACGCACAGAGTTCAATCGCCGGCTCGGCCGTCGGAAGGGAGCCCGTCGTGGATCGTCCGGAGGAGTTCGCGGTCGCCGTGCTCGACGACTATCAGGATGTCGCGCTCACGAGCGCCGACTGGTCCCCCCTCGACGGCCGAGCCGCCGTCACCGTGCTGAACCGGCACATCGGCGACGAGCACGAGCTCGTCGCCGCACTGCAGGGTTTCGACGCCGTCTGCGTGATGCGCGAGCGCACCCCGCTCCCCCGGCGGGTGCTGGAGAGACTGCCGCGGCTGCGCCTGATCTGCTCGACGGGCCGCAGCAACGCCTCGATCGACCTCGCGGCGGCAGCCGGGCTCGGCATCGAGGTCGCGAACACCGGGGCGGCGGGGCAGGGCCCTCTCGAGCTGAGCTGGGCGCTGCTGCTCGCCGCCGTGCGGAGGCTCCCCGTCGAGCTCGGCAGCCTGCGGGCCGGCGGCTGGCAGCAGACCGTGGGCGGCGATCTGGCGGGATCGACGATCGGGCTCCTGGGGCTCGGCCGGATCGGCGGGCAGATGGCGGCCGTCGCGAACGCCTTCGGCATGGAGGTCATCGCCTGGAGCCCGCACCTCGACGAGCAGGCCGCCCGCGAGCGCGGCGCCCGGTTCGTCGACAAGGCGACCCTGTTCCGTGAGAGCGACGTCGTGAGCATCCATCTCGTGCTCGCCGAGAGCACGCGCGGCATCGTCGGGCGCACGGAGCTGGAGTCGATGAAACCGACCGCCTACCTGGTGAACACCTCGCGTGGTCCGCTCGTCGACGAGGCCGCGCTCATCGAGGTGCTCGAGCGCCGGGCGATCGCCGGTGCGGCGCTCGACGTCTACGACACCGAGCCGCTGCCCGCGGGACATCCCTTCCGAACCCTCGACGACGTCGTGGCGACGGGCCACATCGGTTTCGTGACGCAGAGCTCGTACCGCGCCTTCTACGGGGGCACCGTCGCGAACCTCGTGGAGTGGCTCGACCGGGCCTGACCCCTGCGTTCGCCGCGTCGAGGCCGTCGGTAGGATGGTGAGTCCCAGCAGAGGGAGAACGATGTCTCACAGCCCCACGATGAACGATGTGGCCCGAGTGGCGCAGGTCGCGCTCAAGACGGTGTCCCGCTACGTCAACGGGGCGACGAACATCGATCCCGTCCTCTCCGACCGGATCGCCGCCGCGATCGAGGAGCTGGGCTACCGCCGCAATCTCGCCGCCGCGAGCATCCGCCCGGGCTGGACGAGCAAGATGGTCGGCCTCATCGTCAGCGACCTCGCGAACCCCTACTACTCGGTGCTCGCGCGCGCGATCGAGGAGGAGCTCGGCCAGGCCGGCTACATGCTCATCGTCGCGAGCTCGGAGGAGGACGGCGGCCGTCACGACCGGCTCGTCGACCGGCTCATCGAGCAGCGGGTCGACGGCCTCATCATCGTGCCTCCGCAGCACGCCGGCCGCGACTGGGCGTCCATCCCCCCGCCCATCCCGCCGATCGTGTTCCTCGACCGCCCGGGCAGCCACGTGGCCGCCGACACCGTGCTCACCCAGAATGTGGAGGGCGCAGCCACCGCCACGAAGGCGCTGCTCGACACGGGCGCGAAGAACGTCGCGTTCGTCGGCGACTCCCTCGAGATCTTCACCATCCGCGAGCGCTACCGCGGCTACGAGCAGGCGCTCATCGAGCGCGGCCTCGAGCCCGACCCGCGGCTGCGCTTCGACACGGCCCACTCCAGCGAGCAGGCCACGATCGCCGTCGACGCGATCCTCGCCGACGGAACCGCCGACGCGGTGTTCGCCGCGAACAACCGCGCGTCGATCGGCGCGCTGCTCTCCTTCAACGCCCACGACCGCCACCTGCCGCTGATCGGCTTCGACGACTTCGAGGCGGCGCCTCTGAGCTCGCCCCCCGTCTCCGTCGTCGGCCCCGACATGGAGCGCATGGGCAAGGATGCCGCGGTGCTGCTGCTCGCGCGCCTGCGAGGCACCGACGCGCCCTTCGCCGAGCACGTGCTCTCGGCCGACCTCATCCTCCGCGGCTCGGAGCGGGCTCGCTAGAGCGCCCCGGCTCCTGCGGCGCTACTTCTCCGAGCCGGCCGTGAGCCCCTTGCTCCAGAAGCCCTGCAGCGACAGGAACATGATCACGATCGGCACGACCGAGACCAGGGCCCCCGTCACGACAGTGATGTAGGAGACCGGGAAGCCGTCCATGTCGCGCCAGTTGATCAGCCCGACCGTCACCGGCTGCAGGGCGTTGCCCGCGAGCATGAGCGACGGCAGCAGGTAGTTGGTCCAGATGGCGACGAACTGGAAGAGGAAGATCGTCACCATCGCGGGCGCCATGATCCGCGTGCCCATCGCGAAGATGCGGAACTCCCGTGCCCCGTCGATGCGCCCAGCCTCGATGAGGGAGTCGGGCACCGAGGAGGCCGCGTAGATCCGCGCGAGGTAGACGCCGAACGGGCTCACGATGCTCGGGATGAACACCGCCCAGAAGGTGTTGATGACACCGGTCGAGCTGAAGAGCAGGTACAGCGGCACGGCGAGGATGGGCGCCGGCAGCAGCACGGCGGCGAGCACGGTGCCGAACACGGCCTCGCGCCCGGGGAAGTCGAACTTCGCGAGGGCGTACCCGCACATGACCGACAGCAGGGTGGACACGGCACCACCCACCCCGGCGTACAGGAGCGAGTTCAGCAGCCAGCGGGAGAAGATGCCGTCTTGCGTCGTGAACAGGGTGCCGATGTTCTCGACGAGGTCGAAGCTGTCGCCGAACCAGAAGCCGTTGCCGGTGAAGAGCTCGCCACCCGGCTTCGTGGCGCTCACCACGAGCCACCACACGGGCAGCAGCGAGTAGACGGCGAAGATGATCATCACGGCGAGCACGAGGAGGCGCGACGCCGGGCTCACCCGTTCGAAGGCGCTGTAGCCGCGACCGACCCGGCCGCCGCCCTTGCGGGAGTCGGGCGCCGTGCGCGTGGTCGCGGCATCCGCTCGTATGGATGTCTCGGCGGGATCGGTCGCGATCGTGGAGGTCGGGGTGGGCATCAGTCGACTCGCTTCGCAGAGGCACGGAACACGAACACGGAGAGCAGGCAGACGATCGCGCCGAGGATGACGGAGAGCGTCGCCGCATAGTTGAAGTCGTTCGCCGAGAGCCATTTGACGGCCATCATGATCGGCGTGTAGTCGGAGGGCAGGTTCGGTGCGATCGACCGCATCGTCACCGGCTCGTTGAACAGCTGCGCCGTGCCGATGATCGAGAACACGAGGGTCAACAGCAGGGCCGGGCGGATGAGCGGGACCTTGATGCGCAGGGCGGCACGCCAGCCGGAGCATCCGTCGATCGCCGCGGCCTCCATGACCTCGTTGGGGATCGACTGGAGCGCCGAGTAGAGCAGCACCATGTTGTAGCCGGTCCAGGCCCAGGTCATGATGTTCGCGATCGAGAACGGGAGCATCGCATCGGAGACGAAGGAGATGTCGATGCCCAGGCCCGCCGCGAACTGCACGACGGGGCTCAGCGTCGGGGCGTAGAGGAACGACCAGACGAGGGCCGCGATCACGCCGGGGAGGCCGTAGGGCACGAAGTAGCCGAGGCGGAAGAACCGCTTGGCGATCGCCACCCGCGAGTCGAGCAGCAGCGCGAGACCGAGGGCGATCACGAGCATGAGCGGCACCTGGATGATGCCGATGAAGAAGACCCGCCCGAGCGAGGCGATGAAGGCGGGATCGGTGAACGCCCGCACATAGTTGTCGAAGCCGACGAAGCCCAGCTGCGCGCCGCCGAGGCCGAGGCCCTCGCGGTGGGCGCCGAAGAAGCTCTGCACCACCGAGTACACCGTCGGGATCAGGTAGATGACGATGAACAGCAGGAGGAAGGGCAGGACGAAGGGTGCCGCCCTCAGGAGGTTCCGGCGGCGGGTGCTGGACCGCCGGATGGTGGACGCGTTGTGCATGTTCTCTCTCGTCGTCGACAGGGACACGGATCGCCGTGGTGGGAGGGGATGCCCGGGAGCAGGCCGCATGCCTGCTCCCGGGCACTCGACTATTCTGCGACCGCGAAGCCCTGGGACTTCAACGCGTCGACGCTCGCCGCCTGCGCGCCCGCCAGGGCGTCGGCGTAGGTGCCGCTTCCTGCGGCGACCTTGCCGAGGCCGTCGGCGATGCTCGGCGCGGTCACCGACATGACCGGGCCCCACTGCCAGCCCGGGGCGACCTTGGCGGCCTCGTCACGGAACACCTGGTAGATCGGCTGCCCGCCGTAGTACTCGACCGGCTCGTCGAGGGCGGGGTTCTCGAGGCCCTGGTTCGACGCGGGCAGGATCGCCGCGGCCTCGATCAGGTTCGACACGGAATCCTCGTTGGTCGACATCCAGAGCGCGAACTCGGTCGCCTCCTTCGGGTGTTCGCAGTCCTTCATGACTGCGGTCGACGAACCGCCGGAGTTGCCGACGAGGTCGTCCGTTCCCCAGCGGGGCATCGGGGCGACGGCCCACGAGCCCGACGAGGCCGCCGAGTTGTCGCGGATGAGCGAGGCCGACCAGACCGGCCCGACCTCGGCCCAGACCTGGCCGTTGCTCCACGCCGAGTAGAGCGCGGCGTCGAAGGAGGGGTACGCCGTCACGAGGTCGGCGTCTTTGAGCCCCTGCCAGTACGCGCCGACCTCCTGGTTGGCGGCGTCGTCGATCCCGACCGTCCAGGCGTCGTCGTCGGTGCCGAACCAGGACGCCTCGGCCTGCCAGGCGAAGCCCGAGTAGAGGTAGGCGTCGGTCGGCAGGTTCATGATCCGGGCGTTCGGGTCGTAGGCGACGATCTGCTTGGCGGCCTCGGTGAACTCCTCCCAGGTCGTCGGAACGGCGATGCCGGCCTTCTCGAAGAGGTCCTTGCGGTAGAAGGTGCCCATGGGGGCGGTGTCGACGGGCACGCCGTAGACATCCCCGTTGATGCCGACGTTCTCCCAGACCCAGTCGGCGAAGTCTCCGCGCGAGTCTGCGACGTAGTCGTTGATGTTCTGCAGCGCATCGGCGGCGAGGAACGTCTGGAACGTCTCGTAGCCGATCTGCGCCAGGCACGGCGCCGTGCCGGCGTTGGCCGCGTTCAGGAGCTTGTCGTAGTTCGAGCCGTCTTCGTAGGTGACCTGGATGTCGGGGTGCGACTCGTTCCACAACTCCACGGAGTCGCCGTAGCCGGCCGCCCAGCCCCAGAAGCTGAGCTCGACGGGCGCGCCGTCGCTGCTGCCGCCGCTCTCGCCGGGGTTCGTGGAGCATCCGGCCAGGGCCAGTGCGCTGACCACGATCGCGGCACCGACGGCCGCGACGCGTTTCTTGCTGCGTTGGATTCTCATGTGTCCTCTTGGTTCCTCATTGAACTGCTCCGCCGAGCGGAGCACTCAGGTACAAGTCCCGCGAACCGGGTTCTCGATTAGTCTAGACAACGTTGTCCCACAATTCCAGTCCATCCGGAAATATCATTTCGGACGCGGCATGCATCGCCCGGCGAGGCTATCCGACGCAGCACAAGGCCCTACTCAAAACGACGGACTTTTGCGCTTTGTGAGCGCTCAACATCCCTCTTACTCGCCTTTTTCCCGGAAATCTCCGTCGTTTTGAGTTTGAGATGGGCCGATCGGCGTCGGCGGTCACTCCGGCGCCGCCCAGGGTCAGCTCGCGCGGCGGATGACCCGCACCCCGGCCGCGGGCACGGTGACGGCGTGCTCGTGCACCGAGCCGTCGAGCAGGTCCGTTCCCTCGTAGCCGACCACGGCATCCGCGGCGGTGTGGTTGATGAGGAAGGCGTACTCGGCCGAGCCGGACCGCCGGACGACGGCCTCGACCCCTTCGGGCGCCTCGATCTCGGGCTCGACGCCCGCGGCATCCGCGGCCGCCCGCACGACGGCACAGACGCCCGCGTCGTCGAGGCCTGCGCTCACGTACCAGGCGCCGCCCTCGCCGCGGCCCACGCGGGTGACGGCCGGCTCGCCCGCGAACTCGCCGGAGGAGTAGCTCGCGACCGCCTCGGCGTCGTCGAGGAAGACCTCCTCGTGCCACCTGGTCGCGGTCGACGCCCAGCCGGGGCCCGCGACATCCACCGAGTCGCCGTCCATCAGGGGTGCGAACTCCTCGACGTGCAGGCCGAGCAGCTCGCGGAAGGCGCCCGGATAGCCGCCGAGGCGCACCTGGTCGTGCTCGTCGACGATGCCCGAGAAGTAGGTGATGACCACCTGGGCGCCGTTCTCGGCCGCGCGGCGCAGCCTCTCGACGGCCTCGTCGGTCACGAGATGCAGGAGCGGCACGACGATGAGCGTGTACCCGCTCAGATCGGCGAGCGGCGAGACGACGTCGACCGTGAGGTGCTGCTTCCACAGGGCCCGGTACCAGGCGAGTGAGGTCTCGGGGTACGAGAGGCCGTTGTGCGGGTGCGAGTCGAGCTCGCTCGCCCACCAGGCCTCCTCCGAGAAGATGAGCGCGCAGTCGGCGGTGACCGTGCTGCCGGCCAGCTCGCCGAGCGCGCGGAGGTCGGCGCCGAGCGCCGTCACCTCGTGGAAGAGCCTGCTGCCGCTGCCGGCGTGCGGGAGCATGGCCGAGTGGAACCGCTCCGCGCCGCCTCGGGCAGCCCGCCACTGGAAGAAGCACACGGTGTCGGAGCCACGAGCGACGTGGGCGAGGGCGTTGCGGCGCAGCTGCCCACGCGTCTTCGCCGTGTTGACCGGGCGCCAGCTGACGGCGCTCGGCGAGGTCTCCATGAGCATCCACGGGCGGCCCGGCGACATGCCGCGCGTGCGGTCGGCCGACCAGGCGAGCTCGATCTGGGGATCGGCGCCGAGGCTCAGGTAGTGGTCGTTGGAGACGATGTCGATCTCGCTCGACCACGCCGTGTAGTCCATGTTCTTGGCGACGTCGAAGAGGATGAAGTTCGTGGTGATCGGCACCTCGGGCGTGATCCGCCGCAGCACCCCGACCTCCGCGCGCAGCTGCGCCTGCAGCTGGGCCGAGCTGAACCGGTCGAAGTCGAGCTGCTGAGCGGGGTTCGGCTCCGTCCAGGCGAGCCGGGGCGGCAGGATCTCGCTCCAGTCGCCGTAGCGCTGGCTCCAGACCGCGGTGAGCCAGGCGGCGTTGAGCGCCTCGATCGTTCCGTACCGCTCGCGCAGCCATTCGCGGAAGGCCGCCGCGCTCACATCGCTGTAGCAGCGGGAGTTGTGCCCGCCGAGCTCGTTCGAGACGTGCCACAGCGCGAGGGCGGGGTGCTGCGCGTAGCGGTTGGCCAGCTGCTCGACGAGCCGCAGCGAGTACTCGCGATAGACCGGCGATGAGGGCGACCAGGCCTGCCGCCCGCCGATCGAGATCGTGTGGCCCTCGCGGTCGACGGGCAAGACCTCCGGATGCAGCGTGGTCAGCCACGGCGGCGGTGACGCGGTCGCCGTGGCGAGGTCGACGGCGATCTCGTTCTCGTGCAGCAGGTCGAGGATGCGGTCGAGCCAGCCGAACTCCCAGCGGTCGGGCGCGGGCTGCAGCATCGACCACGAGAACACGCCGACCGTCACGAGGTTGACCCCGGCCTCGCGCATGAGCCGCACGTCGTCGGCCCAGACCTCCTCGTCCCACTGCTCGGGGTTGTAGTCGCCGCCGTAGGCGAGAGGCTCGCCGCCGAAGCGGTCGACGACGTTCTGAGGCCAGCGGATCCGGCTCGTGTCCATGGGGGTGCTCATCTCAGAGGGTGACGACGGGGAGATCGTCGGCCGGGAGGTCGACGGCGGTCCTGGTGGTGTGCGAGCGGATGGCCGCCGCATAGATGTTATGCGTGAGCGCGGCCTCCTGCGGGGTGACCGTGCCGAAGCGCTCGCCCAGGAGCCCTTCGCGCTCGGCGAGGAACGCCGCCCACATCTGCAGGATCGTGTCCGAGAAGCCCGACTCGAAGTTCGGCCCCGTGACGGTGGGCCAGACCGACTGGCTGCCGGCGTCGATCTGCTGCCAGATCTGCTCGCGGCCGCCGCCCGGGATGTCGCGCACGGTGAAGACCTCGACGAGCTTGGGGTTCTTGGTGCTGAACCGCACCCCGCCGTCGAGGCCGAGCGCCTCGAACTCCCAGGTGTTCTTCTGGCCGGGATCGATCCGCTTCGTCTCGGTCGTGAGCGGGAAGAGCACGCCGTCGTGACGGCTCCAGCTGTGCAGCACGGCGTTGTCCCAGGTGTCGCAGGGCACGAGGGCGCCGTCCGGGCCGGGGCGCTCCGTGACGATGTTCTGCAGCACGCCGTAGACCGACTCGGGGGCCCAGCCGAGCCGCAGGGGCACGTGCCAGGTGTGCATTCCGAGGTCGTTGAGCACACCGGCATCCCCGCAGAACTCGTTCTGCCGTTTCCAGTTGACGGGCTTGTTCACATCGAGGTCGCTCGAGTGCAGGAAGCTGTTGCGGGCCTCGACGATCGTGCCGAGCGCGCCGGAGCGGATGTAGTCGATCGCGAGCTGCGCGCCGGGGAAGAAGGGCATCTCGCTCGAGCAGCGCACGAAGCTCTGCGGGTGCTCGGCGATCGCGGCGAGCACGGCCTGCGCGGCATCCCCGTCGATGCCGAACGGCTTCTCGGCGAGGAGGCTCTTGCCCGCGCGGATGACGTCGCCGTAGATCTGCTCGTGCAGGTCGTGGCGCACGGCCACGTAGACGACGTCGATGCCCTCGTCGGCGAGCAGCTCGTGGTAGTCGGTGGTCTTCAGCACGACGGTGTCGATCTCGTCGAACCAGTCGAGTGCGGCCGGGTTGATGTCGCAGACGGCCGTCAGCCGGGGGCGCACGGGGTGGTCGATGAGGGCGGGCCAGCGCTGGATCGCCGCGGCGATCTCGCGGCCCATGAGGCCCCCGCCGATGATGGCGACATTGACAAGCCTGGCCGTCTTGGCGGTCGCGGCGGTCATGACGCGCTCCCTTCGACGATCGCGAGCGCCTCGTCGACCGAGGCCCCGGTGTGCAGCACGGCCATGAGCGCGGCCGTGATGCCGGCGGGCTTGGAGTGCTGCACGACGTTGCGCCCGTAGACGATGCCGCTCGCGCCCTGCTCGAGCACGGCGGCTGTGCGCTCGAGCAGCGTGCGGTCGTCGACCCGGCCGCCGCCGCGCACGAGCAGCGGAACGTCGCCCGCGACCTCGATGACCCTGTGGTAGTCGGCGATGTCGTCGGTGGGGTCGGCCTTGATGAGGTCGGCGCCGAGCTCCTTCGCCTGCCGCACGAGGGTCACGATCTTGGCGGTGTCGCCGTCGACCATGTAGCCGCCGCCCGCCTTCGCGTTGTCCTGCATCACGAGCGGCTCGATCATGAGCGGCATCCCGTAGCGCGTGGCCTGCTCGCGCAGGGCCATGATCGAGCGGATGTTGGCCTCGCGGATCTCCGGGCGCCCGGGCAGGTGCATGAGGTTCGCGCAGACCGCGACGGCATCGAGCCGCACGGCCTCTTCGATCGCCTGCGGGAAGTGGTGGCTGAAGATGTGCTCGTCGAGCGGGTTGCCGTAGACGTTGGCGACGTCGGTGCGCAGCACGAGGGCCGGCTTCGCCTTGCCGGGCACGCTCTGCAGCAGGCGCGCCTGGCCGAGGGTGAGCTGGATCGCGTCGGGATTCGCCCGCACGAGGGCGTCGACGACGCTCCCCATGTTCTCGATGCCCGTGAGGAAGGAGGGCTCCCCGAAGAGGCCGTGGTCGACGGCGACATCGAGCGCGCGCCCCGATCCGGGGTTGAAGAGCCTGTTGAGGCGGTAGAGCGACATTTTCGCGAACTCCTAGCGATGTGGATTCCAGAGCGCCCGATGTTTCCCGAGCACGTGCCGTGTGTCAGAATAGCGAGTGTAAGACAACGTTGTCTAGCCAAGACACCGGGGCGATCGGCCCCCGGCGAAGGCCAGGAAAGGAAACCCGCGTGCACAGCGTCGCCATCGCAGGACATGTATGCGTCGACATCAGCCCCGGAATGGAGGCGTCGACGCGGATCGAGCCCGGCAAGCTCTTCGAGGTCGGCCCGCTCCGCCTGGAGCTGGGCGGATGCGTCGCCAACACGGGCGGCGATCTCGCCGACCTGGGGATGCCGGTGCACGTTCACACGACCGTCGGCGACGACGACCTCGGCCGGCTCGTGAGCGCTCGCCTCGCCGCCCGCCCCGGGATCACCGGAACCCCCCTCGTGGCCGCCGGAGCCTCGACCTCGTACAGTCTCGTGCTCGAGACCCCCGGCGCCGACCGCACCTTCTGGCACCACGTCGGCGCCAACCACCGCTTCGACGGCACCGGCGTCGACCTCGCCGCGATCGACCTGCTGCACCTCGGCTACCCGCCGCTGCTGCCCGGGCTGCTCGTGAACGGCGGGGCGCCGCTCGCCGAGCTGCTCGCCCGGGCGCGAGCGGCGGGGGTCACGACATCCGTCGACCTCGCCGTCGTCGACCGCGACTCGGAGACCGGCTCCCTCGACTGGGAGCGGATCCTGCGCTCGGCGATGGCTCATACCGACATCGTGAGCCCGAGCCTCGACGACCTCACCTCGGCGCTCGGGATCGACGAGCCGCCGAGCGACGAGCTCGTCGACCGGCTCGCCGAGCTGCTGCTCGACTGGGGCGCCGCGATCGTCGCCATCTCCGCCGGCTCACGGGGCCTGTGGCTGCGCACGGCGTCGGCGTCACGGCTCGCAGCCGCGGGCCGGGCGCTCGCCGACGACGCCGAGCAGTGGGCCGGCATCCGGATGCACCGTCCGCCCGTCGAGGTGAGCGTGCAGAGCACGACCAACGGGGCGGGGGACGCCTCCACCGCCGGCCTGCTGTACGCCATCGCGGCCGGTGCCGGACCCGTGCCCGCGAGCGGTCTCGCGACCGCCTGCTCCGCCGCGATCATCGCCGGCGAACGAACCACCCCGGAGACGATCACCGCGCTCCGGCCTGAACTCGGCGACCTCGTCGCCACGACCACGGGAGCGAGCCTCGTATGACCGACCAGACCGAGATGGCTCAGCCGCAGACGGCGCCCGCCGAGACCGCGACGGGCGAGGCGGCGCCGCATCCTGAGGCGGCGCTGCACCCCATCAGGCTCTCCGCCAACCAGCCGACCGGCCGCTTCTACCGCGGCGGCGCCCGCATCGCGGCCTTCCGCAACGCGGGGGCAGCCGTCGAGTACACCCCCGAGGACTGGGTGGCCTCGACCACGAGCGTGCGCGGCCAGGGCACGACCGGGCAGACCAGGCTCGAGAGCGGCGAGCTGCTCGCCGACGCCATCGAGCGCTCCCCCCGGGCCTGGCTCGGCGACGCGCACCTCGACGCCTTCGGCGTCGACACGATGCTGCTCGTCAAGCTGCTCGACGCGGGCCAGCGCCTGCCCGTCCACGCGCACCCGGGCCGTGAGTTCGCGCTCAGCCATCTGGGCAGCGCGCGCGGCAAGGCCGAGGCGTGGTACCTCCTGAACCCGGGAACCGTGCACCTCGGCCTCACCCGCGATGTCTCCATCGCCGAGCTGCGCGCCCTCGTGGACGCACAGGACGTCGAGGGCATGCTCGGGATCATGCACGAGGTCGCCGTCGAGGCGCACCAGACCGTCTTCGTGCCGCCCGGTGTGCTGCACGCGATCGGCGAGGGCATCCTGCTCGCCGAGGTGCAGGAGCCGCAAGACCTCTCGATCCTGCTCGAGTGGCGCGACTTCGAGCTCGACGGCGAGAACGACGGCCACCTCGACCTCGGCTTCGACGCCGCGCTCACGGCCGTCGAGACCCGGGCGCGCACGCGGGCGCAGATCGACGCGCTCATCGGCCCGGCCGGGCACGACGGCGACTGCCTGCCCGGCGAGGCCCACCGCTACTTCCAGCTCGAACGTCTCACCGTCGACGGCGAGACCCTGGTGGCCGCCGGCTACGCCGTGCTCATCACGGTGGCGGGCGCCGTGGACGTCGTCGAGGCCGACGGCGCGGGCACCCCGGCCGAGGCGGGCGCGACCGTGGTGCTCCCCCACTCCGCCGGCGCCGTCATCCTGCGAGGCGAGGGCGTTGTGCTCGTCGCCCGGCCGCCGGCGCCCGCGTCGGCGCCCGGAACGAGGCCGTGACCGTGGCCGAGCCGGTGAGAGACGCGGTATCCGCCCACGTCGCCGCCCCCGAGCCCGATGCGCGCTCCGGCCGCACTCCGACCGACTACGGCGCCCTCCTGCGTCGGGGTCTCTACGGCCGCGACACCCCGCTCGCCTCCGTGACCGACCGCCTGGGCGTCCCCGGCACGGCGGACCCCGCCCGCGTCCTGCACGCACGGGTCGCCGACGGCCTCGATGTCGAGGTGCTCCCGGGGCGCGGCTTCGACATCGGCGACGCCTACCACCGCGGAACCCCGCTCTCCTGGTTCTCGCCGGTGGCCGACACGCGCCCCCTCGACAGCCCCCGCGGCGAGGAGTGGCTGCGGCGCTTCACGGGCGGGCTCCTGACCACCTGCGGCCTCGGCAACATCGGCCCGGCGCGCGAGGGCGACGGGATGCAGGGTGGCGAGGGGATGCACGGACGCGCGAGCCACACGCCCGCCACCGGCATCCGCCACCGCACCGGCGCTCGCGACGGCGAGACGGCCGTGACCCTCGAGGCGACCATCGACTCGATCGAGCTCTTCGGCCCCTCGCTGCGGATGGAGCGCACGATCGAGTCGGCCGTGGACGCCCACGGGGTCGCGCGGCTGCACGTGCGCGACGTCGTCGAGAACATCGGCGCCCTCGGCGCGCCCCTCAGCCTGCTCTACCACCTGAACCTCGGGGCGCCGCTCGTCGTGCCCGGCACGACGGTGCGGGTGCCCGGCGCGAGCGCGCGGCCCCGGGAGCCGCACGTCGAGATCCCGGATGCCGCGACGCTCCCCCCGCCGTGCGACACGATCGTCGACGCCGTCTTCGAGCACGCGCATCCGCACCTCGACGCGGAGGGCTTCGCCCACGCCTCGGTCACGCAGCCGGGCGGCGGGATGCGGCTCGACGTCGCGTGGTCGGCGGTGACGCTGCCACGGCTCTACCAATGGGTCTTCCCCACCCGCGGCCGCTGGGCCCTCGCCCTCGAGCCGGCGACCGCGCCGCTCTTCGGGCCCGGCCGCGACGAGCCGCACGCCGGAGCACCGCTGCTCGCGCCCGGCGAACGACGCCGGCACGAGCTGCGGATCACGATCGCCGGGGCCGGGGCATGACGAAGAGGTCCGCGCCGCGACTCGTCGATGCCCTCGGCGCCCCCGGCGCCCGGCTCGATCACGCCCTGCTCGGCGAGGGCGTCACGGTGTCGCAGCGCGCCATCGACCGTCTCGCGATGGCCCACGACGCCTCGCACTACCTGCTCGTCCCCGAGGTCGTGCTCACCCCGCGCGACGCGCACGACGTCGCCCGGATCTTCCGCGCCAGCCACGCGAGCGGGCGGCCCGTCACCTTCCGCTCGGGCGGCACGAGCCTCTCGGGGCAGGGCGTCTCGAGCGGCATCCTCGTCGACACCCGCAAGAACTTCCGCAGCGTGCGCGTGCTCGACGGCGGCGCACGGGCCCGCGTGCAGCCGGGGGCCACCGTGCGCATCACGAACGCCCACCTCGCACGGCACGGGCGCAAGCTCGGCCCCGACCCGGCGAGCGAGATCGCCTGCACGATCGGCGGGGTCATCGCCAACAACTCGAGCGGCATGGCCTGCGGCATCGAGCAGAACAGCTACCGCACGGTCGAGTCGCTCGTGCTCGTGCTGCCCAGCGGAACCGTCGTCGACACCGCGCATCCGGATGCCGACCGGCTCCTGCTCGAGCGCGAGCCGGAGCTGCATCGCGGGCTCGCCGAGCTGCGGCGACGGGTGATCGCCTCGGATGCTGCGGTCGCCCGCATCCGAGCGCAGTTCTCGATGAAGAACACGATGGGCTACGGGCTCAACTCGCTTCTCGACTTCGACTCCCCCGTGCAGATGCTCGCCCACCTGGCCATCGGCAGCGAGGGCACCCTCGCGTTCGTGGCCGAGGCCACCTTCCGCACGGTCGAGGTGCTGCCGTGCGTCTCGACCGGCCTGCTCGTCTTCCCGACCCTGAACGACGCGACGGCGGCCCTGCCGGCTCTCGTCGACGCCGGCCTCGCGACCATCGAGCTCATGGACGCCCAGTCGCTGCGGGTCGCCCGCAGCCAGCCCGACGCGCCCGAGCCCCTCGCGGCGCTCGACGTCACCGGCCACGCGGCCCTGCTCATCGAGTTCCACGCGGCCGACGATGAGGCGCTCGCGCGGGCGCAGGAGCGCTGCGCGGAGCTCTTCGCCGCCCTGCCCCTCAGCACGCCGCTGGCCCTCACGACCGACCCCGTCGAGCGGGCCGCGCTCTGGCATGTGCGCAAAGGCCTCTACACGACCGTGGCCGGCGCCCGACCCTCCGGCACGACGGCCCTGCTCGAAGACGTCGTCGTGCCGGTCGAGCGGCTGCTGCACACCTGCGAGCGACTCATCGAGCTCTTCGAGCAGCACGGCTACGAGGGCAGCGTGATCTTCGGCCATGCGAAAGACGGCAACATCCACTTCATGCTCAACGAGCGCTTCGACGAGCCCGGGCGTCTCGACCGCTACGAGCGCTTCACCGAGGACATGGTCGAGCTCGTGCTCGCCCAGGGCGGCTCGCTCAAGGCCGAGCACGGCACCGGGCGCATCATGGCCCCCTTCGTGCGCCGCCAGTACGGCGACGAGCTCTACGAGGCGATGCTCGAGATCAAGAGGCTGTGCGACCCGACCGGCCTGCTCAACCCGGGCGTCGTGCTCTCCGACGAGCCGAGGTCGTACCTGCAGAACCTGAAGACCGTGCCCACGGTCGAGGCCGAGGTCGACCGCTGCGTCGAATGCGGCTACTGCGAGCCCACCTGCCCCAGCAAGAACCTCACGCTCACGCCCCGCCAGAGGATCGTCGTGCGCCGGGAGATGCGCACGGCGGAGGCGGCGGGCGACACCGCGCTGCTCGCCGAGCTGACCGCGGACTACGGCTACGACGGCGTCGACACCTGCGCCGTCGACGGGCTGTGCGCCGTGGCCTGCCCGGTCGGCATCAACACGGGCGACCTCGTGCGCCGCCTGCGCGTGCAGAGCAGCGGCGCCGTCGAGGGCGCGGTGTGGGAGGCGGCCGCGAAGACCTGGAATCCCGTCACGAGGATCGGAGGCCTGGCGCTGACCGTGGCGAAGGCGGTGCCGGCGCCACTCGTGACCGGGGTGACCCGGGTGGGGCGCGCGCTGCTCGGCGACGAGACCGTTCCGCTCTACGACGCGGCGCTGCCGGGCGGCGGGTCGGCGCGCCCGCGCGGCACGCGCCCGCGTCGGCGGGACACGGCGTCGGATGCCGCGGCGCGACCCGACTCGCCGGCCGCCGTCTCGCCGGCGGACGCCGCGGACGCCGTGTTCTTCGCCGCCTGCATCGGCACCATGTTCGGGCCGGAGGGGAGCTCGCTCGGCGCCGCCGAGGCCTTCCGCCGCCTCTGCGAGCGGGCCGGGATCACCCTCGCGATCCCCGAGAGCCCGGGCAGCCTCTGCTGCGGAACCCCGTGGAAGTCGAAGGGGCACCTGGGCGGCTATCGGCACATGTCCGAGACCGTGCTGCCGTCGCTCGTCGCGGCGAGCGGCTCGGGGCGGCTGCCGATCGTGTGCGACGCGGCATCCTGCACCGAAGGGCTCGAGACGATGCACTCGCTCGCCGTCGCGGCGGGAGGGGGCGACGAGCTGCGGTTCGTCGACTCGGTGCAGTTCGTGCAGGAGCGGATCCTGCCGCGCCTGGCCGTGACACGCCCGCTCGGCTCGATCGCGGTGCACCACAGCTGCTCGACGACGACCCTCGGCGCCAACCCCGCCATGGACGAGATCGCCCGCTTCGTCGCCGACGACGTGCACCTGCCCGTCGACTGGGGATGCTGCGCCTTCGCGGGCGACAGGGGGCTGCTGCATCCCGAGCTCACCGCGTCGGCGACGGCAACCGAGGCCGCAGAGCTGGGCGAGCGCGAGTTCGACGCCTACGTGTCGGCGAACCGCACCTGCGAGCTGGGGATGACGCGGGCCACCGCTCGCCCGTACCGGCACATCCTCGAGGTGCTCGAAGAGGCCACCCGCCCGCTCTAGGTGTACTGACCCGGATCGTTGTTGACGTAGGAGAGACCTCCGAGGTCGAGTTGGAGCTGTCTAGGTTCCCTCGATCCCACGGAGGTCTCTCGTGTCTCACGCTAATGCCCGGCTGGCTCCGGCCGGCAGGTTGATCATGGTCCAACGCATCGGGTCGGGGCGAGCGGTCGCTCACGT
>NZ_PGFB01000006.1 GCF_002797855.1 Compostimonas suwonensis
CACCGCAAGACCCCACCCGATAGTGACCATAAGAAAGCCACCATTGAAGCCCTTCGTCTTAGCAAGCGCGACATTAGCGACCACACCACAGCCCAAAAGAACAAGCAGGGCCGTGCCTACGAGTTCTGACAGAAATACAACTCCGAGATTGTCCACGTTGACCTTCCTTAGAGTGAGCGCGCTCCTCGCGGAGCGTCTTGGCCCAGCAGATGACTACACCCTAGTCCTCGGCGAACATTCAGGGAACGGATGGAGCCAATGTCGCCGGATGCACTGTTGCCGGGTCGCTTCGAGGGCGTAAATTGAGCGGAGACGGAGCGTGTGCGCCCGGCGCGTCTGCCCGGCAATGTGCTGTCTCTGCGATCGGAGGGATTTTCAATGAAGAAGCTCATCAATGATCCGAAGAACGTCGTGGATGAGGCGGTCGCCGGTGTCGCGCTCGCCCATGCCGACCTCGTGACTGTCGTGACCGATCCCATCTACATCGTGCGCAAGGACGCGCCGGTCGCGGGCAAGGTCGCACTGGTCAGCGGTGGCGGCAGCGGCCACGAGCCCCTGCACGGCGGCTTCGTCGGCTACGGGATGCTCGACGCGGCCGTTCCCGGCCCGGTCTTCACCTCTCCGACCCCGGATCCCATCCTCGCCGCCACGAAGGCGGTCGACTCGGGTGCCGGCGTGCTGCACATCGTCAAGAACTACACGGGTGACGTGCTCAACTTCGAGACCGCCGCCGACCTCGCAGCCGCCGACGGCATCGAGGTGCGCACGGTCGTCGTCGACGACGACGTGGCCGTCAAGGACTCCCTCTACACCGCCGGCCGACGCGGAGTCGCCGGCACGGTGCTCGTCGAGAAGATCGCGGGCGCCGCAGCCCAGCGCGGCGACAGCCTCGACGAGGTGGCCGAGATCGCGACCAAGGTCAACTCGCAGGTGCGGTCGATGGGCGTCGCGCTCACGCCGTGCGTCGTGCCGCACGCGGGGGAGCCGAGCTTCACCCTCGCCGAGGACGAGATCGAGATCGGCATCGGCATCCACGGCGAGCCGGGTCGCGAGCGCATCAAGATCGAGCCTGCCGACGCGATCGTCGAGCGGATCCTGGGCCCCATCGTCGACGACATCCCGTTCGCCTCGGGCGACAAAGTGCTGCTCTTCGTCAACGGCATGGGCGGCACGCCCCAGATCGAGCTGTACATCACCTTCCGTCACGCCTTCGAGGTGCTGGCCTCGAAGGGCATCGAGGTCACCCGCACCCTCGTGGGCAACTACGTGACCTCGCTCGAGATGCAGGGCTTCTCGATCACGGTGCTGAAGCTCGACGACGAGCTCACGGAGCTGTGGGACGCCCCCGTTCAGACAGCGGCGCTCCGCTGGGGAAGGTAGAGGAATTCGATGAGTTTGGGTATCACCTGGGCCGTGGCCTGGATCAGGCAGAGTGCGCAGGTCGTCTCGGAGCACAGGGTCGAGCTGATCACCCTCGACCGCGAGATCGGCGACGGGGATCACGGCGAGAACATGGAGAGGGGTTTCTCGGCGGTCCTGACGAAGCTCGACGACCTGCCATCCGAGGCCACGCCCGGTGATGCTCTCAAACTCGTGGCGACGACCCTCATCTCGACGGTCGGCGGCGCGGCGGGGCCGCTCTACGGAACGGCGTATCTGAAGGCCGCCGCCGCAATCGGCTCGGCGCCCGAGCTCGACGGCGCCGCCATCGTGGCGCTGCTGACGGCCGCCCGCGACGGCATCGTGCTGCGCGGGAAGGCCGAGGTCGGCGACAAGACGATGGTGGATGCCTGGACTCCCGCGGTCGACGCCGCGGCTGCCGCTCAGGCGGCCGGGGCCTCGGAGTCGGAGATCCTCGCGGCCGCAGCCGACGCCGCGGAGGCGGGCGCCGTCTCGACGGAGCCGCTCGTCGCCCACAAGGGACGCGCGAGCTACCTCGGCGAGCGCGCGATCGGGCACCGTGACCCGGGAGCCCAGTCGACGGCGTACATCCTGCGTGCCGCAGCCGATACGGCCGCAGAGGCCTAGGGCATGGCGCAGACCACGGGCGGGGTCGGAGTCGTCTTCGTCTCCCACAGCGAGAAGATCGCCGACGGCCTCATCGAGCTCGCGAGCCAGATGGCGCCCACCGCGGCACTCGCGGCTGCGGGCGGCACCGACGACGGGCGGATCGGGACGAGCTTCGACAAGGTGCTCGCCGCGATCGGCGCCGTCGACAGCGGTCACGGGGTCGTCGTGCTGTGCGACCTCGGCTCCGCCATCCTGACCGCCGAGACCGCGCTCGACTTCCTCGACGACACCGTGCGGGCATCCGTGCGGATCGTCGACGCCCCTCTCGTGGAGGGCGGCGTCGCGGCGTCGGTCGCCGCGCAGACGGGCGCGTCGCTCGACGAGGTCGCCGCAGCGGCGCGATCGGCGGTGGGCGAGGCCGGCGCCGCGCCCGAGACCCCGGGTTCGGCCGCGCCCGCTGCTGCGGCATCCGGAACCGGGGGCGACGCGGCATCCGACGCGACCGGTGCGACAGATTCCGGCTCGACAGCGCCCGGTCCCTACACCCGCACGGCGACGCTCATCAACAAGGACGGCCTGCACGCCCGGCCCGCCGCCGAGTTCGTCAAGCTGGCCTCGACCTTCGGCGGAAAGGTGACGGTCAACGGCAAGGACGCCAAGAGCCTTCTCGGCATCATGTCGCTCGGGCTCACGAAGGGCACGAGCGTGGAGATCGCCTCGGCCGACCCCGCGGGGCGCGACGCGGTCGACGCCCTCGCGGAACTCGTGGCGGGCGGCTTCGGCGAGGCGTAGCCCGCGTCTCGAGATCTGCGCTCTCGACGTCCGGTGAGGCCAGCGCCTAGACGGTGCTCGTGACGTAGTCCTGCGTCAGCTCGAACACGGCTGCGAAGCCCTGGCCGATCTGGATGAACACCACGACGAGGGTGACGACGAGCACAACGACGGCCAGCCACAACGGCAGGTAGCCGCGGCTCGAGCGCCGATGCGCGACGACCGAGCGGCCGATGGTGTAGACGAGCGAGTTGAGGAACGCCCACGCCCAGTGGAAGGGCCGCACATAGCCGTCGCGACGCAGCCGGCGCCAGTCGAGGTAGGCGAAGATGACCGTGAGGCCGTAGATCACCCAGCTCGTGGCCGTGACCAGGAGGTAGCCGGGGTCGAGGAGGGTCGCGAGCTGCGTGGTCGCCGACGGATCGAGGGAGGCCTCCATCGACCGGGTCAGGTAGCCGGTGAAGTCGAAGCTCACGAAGACGAGCAGGGAGAGGATCGGCAGCACCACGGCGACGAGCCAGATGAACGGGTTGTACACGGGCGTGCCGGGCTGCACGGTGCTCGCGGTTGTGGTGCCGCCGGGGTTCGCGAGGTGTGCCGTCCACGCGGTGCCATCCCACCAGCGCACCTGACCGCTGCCCTCGGGGTCGGGATACCATCCCGGTCGAGCGGAAAACCCTGCGTTCGACTCGTACGACACCGATCGCTCCTCACCTAGTCGGACGAGGCCAGCCTAGAGGAGGAGCGATCGGATGCCGGAATGTCAGTTCGCGACCGTCGTTGCGCTCGGCGCGGGATCGGATCGGCGGGAGCCGCCGGTGAGGGCCTCATCGTCGAGCAGCACGCGGTTCGCGCCGTCGATCTCGAGGCTCTCCGGCAGGATGTCGCGCTCGATCGTCGTGGCGAGCGGCTTCTCCTTCACGAAGCACAGCAGGATCACGGCGACGACGATGAGCGGCACCATGTAGAGGAACACCGGGGTGAGCGCGTCGTTGTACGAGCCGACGATCACGTCGCGCACGCCGGAGGGCAGATCCTTGACGATGGCCGGCGTCAGCGAGTTGCTTCCCCCCTCGGCCGCAGCACCGCCGGCCGGCATCCGCTCCGCGAGGAGCTCGGTGAGGCGGGCGACGAACAGGCTGCCGACGATCGCGGAGCCGAGCGAGGCGCCGATCTGGCGGAAGTAGTTGTTCGAGGCCGTCGCCGTGCCGACCTGGGTGATCGGGAACGAGTTCTGCACGATGAGGATGAGGATCTGCATGCTCATGCCGAGCCCGATGCCCATGATCGCGAGGTAGGTGCAGAGGATCCAGACCGGCAGGGTCGGGGTCATCGTCGAGAGCAGCACGAGCGAGACGGCCACGATGGCCGTTCCCACGATGGGCAGCCACTTGTAGCGCCCGGTCTTGCTCACGAGCTGGCCGGAGCCGATCGAGCTGATGAGCAGTGCGGCCATCATCGGGATCATGAGGAACCCGGCCTCGGTCGCGTTCGCCCCGGTCACCATCTGCAGGTAGGTGGGCAGGTAGGCGAGGGCGCCGAACATCGCGATGCCGATGATGAGGCCGGCGATCGTCGTGAGGTTGAAGTTGCGGTCCGTGAAGAGGCGCAGCGGCATGATCGGCTCGGCGGCGCGGCGCTCCACGAGCACGAAGGCGACACCCGCGACGACGGTCCCGATGATGAGGCCGATGATCGTGAGCGAATCCCAGTCGTAGGTCGTGCCACCCCAGGTGGTCACGAGCACGAGGCAGGTGGAGGCGACGGCGAGCAGGGCCATGCCCGCGACATCCAGGCGGGGCCTGCTCGTGGTGCCCTTCGGCAGTCGCAGGAAGAAGACGGCCGAGACGATCGCGAGGATGCCGAGAGGGATGTTCATCCAGAACGCCCAGCGCCAGCCGATGCCCTCGGTGAACCACCCGCCGAGCAGCGGGCCGGCCACCGACGACAGCGCGAAGACGCCGCCCATGATGCCCATGTAGCGTCCGCGCTCACGGGCGGGGACGACATCCGCGATGATCGCCTGGGCGAGGATCATCAGACCGCCGCCGCCGAGACCCTGGATGGCGCGGCCGATGATGAGCCAGGTCATGTCCTGCGCCATGCCGCCCACGATCGAGCCGGCGATGAAGATCGAGATCGCGATGATGAAGAGGCCCTTGCGGCCGATCAGGTCGCCGAGTTTGCCGTAGACGGGAAGCACGATCGTCGAGGCGAGGATGTACGCGGTCGTGACCCAGAGCATGTGGTCGACGCCGTCGAGCTCGCCGACGATCGTCGGCAGGGCCGTGCTGAAGATGGTCTGGTCGAGCGAGGCGAGCAGCATCGTGACCATGAGCCCGGCGAAGACCAGGAGGATGTTGCGTTTGGAGGCGACGCCGGATTGCGGTGCCGCCGTTGGAGCGGTGGTGGTCATGTCAGTCTTTCTACGGTTTGTCGTACGAGCGCGGCCGCTCGCTGTTCGAGTTCTGCTGCCGGGCTGTCGCTTCCTGCGGCGATCCACTCCTTGACGGCGGCACGCAGGCCGCCGCTGCAGAGGGCGAGGAGGAGCTCGGCCGTCGGTTGCGCGTTGTTCGGATCGAGGTCGGAGAACCGGGGGTCACGAGCGAGCAGGGCCGTGATCGCGTCGACGATCTGCCCGGCCATACGCGTGAACTGGCTGACCTGGCGGCCGAGGAGCTGCGGGTTGCTCTTGATGATCTGCACCCGCGACTCGTGCAGCGCGGGATCGGTGATCGCCGGGCCGATGATGGCGAAGAGCAGGCCGGTGACGGATTCGACCGTCTCGGCGCCGTCGGCGCGGGCCAGGTGCTCGGCGAGGAAGTCGTCGGTCAGCTCCACGTCGTGGATGCCGAGGATGGCGTCTTCCTTGCTGTCGAAGTAGTTGAAGAAGGTTCGGGGGGAGACGCCGGCTCGTTCGCTGACGGCATCGATCGTCACCTGCTCGGGGCCGTCGCGCAGTGTGAGTGCGACGGCGGCCTCCTCGAGGCGGGCGCGGGTCTCCATACGTTTGCGGTCACGCAGACCGACGGTTTCAGGAGAAGGCATTGCCCAATCGTTGCACAATGTGAAAACTTGCGCAAATGCAAAATTGCAGGGATGCAAGGATTTCGCGCGCGGCGAAACGAGGATGGGCTGTGGGCCGGGCCGCTGATCATCTCAGTGCATCCCCTCGGTAGGGTTGGGGCAATGGGAAGAATCGTCGAGCACATCATCGCGGACGCGGATGCCGGGCCCTACGCGGTTGCCGTGACGGCCGACGGAGCGGTGTGGTGCAGTCTCGTCTCCGGAGCGGCCCTGGTGCGACTCGCACCGGACGGGGGCATCCGGCGGATCCCGCTCGGTGAGGGATCCCGGCCCTCCCTGCTCGCCGCCGGGGCATCCGACTCGGTGTGGGTGACCGACACGACCGGCAACCGGATCGTGCTCGTGGGCGAGAGCGGCGTGCTGACGTCGATCGCCGTTCCCACGGAGGGCGCTCAGCCGTACGGCATCGTCTCCCTCGACGACGGCACCGTCTGGTTCACCGAGCTCGCGAGCGACGCCCTCGGCCGCATCGACGTCCTCGGCCGGGTCACCGAGTTCTCCGCGGGCACCCGTGACGGCGTCGTCTCGATGATCGCCGCGGCGGGGGAGAGCCTGTGGTTCACCGCGAACCGCGCGAACGCCATCGGGATGATCCGCGGCGGCGACTCCGCGGTGCGCCTCTTCGAGATCCCGACTCCGGATGCCGGGCCTGTCGGCATCACGGTCGGCGGCGACGGCGCGGCGTGGTTCGTCGAGATCCTCGCGGGGCAGATCGGCCGGGTCGACCGCAACGGCGGCTTCACCGAGTTCCCCCTGCCCGACCGGGCGTCCAAGCCGCACGCGATCTGCGCGGATCCCGCCGGCGGCTGCTGGTTCACCCTCTGGGGCTCGAACCAGCTCGGGCACATCGCCGCCGACGGCGAGATCGCGCTCATCGAGCTGCCGGCCGCGCACGGGGAGCCGCACGGGCTCGCCGTCGCGCCCGACGGAACCGTGTGGGTCGCGCTCGAGACCGGGGCTCTGCTCGCCGTCACGCCCTGAGCGGCTGCGTGCTGCCTCATGGTGGCGGGCCCTGCGAACCCGGGCGAATCAGAGTGAGCCGCGCGACACGATCCATCGGCGGCGGAACGCCGGCATCGCCGCGGCGATGTGCTCGACGCCCTGGTCGTCCGGTCGACGGGCGAGCCCAGACGCTGTTGTCGATGAGACGCTTGTGACGGCCATGAGCTCGCCACTATGTCGAAGACGGGAGCCTATAGAAGATGAGTAAATTCAGTTCACGAGCGGTGAGCTGACACTCCGCCCAGCGTCGAGAGGCCGCCGACCACGATGTCGACGAGCAGCCGTGCGTACCGCCCGTCCGGGTCGAGGTCGTCGACGTCGACCTGCATCCAATAACCCTCGCCGGAGACGCGCTGCCCGCAATCACTGGGAAGAGCCGCGACCGGTGTGCGGCAGAGGGCGTGCCGGGCGGGAGAATGGAGGGGTGAGTGAGGCGGGCGAGTTCGTGGATGCCGCACTCCAGCGCGAGAGCTCCTGGGAGCGCGCGGACGAGCACCGCGAGCGGCTGGGCGGCGCGCTGCAGTACTACGGCAGCTCGGTGGGGGCGGTACGCGGCACCGTCCGCGACCTAACCCGCCGGCATCCGGGGCTCTCGCACGACGAGGTGACGGCGCTGAGCTCCGAGCTCTGGGCCGCGCCCGTGTTCGAGCGGCGGCTCGCGGCGATCGTGCTGCTGCAGTCGAACGTCGCTCTTCTCGACAACTCCGACCTGACCCGCGTCGAGGGCTTCGTGCGCGGGGCGCGGCTGCGCGCCCTCGTCGACCCGCTCGCGGTCGATGTCATCGGCCCGATGGTGGAGGGGTTGACCGGCCAGAAGCGCGCCCGTGCCGACATCGCCCTCGACCGCTGGGCGCAGGACGACGACGTCTGGCTCCGACGTGCGGCTCTGCTGTCCCCGCTCCGCGCCTTCCGGGCCGGACGCGGTGACGAGGACGGTCTCGCGCGGCGGGTCGCGACCGTTCGGGCGCGGCATCCGGAGACTGACATCGGGGCGGATGCCGCGGACGCCCCCGACTCGGAGGCGATCGCCCTCGTGCGCGCCGAACTGGCCGAGGCCCGGCCAGGACTGCGTCTTCCCTGACTGTCGCGTATCTTCAAGACCGCCCGTCCGCCCGAGCGATAGCGTGGAATCGTGGACATCAAGGCGACGAATGCACGTGTGATCGAGCAGTTCCGTGCGGGCGAACCGGTCGAGGGGATGCATCGCGATCGACTCGCCCTGCTCACCACCGTCGGCTCGAGGTCGGGGCTGCCGCGGACGACCCCGATGATGGTGAACCGCGACGGCGAGCGGATGCTGCTGGTCGCCTCGAACATGGGGGCGCCGCGAGACCCCGACTGGTACAACAACCTGGTGGCGGAGCCGCACGTCACGATCGAGGTCGACGATCCGGAGCCCGACACGCGCTATGACGCGGTGGCGGCACCGGCGACGGGCGAGGAGTACGAGCGGCTGTGGGCGAGGCTCACCACGGAGTACCCGTTCTTCCTCGACCACGCGGCCTCGAGCAAGCGCCGGATCCCGATCGTCATCGTCACGCCCGTCTGATCAGGCCCGGGCTGCGAGCGCCGGCACCCGCGTCGGCACTCGCATCGACACCACGACCAGCACCCCGGACCGCGCCGGGAAGCCGCACCGTCACCCGCAGCCCGCCGTCGACGTTCGCCGCGATCTCGAGCCGCCCCTCGTGCGCGTCCACGATGCTCGCGACGAGCGCGAGCCCGAGTCCGTGCGTGTCGCCACTCGAGGGGCCTGCACCCGAGAGGCCAGGGCCAGAGCGCACCTCGCGAACACGGCCGCGCGCGCGATAGAACGGCTCGGCGAGCAGGGCGATCGTCTCCGGCGGCACGCGGTCGCCCGAGTTCGAGACGGTGAGCACGACCGGCAGCGGGTCGAGGGGCTCGAGCCGGGTCGAGACGGATGCCGCGCCATCCGCGGTGTTGTGCCGCACGGCGTTGAGCAGCAGGTTGGCCACGAGCTGCCGCATGAGCACGGAGTCCGCGCTCGCGACGGCCGGTTCGAGCGACGTCGTGAAGCGGATGCCGCGGGCCGAGGCCTCGGCCCGCACGAGTCGCAGCTCCGAGGTGACGATGCCGCCGACATCCACCGCCTGCGCCCGCAACGCCGACTGCCCGATGTCGGACAGGTCGAGCATCGCCTCGACGATCTCGATGCTGCGCCCGTTGGTCTCGGCCAGTCGCTCCAGCAGTTGCGGGACGTCGGCGGCAGCGGGGTCGTCCCGTCCGACGTCGAGCAGGGTCTTGGTCGTGGCCAGGGGTGTGCGCAGCTCGTGGGAGGCGTTCGCGGCGAAGCGCTGGTGCGCGGTGAAGGAGCGCTCGAGCCGTTCGAGCATGTCGTCGAAGGTCTTCGACAGGCGGGTGAACTCGTCGTCGGGGCCGGCGAGCGCCACCCGGTGGCTGAGGGAGCCGGTCGCCGCGCGCTCGGCAGCCGTGTTGAGGACCTGCAGGGGCTTGAGCATCCGCCCGGCCAGGATCCAGCTCAGCCAGGCTCCGAGCGCGCCGATGGCCACGAGCGAGACGATGCCCACGACGAGCAGGGTGTCGAGCACGTCGCCCGCGGTCGAGATCACGACACCCGTCTGCACTACCGTGCCGAGATCCGCCGCCTGCAGGGGTGTGGGCGAGAGCGTGAGAGTCGTGGGGGCGGCCGTGGTGAACGTTCCCGGGGAGATGTCGTAGGTGGGGATGTAGCGCATCGCGAGGTAGATGCCTGTGAGCATCAGCGCGCCGATCACCACGAGCAGCAGGGAGCTCGCGATCGTGAAGCGCGCCCGGGCCGAGAAACGGGGCAGGCGAACGGATGCCGCGACAGCGGTTGCGGCGGGCGGCCTCCCGGTCATCCGCGTGACCCCGCAGCCAGGCCCATCCGGTAGCCGACGCCCGAGACCGTCTGGATGATCCACGGCTCGCCCAGCTTCCGGCGCAGCGACGAGATGGTCACCCGGATCGCGTTGGTGAACGGGTTGGCGTTCTCGTCCCAGGCCTTCTCGAGCAGCTGCTCGGCGCTCACCGTGCCGCCGTCGGCCTGCATGAGCAGATGCAGCACGGCGAACTCCTTGCGCGACAGGTGCGCGAGGCGCCCGCGCCGGAAGACCTCGAGCCGGAACGGGTTCAGCTGCACGTCGTCGAACTCGAGCACGGTGGGAGTCGCCCGGGGCGAGCGCCGTTCGAGCGCTCGCAGCCGGGCGATGAGCTCGGGCACCTCGAACGGCTTGGCGAGGTAGTCGTCGGCGCCCAGCTCGAAGCCGCTCACCTTGTCGTCCAGCCGCCGGGCGGCGGTGAGCATCAGGATGCGCGTGTCGAGCTCGGAGTCGGCGATGCGCCGGCACACCTCGTCGCCGTGCAGACCCGGGAGGTCGCGGTCGAGCACCACGACGTCGTAGTCGTTGACGGTCACCGACTCCATGGCCGCCAGGCCGTCGTGCACCGTGTCGGCGGCGATCGCGGCGCGCCCGAGCGCCGTTCTGATCGCATCGGCCAGGTAGGGCTCGTCTTCGACGATCAGCACGCGCATGGGTCCTCCGCTCGGCGCGCACGGACGCGCGCCTCAAGCGATTACAGCACCCCGGGCATAAAGAAAACGTAGGGCCGGCTCCTTACGCTCTCGCAACCCGCCGTGACGTGGACTGGTCTCCGTGGTCGCAACGGCCACGAAACGATCCGGCTGTGCCGGCGAAGACCGGCGGAAGCCGGTGAAGGAGGACAGATGTCCATGAAGTCCATGAGTCCCGTGAAGCGTTGGGCCATCGGCGGTGTCGTCGCCGTGGGCGTCGGCGTCGCCGGTCTCGGCGCGGCCCTGCCTGCGATGGCGTCGTCGCTCGAGGGCGCGTCGACCGACGGCTCCTCGACCGGCGGCGTCTCGTTCGAGAACACCTCGTTCGACGGCGTTTCGATCGGCGGCGTCCCGATCGAGGGCGTTCCCGTCGACGGCGCGTCGTTCGACCTCCCGGTGAGCCCGATCACTCTCACCCCGGGCGACGGCGCGACGTTCCTGCCGAACGGCACGACCGGAGCCGCGGTTACCACCGGTCCCGCACCGGCGGGGACGACCTTCGAGCTGCCCGAGGGTGTCGTCGACGGCGTCGCCGTGCCGATCGGTCCCGTGCCGGAGGGTGCTCTCTCCGGCTCGTCGACCACGACCCTCACGCCCGTGGAGTAACTCGCGAGATGCGACCGGGCGGCGCGCATCGTGGGGATGCGCGCCGTCCGGGGCGGGCGGCGTCGAATCGTCGGGGCCGCCCCCGGTAAACTCTGACGGTGTCCTATTCCGTCGCCGAAGTGAACCAGGTCGTCGAGTCGCTCTGGCCGACCGCCGACGCGGAGGCCTGGGACGCCCCGGGTCTCATCAGCGGAGACCCCGATGCCTCGGTGAGCAGCGTTCTGCTCGCGGTGGATGCCGTGGCCGCGACGGTCTCGGAGGCCACCTCCGCCGACGTCGACCTCCTCCTCGTGCACCACCCGCTCCTGCTGCGCGGTGTCACGACCGTGGCCGAAGACCGCTACAAGGGCGCGCTGCTGGCGCGTCTCATCCGGGCCCGCTGCGCCCTCATCGCCGCGCACACCAACGCCGACATCGTCGCCGACGGGGTGTCCGACATCCTCGCCCAGCGCCTGGGGTTGCGCGGCACACGCCCGATCGTGCCGACCGTCGACGCCGCGACCGGCATCGGCCGGGTCGGACACCTCGACGAGCCGACCACCCTGGGCCGTCTCGCCCGCACCATCGCCGAGCTGCTGCCCTCGACGGCATCCGGGATCCGCGTCGCGGGAGACTACGACGCCGCTGTCGAGACGGTGGCCCTGTGCGGGGGAGCGGGCGACTCGCTTCTCTCCGAACCCGCTGTCACGGCATCCGATGTCTACATCACGGCAGACCTTCGTCATCACCCGGCCTCGGAGGCCAGGGAGCAGGCCGCTCTGTGCGACAACCGGCCGGCCCTCGTCGACGTCTCGCACTGGGCGAGCGAATGGCTGTGGCTCGAGGTCGCCGCCGGGCAGCTGCGGTCGGCGCTCCCCGAACTGCGGGTCGCCGTGAGCGACGTGCGCACCGATCCGTGGGATTTCGTCATTGTCCAGTGAGTGCGTTTGTCCAGTGAGCGCATTCGTCCAGTGAGCGCATCGTCCAGCGAACTCTCGACCATCCAGGGAAGGTGAGGACACCGTGAAGGCCAGTCCCCAAGCTCAGAAGGAACTGCTCAAAGTACAGGAGGCCGACAACGAGCTCAGCCAGCTCGATCACGCGGCGAAGACCCTCCCACAGCTCGCCGTGCTCGCCGAGCTCGGCACGCAGAGCGCCGAGCTCGACAAGAGCGTCATCGAGGCGCGCGGCCGGCTCGACGACGCCCGAACGGAGCTGAGCCGCGTCGAGAGCGACGTCGAGGTCGTTCAGGCACGGATGTCGCGCGACGCCGCCCGGCTGCAGCAGACCTCCTCGGTCAAAGACGTGCAGGCGCTCGAAGGGGAGATCGAGTCGCTCAAGAAGCGGCAGTCCGATCTCGAGGACATCGAGCTCACCGTCATGGAACGCGTCGAGGAGCTGAGCGCGCTCGAGCAGGGACTCGTCACCCAGCGTGAGGCCGTCGCCGCATCCGTCGCCCAGGCGCAGGCTGCCCGCGATGAGGCCCTCGCCGGGATCGTCGCACGCCGTGAGGCCGTGCGGGCCGAACGCGAGAGCGTCGTCGCAGGGCTGCCCGACGACCTCGTCGCCCTCTACGAGCGCCAGCGTTCGCGCTACGGCATCGGGGCGGCCCTCCTGCGCGGCGGGGTCTCCGGCGGCAGCAACATGACGCTCACCGTCGACGACCTCAACGAGATCCGGCGTGCGGCGCCCGATGATGTCGTGCTCGACCCCGAGAGCAACTGCATCCTGGTGCGCACCGACGAGTCGGGGATCTGATGGCGAAGAGGTTTCTCGTCGAAGCCGACGGCGGGTCGCGGGGCAACCCGGGTGTCGCAGCGAGCGGAACCGTCGTCATCGACGCCGACACGGGTGAGATCGTGGCCGAGATCGGCCGCTATCTCGGCATCGCGACCAACAACGTGGCCGAGTACACGGGCATGATCGCGGGTCTGGAGAAGGCGTTCGCCCTCGACCCGACCGCGACCGTGCACGTGAAGATGGACTCGAAGCTCGTCGTCGAGCAGATGAGCGGCCGCTGGAAGGTCAAGCACCCCGACATGCAGAAGCTCGCGGAGCACGCCCGCGAGCTCATCGGGCACTCGGCGGTGACCTTCGAGTGGGTTCCCCGTGCGCGCAACGCGCGGGCGGATGCCGTGGCCAACCGGTCGATGGACCTCAAGGCGTCCTTCGGGGAGTAGCCGCGGCATCCGTCCGATCGCTGCTTGTCAGGCGTCAGACGCTCGACGCCAGGCGTCGGGCGTCAGGCGCCCCGAGCGCCTCGAGCATGTCTGCCCGGGCGTCGGCGGTGGCCCGTGCCTGGTCGTCGAGCCCGTTCCGGTTGCCGCTCGCCTGGTCGCGCGTCGTGCGGATGCCGAGGGCGCTCGCCTCGGCCTGGTAGCGGCCTGTGGCGCGAGCCGCCACCCGCCCTGCACGACGGCGCGCGGTGCGCCTCCAGCGGCGGCGTTCGCCCAGCTTCGCGAGGGGCGCGACCTCGTCCGGGGCGATGTGGCCGTCGCGTGCGAGAGCGGGCAGGGCCGCGGCGATCGTCCTGCCGCGTCGGTGGCGCAGCACGAGCGCCAGGATCGCCATCGCGAGGAACAGCGGCACCATAACGCCTCCGTAGATCTTGTAGATCAGGTACGGGTCGGGCCCGGCGAGGCCCGCCCAGTCCCAGGCGCCGTGCAGGGTGATCGCCACGATCAGGCCAGCGAGGGGGAGGCCGATGCGCAGGCCGCGCCGGCGGGTGTTCGCCGCCGCGGCGATGCCCAGGCCAAAGACGGCGACGAGGAACGGGTGCATAAACGGCACCATCACCAGTCGCAGGAGGAGGCTGATCGCGAGCACGGCGATCGAGTTCACGTCGGAGGTGTCCGATGCGGCGAAGGCGGTCACGGTGCGGCCGAGGTAGAGGATGTTCTCAGTGAACGAGAAGCCGGCGCCGACGAGCCCCGCGAAGACGATGCCGTCGAGCAGGCCGACGAGCTGCCGGCGGCGGTAGATCAGCAGCCACACCAGGAACAGGCCTTTGAAGACCTCCTCGGTGACGGGGGTGATCACGAGCGGGCGGACCCAGGCGCCGACGTCCTCGCCCATCGTCGTGTCGACGAGCGTCTGCGCCCCCTCCTGTGACCAGATCGCGCAGAAGGCGGCGACCGACCCGCCCCATGCGAACGCCGAGAGCAGAAGGCGCGGTCGCCCGCGCTTCCAGCGGTCGAGCCAGAGGAAGACGCCCACGATCGGCAGGATGACCAGGGCGGACAGCACCAGGCCGACGGCCACGCCGTCCGCTCCGATCTGGGTCGCCACCCAGATCACGGACGCGATCCAGGCGATCGCTGCCAGCAGCGGCCACAGGAGCCGGGTCGGTGCCGATGGTCGGGGTGTTCGGGGTGTTCCGGGTGTTCGGGGTCGTCTCTCTGAGGTCTGCACTGCCTGCTGTTCCTTCCAGCCTGTCGATTCCGCCGTGTGCGGTCGCCTCGCCGGTGGGCGACGCTGTCGCCAGTAGACACCGTGCCGTTACGGCATACTCAAGTGGGGCGGTCGTGCAGCGCGGCGTCGTGCAGCGCGGCGTCGTGGAGCGCGGCGGTCGCGCAGAGCGAAAGGCAGGGAGCGGACATGGGCTGGAGCACACGCGAGATCGCGCACCTCGCCGGCACCACTCTGCGCACCGTGCGGCACTATCACGAGATCGGCATCCTCGACGAGCCGGAGCGGATGCCGAACGGCTACAAGGCCTACCGCACCGAGCACCTCGTGCGTCTGCTGCAGATCCGCCGGCTCACACGGCTCGGATTCTCCCTCGCCACGATCGCGTCGATGGAGGACGAGCCGGAGCAGCTCGAGGAGACCCTGCTCGCGATCGACGCCGAGCTCGCCGCGACAATCGATCAGCTCACGGAGGCACGGAGGGAGATCGCCCAGCTGCGGCGCCGGCCGGCGCCGACCGACCTCCCCTTCGACATCTCGACCGCAGCGACGGAGGCGCGTCTGTCGCCCACCGATCGGTCGTTGTTCGCGGTGATCTCCCACGTCGTCGGCGGTGACAGCTCGCAGTACCTCCAAGCCCTCTTGCAGGACTACGAGCCGGATGACGCGACCGGCGAGTTCGACGTGCTCCCGCCCGACGCCGACGAGGAGACCCGCGAACGGCTCGCGCAGCGCATCGCCCCGCAGATGCGCGCGCTGGTCGAGAAGCATCCGGATTCACCGGAGATCCCGAGGGCGTCGAGCCGGCAGGCGGCGGGCACCACGCTCATCAACGCGATGCTCGACCTCTACAACCCCGCGCAGCTCGACGTTCTCGTGCGCATCTGGAGAGCCGCGGGGCTCATCTGAGAGGTGCCGGCGGGGTCGTAGGGTCGCGGGGTGGTCAGGGGGCAAGGGCTCTCGACTTGTCCTGCACGGGATGTCGCGTGGTCGGGTTGTCCACAGATAAAGTGGCGCTGACTTGGGGTCGTCAGTGGGCTCCGGTTGACTTGGTCTTACGGGAACGCTGGTGGCGAGACAGATCCTGAGCCGTCCCAACGCACCGCACAACCTTTAAAAGGCCAGACCAGTCTGCGGATAGGATCATGTGTCTGCAGGACCTTCAGCTTTCGATAGACCGGACGAATTCGATGGACGAACGACAGTCGCATTTTGAACGAACTCTCCTTGCGCACGTGGCGAAGCTGAACGCCTATAGCGAGCAAGAGGATGGGCAATGGACTGTGAAAGGGTTCATCGACGTCTTTAAGAACATCTATACGATCTCAGCTGACACGAAGATCGTGTCGAAGATCCTAGAGATTCATATCTTCCCAGAGCTGCTGAAATTCGCTGACGAGGCTGGCTATCAGATCGTGCTGGCGGACCACCAGAACTACTACCCCGACATCAGCTTCGTCGCGCTCGATGACCCAACGATCAAGTTCGCTGTTGACCTCAAGACCACATACCGCCTCCAGGACAAGCCGGGGTATTGCAACGGATTCACGTTGGGGTCACACGGGGCTTACTTCGTCGATCGCGCCGGGAAAAAGAATATTCAGTTCCCCTACAACGAATACACGGCGCACTATTGCCTGGGTGTGATTTATGACCGGGCACTGAAGACTGATCTTGACGAGACACGGGTCTACGACATCACTGATCTCGAATCAATTACATCGGTGATTTCTCATCTGCAGTTCTTCCTTACGGAGAAATGGAAGATTGCATCGGACAAGAGCGGCTCGGGAAACACCGCAAATATCGGCTCTATCAACAACGTCGAGGAGATTGTTGCGGGCGCGGGGATGTTCTCCAGACTCGGAGAGTCCTGGTTCGACGATTATTGGATGAATTATGGCAAAATCTCGATCAGCTTGCCGACCGGCGTCACAAAGAAGATTACGGATCTCGAATCGTTCCTTGTGTATCGCGGTGGTGACCCTTCTTTGATTGTCCACAAGCATGGTTCGAGAAAGCGGGCCCTCAGTGAATGAATGGCGATTACCCTACACTGTGGGCAAAATCGGCACACCTCCCCTGAAGTCTCAAGGGATCAAAACGAAGCTCGTGCCGTTTATTGCGCAAAGCATAAATTGGGCCCCGGGGTCGTCCGGTCGATGGATTGAGCCGTTCGTCGGGACCGGATGTGTCGCTTTGAATGTTGCACCCCCTCGGGCATTGCTCGCCGACATAAACCCCCATGTCATTGGTGTCTTGCGCGACATTCAAAAGGATGTTCTCACGCCCCAGTCCGTCCGATCTTCACTGTTCGAGATGGGTAGCGAGCTGGCGCGACGAGGCGAAGAGTATTACTACGAGGTCCGCACTCGCTTCAATGAGACCGGCGAACCGATCGATTTCTTATTCCTGAACCGAGCATCATTCAATGGAATCATTCGCTTTAGTAGGAAGTCGGGCTTCAACACTCCGTTCGGGCACAAGCCGGAACGATTTAGCACCCAGTTCCTGAGCAAAGTTTCAAATCAGGTTGCCTGGGCACGCGAGCGCATGATGGGCAAGGACTGGGTGTTCGCGGTCCAGGACTGGAGAGACACCATCGCTTCGGCCGGTCCGAAAGACTTTATTTATCTCGATCCGCCCTACATCGGTCGTAGTGCCGACTACTTCAGTCAGTGGAGCGATGCCGAGGCGACGTCATTGGCGCACGCAACTCGAGAGTCACCTGCGGGATATGCGCTTTCGATGTGGCTAGAAAATGAGCATCGTAGGAATGATCACATAGAGGAAAGCTGGGGTCAGACAGTCATTAGAACAGCGACGCATTTCTATCACGTGGGTGCAAGTGAGAGCCAGCGAAAGCCCATGATCGAAGCTTTAGCGCTTCGCCCCGGATATGAGACATCAGACCTCGGAACTTTCATCACGGGGCGCTCGCTCCAGAAGCGCATGGATGACGCGATCGAGCCACTCTTCGCGTGATCTGAGGGCGCGCTGCTTCCTCTGGCAGCCGGAAGTAGCGGAGCCCCCGTTCGGCTTACCGGCCTCAGCATTCTCGAGCATATCCACGCTAACGGATGACGCATCCGGATGGACAACGAGGTACCCAGGCTCCAGACACTCGCGCAGATCGATCGGACTGATACCGGGAGCGGGGAGCATCGCACGCCCCGGGTAGACTCCTGGTGAATGGGTCGGCAAGACGGCCGCGTCGTCAGCACTCCTGGAGTGCCGGCGCCGAGGAACGTCCGGGCTCCACAGAGCAGGGCGGTGGGTAACACCCACCCGGGGCAACCCGCGAGACAGTGCCACAGAAAACAGACCGCCCGTCGCGTGCGACGGGTAAGGGTGAAACGGTGGTGTAAGAGACCACCAGCGACCGGGGCGACCCGGCCGGCTCGGTAAACCTCGCCCGGAGCAAGGTCAGACAGGGAACGCCAAGGCTGCTCGCCGAGTTCCCGGGTAGACCGCTAGAGGGCTGCGGCAACGTAGTCCCGAGATAGATGGCCGTCCAGTGCGATGTCTGACATCGTGCGAACAGAACCCGGCGTATCAGCCGGCCCATTCCCTCAGCGACACCCATTCTCTCAGCGACACCCGAGAGCTCAGGTCGCGGGCGTCTCCGCGGCCGTGGCCGCGTCGTCGTCATCGGGCACGAAGCGATAGCCCATGCCCGCCTCGGTCAGGAAGTACCGCGGATGACCGGGCTCCGGCTCGAGCTTCTTGCGCAGCTGGGCGAGGTAGAGCCGCAGATAGCCCGTGTCGTTCGTGTACTGCGGGCCCCACACCTCGGTCAGCAGGCTCTGCCGGGTCACCAGCCGCCGGGGGCTGCGCAGCAGCACGTCGAGCATGCGCCACTCGGTCGGGGTGAGCCGTACGTTGACGGTGCCGTCGCCCTCGCTGCGGGTCACCTGCCGTGCCGAGCGGTCGATCGTGATCGCGCCCAGACGCACGATCGGCTCATCCGTCGCGGCCGGCGTGCGACGGGTCAGAGCGCGGATGCGGGCGAGGAGCTCGTCGGCGGCGAAGGGCTTCGTCACGTAGTCGTCGGCTCCGGCATCCAGGGCGTCGACCTTGTCTCCCGAGTCGGTGCGGCCTGAGATCACGAGGATCGGCACACTCGACCAGCCCCGCAGACTCTCGATGACCTCGATGCCGTTCAGCTGCGGCATCCCGAGGTCGAGCATCACCAGGTCGGGATGGTGCGTGATCGCCTCGTTGAGCGCCTCCGCGCCGTCTCGCGCGGTCAGGAGCTCGTAGCCGCGCGCGGTCAGCATGATCTTGAGGGCGCGCAGGATCTGCGGATCGTCGTCGGCGACCAGGATCTTCATCGTCATGCCTGTCCGGGGTTCTCGGGGTCTGCGGTGGACGGGGTGTGCGAGGTGGATGGGCTGGATGCGGCGCGCGGGCTGGACGGAGTAGGCGGGCTGGACGCGGCGGGCGGGCTGGCCGGGCTAGACGGGGTCGCGATGGGCAGCGAGATCACCATGGTGAGCCCGCCGCCGGGGGTGTCCTCGACCTCGAGCGAGCCGCCCATGCCCTCGACGAACCCCTTCGACAGCGCGAGTCCCAGGCCGACCCCTGTTGTGTTGTCGGTGTCGCCGAGCCGTTGGAACGGCACGAAGACGTCGGTCTGGCGCTCCGGCGGGATGCCGGGGCCGCGATCGACGACGCGCACCTCGACAGTCTCACCGAACTCGCTCGCGCTGACAACGGGCGGCACGCCCTCCGGCGAGAAACGCAGCGCATTGGCCAGCAGGTTCACGAGCGCCCGCTGCAGCAGGACGCTGTCGGCGAGCACGGGGTGCAGCTCGCTCGGCACGTCGATGCCGATCTCGCCGGGGGAGGCCTCGAGCTCGTCGAGCACACCGGGCAGGATGTCGTCGACCTCCGTCGGCGCGAGGGTCACCGCGAGGGCGCCGGCCTGCAGCCGCGTGACGTCGAGGAGGTTGGTGACGAGCTCGGCGAGGGAGCTGAGGGACTCCTCGGCGGTCTGCAGGAGGGCCTCGCGGTCGTCGTCGGACCACGTGACATCCGTCGCCCGCAGGCTCGTGATGGCCGCCGTGGCCGAGGCGAGCGGGCGCCGAAGATCGTGCCCGACCGCGGCGAGCAGCGCGCTGCGCACCCGGTCGGCCTCGGCGAGGGGGCCGATCTCCTCCGCGGTGGCGGCGAGGTCGCCGCGCTCGAGCGATGCGGCGATCTGGCTGACGATGACCGAGAGCAGGCGACGGTCGGCGGCGGCGAGGTCGCGCCCGGAGAGCTCGAGCCGCGCCGTCGAGTTGACCGTGATCAGGGTCGGCTCGCCGTCGGTCGGCTCGCCGTCGGCGTAGAGCACGACGTCGTCGCGCAGCAGCCGCACCCCCGCGAGCCCGAAGGCCTCGCGCGTGCGGGTGACGAGGGCCTGCAGGGCGTCCTGTCCGCGGATGACGCCGCCGGCGACCATCGCGAGCATCTCCGACTCGGCCGCCGAGCGGATGGCCGCACGTGAGCGCCGGGCGGCCTGGTCGACGACGACGCTCACGAGGATCGCGATGAGGATGTAGATGACGAGCGCGAGAAGGTGCAGGGGGTCGTTGATCGTGACCGTGTACAGGGGATCGACGAAGAAGAAGTCGAGGGTGAGCCCCGAGAGCACGGCCGCGAAGACGGCGGGCCAGATGCCTCCCACGAGGGCGACGACGACGACGAGCAGCTGGAAGCTGAGCACGTCGCTCGTGATCGACTCGTCGCTGCGGAAGCTCGCGAGCAGCCAGGTGAGCAACGGCCCGCCGAGAAGGGCGAGCACGAAGCCGTAGATGCGTCGACGGGCGGTGAGCCCGCCCGTGTACCGGGGGAGTGCGAAGCGCCCGCCCGCCTGCGAGTGCGAGACGATGTGCACGTCGATGTCGCCGGACTCGCGGATGACGGTCGCGCCGATGCCCGGGCCGGTGAGCAGCGCGGAGAGCCGGCTGCGGCGGCTGACGCCGATCACGAGCTGTGTAGCGTTGCCGGCGCGCGCGAAGTCGACGAGCGCACGCGGGATGTCGCTGCCGACGACCTGGTGGTACGAGCCGCCGAGCGTCTCGACGAGGCTCCGCTGCGCCGCGAGGGCGGCGGGATTCGGCTCCCGCAGCCCGTCTTGGCTGGTCACGTGCACGGCCATGAGCTCGCCGCCGGCGGAACGGGCGGCGATGCGCGCGCCGCGGCGCAGCAGCGTCTCGCCCTCGACGCCGCCGGTCAGGGCGACGACGACGCGCTCGCGCGCCTCCCATTTGCTCTCGATGCCGTGCTCGGCCCGGTAGCGCTTGAGCGAGCTGTCGACCTCATCGGCGAGCCAGAGCAGTGCGAGCTCGCGCAGTGCCGTGAGGTTGCCGAGCCGGAAGTAGTTGGAGAGAGCGGCATCCACCCGCACGGAGGGGTAGACGTGACCTTCGGTGAGCCGGTCGCGCAGGGCCTGCGGCGCGAGGTCGACGACCTCGATCTGGTCGGCGCCGCGCAGCACGGCGTCGGGGATCGTCTCGCGCTGGGGCACACCCGTGATCTGCTGCACGACGTCGTTGAGCGACTCGATGTGCTGGATGTTGACGGTCGAGTAGACGTTGATGCCGGCATCCAGCAGCTCGTCGACGTCTTGCCACCGTTTGGCGTTGCGCGAGCCGGGGGCGTTGGTGTGCGCGAGCTCGTCGACGAGGGCGTAGGCCGGCTTGCGGGCGAGGACCCCGTCGAGATCCATCTCGGTGAGCTCGACGCCCCGGTGCTCCACGAGCGTGCGGGGCACGACCTCGAAGCCGTCGAGAATGGCGGACGTGGCCGCGCGACCGTGGGTCTCCACGATCGCGACGACCACGTCCTTGCCGGCCGCGAGGAGGCGATGGCCCTCCTCGAGCATGGTGTAGGTCTTGCCGACACCCGGTGCTGCTCCCAGGAGAACGCGGAGGCGTCCTCTACTCATCAGTTGCTTCCATCGGGGTCCATCTGCTGAAGGGCGATGTTCAGGTCGAGCACGTTGACCGTCGGGTCGCCGAGGTACCCGAGGTCGCCTGACTGAATCCTAGACTCGACGAGCTCCGCGACGGCGGATTCCTCGAGCCCTCGGGCCTCTGCGACGCGCGGGACCTGCAGCCGCGCGTAGTCGGGGCTGATGTGCGGGTCGAGGCCCGAGCCGGAGGCGGTGACGGCGTCGGCCGGGATCTGGTCGACCGACACGCCGTCGAGCTCGCTGATCGCCTGCTGGCGGGCCGCGATCGCGTCGAGCAGGTCGGGGTTCTCGGGGCCGTAGTTGCTGCCGCTCGACGCGGCGCCGTCCCAGCCGGCTCCGGCCGCCGACGGCCGCGACTGGAACCACTCCGGGAGGGCGAGCTCGTCCTCATCCACGAAGCCCTGGCCGATGAGCGCGGATCCGACGGGCTCGCCGTCGACCTGCCTGATGGTGCCGTTCGCCTGCGCGTTGAAGGCGAGCTGGCCGACCCCCGTCACGAGGAGGGGGTAGAGGATGCCGAGGACGACGGTCATCACGAGCATCGCCCTGACCGCGACCCAGTACTGCCTGGAGGTGCCGCGAATTTTAGTCATGTGAGTATCCGTTTCTAGAAGCCGGGGATCAAGGACACGACGAGGTCGATGAGCTTGATTCCGATGAACGGCGCGATGATGCCGCCGAGACCGTAGACCAGCAGGTTGCGGCCGAGGATCGACGACGCCGAGGCGGCGCGGTACCGCACACCGCGCAGGGCGAGCGGGATGAGCACGATGATGATGAGCGCGTTGAAGATGACGGCCGACAGGATCGCCGAGGACGGCGAGTGCAGCTGCATGAGGTTGAGCGCCTCGAGGCCCGGCAGCACACCGGCGAACATCGCGGGGATGATCGCGAAGTACTTGGCGATGTCGTTGGCGATCGAGAACGTCGTGAGCGAGCCGCGCGTGATGAGCAGCTGCTTTCCGATGCCGACGATGTCGATGAGCTTGGTCGGGTCGGAGTCGAGGTCGACCATGTTGCCGGCCTCCTTGGCCGCTGAGGTTCCCGTGTTCATCGCGACGCCGACGTCGGCCTGCGCGAGTGCGGGCGCGTCGTTGGTGCCATCGCCGGTCATCGCGACGAGGTTGCCGCCCTCCTGCTCCTTGCGGATGTAGGCGAGCTTGTCTTCGGGTGTGGCCTCGGCGAGGTAGTCGTCGACACCGGCCTCGGCCGCGATGGCCTTCGCCGTGAGCGGGTTGTCGCCTGTGACCATGACCGTGCGGATGCCCATCGTGCGCAGATCGGCGAACCGATCGGCGAGGCCCTTCTTGACGACGTCCTTGAGATGGATGACGCCGAGCACACGCCCTTCGCCCGTCGCCGAACGCTCGGCGACCACGAGTGGCGTGCCGCCGATCTCGGAGATGGCCGTGACCTGCGCCCCGAGCTCGCGCCTGGTGGCCTCGGTGAGCGGCGCCGCAGCGCTGAGCTGGTTCGTCTCATCGACCCAGGCGAGCACCATGGAGCCGGCGCCCTTGCGGATCTGCCGGCCGTCGGGGTAGTCGACGCCGCTCATGCGGGTCTGCGCCGTGAAGGGCACGATCTCGCCGGTCATCTCGCCCGTCATCTCGCCCGAGGGATCGTGGCCGAGGCCGCGGGCCAGCTCGACGACCGACGTGCCCTCCGGGGTCGGGTCGCTCAGCGAGGAGTCGCGGGCGGCCTCGATGAGGGCGCGGGACGCGACGCCCGTGAGGGGCAGGAACTCGGTCGCCTGCCGGTTTCCGTAGGTGATCGTGCCGGTCTTGTCGAGCAGCAGGGTCGTGACGTCGCCGGCCGCCTCGACGGCGCGGCCCGACATCGCGAGCACGTTGTGCTGCACGAGGCGGTCCATGCCGGCGATGCCGATCGCCGAGAGCAGCGCGCCGATCGTCGTCGGGATGAGGCAGACGAGCAGGGCGATGAGCACCGTGAGGCTCGGCGCGGCGTTCGAGTACGACGCCATCGGGTCGAGCGTGAGCACGACCACGAGGAAGACGATCGAGAGGCTTGCGAGCAGGATGTTGAGCGCGATCTCGTTGGGCGTCTTCTGACGCGAGGCGCCTTCGACGAGACGGATCATCCGGTCGACGAAGGTCTCGCCCGGCTTGCTCGTGATGCGCACGACGATGCGGTCGGAGAGCACTCGCGTGCCGCCCGTCACCGCGCTGCGGTCGCCGCCCGATTCGCGGATGACGGGAGCCGACTCGCCCGTGATGGCCGACTCGTCGACCGAGGCGATGCCCCAGACGATGTCGCCGTCGCCGGGGATGAGGTCTCCCGCGGCCACCACGACGACGTCGCCGAGGCGCAGCTCGGCCGAGGCGACGGGGGTGAAGCCGACGGTCTGAGCCGCGGCATCCTTCGTCTCGTCATAGCCGTCGATGCGGTTGGCCATGGTGCTCGTGCGGGTCTGGCGCAGGCTCTGGGCCTGGGCCTTGCCCCGGCCTTCGGCGACCGACTCCGCGAGGTTCGCGAAGACCACCGTGAGCCACAGCCAGATCGCGATGCCCCCGGTGAAGGACGGCGCGGTCTCGCCCTCACCGCTCGCGCCTCCACCGGCCGCAGCGGCGTCGAGGAACGGCTCGGCGATCGCGAGCAGGGTGGTCAGGACGGCCCCGACCTCCACGATGAACATAACGGGGTTGTGCCACATGACGCGCGGGTCGAGCTTGCGGAACGCGCCCGGCAGGCCGTTGACGACCTGTTTGAACGAGAACGCGCCACCCGGGGCCTTGCGGCCGCGCGGGCTCCGGGCCGAGGCCGACGGCCCGTTGGACGAGGTGCGGTCGGACGATGAGCCGGACGAGCCGGGATGAGTGAGAGTGGACATGGTTTACAACAGCCCTTCCGCCAGGGGACCCAGCGCGAGAACGGGGAAATACGTGAGAGCCGAGACGAGAAGGACCGTTCCGACGAGCAGTCCGACGAATTGCGGCTTGTGGGTCGGCAGGGTGCCCGCGGTCGCCGGCACCCTGTCCTGGGCGGCGAGCGACCCGGCGAGTGCGAGCACGAAGAGGATCGGGACGAAACGCCCGAGGAGCATCGCGACGCCGAGCGCCGTGTTGAGCCACGGGGTGTTCGCGGTGATGCCGGCGAACGCCGAGCCGTTGTTGTTCGCGGCCGAGGTGAAGGCGTACAGCACCTCCGAGAAGCCGTGCAGCCCCGGGTTCCAGATCGATGTCCCCTCGACGTCGTCGCGCACCGCGGGGATCGCGAAGCTGAGAGCCGTTCCCGCGAGCACGAGCGTGGGGGTCACGAGGATGTAGAGGCTCGCGAGCTTGACCTCGCGGGCTCCGATCTTCTTGCCCAGGTACTCAGGCGTGCGCCCGACCATCAGGCCCGCGATGAACACCGCGATGACGGCGAGCATGAGCATGCCGTAGAGGCCCGCGCCGACACCGCCGGGGGCGACCTCGCCGAGCATCATGTTGATCATCGCCATGCCGCCGCCGAGAGAGGTGTAGCTGTCGAGCATCGAGTTGACGGCGCCGGTCGAGGTGATCGTGCTCGTCGTGTCGAAGAGCGTCGAGCCGGCGATGCCGAAGCGCGTCTCCTTGCCCTCCATCGCACCGCCCGCGGCCATCGAGGCGGAGCCGTTGCCGGCGAACTCGACCGCGGTCATGATCGCGAGCGAGGCCGCGAAGAGGATCCCCATCGCGGCGAGGATCGCATAGCCCTGGCGCTTGTCGCCGACCATCGTGCCGAAGGTGCGGGTGAGGGCGAAGGGGATGACGAGCATGAGGAAGATCTCGATCATGTTCGTCCAGCCCGTCGGGTTCTCGAAGGGGTGGGCAGAGTTGACGTTGTAGAAGCCGCCGCCGTTCGTGCCGAGCTCCTTGATGGCTTCCTGCGAGGCGACCGGGCCGCCGGGGATCGACTGCGCCGCGCCCGAGAGGGTCGTGACATCCGTGAACCCGTTGACGTTCTGGATGACGCCGCCCGCGATGAGCGCGATCGCGAAGACGATCGACAGCGGCAGCAGGATGCGGAAGGTTCCGCGCACGAGGTCGACCCAGAAGTTGCCGAGGTTTCCTGTGCGGCGCAGGGCGAAGCCGCGCACGAGTGCGACGGCCACGGCGATGCCGACGCCGGCCGAGACGAAGTTCTGCACGGCGAGGCCCGCGATCTGCACCGTGTAGCCCATCGTGACGTCGGGGGAGTACGACTGCCAGTTCGTGTTCGTGACGAAGGAGATCGCCGTGTTGAACGACAGGTGCTCGCCCACGGCCGGGAGCCCGAGCGAGTAGGGCAGTACCGTCTGCAGCCTCTGCACGAGGTAGACGATGAGGATGCCGACCGCCGAGAACGCGAGCACACTGCGGAAGTACACCGGCCAGGTCTGCTCGGACCGGGGGTCGACGCCGATGACGCGGTAGACGCCGCGCTCGAACCAGTAGTTCCTGCGGGTCGTGTAGACGGTCGCCATGTAGTCGCCGAGCGGCCGGTAGACCACGGCGAGAAGCGCGATCAGCGTGACGAGCTGAGCGATGAAAGGCCAGAACTCCATCAGAACCGCTCCGGCCTCAGCAGGGCGTAGACGAGGTACGCGAGGCCGGCGACGGCGAGAGCCGCGCTGAGGATGGTGAAGACGATCACAGCTTCTCGACCCCCCGCGCGATGAGGGCGACGAGTGCGACTAGCACCACGACGCCGAGGACATAGACAATGTCGAGCACGAGAATCTCCATCTGCAGCAGACCCATCCCTGCGGGATGTCGTGCGGCGGGCATGCCGCACGAGGGTGACGCGAGGTCACTGGAGAGACTCAACACCCGCGGGCGCGCCGACGGGAGGATCCTTACGGAACGCTAACGCCCGGCCGGGCGATGCTAACGAGAAGCTTGTGGAGGGGGTTCTCGCGGGGGCTGTCGCGGGGGTTCCTGCGGGGGTTCTAGCGGTTCGCCTCCGCGGCGAAGCCGGCGGCGCCCATGATGCCCGCGTTGTTGCGCAGCGTCGCCGGGACGAGCGGCGTGCGGATGTCGATGAGCGGCAGGAAGTCCTCGTAGCTCTTCGAGACCCCGCCCCCCACGATGAAGAGGTCGGGCCACAGCAGCGCCTCGAGCTGGCCGTAGTACTTGGTCAGGCGCTTGCCCCAGTCCTTCCAGTCGAGGTCGTCGCGCTCCTTCGCCGAGTAGGAGGCCTTCTTCTCGTAGTCGCCGCCGTCGACCTCGATGTGGCCGAGCTCCGCGTTGGGGATGAGCACGCCGTTGTAGATGAGCGCCGTGCCGATGCCGGTGCCGAGCGTCGTCATGATGACGAGACCCTTCTGCCCCTTCGCCGCGCCGTAACGCACCTCGGCGAAGCCGGCGGCATCCGCGTCGTTGACGAAGGTGATGGGGCGGCCGAGCCCGCTCTCGAAGAGGTCTTCGGCGGCGAGGCCGATCCACTTCTTCGACACGTTCGCGGCCGACATGGTCTTGCCGCCCAGGATCACGGCGGGGAAGCAGACGCCCAGAGGAGCCTCGGCGGGGGCGTCCGGCAGCCGGTTGATGATCTCCTCGACGGTCATGACGATGTCGTCGGGCTTGCCGCCCTCGGGGGTGGGGAGTTTGACGCGGTCGCTCAGGAGCGAGCCGGTCTCGAGATCGACGATCGCGCCCTTGATCCCGGTGCCGCCGATGTCGATGCCGATGGCAGTGCCGGTGGTCGTGCCGATAGACGTCGTCGTCGAAGTATCGCTCATGGCCTAAAACTATCGCGACTCGCCCCCGGATGACGGTAACCCGTCATCCCGATAGAATCGCAGCATGGCCGAAGACGTCGAGAACCAGTACTGGTACAACATGAAGACCGGAGAGGTCGAGCACGGCTTCCAATCGCCGTCCGTCGATCGCGTCGGCCCGTTCGCGACAGCCGAGGAGGCGTCGCACGCTCTCGAGGTGCTCCGCGCGAACAGCGCCAAGTGGGCCGAGGAAGACGCCGCCGACAACCGCTGAGCCGGCCTGACCCGCCCCCGTTTCGGGGGTTATCCGTTGTTGGTGTCTAGGTAGCCTCCTGGTCAGCTTCGATCCATCTTCCGCTGCGAAATTCACAGATGCCGTCCGCGATCGTTTAAGCGGCGGCCGGTCTTGTGACCGCAGTATCGGACGCACGTTCCTCCTCCGCCTTGACCGGCGCTGACGTGCGGGAGATGGATATTACGTGGAACACACACCTGATCCGGCTGCGTCGCAGCACGGACCGTCCCAGCACGGATTCCGCCGTGCCTGGTCGCGCATCAGCGGCTCGCCTCGGCGGGCCGTGCCCATCGCGGTCGCCGTCGCCCTCGTGGCGGCAGGGCTCGTGCCGGGAGTGGCAGCCGTCGGAACGGCTGCCGCGGAGGCGCTCGGAGCCCCCGGCGCGAACGACTACACGCAGTTCGTCGACCCCTTCGTCTCGACCGAGGACGACTACGGCCAGGACATGCCGGGCGCAATGGCGCCGCACGGCCTCGCCAAGCTCAACCCGATGACCACCCCGGGCCGTTCGCACAGCGGCTACAACTACGCCGAGGACCAGATCGCCGGCTTCACCGCGACGAACCTCGACGGCGTCGGCGGCTCCGGCGCCGGCGGCGACCTCCTGACCGTTCCGACATACGTGCAGTACACGGGGCGGCCGGCCACGAGCTCCTACGCCAAGAACTACTCCCACGACGACGAGGATGCGACGCCCGGTTACTACCGCGTCGCGCTCGGCACCACGCAGGGCACCGACGGCAGCGTCTCCAACACCCCGGGCAGCGCGCCCATCGAGGCCGAGATGACGGCCGACGTGCGCACCGCCTTCCAGCGCTACACCTTCCCGAACGCGGGCCCCGCCTCGCTCGTGCTCGACCTGCGCAACAACTACACGGGGCGCCTCGACGCGGGCCTCGACACGACCGTGCTCGACGACGGCCGCGCGAGCTTCTCCGGTTTCGTGGCCGGCACCTTCAACGGCGCCAACTACCGTCTCTACTACTACGCGGAGACGACGGAGCCCGTGAAGGGCGTGCGCACCTGGGGCAACGACGGCGTGCTCGGCGCTGCGACCTCGCAGCACGGCACCGACATCGGCGCGATCATCGACGTCGACGTCACGGCCGGCGACATCGTGGAGCTCAAGACCACGCTCTCGCCGATCAGCACCGCGCAGGCGAAGACCGACATGGCCAACGAGATCGGCGACCGCGGCTTCGACGCCGTGCGCGACGACACCGCGGCGGCCTGGAACCAGGTCCTCGGCACGGTCGCGGTCGACAGCAGCGTCACGAGCGACCCGGACGGAACGCTCAAGCAGCTCTTCTACACGCACCTCTACCGCCTGTTCAGCTCGCCCGTGAACGCGACGAGCACCACCGGCACCTACCGCGGAGCCGACGGCGTGATCTACCAGGCCGACGGCTACACCCACTACGACGGCTGGGGCCTGTGGGACGACTTCCGCAAGCAGTCGATCCTCGCGATCGCCTTCCCCGACGTCTACCACGACGTGACCCAGTCGCTCGTCGACCTCTTCGCGGAGTTCGCCAACACGAGCGCGGGCTCGATCACGGCGCTCGAGCAGTCCGTTCCCTCGGTGCGGTACGAGCGGGCGTCCGTCGTGGTCGCCGACGCCGTCTCGAAGGGCGTCGACCTCAAGGGTCTCGACCTCGCGTTCGCGGGTCTCAAGAAGCACGTCGGCGGCGGCTACAACCCGGCCAACACCGTGCGCGGCTACATCGCCGACCAGGTCGGCGACACCCTCGGCACGGCCTACGACGACTGGGCGATGTCGGTCATCGCCGACGCGCTGGGCGACGCGGACGACAAGGCCTTCTACCTGAACCGCGCCACCAACTACACGAACGTCTTCAACAAGGATGCCTGGACCAACCTCGACGGGGTCAAGGTCGGCATGATGTACCCGAAGGACGGCAACGGCAACTGGTGGAACAACGTCAACCCCGAGCAGTTCGAGGCGGCCAACCTCTACCAGGGCACGCTCTGGCAGTACAACTGGTACGTCGCGAACGACATGGGCGGCATGATCGACCTCATGGGCGGCCAGGAGAACGCGCAGTCCGCTGTCGACTACATGTTCGGTGAGCAGGCTCCGGATGACGGCTCGCGCATGCTGCACTCGAACGCCAACGAGATCGACCTGCAGGCGCCCTACCTCTTCAACTTCGTGGGGCAGCCCAGCCACACGCAGTACTGGGCGCGCAGCATCTACACGAAGCCGACCTGGAACCGCTACATCGCCACCGGCAGCGTCGGACAGGCTCCGACGAGCGGCGGCGAGTTCCGCCCGCCGATCAAGGACAAGGTCTTCGAACTCGACTCCGACGGCTTCCTGCCGTCCATGGACAACGACACCGGCATGATGTCGGCGACGTTCGTCGCCGCGGCGATGGGACTGTTCCCGGCGACCGCGGGCTCGGACTCGTACCAGATCGGCTCGCCGTTCTTCGAGCACGTGACGATCGACGGCCACAACGGCAAGACCTTCTCGATCAACGCCGACGACGTCTCGCCCGACCGGTTCTACATCCAGTCGGCGACCCTCAACGGCGCGAGCCTCGACCGCACGTGGATCACGAACGACGAGATCATGGCCGGCGGCGACGTCACGTTCCAGATGGGCGACACGGCCTCCGAGTGGGCTGCTGACGGCCCCATGGCCTACACGATGAGCGACCACGTCGACAGCGCGGTGTACGACCGCGCGCGCACCAACCCGGTGAGCTCGTCGTCGAAGGTCTTCGCCGAGGCCACCGCGAACGACGGAACGATCGGCAACACGATCACGCTGTCCGCGACGGGCACGACCTTCGCCGGTGCGGTCGGCGACGATCTCGCGGGTTCTGCGGTGACCGCGGTGAATGTGCCGGACGGCCTCGCGCTCCACGCGATCAAGCGCTCCGACACCTCCCTCGAGCTCTCGCTCTCGGGCTCGGCGCGCATCCACCTCCCCTCCGACGACATCGACGACCTGGCCGTGACCCTCGCGGGCTCGGCGTTCGCCACCGCGGTGAACGGCGCAGCTCAGACGATCGACCTCAAGGTCGCGTACAGCGGCTACTCGCTCGTCGCCGACAAGGCCGGCGTCACCGCCGACGAGTCGGGCGCCGTGACGGGCACCGTATCGCTGACGGTGCAGGGCGGCGCGACGTTCGCCGAGGCATCCGGCGACTTGATCGCAGCGGGCACGGCCCGGGTCGACGGGCTTCCCGCCGGTCTGTCGGCCACGCTCGTGCGGCAGGATGCCACGACCCTCGCCCTCGCGGTGAGCGGCACCCTCCAGGCCGTCGAGGCCGGCACCTTCACGATCGGGTTCGACGACGCGGCCCTCGCCGGCGGTGTCACGGCGTCGGAGATCACCGGTGACGGGCTGAGCGCGCTGCATCCGCTCACGATCTCGGTCGGATCGGACTGGCGCGACAAGCTCGCGGCGCTCTACGCCGACGTGCACCTCGTGCAGCAGGGCAACTACTCGCCGCAGAGCTTCGCGGTGCTGACCTCGGCGCTCGAGAAGGCCAAGGCCGCACTCGACAACCCCGCGGCGTCCGACGTCGCCCTGCAGCAGGCGTACTTCACGGTGCAGTCGGCCGTGGACGCGCTCGAGCTGGGCGAGGGCGGCTTCCGCCGTCTCGAGGGCGAACGGTCCGACGCATGGTCGGGCGGCGAGCTCAAGAACGAGGCGATCAACCTCGGCGGTGTCAAGCCCGACTCCTGGGTCGAGTACAAGGGGATGGACTTCTCCGCCGGCGCACCGGCCAGGATCGACATCCGTTACGTGGCCAACGCGACGCGCACCCCCGCGGACTCCGCTGTGGAGATCCACGTCGACGCGCCCGACGGCCCGCTCGCCGGAACCGTTCCGCTGCCGAACAACTCGCCGGACTGGAACAACTACACGACGGCCACGTACACCTTCACGGATCCCACGGTCCTCGCGGATGCGTCGAGTGTGTTCTTCGTGTTCCGCGGAACCGTGACGGGAAACCTGCCGTGGGTTGCGAACCTGGACTACTTCCAGTTCGTCGGCGCGAACACCGCGCCGGACACCTTCGACAGGCTCACGACGCGCAACGCGACCGAGCTGCACCCCGGCATCGACCGCTCGCTCGAGATGTTCCAGAACGTCAACAACGCCGAGTGGGCGCGTTACCGCGACTACGACTTCGGTGACGAGGGCGTCGACAAGCTGCTCGTGAACTACGACAAGCCCGTCAACGGCACACCGGAGAGCACTGCTGTCGAGGTCCACTTCGGCAGCATCGACTCGCCTGCCGTCGCGACCGTCGCGCTCGAAGGCCACACGGGCGACAACTGGGGCAGCTACCGCACCGCCACGATCGACGTCGACCCGACGGTCTTCGTCGGGGTGAAGGACGTGTACTTCGTGTTCACGATCCCGACACCGGACGCGGGCGGCCGCAACCCCTACATCGCCAACATCCCGTGGATGCAGTTCGTGCACACGGGTCCGGAGGCGCCGACGTCGTTCCATCTGGAGGCCGAGAGCTTCGCGGCCTCGAGCGGCGGCGACCTGGGCGTGGAGAACAACACCGATCCCTCCGGAGTGGGCTATACGAACCTGAAGGGCACGCACAACAACGACTGGCTGCGCTACGACGGGGTCGACTTCGGCGAGCAGACGGCGACCTCGGTCACCGTGCGCTACGTGAACAACTCCTCGCGCTGTGGCGCCAACTCGCGGGTCGAGGTCTACCTCGACTCGCGTGACGGCGCGCCGTTCACGACGGTTCCGCTGCCGGTGACCGGCAACGCGTGGAGCGCCATCAACACGACGACCGTCGACCTGCCGTCGGGGATCACGGGCGCACACACGATCTTCCTCGTGCTGCGCACCGAGCCCAACGCCGACCACCCCTACGTGGCGAACATCGACTGGTTCGACTTCGGCTATGGAGTCGACGCGTCGCCGTTGCGCGCCGCGATCGAGAAGTACGCTCCGCTGATGGACGAGGAGGGCCGCTACCTCGCGGTCGACTTCCGCACCTTCCGCGCCGCCTTCGAGAGCGCGGAGGCGCTGGCCGAGCAGGAGAACATCACCCGGGATGAGCTCGCGGAGGCCCTGCGCACGCTGAACCTCTCGGCGGGCCAGCTGGAGTGGAAGGTCGTCCGTCAGCTGGGCGAGCTGATCCCTCAGGCCGAGGCCGTCGACCCCGCGCTGTACACCCCGGAGAGCTATGCGCCGCTCGCTGCTGCGACGGCTCGGGCGAAGGCCTTGACCGAGGATGCCTCGTACGAGGAGTACCAGGAGGTCTACGGCGAGCTCCGCACGGCTTATGAGTCGCTCGGGCTCGTGGTGCCGCCGGAGCCGGGTCGTGCCGACGAGCAGCTGCAGGTGACGATTCCTGAGGCCGGTTCCGGTGAGTTCGTGTGGAACATCGACGGTGGCAACGGTCTCGTCGATCTGGGCACGGCTGTGCAGGGCGGCGATCACTTCGCCGCTGCCGGTGCGATCAACGCGGTTCGTGTGACGGATACGCGTGTGGCTGCTCCGCAGTGGTCGATCTCGGCCCAGGTGGGCGACTTCACCAGTGGCGGCGACACCTTCTCGGGCAAGTACCTGGGCTGGACGCCGCGTCTGCTCGAGGCCGGTGGCGGTGCGGCAGCGGGTGTCGCCGTGGCGTCGGGCTTCGAGTCGGGTGATGGCCTGTCGGCGTCGTCGACTCTGGGTTCGGCCGGGAGCGGTCACGCTCTGGGCTCTGCGATCCTGGGTGCCGATCTGGACCTGCGGTTCCCGCTCGAGGTCGCCGACGGCACCTATCAGGCCACGCTCACCCTGACCGCGCTGGGCTGATCCCCAGCCCGGTGACGGGCGCGTAAATCCGACGGGCAGTCGGATCCACTCCACGTGGGTCCGGCTGCCCGTTTCCTCGTGTCCTCGCCCTGTCCTCGTCTCCGGCGGCTTGTTCTCTTCTAGGAAACGTTCGCGTAGCGCGCGGTCCATCTTCCACTGTCACCTTCTCTACTGCCGTCGTGGATCCTCTGCGTCGCGGCCGGTCTTGTGATCGCAGAATCGTGCGCACCCCTCCGCCATCGTCGGCGCGGGCGTGCCAGAAGATGGATGGCTCCGTGAAACGTGTATCCGATCGTGACGTCTCCGCCGCCCCGCAGCCTGGGCCCCGGCGCGGGCTCAGCGGCCTGTGGCAGCGTATGAGCAGCTCGCCCGGGCGCGCACTGCCGATCGCGGCCGTCGCCGTCGTCGTCGCGGCCGGCCTCGTGCCGGGTATCGGCGCGGTCGGCGCGGCCGTCGCCGAGCAGGGCGGCGCCTCGGCGAGCGGAGCCGACTTCACCCAGTACGTCGATCCCTTCGTCTCGACCGAGGACGACTTCGGCCAGGACATGCCGGCCGCAGTGGCGCCGCACGGCCTCGCGAAGCTCAACCCGATGACCACGCCGGGCCGTTCGCACAGCGGCTACGACTACGCGGAAGACCAGATCGCGGGCTTCACCCTCACCAACCAGGACGGCGCGGGCGGCTCCGGCTCGGGCGGCGACCTGCTCACGGTGCCCACCTATGTGAAGTACACGACCCGTCCGACGACCGGTTCCTACGCCAAGAACTACTCGCACGACGACGAGGAGGCGAGCCCCGGCTACTACCGCGTGGCCCTCACGACGACGCAGGGCACGGATGGCGCCGTCTCCAACACCCCCGGCAGTGCGCCCATCGAGGCGCAGATGACGGCCGACGTGCGCACGGCCCTCCAGCGCTACACCTTCCCGAACGCGGGAGCCGCCTCGCTCGTGCTCGACCTGCGCAACAACTTCGCGGGCCGCGTCGACGCGAGCCTCGACGTCGACATCCTCGACGACGGCCGCGCGAGCCTCTCGGGCTACGTCGTGGGCGCCTTCGGCAGCAGCGGCTACCGCCTGTACTACTACGCGGAGACCACGGGTCCCGTGACGGGCGTGCGCAGCTGGGGAGCCGACGGCGTGCTCTCCGACGCCGCTCACCGCCAGGGGGCCGATATCGGGGCGATCATCGACGTCGATGTGGCCGCGGCATCCACCGTCGGGCTCACGACGACCCTCTCGCCGATCAGCGTCGAGCAGGCCAGGACCGACATGGGCAACGAGATCGGCGACCGCGACTTCGAGCAGGTGCGTGCCGACACGAAGGCCCAGTGGAACGACGTCCTCTCGACCGTCGCGGTCGACAGCAGCATCACGAGCGACCCCGACGGCACCCTGAAGAAGCTCTTCTACACCCACCTGTACCGCCTCTTCGGCATGCCCATGAACGCGACGAGCACCACCGGCAGCTACCGCGGAGTCGACGGCGTGATCTACCAGGCCGACGGCTACACCCACTACGACTCGTGGTACCTGTGGGACGACTTCCGCAAGTACTCGATCCTCGCGCTGGCCTACCCCGAGGTGTACCGCGACGTCACGCAGTCGCTCGTCGACCTCTTCGCCGAGCTCGCGAACACGAGTGCGGGCTCCCTCTCGGCACTCGCGCAGTCCGTGCCCACCACCCGTTTCGAGCGCGCCTCCGTCGTGATCGCCGACGCCGTGTCGAAGGGCGTCGACCTCGCAGGCCTCGACCTGGCCTTCGACGGGCTCAAGAGGCAGGTGGGAACCGGGTACAACGCCGCGAACACCCAGCGCGGCTACCTCAGCAACGACGTCGACGACACCCTCGGCACGGCCTACGACGACTGGTCGATGTCGATCATCGCCGACGCGCTCGGCAAGGCCGACGACAAGGCCTTCTACCTCCAGCGCGCGACCAACTACACGAACCTCTTCAACACGGACGGCTGGACCAACCCGGCCGGCGGGAAGGTCGGCCTCATCGGCATCCGGGACGACAACGGCAACTGGGGCAACGCCAACCCCGAGCAGTTCGAGGCGGCCAACCTCTACCAGGGCACGCTCTGGCAGTACAACTGGTACGCGGCCAACGACATGGGCGGCATGATCGACCTGATGGGCGGCCAGGACAAGGCCCGCTCGGCGGTCAGCTTCCTCTTCGGCGAGCAGGCACCGGATGACGGCTCGCGCATGCTGCACTCGAACGCCAACGAGATCGACCTGCAGGCGCCCTACCTCTTCAACTTCGTGGGGCAGCCCAGCCACACGCAGTACTGGGCGCGGAGCATCTACACGAAGCCGACCTGGAACCGCTACATCGCGACGGGCTCCACGGGCGAGGCGCCCTCGAGCGGCGGCGAGTTCCGCCCGCCGATCAAGGACAAGGTCTACGAGCTCGACTCCGACGGCTTCCTGCCGACGATGGACAACGATGCGGGGACCATGTCGGCGACCTTCGTCGCGGCCGCCATGGGCCTCTTCCCGGTCACGGCCGGAAGCGACTCGTATCAGATCGGCTCGCCGTTCTTCGAGCACGTGACGATCGACGGCCACAACGGCAAGACCTTCTCGATCAACGCCGACGACGTCTCGCCCGACCGGTTCTACATCCAGTCGGCGACGCTCAACGGCCGAAGCCTGAACCGCACCTGGATCAGCTACGACGAGATCCTCGACGGCGGCGACGTCACCTTCCAGATGGGCGACACGGCCTCCGAGTGGGCTGCTGACGGCCCCATGGCCTACACGATGAGCGACCACGTCGACAGCTCCGTCTACGACAAGACCCACACGAACCCGATCGCGTCGTCGTCGAAGGTCTTCAGCGAGGCGACGGCGAACGACGGAACGATCGGCAGCACGATCACGCTCACCGCCACGGGCACGATCTTCGCCGGCGCCGTGGGAGACGATCTGGCGGGCAGCGCCGTGACCGCGGCGAACGTGCCGGACGGCCTCGCGCTCCACGCGATCAAGCGCTCCGACACCTCCCTCGAGCTCTCGCTCTCGGGCTCGGCGCGCCTGCACCTCCCCTCGGACGACGTCGACGACCTGGCGGTGACACTGGGCGCCTCCGCCTTTGCCACCCCGGTGAACGGCGCCGCCCAGACGATCGACCTCGACGTGGCCTACACGGGCTACACGCTCGTCGCCGGCGCCCCGGGCGTGACCGCCGACGAGACCGGTGCGGTGGACGGCGCGGTGTCGCTCACACTCCAGGGCGGCGCGACGTTCGCCGAGGCATCCGGCGACTTGATCGCAGCGGGCACGGCCCGGGTCGACGGTCTTCCCGCCGGTCTGTCGGCCACGCTCGTGCGGCAGGATGCCACGACCCTCGCCCTCGCGGTGAGCGGCACCCTCCAGGCCGTCGAGGCCGGCACCTTCACGATCGGGTTCGAGGACTCGGCCCTTGCCGGCGGAGTCCGCGCCCGCGAGATCGACGGCGACGGGCTCAGCACGCTGCACCCCCTCACGGTCGGCATCGGAACGGACTGGCACGAGAAGCTGTCGGCGCTCTACGACGAGGCGCACCTCGTGCGGCAGGGCAGCTACTCCTCGCAGACCTTCGGAGCGCTCACCACGGCGCTCGCGAAGGCGCGGGCTCTGCTCGACGCACCGGCGGCATCCGACACGGCTCTGCAGCAGGCCTACTTCACGATCAACTCGGCGCTCGACGCGCTCGAGCTCGGCGAGGGCGGCTACCGGCGGCTCGAGGCGGAGCGCTCCGACTCCTGGTCGGGCGGCGAGCTCGGCAACGAGGCCATCAACATCGGCGGCGTGAAGCCCGGCTCCTGGGTCGCGTACTCGGGTATGGACTTCGCCGCGGGCGGTGGCGCACCGGGATCGATCAGCATCCGCTACGTGACGAACTCGACGCGCTGCCCGGAGGACTCCGCGGTGGAGGTGCGTCTCGGCGCGCCGGACGGCCCGATCGCCGCGACGGTCAAGCTGCCCCGCAACAGCCCGGACTGGAACAACTACTCGGTCGTCACCCAGGCCGTCGACCCCTCGGCGTTCGCCGGCGGCGAGGACGTGTACTTCGTGTTCCGGGGGAGCATCACGGGCACGCTGCCCTGGATCGCGAACCTCGACTACTTCCAGTTCGCGCCCGCCTCCGACGACCCCGACGCGCCCGTGACGTTCGACAGGCTCACGACGCGCAATGCGACCGCGCTGCACGCCGGCATCGACAAGTCGAGCGAGACCTTCCAGAACGTCAACCACAACGAGTGGGCGTCCTACGTCGCGTACGACTTCGGCACCAAGGGCGTCGACAAGCTCCAGGTCAACTACGACAAGCCCTCCGACCGCACGACCGCGAGCACCTCGGTCGAGGTGCACTTCGGCAGCACGAGCGGCCCGCTCGTCGCGACCGTGCCGCTCACGTACACGGGAACGGGATGGGGCACCTACCGCACGCTCACGGCGGATGTCGACCCGAGCGTTTTCGTCGGCAAGAAAGACGTCTACTTCGTCTTCATCGCCTCGAAGGCCGACGGCGGTCACCCCTACGTCGCCAACATCGGCTGGATGCAGTTCGCCCAGACACCGAGGGACGCCACGACCTCCTACCACCTCGAGGCCGAGCGTTTCGCAGCCAACAGCGGCGGCGAGCTGGGCATCGAGAACAACACGGACTCCGCGGGAGTGGTGTACACGAACCTCAAGGGCACGCACGACAACGACTGGCTGCGCTACGACGGCATCGATTTCGGCGATGAGACGGCCACCTCGGTGACCGTGCGCTACGCGAACAACTCCTCGCGCGCCGGTGCGAACTCGCGGGTCGAGGTGCACCTCGACTCGCGTGACGGCGCGCCGTTCACGACGGTTCCGCTGCCGGTGACCGGCACCGCGTGGAACACGATCAACACGACGACCTTCCACCTGCCGTCGGGGATCACCGGAGCGCACACGATCTTCCTCGTGCTGCGCACCGAGCCCGATGCCGACCACCCCTTCGTGGCGAACATCGACTGGTTCGACTTCGGCTACGGGGTCGACGTGTCGCCGCTGCGCACGGCGATCGAGCGGTACGAGCCGTTGAGCGCCGAGGAGGACCGCTACCTCGCGGTCGACTTCCGCACCTTCACCCGTGCGCTCGAGAACGCTCGCGCCGTCGCCGACGACGCCGGGGTGACCGCGCCCGAGCTCGCGGCGGCCCTGCGCGAGCTCACGCTCGCGGCCGGGCAGCTCGAGTGGAAGGTCATCCGCCAGCTCGGCGACCTCGTCGCCCTCTCCGATGCTCTCGACCCCGCGCAGGTCACCCCGGAGAGCCATGCTCTCCTGGCCTCCGCGGTGGCCCAGGCGAAGGCGTTGGCCACGGGCTCGTCCTACGAGGCCTACCAGACGGCATACACCGATCTGCGCACGGCCTACGACGGACTCGAGTTCTTGGCACCCGACACCGTCGCCCCCGTCATCACCCTGCGGGCGGGGGACACGGTCCTCCGCGGAACCGAGTTCGACCCGACGGCCGGCGTCACCGCGCTCGACGCCGTCGACGGCGACCTGACCGCGGCCGTCGTCGTGACGGGCGCGGTCGACACCTCCGTGGTGGGCAGCTACCCGCTGGAGTACCGCGTGAGCGACGCGGCCGGAAACGTCGCGACGGCGCAGCGCACCGTCGAGGTCGTGCCCTCGGAGTCCTCGGACGGCCAGGAGGTCCAGGTGACGGTCCCCGAGCCCGTCACGGGCGAGTTCGTCTGGAACATCGGCGGCGGCAGCGGCGGCGGCAACGACCCGGTGGATCTGGGCGCGGCCGGGCAGGCCGGCGATCACTTCGCCGTGACGGGTGCGATCAACCCGGTCCGCGTGACGGACACGCGTGCGGACGCTCCGCCGTGGTCGCTGTCGGCCCAGGTGGGTGACTTCACCTCGAGGGGCAGGACCTTTGCGGGCAAGTACCTCGGCTGGACGCCGCGTGTGCTGGAGGAGGGCGGCGACGCCGTCGCCGGTGCCGCTGTGGCGTCGGGCTTCGACTCGGGCGACGGCCTGTCGGCGTCGTCGACCCTCGGCTCGGCCGCACGCGGTCACGCGCGAGGCTCGGCGACCCTCGGGGCGCGGCTGGACCTGAAGATCCCGCTCGAGGTCGCCGACGGCACCTACCAGGCGACCCTGACGCTGACCGCCTTGGGCTGATCCTCCGGCGTCCGTCCGGTTCGCGAGAGTCCCGCCGGCCCACGAGAGTTCGTGGGCCGGCGGGACGTCGTGCGCGGGGCGGCATGGATGCTGCGGGGTGGCATGGATGCTGCGAGTGGCATGGATGCCGCGGTGCGGGCGGTGCGGGCGACGAGTGGGGAGCCGCTACTCCTCGTAGCTGTGCTCCTGGGTGGGATAGCGGCCCGCGGTCACGTCGTCGCGGTAGCGCTGCGCCGCCTCCGAGAGCACGCCGCGCAGATCGGCGTACCTCTTCACGAAGCTCGGGATGCGGCCGGTCGTGAGGCCCGCCCAGTCGGTCCAGACGAGAAGCTGGCCGTCGACCTCGGGCCCCGCGCCCACGCCGATCGTGGGGATCCGCAGCTCGGCGGTGACCCGGGCGGCCGCGGCGGCGGGAACCATCTCGAGCACCACGGCGAAGGCCCCGGCATCCTCGACCGCGTGGGCGTCGGCGAGCAGCTGCTCGGCGCCCGCGCCGCGGCCCTGGATGATGTGACCGCCGAGGCCGTGCTCGCTCTGCGGGGTGAAGCCGATGTGGGCCATCACGGGGATGCCGGCGTCGACGATGCGCTTGATCTGCTTGCGGCTGCGCTCACCGCCTTCGAGCTTGACCGCGTGCGCGCCGGTCTCCTTCATAAAGCGCACCGCCGTGTGCAGGGCGTCCTCCGGACCGTTCTCGTAGGAGCCGAAAGGCATGTCGGCGATGACGAAGGCCCGTTTGACGGCTCCGGCGACGGCGCGGGCGAGCGGGATGAGCTCGTCGACCGTGACCGGAAGGGTCGTGTCGAAGCCGAGCACGTTGTTGCCCGCGGAGTCGCCGACGAGCAGGAAGTCGATCCCGGCCTCGTCGAAGATCTGCGCCGTCAGCTGGTCGTAGCTCGTGAGCCCCGTGATCGTGATGCCCTGGTCTTTGGCGTTCTGGAAATGGCGTGTGCGCACGCGTTTGATGACGGGAGACAGGGCAGACGAGGGGGGCGACGAGGGAGCCGATCCGGGCGTCGACTCGAGGGGGGACTGGGCTTCCGCTGACTGCTCCGACATGTGGTCAGTCTACGTCTCGGCGATCACGGCGCCTGCGAATCCGGCGGGTCGCGCACAGACCCAGCCCGAGCCACTAGCCTTAGATGAGAACACGAAAGGGCCCGAATGGACAAGCAACGTGACTTCGTTCTTCGCACTATCGAAGAGCGCGGGATCAAATTCGTTCGACTCTGGTTCACCGACGTCATCGGCACCCTGAAATCGGTGGCCATCGCCCCCGCAGAGGTCGAAGGGGCCTTCGCCGAGGGCTTGGGCTTCGACGGCTCGGCCATCGAGGGGCTCACCCGCTCCTTCGAGTCAGACCTCCTGGCGCACCCCGATCCCACGACCTTCCAGATCCTGCCCTGGCGTGGCGAGGTCGACCCCACGGCGCGGATGTTCTGCGACATCACGACGCCCGACGGCCAGCCCGCCGTCGCCGATCCGCGCAACGTGCTCAAGCGCACGCTCGAGAAGGCCGCCGACCTCGGCTTCACCTTCTACACGCACCCCGAGATCGAGTTCTACCTGCTCAAGTCGTCGCAGTTCGGCGCCAACGGCCCGGAGCCCGTCGACTCGGCCGGTTACTTCGACAACGTCCCCGGCGGCACCGCCCACGACTTCCGCCGGCGTTCCGTGCGGATGCTCGAAGACCTCGGCATCTCGGTGGAGTTCAGCCACCACGAGGCCGGCCCCGGCCAGAACGAGATCGACCTCCGCTACGCCGACGCGCTGACGACGGCCGACAACATCATGACCTTCCGCACGGTCATCAAAGAGGTCGCCATCGAACAGGGCGTCTACGCGACGTTCATGCCCAAGCCGATGTCAGGTCATCCGGGCTCGGGAATGCACACCCACATGTCGCTCTTCGAGGGCGACACGAACGCCTTCTACGAGGCCGGGGCCCAGTACCAGCTCTCCAAGATCGGCCGCAACTTCATCGCCGGCCTGCTGCACCACGCGCCCGAGATCACCGCCGTGACGAACCAGTTCGTCAACTCGTACAAGCGGCTGTGGGGCGGCGACGAGGCCCCGAGCTTCGTCTGCTGGGGCCACAACAACCGCTCGGCGCTCGTGCGCGTTCCGCTCTACAAGCCCAACAAGGGCCAGAGCTCGCGTGTCGAGTACCGGGCGATCGACTCGGCCGCGAACCCCTACCTGGCCTTCTCGCTCATGCTGGCAGCCGGTCTCAAGGGCATCGAGGAGGGCTATGAGCTGCCGCCGGAGGCCGAGGACAACGTCTGGAGCCTCACCGACACCGAGCGCCGAGCGCTCGGCTACAACCAGCTGCCCGCGAGCCTCGACCACGCCGTGCAGTACATGGAGGAGTCCGAGCTCGTCGCAGAGACGCTCGGCGAGCAGGTCTTCAATCACGTGCTGAGCAACAAGCGCCGGGAATGGCACCAGTACCGCGACCAGGTGACCCCCTTCGAGCTGCGCAGCAACCTGGAGATGCTCTAGGCACATCCGCCCCCGCACCTCCATGCCACGCGATCAGAACACTCTCACCGAGTTCGCCCGGCTCGGGTTCGCCGAGCTGGGCGAAGCGCGCGGGCGCCTCGACGAGGCCGTGAGCCTGGGCGGCACGGAGGCGGCGCGGCTCCTGCCGGCTTTCGCGAACGCCGCCGATCCGGATGCCGCGCTCGTCGGCCTGCTCGCGCTGCTGCGGCTGGCACCCGACGAGGTGCGGCCGTTCCTCGCCGACGACGAGCGGATGCCGCGGCTCCTGCGCATTCTCGGGGCGTCGACGGGTCTCGTCGACTTCTTCACCCGCCACCCGGAGGAGCTCCAGGCGATCGCCGAGCCCACGGCGGCCCTTCCCGGCGTCGACGAGCTGCGCGCCGACCTCCTCGCGAGTGTCGGGGCACCCGACGTGTCTCCCGAGGAGCCGCGCCCCGTCTCCGCACGTGGCGACGAGTCCGCATGGACGGCCTTGCGAGTGCGCTACCGTCGCAGGCTCGCTCAGATCGCCTCCTACGACCTCTCGCAGGCCGATCCGGCCACGGGGCTGGAGTCGGTGGCGGGCGCTCTCGCCGATCTGGCCGGCGCCGCGCTCGAAGCCTCCCTCGCCGTGGCCCGGAGCATGGTCGCGTCGGGGGGCGCCGCAGCGCCCGGGCGGTTCCCGGTAGACGAGGTCGCCGCCACGAAGCTCGCGATCATCGGCATGGGCAAGGCCGGCGCCGGCGAGCTCAACTACGTGAGCGACGTCGACGTCATCTTCGTGACCGAGGGCGACAGCCGTGCCGTCGACATCTCCACACGCCTCGCGATGGTCACGATGCGCGGCATCAACGAGGCCGGCTTCGAGCCGCCGCTCTGGGAGGTCGACCCCAACCTGCGCCCCGAGGGCAAGGAGGGCGCCCTCGTGCGCACCCTCGACTCCCATCTCGCCTACTACGACCGCTGGGCGAAGAGCTGGGAGTTCCAGGCGCTGCTCAAGGCCCGGCCGCTCGCGGGCGACCTCGAGCTGGGGGAGCGGTACGTCACCGCCCTCGCCCCCAAGGTCTGGTCGAGCGCCTCCCGCGAGAGCTTCGTCGAGTCCGTTCAGCGGATGCGGCAGCGCGTCACCGATCACATCCCCGACGACGAGGTCGAATACCAGCTCAAGCTCGGCCCGGGGGGCCTGCGCGACGTCGAGTTCACCGTGCAGCTGCTGCAGCTCGTGCACGGGCAGAGCGACGAGCTCGTGCGCCAGCGCGGAACGCTGCCCGCCCTCAACGCCCTCGCCGAGAACGGCTACATCGGGCGTGCCGAGGCCATCGAGTTCGCCCGCGACTACCGGGTGCTCCGCCTGCTCGAGCACCGCCTCCAGCTCTCCCGGCTGCGGCGCACGCACCTCATGCCGCGCGACGAGGAGGGCCTGCGGGTGCTGGCCCGCGCGAGCGGCCTGGCGCCCGACGCCGAGCACCTGACCGAGCTGTGGTCGTCGACGAAGCTCCGGGTGCGAGGACTGCACGAGCGCCTGTTCTACCGCCCGCTGCTGTCGGCCGTGGCCGCGCTGCCCACCGACGAGTTCAACCTCAGCAGCGCCCAGGCCGAGGCCCGGCTCGCCGCCATCGGCTTCCGTGACGCCCGGGGCGCGCTCGCCCACATCGCCGCCCTCACCTCGGGGGTGTCGCGTCGCGCGACCATCCAGCGCCACCTCCTGCCGGTCATGCTCCAGTGGTTCGCCGACGGCGCCGACCCCGACTACGGACTGCTCGTCTTCCGCCGGCTGAGCGAGGATCTCGGTTCCACCTACTGGTATCTGCGGATGCTGCGCGACTCCTCCGGTGCCGCTCAGCGCCTCACGCGCGTGCTCAGCGGTTCGCGCTACGTGGGGGAGCTGCTCGAGCGCATCCCCGAGTCCGCGGCGTGGCTGGAGAACGACGACGAGCTGCGCCCCCGCACGATCGAGAGCCTGCGCGACGAGGCGCGCGCGGTGCTCGCACGCCACGAGACGCCGGATGCCGCGGCATCCGCTCTTCGCACGGCGCGCCGCCGCGAGGTGCTGCGCCTGGCCTTCGCCTCGGTGCTCGGGCTCTGCACGGTCGAGGAGCTCGCGGCGGGCCTCTCCGCGGTCACGCAGGTGTTCCTCGAGGCGATCCTCGAGACGGTGCGGATCGCGCGCACGGCCACCCGAGACGACGGGCTCGAGTTCGCGATCATCGCGATGGGGCGGTTCGGCGGGCAGGAGCTCGGCTTCGGGTCCGACGCCGACGTGATGTACGTCATCCGCTCGAACGGGCTCGACCAGGACGCCGCGTCGCAGGCGGCGAAGGGCGTCGTCGCCGAGCTGAACCGCCTGACCGAGGACGGCAGGCTTCCGCTCGACCTCGACCTGGGGCTGCGGCCGGAGGGCAAGAACGGTCCCGTCGTGCGGTCGCTCGACTCCTACCGCGCCTACTACGAGCGCTGGTCGCTCACCTGGGAGGCCCAGGCCCTGCTGCGCGCTCGGGGCGCGGCGGGCGACCCGGCGCTCATCGCCGACTTCGAGGCGCTCGCGAACACGGTGCGCTACCCCGAGCAGGTGCCCGAGAACGACGTGCGCGAGATCAAGCGCATCAAGGCGCGCGTCGAGAACGAGCGCCTGCCCCAGGGCGCCGACCCCACCCGGCACCTCAAGCTCGGTCGCGGCTCGCTGAGCGATGTCGAGTGGTACGTGCAGCTCATGCAGCTCCAGCACGCGCACGAGGTGCCCGGCCTGCGCACCACCTCGACGCTCGCGTCGCTCGACGCGCTCGTCGAGGCCGGCCTGCTCAGCGAGGCGGATGCCGCGCAGCTCCGTGCCGCGTGGCTCTTCGCCTCCCGCGCCCGCTCCGCCCTCACCCTCTGGACGAACCGCACCTCCGACGTGCTGCCCGCCGACCGTCAGCAGCTCGAAGGCGTGGCCCGGCTGCTCGAGTACCCGCCGGGGTCGGCGACCTCGCTCGAGGAGGACTACCTCGCGGTCACCCGCCGTGCGCGCCGGGTCTTCGACCGGCTCTTCTACGGGCCGCGCTGAGCTGCGGGTGCCGAGCTGCGGGTGCCGAACTCATGACCCGGCTCGCGCAGGCAGCACGGGGGAGCCGATGAGCTGCTCCGTCTCCTGCCAGATGCGCGATCCGAGCGCGGGCTCGGTGTAGCGCGGATCGCCCGCGCCCGGCACGGGCGGCCCTCCGATCCGGCCGAGCGGGCCCCAGTACTGGCCGCCCTCCGCCTGCGGGTCGATCGTCGCGCGAACCGCCGACCGGGCGGCCGCGTCCTTGCCCACGCCGAGGAGCCCCCAGAGAGGCTCGCGCAGCCGCTCGCCGCGACGGTGTTCGAAGGCACCGGCTCGTTCGGGCGTGCGCGAGTCGACGGCCATTCCGGGATGCGAGAGCAGAGCCGCCGTCGGCGACGCCACGGCGCGCAGCCTGCGGTCGAGCTCGGCGAAGAGCGCCTCGTGCGCCGCCTTCGACAGCACATAGCGCCTGCCCACCGCGAGCGCGCGACCTGAGGCGAGCGGTCTCGACACGGATTCGAGAGGTGGGATGCGGGGGTGGATGCTCCGCACGAGCCCGCTCGTCGTGCCGACGATCCTGCTGCCCGCCGTGCGCTCGAGGGTGGGCAGGGCGGCCGCGATGAGCGCGGCGTTGCCGAGGTGCCCGGTTCCCATGATCGGGTCGAAGCCGTCGGCGGTCGCCTCGCCCGCCGACGCGCGCATCACGGCGGCGTTGAGCACGAGGCCGTCGACGCGGCCGAGCTCGGCGATCCGCGCGCCGGTCTCCGCGATCGAGGCGAGCGAGGCGATGTCGAGCGGCAGTGTCAGCACCTCGGCGAGAGGATGCCGCGCCAGGATCGCGTCGCGCGCGGCATCCGACCTCTGCGGGTTGCGCGCGGCGAGCACGACCCGCGCGTTCGCGCCGGCGAGCTGCTCGGCGATGAAGTAGCCGATGCCCGCGCTGCCGCCCGTCACGACGACGGTGCGGCCGGTCTGGTCGGGAAGGGCGTCGGGCGTCCAGGCGTCGTGGTCGGGCATATCGGTTCTCCGCATCTCGTGGTGCTGCTCGGTTCGTGGATCTGGTCGGCGCAAGCGGAATTCAATTCCGTTTCTTGGTGTCGAGCCTAAACGGAAATCGATTCCGTTTGCAACTAGACTGGCGGTATGCCAGCACACGTCGATCAGCGCCGCGTCGATGCGCTCCGCAATCGGGAGCGTCTGCTCGTCGCCGCTCGCGAGCTGTGCGCCGAACAGCAGGCGGTTCCCGTCCTCGCCGACGTGGCCGCTCGCACGGGCGTGGGCGTCGGCACGGTGTATCGCCACTTCCCGACGGGCGCCGACCTCGCGGGGGAGCTCGCGCTCGAGAGCATGCGCGCCCTGCTCGCCGACGGCCGCGCGGTGCTGGCGGCGTCATCGGGCCCGAAAAGCACAGCGAACTCCGTCGGCACAGCAGCCAGCACAGCACGGCCGCTCGACGGCTTCATCGCCGAAGCGGTCGGCATGCTCGTGCGCGATCCGAGCTTCTCGGCCGTCTTCGCCTCGCCGGTCGAACCGCCCGAGCCCGCGGCCCGGATGATGAACGAGCTCATCGAGGTGTTCGGGGCGATCGTCGAGCGGGCGCACGAGAACGGCGAGGTGCGCGAGGACATCGGGGTCGCCGACATCCACCATCTGATCTGCGGCGTCAACCTCGCGCTGAAGCTCGCCGGCGCGCGGGCGCCGGAGCTCGCCGGGCGGTACACCTCGGTGCTGCTGGCCGGCATCCGACCCTGACCTGCGGGCCCGTTTGCGACGGGCGCGGCTCGAGCGAGAGCGGGCCAGCCGAGGTCGGCCACGCCGATACGATGGCGGTGTGTCCCTCGCCTTCTGGATCTGCGCCGCCGTCACCGCGATCAGCGCCGCCGTCAGCTTCGGCTACGCCCTCGCCGGTCTCCGCGCCGCCTCGACGACAGACCGCGTCGGCTCGATGTACGCCTTCGCCCGCAGCCTCGCACTGCTCGTGGTGGCGATCGTCGCGCTCTTCACGGGCTCCGTCGCCTTCGTCGCGGCGATCGCGATCGCGATGGTCATCGTCCAGGTCGCGGACGCCGTGATCGGCGTGCGGATCCGCGACCGCCTCAAGACGGTCGGGCCGGCCGCGACCGCCCTCGTCGACCTCGCGGCGCTCGTCTGGATGCTCGCCTCCTGAGCGGACGCCCGGAGAGCACTCGGGGCGCACTCGGGGAGCGCCCGGAGAGAACTCGGCGAGCGCCGAACAGGTCCGGCTCTGCGACATCCGCCCGGGATGTCCGTCGCACGGCGTGCCACACGATCCATCCTGTTTGGCGACAGTGACTCCACCGACGCGGAAGGGCCGCACCCCGAAGGATGCGGCCCCTGTCTCACGGTGCGAACGGATCAGACCCCGTAGTAGAGCTCGGCTTGATGATGTGAGAGACGCAGGGCGTCCCGCAGGCTCGCACTTCCCTGTCACCGCAGGGAAGTGTGATGTTGAACATGGGTTGGGTCGCTACGGCGGCTGTCCGAGAACCTGTCCGTTTTGCTGATTTTTCGCCGTCCTACGGGGCTGCCTGGGCGTCTCTGGGAGGTGGCACCTACCTGCTTGGTATGAGCGACGACCGCCCTCGCCTCTGGACTCCGCAGGAGCTTGCCGACTACACCGGCGTCCCGATCAGGACGCTTGCTGACTGGCGCACGGAGCGCGCGCGCCGCCGCGGTCTGGGGTTGCCCTTCGTCGCGCTGTCGTCGCACAACGTCCGCTACCGCGACGAGGACGTTGAGGCGTTCATCGCTGAGCGGGTCGTGGCCCCGATGGATCGGGCGGGCGACTGATGGCGCGGGCGAAGCGCGCGCTCGGCGAACTCGGCAAGGTGACCTATACCGTCGCCCCGAGCGGTCTCGTCGTCGCGCGAGGACGGGTCTACGACGGCAACGGGAACGAGCGTCGTCCGAGCGGCAGCGGAGCGACCGAGGCTGAGGCGCTGGCCGCGTTGCAGGAGGAGGCCGATGTCGCTGTCGGTCGGGTTCTGGCGCGACGGAAGCAGTTCATGACAGTTTCGGAGCTGGCGACGGCGTGGCTGAAGACGGCGTATCACGACGACGATCCGCGGGTGCTGCGCCAGCGCCGGGAGCAGACCGTCGATGGCTACGCATCGGTGGTGCGCGCGCATGTCATCCCGCGTGCCGGTGCCATCCCCATCGCGGACATCACCGCGGATCGCGCCGACGGGTTGCTCATGGACGTCGCCCGTCAGAAGTCGGTGACAACGGCGAACAAGGTGCGGAACGTGATGTCGCTGATGTTCGATTGGGCGATCCAGCAGGGGCACTTCTCGGCTGTCGGGTCGATTCAGCAGACGCGGTATGGAGCGGTCGTTGTGGCGAACCCGATCCGCGCGACAAGGCGAGCGGATGAGCCGGACACCGTGTACTTCGAACTCGACGCGACTCAGGTCAAGTACATCCTTCATCTCATCCGCGAGGTGTGGCCCGAGCGGCACCGGGCGCGTTACCCGGTGGGTCGGCGACCCAACTACAAGCTGCTCGCCGATTACATCCTGGTCACGCTCGGCACTTCCGAGCGGACAGCGGAGCCGATCGCTATCCGGTTCCAGGACATCCGATTCGAGGCGGTGGAGCAGCCGGACGGCAGCCTGGTGATGGACGCGCTCGTCTGGGTCGGCGGCACGATGGTGCGCACCAGGTCCCGCGGCCTGTTCCGTCAGGACTCGCCCAAAGCTGAACGGCAGAAGCGATGGGTCCGCGTACCGAGGTTCGCGGCGAAGGTCCTCAGCGAACTCGTCGCGAACCACGTTCCCGACCCGGAGCGCAATCCTGACGACGTGCTGTTCACGTCTGAGCGCGGGCGTCCGCGTGATCCGAGTGCGATCGGCGAGCTGCTGCGGATGTTCCGCCGCGAGTTCGAGCCGGAGCTGTTGGCAATCGGCGTCGACGCCGAGCATCTCACCTTCCGCAGCCTCCGCAAGGCCGTCGCCGCAGCGGTGTCGGGCACGGTGGGCGTCGAGGTCGCACGCGACCTCCTCGGACACAGCGACGCGGCGATCACCGAAGGTCACTACGCGAAGCGCCCGGCTCTCATCGTCGAAGCCGCTGCCGAGGCGCTCGACGAGGTGTTCTCGGGGATCGATGCATGAACCGTCGCGAAGGGTGACTACTGGCTCAGGGGTCGAGCAGTGCCGCGTCCGCTCGGACTTGAGCCAGGATGTCGTCGAAGGAGGGCGGCGCGTCCATGCCGTAGTAGAGGTGGCGCATGGCCGCATCGTGCTCGGTTCGGAGGCGATCGGCGAAGGACGAGGCAGGGTCGAAGGCCGGGGAAGCGGCGAACCCGCCGATCGGTGCAGGAAGGTCTGGCCTGCCGAACGCGGCAGACACGTCGCGGGCGCTGGTGAGGATGTCTGCGACGAGCGGCTTGTCTGTCAGTAGCTCGCGCACGGTGGGGTCGAGCAGGAGGGAGTAGATGTCGTAGAGCTGTCGCCCGATGCGCGGCCAGCCGTGTGGCGAGGCAGCGGTGTCGGGGGAGGCGGCGAAGTTGTTCACTCGCAACAGCTTCTCCAACAGGGTGCGGCCCGGATGCAGGATCGGCACGTCGAAGGAGGCCAGATCGGCCCATGCACTCGTGTCAAAGCCTGAGTCGGCCAACTCGCGTGCCAGGAGCGAGGTGACCGGGTGCAGGGCATGCGGGTTCGGCCCGCCGGACTGGCCGAGTTCCACGAGGATCGCGGCAGGGTTGGCGATCGCGCCCGGCTCGCCGCGGTGCTCCAGCGGCGGGCTGAGATAGCCGGAGCGATGGAAGGAGCCGGAGTTGCCTCCCGCGGTCACCCCGGTCGGTTCCGAACCGGTCGCCTCCGCCGCGGAAGCGAGCAGGGTCCGCAGTGCACGCTGCTCGGCGTTCTTCGACGGGTACTGGCCGATCACCAGCAGGTCGAGGTCTTCGGAGAAGCGCCGGATAATCCGCAGCTTCTCCAGGCTCGTACCTCCCTTGAAGACCACCTCACCCGGATGCTCGGTCGTGATCGCGCGGAGCGCCTCGCAGACCCAGTAATCCTTCTCGACGGCGAGCGGCTGCACGTCGAGGCGTTCCGCGGCGGCGAGGATCGTGCCGCGGAACACCTCGGGGTCGTCATCCCGCCACAGGGCTGGAGCGTTCATGCCGCCGCCAATGTGGCGAGCGCCGACTGGCGCGTGCGGGGGTCAGGTGACGGAATCCTCGCGGCGAGGTCGTCACGTCCGGCCGCACGCAGCAGCGCCGCGAGACGCGCACGGGTGCGACCCGGCTCGGTGGTGGCAGCCTGGGTGAGTCGTTCGGCGCGGAGGACGCCGGACCTCAGTAGCGTGGTCAGCCGCCTCGTGGCCTCGTTCGGGGTGACCTCCAGCACAGCGGTCCAATCGTCGAGGACTTCGAGCGCCGCGACCTCTGTGGCGTTCAACCCGGCTTCGGCCCGGCCGGTGCGCGTCGCGCGGGACACGAACGCGACCGGCCCGGCACCAGAGGGAGCCCGCTCGGGAACGGCCACGAGCGCGCGACGGGGGATCTGCGTCGAAAGGCGCAGCAGGTTCGCCGCGGACAGACCCGCTGGCCCCACGCCGGGGCCAGGGGCGAGCGCCTCGATCAGTTGCTCGCTCGGCGGCGGGGCCATGCCCAGCGGAGTCTTCGTGCCACGCCAGTACAGGCCGCGGCGCACACGCCGCAGCTCACCGCGAGCCTCCAGCTCACCGAGCAGATGGTGCGCGGTCGACGGCGTGAGGGCGAGATCGCCGGGCTCCCAGAAGCGTCCCCGTGAAGAGAGGACGGTGCGCCGGGCATCAGCAGCGCCCTGGCGATTACGACGGGGCGCGAACAGTGTCGACATCATGCTCTCCCTTCTGCAATAGGATACGAGAAACTGCGGTAATCGAGTCTACAACTCAAAACGAGAACCTGCACTAAGTTTTCACCATCGCGATCCCGGTTCTTGCCTCGTTGGGCCATGCGGAGACAACGGAGGTGACGGTGGGAGTGGTGGCGGGGCTGCTCATACTGACAGGTGCGACGCCCACCCCGCGCACCATCGCAGATCAGGAAGCCTCCGACTTGTTCGGCTTCGCAGCCCAGATTGCCGCCAGCAACCCCGTGTCGCAGCGCAACAAATCGAGGGGCTCCTCGTTGAGTAGGCGCAGCAACACTCCGTCACCGGTCGGAGTGCCCGCGTACTTCCGGTCAGGATGCCCCAGCACGATCCGCAGCAGCGCTGACCAGGACTTCGCAGGTATGTCGAACAACACCGAAATCGCGTGATCGCGGCGCAATACCTCTACGGCATTCGCGCGAGAGGTCAGATCAGCGAGGCGGTAGGCGACGTGCTCGACGCAGTCGGCCACGAGTACCGCATCCCATCCGGTCGACGCGAACAATTCGACTATCGCCGACAGTGCTGTGGCGACGCGGATCCGCGCGTCGTCGGGGTCGTCTTCCTCGTCGACTGCAGGGTTGACGGCGAAGGCTGGGTGGTAGTCCGTCAGGTGCTCTCGCTCGGCGAACCGGATGGCGTCGTGGAACCCGGCGATCCGGGAAGTGTGGCGCACTTTCCCGGACGAGACGAGCATCCCGGCTGCGCGTATCTCGACGCCGCAGGTGATTTGCACCGCGCGAGTGACCACAGCCCACGGATTTCGAGCTTTCCGGGTCGAGGGTGCGAGCATGACCTCGAATGCGGCCGAGGCAATTTCCCACGGGTCCAGGTCGTGCTTCTGGGCGAGGGGTCGGTATCTGATGGCGGTGTAGCGCATCAGCTCTGCCGCTTCGCGGTCATGCTGCCAAGCACCCGGCCCGGACTCATGAAGCCGGATGAGCAGGGCGCGTAGCGCCTCTGGGCTTTCGAGGTCGTGACTGGCCGGGCCAGATTGTGCCGCGGCGGCGTTGTTGTTGTCGGCGGGTGAAGTGTGTTCGGTCACGGTGGCACCTCCCGTGAAGGAGGTGGCCCACCAGAGACCAGACCGGGACGCGCGCCAACGCGTCGCTACACTCGCCGCCCGTCAATAGCGACGCCGTTTGCGGAATGCGGCGACAGCTTCGTGGAGACCTACTGAGCGGTCGTTATGTGAGGGATCTGACCTGAGCGGTTTCGCTCATAGAGGGCAATGCCTGCGGACACCGAAACGTTCAGCGACTCAAGATCAGGCGACATAGGGATCGAGTACTTGTAGCTCGCGATCCCGTCGAGCTGTTCGGATAGACCGTTTCGTTCGCTTCCCAGAACGAGCGCCATACGCCCCCTGATCCCGCCGACGGACTCAAGGCTCTCGGCTGCGTGTGCGGTCAGCGTTCCCACGGTTGTTCGTTTGCGGAGGACGTACTCGGCGAACTCGTCAGTGGTCGCGAGCACAACTGGGAGAGCGAACACGAGTCCTCTGCTGGCGCGGATGAGTCGCCGGTCAAACGCATTCCGCAGCCCGCTTTCAAGAAGAACGAGTCCGGCTGCGGAGAAGCCCGCCGATGTCCTTGTAATCGCGCCAATGTTGCCGACAAGACGCACGCCGTCGAGCACGACGATGTCCCCGTCTCTCCCGGAGAGGTCGTCAAGGCGTGCGGGTCTAGGAGCCTCCGCTAAAGCAAAAACACGAGCGCGCTTCTCGCCACCGAACAAGCCATCAGTAACTGCGTGGGACAGGGTGTACGTCGGAAGCTGCCCGTACATTGGTGTCGCGCCGTCGCCCGAGGAGAGCTGAAGACCCTCTGTCAGGTACAAGCTGTCCAGCCGGACACCGCTACGCGCGGCTTGATCGATGTTTTCAAGGTCATCGATCAGGATCGTCTTTGGTCTGGACGCGCGGCTGCGCAGTACATCGTTGATTCGTCGAACGATGGGGTGATGCGGATCGCTGATGGCCGCATATTCTTCTTCCATGCCGTTGGGCCGGTCGCGGAGCGAGATCGTCTCTTGCATGTGCTCCACGGTTCGGCATGACGCGACGTGAGAGTCAACTGGTAGACCCTTACGCGAGGGAAGCCCCTAGCGTCATTGGCATGGGACAGCCGCTCGAAACGCATCAGTCAATGAGGAAATCACCTTTAGAGTTGTGTATACCGGTATCCCTCGTCGCACGGCTGGCTGGGCTCGTCGGCTGGGCAATGGATCACCAACCTGATGCGCTTGCGCCCTATCTCAGCGCAGTTGAACGTGGAAGACGGTCAAGTCCCGGGACGTGGTGTAGCGGTTTGTGATCCTTCTGGTTGTTAGGCGCTGAGTTCGAGGATGGTGTCGGTCACCTCCTCGTTTCCAGTGTCGGCGACGAGGGCAAGGCGGGACTTCGCGAGGATGTCGAGGCCGAGGTAGCGGCGTCCTTCGGCCCATTCGTCGGTCTGTTCGGCGAGGACGGCGCCGACGAGGCGGATGATGGCGTCGCGGTTGGGGAAGATGCCGACGCTGTCGGTGCGGCGGCGGATCTCGCGGTTCAATCTCTCGTTGGGGTTGTTGGACCAGATCTGGTGCCAGAGCCCATCAGGGAACCCGGTGAACGCGAGGATGTCTGCTCTCGCGGTGTCGAGATGCTCGTGCGCGTCGGGGAGCTTGTCGTCGACGTAGTCGAGGAGTCGGTCGAACTGCGCGTGAACGCTGTCGGCGTCGGGCTGGTCGTAGACCGAGTGCAGCATCGCTTTCACCGCTGGCCACATGCTCTTCGGCGTTACCGACATCAGGTTGGCCGCGTAGTGCGTTCGGCATCGCTGCCAGACCGCTCCGGGCAGGTTCGCCGCGATTGCCTCGACCAGACCTGCGTGTGCGTCGCTGGTGACGAGGCGGACCCCTCTGAGGCCGCGGGCGACGAGGTCGGCGAAGAACGAGTTCCAGGCAGCCCCGGTCTCCGAGGTTGCGACCCGCAGGCCGAGCACCTCGCGACGCCCGTCCGCGTTCACGCCGGTCGCGACGAGCACGACGGCGTTGATCACCCGCCCGCCTTCGCGGACCTTCATCGTCAAAGCGTCAGCGGCGACGAACGTGAACGGGCCGGCGTCATCGAGGGGACGGTGGCGGAACTGGTCGACGTGCTCGTCGAGCTCGGCCGCCATCCGGGAGACCTGTGATTTCGAGAGTGAGTGGATCCCGAGGGTCTTGACGAGCTTGTCCATCCGGCGGGTGGAGACGCCGGCAAGGTAGCAGTCCGAGACGACCGTGATCAACGCGGTCTCGGCACGTTTGCGGCGCTCCAACAGCCATTCCGGGAAGTACGTCCCCGACCGAAGTTTCGGGATCGCGACATCGATTGTCCCGACGCGGGTGTCCAGGTCGCGATGCCGGTAGCCGTTGCGCTGCGCGACACGGTCAGGACTGGGCCTGCCCCATTCCGCGCCGACCACGGCGTCCGCGTCGGCGGACAGGAGAGCGTTGATCGTGGTTTGCAGCAAGCTGCGCATCAGATCCGGCGACGCATCGGTCAGGGCTTCAGCGAGCACGCTCGCAGGGTCGACAATATGAAGTGCGGTCATCGTGATGATGCCTTTCGAGTGGGATGTGAGAGTTTCCTCGAAGGATCACACGGTGACCGCGCTCACGTCGGGAACGACGAGCCAGCCACCGCGGACTACACCACGCTACGGGGCACTACTTGGAAGACAGGCATGCGCAACTCAGATGCTGTGGTCCGACATTGCTGACGGAGGACAAGGCATCGAGGAGATATGGGAACGAGTCCGAAGGGGTGACATCGATGATCGGTCAGCAGCGCGACATGCGTTCATGCTGCTGATCGCGTTGGACGGATGGTCGCGAGTAAAAGTGTGCGATCAACCAGAATGTCGTCGTGCTTTCGCGGATGCCACGAACGGGCTCAGCCGGCGTCGATGCTCCGCACACACGCGACGACAATCACCTGAGTGACCTGTCCCGTCGTTTCTACGGCTGGATCACTCCCATTTAGCTTGTGTTGGATCGACGCCGTGAACCGCAGCATTGGCGAAGATTACGTCTCGTAGCCACTCGCTCATTCCCGGTTCCCACCGGTCGATAGTCGCAGTGAAACGTTCGTCCTCGACATACAGGCGTCCAAGGCACGCGTGCATTGAATATGAGCACGCGAATAACTGCTCGATCAGGCCTCGGTGAGCCTCAGCAAGTCGGTTCGCCTCGCTAGTCCCGGGCGTAACGCCGGAGCGCTTCGCTTCGGCCAGCTCGCCCTGAACGGCTTCGCCAAGGTCGTGAATCCTGGCCCGTTCGGCCGCTGAAAGAGGCGCAATGTTCTGCTCAAACTGGGCCCATTCGAATGAGTTGCCCCAACGTTCGTAGGCTTCTTCTGCCCACTCTGGTCGCCACTCTCGTCCGAAGATCTCTGCCTGCTCCCGGAGCGAGAGCCGTGTGCCACGCTGCTTCGCGGCTAGGAGCGTATCGATGCCTTCTGCCATTTCGGAGAGCCGACCGATTCGGTCTCCGATGATCTGTCGCTGTTGACGTAGTTGCTGCTCTTCGTCGGTGGTGGGGTCATCCAAGATTTCCTGGATGCTCGCGAGACTGAAGCCGAGTTCTCGGTAGACGAGGACACGATGAATCCGACCGATGTCATCGTGATCGTAGGCGCGGTATCCGGAACGTGAACGATTCTTAGGAACCACCAAACCGATGTCATCCCAGTGGTGCAGAGTCCTGACGCTCACTCCGACCAGCCCGGCGGTCTCGCCAACTGACAGTGCTTCAACGTCGACGGAAGAGGCGGGCACTGAGCTCCGACGAGACAACCATGGCGTCATCGACGCTGGCGTGTGCATACTCATCAGGTTGGCCTCCTCACCTCTCCATTCTGCCGTCTCGTCCTGAACCCTTACCAGTTCAGCACAGGCCCCGGACTCTGGCCGTTCCATGACCGATGCACTCGACATCGATCTATCCTCAACAGTTCCCCCAGTTCTCCTCAGCAGATGCCTCCACGAAGCGAAGACGTTCCGCCCGCCAAAAGAGCTATGCACGGATGCCACGGCGGGGCCGTGGTGCGTACCTCCCTCATGAGACGACTCATGAGGGAGGCCCAGATGAAGGGCGGGGTGATCCTGTTCCACGGCAGCGGGGCTGCCGCACGCCGGTACGTCGAGGTCGACCGCTCCCGCGCCGACGAGTATTACCTCGGCGCTGATGACGCCGTAGCCGAGTATGCGGTGCTCGACTCTCGCGGCGAGGTCACCGCCGCCCGGTCCTTGTCGGCCGATGAGTATGAGGGGTGGGTGGACTGGATCAACCCCGAAACGGGCGAGTCGATCGGCACCCCGCGCGGCGGCGGCGAAGGGTACGAAGGGGTCGCCGTTGTTCGCGGAAATGACGATCAATGCTCCCAAGAGCCTGTCTGTCGCCGCCGCTCTGCATCCCGAGGTTTCCGAAGCCCTCGATGCGGCACAGCAAGACGCTCTTGCGGAGATTCGGCGGTGGCTGGGTCAGCACTCGGTCACCAGGGTCGGGCCGCGTGACGCGCGAGAGGTCGTGCCCATCGAGCACGTGCAGGTCGTGGGCATCCGGCATAAGACCTCCCGTGCAGGAGACCCGCACCGGCACATTCACATGCAGATCGGTACGCGCATCTTCGCCGCCGGGAAATGGCGATCACTCGACACGGCCGCTTTGTTCAAGCAGCAAGGAGCGATCCGCGAGTTGGGTACTGCGGTGATCGCGGCGCACCCGCCGCTCGCGCAGACCCTCGCAGCATATGGTCTGACGCTGAACCCTGCATCTGGTGAGGTGACCGAGTTGGAGCCGTTCAATGGGGTGATGTCGAAGCGATCGGCGCAGATCAGACGCAACTTGGAACGTCTCGAAGCCGAGTGGGAGCAGCTACATCCGGGTGAGGAGCTGGGGCCGGTGATGACGGCGCGGTTGCAGGGCATCGCGTGGACGCATCAGCGGCCGGGGAAGAAGCCCGCCGACCTGAAGAACGAGGCGTGGTGGGTGCAGGAACTCCGCGATGCTGGATACGACCCCGCAACGCTTGAGCGCCGGGCGGTGCAACTGTCCGTCGCAGTGGACGAGCTATCCGTGCAGGAGGTTGCATCGCGGGCACTCGGCCGCAGCGCCGCGAGTGCGTCGGCGTGGACACGGCACACGATCCAAGAGCACGTCACCCGCATCACCACCGAACACGGCGTGCAAGCAGCCCCCGACGAGTTGCGGGAGTTCATTACGTTGGCGACCGAGCTTGCAGCCGGTGATTGCTTCTCCGTGTTGCCGCCGGGTTCGGCGATGCCGGAGCATGTCGCGCACCTGACCAGCCTCGGCGTGGTCGCTACCGAGACCGTACTACGCGACCAACTCACCGCCGCAACACCCCAGCAGGAGCCGAAGCACCCCGACGTGTCCAAGGAAACGGACGCCGCTGGGCTCGATGAAGGGCAGACCCTCGCAGCAGCCGCTGTCGCGTCGACCGATCCGTTGGTGATCGTGGAAGGAGCAGCGGGCAGCGGAAAGACCACCATGTTGCGCACGGCCATCGAGATTGCTGCCGAGCATGGTCGGTTCTCGCGGGTGGTTGCACCGACGAAGAAGGCCGCGCAGGTTGCCGAGAAGGAACTCGGTGTCCCCGCTACATCGGTTGCAGCGCTCGTATACGCCCACGGATGGCGATGGAACAAGGACGGCGTATGGACACGCCTCAACGCAGGCGACCTCGACCCCGACAGTGGACACAACTACACCGGCCCACCGAAGGATGCGGTGCTGTCGCAGGGTGAGCGGGTGATCGTGGATGAGGCCGGGATGCTCGATCAAGACACCGCCCGCGCGCTGCTCGCTGTGATTGCTGAGGCGGGGGCGACGGTCGCGCTCGTCGGCGACCGGGCTCAACTCCCCGCTGTCGGACGTGGCGGGGTGCTCGATATGGCCGTGCAGATCAGGGGCCGCACCTATGACATGACCGAGCTTCACCGCTTTAGCGACCCCGAATACGCGGCCCTTTCCTTGGCAATGCGTGACCGGGAGAATCCCGGAGAGGTGTTCGACCAGCTTGCCGCTATGGGCCTGGTGACCCTGCACGGCGACGAGGAACACGCCCAACAGCACATCGCCGAGAACGCCCACGACGGCGAAGCAGTCACGGTTGCGACGAACGACGAAGCCGCCGAGCTGAACGAGCGCATCCGCACCGGGCGCATCGAACGGGGCGAGGTCGATGACGCGCTGACGGCAACCGGTAGCGACGGCCTCCCCATCGGGGTCGGTGACCTGATCCAAACCCGCAGAAACGACACCGCGCTCGGAGTCGCGAACCGGCAGCAATGGATCGTCCAACAAGTCACCGACGACGGCACCGTCTACGCCCGTGAGACAGCGGACGCAAGAACCCCTGCACCGTCACCCTGCCGCCGGAGTATGTGGCAGAGCATGCGCACCTGTCTTACGCTGCAACCGCGTATGGTGTTCAAGGCGCAACCGTCACCAGTTCCCACACCGTCTTGTCAGGGGCGACGAGAGCGTCAGGCGTCTACGTCGGCATGACCAGAGGCCGGGAGGCCAACCGGCTGCACATCGTCGCTGAGAGCATGGCGGAGGCGCGAGCACAGTTCGTCGACGCGATGGAACGTGACCCTGCTGACCGGGGCATTGACCACGCTACCCGAGCCGCGAAAGAAGCGGTGCGCGGCTTTGTCAGTGATGGCCCGGTCAAGCTCGTCACCGAAGAACTCGCACGCCTCGACTACGAAGCCGAACGTGCCCGGAGGCAGGCGGAACGGTGGGAACAGATCGCCGAACGACTCGACGCCCAGCGAGCCGTCCAACGCGCGGAGGACGACGAGAGTATTGCCGCGCTCCACACGGCCGAAAACGAGGCTGCACGAGTGCGGGCCGAGGTCGCTGGGCCGCTCACGGCCCAGGCCGCACACGACGGTAAAACCTATCTCGGTGCGGTCGAGGGCGAAGCCGCTGCACGCGCCCGACTCGCCACCGTGGGCAGGTTCGGCAGGCGTAAGGCCCGTGCCGAGCACCGCACCGCGACCGAACACACTCAGAGCTTGCGCGAGCAGGTCAGCACCGAATGGGGCACCACGCCGAGCGGCCCTGACTGTCTCCCGGAATGGGCGTCCCGCGTTGCTGCCAAGCGCGCCGAGACGACCCCGCGCGTGACCGACGCCGCCCGGACCATCGAGGCCGCCATCGCCGATCGGGAAGCGACACTCGGGCGGCACGAGCAGGAACGGCTGGCGTTGCTGGTCAGCGAGTACGGAGCCGAGAGAGTACGCCCTGACCGCCTCGGGATGCGCATTGTCAAGCCTCACCGCGACGCAAGGGACGCCCGAGCGCGAGCCGCCATGAGTCGTGCTGAAGCTGAGGAGCTGCGCGATCTCCCGATAACCGAGGCAGCTCAGCGCGTCGAGGTCAGGCGTGCCGAGCAGAAGAACGCCCGACAACGAGCGGCACAGCGGGCGCGGCAACTGCACGACCCATTCGAGCACAACCCCCACCGAAGCAACCCGCGCCGCGAGGGGCCAACGCGCAGCGTGTAGCCGTAGGGCACCCGCGCTGATGCTAAACGCAACATGTGGTGTTCGCTGCAATCCCGCCTACATTTTCAGTCCGGTATTGCTTTCCTAACCGGGCAGCTCACGTCTAGCGTAAGAGCACCGATACGGGACGGCCCGAGCGCTCGATACCCTGAGTAGATGCGAGATACCCGCCTCGATCCGTTGCCGTCTGAGCTTCGCCGTCGTCGTGCGCAAGCTGCCGCTGAATTCGAGACCGGTATCAAGTGGATCGACGGATGTCCGACCGCGGTGGGCACCGAAGTCATGTCAGCGCTGGAGACCTTCACGAACATGCCTGGACGGGTGCTCAACATGGCGGACAAACGCCTGGGCATACACGACTCAAGGGAATGGGTGAGCGCGAACCGCTTGCGGGGCGAAGGTGACGACCACGAGCGACTCGATGCTCTGGCGGCCGTCGTGAATGCGTTCGTCTGGCTCTCCGAGACTGACGAGGAGCTGGAGGACTCGGGGTACAGCAACCGTCCCGATGAGGAGCCGGAGTACAACCTTGATGCCTTCATTGAGGTTGTTAACGATCGGTTACTCCATGCCCGCTCCGACTGGCTTTTCGAGGACGGGCGCTTCCAGGAGCGTGGGAACTATGTGATGCACTCCGAAGTACTGCGACCAGCAACCGTCCTACTCGGAGACGACCCCGTGTTCCGAACAGCCTCCGACGCCTTCCAGAGCGCGCTCACGCGACTCTCGAAAAACGAGACGGATGTGGCGCTGACGCAGGCCGCGACCTCGCTTCAGGAGTTCTTCCGTGCCCTTGGCGTGGAAGGCAATTCAGTGTCAGACCAGCTCGACAAGGCTCAACGCCAGAAGGTCATCACTCCCGCCGATCGCTCTCTCATGAAGCCATTGGTTGCTTGGGTGAACGCGGATCGATCCGATCGAGGGAACGCGCACCGTCATCGTGAAGGCGATGTGACGAAGGCGGATGCGTGGCTCATGATGCATGTCGTCGGTGCACTTATGGTGCGGCTATCGAACCGAGATCCGCGTGACATCGTAGCCGCGCGAGAGAAGCGCGAGGCCGACGACGCAGCCAAACGCGAGGAGGCGAGACGCGCCGAACGCGAAGCGGCAGCAACTGCGGCCGCGGCGCGCGAGCCTGACCCCTGGGAGCAGCTGGGCCGGGATCGAGAAGACACGCCGTTCTGAATCGCATGCCGCTCAGTTGCTTAGCTCTTAGCTCGCTTAATGAGTTCGGTAACAGCATCGGCGAGTACAGCGAGATCCTCAACAACCGTCCTGGAGAACTCCTTGGGGTTCGACCCTTCGTCGGATCGGAAGTCTCGCGCGCGTGCCACAACGTCCTGCACCCGCGCCAGATGTTCGTTGAGGTCACTCATGAGACCAGAGTAGAACCCATCGCGGCCACGTGCATGACCGCACGCAAGGACGGGATTGTCGTCGGTATCACTCATCCAGTGTCGGGCAAGCCGAGTTCTATGCCATCGATTCTGGCGTCCGTGATGCCTATGGGGCGCTCGAACGCGAGGGGATGGGCGTCGGCGACGTAACCGCCGCGAGTTCACGTAACCCCATCGATCGACGGTCTCGCTTCTCCCTATCCCTCACTACCAGCAAGCTGCTTCTCCAGCACTGCCTTCAGCGATTTGTAACGTTCTTCGAGTGCGGCCATTGCGCTCTGGATTACGTCAACTCTTTGGGTCGACCAGTTCGCAGCATCGGCGGCATAGAGTGCGTTGAAGCGGGGAATCAGCGAGTAGGCGAGGAACAAGCTCGTCTCAAGCATCAGTTCCGGCCGGTCGAGCATGTCCGGGAAATGCAGGCTGTTCCTCCGAACTTCGAAGCCTCCGTCTACGTGTAAGCGCACCTCGTAGGAGTGGTTCTCCTCGCCAACATGGTGAACGAAACAGATGTCGATCGGACCGAGAGTGTCTTTCTCCGCCACCGCGGTGAGGAAGTTGGATCGCTCGAAGTCCACCCCGTACCGCAGATCCGCCGTCCGGCTTGCAGTGTCGCGGCTGCTGATGCCCGCGATCTGATCCAGTTTGATGTCTGCTGCAAGCTGGGGTCTGTCGCGGTGCTGCACCGCCAGCCAAAGGAAAATCTCCTCGTCCATCAGTCGTAGATGCGACTGCCTTCGGTCGACCTTAATAGTCGCGTCCCTGGTCTGCAGGATCTTGTTCAAGGACGCAATAATGCCATCGCCCTTGCCGAGGTAGGACGGTGTTCGAGTTGAGAACAATAGGCCGATTCGCCCCTCCGCCGGTTCAGTAATCATTACGTCGATGGCGTTCAAGCGACGTGTGACAAGCGGGTCATGTCCCTGTTGGTCACCCATCCCCGCCGGGGCAGGATCCCAGTAGTAGAACCGTGCTCGCAGCATGCGCGGCAGCACATCGGTCGCAGCGGTAATCTCCGGCGTCGAAGCAGGCGGTTCGATCCCTGGTCTTCTGAGGTTTGACTCGTAATTGTTGATGCTCGCCCAACCTCCCTTGAAACCGTCCAAGCTTGGCGGGAGTGCTGCCATTGCGTCACGAATCTCCTCCAGCGACATCGCTGAACGGGAGTGCATGGGGAGCGCCTTGACGGAGTCCTGGCTCATTGTCGGCATATCACGGTCCTATTACTCGGAACTTGCGCACGTTCGTCGAACGCCGGATGAACAGATTCAGGAGGAACTGGGACAGCGGCTTCACGTGATTGAACACGTATTCGACGTTGAACTCATCGTCCATCGGGGTCGACTCATCCCTCCAGCGGACGTCGGCCCAGTGCCACGGCCCGGGGCGCCGCGGCACCTGGCCCAGATCCACGATGAACCCGTTCGTTGCGTCATCCGGGGCCACCGTAGGAACACCCGCTGTTTTGAACGAGGCCTCGCATGTGGGCACCACCGATGCTCTCTCGACGCGGATACTCAGCTGCGCCCCTGAGCGAAAGCAGCGCCGGAGGACGTGGTGCCCGATCAAACCACCAGAAGGCACCGATACCTTCAAAGAGAACACCTGCGACTCTCGATTCCCGGGGCGGATTCGCGCTGCCAACTCGGAGATGGGGGCTTCCTCGTCCTTGACACGCCAAGCGATCTTGATCGTTGGCCAGCCGAAGACGAACTGCACCAAGAGTTCAAGGATCAACGCCGCGACGATCGCAGAGACCAGGAAGCGAATCGGATCTCCAACAGTTGGGAACGTCTCTTCAAGCCAAGGGTCGAGCAAGATTACTGCCCACGCGGCGACCGCTACTTTGAGCGCGTCCCACAGCACGCTGATAATTCTGGTTCTCAAGATAGACGCAGCTCCCGCCATGCGGACTTCAGGAGCTGCTCAGCTTCCTGCGTCACAGATGTGTCCACGTAGCCGCGGCGACGCACCGAGATACGCATGCCGCTTGCCGAGCCGATCAAGTTCACCCCGACGATGTACAAGCCGTCGTACTCATTTTGTAGAGCAGCCTCGACCTCGTCACTCCCGTACGCGCGGAGCGCCTCAACAAGATCGTCCGATACCTCGGCTTGCTCGTCAGGAACGAGCGGAACGAGATAGGCGTCAGAGACCATGAATGAAGAGACCACGAAACCGCGCGCTGACGCATAGGCCGCGAGCCTGATCAGATCCTGACTCCCAAGGTGAAGTTCCGTGCCGACCGGAGTCCGCGCGGGGAGGCCTGAACCCACGTCGCTGATGCGCAGATCGGCACGCCCGTTCGCCGACGGGCTCAGCACCACCTTGCTCACCATGACTCCATCTTCTCGGATGGATACGACATTGTCGCCCCGCAGATCGGCGCGCCCAGTCCAAAAGATTCGAGAGTCGCTTCACTGGTCTCGTCACCGCGGCCAAACATCGTCGACACGATCACCGCATGGAGCGCCTCGCCGTGCTCGTACTGGCGTCACTGCCAGACACCGCTATGAAGTCGAACTTCCCATGCGGTATCTACGGGGCTCGCCTCCACCAAGCGGCGCCTAGTGCGCCTCAACGGCACAGGCCCGGAACGGCTCTCTGCTGTCCGAAAATCTGTCCGTTTACTCCCCGTAGCCGTCCGTAAACGTCGGGGGATACACTGAGCCCCAGGCGGCAGATGCCGCCTGGGGCTCAGTAAATCACTGGGCTCGCAGACCGGAAGTGCGGGTCTGCGGACCTCTCGGAGTCAGACGCCGAAGTACAGCTCGTACTCGAAGGGGTGCGGACGCTGCGCGAGGGGCTTGATCTCCTTCTCGCGCTTGTAGTCGATCCAGGTCTCGATGAGCTCCTGGGTGAAGACGCCACCGGCGAGCAGGAACTCGTGGTCGGCCTCGAGGGCGTCGAGCGCCGCGCCGAGCGACGCGGGAACCTGGGGGATGTTCTTCGCCTCCTCGGGCGGGAGCTCGTAGAGGTCCTTGTCGACGGGCTCGTGCGGCTCGATACGGTTCTTGATGCCGTCGATGCCGGCCATGAGCTGCGCGGCGAAGGCGAGGTACGGGTTGCCCGAGGCGTCCGGAGCACGGAACTCGATGCGCTTGGCCTTCGGGTTGGTGCCCGTGATCGGGATGCGGATCGAGGCCGAGCGGTTGCCGGCCGAGTAGACGAGGTTCACGGGAGCCTCGAAGCCCGGCACCAGGCGGTGGTAGCTGTTGACCGTCGGGTTCGTGAACGCGAGAACGGCCGGGGCGTGCTTGAGCAGGCCGCCGATGTACCAGCGCGCGACATCCGAGAGCCCGCCGTAGCCGGCCTCGTCGTAGAAGAGCGGCTTGCCGTCGTTCCACAGCGACTGGTGGGTGTGCATGCCCGAGCCGTTGTCGCCGAAGAGCGGCTTCGGCATGAACGTCGCGGTCTTGCCCCACTCGGCCGCGGTGTTCTTGACGATGTACTTGAACTTGAGGATGTCGTCTGCCGCGTGCACCATCGTGTCGAAGCGGTAGTTGATCTCACCCTGGCCTGCCGTGCCGACCTCGTGGTGGCTGCGCTCGAGGATGAGCCCGGCGTCGATGAGCTTGAGGCAGATGTCGTCGCGCAGGTCGGCGTGCTGGTCGACCGGGCTGACGGGGAAGTAGCCGCCCTTGTACGGGGTCTTGTTGGCGAGGTTGCCGCCCTCTTCGACGCGGCCCGAGTTCCAGGCCGCCTCGCTCGAGTCGACGCTGTAGAAGCTCGAGTGCTGGTTGACCTCGTAGCGCACGTCGTCGAAGATGTAGAACTCCGCCTCGGGGGCGAAGTACGCGGTGTCGGCGATGCCGGTGGAGGCGAGGTACTTCTCGGCCTTCTTGGCGACCTGACGGGGGTCTTTGGCGTAGATCTCGCCGTTGCGCGGGTTGTAGATGTCGAAGACCATGATGAGCGTGCGCTCGGCACGGAACGGGTCGACGTAGGCCGTGGAGACATCGGGGATGAGCTGCATGTCGGACTCGTGGATGTTGGCGAAGCCACGGATGGACGAGCCGTCGAAGAGCTGGCCCACTGAGAAGAACTCTTCGTCAACGGTGGAGGCGGGGATGTTGAAGTGCTGCTGGACACCGGGCAGGTCGGTGAAGCGGATATCAAGGAACTTGACGTCGGTTTCCTTGATGAACGTGAGCACCTCGGACGAATCACTGAACATGAGTGGGTCTCCCAAAGGCTTGGATCGGAACAGGCTGCACAGCGCAGCCGCTTCCGAGGGTATGGCCAAGGGGTTTCCCGACAGTGACGCCCATGTTTCCGGCATGTTACAAGCCCCTCATCAGGGCCGGGCTCGGGCCGGTGTTCAGGCCGCGTTCAGGCCCCGGATACACTGGATCCGTGCCGAGATCCGAGTCCACACCTTCACGTTCCGGCGAGACTTCTCCCAGCAGATACCCGGGTGAGCGCCTCGGTCTGCCCGAGTCGGGTCGGCGATCCGTCGCCCGGGTCGGCCGCCGCATCGGCGCCCTCGCGATCGACTGGGCGATCGCGAGCGTCATCGCTCTCGCGATCTTCGGGCAGACGCAATGGATGCCGCTCCTCATCTTCCTCGCGATGCAGATCCTGTTCATCGCGACCATCGGCGGCAGCATCGGGCACCGGCTGCTGGGCATGCAGCTGGTGCCGCTCAGGGGCGGCTATGTGGGCCTGTGGCGCCCGATCGTGCGCTCCGTGCTCCTGTGCCTCGCCATCCCTGCGCTCATCTGGGACTCGGATCAGCGCGGCTTCCACGACGTCGTCGCGGGCACCGTGCTCATCCGGGTATAGCGCGGATCATCCCGGTGCGGCGCGGGCGGAGCGGCTGACAGCCGGCTCGGCCCGGCCCGGCTCAGCTCAGCGCGCGCGCTGCGGGCGGGCCTTGTACGGGTCGACGCCTTTCGGGATGGGAAGCTGGCCGCCGAGCGAGCTCAGGCGGTTGCTGACCGCCAGCACCTCGGCCTTCGTGAGCGTCGGCTTGATCTTCGTGAGGCGCCGGGAGAGCTTGTGCAGGGGGATCGCGTCGTCATCCGGGCCGACCGACAGGAAGGTCACGGGAACGTTGGGCAGCACGCGGGAGACCTTGCGCTTCTCGTCCTCCATCATGCGCACGATGCGCGTGCGCGGGCCCTCGCCGATGATGACGACCCCGCCGCGGCCGACCGCGCGGTAGACGGCATCCTGCGTCTTGCCGTTGACGGCGACGGGCATCTCGCTGCCTCGCCAGCTGCGGCGCAGGGAGGAGCGCAGAACGGCGCCCACGGCTCCGGGCTGGCCCGCGATCTGCGAGTACGCGGCCTTCTCGGCGCGACGGCTCAGGATGATCATGGCCGTGAGCACACCACCGAGAACGCCCGCGACGACCCAGAGCGCGATGCTCAGGCCGTTGTCGGGGGTGAGGATGAGGGCGAGGGCGATGCCGAGGGCGATCGGCGCGAGGAACCCGAGGGCCATGAACCAGACGGCGCTGGAGTCGTAGCGCCGGGTCATCTGGAAGACCTGGTACATCTGCTTGAGGCGACCAGGCTCCTTCTGAGCGGCCTGAGCCTTGTCGTTGTTGCGTGCCATGCTCTCTAGGATACCGACTGCGCCCGGTCGATCGTCGCGGTTGCGCTCACGGCTTAGCCGGCACTGCGCGGGGCAGGGCGGGAGGGACGACACGCTCAGTCGTTCTGCACAGGCGCGGCGCGGCGCCGGGTTTCCCCATCCCGGCGCCGGCCATCGGATGAGCCGTCTCCGAGCGGTGACGATGGTGGCGTGATCCTCCACCGCAAGCCCGTCCCGGCCGAGCCGTCATCGTCGGCGCCGCCGCTCGGCGTCGGCGCGGGGATCGGTGCGGGTACGGGGATCGGTGCGGTCGCGGGGATCGGTGCGGGTACCGAAGCGGGAGCGCTCGTGGCGGGGTACCCGGTGATCCGGCGGATCGGCGGGGGCGGGCGTTCCGAGCTGTTCCTCGCTCGATCGGACCCCGGGCCGCCCGTTGTGCTCAAGGTCTACCGTCCCGAGGTCGCTCCCGAGTCCGTCCACGCCGAGATCCGCGCGCTCTCGGCCGGGCTGTCGGCGCACATCCTCGAGCTCATCGACGTGGCGAGCCTTCCCGACGGGCGGCTGTGCGTCGTGCTTCCCCACCTGGGCGGCGGATCGCTCGCCCGGATGGTCGACCACGGCCGCGCCATCGACCCGGGGGAGGCCGTGACGATCCTCGCCCCTCTCGTCGCCGCGAGCGGGGCTCTCTGGGCCGCCGGCCTCGTGCATCCGGCTCTGTCCCCCGCGACCGTGCTCTTCAGCGACGAGGGGGCGCCCGTCGTCGTCGGGCTCGGGCAGCTCGAGAGCTTCCAGCGGGAGTCGCGGGAGCAGTCGTCGTCGAGCCTCGACCTCGCCGCCCGCCGCCTCTCGCTCGTCGCTGCGAGCGTTCTGCACCGGGTCCCGAACGCCGCCGATCGGGGAGCTGAGGGCGTTCTCGCCGCCGCTGCGCCGGCACGGGCGGCTGCCGTGCGCGGTCTGGCGTACTTCCACGAGCTCGAAGACGTCGTCTTCGACTTCTCCGAGGCGGCTCCCGTGCGTCTCGAGGCGCCGGCAGCGGCTCGGGTGCCCGTGGCCTGGTCGGCGGCTGCAGCCCTGCGGCAAGAAGCCGCGGCGTCCGCCCCCGCGTCTCTCGTGCGGGCGAGCCCGACGAGCCCGACGGGTACGGGGAACCCGACGAATGCGACGAGCCCGGGAGACCCCGCGATCCCCGCGAACCGGATGCTGCACCTGCCCGGATTCGCGAGCGACACCCTCGAGGCGTTCCTCGACGCGGGCAGTCTCACGGGGCTCGCGCGAGGCCTGCGGGCGTGGCTGTCGCGCCGGTGGAAGCCGCTCGCCGTGGGGGCGGGCCTTGCGGCTGTCGCGCTCGTTCTCGTGCTGACGCTGACCGGTGACGGGTCGGGGGAGGCCGCGCGCGACGAGGCGGCGGACGCCTCGACGTCCGCGCCCTCGGACACCGCTGCGGATCCGGATCCTGCACCCGGCCCCGTGCCCGACTCCGTGCGCGATCCTGCACCCGACCCGGCGGCGCTCGCGGGGGAGGATCCGGTCGCGGCGGCCCGGGAGCTGCTGCGCGGCCGGGAACGCTGTCTGCGCCTCCGGTCGAGCGAATGCCTCGACGGAGTCGACCAGGCGGGGAGCGCTCTTCTCGCCGGCGACCGGCAGCGGGTGGGGGCGGCTGCCGAGTCGGGTGTTGCCGAGTCAGGTGTTGCCGCGGCGAACGTGCCGGAGTCGGCGGACGAGCCGGTCGTCGAGCTCGTGGAGCTTCACGGCGACTCGGCCGTGCTCACCGTCGCGATGGCCGCGACAGCCGGCACAACGGAACCGGCCTCGCTCCTGATCGTCAGGAGCGAGGCCGGTTGGCGTCTGCGGGAGATCTTCGAGCCGTGAGGCGCTGCTCGATGCCCCGGTGCGGCTAGATGCCCAGGTCGGCCTCGAAGTTGCCGTCTTCGAGACGGTTCTTCACGGCGACGAGGAATCGTGCGGCATCCGCACCGTCGATGATGCGGTGGTCGTACGAGAGCGCCAGGTAGACCGTCGAGCGGATCGCGATCGCCTCGACGCCGTCGGCCTTCACGACGACCGGCTTCTTCGTGACGATTCCCGTTCCGAGGATCGCCGACTGCGGCAGGAAGACCACCGGGGTGTCGAAGAGCGCTCCACGCGAGCCCGTGTTGGTGAGCGTGAAGGTTCCGCCGGCGAGCTCGTCGGGCTTGAGCTTGTTGTCGCGGGTGCGCTCGGCGAGGTCGGCGATCTCGGTGGCGAAACCGGCGAGATCGCGGGTTCCGGCATCCTTGATCACGGGAGTGAGCAATCCGCGCTCGGTGTCGACCGCGATGCTCAGGTTCTCCTGCTCGGGGTAGACGATGGACTCGCCGTCGACCGTCGCGTTGATGATCGGGTACGCCTTGAGCGCCTCGGTCGCCGCGAGGGCGAAGAACGGCAGGAAGGACAGCTTGGCGCCCGTCTTGGCGGCGAAGTCGCCCTTGACGCGGTCGCGCAGCGCCGCGATGCGGGTCACGTCGACCTCGACGACCGAGGTGAGCTGAGCCGTCGACTGCATGCTGAGAACGGCGCGCTCGGCGACGACCTTGCGCAGGCGCGACATCGGCTGCGTGGTACCGCGCAGCGGCGAGGTCTCGAGGGCGACGGCCTTGGCCGGTGCGGCTGCCGCTGCCGGGGCTGCCGAGGCGTTGAGCACGTCCTCCTTGCGGATGCGCCCTCCCACGCCGGTTCCCGACAGGGTCGAGAGGTCGACGCCCTGCTCGTGCGCGAGCTTGCGGACGAGCGGGGTGACGTAGCCGGCGTTGCCCGAGCCTGCGGGCGCTGCGGCGGCTGCGGGTGCAGCAGGAGCGGCGGGTGCCGGAGCCGCGGGTGCCGGAGCGGCCGGTGCTGCAGGCGCCGGTGCGGCCGGTGCTGCGGCGACAGGAGCAGGAGCAGCGGGCGCGGCAGGAGCAGGTGCGGCGGCCGGCGCGGGCGGTGCCGCGACGGGCTCCGCTGCGGGTGCCTCGACGGGTGCGTCGGTCGACGGGACCTCGGCCGCGGCCACGGGGGCCGGTGCAGCCTCCGGCGCCGGTGCTGCTTCGGCGGCCGGCGCGGCCTCCTCAGCCGGTGCTGCCGGCGCGGCCTCGCCGGAGCCCGAGCCGTCTCCGATGCGGACGAGGGGGGTTCCCACCTCGACCGTCTCGTCCTCCTGCACGAGGATCTCCTCGACGACGCCGGCGACAGGGGAGGGGATCTCCGTGTCGACCTTGTCCGTCGAGACTTCGAGCAGAGGCTCGTCAACCTCGACGTGGTCACCGACATTCTTAAGCCAGCGGGTGACCGTGCCCTCTGTGACACTCTCTCCGAGTGCCGGGAGGCTGACGGATTCGCTCATGAGCTTTGTCTCCTTCAAGAACCTTTTAGTTTCGATGTTTAGCTTAGTGACGCAAGGGGTGCGACTCGTCAGAGTGCGTGGAGCGGCTTGCCCGCGAGGGCGAGGTGCGCTTCTCCCAAAGCCTCGTTCTGGGTGGGGTGCGCGTGCACGAGGCTCGCGACGTCTTCCGGGTACGCCTCCCAGTTCACGATGAGCTGCGCCTCCCCGATGAGCTCGCCGACGCGGGCTCCGATCATGTGGATGCCGACGACGGGGCCGTCGTTGACGCGCACGACCTTGACGGAGCCCGAGGTGCCGATGATGTGGCTCTTGCCGTTGCCGGCGAGGTTGTAGTCGTAGAACGAGACGTTCTCGGCGCCGTACTTCTCCTCGGCCCGGGCCTGCGAGAGCCCGATGGAGGCGACCTCGGGATCGCTGTAGGTCACCTTGGGGATGTTGATGTCGTCGATGATCACGGGGTTGAGGCCGGCGATCTCCTCGGCGACGAAGATGCCCTGCTGGAAACCGCGGTGCGCGAGCTGGAGGCCGGGCACGATGTCGCCGACGGCGTAGACGCCGGGGATGTTCGTCTGCAGGCGCTCGTTCGTGATGACGAAGCCGCGGTCGAGGGTCAGGCCGACCTCCTCGAAGCCGAGTCCGGCGGTCGAGGGGCCACGTCCGACGGCGACGAGCAGCAGCTCGGCGTCGATGGTCTCGCCGTTCTCGAGGGTGACGACGACGCCGTTGTCGTTCTCGACGACGCCGGCGAAGCGCACGCCGATCGTGAAGTTGATGCCGCGCTTGCGGAAGGCCCGCTCGAGCTGCTTGCTCACCGACTCGTCTTCGTTCGGCACGAGGTGGGGCAGGGCCTCGATGATCGTGACATCTGCGCCGAAGGACTTCCAGACGCTCGCGAACTCGACGCCGATGACGCCGCCGCCGAGGATCGCGACCTTCTTCGGGATGAAGTCGAGCTCGAGCGCCTGCTCGCTCGTGATGACGCGGCCGGCGATGTCGAGGCCGGGGAGCGAGCGCGAGTAGGAGCCCGTCGCCAGGATGACGTTCTTGCCGACGACCGTGTCGTCGCCGACCTGGACGGTCGTAGGCGAGACGAGCTTGCCCTCGCCCTCGATGACGGTGATGCCGCGAGCCTTGATGAGGCCCTGGAGACCCTTGTACTTGCTCGAGACGATGCCCTCGCGGTAGGCGGTCACGCCCGCGATGTCGATGCCGTTGAACGTCGTGTCGACACCGTACTTGCTGGACTCACGCGAATAGTCGGCGACCTCGGCGGCGTGCAGGAGCGCCTTCGTCGGGATGCAGCCGCGGTGCAGACAGGTGCCGCCGAGCTTGCCCTTCTCGATCAGGCCGACGCTGAAACCCAGCTGGCTCGCTCGAAGGGCTGCCGCGTAACCGCCGCTGCCACCGCCGAGCACCACAATGTCAAAATTCTGTTCCGACACTCAGTTACTCCCTCGTGCATCAGGATTTGTGTCACTGATCCGATCGCAGGGCGGCGTCGTGCTCGATGAGTTCAGGCACAGCGCCTCCGCTCGTGACGGATGCATATGGGCAATGATTTTTGCCTCTACGAGCCTACTACCTGCGCGAAAGCTCCTCGCTCAGTTCGAGCAGCGTGCGCACGGCGATGCCGGTCGGCCCCTTGCCCGTGAAGCCGTAGGCGCTGTCCTTGTTGTTGGCCGGCCCGGCGATGTCGAGGTGGGCCCAGGGGATGCGCGGCGCGTCGTCGCCCTCGCCGGTGCGCCCCACGAACTCGCGCAGGAAGACGCCGGCGACGAGCATGCCCGCTGCGGGGTTGCCGGGCTTCGCGTTGGCGATGTCCGCGACATCCGAGCTCAGGATCGAGCGCAGCTCGGCGGGCAGCGGCATGGGCCACATGGTCTCTCCGGCGGCGGATGCGGCAGCGATCACCTGCGCGACGAGCGCGTCATCGCCCATGACCCCGGCGTAGCGGGTGCCGAGCGCGACGGTCTGGGCGCCCGTGAGGGTGGCGACGTCGATGATGTGGTCGGGGTGCTCCTCGCTCGCCGCGACGAGCCCGTCGGCCATCACGAGCCGGCCCTCGGCGTCGGTGTTGAGCACCTCGACGGTGCGCCCGCCGCGGATCGTGAGCACGTCGTTGGGGCGGGTGGCGCTGCCCGACGGCATGTTCTCGGCGATGCACAGCCAGGCGGTGATGCGGATCGGCAGGGCGAGGCGGGCGGCCGCGACCGTGACGGCGAGCACTGTTGCGGCGCCCGTCATGTCGTACTTCATGCCCACCATCGAGGCTGGCGGCTTGAGCGAGAGCCCGCCCGTGTCGAAGGTGATGCCCTTGCCGACGAGCGCCAGATGGCTCGACGCCCCGCTCGGGGCGTAGCTCACCTTGACCAGACGCGGCGGGCGGCTCGAGCCCTGCCCCACGCCGAGGATGCCGCCGAAGCCGTCGGCCTCGAGCTGGGACTCGTCCCACACCCGCACATCGAGCGGAAGACCGTCGGGGAGGCCGGCGGCGAGGTCGACGGCGAACCGGGCGAGCGCGTCCGGGTAGAGGTCGGAGGGCGCGATGTTGACGAGATCCTTGACGGTCGCGATGGCCTCGGCCGCGATCGAGGCGCGGGCGGCCAGCCGGGAGAGGGCGTCCGGGCCGGGGAGACCGGCCTCAGCGCCATCGTCAGCGCCGTCGGGAGCGCCGTCGACGAAGACCGTGATCTCGCCGACGGGGGTCTTCGCCGCCGCCGTGGAGGCCGAGCGGTAGCGCGTGAACGAATAGGAGCCGAGGGCCGCCCCCTCGAGCAGCGCCCCCAGCTCGGTCCCGTCGGCGACGGGCACGGCGAAGGCGACGGATGCCGCGCCGGCGAGCTGCCGCACGGCCGATCCCGCGGCCGAGCGCAGCGCGTTCGCATCGGGGGCGCGGCCGAGCCCGATGACGGCCCACGAGCGCGCGGAGCCGCGAGGAGCGGGCAGGCGCAGGAGCTCGTCGGCCGAGCCGGAGAATCCGAGCGCGGAGAGCTGCTCCGCGACATCCTGCGCCTCGACGATCGAGTGCACGACCACTCCGGCGGGACTGCTGCTCGCGGCGATCACGAGCACCTCTGCGGTGCTCCCGAGCGGGTCGGTTGTGTGGGTGGTCAAAGTCGGCGCTGTCATGCAGGCCATGCTAGTTGTTCGCTCTCGGCATGCCCTCGACGGGCGCGATTCCGGGGGGCGCTGCGCGGGCCGCCGATTAGAGTTGGACCATGCGCGACCCGAACGAACTTTACGAGCTCAGCCCCGAATCGGCTGAGGTGCCGGAGGGCCTGCACCTCGTCGCGGGCCTCACCGGTTTCGCGGATGCCGGAGCCGCTGTCACCCAGTTCAGCGACTACATCCTCGACACCCTCGAGAACCGCGTCGTCGCGACCTTCGACGTCGACGAGCTGCTCGACTACCGCGCTCGTCGCCCCACGATCTACTTCGATCAGGATCACCTGAGCGACTATCGCCCCTCGAGCCTCAACCTGTACCTCGTCTACGACGAGCTGCACCAGCCGTTCCTCTTCCTCGCGGGTTTCGAGCCCGACTTCCAGTGGGAGCGGTTCGCGGCCGCGGTGCTCGAGCTCATCGAGCGTTTCCAGGTGCACGACACGACGTGGGTGCACTCGATCCCCATGCCCGTGCCGCACACCCGCTCGATCGGCGTGACCGTGAGCGGCAACCGCTCCGAGCTCATCGAGAGCCTCTCGGTGTGGAGGCCGCACACGCAGGCGCCGGCCAACGCGCTGCACCTGCTCGAATACCGTCTCGACCAGCTCGACCGCCCCGTGGTGGGCTTCGTGCTGCTCATCTCGCACTACCTGGCCGACACCGAGTACCCGAGCGCGGCCCTCGCGTCGCTCGAGAGCATCAGCGCGTCGACGGGCCTCATCTTCCCGACCGATCACCTCCGTGAGCTGGGCCGCGAGTTCGTGGCCAAGATCGACGAGCAGGTCGCCGCCAACGGCGAGCTGGCCAAGCTCGTCGGCACGCTCGAGGAGCGCCACGACGCGTACATGGAGGGAAGCCCCCTGCGCTCACCGCTCACCGACGTCGACGGGGAGCTCCCGACGGCCGACGAGATCGCCGCGGAGCTCGAGAAGTTCCTCGCGATCAAGCGGCACGGCGACGACGACCTCGGCACCCCCTGAGCACGGAGCGCACAGTCTGCTGATCGCGCCGTCCGATCTCGGCTCGCCCTAGACTGACGAGAGTGAATTCGCGGCGCTCCTGGTTGATCTTCGGCGTCGGAGTGCTCGCCTACGTGATCGCCGTCATGCAGCGCACGAGCCTCGGTGTCGCGAGCGTCTCGGCCTCCGAGCGCTTCGGGGGAGCCGCGTCCGAGCTGGCCGCGCTCGCCGTGCTCCAGCTCGTGGTCTACGCCGGCATGCAGATCCCGGTCGGCGTGCTCATCGACCGTCTCGGCCCGCGGGTGCTCATGATCGCCGGCAGCTCGATCATGGTCGCCGGCCAGGTGACTGTCGCGTTCTCGACGACGATCGGCTTCGCCGTGCTCGGGCGCATCCTCGTCGGGGCGGGCGACGCGATGATCTTCATCTCGCTCATCCGGCTCGTGAACTCGTGGTTCGAGGGCAGGATCGTTCCGCAGCTCTCCCAGTGGATCGGCAACATCGGCCAGCTGGGGCAGGTGCTCTCCGCCGTGCCCTTCGCGATCGTGCTGCACAGCCTCGGCTGGGAGTGGGCGTTCCTGTCCGCGGCATCCGCCTCGGTCGTCGCGGTGATCGGCACGGTCGCGGCGATCCGGGACAGACCGGCGACGAGCTCGGAGCCCCCTCGTGTCACGAGCTGGTCGGTCGCGCTCGGCCAGCTGCGGGCGAGCTTCGCGAGGCCGGGGACGCAGCTCGGGTTCTGGTCCCACTTCGTGAGCCAGTCGCCGGGAACCGTCTTCAGCCTGCTCTGGGGCATCCCCTTCCTCGTCTACGGCCTCGGCTACTCGGAGGAGCTCTCGGCGAGCCTGCTCATCGTGCTCGTCGCGGCGGGAGTCGTCGCGGGGCCGATCCTCGGGCTGCTGAGCGCGCGCTTCCCGCTGCGGCGGAGCAACCTCGTGCTCGGGGTCGTGGCGGCGATGGCCGTCGTCTGGACCATCGTGCTGCTGTGGCCGGGTGTGCCGCCGCTGTGGCTCGTGGTCGTGCTCATCGCCGTGCTGGGCGTGGGCGGGCCCGGCTCGGTCATCGGCTTCGACTTCGCGCGCACCTTCAACCCGATCAGGAGCCTCGGCTCGGCGAACGGCGTCGTCAACGTGGGCGGCTTCCTCGCGAGCTTCGTGATGATGTTCGTGATCGGCCTCGTGCTCGACGCCCAGGCCGGGGGATCGGCGTCATCGGCATCCATCTACACCCTCGACGCCTTCCGCCTCGCCTTCTGCGTGCAATATGCGGTCGTGGGCTTCGGCGTCGTGATGCTGCTGAGGGCTCGCCGCCGCACCAGACGGCGCCTCGTGGACGACGAGGGAATAGAAGTGGCCCCTCTCTGGGTTTCATTGATGAAGGTGTGGAGAGGGGGCGGCCGTGGCTCGGACGGTCGCCAAACCATGCAATAATTGACTAAGGACCCGTTCATCTCCTGTCCGCTACGTTCTCGAAACGTGGTCAATGACGGCAGGACTTGACATGGGTCTTAGTAATGTCCAAATACAACCTGGACCGGGGGATTGGCGCACACGCCGCCGAGTGGTCTCCCCGGTGTGAGAGGTGTTCGAATGGCAACCCGAACGACAAAGTCGGCCGTCGCTGAAGCGATCGCAGACGAAGAGCCGGCTGCCACCGCGGTAGCGACCGCGACGAAGGCAGCCCCGGCCAAGAAGGCGGCGCCCCGGCGCGCCGCCGCAAAGGCAGTACCGGCAGCAGAGAAGGCTGCACCCAAGAAGCGAGCCACCAAGAAGGCCGCGGCCGACGAGGACGTCGACGACGAGGTCGACCCCGAGGCCGAGGACATCGTCGTCGACGACGACGCGGAAGTGGTCGTCGTCGAAGAGGTCGTCGTCGAAGGCGAGACCGAGGAGACGGACGACGACTCCGAGGAGAAGAAGAAGCCCGCCGAGGCCGTTCCGGCCGGAGCCATGGTCTTGTCGCTCGTCGACGACGAGGACGACGTGCCCGTCTACTCGACGGCGATCACCGGCGCGACCGCCGACCCCGTCAAGGACTACCTGAAGCAGATCGGCAAAGTCCCGCTGCTCAACGCGGCCGAAGAGGTCGAGCTGGCGATGCGCATCGAGGCGGGTCTGTTCGCCGAGGACAAGCTCGCCAACACCGAGAACCTGACGCCGCAGCTCAAGCGCGAGCTGCAGTGGGTGGCGAAAGACGGCCAGCGCGCCAAGAGCCACCTGCTCGGCGCCAACCTCCGTCTCGTCGTCTCGCTCGCGAAGCGCTACACGGGTCGCGGCATGCAGTTCCTCGACCTCATCCAGGAGGGCAACCTGGGCCTCATCCGTGCCGTCGAGAAGTTCGACTACACGAAGGGCTTCAAGTTCTCGACCTACGCCACGTGGTGGATCCGTCAGGCCATCACCCGTGCCATGGCCGACCAGGCGCGCACGATCCGCATCCCCGTGCACATGGTCGAGGTCATCAACAAGCTCGCCCGCGTGCAGCGCCAGATGCTCCAGGATCTCGGTCGCGAACCCACGCCGGAGGAGCTGTCGCGCGAGCTCGACATGACGCCGGAGAAGGTCGTCGAGGTTCAGAAGTACGGCCGCGAGCCGATCTCCCTGCACACTCCTCTCGGCGAGGACGGCGACAGCGAGTTCGGCGACCTGATCGAGGACACCGAGGCGGTCGTCCCCGCCGACGCCGTGGGCTTCACGATGCTGCAGAAGCAGCTCGAGTCGCTCCTCGACTCCCTGTCGGAGCGCGAGGCGGGAGTCATCCGCATGCGTTTCGGCCTGGGCGACGGAATGCCCAAGACCCTCGACCAGATCGGCGACACCTTCGGCGTCACCCGTGAACGGATCCGGCAGATCGAGTCCAAGACGATGGCGAAACTGCGCCACCCGTCGCGGTCCCAGTCGCTGCGCGACTACCTCGAGTAAGCAGCACCCGTGCGCTACGCCCCGGCCGTGATCATCGGCCGAGCGGTTCGTGCCGCCGCCCGGATCCGCAAGCCGGGCGGCGGCTCCGCCGTGCCCGGTCTCGTGGTCAACAAGCTCGCGCCGGGCTACCTCGCGCACGCGCTCAACTCCTTTCCGCGGGGCCTCGTGATCGTCAGCGGATCGAGCGGCAAGTCGACGACGACGAAGATGCTCGTGAGCGTGCTGCGCGCCCACGGCATCCGGATCTTCACCAACCCCTCGACCGCGAACATCTCGCAGGGTCTCACCTCCGCGCTGCTCGAGCAGGCCGATGTGCGGGGCCGCATCGACGCCGAGCTCGGAGTGCTCGAGATGGACGAGGGGCACGGCGCCCTCATCGCCGATCGCCTGACGCCGTCGGTCGTCGTTCTCACCAACGTGATGATCGACCAGATCGACCGCTTCCACGACCCGCAGATGGTGCAGGGCATGCTCGCGAAGATCGCGCGGCGTGCGAGCGCCGCCGTTGTGCTCAACGCCGACGACCAGTCGCTCCTCGAGCTCGCCTCCGGCTTGCGCGGCACGGCCGAGGCGCGGTGGTTCGGCGTCTCCCACGGGGTGCGCGTGGCCAACCCGCGCGGCTTCGGGTATGCGGAGACCGCGCCCGAGGCATCCGCCGTGACGGCGGAGACGGTCGTCGAGCGCGTCGACGGCGCGCGCACGACGATCACGGTGGCCGGCGAGGCGATGGATGTCGCGCTGCCCTCGCGCGGCGTGCACTACGCGGTCGACGCGGCGGCGGCGCTCTCCGCCGCCCGGGAGATCCTGGGCGACGGCTTCGAGCCGGCTCGCGCCATCGAGGCGATCGGGGCCATGGAGCCGGTGTTCGGCCGGGGCGAGACGACGACGGTACGCGGCAGGAAGGTCGAGTTCGTGCTCGTGCAGAACCCGGCCAGCTTCCAGCTGAACGTCGACAGCCTGCCCGCGGGCACGGAGCAGATCATGGTCGCCATCGGCTCCGACGTGCGCGACCCCTCCTATCTCTGGCCTGTCGACACGGCCTCGCTCGGCCGGGTGCGCGTCGTCTCGGGGTCGCAGGCCCAGGAGATCGCCCTGCAGCTCGCGTACGACGGAGTGTCGATCGACCGTATCGAGGAGAACCTCGCGACGGCCCTCGATGATTTCCTCGCCCTTCCCGAGCCCTCGAGCGGTGGCGGTGTCAAGACCGTCATCTTCTCCGCGGACTCGATGCGCCGCACCCGTGCCCATCTGGGGCTCACCAGCAACAGCGATGGCGCTGGCGGCGCCGGCAGCAGCACCAGCACCGGAGGAGCAGGGGTATGAGCGACATCCTCACCGTGGTCAGCGTGCTGCCCGCGCTGCTCGACACCAACGGCGACGCCAGCAATGCGCGTGTTCTCGCTCGGCGCGCCGGCTGGGCGGGCTTCGAGGCCCGGGTGGTCGAGGTGTCGACGGCGGCCGAGCTGCCCGAGCGCGTGGATCTCGTCGTTCTCGGCTCGGGCGCCGACGCCGAGTTCGTCGACGCGATCGACGCCGCGCAGCCGCTCCGCTCGGCGCTGCAGGACTGGATCGACGAGGGCGTTCCGCTGCTCGCGGTCGGCACCGGCTGGGAGCTGCTGAGCGCGGGCGTCGACGACCGCGCCGGAGCCTTCGAGACCCTCGGACTGCTTCCGGGGCGCGCCGTGGCGCGCACGCGCAGGGTCAGTGACGACCTCGTCGTGGAATCGGGCTTCGGTCGTCTGATCGGCTACGAGAACCACGCCCACGACTATCTGCTGCCCGAGGGCGTCTCGCCTCTCGGCACCGTTCGCGTCGGCTCCGGCAACGGGGATGCCGTGGGAGGCGCCGGCGAGGGTGTTGCGGGCGCCGCACGCGGCGAAGGACTCGTGCAGGGCTCGGCCATCGGAACCCATCTGCACGGACCCGTCCTGGCGAAGAACCCGTCGCTCGCCGATCATCTGCTCGGCACGGCCATCGAGCGTTCACGCGGGGTTGTCTACGAGACCGTCAGCGCGGAGGCGCGTCACGTCGATGACATAGCTCGAGCCGCACGCAATCGGATTGCGGTGCGGCTCGAACTGGGAATCGAGAGCTGAGCGGGCTGCTCGGCTATCCGACGATCAGCGGCGCTGCTCGTCGAGGAGACGGCTCGACTCGTCGTGCCATCCCGTGGCGACGGTCGAGAGCTTCTCCTGGTACTTCTTTCCGTGGTGCGCGCAGAAGAACAGCTCGCTGCTGCCCACCTCGACGCGGATGTACGCCTGGGCGCCGCAGCTGTCGCAGCGGTCGGCGGCGGTGAGCTGGTAGGGCGTCTCGAGCTGGTCGACGGCGCCGTTCTCGGTGGCAATCTGTGACATTGGCCTCTCCTCCAGACTCGGTACGACGAAAACGCTGTATCTGAAAAGCGTCGTGCACTCATCAAAGCACGTCCTCTCTGAACACGGGATGCGAAAGGGTGGCATTTCGCTGACCGCGTACGTGTTCCACAGGGCAGGGTGTCGGGGCGAGGGCGGCCGTGAGGGCGAACTACGCTTGGTGGTTGTCATCCTTCGAGTCGCACGAGAGTCGCACCGAGTCGCACGAAGTCGCACGAGGTTTCGGCGCTCACGCGGGCTCGAAGGGATTCTGAGGAGATTCTGTGGCGAGTTCTGACTATTCCGCGAGGCACCTGTCCGTTCTGGAGGGTCTCGAGGCGGTTCGCAAACGACCGGGCATGTACATCGGCTCGACCGACTCGCGTGGGCTCATGCACTGCCTGTGGGAGGTCATCGACAACTCCGTCGACGAGGCCCTGGCCGGCAACGGCACCCAGATCGATGTGCTGCTGCACGCCGACGCCAGCGTCGAGGTGCGCGACACCGGTCGCGGCATCCCCGTCGACATCGAGCCGAAGACGGGCCTGAGCGGGGTCGAGGTCGTCTTCACGAAGCTGCATGCCGGCGGCAAGTTTGGCTCGGGCTCCTACGCGGCATCCGGTGGCCTGCACGGCGTGGGCGCCTCGGTCGTCAACGCGCTCTCCGAACGCCTCGACGTCGAGGTCGACCGCGACGGCAAGACCTGGGCCATGTCGTTCCATCGCGGCGAGCCCGGGATCTTCACGGACTCGGGCAGGGAGCCCAGCCCGGATGCCCCCTTCACGCCGTTCGAGAAGGGCAGCGAGCTGCGCGTCGTCGGCACGGTGCGCAAGGGCGTCACGGGAACCCGGGTGCGCTACTGGGCCGACCGGCAGATCTTCACGAAGGGCGCCGAGTTCCAGACCGCCGAGCTCTCCTCGCGTGCACGCCAGACCGCGTTCCTCGTGCCGGGCCTCGGGCTCACGATCGAGGATGCGCGGGGTGAGAGCCCCGTCACCGAGAACTTCCGTTTCGAGGGCGGCATCTCCGAGTTCGCCGAGCACCTCGCCCCCGACACGGCGCTCACCGAGACCTGGCGTCTGACGGGCTCGGGAACGTTCACCGAGACGGTCCCCGTGCTCTCCGACACGGGCGCCATGCTGCCCACCGAGCTGCAGCGCGAATGCGTCGTCGACATCGCCCTGCGCTGGGGCACCGGATACGAGACGGTCACCCGCAGCTTCGTCAACATCATCGCGACGCCCAAGGGCGGCACCCACCAGGCGGGCTTCGAGCAGGGCCTGCTCAAATTCCTGCGGCAGCAGGTGGAGCAGAACGCGCGCCGTCTCAAGGTCGGCACCGACAAGATCGAGAAAGACGACGTGCTCGCCGGGCTCACCGCCGTGCTCACCGTGCGCATCCCCGAGCCGCAGTTCGAGGGCCAGACCAAGGAGGTGCTGGGAACCCCGGCCGTGCGCGCGATCGTCGCGCAGGTCGTGGCGAAGGGGCTCTCCGATCGTTTCAGCTCGCCGAAGCGCGACGACAAGTCCCAGACCTCGCTTCTGCTCGACAAGGTCGTCGCCGAGATGAAGTCGCGCATCTCGGCGCGGGCCCACAAGGAGACCCAGCGCCGCAAGAACGCCCTCGAGAACTCCTCGCTGCCCGCGAAGCTCGTCGACTGCCGCAGCACGGATGTCGGCAACAGCGAGCTCTTCATCGTGGAGGGCGACTCGGCTCTCGGCACGGCACGGCAGGCGCGCGACAGCGAGTACCAGGCGCTCCTGCCCATCCGCGGCAAGATCCTCAACGTGCAGAAGGCCTCCGTCGCCGACATGCTCGGCAACGCCGAGTGCGGCTCGATCATCCAGGTGATCGGTGCCGGCTCCGGCCGCAGTTTCGAGATCGAGGCGGCCCGCTACGGCAAGGTCATCATCATGAGCGACGCCGACGTCGACGGCGCGCACATCCGCACGCTCCTGCTGACGCTCTTCTTCCGTTACATGCGGCCCATGATCGAGCAGGGCCGGGTCTTCGCCGCTGTTCCCCCCCTGCACCGGGTGATCGTCATGAACCCGGGCACGAAGCCCAACGAGACGATCTACACCTACTCCGAGCAGGAGCTCTCGGGTGTGCTCAGCCAGCTCGACAAGGCCGGCAAGCGCTACCAGGATCCGATCCAGCGCTACAAGGGCCTCGGCGAGATGGACGCCGACCAGCTCGCGAACACGACCATGGACCGCAAGCACCGCACCCTGCGGCGCGTGCAGGTCGCGGATGCCGAGAACGCGGCACGGGTCTTCGAGCTGCTCATGGGCAACGACGTCGCACCGCGCAAGGACTTCATCATCAACGGGGCGGGCATCAGTCGCGACCGCATCGACGTCTAGCTCCACCCCGGTTGCGCCTTAGCTTCCGGACACCCGCCCTACCGGGCACGCCCCGCGGCTGTCCGGAAGCTAAGGCGCAACGGGGATTTGGGTGCCGAGGGAGCCGATCACCGCGTCGAGGGGGGTTCCGGAGGCGTCACGGCGTGCACCGGCATCCGGGAGCGTGCGCGCCGCGCCGTCGGTTCCCACCGCGAGCACGGGCGCCGGACCGGCCCAGGCCAGCCCGAGCAGGTCTTCCCCCTTGAGGAAAGCGTGCGCGCGGACGCCCGAGGTGCCGCGGCCCTTGCCCGGGAACTCGCCGAAGGCCGAGACCTTGGCGCGGCCGGGATCGGTTCCCGCGATGGTCGTGGCCGAGGTCGACACCGTCGCGACGACGGCCGAGTCGGGCTCCGAGACGACGCCGAAGAAGATCACCTGGGCGCCGGCCGGCAGCGAGATGCCGGCCATGCCGCCCGCGGAGAGGCCCTGCGGGCGCACGCTGCTCGCCGAGAAGTGCAGCAGCTGGGCGTGGGAGCCGATGAAGACGAGCTCGTCGGAGTCGCTGCTGTGCGCCGCGCCGACGACCTCGTCGCCCGGCTTGAGCGAGACGATCTCGAAGTCCTGGCGGTTCGGGTACTGGCCCGGGGTCACGCGCTTGACCGTGCCGCCCCGCGTTCCGAGGGCGATGGGGCGTTCCTCGCCCAGGGAGACGAGTGCGACGACCCTCTCGCCGCGGTCGGCGAGCGCGATGTAGTCGGAGATGCGCACCCCCGCGTCGAGGTGCACGGAGGAGGCCGGGACGACGGGCAGGTCGACGGGGCTGAGCTTCACGAGCCGGCCGCGGTTGGTGACGGCCCCGATCTCGGAGCGGCTCGTCGTGCGCACGGTCGAGAGCACGGCGTCGTGCTTGGTGCGACGTGCGGGCGCGGGGATCGTGTCGTCGCCGTCGGCGAAGTCGACTCGCGCGACACGGCCCGTGGACGAGAGGATGACGCGGCACTCGACATCCGCGATCTCGAGTGAGACGCCCGCCCGACGCGCGCTCGGTGTCTGCGCGATGCTCGGCTGGGCCTCGGTGAGGAGGGTGCGTCGCGGAGTGCCGAAGCGCTCGGCGGCCTCGGCGAGCTCATCGGAGACGAGCTCGCGGATGCGGGCCGTGCTGCCGAGGATCTCCTGCAGCTCCTCGATCTCGGCACGGAGCTTGTCGCGCTCGGCCTCGAGCTCGATCCGGCTGAACCGGGTGAGCCGGCGCAGGCGCAGCTCGAGGATGTACTCGGCCTGGCGCTCGCTCAGATCGAAGACGTCGATGAGGCGGGTGCGGGCCTGATCGGTGTCGTCGCTCGCACGGATGACCTGGATGACCTCGTCGATGTCGAGGATGGCCACCAGGAGCCCCTCGACGAGGTGCAGGCGCTCCAGCCGGCGGTCGAGGCGGTACTGGCTGCGGCGGGTGACGACGCTCACTCTGTGGTCGACATAGACCTGCAGGAGCTCCTTGAGCCCGAGCGTGCGGGGATTGCCCTCGACGAGCGCGACGTTGTTGATGCTGAAGCCGTCTTCGAGCGGGGTGTGCCGGTAGAGCTGCTCGAGAACCGCCTGCGGGTTGAAGCCGGTCTTGATGCCGATCACGAGGCGCAGGCCGTGGCTGCGGTCGGTCAGGTCGGTGACGTCGGAGATGCCGCTGAGCTTCTTGGAGTTGACCCCGTCTTTGATCTTCTCGATGACCTTCTCGGGCCCGACGAGGTAGGGGAGCTCGGTGACGACGAGACCCGACTTGCGGGCCGTGATGCTCTCGACGGAGACCCGCGCGCGGGTCTTGAAGCTGCCGCGCCCGGTCGCGTAGGCGTCGCGCACGCCCGCGAGGCCCATGATCGTTCCGCCGGTGGGCAGGTCGGGCCCGGGCACGTAGGCCATGAGCTCGTCGAGGGTCGCCTCGGGGTTGTCGATGAGGAAGCGGGCGGCGCCGATCACCTCGACGAGGTTGTGCGGCGCCATGTTGGTCGCCATGCCGACGGCGATGCCGCTCGCCCCGTTGACGAGCAGGTTCGGGAAGGCGGCGGGCAGCACCTCGGGCTGGGTCAGCTGGTTGTCGTAGTTGGGCACGAAGTCGACGACGTTCTCGTCGAGGCCGTCGGTCATGGCCAGCGCCGCGGCATCCAGTCTCGCCTCGGTGTACCGGGGGGCTGCGGGGCCGTCGTCGAGCGAGCCGAAGTTGCCGTGCCCGTCGATGAGCGGAACGCGCATGACGAAGTCCTGGGTCAGACGCACCATCGCGTCGTAGATCGAGGCGTCGCCGTGGGGGTGCAGCTTTCCCATGACCTCGCCCGTGACGCGGGCCGACTTCACGTGGCCGCGGTCGGGGCGCAGGCCCATCTCGCTCATCTGATAGAGGATGCGGCGCTGCACGGGCTTGAGGCCGTCGCGGGCGTCGGGCAGGGCCCTGCTGTAGATGACCGAGTAGGCGTACTCGAGGAAGGAGCCCTGCATCTCGGCGGCGACGTCGACGTCTTCGATGCGCTCGGTCGGCGTGGGCTGTGCTGAGGTGTCTTCGGTTCGGCTCATTCGGGCAATCTGCTGGTGCTGTGTCGGGGCCGTGCCCGCATCGTGCGGGCAGGATGCCGGGACAGCGGGTCGTGGCGGTCGTACGAGGTGATCATACGGATCATACGGATGACGGGACGGCTCTGTGCGAGACTGAGCCGGATGAGCACAATGCTACCCGGCGGCGTATCCGCGGCCTCGAGCCTTGCCGACGTGTTGACAAGTTCCCTCGCGGCTGTCACGGGACGGGTCAACCCGCTCGGCCTCGCCGCCGTCGATCACGTGGTCGTGGTCGTCGTCGACGGCCTCGGCGACGCGAATCTGAAGGCCCGCGCGGGGCACGCCCGCTTCCTCACGAATCCCGCCCACCGGCAGAGGCGCCTGACGAGCTTCCCGTCGACGACCGCAGCGGGCCTCGCGACGCTCACGACGGGCGTCTCGTCGGGGCGGCACGGCCTCGTCGGCTACAGCGTGCGCGACCTCGCCGGCGATCGCATCGTCAACCAGCTGAACGGCTGGGATGCGGGCATGGACCCGGCCACCTGGCAGCGGGCCCGCACGGTCTTCCAGGATGCCGCGGACGAGGGTGTTCCCGCGTTCGCGATCGGCGCGGGCAAGTTCGCCGGTTCCGGGTTCAGCCGTGCCGTGCTGCGGGGGGCGGGGTATCTGCCCGCCGACACCGCGGAGTCGCGCTTCGAAGCCGCGCGCACCGTGGTCGCCTCGAATCGGCGCTCGCTCAGCTACCTCTATCTGCCCGAGCTCGACATGGCGGCCCACGCCCACGGCTGGGAGTCCGACCGGTGGCTCACCGAGCTCGAACGCGTCGACTCGGCACTCGCCGCCTTCGTGACGGGGCTGCCGCGCCGGGTCGGCGTTCTCACGACGGCCGATCACGGCATCGTCGACGTTCCGCATTCGGGTCACGTGCTCTACGACGGCGATCCGGCCCTGCTCGAGGGGGTACGGCACGTGGGCGGCGAGCCGCGGCTGCTGCACCTGTATCTGAACGGGGGAGCCGAGAGCTCCGGGATCGACGGGGCCGGCGACGATGCCCGAACCGAGCTCGCGGCGCGCTGGAGCGACTCGGAGTCCGAGCGCTCCTGGGTGGCCACCCGCGCGGAGGCGATCGACGCCGGATGGTTCGGCGAGGTCGACGGCGAGGTCGTCGACCGGATCGGGGACGTGCTCGTGGCCGCCCGCAAACGCGTCGCCTACTACGACTCCCGCTCGCCCAAACCGTCGGCGCGGGCGATGATCGGGCAGCACGGGTCACTGACCCCCGAGGAGACGCGCGTGCCGCTCGTGGGGATGAGCGCCTTCGCGAGCTGAGGGGTCGGCGGAGCGGGTCGGCGGAATGAGTTCAGCGCAAGCGCAGGGCGCTCAGGCCAGGTCGTCGTCCGTGCGCGCGCCGAAGACGATCTCGTCCCAGCTGGGCATCGAGGCTCGGCCCTTGCGGGCGGTCTTGGTCTGGGCGACCGGCGCACGCTGGGCGTCGCGGGCGGACTCCGTGACGGAGGCCTCCGACATCCGCTCGGCCGGCTTGTCGGCTGCTCTCTCGGCCGCCCGCTCCGTGGCGGAGAGGGGGAGATCGAGGAAGGTCGGAGCGGACTCCTCGCGCGCGGGCGACTCCTCGTCGGATCCGAAACCCGCCGACTCGCGCTCGCCCCGGCGCTTGCGAAGCGCTTCGAGCAGGTCGGCCGTCTGGTTCTGCTGCTCGGGCGGCTCCTGGGCGCGCTTGATGGCGGCGAGGGAGACGGCGTTCGCCGAGGGGCTCGCCGAACGGCCGTAGGGGACGTGCTCGAGATGAGGTGCCGTGTCGTTGGCGCCCGAGTCGTCGTTCGAGGTGTCGCGGAAGGTGAAGGCGCCGCTGTCGAACCGCGATTCGTCGACGGAGCTCGACTCCGGCGTGACCGCCCGGAGCCGGGGGATGAGGGTCGACGGCAGCTCGCCTTGCTGTGAAAGTGTCATGGCTTCTGCGTTGAGCGGAGCGAGTGCGAGCTTCTTCGGCTCGAAGCTCCAGCGGGCGTCGTGGTCGATCTCGTCGGCCGTGAAGGCGAGCTTGACGATCCAGCCGCCCTCCGGCTCCTTCCAACTGGCCCAGCGCTCGCCCGTTGCCGAGAGCGAGGCGAGCCTCTCGCGGATGACGACGCCGAAGGTCGCGTCGGGATCGAGCGGATCGGGGTCGATCGCGGTGTGCACGGGTACGCCGAGAGCGGAACTCACGATGTACTCGCGCTCGGCGAGCACGGGCCCCTCGAAGCGCTGCACGTATTCCAGCGACGCTCCGGTCAGGCGCGCCACGTCTTCGGCGGACATGCCGGAGCGGACGTGGGTCTGGATCTCGCGCGGCGAGACCTTGCGACTGTTCGGCGATTCCGGCGTGCTCTGGCGGAGTTTCGACTGCAACACCTCGTCGATCGCAATCCGGTAGCGATCGCCGTCGTCGGACGCCACAAGCAATGCGCCGTTCTCAACGCCGATAACTTTCAAATCCTGCATGGGAAAGGCCTCTCCAGCTGCCACTCGATATTCGACAGGATGCCACGTGAACCCGCCTTTGGCCGGGAATAAGCCGGGCGTGCCGCAAGTTGTCCCGGGCATCGGCGCGAGGCTCGTGCGCGGTTCGAACGCGGTTTGCTATTCGGACCGGTTTGATGCAAACTGTCGCCGCCGATTGTGTTCAGCAACGGTTTCGAGAAGTGGATGGGCATGGCAACGGATTACGACGCACCGAGAAAGACCGACGACGATTCCGATTCGATCGAGGCACTCAAGGAGCGGGTTCCTGACAAGATGTCCGGCGTCGTCGACGTCGACGACGCCGACAACCCCGGTGGCTTCGAGCTCCCGGGCGCCGACCTCTCCGATCTCGACCTCGACGTGGTGGTCCTCCCGCCTCAGGCGGACGAGTTCACCTGCGTGAGCTGCTTCCTGGTGAAGCACCGCTCGCAGATCGACCACGAGGAGAAGCTCGGCCCGATCTGCATGGAGTGCGCCGCGTAGCCTCCTACGACTCAGACTCTTCCGGTCGCCGCGATCCATTGATCGCGGCGACCAATTCTTTGGGGTGACGGGTCGAGAGCAGCCAGTACGGCGACGGGTCCTCCGGGTCGTTGATCGGCACCTTGACGACGGGCTGCACCCAGCCGCGGATGAGCATCCACGCCCGCGCGTCGAGCTCGGTGCCGCGCTGCCGGGTCGCGTCCTCTCCGTAGTAGCCGGTCGCGGTTCCCGTGAGAGAGAGGTCGATCGTCGCGCGGCCGGCGTGCAGGGTGCCGCCCTCGATCGAGATCGTGGGGGCTGCGGAGATGAGGAGCGCGACGCATCCGCCGTATAGGACGATCGCCGTGATGATGCCCGCGACGATCGAGATCGGTGCGAGGATCACGAGGCTCGCGGGGATGACGAGTGCAAGGGCGAGGTAGAACAGGGGCGACGCCCAGAGTCGTTCGCGGTAAAGTGCCATGTCTCTATTCGATCAGACTTCTGCACTACCCTCGACACGTGACAGATTTCGTCGACGTGCTCATCACGGGGTCTCCCGTGCCGAACTATTCGCATCCCGGAGACGCCGGAGCCGATCTGTGCTCGACCGAGGAGTTCGTCCTCGCCCCGGGTGAGCGGCGCACCGTGGGCACGGGGGTCGCCATCGCCCTGCCCGACGGCTACGCTGCCTTCGTCGTGCCGCGCAGCGGCCTCGCCTCCAAGCACGGCATCACGATCGTGAACTCGCCGGGCACCGTGGATGCCGGCTACCGCGGCGAGATCCGGGTCGCGCTTCTCAACACGGACACCTCGATGCCGTACTCTGTCGCGGTCGGCGATCGGATCGCGCAGCTCATCGTCATGCCGGTGAGCCGGGCGCGCTTCATCGAGGTCGACACACTTCCCGGAAGCCACCGTGGCGAATCCGGGTTCGGATCCACCGGCTACTCCGCATCGGCCGGACAGGGAGTGACAGCACATGAGTGACACTGGCAACAACGACGCCGTGAACGAGAACGTCGAGCAGATCCCCGCGGGCGACGCGACCGCGGCCGCGGTCGCGGCGAAGTCCGCGCCCGAGAACCGGGCCGAGGAAGGCCCCTTCGACGAGAACGAGGCGAACGCCGTACGGCCCTACGTCGACCTGGGCGGCGTGAAGATCGTGCCCCGCGAGGGCCTGCACCTGCGGCTCGAGGTCGAGGAGGGCACGCAGCGCGTCGTCGCCGTCGGCCTCGACTACGCCGGCTCGACCCTCCAGGTGCAGCCGTTCGCCGCACCGCGGTCGTCCGGCCTCTGGCACGAGATCCGCGAGCAGATCTCCGAGCAGATCGCGAAGCAGGGCGGCACGACGACCGAGCGCGAGGGCGTCTTCGGCCCGGAGCTCGTCGCCGAGATCCCCGTGGCCGCGGCATCCGGCGGCGGCGGAACCCGCCTGGCCCGCTTCATCGGGGTCGACGGCCCCCGTTGGTTCCTGCGCGGTGTGATCGCCGGCGAGGCCGCGATCAAGCCCGAGGCCGCCGAGCAGGTCGAAGACCTCTTCCGCAGCATCGTCGTGGTGCGCGGCACGGCGCCCATGCCGCCGCGCGACCTCATCCCGCTCCGGATGCCGCCGGCCGCCAGCGCAGACGGCTCGACGCCGTCGAACGAAGCCAGCAGCTAGGTTCAGCGGATGTCTCAGCACGAGCCTGCACCCGACGCCGACGACGCACAGGCGGCTCCGGACGCCTCGGCGGCTCCTGGCGCGCCCGTCACTCCGGACGCGCCCGCCACCGCGACCTTCGCGCAGAGCATGGCCGAGGCCGCCCGGCGCGCGGGCTTCGCCGAGGCGGTGGACGGCAAGGCCACCGACGGGCGCACGCTGCTTCGCGCCATCGGCGGAGTGCGCGGCATCCTCGAGGCCGTGCTCCCCGGCCTCCTCTTCGTGGTCATCTACACGATCACCCAGAACCTCGTGCTCTCGATCGTGGCCCCCGTCGTCATCGGAGTGGTCTTCTCGGTCGTGCGCGTCGTGCAGAAGCAGCCGCTCACGCAGGCGCTCGGCGGCCTCGCCGGCATCGCCATCTCCGCCGTGCTCGCCCTCTGGTCGGGCCGTGCGGAGGACTACTACCTCTCGGGCTTCTGGACCAACGCCGCCTACGGCGCGGGCCTGCTCATCTCGGTGCTCGTCGGCTGGCCGCTCATCGGGGTCGCCGTGGGCTTCCTGATGGGCGACGGCGTCGAGTGGAAGAAGGTGCCGGCCAAGCGCCGGGTCTTCCAGATCGTGACGCTCTGCTGGGTCGGCCTCTTCGCCGCCCGGCTCGCGGTGCAGCTGCCTCTCTACTACGCGCAGAACATCGAGTGGCTGGGCGCGACGCGCCTGATCATGGGGCTGCCCCTCTACGCTCCGCTGCTCATCGTGTCGTGGCTGCTCATCCGCGCGGTCTACGCGAAGCCGGTCGCCGAGTCGCAGGGCACGACCGCCTGAGCGCGTCGAGCAGATGCCGCACGAGTGCCGTACGAGTGCCGCACGAGTGCCGTATGGACCCGCACGGGTCGCGCGCGGGTGCCGCGGATGAGTGTCGTCCGATGCTAGAATTATCTTGACGTCGAGATAAATAGGGACGTTCGGCCGGGGCTCTGCGGCGAATTCTGCTTAGGGTAGCCTTGCTGGCAGAACGCTCCATCCGGCAACAAAGATGAACTGTGTACCGGGTGATCGTCCGCCCGCGCCAGCGAAGGAGAGGGCAACTGTGTCTGCTGTGAATAGTTTTGGGGCCAAAGACACCCTGCGAGTCGGGTCCACGGACTACGAGGTCTTCAGAATCGACAGGGTCGCCGGTTACGAGAAGCTCCCGTTCAGCCTCAAGGTGCTCCTCGAGAACCTGCTCCGCACGGAGGACGGCGCGAACATCACCGAGGCGCACATCCGTGCGATCGGCGACTGGGTGCCCACGGCGGAGCCCGACACCGAGATCCAGTTCACGCCGGCGCGCGTCGTCATGCAGGACTTCACGGGCGTCCCCTGCATCGTCGACCTCGCCACCATGCGCGAGGCCGTCGCCGACCTCGGGGGAGACCCGACCAAGGTCAACCCGCTCGCGCCCGCCGAGCTCGTCATCGACCACTCCGTCATCGCCGACCTCTTCGGCACCGAGAACGCCCTCGAGCGCAACGTCGAGCTCGAGTACGAGCGCAACGGCGAGCGCTACCAGTTCCTCCGCTGGGGCCAGACCGCGTTCGAGGACTTCAAGGTCGTCCCGCCGGGAACCGGCATCGTGCACCAGGTCAACATCGAGTACCTCGCACGCGTCATCTACACCCGCACCGTCGGCGGCGTGCTCCGCGCCTACCCCGACACCCTCGTGGGCACCGACTCGCACACGACGATGGTCAACGGCCTCGGCGTTCTCGGCTGGGGCGTCGGCGGTATCGAGGCCGAGGCCGCGATGCTCGGCCAGCCCGTCTCGATGCTCATCCCCAAGGTCGTCGGCTTCAAGCTCTCGGGCGCCATCCCCACGGGCGTGACCGCGACGGACGTCGTGCTCACGATCACGCAGATGCTGCGCAAGCACGGCGTGGTCGGCAAGTTCGTCGAGTTCTACGGATCGGGCGTCGCGCAGGTTCCGCTCGCCAACCGCGCCACCATCGGCAACATGAGCCCCGAGTTCGGCTCGACCGCCGCCATGTTCCCCATCGACGACGTGACGCTCGACTACCTGCGCCTCACGGGCCGCAGCGAGGAGCAGGTCACGCTCGTCGAGGAGTACGCGAAGCTCCAGACCCTCTGGCACGACGCCGACGCCGAGCCCGCCTACAGCGAGTACCTCGAGCTCGACCTCGCGACCGTCGTTCCGTCGATCGCCGGGCCGAAGCGCCCGCAGGACCGCATCGAGCTCAGCGTCGCCAAGGCGCAGTTCGAGCACGACCTGGGCGACTACGCCTCCGTCTCGATCTCGCGCGTCGACGCGGCAGTGGAGGGCACCTTCCCCGCCTCCGACCCGCTCGGCTTCACCCCGCAGGACGAGGAGTCGGCGCACGGCGTCTCGCACGGCAGCCACGAGTCGCACCACCACGCGAGCCACGCTCCCGAGAACCACTCGCACCCCTCGCCCGTGACCCTCGACGACGGCTCCTCCTTCACCCTCGACCACGGAGCGGTCGCGATCGCCGCGATCACCTCGTGCACGAACACCTCGAACCCCTCGGTCATGCTCGCCGCCGGCCTCCTGGCCCGCAACGCGAGCAACAAGGGCCTCAAGGCCAAGCCGTGGGTCAAGACCACCCTCGCGCCGGGATCCAAGGTCGTCACCGACTACTACGAGAAGGCCGGGCTCACCGCCTACCTCGAAGACCTCGGCTTCTACACGGTCGGCTACGGCTGCACCACCTGCATCGGCAACTCCGGCCCGCTGCTCGACGAGATCTCGCAGGCCGTGCAAGACAACGACCTCGCCGTCACTGCCGTGCTCTCGGGTAACCGCAACTTCGAGGGGCGCATCAACCCCGACGTGAAGATGAACTACCTCGCGAGCCCGCCCCTCGTGATCGCCTACGCCCTCGCCGGCTCGATGAACTTCGACTTCGAGAAAGACGCCCTGGGCGTCGACACCGACGGCTCGGAGGTCTTCCTGCGCGACATCTGGCCGGACGCCGCAGAGGTGCAGAAGACGATCGATGAGTCGATCTCCACCGACATGTTCACCCACGAGTACTCGGGCGTCTTCGACGGCGACGAGCGCTGGCGCTCGCTCCCGACCCCCGAGGGCGCGACCTTCGAGTGGGATGCGGAGTCGACCTACGTGCGCAAGCCCCCGTACTTCGACGGCATGACGATCGAGACCACGCCGGTCACCGACATCCGCGGCGCTCGTGTGCTCGCGACGCTCGGCGACTCGGTCACGACCGACCACATCAGCCCGGCCGGCTCGATCAAGGCCGACAGCCCCGCCGGCCACTACCTCGACGCCCACGGCGTGGACCGCAAGGACTACAACTCCTACGGCTCGCGCCGCGGCAACCACGAGGTCATGATCCGCGGCACCTTCGCGAACATCCGCCTGCGCAATCAGCTGCTGAAAGACGTCAACGACGGCGCCGGGGTCGAGGGCGGCTACACCCGCGACTTCACCCAGGCCGGCGGCCCGCAGTCGTTCATCTACGACGCCTCGGAGCACTACCAGGCCGAGGGGACCCCGCTCGTGATCTTCGGCGGCAAGGAGTACGGCTCCGGCTCGTCGCGCGACTGGGCGGCGAAGGGCACGAGCCTCCTCGGCGTCAAGGCGGTCATCACGGAGAGCTTCGAGCGCATCCACCGCTCCAACCTCATCGGCATGGGCGTCGTGCCCCTGCAGTTCCCGGACGGCGAGACCTGGGCCTCGCTCGGGCTCGACGGAACCGAGCGGGTCACGATCACGGGGCTCGAGGAGCTCAACGAGGGAACGACCCCCAAGACCGTGCGCGTCGTCGCCGAGCCCACCGAGGACTCGCCCGAGGGCAAGCAGACGATCGAGTTCGACGCGGTCGTCCGCATCGACACCCCCGGTGAGGCCGACTACTACCGCAACGGCGGCATCCTGCAGTACGTCCTGCGCTCGCTCGTCGCATAGTCCGCGAGACTCGCGGGCTGGGTCGATACCCAGCCCGCGAGCAGCCGGACGCGTAGACTCTTCGGAGCGGCTCGCAGCGCGGGCCCGGTCGAAAGGCAGACAGGAATGACTCTTCTCGAGACGATCTCCGGTCCTCGCGATCTGGATGCCCTCTCGAAAGACGAGCTCGGTCAACTGGCCGAGGAGATCCGGGAGTTCCTCGTCCGCGAGGTCTCGAAGACCGGCGGGCATCTGGGGCCGAACCTCGGCGTCGTCGAGACGACGATCGCGATCCACCGCGTCTTCGACTCGCCGAAGGACGCGATCGTCTTCGACACGGGCCACCAGTCCTACGTGCACAAGCTGCTCACGGGCCGCCAGGACTTCAGCCGTCTCCGCCAGCGCGGCGGGCTCGCCGGCTACCCGCAGCGCTCGGAGTCGGTGCACGACATCGTCGAGAGCTCGCACGCCTCGAGTTCCCTCTCGTGGGCCGACGGCATCTCGCGCGCCTTCGAGATGACGGGCCAGCGCGATCGCCACGTGGTCGTCGTCGTCGGCGACGGCGCCCTCACGGGCGGCATGACCTGGGAGGCCCTCAACAACATCAGCGACGACAACACGCGCAACCTCGTGATCGTCGTCAACGACAACGGGCGCTCCTATGCGCCGACGATCGGCGGGATGGCGCGCTTCCTCAACTCGGTGCGCACCCGCCCCTCCTATCGCGACCTCTACCATTCGAGCCGTCGTGCCTTCGACAGGCTCGGCACTCCGGGCCGGGCCTTCTACCGCGGGCTCCGCGGCGCTATGCACGGCTTCCTGAGCCGCGCCTCCAACAACGAGGCGCTGTACTCCAACCTCGACATCAAGTACCTCGGCCCCGTCGACGGGCACGACGAGCAGGCCATGGAGCTCGCGCTCCAGCAGGCGAAGGACTACGGCCAGCCCGTGATCGTGCACGCGATCACCCAGAAGGGCCGCGGTTACGAGCCGGCCATCCGCGACGTCGCCGACCAGTTCCACGCCGTCGGCCAGATCGACCCCGAGACGGGGGAGCCGATCTCGGCCAGCGGAGGGGTCTCCTGGACGGGCGTCTTCGCCGACGAGATCGTGCGCCTCGCCGAGGGGGACGACCGGATCGTCGGCATCACGGCCGCGATGCTGCGGCCGACGGGACTGCACAAGATGGCCGAGCGGTTCCCCGCGCGGGTGCACGACGTGGGCATCGCCGAGCAGCACGCCGTCACCTCGGCCGCGGGCCTCGCCTTCGGCGGCCTGCATCCTGTCGTCGCGGTGTACGCGACCTTCATGAACCGGGCTTTCGACCAGGTGCTCATGGATGTCGGCCTGCACAAGGCCGGCGTCACCTTCGTGCTCGACCGCTCCGGCGTGACCGGGCCCGACGGCCCCAGTCACCACGGCATCTGGGATCTCGCGATCCTCCAGGTCGTGCCGCACATCCGCCTCGCCGCACCGCGCGATGAGGCGCGGCTGCGCGAGGAGCTCGGCGAGGCCGTCATCGTCTCGGACGCTCCGACGGTCGTGCGATTCCCGAAGGGCTCGGTGGGCGAGAGCATCCCCGCTCTCGAGCGTCTCTCCGACGGCGTCGACGTGCTGCGCGAGACGGAGCAGAAAGACGTGCTCATCGTCACGGTCGGCTCCATGGCCGGGCTCGGGCTGCAGGTGGCCGACCGGCTGGGCGCACAGGGCATCGGTGCGACCGTGATCGACCCTCGCTGGGTGGTGCCCGTTCCGCGTTCCGTCGTCGAGCTCGCCGGCGAGCACCGCATCGTCGTGACGATCGAAGACGGCATCCGCGTCGGGGGCATCGGCACCCGCATCCGCCAGGATCTGCGCGAGGCCGGGGTCGACACGGCGGTCACCGAGCTGGGGCTGCCCGACGAGTTCCTCGACCACGCGACGCGCGAGCAGATCCTCGAACGCGCGGGGCTCACCCCCCAGCACATCGCCCGCGACGTCGTGGCCCAGGTTCTCGGGAGCAAGATCCCGATCGCCCGCCCGCTCACGGACGACGTGGCGCGCCGGGTCGGCTCCGCCGGCGCCGAGCGCTAGCGCAGAACCGCTAGCGCAGAACCTCTGGCCCAGACCGCTGGCCCAGACGGTACACGAGCTCGATCGCTCCGAGATCGAAGCTCGTCGTGCGCACGAGCTCGAGCGGCCGGGAGATGCTCGCGACCGGGAGGAGCGGTTTGCCCGCGCCCAGAACGATCGGCATGACGCTCAGCCAGATCTCGTCGAGCAGACCGCGGTCGGCGAACTGGGCCGCGACATCGCCGCCGCCCATGACCCAGACGTTCTTGCCGCCGGCCGCGGCCAGGGCGTCGCGATGCACGGTCTCGACGGGCTCGGCGCTGAAGACGATGTTCGCGCCCTCGACGCTCGGCAGCTCGCGGTGGGTGAGCACCCAGACGGGCATCGTTCCGTACGTCCACGCCTCCGGCCCCTCGCCGAGGACGAACTCGTAGGTGGCCGCGCCCATGACCAGAGCGCCGACATCCGCGAGAAAACGGTCGTAGTGCTCCTGGAAGTCGTCGAAACCGAACTGCAGGAGCCAGTCGAGGTTGTCGTGCGGATCGGCGATGAAGCCGTCCAGGCTCGAGGCGACGTAGTACTGCGTCACAGCGGAGGCAGGGGTGGGAGCGGAGTCGTGAGCGGTGGTCATGGCAGGGACCCTATGCCCTGCCTCCGACATCGCTGACAGTCGCGGCATCCGTTTGACTTCGAGTGCGCTCGAAGTCCTATCGTTGCCGTATGCCCACTCTCGATGAGCGGCTCTCCATCTCGGAGGTCGCGGAACGAACCGGTCTGACCACACACACCCTGCGGTACTACGAGCGGGAAGGGCTCATGCTCGAGACGGTCGACCGGGCGTCCTCGACCCATCGCCGCTACACCGAGCAGGATGTCGGGTGGGTCGTGTTCCTCACGAAGCTCCGCTCCACCTCGATGCCGATCGCCCGCATCCGCGAGTACGTCGAGCTCGCCCGGGTGGGCGACACGACGAACGCCGACCGTCTGGAGCTGCTGCTGCGCCACCGCATCACCGTGGTCGCGCAGCTCGAGGAGATGCAGCGCAGCCTGCACGCCATCGACTACAAGATCTCCCTCTACTCAGAAAGGACCGGAAGACAATAATGAAGCACATCACTCTCGGAACGAACGGACTCGAGGTCTCGCGCCTCGGGCTCGGAGCCATGGGCATGTCGGCCTTCTACTCGGGAGCGGGAGCCGACGACGCGCAGTCGACGCGGACCCTCCACCGTGCGATCGACCTCGGGGTCACCTTCTTCGACACGGCCGAGATGTATGGCCCGTACCTGAACGAGGAGCTGCTGGGGGCGGCGTTCAGGGGCAAGCGCGATCAGGTGGTCATCGCCACCAAGTTCGGAACCATCCTGCACCGTGGCGACGGGACCCGCGGTCTCGACGGCAGCCCGGAGAACGTGCGGCTCTCGGTCGAGGGCTCGCTCGCACGGCTCGGGACCGATCACATCGACCTCTACTACCAGCACCGGATGGACCCGGACGTGCCCGTCGAGGAGACCGTCGGCGCACTCGCCGAGCTCATCGCGGAGGGCAAGATCGGGCACTACGGACTGTCGGAAGCCGCGCCGGCCACCATCCGGCGCGCTCACGCCGTGCACCCGATGACCGCCCTCCAGACCGAGTACTCGCTCTGGTCCCGTGACCCCGAAGCGGAGATCCTGCCCGTGCTCCGCGAGCTGGGCATCGGCTTCGTGCCGTACTCGCCGCTCGGCCGCGGCTTCCTCACCGGCGCGATCCGATCCCTCGACCAGCTCGACGAGGACGACTTCCGCCGGGCCAACCCGCGTTTCGAGGGCGAGAACCTCGCCGCGAACATCAGGATCGTCGAGCAGGTCGACGCCGTCGCGTCCGAGATCGGAGCGACCCCCGCGCAGGTCGCCCTCGCCTGGCTGCTCGCGCAGGGCGACGACATCGCCCCGATCCCGGGCACGAAGCGCGTCGAGCGGCTCGAGGAGAACGTGGCCGCCGACGCCATCGAGCTCACCCCCGAGCAGCTCGCGACGCTCGACGCGATCGAGGCGCCCGTCGGCGATCGCTACGCCGATATGAGCCCCCTCAACCGTTAGTCCCCTCCGCGTCCGAACCGCAAACGACGGAGATTCCGCCCCCAATTGCCCCGAAACGCCGTTTTCGGGGCAAAATGGGCGGAATCTCCGTCGTTTTGAGTAGGGGGAGAGCAGAGGGAGGAGAGCGGGAGGATGGGGCGAGGGAGCTAGTCCGTGCCGCGGATGACCGGGTGGTGGAAGGTGTCGCCGAAGACCCGCTCGCTCGCTCCGACGCGATCGAGGTAGGGCGTGGCACCGCCCATCTGGAACGGCCAGCCGGCTCCGAGGATCATGCACAGGTCGATGTCCTCGGGGCCGTGCACGACCTCGTCGTCGAGCATGCGCTTGATCTCGTCGGCCAGGCCGTCTTCGACCCGGCGCAGGAACTCCTCGGCGGTGATCGGCGTCGTGCCGCCGGAGACGAGCTTGACGGCCCCCTTGTCGAAGCCCTTGACCCGTCCCTTCGAGTCGCGCTCGAGCACGTGGCCGTAGTCGGCGAGCTTGTGCAGCGCCGGGCTCCCGTAGAAGCGGTCGGGGAACGCGGCGTGATGGGTGTCGAGCACGTGGGCGCCGACCGTGAGCCCCACGAGCTCGAGGAGCTCGAACGGGGTCATCGGCAGCCCGAACGGGGCGATCGCGCCGTCCACGACCTCGAAGGGGGTGCCGGTCTCGACCGCGTGCATCGCCTCGCCGAGCAGCTTGGCGAGGATGCGGTTGACGACGAAGCCCGGGGTGTCGCGGGTGATGACGGCGTTCTTGCGCAGCTTCGCGGCCGTGACCATCGCGGTCGAGAGCGTCGCCTCGTCGGTGTGCGGTGTGTGAACGACCTCGATGAGAGGCATCACGGCGACGGGGTTGAAGAAGTGGAAGCCCACGAGGCGCTCGGGGTGCTCGAGCTTCGCGCCGATCTGCTCGACCGAGAGCGAAGAGGTGTTGGTGGCGAGCACCGCCTCCGGCGAGATGTGCTTCTCGATCTCGGCGAAGACGTCCTGCTTCACCCCGAGCTCCTCGAAGACGGCCTCGATGACCCAGTCGGCGTCGGCGAAGAGCGCCTTGTCGGTCGTGCCGGTCACGAGGGCCTTCAGCCGGTTCGCCTCGTCGGGTGAGATGCGGCCCTTGCCGAGAAGAGCGCCGATCTCGTCGTGGATGTAGGCGACGCCCTTGTCGACGCGAGCCTGGTCGAGGTCGGTGATGACCACGGGAACGCGCAGCCGGCGCACGAAGAGCAGGGCGAATTGGCTCGCCATGAGCCCGGCGCCGATGACGCCGACCTTCGTGACGGGCTTCGCGAGCGCTTTGTCGGGGGCCCCGGCCGGCCGCTTCGCGCGCTTCTGCACGAGGTTGAAGGCGTAGATGCTGGCCCGGAACTGGTCGCCCGAGATGAGGTCGGCGAGCACCTCGTCTTCCCGGGCGAAGCCCTCGGCCTTCGTGCCGCTCTTGGCGGCCTTGAGGAGCTCGAGGGCGGCGTAGGGCGAGCGGGCGACCGTGCCGATCCGGCTCTCGAGCGTCTTGCGGGCGATCGAGATCGCGGCGTCCCACTTGACCGCGCGCTCGAGCTTTCCCGGTGCGTTCGGGCGCTTGACCGTGACCGCGCCGGAGAGGACCCCGTCGGCCCAGCGGATCGAGTCCTCGAGGAAGTTCACGGAGTCGAACATCGCGTCGGCCATGCCGAGCTCGAAGGCTTGCGGCCCCGTGAGCATCCGGTTGTTCTTGAGCGGGTTCTCGACGACGACCTTGAGGGCGTTCTCGATGCCGATGAGGTTCGGCAGCAGGTAGGCGCCGCCCCAGCCCGGGATGATGCCGAGGAACACCTCGGGCAGCGCGATCGCGGGGGTCGAGGCATCCACGGTTCGGTAGTCGGCGTTGAGGCCGATCTCGACGCCGCCGCCGAGCGCGAGGCCGTTTATGAAGACGAAGGAGGGCACTCCGAACTCGGCCTGCTTGCCGAGCACGAAGTGACCCAGCTGTGCCATCTGCTTGGCGGTCTCGCGGTTCGGGATCTCGCTGACCTTGCTGAGGTCGGCGCCGGCCGCGAGGATGAACGGCTTGCCCGTCACGGCGACGCCGTGGATCTCGCCGCGGCCCGCGCGCTCGCGCAGGGCGTCGAAGGTCGCGCCGAGCTCGAGGAGCGTCGCCGGCCCCAGGGTGTTGGGGCGCGTGTGGTCCTTGCCGTTGTCGAGGGTCACGAGCGCGAGGGTCCTGCCCCCGGAGAGCGGGATGTCGCGCACGAAGGAGTGCGTGACGACCTCGTCGTCGGCGAGCGCCGCGAGGGCGCTGAAGTCGATGGTCGCGTAGTGGCTGGTCGCAGTGTCGGTCATCGCGGTCACGCCTTCCCGTTCCAGTTGGGGTTCTCCCAGACGACGCTTCCGCCCTGGCCGAGGCCGATGCACATGGCCGTGAGGCCGTAGCGCACCTCGGGGTGCTCGCCGAACTGGCGGGCGAGCTGGTTCATGAGCCGGACGCCCGATGAGGCGAGCGGGTGGCCGATCGCGATCGCGCCGCCGTACTCGTTGACCCGGGGATCGTCGTCGTCGATGCCGAAGTGATCGAGGAAGGAGAGCACCTGAACGGCGAAGGCCTCGTTGAGTTCGAAGAGCCCGATGTCGTCGATGCCGAGGCCCGCCTTGCGGAGCGCCTTCTCGGTGGAGGGCACGGGCCCGATGCCCATGATCTCGGGCTCGACGCCCGCGAAGGCGAAGCTCACGAGACGCATCTTGGCGGTCAGCCCGAGCTCGGAGGCGGTCTCGGCGCTCGCGAGCAGAGCGGCCGTCGCGCCGTCGTTGAGGCCGGAGGAGTTGCCCGCGGTCACCCTGCCGTGGGGGCGGAAGGGCGTGCGCAACCCCGCGAGGCCCTCCATGGTCGTGTCGGGGCGGGGCGCCTCATCCTTCGTGGCCAGGCCCCAGCCGGACTCGCTGCGGATGGCGACCGGGATCAGGTCGGGCTGGATCGCGCCGGCCGCGTACGCGGCGGCGACCTTCTGCTGACTGCGCAGGGCGAAGCGGTCTGAGCGCTCCTTCGTGAGCTGCGGGAAGCGGTCGTGGATGCGCTCGGCGGTCGCGCCCATGACGAGCGCGTCTTCGCCCACGAGCTTCTCGGCGAGGAACCGGGGGTTCGGGTCGGCCCCGAAGCCCATCGGATGCCGGCCCATGTGCTCGACGCCGCCCGCGATCGCGAGATCGTAGGCGCCGAAGCCGATCGCCGACCCCATGGTCGTGACGGCCGTCATGGCGCCCGCGCACATCCTGTCGATCGCGAAGCCGGGCACCGACTGCGGCAGACCGGCCAGGAGCGCCGCCGTGCGGCCGAGGGTCAGACCCTGGTCGCCCTGCTGGGTGGTCGCCGCGATGGCCACGTCGTCGATGCGGTCGTGGGGGACGTTCGGGTTTCTCTCGAGGAGCCCGATCATGGCCTTCACCACGAGATCGTCTGCTCGAGTATTCCAATACATGCCTTTTTCGCCGGCCCGCCCGAACGGGGTGCGAACCCCGTCGACGAAGACAACGTCAGCTCTTTCGGCCACTCTGCCACCAACCCTTCGATCAGCTATCGATCCTATGGTCGGCACCCTGGGCGGGAGAATCCTTTGACTGTTCCTACGAAGCGGATTCTGGGCTCGGCACGGGCGATTGGCGGGCTTCTACAAAGGCCTCCGCGATGAGCTCCGCGGTCGCCTCGCGCTGCCACGGGCGGGCGCCGAGCTCCTCGAGCCGTGCGGAGATCGTCTGCACGTCGAGCTCCTCGGGCGGCGTCCAGGCGATGCGCCGCAGCGTGTCGGGCGTCAGCAGGTTCTCGACGGGCATGGTGAGCTCCTCCGCCCGCTCGAGGATGGCCTGCCGGGCGGCCTTGAGCCGCACATCCGCCTCCGGGTTCTTGTCGGACCAGCTGCGCGGCGGCGGCAGGGTGTCGCCGTTGCTGCGGACCACGGGCAGGTCGTCGGTGGTGCGGCCGGTCTCGATCGCCGCCCACCACCGATCGATCTCGGAGCGGCTCGCGCGGCCGGTGAACTCGCGCAACGCGCCCAGCTCGCGCTTCGTCGGAGGAAGGGCCTTCGCCGCCGCGACGAGCGATGCGTCGGGCACGAGGCGCCCCGGCGACACGTCGAGCTCTTGGGCGAGCGCGTCACGGGCCAGCCACAGCTCACGGGCGGCCGCCAGATTGCGGATGCCGCGGATGGAATGTATCCCCGAGAGCCTCCGCCACGGGTCCTGACGCACGACGCGCAGCTCCTTCGCGAGCACGGCGTCGAACTCCTGCTGGGCGATGCCGGACTTGCCCGCCTCGCTCAGCAGCTGGTCGATGCTGTCGCGGAGGTCGACGAGCAGCTCGACGTCGAGCGCCGCGTAGCTCAGCCACGACTGGGGGAGCGGGCGGGTCGACCAGTCGGCGGCCGAGTGCTCCTTCGCGAGATGGATGCCGAGCAGCTCCTCGACGACGACGCCGAGGCCGACCCGGGGGATGCCGAGCAGGCGGGCCGCGAGCTCGGTGTCGAAGATCCGGGTCGGATCGAGCCCGACCTCGCGCAGGCAGGTGAGATCCTGGCTCGCCGCGTGCAGCACCCACTCCTCGCCGGCGATCACGTCGTTGAGCTCGTCGAAGCGCCCGACGGCCGGGGGGTCGAAGAGGAAGGTGCCGGCATCCCGCCGGAACATCTGGATGAGGTAGGCGCGCTGCGAGTAGCGGAAGCCCGAGGCGCGCTCGGCGTCGACCGCGATGGGTCCCTGGCCCGCCGCGATCGCCTTCACCGCCTCGAGGTAGTCCTCGCGGGTTTCGATCACAGTATGGTCAGCGAGAGTCGGGTCAGCCACGTTGATTCCGTTTTGTCTGGAGCAGGCTGACTCCGTCGCTCACGGGCGGCAGACCGGCGAGCATGCAGAGCAGTTCGCCCCACCCCTCGACGTGTGCTGCGATCTCGTGATCGAGCGGAGACCAGGAGGCGCGCAGTTCGATCTGCGCACCGTCACCCTGCCGGGCGAGCTCGCCGAAACCGGTCGAGATGATCTTGGTCGCGGTTCCGGATGCCGCGGTGTACCGCGCCCCGCGAGTGTCGAGTGCGTCGACCAGCCACGACCACGCCACGTCGGCGAGGAAGGGATCGAGTCCGATGTCGGTCTCGAGGGGCGCTTGGGCGAAGCACACGATGCGGAAAGGCCCGCCCCAGGCCTCGGGTTCGTCGGAGTCGTAGAGCAGCACGAAGCGCCCCGTTCCGAGCTCGGAGTCGGCGGAGTGGCGTGCGGGGGAGACGTCGGCCGCGAGCGCGGTCGCGTGCGGGGCCAGGCTCGTGGGGGCGGCGATGTCGTGGATCACGAGTTCGGCACGCGTCGAGGCCCGTGCGATGGAATCCAGCGCAGCCTGGAACTCCGGGGGAGTCCGGGGTGCGGTGGCGGATGCTGACACCCCTGAAGACTAGAGTTTTCTGCGGGCAGTTGTGTGCAGGCACGCCGTCGTGCACGGCCGAGAGCGGCGACTGCGGGAACGACTCGGGGAACGAGTGCGGGAACGACTCGGGGAACGGCTGCGGGAACGGTCCCGCGAAGGGGGATGGCGTGGTGCGACGGCGATCGGCTCGTGAGCGTGCGTACTGGAGGGTCCCCCGCGCGGTCGGGGTGGCGCTGGCGGCCCTGGCCGGGATCGTGGGGGTGCTCGCCCTCGTGGTCGCGGCCGCGGCATCCGTCTCGGTGTACTTCGCCCGCGCCGTGGTGACCCCGCCGCGGCGACGCTCGGAGGACACCCGGGTGCTGGGCATCGACGCGGGCGCCCACGAGATCGTGCTCACGGCGTCGGCCGACGCGCGCGTGCCCGGCGTGTACAGCTACTGGTTCGCGCAGGGCAGGGGGCACGCTCGGGTGGGGGACATCCTCTCGTCGCAGTCGAACAGGGTCACCCGCGAGCTGCTGGGAGTCGACTCCGGCGAGCTCGCCGTGGGTGTGCAGGGGCGGTTCAGCGGCTGGGTCTACCTGAACCCGCGCGACCTCGGGCTTCCCGTCGACGACGTCGAGATCGAGACGCCTCTCGGCCCGGCGCCCGCCTGGCTCGTGCCCTCCGCCGAGGGGGGAGACCACTGGGTCGTCATCGTGCACGGTCGGGCGGTGACGCGCGCGGAGGGCATCCGGGCCGTGCCCGTGTTCCGGGAGAAGGGCTACACGAGCCTGCTCGTGTCGTACCGCAACGACGGCGACGCGCCCTCGAGCGGCGACCGCCGCTACGGCCTGGGCGACACCGAGTGGCAGGACGTCGAGGCCGCCGTCGACTTCGCGGTCGCCCACGGCGCCCGGCACGTGATCCTCATGGGCTGGTCGATGGGCGGCGCGATCGTGCTGCAGACCGTCACGCGCTCGTCGCGGATGGGTGTCGTCGAGGGGCTCGTCCTGGAGTCGCCCGTGATCGACTGGGTGAGCACCCTCGACTTCCAGGGAACCGGCTACCGTCTGCCCTGGCTCGTGAAGGAGAGCACCCTCGAGCTGCTCTCGCACCGGCACGGCGGCCTCGCCACGGGTCTCGCGGCGCCGATCGACCTCAAGCGCCTCGACTTCGTGAGCCGCGCGGGGGAGCTCACGCTGCCCGTCCTCCTGATGCACAGCGACGACGACGGCTACGTGCCCTCCGACGCCTCGAGGGCGCTCGCGGCCGAACGCCCCGACATCGTGACCTTCGACCCGTGGTCGGTCGCCCGGCACACCAAGCTCTGGAACTACGACCGCGAGCACTGGAACGGGTCGATCGCCTCGTGGCTCGAGCGGTTCGCGCAGGGCGAGCCCGAACGGGGATAGCCCGCTACATCCGTTCGCGCACCTGGCGCTTGGCGCGGCCGAGCAGCGCCGTCATGCCGCGGATGCGCAGCGGCGAGACGGCCTCCATGAGCCCGATCGTCTGCGGGAAGTCGTCGGGCACAGCGAGCACCTCCTCGGCGGTGAGACCGGCGAGGCCCTGCACGAGGATCGAGGCGAAGCCGCGCGTCGTCGGCGACTCGCGCGGGGCGGTCGCGTAGAGGTGCACAACACGGTCGTCGTCGACCTCGACGAAGATGAAGACGGGCGACTGGCACTCGACGACCCGCTCGAAGAGGTCGGGGTGGTCGCGGTAGCGCTCCGGCAGCTCGGGCAGCTCGTTCGAGAACTCGAGGAGCAGCTGGAGGCGGTCGGGCAGCTCGAGGGCGAGGAAGTCGTCCCTGATCTCCGCCAAGGCTGGTGCAAGGGTCGTGTCGCTCATCTCATCGATTATCCCACCTCCGGCCGCGACGGGGCAGGTCTGAGCAGACGCGGTCTGAGCAGACAGTGAGCAGACGCTGAGACGACACTGAGACGACGGATGCCGGCCCCCGCCCTCGAGGGGCGTGCGACCGGCATCCGCTGATCTGCTCTGAACTGGTCTGAGGCTCGGGCTAGCGGGCCGGCACCTCGCCGGGCTCGGAGCCCTTCACGATGGGAACGCGCACGGCGCTGCCCCACTCGGTCCACGAGCCGTCGTAGTTGCGCACGCCCTCGAAGCCGAGCAGGTGGGTGAGCACGAACCAGGTGTGGCTCGACCGCTCGCCGATGCGGCACAGCACCACGACGTCGTCGCCGTCGGCGAGGCCGGCGCCGTCGCGGTAGATCGCGTTGAGCTCGTCGAGGCCGCGGAAGGTGCCGTCCTCGGCCGCGGCCTTCGCCCACGGCACGTTCTGCGAGCTCGGGATGTGCCCGGCGCGCAGGGTGCCCTCTTCGGGATAGGCGGGCGCGGTCGTGCGCTCGCCGCTGTACTCCTCGGGGGAGCGCACGTCGATGAGCGGCTTGCCCAGGTGGGCGAGCACGTCGTCTTTGAAGGCGCGGATGGCGGTGTCGTCGCGCTCGACGACCGGGTACTCCACGGCGGCCGGGGTCGAGGCCTCCGTCGTGATCGCGCGGCCGTCGGCGATCCACTTGTCGCGCCCGCCGTCGAGCAGCCGCACGTCGTCGTGGCCGAAGAGGGTGAAGACCCAGAGCGCGTAAGCCGCCCACCAGTTGTTCTTGTCGCCGTAGATCACCACGGTCGTGTCGCGGGCGATGCCCTTCGAGCCGAGCAGGGCGGCGAAGCGCGCGCCGTCGATGTAGTCGCGCTCGACGGGGTCGTTGAGGTCGGTGTGCCAGTCGATCTTGACGGCGCCGGGAATGTGCCCGGTCTCGTAGAGCAGCACGTCTTCGTCGGACTCGACGACGACCAGTCCCGGTTCGCCGAGGTGTTTCTCGAGCCACTCCGCGGTGACCAGCCGCTCGGGGTGAGCGTATTCGGCGAACTTGGCGGCTGAGTCGTTGTCGACGGCCATGGATACCTCCTCGTGCGCCCTCTCGGGCGTGAAACATGGGACCTGCGGCGGATTAGGCTTGTATCCTCATCCACCCTCGAATCTACGCGGCATGCGCACGCGCACGCACGCGATTCGTAAGACAGAGACACACAAGGCAGCCAGGAATGACGTCAGAGCAGTCCGGAACGATCCTCAGCCTCTCGAGCGTGACGCCGACCATCACCGGTGCGGAGATCGCGGCCGAGCTGCAGCCGCCCCGGCAGTTCGAGACCGCGAGCTTCGAGTCGTACCGCCCGGATGCCGCGTACCCCACGCAGGCCGGAGCCGTCGAGTCCCTGCGGGCCTTCGCGGGCGCCTGGGGTGTCGCAGGCGCGGCCCGGCAGCCCTTCTTCTCGCGCAGGAAGAAGGCCGTGGCGAAGCCGGGCGTCTACCTCGACGGCGGGTTCGGCGTCGGCAAGACCCACCTCCTCGCCGCCCTGTGGCACGTCGCACCCGGCCGCAAGTACTTCGGCACCTTCATCGAGTACACGGCGCTCGTCGGCGCGCTCGGCTACGCGGCCGCCGTCGAGTCGCTCAAGGGCGCGACCCTGATCTGCATCGACGAGTTCGAGCTCGACGACCCGGGCGACACCATGATGATGACCCGGTTGCTGTCGGAGCTCGTCGCCTCGGGCACCCGCATCGCCGCGACATCCAACACCCCTCCGAACTCTCTCGGCGAGGGGCGGTTCGCGGCGGCCGACTTCCTGCGCGAGATCCAGGCGCTCTCCGCCCACTTCGAGACGATCCGCATCGACGGGGTCGACTACCGGCAGCGGGATTCGAGCGGGCACGCCCTCTCGACGGATGCCGCGGGGCTCGACTCCGAGGTGGCCCGGCTGGTCGCGGCCGGCCGAGCCGTCACGGTCGACGCCTTCGGCAGCCTGATCGCGCACCTCGCGAGCGTGCACCCTTCGCGCTACATCAAGATGATCCGCGGTGTCGACGCGATCGCCCTCTCGGACGTCTACGAGCTGACGAGCCAGACCGATGCCCTGCGCTTCGTCGCGTTCATCGACCGTGTCTACGACGCGCAGATCCCGGTTCTCGCCTCGGGCCTCCCGCTCGACGAGGTCTTCGCCGCCGACATGCTCGGCGGGGGTTACCGCAAGAAGTACCTCAGGGCGCGGTCGCGTCTCATCGCCCTCACCGCCGAGCAGTAGCGCATCGGACCTCGCGGGGCCAGGGTCTCCACGGCTTCTTCGACGTGTTGCGAAGCAAACCCGAAGCCGTGCGAAACACGGTATTTACACTGGCGCTCTCTGCGTAACAGAACCGAAACACAGAACTTGAACTCCCGAAACCTCGCGCCACGAAACTGTTGGCGTACCCGGAGTTAGGCCCCGACCAGTGGTGGTCTTCGCACAGCGGTGCAATTCTGTGCTCGGTTCGAGAGAGGTAATTATCAATATGGACCCGACAATCGAAGACGTCGCCGGCAACGTGGACAGCCTCTGGCTCCTTGTGGCGGCGGCCCTCGTCCTCCTGATGACCCCCGGTGTGGCCTTCTTCTACGGCGGCATGGTCAAGGCCAAGAGCGTCGTCAGCATGATGATGATGAGCTTCGGCGCCATGGCCCTCGTGGGTGTGCTCTGGGTGCTCTACGGCTACAGCATGGCCTTCGGAGACCCGGTCATCCCGGGCCTGCTCGGCGACCCGTTCCAGTACTTCGGCCTCACGCCCTTCCTGGGCATCACCGACGGCGGCGCGATGGACCCGGATCTGGGCGGACTCGCGTTCGCGGGCTTCCAGGCGACCTTCGCGATCATCACGGTGGCGCTCATCTCCGGTGCGATCGCCGACCGCGCCAAGTTCGGCGCCTGGCTCGTCTTCGCCGGCGTCTGGGTCACGGTCGTCTACTTCCCCGTCGCGTTCTGGGTCTTCAACCTGGCCGAGGGCTGGGCTCCCGTCTGGGGCGTCAACGACTTCGCCGGTGGCACCGCGGTGCACATCAACGCGGGTGCCGCGGGTCTCGCCCTCGCACTCGTGCTCGGCAAGCGCGTCGGATTCCAGAAGGGCATCCAGAAGCCGCACAACGTGCCGCTCACGCTCCTCGGCGCCTCGCTCCTGTGGTTCGGCTGGTTCGGCTTCAACGCCGGCTCCGAGGCCGCGGTCGACGGTGTCGCGGCAGTCGCCTGGATCAACACGCTCGCCGCTCCGGCCGCGGCCATCCTCGGCTGGCTCATCGTCGAGAAGCTTCGCGACGGCAAGCCCACCTCGATCGGTGCGGCCTCGGGTGCGGTCACGGGCCTCGTCGCGATCACCCCGGCCTGTAACATCCTGACCCCGGGCTGGGCGATCGTGCTCGGCGTGCTCGCCGGTGTCATCTGCGCCCTCGCGGTCGACCTGAAGTTCAAGCTCGGCTTCGACGACTCGCTCGACGTCGTGGGCATCCACCTCGTCGGCGGCCTCATCGGTACCCTCTACATCGGCATCTTCGGCGCCGGCATCGGCCTGCTCGACACCGGCTCGTTCGAGCAGCTCGGCAAGCAGGCGGCCGCCGCCTTCGGCGTGATGATCTACTCCTTCGTGCTCGCCTGGGTCATCGGCTTCATCATCCAGAAGACCATGGGCTTCCGGATCAAGAACGAGGACGAGGTCGCCGGAGTCGACACCGTCGTGCACGGCGAAGAGGGCTACGCGCTCGAGACCGTCTAGCGACACCCGGCACGACCACACAGCACGACCAACACAGCGCAGCACAGGTGAGGCCCCGCCGATTCGGCGGGGCCTTTCCCGTCGTCGGAGGTGGTGCGGGCGTGCAGCTGCACGGATCGGGGGTTGCATAGGCTGGGGAGTCGCGGCGCATCCGCCGCATCCGCCGCATCCGCACGCACCGATCGAGGAGTGCATGGCCCCCTCTCCGCTCCGCCGCCTGAGCCCCGCCCTCCTCGCGGCGGCGCTGGCACTCCTCATCGGCACGGCGGGGTGCGCGTCCGCTCCGCCGACGGTCCCGAGCGAGACTCCGGCCGTCGTGCCCTCCGCGACGCCGACCGAGGCCCCCGTGCCTCCGCCTCCCTCGAGCGCTTTCCCCGGCCTGGGCTGCGAACTGCTCGCGAGTCCGGCGGTGGTCGCGGGTCTGCTCGGCGACGAGGCGTCCCTGCGCCCGGCGGAGGGCGCGGACGTCGCGATCGCGCAGGAGGGCGGCCTCGCCTGCACCTGGAGCGTCTCCGGGCCGCTTCACGCCACCGATCTGCTCCTCGAGGCGGCGGAGAGCCCGGCTCTGCAGCTCCGGGTGCTCCCGCACGGCTCCGAGTTCTGGGACGCGTTCAACAGCGGGACGGGCCACCTCGACTGGCCCGACGACATCGGGGACACGTACGGAGCCGAGTGCGCCTCCGAGGCGGGGCGATGCTCGCTGAGCGTGCTCGACGGAGAGATGTTCGTCGAGGTCGCGACGGTCGGGCTCGAGGCAGGCGACGGCGAGCTGGAGCGCCTGCGCGGCTTCGCCGCCTCCGTGCTCGACGTCGCACATGCCCATCTCGTGCCGGGCGAGGAGCCGTCGCGCCCGATAGCGCCGCCCATGGCGCAGCGCTGCTGGAACGCGCTGTCCTCCGAGGGGACGAGCGATCCGCTGACGCGCCCGTACGGGCTGAGCGGCAACACGGCGGCGCTCACCGCCTGGGAGCTGACCCGCGCGACGGTGTGCACGCGGGGGGAGCTCGTGTTCGCGATCGTTCCCGGCGCGGCCTGGGTGTTCGGGCCGGAGGCGTCCGTCCGCCCGGCCGGTGCCGGCATCCCGGCCGCGGGAGGGCGCCCGGAGTCGTTCGCGAGCACACCCGACGAGCTCGGCAGGCAGCTGCTGGAGTTCCGCGTCGGCGACGACTGGGTGGGCATCTGGTCGCGGACGAGCACCTCGGCGGCCGTGAGGGACGAGCTGGCCGCGACGCTCGTGCGGGCGGCCTCGGAGTCGTGACGGCATCCGCTATCGTGCCTTCTGTGTCTCTGACGTCTCGGATCGCCCGCTCTGTCGCCTCGCTGTTCCGCTCCCCGCGTCGCGGAGGCGCGACGACGGCGCCGCCCCGCCCTTCGGCCGGCACACGTTCGCCGGGCCCGCTCGTCGCCGGGAGCTCGCCCGGGCAGTCGGGCCCCTCGGCGACGATCGAGGTCGATCCGGCGAGGATCGGGAGGGTGCGGATGAGCTACGCACCCGTGACCGACGGCGATCCGGACCCCGGCGAGATCGTCTGGACCTGGGTGCCCTACGAGGAGCGCGACGGCCGGGGCAAGGACCGGCCCGTGCTCGTCGTCGCCACGGAGCGCGCGGGCACCCTGCTCGCGGTCGCCCTCACGAGCAAGCCGCACTCGGGCGACGGCGACTTCGTGCCCATCGGAGCGGGAGGCTGGGACTCCCAGGGACGGCCCAGCTGGGTCAACCTCGACCGGGTCTTCCGGGTGCACCCGGCCGGCATGCGCCGCGAGGCGGCGCTGCTCGCGCGCAAGCCCTACGAGGGCGTGGAGGTGCGGCTGCGGGCGCGCTACGGCTGGTCGGTCTGAGCAGATTCAGCGCTTGACGGTCGCCTGCGCGGTTTCACGGAGCCTGGCGGCGTGATCGACGAGTGTCCGGGTATGGGCTTCGCGAACCGCGGCAGTCCCGTATTGGTATCCATTGGTATCCGGACTTACACGCGTGTAGACGGATTCCCAGTTGAGATCAAAGGTCAGGGCACCACCGGCTTGAGGGTGGGGCGACGGGACTCGAATGCGGCGATCTCGGCCTCGTTCTGCAGCGTCACGGCGACCTCGTCGAGTCCGTTGAGAAGGCGGTAGCGTGTGTGGTCCGGGATGTCGAAGCTCACGACGGGCGCCTCGTCGCACTCGCCGACACGGATCGACCTGCTCTCCAGATCCACGCGGAACCGGATGCCGGGCTCCGCCTCCGCCGCGCTCATCAGGAGCTCGACGTCGTCGTCGGCGACGAGCGCCGCGACGAGCCCCGCCTTGCCCGAGTTCGAGCGGAAGATGTCCCCGAACTTCGACGAGATGACGACCCGGAAACCGTAGTTCTGCAGGGCCCACACCGCCTGCTCCCGTGAGGAGCCGATGCCGAAGTCCGATCCGGCGACGAGCACGGAGCCCGCCCGGTACGGCTCCTGGTTGAGCACGAACGACGGATCCTCGCGCCAGGACGCGAAGAGCGCGTCCTCGTAGCCGTCGCGGGTGATCCGCTTGAGGAACTTCGCGGAGATCACCTGGTCGGTGTCGACGTTCGAGCGGCGCAGCGGCACGGCGATCCCCGTGTGCGAGACGAAGGGTTCCACGGTCATCGCCCCCGTCCTGCGCCGACGAGCGCGTCCTCGAGGTCGGCGGGCTCGGCGAGACGGCCGAGCACGCCGGTCGCCGCCGCGACCTGCGGAGAGACGAGGTGGGTGCGCGCGCCCTTGCCCTGACGGCCCTCGAAATTGCGATTCGACGTGGAGGCGCAACGCTGGCCGGGGGAGAGCGAGTCGGCGTTCATTCCGAGGCACATCGAGCACCCGGCCCCGCGCCACTCCGCGCCCGCATCCAGGAAGACCCGGTCGAGACCCTCGGCCTCGGCCTGGATCCGCACCTGGACGGAGCCCGGGACCACGAGCATCCTCGTCGTCGGGGCGATCCGCCGCCCGCGCAGCACCTCGGCCGCGGCGCGGAGGTCGTCGATCCGCGCGTTGGTGCACGAGCCGATGAACACGACGTCGATCCCGATCGACTTCATGGGCGTGCCCGGAGCGAGGTCCATGTAACCGAGCGCTCGCTCGGCCGCGCCCCGCTGCTCCTCGATGAGGTCGTCGGGGAACGGCACGCTGCCGTCGAGCGGCACGCCCTGGCCGGGATTCGTGCCCCAGGTCACGAACGGCCGCACGCGCGAGGCGTCGAGCACGACGGTCTTGTCGAAGACCGCGTCGTCGTCGCTCGCGAAGCCCATCCAGTAGTCGACGGCGCGCTCCCACTCCTCGCCGTCGGGTACCGCCGCGCGTCCGCGGAGATAGTCGAGCGTCGTCTGATCCGGCGCCATGAGGCCGGCCTTCGCGCCCCACTCGATCGACATGTTGCAGATCGTCATCCTCTGCTCCATCGTCATGGCCCGGACGGCCTCGCCGCGGTACTCCACGATGTAGCCCTGCCCGCCGCCGACCGTCTCCTGGCTGATGAGGGCGAGGATGACGTCTTTCGCGGTGACGCCGGGCGAGAGGGCCCCCGAGATCTCGACGGCCATGAGCTTCGGCCGCAGCTGAGGGATCGTCTGCGTGGCGAGCACGTGCTCGACCTCCGAGGTGCCGATGCCGAAGGCGAGCGCGCCGAAGGCGCCGTGCGTCGCGGTGTGGGAGTCGCCGCAGACGATGAGCGTTCCCGGCTGGGTGATGCCGAGCTCCGGGCCGATCACGTGGACGATGCCCTGGTGCTCGCTGCCGAGCGAGAAGAGCTCGATGCCGAACTCCGCGCAGTTGTCGCGCAGCGCCGCGACCTGGTCACGGGCGAGCGGGTCGTCTCCGATGCGGTCGAGGTTCACCGTGGGGATCACGTGGTCCTCTGTCGCGAGGGTGAGATCCGGGCGCCGCACGCCGTGTTCCGACATCCGCAGCCCGTCGAACGCCTGGGCGCTGCTCGCCTCGTGCACCAGGTGCAGGTCGGCGTAGAGCAGGTCGGGCTCGTCGTCCCCCTGGCGGACGACGTGCTCGTTCCAGATCTTCTCCACCATCGTCGTGCCCATGATCGCGCTCCGTCCGCTCAGAGTCTCACGTTGACGGCCTTGAGCTGCGCGTAGCTCAGCAGCTCCTCGACCGATTCCTCGCGCCCGACGCCCGAGTCCTTGAACCCGCCGAACGGCACGCCGATGAAGTGCGTCGAGGCGTCGTTGATCCAGACGTGCCCCGACTCGATGCGGTGCACCATCCGCTGCGCCTTCCAGAAGTCGCTGCTGCACACTGAGCCCGTGAGCCCGTAGCGCAGGGAGTTCACCTGGTCGATCATCTCCTCCTCGTCGTGCCAGCGGATGGCGGCCAGGACCGGCCCGAAGACCTCCTCGGTCGCCAGTCGCGATGTCGGTGAGACGTGATCGAAGATCGTGGGGCGCACGAAGTAGCCGGACTCGTCGTCCACCGCGGTGCCGCCGGCGACGAGGGTCGCGCCCTCCGACGTCGCGATCTCGATGTACCCGAGGGCCTTGTCGAACTGCGCCCTCGTCGCCATCGAGCCCATGGCCGTCTCCGGGTCGAAGGGGGAGCCGATCCGCAGCTCGGCGACTTTCGCAGCGACCTTCGCGACGAGCTCGTCCGCGATGTCGTCGTGCGCGAAGAGCCGCGTCGTCGAGCCGCAGGACTGGCTCTGCCAGCCGGAGAAGTTCATGCCGCGCACGACGATGTCGGCCGCGACGTCGAGATCCATGTCGGGGTAGACGATGACGGCGTTCTTGCCGCCGAGCTCGAGCGAGATGTTCTTGACCGCGACCTCCGCGGCATCGCGCTGGATCGACATTCCCGTCGCCGGGCTGCCGATGAAGCCGATGCGCCGGATGTCGGGATGCCGCACGATCGCACGCGACGTCTCGATGCCCTTGCTCACGACAACGCTGAAGAGGCCTTTCGGCAGGAGGTCCTTGATGAGCTCGCCGACCCAGAGAGCCGTGAGCGGCGAGGCGTCGGAGGGCTTGAAGATGAGAGCGTTGCCGGCCACGAGCGGGGCGGCGATCTTCATCGTCGCGTACAGGGTCGGGTGGTTGAAGGCGACGATGCGTGCGGTCACCCCGTACGGCTCGTAGCGGGTGTAGTTGAAATGCGTGGAGCCGGCCGGGATGACCTCGCCGCCGAGGCTCATCGCGTGGTCGGCCATGTACTCGAGGGAGCCGATGCCCATGTCGGCGTCGCCGAGCATCGACGAGACCGTGTTGCCGACGTCGATCGCGTCGAGCACGGCCAGCTCCTCCCTGTGCTCGCGGAGCACCCGCCCGATGTCGCGCACGATGGCGCCGCGCTCGCGCACGGGAACCTCGCGCCAGACGCGGTAGGCGTCCTTCGCGGCGGCGACCGCGTCGTCCACATCGCTCGTCTGCGCGTCCGGCACGCTGCAGAACGTCGAGCGGGTCAGGGGCGACTCGTTCTCGTACGTCGCGCCTCCCGCCGCGTCACGCAGCTCGCCTCCGATGAGCAGTTTCCAGTCGTGGGTCCTCGCCCATTCGAGGTCGCCGGCCTGTGCCGCTTCGATCACGTTCATCTCTTCGCCTTCCGATTGCGTTCGTGCGGCTCCGCTGCCGCAGTGTCGTGTGTCTTTGTGTGTGTCCGGGTGTCCGGGTGTGCCGGTCAGTCGCCGAGCAGGTGCCCGGCGCGCGACCAGTCGTCGATCCGCGTCCCCATGCCGATGACGCGCGCACCGGCGGCGAGGAAGGCGGGGGAGTTGTCGAGGTCCATGCCGCCCGTCGTGATCCACTTCGGCCAGGGGAACGGCCCCCTCATCGCCTGGAACCAGGCGGTGCCGAGCTCGCGGGAGGGGAACGCCTTGAGCCAGGTGTGGCCGAGGGCCTCCGCCGCGGTGATCTCGCTCGCCGTGCCGACCCCCGGCATGTGCGGCAGGGCGATCTCTCGGCAGGCGCGCGAGACGTCGGCGCTGAGCCCCGGCGCGACCGTGAAGGCGGCCCCGAGCTCCGCGACGATCGGCACCTGCGCCACGCGGTAGATGCTTCCCGCGCCGACCGTCGCCGAGCGGCCGCGCGCCGCGGCGACGACCGCCTCGAGCGCGTCGAGGTGCGAGCGCTCCGCGACGGTCACCTCGACGGCTCTGACCCCGTGGTCCCAGGCGTCCTCGGCCCGGCGCACGGCGTCGTCGGGGGCGAGGCCGCGCAGGATCAGCATGACCTTGGTGGGGCCGAAGAGGTTCTCGAAGAACTGGTCCTCGAGCGAGTCCCGTGTGTTCGCATAGTCGACGGTCGCGTCGACGTCCGTGTGGATACCCGTGTCGATTCCCGTGCCGGTCTTCGCTGTCATGCCGTCTGCTCCCTCACTTTTCCGTAGGCGAGCGCTGCGCTCGCCCATTCCGCCTCCGGCACCTCGAGCTGGGCGTCGAGCCACGCCGACGAGGGCGGCTCTGCCGCGTCCTCGTGCACGGTGAGCGCCGTCGCCGCGAGCAGATGCCCGAGCCGCAGGCGCTCCGCCTCGCCCCGGCCGTCCAGCAGGCTCTTCAGATAGCCGGCCGCGAACGCGTCGCCCGCGCCGACCGGCTCGACGACATCGACGGCAAGGCTCGGCACGAAGGTCTCGCGGCCCGAGCTCAGCGCATAGGCGCCGACCGCGCCGTCCTTCACGACGACCGTGCGCGCTCGCGGCAGCATCTCGCGCACCTCGCGCGGCGTCGCGCAGCCCCAGAGGTGATGAGCCTCGTCCATGCCCACGAAGACGAGATCCGAGGCATCCGCGAGTCGTCGCAGCACGGGGGCGGCGACGTCGACCGGCCACAGCCCGGGTCGGTAGTTGACGTCGAAGCTCACGAGCTCCGCCCCGGTCTCGCGGCCGAGCACGGCGGCCTCGACAGCGGCGTTCGCGCTCTCGGAGAGGGCCGGGGTGATGCCGGTGAGGTGCAGCACCGCGGCCGAGCGGAGCCGCTCGTCCTGCCACAGGGCGGGGTCGATGAGGCGGGCTGCCGATCCCTGCCGGTAGTAGTAGACGGCCGTCGACTCGGCGCCCGGGTCTTTGAGGTACAGACCGGTCTGCGCGACGTCGCGCCACGAGATCGCAGAGACGTCGACCCCCGAGCCCGCGAGCTCCGTGGCGATGCGCCGCCCGAGCGGGTCGTTGCGCATGACGCTCGCCCAGCGCACGGGAACCCCGAGCCTCGCCAGGTAGAGCGCGACGTTCGACTCCGCGCCGCCGATGTACGAGTCGAAGCGCCGTGTCGCGGCGAGGGTCGAGCCCTCCTCCGGCACGAGCATGATCATGGTCTCGCCGACGGCCACGACGTGCGCGGCGTTCGGCGGGAGGGCGCCGCCCGCTCCGATGCTCATCGGCTGAGCCATCCGCCGTCGACGGCGATGTGCGTGCCCGTCACGTAGCCCGAGGCGCGGGAGGCGAGGAAGACCGCTGCGCCGACGAGGTCGTCGGGTGTGCCCCAGCGGCCCATCGGGATCCGCTCCTCGATCGACCGGCGACGCGCCTCGTCGGTGGTGAGCGGCAGGGTATTGTCGGTAGCGATGTAGCCGGGCACGATCGCGTTGACCGTCACGCCGTGGGGCGCCCACTCGTTCGCGAGCGCGTGGGTGAGGCCGAGGATCCCGGACTTCGCCGCCGTGTAGCTCACGACGTTGATGCCGCCCTGGAAGCTCAGCAGCGAGGCGGTGAAGATCACCCTGCCGTGGCCGCGCTCCACCATCCCCGCGCCGAGCGCGCGGGTGATGCGGAAGTGCGAGGTCAGGTCGACCGCGAGCGTCGTGTCCCACTGCTCGTCGCTGTGCTGCAGGGCGGGAGCCCGCGCGATCATCCCCGCGTTGTTGACGAGGATGTCTGGGGCGCCCGTGTCGGCGAGCACCGCCTCGATGAAGGCGTCGACGTTCGCGCGCTGCGAGAGGTCGAGCGAATGCCCGCGGAACGTGCGCCCGAGCCCCGTGATCTCGGTGCCGAGCCCGTCGAGGGTCGCGGCGTCGGTCGCGGTCGCCACGACGTCGGCGCCCGCGGACGCGAGCCCCAGGGCGATGCTGCGCCCGATTCCGCGGGACGCGCCTGTGACGAGGGCGGTCGAGCCGGTCAGATCGAAGAGATCAGTCATTGCAGGCCACCAGCACCTTCATGACGTCCTCCTTGGCGAAGAGCGCGTCGACGGCCGACTGCGCCTGTGCGAGCGGCACGATCCGCGAGATGAGGGCGTCGGCGGGAACGACGCCCTGGGCCAGAAGCTCGGCGGCCCGCTCGAAGTCGCCTCTGACGTACAGCCGCGAGCCGACGAGTGTGAGCTCCCGCCAGAAGAACTGGTGCAGATCGACCGACCGCGGCTGGGTGTGCACCGCGACGAGACCCAGCGTGCCGCGTACCTTGATCGCGTCGATCGCGGTCGCGATCCCCGCCTCGGCCCCGGACACCTCGAAGGCCACATCGGCCCCCGCGCCTCCCGTGCGCTCCCAGACGAGGGCCTTCACGTCGACCTCGCGCGGATCGAGCACCTCGAAGCCGAGGTCGCGCAGGACCGATTGACGGAAGGGATCGAGCTCGACCACGAGCACCGTCGCCCCCTCGTGTCTCGCGACGACGGCGATCAGCGCGCCGATGGGCCCGCCGCCGACGACGAGCGCGACGTCGCCGGCCGTGAGGCCTGCGCGGCGCACGTCGTGCACGGCCACGGCGGTCGGCTCGACGAGCGCGCCGTGCCGCTCCGGCACGGAGGGGTCGATGGGCACGATCAGGCTCGCGTCGACGACCATCTCCTGCTGGAGGGCGCCGGGCCCGTCGATGCCGAGGAAGACGAGCCGCTGGCAGATGTGCCCGTTGCCGGCGAGGCAGGCCGGGCACTGCCCGCAGGGGACGAGCGGGAAGAACGCAACGTGCGCGCCGAGCTCGACGTCCACGTCCGCGCCTTTCGCCACGACGATCCCGGACGCCTCGTGCCCGATCACCCGGCGCGGCCCCGTTCTGTGGTCCATCGCCCCGTGCAGCAGGTGCAGGTCGGTTCCGCAGATCCCCACGTGGGAGACCCGGATGACGACCTGCCCGGCAGCCGGGACGGGGGGCTCGCCCTCCATGATCTCGAGCGCGGCACCGCGCACGTACTCCGCCTTCAGCATGATTCTCCTGTCAGATATGAATGTGTGGGCGCTCGGCACGGCTATGCGCCGGCGCCGCTGCCGGCGGTGCTCGGGATGGACGCCGTGTGCAGCTCCGTGCCGCGCTCGACGAGCCCGAGATCGACGAGGGCCGCGCCGAAGGCGCCGATGAGCCCGAGATGGCGTCGGGCGAGATGCTCCGCGGCGCTCGAGTGGGTGTCGTGCATGGGCTCGAACAGAGACGGGCCGCTGCGGCCGAGTGGGCGTTCCACCGACACCGCGTAGTCGCCCGCCCGTGCCCGGGCCGAGACGACGTCGGCGAGGATGTCGCCGAAGACGTTGTCGGTGGCGATGACGCCGTACGACCTCGGGTCGGAGACGATCCGCCCGCAGCAGGTGTCGATGCTCTCCACGCGCCACGCGACATCCGGGAAGTCCCGTGCGACGCGCTCGGCCGTGCGGATCCAGATGCCGCCCGAGACGGTGAGCACCCTGACCTTGTGCGCGACGACGAGGGATTGACCGCGGAGACGCGCCTGCTCGAAGCCGTAGCGGAGGCAGCGCTCCACGGCGGAGGCGCTCGTCACGACCGCCTGCACGGCGATCTCGTCCGCCGTGCCGTCGTGCACCAGGTCGCCGGGGCTGAAGTAGGCGCCCTCGGAGTTCTCCCGCACGACGGCGATGTCGATCCCGGCCTCCTCGCCGACCCCGGTGAAGGTGCGGAGGTTGACCGAGAGGCCGAGCGCCCTGCGCAGGGCGAAGACGATCCCGTGCTCCAGCACGCCGGGCGCGATGTCGCCGTCGGCCGGACCGGGGCCCGGAGGAGCGGCGATCACGATCGCGTCGGAGGAGCGGAGCGCCTCGAGCGCCTCGGCGGGGAGCGCCTGCCCGGTGCGCCGATAGGTCTCGACGCCGAGCTCGACGGTGCGGAGCTCGACCACGTCGGCGAGCGATGCGAGCAGCCCGCCGATCTCGTCGAGCGCGGCGCGCCCCTCGTGCGAGCCGGGGACGACCGCGATGACCGGGGTCACCGGGCCGCGCTCCGCCAGTGCAGGTACCGGCGCTCGATGACGATCACGATCAGGTACATCACGAGGGCGAGCAGGGCCAGGAGCACGAGGGCCGTGACCGCGCCGGTGATGTCGATGACGCTGAGCGCGTTGCTGATGTACCAGCCGAGGCCTTCGCTCGCGCCGACCAGCTCGCCGATGACCGCACCCGTGAGGGCGAAGCCGATGGCGACCTTGAGAGCTGCGAAGAGCCACGGCGCGAGCGAGGGGATCAGCACGTCTTTCGTCAGCTCCCACCGGCTCGCGCGCATGCTGCGCATCGCGTCGACGAGGTCCTTGTCGACGCTCTCGACGCCTTCGCGCACATTGAAGAGCACGCCGACGAAGACGAGGGATGCCGCGAGGATCATCTTCGAGAAGAGGCCGATGCCGAACCACACGACCAGGAACGGGCCGAGCGCGACGCGCGGCAGGCCGTTGATACCGATGACATAGGGGTCGAAGATCGTGCCGGCTATCGCGAACTTGCCCATCAGCACGCCGAGCACGACGCCCACGACCATGCCGATCACGAGTCCGCCGAGCATGGCCCAGACGGTCGCGAAGAGGTTGTGCCAGAGGTCGCCGGTCGCGACCATGTCGATGAATCGCTCGACGACGAGGGTCGGGCGGCTGAACATCCGCTGGCCGCCGGCGAGTCCGCCGAGCTCCCAGGCGAGCAGCAGCGCCACGAAGAGCAGTGCGGCGACCCAGCGGCCGATGATCGTCGTGCGGGAGAGCTTCCGTCCGCGTCGGGATCGCTTGGTGCTCGCGACATCCGTTGCGGGGAGTGGTGGTGTCACTGTGGCAGTCATTCGCCGTCTCCTGAGGTGGCGCCCTGGCTGTACCCGAGGGAGTCCCATACCCGCTGCTGCAGATCTTTGAAGAGCGGGTGGAACCGGGTGTCGTGGTAGTCGCGGGGACGCGGGATGGTCACATTGATGGTCTCGATGACACGGCCGGGGCCCTTCGAGAGCACGATCACCCGGTCGGCCATCGCGACGGCCTCCTCGATGTCGTGCGTGACGAAGAGCACCGTCTGCCCGAGGTCCTCCAGCATGCGGAGGAAGAAGTTGCCGACGCGGATCCTCGTCTGCGCGTCGAGGGCGCTGAACGGCTCGTCCATGAGGAACGCCGAGGGCTCGTAGGCGACGGCGCGAGCGAGGGCGACACGCTTGCGCATGCCTCCCGAGAGCTGCGCCGGGTACTTGTGGGTCGACTCGCCGAGGCCGAACTGCTCGAGCAGCTCGATCGCCTTCTCCTGCAGCTTCGCCTTCGACAGCCTTCCCTTGCTGACCTGGCGGAACGACATCTTGATCGCGATCTCGACGTTCTCGGCGGCCGTCTTCCACGGCAGCAGCGCGTCGGACTGGAAGACGAAGCCGAGGCGGGCCTGTGTCTCGCCGCCGAAGGAGACCGAGCCGCTCGAGGTGGGGAGCAGGCCGGCGACGGCCTTGAGCAGCGTGGACTTGCCGCAGCCGCTGGGGCCCACGATGGCGACGAACTCGCCCGGCGCGGCCTCGAGGCTCACGTCGTCCACGGCGAGCACGGGCTGCTCGTCGCCCTGGGACTGGTATTTGACGCTGACCCCGGAGACGACGAGCGCGCCGCCTCGGGAGGCGTCGGCCGGGTCGCCCCGCCGCGTCGCGGTCTGCGACGCGGCGGGGGTTCCCGCGGAGCGATGGGTGGCGTTCGTCACACTCATGACGTCGGCGCGCCCTTCGTGATCTCCTCGTAGCTGGGGAAGGTCGCCTCTTCGAAGCCGCTGCTGGAGTTCAGGAGCATGTCCTTGCTCGCGTCGTAGCTGGCCTGGGTGAACTCGGTCTCCGACCACTCCTTCTCGAGATAGAAGTCGAGGATCTGGTGCAGCACGTCGTCGGAGAGGCCGGTGCCGTAGTACTTCTTCGCGGCGGCGAAGGCGTAGTCGGGATCCGACTCCATCTTCTCGACGGCTGCCGTGTAGGCCTTCATGTACGAGGAGAACTTGGAGCCGTCCTTCTCGATGTCGTTGTTGCGCGCGTAGAAGACGTTCTGCCCGTTGGGGAAGTCGCGGAAGTCGAAGACCACCTTGACCGAGCCGTCGCCGAGCCCCTGCTCGAGCGCGGGGGAGAAGAGGATGCCGGCGTCGACGCTCCCGTTGCGGATGCCCTCGAGGATCGTCGGAACGGAGCCGAGGGCGACGAACTCGGTGTCCTCGGGGTTCATGCCGAACTTCGTGCTCATCGCCCAGCGGGTGACGAGCTCGCTCGACGACTTCGGACCCGTGATGCCGACCTTCTTGCCGACGAGGTCGTCCATCGAGTCGATGTCCGAGTCAGCGGGGGCGACCATCACGTAGAGCATCGTGAACTGGTTGGACCCGATGATCGAGATGCCTCCGGGGATCGAGTCCTGCATCTGGATCCGGAGGGGGATGTCCGCCGCGGTCACGGCGATGTCGCCCGTGCCGCCCTGGAACTGCTGGCCGGCCGCTCCGCCGCCCTGCACCTGGGTGAGGTCGATGTTGAGCCCGAACTGCTCGTCGAAGTCGTCCATCGCCACGTGGATGGGCAGGTCGAAGAACCCGGGTGAGGACTCCAGGACGGTGACGGTCTGGAGGCCGCCGTCGGTGGATCCGCCTCCACCTCCGTCGCCGGGGCTCGAGCAGGCGGCGAGTCCGCCGACAGCCAATACGAGCGACGTCGATGCGGCTGCGAGCCGCGTCCTCCGTCGCGTGAACGCTCCACCATGAACTTTCACTTGTTGCTCCTTTGCGCCAAGGCCCGACTGGGCGGGGTCGTTGTCGTGTGCGTCGCCGCCCGAATGGGCAGGATCACCGTGTGGTGCTAGGCAAGCGCTTTTCTAAGCTAGGCAAGCGCTTGCGTAGTGTTAGAGTAGGGAGCTATTCCGGCCGTGTCAACTAACAATCCGACATCGAGTGGACGAGCCCGGCTAACATGCGACGAGGCCGCGGCTCTCCCGCGGCGGGGGAAGGAGCAGGCAGATATGACCGACCGCATGGTGGGTCGGGCGGCTCGGCCCATCCGCGTCCGTGCGCAGCTCGACGACGTCGCGCGCCTCGCCGGGGTCTCGAGCCCGACCGCGTCGAAGATCCTCAACAACGTTCCCACGCTCTCGGTGAAACAGGAGACCAGGGAGCGTGTCCTGGAGGCCGCGAAGACCCTCGGCTACGAGCCGCACGCCACCGCCCGGGCGCTCGCCGGTGCCCGGTCGCTCGCGATCGCCTTCCTCGTGCCCGAGCTCTCCAACTCGATCTACGCCCTCATGATCCGTGGCGCCTTCGAGCGTGCGCGCGAGCTCGGCTACACCGTCCTCATCGCCGAGGACTCCGAGGGCCAGGTGGCCGACGAGCGGTTCAACCGCCTCGTCGCGGCCGGCCACGTCGACGGCCTGCTCATCGCCTCGGCGCGCAAAGGCCATCCGTTCATCGAGACGCTCGAACGCAACGCCGTGCCGCACGTGTTCGTCAACCGTGTCGTGCCCGGCTCGCACCGCGACGTGTACATGCAGGTCGGCGAGTCCGGGCGCCTGGCCGCGCGCCGGTTCGCGGCCGCGGGTCACCGCTTCCTCGGCCACATCTCGGGCCCGCTCGACGTCGAGACCAGCCGGGCCCGCTCCGAGGGCTTCCTCGAGACGGCGGCCGAGCTGGGCCTGCCGCGGCCCGTCGTCGTGAACATGCCCGCCTTCGACGAGCGGGCCGGCTCCGACGGCCTCGCCGTGCTGCTCGAGCGCGAGCCGCGCATCACGGCGGTCTTCTCCACCTCGATCAACCAGGTCGTCGGCGCCCTGCATCGAGCGGATGCCGCGGGGCTCGACGTCCCGGGAGACCTCTCGCTGCTCGCCTACGACGACCTGCCGCTCGCCGACTTCCTCATCCCGCCGGTCAGCACGATCGCGATGCCGCTCATCGAGCTCGGCCGTGAGGCCGTCGACGCGCTCCTCGAGCAGATCGAGGGCGGAGAGCCCCGAGACCGCATCGTGCCGGTGCTCCCGCGCATCGTGGAGCGGCAGTCGATCGCGCAGCACGCGGGGAGCTGATGGGTGATTCCGGGATGAGCGTCTGAGATAGACGTGCCGCACCGTCATCCGGCGCGCTATGATTCCCGCAGCGTCAGCGACCGGCAGGAGTGAGCCTTGAGCGATCCGCAGCAATCCCCGCAGCCAGAACAGCCCGCGACTCCCGCGGTATCGGGCACTCCGCCGACGACGGCCCCGACTGAAGCGTTCCCGACGTCCCCTGCGGGCGTCGCCACGGGTGATGCGCCCACCGTCGTGCTGCCGACCAACGGCGGCCCGGGCGGCCCGGGCGGCCCGGGTGGCCCGGGTGACGGCTCGGGTGGTCCGGGCGACGGCCGTGGCGGGGGAGCAGGGGGCGGTAGCCGACGTCCGCTCGTGATCATCGGAATCCTGCTCGTCGCGCTGCTCGCCGTGATCGTCGTTGTGCTCGTGCTTCTGCTTCTGAAGCCGCAGGAGACCTCCGGCGCCGCGTCGTCCAGCTCCCCGTCGGCGACGAGCACGAGTACTCCCACACCGAGTCCGACCCCGAGCGCCACCTCGACGCCGACCACCGCCCCCTCGGAGCCGGCGACCCAGGCGCCGCCTGCGCCTGCGCCCGCACCGCCGCCCCCGCCGCTCGCGGCGCCCCAGCTCGTCGGCGTCACGTGGGCCGACGGAACCGACTACGTCATCTGCGAGAGCTTCGACGCAGCCCTGACCATCACCAAAGACGTCACCTGGAGCTCGACCCCCGGCGAGAACGAGGTCGAGGTCTGGGTCGCTCAGAGCGACACGGCGTATCCGGGCGAGGGTGGCGACTTCAGCCGGGTCTCGGCCGGCCTGTCGGCGAGCGGCCAGATCGGCGTCCCCATCGACTGCGGCTCATCCGGCTACAGCTCGTATTTCACGGTGCGCGTCGTCGCGTCGAACAGCAGCGGCAGCACCGAGGAGTACATCAACGGCAACACTGCGAGCTGATCGCCCTGTTGCCCTGAACCCGCCTGCGTCCGGGTGGTCCCGGCGGGTGCCCGGCCCGGTACGACTCCCGGTCTCCCTCGGGGTGCGATACGTTCTCGTGGCCGAGAAGGAGCCCATCGTCATGCGGTATCGCCGGGAGAGCTCGGCGAACGCCGCGATGATCTCGTCCGGCTGCGAATGGATGCGCGAGGACCAGTCGAGCACCCCGCGGAGTGAGTCATCTGGCGCATTGAGAGCGCCGCCGCTGCGCTGGCCAACGCTGCGAGCATCACGCCGTCCGATGCCCATGCCATTCGTGCAGTCGCACCGAGGTCGCCCATCTGGGTCGGGATCGAGATCGGGGTGAGCAGCGTCGAGGGCTGCCACAGCCGTCGGCGCTGATCAGCTCGCGACGGGGGCGTCCAGCCGGTGGGCGAAGGCGCGGATGCGGTCGGCGAGGAAGGCCGGCTGCTCCTCGGGAATCCAATGTCCCGAGTCAGGCACGCTGCCGCCCGCCACGTCGCCGGCGAACTGACGGAGCGACTGCACCACCTCGTCCGCCCGACCCCACGATTCGGCACCGCCATAGCCGAGCACCGGCATCCGCAGGGGACCCGCTGCCCGCACCCGCTCCGCGGCGAGCTCGTCCTGCGGAATCGCCCGGTACATCTCGAAGCCCGCGTGGGAGCGGCGAGGGTCGGCGAACGCCTCCATGTACACACCGAATGCGGTCTCGTCGATCGCCTCGGGGTGCCGGGCGAACTCGGTGTAGAACCAGCCGTAGAACTCGCGCTCGCGACCGGGGACAAGGAGGTCTGAAAGCGCCGAGCGGTTGAACGCGTGATGCCAGCGCTTGCCGCCTTGGTTCATCGACATCCCGACCCCGGGTGGCTGCGGCACGGTCGTGTCGAGCACGACGAGACCGGATGCCCGCTCTTGGAGCGCAGCCGCGACGAAGAACGCGATCGTGCCGCCCCAGTCGTGGCCGACGATGAGGGGACGATCGAGCTCGATCCGCTCGATCATCTCGACGATGTCACCGGCGACGGTCACCTTGTCGTACCCGCTGTCGGGGATGGACGACCCGCCCATGCCGCGGGTGTCCGGCATCACCAGGTCGAACTCGTCGCCGAGGAGCGGCACCATCTTCCGCCAGGCATACGACGTCTCGGGCCAGCCGTGGATCAGCACGATCGGACGACCGGACGGATCCCCGGCTCGCGCGACGTGCAGGGTCACGTCAGAGAGCTCGAGATCGAGATGACGGATGGACTCGGGAGAGTCGGACACGGTGTGGCTCCTCGGTTCTGTCACGGGGGGAGGGGGGTAGGGGTAGGGATGGATCAGCTCGCTGCGAGGCGGCGGTTGTTCGTCTCCCGTGCGATGAGAACGCAGATCAGCGAGATGACGCACAGGCCGATGAGGTAGATCGAGATCGGCACCGAGCTGTTGAACGAGGTCAGCAGCGCGGATGCGATGAGCGGCGCGAAGGCGGCACCCAGGATACCGGCCAGGTTGTACGACAGAGCCGATCCGGTGTAGCGCACCGTGGTCGAGAACTGCTCGCTCGAGAACGAGGCGATCGGGCCGAACATCGTCGAGTAGAAGACCATCATGGGCACGAAGCCGAGGATCATGAACCCGAGCTGGGCTGTGTTGAACAGGGCGAAGAACGGGAAGGCCCACACCGCGGTGCCGATGAGGCCAACAATGATCACGGGCTTGCGACCGACCCGGTCGGACAGCTGCGACGCGATCGGGATGACGATGATGTTCGCGCACACCGCGATGATGACCGTCAGGAGGACGGTGTCGTAGTTGACGCCGATCGACACACCGTAGCTCAGTGCGAACGTGAGCACCAGGTAGTTGCTGGCGAACTGCGCGATGTTGGCGCCGACGGTGAGGACGACCTGGCGCCACTGGGTGCGGAACAGCTCCACGACGGGGATGCGCTCGCGGCGCACCTCGTGCCGCTTCACGGCCTCCATGAACAGGGGCGACTCTGTGAGCCGCGACCGCGCGATGAGGCCGACGATGATGAGCACAATGCTGAACAAGAACGGGATGCGCCAGCCCCACGCCACGAACTGGTCAGTTCCGAGCCAGTCGGTGAGACCGATGAACAGACCGCTCGACGCGATGAATCCGAACACCGGGCCGACGTTGTTGAGACCAGCGTAGAAGCCGCGCCGGTTCTCGGGCGCGTGCTCCATGAGCATCAGCACGGCTCCGCTGTACTCGCCGCCAAATCCGAAGCCTTGCACGAAGCGGAGGACCACGAGGATGAGCGGGGCGGTGAAGCCGATCGCCGCGTACGTCGGCAAGCACCCGATGAGGAACGTCGAGCCCCCCATCAGCAGGAGCGTGAGCCATAGCACGCGCTTCCGTCCGACACGGTCGCCGAAGTGCCCGAAGAATAGGGCGCCGATCGGTCGGGCGATGAACGACAGTGCGAACGTCGACAGCGCGAGCAACGTGCCGACCGCGGGATTGCCGTTCGGGAAGAACAGGGGCCCGAAGACCAGCGCGGCGGCAGTTCCGTATAGATACAGGTCATACGCTTCGAGGGCGGTGCCCACAACGCTCGCCCAGACGACTCGCCGCATCTCCCGGGCAGTGGAACTCTGATCGGATGCGGCTCCTTCGACTTCCTTCGACATGCTCAACGGATCTCCTTCGATCTACAGGTGCTATGTTCGTGCAAACATACACACAAACATACGGGCTTCGTCAAGTCCATAATTAATGGGGATTTTCGGTCCCCATCATCGCTAGACTATGTTTGAACGCACAAGGAGGATCGATGCGCGCCATCGTCAAACAACGCCCTGCGCCGGGTGCCGACTTCGTCGCCGATCATCCGGATGCCCCTCTTCCGGAGGAATGGGTCCGGATCGCCGTCGGAGCGACATCGGTCTGCGGCACCGACAGGGAACTGTGGGAGTACAGCGATTCCGCACGGGCCTTCCCGGTGCGCTTCCCGGTGGTGCTCGGACACGAGACGGCCGGCACGGTCGTCGAGGTCGGATCGGCGGTGCGCACCCTCGCGGTCGGCGACCGCGTCGCAATCGAGACCCACATCGCCGACTTCTCCTGTCCTGAGTGCCGTGCGGGAGACCCGCACCTGTGCCGCAACATGGGCCTGTTCGGCGTCAACGTCGACGGCGCGTTCGCCGAGCGCACCATGGTGCCGGCGAGCACCTGTGTGCGACTGCCGGAGTCGGTCTCCTTCGAGGCCGGCGCGATGCTCGAGTCGGCGGGTGTCGGGATGCACGCCGTGCAGCGTGCGGGCGCGCCGTTTCCGGGAGCGAACGTCCTGATCTCCGGCGGCGGCCCGATCGGCCTCGTGATCGCCGAACTCAGCCTCATCGGGGGCGCGGCGAAGGTCGTGGTCATCGAGCCGAACCCGTATCGTCGCGCGCTCATCGAGCAGCGCGGAGCGATCGCCGTGGCACCCGGGCCCGAGGTGATCGAGATCGCACGGCTCACCGGTGAGCGCAGCGGATTCGACATCGGATACGAGGTCTCCGGAGTGAACGGCACGCTGTCGGTGCTGCTCGAGGCCTCGCGTCTGGTGGGCACGGTCGTCACGATCGGGCATCCCGGTCAGCCGACGCCGATCGACGTCGCGCAGCACATCAACAAGCGCGGCATCACGCTTCGCGGCGTGTTCGGCCGGCTCATCTGGCAGACCTGGGAGCTGCTGATCCCGCTGGTCGCATCCGGGCGCCTCGATCTCGATCGACTCGTCACCCACCGTCTGCCGCTCGAGCGCGTCGCAGATGCCATCGACCTCCTCAGCCAGGATGCAGGCAAGGTCGTCATCATCCCTGATCTGGAGGTCCACACCGCATGACCGAGTACTTCTCCGCCCACTACCGCCTGGCCAGCTATCAGCCGCTCGAGAAAGCCGCCGCCGTCCTCGCTGGCGAGCAGTCGTCGGGCACATTCACTCCGGTCGCGCTGGAGACGGATGCGCTCATCGCCCGGCACGGCGCGACGGTCATCGGTGTCGAGACGACCGACGAGCCGCTCGCGGCCCTGCCCGGCTCGTGGAATCCGGCCGGCGCCGAGTCGCTCAACGTGGGGATCGTCGAGATCGGCTTCCCGATCGAGAACGTGGGCACCTCCATCGAGGAGCTGTACACCACGGTCGCGGGCAACCTCTTCGAGCTCCGCGACCTCGCCGCGGTCAAGCTCCTCGACGTCGAGATCCCGCCGCAGATCCTGTCCGCTTATCGGGGCCCTCGGGTCGGCATGGTCGGCACCCGCGTGATCGTCAACCGTCTCGAGGGACCGTTGATCGGAACGATCATCAAGCCCTCGATCGGCATCAAGTTCGACGCGCTCGCGGGCCTCGTGACCGATCTCGCCGAAGCGGGCATCGACTTCATCAAGGACGACGAGATAAACGGCAACGCGCTCGACCTGCCGTTCGTCGAGCGCGCCGAGACCGTTCTCACCACGCTCGACCGGGTCGCCCAGGCCACCGGGAACCGCCCGATGTACGCCCTGAACATCACGGGCGATCTCGACGACATGCTCCGCCGTGCCGAGCTGGTCGAGAAGGCGGGCGGATCCTCGATCATGGTCGTGCTCCCGGCCGTCGGATTCGCGGCACTCGAGTACATCCGTCGTCGGACCCCGCTAGCCATCCACACGCATCGCGCCGGGTTCCAGAGTATCTCCCGGACTCCCGAGCTGGGCGTCGACTACGCGGTCTACCAGAAGTTCGCGCGACTCGCGGGTGCCGACCAGCTCCACGTGGGCGGGATCGACTCGAAGTTCTTCGAGTCCAACGAATCGGTCGTGCATAGCGCCCGCGCTCTGCGGACGCCGCTCGGTGACACACGCCTTCCCGCCACGGTGGTATCGTCCGGACAGTCGGCGGCGACCGCTCAGGCCGCGTACGACGCGCTCGAGACGACCGATCTTCTCATCATGGCCGGGGGCGGCATCAGCGGGCACCCGGACGGCGCGAAGGCGGGGGTGGAGAGCATGCGCGATGCGTGGCAGGCGATCGAGGACGGCGTGCCCGTCGAGGCGGCCGCCCGCGACAGTGTCGCCCTCGCCCGCGCCCTCGAGAAGTTCGGCGGCCGTGGCTGATCGCCGCCCGATCGCCTTCTTCGGAGACGACTTCACCGGTTCGACCGATGTCGTGTTGCAGCTCGAGCAGCGTGGACTACGTACGACGCTGTTCCTGATGACGCCGACCCTCGAGCAGCTCCGAGAGGCCGTCTCGCAAGTGGATGCTGTCGGCATCGCGGGGACGACGCGCGCAATGCACCGCACCGAGATCGGCAGGGAGGTCGATGCCGCGTTCGAGATGTTCGCGGAGCTCGACCCGGCAATTGTGCAGTACAAGATCTGCTCGACCGCAGACTCGTCGCCGGACATCGGCTCGATCCGGCCCGCGCTCGAGGCCGGGCGCCGACTGTTCGGCCCGCGGCCTGTGCCGATCATGTGCGCGCAGCCCTCGATCGGCCGCTTCACCGTGTTCGGAAACCTCTTCGTCGACGACGGCCGCACGGTGACCCGTCTCGACCGGGTGCCTGCGATGGCGAACCATCCGAGCACGCCGATGCACGAGGCCGATCTCCGCCGTCACTTCGCCGCGCAGATCGAGAGGAATGTCGAGGGGCTCGGCCTTCTCGACATCCGCGGCGGCCTGGCCGATGAGATCGTCGCAGGGTTGCACGACACGGCATGCGTCGCGTACGTGGTCGACTCGCTCGATCAGGGCGACGTCGGCGTCGTCGGACGGGCCATCCTCGATCACGTCGAGGACGGGGGCACACTGTTCGGCATCGGGTCGGGCGGTCTCACCGCCGCTCTCGCCGACGCACTCACCGACGGCAGCACCGCGCCGCCGATCCCGCTGTCCATCGCAGGCGAGGACCGCATCGTGGTGGTCTCCGGCTCCGCGTCGCCGCGGTCGGCCGAGCAGGTGGATGCCGCTGCCGAGTCTGGATGGGCCACCCTCCATCTCGATCCATCTCTGATCGGAGGCCCCGAGGAGGGGCGGATCGTCGACGAGGCGCTCGCTGCGCTCCGCAGCGGTTCCTCCGTCGTGGTGTACACCGCGCACACCGACATTCCGCGGTCGGCCGTTCCGGTCGATGCGGAGGTGGTCGGGCGCGCCCTGGGCCGGATCGTCGCCCGGGCGCGGATTGAGGCGGGCGTCGAGCGCGCGCTGGTCGCGGGTGGCGACACCTCCGGATACGCGGTGCGCGAGATCGGCGCCGAGCGGTTCACGCCGGTGGCGGTGGTCGACGACTCTGTGCTGCTCGGCCGGCTCGATGGCGGGGATGCCCAGCTCCATGGGCTCGAGATCGCGTTGAAGGGCGGCCAGATGGGCCGCGTGGATCTGTACGATCGAGTTCGACGGGGAAACGGCGCCGTGTGAGGAGGCCGGAGACCGAACGATGATGTGCGAGGAGGTTCTGTGATGTCAGCATCCGAGGCGCGTGCCGATCGGAATGCGCCCGACGACGGACGCGTCGATGAGCGCGGTCGACGCCAGTCGCTCATCATCCGCCGTCTGGATGACAACGGGCGCGTGAGCGTGCCAGAGCTCGCGCGCGAGCTGGACGTCACCGAGATGACCATCCGCCGTGACCTCGGAGAGCTCCACCGCGCCGGCCGCGCCGTGCGCATCCATGGCGGTGCCGTCTCACCGAGGTCGGAGGTCGAGCGCCGTGCCGCCGAGAACAGTCCGGAGAAGCTCGCCATCGCCGCGCGTGCCGCGAGCCTGATCCCGAACGGTGCGACCGTCGCGATCGATCTCGGATCGACCTGCGAAGCGGTCGCGCGCATCCTTTCGCACCGCGATGATCTGACAGTCGTGACCAACGCGCTGCCGATCGCCACGCAGTTCCGGCAGTCGCGCAGCACCCTTGTGCTCTTGGGCGGCATCCTGAACTCCGATCTCAACCTGGTCAACACCGGTGCGTTCGGGCCTGACTTCGACATGCCGCTCGACTACGTCGTGCTGGGATGCGCGGGCGTGTCGCCGACGACCGGGATGATGCACTTCGACGCGGCAGAACTCGCCGTCCGCCGGCGCTTCGTCGACTGCGCCACCCACCGCATCCTCGTCGCCGACCACACCAAGTTCCGGTCCCGCGCTCCGTTCGCGCTCGGCAGCATCAACCTGCTCGATGTTCTGGTCACCGACTCGGGGGCGCCGGAGGCCGAGCTCGCCGAGTTCACCGGACTGGTCGACGTCGACATCGCGCCTCCATTGTCCGCGTCCTGACGCGGCCAGGCCGCAGTCTCTCGGGATCCTGTCGAACGTCCGGCGCCCGCGGTCTGCGGGCGGCGCGTACTAGCGTGGAAGGACTCCTACCAGGAGAGACCCCATCCACGTCGCGGGGCTCGGATCACCGAGCTCGCCGGACAACTGGCGGCAGAGGCGCGCAAGCTCGGGGAACCCTGGTCGCGCTGAAGCTCGGAGGACGACTCCACGAGCGGAACCAAGAGAACCCCTGACCGCTGCCAGGGGCTCTTGGTCGTGGGCGATACCGGACTCGAACCGATGACCTCTTCCGTGTGAAGGCGCCCGGGTCGCGGGTTCCCCTGATTCTCCGGGGCCTCCGGATGGCTCACAGACCCCTGAATCCGTCCTCGGGGTGATTTTGGGGTGAGCGATTCGGCGCGTCAGGGGATGTGCTGCTCGGGCAGGTTCATCGCCTCGTGGAGCAGCCGGGCGACCTGGATCACGCCCTCGACCTGACGGTAGACCACGAAGTGACGAGGGTTGGCGATCCTCCGTACGTCCTGGCTGACGTCATCCCGGCTCGACGCCAGATGCAGGGTGCGGATTCCGCGCCCGAGATCGGCGCGATCGAGCGAGCCGGCGCGATTCGGGTCGTCCAGGATGCTGAGGATAGCCACGTCGATGAGTGCTTCGTATCCGTCGCGGACCGCCGCACCGAACTGCGTCACCGACCATTCCAGGATGTCGTCGATGTCCGCCTCGGCTTCCGGGGCGAGGTCGAGCCCGAACGTCACGCGGTCTTGGCGTCGGCGCGCTCGGTCGCCAGCCGTCCGCGCTCTCGCAGGTAGCCCCGCAGACCGCCAACCGGGATGCGGATGCCCTTGCCAGCGTCGAGGCTGGCGATACCGGCGTCAACGGCTGCTCGGAGTGCCGTGAGCCGGGCCTCATCCGAGACATCCGCGGTGCCGAGCGTGGAGAGCAGTTCCTGCGCGACCTCTGCCCGCTCCGCGCGCGGGAGCGCCTTGGCGGCGTCGAGCACTTCTGCGGCGGTCGGGGTCATGCGTCGATTCTACGGCGGCGACTGCCGTTCTCCCAGAGCAACCACCGAAAGTCCCGACCACGCGGCGTTCATCGCCCTCCTAGTCTGTGAGTATGACCGGTTCGACTGCTGATCGCCTCCGTCTGGCGATCCTGGTCATCTGGATCGCGGGCTTCCTCATCGGCACGGCCAGCCATGTCCTCGACCTAATCGCGGGCGGAGCTGACACCTACGGAGAGTTCCCGACCGCGCTGCGCGTGTTCTGGCTCTCGCTCACCGCCCTCGATCCGCTGACGGTGGTGCTCCTCCTGTTTCGGAAGCGAGCGGGCATCGTCCTGGGTCTCGTCGTCATCCTTGCCGATATCGCAGTGAACTGGACTGTCTTCTTCACCATCGGCGGCAATCCTCTGTTCGGCGTCGTGAACCAAACCGTGTTCGCCGTCGTCCTCCTCGCGACCGCCCCCGCGCTGTGGCGGTGGTTCCGCTCCGCTCAGGAGCAAAGGCGTCGGCCGCCACAGGCGTAGGCCGCGTCCGCGCGGGCGACGCCCGCTCAGGCGCTTCGGGCGTTCAGCCACTCGGTATAGCGGGGGCCGGCCACTTCGATTCCCGGTGCGGGCAGGAGGGTCCCGTCGCGGAAGGCTCGCCCGTAGCGGCTGGGGATGCGCAGCGGGATCGGGGTGACGCGCTTGTCGGAGAGCTGCGTGGTCATGTCCCACAGCGTCGTGGCCTCGGGGCCGGCGACCTCGTGCAGCGCGCCGGTGCGGACGCCGGTCGCGGCGTCGGCGATCACATCGGCGACGGCGTCGAGTGCGACGGGCTGGATCGTCATGGCGGGCACGAGAGCGATCGGGCCGATCTTCATCCGGTCGATGTTTTGCCCGGCGAACTCGAACCATTGCGTCGAGCGCACGATCGTCAGGTTCGGGCTCTCCTGCCGTGCGACGCGCTCCTGCGCGGTCTTGCCGGCGAGGTAGCCGTAGCCCTGCACTTGCGGCAGATCGCCGTTCACGATCGAGAGCAGGATGTGGCGCGCACCGGAGGCGCGGGCGGCTGCGGCGACGGCGCGGGTCGAGCGGGTGAAGAACTCCGTCGCCGCTCTGCGGCTGATCGTGAACCGGCCGGTGGCCTCCACGATCACTTCGGCTTCAGCCAGGCGCGCGGGCGCGTCGTCGCGGAGCACGTCGAACCCGGTGGTTCGGGAGAACAGCTCGGGCTTCGCGCCGTGCTCGGTGAGCGCCCGGTGGATCGCTGTGCCGGATGCTCCGCCGCCCACGACCGCTACCCGCATCCCGCTCTCCTTCACCGCTCCTCGCAAACCTCTACGATCATAGAGTATCTAAGATCGTAGAGGGCAAGCCAACGGGAGGGCAACGTGGCACGACGGGATCAGATCGCCGACGCGGGCGTGCGACTGATCGCGCGCGGCGGCGTCCACGCCCTGACCCACCTCGCCGTCGATGCGGAGGCCAGCCTGCCTCGCGGCTCCACGTCCTACTACGCGCGCACCCGCCGCGACCTGATCGCTCTCGTCACTGTCCGGCTCTCCGAGGGGTCCCAGGCTGACCTCGACGGCGTGAGCGTCCCGGTCGTACTCACCCGAGCCGAGGCTGTCCGGGTGGCCGTGGGCATCCTCAACCACATGGCCCGGCGCGAGGACGCGCAGGCGGCACGCTTCGCCCTGATGTTCGAGCTGCGCGGCGACGACGAACTGCGTGGCGCGCTCACCGCGCACGCCCCGGTGCGGACACCGCTGACCGCCGAGGCCGAGAGGTTGCTGCGGGCGATCGGCATTGCCGACCCCGCCGCGCACGCCCCGGACCTCGTGGGTCTGATTGACGCGCTCCTGATGTACCGCACGGCCAGGGCAGCACCGATCGACGATGCCCGCGTGCTGGGCGCCTACCTCGACGGACTTCCCGCGAGCGCGCCCTGAGCCCGGCGCTGCCTCCTACGGTTCGGTCCACCGCTGGATGCTCTGCGTCGCGCGTCCCATGAACGCCGACGGCGTGGCTCGCAGGAGCGCGTCGCGGATGCCCGCGCCGATCGGATGGGAGGCTTGCGCGGCCTTCCCCATGAGGCGTGACTGCCGCCAGATCACCCGAGTCCTCTTCCGGCGCAGCTCGTCGTACCGGGACAGCGCCGCATCGAGCTCGCCGCTTCGCAGCAGGAGGGTCAGGGTGGCGGCGTCCTCGATGGCCTGTCCCGCTCCCTGCCCGAGGTTCGGGGTCATGCCGTGGGCGGCGTCGCCGAGCAGCACCGTTCGGCCCTTGACGAACGTGGCGGGGATGCGGGCGAGGTCGTAGATATCGTGACGGAGAACCGCGGTGGCGGTTGTCGCGTCGATGCACGCCAGGATCGGCGGGTGCCAGTTCCCGAACCGCTCCCGCACCGTCTCGCGCTCATCGTCGGCGTGCTGGCCTGCTGCGGTGGATTCGGTGGCGAACCAGTAGACCCGCTCATCTGGCAGCGGCACGATGCCGAAGATGCGCCCGCGCCCCCACGTCTCGCCAGCCTCACCGTGCACGTTGACGCCCGATACGGTGACGCCGCGCCAGGCGGTGTACCCGGCGTAGCGCACGCCGCGATCCAGCCCGAGCAGAGCGCGGGCATCGCTACGGAGCCCATCGGCCGCGATCACCAGATCGAACCCCTCCTCGGCGCCGTCCACGCGCACGACGGGCTGGCCGTCCGCCGCGACGGTGGCGCCCTGTCCGAGCTGGAGACTTCCGGCGGGCAGGGCCCCCACGAGAGCCCGGTGCAGCTCGGCGCGGTGCAGGCTGCGCAGCGTTGGGACCATCGCGGACGGCATTGACACGAGCCAGTCACCGGACGGTGTGCGCTGTCCCGCCCGCATTCGGGCGATCGCGTCGCTGCTGACCTCCCGCACTATGTCGCCCAGGCCGATCGCGTCGAGCGCGCCGAAGGCGTTGCCGAACAGGGTCAGCCCGGCCCCGACCGCGCCGGGCTCGACGCGGCGCTCGTAGACGACGACCTCATGCCCCTCACCGCCCAGCCCGGCCGCGATGGTCAGCCCGCCGGTCCCAGCACCGATCACCGCGACACGCACAACGCCACCGTCCTACGCGAACAAGAAGTAGAACGACAGGTGCAGGGCGAGGATCAGGTGCAGCGACTTGAGCCACACCCGGAGGGAGGCCAGGGCGAAGCCGAGGGCGAGGATCGCCAGGCTCGGGAGCCCGTTGGTCGGGGCGAAGCGGTCGGGGATGAACAGCGCGTGGCCGAGCCAGAAGACGACCGCGCTGGCGACGATCACGCCCCAGGCCGGCAGACGCTCACTGAGGTAGCTCTGCAGGAGCCCGAAGGTGAGGTAGTCCTGCCAGAACACCGAGACGGTCATCCAGACCATGTAGAGGAACACGGGCAGGATCAGCTCGTAGTGGAACGGCAGCGCGATCGCCAGGACAAACGGGAGGGCGTAGAGCCAGATCGACCAGGACCGGGCGAACAGAACACGGTTGTACCGCCGGTGCGTCAGCACGAGCACGACGGCGAGCACCGCCGCGAGTACCGTCTCGATCAGCACGGAGGCCGCCAGATCGTCCGTGAACAGATGCCCGACACCGTTGCTCAGCAGGCCCGGCGTCAGATACCACAGACCGAACCAGACGACCACGGCGGCGATGACCACCCACCAGGGGCGCGACTGCGCGCGAACAGTGGTCGCGGGGGCCTGGGTCATTGATCCATCGTGGCACAGGGCCATCGACGCCAGCCGACCGAGGAGAGCCGCTGAGTGGGTGCGTCATCGGACTACATCCCGAGCCCGCCGCGCTCCGGCCCCGTGCGGTCGTGGCCGGGCGAGGGTGGGAACTGTTCGAGCTGAGCGGCGCGCGCCTCTCGTGCGGCGCGGGCGCGCTCGGCGGCCTCTCGCTCGGCTTCCGCGCGGGCGGTGAGTTCGCGGACGTACTGCGCGGCCTCGGTGACGGGCAGGGCCTCGATGCGTGCGAGGTCGTGACGGTCGCGTTCGGCCTGCTTCCTGAGCTTCGCGGCGTGGGCGATGACACGGCTCGGAGTGGAGCCTCCGAGGGCGCGCTGACTCATGGCGATCGACTCGTGCAGATGCCGCTCGACCATGCGACCCTGCTCGCGGTGGGTCTGCTGTGCCTCGTTCCGCGTCTCGGTCACGTGCGGGTCGGCGTCGGCCTGCTTCCCGGCGACCGTCTCAGCCCACGACTCCACGCCACCCGCGCCGGGCGGCAGTCCGCCCCAGCGTCGCCGCACGGCATCCTCCGTCGCGCGGTGCTCTCCCGCGGCCTCCGCTGCTGCACGGCTGGCGGCGCGCTTCCGCAGCCGCCCGGCACTGGCGCGGGTAGCCTGCGCCTCCCACATCCGATCCCGGCCAGCGAGGTAGGCGAGGCCGTCTGCGGCGGCCTGCTCGATCAGCGGTGCCGCGACCCCGGCGCGCACCACGGCGGCGCGGGCGTCCGCAGCAGCGACGACCTCCTCTTGGTTGTCGGCCTCAGCGCGGTGCGCCTGACGCTGCCGGTCGAGCGCCGTCAAGACCCGCTCCCACTTCTCTGCCTGGCGCTCGGCGCGCTCGATCTGCTCGGTCAGGCGGGCGCGCTCGGCGTTCACCAGGCGCACCGGCCCGTCGACCGCGAGCCCGGCGACGGCCTCGCGCGCGGCCTGGGTCGCGGCGACAAGTCCCCGGTCGGCGCGGTCCCGCTCGAGCGCGCCGACGAACTGCTCCCGTGCGTCGTCCACATCCCCGGCGACGACGTGCAGCCGATTCGTCTGCTGGCCGCGGGTCATGCCGACGTAGACACCCGAAGCATCCAGCGCATCGGAGAGGATCGTGTGCGAGGCGGGCACGGTCGCGCCCTGCACCCCGTAGGCGGTCGAGGCGTAAGCGAGGTGGCTGTGCTCGGCGACGTACTCCGCAGGCAGGCGCACGGTGCGCTGCCGCCTTCGGCCGGTGGCGTTCTCCTTTGCCCACACCGTCCCGTCCTGCCCGACGGCCTGGACGGTCCAGGTCTGCCGGTTCGCCACCTGCACATCGGAGTCGTTCTGCCGGGTCTGGATCACGTCGCCCCGGCCGATGCTCAGACCATCGCTCCCGGTGGTCGTCCGCGCATCGTCGACCAGGCCGGCGCGCACCCGCTCGTCGCGGATGCGCTCGTTCAGCTCGCGCGCCTCGTCGTTGGTCGCGGTCGTGATCGCGTCGCCGTCGCGGGCGTCGCGGGCGATCGCCTCCTGCACCGTCGCGGAGTCCTCGTGCAGCACCACGAGTCCGAGGGCGTGCAGCCGGTCGAACAGCAGCGCGGGATGCTCACCGCGGCGCAGCTGCACGGTGAGGTCCGCGTACTCGGGGTCGGCGAAGCGATGCACGGTCGTCATGTCGTAGACGCGGCCGGCGAGCTGCGCGGCCATGTCGAGCACCCCGCCCCTGCCGACGGCGGGGAGCTGCGCCCGGTCGCCCACGAGGGCGAGGGTCGCGCCGTGCTCGTCCGCGACGGTCAGCAGCGCGAGGGCGGTGTCCTGGTCGAGCATCCCCGCCTCATCGACCACGATCCGCTCACCACGGGTCAGCCGTGCGGCGTCCGAGGGGCCGGTGTAGGTCGCGCCCGTCTCCGGATCGGTGTCACCGACTGCCAGGCGGGTCCATACGCCGTCTTGATTCCATCGCCAGCCGTGTTCGTGGACGAGCTTCGCCGCGCTGTCGGTCGGCACGCCGAGTTCCTGGGCGGCCACGTCCGCGGCCTTCTTCGTCGGAGTCACGACCCGCGTGCGCCGGCCCTGGCCGGTGGCCGCTTCGATGGCTGCGCCGAGCATGGTGGTCTTGCCCGCGCCGGCTGCGCCCTCCACGACCACGAGCGGGTCAGTCCCGGCGACCGCGGCGGCGGCCGGCGCCTGCTCGGGGTCCAGGTCGGCTGCGCGCGCCAGGCGCGTCACGTCGGGCACCCGGCGCGCACCACCCGTTGCACGGGCGGTCAGCCGGTCGCGCAGGTTCGTCTCGACCGCGACGACGTGCAACGTCGTGAGGTGCGCGACGTGCTCGGGCTGCACGCTGTCGGGCGGCAGTACCGACAGGCAATCCTCGATCGCCAGCCGGGTCGTGATCGCGACGAGGTCGCGCAGCGCCTCGGGGGTTGCGCGCGCGCCGGCCTCGGTGATGATGCGGGTGACGTGCTCCTGAACGTCATGCGCCGTCCACGTCGATGCAGCGGCCGCGCAACGGTCCAGCGCGCGCGATGCGACCTGTTGCACGCTCAGGTCGTCCAGCGCCACCGGCGCGCGCCGGCGCACCCTCGGGAGGTCCGGCGTGTAGCCGGCCGCGTCGAGCTCGGCGCGCCAGGCGGCCTCGTCCTTGAGGGTGGCCGGCTTCTTGGCCGGCCGCTCGTGATCCCACGCCATCGCCTCCAACCGGCCGCGCACGACCGGGCCGGGCTCCTGCCCCGGATGCGTCGCGTCCCATTCGGCGCGGAAGCGGGCGAGGTTGCGCTGCACCTGCGCCGACCGCTTCGACATGACCGCGTTGTAGGGCTCCAGCTCTGCAACCTCTCCGGTCATGGGATCGAGCGTCAGCCCGTGCGCGTCGAGCACTTGGGCGAGGTGCGGGTGCGCGGCGATGACGGCGGTGCCGAGGGCGCGGATCGCGCCCTGCTGTCGGAACAGCGCCCCGGTGTCGAGCCCACGCCACTTCCCAGCCGCCCACACGCGGGCGCCGATCTGGAAGTGGATATGCCGGTGCGGATCACCCGCCCGCGAAGTGTGATGCACGATGGAGACGGTTTCGAGCTGCTGGACCGGCACCACCTCCTGACGCCCGCGCGGGCCGATCCGGGTCACGCTGTGCTCGCCGAGCCAGCGCCGGATCTCGGCCACCGCATCCTGCTGCGCCACATCCAGCGCCGCCGACACCTCCGGGTGCAGCGCGGCCGCGATCGACAGCGACTTCGGCGCGTTCACCACCATCTCCAGGAACCTCGGACTGCCCCGCCTGCCCTCGCCCGCCTGCCGGGGCTTACCCATCGACTCGCCGGTGAGCGGGTTGATCCAGTCCACCCAGGCCGAATACTCCTCCGGGTTCAGCGCACCTTCCCCAATCACAGCCCCTGTGCCATCGACCACGGCGAACTCCGCGATCGCGGTACCGCCCTCCAGGTAGTAGTCGTCAGCGCGAGAGCGATCGGACTCCAGATAGCGCAGCGCGGCCGCGCCGGTGCCCCGGAACGGGATCACGCCACCCTTCATGACCGCCTCACTCTCATCTACGATACTTGCAACTACCTACGGTAGCATCCGTGCATTCCTGTTGGACTGGAGAATCCTGTGAGGTTCAGAGAGCGGGACGGTCGGAGGATCAGGCCGTAGGGTCGAGAGGGAGCGACGGGTACGGATGATTGTGGGCGAGGTGAGGATGACGGGGAGACAGCGGGCAGGGCTCCTGGCCGTGGCCGGACTCGTGACGGTGATGGGTGTGACGGGATGCGTCCCGTTCGCGTGCCCGGCGATCGGCTGGACGAACGCCTTGACCGTGCAGCTCGACGGCGACACCACAGCCGTCGATCAGGTGCAGCTCTGCACCGAGGCTGGCTGCGCGCCCGTTGGGGATGAGAATGTCACGGGACCGCTCGGGCTGGTCACCGTCGAAGCGCAGAACGGCAATGCCTGGACGTTTTCCGTCGACGGCCTGCCGGACACGTTCACGGTGCGCATGCTGACCGCGGACGGCGCCGTGCTCTCCGATACTGAGGTGACACCGGAGTGGGATCGCGTTGGCGGCAGTGAGCAATGCGGCGGTCCCAGCGAGGCCACGGTCACCGTGCGGAGTTGAGCGGCTGACCGCCCCGCCATGCCGGCCCCGCGGAGAGCGCGCTGAGTCCTCGGCACATCACTGATGGCGGCTTACTCGAGTTTGAGGATGTCTGACCGAATAAGTTTGACGACTCTGCCCATGAAGCGGCTGCCGGCGCCACCGAATGGATTGTCGGTCGCCATGTAGGTCCAGGTCGCGGACGGGCGGCGAAGCCCGAGGTCTTCGGGATCGCGGCCGATGTCGTCGGGGCTGAGGGCCGCGATGAGTTCGGCGGTGTCGCGGTAGACGGTGTCGAAGAAGCCGTGGAACTCGCGCAGGGCGATGCGGTGGAACTCCTCGGTCGGCTTCTGCCCAGCGAGCGCGCGCAGGTGGATGCCGTCGCGGACTTCCTGGAGGAGCGCAAGATGCACTATCCACTGCTCATCGAGGTAGTGCAGTGCGACCGCCCGGATAGTGACTGCGACGGCGGCCTGTCCGCGCGCGTTCTCCAGGGAAGCGAGCTTCGCCGGTATCAGCTCGCGCAGTCGTTCGACCGCGAGTTGTCCGTTGATGATCTGCTGGCGGTGGTCGAGGACGGTTTCGCGTTGCGCGGCGATCGCACGGCTGTAGGTCCAGGTGAGGCGGTGTTGCAGGGTGCGGGCTCGCTCGGCGGCGGCTTGGCAGGCGTCGACCATCCGGCGTCGTTCGGTCTGCGGGAGGGATTCGTCCTGGCGGGCGATCTTGGCATGCATCCTCGGTGTCAGGTGTATCTGGAGGAGGTCGTCTTCGACGCTGACGAAGGTGTGGCTGGTTCCGGGGTCGCCCTGCCTGCCTGCTCGTCCGCGGAGTTGAGCGTCCAGACGGCGGGAGGGGTAGCGAGCGGTCGCGATGACGGCCAGGCCTCCGGCGGCGACCACGCGGTCCCGCTCGTGTTCGCCTGATCCTCCGAGGCAGATGTCGGTACCGCGGCCGGACATCTGGGTCGAGATGGTCACGGCCGCGTACTCGCCGGCGCGGGCGACGATTGCTGCTTCTTCGGCGTCGTTCTTCGCGTTCAGCACGCGAGCCTCGATCCCGACCTCGCGCAGCCGCACAGCGAGTTCTTCGGACTCGGCCACGCTCTGCGTCCCCACAAGGACGGGCTGTCCCGCGCGGTGTCGCGCTTCGACCTCGTGCAGGATCGCCCGGTTCTTCTCGGGTTCGGTCAGGAGCACGGTGTCGGGTTCATCGACACGCCTGTTCGGTTCGTGGCGCTCCACACGGCCGGTGGGCAGTTCGTAGAACTCGATGAGTTCTTCCGCGACGGCGACCACGGTTCCGCTCATGCCGGAGCGAAGCTGGTAGCGCAGCAGTAGGTCTTGGATCGTGATCGTGTCGAGGATCACACCAGGGGCCGAGACCTGGAGGTGCTCTTTCGCTTCGAGGGCCGCATGCAATCCGTCCGGCCAGCGTTGCAGATGCGCGATGCGGCCGCGAGTGGTGTTGACGAGCTTGATCGTCCCGTCGCTGACGAGATAGTCCACGTCCCTGTGCAGCAGCACGCGCGCGTGCAACGCGAGATTGATGCGCGTGAGCGTGGCGATGTGCTCCGCGTCGTAGAGGTTGATCCCGCCGAGGCGCGCCTCGATCCGGTCCAGCCCCTCGTCGGTGAGCGTCACGGTCGCCTGATCCTGATCGACGGCGAAGTCATCCTCGGGTATCAGCTGTTCCACCAGCGCGGTCGCTTCGCCGAACTCGTCCGCCTGGTCGTCGGAGGTGCCCGCGAGCACGAGGGGGACCATCGCCTCGTCGATCATTACGGCGTCCGCTTCGTCCACGATCGCGACGTCGAAAACGGGATCGACCCGCTCGGCGGGTGTGACCGCGAACCGGTCACGCAGCACGTCGAAGCCGATCTCGCTCACGGGAGCGTAGACGACATCGCACGCGTAAGCTCGACGCCGCTCGTCCGCGGGGGTGTGCTGTCCGACCGAGGCCACGCTCACGCCGAGCGAGGCGAAGAACGCGCCCATCCACGTCGCGTCGCGCTCCGCGAGATAGTCGTTGACCGACAGCACATGCACTCGCCGGCCCGCCGCCGCGTGAGCGGCGGCGGCCAGCGCTCCCACCAGCGTCTTGCCCTCGCCCGTGTCCATCTCCACGCCGTGCCCCGACAGCAGTGCACAGCACGCGAGCAGTTGCTCATCGAACGCCCGCAACCCGACCGTGCGCGCAGCCGCCTCCCGGAGGAGGGCCAACTGTCGCGCCGTCGCCGGGCGCTTAGTAGGCCTGCCGCCCTCTGATCGAAGCTGATCGCCGAGCACGTCGGCATCGAGCGCCCGTACCTCGTCGGCCAGGAGACCCGCAGCGCGCACCACGGACTCATAGCGCCGGAACGACGCGGCACCGGGCAGCCCGAGCGTCCTCGACGCCCAGGTTGGAATCGGGATGCTCATCCCGGTGTTCCCGCCGCGACCAGGATCGCCAACAGCGGAACGATCCGAGCGGCAGGAACCTCGTAGACCCCGCGCTTGCCCGATGTCAGCCAGCCCGCCGCGGTGAGTTCCTTCAGGTGGTGATACACCTGACCGCTCGTGCCGGTCTCCAACTTCTCCACCAATGCCGCGACCGTCACGGTGCGGTGCAGCACGGCATGCAGAATCTGCAACCTCACCGGATGACCCAGTGCGGTAAGCGCCCCCGCCTGCTCAGCCCAATCCTGCTCGAACACATCGGACGCGGCCCGCCCGTGCTGCCACTGCACCGTCCCGCCGGCAGGCAGATCAACGACACCCGTGTAGAGCACCGCGCCGCCCTCCGGTGCGCGAGCACGCAAGCCCTCCAACGCCCACAGCGCCTCCTCCGGAGACAGGCCCGGACGCGCGGCAGACGGGGCGAGTGCCCCGGCACCGCTCGTCAAAGTCGCAACAGCCTGCTCAACCGCAGACAATCGAGCCTCGAAATCCCCAGCCGCATCCACACGCACGATTCTACGTTAGAACGTAAGTATAGAGGCGAGCCAAAATCGGGCCCGTAGCGGGCCCTCTATCCGGCGCGGCCCTGGCGTCCGGGCGGAAGGAGTCCGCGGGCGCGGGCGCGCGTGACCCAGCCCTGCGCGGTCGACAACGCGACACCGCTCATGTCCGCCATCGTCGCGGAGGGGTTCGGATCACCCTTGCCTGCGAGCCTTCCGTGCTGGAGGGCGACCAGCTCGTAGAAGTCCGGGGTCTGCTTCGGGTCGCCCAGCGGCTTGAGTAGATCGCGCTCGGATACCTTGCGGCCGGAGGGCAGGACGATCTTGCCGCCGGCAATCGTCTCGGTTCGCGTCATGGCGAACAGCCGCTTGTTGATCGCCGCCTCGATCCTCGCCGTCGGCAACTCGCGCAGGAGCTGACTGGTGATCGGGTCGCCCGGGCGCCACGGCAAGTAGATGACACCGGTGATCCGCACCTCCTCCGGGACGGCGAACATCTGCCGCTGGAGCCGGATCAGCACGCGAGTGGCCGTGGCGGTGTGCTCGATGTAGCGCCAGCGCCCGTCGATCGTCTCGTTCGCCTCCGACTCGAGTTGCGCCTGCCGGTCAGCGTCCGTTACTGCCTGGTCGTTGTAGCCCAGGATCGCGTCGATCTGCTCGCTGGCGTCGTCGTCCCGCTCGCCGGGGAATCGGGACGCGAGGTGCCACCCGTCGGGCAGGTCGGCCTGGACGATCAGGCCGTCATAGGACTGATCGCCGGGGCGTCGCGGGGATGCGGGCATGAGGCGAGTCTAGCGAACCTGGGAGTTATCTCATGTACTTGCGGTTATCTTTGTCTTCTGGTTTACTCTCAAATATCTGCGAGTCTCTTAGCAAGCGAGGAAGAGGAGGCGGCGATGCCGGACACCGATGACCGCCTGCTGCGCACCGAGGATGTGGCGAAGTGGCTCTCGGTGTCGAAGTCGACACTGGTGCGTTGGCGGCAGTCGGGGGAGGGGCCGGCCGTCTACTGGCTGGCTGAGGGCGTGCCGCGCTACCGCACCGCCGATGTCGAGGTCTGGCTCGCCGCGCGACAGGCCGCACGCCCGCGGCCGCCGAGGAGAGGGATCACCCATGCCGGCGCGACGCGGCGATAAGTGGGAGGGGCGGCTGAAGATCGACGGCCGAGTCGTGCGGACCCGGCGCTTCGACACAAAGCGGAGCGCCGTCGAGTGGGAGCGGCGTCAACGATCGACGTTCGATGAGCGCGGATACGATCCGAGCGCCGGTAAGGTCGCGGTCGAGACGCTGTTGGCTGCATGGTTGGAGCAGCGGGAGGGGCGGGTGAGCGAGACGACGCTCAACACCGATCGCTACCTCTTGCCGACCGAAGCGCAGCTCGCGGGCACGAGCAAACGTGAGCCGGTGCTGCCGACGTGGTTCCGCAAGCTGCACGTGGTCAAGGTGAACGCCAGTGCGATTCAGAAGTGGCAGGACGATCTTGGCAAGCGCGACATCGTGGCGACCACCGTCGGCCGTTACCGCACGTCGCTCTCGTCGTTCTTCAGTTGGTGCGTGGCCGAGGGCTACATCGCGCACAACCCGGTCATATCTGTGCCGCCGCCGAAGGACCGGCGTGCTCGCGAGGACATGCGACCTCTGCCCGCTCCTGAGTTCGATGAGGTCGTGCGGCAGGTCACCAGCCTCAGCCACGTCTACGGCGACCTCGTACTGGTGCTCGGTCGCACGGGCCTCCGGTGGGGCGAGTTGCGCGCGTTGCAGGTGCGGGACTTCACGGACGTTCCGATGCCGATGCTGCACGTCATCCGCAATCAGCCAGAGGGCTCGTCGGTGAAGGCTCCCAAGTCCGGCAAGAGCCGCAACGTCCCGATCCCTGACTACCTCGTCCCGGTGATCGGTCGCTTCGCCGTGGACAAGCGGCCCAGCGATCTGCTGTTCACCAGTGCTCGCGGGGCGCAGCTCCACCGCACGCAGTTCGTCCGGGCGGCGAGTTGGGAGGCCACGGGACGCGGGCGCACCCTCCACGACCTCCGGCACACCGCAGCCTGCGAATGGCTTATCAAGGGCGTGCCGCTGACGACCGTGCAGGCGTGGCTCGGGCACGGCTCCATCCAGATCACCGCCCGCTACCTGCACCATCTTGGCGACTTCGCCGACCGTGCCGCGCTCGACGTGCTCAACAACGCCGCGTCGAAGGCGCTCTCCAAGCGCGCCCGGAAGCTGCCGGACCTCAGCAGCTTCGGCGCGACCCCCGCGCGTCGCAGCGCCCCCGACCGCGGGCGGAGCGTCGGGCGGTAGCCCGCTCTCAGGAAACGCAGATCGCGCGAGCCTCGGGGTGATTCCGGGGTGATTCCGAGCAACCTGAGAACGACGGCTCGACAAGCGGAAAAGAGAGAACCCCTGGCGTTACCAGGGGTTCTCCGCTGTGGGCGATACCGGACTCGAACCGATGACCTCTTCCGTGTGAAGGAAGCGCGCTACCAACTGCGCCAATCGCCCATCTGGCGGCTGCCTGCTGGGCAAACCGCGCCTCACAATACTAGTCGACGAACGAGGCGCTTCGCACACCGAAGACCCGTGTCGCGAGCGTTTCCGGGGGAATTCTGCGGCACACGTCGTCAGTTTGAATAACCGGCGGAGGATCGTATAGAGTCATTCCCGCACACAGAAATGTGAGCGAATGCGGATGTGGCGCAGTGGTAGCGCATCACCTTGCCAAGGTGAGGGTCGCGAGTTCGAATCTCGTCATCCGCTCGAACAGGATCGGGCGAAAGCCCGGTTCTCTTCATTTGGTGGTGAACCCAACACGGTGGATTGGCCGAGAGGCGAGGCAGCGGCCTGCAAAGCCGTATACACGGGTTCGAATCCCGTATCCACCTCCAAGCTGCGATCCTGATCACAGCCTTGGGCGATTGGCGCAGCGGTAGCGCGCTTCCCTGACACGGAAGAGGTCACTGGTTCGATCCCAGTATCGCCCACCACAGTTCATCAATAGAAGAGCCCCGGTGCGCCGGGGCTCTTCTGTTTTCCCAGAGTTCTTTTTCCGCGAGTTCGTTTCTCATCCGTTCGTCTCCGTCAGCTCGCCCTCGGCCGGCGCGATTCCCGAAAGGCGCATCCGATGGCAGAGCCGCAGCCGCCCCGCTGGATCAACAAGTGGTTCCGCCGCGGGGCCTTCGCGATCATCGGGGGCGCGGCCCTCGGCATCATCGGCAGCCTCGGCGGGGCGGCGACCGGCTGGCTCATCGTGCCCCAGTTCGCCCTCATCGCGCTCGGCGTCGTCTTCATCGTGATCGCCATCATCCGCCCTCCTCGCGACTAGCCGGACGGGGCCCGCAGGCGGGCGAGGCGGCGCGGCACGGGCAGTAGAGTTGTTGGGTTAGCGCCCAACATCGAGGAGTGAACCCCCGTGGTCGATGGTTTCGAACTGTTCAGTGATCGATCGATCGTCGCGATGCGCGTCAACGGCGAGCTCCGCGATCTCGCGACGCAGGTCACCGATACCGACACCGTCGAGCCCGTGAGCATCGACTCTCCCGACGGCCTGAACATCCTGCGTCACTCGGCCGCGCACGTCATGGCGCAGGCCGTGCAGTCGATCAACCCGGAGGCGAAGCTCGGGATCGGCCCGCCCGTGACCGACGGCTTCTACTACGACTTCGACGTGCACGAGGCCTTCACTCCCGAGGACCTCAAGGGCATCGAGAAGGCCATGGAACGGATCATCCGCCAGGGCCAGCGCTTCACACGCCGGGTCGTCACCGAGGAGCAGGCCCGCGAGGAGCTCGCCGGCGAGCCCTACAAGCTCGAGCTCATCGGCCTCAAGGGCGGCGACGAGAGCTCGGAGGACAACGAGAGCGTCGAGGTCGGCGGCACCGAGCTCACGATCTACGACAACGTCGACCCGAAGACGGGGGAGACGATCTGGAAAGACCTCTGCCGCGGCCCGCACCTGCCGAGCACCCGCCAGATCGGCAACGGCTTCGCCCTCACCCGCAACGCCGCGGCGTACTGGCGCGGCTCGGAGAAGAACCCCCAGCTGCAGCGCATCTACGGCACGGCCTGGCCCACCAAAGACGAGCTGCGCGCCTACCAGGAGCGCCAGGAGGAGGCCGCCAAGCGCGACCACCGTCGCCTCGGCGCCGAGCTCGACCTCTTCAGCTTCCCCGACGAGATCGGCTCGGGGCTCGCGGTCTTCCACCCCAAGGGCGGCATCATCCGCCGTGAGATGGAGAACTACTCGCGTCGCCGCCACGAGGAGGAGGGCTACGACTTCGTCAACACCCCTCACATCACCAAGGGCGCGCTCTACGAGGAGAGCGGGCACCTCAGCTGGTACAAAGACGCGATGTTCCCCCCGATGCACCTCGACGAGGCCCGCAACGAGGAGGGCGAGATCACCCGCCAGGGCGCCGACTACTACCTCAAGCCCATGAACTGCCCGATGCACATCCTGGTCTACCGCTCGAGCGGCCGGTCGTACCGCGAGCTGCCGATGCGGCTGTTCGAGTTCGGCACGGTCTACCGCAACGAGAAGTCCGGCGTCATCCACGGTCTCACCCGCGTGCGCGGCCTCACCATGGACGACGCGCACATCTTCACCACGAAGGAGAGGATGAAGGACGAGCTCACCAAGACGCTCACCTTCGTGCTCTCGCTGCTGAAAGACTACGGGCTCACCGACTTCTACCTCGAGCTCTCGACCAAGGATCCCGACAAGTACGTGGGCGACGACGACGTCTGGGAGGAGGCGACCGAGACGCTGCGCGAGGTCGCGACGGAGTCCGGCCTCGAGCTCGTGCCCGATCCGGGCGGAGCGGCCTTCTACGGCCCCAAGATCTCGGTGCAGGCCCGTGACGCGATCGGGCGCACCTGGCAGATGTCGACCGTGCAGCTCGACTTCAACCTGCCCGAGCGCTTCCAGCTGGAGTACACGGCCGCCGACGGCACCCGTCAGCGGCCCGTGATGATCCACCGCGCGCTCTTCGGATCGATCGAGCGCTTCTTCGGCGTGCTCACCGAGCACTACGCGGGAGCCTTCCCGGTGTGGCTCTCGCCCGTGCAGGTCGTGGGCATCCCCGTCGCCGAGCAGTACGGCGAGTTCCTCGACGGCGTCATCGCGCAGCTGCGGGCCCGGGGCGTGCGCGCCGAGGTCGACAACGGCAACGACAGGATGCCGAAGAAGATCCGCACGCACACGAAGGCCAAGGTGCCCTTCCAGCTCATCGTGGGCGAGGAGGACCGCGAGGCGGGAGCCGTGAGCTTCCGCTTCCGCGACGGCACCCAGCTCAACGGCGTGCCCGTCGACGAGGCGATCGCCCGCATCGTGAGCTCGATCGAGACGCGCGAACAGGTTCTGACGGCATGGCTCGACTGACCGTCGACGACTACGACGAGTCGGATGCCGCGCAGCAGCCGCACGGGGAGCCCGGCGGTGTGCGCATCGACGACGCGTCTCATCTCGCGGGTGTGCCCGACGAGTTCCAGCGCCTGTGGACCCCGCACCGGATGGTCTACATCCAGCGCGGGCAGCAGCCGGCGCACGACGAGTGCCCGTTCTGCATCGCGCCCTCGATGAGCGACGAGGACGCCCTCATCGTCGCGCGCGGCACGCACGCCTACGTTCTGCTCAACTTGTTCCCGTACAACAGCGGCCACCTGCTCGTCTGCCCGTACCGCCACATTTCGACGTATGACCTCGCGACCCCCGACGAGGTCGCCGAGATCGGTAGTCTCACCCAGACGGCCATGCGGGTCGTCGCCGAGGTGGCGCACAACGACGGGTACAACATAGGCATGAACCAGGGCATGGTCGCGGGCGCGGGCATCGCCGACCACCTGCACCAGCACATCGTTCCGCGCTGGGCGCAGGACTCCAACTTCCTGCCGATCATCGCCAAGACGAAGGCGCTGCCGCAGCTTCTGGGCGAGGTCAGGGCGGCGATCGCCGCGGCCTGGCCTGCACCCGACCACGAGTAGAATCGAGGGGCTGCCCGCGCCGCATGTCGCGCGCGCCCCGCGGTTCGTACGACGCGCAGACCGCGTCGCACGAGAGAGGAAAATCATGACTGACAGCACCACAACCGGCCTGGTCGGCTCGAATCGGGTCAAACGAGGACTCGCCGAGATGCTCAAGGGCGGTGTCATCATGGACGTCGTCACCGCCGAGCAGGCCCGCATCGCGGAAGACGCCGGTGCCGTCGCCGTCATGGCGCTCGAGCGTGTGCCCGCCGACATCCGCTCTCAGGGCGGCGTGGCCCGCATGAGCGACCCCGACCTCATCGAGAGCATCATCGCCGAGGTGTCGATCCCCGTCATGGCGAAGGCCCGCATCGGGCACTTCGTCGAGGCGCAGGTGCTCCAGGCGCTCAACGTCGACTACATCGACGAGTCCGAGGTGCTGAGCCCGGCCGACTACGTCAACCACATCGACAAGTGGAACTTCACGGTCCCCTTCGTCTGCGGCGCGACCAACCTGGGCGAGGCGCTGCGGCGTATCAACGAGGGCGCCGCGATGATCCGCTCGAAGGGCGAGGCCGGCACGGGCGACGTCTCCGAGGCGACCAAGCACATCCGCACCATCAAGGCCGAGATCGCGGCGCTGAGCTCGAAGTCCCGCGACGAGCTGTACGTCGCCGCCAAGGAGCTCCAGGCGCCCTACGACCTCGTCGTCGAGGTGGCCGAGACGGGCAAGCTCCCGGTCGTGCTGTTCACGGCGGGCGGCGTCGCCACCCCGGCGGACGCCGCGATGATGATCCAGCTCGGAGCGGACGGCGTCTTCGTCGGCTCCGGCATCTTCAAGTCGGGCGATCCGGCCAAGCGCGCGGCCGCGATCGTCAAGGCGACGACCTTCTACGACGACCCCACGGTCATCGCGGAGGTGTCGCGCGGCCTCGGCGAGGCGATGGTCGGCATCAACGTCGCCGACGTGGCCGCCCCCCACCGGCTCTCCGAGCGTGGCTGGTAGCGCGTCGAAGCCTGAGGTCGGCGTCCTCGCCCTCCAGGGCGACTTCCGCGAGCACGCCGCCGTGCTGCGCGAGCTCGGGGCCGGGGTGCGCCTCGTGCGCCGGCCCGACGATCTCGACGCGGTCGCGGGGCTCGTGATCCCGGGCGGCGAGTCGAGCGTCATGGACAAGCTCGCCCGCGCCTTCGGGCTGCAGGAGCCGCTGCGTGCGGCGATCGCCGACGGCCTGCCGACCTACGGCACCTGCGCCGGCCTCATCATGCTCGCCGAGCGTGTGCTCGACGGCATCGCGGGGCAGCAGAGCCTCGGGGCTCTCGACGTCTCGGTGCGGCGCAACGCCTTCGGCTCGCAGACCGCCTCGTTCGAGGTGGACCTCGACATCCCGGTGCTCGGCGATCCGCCCGTGCACGCGGTGTTCATCCGGGCGCCGATCGTCGTCGACACGGGGGAGCGGGTCACCGTCCTCGCCTCGCTCGACGACGGGCGGGTCGTCGCCGTCGAGCAGGGCAACCTCCTCGGAACGGCCTTCCACCCGGAGGTCACGCACGACTATCGTTTCCACCGCTACTTCCTCGACAGGGTCGAGGACGTGGCCTTCCGGGGTTGAGACACCCCGTCATCTACACTTGTCGCAAGCGTTGAGAAGGAGTCAGTAAGTGTCAGGGCATTCCAAGTGGGCGACGACCAAGCACAAGAAGGCGATCATCGACTCGCGCCGTGCGAAGTCGTTCGCGAAGCTCATCAAGAACATCGAGGTCGCGGCGAAGATGGGCGGCGCCGATCTGAGCGGTAACCCGACTCTCGTCGACGCGATCCAGAAGGCCAAGAAGACCTCGGTCCCCAACGACAACATCGACCGCGCCGTCAAGCGCGGTGCGGGTCTCACAGGCGAGACCGTCGACTACCAGACGATCATGTACGAGGGCTACGGCCCCAACGGCGTGGCCCTGCTCATCGAGTGCCTCACCGACAACAAGAACCGCGCGGCCGCCGACGTGCGCACGGCCATGACCCGCAACGGCGGCACCATGGCCGACCCGGGCAGCGTCGCGTACAACTTCCACCGCAAGGGCGTCATCCTCGTGCCGCACACGGCGAACGTCTCGGAGGACGACGTGCTGCTCGCGGTGCTCGACGCCGGCGCGGAAGAGGTGACGGATCGCGGGGAGACCTTCGAGATCCTCACCGACCCGAGCGCGATGGTCGCCGCTCGCGAGGCGCTGCAGGAGTCCGGCATCGACTACGACTCCGCCGACGCGGAGTTCGTGCCCTCGCTCACGGTCGACGCCGACGCCGAGACCGCGCGCAAGGTCTTCCGCCTCATCGACGCGCTCGAGGACTCCGACGACGTGCAGAACGTCTTCACGAACATCGACCTGTCCGCCGAGGTCCAGGCCGAGCTCGAGAACGACTAGCCCGTGAGCACCGTGCGGGTCCTGGGGATCGACCCCGGTCTCACCCGCTGCGGTTTCGGGGTCGTGGACGTCGCGGCCGACCGGCGCGCGACGCTCGTGACGGTCGGCGTCATCAGGACGCCTGCCGACATGCCCCTCGAGCAGCGCCTGCTCGCGGTGGGCGCCGGGATCGACGAGGTGCTCGACGAGTTCCTGCCGGTGTCGGTCGCGATCGAGCGGGTGTTCGCCCAGCACAACCTGCGCACGGTCATGGGCACGGCCCAGGTGAGCGGCGTCGCCCTGCACCTCGCGGCGAAACGCGGCCTGCCGGTCGGGCTGCACACGCCGAGCGAGGTGAAGGCGGCGATCACCGGCTACGGCTCCGCCGACAAACGCCAGGTCGGCACGATGGTCGCACGTGTGCTGCGCCTCGACGAGCCGCCGACGCCCGCCGACGCCGCCGACGCCCTCGCGATCGCCATCTGCCACGCCTGGCGCAGCGGCGTGCCCGGCGTTACGGGCGGCTCGCGCCCGGGCGTCGCGGCCGGCGGAGCGCTGACCCGGGCACAGGAAGCGTGGCTCGCCGCCGAGCGCGGCAGCCGTGTCGCCCGTCGCCCGTAGGCTGTGCGGGTGATCTCTTCCCTGCGCGGCACCGTCCTGTCGACGACGGCCACCTCCGTCGTTCTCGAGGTCGGCGGCGTCGGCTTCTCGGTGCAGGTGACGCCCGATGTCTCCCTCTCGCTCAGAGTCGGCGCAGAGGCCTTCCTGATGACGAGCCTCGTCGTGCGCGAAGACTCGCTCTCGCTCTTCGGCTTCGCCACCGCGGAGCAGCTCGAGGTCTTCAGCCACCTCGTCGCGGTCACCGGGGTGGGGCCGAAATCAGCCCTGGGCGTCCTCGCCGTGCTGAGCCCGGAGGAGATCGCCCGTGCGGTCGCCGCCGACGACGACGCGGCGTTCCGCAAGGTCTCGGGCATCGGCCCGAAGACGGCCAAGCTCATTGTCGTCTCGCTCACCGGCAAGCTCGCGTTCGTGCAGCGCACGAGCCTCGTGCGCAGCCCGCGCACTCAGACGAGCGTGGCCGACAGCGTCGTCGAGGCGCTCGTGGGGCTCGGCTGGTCGGAGCGGGTCGCGATCCAGGCGGTCGAGGATGCCGCGGCATCCGCCACCGAGACCGAGCTCGCCACCGTGCCCGCCCTGCTGCGCCTCGCTCTCGCGAGCCTCGGGCCCGCGCACTCGACGGGAGGGCGCCGCCCGTGAGCGCGCTCGACGACCTCACCAACCCCGAGCTCGAGTCGGACGCCGAGCTCGCCTACGAGGGCGCCCTGCGCCCGAAGACGCTCAAGGAGTTCGTCGGCCAGACGAAGGTGCGCGGCCAGCTCGAGCTGCTGCTGAAGGCCGCGAGCATGCAGAACCGCACGCCCGACCACATCCTGCTCGCGGGCCCTCCCGGCCTCGGCAAGACGACCCTCGCGATGATCGTCGCGCAAGAGAGCGCCCAGCCGCTGCGGATGTCGAGCGGCCCCGCGATCCAGCACGCGGGCGATCTCGCCGCGGTGCTCTCCTCGCTCATCCCGGGGGAGGTGCTCTTCATCGACGAGATCCACCGGATGGCCCGCTCGGCCGAAGAGATGCTCTACCTCGCGATGGAGGACTACCGCATCGACATCATGGTGGGCAAGGGCGCCGGCGCCACGAGCGTGCCGCTCGAGCTCTCGCCGTTCACCCTCGTCGGCGCGACGACGCGCTCGGGGCTGCTGCCCAACCCGCTGCGCGACCGCTTCGGCTTCACCGCTCACCTGGAGTTCTACGACACCTCCGAGCTCGAACAGGTGCTGCGTCGCGCGGCCGCCCTGCTCGGTCTCGAGATCGAGCGCGAGGCCCTCGCCGAGATCGCCACGCGCAGCCGGGGCACGCCGCGCATCGCCAACCGCCTGCTGCGGCGGGTGCGCGACTACGCGCTCGTGCACGGCACAGGGCCCACCCTCGCGGCCGTGCGGGCCGCCCTCGAGCTCTACGACGTCGACGCGCTCGGCCTCGACAGGCTCGACCGCGAGGTCATGACGACGATCCTCACGCGCTTCTCCGGAGGCCCCGTCGGGCTCAACACCCTCGCCGTCTCGGTGGGCGAGGAGGCCGAGACGATCGAGGCGGTCGTGGAGCCTTTTCTCGTGCGGATCGGGCTCATCACCCGCACCCCGAGGGGTCGTGTGGCGACCCGGACGGCCTGGGATCACTTCGGCATCGAGCGCTCACAGGATGGCTCTTTGTTCGATGACCTATAATTCAAGCTGACCCATAGACTCCGGCCCCCACGAGAGTGTGGTCGCTCCCCAAAACTTGGAAGGTTTCACGGCTCATGCCTATCGATCCGCTCACCATAATCATGCTCGTCGTCCTGGCGCTGCTGGTGTTCTTTATGTTCCGCAACAGCCGCAAGCGCCAGCGGGACGCCCAGAACCTGCAGTCGAAGATGGTCGTCGGAGCAGACGTCATGACCAACTTCGGGGTGTACGGAACCATCCTCTCGATCGACGAAGACGAGAATCAGGTTCTGCTGGAGACCACGCCTGGTACGATCCTCAAGGTTCACCGTCAGACCATCGCGCGCGTCATCACCCCCGACGAGCCCGTGAGCACGGAAACCGACGACTCGAACTCTCTCGAGAGCCACGACGTCGACGGCGAGCCCGCCTACGGCGAACGTATCGACCCCGAGACGTCCGCCGATGACGCCCCGAACACGGCGCCCGGCACTTCGAATCAAAAAAAGGTAGACGAGTAACCCTTCCCCTCTGCGTGCCGCGTCGGACAACGGCGTGCGCGCGCGCGTAGAAAGCTGAGTTCGTAGTTGGCAAAGTCGACACCGGTCAAAAAGGCCTGGCGTTCCCTGACGTGGCTCGTCGTCCTAATCGTTGGCCTCACCGCCCTTCTCGCGGGAGGTGTCCTGTGGAGCAACGCCACCTGGGCGCCGAAGCTCGCACTCGACCTCGAGGGCGGAACGCAGATCATCCTCGCGCCCAAACTCGAGAGCAACGGCCAGAGCGTCTCGCAGGAACAGCTCGACCAGGCCGTGGCGATCATCCGCCAGCGCGTCGACGCCTCCGGTGTCTCCGAAGCCGAGATCCAGACGCAGGGCGGCCAGAACATCGTCGTGTCGCTGCCCGGCACCCCCGATCAGGAGACGCTCAACCGCATCGAGTCGTCGGCGAAGCTCGAGTTCCGCCCCGTGCTCGTCGCGGGCGCTCCGGCGACGAGCTTCGTGGGGGAGGACGGCAAGTCCACCCCGGCTCCGACTCCAGATCCAGGCCTCGAGGCGACGCCCTCGATCGCGCCGAGCAACGGCAGCGACCTCAACTACATCACCCCCGCGCTGCAGGCCCAGTTCCAGGCCTTCGACTGCGCCTCGATCGACGCCAACTCGGCGAACGTGGCGCCGGCCGACGAGCCCCTCATCACCTGTGAGGCCGACAGCTCGGTCAAGTACATCCTCGGTCCCGTCGAGGTGAGCGGCGAGAACATCGCGGATGCCTCGAGCGGCCTGGTCACGACCCAGACCGGTGCGAGCACGGGCCAGTGGGCCGTCAACATCGTCTTCGACGACAAGGGCACCGAGGCGTTCGGCAAGGTCACGAGCCGGCTCAACGGCCTGACGGGATCGCAGAACCAGTTCGCGATCGTGCTCGACGGCAAGGTCATCTCGGCTCCGCAGACCAACGCGGTCATCACCGACGGCCGCCCGCAGATCACCGGAAACTTCACCGAGGCCTCGGCCAAGACCCTCGCCGACCAGCTCAAGTTCGGCGCGCTCCCGCTCAGCTTCACGGTGCAGAGCAATGAGAACATCTCGGCGACGCTCGGCACCACGCAGCTTCTGAGCGGTCTCATCGCCGGCCTCATCGGTCTCGTCCTGGTCGTGATCTACTCGCTCTTCCAGTACCGGCTCCTCGGCCTCGTGACGGTCGCCTCGCTCGTCGTGGCAGCGATCCTGACCTATCTCGTGATCGCCCTGCTGTCGTGGCGCGAGGGCTACCGCCTCTCGCTCGCCGGCGTCGCGGGCCTCATCGTCGCCATCGGTTTCACAGCCGACTCCTTCATCGTCTACTTCGAGCGAATACGCGACGAGCTGCGTGACGGCAGAGGCCTGGTCTCCGCCGTCGAGGCGGGCTGGGGCCGTGCCAAGCGCACGATCTACGCGGCGAAGGCCGTCAACCTGCTCTCCGCGATCGTGCTCTACGTGCTCGCCGTCGGAAACGTGCGCGGCTTCGCGCTCACCCTCGGAATCACGACGGTCATCGACGTCATCGTCGTCATCCTCTTCACGCACCCGGTGCTGCAGCTGCTGGCGACCACCAAGTTCTTCTCCAGCGGGCACAAGGCGAGCGGTCTCGATCCGACGGCGCTCGGCGCGATCTATCGCGGCCGTGCGCAGTTCCGCAAGCCCGTCGACGCGGAGGCCGCGAAGCGAACCGGCAGCAACCGAGAGGCCGAGCGTCGTCAGACGATCGCCGAACGGAAGGCCGCTGAGCTGACCGGAGTGGGCACCAAGAGTACGAAGACCGATGGGAAGGACTCCTGATGGCCAGTTTCGCCCAGTTCGGCAATGACCTCTACACCGGGAAGCGTTCCTACGACTTCGTCGGCAAGCGCAGGATCTGGTACACGATCGCCATCGCGATGATGATCGTGTCGATCGCCATCCCGCTCATCAAGGGCGGATTCAACTTCGGCATCGAGTTCCGCGGCGGTTCGCAGTTCGTGGTGAGCGGTGTCACCGAGGTGCAGCAGCCGGCGGCGGAGGAGGCCGTGGGCACGGTCGACTCCGGCACCGTCGTGCACGTCTCGAAGCTCGGAACCGACGCCGTCAGGATCCAGACCGACCAGCTGACCGACGACGAGAGCCTGCAGGTCAAGAGCGCACTCGCCGAGGCCTACGGGGTCGACGAGTCCGAGATCACCTCATCCTTCATCGGCGCCTCCTGGGGCGCGGACGTCACGGGGCAGGCGCTCCGGGGACTCGTCGTGTTCCTCGTGCTCGCGGCCGTGGTCATGGCCCTGTACTTCCGAACGTGGAAGATGTCCGCTGCGGCCATGCTCGCCCTCCTGCACGACCTCGTGATCACGGCGGGCGTCTACGCGGCGACGGGGTTCGAGATCACCCCGGCGGCCGTCATCGGCTTCCTGACGATCCTCGGCTACTCGCTCTACGACACGGTCGTCGTCTTCGACAAGGTGCGTGAGAACACGGCACAGCTCGGCGACGACTCCCGTTACACCTTCGGCGAGGCGGTGAACCTCGCGGTGAACCAGACCCTCGTGCGCTCGATCAACACGGGTGTCGTCGCGGCGCTGCCCGTCGCGGCCATCCTCTTCATCGGTGCGTTCATCCTCGGCGCCGACACGCTGCGCGACATCTCGCTCGCGCTGCTGGTCGGTATCCTCATCGGCACCTACTCGACGATCTTCATCGCGGCTCCGCTCTACGCGCAGTTCCGCGAGAAGGAGCCGACGATCAGCAAGCGCGACAAGCGCGTGCTCACCTCGCGCGAGCGCGCGAAGACGCCGGAGAGCGACGAGGCGGCAATCGCTGGATGAGCGATCCGTTCGGAGGGCGCACGGAGGTCGACGCCGCTGAGGCCATCGGCCTGAGCTCGCTCGAGGGCGTGTGGCTGTTCGATGTGCGCGAGCAGGGCGAGTGGGATGGCGGGCACGCCGCGGGCGCGCACCACATTCCCATGAACGAGATCGGCGAGCGTCAGGGCGAGCTGCCCGACGACCTCGCGATCCTCGTCATCTGCCACTCGGGAGCACGTTCGCGGAGGGTCACCGACGCCCTGCTGGGCGCAGACTACCGCGCGGCGAACGTCTCGGGCGGGCTCATGGCCTGGCAGGCGGCATCCGGGCCCGTCGTCGTCGACGGGAGCGACGCGGTCTGAGCGGCAGCCGAGTGTGCCCTGAGAGAAACCCGGCTCCTGTGCCCCCGAACGGTCAGGGATCGTGAACGCGGGGGCGATAATAGAGAGCCTGGAGGTGTGAGATGACGGAAGCGACCACGACGTCCACGTCGCTCCGGCGCCTCGTGCCCCGTCTCTTCTCGCGCGCCCAGCCGGCCGGCGCGGTCGACACCCTCGTCAAGACGGTTCGGATGCACCATCCGAAGGGAGACATCGCGCTCATCGAGCGCGCGTACTCCACCGCCGAGCGAGCCCACCGCGGCCAGAAGCGGCAGAGCGGCGAGCCGTACATCACCCACCCCGTGGCCGTGGCGCAGATCCTCGCCGACCTGGGCATCGGGCCGAAGACCCTCGCGGCGGCGCTGCTGCACGACACCGTCGAAGACACCGAGTACACGCTCGACCAGGTGCGCGCCGACTTCGGCGACGAGATCGCCATGCTCGTCGACGGCGTGACCAAGCTCGACAAGGTCAAGTACGGCGACAGCGCTCAGGCCGAGACCGTGCGCAAGATGATCGTCGCGATGTCGAAAGACATCCGCGTGCTCGTCATCAAGCTCGCCGACCGCCTGCACAACGCTCGTACCTGGGGCTTCGTCAAGCCCGAGTCAGCGAAGCGCAAGGCGACCGAGACGCTCGAGATCTACGCACCGCTCGCACACCGCCTCGGCATCCAGACGGTCAAGTGGGAGCTCGAAGACCTGTCGTTCGCCGTGCTCTACCCCAAGCTCTACGTCGAGATCGAGTCGCTCGTGCGGCAGCGCACCCCGCAGCGCGAGGAGTTCGTGCAGCAGGTCATCGACGCCGTGACCGAGGATCTGAAGGCCGCGCGCATCCGCGGCAAGGTCGCCGGGCGCCCCAAGCAGTACTACTCGATCTACCAGAAGATGATCGTGCGCGGCCGCGAGTTCGACGAGATCTACGATCTCGTGGGCATCCGTGTGCTCGTCAACTCGGTGCGCGACTGCTATGCCGTGCTCGGCGCCATCCACGCGCGCTGGAACCCGATCCCGGGCCGCTTCAAGGACTACATCGCGACCCCCAAGTTCAACCTGTACCAGTCGCTGCACACGACAGTCATCGGACCCTCCGGGCGAGCGGTCGAGATCCAGATCCGCACCCACGAGATGCACCAGCGCGCCGAGTTCGGCGTCGCCGCGCACTGGAAGTACAAGGAGCAGGTCAACGGCGGCAAGGGCGCGGCGACCGACGTGCAGGACGACGCCGACATGGCCTGGCTCGCCCACATCACCGACTGGCAGGCCGAGACGGCCGACCCGGGCGAGTTCCTCGACTCGCTGCGCTTCGAGATCGGTGCGAAGGAGACCTACGTCTTCACGCCCAAGGGGCGTGTGATCGGCCTGCCCGCGGGCGCGACCCCGGTCGACTTCGCCTACGCCGTGCACACCGAGGTGGGGCACCGCACGATGGGCGCCAAGGTCAACGGCCGGCTCGTGCCGCTCGAGAGCTCGCTCAACAGCGGCGACGTCGTCGAGGTCTTCACCTCGAAGAACCCGGACTCCGGGCCCAGCCAGGACTGGCTCAACTTCGTCAAGAGCCCCCGCGCGCGCAACAAGATCCGTCAGTGGTTCACGCGCGAACGCCGCGACGAGGCGATCGAGCAGGGCAAGGACGCGATCGCCCGCGCGATGCGCAAACGCAACCTGCCTCTGCAGAAGCTCATGAACCAGGACGCCTTCGCCGAGGTCGCCGCCCAGATGCGCTATGACGACGTGACGGCGCTCTACGCCGCCGTCGGCGAGGGGCACATCTCGACCCAGTCGGTTCTCGAGAAGGTCGTCGGCCTGCTGCAGACCGAGCCGGATGTCGATGACGCCGACGTCTCGGTCGCGACCCACGGGCGCCCGCGGTCGCTGCGCAACAGCGACTCCGGGGTGCTCGTGCGCGGGGCTCCCGACATCCTCGTCAAGCTCGCGAAGTGCTGCACGCCCGTTCCCGGCGACAAGATCGTCGGCTTCGTCACCCGCGGCGCCGGGGTCTCGGTGCACCAGGCGGACTGCCACAACGTCACCTCGCTGCTGAACGAGCCGGAGCGCATGATCGAGGTCGAGTGGGCCCCGTCATCGAAGAGCGTGTTCCTCGTGCAGATCCAGGTCGAGGCGCTCGACCGTTCGGGCCTGCTCTCGGATGTGACGCGTGTGCTCTCGGAGCACCACGTCAACATCCTCTCGGCCACGGTCAACACCTCGAGCGACCGCCTGGCGATCAGCCGATTCGTCTTCGAGATGGGAGACACCACCCACCTCGACCGGGTGCTCAACGCCGTGCGTCGCATCGACGCCGTCTACGACGTCTACCGGGTGAGCGCGGGCTGAGCCCCGCACGGCGGGGCCGATGATCAGCGCGCCGCCGCGGCCGTGCCCTGTCAGGAGCCCGGCCAGACGCGCGAGCGCGCGCTTCTTGTGCGGCAGCCTCGGATGCCGGTCGAGCGCCTGGAGGCAGTCGCCGAGACGCACGCCGAACCGCGTGCCGAGGTCGCCGACGCAGGCTCGCGTCGTCTCGGAGAACTCCACGGCCCGCGCGAGATCGATCATCGTGCGCACCGGCGAGGTGACGGAGTAGCCCTCGATCGTGACCAGCTCCTGTTCGACGACGACGATCTCGCGCACCTCCGCCCGGCACGACACCGGCAGGCGGAAGCGCGCTCGCGCGACCATGCCCAGCTGATGGAGCGGGGGAGGGAAGGCCGCCGCGCCGTGGACCCAGGCCGCGCTGAACCGCTCGACGATCAGCCGGTCGGGCAGGCCCGCCATGACCGCTCGCACCCGCATGGGCGGGTCGGCCGCGACATCCGCCGGCGTGGCTCCGTCGTCGAGGGCGAACGCCTCGCCGTCGAGGCGCAGCGCGCTCAGCTCGGCGGGGGAGAAGTCGTGCGTGGTCAGCAGGAGCGTCGTCATGCCAGCATCGTGCAGGGTGCGGACGTGACCGCCCTCGTGGTGGCGGCGATCCCGTGCACTCGCGAGCGCAGGACGCCGCTGTGGAGAGCCGGCTAGCTGTACTGACCTCGACCGTTGTTGATTCGGTCGATGGGGGTCTTGCCTCTGATGCCGAGGTGGTGTCTGTCTAGGTTGTAGTGATCGAGCCAGGCCGTCAACCCTGCTCTCCGGTCGTCGTTCGAGGTCCAGGGGCG
>NZ_PGFB01000007.1 GCF_002797855.1 Compostimonas suwonensis
ACGTGAGCGACCGCTCGCCCCGACCCGATGCGTTGGACCATGATCAACCTGCCGGCCGGAGCCAGCCGGGCATTAGCGTGAGACACGAGAGACCTTGCTCTGAACGCCTCGCCGATCTGAATGCCCTGCTGCTCTGACAGTCTGGCAGGCCTGATCACTCCGCGATCGCCCAGCCCACCCGCATGAAAGGGCACGGCCACACCCCACCCGAGGCCGCCAAACCTAGTGCATCGGCGGCATCGCTTCATCCTCAGACGACCGTGACTGCAATGTTTCGTCATGGAGGGTCACAGTTCGGAACCTTGTTTGGCGCACGCACAGGGAGCCCCGAAGCTGGCATGACCGCACAGTGCTGCCCCCACACAGCGCTGTCATGACCAGCACCCGCCGGGCCGGTGCAGCACCGGCATCCGGCACCCACAGCGTGAACGAAAGAGGCAGCATGTCTGACAACACCCCCGGCACGGCGCCGCAGCTCCCGCCGCGACTCCCCGAGAAGAAGAAGGGCCGGGCCGGCCTGATCACCGGCATCCTCATCGGCGTCGTTGTGATCATCGTCGCCGTGGTGCTCATCGTCGTCAACCTCACCGCTGCGAAGCCCGCCGCTGAGGCCGATGGCAGTGCTGCGCCCGTGGTCGTGAAGATCGGCACCTCCGACGCGAGCCAGCCCTACTGGGACCTCCTCAAGGAGAAGGCCGCCGCCGAAGGCATCACGATCGAGACGGTCAACTTCACCGACTACCAGCAGCCCAACCCCGCTCTGCAGGAGGGCCAGATCGACCTGAACATGTTCCAGCACCTGCGCTTCCTCGCGCAGTACAACGTCGACACCGACAACGACCTGCAGCCGATCGCCTCGACGCTCATCGTGCCGCTGGGCCTCTACTCGCAGAAGTGGACCTCGGTCGACGAGATCCCCCAGGGCGGAACCATCGCGATCCCCAACGACCCGTCGAACCAGGCTCGTGCGCTCTTCGTGCTCGAAGCGGCCGGCCTCATCACTCTCACGGGCGACAAGTTCGCGCCGACCCCGGCCGACATCGACACCGCCAACTCGCGGGTGACCGTCGCCACGGTGGATGCCGCGCAGACGGCCCTCTCGCTGCCCTCGGTCGACGGCTCGGTCATCAACAACAACTACGTGCAGGATGCCGGGATCGACCCGAAGACCGCGATCTTCGCCGACGACCCCAGCTCCCCCGGCGCGCAGCCGTACATCAACCTGATCGTCTCGCGTGCCGACGAGGTCGACAACCCGACGTTCGCGAAGATCGCCGAGCTGTACCACGACCCCGAGGTGCTCGAGGCGGTCGTCGCCTCGTCGAACGGCACCGCGGTGATCGTCGACGGCTACACCGGTGAAGAGCTGCGCGGACTCCTGGCCGACATCCAGAAGGAAGTCGCCGCCGCCGAGTAGTCGCACTCCCCCGCCGGCCCAGCACCACCCTGGCCGCCGGCACCAGCTCGCACGATGCGCTGCCGGACCCACATCGGTCCGGCAGCGCATCGTGATGAACCGCCCACAGCAGCATCAGCGCCACCAGAACCAACCGCACCACCAGTACCACCGGCAGCACCGTCTGACCCCCACGACCGACAGAAGTGAAATCGTGCCAACAATCGTGCAATTCGAAGGCGTCTCGAAGACGTTCGAGACCAAACAGCAGACCGTCACGGCGATCGACGGCATCGACCTGTCGATCGAGGAGGGCGAGATCTTCGGTGTCATCGGCTACTCCGGCGCCGGCAAGAGCACCCTCGTGCGCCTCGTCAACGGGCTCGAGCGCATCACGGGCGGCCGTCTCATCGTCGACGGCAACGACATCGGGGCCATGCGCGAATCCGAGCTGCGGAAGGTGCGCCTCGGCATCGGCATGATCTTCCAACAGTTCAACCTCTTCCGCTCGCGCACCGTGGCCGGCAACGTCGCCTACCCGCTTCGCGTCGCCGGCTGGAAGAAGGAGGCCCGCGACCGGCGCGTCGCCGAGCTCCTCGACTTCGTCGGGCTGCTCGACCGCGCGCACGACTACCCCGACCAGCTCTCGGGCGGCCAGAAGCAGCGGGTGGGCGTGGCACGCGCCCTCGCCACCTCGCCGAAGCTCCTCCTCGCCGACGAGTCGACGAGCGCCCTCGACCCGGAGACGACGCAGGAGGTGCTGCGCCTGCTGCAGAAGGTCAATCGGGAGCTCGGCGTGACGATCATCGTCATCACGCACGAGATGGATGTCGTGCGCTCCATCGCCGACCGCGTCGCCGTGCTCGAGAAGGGCAAGATCGTCGAGCAGGGCGCGGTCTTCGACATCTTCTCCGACCCGCAGACCGACACGGCGCGCCGGTTCATCAGCACCGTCATCCGCAACCAGCCCAGCCACACCGACCTCGACCGGCTGCAGAAGGTGCACAGCGGCCGGATCGTGAACGTCGAGATCCACGAGTCGGTTCGCATCGGCGACATCCTCACCCACGCCTTCACGGAGCACGGGGTACGGTTCGAGGTCGTCTACGGCGGCATCGGCGCCATCCAGGAGCGCTCCTTCGGCAGCCTCACCCTCGAGCTCAACGGGCCGGATGACGGCATCGACGCCTTCTTGGCCCAGTTGAGAACCGTGACGACCGTCGAGGAGGTCCGCTCATGAGCGCCCTGACCGCAGTGACCGCCCTGACCGGGCCGGCGCACACCGTCACGACGGACTGGGGGCAGATGCTCCCACTGCTCTTCGAGAATCTGTGGATAACCCTCTACATGGTCACGGCGACCCTGTTGCTCGGCGGGCTGCTCGGCCTCGTGCTGGGTGTGTTCCTCTACACGACGCGCAAGGGCAGCATCCTGCAGAACGTCGTCGTGTTCAACGTGCTCAACGTGATCGTCAACATCTTCCGGCCCATCCCGTTCATCATCCTCATCGCCGCCCTCGGGCCTGTGACGCTCGCCGTCGTGGGCACGACGATCGGCTCCAACGCGGCCATCTTCACGATGGTCGTCGGCGCCACCTTCGGCATCGCGCGCATCGTCGAGCAGAACCTCGTGACGATCGATCCGGGCACCATCGAGGCCGCTCGGGCCGCCGGTGCGGGGCCGTGGCGGATCATCCTGACCCTGCTGATCCCCGAGGCGCTCGGGCCGCTCATCCTCGGCTACACCTTCGTGTTCATCGCGATCGTCGACATGTCGGCCATCGCCGGCTCGATCGGCGGACGCGGGCTCGGCGACTTCGCGATCCAGTACGGCTACGCCCGCTTCAACTGGGAGATCACCTTCGTCGTGGTCGTCGTGATCGTGATCCTCGTGCAGGTCGTGCAGTTCCTCGGCAACTGGCTGGCGCGCAAGGCCCTGCGCCGCTGAGCAACAGTCTGAGTTACCGCCGCCCTGACGTCTAGCAACTCCCTGACGTCTAGCAAATCCCTGACGCCCAGCAATCCCTGGCGCCCGACAAGTTGACGTCCAGCAGCCTGCCGCGCCCCGGAAAGGCTGCGAATGGCGAGCTGCGTGTGCGTGCCGTCGAAGCACTGAGAAGAGCCGGCTGAGCGATACTGATCCGGGCAGGTGGAAAGCCCCAGCGGACGCGATGTGTCGACGCAGTAGAGGTGTCGACGCGGTAACGGACTGCACGGTGACGATGCAGAGCAGCGGATGCCGACAGCTCACTCAACGCGCAGATTCCGCCGCCGCTCCGGCCGATCTGCCCGCCACAGCAGACTCGCGGCACGTGAAAGTCCCGCCGGCCCCCGAAATTCGACGGGCCGGCGGGACTTTCACGTGCCGCGACGTTACGGCGATGCAGCGCTCGACTCGAATGCGGTGTCGGGTGCGAGCAGCTCAAGCGCGCAGCGTCAGGCGCGAGCAGCTCAGCCGCGCAGCATCAGGCGCGGGCAGCGTCAGGCGCGGGCAGCGTCAGGCGCGGGCAGCGTCGTCAGGCAGGGGCGACGGGCAACACTGCCTCACGCGTCAGCGCCACGCGTCAGCGTCACGCGCCAGCGTCACGCGTCAGCGTCACCGTCACCGTCACGCGTCCGCGTCACGCACAAGGGCCAGCGTCAGCGTCAGCGTCAGCGTCAGCGTCAGCGTCAGCGTCAGCGTCAGCGTCAGCGTTACGCGCCAGCGTCAGCGTCACACGCCAGCGCCAGCGTCACGCGTCGGCCTCTCGCGCCAGCGTCACGCGTCAGGCGCGGCGCCTGCCGCATCGGCGGCGCGACGGGCGAGGGTCTCCTTGACCCAGCCGGCGACCGGGAGGGTGCCGTTGAGCTCGTAGTCGCCGAGCTGCTGCTCGCGGTAGATCGCGGGGTTGTGGGTCGCGATCGTGCGCGCGTTGCGCCAGTGCCGGTCGAGGGCCCGCTCCTCGCTCGTCGCGGAGGCGCCGCCCACCTCGAAGAGCAGGGTCGTCGCCTCGAGCACCGTCGGCAGAACGATCTGCTGGGCCTGGAACGCGGCGATCTGGGCGGCCGTGTGCAGCGCGGCCGAGCCCTGCGCGGCCGGCACGGAATCCGGCACGGAGTCCAGCTCCGCAACCGGCGCCGAGCCCTGCCCGCCCTCGAACGTGAGCGCCCGGGCCGCGTCGATCGCGTCGAGGCGCGCCGCCACGGCGAGCACGAGCGATTCCGCCGAGAAGGCGAGGCTCGACAACCGCCCGACGACGCCCTGCACGAGCGGGTCGGTGCGCGGGGTCGAGGCGCCCATGACCCCGAACGATCGCGTTCGCGGCCGCACGAAGTCGACGGCGTCGCGCAGCACGGCGCGCGCAATGCCCGCGAGCGCCGCCATGAGCACCGTCTGGAAGAGCGCGAGGATGCTGGCATGCTCGTGCGCCTCGTCGTCGCCCAGGCGGATGACGTGGGCCGGCTCCACCCGCACGGAGTCGAAGACGGTCGTGCCGCTGCCCGTCATCCGCTGGCCGAAGCCGTCCCAGTCGTCGAGGCGCGTGACGCCCTCGGCGGTGGTCGACGCGACGACCGAGAGCAGCTCGTCGCCGAGCTTCGCGGCCGTGATCACCCAGTCGGCGTAGATCGTGCCCGTGCTGTAGTACTTCGTGCCGCTCAGGGCGAGGCTGCCGTCGCCGTTCGCGACGAGCACCGCCGTGGTGCCGGTCTCCGGCCCACGTTCGGCCTGCGCGTTGCCCACGAGCGCACCGGCGGAGATGAGCCGGAACCATTCGGCGCGGGAGGCCTCGTCGCGGGTGCGGCGACGCCCCTCGACGAAGGCGAAGTGCCCGCGCAGAGCCTGCGGCAGGTTGGAGTCGGCCGCCCCGAGCTCGATGAGCAGCGCCACCGTCTGCGACATGCTCGCACCGATGCCCCCGTACTCGACAGGGACGCGCAGGGCACCGAAGCCCGCCTCCTTCAGCCAGCCGATCTCGTCGTAGGGAAGTCTCCGCGAACGCTCGCGCTCGACCGCTCCCGCCGCGATCCGCTCGAAGACGGGGCCGAAACGTTCGGCGAGCTGCGCGTCGCTCGGGCCGCCGCCGCTCAACTCGCCCGCTCGCCCAGCTCGGCGGCCGCGGCATCCTGCGCCGCGTCGTTCGGGAGTGCCGCGTCGTTCAGGTGCGCGCCGCCGCGGTAACGAGCACCGGGGTGCTCATCGAAGAGCCGCTGCTGACCGGCACCGAAGAGCCGCTCGCGCAGGGTCGACTCGCCGTAGGCCGTGCGGTACAGCCCGCGCCTCTGCAGCTCGGGGATGACGTATTCGATGAAGTCCTCCGCGGATCCCGGTGTGAGGAACTGACGCAGGTTGAACCCGTCGAGATCGGTCGTCGCGACCCAGTTCTCGATCGCGTCGGCGACCTCGGTGGGCGAGCCGGCCACGTAGAAGGCGCTCTGGTCGAAGTTCGTGAGCCTCTCGAGCGCCTCGCCCACGGTCGCGCCGGGCGCGTAGCGGCGGTTCTCGGGCGAGTTGTCGCGGCCGGCGCGATTCTCGGCGGCGAGGATGTCGGCGATGAGCGCGTCTTTCGGGTAGGCGGCGAGGTCGATGCCGCCGCCGCCCGCGTGCGCCAGGTAGCCTTCAGCACGCGAGAGCCGCTTGTACTCCTCGGCCTTGGCGAGGGCCGACTCGCGGTCTTTGTCGACGACGATCACGGCGCTCGCGAAGGTCTTGACGTGGTCGCGACCGCGGCCGTTCTCCTCGGCGAGCTGCCGGATGTCGGCGATGTTCTTGGCGTAGGACTCGAGTGTCGTGCCGCCGACGAAGACGCCCTCGGCGTGACGGGCCGCGAAGGCCTTGCCGCGCGCGCTGCTGCCCGCCTGGAAGAGCACCGGGGTGCGCTGCAGAGACGGCTCGCTCAGGTGGGGGCCCGCGACCTTGTAGTGCTCGCCGACGTGGTTGATGTAGCGCACTTTCGAGGGGTCGGTGTAGACGTGGTTGTCGCGGTCGCGCACGACCGCGTCGTCGTCCCACGAGCCCTCCCACAGCTTGTAGAGCACGTCGAGGTACTCCTCCGCGATCGCGTAGCGGTCGTCGTGGGCCACCTCGTCGTCGAGGCTGAAGTTGCGGGCGGCGTTGGGCAGGTAGGAGGTCACGATGTTCCAGCCGAAGCGGCCCTTCGTGAGGTGGTCGAGGGTGCTCGCCCGGCGCGCGAACGCGAACGGCGGCTCGTAGGTGGTCGAGAAGGTGGCCGCGAAGCCGAGCTTGCTCGTGACGGAGGCCATCGCCGGGATCACGAGCAGCGGGTCGTTGCTCGGGATCTGCACGGCCTCGCGCAGCGCCGTCTCGGGGCCCGCCCGGTAGCCGTCGTAGGTGCCGATGACGTCGGCGAGGAAGACGGAGTCGAAGAGCCCCTCTTCGAGCAGTTTCGCCTCTGCGATCCAGAAGTCGAGGTCGTTGAACTGGTGCCTCGTGTTCGACGGGTGCACCCACAGTCCGTGAGAGATGTGACCCACCGTGTTCATCTCGAAAAGGTTGAACGAGATCTGCTTCGTCATTGCGCTCCTCTTTTCCTCCGATCCTTCCGCGCCCCCGGGCACAACACGAAATGAGAACGTCACATTGTGCAATCGAGCACCTCGAGCCCCCGCCGTGCAGGGAGGAGCACGCCGTCGGCGGTCGGGCGGATGCCGCACCCGGGGCCGCACGAACCCTCTCGCACTCGGGGGTAATGTGGCTGATGTCGTCCGATGCCAAGGAGTTCTGGTTATGTCTGCTGCCTACGATGTCGTCATCCTCGGAGCCGGTCCCGGCGGTTACGTCGCCGCCGTGCGCGCCGCCCAGCTCGGCCTCTCGGTCGCCGTCGTCGAGGAGAAGTACTGGGGCGGGGTCTGCCTCAACGTCGGATGCATCCCCTCCAAAGCCCTCCTGCGCAACGCGGAGCTCGCCCACATCTTCACCCACCAGGCGGAGCTGTTCGGCATCCGGGGCGAGGTGAGCTTCGACTTCGGCGTCGCCATGGACCGCAGCCGCCAGGTCGCCGACGGGCGCGTCAAGGGCGTGCACTTCCTCATGCGCAAGAACAAGGTCACCGAGTACGACGGCCGGGGCACCTTCGTCGACCCGCACACCCTCGACGTGGCCCTCGCCGACGGTCGGACCGAGCGCATCACCTTCGCGAACGCGATCATCGCGACCGGCTCGACCGTGCGTCTGCTGCCGGGCGTCGAGCTGAGCGACAACGTCGTCACCTTCGAGACCCAGATCCTCGACCGCGAGCTGCCCTCCTCGATCGTCATCGTCGGAGCCGGCGCGATCGGCATGGAGTTCGCCTACGTGCTGCGCAACTACGGCGTCGACGTCACGATCATCGAGTACCTCGACCGTGCGCTCCCCAACGAGGACGCGGACGTGTCGAAGGAGATCACGAAGGCGTACAAGAAGATCGGCATCCCGATCCTCACCTCGACCAGGGTCGAGACGGTCGTCGACAACGGCTCCTCCGTGACCGTGACGTACACCGCGGCAGACGGCACGCGGTCGAGCATCGAGACCGCCCGCGTGCTCATGTCGGTGGGCTTCGCGCCCCGGGTCGAGGGCTTCGGCCTCGAGACGACGGGCGTCGCCCTCACCGAGCGCGGCGCGATCGGCATCGACGACTACATGCGCACCAACGTGCCGCACATCTACGCGATCGGGGATGTCACGGCGAAGCTCCAGCTCGCGCACGTCGCCGAGGCGCAGGGCGTCGTGGCGGCGGAGACGATCGGTGGCGCCGAGACCATGCCGCTCGGCGACTACCGGATGATGCCGCGCGCGACGTTCTGCCAGCCGCAGGTCGCGAGCTTCGGCCTCACCGAGCAGCAGGCGCGCGACGAGGGCCGCGACATCCGCGTGGCCACCTTCCCGTTCATGGCCAACGGCAAGGCGCACGGCCTCGGCGAGACCACCGGCTTCGTGAAGCTCATCGCCGACGCGCAGTACGGCGAGCTTCTCGGCGGCCACCTCATCGGCCCGGATGTCTCGGAGCTGCTGCCCGAGCTCACCCTCGCCCAGAAATGGGACCTCACCGCGACCGAGCTCGCGCGCAACGTGCACACCCACCCCACGCTGAGCGAGGCGCTGCAGGAGGGCTTCCACGGCCTCACCGGCCACATGATCAACCTCTGAGCGTGACCGACCTCTGAGCATGACCGACCTCTGAGCATGACCGACCTCTGAGCAGCGCCCGGCTCCGAGCCCGCTCTCGGACAACCGGACGTAGGCTTGAACGGTGACCACCGAGACCTCACGCAGCTCAGCCCGCGGCTCTGCGCACGAGTTCACCCACGAGCCCGACGCCAGCCGCTACGCCATGCGTATCGGCGGCCAGCTCGTCGGTGTGCTCGACTACACGATCAACGCCGGCGCCATCTCGTTCCTGCGGAGTTTCACCAACCCTCCGTTCCGCGGTCACGGCTACGCGGGCGAGCTCGTCGCCTTCGCCGTCGATGACGTCGAGACGACGACCGACTACCGCATCGTGCCCATGTGCTGGTACGTCGGCGACTGGTTCGAGGCGCACCCCGAGCGCGCGGCCCTCCTCACCCGCTGAGCTGTTCATCCTGCCCTCGCGGCGCACTGTAATCGTCGCGGCGCACGTTCGCGAGTGCGCCGCGACGAACAGCGTGCGCCGTGACCCGCCGGCGGGCCGGCGGGCCGGCGCGCCGGCGGGCTAGCGGTGGCGGCGCAGGTCGGGCTTGAGAGCGGCGATCGACCGGCCCCGGATCGCCGAGAACCAGACGCCGGCGCCGTAGGCGAGGTCGTCGAGGCGGCGGGCGACCCCGAAGCGCACGGGGTCGAGCTTCGCCTCGTTCTGCCGGTAGCGCAGAGCCACGTCGGCGACCGCGGCCACGGCGACCGCCCGACGGGCCCGTCTCGAGAACACCGCGGCGATCGCGGCGATCGGCCACCAGTGCCGCAGCATAAGCGACATCGCCTGCCCGAGGGCGCCACCGACCCCGTTCGCCGTGAGCCACACGCCGAGACGCAGCGGATGCCGGTTCCTGCGCAGCTTCCAGGCGATCCGTCCCGCGGTCACGAGTGAGATCGCGAGCGCCACGGGCACCGACCACCGGCGTTGCGCGAGCAGGGCCGCGACGACGCCCACGCTCCAGGGGGCGAGCACGGCGGGCGCGATGTCGTGCGGATGCCGCTCCGCGAGCGGTTGGGCGGCCGTGCCGTAGATCGCCTTGCGCGAGATCCAGTCGCCGAAGCTCACCCGGTGCTCATGTCCGGCGCGGGCGGCCGGCTCGTAGCGAACCCGCCAACCCCGGTCGACGAGCCGCCAGACGAGGTCGACGTCTTCGCCCACGCGCATCCCGGCGTCGAAGCCCTCGCCCTCGCGGAGAGCGTCGACGCGGGCCACGGCGAAAGCGGTGGACGCCCACGAGACGGGCGAGCGCGGGCGCACGGTCGCCGGGTCGCTGCCGAGATCGAGCGAGGAGCGGGCGTCTTCGTAGCGGCCGATCCAGTTCGTCTGCCGCACGTCGGCGAGCCCCACGATGCGGGGAGCGGCCATGGCGACCTTCGGGTCGGCGAAATGCTTCAGCAGGATGGGCACGGTCTGGGCGTCCACGACCACGTCGGAGTCGGCGAAGGCCACGAAGGGCGTCGCCACGACCGCGAGGCCCGCGTTGCGCGCGCCGCCCGGGCCGAGGTTGGCCGGCAGCCGCACGAGCCTCGCGTCGTGCTCCCAGGCGACGTCTGCGATCGCCTGCGGATCGTCGGAGCAGTCGTCGACGACGATGATCTCGGCGTGCCCGGCACCGGCGCTGTGCGCGTCCTCGCCCGCTGTCCCGATGTCGCCACCGGACCACGGCTGCGCAGCCCGGATGCTCGCGAGCAGCCGGTCGAGCGCGAGCGGGCGATCGCGCACCGGGATGACATAGCTGAGCAGTGCCTCCTGGCCCGCCCCGCCACCTGCTCCCTCGCCGCGCATCTCGCCCGCACCGGCGAAGGGCGGGAGCTCCTCGACGAGCGGGTCTGCCATCCCGAGCTCGAGCAGGCGGTCGGCGAGGGCGGCTGTCCCCGCGCTCGTGACCCTCACCGTGCGGTCGACGAGCATGCCCGCAGCGGCCTCGGTCAGGTAGATCATGCGGGTGGGCGCACCGCCGAGGATGGACCGGCCGTCGTCGTGCACGCGGGCGTGCCGGTTGAGCCTCACGACGAAACCTCGGGGAAGGGTCATCCGATCGCCCCGTCCTGCAGCCCCTGGGGAGTCTGGCCCTGAGCGGCCTGCTCCGGATCGCGCAGGCACCCGCGCCCGTCGACCCGGCCCGCCTCGATACGGCGGACCGCGCTCGCGACCATGGCCTCGAGGATCGCCTCGCCCTCCTCCGCGCTCGCACCGCTCGGATCGCCGAGGATCCCGTTGGGCGAGACGGAGGCGACCCCGCCCGCCGTCAGCTGCCCCATGAGCTCGGCGAGAGGCGTGTCGTTACCCGGCTCGGCGCGATCGAGCTCGACCGACGAGGGCACGAGATGCAGCAGCAGCGAGGTCTCGGTGCGCCCCGCGTGGGCGTCTCCGTGCGGAACCCCGCACGGAGCCCAGGCCAGATCGTGGCCTTCGGCGATCAGCTGCGTGACGGCGCCCGTGAGCGACGGCACGTTGCCGCCGTGGCCGTTGACGAACACGACCCGGCCCGCCCACTCGTGCAGGGAGCGCACGAGCTCCACGAGCATCCTGCGCAGGGCGTCGTGGCCGATCGACACGGTGCCCGGAAAGGACTGGTGCTCGCCGCTCGCGCCGTACGGCACCGTCGGGGCCACGAGCACGGCCGTGCCGGGATCGGCGAGCCGCAGCCGCTCGGCCGCCCTCTCGGCGACCGCCGTCGCGACGATTCCGTCGGTCTCGAGCGGGAGGTGCGGGCCGTGCTGCTCGACCGACCCGGTCGGCACGAGCACGACGGCACCTCGGGAGACGACCGGCCAGGTGCTCCGGGCGAGGCTCGTGGCGGTCATCGCTTCTCCGTCTTCATCGTCGCTTCATCGTCGCGGATGTCGCGTCACCATCCTCTCGCACGCGCTCCTCCCGCACGCGCTGCGTGCGCGCGCCCGGGCCTCACTTCTCCGTCGCGGCGACTGCGGGCGGGGTCGAGTTCGTCGTCATCGTCTTCGCGGCGGTGCTCTGGGCCGTCGCCCCGGCGCCCTTCGCGGTGGCAGTCTTCGCGGCGGCGGCCTTCCCGGAGGCGGCCTTCCCGGTGGCTCTCGTGGGCGCGGCCTTCGCCGCCGTGCGGGTGCGGGTCGGGCTCGCGGAGGGCGACGTCGCGACGGGCTCCGACGGGCTGCCCGCGCCGAGCGTGCGGGTGAACCCGGGCTGGATCACGAGATCGGCCGGGGAGAGCTCGGCGATCGAGGAGTGGCCGAGGCCCAGCACGGCCGAGTCGAGACCGCCGCGCAGGATGTCGAGCACGTTCTCGACGCCGGCCTGGCCGTTCGCCGCGAGGCCCCAGAGGTAGGCGCGGCCGATCATGACCGCCCGAGCACCGAGCGCGAGCGCCTTGGCGACGTCGCTGCCCCGGCGCACCCCGCCGTCGAGCAGCACCTCGATCTGCCCGTTGATCGCCTCGACCACCGAGGGGAGCACCCGGATGGTCGCCGGGGTGCCGTCGAGGTTGTTGCCGCCGTGGTTGGAGACGGAGATGGCCGTGACACCGGCGTCCACGGCACGCCGCGCATCATCGACCCGGGTGACACCCTTGAGCATAAACGGGCCGCCCCAGGCCTCTCGCAGCCAGGCGACGTCCTCCCAGGTGGGCGGGGGCGTCTGCATCCATTCGTAGTAGGCGCCGAAGAAGGTGGGCGCCTGGCCGCCGGGTGCGGTGAGGTTGGGCGTCGTGAGGTCGGGAAGGCGGCCGGCCTTCGCGAAGGTCCAGAGCCACTTCGGGTGCGGCAGCACGTTGGGGGCGAAGGTCACCATCGTCTTGAGGTTCATCGTGTCGGGGATCGTCGGGCTGCCCCAGTCGCGCCCGTTGGAGAACGACCAGTCGAGCGTGGCGATGAGGCCTTTCGCTCCCGCGGCGCGGGCGCGCTCCATCCGCTGCACCATCGCGTCGCGGGTGCCCGTCCAGTACATCTGGAAGAAGGTGTTCGGGTTCGCCGCAGCGACGTCTTCGACGGGCTTGCTCGCGAACGAGCTCAGCCCCATGATCGTGCCGCGGTTGGCGGATGCCCGGGCCACCGCCACCTCGCCGTCGGGGTGCACGGCCTGCACCCCGGTGGGCGAGATGAGAACGGGCAGCGAGATCGGGATGCCCATGACGCTCGTCGTGAGGTCGCGTGCGGCCTGGTGCCCGGCGACGTGCGGGGCGAACCCCAGCTCCGAGAACGCCGCCATGTTGTCGTCGTAGGTGAGGCCCTTCTCGGAGCCGGCGACGAGCGCGCCGTACACCGATGACGGCAGCCGCTTCCTGGCCCGGCGCTGGGCCTCTGCGACCGTCTCGAACCATGCGTTTCTCGCCATTGGACTTACCTCTCTGTCATGTTCTCGTCGGCGTGCCGGTCAGCTCTCATTCTAATGGCACTCGGTGCCAAATAAGCTGGGCACTGTCGGGGAATCGCGTCTGGGTGCTGGTCGGAAATTCTGAGCGCTGCTTAGAAGTACTGCGCGCCCTGGTCGATGCTGAGGTGCTCGGAGGTGATGAGCCGCGCGTCGTCGGAGGCGAGGAAGGCGACCGCGTTCGCGATGTCCTCCGGCTCGGCGGCGAAGGTCGGCAGGAACGGCGTGCCCATGTTGTTGAGCGCGGGGTTGCTCTCGGCGGCGTGGGTGAGCGCGCCCACCATGTCGCCCGAGCCCATCGGGGTGTTGACCGCTCCGGGGTGCACGCTGTTGACCCGGATGCCGTGCTTGCCGAGCTCGGCGGCGAAAGCACGCGTCATACCCGTCACGGCGTGCTTGCTCGCGGTGTAGTGCACCATAAACGGCTGGATCTTCTTGCCCGCGTACGAGCTCGTCAGGATGATCGAGCCGCCGCCCGCCGTCACGAGGTGCGGCGCGCCCACCATGACGGTGTTCCAGACGCCGACGACGTTCGTGTCCATCGTGACCTGGAACATCTCCGGAGTCGTCTCATCCCATCGCGCGGGGATGCAGATTCCCGCGTTGGCGACCACGATGTCGAGCCGGCCGAGCTCGGCGACGGAGCTGTCGACGAAGGCGCGCATGGCCTCCAGCTCGCGCACGTCGCCCTGCTCGACGATGATGCGACGGTCGAGCGCCTCGACGAGCCGCACGGTCTCGCGCAGGTCGTCCATCGTCGGCGAGTCGTAGGGCACGAGCGGGATGGGGCCGGCGAGGTCGATGGCGATGATGTCGGCGCCCTCCTGCGCGAGCTTGACGGCGTGGGCGCGGCCCTGGCCACGCGCGGCTCCTGTGATGAAGGCGACCTTGCCCTCGAGTCTTCCGGTCATGTGACTTTTCTCCTTGTCGGTCGTTCTCGTCGATCGTTCTTGTCAGTCGTTCTTGTCAGTCGTTCGGTCTTGTGGTTGTGCGTGTGTGCGTGTCATCCGTCGAGCAGGATGCGCCGGTCCCGCCTCCGCGCTCAGCCCCGGAAGAGGGCGCTCAACGCCGGCGCGACGTCGCGGTGGGTGCGGATGAGCTGCAGCGTGCCGTGGCCCTTCCGTGCGAGCTCGGCGCCGAGCTCGACATCCTTCTCACCGCTCACGTCGAGCAGCACGTCGAGCCGCGGCAGCCGCGCGGCGAGCGGGCGGGGGTCGGGACCGGCGTTGTGCACGCAGTCCGAGAGCAGGATGACGCGGGCGTCGCGCACCGGCACCCGGGCGAGCTCCCTCGTCGCGAGCTCGAGCGGGAACGCGACGTTCGTGAGCCCGCGGGCGGGGATGCGCAGCATGGCGTCGAGCAGCTCCATGGACTTGATCTCCTGACCGAGGTGCAGCAGGATCGCGGCATCCGACCAGAATGCGACGACGGCGAGCGCATCGTGCTGCAGCTCGCCCGCGAGCGCGCCTACGGTCGCCGCCGCGGTCTGCACCCGCTCCCCCTTCATCGAGCCGGAGACGTCGACGGCGAGCACGACCGAGCGCTTGGTGAGAACCCGCTCGCGCACGATGATGTCCTCCTCCTCGGGCACCGGCCGCTCCGCGAGCACCTCGATCGTGCGGTCGAGGTCGATGTCGTCCGAGCCGCCGCGGTAGGGCAGGCTCGCGAGCTTGCCGGCCCCCCGCCGGGCCAGGTGGTCGGTGCGGGGGCGGGGCATCGCCAGGCGCGCGGCGATCTGTCGGGCGCGGGCACGCACCGTCGCGTCGACGGCAGAGACCGCGTCGGCGTCGGATGCCACGAGCTCACCGCGCTCGTCGGTGAACCCCGGGGCGGTCACCCCCGGCCTCGCCGTCGCGCGCGCTGCCTGCCGGGCGGGGTCGGCGCGCAACGCCATGCCTCCCGCGCCCGGTGACGCCTCGAACACCGTCGGTTCCTCCTCGAGCTCTTTCGGTGTGCGACGCAGGGGCTGCGCGGGCCTGCTCGCGCGTTCGCGCCGCCCCTCGCGTCGCACGGGCGAGTCGGCCTCGACCTCCCTTCAGCCGGGGGCGGCGACGGCGGGCTGCAGGATGAAGCGGTCCTCCCAGATCTCGCGCAGCACCTGCTCGGGCGTCGTCTCGGCGGCCTCGTCGAGGTGGATGCGGCCCGAGAGGGCGACGACCATGGCGTCGTAGACGAGAGGCGCGTACGGCTCGCTGCCGGCATCCTCGAGCCCTCTCAGCGCGGCGAGCTGCTCGGCGACGAGCACCAGGTCGATCGCGCCGCGCACGCTGCTGCCCTGACGGATGTCGGGATGCACGCGTGTCGCGCGGGTGACGGCGACCGCGTCGCGCACGAGCCGCTCCCCCAGGGCTCCGCTCGCCCGCGTGCGCAGGGTGACGATGCCCTCCTCGGCCGCCGCGTCCTGATAGCCGATCGCCAGGCGGTTGAGCCGGTCGTGCACACTCGTGGAGAGCCGGGTCGTTCCGACGTTGTCGTACGGGTTCATCGAGGCGATGACACGGAAGGTGGGCTTCGCGACGACCGTGCCGACCCGCGGGATCGCGATGGAGCGGTCGGCCATCGCGGTCAGGAGGGTGTTGAGGGTGTCTTCGGGCGCGCGGTTGAACTCCTCGATGTAGAGGAACCCGCCCTCCTGCATGGCCTCGACGAGAGGGCCGGCGACGAAGTTGTCGGCGCTGTAGTCCTCGCGCAGCACCCGGGCCGGGTTGTGGTGGCCCACGAGCTTGGCCGGCGTCAGGTCGGCGTTGCCCTCGACGAACATCAGCGGGATGCCCCATTCCTCGGTGATGGCCTTGAGCATCGTGGTCTTGCTCGTGCCCGGCGGCCCCTCCAGCACGATGTCGCGACCGGAGGCGACGGCCGCGAGCGTGAGCTCGAGCTCGCGCTCGCGGCCGACGAGGTGGGCGGCGACCCGCCTCTGGGTCTCGGTGATGTCGGGGCGCGGCACCGTCTCGCGCTCCTCCTCTGCCAGGCTCACTTGATGAGCGATCCCGCGTCGACGGGAAGCGTCACGCCCGTGACGTAGCGCGACTCGTCGGAGGCGAGCCACAGCACCGCGTTCGAGATGTCGACCGGCTCGACCCACTGGATCGGCAGGGCGTTGAGCGCCTGGAACCGCGAGCCGAGCACCTCCTTCGTGCGCGCCGACTTCTCGAGATCGGGGGCGAACAGCTCGTAGGTCGCGTCGTTGTGGATCATGTCGGTGTCGACGCTCGTGGGGTGCACGCTGTTGACCCGGATCATGTCGGGCGCGAGCTCGAGAGCGAGAGTGCGCATGAGCCCCACGACGCCGTGCTTCGCCGCGACGTAGTGCCCGACGTTCGGAATCGCCATCAACCCCGCCGTCGAGCTCGTCAGGATGATCGAGCCTCCGCGCCCGCCCGCCTTGAGGTGCGGGATCGCGGCTTTCGCCGCGTGCCAGACGCCCGTGAGGTTGACGCCGATCATCTCGTCCCAGGCATCCTCGTCGAGCTCCTCCATGGTGCCGAAGCTGAAGATGCCGGCGTTCGCCGACACGATGTCGAGGCGTCCGAGCTGTGCGACGCCGTCGTCGACGGCGGACTTCACCGCGCCGAAGTCGCGCACGTCGGCCTGGGTCGCGACGATCCGCCGGTCGAGCGCCTCGATCTGCCGCACCGTCTCCGCGAGGTCGTCGGGCGTCGACATCGGATAGGGAACCGTGCGCATCTGCGCGGCGATGTCGATCGCGATGATGTCAGCGCCCTCCTGCGCCATCCTCAGCGCGTGGCTGCGGCCCTGACCCCGGGCCGCGCCCGTGACGAAGGCGACCTTGCCGTCCAGTCTTCCCATGATCCTTCTCCTCTGCTCCTACTGCTCTGCTTCTCTGTGCTTCTTGTTCTCGGTGCTTCTTGGTGTGCCGCGACGGCACCGGTGCACCCCGACGGCGCTATTTGATCGTGTAGCCGGCGTCGATCTTGAGCTCGGTGCCCGTGACGTACCGGGCCTCGTCGGAGGCCAGGAACAGCACGGCGTTGCTGATGTCGACGGGTTCGACCCACGGGATGGGCAGAGCGTTCGTCGAGGCGAAGACCTCGGCGGCCTGCTCCTGGGTGGGGTGCTCGACATCCGGCATGAACAAGCGGAACGTCGCCTCGTTGAGGATCATGTTCGTGGCCACACCGGTCGGATGCACCGTGTTCACCCTCACCCGGTAAGGCGCGAGCTCGAGCGCGAGGGTGCGCATGATGCCCACGACCGCGTGCTTGCTCGCGGTGTAGGCCGCCACGTTCGGGGTTCCCTTGAGGCCGGCCGTCGAGCTCGTGAGGATCATCGAGCCGCCCGTTCCCTGCTCGATCAGGTGCGGGATGACGGCCTTGCAGGTGTGCCAGACGCCGGTCTCGTTGATGTCGATGACGTCCTGCCAGTCCTGCTCCGACACGAGGTGGGTCTTGTCGCCGAAGGCGAAGACCCCCGCGTTGGCGCTCACGATGTCGACGTGGCCCAGTTGCGCGACGCCGTCGTCGAGGGCCGCCTTCAGCCCCTCGTAGTCGCGCACGTCGGCCTTGCTCGCCACGATGCGCCGGTCGAGCGCCTCGACCTGACGGACCGTCTCCGCGAGATCCTCCTCGGTGGCGCCGGGGTAATAGCGGCCGATGCTCGGGATCTCCTCGCAGATGTCGACGGCGATGATGTCGGCGCCCTCCTGCGCCAGCCTCAGCGCGTGACTACGGCCCTGCCCCCGGGCCGCACCGGTGATGAAGGCGACCTTGCCCTCGACTCTTCCCATGTCCTGCTCCTCCGTTCGTGTTCCTCGGCTGTTCTGGTTCTGTCCGCTCTGGTTCTGTCCGCTCCGCCTGCGTGATGGGCACCTATTTGATGAGCACACCCGCGTCGACCGGCAGGGTGACGCCCGTGACGTAGCGCGACTCGTCGGAGGCGAGCCACAGCACCGCGTTCGAGATGTCGACAGGCTCGACCCACTGGATCGGCAGAGCGTTCATCGTCGCGAAACGCGGCCCCAGCACCTCTTTGGTGCGCTCCTCCGGCGGCAGATCCGGGGCGAACAGCTCGTAGGCCGCGCTGTTCTGGATCATGTCGGTGTTCACCGTGGTGGGGTGCACGCTGTTGACCCGGATCATGTCGGGCGCGAGCTCCAGCGCCAGCGTGCGCATGAGCCCCACGACACCGTGCTTCGCCGCCACGTAGTGCCCGATGTTCGCCATGCCCATCAGCCCGGCGGCCGAGCTCGTGAGGATGATCGAGCCGCCGTGTCCGCCCGCCTTGAGATGCGGGATGGCCGCCTTGGCCGTGTGCCAGACACCCGTGAGGTTGACGTCGAGCATGTCCTTCCAGGCGTCCTCGCTCAGCTCGTCGGCCGTGCCGAAGCTGAAGATCCCGGCGTTCGCCGACACGATGTCGAGCCGGCCGAGCTGCGCGACGCCCGTGTCGAGCGCCGCCTGGAGCGCGCCGAAGTCGCGCACGTCGGCCTGGGTCGCGACGATCCGCCGATCGAGCGCCTCGACCTGCCGGACCGTCTCCGCGAGATCCTCCGGAGTGGCCATCGGATAGGGCACGCTGTCCATCTGCGCCGCGATGTCGATCGCGATGATGTCAGCGCCCTCCTGCGCCATCCTCAGCGCATGGCTGCGGCCCTGCCCTCGGGCCGCGCCGGTGATGAAGGCGACCTTGCCCTCGAGTCTTCCCATTGTCGTACTCCTCTTTTGCTGATGAGCTGGTTGTTGATGAACCTGGCTGTTGACGAGCCCTGCCTGTTGACGAATCCTGCGTCGATGAGACCTGTCCGGTGTCGGGTGATGAGCCCCGGGGTCGTCGTGCGCGTCGGCGACGCCGCTACTTGATGACCGCGCCGGCATCGACCGGCAGGGCGACGCCCGTGATGTAGCGCGCCTCGTCGGAGGCCAGGAACAGCAGGGCGTTGGAGATGTCGACGGGCTCGACCCACGGAATCGGCAGGGCGTTCATGCTCTGCGAGGCCGGCGCGAAGTCGTCCCGCGTCGGGTGCTCGAGATCCGGCCGGAAGAGGTGGTAGATCGCCTCGTTCTGGATCATGTCGGTGTCGACCTGCGTCGGGTGGATGCTGTTCACCCGGATCATGTCGGGCGCGAGCTCGAGGGCGAGCGTGCGCATGAGCCCCACGACGCCGTGCTTCGCCGAGACGTAGTGCGCGACGTTCGCGTATGCCTGCAGCCCCGCGGCCGAGCTCGTCAGCACGATCGCGCCGCCGCGGCCTCCCGCCCTGAGGTGCGGGATCGCGGCCTTGGCCGTGCGCCAGACCCCGGAGAGATTGACGTCGAGCATGTCGTTCCACTCCTCGTCGCCGAAGTCCTCGGCGGCGTGCGGGGTGCCCGATATGCCGGCGTTGGCCGAGACGATGTCGAGGCGGCCGAGCTCGGCGACCCCCTCGTCGACGGCTGCTTTCAGGGCTCCGAAGTCGCGGACATCCGCCTTCTTCGCGACGATCCGGCGGTCGAGCGCCTCGACCTGGCGAACGGTCTCGGCGAGATCGGCCTCCGTCGCACCCGGGTAGGGCACGTTCGGCTGGTCTTCGCACGCGTCGATCGCGATGATGCCGGCGCCCTCCTGCGCCAGACGGATCGCATGGCTGCGACCCTGGCCACGGGCCGCGCCCGTGATGAAGGCGACTTTGCCGTCCAGTCTTCCCATTTCCTGCTCCTCGTATCGTGTTGCTCGTATCGTGGTGGTCGTGCGATGTCGCGCTATGCGATGAGCGTGCCGGCGTCGACCGGCAGGGTCACGCCCGTGATGTACCGCGCCTCGTCGGAGGCGAGGAACAGCACGGCGTTCGAGATGTCGAGCGCCTCCACCCACGGGATGGGCAGGGCGTTCATGGTCGCGAACCGCGCCGTGAGCGTCTCGAGCGTGCGCTCCTCCTCGCTGAGGTCGGGTGCGAAGAGCGCGTACGTCGCGGGGTTGTGGATCATGGGCGTGTTCACGCTCGTGGGGTGCACGCTGTTGACCCGGATCATGTCGGGCGCGAGCTCGAGAGCGAGAGTGCGCATGAGCCCCACGACACCGTGCTTCGCCGCCACGTAGTGCGCCATGTTCGGGTAGGCCATGAGCCCGGCGGCCGAGCTCGTGAGGATCATCGAGCCCCCGCGGCCTCCGGCTCGCAGGTGCGGGATGGCCGCCTTGGCCGTGTGCCACACCCCCGTGAGGTTGGTGTCGACGACGTCGCGCCAGGTCTCCTCCGGCAGCTCGTCGGCAGGGCCGAAGCTCCCGATCCCCGCATTGGCGGCGACGATGTCGAGTCGGCCGAGCTCGGCGACGCCGGCGTCGAGTGCGGCCTGCAGGGCGCCGAAGTCGCGGGTGTCGGCCTGCGTCGCGACGATCCGCCGGTCGAGCGCCTCGACCTGGCGAACGGTCTCGGCGAGATCCTCGGGTGTTCCCATCGGGAACGGCACACTGTCGATCTGACTGCAGATGTCGACGGCGATGATGTCGGCGCCCTCCTGCGCCAGACGGATCGCGTGACTGCGACCCTGGCCACGGGCGGCCCCCGTGACGAATGCGACTCTTCCCTCTACACGCCCCATTGCGTGCTCCTTCCGATTCTCGTCAACGCGGATCGGATGTCTCGATCCGTGGCTCTCTGCTCCGAGCGGACCAGGCGCTCTCACGTCGATCCGCGTTGCGAATCACAGCCTCAGCTACAGCCGCAGGCACCCCCTCCTGAACCCCCTGCATGCCCTGAGGCTCCTGTGCCACCGCATCCACACCCGGCGCTCGACGACTCCGCCGGCGACTGCGACGATGACTGCGGCGATGAGGGCGCACGCAGGATGCCGAAGCCCGCGAGCGGGCTCTCGTCGCAGTCGCTGACGGGCGGGCGTTCGAGATCCCGGCGACGGCTCAGCGTGAGGCGCACCGGGCCCATGCCCGACGGCGCCGTTCCAGACCCCGCGGACGAGGCGCTCGACAGCATCCCCTCAGCACTGATCCCTGACACGCTCCCCCCGGCCCGCGGTGCCCGCGTCGTGCGGTGCGAGTGGTCGTCGGACGGCTTGGGGAGCTGCTTCTCCTTGCGGTTCTTCAGCAGCTCCTCTCCGTATCCCTGCACACACTCGGGGTCGGGGCCGTCGAGCGGCAGGCCGGTGAAGAACTTGGCGGCCATGCAGCCGCCCTTGCAGGTGTCGAAGAACTGACACGAGGTGCACGCCCCGCCGGACTGCGGCTGGCGGAGACGCGTGAAGAGCTCGGAGTGGCGCCAGACCTCCTGGAAACCGCCCTCGGAGCGAACATTGCCCGCGAGGAACTCCTCGTGGATCGCGAAGGGGCACGCGTAGACGTCGCCGATGGGGTCGATGAGGCAGACGACGCGGCCGGCGCCGCACAGGTTGAGGCCGGGCAGCGCCTCGCCGTAGGCCGAGAGGTGGAAGAAGGAATCGCCCGTGAGCACGCCTTCGCCGTTGGCGACGAGCCAGTCGTAGAGCTCGCGCTGCTGCTCGGGCAGGGGATGCAGCTCGTCCCAGACATCCGCGCCGCGCCCGGACGGCCGCAGGCGGGTGAGCCGCAGCTGCGCGCCGTAGTGGTCGGCGATCGCCTTGAACTCGTCGAGCTGGCCGATGTTCTGCCGGGTGCAGACGACCGAGATCTTGAAGCCCGTGAAGCCGGCATCCTTCATGTTCTGCATGGCGCGCATGGCCGTCGCGTACGAGCCGGGGCCGCGCACGTAGTCGTTGACCTCGGCGGTCGCGCCGTCGAGCGAGATCTGCACGTCGACGTAATCGCTCGAGGCGAGCCGCTGGGCGACCTCGGGGCTGATCTTGACACCGTTGGTCGAGAACTTCACGCCGACGTGATGCGCGGTGGCGTAGTCGACGAGCTCCCAGAAGTCTGAGCGCACTGTCGGCTCGCCGCCGCCGATGTTCACGTAGAAGACCTGCATGCGCTCGAGCTCGTCGATGACGCCCTTGGCCTCGTCGGTCGTGAGCTCGCGCGGATCGCGCCGGCCCGAGCTCGAGAGGCAGTGCACACAGGAGAGGTTGCACGCGTAGGTGAGCTCCCAGGTGAGGCAGATGGGGGCGTCGAGCCCGTATTCGAAGAGGTCGACGAGGCGGGTCGGCGCGGGTGCGTCCGCCGTGGCCGCCGTCTGCGTGGGCGTCGGAGCGGACGGGGACGGATGAGCGGGCGGGGCTTGCAGAAGCGTCATGAGTGAGCTGTTGCCTTCCGGTCGGTGCTCGGTGTGTTTAGTGCGCGGTGTCTCCGTGCGTTGTGCCTGTCGAGTCGTGCGCGGCGCCCGTCGAGTCTTCGCCTGTCGAATCGTGCGGCGAGCGGTCGTCGTCGACCGCCGGCCGCTCGACGATCATCGAGGAGCGCGCGAGCGTCTCGAGGGCGCGCTGGTACCGTGGGACGTCCGCGTCGACGACGCCGGCCGCGGAGAACGCGGCGCGGGCCGTGGGCGCGTCGGCCAGGGATCGGACGACCGTCAGGAGCCGACGGTCTTTGAGAAAGGACAGCTTTCGGGTGCCGAAGTGGTAGAGCAGGGCGCCGAACGGCTCGGGTCGAACGGACACCTGCGGATGCAGATCCCACGCGCGGTCGAGGTCCAGTCCGACCGCGGCGGTGTCCAGCGTGGTCACGTCAACGGCTCAGTAGACGCCGCACATGCCGTCGATCGAGACCTCTTCGACAAGCGAATCGGCTTCGATCACCGCCTCGGCCCCGACCGCTTCATCGATGAGCTGCGTATTGTCCAGGGCCGACTGCTCGTCGGTGGTGGAGGCGACAGTGATGGGATCCATAAAACGCTCCTCAAGGCTAAACCGGCTGCTGTGGCGATTAATCCGTGATGTGGACGATACTAATGACACTCAGTGCCGAAGGGAAGGGGTGATCGAGAATGCCGAGTGACGAACCAGACGACGCCCAGCGAGCGGCCCCTCTCGCGCGCATCGGCCGCCAGCCCTCGACCTCCCACGCCGAGCTCAGTCACGTGGCCCTGCAGCTCTTCATCGAGCACGGCTTCGACAACACGACCGTCGACGACATCGCGGCCTCGGCGGGCATCGGGCGGCGCACCTTCTTCCGCTACTTCCCCTCGAAGAACGACCTGCCCTGGGGCGACTTCGAGACGCTCCTCGACCGCATGCGCGTCTTCCTGCGCGAGCTGCCCGCCGACATGCCCGTCGTCGACGCGCTCTGCACGGCCGTCATCGAGTTCAACCGCTTCCCGCTCGAAGAGGTGCCCTACCACCGTCAGCGGATGGAGCTGCTGCTCAACGTCCCGAGCCTCATGGCGCACTCCACCCTGCGCTACACGGCCTGGCGACAGGTTCTCGCGGAGTACGTCGCCGGGCGGCTGGATGTGCCGGTCGACAGCCTGCGCCCCCAGACCCTGGCCTGGGCGTTCCTGGCCGTCTCGCTCTCGGCCTACGAGCAGTGGCTCAAACACGATGACGCCGACCTCATCCAGCTGCTCAGCGAGGCGTTCCGCATGCTCGACACGGCGTTCGACCGGCAGGAGCACTCCCTGCCGCCCGCCTCGCCGCCCTCCCCGCCCGGGCCATGAGTCGTCAGCGGTTCGACGACGGCGCTCGCCACGACGGCGCTCACTACGACGGCGCTCGCTACGACGTCATCGTCGTGGGCGCCGGCGCTGCGGGCGCCCCTCTGGCGGCCCGCCTCAGCGAAGACCCGGATCGCTCGGTGCTGCTGCTCGAGGCCGGCCCCGTTCCGAGAACACCGGATGCCTTTCCGCCCGAGCTGCTCGACGCCGGCACCGTGCAGGGCGCCCGCCCCGACCACCCCGACAACTGGGCGTTCCCCGCACGGCTGCGCCCGGACCGCCCGTACTCGATCGCCCGCGGCCGTATCCTCGGCGGATCGAGCACGATCAACGGCGCCTCCTTCGTGCGGGCCACCCGCGAGGACTTCGAGCGCTGGTCGGCGGGTGGCAACGAGCAGTGGGCGTATGAGAGGGCGCTGCCGGTCTATCGTCGCCTCGAGACCGATCTGCAGTTCGGCGAGACCGCGGCGCACGGCGGCTCGGGGCCGATGATCGTGACCCGCGCCGCGCTCGACCATCCGGCCGCGACGGCGTTCCGCGCCGCCTGCGCCGAGCTCGGCTTCGCCGAGGAGCCCGACAAGAACGGTCAGGGCGGGCCGGGCTTCGGGCCCGTTCCCACCAACGTCTCGCACGGAGTGCGCTGGAACACGGGCCTCGCCTACATCCTGCCGGCCCTCGAGCGGCCCAACCTCGTGGTCGAGGGCGACACCCTCGTTCGGCGGGTGCTGTTCGACGACGCGGCGAGCGCAGCAGGCGCAGCGGGCAGGGCGAGCGCGGGCACAGCGAGCGCGGCACGGGCGATCGGCGTGGAGGTGGAGCGCGGCGGCATCCACTCGGTCATCGAGGCGACGGAGGTCGTGCTCGCCGCGGGCAGCGTGAAGACACCGCAGCTGCTGCTGCTCTCGGGCATCGGGCCGCGAGAGCCCCTCGAACGACTCGGCATCGCCGTGGTCGCCGAGCTGCCCGGCGTCGGCGCCGAGTTCAGCGATCATCCTCAGGTCGTCGTCGAATGGCAGCCCGCGCACGAGCTCGGCGAGCCGCCGGCCGGCCGGTGGATGTCGGCGAGCCTCGATCTGCCGTACGCCGAGATCCTGCAATCGCTCGTGCCCATGCCCGAGCTGCTCGAACCGGCCGCCCGGCGGCCCGAGAGCTCCCGGCCCGCACCCCTCGGCTTCCTCGTCTCGGTGCAGGCGGAGACCTCCCGCGGGCGGATCACCCTCGACACGTCCGACCCGAGCGCGCCGCCGGTCATCGACTACCACTACCTCTCGACCGACGACGACCGGCGGATGATGCGCGACGCCGTGCGCACGACCGCCCGGCTCCTGCTCTCCCGCGCCTTCGAGCCGCTCTTCGACGGCTTCACGAGCCTCGACCCGGCCGACCTCGGCAGCGACGAGCGGCTCGACGGGTGGATCCTGCGCAACCTCGGCACCTCGATCCACCTCTGCGGCAGTGCACGCCTCGGCCGGGCCGACGATCCCCTCGCGGTCGTCGACCAGTACGGGCGCGTGCACGGCGTCGAGGGACTGCGGGTCGCCGACACATCGATCCTGCCCACGGCGCCCTCGCGCGGACCCGCCGCGACGGCCGTGCTCATCGGCGAGCGGGTGGCCGACTTCATCCGGACGGATGCCGGCACCCTCCGCGGATACTCGGCCGAGCAGGTGCGCGCGGCCGAGGCCCCACACCTCGCCGCCGGGGAACCGCTTATGCGGCTCGCGGCGGCGGCCCTCGCGGCAGAGATCACGGCAGAGATCACGGCGGGAATCGCAGCGGAGACAGCGGAGACGGGGAGCATGCCCGGGAGCGTGGCCGGCGCCGGGGTGCTGCTGCTCGTGGGCTCGGGCAACAACGGCGGCGACGCGCTCTACGCCGGCGGCCTGCTCGCGAGCGCTGGAGCCCGGGTGACGATCGTGCCGTGCGGGTCACGGCTGCATGCCGAGGGGCTGGCCGCCGCACTCGACGCCGGCGCTGTGCTCGAGCCCGCGGCGTCCGCTGCTCGACTCGGCGAGCTCGCCGTCTGTGCGGACGTCGTCGTCGACGGCATCCTGGGCACAGGCACAACCGCCGATCCCGCGCTGCGCGGGCGGGCGCGCGAGGTCGTCGCGGCGATCCTGCCGGCTCTCGCGGATGCCGCGCAGCGCCCGACCGTCGTGGCGGTCGACCTGCCGAGCGGCATCGGCGCCGACGACGGGAGCGTCCCCGATCCGACCGTGCTGCCGGCCGACGTGACCGTCACCTTCGGCGGCTGCAAGGCCGGGCTGCTGCTCGAGCCCGCGAACCGTCTCGCCGGGCGGGTGCGGCTCATCGACATCGGGCTGGGCCCTGAGCTCGCGCGGGTCGAGCCCGTTCTGACGGTGAGGATCGACTGAGCCCGATCGGAAGCCTCACCCTGCGCTGTCGTCGGCTGCGCTGTCGTCGACCACCCCGGCGTCCCCGGCACCATCGCGGGCGGCGACGTCGGCACGCGCCTGCGCCCGACGGATGACGCGCCGACGCTCCTGCTCGTGGGCCGCGCGGAGCAGCTCGACGATCGCGGCCATCGTGCGGGCGCCCGGGTTCACGACCGCGATCCAGCCGAGCGATCCGTAGACCGGATGCGGCAGGAACACGTCCGGCTCGCTGAAGTCCCGCCCGGGGGCGTCGAGGCCGCGGGCACCGACGTCGCGCGGGCTCTCGCCGACGAGCTCGGTGAAGGAGGCGCTGCCGACGTGGATGTTGACCCGCCACCGGCCGGCCGGATCGAGCTCCGACAGCCTGTCGTCGGGGTAGTCCTTCGTGACGATCGTCGCGTACGGCTGCACGGCCGTCGGGATCACGCCGTCGGGAGCGTAGTAGAAGAAGAAGTCGCCCCACGCGAGCCGCGGGAACTCGCCGCCCTCGCCGGGCGCCAGCTCCAGGATCCCGTCGAATGACCGGATCGTCTCGAGAAGTCTGTCCCGATTCGTCTGCGCCGCATCGATGTCCATCCGTTCCACGCCCTTCAGCTCCGCACCTCTGTGCCCCATACTCATAGTTCAAGTGTGAGATTGAAGTGCTTATGGAGGGTTGGGTGACATCCGCACCACTCACGACGGCGGCGGTCGCCGCGGCGTCGGGCTACTCGGTGCAGCAGATACGCGACCTCGAGCGTCTCGGCGTCATCCCGCCCGCCCACAGGGCTCCGAACGGCTACCGGGTGTTCACGACCGCGCATCTGCTCGCCGCACGCGCGTACCGCGGTCTCGCCGTGGCCATCGGCCCGGTCGCAGCGCGGCGCGCCCTCCGAGACGCGCGCGGCCTTCCCTTCGACGAGGCGATGGCCCTGATCAGCTCTTTTCACGTGACGCTGGCCCGGCAGCGCGACGACGCGCTCGCGGCGCAACGCGCACTGCGTCTGATCCAGGCGGAGGCGAGGGGCGAGGAGACCGTCGAGACCGGGCGGGGAGATCAGGCCGACGACGACGTCATGACGATCACCGAGCTCGCCGCCGCCCTCGGCGTGCGCGCCTCGACCCTCCGCTTCTGGGAGCAGTCCGGACTCGTGCGGCCCGAGCGCGTGACCGCGCACGCGGCACGGCGCTACCCTCCAGCGGCCATCCGCGAGGCCCGGATCACCTCGGCACTGCGCGCGGCCGGCTACCGGATCCCCGAGGTGCGGGGCACCATCCGGTCGATCCGCGAGCTCGCCGATCTCGACGACCTCGACGACCTCGACCTCCCGGCCGAGGCCCTCCGCACCCGGCTCACCACGATCGCCGAGCGCACCCTCGCGCTCGTCGCCGCCGGAGCCGAGATCGCCGAGCTCATCGGCGTCACCCGCGAACAGGGCACTTCACACCTCCCCTGAATCGCACACGCCGCCACTATGGTGGGACCGTCCTCGTTGGGGGGACGAACGTTCAGTGGCATCGCACACGACATCACGCACCGACATCAGCACGCACCGGCGCCGCAGATGACGACATCCCGTTGCATCGGCACCCGCGCTGGTCTCGCGACGCTGATCTCACCGTAGAGAGGACAACATCGTGACCTTCGGCACCGCCATCTCCACCGTCTTCCGCAAGTACGTCGACTTCTTCGGCCGCGCGACCCGCTCCGAGTACTGGTGGTGGTATCTCTTCGTGCTGATCGTCAACGTCGCCGTGCAGCTCGTCGCCTCGGTGCTCCCCGACGGCGCACGCGAGACCGTGCAATGGCTCTCCTACCTCTGGAGCCTCGCGATCCTGCTCCCCACCCTGGCTGTCGGCGCCCGCCGTCTGCACGACTCGAACCACAGCGCCTTCCACCTGTTCTGGATGCTGCTGCCCCTGATCGGCTGGATCATCCTGCTCGTCTTCTTCCTGCAGCCGAGCAACCCCGCCGGCGCGCGCTTCGACCGCCCGGGCACGGCACCCGCGGTCGCGTAGCCGCAGAGCACCGCGCCTGGAACGCTCGTCCGTCGACAGGCACTCGCGCGCCGACAGGCACTCCGTCGAACGGGCAGAGGGCGGATGTCGCAACCGCGGCATGCGCCCCCGGGCTTCTCCCTGCGCCGGGAACACGTCACACTAGAGGGAGCACGGCATCCCATCCGATGAGCACTGACGAACACCGACGAGCGCTGACGAGCACCCACGAGACATGAGCGACGAGACCAGAACCGACGAGAGCACGGCCGGCGAGCTGCCCGGCACGCGTGCCGCCGCGCTCGCGGGCGCCCGCGCCTCGTCGCGCCGGCGGCGCTGGCTCATCGCCTCGGCGATCGCGGCGGCCGTCGTCGTGGTCGGCGGCTCGGTGACGGTGCAGGCCTACCGGGCCTCGGCGCAGTCGGAGTACGACGTGGCGCTCGCGCGGTTCCAGGAACGGCAGAGCAGCGCCACGATCCTCGTCGACGAGGGCGAGAAGACGCTCGCGCACGCCCAGGCCGTGCTCGACGACAGCGACGGCCGTGTGCTCGACGAGCAGCCGCGTACGACGCTCGCCCAGGCCGTCGACACGGCGAGCGGGCTCGTGGACGCCGCGAACGACGAGCTCTCGCAGGCACGCGCGGTCGCGGCATCCGACCCTGACGACGTCTTCATCACGGCGGGCTCCGGATACCGCGAGCGCACCGAGCAGCTCGCGGGCTTCGACTTCGACGCCGCCGCGGAGCTGACGGCGCTCGCGCGGCTGCTCGGCGAGCCGACCACGAGCGTCGACACGGCCGTCGCCGCGTGGCAGTCGGAGCAGGACCGCATCCTGCGCGAGCGCTACACGAACGACGTGTGGACCGCGGGATGGATCCCCGAGCTCGACGAGTGCCGCGGATCGGTCGACCTCACGGCGCAGTACGGAACGCCCTCCATCGCCGAGCACTGGTCGTGCGGCGGCAAGAACTTCCCCGACGACGCGGGCACGATCATCACTCTCACCGGTGTGCGCGCGGGAACCTACCGGGTCGAGGGCATCGTGAAGATGCTCGACCAGTCGGTCGCGACGACCGCCGACATCCCGCACGGCTACGACCTGCTCTACCAGACCTGCCAGAACGGTCAGTCCTCGACGATGTCGCTCACGGCGCTCACCAAGATCGGCTGAGCGGGGCTGTCAGCGCACGAGGCTCAGAGCACGAGGGCTCTCGCCTCGGCAGCCCGGCCCCGGCTCGGCTCAGGTCGGCTCAGCTCAGCTCAGTACCAGCCGACGGAGGTCGAGTGCGACCACGCACCGCACGGCGATCCGTAGCCGCGCGCGATGTAGTCGAGGCCCCAGGCGATCTGGGTGGCCGCGTTGGTCTGCCAATCGGGGCCGGCCGAGGCCATCTTGCTGCCGGGAAGCGCCTGCGGGATGCCGGTCGCCCCGCTGCTGCGGTTCATCGAGGTGTACGACCAGCCCGACTCCTTCTGCCAGAGCTGGCTCAGGCAGGAGAACTCGCCGTCGCCCCAGCCGTAGCGGTCGGCGGCCATCTGCCGGGCGGTCGCCTTCGCCCCCGCGGGCGTGTTGGCGACCCGCGCGGCCTCGGCGGCGGCAGCAGCTGCGGCGGCCTCGGCGGCGACCCGATCGGCCTCCGCCGCGGCTGCCTGCACGCTGCTCGCGGCCGCCTCGGTCTGCGCCGAGAGCGCCGAGACGGTGGCCTCGTCGAGGCTGCGATAGTCGGCGAGGGAGGCGACCGAGGTCACGAGGGGCGTGGCATCCACCTTGTCGTGAACGGCAGCGATGATCTGATTCGCCTGGTCAAGCGTTTGTTCGGCGCGCTTGTCGACGTGCGCTCGGGCGACGCCGGCGTAGACGGACAGCTGTTCGGAGTGGAGACCCGTCGATTCGGCGAGCTCGGTGGTCGCGGCCACGCTCTGCGCTCGCGTGACCGTCGAGTGCACAACGAGGCCCGCGACGAGGAGGGAACCGGTCGCGGCGACGGCGACGACGGGGACGAGCATTTTGCGAGTGAAGATTGTACGAGTGAAGATCTGTGATGCGGTGAACATGGATTCCAATGGTCGAGCCACACGCAACACTCGCGATGGTGGAGTGCAGGCATCCGTGGACCACTGCGCGACGAGGTCGCGAGTGGAGGAGGAGTGCGCGCGCTCTGCGACGCACTCTGCACGTATGACGTGGCGTGACGGTCAATGTCGGGTTGGCGGAGCCCGGGTGGCTTCGCGCGGCAGGCCTGCGGGCTAGGTTTTCCGCGGGGGTAGGCGACTGCGGCGTACATCCTTACAAGCCCACCTGAGAGAAACCTCCATGCAGACGCATAGATGCTCCACAGATCACCGGCCGAGGATGGGGCTCGAACACCTGGGCGTGTCGGGGCGCAGACGGAATACGCTGGTCGCCACGTCGGTTGCCGAGCCGTGGACTCCCCCGCCGGAGCCCCTCTCCGAAGGAAGGACCATCATGTCGAACACGGTCGAAACGAACACGGTCGATACGGACGCGGTCGATACGGACGCGGTCGAAACCAGCACGGGCACGCCATCCGCGGCGGAGAAGGTCTGGTTCATCACGGGAACCTCCCGCGGCTTCGGGCGGGAGTGGGCGATCGCCGCCCTCGATCGCGGTGACCGGGTCGCCGCGACCGCCCGCAACGTCGACAGCCTCGCCGAGCTCGTCTCCCGCTACGGCGACGCCGTGCTGCCGCTCCAGCTGGATGTCACCGACCGCTCCGCCGCACAGGCCGCCGTCGCTCGCGCCCACGAGCACTTCGGCCGCCTCGACGTCGTCGTCAACAACGCCGGCTACGGCCTGTTCGGCTTCGTCGAGGAGGTCAGCGAGCAGGAGGCGCGGGCGCAGCTCGAGACGAACGTCTTCGGAGCGCTCTGGATGACCCAGGCGGCACTCCCCTTCCTGCGCGAGCAGGGCAGCGGGCACATCATCCAGGTGTCGTCGATCGGCGGCATCACGGCGTTCCCCGGTCTCGCGCTCTACCACGCCTCGAAGTGGGCGCTGGAGGGTCTCTCGCAGGCGCTGGCCGCAGAGGTCGCGCCCTTCGGCATCCACGTCACGCTCATCGAGCCCGGCGGTTTCGACACCGACTGGGCCGGGGACTCCGCGATCCGGGCTGCGGAGAACCCCGCCTATGAGGGCGTGCGCGCCGCCGTGGCCGAACGACGCAAGGCGACGCTCGCGACGCGCGGCGACCCCGGCGCGACCGGCGCCGCCGTGCTGAAGATCGTCGATGCCGAGGAGCCGCCGCTGCGGATCTTCTTCGGAGAGACCCCCCTGACCATCGCGAAAGCAGACTACGCGTCGAGGATCGCGCTCTGGGAGACATGGCACGACGTCTCGGTCGAGGCGCAGGGGTAGCGAGACGCAGGGCTAACGAGACGCAGCGCCGGCATCCGGGTATGACGGGGATGTGCCCGCGACGTGGCCTGCCGGGGATGTGCCGCGCGGGCATCCCTGCCAGAGTGTCCCTGTGACGGGCACACGGAAGCGGGTCTTCGACCACGAGCTGAGCGCGGATGCCGCGGAGCGCGTGAGCGCCGGGGCGTACGGCTACCTCGTGGCCGCCGCGACGCTCATCGGCATCGGCGACAGACCCCTGTGGACCGTGATCGTGATCGTCGTCACCACCAACCTCGTCTACTTCGCGACCCACGTCTTCGCCTACACGATCGGTCCGCAGCCCCACGCCAAAGGAGAGGAGCTCAGCTCGACGAGCCTCGGCGCGACCGTCAGGCACCACCTGGCCGTGAGCGCGCCCATCCTCTCCGCCGCGTTCCTCCCGCTCGCGGTCGTGCTGCTGCTCGTGGTGCTCGGCGTGGATCAGCAGACCGCCACGCTCTTCGCCGTCGCGACGGCGGCGTTCCTGCTCACCTCCATCGCGACCGGCAGCATCTACCTGAGAGGTGTGCGCGGCTGGCGGCTCGTGCTCGTCGCGGTCGTGACGCTCGCGCTGATGAGCGTGCTCGTCATCGCCAAGCTCGTCCTGTTCCACTGAGCTGTCGCCGCCGGAGAGGGCCTCAGGCGCACGGAGAACTCGGAGAACACGGAAAGCCCAGAGAGCCCGGCGAGCTCAGAGGCTCTCGAGGGGAACGCTCTCGTCGGCGAGGGCCGCGGCATCCACGGCGTTGCCTCGCCGGATGATCCCCTGCACGGCCTCGTTCACATCCCACACGTTCACGTTCATGCCCGCGACGACTCTGCCGTCGGCGACCCAGAAGACGATGAACTCCCGCGTCTCGCGGTCTCCGCGGTACACGAGCTCGGCACCGGCCGCGAGCGGGCCGTAGCCCGAGTACTCCATGCCCAGGTCGAACTGGTCGGTGTAGAAATACGGGATGGCGTCGTACGAGACATCGTGCCCGAGCATCGACTTCGCCGCCGCGGCCCCGCTGTTCAGGGCATTCGCCCAGTGCTCGCTGCGCAAGCGCATCCGGACGACCGGGTGGTAGGCGTTGGCGATGTCGCCCGCCGCGAAGACGTCGGGGGCGCTCGTGCGCAGCGCGGCGTCCACGAGCACGCCGTTGTCGACCCCGATACCGGCGGATGCCGCGAGACTCACGTTCGGCGTGGCCCCGATGCCCACGAGCACGAGGTCGGCGGGGATCACCTCGTCTCCCACGGAGACGCCGGTCACCCGCCCTCCCTCGCCCACGATGCCGTCGGCGACGGTGGACGGACGGATCTGCACGCCGTTCTCGGCATGCAGATCGGCGAACATCCGGCCGAGCTCGTCTCCGAGCGCCGCGGCGAGCGGGAAGCGACCGCGCTCGAGCACAACGACCTCGTTGCCGAGCGTGCGCGCGGTCGCCGCGACCTCCATGCCGATCCAGCCGGAGCCGATGAGCACGAGCCGCTTGCCGCCGTCGGCGAGCGAGCGGCGCAGGGCCTCGGAGTCGTCGAGCGTGCGCAAGTAGTGCACGCCCTCGAGCTCGACGCCGGGCAGCTCGACGGACCGCGGCGACGATCCGGTCGCCAGCAGCAGCCTGTCGTAGTCGAGCCGTTCGCCGCTCTCGAGCGTGACGGCGTGCTCCGCGGGCGCGATGCTCGCGACCCTCGTGCCGGTCAGCAGCTCGACGTCGTTGTCGGCGTACCAGCGCTCGTCTTCGACGAAGACCGAGGAGCGCTCCGCCTCCCCGCTCAGGTAGTCCTTCGACAGCGGCGGGCGGATGTACGGGCTGTGCTCCTCGGCCCCGATCAGCCTGATGCGACCGCGGTAGCCCTCCTCGCGCAGGGTCTTGGCCGCGGAGGCGCCTGCCAGCGCGGCCCCCACGATGACGATGTTCTCGGGCTCCGGCATCCTTCGCACCCTTTCGCGATCGAGCGGTTCTGTCGAGCGCTCTTGTCGAGCGGTTGTATCGAGCGGTTGTATCGAGCGGTTCTGCAGCGTTCTCGCGTGACGGCTCGCGTTTCACAGCCTAGACCGCACGACCGACGCCGCGACCGGCTCCGCCCGCACCTCGAAATTCCCCGAGAATTCTGCAGGTGTGACATATCACAGTGCGTGTTCTGCCATAATTTCCGGATGGTTCACGGACGAGCAGTGATTTCCGCAGAGGCGAAGACGTCGCACGCACAGGCCCCGCACGCGCAGGCGCCGCACACCCCGACGCCGCGCGCGCGAGCACGGCGTGCGCAGGGCGCGCGCGTGGCGACCGCCGTGGCCGCGGCGTCCCTCACGCTTCTCGCACTCGTGGGATGCTCCGCGGGAACCCCCACCGCCGAGCAGACGCGCACGACGGCGACGTCGCGGGCGACGCCGAGCAGCACCCCCACCCCCGGCACGAAGACCCCGAAGCCAACGGCGGCTCCCGACGCTCCGGCATCGGAGAACGGCGGAGGCGGCGAGGCGGGGCAGGCGCCGGCCGGCGAGGAAGGCGTTCCCGGCACGAAGAACAGCGACGGGGCGATCATCTCGGTGCCGCTGACTCCCCCGCCGCCGCCCGTCGCCCAGCCCTCGCCCGACAGCGTGTACCTCGGCGCCGTGCGCGAGGGGCTCATCGGCATGGACACCGCGGTCGACTCCGATCTCATCGATGCCGGATGGACCGCCTGCAACCTCTACGGCGAAGGCCAGTCGAGCTCGACGATCGACGTCATCGGCTACGACAGCGAGGGCGAGCCCTCGCCCGGCTACAACGATCACGTGATCGCCGTGGCCGCGGCGGAATCCTACTGCCCGGAGTTCGCCGGCCAGTAACGGTCACCGCACGCGTCGCATCAGCATCAGCGCAGGCGGGCTGCACAGCACAGCACAGGGATCTTCCCCGTGCCGCCCACCGCCGATAGCCTGTCGATGTGCCGAAGCAGAGAGTTCTCGCGTCCGGGTCCGCCCTCCACGATCCCGCGGCGTCAGCGGTGAGCCGCGGCATCCGCAGCCTCGCTGTGATCGGGCTCGCGCTCGTCGCCGCCGTGCTGCCGACGACGATGGCGCCGACGATGGCGCCGACGATGGCGCCGACGATGGCGAGCGCAGCGGTCGTGACGACGAGCCCCGCCGCGGCGGCACCCGCGGTCGCGGCATCCGTCTCCGGGACGAACGCTCTCGAGGCGAGCGACCCCGCCCCGACCCTCCCGGATCTGAGCGGGCTCGACTACGTGGCACTCGGCGACTCGTACTCGGCCGGCTTCGGTCTCACCCCGTACAGCGAGCTCCCCGCCCCCGGATGCTTCCAGGCCGACGAGAACTACCCGCACCTCGTCGCCGCGGAGTTCGGCCTCGGGCTCACCGACGTCACGTGCAGCGGCGCCGTCACGGCGAACATCATCGACACTCCGCAGACGACGATCACCGGGGCGGGCACCGCTCCCGTGCAATCGGACTCCTTGAGCGCCGACACCGACATCGTCACGGTGACGATCGGCGGCAACGACCTCGGCTTCGCGGATGTCGCGGCCTTCTGCGTCGCGCTGAGCCCCACCGGCCCCGTGCTCGGTGGCGGCGGGGTCTACTCCGACTGCAAGGACTACTTCAACCCCGACCAGTTCATCGACCAGCTCGCGTACAAGCTCGAGACCACCGTCGCACCGGCCCTCGCGAACACCTTTGCGCTCATCGCGCAGAAGGCGCCGAACGCGGAGGTCTTCGTGATCGGCTACCCCGCGATCTCGCCCGACATCGAGAACATCCCGGCCGCGGGATGCTTCAGCTCCGCACTCGGCACGGGTGTGCCGCCGTTCCCCGAGAACGCCTTCCCCTTCACCCCGGCCGACACCGCCTACCTGCATCAGACGGAGGCGAGACTGGATGCCGCGATCCGCGAACAGGCGCAGGCCCACGGCGCCACCTACCTGTCGACGCTTCCGCTGACCGAGTCGCACAGCGCCTGCGCAAGCGCTGCGGACGCCTTCGTCAACGGCATCAGCCTCATCCCGCACGTGCCCAACACTCCGCACACGGGAACCCCGACGCCTGACCCCGACATCGACCTGAAACTCGGTGTGCTCCACCCGAACCCGGCGGGGGTCGCCTTCCTCGCCGGCCAGGTCACCGCGGCGATCCGGACGGCCTTCGCCGATCAGGGCGGCGGAGTGGGCGAGGAGGAGCCGAGCGGCGCACCCTCCGAGCCCACCACCGTCGCGCCGGCTCCGAGCCCGACGAGCCCGACAGCGGATGCCGCGAGGCTCGCCGCTACGGGAGCCGACCCCGCCGCCGCACTCTGGACCGCCGCCGCTCTTCTCGCCGCCGCTGCCCTGCTCCTCGCGATCCGGCCACGCAGGGCGGCCGTTCCCCGCGCCACCGGGGCAGCTGTCACGCGGACGCCCGACCGGGACGAGTAGTCCCTGAGCTGGTCCCTGAGCCGGTCCGTGAGCTGGTCCCTGAGCTGGTCCCTGAGCGGTAACCGGCCGTTCCGCTTCGTCGACTACGCTTAGCGCGCACCACTCGTCAGCCGAGCCGAAGGGCGGACTCCCGATGAACCTCGTCCACCGGCATCCTCGACCGGAACACGTCGCTGAAGCGCTTCTCGCTCGCATCGGAACCGGCGAGTGGCGCCGCGGCCAGCGTCTGCCCGGCGAGACGACACTCGCCATGCAGTTCGGTGTGAGTGCACCCAGCATGCGAAAGGCGATGCTCGAGCTGGCCGGCTCGGGCGTGCTCGAGTTCAGGCCCGGCGTCGGGATCTTCGTGCGCTCGCTGTCTCCCGTGGACAACTGGGAGACGGCCGTGCGCCGGGCGAAGATCGCCGAGGTCATCGAGGGACGTATCGCGATCGAGACGGAGGCCGCCAGGCTCGCAGCCGATCGGCGCACCCGCTCGGATCTCCGTGCGATGGAGACACTCCTCGAAGCCCGCAATCGAGCCTCCGTGGAGGCATCGGTCGAGGACTACGTCGACATCGACATGGAGTTCCACCGCTCGGTGATCGCGTCTGCGCACAACCCGCTGTTGAACGAGCTGTTCGACTCGTTCCTGCCCCGGATGCGCAGGGCGATGATCGACCTCGTGCGCATCGGCCCGAGCGCCGAGGTGCAGCGCACAGACCACGACGACCACACCATCGTCCTGACCGCCATCCGTCACCACCGGAGCGATCACGCGGCGACGTCGAGCAGAAACCACCTCGTCACGCTGCGCACGAGTCTCATCGTCTGACGCAGGGGTTTCCGACGCAGGGTCACCTGACGCAGAGTCCTGACGCAGGATCTCCCACGCAGACGCTGCAGCTCTTTTATGGCGGCGGTTGTGCGAGGTTCGGGCGTGGTCGACCGCCGGGGATGGGGGTCCGCGCGGGATCGATGTGCGGGGGTGGGACGTACCAGACGCGGTCGCCCCGGAGTTCGAGATGCCAGCCGTCGCGGTGGACGAGATGGTGATGCTCCGAGCAGAGCAGCGTGCCGTTGTCGAGGCTGGTGTCGCCGTGGTCTCTCGCCCACCAGCGGATGTGGTGGGCTTCGGTGAACGCGGGCGGGCGTCTGCACCGCGGAAAGGAGCATCCGCCGTCGCGGCCGGCGAGGGCCAGGCGTTGCGCTGCGCTGAACAGGCGCCGGGTGCGTCCGAGGTCGAAGGTCTCACCGCGGCTGCCGAGGACTTCGGGGATGATGCCCGCCGCCCCGAGCAGTTCACGAGCGCGAGCGGCGGTGATGGTCTCGTCGACGCCGTCGATGGACGCCGTGCCTGCTTCGCCCCGGAGCTGGTCGAGGGTCATCCGCACGATCACGGTGATCGCCGGCTGGTCGCCGGGGCAGGTGCAGGATGCGGCGTGCCGGAACACGTCGACGAGCGCGTCGGCGCGCAGCTGGTCCAGGCTTCGATGCTCGCCCATCCGGGCCGCATCGCCCCTGGCCACACCGCTGAGCGCCCCGGCATCGGCATCGGAGATGTCTGCATGCCCGTCGATGTCGCCGGGGTCGGCGTGATCGACCGGGGTGCTCGCACGGCTCGCACCGGTGGGCTCGCCCTCGAAGCGGGCCGCGCGGATGTGGTGGGCGATGAGGGTGTCGATGCCGGTCTTCACGATCCCGGCCGACAGCGGGTCGAGGAACGCCTCCAACCGCATCATGCCGTCGGAGAGCATCGTCAGCCGGCACCGCCGACGCCGCAGCTGCCGTTCCTCTCGGGGTTCGGCGCCATCCTGATCGAGTCGATCGCGCACCATCCGAGCAAACGATCGTGTCTCCTCAACCGTCAGCGCCGACGTCTCCTCCACGAGAACACGCTCGGCCGCGGCCAACTGCCCCGGATCGGCGACCGGACCCGTCTCCGCCAGCACCTTCGCGATCACCGCGGCGTGCTCGACCCCCAGGGCGCCGGCCGCCATCGCCCGAGCGAACGCCTCGAACCGAGGCGGCAGCACCTCTCCGGTCAACGACCGGCCGCCGGACGCCGCGCCTGCGACCTCGACGAACCGGGATGCCGTGGACCGCGACATCCCCCACCGCTGACCCAGCAGACCCGCAACGGTCGACGCGCCCAGTCGCCGCGCCACACCCTCCGCGCCCAGCTCCGCACGGGAGCGCTCGGCAACCTCCCCGGCCACCCTCACCGACACGGCGTCCACCATCCGTCGCAACGACGCGACCGCAGCCACCACCCTCAGAAGGCCCTCATCCGTCATCGACAATGCCGCTCCATCGGCGGTTGCGGATGCCGACGCGAAAAAGGCGTCGACCCACACCGCGACGAGCTCCTCCGTTTGCGCGACCAGCTCGTCGATCGCCACCGGGCGCAGAACGGCATCGGGCGCCGCGACATCCGTATCGGTCACCGATCCCGTGGCGGCACCGGGCGGCGGGGCGAGGCTCTCGATCGACATGCGTCCAGTGAATCAGCAGCCACCGACATCCGTTTTCCTCTGTGATCAGCACAAATACCTGTGGATAACTACCGCGCGCACCCAATTGTGGAGGACAGGATGACGCCTCCAGCAGGGGTAGGTGACCACGGGATGAACAGCGGGCTGGTCTGTTCGCCCAGAGCGAACGCGTCCAGGCCGACCTCGCCGGCGCGCTGGGCGAACGGCAGGAGGGTGCTGATGCGCCCCCTCGCCTGCGCATCCGTCGATGGGGCCGTGTGGGATGTCGCCGCCGAGCGCCACCCCTGTCGCCGGCACGCCGCAGGCGCGATGATCGAGGGATGGAACTCTCGGCCGCAACTCCGATCACCCCCATGCTCGCGAAGGCGGTCGACGTCGTGCCCGAGCCGGACGGCGTTCCCGGTGGCCTGAGCTACGAGCCCAAGTGGGACGGCTTCCGCGCCATCGTCTACGCCGACGGCGAGACCGTCGAGATCAGCAGCCGGGGCTCCACGATGCTCACCCGGTACTTCCCCGAGCTCGTGGACGCCTTCAGCCGACTGCTGCCCCAACCGTGCGTGCTCGACGGCGAGATCGTCGTGCGCACGGCGAACGCGGGCGGCGAACGACTCGACTGGGAGGCGCTCTCGCAGCGCATCCACCCGGCGGCCAGCCGCATCCGCACCCTCTCGCAGCAGACGCCGGCCTCGTTCGTGGCCTTCGACCTGCTCTCGCAGGGCGACGAGAGCCTTCTCGACCGCCCCTTCGGGCAGCGCCGCGCAGCGCTCGAGACCCTGGTCGCCGGGCTCCCCGCGCCCCTCCACCTCACGCAGACCACCACGGATGTCGGGCTCGCCCGCCGCTGGCTCGTCGAGTTCGAGGGCGCCGGGCTCGACGGGGTCGTCGCCAAACGCCTCGACGCCGCCTACTCCCCCGGCAAACGCGTGATGCTCAAGGTGAAGCATCACAGGACAGCGGATGTCGTCGTGCGCGGCTATCGCGTGCACACGAGCGGTCGCGGCGTCGGCTCGATACTGCTCGGGCTCTACGACGCGGAGGGCGAGCTGCGCAACGTGGGCGGCGCCTCGGCGTTCAGCGACGCCCGCCGCCTCGAGCTCGTCGACGAGCTCGAGCCCTTCGTGCTCAGGGACGAGGCCGGCGAGATCGTGGTCGCCGAGACGGAGCGCAACCGGTTCTCCTCCGGCAAAGACGTCTCCTATGTGCCGCTGCGGCCGAGCCTCGTCGCCGAGGTGCGCTACGACCAGATGGAGGGCTCGCGTTTCCGGCACACCGCGCAGTTCTTCCGCTGGCGCCCCGACCGCGAGCCGCGCTCGTGCACCTTCGAGCAGCTCGAGCTCCCCGCCGCCTACGACCTCACACGGGTGCTCGTCTGATGGCGCTCGACCCCATCGACTCCGACGCCCTGGACGGGGCATCCTACGATCCGCGCACCCGCACGCTCACGGTGAGCTTCGAGTCGGGCGGCGTCTACGAGTACTACGAGGTGGACCCCGAGCTCGTCGAGCTGCTCGAACGCTCGCAGCCGCATCCGTGGTCGGTCGTCGGCGAGGACGTCAGGGCCCACCGCTTCCGCCGCATCGGCTAGCGCGACACCGCGCGTTCCGGCACCGGCAGGCAGGAGGCTCTGGGGGCTCAGCTCGCGTCCGGCTTGCGGGCGCGGCTGGGCTGCACGCGCGGAGGCTCCCCCGGCATCTTCGGGAAGTCGGGAGGGAAGGGCAGCTCGCCGAGGCCGGCCGCGACATCCCGCTCCCACCAGCCGAGCAGCACGTCGAGTATGCCGGATGTGGAATGCATCCGCGCCCAGGGGTCGCCGACCGTTCTGAGCCGCTCGGGAACGGTCTCTATCGTGTGGCTGCGGGGGTCGGTGCCCTCGAGCTCGTCCCACTCGATGGGGCAGGAGACGGACGCGTGGGCGAGAGCTCGCGGGCTGTAGGCGCCGGCCATCGTGCGGTCGCGGTTCGCCTGGTTGAAGTCGACGAAGACACGGGTGCCGCGCTCCTCCTTCCACCACGCGGTCGTGACCTTCTGCGGCATCCGTCGTTCGAGCTCGCGAGCCGCGGCGATCACGGCATGCCGCACGTCGAGGAACTCGTGCGTCGGCTCGATCGGCGCGAAGACGTGGATGCCGCGGTTGCCCGAGGTCTTCACGAACGCGTCGAGCCCGGCCTCGGCCAGCACCGAGCGCAGCTCGAGCGCCGCGGGGATCGCGTCGTCGAAGTCGGTGCCCGGCTGCGGGTCGAGGTCGATGCGCAGCTGGTCGGGGTTGTCGGAGTCCTCCGCCCGCGACGGCCAGGGGTGGAAGACGACGGTGTTCATCTGCACGGCCCAGACCGCGGCGGCCGGCTCGTCGATCACGAGCTGCGGATGCGTGCGCCCGCTCGGGTAGACGACCATCACCGATCGCACGAACTCCGGTGCGCCCTTCGGCGGGTTCTTCGAGAAGAACTGCTCGCCGTCGATCCCGCCGGGGAAGCGCTGCAGCGACACCGGACGATCGCCGTTGGCCGCGACGAAGGCCTCGCCGACCGCAACCATGTAGTTCGCGAGATCGAGCTTGGTGATCCCGGGCTCGGGCCAGAGCACGCGCCCCGGGCTCGAGATCCGCATCTCGCGCGGGCCGTGCGGGCCCTCGACGGGCAGGACGATCGCTTCGCTTGCCATGCGCCCACGCTACTCGCAGCACACCCCGGGGAACAGGATGAGAGAGGAGCAGAGACGGGAGCAGAGGACGACGGGCGGCGAGGAGCACCGCGACCCGGCCTCGGGAAGGCTGCAGGCATCCCGTGCGTTGACACCGGAGTGAGCGAGAGCGCGGCGACCATCCCCCGGAACGCCGCGACCGTGCCCGCCGCCGATACCGCCGCTGTGCCTGCCGCGTCCGCTGTGCCCGCCGTATCCGCCGTATCCGCCGTATCCGCCGAGCCAGCCGTCTCCGCCGAGCGTGCCGGGCCCGCCGCAGCCGCACGCGCCACGACCCGCCTCGCCGACGTCGTGGTGGTCGGGGCCGGGCAGGCCGGGCTCTCCGCAGCGTTCCACCTGCGCCGGCGCGGGTTCGTCCCGGCCACGGACGCCGCGGATGCCGCGGATGCCGCGGACCCGCTCAGCACGCCGCCATTGAGCTACATCGTGCTCGACGCCGAGCGCGGGCCGGGCGGCGCGTGGCAGCATCGCTGGAACTCGCTGCGGATGGCGACGGTCAACGGCATCCACGACCTGCCCGGGATCGCGAAGCCGCAGATCGACCCGAACGAGCCCAGCTCGCAGATGCTGCCGCGCTACTTCGCCTCGTACGAGCAGCAGCTCGAGCTGCCCGTGCTGCGGCCGGTCGTGGTGACGGCGGTACGGCGGGAGGACGACGATCCTCACGGCCGGCTGCTCATCGAGACCGACGCGGGCACCTGGTCGGCTCGTGCCGTGATCAACGCGACGGGCACCTGGACGAAGCCGTTCTGGCCCAGCTACCCCGGCCGATCCGACTTCGCCGGGCGCCAGCTGCACGTCGCGGACTACGTCTCCGCCGAGGAGTTCGCCGGCGAGCACGTTGTGGTCGTGGGCGGTGGCATCTCGGCCGTGCAGTTGCTCGAGGAGATCTCGCACGTCACCGCGACGAGCTGGTTCACACGGCGGGAGCCGGAGTGGCGCGACGAGGAGTTCGACTCGCAGGCCGGGCACGACGCCGTCGCCCGCGTGGAGGAGCGCGTGCGTCTCGGCCTGCCCCCGCAGAGCGTCGTCGCGGTCACGGGTCTGATCTGGTCGCCCGTGCTGCGCGCGGCGGCGGCTCGCGGGGTGTTCGACCGGCGTCCGATGTTCTCGCGCATCGAACGCGACGGGGTGCGGCTGGCCGACGGCGGTTTCCTGCACGCCGACGTCATCCTCTGGGCCACCGGCTTCCGCGCCGCGCTCGACCATCTCGCCCCGCTGAAGCTCCGCGGCCCCGGCGGCGGCATCGTCATGGACAAGACGATGGTCGCCGGTGAGCCGCGGGTGCACCTCATCGGCTACGGTCCCTCGGCGTCGACGATCGGCGCGAACCGGGCCGGGCGCGACGCCGCGAACAGTCTCGTGGCTCTGCTCGGAAGCGACGATCCTCAGCGGGTCACCGGACAACAGCCGGAAGCGGGCCGGTGACGCGAATTTGTTGTTGCCTGAACTCCGACTCAGCCGGCCCGTGCATCCCAAATTGTGGCTATTCGTGCTCTTATCTAAGAAATCATTGACAAGCGAACGGTGAATCAGTTGTATTAGACAACAAACTCGGGGCGTCCATGGGGGACGCCTGTCGATGCGGAGATGATCAATGAAGACCTTCTATCCCGCCGCTCTCGCGGCAGCAGCCCTTATGGTGATCGGCGGTGCCGTCGCCGCGGCCCCGGCCTACGCGGCCGACAGCGCAGAGCCATCCGTGCTCGTCTTCTCGAAGACCGCCGCCTTCCGTCACACCGAATGCATCGCGAGCGGCACCGCCGCGATCTCGGCCCTCGGCGAGGAGAACGGTTTCGCGGTCGACGCGACCGAGGACGCCTCGGTGTTCACCGACGACGCCCTCGCCGACTACGACGCGGTCGTGTTCCTCTGCACGACGGGCGACATCCTCGACGAGACCCAGCAGGGCGCGTTCGAGCGCTACATCCAGGCCGGCGGCGGATACCTCGGGGTGCACTCCGCCTCCGACACCGAGTACGACTGGCCGTGGTACGGCGAGCTCGTCGGCGCATACTTCCAAGACCACCCGCCGGCGCCCGGCTCCGGTGCGGCGCAGTTCCAGGAGGCGACCGTCAACGTCGAGGTGACGGACACACCCGCGACCGAGGGACTGCCGCAGCCGTGGATACGCACCGACGAGTGGTACAACTTCCAGACGAACCCCCGCGACGACGTGCGGGTGCTGCTCTCGCTCGACGAGTCGAGCTATCAGCCCGGCGGCTACACGGGTTCCACGGGAATGGGCGATCACCCGATCGCCTGGTGCCAGCCCTATGACGGCGGTCGTTCCGTCTACACCGCGCTCGGCCACTCCGGCTCGTTCTGGAGCGAGCCGCTCCTGCTGCAGCACATGCTCGGAAGCCTCGGGATGGCGGCCGGCTGGACGGACTTCGTGTGCAGCGAGCCCGTCACCGACGCCGATCTGACCGAGGACGCCCGAGGTGCCGTGACGGTTCCCGACTCCGTCGTGCAGGGCGAGTCGATCGTCGTGACCGTGGGCACCGAGCTGGCCGGTCAGACACTCGAGACGCAGCTCTTCTCCGAGGCCGTCCCGCTCGATCGCTCGGTCGTCTCGGCCGAAGGAACTCTGACCGTGACGGTTCCGGCCGACACGGTGGTCGGCGAGCACAAGATCGCCGTGCTCCGCACCAACGGCACCCTCGTCGGCTGGGACGGCATCGCGGTTCTCGCACCCGAGCCCGACGATGAGGTCGTCGTTCCCGTGGACGAGGTCGTTGCGGTCGACCCCGCGAAGAGGCTGCCGGCCACCGGGGCTCCGACCGACGGCCTGCTGGCTGCGGCCGGGCTGCTGCTCGGTCTCGGCATCGCGGCCGTGACCGCGATGAGCATCAGACGACGACGCGCATAGCCGAGTAGTCGAACGGATGGCGGTGCAGTCACCGCCATCGACCGAGGGGCGGGCGCCAGCGAGCGTTCCGCCCCTCGGCCGTGTCCGCAGACATCCTCGCCGGCCGCTCCCGACATCGGTCGACCTCGGCAGCCGCGGCTACGACACCTCGACGAAAATCCGGTCCGCGAAACGCGCCCACTCCCCCGCGAAGTCGATCGACGGGTCGCGCAGCCAGTTGAGCTGCAGGCCGTCCATAAAGGCGATCGTCTGAATCGCGAACGACTCGGGATTCGGATGCCAGGAACTCACCAACGAGGCGACGATCGACACCGACTCGGCCAGGCGCGCGGCGAAGTACTCGCTTGCAGGATGGCTCGGATCGAGGGACTCGGCACCCAGGATCGTGTAGAGGCTGATGATGCCCCGCTGCTCGATGTTGTGCGCGACGATCGCATCGAGGGCCGCGCGCGCCTCGAGAGGCGACGCGTGGAGGTCGCGGGGAAAGCCGGTCACCGCCGCATCGACACGGTCACGATTGTCGAGCACCGCGACGAGGAGCTCTTCGCGGGAGGCGAAGTGGTGGAGCATCCCCGCAACCGTCATGCCGCACGAATCCGCGAACTGGGCGAGAGTGAGACCGCGATAGCCTCGTGCGGCGATGAGGGCGGTGGCGGCTTCGACGATCTCGTTTCGGCGCACGGCGCGTTCGAGCCGTCGGCGAGGTGACGATGGGGCCATGCTCCACTCTCTCACGGCCTTCACAACCCTCGCGGCTCGGTGACGAGGTTGACGAGGTTCGCTCTACCCGACGCTCGCGATCCGCGGTGACGAGCTCAGAACGAGGTCGCGAGCTCCACCCTCCGCCCCGTCGCGGCGGAGCGTTTGGCGGCGAGGATGATCTCGAGGGTGTGACGGGCGTGCTCGGCCGACAGCACGGGAGGCGCGCCGCTTACGAGGCAGTCGAGGAGATGCTGCACCAGGATGGCCCGCCGCACCGCCCGAATTCGATCGACGTCTCGCCGATACCCCGGGCCGGTGGCATCCCGCCACTCGCCGTTCACCCCGTCGTCCGACACTCGGTAGAGCTGCAGAGCGGGCACCTCGGAGGCGACCCGATCATTGCCGAGCACGATCGTCCCCGCGTGACCGAAGATCTCGACGTCGGGTGAGGTCGCCGCCCGAAGGTTGAAGGTGCAATCGACCATCGCGAAAGCACCTCCGCCGAAGTCGAGCAGCAGCAGGGTGTTGTCGTCCGCCTCGACCGGCACGATCGAGCCCGCGAACGGGCCACCGGCCACCGTCCTGGTCTCCGAGGTGCGCCCGGACATCGCCATGACCGCCCGGGCTGGGCCCAGGATGCCGGTGATCTCCTGGATACCGTACGGCCCCATGTCCATCAGCGGTCCCGCATCCGCAGCATAGAACCACGAGGGGTCGGCGGGCCACGCCTGCCATGCGGGGCCGGCGTGCGAGCTGCGCACCCGCGCGAAGGCGACGGTGCCGATCGCGCCCTGTCTCACGAGCTCGCGGGCTCGGACGCGGGCCGGCTCGAGCATCCGCGGCGGCGAACAGACGATCATCACGCCTGCGGCGCGGGCTGTGTCGATGAGCTCATCCGCTTCGGCGAGTGTGCTCGCGAGCGGCTTCTCCGAGATCAGGTGCTTGCCCGCTGAGAGGATCTTGAGCGATGTCTCCGCGTGTGCGGCGATCGGTGTGATGTTCACGACCGCGTCGACCGTATCCGCCTCGAGCATCTCGTCGACCGAGCGGTAGACGTGGGGGATGCCGTACTCCGCGGCGAGCGCCCCGGTATGCGCGTCGCTCGGCGCGGCGATCGCGGTCAGCTCCGCGGCGCCCTGGAGGTGGTGAAACCCCGGCAGGATGCCCCAGTCGAAGCTCGCGATCATACCCGCGCCGAGCAGGCCGATCCGCAGGGGTCCGGCCTGGCGCGGCACATCCGCAGGAGGCGGCCCGGCGAGCGGAGGAGGAGTCACGGAGCCAGTCCGATGTACTTCTCCTCGAGGTATTCGAGGATTCCCTCCGAGCTTCCCTCGCGCCCGAGCCCGCTCTGCTTCGTGCCGCCGAACGGGGCGGCCGGATCGCTCAGCACTCCGCGGTTCACGGCGACCATTCCGGCATCCACTCGTAGCGCGACGCGCAGCGCCTCGTCTTCGCGACCGAAGACATAGCCGATGAGCCCGTAGATCGTGTCGTTGGCCATCCGCACCGCCTCGTCGACCGTGCTGAACCGCACGAGTGCGGAGACAGGACCGAAGATCTCGGTCTGATTGATCGTCGAGCCGTGCTCCACGTCGACGAGCACAGTCGCCGGGTAGAACGCGCCGCCGCCGATCCTCTCGCCGCCGAGGATGACGGTGGCACCCTCGGCGACAGCCGTCGTGACGAGGTCGGCGACCTTGTCACGCTCCTCGAGCGAGACAAGGGCGCCGAGAGTGTTGGCGCGATCGATCCCCGGCCCGACCGTGAACCGACCGAGCGCGACGGCGAGCTTCTCCGCGAACTCGTCGTGCAGCGAGTCGTGCACGTAGAAGCGGTTCGCCGCCGTGCAGGCCGAACCGCCGTTGCGCATCTTCGCGACGAGCGCGCCCTCGACGGCGAGGTCGACATCCGCTCCCTCGAGCACGAGGAACGGTGCATTGCCGCCCAGCTCCATCGAGGCGCTCACGACCGTGTCGGCCGCCTCGTGCAGCAGCACCCGGCCGACCTCGGTCGACCCCGTGAACGAGAGCTTGCGCACTGCGGGGTGTGCGATCATGGCGGCGACCGCGGGACCGGTGGGTACAGGGGTGACGAGATTCACGACGCCCCGCGGCGCACCCGCGCGCTCGAGCGCCCCGACAATGTACGCGGCGGTGAGCGGGGTCTCTCTCGCGGGCTTCAGCACCGTCGTGCATCCGGCGGCGAGCGCGGGTGCGATCTTCCGGGTGGCCATGGCGGCCGGGAAGTTCCACGGGGTCACGAGCACGGACACACCGATGGGCTGCCGGGTCACGACGATGCGCTTGTCGCCGCTGGGCGAGAGGCGGAAGTCTCCCCCGATGCGCACGGCCTCCTCCGAGAACCAACGGAAGAACTCCTTCGCATAGTCGGCCTCACCGAGCGCGTCGGAGAACGCCTTGCCGTTCTCGCGCACGATGATCTCGGCGAAGATCTCCCGTTCCTCGGTGAGGATCTCGTAGGCGCGGCGCAGCACCTCGCCCCGCACACGCGGCGGGGTTGCGGCCCACCCGTCGAAGGCGGCGTCGGCGGCCTCCACCGCGGCGAGGCAGTCGGCCTCGGTCGCGATCGCGAATCGGGCGAGCTCGCTGCCGTCAGAGGGATCGAGCACTGGGAAGGTCGCACCGCCGGCGCCCGCGCGCCAGGTGCCGTCGATGTGGAGATCGGAGAGGTAGTCCATGGGATGGTCCTTAGCTGAGGGAGGAACGGTCGCCGGTGTAGGCGGCCTCGAGGATCGAGAGCAGGAGCTCTCGTGTCGGCGGGAGCGCCGCGTTGCCGGCGAGACGTGTCACGCCCCGGGCCAGCTCGGCGATCCGGGGCAGCTGGTCTCGGGTGATGCCGATGTCGGCCAGGGTGCGCGGGATGCCGATGGTCGCGACGATCAGGGCGATCCTGTCGATCGCGGCCTGTGCATCCGCTCGGACGCCGAGTGCTTCGCCGATCTGAGCCAGCTGGGGTTCGCTCGCCACCCGCAGCGCCTGCAGCACGTAGGGGAGCATCATGCCCGTGCCGACGCCGTGCGGGGTGTGCGTGATCGCGCCGATCGGGTACTGGAGTGCGTGGGAGAGGTGGGTGCCTCCGCTTCCGAACGCCATGCCGGCGAGCAGGCTGCCGTAAGCGCACTGCTCACGCGCCTCGACGTCGGAGCCGTCGGCGACCGCGCGGGGCAGCCAGCTGCCGAGAGCCCGCACGGCATCGAGTGCGAGCACCGAGCTCAGACGGTTGCGACCCACGAAGATCGGCAGCGTCGATCCCCACTCCGGCGCGCGCTCGGCGGCTGTGAACGATTCGACGGCGTGCACGAGGGCATCGATCCCGGACGCCGCGGTCACGGTCGGTGGGGCACCCACCGTGAGCTCCGGGTCGACGATCGCCACCCTCGGAACGAGTGCTGCATCGGACACCCCGACCTTCAGTTCCCGCTCCGGATCGGAGACGACAGCGACGGGGGTGACCTCGGAGCCCGTGCCCGCGGTCGTGGGCACGGCGACGACAGGCAGGATCGGCGACGGCACCGCGTTCTCCCCGTAGTATCGCGACAGCGGGCCGGGGTGCACGAGCAGCAGCGAGACGAGCTTCGCGAGGTCGAGCGCGCTGCCGCCTCCGTAGCCGAGCACGACATCCGGGCCGAACCCGCGAGCGACGGCGACCGCTGCGTCGATGCCGTCGAGCGGCAGCTCCGGCACGACTCCCGTGTAGACGAAGGCGGTCACGCCCGCGGCGTCCAGACCGCTCAACGTCTCGGCGAAGGGCGCGGTTCCGGCGAGGAACGGGTCGACGACCACGAAGGCACGGCGCCCGAAGCGGGCGACCGCGACCGGGATGCCGGCCCGTGCGCCCCGCCCGAACTGCACGGCCTCGGGCAGTCTCAGAACTCCGGTCGACTCGCTCATGCGCTTCCTCTCTCCAACATCAGAATTCGCTGCCACAGCTCCGCCGAGATCGGCACGCCCTCGCGCAGATGGCGCTCGCGAACCTGGCGGGCCCGGTCTCCGGGAACGGAGACGGCGGGCACGCCACCGTCCTCGGCCGCCCGGCCGCTTCCCCGCACCACGTCGAGATACGCGGCGATCGCAGGCAGGCGGGGCTGCAGACCCAGCGCCTCGACCGAGATCGCGATGAACACATCGCCCTTCGTCGGCGGGTGCACGGTGTCGAGGGTTCCCATGACGTCCGTTCCGAGAGAGCTTCCGCTGAGCAATGCCACGAGCGCCTCGAGGGCGATGCCGAGCGCATAGCCCTTTGCGCCTCCGAACGGCGAGATCGCGCCCGACACCGCGGCTGCGGCATCGGTGGTCTGCCGTCCGTCGGAGTCGACGGCCCAGCCGAGCGGGATCGCCTCGCCCCGGGCCGCATGGTCGATGATCTTGCCCATCGACACGGCGCCGGTCGACATGTCGAGCACGAGCGGTTCACCGCCGGTCGGCACCCCGATGCCGAGGGGGTTCGTGCCGACCATGGCTCTGATGCCGCCCCAGGGATGCACGAGTGCCTCACTGATGGTCGAGGCGATGCCGATGCATCCGGCGGCGCCCATACTCTCGACGTAGGGCGCGAGCATACCGACATGGCCGGAGTTTCGGATCGAGGCGAGAGCGATGCCCTGAGTGCGAGCACGGTCGAGCACCATATCGACGGCCTTCCGGGCGACGACCGGACCGAAACCGCGCCGACCGTCGACGGCGAGTGCGCCTGGAGCGGTCCATTCGTGCTCAGCGTCGACGCCACTCACGATGAGGCCCGCTCGAAGGCGCTCGACGAGCACCGGCAGTCGCCGGACACCGTGAGAGGCGTGTCCGCGCAGATCGCCTTCGACCAGCATCTCCGCCTGCACTGCGGCATCCGTCGCTACCGCGCCCGCGGCGATGAGTACGTTCTCGATGACGGCACGCTCCTCCGAGGCGCTCACGCGCACCGTCGGCGATGCGCCGCTTGCGGGCGGGTTCATCGTGCGTCTTCGCTCAGCATGCGGTCATGCTGCCAGGCCGTCTATGCTCGAGGCCATGCCCCGTCCCATCCCGCAGGACAGTTACTCCTCGCTCCGGCGAGCCTTCGTGCTGCTCGACTCCTTCACAGCGGATCGCGACGAGCTCAGCATCCGCGAGCTCGCCCGGGTGAGCGGCGTGCCGCGCTCGACGACCCACCGCCTCGTACAGGAGCTGATGGAGTGGGGCGCGCTCGAACAGGGCCGCTCGGGAATGCGCCTGGGCGTAAAGCTCTTCGAGCTCGGCGCACGAGTGTCAAGTCCCGCGAGCCTTCGAGACGTGGCTCTGCCCTATGCCCACAATCTCAACGAGGTGACCAAGCTCACCGTGAACCTTGCGGTGCGCGAGGGCAGCGACATCGTCTACGTCGAGAAGATCTCCACACGATCGTTGCGCGTTCCGCACTCGCGGCTGGGTGGACGCTTGAGCCTACACGCGACCGGGCTGGGCAAGGCCATCCTGGCATTCAGCGATGCGGCGACCGTGGGAGCGGTGCTCGAGGGCGAGCTTCCGGCGCTCACGCCGCGCACGATCAGCGATCCGCAGACCCTGCTCACCGAACTCGCGACGGTGCGCAGGCTGCGCATCGCCTACGACCTGGAGGAGTCTCAGCTGGGTCTCTTCTGCGTGGCGGCGCCGATCCTGTCGCCACGCGATGAGCCGATCGCCGCGATCTCGGTCACCGGAGCGAGAGCGCACTCGCAAGCGGAACTCTTCGCACCGGCCGTGCAGATGACGGCGCTGGCGATCGCGAGAGCGCTGCACGGCGGCCGGCACTGACTGCGGCCATCAAGTGCGGCTCGGATGCCCGCACACGCCGATATCGGAGGGATTCGGCCCGTGGCCACATCATGAAACTGCGTTAACGTTATCATTGACGAACGATCGATAGGGTGGCGAGCATGAACGGGGCAACAGGACGCAGCACGCGCAGGGAGCCCGGGATCGCAGCGGTCGCCGAGGCCGCCGGCGTGTCATACATGACCGTCTCGCGGGTCATCAACGGTCGCGAGGGAGTGGGAGACGCGACCCGGGAACGCATCCAGAAGATCATCGATGAGATCGGCTATCGCCCGAACGTCGTGGCGCGAGCCCTCCGTACCGGCCGGACGCATTCGATCGGGGTCGTGTGCTTCGCCACATCGTTCCACGGACCGGCGAGCCTGCTGTTCTCGGTCGAGCAGGCGGCCAGAGCGGCCGGATTCTCCGTGAACGTCGTGACCCTCAACGTGCTCGACGAGGAGAGCATCCAGCTCGCTCTCGCCGAACTGCGCGAGCTCGCGATCGAGGCGATCATCGTCATCTCACCGCACCGCTCGACGGGAGCAGCCCTGCGGTCGATGCCCACCGATGTCCCCGTCGTCGCCATCTGGGGCCCGGAGGAGCTCGGAATGCCCGTGATGGGCATGGACCACGTGGATGCCGCCGCGCGCGCGACCAGGCATCTGCTCGACCTCGGGCACCCGACAGTGTGGCATGTCTCCGGTCCGGACGGCTGGACGGGAAGCGACCTGCGCGTGAGAGGCTGGCACGCGGCCCTCGCCGAGTCCGGTCGAGAGATCCCGCCGGTCTTCCAAGGCGACTGGCTCGCGACGAGCGGCTACGAGGCCGGGCAGCACATCCTCTCCCAGCCGGAGGTGAGCGCGGTCTTCCTGTCGAACGACCAGATGGCGCTCGGGTTCATGGCCGCCGCACGCGAGCGGGGACGGCGGATCCCGGATGATCTCAGCGTGATCGGCTACGACGACGAGCCCGGCTCCGAGTTCTTCACACCGCCGCTCACGACCGTGCATCAGGACTTCGCGTTCATCGGCCGTCGAGCCTTCGAGTTCACCCAGCACCTCATCGAATCCGGCACCCGGGTACCCGCCCAGGTGACAGCCCTGCCCGCCGAACTCGTCGTCCGATCGAGCACGGGGCCTTACGCGCACTGAGCCCAGAGCGCGTGATTCGATTCATCGCCGACACGGTGAACCTCAGCATGACCACAGGAACGATAACGTTAACGTAACAACAAAATATCCATGTGCGAAACGGTTGACACCGACCGAGAGTTAACGTTAACTGGTCCGCGTCACAGTTCCCTCAACGCGGAGGCATTCATGCGAATCACCGACATCGTCACCACCCCGGTCGAGATCAACTATCGGCCCGAATACCAGGCCGACAAGCGCTTCTATCCGAAGTCGCCCGAGCAGACGAACGTCATCGTGGAGGTCCACACCGACACCGGCCTCGTCGGAATCGGCGAGGCCGCCCACTCGCCGGGCGTCTACGGCGAGACGGCCTGGCAGACCATCGAGGGCATCGAGTACCTCAAGCCTCACCTGATCGGCCGCGATCCTCTGCAGATCAACCGCCTCAACATCGAGATCGACCGATACTCCCCCGTCGGGAACATCGCGGCGAAGGCCGGCCTCGACATAGCCTTCCACGATCTCGCCGGCAAGATCATCGGCGTGCCCGTCTACCAACTGCTCGGCGGACGCGTGCACGAATCCGTGCGCACGCACATCACCCCCGCGACCTACGAGGACACGACCTCCGACCTGCTCGCGCTCATGGGTCAGGGCTACCGCGCCTTCAAGCAGAAGATGAGCGGCGACACCGACTACGACATCGCGCTCGTCAACTCGATCCTCGACAACATCCCCGAAGACGTCGTGCTGAGCATCGACGTCAACCAGGGCTGGAGCGTCAACCAGACACTCGACATCGCCGGTGTGCTCGAGCGCCGGAAGACCTTCCCGCGCAACCTCATCCTCGAGCAGCCGATCGACGGCTACGACCTCGCCGGAGCGGCCGAGATCCGCCGGGCGACCCGTATCCCGCTGATGCTCGACGACGGCATCCGCACCGTCTCCGATCTGCGGAACATCATCGACGCGCGTGCGGCAGACATCGTGAGCCTCAAGATCAGCCGGGTCGGCGGCATCCAGCGCTGCCTACAGATGATCAAGATGGCCGAGGCCGCCAACATCACCTACATCGTCGACGAGATCAACGAGATGCGCGTCGCGAACACAGCCGTCGCGCACCTCGCGCTCGCATCGAAACGTCCGCTCTACACCGGCGTCTGCTGCCACCTCCTGCTCGAGCAGGACGTCGTCACGACGGGCGGCGTCTGGATCGAGGACGGTGCGGCCTTCGTCAACGACAAGCCGGGACTCGGCATCGACGGGCTCGATCTCGACAAGGTGCGCGCGACGCGCAAGGCGGCCTGATCATGCCCATTCCCTTCGACCGCACGGTTCGCATCGGGATCACCGAGAAGAACCAGCACGCCTATTGGGACATGGTGAACGCCGGATGGCGAGACGCCGCGGAGGCGCTGGGTCTCGAGTTGCGGATCGACGCCCCGCCGAGTGAAGATGTCGCCGCGCAGATCGGTCTCATGCGGCAGCAGCTCGATGACGGCGTCGACCTCCTTGCCTTCGTCGGCACGCAGGCGACCGGCTTCGGCGACATCGTCGCCGAAGCCGGTCGCCGAGGAGTGCCGGTCGTGGCCTTCGATCTCGACGCGCCGCAGAGCGGCCGGCTGACCTTCGTCGGCATGCCCTCGATCCACCGGGTCGGCCGCGAGGTCGGGGACTTCCTCTCCGATCGCATCCCCGCCGGGTCGACCGTCATCGCGCAGACCGGCTCCAATCACGCCCCCGGAGCAGGCGCCAAGCTCGCCGGCTTTCTGGAGTCCATGAACGAGCACGGCCACCGGGTGGCCGTGGGCGAGAGCGACGGGGAAGACGTCGCGCTCTCGCTCGAGATCGCCCAGCGGCTCCTCAGAGAGAACCCCGAAGCTGTCGGCATGTACGGTGTCTACGGCTACCACCCGATCGTGCAGGCGAGAGCTGCGGAGCTCTCCGGACGAACCGACCTCACCATCGTCGGATTCGACATGCTGCCCGAGACGGTGGACCTCGTCGAGAGCGGCGCCGTCGCAAGTTCCGTGTGGATCCAGGAGTACTACTTCGGCTACTACACGGCCCTGCTCGCGAACACGATCGCCCGCACCGGAACGCTCGAGTCGCTTCGCGCATTCGGCATGGATCCTGCCAACCTCGCGAACAACGCGATCTATCCCCCCGTCGCCTTCTATACGAAAGACAACATCGCCGACTATCGGCGCTTCGCCGAGTCGAAGTCACTCGGAGCACGCACGGCGGCCACCGCCGTCTGACGACCGATCCACCACCCCTCGCGTCAACGAAGACAGGAGACACCATGAACAAGACAACCCGCCGAGCTCTGCCGGCTCTCGCCGCCCTCGCGGTCGGGACCGTCGCCCTCACCGGCTGCGCCTCCGGCGACAGCGGCGACGGCTCGAGCGACAGCAACGAGGACATCACCCTCAACACCCTCTTCCTCGACACCGATGTCTACACCCCGTGTGTGACGGACTACATCGACAAGTTCACGGAGGAGACCGGCATCAAGGTCAACATCCAATCCGAAGGCTTCTCTGGATACCACGACAAACTGCTCACGACCCTCTCAAGCGGATCCGACACCTACGACCTGACGATGATCGCCTACCAGTGGACGGGCGAGTTCGCGCCGTTCATGGTTCCGATCACCGACAAGGTCGCGGCGGATGCCGACGCGCTCGGTGGCATCCTGCCCGCCTCGACGGACACCTATGTCTTCAACGGCGAGCAGTACGCGATCCCGTTCACTGCACAGGCCGAGACGCTCTTCTATCGCACCGACCTGTTCGAGCAGGCCGGCCTCGAGCCGCCCAAGACCTGGGACGACGTGGCCGACATCGAGAAGTTCTTCACGAACAACCCCGACTATCCCGGGGTCTACGGTATCTCTGTGAAGGCGGCCTCATCGCACGCGCAGACGATGTTCGACAACCGCTATTACGGCCTGGGCGGTGAAGCGCTCGGCGAACCCGGCAGCGAGATGGACGTGACCGCCGCAGCGAAGGCCCTGCAGCAACTCAAGGACGACGCGACCGTCTACTCGCCTCCGGGGGCGCTCGCAGCGACCTTCGCCGAGGTCTCGGCGCAGCTCGCCGGCGGCACCGTCGCGATGGCGGAGCTCATGCCCACGACCGTGCTCGGACTGGTCGACACCGAAGGCGACAGCAACAAGGTCTTCGGCAAGATCGGCGCGACGACCGTGCCCGGCGGGCACGGCGAGGCCGGAGGCTGGGGACTCGCCGTCAACAACACCTCGAAGCACCAGGATGCCGCGTACGAACTCGCCACGTATCTCACCTCCGAAGACGCCGACCTCGGCTGCTACACGGAGTACGGCAAGCCCGCTGTGCAACAAGCGACGTACGACAACGACGAGGTGAAGTCCGCTTGGCAGACCGAGGGCATCCTCGATGCGCTGTCGAGCTCGATCGGCAAGGCACGCGGCGCGACTGCGGCCCAGATCAACGGCATGATGGACGAAACCGTCTCGCGGTTCCTCGCGGGTCAGGCGGGCAGCGCGGACGACGCCGCGCAGGAGATGGCCGACAGGTACGAAGAACTCGTCAACCAGTAGCTCGAAGAGCACACTCGAGTCAGGAATGCGCTGATCGTCATGACAACAACCATCGAGACCCGGAGCCGCCAGGTACCCCCTGGCGGCTCCGGCCGCACCCTTCCCCCAACTGCGCGAAAGCGACGGCGACTGCGTCCGACCGCCTATTTCTGGATGCTCGCACCGAGCCTCGCGCTGCTCATCGCCTTCGCCGGCTACCCCATCGTGCGCACCATCACCTACAGCCTCACGAACCTGAACGCTGCGGGCACCGGAGACTTCATCGGCCTCGAGAACTACGTGCGGCTCTTCGGAGACAAGCTGTTCTGGGACTCGGTCATCGTCACCCTGGTCTTCACCGTCGTGGGAGTGGCCGTCGAGGTCGTGCTCGCCTGGACGTTCGCACTCCTGCTGCACGGCCCGATCTCGCGGATGGGTCACGTGCTGCGAGTGGTCATCGCGATCCCCATGGCACTCTGCCCCGTTGTCGTCGGCATCGTCTGGCGCTTCCTGTTCAATCCGCAGTACGGCTGGGTCAACGCGATCCTCGGCACCCCTGAGATGGACTGGACAGGCGACCCGAGCCGCGCTCTCGGCGTGCTGATCTTCGTCGACATCTGGGCCTGGATGCCCTTCGTGTTCATGATGATCTCAGCCGGCCTGCTCGCCATCCCCGACGACATCAAGGAGGCCGCCCGGCTCGACGGCGCAGGCTCCGTGCGCGCCTTCTGGAACATCACGCTCCCGCTGATGCTCCCCGTCACCCTCGTCGCGATCCTGCTGCGCACCATCGACGCGGTGAAGGCGTTCGACGTGCCTTACACACTCACCTCCGGCGGACCCGGCAATGCCACGACAACCGTCGGCATCTTCCTCTACAAGCGGGGATTCGCGGAGTTCCAGCAGGGCTATGCTTCCGCACTCGCCGTGGTCTTCACCGTGGCGCTCGTACTGTTCGCCCTCGTCTACCTCGCCATCATGCGCCGCGCAGAAAGGAAGGCCGGACAATGACCGCTCGCGCCCGGATCTCACTCGCGATCGTTCGCACGATCGCCATCCTCATCCTCCTCGCGATGACACTCCTGCCGATCGTCTGGGTCATCAGCACGGCGTTCAAGTCGAACAGCGACATCCTCGTCTTCCCGCCGCAGGTGATCCCGTTGAACCCGACGCTCGACAACTTCGTGCACTTCTTCACGGACGCCTCGACGCTGAGGTTCTTCGGGAACAGCATCATCGCGACCGCGGTCTCGACCGTGTTGACGGTGCTGCTCGCCGTACCCGCCGCCTATGCGCTCAACGTGCACCGGTTCCCGCGCGACGTCGGACGCCACATCGGTCTCGGATTCCTGCTGCTGCGATTCCTGCCGGCGTTCGCCGTCGTCGTGCCGCTCTTCGTCATGCTGCGCCAGTTCGGGCTGATCGACACCGTGTTCGCGCTGATCCTCGTCTACACGGCCTTCCATCTGCCGATCGCGATCTGGATGATCACGCCCTCCATCGCGCAACTGCCCACCGAGATCCGGGAGGCGGCATCGGTCGACGGCGCAGGACCATTGCGAGCGTTGTGGTTCGTCACCGTTCCGCTGGTACGTCCCGCTGTCGCGACAGCGGCTGCGTTCTGCTCGATCCTGTCGTGGAACGAGTTCTTCTTCGCCCTGATCTTCACGAACCAGAACGCGCGGACCTACCCGATCCTGATCAGCTCGTTCGTGACCGACTCAGGGCCGGAATGGGGATCGATTGCGGTCGCCGCGTTGATGGCGATCATCCCGATCGTCATCATCTGCGTGTTCCTGCAGCGCAATCTCGTGAGCGGCCTGACCGCCGGAGCGGTGCGGTAGCCGTCCAGCCGGCGGGTCAGCGAGAGGCCAGCACGGCGGAGACGGCCGTCGCCGCGGCGAGAACCCGGACGCCCAGGCGCGCACGGTCCTCGTCACGGTAGCGCACGACGGGCACTACGAGGACGATCGCCGCCACCGCCTCGTGCGTGCCGTCGGTGATCGCGGCACCGATGCCGATCGTCTGCCCGCTCTCAGCCGGCTTGACACAGTAGCCGTCGCGCCGGACGGCGTCGATGAGGGCGCGGACCGTCGTCGCGTCGACACCGCCGTGCGCGGCGACGGCCTGCTCGTTCGCTGCCTGGATCGCGTCGCCCACCCGGTCGTCATCCATCGTCGCGAGCACGGCGATCCCACCGGCGGCGGCGGTGTCGGCGAAGGCGGTTCCCACCGCCGCGACGATGCGGAGCTCCTGTCGGGTCTCCGCGTGGTCGATCACGACCATCACGTGGCCCGGACGGGGAATCGAGAGATGCACCGTCTCGTCGGTGTCGTCGCGCAGGGCCTCCATGACCGGAACCGCCGCCTTGCGCAGCTCGAGCTCGCTCCGCTCTCCGCGGAGCGCGGAGTGCGCGCGTGCCGAGACCTGCCAGCGGGTGACGTCGCCGTCGACGGCTTCGATCCAGCCGGCGCTCTCGAGGGTGCGCAGAATCCGTTGGACCGTCGACTTCGAGAATCCGAGCTCGGGGGCCAGCTCCGAGAGCCGCGCAGGCTGACGCTCCGCGACGAGCTCGAAGGCACGCAGGCTGCGCAGCACGCTCTGCATACCCTGGTCGTCAGTCACAGTTCATCGTGGCACAGAGCGGGCGTGCCCCGATCACGCTGAGCGTACGACACCGCGCGACTCCATGAGGAAGTCGCCGAGGAACCCGTCATGCGGCACCTGCGGCGCACTCCAATAGGTCGGCCGCGCGCCCACGTAGACGTTGCGGATGCTCGGCTCCGACACAATCGCATCGATCAGCTCGCCGTCGCGGGTGATGACCGTCAGCACGAGAGTATCGCGAAGCGCATCGGCGCCGTCCTCCCTCGTCCAGGGCGCCACCCAGACGCAGGGGAAGCCCAGCTCCACCCTCGCCTGCGGCGATCCGGCCGAGGGCAGCAGATGCACGGCCGGCCGGAGAGCGGCGCTCCCGTCTCCGAGCTCGTCGACGAGAGATCCAGCGGACTCCCCGATCGGCTCCGCGTCTGCCGCGACCCTCCGGAGGAACTCCTCGACAGCCCGGGCCGACTCCACCGGCTGGACGGGCAGGATGGCGTGCTCCTGCTCCGGCCGCGCGCTCGGCAGCATCGCGAGCTTCTCTGCGAGCGCCTCCGCGAATCCGCGGGCATCCCCCTCGATGAGCACGGCCGTCGTGTTCGTGCAGCCTGCACCGCCGCTCCTGCTCGCCGAGTCTGCGACGAGGTCGACGTAGGATCGCCAATCGGCGTCGGCGGCGATGAGGATCTTCGAGCGGCCGGGACCCTGGGGGTAGACATCCGGGTCGGCCGCATACTTCTGCATGACGGTGTCGCCGCCGTAGACCATGGAGAGATCCGCCAGCCGAAGCATGGTGTCGGCGACGGCGTGGTCGGTGGGCAGCAGAACGATCTGGTCGTCGCCGAAGCCGGCCTCTCTCAGAGCGGCGACCAGACGGGCCGGCGTGAAGGGCTCTTTGCGGGACGGGCGCACGGCGACACGATAGCCGAGAGCGAGCGCCTCGATCCAGGCGGCGTGCACGGAGGGATGGTTGCCGGCCACATGAACCCCGAAGACGTCGCCGCGACGAGCCCAGAGCGCCGCTCCCTCCTGAGCCGCAGGGTCTCGCCAATCGGCGACGGCGACCGTCGGACGTGCGAGCTGCGCATTCTCCCAGGCGTTCTCGCAGCGGTCGGCGACTTTCTCGATGGCCGCACGGACCACTGAGAGGCCGAGTCCCGAGACCCGGCTCACGAGGTGCTGGTACTCCTCGACGTCGAGGCCGAGCAGGGTCGCCGAACGGAACAGCTCGCCTGCTCGGCGCAGCGCCTCAACGCGTCGCTCGGCCGGAAGGGTCACCGCCCGGCGCAGAGCAGACAGGGAGCGCGCGACGAACGCATCGGGCACGAGGCTGATCTGAGCGACCGGGCTGCCCGCGACATCCGAGATCGTCTCCCTCGTGCGTGCGCGATAGGCACCCGTCGCACCCAGCGCGTCGACCTGCACGAGCTCTGCGGCGTTCGGCTCCGCCCGCATCAGTACACCCCCTCGACCACGGAGACTCCGCCGAACTCGGACAGCGGTTCGATGTCTGCGATCGAGTCGCCGACCTGGCCCGTCAGCGGCTCGATGCGCAGGGCGGTATCGCGTTCGGCGTTGTTCGGCAGCAGGAACGACTTGCTCACGTGATTCACGATGACCTGGCCGCGCTCGCCGTAGGCGACGGGCTCCTGAGTCACGGGATCCACGACCGAGAGAGTCACGTACGGAGCGACAGAGGGATCGATGATGCAGGGGTCGTCGTCACCGAGGCCGGGCCGTTCCGCTCCGCCCGCACCGAGAGCCATCGTCGTTCCGTATCGGGTCGAGAGCACGGTGTCGGGCACAAGCTCGGTGCGGTAGTAATGACGGGCCTCGGCATCCATCGACGCACCGCCCCAGACGAGGTAGCGCACGTCCTGCCGGATGATGTCGAGCAGATCGTCGCGCTCGAGCATACGTGCGAGCACGGGTGGGGTCACCCGCATCGCGGCCACCGGCTGCCCGCGCAAGACGAAGGCGGCCTGGTCGATGATGTGCTCGATGTAGTCGTTGACGACATCGGCATGCCCGGCTGATGCCTGCTTCTTGACCCAGCGCGGGTCGAGATCGATGCCGAAGACGAGGCTGCCCGGACTGTAGACGGAGGCCGCGCGCTTGATCTGCTCGAAAGCCCCATGCGGCCCGGCCGGCAGCATCGCCAGCCAGTTCGCGCCGAGCGGGACGCCGGCGCGATCGAGCACTGCGGCCTCGCGGTGCGAGAAGAACTCGGCGAACTGCCGCAGAAGTGGAATCCGTTTGGGATCACCCGTCGTGCCACCGCTCTCGATCACCGAGACCACGTCGGGGCGGGAACCGAATCCCCGCGGAATGAGATCGGCGACCGCCACTCCCCGCAGCTCATCGGTGACGTTCGGAAACCGCCTCAGCTGTTCCCAGCTCGTGACGTCGGCGACCGGGTCGAATCCGAGCGTCTTCGCGCGTTCGATCCAGAAGGGGGAGCCCGTCTCGGGACTGAAGTGCCAGCGCATGGCCGCGTGCACCAGTTCGTCTGGGTCGATGAGGGCATCGGGGGCTGCGTCGAGCACACGCTCGCTTGCTTCTAGAGTTAACTGTTCCATAATCCGGTATTGTATTCCACAATGTGGCACGTTTACTAGATCCCTGAGAGCTCTAGATCCTTGCGAAGCCGGCCTCCGAGACGTGAAGGGAGACAGCGACGGCGTAGGCCGTCGCCGGGCCGATGACCACCGGCCCGAAGATGAGCACAGAGCCGGCGCCGATCGCCATCGGCGCCGCCAGCGCGATGGCCAGAACCGCCAGCAGGGTGCCGATGATGGCGAGGAGCCCGGCCCTCCGCGGGCTGAGGAGCGCGGGCGCGAGCACGCTCGCGAGCATCAGGAGGAAGACGACCCACTTCACCCCGGCCGGGAGCTCCGGTCGCACTCCCGCCACGAACGTGCTCCCGGCGATCACGACGAACGGAATGCCCGCCACGAACGCCAGCCAGCCCCAGACTCGGGCCGCCCGGCGGCCGACCTCGTCCGTCCACTCGCGCATCAGGCCGACGAAGACCAGCCCGACGACCAGCGCGACGATCTGGATGACGCCGCTGACGATGACGACCAGGCGACCCGCCGAACCGAGCAGGTGACGGTCGGGGTCGGGGAGGTGGAGCAGCCACGGCAGCCAGAGCGCACCGGTCACGACCCCGATGACGACGATGCGGAACAGCTGGAGGCGCACTCGCGCCCACCACGGCGGCGGACACTGGTACGGTGTGGACGTCATGGTCCATGACCCTGCCAGCAGCAGATGAACGGCCGGCGACCGCGGCCGACCTCGCCGGGTCGCCGAGCCTCGCCCGGCACGCCGACGACGCCGGGCTGATGACACGCCCCTGCCGCAGCCCGCCGACTAGCGTTCGCCGCCGCGCACCTCGGACTCGACGGAGGCGGGGTCGATCTTCCAGGGCGTGCCGTGGCCGGGCAGCACCCAGCTCGCCGTCACGCCGGCGAGCCTGCCGAGCGAGTCGAGGGCGAGAGCCGGATCGTCGGTGAACGGCGCCGGCTGCGGTCCGGTCGTGCCCGTGAGAACATGGCGCGTCGTGAGGGCGTCGCCGACGAAGACCGCGTCGGCGACCGGCACGTGCACGGCGATGCTGCCCGGGGAGTGGCCCGGCATCCCGATCACAACGGGCGAGCCCGGCAGCGGCAGCACATCGCCGTCGGCCACCTCCCGCACCTCGGTGAGATACCTCGTGCGCAGGCCGCCCTTGCGCAGCGAGTAGCCGAAGAAGGCGAGCGTCGCGCCGAGCCTCATCCTCCCGATCTCCGTCTTGGGCTTGTCGCCGCCCTTCGCCCGGTCGGAGTCGGCGGCGTGCACGTAGACGGGAACGCCCTTCTCCCGGCGCAGGCGCTCGGCGAACCCCAGATGGTCGCTGTCTCCGTGGGTCAGGATGACGCCGCGCACGTCGTCCAGACTGCGACCCATCGCGGCCAGCTCGCGGTTCAGGTCTTTCCAGTGACCGGCGAGACCGGCGTCGATCACGGTGACCCCCTCATCCGTCTCGACGAGGTAGGCCGCGACGATGTCGTTGCCGATGCGGTGCAGGTGCGGGCCGAGCTTCATGGGGTTCTCCTTCTCGCGGTCATACCCTCTCGCGGGCGTGGACAAGGCTACGATACGTAGCTATGATGGCTATTGTCAATAGCCATCACGTCGATGCCCCAGGAGTTCCGGATGCCCACACCAGACCGCACCTCGCTCGACGCCATCGTGACCGCCGGCCGCGACATCCTCGAGTCGAACGGGCCGGCAGGCCTCACCATGCAGGCCGTCGCCGTGCGCGTGGGCGTCAAGGCTCCCTCTCTCTACAAGCGCGTGAAAGACCGGAACGCCCTGCTGCGCCTCGTCGCCGACGCCACGGTCGACGACCTCGCCGCACGCCTGACCGGGAGCGGCGGGCTCCCGGAGCTTGCGCGAACGTTCCGGGCGTTCGCGAGGGAGCGGCCCGAGGCCTTCCGCGTGATGTTCTCCGGCGACGCCTCCCCCGACGCCCTCGCCCGGGTGAGCGCCCCCGTGCTGCGCCTCGCGGGCGAGCTCGTCGGCGAGCACGACGCGCTCTCGGCCGCGCGACTCATCACCGCCTGGGCCAGCGGCTTCATCACCATGGAGCTGGCCGGCGCCTTCCAGCTCGGCGGCTCCATCGACGAGGCCTTCGAGTTCGGCCTCGAACGGCTCGCGCGGGCACTGTCGACATCTTGAGCCGATCGATCACACTGGATCGGGGAACGGTCTTAGAGACCGCGCACGGCCGCGAGAACCAGCGTGCGTGCGACATCCTTCTCGTGGGGCACGGCGTCGAGCCCCTGGAAGCACGCGAAGAAGGCCTGCTGGAACGCGGCACCCACGAGCAGGCGGGCGATCGAGCCCGTGTCGGCGTCGTGCGGCAGCCGGCCGAGTTCGACCTCGTCGTCGAGGTAGCTCTGGACGATGAGCACCGGCGCCTCGGGCCCGCCCCCGTGGGCCGTCACCCCGGAGCGGTGGGCCGCGAGCAGCGCCGGGGTGCCGAAGATCGAGGCGGCCATCGGGAACGACCGCACGTAGAAGGCGAGCAGCTGCTCGACGAGGAGGGTCAGGTTGGCGGCGACGGTGGCGGCACCGACGAGCTCGGCGGGCAGCTGCAGCTGCGGCATCCGCTCTTCGAGCACTCGCATGAAGAGGTCCTGCTTGTCGGCGAAGTGCTTGTAGAGCATCGGCTCGGAGTACCCCGCGACCTGCGCGATCTGCTTGGTCGTCGTCGCCGCGATGCCCTTCTCGCGCATGACGGCGGCCGCGGCGTCGAGGATGCGGTCGCGCGCGCCGCGAGTCGGTTCCTGCGAGCTGAGCGTGGATTCCATGGCGCCCCCTTGACGGGTTAGTGAACACTAACAATACTAGTGGTTAGCGAACACTAACCACAGGCGGTCGTGATCGGGAGCAGTCGCGAGACAGGCCGGTAGAGCAGGAGGCAGTCATGAAGATCGCAGTCATCGGGGCAACGGGAGGCACCGGCATCCAGATCGTCGAGCGTGCCGTCGCGCGCGGCCACGAGGTCACGGCCGTCGTGCGCGATCCCGCGAAACTCGCCGCGCTCACGGGCGCGCGGGTCGAGGTGGCGCGGGCCGATGCGCGGGACGCCGAGGCCCAGGCCAGAGCCTTCAGCGGCTCCGATGTCGTGATCTCTGCCATCGGCGCCCCGCCCGGGAAGGACGCCGATCACACCATCCTCCGCGACGGCATCCGAGCGGCCCTCGCCGCGATGGACGCCGCCGGCGTGCGCCGCCTCATCGCCGTGAGCGGCAGCGGCCACAGCACCGACGGCGACGGCGTGTTCATGCGCTACATCACGAAGCCGATCGTGCAGGCGATCCTGAAAGACACCTTCACCGACATGAAGGCCATGGAGGCCCTCATCCGCGCGAGCGACGTCGAGTGGACGATCGTGCGGCCGCCGCAGCTGACCGACAGGCCCCCGCGCGGCCGATACCGTTCGCGCATCACCGTCAACCCGCCCGGTGCCCGGATCACGCGCGCCGACCTCGCCGACGCGATCCTCGACGCCCTCGCGAGGGAGGACACCCGCGACGCGGTGCTCGCAGTCGCGAACTGAGGCGGGCAGCTCGTCACACGGGCGAACTGCTATCTCAGGTGCTCGCCCAGCGAGTCGAGCGCCTGCTGCCAGCCGTCGTAGAAGCTCCTGTCGCCCTTCCTCCCCGCGACGCCGCGCAGATCGAAGATCATGCGCGTGCCGCCGTCGAGCCGCTCGAGGGTGATCGTGACCACCGGGCTGTCGTCCGGGTCGCCGTCGGGATAGCCCCAGGTGAACACGAGGCGCTCGAACGGCGAGACCTCGCGATAGACGCCCGCCGCGACGAACCGGTCGCCGGTGACGTCGTCCACCATCGTGTAGGTGTACCGGCCGCCCACGCGTGCGTCGATCCGCACGGTCTCGCGAGGCGTGCTCATCCCCCGCGGATGCCACCACTGCGCCGCGGAGTCGGGGGTCAACCACGCCTCCCAGATCTCCTCCGAACTCGCGTCGAAGGTGCGGGCGAGCGTGAAGCCCGTGGACGCGTCGATCATCGTTGCCCTCCTTCACCGGTTACGACCCGGCGGTCACGTTCACCGCGACTCTTGAGATGCTAAGGGCTGGTCGAGCCGGACGACAGGGGTTCCCGCCACTTCAGCGACCACGCGTCATCCCTCGCAGCATCCGTCGCGGCGTAGTTTCGTCGTCGGGGCGCACCGAATACCGTGCGCCGCCACGACGAAACTGCGCCGCGAGGCTCAGCCGGGGGCCGGGGAGGAACCGCGGAGGAGGAGCGCGTCACGGCCGGGAGGGGCTCCGAAGGCGCGCCGGTACTCGCGGCTGAACTGCGACGGGCTGTCGTAGCCGATGAGATAGCCCACCTCGGCGATGTCGTCCGACCCGGCGAGCAGGAGGGAACGGGCCTCCTGCAGCCGGATCTGCTTCTGGAACTGGAGCGGCGTCATCGAGGTCGCGCCGCGGAAGTGACGGTGGAAGGTCGAGAGGCTCATGCCTGCGAGCCGCGCGAGATCCTCGATGCGCAGGGTCTCCGTGTAGTGGCCGCGGATCCAGTGGATGGTGCGGGCGATCTGTGCGAGACTCCCGTCGGCCAGCCCGATCTGCCGCACGATCGCCCCCTGCGCGCCCGTGAGCAGCCGCCACGTGATCTCGCGCTCGTACGCCGCTGCCAGCACCGGCGCATCCTCGGGACTATCGAGCAAGCGCACCAGCCGCACCGCCGAATCCAGCAGCTCGGGCGTCGCGTCGCTGATCGCGAGACCCGAGAAGGCAGGGGCACGACCGCGGCTGGGCGTCTCCAGGAGCAGGGATGCGATCACGGCGGGCTTCAGCCGCAGGGTGAACACGGCGAACGGCTGCTCCCGGCTGGCCTCGAGAACACTGCCGATCACCGGGAGCCCGATCGAGACGATCAGGTACTGCCCGGCCCGGTAGTCGTAAGGCGTGCCGTTCAGCACCGTGCGTTTGACACCTTGCGCCACGATCGCCAGCGACGGCTCGGAGAACCCGGCCCGGCCCGCCATCGGCTCGGCGTCGGTCGTGAGCCTGACACCGTCGAGGGCTGTGCCGTTGTCGTGCCGGGCATGACGCAGGATCAGCTCGCGGAGCTCGTGCAATCCGTCCATCCTCCGATCCAAGCGCGCGCCTCCGCCCCGCACAATGGCGCGGCGCGCTTTTCTCCCAAGCCTGACACGATCGTGCAAGACCGTGCCACCATCGGTCTACCCCGCGACGCCGCGCCGGTGATGTCATGGACACATGAGAAGAAGAATCCTGGGAGCAACCGGCATCTCGGTGAGCGAGTTCGCTCTCGGTGCCATGATGTTCGGCCCGATGGGCAACCCCGACCACGACGACTCGATCCGGATCATCCATCGCGCCATCGATGCGGGGGTCAATTTCATCGATACCGCGGACGTCTACTCGGCGGGCGAGTCGGAGACGATCGTCGGCAAGGCGATCACAGGCCACCGCGACGACATCGTGCTGGCGACGAAGTTCGGCCTGCCGATGGGCGACGATCCGAACCACCGCGGCGCCTCACGCCGGTGGATCACCCGCGCCGTCGACGACAGCCTCCGTCGCCTCGGCACCGACTACATCGATCTCTACCAGCTGCACCGCTTCGACTACTCCACCGACCTCGCCGAGACGCTCTCCACCCTCACCGATCTGCGGACGGCGGGCAAGATCCGCGCCTTCGGCAGCTCCACCTTCCCGGCCGAGAGGATCGTCGAAGCCCAGTGGATGTCGCGAGAGCACGGCCTCGGACGCTTCCTGACCGAGCAGCCCCCGTACTCCATCCTCACCCGGGGCATCGAGGCCGCCGTGCTGCCGACCGTTCAGCGGCACGGGATGGGCGCGCTCAGCTACAGCCCCCTGAACGGCGGATGGCTCTCCGGTCGCGCCGACATCGGCACGGGCCACCGGGTGGCCGGTCGCCCAGCCATGTACGACACGAGCACTCCGCTCGGCGCGGCGAAACTCGCGGCCGTGCAGAAGCTCACCGCCGTGGCATCCGAGGCGGGGATGACCCTGCCGCAGCTCGCACTGCGGTTCGTGCTCGCGCATCCGGGCATCACCTCCGTCATCATCGGCCCGCGCCGGCACGACCAGCTCGACGGGCTGCTGTCGGCGGCCGAGCTCGACATGAGCGACGAGGTCCTGGATGCGATCGACGCGATCGCGAGGCCCGGCCGCGACCTCAACCCCGACGACAGCTACAACGCCGACGACCCGGCCATCGGCGACGCCCGCCTGCGCCGCCGCTGAGCCCGGAGCCCCACGACCCTCGAACGCAGGCGACCACCCTCGAACGCCGTCGATCACGCTCGACCGCCGGCGCGCAGGCTCAGCCCTCCTGGCCCTGCGCGCCCTTGCGCTTGCGGAACGCGATCATGTTCATACGACTGCCGCAGCGCGCGCTGCAGAAACGCTTGGAGCCGTTGCGGGAGAGGTCGAGGATGAGGCCGGTGCAGTCATCCGCCTCGCAGATCCGCAGGCGCTGCATCTCGTCCATGCGGATCACATCGGTGAGCGCGAGCGCGGCCTCGACACGCATGCGCTCGCCCAGGGGCGCGTCGGGCTTCGTCGCGTGCAGGTGCCAGTCGTAGCCGTCGTGCCGGGCGAGGTAGGGCATCGCCTGGGCCTCCTCGAGCATGCCGTTGACCTCGAGCACCGCGGCATCACGGTCGAGCGTCCACACGCGGCGGATCTGGTCGCGGGTGCGCAGCACGTCGCGGAGCTCCTCGTCGTCGCCGTCGATGCGCCCGGAGAAGACGTATCGGCCGAGCAGCTCGGCGAGCAGCTCGCGCGTCGCGATCTCGTCGGTGCCGCTGCGGGACGCCCCGGGGTCGGTGTTGCCGAGCTCCACGGCGAACTCCAGAGACTCTTCGGTGTCATGGGCAAACTGCATGTTGACTCCTAACCGACCCTCAGCGTACTGTTATGGTCGTACTCGATTATAGGCCGTAACAATCAATCGGATGAGGAGACACCGTGGCGATCTCGTCGACCTCCGGCGGCCTGGTGGTGGCGGTCATCGGAACGATCTCGTTCGGCGCCTCCGGTGGCTTCATCAAGCCCCTCCTCGATGCGGGCTGGTCTCCGACCGCCGCCGTCACCGCGCGCGTTCTCGTCGGTGGCCTCGTGCTGCTGCCCCTCGCGCTCGTCTCGCTCCGAGGCCACTGGTCGGCGCTGTGGCGGGCCCGGTGGCGGGTGATCCTGATGGCCCTTGCCGGGGTCGCGGCCACCCAGCTCTTCTACTTCGCGGCGATTCGCACCATCCCCGTCTCCACGGCGCTGCTCATCGAGCTGCTCGCGCCTCTGCTGCTGGTGGGCTACGCCTGGGCGATGACACGACGCCTGCCCCGCCCCCTCATCCTGATCGGTTCGGTGCTCGCGGTCGGCGGCCTGGTGCTCGTCATCGGCCCGGGCGCCCTCCACGCCGCCGACCCTCTCGGCCTGCTGTTCGCGTTCCTCGCCATGATCGGCTGCGCGATCTACTTCGTGGTCGCCGCCCGCCCGAGCGACGGCCTGCCCCCTGTCGCGTTCGCCGCCTCGGGGCTCGTGCTCGGCGGCCTCACCCTGGGACTGCTGGGCATCACCGGTCTGCTCCCCTTCACCGCGAAGTTCGGCGACCTGCCGCTCGCGGGAGTCGAGCTGCCCTGGTGGGTCCCGCTCCTGATCGTCGCCGTCGTCAGCACCGCGGTCGCCTACGTCGCCGGCATCACCGCGGCGGAGGCGCTCGGCTCGCGGCTCGCGTCCTTCGTCTCGCTGCTCGAGGTCGTCTTCGCCTCGCTGTTCGCCTGGCTGCTGCTCGGCGAACAGCTCACTCCCCTGCAGCTCCTCGGCGGCGTGCTCATCCTCGGGGGCATCGCCGCCGTGCGCGCGGCCGGCTCGGCAGACGACGATCCGACCGCGCCCGAGCCGACCGCGGACGACGACGCACCGATCGGCCTCGACGAACGACCCCTCTGGCATCCGGCCGACCGACCGTCGAGCGAGGGCGCGGTCGGCTAGCTCATCGTCGGAGCGCGCACGGTCGCCCTATGTCGCCGCCCGCCCACCCGGGGCCTCCGATCTCGGCTCCCACAGCGCAGCGAACCTGACGGCGATCTGACGGAACCCCATGTCGTGCCGGGCGATGTCGACGAAAAGATCGTCATCGGAATCGGCGCCGACGTAGCGGTACCCGTTCCCCTCGTAGATCATGATCGAAGCCAGGGCGGCGAGGCGTTTGTTCCCATCCGGAAGCGGATGATTACGGCTGAGGGAATCGACGACGGCGGCCACCTTGGCATGGATGCCGATGTACACCTCGTTGCCGAAGATGGTCAGGTTGCCGCGCTGCAGTGCCGACTCGATCAGGCCGATGTCGCGCACCACCGGTGTCGGCAGAATCGGCACCAATCGATACGTGTCCAACAGCTGGACGACGCTCGGGATCAGGATGACCGATCGGCGAGGCGCTCGAAGGTGTTGCCGTAGATCGCGGTCGCCTTCTCCGTCATCTGCTCGGGATCGAAGCGATGGGCGGAGATCAGAGCGTCGAGCGCCAGGTCGACGACCTCGCGCGCCGATTTGGCCCCGGTCATCTCCCGCGCTTGCTCGACCTTGTCTTTGTCGATGTCGATCGTTGTTATCGCCACGATGCCCCTCGCCCTCTGTGTCCTCGCCTTCTTTGTATAACAGTTATATAGACAAGGCAGGCCGTCACCACCTGATGGCGATGACCGGGCCCGCCTCGACCGCTGACCCGCATCGGACGCCCGAGAGCGTCGGCTCGCGCGGCCGGGACGCTCGATCAAGAGACCCGGCCGCTCGGTCGTGCGCGAGCACTCGCGATCGGACAGCCTGGATGAATGCCCACTGACACCGCCTCGCTCCTCTCCGTCGATCTCAGACCGCAGCAACGACCGAACTGGCTGGGCGTGGTCGCCCTCATGCTCGGCGTCTTCGTGCTCGTGACGAGCGAGTTCCTGCCCGCCAGCCTGCTGTCGCCCATGGCACACGGGCTGGGGGTGAGCGAGGGGGTGGCCGGGCAGGCGGTCACGGCCACCGCGCTCGTGGGCATCGTGGCCGGACCGGGTGTGGGCCTGCTCTTCCCGCGCCTGGATCGGAGGCGCCTCCTCGTGGGGCTCGCCGTGCTCGCCGTCGTGTCCAACGCGCTCGTGGCCGTCGCGCCGAACTTCTGGCTGCTGCTCGTGGGACGCGTGCTGCTGGGGATCGCGCTGTCCGGATACTGGTCGATGGCCGCGGCGATCGCGTCGCAGCTGGTTCCCGCGCGTTACCTCGGCCGCGCGCTCATGATCGTCAACATGGGGGTCTCGATGGCGACCGTCGTGGCCGTTCCGCTCGGCGCCTATCTCGGCGATCTGTGGGGCTGGCGCACGGTCTTCGCCGCGATCGCCGTGCTGACCCTGATCGCCGCGGTCGTGCTGCTCTGGCTCCTGCCGTCGGTGGCCGCAGCGAAGGATGCCGGAGTCCGCGCGCTCTTCGAGACGGTCCGGTCGCCCGTGATGATCGTGGGGCTGCTCGGCCTCGTGCTGGTCGCCGGCGGGCACTTCGCAGGGTTCACCTACATCCGGCTGGGGGCCGACAACGTCCCGCACCTCGGCGTGAGCGGTCTGGCGCTGCTCCTCGCCCTGTACGGGATCGGCGGCTTCTTCGGCAATCTCGTCTCGGGCTTCCTCGCCGACCGCCGGCTGAGCACCTCTCTCGTCGCGGTCCCCGCTCTTCTCGGGGTCTCCCTCATCGTCTTCGCCTCGGTGCCGCAGATCCCGACGCTCGCCTTCGCCGCGGTGGTGCTCTGGGGCTTCGCCTTCGGCGGCGTGCTGACGCTCATCCAGACCTGGTCGGCACGGATGGAGCCCCAGCGCAAAGAGGCGGCGGGAGGGCTCGTCGTCGCGGGCTTCCAGCTCGCGATCGCCGTGGGCGCCGCCGTGGGCGGGTTCCTCGTCGACGGCACCGGGGTGCAGGCGACGTTCGTCGTCGGCGGCGTCGCGACGATCCTCGGAGGAGTGCTCCTCGGGGTGAGCGGGCGCCGCACGAGGGCGACGACGTCGCCCTCTGTTCCACCGCGCGGCTGATGCCCGGGCCGGAGCGACCCGGGACACGGGTGGCTACCGGCTGCCGGTGCGGCGCAGCCAGCTCACCGGGCTCTCGCCCACATGCCGCCGGAACGCACGGCTGAACGCGGCGTTCGAGCCGTATCCGAGCATGGTCGCCGTCTCCCCCACCCCGAGGTTCTCGACCCGGAGCAGTCGTTCGGCCCGTTCCATCCTGAGCGTCGTGAGAAACCTGCCCGGTGAATCGCCGGTCACCTCGCGGAACCGTTCGACGAAGGCCGAGCGCGAGGACTGCGCGATCCTGGCGAGGTCGTCGAGGCTCCACGACGCGCCCGGATCGTCGCGCATCGCCCCGATCGCCCGGGCGATGTGCTGATCGCGCACGGCGAGCGACCAGGATGCCGGCGCACAGCCGGCCAGCACCCAGGAGCGGACCGCGGCCGCCGTGATGAGCGATGCGAAGCGGCTGGCGATGGCACGCGACCCGGCGAGGGACGGCTCGCCGGATGCCGTCTCCTGGCGGAGCCCCTCGAGAAGGGAGACCATGTGGGGCTCGCGCGTGGTGAACCCGCACGCCACGAGCACACCCGGCATGATCCGCGCGAGCGCGTTCCTCGAGTAGGGGCCGCAGGCGAGATCTCCCGAGTCGACGAGGGCCGGCTCCTGCGCACGGATCTCGTAGGGCTCGGCGCTGTCGACGAGGATGAAGTCGCCGGCGGCGAGCCGGACGGGCGCGCCCACCCCGATGACGTCGACCGCTCCCGAGACCACCCAATGGAATCGCATGAGCCCGCGAGGCAGGCGGAGGCCGACCCGCTCGCGAAGCTCCGTGCGGCGGAAATCGAGCAGAGTCCACTCGAGGCCCGCGATCGCGGCGTCGAGCTCGGTGCCCCCGACAGCCGCACCGCCGATCGCTGCACCGCCGATCGCCGCGCCGACCGGGCGCAGCGCAGGCCGTGCAGCCGGCCTCGACGGATTCGGAACGGAGAGCGGAGAGGTCACTATCACTGGAACCGGCCGTCCCCCGGCGCCATTCCCCGAACGTCGAAGCGGGCGATCGCCGGGCCGGTGAAGCGTCGTTCCTGGTCGGCTCCCACCGGTCTCGGCGAGAGTGCTCATGACACGATGGTGGACCAGAGCAGCAGCATGCGTGACGGGCGGGCACTGGATCGGCTCGCCCGGACCCGATCCTCCCCGACGGGGCAACGGGGAGAACGCCGAGTCCGCCTCCCGGAGCGTGATCAGCCCTTGACCATGCCCTGAGGCCATGGTCTGTACTCGACGCATCCGCACCGTGCAGGACCGCGGCCGGCTGTGAGCCACGGACCCGCCGCACCGGCCCATACGAAAGGAGCGTCATCCGATGCGATACCGCAAGACCCTCTCCGTTCTCGTCGGAGCGCTCGCTCTGACCGGGATGCTCGGCGGGTGCGTGCTCGCACCCGCCGCTTCCCCTGCCCCCGTCGAGACACGGGCCGCCACATCATCGGCATCCCCGACGCCGGCGTCGTCGGCGACACAGGCGCCGACGGCCTTCGCGCAGCTCGAGGACGAGTACGACGTGCGCCTCGGCGTCTCCGGCATCGACATCGGCACCGGTGCGATCGTCTCGTACCGAGCAGACGAGCGATTCGCCTACGCCTCCACCTCGAAGGCGCTGCTCGCCGGGGCGATCCTCTCAGAGGCGAGCGAGCCGGAGCTCGACGAGGTCATCCGCTACACCGACGACGAGCTCGTCGGCCACTCCCCCGTCACCGAAGAGCATATCGACACCGGGATGCCGCTCCGCGACGTTCTCGCGGCGGCGTTGCAGTACAGCGACAACACCGCCGCCAACCTCATGTTCGGCCGGCTCGGCGGCCCGGGCGGTCTCGGCGACCGCCTGCGGGCGATCGGCGACAGCACCACCCACGTCGACCGCGTCGAACCCGAGCTCAACGAGGCCGTTCCCGGCGACATCCGCGACACCAGCACTCCGGCTGCCCTCGCCGCGGATCTCCGCGAGCTGGCCTTCGGAAGCGCGTTGGCGCCCGAGAGGCGAGGGCTCCTCACCGACTGGCTCAGAGGCAGCACAACGGGCGCGGACCTCATCCGGGCCGGCGTCCCCGACGACTGGGCGGTCGGCGACAAGAGCGGAGCCGGCGGCTACGGCACGCGCAACGACATCGCCATCCTGTGGCCGCCGACGGGCTCCCCGATCGTGCTCGCGGTGATGTCGACCACGACGACGGAAGACGCCGAGTACGACGACGCCCTCATCGCCGCCGCCGCGCGGGTGGCGATCGCGGCGCTCCGACCGGCCCCTGACGGCGATCAGGGAGCTGAGCGTTCGTCCTTCTCGAGCCGGGCCGAGAACACGGGCAGATCCCGCTCGGATGTCGCTCCTCGCCGCCCATGCCGAGGACCCGCGTTTGACCCTGTGCCGAGAACACGGTGTGAGGTGGTTGCAGGTCGCAAACGGGCGCCTCATCCACTCACTCCGAGGACAGACACACATGCAGTTCATCCGAAAGCCGTTCCAGATCATTCGCGCGAATCTGCGCGCGTATCTACTCCTCAACGCGGTCGCATACGGCCTCTTCCTCGACGGATTCGCGATCGGGCTCGTCTTTCCCGATCTCGCCGCTGCGCGAGCGGAGACGTTGGAGAACGATGGAACCGGCGACCTGGTCCTGTCGCTCGTCGGCAATCCCCGGCTCTTCGCTCTGGTCATCCTGGCGGTGAACACCCTGCAGCTCAGTGCGCTGACGATCCTGCTGCCGATCGTCATCGAGCTGCAGGCGTACATCCTCCTACTGCTCGGCGTGTTCCTTCTCGGGAAGTTCTGGCTGCGACCGCAGACCATCGGGGCGCCTCGTGTACCCGCTGCAGCAGTGGCTGCTCTAGCGGCGGTTGCTCCGGTGAGCGTCTCTCGGATCGGTGCGTGAACGACGACATCGGTGCGTGAACGACAACGCGGCCCTGCTCGCCGAAGCGAGAGGGCCGCGATGTCATGATGCTACAGCTCAGGCGTTGCCGCGACGAGTCCGCAGTCCGCTGAACACGAGTCCGCCACCGAGGAGCAGGAGCAGCGCGCTGATCGCGATCCAGGGCAGCGGCTCCGCACCCGTGGAGGCGAGTCCGGCAGGCTTCGAGCCGTTGTCCGTCGGCGTCGTGCTGGCCGACGAGCTCGGGGTCGGCGTCGGAGTCGGGTCATCCGTGGCCGCCGGCGTCACCTCGAGCTCTGCGCTCGCGATCACCGTGGTGAGATCGGATGACGCGGCGACCGTGATGGTGTGCGCCCCCGGAGTGGTGTCGGCGGGGATCACCACGTCCTCGAGCGTCAGGGTGCCCTCGGCATCCGCGACGGCACTGCCGAGCGTCACCGGCTCGGAGTTCAGGACGACGGTGTACTGCGTGTCCGCAGCGAGCCCGTCGGCCGCGATCGTGGTCGTGCCACCGGCCTGCACCGTCGATGGGGTCGCCGTCACGGTCGGATCGATCTCGGCGGGCGGGTTCGGGCCCTGCGGGCCGAGCTCGAGGTCGCAGGCGATCGTGCCGGACCACAGCGAGTGACCGCCGTTGTTGCCGTCGTCGGAGCGGATGACCTCCTTGACGCCGCCGGCGCACGTCGAGTTCGGCGCGATGGCGAAGCCCTCGAGGTTGTAGTCGGGCAGACCGGTCGGGCGGTTGTAGATGCGGTCGACCGCGAAGGCGCCCTCGCTGTCGATCTTGAGCAGGGTGGTCGAGCCGGCCGAGGTGTTGTCGGCGACCGCCCAGATGCGCTGCGCATCCGGATCCCACTGCGTCTCCTGGATCATCGGCAGGCCGCTGTCGATCGAGCCGATACGGTGGAAGGTGCCGTCGGCGTTCAGCGCGTAGGCGTAGAGGTGACCGTTCTTCTCCAGTGCGAGGAAGAACAGGCCCGTGCCGTGGCCCGGGTAGTCCGCCGGGTCGTAGGCTGCGCTCGTGCTCTGGTCGACGAAGCCGTTCGTCGTGAGGTAGGAGTCCGGCACCCAGGTGAGGCCCTCGAAGCCGAGGTTGGAGTCCGCGCTGCCCGAGGTGATCGCGTCGGCGAGGTCGGCGGTCAGAACCCACTGGTTCGTCGCCTGCAGGGTGGTTCCCGAGGCGTTCGGGTCGAAGCGCAGCACGCTCTCGAGCGGCACATCGTTCGCGGTGTTGTCGCGCTCGGTCGTCACGTAGAGGAAGCCGTCGGGTCCGACCGTGATGCCTTCGGAGTCGGGCTGGCCGCCGCCGGTCGGGAAGACGATGTTCTTGCCCGTGGCCCAGCCGTTCGTGGTGTCGGGCACCCAGAGGTCGCCGCTCTTCACGAGACGGTAGATGCTGCTCTTGTTCTTCGCGGCCCACATGACGTCGGGGTCGCTCGGGTCGATATCGAGTCCCGAGACGTCCTGCCCCGAGATCGACGTGACGAACTGGCACTCGTTGTCTGCGACGGTCCAGTCCTGGCTGCCCGGCCATACGATGCCGCCCGCGATCGCGGGTCCGCCACCCGAGGCGCCCTCGGTCTGGCAGGGGACGTCGCCGCCGTTGTCGGGGTTGCTCGGCGGGATGATCTGGCCGGCGCACGCCTGGGCGTTCGAGACGCCCCAGCTCGACGCGGCGGTGTGGGCCCAGGCGCCGGTGGCGTCGCCACAGCGCGACCAGGAGCCCGGCTGAGCGTCGTTCGCTCCCCAGCCGACCGAGTCGACGATGGTCGAGCCGTTGGCGAGGTAGAGCTTCACCGAGTCGCCGTCGGAGCTCAGGCCCTGGTTCGACAGGAGCACGAGGAAGCCGTGCGCGGGAACGACGGTGCCGTTCGGTGCGTCGAGCGAAGCCGGGTTGCTGCCGCTGTCGGACTGCTTCCAGCCGGCCACGTCGATATCCGTGTCGCCCGTGTTCACGAGCTCGTAGCCGTCGTGGGTCGGGTCGTCGTTCGCCGAGGTGACCTCGTTGATCTTGATCGCCTGCCACGAGGTGTCGTCGGGATCGGTCGGGTCGGTCGGCTCGGGGTTGAGCGCGCCCTTGGACGACGTCTCCTGCTGCACGAAGTCGCCGGTGCCGTTCGGAACACGGCCGTAGGTGTCGAGGTGGAAGTCACCCCACCCGTACGAGTCGAGCAGCGTGTCGCCGCCCGGTGCGTACAGGCTCAGCAGGTCGCTCTTCTTGAGCTTGAAGTCGCCGCCCTCGGCGACGAACACGGCGCCCGGGGCGATGATCGTGTCATTCGGCAGCGTCAGCGTGACACCGTTCTCACGGCCCGTGATCACGTAGCCGGAAGCATCCAGCGGCTGGGTGCTCAGGTTGATGAGCTCGGCCCAGTCGGGGCTGCCGTCCGTCTCGATCTCGTTGATGCGGAGCCAGTCCATCGCGGTGCCGAAGCGGCTCACGCCGGGCGAGCCGATGTAGCCGCTCTTCGACGTCCAGCTGCCCTCGGCGTCGCCCGCGGTGGAGCGCGTCCAGCTCGCGGCGTGGTCCGTGCCGATGACCGACTCGGTCGACGGCCACGCGCTCGCGGTGTCCGTGCGCGGCCCCTTGCCGTCTTCGTCGCTGTACGTCAGCGTGTCGACGAGCGTGTCGGCGCTGTTGTAGATGTTGATCGCGTCACCGCGGCCGAGGTTCTTGGAGTTGTCGCCGACCACCTTGATCGAGCTCGGCAGGTTCCACTCCGATCGGAAGTCGGCAGCGGATTCCTCGCTGAGGATGAAGGACTCGCCCGGGGCGACGATGCCCGCCGAGCTGAGGTCCGTGTCTCCGGGGTTCTCTCCACTGTCGGAGAAGGACCATCCGTCGAGGTCGATCGAGTCGGTGTCGAGGTTCGTGAACTCCACGAACTCCGATCCGTTGTATTCCCATTCGGTGATCCGGATCTGACCGGTGTTCTCGGCTGCCGATACGGCGGCCGGAACAGCGAACAGCCCGGCGAGCACGAGGGTTGAGCCGGCTGTGAGGGCGAGTGGTCGCGAGACTTTATTTAGCACGCGTCCACCCTGGCGACATCACACAAACAATCGGTGAACGAGACGGGACGAAGAGCTGAACGGATGAGCCGGGAATGAGCGCCCGCCGGCGCGGCCCCCGCTAAGGACCGCGCCGGCCGCCGCGCGTCAGGCCTGCTCGATGTCGGAGAACAGGCCGGTGAACGGGGTCCCCGTGCCGACGAGACGCTGGAAGAACTCGCCCGCAGCCGGGGTGGAAACGGCCGCCGAGGCGTCGTCGTAGCTGTCGAAGTACAGGTCGAGCGTGCGGTGGGAGGGGGTCGGCGTGCCGTCTTCCTTCGGCCACACCTTGGCCGACTCGGTTCGGCGGAGCTGCGGGAGCTGCTGCGCCAGGGCGACGATCTCCGGGTAGCCGCTCTCGAACGCCTCCGGGTCGGCGGGGTTGTCGATGATGATGGTGATCTTCGTGGGCATCGTTCTTTCCTTTCTTATGTTTTTCGTGGTTTCTCGGGGTCGCTCGGAATGAGCAGTCGGGTCGGTCTGGGTGTCACGACGGGCGGCCGTACGTCTCCAGGAGACGCAGCCACACTTCACTGATGGTGGGATAGGACGGGACGGCGTGCCACAGCCGGTCGAGGGGCACCTGGCCGACGATCGCGATGGTTGCGGAGTGGAGCAGCTCCGCGACATCCTGCCCCACGAAGGTCGCGCCGACGATGACCCGATGATCCTCGTCGACGACGAGTTTCGCGCGCCCCTCGTAGCCGTCGGCGTGGAGTTTCGCGCCGGCGACCCATCCGAGCTCGTAGTCCACAGCACGGACCCTCAGCCCACGCTCGCGGGCCTCGGCCTCGGTGAGGCCGACACGGGCGACTTCGGGATCGGTGAAGACCACGTGAGGAACGGCGGCGTGATCCGCCGTGGCCACGTGCTCGCCCCACGGTGCGGCGTGCACGGGTGCTCCGTTGATCCGGGCGGCGATCGCCTCGCCTGCGGCGCGGGCCTGGTACTTGCCCTGGTGCGTGAGCAGCGCGCGGCCGTTCACGTCGCCGACCGCGTAGAGCCAGTCGATTCCCGTGACGAGCATGGTGTCGTCGACGGCCAGCCACTCCCCCGGCACCAGTCCGACGGTCTGGACGCCGAGGTCGAGGGTGTTGGGGCGGCGGCCGGTTGCGATCAGGATCTCGTCCGAGACCACGATCGTTCCGTCGCCGAGCTCGGTCGAGACAATGCCGGTGGCATCGCGATCGACGCGCACAGGAGTCGTCCCGATCCGCACGTCGACGCCGATGCGTCCGAGCGCCTGGGCGACGAGCTCGCCCGCGAAGGGCTCCTCCCGATCCAGGAGAGCGCCGCGGGCCACGAGCGTCACCTCGGAGCCGAGGGAGGCGTACGCGGTGGCGAGCTCGGTTCCGGCGACACCGCCGCCGACCACGAGCAGTTGGGGTGGAACGTTCGAGGAGCTGGTCGCCTCGCGGGTGCTCCACGGCCTCGCGTCGGCGAGCCCCGGGATGTCGGGGAGAACCGGAATCGACCCGGTCGCGACCGCGATGGCTTTCGCCCTGTAACTGCGGCCATCGATGTCGATCGTGCCGGGACCGATGATCCGGGCGTGTCCGCGGAGCAGTTCGATGTCGGCCGAGTTCAGCCAGGCGACCTGATCGTCGTCCTTCCACTCGCTGGCGAAGGAGGTGCGGCGGGCGAGAACGGCGGGAACGTCCAGTCCACCGATCACCGCCTGCCGGGCTCCGTCGAGTCGCTTGACGGCCCGTAGCGCGTGGCCGCTCCGCAGCAGTGCTTTGGAGGGCATACACGCCCAGTATGAGCATTCGCCGCCGACGAGCTCGGATTCGACGATCGCGACCCGGATGCCGCGCTTGCGGGCGTAGTCGGCGACGTTCTCTCCGACGGGCCCGGCTCCGATCACGATGAGGTCGTAGTCCTGGTGGTCCTGCGCGCCGGCCATCAGGCGCGCGCCGATCGGGCGAGGCGGATCGCGGAGACGAGGAACAGGATGCCGCCCAGCGTCGCGTATCCGGCGACCGAGGCCACGCTGTCGGCGCCCCCGAGCCCTTGGGCCAGGAACGCGAACCCGACCAGCACCGAGAGGCCGCCGCTGACGATCAGGGGCCACTGGCCTCCGAGCCTGCGGCGGCTCAGCCCCGTCAGCAGCTGGGTGGCGCCGGCGAGCACGGCCCACACGCCCCAGACCGCGAGCACAGCGCCCACGGAGACGACCGACGCCCAGCCGAGCGCGATCGCGGCCAGGACGCTGACCACGATGTTCACGGTCTCGGTGACGCGGGAGGAGCCCGTCGATGCGCGGAGCTCGATGAAGACCGAGGCAGCGTCGACCAGCGGATACAGAATCAGCAGGACGGTCAGGAGCGGACCGACATCGGTGGCGACGAGGGCCAGGAGCAGCGCCCAGACGACCGCGAAGCCGAACCGGGTGAAGTAGAGCCGGCGCAAGGTTTTCGCAAGAGGCGCGGAGGGAGGGGAAACGATCGTGGTCATGGTGGTGTCCTTGTCAGGTCGGGGTCGAGCGCAGGTCGAGGTGTCGACGGTGGCGGAGTCGACGAATGGTGTCAACGCGAGGATTACAATTGTAGACTAACTAGTACGTCTACAATGAAGACTCTAGAGTTGATGTGCCCCACGGCGCAAGTCGTGAAACCGGAGAGGAGCAGCCATGAGCGCTGTGAGCGAGTCATCGCCGAAGATCGCCGCACAAGTCGGCCGCGGCCTCGGTCGGGAGGGCGTCGCGCGCGCCCTCATCCTCGACGCGGCGACTGAGCTCATCTACGCCAACGGCATCCGAGGCACGAGCGCCGACCGGATCATCGAGCAGGCCGGGATCACGAAGGTCACCTTCTACCGCCACTTCCGAACCAAGACCGACCTCGTCGTCGCCTACCTCGAACGACAGGCCGCATTGGAGCGCGAGGCCTTCGACTCCGCCCGCGACCACACCGACCCGCTTCGCTCACTCCAGAACATCGCCGGGTTCATTGGAGCCGCCAGCTGCATGCCCGGCTTCCGCGGATGCGCCTTCATCAACGCCGCCGCCGAGACCCCCGACCCCGCCGATCCCGTACGGGTCGTCGTCGACGCGCACCGCCGATGGACCCGCGAGATGTTCGCGAGCATCGCGGCCGACGCAGGGGTGGCCGATCCGGAGAAGACCGCCCGCCAGCTCATGATGCTTCGCGATGGCGCGATGGTCGGCGGCTACCTCGGCGACCCCGACGAGATCGCCGAAACCCTCCAGGGCGCCTACCTCGCGACGATCGCGTCAGCGCTACCTGCCTAGCCCGAACGCCTTCGCACGGACTATCAGCTCGATAGATATTGTTTCGTCATCGATCCACGTGACAATTGACGATCGATGCGCCAGAGGCGCCACTTTCGCACGCTGGAGACGATGGATAACGGTGACCTGAGACTGGAATCAGAGCTCAGCCGATTCGGCTCCAGTATCAAGAAGTTTTGTGCGTAGCCGGCGGGCAAGGGGTTAGTCGCGCTTGGACTGCGCCCGGATGTCGTCGTATTCGATAACGACCCGACCGTCCTTGAGCCAATCCGCACGATTGTCGATTTGCGTAGCGACCACGTCGGCGTTAACGCCATATACGACCGGGCCGGAGTATGTACGACCGAGATACATGTCTTGGACCGTACTTGCCGCGTTCACCACGGGCACTGCAGGGGCCGCAACCGAGTTCCGCGCCGAACTTCGCCGGTAGCCGCGGACTCCTCTAATGACGGATCCAACGACTATCACGGCCCAGAAGCCGATGACTGCATACAGCAGCACTGGACCCCCCGATGCGTATGCAAAAGCCAGGAAAGCGGTAATCAACACCATTACCGCGAGCATCACCCACGATCCGCCCCGCACAATACACCTCCCAATACCTCGTATCTCTATCTCTACCCAACGCTTTGAATTCGGTTCCGTCAAGGAAAAAATAGGATCGAGTCGTATTCTGCGGCTCGACGGTGAACCCGGCCTTTGATGGAGAGTTGCATCAGCTCGCCGCATTTGAAACAGGTTCTCATGTGCTCGTTCCCTGGACCTCACCAATCGCGCGAGCGTGAACTACGGCGAATCGTAATGTAACCGGACTCACGGAGGGCTCGACCTCGAGCGTGCTTGATCCAACCAGCCTTGGCTTCCGTGTAGGTTCGGCTGCCTTTGCCCCTCCGTCCACATGCACAAACCCAGACAACGAGATCGGAGCGAATAGACCGTTCCCGTCTGCACGAATCCGGGCAACAAAAAAGGCCCGGATCACCGGGCCTTCACTGCTGGGGTACCTGGACTCGAACCAAGAACAACTGAACCAGAATCAGCCGTGTTGCCAATTACACCATACCCCACTGGCCTTGACCGAAGTCCGGGCCGACTGCCAACTTTAGCCTACGGAACCGGCTCGTCCAAACCGGCGCCAGATGGGGCCAGACCGAGCAGTTCGCGGGTGACCGTGGTGGCCACGCGGGCACCCAGACCGGCCGCGACGATGAGCTGCTGAGCACCGGGGGCGCTCGTCTCGCCGGCACCGTAGAGGCCCGCGAGCGAGGTGCGGCCCGCGGCATCCGTCACCAGGAAACCGTGTGCGTCACGATCGACGGGCAGCCCGTCGAGATAGCCCAGGGCAGGCGACCAGGCCGGGCGCACGAAGCCGGCGGTGACCGGCACGATGTCGCCGTCGGCGAGGCGCACACCGGTCAGGGCGGCCTTCTCCCCTACGAGGTCGTCGATCGCACGACGCTCGACACGGATGCCGCGACCGGCCAGCATCGTCTGCTCGGCCTCGCTCAGCACATCCGCGCCGTTCGTGAAGACCACGAGGTCGTCGGAGAAACGGGAGAGCAGCACGGCCCGTTCGGCGAGGTCGCGCGACTCCCCGATGAGCGCGAGCGGCTCGTGCGACTTCTCGTAGCCGTCGCACTCGATGCAGCTGTGCAGATTGGTGCCGTAATGGGCGCGCAGGCTCGGGATGGCGGGGAAGGTCTCACTCAGACCGCTCGCAGCGACGACGACCCGGGCACGAACCGTGCGATCGGGCGAGCCGCGCAGGCCGCGCACCACAACGCCGAAACGAGCGCTGAAGTCGGCATCGGGCCCGGCATTGGAATCCGCATCGCGCTCAGCGCGGGAGCCCGCATCGGAACCGGCGGGAATCTCAGAAGCGTCGGCGTCGGTGCCATCGGGATCGCGACCCTGCAGCGCTCTGAGATCTGTCACAGCCCCGAAGACCGTCACGGCCTCGACAGCGCCGATCTGCACCTCTCCCTCGGCGTACCCCTCGATCTCCTCGCGACCGAGCCGGCGCAGCTCGAGCGGCGAGACGCCGTCGCGGGTCAGGAAGCCGTGCGAGTGCAGCGTCGCGGCGTTGCGCGGACGGTTGCTGTCGACCACGAGGGTGCGCCAGCGTTGGCGCACGAGGTTCAGCGTCGCCGACAGCCCGGCAGGGCCCGCGCCGACCACCACGACGTCGTAGTCGACACCGCGATCGCCACCGCCGGGCCCGCCACCAGCCCCGGCAGACCCATCACCAGCCCCGGCAGCCCCGCCGTCGCCCCCGTGCTGCAGCTCGGCAGCCATCAGCCGAGCTGGGCCGAGAGCTTGTCGATGCGGGCGAGGGTCTCGGCCTTGCCGAGGATCTCCATCGACTCGAAGAGCGGCGGCGACACCTTGCGGCCCGAGACGGCGACGCGCAGCGGGCCGTAGGCGACCCGCGGTTTGAGCCCGAGGCCTTCGATGAGAGCGGAAGCCAGAACGCTCTGCAGCTGCTCGTGCGCCCACTCCGACTCGGGCACGAGCTCGAGCGCGTTGACGGATGCCGCGAGGTACTCCCCCGCGTTGGCGGGCAGCGAGGCGAGGGCGTCGTCGGCGAAGCTCAGTCCCGCGGCATCCGTGAACAGGAAGCCGAGCATGCCGGGCGCCTCGCCGAGCAGCCCGATGCGCTCCTGCACGAGCGGGGCGGCCTGGGCGAGGATGCCGCGCTGCCCCTCGCTGAGCGGCTCGGCGACCACTCCGGCGGCCACGAGGTAGGGGATGGTGCGCTCGGCGAAATCGTGCGTCTCCAGCAGTCGGATGTGGTCGCCGTTGATCGACTCGGCCTTCTTGAGGTCGAAGCGCGCGGGGTTGGGGTTCACATCGACGACGTCGAAGGCGGCGATCATCTCGTCGATCGAGAAGACGTCGCGGTCGTGGGTGAGCGACCAGCCGAGCAGCGCCAGGTAGTTGACGAGCCCCTCGGGGATGAAGCCGCGGTCGCGGTGGTGGAAGAGGTTCGACTCGGGGTCGCGCTTGGAGAGCTTCTTGTTGCCGTCGCCCATGACGTAGGGCAGGTGGCCGAAGCGCGGCACGAAGCTCGTCACGCCGATGTCGATGAGCGCGTGGTAGAGCGCGATCTGCCGCGGGGTGCTCGAGAGCAGGTCTTCGCCGCGCAGCACGTGGGTGATGCCCATGAGCGCGTCGTCGAGCGGGTTCACGAAGGTGTAGAGCGGGGCGCCGTTGGGGCGCACGACGACGAAGTCGACGAAGGATCCGGCGGGGAAGGTGATCTCGCCGCGCACGAGGTCGTCGAAGCTCAGCTCGGTGTCGGGCACACGCAGGCGCAGTGCGGGCTCACGGCCCTCGGCGCGGAAGGCGGCGCGCTGCTCCTCGGTGAGGTCGCGGTCGAAGTTGTCGTAGCCGAGCTGCTTGGGCCGGCCGTTCGCCTCGTTGCGCGCGTCGATCTCCTCCGCGTTCGAGTAGCTCTCGTAGATGTGGCCCGAGGCGCGCAGCCGCTCGATGACCTCGCCGTAGATCCCGCCGCGCTGCGACTGGCGGTACGGCGCGTGCGGACCGCCGACGACGACGCCCTCGTCCCAGTCGAGCCTCAGCCAGGTGAGCGCGTCGATGAGCTGCTCGTAGCTCTCCTCGCTGTCGCGCGCGGCATCCGTGTCTTCGATGCGGAAGACGAGCTTGCCCCCCGTGTGCCGGGCGTAGGCCCAGTTGAAGAGCGCGGTGCGGATGAGGCCGACGTGCGGCGTTCCGGTGGGCGACGGGCAGAAGCGGACGCGGACGTCCGTGCCGGTGGCGGCGGAGAAGGGGTGCGATTCGATGGCAGACATACGTCCACGATCCTACCGGCGACCGCGCCCCCGGATGAGGTCGATCGTCGCCGACAGCACGGGCGACCGCCGCTCGGAGCGCAGGGCCGCCAGCTGCACCGTGCGGTAGTCGCCTCGTGTGGTCGGGCGCGCGACGACACCCGCGGGCAGGGGCGTGGCCTCGAGCGCGAGGCCCGGCAGCAGCGCGACGCCCAACCCGGCCTGCACCATGCGCATCACGGCGACGAAGTTGTCGGTCTCGTAGCCGATCCGCGGAACGAAGCCGTCGCGTTCGCACACCGCGAGCAGCCGCCCGCGGCACTGCGGGCAACCGGCGATCCAGCGCTCCTCGGCGAGATCGGCGAGATCGATGGCGTCGGATGCCGCGAGCCCGCTGCCCTCGCCCAGCACCACGAGCATCTCGTCCCTGCCCAGATCCCACGTCTCGAGCGCACCGGCGCCCTCCTCCGGCGCCTCGGACTCCCCCGGGTAGCGGAAGACCACGGCCAGATCGCTCTCGTGCGCGTGCAGGGAGCGGAGCGCCTCGGGCGGCTCCGCCTCCAGGTACGAGACCTCGACGCCCGGGTGATCGATCGCGAGCTCGCCGACGATGCCGGGCACGAGGGTCGCCGACGCCGTGGGGAAGGCGGCGAGGCGCACCCGGCCGGCGTGCAGGCCGGAGAGCTCGGCGAGCTCGTTCGCCGCGGCGTCCAGCGCCAGGGTGACGGCCCGGGCGTGCCGCACGAGCACGAGCCCCGCATCGGTCAGGCGCACCCGGCGGCCGACCCGGTGCACGATGGGCATGCCGATCCTGCCCTCGAGCCTCCGAAGGTGCTGGCTGATCGCGGGCTGGCTGTAGCCGAGCGCGCGGGCCGCCGCGGTGATGGAGCCGGAGCGATCGATGGCCTGCACGATCCGCAGCGTGTGCGAGTCGAGTTCGAGTGCGGCGAGCGGGGGAAGGCTGAGCGTCATCGGCACAGCCTACAACGATCCATAACGAGGGGTTATCGATCTGATCGAACACCGGTGGTTGTCGAATGGATCGCGGGAGAGCACCCTGGAACCATGGACGACCCGGCACGCACCCAGCATCCGACAGGCACCCCGCACGCGACGCGCACCGCACGGATCGACGAGGCCCGGGCGCACCTCGCCGAGGCCCGCGAGCAGTTCGGCGCCGGTGCCGGCTATCTGGCCGCCTGCACACTGGGCATCCCCACGCGCGGCACCCGTGCGGCGATGAACGACGATCTCGACACCTGGGCTCTCGGCAGGGTGGACGCCCGGGCCTACGACGAGTCCGTGCGCTCCGCCCGCGAGAGCTTCGCCCGCCTCGTCGGAGTGCCCGCGAGCCGCGTCTCGGTCGGCTCGCAGGCCTCCGTCTCGATCGGCATGATCGCGGCGTCCCTGCCCGACCGCGCCGAGGTGCTCTGCGTCGACGGCGACTTCAGCTCGGCGGTCTTCCCGTTCCTCGCGCAGGCCGGGCGCGGGGTCACGGTGCGGCATGCGCCCCTCGCACAGCTCGCCGACGCGATCCGCCCCACGACGACCCTCGTCTCCTTCTCGGCCGTGCAGTCGGCGACGGGCGAGATCGCCAGCCTCGAGCGCATCGTCGCCGCTGCCCGGGCGCACGGGGCGGCGACCCTCTGCGACACGACCCAGGCGACGGGCTGGCTGCCGATCGACGCCTCGCTCTTCGACACGACGGTCTGCCACAGCTACAAGTGGCTGTGCGCGCCGCGCGGCGCCAGCTTCCTGACGGTGAGCGAGGAGTTCGCCGAGCGCCTCGTGCCCGTTCACGCCGGCTGGTACGCGGGCGAGGAGGTCTGGGGCTCCTGCTACGGGCCCGTCATGCAGCTCGCCTCCGACGCCCGCCGTTTCGACGTCTCGCCCGCCTGGCCGGTGTGGGTGGGGGCCGCGGCCGCCCTGCGGTTCTTCGCGGGCCTCGACGGCGAGGCCGTGCGCGCGCACAACTCGGCCCTCGGCAACGCCCTGTGCGCGGGGCTCGGCATCGAGGCGAGGGATCAGGCGATCGTCACCTGGCCGGATGCCGCGGGCGAAGGTCTGCGGCGGCTCGCCGCCGCGGGGCTCACCGCGTCGGGCCGTGCCGGTCGCGCCCGTGTCGCGTTCCACCTCTGGAACACGATGGACGACGTCGAGCGCGTGCTCGAGGCGGTCGCCTGAGCGTTAGCGCGCAGCGACCGGCGAGAAGAGCGTGCCGATGCCCTGGATGTCGATCGCGACCGTGTCGCCGTGGGCGATCGGACCGATGCCCGAGGGCGTTCCGGTGAGGATGAGGTCGCCCGGCAGAAGCGTGAAGATGCGCGACACGTAGGCGACGATCTCGGGCACGCCGTGCACCATGTCGCCCGTGTTGCCGCTCTGCTGGAGCTTGCCGTTCACACGCGTCTCGATGCTCAGCTCGTCCCACTGCAGCTCGGTCTCGATGACCGGGCCGATCGGGCAGAAGGTATCGAAGCCCTTCGCGCGCGTCCACTGCCCGTCGGAGCGCTGCAGATCGCGAGCAGTCACGTCGTTCGCGATCGTGTACCCGAAGATCACCTCCGCGGCATCCTCGGCTCGCACGTTGCGCGCAACGCTGCCGATGACGACCGCGAGCTCGCCCTCGAAGTCGACCTGCTGGCTGTCGGGCGGGAGGATGATCGGCTCGTCCGGCCCGATGATGGCCGTGTTGGGCTTGAGGAAGACGAGCGGCTCGCTCGGCGCCTCGCCGCCCATCTCGGCGGCGTGGTCGCTGTAGTTCTTGCCGATGCCGACGATCTTGGAGCGCGGGATCACCGGCGCGAGCAGCTTCGCCGAGTTGAGCGACACCCGCTCCCCCGTCGTGTCGAAGCCGGCGAACATGGGGTCGCCGGCGAGCACGATGAGCTCCTCCTCGTCTTCGTCGAGGATCCCGAAGGAAATGGCGCTGTCGTGACTGAACCGGGCGATCTTCATACTGCGAGCTTAGTTCGCGAACGGGGCCCGCCGCGGAGCGATCCGCGTCAGACGAGCCGCGTCATCCAGCCGTGCCTGTCGGGCAGACGGCCGTACTGGATGTCGGTGAGCTCCTGCCGCAGCGACATCGTGAGCTCTCCCGCCGGCGCGTCCTCCGAGCCGACCGTGAAGCCCTCGGCCTTGAGCATCGCGATGGGCGTCACGACGGCGGCGGTGCCGCAGGCGAACACCTCGACGATGTCGCCGGATGCCACACCCTCACGCCACTCGTCGATCGTCACCCTGCGCTCCTGAACGGCGTGGCCGCGGTCGCGCGCGAGCTGCAGGATGCTGTCACGCGTGATGCCCTCGAGGATGCTGTCGGACTCGGGGGTCACGAGCGTGCCGTCCTTGTAGACGAGCACGACGTTCATGCCGCCGAGCTCCTCGAGGTACCTGCCCTCCACCGAGTCGAGGAAGAGCACCTGCGCGCAGCCGTGCTCGTAGGCCTCGGCCTGGGGCAGCAGCGAGGAGGCGTAGTTGCCGCCCGTCTTCGCGGCGCCCGTTCCGCCCTTGCCCGCGCGCGAGTACTCGGTCGAGAGCCAGATCGACACGGGCGAGACGCCGTTGGCGAAGTAGGCGCCGGCCGGGCTCGCGATGACGTAGTAGCCCACCTCCTGCGCGGGCCGCACGCCGAGGAAGCTCTCGGTCGCGATCATAAACGGGCGGATGTAGAGGCTCGTCTCGGGCGCCGACGGCACCCACGCGGCATCCGTGCTCACGAGCTGGCGCAGCGACTCGACGAAGTCGTCGATGGAGAGCTCGGGCAGGGCCAGGCGCCGGGCCGAGCGCTGCAGCCGCCGGCCGTTCGCGTCGGGGCGGAAGCTCCAGATCGAGCCGTCGGCCTGACGGTAGGCCTTGAGGCCCTCGAAGATCTCCTGAGCGTAGTGCAGCACGGCGGCGGCGGGGTCGAGCACGAGGGGCCCGTAGGGGAGAACGGCCGCGTCGTGCCATCCTTCACCCTCGGTCCAGACGATCTGCACCATGTGGTCGGTGAAGTGCTGGCCGAAGCCCGGGTCGGCGAGGATGAGCTCGCGCTCGGCCTCGGCCCGCGCATCCTGCGAGGGGGTGAGCTGGAACTTGAGCGGGAAGAACGTGCTGGTCGGTGTCGTCATGACGGGTCCTCTTCGAATTTCGGAAAGTCTAGTCTTCGGCCAGACGGGCGACGATCGCGTCGCCGACCTCGGCCGTGGTGCGGGCGGCTCCCCCGCGGCTCGCGACGTCTGCGGCGACCGCCGCGGTGACCCGGGCCGCCGCCTCGCCCAGACCGAGGTGGTCGAGGAGGAGGCTGACGGAGAGGATCGCCGCTGTGGGATCCGCCAGCTGCTTGCCGGCGATGTCGGGCGCGGAACCGTGGACGGGCTCGAACATGCTCGGGAACACACCGTCTGGGTTGATGTTTCCGGAGGCCGCCAATCCGATCCCGCCGCTGATAGCGCCCGCGAGATCGGTGAGGATATCGCCGAAGAGGTTGTCCGTGACGATGACGTCAAATCTAGCAGGGTCCTGCACGAGGAAGATCGTCGCGGCGTCGACGTGCAGGTAGTCGACGGCGACGCCCGGGAACTCGGCGGAGACCCGGTCGACCGTGCGCTGCCAGAGGCTGCCCGCGAAGACGAGCACATTGGTCTTGTGCACGAGCGTGAGCTTCTTGCGGGGGCGCGACGCCGCCTTCGCGAAGGCGTAGCGCACGAGGCGCTCGACGCCGAAGGCCGTGTTGACCGACACCTCGTTGGCGATCTCGGCGGGCGTACCCACCCGGATCGCGCCGCCGTTGCCCACGTAGGGGCCCTCCGTGCCCTCGCGCACGACGACGAAGTCGACCTCGCCGGGGTTCGCGAGCGGGCTGGGCACCGCCGGGTAGAGCACGGTCGGGCGCAGGTTCACGTAGTGGTCGAGGGCGAAGCGCAGCTTGAGCAGCAGACCGCGCTCGATGATGCCGCCGGCGAGCCGCGGGTCGCGGGGGTCGCCGCCGACGGCGCCCAGGAGGATCGCGTCGTGCCCCGCGATCGCCGCGAGGTCGTCGTCGGTGAGGATGTCGCCGGTCTCGAGGTAGCGCGCCGCTCCGAGGGAGAACGAGGTCTTCTCGACGAGAAGATCAGCGGATGCCGCGACCGCGTCGAGCACCCTGACCGCTTGCTGCACCACCTCGGGTCCGATCCCGTCTCCGGGAATCACGGCGAGACGAACGGTGCGGGTCATGGTTCTCCTTCGATAGCGCTTACAGCAAGATTACTGCGCCGCCGAGCTCCGATCCCGCCTCAGCCGAGCTCGTCGAGCCGCCGGGCGAGGAAGCGGCGCACCGAGGCGCTCGTCTCCTCCGCGATCGCCGCGCGGTAGGCGCGGCGCGCGCCGGCCGGTCGCCCGGTGAGGCTGTGCCTGTTCGGCAGGCTTCCTGCCTGCTGAGAAGACCACGAACGGATGCCGCGAGAATCGACAGCCCGCCGCAAAAATGTCCCGACGCCCGACGACACTGTGCCTACGACGCCGTGCTCTAGGACTCGGCGCCGACGACTCCGTGTTCTACGACTCCGTGATGTCGATCTCGCGCAGCACATCGGCCTCGATGGCGATGCGCACCTTCTCGAGCAGGCCCTCCGGCGCGGGAGAGTCGACCGTGAGCACGCTCAGCGCCTGGCCGCCCGCCGCACGGCGCGCGATCTGCATACCCGCGATGTTGATGCCGGCCTCGCCGAACTCCTTGCCGTAGATCGCGACGATCCCCGGGCGGTCGGCGTAGAGCATCACGATGAGGTGCTCGGCGATCGGCACCTCGACGTCGTAGCCGTTGATCTCGACGATCTTCTCGATCTGCTTGGTGCCCGTGAGGGTTCCGGAGACCGAGATCTGCGAGCCGTCGCTGAGCGCTCCGCGCAGGGTCAGCAGGTTGCGGTACTCCTCGGAGACCGGGTCGGTGATGAGGCGAACCTCGAGGCCGCGCTGCTCCGCGAGCAGCGGGGCGTTGACGTAGGAGACCGTCTCGCTCACGACGTTCGTGAAGATGCCCTTGAGGGCGGCGAGCTTGAGCACGCTCACGTCGAACTCGACGATCTCGCCGCGGATCTCGACATCCAGGCTCGTGAGAGGGCTCTCGGCGAGGCCCGAGAAGACCTGGCCGAGCTTCTCGATGAGCGGGATGCCGGGGCGCACGCTCGGGTCGATGACACCGCCCGCGACGTTGACGGCATCGGGCACGAGCTCGCCGGAGAGCGCGAGACGCACCGACTTCGCGACGGACACACCCGCCTTCTCCTGCGCCTCGTCGGTCGATGCGCCGAGGTGCGGCGTGACGATGATGTTCTCGAGGCCGAGCAGGCTCGAGTCGGTGGGCGGCTCGCTCACGAAGACGTCGAGGCCGGCGCCCGCGATCGTGCCCGCGGTGAGAGCGGCGGCGAGGGCCGTCTCGTCGATGAGGCCGCCGCGCGCGACGTTGACGATGAAGGCGGTCGGCTTCATGAGCGCGAGCTGCGCCTCGCCGATCATGCCCGTGGTCTCAGGCGTCTTCGGCATGTGGATCGTGATGAAGTCCGACTGCGCGAGCAGCTCGTCGAGCGTCACGAGGGTCACCCCGAGCTGCTGGGCGCGGGCCGAGGTCACATAGGGGTCGTAGGCGATGACGTTCGTTCCGAAGGCCTGCATACGCGCGGTGATGAGCGCGCCGATGCGGCCGAGGCCGATGATGCCGATCGTCTTCTCGTAGAGTTCGACACCCGTGTACTTCGAGCGCTTCCACTGGCCCTGGGCGAGGGCGTTGTGGGCCGCGGGGATGTGGCGGGCGAGGCTCAGGATGTGGCCGACGGTCAGCTCGGCCGCCGAGATGATGTTCGAGGTCGGCGCGTTGACGACCATGACTCCGGCCTGGGTGGCCGCCTTGATGTCGACGTTGTCGAGGCCGACGCCGGCACGGGCGATGACCTTGAGGTTCGGAGCCGCCGCGAGGGCCTCGGCGTCGACCTTCGTCGCGGAGCGCACGAGGATGGCGTCGGCGGTCTGGAGCGCGGAGAGCAGCGCGGGCCGGTCCGTGCCGTCGACGGACACGATCTCGAAGTCGGGCCCGAGGGCGTCGACGGTGGCGGGAGACAATTCTTCGGCGATCAGCACGACCGGTTTTGACACGGAACGGACCCTTCAGGTCGGAACGGGGTGAATGACGCGCCGCTCAACCGTGGGGGCGCAGTCCCTTCACACTTTAGTGGAGGCGCGCGCTCGCTCCGCGCCACGGGGGCGCTCCCGGCATCCGCTCGCACGCGAGTCGCGTCGAACCGTTCCCCAGAGCTGCGTTTTCGACGGTTTGGCGCGACTCGCGCGCCTCAGCGCCTCAGCGCCTCAGGAGATGAGCGCGCCGAAACCGAAGATCGTCACGAGCGAGAGCGAGAGGGCGGCGACGAGGCACAGGCCGGCGAACAGGATGCCGGCACGGGGCAGTGTCGCGCGCCCGCGACCCAGCCAGACGGCGAGCACGAAGACGACGACCGGCAGCAGGAGGCCGCCGATGAGCACGATCCAGCCGACCGGGCTGACGCTCGTGCCGAGGCCGGCGGCACCGGAGGTGACGCCCACGAGGTTGCCGACGGCCTCCCAGACGTCGTAGGCGTAGAACAGGCCGAAGACCGCCGCGACGGCGCCCACGAGCCAGGGCGCCGGCTCTTTCGCCGCGGTCTCGATCGACTCGTGCACGGGGGTGTGCTCGGACGGGCTCGCTGTCATGCCGGGCAGGTTCTCCGGGTTCTCCGGGTTCTCCGGGTTCGTCGCGTCGGTCATACCGCCCCCAGCCCGAGGATGAACGGCCAGGGCGCGAGCAGCGGCACACCCAGCAGAAGCCACAGCACGCGGGCGCGGACGGAGTCGCGGGTGAGCCAGATCGTCACGAAGAACCAGACGACGGGGGCGGCCATCGCCAGCCACTCCCCCAGAACGAACATCCCCTGGGCGACGGCGTCGGAGAAGACGAAGACGCCGGCGAGCCTCTGCACGGCGACCGCCCAGCCGATGGTGAAGAGCAGGTAGACGCCGCCGAGCACCCCCAGTGTCACGAGCAGCACCGAGCTCGTCTGCGGCGGAAGGTCGTCGTCGGCATCCGGGGCGGAGCCCTCGACGTCGGGGGCCTCGAAGCCCGAGTCCTCCACCTCACGGTCTTCGACGTCAGAGTCCCCGACGGCGGACTCCCCGACGCCAGACTCTTCGACGGCGGGACCCTCCGCGATCCGGCCCTCGAGGCGGGAACCGGCGGCAGGTTCGGCGGGAGGCCCGGCGGTGCCGGGCGCGACCGGTGCCGCCGCGGCATCCCGCGTCTTCGACACCAGCGTCGGATCGTCGTCGCCCGCCCAGCTCAGGGCGTCGTCGTCACGGTCGTTGCTCACCACTCCACGGTACCGTCTCCGCCTTTGCGTCAGCCGACCACGGCAGCATCGCCACGTGCCGCACTGTGCCGCCACGTGCCGCACTGTGCCGCCACGTGCCATCCCGTGTCGTCCTGTGGACCGCGAAAACACGATCGAGCCCGCCGGGCCCACCCGGAGAACTCCGGGCAGACCTCGACGGGCTCGATCGATGACGCGAACCGGCGAAGGCCGGCGAACGGGTACCGCGAGGATTAGCGTGCGACGCTGCCCTCGACGTAGTCGTCGTCGCTCTTGTTCCACGCGAAGAGCTTGCGCAGCTCGCGGCCGGTGGCCTCGATGGGGTGCTGCTCGCCCTTGGCCCGCAGGGCCGTGAACTCGGGCGCTCCCGCATCCTGGTCGGCGATGAAGCGCTCGGCGAAGGCACCCGACTGGATGTCGGCGAGAACGGCCTGCATGTTCTCCTTCACGTGCGGGTCGATGACACGCGGGCCCGAGACGTAGTCGCCGTACTCGGCCGTGTCGGAGATGCTCCAGCGCTGCTTGGCGATGCCGCCCTCCCACATGAGGTCGACGATGAGCTTGAGCTCGTGGAGCACCTCGAAGTAGGCGATCTGCGGCTGGTAGCCGGCCTCGGTGAGAACCTCGAAGCCGTACTGCACGAGCTGCGAGGTGCCGCCGCAGAGCACGGCCTGCTCGCCGAACAGGTCGGTCTCGGTCTCCTCGGTGAAGGTCGTCTTGATGCCGCCGGCGCGCAGCCCGCCGATGCCCTTCGCGTACGACCAGGCGAGCTCCCAGGCCGAGCCCGAGGCGTCGACCTCGACGGCCACGATCACGGGGACGCCACGGCCGGCCTCGTACTCGCGGCGCACGGTGTGGCCCGGGCCCTTGGGGGCGACGAGAACGACGTCGACGCCCTCGGGGGCCTCGATGTAGCCGAAGCGGATGTTGAAGCCGTGGCCGAAGACGAGCGCCTTGCCCTCGGCGAGGTTCGGCTTGATGTCGTCGGCGTAGACGTGACGCTGAACCTGGTCGGGCGTGAGGATGACGATGACGTCGGCCCATGCGGACGCCTCGGCGACGGGCAGCACGGTGAAGCCCTGCTCCTCGGCCTTCGGCTTCGACTTCGAGTCGTCCTTGAGCCCGACGACGACCTCGACGCCCGAGTCACGCAGGTTGAGCGCGTGCGCGTGGCCCTGCGAGCCATAGCCGATGACGGCGACCTTCTTGCCCTGGATCAGGGCGAGGTCTGCATCGCTGTCGTAAAAGATCTCGGTCACGTTAGTTTCTCTCCTTATGTGTTCCGGTCCATGAACCTGGTCGAAGGACCGACGATGTGGGTGGTGCGGTGCGCGTCTGGTGTCAGGCGCTCAGTTCTTGTAGACGCGCTCGGTGATCGACTTCGAGCCGCGGCCGATCGCGAGCAGGCCGGACTGCGCGAGCTCCTTGATGCCGTACGGCTCCAAGACCTTGAGCAGCGCGTTGGTCTTGCCGGAGTCGCCCGTGACCTCGATGACGAGGGCGTCGGTCGCGACATCCACGACCCGAGCGCGGAACAGGTTGACGGCCTCGAGCACCTGCGACCTGGTCGTGTTGTCGACGCGCACCTTGATGAGCAGGTGCTCGCGCTGCACCGACTGGGTCGGGTCGAGCTCGACGATCTTGATCACGTTGATGAGCTTGTTGAGCTGCTTGGTGACCTGCTCGAGCGGCAGCTCCTCGACGTCGACGACGACGGTGATGCGCGAGAGGCCCTCGATCTCGCTCGTGCCCACGGCGAGCGACTCGATGTTGAAGCCGCGACGGGCGAAGAGCCCGGCGACACGGGTCAGGATGCCCGGCTTGTCCTCGACGAGGAGGGAGAGAACGTGGCTCATGGTCTACTCCTCATCCCAGGCGGGGCTGTGATCGATGGCGTACTGGATGTAGTTGTTGCTCACGCCCTGCGGCACCATCGGCCAGACCATGGCGTCGGCGCTCACGACGAAGTCGATCACCACGGGGCGGTCGTTCGTCTCGAGGGCGAGCTTGATCGCGGCATCCACCTCGTCCGGCTTCGTCACGCGGATGCCGAGGGCTCCGTAGGCCTCGGCGAGCTTGACGAAGTCGGGCACCCGGATGGTGTCGTGCCCCGTGTTGAGGTCGGTGTTCGAGTAGCGGCCGTTGTAGAACAGCGTCTGCCACTGGCGCACCATGCCGAGCGAGGAGTTGTTGATGATCGCGACCTTGATCGGGATGTTGTTGATCGTGCAGGTCGCGAGCTCCTGATTGGTCATCTGGAAGCATCCGTCGCCGTCGATCGCCCAGACGTCGCGCTCGGGCTGGGCGACCTTCGCGCCCATGGCCGCGGGGACCGAGTAGCCCATCGTTCCCGCACCGCCCGAGTTGAGCCAGGCGTTGGGGCGCTCGTACTTGATGAACTGCGCCGACCACATCTGGTGCTGGCCGACGCCCGCGGCGAAGACGCCCTCGGGGCCGGTGAGCTCGCCGATCCGCTGGATGACGTACTGCGGCGCCATGTGGCCGTCGCTCGGCTCGGAGTAGCCCAGGGGGAACTCGGAGCGCAGCCCGTCGAGGTAGGCCCACCACTCGGTGAAGTCGGGGGCGCTCAGCGCCTTCGTCTCGCGGTAGGCCACCACGAGGTCGGCGATGACGTCTTTCGCGTCGCCCACGATGGGCACGTCGGCCTGCCGGATCTTGCCGATCTCGGCCGGGTCGACGTCGACGTGCACGACCTTGGCCTTGGGGGCGAAGAGCGAGGCCTTGCCGGTGACCCGGTCGTCGAAGCGCGCGCCGAGCGAGACGATGAGGTCGGACTCCTGCAGGGCGAGCACCGCGGGAACGGTGCCGTGCATACCCGGCATTCCCAGGTTGAGCTCGTGCGAGTCGGGGAACGCGCCGCGAGCCATGAGCGTCGTGACGACGGGCGCACCGATCTCGTTCGCGAGCTCCAGCAGCTCCTGCGAGGCCCGGGCCCGCACGACGCCGCCGCCCACGTAGAGCACCGGCTTCTTCGCGTCGACGAGCAGCTGGGCCGCCGCCTGGATCTGCTTGCCGTGCGCCTTCGTGACCGGCCGGTAGCCGGGCAGGTCGAACTTGGGCGGCCAGACGCTGAAGTTGAACGGCGCCGAATCCTGCTGCGCGTCTTTGGTGATGTCGACGAGCACGGGGCCGGGGCGACCGCTGCCGGCGATGTGGTACGCCTCGGCGATCGCCTGCGGGATGTCCTCCGGCCGGGTCACGAGGAAGCTGTGCTTCGTGATCGGCATCGTGATGCCCACGATGTCGGCCTCCTGGAAGGCGTCCGTACCCATCAGGGTCGAGAAGACCTGGCCGGTGATGGCGAGCATGGGCACGGAGTCCATGTAGGCGTCCGCGATCGCCGTGACGAGGTTGGTGGCGCCGGGTCCGGAGGTCGCGATGCACACGCCGACCCGGCCGCTGGATGCCGCGTAGCCCTCGGCCGCGTGACCGGCGCCCTGCTCGTGGCGCACCAGGATGTGGCGGATCTTCGTGCTGTCCATGAGCGGATCGTAGACGGGGAGGATCGCACCGCCGGGGAGACCGAAGACGTCGGTGACCCCGAGGAGCTCGAGCGTGCGGACGACCGCCTCGGCTCCGGTGAGGATTTCAGGCTCGGACGCGGGGCGGCCGGGCTTCGTGGATGGAGGCACGGGTAATGATTCCGTGGACATCGAGTTCCCTTGAGACGTGGTGATGGTGGATGGAGGCGCAGAGCTACCCGGTGACCGCGCCTTCCGCTGCGGAATGCACGAGCTTCGAGTACTTTGCGAGAACGCCACGGGTATAGCGCGGTGGGAGAGGAGCCCAGCCTTCTCGGCGAGCTGCTAGCTCAGCGGGGTCGACCAGTAGGTCGAGCGAGCGAGCTGCGATATCGACCCGTATTAGATCACCATCGCGCACGAAGGCAATGGGACCTGCGTCCACTGCTTCGGGTGCTATGTGGCCGATGCACAGTCCGGTTGTGCCGCCTGAGAATCGACCGTCGGTCAATAATAGTACATCCTTGCCGAGGCCCGCGCCCTTGATGGCCGCGGTGATGGCGAGCATCTCGCGCATGCCGGGGCCGCCCTTGGGGCCCTCGTAGCGGATGACGACGACGTCGCCCTTGTTGATCGCGCCCTCGGTGAGGGCGTCCATCGCCGCGCGCTCGCGCTCGAAGACGCGCGCCGGGCCCGTGAAGGTCTCGAGGTCGAAGCCCGCGGTCTTCACGACGGCGCCGTCCGGAGCGAACGACCCGCTGAGGATCGTGAGGCCGCCGGTCTTGTGGATGGGGTTGTCGAGCGTTCGGATGACCTCGCCGTCGAGCGGGTCGATCGTCATCTCGGCGAGGTTCTCGGCGACGGTCTTGCCCGTGACGGTGAGCGCGTCGCCGTGCAGCAGGCCCGCGTCGAGCAGCGCCTTCATCACGGCCGGCACGCCGCCGTGGCGGTCGACGTCGTTCATGACGTACTTGCCGAAGGGCTTGAGGTCGCCGATGTGCGGAACCTTGTCGCCGATGCGGTTGAAGTCGTCGAGGGTGAGCTCGACCTCGGCCTCGTTCGCGATCGCGAGCAGGTGCAGCACGACGTTGGTCGAGCCGCCGAAGGCCATCGCGACGGCGATGGCGTTCTCGAAGGCCTTCTTGGTGAGGATGTCGCGGGTCGTGATGCCGAGACGCAGCAGGTTGACGACGGCCTCGCCGCTGCGGTGCGCGAAGTAGTCGCGGCGGCGGTCGGCCGCCGCCGGCGAGGCCGAGCCCGGCAGGCTCATGCCCAGGGCCTCGGCGACGCTCGCCATGGTGTTGGCCGTGTACATGCCTCCGCAGGCACCTTCGCCGGGGGCGAAGGCGCACTCGATGCGCTTCGCGTCCTCCGTCGACATCCGGCCGGCCTTGACGGCGCCGACCGCCTCGAAGGAGTCGATGATCGTGACGTCTTTCTCGGTGCCGTCGCTGAGCTTGACCCAGCCCGGCGCGATCGAGCCCGCGTAGAGGAAGACGGAGGCGAGGTCGAGGCGCGCGGCGGCCATGAGCATCCCGGGCAGCGACTTGTCGCATCCCGCGAGGAGAATGGATCCGTCGAGGCGCTCGGCCATCATGACGGTCTCGACCGAGTCGGCGATGACCTCGCGCGAGACGAGCGAGAAGTGCATGCCCTCGTGCCCCATCGAGATGCCGTCGGAGACCGAGATGGTGCCGAACTGCAGGGGGTAGCCGCCACCCGAGTGCACGCCCTCCTTCGACGCCTGCGCGAGGCGGTCGAGCGAGAGGTTGCACGGGGTGATCTCGTTCCACGAGCTCGCGATTCCGATTTGGGGCTTGTCCCAATCGGCATCGCCCATGCCGACCGCACGGAGCATTCCGCGTGAGGTCGTGGCTTCGATACCGTCGGTGACGACGCGACTGCGTGGCTTCAGATCGATTTCCGGCATGTTACGAGTCTAGAACCTCGAACAGCCCTCTTCGCTCAGCGCGGGAGGGGTCGCGGGCTCACCGCGGGAGCACGAGGCGGGCGCGGCTTTCGGCGAGCAGCCGCAGCACCTCGGCCATCGCCTCGGGGCCGGTCACGCGGAAGGCGGCGGCGGTCTCGCCCTCGCCCACCTTGATGCCGACATCCCCCGCGCCGAGCGCCCGGAAGCCGTCTTCGTCGGTCACGTCGTCACCCGCGTAGAGCACGGCGGTCGCGCCCGTGAACTCGCGCAGCGCCGCGATCCCGTCGCCTTTCGTGGCCGAGCGCACGGCGAACTCGAGAACGTTCTTGCCGACGCGCGGCGTGAGCCCCCTGAAGGCGGCCTCGACCCGGATGCGCGCGAGCTCCTGCGCTGCGCGTGCGTCGTCCGCGGAGGAGAGCCGGGTGTGCAGCGCATAGCCCGCGGGCTTGCGCTCGACCCAGGCCCCGTCGAAGCCGTCGGCGACATCGCGGAGCGTCTGCTCGAGCCGCACGGCCGTCGCTTCCTCCTCTCCGGAGAGCGGAGGGTGCCGGTCGGCGTCGCCGAGCCTCAGCTCGACGCCGTGCGAGCCGACGAGCAAGACGGATGCCGGGGCCTCAGCGACCCGTTCGAGACTCTCGAGCGACCGCCCCGAGACGAGCGCCACCGATGTTCGCGGAAGCGCCTCGAGCGCGCGGAGCGCTGCCGCGCTCGCCGGGAGCGCCCGGGCCTCGTCGGGGGTGTCGACCTCGGGCGCGAGCGTGCCGTCGAAGTCGAGCGCCACGAGCACGTGCTCTGCACCGCCCAGCTCGGTGAGGGCGTCGCGCAGTGCTGCCGGGATCGCGCTGTCGCCCACCTCAGCTGCCGTCCCCACGGGCCGTGCGCGTCGCGGGATGCACGTTCGAGCTCGTGAACCGCGCCGAGCCGTTGACGAGCGTGTCGAGGAAGCTCTCCGACCATTTCGCGACGTCGTTCTCGAGCACCCGTTTGCGCAGGGCGCGCATTCGGCGCACACGCTCGGCGCGCGGCATCTCGACGGCCCGCATGATCGTGTCCTTGAGCCCGTCGATGTCGTGCGGGTTGATGAGCAGCGCCTGCTTGAGCTCGTCGGAGGCGCCCGCGAACTCGCTCAGGATGAGCACCCCGTCGTTGTCGTAGCGCACGGCCACGTACTCCTTCGCGACGAGGTTCATGCCGTCGCGCAGTGCGGTCACGAGCATCACGTCGGCCGCGAGGTACAGCGCGACCATCTCCTCGCGCGGATAGCCGTGGTGCAGGTAGTTGATCGCCTGGTGGCTGATCGTGCTGAAGTCGCCGTTGATGCGGCCGACCGTGAGCTCGATCTCGTCGCGCAGCAGCCGGTAGGTCTCCACCCGCTCCCGGCTGGGGCTCGCGACCTGCACGAGCGTCACGTCCTCGACCGAGATCCTGTCCTCGGCGAGCAGCTCGCCGAAGGCCTTGAGCCGGTGCCCGATGCCCTTCGTGTAGTCGAGGCGGTCGACGCCGAGCATGATCGTCTTCGGGTTGCCGAGGTCTTCGCGGATCTGACGGGCGCGCGCCTGGATGTCGGGGCGGCGCGCCATCTCCTCATAGCTCTGCGAGTCGATCGAGATCGGGAAGTGCTTGGCGACCACGGAGCGCACGACGTCTCCGCGTCGTGTCGTCATGACGCGGGCCGCGACCCCCGAGGGCAGTGTGTCCGGCCCGTCGCTCGAGACCGGCACGTCGATGAAGGTGCCGTGGGTGTTGTAGCCGAGCAGCCTGCGCACGGCGCGGGAGAAGTTGCCGGCATCCGCTGGTCTCTGGAATCCGATGACGTCGGCGCCGAGCAGCCCCTGGATGATCTGAGTGCGCCACGGCAGCTGGGAGTAGATGCCGTAGGCGGGGAACGGGATGTGGTTGAAGAAGCCGATCACGAGGTCGGGGCGCAGCTCGCGCAGGAGCCTCGGGACGAGCTGCAGCTGGTAGTCCTGCACCCAGACGACTCCGCCGGGGCTCGCGATCTCGGCGGCGGCCGCGGCGAACCGGCGGTTGACGTCGACGTAGCTCTCCCACCATTCGCGGTGGTAGGTCGGCGGCGCGATGACGTCGTGGTACAGCGGCCACAGCGTGTCGTTGGAGAAGCCCTCGTAGTACTCCTCGAGCTCCTGCGCGCTCAGGCGCACGGGGATGATGCGGATGCCGTCGTTGTCGAAGGGCTCGATGTCCTGGTCGGCGACACCGGGCCAGCCGACCCAGGCCCCGTCGTTCTCGCGCATGACCGGCTCGAGCGCGGTCACGAGCCCGCCCGGCGAGGTGCGCCAGCTCGTGGTGCCGTCGTCGTCGGTCTGGTGGTCGACGGGTAGTCGGTTGGAGACGATGACGAGTCCGTAGACCTCGTTCTCCGCCCCCTCCGTTGCCTTCGCAGTCGTGTTCGAAATCGCCTGTCAACTCCTCCGGCTCGATACCTCATGGGGATCGTCCTCAGCGTATCAGCAGGCGGCGTGTGCGGATTCGTCGCTGTATGGATGCGTTCCCGACATGACCCCGACACACGATCGACACCCCGTATTCACAGGCCCCGACGGTAGAATCGACGCGATGATCACCATCGGCATGAGCACCTCGTGCGTCTTCCCGCTCTCCCCCGAGCACGCCTTCCGCCTGGCCTCGCTCGCGGGGTACGACGGCATCGAGGTGATGGTCACCCGCGACGAGACCACGCAGAGCGCCGACGCCCTGCGGGCTCTCTCCGAGAAGTACTCGATGCCGATCCTCTCGATCCACGCACCCGTGCTGCTGCTCACCCACTTCGTCTGGGGCCGCGACCCGAAAGTCAAGCTCGAGAGGTCCGCGGCACTGGCCCGGGATGTCGGCGCCTCCACGGTCGTCGTGCACCCGCCGTTCCGCTGGCAGTCGGGTTACGCCGAGGACTTCCTGCAGATCGTCCGCGAGACGAGCGCCGCGTACGGCACCGAGATCGCCGTCGAGAACATGTTCCCGTGGAAGGTCGGCGGCCGCAGCCTCAAGGCATACTCCCCCGGCTGGGATCCGACGGTCATGGACGCGGACGCGGTCACCCTCGACTTCTCGCACGCCGCGCTCTCGGGCCGCGACGGCCTCGAGATGGCCACCGCTCTCGGAACGCGCCTGCGCCACATCCACCTCTGCGACGGCTCCGGCTCGCTCGACGAGGGCAAGGTCTTCGACGAGCACCTGCTGCCGGGCCGCGGCAGTCAGCCGATCGGCGAGGTGCTCGGCATGCTCGTCGCCTCCGGGTGGAGCGGCCACGTGGTCGCCGAGGTCAACACCCGCAAGGCCCGCACGGAGCAGGAGCGCCTCGAGCTCCTCGTCGAGACGCTCGCCTACGCGCGCACGCACACCGCCCAGCCCGTGCGCAAGCAGCGGTTCGCCCGCTCGCGCAAGGCGCTCGGAACCCTGCTCAGCCGCTGACGCCGCTCAATCCCGCTCAGCTGCTGACACCGCTCAGCTGCTGAGCACGCCCGCGACCGGCTCGGTCTTCCCGAGCGCCTTCGGGCCCTGCTCGCTGGGGCTCGTGAGCGCGAGGATGACGGCCGTCAGCTCCCCGAGCGCCCGTTCGGAGGCGCCGGGTCCTCCCGGGTCGAGGATCGAGTCGACCATCGCGTCCTCGTAGCTGCCGACGATGAGCCGGGTCGCCGAGCGCGCGTCGATCGAGAAGCGCAGGCCCACGGTGTCGATGGCCTGAACGATGATCGCGGTGAGCTGATCGAGGAACTCGGCCTGGAACGTCCGATACGACCCCGCGACCGAGGGATCGCGCATGGCCAGCAGGGCGAACTCGCTCTGCACGAGGCACCAGCGGCGGTCGTCGGCCTGCAGCTCGAGGAACTGCCGGATGATCGTCTCGACCACCTCTTCGCCGAAGCTCGGGTGGTCGCCGGCGATCGGGTCGAGGAACGACGCGATGCCCTGCTGCAGGCGCCCGATGCGGATCGTGTTCTCCCGCTCCATGAGCGCGAAGAAGAGCTCCTCCTTCGCCTGGAAGTTGGAGTAGAAGGCGCCGCGGGTGAACCCCGCGTGCTCGCAGATCATCTCGACGGATGCCGCGTGGACCCCGTATTCGGCGAACACCTCGTACGCGGCATCCACGAGCCTGTCGCGGGTTCTGCGGCGACGTGCGGAGTCTGCGGGGGCGTCGTCGTTGAGTGCTGACGAATCCAAGCTGAAACCTTCCTGAACTGGCTTGTCGATACACAAGTGTATTCGATACATTCGAGTATCCGGATACGGCGTTGTATCGAAAACTGTTTTTATCTCTACACCAAGGGAGAACGCGTGTCCTCCGTGCTCTATTCGCTCGGGCGTTGGGCCTACCGTAGCCGACGTCTTGTGCTCGTGCTCTGGCTCGTGATCCTCGCCGCCGTCGGCGGCGGCGCGGTGCTCCTGAACCAGGGTACCGACAACGCCTTCTCGATCCCGGGAACCGAGTCGCAGGAGGCCCTCGACACGCTCAGCCGCACCTTCCCGCAGGTCAGCGGCGCCTCCGCTCAGATCGTCGTCGTCGCGCCCGACGGCGAGAGCGTGCGCGACGCCGACGTCCAGTCGGCCGTCGAGAGCACGATCGACGATCTCGGCTCCCTCGACCAGGTGGCCGCGGTCACCTCCCCGTACGACGAGATGGTCACCGGCTCCATCAGCGACGACGGCCGGGCCGCCATCATCGGCGTGCAGCTCGACGGCGAGCAGAGCGAGATCACCGCGACGACGTCGGAGGCGATCCAGGCCGCGGGCACGGAGCTCGGCGACGCCCTGCCCGCCGGCTCGCAGACCGCCGTCGGCGGTCAGCTGTTCTCGCAGAGCCTGCCGACCGTGAGCATCACCGAGCTCATCGGCGTGCTCATCGCCCTCGTTGTGCTCATCCTCACCTTCGGCTCCTTCCTGGCGGCCGGGATGCCTCTGCTCACGGCCCTCCTCGGAGTGGGCCTGTCGATCGGCCTCATCTTCATCGCCACCCTGTTCGGCTCGATCTCCTCGACGACGCCGCTGCTCGCGCTGATGCTGGGACTCGCCGTCGGCATCGACTACTCCCTCTTCATCATCTCGAGGCATCAGGGGCAGCTGAGGCACGGCATCGATCCGGAGGAGTCGGCGGCCCGCTCGGTCGCGACCGCGGGCTCGGCCGTCGTCTTCGCGGGGCTCACCGTCATCATCGCCCTGCTCGGCCTCGCCGTCGCGCAGATCCCCTTCCTCACGACGATGGGCATCGCCGCGGCGGCCGCTGTCGCGATCGCCGTGCTCATCTCGGTGACGCTCACCCCGGCCCTGCTCGGCTTCGCGGGCAACCGCCTGCTCCCCCGCAAGCTCCGCGCGCAGACGGCGCACAAGCACGCGGCGGCCCCCGTGCCCGCGAGCGCAAGCGGACACGAGGGCGGTCACGAGGGCGGTCACGAGGACGGCCGCGAGGGCGAGCAGGCCGGGGCCGGCGCGCACGCTCAGTCACCGGCATCCGCCCCCTCGCTCGCCCACTCGGCCACCGCCGCCATCCCGCGGGGCTTCTTCCTCGGCTGGGTGCGCGCGGCGACCAAGTGGCCGATCGTGACGGTCATCGCCGTCATCGGGGTGCTCGGCCTCGCCTTCGTGCCGGCCTCGCAGCTGCGGCTCGGCCTGCCGGACGCCGGATCGCTGCCGGTCCACGACTCGGCCCGCGTGACCTACGACCTCATCTCCGACAACTTCGGGCCCGGCTTCAACGGACCCCTCATCGTCACCGGCTCGATCATCTCGAGCACCGACCCCGTGGGCCTCATGGACGAGCTGGGAGCCGAGATCGGCGGGCTCGACGGCGTCGCCTCCATTCCGCTCGCCACCCCCAACGAGACGGCCGACACCGGCATCATCCAGGTGATCCCGGAGGGCGGCCCGAACTCCGAGGAGACGAAGGCCCTCGTCGCCGAGATCCGCTCCCTGCACGACCACTTCGAGAAGGAGTTCGGGGTCGACCTCTCGGTCACCGGCTACACCGCGGCGGGCATCGACATCTCCGACCGCCTGGGGGCAGCACTGCTGCCCTTCGGCATCCTCGTCGTGGGACTCTCGCTCGTGCTGCTCACGATGGTCTTCCGCTCGATCGCCGTCCCCATCAAGGCGGCGCTCGGCTATCTGCTCTCGGTCGGCGCGGCCTTCGGGGCGGTCACCCTCGTCTTCGAGAACGGGGTTTTCGCCGACGCCCTCAACGTCGCGACGCTCGGCCCCGTGATCAGCTTCATGCCCATCATCCTCATGGGCGTGCTCTTCGGACTCGCCATGGACTACGAGGTCTTCCTCGTCAGCCGCATGAGAGAGGACTACGTGCACGGCGGCAACGCCCGGCGCGCGATCGACAGCGGCTTCGTCGGCTCGGCCAAGGTCGTGACCGCTGCGGCGATCATCATGATCTCGGTCTTCGCAGCCTTCATCCCCGAAGGGGACAGCTCGATCAAGCCGATCGCGCTCGGCCTCGCGGTGGGCGTCTTCGTCGACGCCTTCATCGTGCGCATGACGCTCGTGCCCGCCGTGCTCGCCCTGCTCGGCGACAAGGCCTGGTGGATGCCGCGCTGGCTCGATCGCGTGCTGCCCTCCTTCGACGTGGAGGGCGACGGGCTGCAGAAGGAGCTCCAGCTCGCCGACTGGCCGGAGCCCGGCGGTCGGTACGCGATCGCCGCCGACGAGGCGGGCCTCACGAAGAAGGGCCGGCCGGTCTACCCGCCGGTGACCGTGCGGGTTCCCGCCGACGGCGCGCTCGTCGTGCACGGTCCGCACCGCAGCGGCAAGTCGGCGCTGCTGCTGACCCTCGCCGGCCGGGTCAAATCCGACTCCGGCGTGCTCAAGGTCGCCGGCTACGTGCTCCCGACCCGGGCTGCGGCCGTGCGGGCTCGCGTCGCCATGGTGCGGCTCGCCTTCGCGACCGATCCCGTCGGCGACATCCGCACCGCACTCGCGAACTCCCCCGCCGTGCTCGTGCTCGACGACGTCGACCGGCTCGGCGACCCGGACGTGCGCCGGGCGGTGCGCGACGAGATCGAGGGCGCCCTCATGACGGCGCACGCGACCGGGTGCACTCTCACGATCGTCGCGAGCTGCGCCGATCTGACCACCATCGACGACATCCTGCCCGCGGGCACGGAGACGGTCGTCGTGACCATGATCCCCGAGACGGCGAACCCCGATCTCACCCTGCAGGAGGTGGCGCTCTGATGTCGCTCTTTGGTTTCGAACGCGCTCGCTCCGACAGGCGCGTGACCTGGGTCTCGCTCGCGGGCCTGCTCCTGGTTCCCCTCGTGATCGGCGGCCTGCTCGTCTGGGCGCTGTGGGATCCGACCGAGAGGCTCGACCAGGTGACGGCCGCGGTCGTCAACGACGACGAGCCGGTGACCCTCAACGGTCAGACCGTGCCGCTCGGCCGCCAGCTCGCCGGAGCGCTCATCGACGGCGTCGACGACACGAGCGGCGCCGGCGGATCGAGCGGCGCGGCAGACTCCTCGTCCGGCACGAGCTCCCTGCCCGCGAGCGAGAACTACAACTGGGTGCTCACCGACGCGGATGACGCGAAGGCCGGCCTCGCGAGCGGGGAGTACGTGACCGTGGTCACGATCCCGCAGAACTTCTCGGCCGCCGCGACCTCCTACTCGGGCGATGCGGCCGACGCCACGCAGGCGACGATCGACGTCGCCACGAGCGGCACGTCGAAGCTCGTCGACAACGCGATCAGCCAGACGATCACGAGCACGGCGACCACGATCCTCAACCAGCAGCTCACGACGACCTACCTCGACAACGTCTACCTCGGCTTCAACAGCCTGCACGATCAGATCGGCACGGCCGCGACCGGCGCCCAGCAGCTGGCCGACGGCACGGCGAACCTCGCCACCGGCGCGACCGGGCTCTCGACGGGCACCACCTCGCTCGCCTCGGGCATCGGCGAGCTCTCCACAGGGGCCGACGGCCTCGCATCCGGTCTCTCGCAGCTCTCCGAGCAGACGGCCGGGCTGCCCGATCAGACGGCGCAGCTCGCGGCGGGGGCGAATGCCCTCTCGAGCGGCGCGAACCAGGCCTTCGCGGGCCTCACGACCGCCGCCGCCCAGTTCCAGCCCGTCGTCGACAACGCCTGCGCCACGCCCGGCCCGGCGTGCGACACGGCGAAGGGCATCCAAGCCCAGTTCGCCGCGATCGGAGCGCAGGCCTCCGACTTCACCACCGGGCTCAGCGGGCTCGCCGACGGCACGAGCCGGCTCGCAGCCGGCATGCCCGCGCTCACCGACGGCATCGCGCAATCCGCCTCCGGGGCGCAGCAGCTCGCCGCCGGCGTGAGTCAGACCTCCGACGGGGCGAACCAGCTCGCGGATGGCGCGGCGAGCCTGTCCAGCGGTGCGACACAGCTCGACACCGGCGCCGCCCAGCTCGCCACGGGCCTCGACCAGGCCGTCGCCCAACTGCCGAGCTACACCGACTCCGAGCGCGAGAACCTCGCCTCGGTGGTGTCGGAGCCGGTCACGACGACGGGCGCCTCGACCGAGCTCTTCGGCACCTCGAGCATCCCGCTCTTCGCCGTGCTCGCCCTCTGGCTGGGTGCCTTCGCGAGCTATCTCGTGCTGCAGGCGGTCTCCCGGCGCGCGCTCCTGACCACCCAGTCCTCGGCGCGGATCGCACTGCGCAGCTACCTGCCGGGGCTCGTGCTCGGGCTCGTGCAGGGTGTGCTCGTCGCCGGTCTTATGCAGTTCGCCCTCGAGCTCGATGTCGCGCACTGGCTCGCCTACGCGGGTGTCGCGGCCTTCGCGGGCGCGGCCTTCGCCGCCGTCAACCAGGGCCTCGTCGCGCTCTTCGGAGGCGTCGGCCGCTTCGTCTCGATGATCCTCATCGTCGTGACGCTCGCCGCGAGCATCATCTCCACCGTCCCGCCGATCTTCGACACCGTGCTCTCCTGGCTGCCGATGTCGTCGGCGCTCACCGCCATGCAGGGCGTCGTCGACGGCACCTCGGGCGTCTGGCTGGGGCTCGGTGCGCTCGTGCTCTGGGCGCTCCTCGGTCTCGCGCTCTCGTACATCGCGGTCGCCCGCAAACGCATCCTGAGCCTGCGCGAGGTCGAGACCCTCGACCGCGGCACCGCTCAGAGCGGAACGAGCACCAGGATCCACAGGGCGATCGTGGCGGCGACGACCGTCACCGGTGCGACGACGAGGCCGAGCAGAACGTAGCGCCGCCACGGGATCCGAACCCCCAGGGCGACGAGCCGCTCGTGCCAGAGCAGGGTCGCGAGCGACGCCCAGGGAGTGATGAGCGGCCCGGCGTTCACCCCGATCAGCAGCGCGACGAGCCGGGCGGGCGAGTCGGCGACGGGTTCCAGCGCGAGATACGCCGGGAGGTTGTTGATCGCATTCGCCCCGACCGCGCCCACACCCGAGAGCTGCAGCAGCGAGCCCAGCCCGTCGCCGCGCCCCGAGACGGCCGAGAGCAGCACCCCGAGGCCGAGCGCGTGGGCGGCCTCGAGGAAGAGGAACAGCCCGGCGGCCAAGAGCACGAGCGACCACGGGACGAGGGTCCACGACGGCAGCTCGCGCGTGCGCACGATCGCGACGACGACGAGCAGCACCGCAGCGGCCGATGCCGGGATCCACACCGGCATCCCGCTCACGAGCGCGGGCAGCAGGGCGATCAGCACACCGCAGCTCCAGCCGAAGCGCACCGGATCCTCGATCCGGCCGGCGGGCCGGGCGGAGTAGCTCTCGCGCAGCTGTCGGCGGAAGAGGACGGCGACGACCGCGACGGGAACGACGACCGCGACGATCGCCGGCGCCCAGGTCAAGCGTGCGAAGTCCCCCGGCCCGACGCCGCCGAGCGCGTGCTCGGCGAGCAGGTTCGTGAGGTTCGAGACCGGCAGCAGGAGGCTCGCGGTGTTCGCGAGCCACACGGTCGTGAGCGCGAACGGGATCGGGCTGATCCCGCTGTGTCGCGCCAGCACGACCACCACGGGCGTCAGCAGAACGGCCGTCGTGTCGAGCGAGAGGAAGACAGTGCTCGCCGTCGCCAGGGCGACCACGAGCAGCCAGAGCCAGAGCACACGCCCCCGCCCCGCGAGGGCCGCCTTCTCGGCGAGCCAGCGGAACACCCCGGCCTCCGACGCCAGCTCGGCGACGACCGTGATGGCCACGACGAAGACGAGGATCGGCCAGACCCGGTCGACGAGCTCTGCCGCATCCGACGGCGAGAGGACGCCCAGAGGGATAGCGATCACCCCCAGCACGAGCAGGATGGCGCCGACCAGGGCTGATCGCATCGGCATCCTTTCGCGGGCGGATCGTGACGGGCTGAGAGTCACACGATAGCGTTGGAAGGGAGCGGAGGGTCACGATGAGGAAATACGTTCTGAACGCGCACATCTGGGGGGCGCTGATCGGCGTCGTCACGACCGTCATGGCTGCCCGGAAGGGGCCGCGCGACTGGCGGCTCGTGCTCACGATCATCGGCGCGGGCATCTCGCTCGCGGTCGCCATCGGCACCGTCGTCGAGGAGTCCAGAGAGCTCGAAGCCGAGTCAGACGACCGGCGTTAGCCCCGCTTTCCTGCGCCCACCTGGGTATTACGGTTGCGGCTCTCCGGCGTGTCCGGCGACCCGGCCGGCGATTGTAGCGCACACTGAAGTCGGTATCGAACACCGCACAGCACACGCATCGAACACCGTATGCCGCAGGGAAGGGGTTTCGAGATGTTCGGTTTACGACGACGGTCTCGCCGGATCGAGCCTGCGCCATCCCCCGCGTTGAGCGACGAGCAGATCTTCGACATCGTCCACACGCAGATCGCCGCGCTCATCGGCGAACGCGGATCGTGGATCGTGGAGCGCCGCACCGCGGAATCGGGTGACGGGATCTTCCACAGCCTGCTCGCGAGATCCGTCTCGGTGCAGCTCACCGAGGCGCTCAGCACTGCACGTGAAGCGCTCACGGGGCAGGATGCCGCCCCCGGCCTCTCGCGCGTCGAGACCGGCCCCGTCGCGACCACGCCCGTCACCGCCCCGTCGGAGCAGGAGCCCGCGGCCTTCGGCTGGAGCCCCGAGCCCATCGCCCGCTGGACCGAGGTCGAGCCCGCCCGCTCCGACGCTCGGGAGGGCAGCGAGAGCGCCGAGATCCGAGAGGGCAGCACGAGCAGCGAGAGCGCCGACGAGCACCCCGCGAGGAGCACGAAGCTCGTCGCCTGAGCCGTCCCGCCAGAACCCCGTCCGCCGAGCCGCAGGAGCCCCCGGTCTAGCCGAGCGGCATCCACCATGCGGGTCCGCTCGAGCCGGCGGGATAGTCGTCGAGCGGAACCTTGTCCTTGCGCCACGCCTTGATCACCGGGGCCACGATCCGCCAGCAGTCCTCCGCCGTGTCCCCGCGCACCGAGAGCGACGGGTCGCCGGCCAGGATGCCCTCGAGCACCTCGGCGTAGGCCAGCAGCTGGCCCTCGCCGAAGGTCGCGCCGAGACTCACCCTCTCCAGCTCCTTCGGGTCGCCGGGGCCGTTGATGTTGAGCTCGAGCGACATCTCGTCGGGCGCGAGCATGATGCGCAGCTTCGTGGGCGCCTCGACGCCCCACAGGCCCGTGGGCAGGTGCGGCACCGGTTTGAAGGTCACGACGATCTCACGACGCCGCTCCCCGAGCGCCTTGCCCGAGCGGAGTGTGAACGGCACGCCGGCCCAGCGCCAGGTGTTGACCTCGAAGGTGACCTCGGCCAGGGTCTCGGTCTCCCTCGCCGGGTCCACGCCCTTCTCGGCCACGTACGACTTGAGCGACCGGCCGTCGACCGTGCCCTTCGTGTAGCGCCCGCGCCGGCTCGACTTCACCGGGCTGCCGCGCCACACCCTCGTGGCGCGCAGCATCATGCCCTTCGCGTCGCGGAGGTCCGCGGCATCCAGGGTCGACGGCGGCTCCATCGCGAGAACGGCCATGACCTGCAGCAGGTGGCTCTGGATCATGTCTACGAGCGCGCCGGCGCCGTCGTAGTAGCGCGCGCGGTCCTCGAGGCCCAGCTGCTCGTCGTAGACGATGTCGATCCGCTCGATGTGCTCGCTGTTCCACAGGGGCTCGAAGATCCGGTTCGCGAATCGGAGGCCCACGAGGTTGAAGACCGTCGAGCGGCCCAGGAAGTGATCGACCCGGTGGATGCGGTCCTCGGGAACGAGCTTGGCGAGCACGCCGTTGAGCTTCTCGGCGCTGCGCTGATCGGTGCCGAACGGCTTCTCGAGGCACAGCGTCGTGCCGGCGGGAAGATCGATCGTGAGCATCGCCGCGCACGACATCGCCGTGACCGCGGGCGGAAGCGCGAAGTAGATCGCCGGGGCGCCCTCGACCAGGGCGAAGAGCTCGGTGAGCTCCTCGGGCGAGGTGACGTCGGCCTTGTGGTAGCTCGTCGACGCGAGAACGGCGTCGACGGCGGGGCCGGATGCATCGACCGTCGCAAAGGAGGTGCGCACCGTCTCGGCCCAGGTGTCGGCGTCCCAATCCTCGGCACCCGAGCCCATGAGCGCAACACGCCGATCGGGATTGCGGGTGAGGAGCTGGCCCAGGGCCGGCAGGAGCAGACGGGACGAGAGATCTCCGCTCGCTCCGAAGATGAGCAGAGTCGCAACAGTCGAGGCCATGATTCTCAGAGTAGCTGTCAGGATGAGTGAATGGCACTCACTATCGAGGACTACGCACTTATCAGCGACTGCCACACCGCGGCACTCGTCGGCGCAGACGGAAGCGTCGACTGGCTCTGCCTCCCCCGTTACGATTCCTCCTCGATCTTCGCCGCTCTTCTGGGCGACGAGAGCCACGGTCGGTGGCTGCTCGCACCCGCCGACCCGTCCGCCGTCGCCACCCGCGGCTACCGCGGCGACACCTTCGTGCTGTCCACCCGCTGGGCCACCGACGACGGCGAGGTCGAGGTCGTCGACTTCATGCCGCACGGCGACGGACGCGCCGACCTCGTGCGCCGGGTACGCGGCATCCGCGGCACGGTCGTTATGCACGAGGCCCTCACCCTGCGGTTCGGCTACGCCACCGCCGTCCCCTGGGTCAGGCAGGTCGCCGAACCCGGCGGGTCGTCCCTCGTCGCGATCGCCGGGCCCGACGCCGTTGTGCTCCGCGGCCCCGAGCTCTCCCCCGACGACCACAGGCACACCGCCGACTTCGAGGTGCGCGAGGGCGAGACGATCGATCTCGTGCTCACCTGGTTCCGCTCGCACCGCTCGGTTCCGGCGCCGATCGAGGCGGATCGGGTGCAGGCGCACACCGAGCGCTGGTGGCAGGACTGGGCGCGCAACTGCTCGCACGACGGCCCGTACCACGACGAGGTCATCCGTTCCCTCCTCGTGCTCCGCGCGCTCACCCACGAGAAGACCGGCGGAATCGTCGCGGCCGCCACCACCTCCCTGCCCGAGACCTTCGGCGGCAACCGCAACTGGGACTACCGCTACGTCTGGCTGCGCGATGCGGCGCTGACCCTCGAGGTGCTGCTCGGGCACGGCTTCGAGCGCGAGGCCAACGACTGGCGCGCCTGGCTGCTGCGCGCGATCGCCGGCGACCCCGGCGACGTGCAGATCATGTACGGCCTCTCCGGCGAGAGGTATCTCGCCGAGCGCGAGCTCCCGAGCCTGCCCGGATACCAGGGCGCCTCGCCCGTGCGGATCGGCAACGGCGCCTTCCAGCAGTTCCAGGGCGATGTGATCGGCGAGGTCATGGTCGCCCTGCACACCGCGCGACAGACCGGCGTCGAGGAGTCCCAGTTCTCCTGGCCGCTGCAACGCGCGCTCATGGGCCAGCTCGAGGCCACCTGGATGCTGCCCGACCACGGCATCTGGGAGATCCGTGGCGACGTGCAGCACTTCACGCACTCGCGCGCCATGATCTGGGCGGCGCTCGACCGGGCCGTACGGGCGGTCACCGAGCACGGCTTCGAGGGCCCCGTCGAGCGCTGGGCTCAGCTGCGCGACCAGGTGCGAGACGAGATCGAGAGCCAGGGGGTCGATCCCGTGCGCGGCTGCTACGTGCAGCACTACGGCACGACAGAGGTGGATGCCTCGCTCCTGCAGCTCGCGCAGGTCGGCTACTGTGCCCCCGACGACCCGCGGATGCTCGCGACCGTCGCCGCCATCGAGCAGGATCTGCTGCAGGACGGCCTCGTTATGCGCTACCGCACCGAATCGGGCGTCGACGGGCTGCCGCCCGGAGAGAATCCGTTCCTCGCCTGCTCCTTCTGGATGGTCGAGCAGTATGCCCGCTCCGGGCGAGTGGATGACGCGACAGCGCTTATGGATCGCCTCGTCGGGTTCGCCAACGACGTCGGCCTGCTCTCGGAGGAGTACGACGTCGGCAACGACCGGCAGGCCGGCAACACGCCGCAGGCGCTCTCCCACCTCGCCCTGGTGCGAGCAGCCGACGCGATCGCGGAGGCGAGAGGGATCGACATCCACGGCTCCCACCGCAACGCGTCGGGTGCGGCCTCGGTGTGACGACCGCCGCTTAACATGGTGGGTTAACTGCGGATGGCCACCCCCTGTGGGGGTGGCCATCCGTGTAATGGTTGTCCGGCGGTGTCCTACTCTCCCACAAGGTCACCCTT
>NZ_PGFB01000008.1 GCF_002797855.1 Compostimonas suwonensis
ACCCACCAGAACACCGGAAACAGGACAGGACCTCCGTCGTTTGTGGTTTAAAGCGGACTCAGAAGCGGAACGGATCAGAAACAGAACAGAGCCGCGGATGAGTCGGCTGGCCGCTGACGTTGAAGCTGACGTTGAAGCGGAGAAGCGGCGGCGCCGGCTCAGCGACGCGTGGCGGCGACCCACTGCTCGAGCTTGGCCTCCGCCGCGCCGGAGTCGATCGTCTGGGCGACGATCTCGAGCTTCTCCGCCATCCGCTCGGTGAAGCCCCGCAGCACCTGCCCCGGATCGCCGGCGAGCGAGAACGACACCAGGCCGGCTGCCGCGTTGAGCAGCACGATGTCGCGCACCGGCCCCGTCTCCCCCGCGAACACGGCGCGCACGATACCGGCGTTCTCCTCGGGGCTCCCACCGATCAGCTGATCGATCGTCACGCGCGGGATGCCCAGGTCGTGCGGGTCGAGATCGTGCTCGGTCACCTGACCGCGCGAGACCTCCCAGATGTGGCTGTGGCCGGTCGTCGTGAGCTCGTCGAGGCCGTCGTCGCCGCGGAAGACGAGAGCCGTCGCCCCGCGGGTCTGGAAAACGCCGACGATGAGCGGAACACGGTCGAGGTGGGCCACGCCGACGGCCGAGGCCTCGGGCCTCGCCGGGTTGCACAGCGGCCCGAGGAAGTTGAAGACGGTCGGGATGCCCAGCTCGGCCCGCACGACGCCCGCATGGCGGAATCCCGGGTGGAACATCGAGGCGAAGGCGAAGGTGATGCCCGTCTCGCCGAACACCTCGGCCACCCGCTCCGCCGAGAGGGTCAGGTCGATGCCGAGTGCCGAGAGCACGTCCGACGAACCGCTCGCCGAGCTCGCCGCCCGGTTGCCGTGCTTGATCACGGGCACACCGGATGCCGCGGCGACGACACTCGCCATGGTGGAGATGTTGACCGTGCCGAAGCGGTCCCCGCCCGTGCCGACGATGTCGAGGGCCATCGGGTCGATGGGCAGCTCGATCGCGTGCTCGAGAACGGCGTCGCGGAAGCCCACGATCTCGTCGACCGTCTCGCCCTTCGCGCGCAGCGCCACGAGGAAGCCGGCGAGCTGCGCGGGGCTCGCCTCACCCGTCATCACGCGCTCCATAGCCCACGAGGCATCCGCGACACTCAGGTCGTTCCCCTCGAGGAGAGAGGTGATGACGGCCGGCCAGGATGTCGTTTCAGGCATGTACAGGATCCTAGGCCACACGGCGCACGGACACTCCGTGACGGCCGAATACGGCCCAGAAGTTAGGTTGACCTAACAAATCTCGCCCCGAAACGGGCCTCCGAATGGGAAAATGCCGTGAGTAAATCGGCCATAATGGAACAGTGACGAGCACCTCAATATCCCAATCGGCGATCAAGCCGATGGTCAACAGGCCGAACACGGTCGCCGTTGGAACCATCGTCTGGCTCGGAAGCGAAGTCATGTTCTTCGCCGGGCTGTTCGCGATCTATTTCACCCTCAGATCGACTTCCCCTGAACTCTGGGAATTCGAGGCCGGACGGCTCAACGTGCCGTACGCGACCGTCAACACGATCATCCTCGTCCTGTCGTCGTTCTCCTGCCAGTTCGGCGTCTTCGCCGCCGAGCGCCTGCAGTCGCGACGCACCGGCTGGAAGCCCACGCAGTGGGGCATGGTCGAGTGGTTCTTCGTGAGCTTCGCCCTCGGCGCGGTCTTCGTCTCCGGCCAGGTGCTCGAGTACGCAACGCTCGTCTCAGAGGGCATCACGCTCTCCTCCAACGCCTACGGCTCCGCCTTCTACATGACGACAGGGTTCCACGCGCTCCACGTGACAGGCGGTCTGATCGCCTTCCTCCTCGTGATCGGCCGCGCATTCGCGGTGAAGACTTTCGGCCACAAAGAGGCGACGAGCGCCATCGTCGTCTCCTACTACTGGCACTTCGTCGATGTCGTCTGGATCGGGCTCTTCCTGGTCATCTACGTGCTCAAGTAAGAATTAGGAGCGGACCCCTACAGCATGCCCGAGAACACACCTCGCACTCAGCGCTCAACGCGCAAACGCGGTCGCCGCAATCCCCTCGCGACGGCCGCCCTCATCGCCATCGGCCTCGTCTTCACGGGCGGCGCGTACGCGGCCTTCAGCACGAGCACCGCCTCCGCAGAGGTCGACATGGCCTCGCAGCAGACGATCGACGAGGGCAAGAAGCTCTTCCAGGCGAACTGCGCCACCTGCCACGGCCTCGCGGCTCAGGGCACCGACAACGCGCCGAGCCTCATCGGCGTCGGCGCGGCCTCGGTCGACTTCCAGGTCGGCACGGGACGCATGCCGATGCAGATGCAGGGCCCTCAGGCCCTCGAGAAGCCGCCGCAGTTCACGGATGACGAGACCAAGGCTCTCGCCGCCTTCGTCGCGTCCCTGGCGCCCGGCCCGGCGATCCCTCCGGCCGACATCACCTCCGGCGGCGGAGACACCAGCCGCGGCGGGGAGCTCTTCCGCATCAACTGCGCGATGTGCCACAACGTCGCCGGCGCGGGAGGAGCCCTCACCGAGGGCAAGTTCGCTCCCCCGCTCACGACCGTCAGCGGCGTGCACATCTACGAGGCCATGATCACGGGCCCGCAGAACATGCCGGTCTTCAACGACCTCAACCTGACGCCGGAAGACAAGCGCGACATCATCACGTACCTCAAGTACGTGCAAGACACCCCATCGCCCGGCGGTCTCGACCTCGGTGCGCTGGGTCCGGTCTCCGAAGGCCTCTTCATCTGGATCTTCGGAATCGGAGCGATCGTCGCACTTACCGTCTGGATCACTGCAAAGTCCAACTGAGCACCGATCCGAGATGACACAGCTTAAGAAGGAGAACAATGGCACAGGACGATAACGGCGGTAAGGACGTGATCCCACAGACGGGTTCGTCGGCCGTCGAGCATGCTCTGGAGGAATCTCCGGGCACTGCGGTGATCGTTCAGGACTCCGTGGCAGACCCCGGGTTCCCCCCGCATCGTCAGCGCGTGACCGACAAGGATCCGAAGGCCGCCAAGCAGGCCGAGCGCACGGTCTACACGCTCTTCTACCTGTCGATCGTCGGAAGCGTCTTCGCCATCGCGGCGTACATGGCCTTCCCCATCGAAGACGGCGACCCCGGAGCCATCCGCCTCAACAACCTCTTCATCGGCCTGGGCATCGCCCTGGCGCTGCTCGCGATCGGCATCGGAGCCGTGCACTGGGGCAAGGCGCTCATGGCCGACCACGAGGGCATCGACCTCCGTCACCCGGTCAAGGGCACCGACGAGACCCGCGCCCGCGCCGTCGAGATCTTCCAGGAAGCCAACGAGGAGTCGGGCTTCGGCCGCCGCACCCTCATCCGCAACAGCCTGGTGGGTGCGCTCATCGCCTTCCCGCTGCCGGCCGTCGTGCTCTTCCGCGGCCTCGCTCCGCAGAACGAGAACCCGGTCGAGCTGCTCTCCCAGACGATGTGGAAGAAGGGCCTGCGCCTGACGCTCGACCCCACGGGAACGCCCATCAAGGCGGCCGACGTCACACTGGGCTCCGCCTTCCAGGTGATCCCCGAGGGCCTCGCCGAGATGGAGAGCGGCAGGCTCGAGGCGAAGGCCAAGGCCGCCGTGCTGCTCATGCGCCTCAAGCCCGAAGACCTGCACGAGCTGCCCGACCGCAAGTCCTGGTCGTACGACGGCATCGTCGCCTACTCGAAGATCTGCACGCACGTCGGATGCCCCGTGGCCCTCTACGAGCAGCAGACCCACCACCTGCTCTGCCCCTGCCACCAGTCGCAGTTCGACGTCGCGAACCACGCCAAGGTGATCTTCGGACCGGCCGCACGGCCTCTCCCGCAGCTCCCGATCGCCGTTGACGACGAGGGCTACCTCATCGCACAGAGCGACTTCACCGAACCTGTCGGACCGAGCTTCTGGGAGCGTCCTTGAGTACCACTACCCCCACTCGCACACAGGCCGTCGAGCCGAAGACCGGCGGTTTCGTCGGAGCGGCCGCGAACTACATCGACGAGCGCACGAGCATCTCGGGTGCCGTCAAGGAGTTCGGGCGCAAGATCTTCCCCGACCACTGGTCGTTCCTGCTCGGTGAGGTGGCGCTCTACAGCTTCATCGTCATCCTGCTCTCGGGAACCTTCCTGACCTTCTTCTTCCAGGCGTCGATGGTCGAGACCCATTACACCGGCTCCTTCGTGCCCCTCAAGGGCATGGAGATGTCGGCGGCGATGGACTCGACGCTCAACATCTCGTTCGACATCCGCGGCGGGCTGCTCATGCGGCAGATCCACCACTGGGCGGCGCTGCTGTTCATCGCGGCCATCGGCCTGCACATGCTCCGCATCTTCTTCACGGGCGCGTTCCGCAAGCCCCGCGAGGTCAACTGGGTCATCGGCTTCGTGCTGTTCGTGCTCGCGCTGGGCGAGGGCTTCACCGGCTACTCCCTCCCCGACGACCTGCTCTCGGGCAACGGCCTCCGGATCATCGACGGCATGCTCCTGGGCATCCCCGTCGTCGGCACCTGGATGACCTACCTGCTCTTCGGCGGGGAGTTCCCGGGAACCGACATCGTCGGCCGCCTGTACTCCCTGCACATCCTGCTGCTGCCGCTCATGGTCATCGCCTTCATCGCGATCCACCTCATGTTCGTGGTCATCCACAAGCACACCCAGTTCCCGGGCGCCGGCCGCACGCAGAAGAACGTCGTCGGCTACCCGGTGCTGCCGGTCTACGCGGCCAAGGCCGGTGGCTTCTTCTTCATCGTCTTCGGCGTGATCGCCGTCATCGCCTCGCTCGTGACGATCAACCCGATCTGGAACTACGGCCCCTACGACCCATCCCCCGTCTCGGCGGGTACCCAACCGGACTGGTACATCGGCTTCGCCGACGGAATGCTCCGATTGATACCCTCGGGCTGGGAGTTCGTCTGGCTCGACAGAACCTGGTCGATGAACATCATCGTGCCCGTGCTCATCCTCGTGGTGTTCCTCGGCGTGGTGTTCATGTACCCGTTCCTCGAAGCGTGGATCACGGGCGACAAGCGCGAGCACCACATCCTCGACCGCCCGCGCAACGCCCCGACCCGCACGGCCATCGGCGCCGCCGGCGTCACCTTCTACGCCGTCATGTGGGCCGCCGCGAGCTCGGACATCATAGCCACCCATTTCCATCTCACGATGGAGTCGGTCATCTACACACTGCAGGCTCTGCTGATCCTCGGCCCGTTCATCGCCTTCTTCATCGCGAAGCGCATCTGCATCGGGCTGCAGAAGAAGGATCGCGAGATCGCCCTGCACGGCTTCGAGTCCGGCCGCATCGTTCGACTGCCCGGTGGCGAGTTCATCGAGGTGCACCAGCAGCTCGACGACTACGAGCGCTGGAAGCTCGTGAGCTTCGAGGAGTACAAGCCGCTGATGATCCGCCCCGACAGCAAGGGACGCATCACAGGAACGCAGCGTTTCCGCGCGGCACTCTCCCGCTGGTTCTTCGAAGACCGCATCACGCCGGTCACCAACAAGGAGATCGAGCAGTCCCACGGCGATCACCACTAGGTCGCACACAGCTCGCGGAGCGGGGAGTGAGGGTCACAGGATGACTCTCACTCCCCGCTCTCGTGTGTACGCGCCCTGCGGCCCCCTCCCATGACGACCCCGACCCTGGCCGGCTGGCTTCGCTGCCCGTCGTGCGCCCAGCCCCTGGAACCGCTCGGCGAGCTCGGACTGGGTTGCGTGAACGGGCATCGCTTCGACGTCAACCGACGGGGTTACGTGACGCTCCTGGGCCCTCGTGAGGCCGTTGTGGGCGACAGCGCGGCCATGCTGGATGCCCGGGACCGTTTCCTCATCGGCGGCCACTACGCGCCGATCAGCGCCATGATCGACGCAGTGCTCCGGGACGCCCTCATGCCGGCGGAAGGGCGCCCCGAGCGTGCGATCGACCTCGGCTGCGGTACCGGGCACTATCTCGCGGGTGTGGTGGCGCAGAGGCCCGCCTCGAGCGCTCTCGCCGTCGACCTCTCCCCCGCCGCTGTGGCTCGCACCGTGCGGCGCTTCCGGGGCGGCAGCGCTGTCGAGCCCGTCGTCGACGGGCTCGTGGCTAACACCTGGAGGCCGCTGCCGATCCGCGACGGCGCGGCCACCCTCCTGCTGAACGTCTTCGCACCGCGCAACCCGGCCGAGTTCCACCGGATCCTCGAACCCGCAGGCGCTCTGCTCGTCGTCATCCCGCGCCCCGAGCACCTGCAGGAGCTCCGCGCGGCCGGGAGGGTGCTCGGCATCGGCGACGACAAGCACAGCCAGCTCGTCGCATCCCTCGACGCGTTCTTCGAGCTCGAGGAGAGCCGGCCCGTCGAGTTCGTCGCCGAGCTCACCGCAGCGCAGATCGACGATCTCATCGGCATGGGCCCCTCCGCCCATCACCGGAGCGCAGACAGCACAACGGCGGCAGTCGCAGTGACTGCCGCCGTCGACGTCGTGCTGTTCCGCAGGAGGGGTTGAGCCTCGCTGCCGAAGGTCTAGCGGGCGAAGTAGCCCCGGTAGTACTCGTAGGTCCAGCCCACGATGCAGACGATCGCGAACGCGACTCCGATGAACGCGATCCAGAAGCCGACCGCGAGCCCCAGCACAACGAGCGCGGCGGCGGCGGCGAGCATGATGGGCCACCAGCTCCACGGGCTGAAGAAGCCGAGCTCGGGGTCTCCGTCATCGATGTTCGAGTCGAGGAGGTCCTCCGGCAGCTCGCCGCCCTGGGCGCTGTGCACCCGCTGGAGGTAGAAGGCGATGAAGCCGGCGAGGAGCACCGAGAGCGTGAGCGCGACCGTGCCGACCCACTCGATGTCCTGGATCTCGATGAGGTTCCAGATCAGGTAGGTCACGTCGGCCAGCAGGAAGAAGGCCGTCAGGATCCAGAAGAGATTGGCGTTGGCTTTCAACTCACTTCACTTTCTCGTCGGCAAGGTCGACGGTCGGCGCGTCGGGGGCGTCTTTCGCCGGGCCTATGCCCACCGGAAGACCCGCCTCGGGGTGGTTGAGGTCGAACGCCGGACGCTCCGAGCGGATGCGAGGGATCGAGGTGAAGTTGTGACGCGGCGGCGGGCACGAGGTCGCCCACTCGAGCGATGCGCCGTAGCCCCAGGGGTCGTTGACCGTGACCTTGGGAGCCTTGCGCGCCGTCAGGTACACGTTCAGGAAGAACGGGATCATCGACGTCGCGAGGATCATCGCACCGACCGTCGAGATCTGGTTCAGCCAGGTGAAGCCGTCATCGGGCGAGTAGCTCGCGTAACGACGCGGCATGCCGATGACGCCCAGCCAGTGCTGGATGAGGAACGTCGTGTGGAAGCCGATGAACAGCAACCAGAAGTGCCACTTGCCGAGACGCTCGTTGAGCATCTTGCCCGTCCACTTCGGCCACCAGAAGTAGAAGCCGCTGAACATCGCGAAGACTACCGTGCCGAAGACGACGTAGTGGAAGTGCGCTACGACGAAATACGTGTCTGAGACATGGAAGTCGAGCGGCGGCGACGCCAGGATGACACCCGTGAGACCACCGAAGGTGAAGGTGATGAGGAAGCCGATCGCCCAGAGCATGGGTGTCTCGAAGGTCAGGGAACCCCGCCACATGGTGCCGATCCAGTTGAAGATCTTCACACCCGTCGGAACGGCGATGAGCATCGTCATAAGCGCGAAGAACGGTAGGAGCACCGACCCCGTGACGTACATGTGGTGAGCCCACACCGTCACCGACAGGGCCGCGATCGCGATCGTCGCGTAGATGAGGGTCTTGTAGCCGAAGATCGGTTTTCGGCTGAAGACAGGGAACACCTCTGAGACGATGCCGAAGAACGGCAGCGCGATGATGTAGACCTCCGGGTGCCCGAAGAACCAGAAGAGGTGCTGCCAGAGCAGCACACCGCCATTGGCGGCGTCATAGATATGGGCCTCGAAGACACGGTCGGCGGCGAGGCCGAAGAGCGCAGCAGCGAGCACGGGGAACGCCATCAGGATGAGGATCGAGGTCACGAGGGTGTTCCAGGTGAAGATCGGCATGCGGAACATGGTCATGCCGGGCGCGCGCATCGTGATGATGGTCGTGATGAAGTTGACGGCACCGAGGATCGTTCCGAAACCGCTGATCGCGAGGCCGAGAACCCAGAGGTTTCCGCCGACGCCCGGTGAGAAGGTCGTGCTCGAGAGCGGCGCGTACGCGAACCAGCCGAAGGATGCCGCGCCCTGGGGCGTCAGGAAGCCGGCGACGGCGATGAGGCTGCCGAAGTTGTAGAGCCAGTAGGCGAAGGCGTTGAGGCGGGGGAACGCGACATCCGGGGCACCGATCTGGAGCGGCATGATGACGTTCGCGAATCCCGCGAAGAGCGGTGTCGCGAACATCAGCAGCATGATCGTGCCGTGCATCGTGAAGAGCTGGTTGTACTGCTCTTTCGTCGCGAGGATCTCGAGGCCGGGCTCGAAGAGCTGGGCGCGGATGATGAGCGCCATCACTCCGCCGATGAGGAAGTAGACGAAGGAAGTGATCAGGTACATGTACCCGATGATCTTGTGGTCGGTCGAGGTGACCCACCGGACGATGATGTTGCCCTTGTGCTCGACTCGCGGCGTGCCGAAGGTCTTCGGCGGGGTCGGAGCGGGCGGAGTGCTGGTGGCTGCCGGAGCCGGTGCTGTGGTCGTCATTCGCCCTACTCCCCTTCTTCTGAGTGCTGGTCCGGCTGTCCGTTACCGGGGAGGTTGCCGAGGCGGTTGTAGTCCTGGTCGAGCTGGCCGGTGTAGCCCCGCTCCGCGAGGTCGTCCATGTGCTGCTCGAACTCCTCTTCGGAGACGACCTTCACGTTGAAGAGCATCTCGGAGTGGTATTCGCCGCAGAGCTCGGCGCACTTGCCCGCGAAGGTGCCCTCGCGGGTCGGCGTGACGCTCATGTAGTTCGTCTTGCCCGGGATCATGTCTTTTTTGTAGAGGAAGTCGATGACCCAGAAGGAGTGGATGACGTCGCGCGACTCGAGCTTGATCTCCACCTTCTTGTCGACGGGCAGGTAGAGGGTCGGGAGCTCGTCTTCGACGATGGTTCCGGCCGGCGCGTCGGTGTCGGGCTGGGCCTGGATGCCCGGCTCGTAGACATCCTGGTCGACGTAGTTGAAGTCCCAGGCCCACTGCTTGCCGAAGACCTCGATGTTGACGTCGGGCTCGTCGTAGCGGGCCTCGATGACGGCCTGGTCACGTGCGGTGAAGGCGAAGAAGCCCAGCACGAGGATGAGAGGCACGACCGTGTAGAAGATCTCGATCGGCATGTTGTAGCGCAGCTGGGCCGGCAGACCGCTCTGGCCCTTGCGGCGGCGGTAGACGATGACCGTCCAGATGACGAGTCCCCACACGATGAGGCCGACGACGAGAAGGACGAGCCACGAGGTGACCCACAGCCCCGACACCATCGACGTCGTGGACGTGACGGGGGGCTGACCTTCTTCGAACCCGGGGAGGAATCCGTTGAGCTGGGCTTGCGTGCACCCCGCGAGAACGACGGCTAGCATCGCTGCGATCGGAATGGCAGCCCATCGGAGTCGGCGTTTGTTGCGCACCGGTGACCTTTCGGGAGACTCTGGGACACTGCTCAGGGCAGTGGGTTTGACTCGTTCTAGCCTAGCGCTCCGTCACCCCCCGCGAACGCACCCGACAGGTGGGTTGCGACGAAATCTGCCGGGATTCCGCCCGATTAAACAGCGATGGGGACCGCGAAACGCGGTCCCCATCGGTGTGTGGCGCCTGTGGATCAGTGGAACGAGTCCCCGCAGGCGCAGCTGCCGGTGGCGTTCGGGTTGTCGATCGTGAAGCCCTGCTTCTGGATCGTGTCCTCGAAGTCGATGGTCGCGCCGTCGAGGTAGGGCACGCTCATCTTGTCGACGACGACCTCGACGCCGTCGAAGTCGACGGTCGCGTCGCCGTCGAGCAGGCGCTCGTCGAAGTAGAGCTGGTAGATGAGGCCGGAACAGCCGCCGGGCTGCACGGCCACGCGCAGGCGCAGGTCGTCGCGGCCCTCCTGGGTCAGGAGGCTGTGGACCTTCTGCGCCGCGGTGTCGCTGAGCAGGACGCCGTGGGCGGTCTTCTCGGCGGTGGCGGTCTCGATCGTGGGGGTCTCGGTCGTGAGTGTGGTGTCGCTCATGTCACTCCTGAAGGGTCAGAATCGCTGGAGTCGCGAAAAACTAAGGCCAGTGTAACTCCGGTGACCCGGAATCGTCTGCGCTCATTCCCATCCGTGCGGCGCGGCGCCCGGCACGGTGCTCGACGCAGCGGCCACCGCACCGCTCGGCTCGGCTCTCAGCCGCGACGGTCCAGACGCTCGAGGAACAGGGCCTCGCTCAGCACGGCGCGCTTGAAGACGCCCAGGTGCAGCGACTCGTTGGGGCTGTGCGCCCGCGAGTCGGGGTCCTCGACGCCGGTCACGAGGATCTGCGCCTCGGGGAACACCCGCACGAGGTCCGCGATGAACGGGATCGATCCGCCGATGCCGACCTCGACCGCCGGCACCCCCCAGGCCTCGTGCATCGCCGCGGTGACCTCGCCGACGGCCCAGCCGCTCGTGTCGACCAGGAAGGGGTCTCCCATGTCGACCTCGGTGACCTCGATCACGGCGCCGAACGGGGCGTGCTCGCGCACGTGCCGCTCGAGGGCGGCGAAGGCGTCCGCCGCCGTCTGACCGGGGGCGATCCGCGCGCTGATCCGCACCGAGACGCTCGGCAGCAGGGTGTTCGAGGCGTTGTCGACGGATGGCGCGTCGATGCCGGTCACCGTGACCGACGGCTTGAACCACATCCGTCCCAGCACCTCCCCCGTGCCGATCGGGCGCACGCCGTCGAGCAGGGCCGCCTCCTCGCGCAGCTTCTCCTCGGAGTACTCGGGGGTCGCGGCATCCGTGCTCGTGAGACCGGCGACGGCCACGGATCCCTCCGCGTCCCACAGGGTGTCGAGCAGGCGCACCATCGCGAGCATGGCGTCGGGGGCTGCTCCCCCGAACATGCCGGAGTGCGAGGCATGGGCGAGCGTCGAGACCGTGAGCCGGAAGGTCACGTTGCCGCGCAGGGCGACCGTGAGCGAGGGCGTGTTCACATCCCAGTTGTCGGAGTCGGCGACGACGATGACGTCGGCCGCCAGGGCGTCGCGGTTCTGCTGCAGGAAGTTCGAGAACGAGCGGGAGCCGAACTCCTCCTCACCCTCGATGAAGGCCACGAGCCCGAGGTCGAAATCGCCCCCGGTGACCTCGGCGAAGGCGCGCACCGCGGCGACGTGCGCCATGACGCCCGCCTTGTCGTCGGCGGCACCGCGTCCGTAGAGGCGATCGCCCTTCACGGTGGGCTCGAAGGGCAGGGTCTCCCAGTCGGCGTCCCTGCCGGGGGGCTGCACGTCGTGGTGCGCGTAGAGCAGCACGGTCGGGCGGCCGTTCCTCGCGGCCCGGGTCGCGAGCACGGCCGGCTGCCCGAGGGTGTCGCTCTCGCCGATCGGGGCGCGTGCGATCGAGACGGAGTCGAAGACCCCGGTGCCGGTCAGCAGCGCTGCGACCCGTTCTGCGCTCGCCTGGACGTCGGCGGGATCGAAGGCCGACCACGACACCGAGGGGATCCGCACGAGATCGGCCAGCTGGGCGATCGCGTTCGGGATGCCGGCGCCCACGGCCTCGGTCACGGCGGCCTGTCGAGCTGTGCTTCCGCTGTGACTTCCGGACGTCGCGGCCGCTGGATTCTCTTCGTGCTCTGGATTCTGCGTCATGCAGGTAATCTTAAGTCCAGACGAAATCAAGGATTTGATGTGGCCAAGCAACAGACGAGCAACGACGTTCCCCCCACCGACGACGGAGATCTGAACTCCACGAACGGCAAGGGCCATGCGACCCCCACCCGCAAGGAGCGCGAGGCCGCCAACAAACGACCGCTCGTTCCGGGCGACCGCAAGGAAGCGGCACGCAACGCGCGGTCCCAGGCGGCCACGGAGCGGGAGCGCGCCCGGATCGGCATGGCGGCCGGCGACGACCGCTACCTGCCGGTTCGCGACAAGGGGCCGCAGAAGAAGTTCGTGCGCGACTACGTCGACGCGCGCTTCAGCGTCGGCGAGCTGCTCATCCCGGTCATGTTCCTCGTGATCATCCTGACGTTCATCCCGAACCCCGACTTCCAGGTGTACGGAATCCTCGCGCTCTGGGCGTTCTTCGTCCTCGCCGTCATCGACTGCGTGATCCTCAGCTACCTCGTGACCAAGAAGGTCAAGGCCAAGTTCGGCGAGTCACGGGCCGAACGCGTGCGTTGGTACGCCTCGATGCGCGCGCTGCAGCTGCGCGTCATGCGCCTGCCGAAGCCGCAGGTCAAGCGCGGCCAGTACCCGAGCTGAGCGGCATCCGCCGGCTGAGCGGCATCCGCTGACCGCGGAGCGCTCCGCTCAGGCCTTCGCGCGGAGTCTGGCGAGACCGCGGTTGATCTGCCGCGCCCACAGCGGCCCGGTGTAGACGAAACCCGTGTAGCCCTGCACGAGTGTGGCGCCCGCATCCAGGCGTTCGGAGACGTCGTGCGCCGTCGAGACGCCGCCCACCGAGATGACGCAGAGCTCCGGCGGCACGATCGTGCGGATGAGACGCAGGATCTCGAGGGAGCGCTGCGCGAGCGGGGCGCCGGACACTCCTCCGTCGCCGGCTGCCGCGATGACCGCGGGATCGGTGACGAGGCCGTCGCGTGAGGTCGTCGTGTTCGTCGCGACGATGCCGTCGAGGCCCAGCCGCAGCACCAGCTGGGCGATCGTGCGCACCTGCTCGTCGGTGAGGTCGGGCGCGATCTTGACGAGCAGAGGCGTGGATCGGCGCCCCGGGGCGTCTGCGGGTGCGGCGACCGCCGCCGCGACGGCCTCGAGCAGCGGCGCGAGGGACTCGATCTCCTGCAGTCCGCGCAGACCCGGGGTGTTCGGCGAGCTCACGTTGACGACGAGGTAGTCGGCCAGCGGGGCGAGCACACGCGCGCTCAGCACGTAGTCGGCGACGGCGTCGTCGACGGCGACCACCCGGCTCTTGCCGATGTTGACGCCGACGATCGGGCGCGAACGCCGCTGAAGCACCCGTGCGAGCCGGCGGGCCGCCTCGTAGGCGCCGTTGTTGTTGAAGCCCATGCGGTTCACGACGGCGTGGTCGGGGATGAGCCGGAACATCCGCGGGCGGGGGTTGCCGGGCTGAGGGATCGCGGTGAGCGTGCCCACCTCGACGTGCCCGAAGCCGAGCGCGCCCAGGCCGAGGATCGCCTTGCCTTCTTTGTCGAAGCCCGCCGCGACGCCGAACGGCGAGTCGAAGTCGAGCCCCAGGGTGCGCACGGCGAGACCCGGCGCGGGCTTCGTGAACCGGCGCACGAGCGGCGCGAGGCCCACGGCCGGCAGCAGCCGGATCACGTCGAACGCGAGGTGGTGGGCGCGTTCCGGGTCGAGTTTGGACAGGACGAGGGAGAAGAGGATGCGATACATGCCTGCACCAGGGTACCGGTCGCCGGGGCGCGAGGTTCGCCCGACTCTCGGCCCCGCTCAGTTCTCGGGCTCGGGCTCCAGCGCGCGGTTCGAGTCGCTGCGTTCGCCGCCGTGTTCGACCCGGAGCAGGGTGATCGCGTCCTCGAAGTCGTCGAGCGAGTCGAAGGCCTGGTAGACGCTCGCGAACCGCAGGTAGGCGACCTCGTCGAGGTCGCGCAGGGGCGACAGGATGGCGAGGCCGATCTCGTTCGCGTTGATCTGCGAGGCACCGGTGGCCCGCACCGTCTCCTCGACCTTCTGGGCGAGCACGGCGAGGTCGGAGTCGGTCACGGGCCGGCCCTGGCAGGCCTTGCGCACCCCCGAGACGATCTTCTCGCGGCTGAACGGCTCGACGACGCCGTTGCGCTTGATGACGTTGAGGCTCGCGGTCTCCGTCGTGCTGAAGCGCCGGCCGCACTCGGGGCACTGTCGACGGCGACGGATGGAGAGGCCGTCGTCGCTCGTCCTCGAATCGATGACCCGGGAGTCGGGGTGACGGCAGAAAGGGCAGAACATGGTGCTTAGAGCCTATCCTCCGGCTCTGAGGCCGAGCTGTGATCGAAACGTGCGGTGACGGCGTCGCCGTGGGCCGGCAGCTGCTCGGCGTGCGACAGCGCGACGATCTTCTCCGCCACCTCGCCGAGCGCCTCCCTGCTGTAGCGCACGAGCTGCTGCGGGCGCAGGAAGCTGTAGGCGCCGAGGCCCGAGGAGAAGCGCGCCTGGCCGCCCGTGGGCAGCACGTGGTTCGAGCCGGCCAGGTAGTCGCCGAGGCTCACGGGGCTGTGCGCGCCGAGGAAGATCGCGCCGGCGTTCTCGATGCCCCTGAGGGTCTCCTCCGGGTCGCTCGTCTGAAGCTCGAGGTGCTCGGGGCCGTAGGCGTTGCTGAAGGCCACGGCGGTCTTGAGGTCGTCGACGAGCACGATCGCCGACTGCGGCCCGGACAGCGCCGCGCGCACACGCGCGGAGTGCGTCGTCGACGCGGCGAGGAGCTCGAGCTGGGCCTCGACCCGTTCCGCGAGCTCGAGCGAGTCGGTGACGAGGAGCGCCGCGGCGGCCTCGTCGTGCTCGGCCTGGCTCACGAGGTCGGCGGCGACGAGCCGGGCGTCGGCCGCGGAATCCGCGATCACGAGGATCTCGGTCGTGCCCGCCTCGGCGTCGATGCCCACCTGGCCGGTCACGAGGCGTTTGGCGGCGGCGACGTAGATGTTGCCGGGGCCGGTGATGACCTGCACGGGCGTGAGCCCGAGCGACGGAACACCCCAGGCGAGGGCGCCGATCGCGCCGGCGCCGCCCATCGTGTAGACCTCGTCGATGCCGAGCAGCCCCGCGGCGCCGAGGATGACCGGGTGCACCCGGCCGTCGAACTCGCGCTGCGGCGGCGACGCGATGGCGATCGAGGCGACACCCGCCACCTGGGCCGGCACGACGTTCATCACGACGCTCGAGGGATAGACGGCCTTGCCGCCGGGAACGTAGAGGCCCGCCCGCGCGACCGGCTGCCAGCGCTGCACGATCTGCGCGCCCGGCCCGATCGACGTCACGATCTCGGGAGGGACCTGGGCGGCCGTCGCACGCCGCACCCGGTCGATGGCCTCCTCGAGGGCCTCGCGGACAGGGGTCTCGAGAGCGATGACGGCGGCCGCGATCTGAGACGAGGGCACGCGGATGTCGCGGGGCCGCACCCCGTCGAAACGCTCGGCCTGCTCGAGCAGCGCGTCCGCACCGCGCGAACGCACCTCGTCGATGAGGGTCGCGGCGGCGGCCGAGGCGACCGACACGTCGATCGTCGGGCGCGGGACGAGTCCCAGGAGTTCTGTGGGGTTAGGCTTGTGGCCCCGGAGGTCGCGACGCTGGATCATGGCCAGACAAGCCTAGCGGTCCCGCCCGGGTCGCAGCCGAAAGGCCTCTTCCGAGGGGAATATCATGGCGGCCGAAACGATTGATGCATTCGTATGAGTGAGACGACCCCGCCCCAGGATTCCCACGACGACCGGACCTCCGCGACCTCGCCGGCGACGCCGGCCGACCTCGAGGCCTTCAAGCAGGCTTTCCGGCGGCATGCCGCCGGTGTGGCGGTCGTGACGGCGCTGACGCCCGACGGCACGCCGGTGGGCTTCACCGCGACATCCCTCGCCTCGCTCTCGGCCGTGCCGCCCCTCGCGACCTTCAACATCGCCCGCTCGGCGAGCTCGTGGCCCGCCCTCGCCGAGACCGATCGTGTGGTCATCCACATGATGGGCTCGCGCAACCGCGACGTCGCCCAGATCATGTCCGGCGACAACGCCGTGCGCTTCGACGGCGAGCACTGGGAGGCCGGACCCCACGGCCTGCCCGTGCTCAAGGGCGTGACCTCGTGGATGGTCGGCCGCATCGTCGAACGGCTCCAGGTGCACAACAACGCGGTCGTCGTCGTGCAGATCGAGCAGGGCGCCCTCGGCGACGAGGACGAGGCCCTGCTCTACCACGAACGCAGCTACCGCACCCCCGGCGACCCCGTCTGACCCCGGCGCTCGACCAGCAGGCGTCGAGCGCGGCTTTGTCGCCGGGCGACGAGCGTCGAAGCCCCGCGCTCGACGACAAGCCCGCGCTCGACGACACGAACCGCGCGCAACACTAGCCGAGGCAGTTGGGGCCGAGGAGGCTCTTGAGCTCGCCGTAGAGGTCGGCCGTCACCGAGACGGGGTGCGGGACCTCGAAGACCCGCGCCATGTCGCCCTTGACGAGCTTGAGGCGCACCTCGTTCTCGCCACGATGCCGCATGAGCACCTCGCGCAGGCCCTGCACCCGTTCGGTCGTCGCCCTGTTCTCGGGGATGTTGAGCACGAGCGGGCCCGAGTCGGCGCCCTGGCCCATGTCGGGCGAGAAGATGTTGAAGGCGTGCAGGTTCATGCCGTCGTCGCGCATGCTCACGCGCCCGCGCACGACGACGATCGAGTCGTTGACGAGGGTCGAGGAGAACTCCTGGTAGGCCTTGCCCATGAACATCGCGGTGATCTCGCCGCCGAAGTCCTCGACCTGGATCATGCCGTACTGGTTGCCCGAGCTGCGGGCGACCCGGTGCTGCACACTCGTCACGAGGCCCGCGACCGTGACGGTCTCGCCGTCCTGGATGGACTCGGAGGCGATGAGGTCGGCGATCGAGATGCTCGCGTGCTTCGCGAGCGGCACCTCCAGCCCCGCGAGCGGATGGTCGGAGACGTAGAGCCCGAGCATCTCGCGCTCGAAGGCGAGCTTGTCGCGTTTCGACCACTCGGGGCGCTCGGGCACGAGCGAGATGCTCGGAACGTCGACCTCGTCGAAGAGGCTGTCGAAGTCGAAGCCGATGTCGCCGTTCTCCTCCGCCCGCTTGTCTTTCACGACGGACTCGACGGCCTGCTCGTGGATCTCGACGAGCGCGCGCCGGGTGGCGCCGAGCGAGTCGAAGGCCCCCGCCTTGATGAGGGACTCCATCGTGCGCTTGTTCGCGACCTGGAGGGGAACCTTGCGCAGGAAGTCGTGGAAGGACTCGAAGCGGCCCTTCTCCTCGCGCGCCTTCTTGATGGCGTCGACGACGTTGAAGCCCACGTTGCGCACGGCTCCGAGGCCGAAGCGGATGTCGTTGCCGACGGCCGCGAAGAACCCGATCGACTCGTTGACGTCGGGGGCGAGCACCTTGATGCCCATCCGGCGGCACTCGTTGAGGTAGATCGCGAGCTTGTCCTTCGAGTCGCCGACGCTCGTGAGGAGCGCGGCCATGTACTCGGCCGGGAAGTGAGCCTTGAGGTAGGCCGTCCAGTAGGAGACGACGCCGTACGCGGCCGAGTGCGCCTTGTTGAAGGCGTAGTCGGAGAACGGCAGCAGGATGTCCCACAGCTTGTTGACGGCGTCCATCGAGTAGCCGTTGGCCACCATGCCGCCCGAGAAGCCCTCGAACTGCTTGTCGAGCTCGGACTTCTTCTTCTTGCCCATCGCGCGCCGCAGCAGGTCTGCCTGGGCGAGGGTGAAGCCGGCGAGCTTCTGCGCGACCGACATGACCTGCTCCTGGTAGACGATCAGGCCGTGCGTGCCGCCGAGCACCTCGGAGAGGGGCTCCTCGAGCTCCGGGTGGATGGGCGTGATCTCCTGCAGGCCGTTCTTGCGCAAGGCGTAGTTGGTGTGCGAGTCCGCGCCCATCGGGCCGGGCCGGTAGAGCGCGATGACGGCCGAGATGTCTTCGAAGTTGTCGGGCTTCATAAGCCGCAGGAGCGAGCGCATGGGGCCGCCGTCGAGCTGGAAGACGCCGAGGGTGTCGCCGCGGGCGAGCAGCTCGTAGGCGGGCGCGTCGTCGAGCTCCAGATCTTCGAGCACGGGCCGGAAACCGCGGTTCGACTCGATGTTGTCGAGCGCGTCGTCGATGATCGTGAGGTTGCGCAGCCCGAGGAAGTCCATCTTGATGAGGCCGAGCGCCTCGGCTGCCGGATAGTCGAACTGCGTGACGATCTGGCCGTCCTGCTCTCGCTTCATGATCGGGATGATGTCGATGAGCGGATCGCTCGACATGATGACGCCGGCCGCGTGCACGCCCCACTGCCGCTTGAGGTTCTCGATGCCGAGAGCCGTGTCGAAGACCGTCTTCGCCTCGGGGTCGGTCTCGACGACGGCCCGGATGTCGGCCGCCTCCTTGTAGCGCGGGTGGTCTTTGTCGAAGATGCCGGTGAGCGGGATGTCTTTGCCCATCACGGGCGGCGGCATCGCCTTCGTGAGCTTCTCGCCCATGCCGAAGGGGAAGCCGAGCACACGCGAGGAGTCCTTGAGCGCCTGCTTCGCCTTGATGGTGCCGTAGGTGACGATCTGGGCGACGCGCTCCTCGCCGTACTTGTCGGTCACGTACTTGATGACCTCGCCGCGGCGACGGTCGTCGAAGTCGACGTCGAAGTCGGGCATCGAGACACGATCGGGGTTCAGGAACCGCTCGAAGAGCAGCCCGTGCCGGATGGGGTCGAGATCGGTGATGCGCATGGCGTACGCGGCCATCGAGCCCGCACCCGAGCCACGACCCGGCCCGACCCGGATGCCGTTGTTCTTCGACCAGTTGATGAAGTCGGCGACGACGAGGAAGTAGCCGGGGAAGCCCATCTGCACGATGACGCCCACCTCGTAGTCGGCGCGCTTGCGCACCTCGTCGGGGATGCCGTTCGGGTAGCGGTAGTGGAGGCCGGTCTCGACCTCTTTGATGAACCAGGTGTCTTCGGTCTCGCCCTCGGGCACCGGGAACCGGGGCATGTAGTTCGCCGAGGTGTTGAAGGCGACCTCGCAGCGCTCGGCGATGAGGAGCGTGTTGTCGCAGGCCTCGGGGTGGTCGCGGAACAGCTCGCGCATCTGCCGGGCCGACTTGAGGTAGAACTCGTCGGCGTCGAACTTGAAGCGGTTGGGGTCGTCGAGCGTCGTGCCCGACTGCACGCACAGAAGGGCCGCGTGGCTCGTCGCGTCGTGGGCGTGCGTGTAGTGCAGGTCGTTCGTGGCGACGAGCGGCAGGTCGAGCTCTTTCGCGAGGCGGAGCAGGTCGCTCATGATCCGGCGCTCGATGCCGAGGCCGTGATCCATGATCTCGGCGAAGAAGTTCTCTTTGCCGAAGATGTCGCGGAAGTCGGAGGCGGCCTTCTTCGCCTCCTCGTACTGGCCGAGCCGCAGCCGGGTCTGCACCTCGCCGCTGGGGCAGCCCGTGGTCGCGATGAGTCCGGAGCTGTACTGCGAGAGCAGCTCGCGATCCATACGCGGCTTGAAGTAGTAGCCCTCGATCGACGCCCGCGAGGAGAGGCGGAAGAGGTTGTGCATGCCCTCGGTCGTCGACGAGAGGAGGGTCATGTGGGTGTAGGCGCCGGCCCCCGAGACGTCGTCTTCGCCGCCGCTGCCCCACCGCACCCGGGTGCGGTCGCCGCGGGCGGTGCCCGGCGTGAGGTACGCCTCGGTTCCGATGATCGGCTTGATGCCGGCATCCGTCGCCGTCTTCCAGAAGTCGAAGGCCCCGAAGACGTTGCCGTGGTCGGTGACCGCGACGGCGGGCATGCCCTGCTCGACGGCGGCCTCGATGAGGGGTTTGACTCGGGCCGCACCATCGAGCATCGAGTACTCGCTGTGCACGTGCAGATGAACGAAAGAATCGCCACGAGAGGACAAAACAGCTCCGGCTCTCTAGTGTTTCGGTACCGAACGGCGGGGCCCGCGAAGGGCTGAGAAAAGACTAACTCCGACCCAGGACATCGAGGGCGTGCTGCAGGTCTGCGGGGTAGGCGGAGCGGAACTCGACCCACTGCCCCGAGTCGGGATGCGCGAAGGCGAGCCGCGAGGCGTGCAGCCACTGGCGGGTGAGGCCGAGCCGCGCCGAGATCGTGGGGTCGGCGCCGTACATCGCGTCGCCGACGCAGGGGTGCCGCTGTGCGGCCATGTGCACCCGGATCTGGTGCGTGCGACCGGTCTCGAGGTGGATCTCGAGCAGCGAGGCGGAGGGGAACGCCTCGATCGTCTCGTAATGGGTCACCGAGGGCTTGCCGTCGGCCGTGACCGCGAACTTCCAGTCCGACCTCGGATGGCGGCCGATGGGCGCGTCGATCGTGCCCGCGAGCGGATCGGGATGTCCCTGAACGACGGCGTTGTAGATCTTCTCGACCTCCCGGTCGTGGAAGGCACGTTTGAGGCCCGTGTAGGCCAGCTCGCTCTTCGCGACGACCATGAGCCCGCTCGTGCCCACGTCGAGGCGGTGCACGATGCCCGCGCGCTCGGCAGCCCCGGACGTCGAGATGCGGTAGCCGGCGGCGTGCAGGGCCCCGACGACCGTGGGACCCGTCCAGCCGACGGAGGGGTGCGCGGCGACGCCGGCCGGTTTGTCGACGACGACGATGTGGTCGTCGTCGTAGACGATCCCGAGATCCGGCACGGCGATGGGCACGATCGCGAGCTCTTCGCGCGGCGACCAGGAGACCTCGAGCCAGCCGCCCGCGCGCAGGCGGTCGGACTTGCCGAGGGTCTTGCCGTCGAGGGTGACTCCCCCGGCCTCGGCGACCTCGGCCGCGAAGCTGCGCGAGAAGCCGAGGAGCTTCGCGATGGCCGCGTCGACGCGGACGCCGTCGAGGCCGTCGGGGAGCGGGAGGGAACGCGACTCCACGGTCACCGCGGGGAGTCGCCGGGAGCGACGGGCGAGTCGGTCGGAGACGGGGCGGCCGTGTTCTGCGCCGCCTCGGGCGCGGCATCCGTGCCCTTCGAGCGGGCGACGCGGGTGCCGTCGAGGCCGACGCCGCGGATCGTCAGGATGATGAACAGACCCATGCTCGAGACGATGGCGATGTCGGCGCAGTTGTAGATCGCCGGCAGCATCCACGGCGTGTAGATGAAGTCGACGACGTGGCCCACTCCGAAGCCGGGCTCACGCGTGAGCCGGTCGGTGAGGTTTCCCAGGATGCCGCCGAGCAGCAGCCCGAAGAGGATCGCCCAGCCGATCGAGCGGATGCGCCGGGCGAACCAGATGATGAGCACCATGACGGCGATGGCCGCGATCGAGAAGATCCAGGTCATGCCGCTTCCGAGGCCGAAGGCGGCGCCCGGGTTCTTCACGAAACGGAGCTGGAGAGCCTCACCCAGGACGTTGACCTGCTCGCCCAGGGTGAGGTTCTCGACGACGAGATACTTGGCGACCTGATCGGTGACGAAGACACCGACGGCCACGACGGCCAGGACGACGAGCGAGACGACGCTGACCTTCGTGGCGGTCTTAGCCGCCAAAGCTCTGGAAGCTCGGAGGCTGCGGTGCTGCTACCGGCGCGGGGTTCTCGGAGACCGGAGCGCTGTAGCTCGCGGGCCCGGTGCTGTCGAGCTCGCGCAGCTGACCCTCGATGTAGCCCTTGAGCTTCTGACGGTAGTCGCGCTCGAAGTTGCGCAGCTCGTCGATCCGGCCCTCGAGCGCGGAGCGCTCCTGGTCGAGCGCGGTGAGCTGGGTGCGCTGCTTGGCCTCGGCCTCGGCGACGACGCGCGCTGCGGTGGCGTGACCCTCGGCGATGAGGGCGTCGCGCTTCTCGATGCCCTCGCGCACGTGCTCGTCGTGCAGACGGCGGGCGAGCTGGAGGAGGTTGTTGGTGCTCGTCGAGTCGGCGACCTCGGCCGGGGCGGCCGTCGGGTAGCTGAGCGCGGCGGTCGGGGGCTGCGGCGCGACGGGAGCGGCGACGGGGGCTGCCTGCTCGCTGGCGAGGCTCGGCTGGCCCGCGCTGCGCTGCAGCTCGGAGATTCGCGAGTCGCTCGCGACGAGGCGCTGACGGAGCTCTTCGTTCTCCTGGTTCAGGCGGCGGAGCTCGACGACGACCTCGTCGAGGAAGTCGTCGACCTCGTCTTGGTCGTAGCCCTCACGGAACTTGGTCGGCTGGAACCGCTTGTTGACTACATCTTCCGGAGTTAGCGCCATGGCTTTCCACCCTTAGAACTCGAACGAACACAAAACTCATTTACGAATGTCAACGCTAGCAAAGTCGGCTGCGTACCCACCATCGAGTCGGACGCCGCTTCGGGGCGTCCGCCTCAGGATACAACGACTCACCGTGAGAGAAGGCTGGTGACGAACATCCCGATGATGACGCAGAGCATCGTGACGCTCCAGCCGAAATCGAGTGCGACCGGCCCGAACGACACCGGAGGGATGATGCGCCGGAAGAATTTGATGGGCGGGTCGGTCACCGTGTACGCCGCTTCCGCCAGCACGAGCCCGAACCGGCCCGGCCTCCACCCGCGTCTGAACGTTCGCATGAGGTCGACGATGAATCGCCCCCACATGATGAAGAAGTAGATCAGAAGGAGGTAGTACGCGATGGAAGCGATCAGGGAAACTATCGAGATCGTCGTCACCCGTCAAGTATGGATGACTCTACGGCTGTGCGAAAAACGAGGCCTCGACGCCGGCCTCGCCCTGCGACTGATCGCCCGAGACGGCGACGTGCGAGGGGGAGAGCAGGAAGACCTTGTTGGTGACGCGCTCGATCTTTCCGTAGAGGCCCTGTGACAGGCCGCTCGCGAAGTCGATGAGACGACGGGCGTCGCCCTCGCTCATCTGCGAGAGGTTGATGATGACCGGGATGCCGTCACGGAAGCTCTCGGCGATCACCTGGGCGTCGCGGTACTGCTTGGGGTGTACGGTCAGGATCTCATTCATTTCCACCGGCGGCGCGCTCCTTGTCGTGGACGTTCTGCGCAGGGGGGTGACCGGAGCGCGGTTCTCGCTCGCGGGCGTGGTGTTGCGGACCGGGGTCACGGGTGCGGCCTGCTGGGCAGGCGTCTCCTCGTATTCGAGTTCCTCGTCGGCCAAGCCCAGGTAGACCATGGTTTTCTTGAGCGGGTTGGACATCGTTACCTCCGTGTCGAATCGTGCAACAGTTCGAGATTAACCGGCCTGCGGTCTGTTTCCCGTGATTGCCGTGCCAATCCGCAGGTGTGTCGCCCCTTCGGCGATGGCCGCGGGGTAGTCGTGGGACATGCCCGCCGAGATCGCCCAGGCCGCGGGGTCGAGGCGCCGCACACGCTCGCTCGCCGCACGCAGGCGTGCGAACGCGCTGCGGGGCTCCTCCCCCAGCGGCGCGACCGCCATGACCCCCAGGAGCCGCAGCCCGCGTGCCTCGAGCACATGCTCCACGAGCGCCTCGAGACCGGCTGAGGCCACACCGCCGCGTGCGGGGTCGTCGGTGAGGTTGAGCTGCACGAAGCAGTCCAGCGGCTCGTCGAAGGCGTCGAGGGCGTCGACGAGCGAGAGGCGGTCGACCGAGTGCACGGCGTGGGTGTACGCCCGCACCTGCCGGGCCTTTTTGCTCTGCAGCTGCCCGACGAAGTGCCAGAGGAGATCGAGGTCGCGCAGCTCGTGCGCCTTCTCCTGCGCCTCCTGGTGCCGGTTCTCGCCGACGTCGCGCACCCCGAGCGAATGGAGCTCGGCGACGAGCGACGCGGGCTGGAACTTGGTGACGACGATCGTCTTGACCTCGGCCTCGGAACGAGAAGCGGATGCCGCGGCATCCCGCACCCCCTGCCGCACGGCTTCGAGGCGCTCGGCCAGGGTGCCCGGCAGCTGCTCCATCACCGCGCCGCTACTTCAGGAAGTCGGGGATGTCCAGATCGTCGTCCTCGTCTTCGAAGGCGGGGTCGGCGACGACGCTCTCGGCCGCGGGCTGCTCGGCGATGGGGCTCCACGGGCTGCCGGCCGTCGCCGCCTCGGCGGTCTCGCCCGCCTCGGATCCGACCGCCGCCAGAGAGGGGGCGCCGGCGCCGGCCGCGACGAAGTTGCTGCGTCGCGAGTCGACCTTGACACTCGGCTCTCCGCCGTCGAAGCCGGCCGCGATGACGGTCACCCGCACCTCGTCGCCGAGCGTGTCGTCGATGACGGTTCCGAAGATGATGTTGGCCTCGGGGTGCACGGCCTCCTGCACGAGCCTGGCGGCGTCGTTGATCTCGAAGATGCCGAGGTTCGATCCGCCCTGGATCGACAGGAGCACGCCGTGCGCGCCCTCGATGCTCGCCTCGAGGAGGGGCGAGGCGACCGCGAGCTCCGCGGCCTTGATGGCGCGGTCCGCGCCGCGCGAGGAGCCGATGCCCATGAGCGCGGAGCCGGCGCCCTGCATGACCGACTTGACGTCGGCGAAGTCGAGGTTGATGAGACCGGGGGTCGTGATGAGGTCGGTGATGCCCTGCACGCCGGCGAGGAGCACCTCGTCCGCCGTCGAGAAGGCCTCGAGCATGCTGATGCCGCGGTCGCTGATCTCGAGCAGACGGTCGTTGGGAACGACGATGAGCGTGTCGACCTCGTTCTTGAGCGCCGCGACGCCGACCTCGGCCTGGTGCTGGCGGCGCTGGCCCTCGAAGCCGAAGGGCTTCGTGACGACGCCGATCGTGAGCGCACCGATCGACTTCGCGATCCGCGCGACCACCGGGGCGCCGCCCGTGCCGGTTCCGCCGCCCTCTCCCGCGGTGACGAAGACCATGTCGGCGCCCGCGAGGGCCTCCTCGATCTCCTCCGCGTGGTCTTCGGATGCGCGCCGGCCGACCTCGGGGTCAGCTCCGGCGCCGAGGCCGCGGGTGATCTCGCGGCCGACGTCGAGCTTGACGTCGGCGTCGCTCATCAGGAGCGCCTGAGCATCCGTGTTGATGGCGATGAACTCGACCCCCCGGAGGCCGAGCTCGATCATGCGGTTGACGGCGTTCACGCCGCCACCGCCGATGCCGACGACCTTGATCACGGCGAGGTAGTTCTGGTTTGTAGTCACGTCCGGCCTCCGCTGAAACTTTCAACCTCAGGTTAAGGATTAAAGTTATGCTCAGTATGCAATTCCTGACTTGACGTTAGGTGCGCAACCGCCGCGCGGCGTGACCCCGTGCCGCGTGTCGCGAAAGTCAGTGCCAGACCGGGCTGTTCGGCGACGAGACGTCGTAGACGACGGGCGTGTTCGGGTCGTGCTGCGGCAGCAGCTTCGCGAGCACGACGGCCTTGAACGCCGAGTCGTCGGCACTGCCCCAGATGACCTGCTGGCCCACCCCCGTGAAGACGAGGGTCACGTCGTCGTTGGTCGTCGCGACGACCCGGTCGACATGGCCCCTGAGGTCGTCGGGCAGCGAGCGGATGACGGAGCTCGCCGCGACGAAGGCCGGGCCGCTCGGTGCGCCCTGGGTCTCCATGAGCGGATAGCCGGGCGGGCGCTCGGCCGTGCTCTCGACGACCACGCCGGCCGCGTCGACGAGGTCGAAGCCGGCGGCCGAGGCGACGAGGCCCACCGGCACGCGCTCGACGATGCGCACGACGATCGTGTTCGGCGGGCGGCTCTCGGTCGAGAAGCTCTGGATGAGGGGGAAGGTCGCGAGCGTCGACTGGATGCTGTTGACGTCGACGAGCGGCAGCGGCGTGCCGAGCTGGCCGTCGAGAGCCGTCGCGAGCTGGGCCGGGTCGACGCGCTGCGCTCCCTCGATCTGGATGGTCTTGAGCGCCATGAGCGGCGAGTATGCCCCCACGACGACGAAGGCGACGAGACCCACGATCGCGATCGACGAGACGAGCCAGATGATCCGGCGGCGGCGGGTGCGCTTGGTGAAGCGCCGCACCTCCGAGCGTTCGAAGCGCCGGCGCTCCGCGGTCGCCTCACGCAGCCGTCGGCGGGCCTCCCGGGCCGTGAGCGCCGTCTCGGCGCTGTCGCGCTCCTCGGCCGTGATCGTGTCGGAGCCGGCGCCGGTGGGCCGTCCGCGCCCCTCCAGACGCGGCAGCACCTCCGTCACGTGGGCGAGGGGCTCCTCGGCCGCGCCCACCCCCGCGGTCGCCGCCGCGCCGCCCGGCAGCGGGATCGGCTCGGTCGTGGGATCGGCGCCGCCACGGGGCGCCTGCGGGCGGCGGCGGGCGGCGGCATCCTGCGCACGGGCGGCCTTCGCGCCGGGATCCCGTTTCGACGGACCGGACTGCCCGGACTGCCCGGACTGGCCGGACTGCCCCGACGGCTCGGACTGCCCCGACGGCTCGCGCGACGGCCCCGCCGGGCGGTTGATCCCCTCGGGTCGCTTCACAGTCCCCTGCCCGTCATCCCCGCACCCGTCATCCCCGCGCTGATCCCCGCACCGTTCCCTCGGCGTCCGCCTCCGTCGAGCGGAGCGCGTCGAGCAGCTGCGGCACGATGCGGTAGACGTCGCCGCAGCCGAGCGTGATGACGAAATCGCCCTCACGCGCGATCGTGGCCGTGTAGTCGGCGGCGGCCTGCCAGTCGGGCACGAAGGCGACGTGCGAGGCGTCGTCGAACCGGGCGGAGACGAGCTCGCCCGTGACCCCCGGCTCCGGGTCCTCCCGGGCCCCGTAGACGTCGAGCACGACCGTGTGGTCGGCGTAGCGCTCGAGCGTCTCGGCGAACTCGCCGGCGAACAGGCGGGTGCGGCTGTAGAGGTGCGGCTGGTGCACGGCGATGATGCGGCCATCGCCCACGACCGTACGCGCGGCGCTCAGAGCGGCCGCGACCTCGGTCGGGTGGTGCGCGTAGTCGTCGTAGACGCTCACGCCGCGCACGGTGCCGTGCAGCTCGAAGCGGCGCTCGGTGCCGCCGAACTCGGCGATCGCCGCGAGCGAGCCGGCCGGGTCGAAGCCGAGCCCCGCGAGCACGGCGAAGGCGCCCGCCGCGTTGATCGCGTTGTGCCGCCCCGGGATGCGCAGGGTCGCCGAATAGCTCGCTCCCGCGTAGTCGATCGTGAAGGCCACGGGGCCACGGGTGACGATGTCGCGCACGCGCACCTCGGCCGCGGCATCCTCGCCGAAGGTCACGACCTTCTGGCCGCCGGTCGCCCGGCCCTCGAGATCCTTCGTGACGGCGACGGCGCCCGGGTCGTCGGAGGACACGACGACGAGCTCGCTCGCGGAGCTCGCGAAGGTCACGAAGGCCTCGCGGAACGCCTCGAGCGAGCCGTAGTGGTCGAGGTGATCGGGGTCGACGTTCGTGATGAGGGCGACGGCGGTGTCGTAGAGCAGGAAGGAGCCGTCGGACTCGTCGGCCTCGACGACGAAGAGGTCGTCCGACCCGCTGGCCGAGCTCACGCCGAGCGACTCGATGACGCCGCCGTTGACGAAGCTCGGGTCTGCGCCGAGGCCCAGGAGCCCCGTGATGATCATGCCCGTCGAGGTGGTCTTGCCGTGCGCTCCCGCGACGGCCACGAGCCGGTGCCGGTTGATGAGCCAGGCGAGGGCCTGCGAACGGTGCAGCACCGGAAGGCCGCGCTCCTTCGCGAGCAGGTACTCGGGGTTGTCGGCCCACAGCGCCGAGGTGACGACGAGCGTCTGCGCCTCGCCCACGTTGGCCGCGTCGTGCCCGATCGTCACGGTCGCGCCCTGCTCGCGCAGCGCGTCGATGTTCGAGGAGTCACGCACGTCGGAGCCGGTCACGGTGTAGCCGGCGTCGAGGAACAGCCGGGCGATCCCGCTCATGCCCGCTCCACCGATGCCGACGAAGTGGAGGCGTCCGAGCTCCTCGGGGATCTCGATGGTCGGGTCGGGCTTGATCACGTGGTGCTCTCTTCGTGCCTGCCAGCGAGGCTGGGATGGTGTGCGGCGGACTGCGCCTACCGTTATACGGTACGCGCCTGGAGGCCGTGCTCAGGTGTCGCGGCGGAGCGCGTCGTGAACGAGGTCGGTCATCCGCTCGGCTCCGTCGAGAACGCCGACGGATGCCGCGGCCGCCGCCATCGCGTCGATCCTCTCCCGATCCGCCAGCAGTGGCACGAGCGTCGAGCGCACCCACTCGGGAAGGAACGCCGTGTCGTCGACGAGGATTCCCCCGCCGGCCTCGACGACCTCGCGGGCGTTGAAGCGCTGCTCGCCGTTGCCGACCGGATAGGGCACGAAGACGGCGGGGATGCCGAGTGCGCTCAGCTCGCTCACGGTCGCCGAGCCCGCGCGCGAGACGGCGGCGTCGGCGACCGAGAGGGCGAGGTCCATACGGTCGCAGTACTCGACCATCCGGTAGCCCTCGAGCCCCGGGTCTGAGACCTCCGACTTCCGGCCCGTGATGTGCACGATCTGGTACCCGGCGTCGAGCACGGCCCGCGCCGAGCCGACGACCGTGGCGTTGATGCGCCGCGAGCCGAGCGAGCCGCCCGTGACGAGCAGGGTCGGCCGGTCGGCGGCGAGCCCGAAGAGGTCGAGGCCCTCCGCACGGTGCGCCGCCCTGTCGAGCCGGGCGATCTCCGGGCGCAGCGGCATCCCGACGAAGCTCGCGTGCCGCAGCGGCGTGCCGTGGAAGGCGACCCCCACGTGCTGCGTGTAGCGGCTGCCGAGGCGGTTGGCGAGGCCCGGCTTGGCGTTCGCCTCGTGGAGCGCGAGCGGCGTGCGCAGCCGGCGCGCCGCGAGGTAGGCGGGAGCGGACGCGTAGCCGCCGAATCCCACGACGACCTCGACGGAGCGCTCCTGGATGATGCGGGCGATCTGCGCGATCGTGCCCCGGAAGCGCCCCGCGAACCGGACCGCGTCGCGGTTGGGCCGGCGCGGGAACGGCAGGCGCGGGATGACGAGCAGCTCGTAGCCGCGCGCGGGCACGAGGCGCGCCTCGAGCCCCTCCGCGGTTCCGAGCACGAGAACCGTCGACTCCGGCTCGCGCTCGCGGATCGTGTCGGCGACGGCGAGCAGGGGGTTGACGTGGCCGGCGGTGCCGCCGCCCGCCAGGAGGTACGTCGTCATCGGGTGGGCTGGCGCTTTCTGCGAGGGCGGGCGGTCGCGGCATCCGCCACCTCGCCCGGGAGCCGCGCGGGCTGGCGCGCGAAGGAGAGCACGATGCCGATCGCCACGAGGGAGGTGATGAGCGCCGTGCCGCCCGAGGAGATGAGCGGCAGCGGAACCCCCAGCACGGGTATCACCCCGAGCACGACCCCGATGTTCACGCACGCCTGGCCGATGATCCAGACCAGGATGCCGCCGGTCACGACCCGCGGGAAGACTTCGGTCTGCGCGTGCATGATGCGCACGAACGAGACGGCGAGGAGGATGAAGAGGGCCAGCACGACGATCGCGCCGAGCAGCCCCAGCTCCTCGCCGATGATCGCGAAGATGAAGTCGTTGTCGGCCGCGGGCAGCCACGACCACTTGGCCTTCGAGTTGCCGAGGCCGACGCCGAAGATGCCGCCGTTCGCCATCGCGTAATAGCCGTGCTGGATCTGCCAGCACGAGTTCGCGTAGTCGGTGCAGTCCTCGGAGAAGAAGGCCTCGATGCGCTGCAGCCGGTTGGGGCTCGAGATCGCGACGACGGCGGCGGCGATGGCGCCGAGCACGATCGGCAGTGCGAGGATCCGCAGCCGCACACCGGCGAAGAAGAGCGCGCCGACGACGATGCCCGCCATGATGATGACCGTGCCGAGGTCGCCGCCTGCGAGCACGAGGGCGATCGAGCCGCCTCCGACGATCGCGATGGGCATGAGGATCTGCTTGGTCTGGTTGGGCGCTCCGATGCGCCGGGCGAGGAAGACGCCGAGCCAGACGATGAGGGCCACCTTGAGCGCCTCGGAGGGCTGGGCCGTGAAGGCGCCGATGCGCAGCCAGTTCTTGTTGCCGCCGATCTCGTAGCCGAGCGGGGTCACGAGCACGAGCAGCTGCAGGATGGCGCCGAAGGCGAGCAGAGGCAGAGCCCAGCGCTTCCAGAAGGTGGGCGGGAAGCGGCTGATGACGAGCATGAGCGGAACCCCGATGCCCGCGTAGAGCGCCTGCCGCCAGAAGCCGCCGAAGAAGCCGTCGTCGTCGAGGTAGGAGTCGACCGAGGATGACGAGAGCACCATCACGAGACCCAGTGCGACGAGGAAGAGCGTGGTGCCGAGCAGCAGGAAGTAGTTCGCGGTCTCGGCGCGGAACAGACGCCCGAGCGAGATCCGGGCCGAAGAGCCGGTGCCGGTCGCGGTGCCTGCACCCGCACCCGTGGCCGCCGTGTCGTCGCCCGAGGGGCCTGCGCCGGCGCCCCGGCTCCGGCCGAAGAGCCTACTCGCCGTCGGTGCGCTGCGAGGCGGACTCGTCATCCGCCTCACCTCCCAAAAATTCTCGAACGGCCTGAGCGTACGACCGACCGCGATCCGCGTAATCCCGGAACTGGTCCATCGACGCCGCCGCCGGGGCCAGGAGGACGACGTCACCCGGCTCGGCGAGCTCGGCGGCCAGACGGACCGCGCTCGGCATTACCTCTCTAGTCTCGGGCGCATCCACTTCGTAGAGGGGCACGTCGGGGGCGTGTCGCCGGAATGCCTCCCGTAGCGCGTCGCGGTCCGCTCCGATGAGCACGACCCCCCTCAGATGCTCGGCGTGCCCGCGCACGAGATCGTCGACCTCGACGCCCTTGAGCAGGCCGCCGGCGATCCAGACGACGGAGGGGAAGGCGCGCAGAGAGGCGTCCGCCGCGTGCGGGTTGGTGGCCTTCGAGTCGTCGATCCACAGGACGTCGCGCACGAGCGCGACCCGCTCGATGCGGTGCGCGTCGAGGCGGAAGCCCTCGAGCGCCGCCTTGATCACCGCCGGCGGCACCCCCATCGACCGCACGAGTGCGCTCGCCGCGAGGATGTTGGCGAGCACGTGCGGCGCCGCGAGCCCGAGCTCGGCGAGCTCCTCCACGGTCGTGATCTCGAGGGCGCTCGTGAAGCGCTCCTCGTGGAAGGCGCGGTCGACCACGATCCCGTCGACGATGCCGAGGTCGCTCGGCCCCGGCACGCCGAGACCGAAGCCGATCGCGCGGGCGCCCTCGATCACGTCGGCCTCGCGCACGAGCTCCTCCGTCACGGCATCCGCCTTGTTGTAGACGCAGGCGGCCCGGGTGTTCTGGTAGACGCGGCCCTTGGCCTCGCGGTAGGCCTCGGCCGAGCCGTGCCAGTCGAGGTGGTCGTCGGCGATGTTGAGGCACACGCTCGAGTAGGGCACGAGCTCGCCGCCGGCGTTGCGGTTGACCCAGTGCAGCTGGTAGCTCGAGAGCTCGACCACGAGCACGTCGAAGCCCTGCGGGTCGCGGATCGCGTCGAGCACGGGCACGCCGATGTTGCCGCACGGCGCCGCCCGCAGCCCTCCGGCCACGAGCATGGTCGCCGCGAGCTGCACGGTCGTCGTCTTGCCGTTCGTTCCCGTGACGCACAGCCATTCGGCCGGCGTGCCGACCTTGTCGCGCAGCCGCCAGGCGAGCTCGATGTCGCCCCACACGGCGATGCCGCTCGCGGCCGCCCACTCGAGCACGGGATGGTCGGGATGGAACCCCGGGGAGACGATCACGAGCTGCGGGTCGAACCCGCGCAGGCCCTCGGGCACGACGTCGAGAGGATGCCGCAGCAGCCCGGCCCCGATCACCTCGAGCAGGCGCGCACGATCGTCGTCCGCCGTCGAGGCGACCACGAGCACCGAAGAGCCGAGCTCGACGAGGGTGTCCGCGACCGAGAACCCCGTGACGCCGAGTCCCAGCACCGCGACCCGCAGGCCGCTCCAGTCGTCGTGCCAGCTCGTGAGGCTCGCGAGCCTGTCGTCGAGGGGCTCGGTCATCGCGACAGCCATTCGAGGTAGAAGGTTCCCACCCCGGCGGCGACGAGCAGCCCGGCGATGATCCAGAACCGCACGACGACGGTGACCTCCGCCCAGCCCTTGAGCTCGAAGTGATGGTGCAGCGGGCTCATCAGGAAGATGCGTTTGCCCTTGGTGATCTTGAAGTACGCCCGTTGCAGGATGACCGAGCCCGTGACGATCACGAAGAGGCCGCCGATGAAGATGAGGAGCAGCTCGGTGCGGCTGAGGATCGCGAGAGCCGCGAGGGCGCCGCCGAGGGCGAGCGAGCCGGTGTCGCCGAGGAAGATCTGCGCGGGCGAGGTGTTCCACCACAGGAACCCGACGAGGGCGCCGGCGATGCTCGCCGCCACGATGGCGAGGTCGAGCGGGTCGCGCACGTCGTAGCACTTGTACGCGACGTCCTCGCTGAGCGTCGGGCTGAAGCACGACTGGTTGCTCTGCCAGAAGCCGATGATCACGTAGGAGCCGATGGCCACGATCGAGGAGCCCGTCGCGAGGCCGTCGAGGCCGTCGGCGACGTTGACGCCGTTCGAGGTCGCCGTCACGAGCAGGCTGATCCAGATGAGGTAGACGATGACCCCGGCGACCGTGCCGAAGACCATGAAGTCCACGGGCAGGTCGCGGATGAACGAGATGCTCGTCGAGGCGGGAGTGACCCCCTCCTCGTTGGGGAACTGGATCGCGAGGATCGCGAAGACGCCCGCCACGATCACCTGGCCGGCGATCTTCGCCCAGCCGGTGAGACCCAGGCTGCGCTGATTGCGCGTCTTGAGGAAGTCGTCGATGAAGCCGACGATGCCGAGCCCGACCATCATAAAGAGCACGAGGAGGGCGCTCGGCGTGAAGTGCTCGCCGTTGACGAGCGTCGCGATGCCCACCCCGAACAGCACGGCCAGGATGATGATGATGCCGCCCATCGTGGCGGTGCCGCGCTTGGCGTGGTGGCTCTGCGGCCCGTCGTCGCGGATGAACTGGCCCCACTGGAGCTTCTTGAACAACCGGATGAACAGCGGGGTCAGGAAAAGCGTGAACGCCAAGGACAGCCCTGCGGAGGTCAGTAGGACGATCACGAGAACGATTCTCCCAGTCGATCGCCCAGAAAACGCAGTCCTGCGGAATTCGACGATTTGACGAGCACCGTGTCGCCCGCCCTCAGCTTCGGCCGCAGCCACTCGTAGGCGTCGTCGGCGGTGTCGGCGAAATACGATTCGCCGTCCCACGAGCCCTCCTTGATGGCCGAGATGTGCATCCGCCGCGCGGCCGTTCCGACGACGACGAGCTGGTCGATGCCCAGGCGCACCGCGAGCAGCCCGATACGGTCGTGCTCGTCTCCGGCGAGCTCGCCGAGCTCGCTCATCTCGCCGAGCACGGCGATCGCGCGCCCCCCGGGGCCCGTGATCTGGGCGAGGGTCTTGAGCGCCGCAGCCATGGAGTCGGGGCTCGCGTTGTAGGCGTCGTTGATGATCGAGACGCCGCCCGCCCCGCCCAGCACCTCCATACGCCAGCGCTCGGCGCGGGTGACCGACTCGAGCGCGGAGACGACGGCGTCGATGCCGACACCGAGCTCGTGGCTCGCCGCGGCCGTGGCCAGGGCGTTCATCACGTGGTGCTCCCCGAGCACGCGGAAGACGACCGGTCGGCTCTCTCCGCCCGGCAGGTGCAGGGTGAAGCGCGTGCCCTCGGATGTCGCGACGACGTCGGTCGCGCAGACATCCGCCCCTTCGCCGATGCCGAACCACACCACTCGCGCCGCGGTCTTGTCGGCCATCGAGGCCACCCGCGGGTCGTCGCGGTTGAGCACGGCGACGTCGCCGGGCAGCAGATCGCTCACCATCTCGGTCTTCGCGGCGAGGGTCGCCTCGATGCCGCCGAACTCGCCCGCGTGGGCGAGGCCGACCTTGAGCACGATCCCGATGTCGGGGCGGGCCAAGCGCACGAGGCGGCTGATCTCGCCCACCTTGCTCGCGCCCATCTCGGCGACGAGGAACCGCGTGCTCTCCGTGACCTCGAGCATCGTGAGCGGGGCTCCGACCTCGTTGTTGAAGGAGGCTCGCGGGGCGATCGTCTCGCCGACGCCCTCGAGAACGGTGCGCAGGAGGTTCTTGGTCGTCGTCTTGCCGTTCGATCCCGTGACCCCGACGATCTTCAGGGCCCCGAGCTCGCGCACGCGCCGCACGACCTCGTGGGCGAGCTCGCCGAGGGCGTCGACGCTGTCGGCGACGACGACCTGCGGCACAGGGGCGTCGACGAGCCGCTCGACGATGAGCAGAGCGGCACCGGCCTCCACCGCGGCGTCCGCGAAGAGGTGGCCGTCGGTGAACTCGCCGGGCTTCGCGACGAAGACGCCGCCGGGCCCGATCTCACGCGAATCCGTGTCGACGGCTCCGTTCACGACCGTCTGCGGCGTGGCCTCCCCCGCGAGGTGGAGCGTGCCGCCCGTGATGCGGGCGACCTCCTCGAGTGTCAGGTCGATCATCTAGAGCCAACCCGCTTCCATGAGCGCGAGCCGCGCGTCGTCTCGGGCCGAGTAGGGGAGCTTCTCCCCCGCGACCTCGTGATAGTCCTCGTGTCCGGGGCCTGCGTACAGAATCACGTCTCCGTCCTGGGCGTGCGCGAGGGCTTCGCGGAACGCCGCCCTGGGGTCTGCCACCTCGTAGATCTCGCGCTCGGGCACGGCGGCCCGTGCGGCGCCGACGAGTGTCGCGCGAATGGCTGCGGGGTCTTCGAAACGCGGGTGGAAGTCGGTCACGACGACGACGTCGGAGCCCCGCGCCGCGATCGCGCCCATGTCGACGCGTTTGCTCGCGTCGCGGTCGCCGTCGGCGCCGAAGACCATGATGATGCGGCCCCGGGCGAACTTCCGGATGGCCGCGAGGGTGTTCTCGAAGGCGTCGGGGCTGTGCCCGTAGTCGATGTAGACGAGGGGCCCGCGCCCCCCCGAGATGAGCTCGGCCCGGCCCGGGATGAACACGTCGATGCCCCCGTCGCGCTCGAGCGCGTGGGCGATGACGTCGACGTCGTAGCCGGCCTCGACGAGCATGACGATCGCGAGGGCGGCGTTGGCCGCCATGAACCAGCCGAGCAGCGGGATCCGGGTCTGCAGCCGCTGAGAGCCGGGGCCCTCCAGCACGAACTCGGTGTGGCCGGCCGCCTCCTCGGTGAGGGTCATGGTCCACTCGGCCTCGATGCCCGGACGCGTCGCGAGGGTGACCACGGGGATCCGCGACTCGGCGACGAGCCGGCTCCCCCACTCGGAGTCGACGGTCACGACGGCACGGCGGGCGCGGTCGGGCTGGAACAGCTCGAGCTTCGCCCGGAAGTACTCGTCCATGTCGGCGTAGTCGTCGAGGTGGTCGTGACTCAGGTTCGTGAAGCCGACGACGTCGAAGACGACCCCGTCGATGCGATGACGCGAGAGCGCCTGCGCGGAGACCTCGATGGCGACCGTGCGCACCTCGGCCTCGCGCATCCGGGCGAGCATGCCGTGCAGCTCGGTCGCCTCGGGGGTCGTGAGCCTGCTCGTCACGGCGAGCGAGCCGATCCGCCGCTCGGCGGTCGAGCTGAGGCCCGACACGACCCCGAGCTGGCCGAGGATCGCGCTCAGGATGTAGACGACCGAGGTCTTGCCGTTCGTGCCCGTCACCCCGAGCAGGGTGGGCGGGTCTTCGAGCGTGCGATAGACCCACGCGGCGACGTCGCCGAGGGCCACGCGCACATCGCTCGTGATGACGACGGGCAGTCCGCTCTCGGCGGCGAGCTCGGCGCCGGCCTCGTCGGTGAGCACGGCGACGGCGCCGGAGTCACGGGCGACGCCCGCGAAGGACGCCCCGTGGGCGTTGCGCCCCGGCATCCCGATGTAGAGGTCGCCCGCCTCGATGGATCTCGAGTCGAGGCTCACCCCGCTCACCTCGACCTCGTCGATGCCGCCCCGATGGTCGAGGCCGAACTCGGCGACCAGACCCGAGAGCGACCGCGGAACGGGATGCTCGGGACGAAGAGCCGATGGGGCCTGGAAAACCGGTTCCGTCACAGGGCCTCAGTCTTTCGTGGTCGCGTCATGTCACCAGGTGGTCGGCAAGTTCGGCGATGGTTCCGTCGAGGGCTTCACGCGGTAGGTCTTGAGCACCTGGGTCATGATCTCCTGGAAGACCGGAGCCGAGGCCGCCGACGAAGTAATCGTAACGGGGTTCGCGATATTCACCGAAACGACGTACTGGGGATCGTCGGCCGGGGCGATGCCCGCGAGCGACACGAGGTAGCTGTGGCTGTACGCCCCGTTGCCGTCCGACATCTGCGCGGTGCCCGTCTTCGCGGCCACCCGGTAGCCGGGGATCGTGAGCGTGTCGCTCAGCCAGCCGTCGGTCACGACGGACTCGAGCGCGTTCACGGTCTGCGTCGCGGCGGACTCCGAGACGACCTGCGTGCCCTGCGCGGCCGGGGCGTCGGTGATCGTGCCGTCGGGCTGGCGGCATCCCTCGACGAGCTGCACCGGCATCCGCACGCCCTTGTTGCCGAGGGTCTGGTAGATGCTCGCGACCTGGATCGCCGTCGTCGAGTACGCCTGGCCGAATGTGGTCGCGTAGTGCGACTGGTTGTCCCAGGGCAGGTCGTTGAGGATGCCGCCGGACTCGCCCGGGAAGCCGACCTCGGTCTCGGTGCCGACACCGAACTTCTTCAAGTAGTCGTAGCGGGTCTGCTCGTCGAGCTTGTCGCCGAGCAGCGACATGCCCGTGTTCGACGACTCCATGAGCACGCCCGTGAGGGTGAGGTTCTCGGGGTCGTGGTAATCGCTGTCGTTGATGTCGGCGCCGTTGGGGAAGATCTGCCGGTAGGGGGCGACGACCTGGGTGAGCGGGTCGGCGACGCCGGCGTCGATGAGGGATGCCGCGGTGAGCGACTTGCCCGTGGAACCGGGCTCGAAGGGGGCGCTGAACGCCCGCGAGCCGCGGTCGGCCTCCGCCGTGGCGTCGACGTTGTTGGGATCGACCGTCGGATACTCCGCGACGGCGAGCAGCTTGCCGGTCTTGACCTCCATGACCGTGGCGATGCCGTAGGTGCCCCCCACGGCCTGCACCTGCTCGGCGAGTCTCTGCTGCGAGAACCACTGCAGGTCGGAGTCGATCGTCAGAACGACGTCGCCGCCGTCCTTCGCCTGCTTGGTCGTCACCGTGCTGCCGGGGAGACGCACGCCGTCGGCGCCCTTCTCGTAGGTCTCCTCGCCGTCGACGCTCGCGAGGCATGAGTCCTGGTCCTCCTCGATGCCCGCGAGCGGAGTGCCGTCCGATCCCACGAATCCCACGAGGTTGCCCGCGACGGAGCCGTTCGGGTACACCCGGCCGGGCACGCGTGCGAAGTAGGTCCATGGGATCTCGAGCGCGGCGACGGCCCGGTACACGTCGAGGTCGACCGTCTTCGTGAGCATGGCCCACTGGGAGTCGGGGTCGGCGGCCAGCGCGCCGGAGATGACCGCGAGGATGCTCTCGGGCGTCTGCCCGGTGATCGCCCCGATCTCGGCGGCGGCCTCGGCGACGGAGACGGTGACCTCTTTGCCGTCGGCGCCCTCGCGCTCGAACGGCTTGGCGTCCTCCGGGGAGATCGTGATGTCGAAGCGGTCGACGCTGTCGGCGAGCACGACCCCCTTGTCGTCGAGGATACTGCCACGGGTTCCGTAGACGTCGACGGGCACCGAGCGCTTGCCGAGCGACTCCGTGTTGATCTCATCGGCCCGCACCACCTGGATGTCGACGAGCTTGACGACGAACACCCCGACGATCGCGAGCAGCCCGACGATGGCGATGGCGAGACGGCGGCGGTGCGATCGTGAATTGGCGGTCACTCGGACGCCTTCCTCTCGGATCTGTCGTGCTCGGTGCTGCTGTGGAACACGGTGCTGATGTCGAACACCGATCAGTGCGTCGTCGGCGACGGGAGCCCGCTGTGCAACGGTAGCTGCGCGTCGGGTGTGACGGCGGGAGTCTGCACCGGCGTGCCGGAGACCGGCTGGGTCGCGGCATCCGGGGCCTGGTCTGCGGGCAGCTGGGTGACCAGGGGCACGCCGGCCAGGAGCGAGTTGGGGGTCAGGCCGGCCGGCCCGATGAGCGAGCCCGCACTGCCCTGCGCGGGCGCGGGGACGCCGAGCACCGCTCCATCGGAGAGCCGGAGGTAGACGGGGCTCGTGTTGCTCACCATGCCCAGGGCCTCGGCATTGGCCGCGAGGTTCTGCGGCGAGGAGACGCGGTCGAGGTCCTCCGAGATCGAGCTCGCGGTTCTCGTGAGGTCTTTCTGGGACTCCTGCAGGCTGCTGATCTCGTAGGCGCCCTGCGAGAGGCCGACGCTCAGGAGCAGCTGGGCGATGACGATGACGATGATGCCGACGATGACGATCGCCGCATAGATGGTGCGCGGGCGGGCCTTGCGCTGACCGCGGGTGGAGACGATCTCGATGTGCGGCGCGCGTTCGTGCTGCTCGGGCGCCTCGTCGGGACGTCGGGTCGGGTTCGGCAGCGCCCAGTCGGGGATCGCCGCGGTGGCGAGGGTGTCGGTCATGACAGTCGTCCGATCCGCTCGGCCGCGCGCAAGCGCACGGGGGTGGCACGGGGGTTCTCGTCCATCTCACGCTCGGAGGCGCGTTCGGCGCCGCGGGTCAGGAGGCTGAGCTGCGGCCGGTGCTCGGGGAGCTCCACCGGGAGCCCGGCCGGGGCGCTCGAGCTCGTGACGCGCTGCAGATCGCGTTTGACGATGCGGTCTTCGAGCGACTGGTACGACATGACGACGATGCGGCCGCCGATCCCGAGCGCCTCGATCGCCTGGGGGATCGCCCGCTCGAGGGCGAGGAGCTCACGGTTGACCTCGATGCGCAGGGCCTGGAAGACCCGCTTCGCCGGGTGCCCCGCGCGCTGCACGACGACGGGCGTGACCGCGGTGATGATCTCGACGAGCTGGCCGGAGCGCTCGATGGGCGCCTCGCGACGCGCGGCGACGATGGCCTGGGCGTAGCGCGCGGCGAGCTTCTCCTCGCCGTAGTCGCGGAAGATCGTGCGGAGCTCGACCTCGCTGTAGTTCGCGAGAACGACCTCGGCGGTGAGCTCGCTCGTCGAGTCCATGCGCATGTCGAGCGGGGCATCCTTCGAATAGGAGAACCCCCGTTCGACGAGGTCGAGCTGCAGGGAGGAGACGCCGAGGTCGAAGAGCACGCCGGCGACCTCGGGGATGCCGAGCTCGCCGAGCACGTCGAGGAACTCGTCGTAGACGGCGTGCACGAGGTGCGTGCGGTCGGCGAAGGGCGCGAGGCGCTCCCCCGCGATCGACAGGGCCTGGGGGTCGCGGTCGAGGCCCACGAGGGTGAGCCCGGGCAGGCGCGACAGGAACGCCTCGGAGTGCCCGCCCATGCCGAGCGTCGCGTCGACGAGCACCGCGCCGGGTGCGCGCAGCGCCGGCTCGAGCAGCTCGAAGCAGCGTTCGAGGAGGACGGGGGTGTGGATGTCGTCGAGTGCCATGGTGATGCGGACCGTTCCTGATCTCTGATCCCCATCCATTCCGACCTGGCACCGGGGAAGTGCGCCAGGGCGAGGAACGGCTGGGAGTCAGGGGCCAGGACTAGAAGAGTCCCGGGATCACCTCCTCCGCGGTGTTCGCGAAGACGGCCTCTTGCTCGGCCAGATAGCTCTCCCACGCGGCCGTGTCCCAGATCTCGGCACGGCTGCCCGCGCCGATGACCGTGAGATCGCGGTCGAGGCTCGCGTAGCTGCGCAGGGTCGGGGGGATCGTGACCCGGTGCTGCTTGTCGGGGGTCTCCGCGCTCGCACCCGAGAGGAAGACCCTCAGGTAGTCGCGTGCCTGCTTGCTCGTGACGGGCGCCTGGCGGATCTTGTCGTGCACGTTCTCGAACTCGCGGCTGCTGAAAACGTAGACGCAGTGCTCCTGGCCGCGCGTCATGACGATTCCCGCCTCGAGCTCGTCCCGGAACTTCGCCGGCAGGATGATGCGCCCTTTCTCGTCGAGCTTGGGGTTGTAGGTGCCCAGGAACATCGGCAACTCCCCCACTCTTCCGGCCAAGGATAAGGCGTGCCTCCACTTTACTCCACAATCCACCACCAAACAACGATCGAGGCGCGATTATGCCCAAAACGGCACAAAAAAAGCCCGGATTTCCGGGCAAGAACGAGGTGGAGGGAAATGGAGCACCGTGGCGCGTCCGAACGGCAAAAGGGCACAAAAAACGGGACCGATCAGACGATCGGCCCCGTCAGGGAGTGGGGTGGAGGAGTGTGGCGGGTCAGTCCCGGTTCTCGTCGCGCTTGTCCCAGCGCTCGTTGAGGCGGTCCATAAAACTCGAGGATGCCGGAGCCTTCGTGGAGGCGCGGGCCGAGCCTGCGCCGACCGGACCCGGTGAGCCGCCCTTCTGCTTGGGCGGGTTGATGGCGACCAGCACACCCACGAGCATGATCGCGAAACCGGCCACGCCGATCAACGGCTGCTGGAGGATCACCCCCGCGACGAGCGCTCCCACGCCGACGAGGGCGAGGAGGATCCCGAGGATGATGGCGCGATAGTTGACGCGACCGTTCCTCGTACCGACCGTCGCAACGAAATCGGCATCGTTTTGATAGAGATTGCGCTCCATCTCATCGAGGAGTCGCTGCTCCTGTTCTGATAGCGGCATCTGGTTCCCCTCAGGCTCGGGATCGACGCATCATGACAATCAATTCTATCCCCGCTCGGCGAAGCTAGGCTAGACAGGTGGCCGATAGCACTCGTTTGGTTGATCTCGTTCAAACGAGGATCGATGACTTCCTTGAAGAACGTGACCCTATTGTCGCCTCGATCAGCACCGACCTCGCTCCGTTTCTCGGCTTCTCTCGGGACTTTCTCAGCGGTGGCAAACGGTTCAGGGCCCTTTTCTGTTATTGGGGCTGGCAGGCGGTCGCCGGAATCGACTCCGAGTTCGATCCCTTCGGCTCGCTCGAGCCCGCCGAGCTCGACACCGTGATCGACGTCGCGAGCGGCCTCGAGCTCTTCCACGCGGCCGCGCTCGTGCACGACGACATCATCGACAACTCCGACACCCGGCGCGGCGCCCCCTCGGCGCACCGCCGATTCGAGGGCGTGCACCGCGACGACGACTGGTCGGGCGACGCCGCGCAGTTCGGCACCTCCGCGGCGATCCTCCTCGGCGACCTGCTGCTGGGCTGGAGCGACGAGCTCGTCGACGAGGGGCTCCGGCGGCTCGGGTCACCCGAGCGCGCGGCATCCGCACGGCGCCTCTTCAACACCATGCGCACGCAGGTCACGGCCGGGCAGTACCTCGACATCGTCGAGGAGCGTGCCTGGAGCGTGCACCCCGAGGCGGAGCTGCTCGAGCGCGCCCAGCGCGTCATCGTCTACAAGTCGGCGAAGTACAGCGTCGAGGCCCCGCTCGTGATCGGGGCGGCGATCGCGGGGGCGGATGAGCAGCAGATCGCGGTCCTGCGCGCCTTCGGCCTGCCGCTCGGCATCGCCTACCAGCTGCGCGACGACCTGCTGGGCGTCTTCGGCGACGCCGAGGTCACCGGCAAGCCGAGCGGCGACGACCTGCGCGAGGGCAAGCGCACCGTGCTCATCGCCCTCGCCCGGCAGGCCCTGCCACCCGGGGCGCGCCGGATCCTCGACGAGCTGCTGGGCGATCCCGCGCTCACCGCCATCCAGATCCAGACGCTGCAGGACACGATCCGGCACAGCGGGGCGCTCGAGACGATCGAGAAGCTCATCGCGCGGAACGTCGCCGAGGCTCGCGCCGCGCTCGACGGCGCGCCGCTCAGCAGGCGGTCGGCGAATCAGCTGCTCGCACTGGCCGAGACGGTCACCCGCCGCACGGCGTGACGGGGGGCTGATTGCCGAGGGCTCAGGCGAGCGCTCTCGGGCCGGGCGGGCTCAGGCGAGCGCCTGGGCGATCCGCCGCACCTCGGCCTTGCGACCGGCGAGCAGGGCGTCGATGGGCGCGACTCCGAGGCTGTCGTCGACGTCGAGCAGCCAGCTCATGGCCTCGTCGTCGTCGAAGCCGTTGTCGGCGAGAACCGTCAGGGTGCCCTTGAGCTCGCCGAGCGGCTCGTCGTCGACGATGAAGTCGGCCGGGACCTTGAGCACCCCGTCGACGCGGATGGCGAGGAGGTGGTGGTCTTCGATGAGCCTGCGCACGCGGCTGGGGCTCTGCCCGAGCACCTCGACGAGGTCGGGAACAGTCAGCCATTGACGAGTGGGATTCGGGTCTGTCACGGGAACAAGCGTGCCATGAACCCCGTCGCCCTCCAACTCCGTCGATTGTTTCCATCGTGTTAACGCTTTTCACTCCCGCCACAATGGTTGACTCGGGTTGCCTTCTGTGTCAGCGTGGGTAGACGGGCCACGGAATTCCGCGGATTCCGTTCGACGCGGCACCACACGCGTCACGATGAAAAAAGGGGGTCTCGACGATGCGCGGAACACAAACCCGGCAGACGCGAGTCCATGGTCCGGTCCAGAGCTCGGCAGCCGTCGTGCTCGTGGGCTCGCTCGCCGTCTCGCTCGGAATGGCCTCCCCCGCGGGCGCGGCACCCGAGACCCGCCGTCAGGCAACCCCCAAGCCCGCCACACCGCGCGTCGCGGCTCCCGTGCTCACACCCGCCGCCGCCTCGACGACACCCTCCGCGACCGCCACGGTCGCCGAGGCCGCGCCCCCGCAGTACATCGTCTCCTCGGGCGACACCGTGAGCGGCATCGCCGCGCGATTCGGCCTGTCGACCCAGGCGGTGCTCGACCTCAACGGTCTCAGCTCCGACTCCCTCATCTTCCCCGACCAGGTGCTGCGCCTCGCCGCCGACCCGGCGAGCCACGCGCCCGCCGCACCGGCGCCGCAGCCCGCGGCGGCTGGCGGCCTCGAGTACACGATCCAGGCCGGCGACACGATCGGCGCCGTCGCCGAGCGCTACGGGCTTCCCGTGCAAGACGTGCTCGACGCGAACGGGCTCAGCTGGACGAGCATCATCTACCCCGGCCAGGTCGTGACCGTGCCGCTCGGCGGCATGGACGTCGCGGTCGCCGCGATCGCACCGCCCGCGCCTCTCTCCCCGCCCGTGACCGCACCGGAGCCCTCGGCCTCCGCCCCCGTGGCATCCGTGGCGACCGACCAGACCCCGCTGAGCGAGGGGATGCGGGCCAACGCCGCCACGATCGTCGCCGTCGGCCGCGAGCTCGGCGTGAGCGACCGCGGGCTGATCATCGCCCTCGCCGCCGCCATGCAGGAGTCCAGCCTGCTCAACATCGAGCACGGCGACCGCGACTCCGTGGGACTGTTCCAGCAGCGGCCGAGCATGGGCTGGGGCACGCCCGAGCAGATCATCGACCCGGGCTACGCCGCACGCGCGTTCTTCGGCGGAGCCGACAGCCCCACCCCGGGGTGGACCCCCGGTCTGCTCGACATCTCGGGCTGGGAGTCGATGACCGTCGCACAGGCCGCGCAGGCCGTGCAGATCTCCGCATACCCCGACGCGTACGCGCGCTGGGAGGGCCCGGCGACCGCCTGGCTCGCAGAACTCGGCTGAAGCTCGGCTTCGGCGGTGTTTTGACCGGGTGCTCGGAGCATCCGTCCCTAGAATCGAACCCGTGAGCAACACCTCTGCCGACCCGATGATCGGCCGTCTCATCGACGGCCGCTATCAGGTGCGCTCGAGGATAGCCCGGGGCGGCATGGCGACCGTCTACCTCGCGACGGATCTGCGCCTCGAACGCCGTGTGGCCATCAAGATCATGCATGGCCACCTCGCCGACGACAGCACCTTCAAGAACCGCTTCGTGCAGGAGGCCCGACAGGCCGCCCGGCTCGCCCACCCCAACGTCGTCAACGTCTTCGACCAGGGCCAGGACTCCGACATGGCCTACCTGGTCATGGAGTACCTGCCCGGCATCACCCTGCGCGACCTCATCAAAGACCGCGGCACCCTCACGACCGAGCAGACCCTCGACATCATGGAGGCGATCCTCAGCGGTCTCTCCGCCGCGCACAAGGCCGGGATCGTGCACCGCGACCTCAAGCCCGAGAACGTGCTGCTCGCCGACGACGGCCGCATCAAGATCGGCGACTTCGGGCTCGCGCGCGCGGCATCCGCCAACACGGCCACCGGCCAGGCCCTCCTCGGCACGATCGCCTACCTCTCGCCCGAGCTCGTCACCCGCGGCATCGCCGACACCCGCAGCGACATCTACGCGCTCGGCATCATGATGTTCGAGATGCTCACGGGCGAGCAGCCCTTCCAGGGCGAACAGCCCATGCAGATCGCCTATCAGCACGCCAACGACACCGTGCCGCTGCCGAGCAGCAAGAACCCTCGGGTGCCCGTGGAGCTCGACGAGCTCGTGCTCTGGTCGACGGAGAAAGACCCCGAGAAGCGCCCGCGCGACGCCAAGGCGTTCCTCGACCAGGTGCTCGAGGTCAGCCGCCACCTGCACGAGAACGGCGGAACCCTCGCGGTGGGCTCGACGGCCGTCATGCCGGCCGCCCTCGCGACCGAGCTCCTCGAGACAGACCGGTTCTCGACGGCGGAGAGCAACGCCGAGACCCAGGCCTTCACGCAGAAGGCCCGCCACAAGACGGGCCCGGTGGTCGACGACAGCGCGACCGCCCTCACGGCCGCCGCCGCGAGGCGCCGACGGCGAGGAGGCTGGATCTTCGGCCTCGTCATCCTGCTCGCCGCCCTCGCCGCCGGAACCGGCTGGTACTTCAGCGCGGGGCCCGGCGGTTTCGTGACCATCCCGGTCGTGCGCGGCATGGCCCCGGAGCTCGCGCAGCAGCAGCTCGAGGAGCTCGGCTTCGAGGTCGCCTCAGAGCAGCGCAGCGATGTCGAGATCCCCGCGGGCACGGTCTCCGGAAGCTCGCCCGACGGGCAGACGACCGCCCAGAAGGGCACTCAGGTCACGCTCTACGTGTCGAGCGGCCCGAAGATGATCGCCGTCACCGACGTGGTCGGCATGCCGGAGGACCAGGCTCGCGCGGCCCTCGCCGACTTCGCGATCGGGGACTCGATCAGGCAGTTCTCCGATCAGGCCGCAGGCGTCGTCCTCGCGGCGACCGACGGCGCCGGCCAGCCCCTGCCGGCGGAGTACGGCGAGAGGCAGCCGATCACGCTCGTGGTGAGCGCGGGGGCGATCCCGGATGTCGCGGGCCTGTCGGTCGACGACGCGACCGCTGCCCTCACCCAGGCCGGGCTCACGGTGTCTCCCGATCAGCAGGAGGACTTCAGCGACGACGTCGATGCCGGCCTGGTCATCGGCGCCATCACCCAGACCGACCCGGTGAGAGCGAACGATCCCATGGTCCTGAACGTCTCGAAGGGCCCCGACCTCGTCGAGGTGCCCGACGTCTCGGGCGTCAACGTCGCCGAGGGCAAAGCGACTCTCGAGGCTGCCGGGTTCACTGTCGAGGTGAACTCGATCATTCCCGAGGGCGGCTGGGGGCTGCCGGGACTGGTCGTCTCCTCCACCGACCCGGCGGGGGGCGAGCAGCTGAAACGCGGCTCCACCGTCACGATCCAAGCCAGTCTCTGAACCCGCCGCCGCTCGCCTTCCTGAGCACGCCGAGCGGGTGCGACGCGGGCGGGTCTGTAGCCGAGCGCGGGTTTGTTCGCGAGCGACGAGCGCCGAGGTGCCGCGCCCGCGAACAAACCCCGCGCTCGATTGCTGAAGGGCTGAAGGGCTGAGGGCTGAAGAGGAGGGTCAGCGCGCGGCGGCGCCGAGCTCCTCGGCCACGAGGAAGGCGAGCTCGAGCGACTGCATGTGGTTGAGCCGCGGATCGCACAGCGACTCGTAGCGGGTCGCGAGCGTCGCCTCGTCGATGTGCTCGGAGCCGCCCAGACACTCGGTCACGTCGTCGCCCGTGAGCTCGACGTGGATGCCGCCCGGGTGCGTGCCCGCGGCGCGGTGAGCCTCGAAGAAGCCCTTGACCTCGTCGACGACGTCGTCGAAACGGCGGGTCTTGTACCCGGTCGGGGTCGTGAGGCCGTTGCCGTGCATGGGGTCGGTGACCCAGAGCGGGTTCGCGTCGTGGCCCTTGATCGCCTCGAGCAGCGGCGGCAGCGCGTCGCGCACCGTGCCCGCCCCCATCCGCGTGATGAAGGTGAGGCGGCCCGGCTCGCGGTCGGGATCGAGCTTGTCGATGAGCCGCAGCATGTCGTCGGGCTTCGTCGTCGGGCCGAGCTTGACGCCGAGCGGGTTGCGCACACGGGAGAGGAAGTCGACGTGCGCGCCGTCGAGGTCGCGGGTGCGCTCGCCGATCCAGACGAAGTGGCTCGAGGTGTTGTACGGGGTGCCCGTACGCGAGTCGATGCGCGTCATGGGCCGCTCGTAGTCGAAGAGCAGCGCCTCGTGGCCCGTGTAGAACTCGGTGCGCTTGAGCTCGTCGAAGTCGGCCCCGCAGGCGATCATGAACTTGATCGCGCGGTCGATCTCCTTCGCGAGCTGCTCGTAGCGCTGGTTGGCGGGGTTCTGGGTGAAGCCCTTGTTCCAGTCGTGCACCTGGCGCAGGTCGGCGAAACCGCCCTGGGTGAAGGCGCGGATGAGGTTCAGGGTCGAGGCGGCCATGTGGTAGCCCTGGATGAGCCGCCGGGGGTCGGCCGTGCGCGACTCCGGGGTGAAGTCGTAGCCGTTGACGATGTCGCCGCGGTAGGCGGGAAGGGTCACTCCCCCACGGGTCTCGGTGTCGCTCGAGCGCGGCTTGGCGAACTGCCCCGCCATCCTGCCCATCTTGATGACCGGCGTGGAGGCGCCGTAGGTGAGCACGACGGCCATCTGCAGCACCGTCTTGACCCGGTTGCGGATCTGGTCGGCCGTCGCCCCGGCGAAGGTCTCGGCGCAGTCGCCGCCCTGCAGCAGGAAGGCCTCGCCCCGTGCTGCGGCGGCGAGCCGCTCGCGCAGCTGGTCGACCTCGCCCGCGAAGACGAGCGGGGGCTGGGTCGCGATCTCGGCGGATGCCGCGGCAACCGCATCCGCGTCGGGCCACTGCGGCTGGTGCTTGACGGGCAGATTGCGCCAGTTGTCGAGGCCTGCGATCACGGACTCGTCGGCCAGCACAACGGTTTCACTCGGATCTACCACGGAGTTTTCCTGCTTCTCTCGCACGGACGAACGGTGCTGCGTCTCACCCGGGCGAGCCCGTCGGAGCTCGGCCGGGCCTCTCGCCCGACTCGTCTCGCACCGAGAATCGAGCTTAGCGCGAAAGGTTCGCGCGCTTCTCCTTGACGGTCGTCGCGTAGACGTCGTCGTACTCCTGGCCGCTCAGGGTGTTGAGCTCGTACATGAGCTCGTCGGTGATCGCGCGCAGGATGAAGCGGTCGCCCTCGAGGCCCTCGAAACGGCTGAAGTCGAGCGGTTTGCCGAGGATGATGCCGATCCGCCGCACCTTGGGGATGCGCGTGCCGATCGGCATGACGTGCTGGGTGTCGATCATGGCGACGGGGACGATCGGCGCGCCTGACTCGAGCACCATACGCGCGATGCCCGTGCGGCCCCGGTACATCTTGCCGTCGGGGCTGCGGGTGCCCTCCGGGTAGATGCCGAGCACGTGGCCCTGTGCGAGCACGCGCAGTCCCGTGTTGAGCGAGGCCTCCGAGGCCTTGCCGCCCGAGCGGTCGATGGGCAGCTGGCCGGTGGCGTTCATGAACCACTTCGTCGCCCAGCCCTTGAAGCCCCTGCGTGTGAAGTAGTCGCTCTTCGCGAGGAACGACACCCGCCGCGGCACCACGAGGGGCAGGAAGATCGAGTCGATGAACGAGAGGTGGTTGCTCGCGAGGATCACGGGACCCTTCTCGGGCAGATTCTCGATCCCGATGACCCAGGGGCGGAAGATCCCGACCAGCAGGGGCCCCGCGATCAGGTGCTTCATGATCCAGTAGAACACTGCCAGCTCCTCGTCGACCAGGCTGAAAGACTACAGCTCTTGGTAGCGGATGCGCGCGAGATCGGCGGCGCCGACCACCCCCGCGTCGTTGACGAGCTCGGCGATCGCGAACTCCGGCTCGGGGTGGTAGCCGCGGGCCGGCAGGTTCTCGAGGTAGGCGTGACGGATGGGCTCGAGCAGCTGCTCGCCCGACTGCGCGACGCCGCCGCCGAAGACGAAGAGCTGCGGGTCGAGCACGGCGCCGAAGCTCGCGCAGGCCTGGCCGAGCCAGGTCCCGAGCTGGCGCAGGGCCGCGAGGGCGCCCGCGTCGCCGGCCTGGATGAGGTCGCCGACGTCGGTGCCGGTGAGCTCTCCCTTCTCGGCACGAACGTCGGCGAGCACCTGGCCGATGCCCCGGGCGTCGGCGAGCTCGTTGGCCATGCGCAGGAGCGCCCGGCCCGAGCCGTACTGCTCGATGCATCCGTGCGCCCCGCACCCGCAGGGCAAGCCCTCGGGAACGACCCGCATGTGGCCGATCTCGGCGCCGGCGCCGAAGCCGCCGCGGAAGAGCCTGTCGCCCGCGACGATCGCGCCGCCGACCCCCGTGCCGATCGTGAGCATGAGCATGTCGCTCACCAGACGCCCCGCGCCGTAGCGGAACTCGGCCCAGCCGGCCGCGTTGGCGTCGTTCTCGATGATCACGGGAACGTCGATGCGCGCCTCGAGCTTCGCGCGGAACGGCTCGTTGCGCCAGTTGATGTTGGGGGCGTAGTACACGGTCGACTGCGAGGAGTCGATGAAGCCCGCGGCGGCCACGCCCACGGCGACCGGATCGCTGCCCTCGCTCAGCCGCTCGACCATGCTCACGACGACGTCTTCGATGAGACCCGCCTGGCCCGCCGGCGTCGGCCGGCGATCCTCTCTCACGATCGTTCCGAACTCGTCGACGACCGCTCCCGCGATCTTCGTTCCACCGATGTCGATGCCAATCGCGTGCACGGAGAAACCCTTTCGGTGCCAAGAGGATGCCGCGTCTCCAGCCGATCGGCGGAACGCCCCAGAAGAGTCTACGGTGCCTGATGATTTGCTCGGCGAATGGGCCGCGGAGGCCTGTTCACAGCCTCGCCACAGGTACAGTAGACGGATAGAATCCGCCCGGTTACAAAGGAGTTGCCGTGAAAGAATTCAGCACACCCGCACTCGTCGCAGCCGATCCGCAGGCCAATACGACCGATCTGCTCATCGACCGCGTCGCCGCGACTCCGAACGATCCGCTCTTCGCCGTGCCCGAGAACGGCGGATGGCGCGATGTGACCTCGAGCGAGTTCCTCGCGCAGGTCGTGGCCCTCGCCAAGGGGCTCGTCGCCGCGGGCATCGAGCCCGGCGACATGATCGGGTTCATGTGCAAGACCCGCTACGAGTGGACGCTCGTCGACTTCGCGACCTGGTTCGCGGGCGCGATCCTCGTTCCCGTCTACGAGACCTCATCCCCCTCGCAGGTGCTCTGGAACCTGAGCGACTCGGGCGCCACCTGGATGATCGTGGAGACCCCCGATCACTTCGCCCGCTTCGACGAGGTGCACGCCGAGCTGCCGCTCATCCGCCAGGTCTGGCAGGTCGACCTCGGCGACCTCGACAAGCTCGCCGCCTCGGGCTCGGCCGTGCCCGACGAGGAGATCGAGCGCCGCCGCACGCTCGCCGTCGGCTCCGACATCGCGACCCTCATCTACACCTCGGGCTCGACGGGCCGCCCGAAGGGCTGCGTGCTCACCCACTCCAACTTCGTGGAGCTGTGCCGCAACAGCGCCCTCGCGCTCAAGGAGGTCGTCGCCGAGCCGGGCGCCTCGACCCTGCTCTTCATCACGACCGCGCACGTCTTCGCGCGCTTCATCTCGGTGCTCGACGTGCACGCGGGTGTGAAGACGGGCCACCAGCCCGACACCAAGCAGCTGCTCTCCTCGCTCGCGAGCTTCAAGCCGACCTTCCTGCTCGCGGTGCCGCGGGTCTTCGAGAAGGTCTACAACTCGGCCGAGCAGAAGGCCGAGGCGGGCGGCAAGGGCAAGATCTTCCGGGCCGCGGCCGACACCGCGGTCGCGCACTCCAAGGCTCTCCAGGCCGGCAAGGTGCCGTTCGGGCTCTCGCTCAAGTTCCGCGTCTTCGACCGACTCGTCTACAGCAAGCTGCGCGAGGCGATGGGCGGCCGCGTGAAGTACGCCGTCTCGGGCTCGGCCCCGCTCGGCAGCCGGCTCGGCCACTTCTTCCACAGCCTCGGCATCGTCATCCTCGAAGGCTACGGCCTCACCGAGACGACGGCGCCCGCGACGGTGAACCTCGCGGACAAGTTCACGATCGGCACCGTGGGCCCCGCGCTCCCCGGCGTCTCCGTGCGCATCATGGACGACGGCGAGATCGAGGTCAAGGGCATCGACGTCTTCGCGGAGTACTGGAAGAACCCCGAGGCGACCGCCGCGGCCTTCGACGACGGCTGGTTCAAAACGGGCGACCTCGGCTCGTTCGACGACGACGGCTTCCTGACGATCACGGGCCGCAAGAAGGAGATCCTGGTGACAGCGGGCGGCAAGAACGTCGCGCCTGCGGCCCTCGAGGACCCGATCCGGGCGAACCCGCTCGTCGGCCAGGTGATCGCGGTGGGCGATCAGCGGCCGTTCATCTCCGCCCTCATCACCCTCGACCCCGAGATGCTGCCGGTCTGGCTCGCCAACAACGGCGAGGACAAAGACATGACGCTCGCCGAGGCATCCGTCAACCCGGCGGTGCTCGCCGAGGTGCAGCGGGCCGTCGACCACGCCAACAGCGGCGTCTCGCGTGCCGAGTCGATCAGGAAGTTCGTGGTGCTCTCGACCGACCTCACCGAGGCGAGCGGGCACCTCACCCCCAAGATGAGCATCAAGCGCGGGGTCATCCTCGACGACTTCGCCGACGTCATCGACACGATGTACAGCTCGGCGCCGGCGACCCAGGGTGTGAGCCTCGCGGGGTAGGGCTCAGAACCAGTCGGACTCGCGGATCGCCTTCATCGCCTCGCGCCGGGTCGGCTTCTCGAGCCGGTCGAGGTACAGCTTGCCCTCGAGGTGGTCGTGCTCGTGCTGCAGCGCCTGCGCCATGAGACCCGTGCCCGAGAGCTCGATCTCTGTGCCGTCGAGATCGATTCCGCGCACCCGTGCGAACGGGTACCGCGGCGTCGGGAACCAGAGGTCGGGCACCGAGAGGCAGCCCTCGTCGACGAGCTCCGGCTCTCCGCTCAGCTCGACGATCTGCGGGTTCAGGATGTAGCCGACCACGCCGTCGACGTTGTAGCTGAAGGCCCGCAGATTGACGCCGATCTGCGAGGCGGCGACGCCCGCGCGCCCCGGAGGCCGCACGCTGTCGAGCAGGTCGTCGACGAGGCCGCGGATGCCGTCGTCGACGACCCCGATCGGCTCGCTCACGGTCTTCAGCACGGGATCGCCGAAGATGCGTATCTGGCGTTCTGTCACAGTTCCTCCTCCGCCTTCAACAGGGCGTTCTCGACGACTTCGCTCGCGGCCGGGTGCGGCCAGTACTGCCCGCGGGCGAGCCCGCGGATGCTCAGGCCCTGGCTCGCGGCCTGGATGAGCGGCTGGATGAGGATGCTCGCCTCCGGCCCCACGATGTGGGCGCCGAGGAGAAGTGCCGTCTCCCGGTCGACCACGAGCTTGCAGATGCTCGTCACGTCTTCGAGAGCCCAGCCGTAGGCGGTCGTGCGGTACTCCTGCACGACGACGACGGCGTCCGGATGACTCCGCCGCGCCTGCTCCTCGGTGAGCCCGAAGTGCGCGATCTGCGGCCGGGAGAAGATCGCCGAGGGCACGGGCCCGGGATGCCCGCCGATGAGCTCGTGCGGATGGGCGAGGTTGTGCTCGACGATGCGGGCCTCGTGGTTGGCGACGTGCTTGAGCTCCCACATCGAGCTCACGTCGCCCAGCCCGTAGACGCCCGCGACGGGCTCGCCGCCCGAGAGCGCACGCTGGTGGTGGTCGACGGCGAGCCTGCCGTCGGCCTCGAGATCGTAGCCGGCGGATGCCGCGCCCAGCCGGTCGGCGTTCGGAATCCGCCCCTGCGCCACGAGTACCAGCTCGCTGCGCAGCTCCTCGCCGCCGTCGAGTGACACGACGAGCTCGGCGCCGTCGCGCGCGACCCCGCCGAGGTGCGCACCGAGGCGCAGGGACCAGTGTTCGGAGGCGAGGGCCGTGAACCGCTCCGAGATCTCGTGGTCGAGCTCGGTGAGCAGCCGCTCGGAGCGCGCGACGAGGGTCACCCGCACGCCGAGCGCCGAGAAGACGTGGGCGAACTCGACGGCGACCGCGCCGCCGCCGAGGATCGTGAGGGAGGCCGGCAGGGCGTCGATGCGCATGATCGAGTCGGAGGTGTGCAGCGCGGGATCGTCGCCGTCGTGCGGAACCTCCAGGGGGCGCGGTCGGGAGCCGGCCGCGATGACGATCTGCTCGCCGCTCAGGCGCACGCCGCTCGCCGACACGAGCGTACGGGGGCCGTCGAAGCGGAAGGTCTCACGGAAGACCGTGACGTTGGGGCTCTTCTCGTCGCGATAGCGGAAGCCGGCCCGGCTGATCTTGTCGGTCTTCGCGAACACCCGGTCGCGGATCGCGAGCCAGTCGACCGGGTCACGGGTGAAGGAGAGCCCGATGCGCGGGGCGTCCGCCGCGTGTGCCGCGACATCCGCGACGTGCACGAACATCTTCGTGGGGATGCAGCCGGCGTTCAGGCAGGTGCCGCCGAACCATCGGCCGTCGTCGAGCAGCGCGACCGTCTTGTCGTGGAACTCGGGGCCGATGAGCGAATTGCCCGAGCCCGCGCCGATGACGATCAGATCGACGTGCTGCTCGGAGGTGCTGCTATGCGTCACGTCTGCTGGTGGGCAGGCCCTCGACCACGAGAGACGCGAGGGTGCGTGCCGCGTCTTTCGTCAGCGGCTTGAGGTCTTTGTACGACACGACCGAGCCCGCGGCGAGCTGCGGGTCGTAGGGGATGCGCACGATCTCGCGCACCCGTGACTGGAAGTGCGACTCGATCTCCTCGAGCTTGACGAGGTTGGTGCCCTGGGTGGCCGTGTTCAGGGCGACGATCGCGTTGCGCACGAGGTCGCCGTAGCCGTTCGCCTCGAGCCAGGTGAGGGTCTCCGAGGCGAGACGCGCCTCGTCGACGCTGCCGCCCGAGACGATCACGATCGAGTCGGCGCGCTGCAGGGTCGCGCGCATGACGGAGTGCACGATGCCCGTGCCGCAGTCGGTGAGCACGATCGAGTAGAAACGCGCGGCGAGGTCGGCGACGACGTTGTAGTCGTTCTCGTCGAAGGCCTCGGAGAGCAGCGGGTCGGTGTCGCTCGCGAGGATGTCGAGACGCGTCTCGTCGCGGGAGACGAGGGTCGTGAAGTCGGTGAAGCCCTGGATCGAGGGGGCTTTCGTCACGACGTCGCGCACGGTCGCGCGGGTCTGCTTGTTGACGCGCTCCGAGAGCGTTCCGCGGTCGGGGTTCGCGTCGATCGCGATGATGCGGTCTTCGCGGGCGTCGGCGAGTGCCATGCCGAGCAGGGCCGTGACGGTCGTCTTGCCCACGCCGCCCTTGCGGGTGAGGATCGGCACGAAGCGCGCGCCGCCCTCAAAGACCTTCGAGATCCGCTGGTCCATCTCTTTGCGGGCCCGCACCTTCGCGGAGTCGCCGAGGTTGAGGGTCTTGAACGTCACGGTGTAGACGAAACGGTTCCAGCCGCCCTCGGGCACCGGCCGCGTCTTGCGGTTGACGTCGAGCAGGCGGTCGGCCGTGAGCATCGCAGCCGACTCGGGATCGCTCGAGTGCTCGCCGCGCAGTCTGTCGCGACGCGACAGCGAGTTGTCGACGACGGGAGCAGGCGCGGCGACGTCGACGCTCGTGGTCGAGGGTGCGACGATGTCCACGCTCGTGGTCGACGGCTCGCTCACCTCGACGTGACCGGGGTTGACGCTGACCTCGTCGATCGCGACCGCGACCTCCTCGGCCGGCACCTCGGGCGCGGGCGCGGGCGGCAGATCGACCGTGATGCTCAGGCTCTCGGGGAGCGCCGCGGCGAGGTCGTCGCCGGGGGTCGGCGGCAGCTCGCCGTGGTACTGCTCGACGAGCTCCTCGTCGGTTTGGAGGAGCTGCCCGGGAGCATCGTCGACTTTGCGTTTCTCTGACACGAGAACGGTCTCCTCTGATGGATTGGCAGTGCGATCTGAAGTTTAGCGCGGAGCGATCACGACGAGCAGGTCCCCGGCGTCGACCTGCTGGGTCTTCGGCACCGCGAGACGCTCGATCGTGCCGGCGACGGGCGCCGTGATCGCGGCCTCCATCTTCATGGCCTCGATCGACGCGACGGCCTGCCCGGCCTCGACGGATGCCCCGACCTCGGTCTGCAGCGTGACGACGCCCGAGAACGGCGCGGCGACCTGCCCCGGCTTCGAGGCATCCGCCTTCTCAGCCGCCTTCGCCTCGACGGTGATGCCGCGGTCGCGCACGAAGACGGGCCGCAGCTGGCCGTTGAGGGTCGTCATGACCGTGCGCATGCCCTTGTCGTCGGCCTCGCCGATGGCCTCGAGCCCCACGAAGAGCCGCACGCCCTTGGCGATCTCGATGACGTGCTCGGCCGCGGGGCGCAAGCCGTAGAGGTAGTCGACCGTGTCGACGACCGAGAGGTCTCCGAAGAGCTCGCGGATCTGCTCGAACTGCCGGGTGGGGGCCGGGAAGAGCAGGCGGTTGAGAGTCGCCCGACGGGTGGCGCCGTCGCCGGCGAGGCCTGCGCGGTCCTCCTCGGTGAGCTCGGTCACGCCGATCTTGATGTTCCTGCCCGCGAGCACCTTGCTGCGGAAGGGCTCGGGCCAGCCGCCGGGCAGCTCGCCGAGCTCGCCCGCCATGAAGCCGACGACCGAGTCGGGGATGTCGTAGTTGCCCGGGTTCTCGGCGAAGTCGGCCGGATCGGCGTTCACGGCCGCGAGGTGCAGGGCGAGATCGCCGACCACCTTCGACGACGGCGTCACCTTCGGTATGCGGCCGAGGATCCGGTTGGCCACGGCGTACATGTCCTCGACCTTCTCGAAGTCGTCGGCGAGGCCGAGCGCGATGGCCTGCTGCCGCAGGTTGGAGAGCTGGCCACCCGGGATCTCGTGCGTGTAGACGCGGCCGGTGGGGCCCGGCAGGCCCGACTCGAACGGCTTGTAGATGCGCCGCACGGCCTCCCAGTAGGGCTCGAGGTCGTTGACGGCGCTGAGCGAGATGCCCGTGTCGCGCTCGGTGTGGGCGAGGGCCGCGACGAGGGACGAGGCCGAGGGCTGGCTCGTGGTCCCGGCCATGGGCGCGCTCGCGACGTCGACCGCGTCCGCTCCCGCGCGGCTCGCGGCGAGCAGCGTCGCGAGCTGGCCGCCCGGGGTGTCGTGGGTGTGCACGTGCACGGGCAGGTCGAAGCGCTCGCGGAAGGCGCCGACGAGCTTCTCGGCCGCGGCGGGGCGCAACAGGCCTGCCATGTCTTTGATCGCGAGCACGTGGGCGCCGGTCTCGACGATCTGCTCGGCGAGCCGCAGGTAGTAGTCGAGGGTGTAGAGGTCTTCGGCGGGGTCGAGCAGGTCGCCCGTGTAGCAGACGGCGACCTCGGCGATCGTCGTGCCGGTCGCGAGCACCGACTCGATCGCCGGGCGCATCTGCGAGACGTCGTTGAGCGCGTCGAAGATGCGGAAGATGTCGACGCCCGTCGCGGCGGCCTCGCGCACGAAGGCGTCGGCGACGTCGTTGGGGTACGGGGTGTAGCCCACCGTGTTGCGGCCGCGCAGCAGCATCTGGATGTTGATGTTCGGCAGCGCCTCCCGCAGGGTGGCGAGGCGCTCCCACGGGTCTTCGCCCAGGAAGCGCAGCGCGACGTCGTAGGTCGCGCCGCCCCAGGCCTCCACCGAGAGCAGCTCGGGCGTCATCCGGGCCACGTAGGGGGCGACGGCGACGAGGTCGCGGGTGCGCACGCGGGTCGCGAGAAGCGACTGGTGCGCGTCGCGGAACGTCGTCTCGGTGACGGCGAGGGCCGTCTGCGCGCGCAGGGCCTCGGCGAAGCCCTTCGGCCCCAGCTCGAGCAGGCGCTGGCGCGAGCCCGCGGGCGCCGGCTGGCCCAGGTCGATCGCCGGGAGCTTGTCGGCGGGGTGCACGGTCGTCGGCAGAGGGCCGTTCGGCAGGTTGACGGTGACGTCGGCGAGCCAGTTGAGGATCTTCGTGCCGCGGTCTTTCGAGGGGCGGCCCTTGAGCAGCTCGGGGCGCTCGTCGATGAACGAGGTCGAGAGGTCGCCGGCGACGAACGCCGGGTCGTCGAGCACGGCCTGCAGGAAGGGGATGTTGGTGGAGACGCCGCGGATGCGGAACTCGGCGAGAGCACGCTTGGCACGCGCGACGGCGGCGGGGAAGTCGCGGCCGCGGGCGGTCATCTTCGCGAGCATCGAGTCGAAGTGCGGGCTGATCTGCGCGCCCGGGTTGATGGTTCCGCCGTCGAGACGGATGCCGGCACCACCCGGCGAGCGGTAGGTCGTGATCTTGCCCGTGTCGGGCCGGAAGCCCGCCGTCGGGTCCTCGGTCGTGATGCGGCACTGCAGGGCCGCTCCGCGCAGGCGGATGCTCTCCTGCTCGAGGCCCAGGTCGACGAGGCTCTCCCCCGCGGCGATGCGGATCTGCGACTGCACGAGGTCGACGTCGGTGACCTCCTCGGTCACGGTGTGCTCGACCTGGATGCGCGGGTTCATCTCGATGAAGACGTGCTGGCCGGCCCGCGGGCCGTCGGTGTCGAGCAGGAACTCGACGGTTCCCGCGTTCACGTAGCCGATCGAGCGGGCGAAGGCGATGGCGTCGGTGTAGAGCTTGGCGCGCACCTCGTCGCTCAGGTTGGGGGCCGGCGCGATCTCGATGACCTTCTGGTGTCGGCGCTGCACCGAGCAGTCGCGCTCGAAGAGGTGCACGGTGCCGCCGTCGGCGTCGGCGAGGATCTGCACCTCGATGTGACGCGGGCGGAGGACGGCCTGCTCGAGGAACATCGTGGGGTCGCCGAACGCGCTGTCGGCCTCGCGCATGGCCTCTTCGAGCGCACCCTTGAGGTCTGCCTGCGAGGCGACGCGGCGCATCCCGCGCCCGCCGCCTCCGGCGACGGCCTTGGCGAAGATCGGGAAGCCGATCTCCTCGGCCTGGCCCAGCAGGAAGTCGATGTCCTTCGAGGGCGGGCTCGACTTGAGCACGGGCACGCCGGCCTCGATCGCGTGCTCCTTCGCGGTGACCTTGTTGCCGGCCATCTCGAGCACCCGGGTCGGCGGGCCGATGAAGGTGATGCCCGCGTCCGCCGCCGCCTGGGCGAGGTCGGGGTTCTCGGAGAGGAAGCCGTAGCCGGGGTAGATCGCGTCGGCGCCGCTCTCCTTCGCGACCCGGATGATCTCCGAGACATCCAGGTAGGCGCGCACGGGATGCCCCGGCTCGCCGATCTGGTAGGCCTCGTCGGCCTTGAGCCGGTGCATCGAGTTGCGATCCTCGTAGGGGAACACGGCGACCGTCTTCGCGCCCAGCTCATAGGCAGCACGGAAGGCACGGATGGCAATTTCGCCGCGGTTGGCAACGAGGATCTTGGTGAACATAGAGACCTTTCGGGAGCGAGACGCACTCAGCAAACGGTTAGGTTCTCTAAGACTAGTAAAGGTAACGTATCTACTTGTGCACGTACTCAGCGTCAGCTCCCTCAAAGGGGGCGTAGGCAAGACCACGGTTACTCTTGGTCTCGCTTCCGCCGCCTTCGCCAAGGGACTCCGGACGCTCGTGGTCGACCTCGACCCCCAGTCGGATGTCTCGACGGGCATGGACATCCAGGTCGCCGGCCACCTCAACGTCGCCGACGTGCTCGCCTCGCCGAAAGAGAAGATCGTGCGTTCCGCGATCGCTCCGAGCGGCTGGACGCGCGGGCGCCCCGGCAAGATCGACGTGCTCATCGGCAGCCCCTCCGCGATCAACTTCGACGGCCCGCACCCGAGCATCCGCGACATCTGGAAGCTCGAGGAGGCCCTCGCGAACGTCGAGCAGGATTACGACCTCGTGCTCATCGACTGCGCCCCCTCGCTCAACGCGCTCACCCGCACGGCATGGGCCGCGAGCGACCGCGTGACCGTCGTGACCGAGCCGGGGCTCTTCTCCGTCGCGGCCGCCGATCGTGCGTTGCGCGCGATCGAGGAGATCCGCCGCGGGCTCTCCCCCCGGCTCCAGCCGCTCGGCATCATCGTCAACCGCGCGCGCGTGCAGTCGCTCGAGCACCAGTTCCGCATCAAGGAGCTGCGCGACATGTTCGGGCCGCTCGTGCTGAGCCCCCAGCTGCCGGAGCGCACCTCGCTGCAGCAGGCGCAGGGCGCGGCGAAGCCCCTGCACATCTGGCCGGGTGAGAGCGCCCAGGAGATGGCCCACAACTTCGACCTGCTGCTCGAGCGGGTGCTGCGCACGGCGCGTATGGGCGAGTACGCCGACAACCCCACGCCCTAAGCACCTCAGGCCGGCTCACAACGACGGACTTTCTATCCGAAAGTGCCTCGTTGGGGCGAAAAGGTCGCGTTCTGCCGCGAATCTCCGTCGTTTTGAGGAGGGTCCGTCGTTTTGAGCAGGTGGGGGCAGCGCAGAGGCCGGGAGAGGGGCTCAGCGCGAGGGTGAGAAGCCGCGCTAGGAGATCTTGCGCTGCGTGCGACGGGCCGCGAGCTCGTCCATGGCGTCGACGGTCTGGGTGTCGAGCTCGACGAGGCTCGACTCGACCTCGCGCAGCACCTTGCCGACCGCGATGCCGAAGACGCCCTGACCGCGGCTCACGAGGTCGATGACCTCGTCGTTCGAGGTGCAGAGGTAGACGCTCGCGCCGTCGCTCATGAGCGTCGTCTGGGCGAGGTCGCTGACCCCCGACTCCCTGAGCTGGTTGACGGCCGTGCGGATCTGCTGCAGCGAGATGCCCGTGTCGAGCAGGCGCTTGACGAGCTTGAGCACGAGGATGTCGCGGAACCCGTACAGGCGCTGCGAACCCGATCCCGCCGCACCGCGCACAGTGGGCTCCACGAGCCCGGTGCGGGCCCAGTAGTCGAGCTGCCGGTAGCTGATCCCCGCCGCGCGCGCCGCCACGGCGCCGCGGTAGCCGGACAGGTCGTCCATCTCCGGGAGCCCGTCGGTGAAGAGGAGCCCGAGATCGTACCGGGACTCATCGCTTCGGCTGAGTTCAGTCATTCGGTTGCCCCTCGCTGTTCTGCGCGGCCGTGAACGACCGTACTCACCCACGGTACCGATGCCCACGGCGGCGAGCAATGACATCCGCGTTTGGGCTTCGGCGTGTCTTGGCAGTTGACCCTCTGCGACGAGGATTCACGGGCCTCGCACGCCTCGCATCTCGCGGGACGATCGGACTGGATGAACGCTCAGTCTACCCGTCGGGGAGCCTCGCGAACCGAAATAGTTGCGGGGCGAGGAGATTGCGAGGTGCGCGGAGAGCTGCGGGACGGAGGAGGAGAAACGAGGGAGGAGAAGAGCACGCCGACGCGGGGCTCAGGGCACGAGCCGGCCGAGGGCCGAACGGATGAGCGTGCTGCGCACGGTCTCGAGGTTCCCGGCGATCTCGCGGGCCAGCTCCCCCGCCTGCGCGCGGCTCGAGGTGTCCTTACGGCGGGCGATCGGCCGCAGGGCGCTCTCGATGAGCCCGAGCTCGCGCTCGGCGGCGGCCCGGAAACCGCGCAGGTGCCGCGGCTCGATCCCCGACTTCTGCAGCTCGACGAGCGCGGTGAGCACCGTGACGGTGTCGTCGCCGTAGACGTCGGCCGGGGTGATGACGCTCGCCGAGACGGCCTCCGTCAGGAGCGCCGCGCTCGCACCCGTCTCGCGCAGCAGCTCGTCGCGGCTCAGACGCCGCCCGCTCGCGAGCATGGACTCGGGTGCACCCGAGGCGCCGCCCGGCAGAGTGGGCGAGCCGCCGGCATCCAACTCGTCGAGGTATTCGCGGATGACCTTGAGCGGCAGGTAGTGGTCGCGCTGCATGGCGAGCACCATCCGCAGGCGCTCCACGTCGGCCTGGCAGAACTTGCGGTACCCGGACTCGGTGCGGGCGGGCGAGACGAGGCCGCGCTCTTCGAGGAAGCGGAGCTTCGAGGGGGTCAGCTCGGGGAAGTCGGGGGTCAGTTTCGCGAGCACCTGACCGATGCTCAATAGCGGAACTCGCCCAGACGAGCTCGTCTGGGCGGCTGACCTGACCACTAGTTGCTCGCCAGGCCGGGGAGGTCGATGCGCGATGCGTAGAAGGTGAGGCGGAACTTGCCCACCTGGACCTCTGCGCCGTCGCTGAGGAGCGCCGTCTCGATGCGGACGCCGTCGAAGTAGGTGCCGTTGAGCGAGCCCAGGTCGCGCACCTCGAAGGCCGTGCCGTGGCGCACGAACTCGGCGTGCTTGCGCGAGACCGTCACGTCGTCGAGGAAGATGTCGGCGTCGGGATGCCGGCCGGCCACCGTCACATCGGCGTCGAGGAGGAACCGCGCACCCGCGTTGGGGCCGCGCCGCACGATCAGCAGAGCCGATCCCGACGGCAGGGCCGCGATCGCGTCCTGCTCCTCGGCGGAGACGGCGTTGTCGATCCCGGCGATGTGAGCCGCGAGCTCGTCGCTGAACGAGGCAGTCGTCTCATTCGCGTTGTCGAGCGGGCTGCCTGCGCCGAAAACGTTCGCCTCAGGGGTGTTGTCCTGGGATTCGAGCACCGTGTACCTCCTACGAATCCAGCGTATCGGATTGGGCGAGCACAGAGGCCCGTCGAGCACGAATGATCCGCACGGTCTCCGAGAGATAGATGAAACCGGCCCACCAATACAGGAACGCGCCCCAGATGGCGAAGGCCCAGGCGACGGGCTCCGAGAGCCACGCGATCACCGGGAACGCCTGCCCCAGCATCAGCAGCGGCAGCGCGTAGAAGAGGCAGAAGGTCGCGATCTTGCCGACCCGGTGCACGGGCAGCGGGCCGTAGCGGTGGTTCGCGAGCACGACGGCGAGCACGATGAGCATGACGTCGCGGCCGACGATGACGGCGACGAGCCACCACGGCACGAGCTCGCGCCAGGCGAGGCCGATGAGGGTCGCGAAGATGTAGAGGCGGTCGGCCGCCGGGTCGAGCAGCTGGCCGAGACGCGTCACCTGGTGCAGGCGGCGGGCGAGGTAGCCGTCGAGGAAGTCGGTGAGGCTCGACACGACGAGCGTCGCGAGTGCGAGCACGTCTTGGCCGACGATGATCAGGACGAGGAAGACGGGCACCAGGAGCAGGCGGAAGAAGCTCAGCAGGTTGGGAATCGTCATAACCCGCGAGCTGACCTCTTCGACTCGCGCCTGTCCCACGTCCCCCAGTCTAGCGAGGTGGCGCCGACGAGGTCGTAGACTGCGACCATGAGTCCATTACTGGTCTGCATCTGGATCTACATCGGCGTCAACGTCGTCACCTACGCGCTCTCCGTCATCACGAAAGAGCACTCGTGGGTCGATCGCATCTGGTCGATCGTGCCCGTCGTCTATGTGTGGGTCTTCGCGATCGCGGCCGGCCTCGAGGATCCGCGGCTCACGCTCATGGCCGTTCTCGTCACCCTCTGGGGCGCACGCCTGACCTTCAACTTCGCCCGCAAGGGCGGTTACGCGCCCGGCGGCGAGGACTACCGCTGGGCGGTGCTGCGCGGGCGGATGAAGGGGTGGCAGTTCGAGCTCTTCAACCTCTTCTTCATCGTGATCTACCAGAACACGCTCATCCTGCTCTTCACCCTTCCCGCCTGGACGGCCTTCGAGAACCGCTCGACTCCGTTCGGCGTCTGGGACGTCGTCGTCGCCGTCGTCTTCCTGGCCTTCCTCGTGGGCGAGACGGTCGCCGACCAGCAGCAGTGGACCTTCCACCAGCGCAAGGCCGCGCAGGTGGCCGCCGGGCAGCGGCCGTCGCCGCGCTTCCTGCAGAGCGGGCTGTTCCGCTACTCGCGCCACCCGAACTTCTTCTTCGAGCAGGCGCAGTGGTGGGCCTTCTTCGTGTTCGCCGCGCTCGCGGCCGGCACCGTTCTCGTCTGGACGGTCATCGGGCCCCTGCTGCTCACCCTGCTCTTCATCGGCTCGACCGTCTTCACCGAGAGCATCACGCTCTCGCGCTACCCGGAGTACGCCGACTACCGCAAGACGACGTCGCCGATCATCCCGTGGTTCCCGCGGCGGCAGCCCGACGCCCGCGCCGCCGAGGCGAGCTGACGGCGGGAGCCGACACGTGGGCCTGACGACGAGGGCCTGAGAACGAGGATCTGACGCGGAGGTCGGAGCGCGGCTCAGCGGCCGCGCGCGGCATCCATCCGGCTCAGCAGCCACGACGGCCCCGCGAGGTGCGCGCCCAGCTCGGAGACCCTGCGCCCCAGCTCGCGGTCGGCCGTGACCACGTGCACGGCGGTGAGACTCCCGTCGTCGCGCGCTCTCTCGACGAGGTCGACGATGGCCTGATCGCCGTCGTGCTCCGCACGGGCGATCGTGAGGGCTGCGCGACCGTGCGGCGGCGCCAGTCGCGGCTGCGCGGCCTTCGCCTCGCCTTCGACCACGAGCACGGTGCGCGGCCAGGCGAGTGTCGGGGACGCGTCGAAGTCCGCGGGCAGCCCCTCGTCGAGGGCGGCCTGCAGCTCCCCCGCGAGCCGTTCCGTCGCGCCCGCGCGATCGCGCCACCACCCGGTGGGGCGGGAGCCGAGCACATTGGCCGAGTCGACGACGAGCAGGATGCCGCGCCCCAGCCCGGCCCGCAGCGCCGGCCAGCTCGCGGCGAACCCCGGATGCAGCGGATACCCCTCCACCTCGGAGACCGGGACCCAGCGCAGCTCGATGCTCTCCGGGTCGCCGATCGTCGCCTCGAACGGCTCGGTGACGTCGGCGACGACCGTGGAGTAGCTCCAGATCCCGAGGTCGAGCACCGTCAGCGTGCGCACCCGCAGGCGCGCCGGGTCGACCCCGGCCTCCTCGCGCGCCTCGCGGAAGGCCGCGTCGACCGCCGACTCGCCGCCGTGCCGTGCGCCGCCGGGCAGGCCCCAGGTGCCGCCGAAGTGGCTCCACTCCGCGCGGTGCTGCAGCAGCACACCGGCCTCGGGGTCGTGGGCGAGCAGGCCCGCTGCGCCGAAGCGACCCCAGTACCGGCGTCCGTCGGGGCCCTCCACCCAGGCGTCCCCGCTGTCGCGAGGCCGATGCGGCGGGCCCGAGGGGCGGAGGTCGTCCATGTACCTAGCCTCTCACCTCGGGGGCCCGGAAACCCTAGACGAGCATCGCGGGCACCCGGGGCTTCACGGCCGAACGCAGGGTGATCGTGAGGACGGCGGCGACCGCGCAGCCCGCGGCGATGATGACGAGCGTTGTGCTCAGGCCGATCGCCGAGGTGAGGATGGGGAAGAACAGCGTGCCGACCGCGGCCCCGACCTTGCCGGAGGCGGCGGCGATCCCCGAGCCGCTGCCCCGGATCTCGGCGGGGAACGCCTCGGTGGGCATCAGGAAGGTCGTCGCGTTGGGCCCGGCGTTCATAAAGAAGTTGAACGCCGCGAAGCCGATGAGCACGAGCGCGAGGTTGAGCGGGCTGCCGTCGGTGAGGGTCGTCGCGATCGCGAGCACGAGCAGGCCGCCGGCCATGACGAAGAAGCCCGCCGACTGCAGCACGACGGCGCCGAGCCGCGCGATCGTCAGGAGTGCCGTGGCGAAGCCGAAGACGAGGAAGAGGTCGAGGAGGGCGGCGCCCTCGGTCGAGGTGATGTCGTCGGCGATGAACTGCGTCGACGCCGACGGCGAGAGCGCGATGGCGGCGAGGATCGTCGGAGTGAAGACCCCGACCCCGTAGGTCGCGATGTCCATGAGGAACCACGGCACGGAGGTCAGGAGGGTCGACTTCCGGTAGCGCTTCGAGAAGAGATCCCGCAGATCGGCCTTGTGCACGGTCGTGAGAGCGCCGGCGACCTCCTCGTCGCGGATCTCCTCCACCGTGACGAGCCGCTCGCAGAAGACCGACATGGCCGCCGCGGCCTCCTTGAGCTGGTTGGTCGCCGCGAGCCACTGCGGGCTCTCGGGCACCCCGCGCCGCAGCCAGACGATCACGATCGCGGGAACGACGCCGGCGCCGAGCATCCAGCGCCAGGCGTCGGGCGTGGGCTCGAGGGTGAGGATCGCGAGGCCCACGAGCACACCCAGGATCTGGCCGACCGCCTGGAAGCTGAAGGTCGCGACGAGCAGGCGGGTGCGCAGCCGGGAGGGCGCGATCTCGCTCACGTAGCTCGAGCTGATCGGGTAGTCGGCGCCGATGCCGACTCCGAGCAGGAAGCGGAAGGCGACGAGCCACCACAGGCTCGGCGCGAGGGCGGAGAGCAGGGCGAAGACGACGAACATCGCGAGGTCGATGCGGAAGGCGAGCTTGCGGCCGATCCGGTCGGAGACCGGGCCCATGACCGCTGCGCCGACGATCGCGCCCACGATCGCCGCCGAGCTCGCGAGGCCCGTCTCCCACGGGGTGAGGTTCCACTCGTGCGCGATGAGCGGGATGGCCACGCCCATGATGAAGAAGTCGAACCCGTCGAGCATGATGCCCATGGACGAGAGCAGCCAGACCCTGCGGTGGGTCTTGGCGAAATCGACGCTCTCTATGAGCGCGCTGAGTTTCTGTCCGGCCATCGCCCCATAGTGGCCGCGCAATGTTGACAGGGCGTTAACGGCGCGCCTCGGGCTCCAACCCGATCGGACGCCGCTGGTCGCAGGCTCGGCTCGGCCGCGTTTAAGCCGGGTTTCAGGCGCATCCCACTCCCTCTCACCCCTTCTCACCCCGGATCCCGTGCAGCTGTGAGGCGGTGATGAAAACGAGGGTGAAAGACAGGGTGAAAGACAGCCGAACCTCGGAATGAATGGAGCCCGGCGCCGTCTCTCGTAATGACACTGACCACGGAAAGACGGCCATGCGACACGTCGCGCGACCGGAGGGGACCAGACGAAGATGCGGACGAGACAGGGTGCGGGAACGCGCCGATGCCGGCGGTGAGAGCCGCCGACAGACGGGCGGATCGGGCGCTCGGCGACAGCGGCATCGCATACGCGCCGCACTCTCCGAAGGGGATCCTCGACCGCCCGGCGCTGACCGCGCTCATCGACGAGGCGGCGACGACGCCCCTCACCGTCCTCCGGGCACCCAAGGGCTTCGGCAAGACGACCGCGCTCGCGCGCTGGGTGCACGAGCGCTCCCCCTCGACCCCGCGGCGCGGCGTCTGGATCTCCCTCGGCGACGACGGGATCGGGCGCACCGAGTTCTGGACGCTCGTGTCGACGGCCCTGCGCGACGCCGGTCTCATCGGTGTCGATGCGGGCCTCGGGGCCGCCCCCCGGCCCCCTGACGGAGGCCTTCCCGAGGGCTCGTGGCTGCGGCACACCCTCGCGGGAGCGCTCGAGCGCCTCGAGGAGCCCATCGTGATCGTCGTCGACGACTACCACCGGGTGGGCGACCGCATGGTCGACGACGACCTCCTGTGGCTTCTCGAACGATACAGAACCATTCGTTTTATCGTCGCGACCCGGGTTTTCAGTGTCTTCGAAAGCCTCACCGCCACCGCCCGGATCGGCATCGCCCTGGTCGATCCCGCGCGGCTGCGCCTCTCCTCGGCCGAGGCCCACCAGGTGATCGAACGTTTGCTCCCCACGCTCACGGAAGACGAACGGCAGCGCCTCGTCGACGAGCTCGACGGCTGGCCGCTCGCCCTCATCGCCGTCGCGCACGTGATCGGTCGTCAGCGCGTGTCCGTCGACGACGCGCTCTCCCTCGTGGCCGAGGACGTGCTCTCCGACGAGCTCGTCGGCTCGCTCCTGAGCGGCACCGCCGACCCCGAGTTCGATCTGTTCGTGCTCGGCTCGGCCCTCGCCGATTTCGTCACACCCGAGCTGGCGGCGGCCCTGACCGAGACACCGGATGCGGCATCCCTGCTCGCGCGGCTCGAGCACCTCGGATTCGGAAGCTGGTCGGGCGACCCGGCCGACCGCCGTTTCGAGTATCAGGGCCTCGTGCTCTCCTCGCTGCGACGACGAGCCCGGCTCGTGTTCGCCGACTCGCTCGCCGAACGGCGCACGCGGCTCGCCGAGTGGCTCGAGTCCAACGGCTACGTCATGGATGCGATCCTGCAGCACTCCCTCGCTCAGCACTGGCAGAACGCCATGGCCGTCACGGTGCGGCACGCCTCCGAGCTCGCGCGGGCCGACACCGCGAGCGCGTGCCGCCTGCTCGCCCTCGTGCCGCGACGCGACCCCCGCTTCGAAGCGGAGCTCGCCGTCATCGTCGCGGTCGTCACGAGCGCGCACCCGGAGGCGACCGGCTGCGAGAACACGCTCACGAGCCGGCATCTCGCCGAATCGGTCATGCACGCACTCGAAGACGCCGAACCGGTACGCCGGGCGGCGTTGCTCTTCGCCCTCTCCCGCGCCCACCGCGAGGCGGAGCGCTACGATCAGGCGCGGCTCACGGCCGAGCGGCTCGGCGCGGCCCTCGCGGCGCTCGACACCGACGAGATGGAGCAGCTGGGCGATCTCGTGCACTTCTGCACGCGCGAGATCGGCCTCGCGAGCCTTGCGGCGCACCGGCTGCCCGTGGCCGCCGAGTACCTCCTCCGCTCCTCGACACGAGCGAGGTCACGCGGCGACGACGCGATGTGGCTCGACTCCGCCGGCAGCCTCGCCTACGCCGAGGCCTCGCTCGGGCACGTGACCCGCGCCCGCGCCCGGGTGGCCGAGCTGCGGTCGGGCGCGCTCCCCGTCGACCTGCTCACGGGCCCTCATGCCATCGGCCTGCGCCTGGCCGAAGCCGTGCTCGACCTCGACTCCTTCGCCGCCGAGAGCTCCATCGCGCACGCCCGCTGGGTGCGCGAGGCCGCGACCGGCACGGAGTTCGCGGCCGTCGCGAGCGCCATCGAGACCGCCTCGATGTCGGTCGGAGGGCGCATCTCCGCCGCCATCAGCCGGGCCAAGGCCCTCGTCTCAGCGACGGCGGGCGCCGAGGGGACGCCGAGCCCGCACACCCGCGAGATCCTCCACTCGGTGATCGTCGACGGCCTCGTGATGAGCGGCAGGGTCAACCAGGCCGACGAGTACCTGCGATCGCGCGGCCTGCGCAATCGGCTGGTGCTCTCCGAGGCCCGGCTCGCACTCGTCGAGCGCAAGAGCTGGCAGGTCATCACGATCACCGAGCCGCTCCTGAGAACCCCGGATGCCTCGCCCCGCGCCACCGCGGACGCGCTGCTCCTGCGCGCCATCGCCGCCCACCGGCTCGCCCGGGCCGACATCGCCCTGTCGGCCCGGAGCGACGCGCTCACCGCGCTCATCGGCAGCGGTCTGCGGCATCCGCTCATGCTCATCCCGCGCGCCGAGCTCGTGACGCTGCTCGAGTGGTCGCCGGGAGGCGACGGCCGGGCGCAGCTCGCGAGCCTCGAGACCGTTCCCGACCGTTTCACGGCCGCGACGATCGTGCAGCAGCTCACCCGCAGGGAGTCGAGCGTGTTGAACGAGCTCTTCACGACCTCGCGGGCCGAGGTCATCGCCGAGCGGCTCTTCGTCTCGCCCAACACGGTCAAGTCGCAGCTGCGCAGCCTCTATCGCAAGCTGGGGGTCTCGTCGCGCGACGAGGCGCTCATCGTGGCCGCCGACCGGGGGCTGGCGCCCTGAGGCCGGGGTCGGAGTCGGAGGCCGGGGCCGGGCGGCAGCGGAGTGCAGCGCCTCAGCGCGGCACGATCGCGACGAACGGCTCGGCGCGGCGCAGGCTGACGGCGAGGCGCAGGCTTCCGCTGCGGGCGAGGACGACGGCGATGACGAGCGCGGCGAGAGCGGGAACACCGCCCGAGAGCACCATGCCGATGTGGGCCCCGAAGTGCTCGACGACCCAGCCCATGACGGGCCCGCCGATCGACTGCCCGCCCAGGAGCACGAGCACGTAGAGCGCCATGACGCGCCCGCGGATGGCCACGTTCGACGACATCTGCACGAGCGAGTTCGCCGCCGTGATGAAGAAGAGCCAGCTGAAGCCGGCGAGCGCGAGGGCGGTACCGAAGAGCCACTCGGTGGGCATCAGCCCGCTGAACGCCTGCAGTGCGCCGTACACGGCGGCCCCGAGGATCACCGTGCGCAGTCGCACGCTCCTGCGGCGGGTCGAGAGCAGGGCTCCCGTGAGCGCCCCGAGGGCGACGAGCGTGTTGAAGAGGCCGTAGCCGCCCGCGCCGGCGTCGAAGACCTCGCTCGCGTAGGCCGCGAGGATGACCGGCAGGTTCTGCGAGAACACCGCGAGGAAGGCGAGCATCACGATCGTCCAGAGGATCGCCGGCTTCTGCACGACGTACCGCATGCCCTCGCGCAGCTGGCCTTTCGCCCGCGGAACGGGTGGCGCGGGGAAGAGCTCGCGCACCCGCAGCCGGGTGAGCGTGAAGACGACGATCGCGCAGGCCACGGCGTTGATGCCGAACGACCAGCCCGCCCCGACCGCCACGAGCAGCGCGCCGCTGATCGCGGGGCCGATGAGACCGCCGAGCTGGAAGGTCGACGAGTTGACGCTGATCGCGTTGCGGAGGTAGCCGGCGCCGACGAGCTCGTTGGTGAAGACCTGGCGGGCGGGGTTGTCGACGACGGTCACGAAGCCGAGCACGACGGCGACGACGTAGATGTGCCAGACCTGCACGGTGCCCGTGAGCGCCAGCACGGCGAGCGTCGCGCTCGTGAGCACGGAGACGCTCTGCGTGATCATGAGGAGGGTGCGCTTGGAGTAGCGGTCGACGATGACCCCGCCGAGCAGGCCGAAGATCAGCATGGGGGCGAACTGCAGGGCGACCGTGACGCCCACGGCGGTCACGCTGCCCGAGAGCTCGAGTACGAGCCAGTCCTGGGCGATCCTCTGCATCCAGAGGGCGGTCATCGCGACGAGGTTGGAGATCGCGAAGATCCGGTAGTTGCGCACCGAGAGCGAGACGAGGGTGTGGCGCCACGGGGGCGGCGACTTGAGTACGGCGATGGGTTCTGTTGCGGGATAACTGCTGGAGAGTGTCGAAGCCACGGATGTTCCTACGTCGAGAACGACGTGCGAGAAATTTGCTGGTCTGGCGCCCGAACCGGCGTCTCCTTCGACGGTACTCCCGCGGCATCCATTCTGAGAGTAAATTGAAGCTATAACTCTCATTGCATTTTCGAATGACACGCATTTTCGAATGGAGCGCTCTGCCGTGTTCGACCCCGTGCTGCTTCGCACCTTCCTCGCCGTCGCCGAGACCCACAGCTTCACGCAGGCGGCTAACCAGCTCGGGCTCAGCCAGCCCACGGTGAGCCAGCAGATCCGCAAGCTCGAGAAGGCGGCGGGGCGGATGCTCATCGCGCGCGACACCCGAGACGTCACCCTCACCGACAACGGCGACGCGATGGCGGGCTTCGCGCGCACGATCCTCGCCGCCCACGCGGCGGCGTCGAGCTACTTCACGGGCTCCGCCATGCGCGGCCGGCTGCGTTTCGGGGCGGCCGACGATCTCGCCATCACCCAGCTCCCCCGCATCCTGCGGCACTTCCGGCAGCTCTACCCGCAGATCAACCTCGAGCTCACCGTCAACCAGAGCGGACCGCTCTACCGACGACTCAAAGCCGGCCAGCTCGACCTCATCTTCGTCAAGCGGGCCCCGGACGCCGAGGCCGACGACGTGGCGGAACGCGGCACCGTCGTACGCCGCGACACCATGGTCTGGGTCGGCCAGGAGCGCACCATCGTGGAGCCCGGCGAGCCGGTTCCGCTCATCGCCTACCAGGCCCCGAGCATCAGCCGGCAGCTCGCGATCGACGCCCTCGAGGCCGCGGGGCGCACCTGGCGCATCACGTGCAACACCCGCGAGGTCAACGGGGTGCTCGCGGCCGTGCGGGCCGGCATCGGCATCGCCGTGTTCCCGCACACGCTCATCCCCGACGACCTCGTGAAGGTGAGCAACCGCTTCAGCCTCCCCGACCTCGGAGACATCGACTTCACCCTACTCTCGAACCCCCTCGCCCCCGCCGAGCCGGTCGAGGCGCTCTCATCCGCCATCCTCGGCCGACCCCTCAACCGCACGGCCTAAGGTCGCGGCGGGCGATGCGACGGGGATGACCGCGCGGCGGGCGTCGCGACGAGCGCGAGAGCACAGCTCCGTGCGGCACGCCGCGCGAGCGCGCCGGGGCACGGCGTTTCATCCAGGATCGCGCGCTCGCACCGTGTCGCCGATGCACCGGAGTCGACGCCAGGGGTTGAGCCGCGGGGCTTGCGGTCGTAGCGTGGCACCAGGGGTCGCGATGAACGCGGCGCCACGGATGGATCAGGAGCAGCAATGAGCAACACGAGCAACGATCCGAAAGACCAGGTACCGACACCGAAGCCGCCCGCGGGCAAGCCGCAGGAGAACGAATCCAAGGAAGAATTCGAAGAGCGCCTCGGCCAGGTCGAGAACTAGCAGCCGCCTCCTCTGCGAGACGGTGAGGTCCGGGCACGCCGTGGGCGTGCCCGGACCTCGTGCGTCGGGCGCGGGCTTCTTCGCGGGCGCGGGTTTCTTCGCGGGCGCGGTGCTTCGACGCTCGGCGCTCGCGAAGAAACCCGCGCTCGACGCCAGGGACGCCTGATGGATGTCGGTGGCGGTTGACATATTCGAACATATGTTCGAATATGAGCAGATGGCCGCCCCGCTCGCCGCGCTCGATCCACCGCCTCCCGCGGTGCATCGGCGCGCGCAGGAGACCGCCGCGCCGCAGAACGGCGCATTCCAGACGGACGCGGCCGGCGCGGCGAAGGCGAGCGTCACGGCGCTGCAAGACCGCATCCGCAGCATGCAGGCGCCGACCCTCGACTCCCGGGCGATCCCCACCCACCCGGCGATCGCCGGGCTCCTGCCGGGCGGCGCGCTCAAGCAGGGGGCCGCCTACTCGATCGACGGCTCAGCCTCGCTGCTGATGACGCTCCTCGCCGCACCGTCGGCGGCGGGGCAGTGGTGCGCCGTCGTCGGGATCCCCGAGTTCGGGGTGGAGGCGGCATCCCGGTTCGGGATCGACCTCGAACGCCTGGTGCTCATCCCGCACCCCGGCGAGCAGTGGCTCTCCGTCATCGCGGCCATCGTCGACGTCATGGGAGTCGTCGCCGCCCGCCCCACGACCCGCGCGAGCGACGCGAACGCCGCCCGGCTCGCCGCGCGGCTGCGGGAACGGGGCTCGACGCTCATCGTGCAGGGCCCCTGGCCGCAGAGCGAGGCCGTGCTCGGCGTCTCCGGCGGTCGCTGGTCCGGGGTCGGCCAGGGCCACGGCTACCTGCGCGAACGCCGGGCCGCGCTCACCGTCTCGACCCGGTTCGGCGGGCGCCCTCGCACCACGACCCTGCTGCTGCCCGCCGCCGACGAGAAGGTGCGCTCTTCGGCGCCGGGCCTCGGGGAGTCGACGGAGCAGCCGGGGTCATCGCAAGGCGCCCCGAGCTCACGGCTGCAGAGGTCGCAGCCGCCCTCGCGCCGGGAGGCGGCAGGATGACGCGGCCCGGCCCCTCTTCGTCCGGCCCCCCGAGAACCCTGGCACTGTGGTGCCCCGACTGGCCCGTCACGGCCGCCCTCTCCCCGTACGGCACGGCCCACGACCTGGTGGCCGGCAGCAGCACGGATGTGCCGATCGCGCTCGTCGACCGCGGCGAGGTCTTCGCCTGCTCCCCCGCCGCCCGCCGGGAGGGGGTCGCCCGCGGTCTCCGGATGCGCGAGGCGCAGTCCCGGTGCTCCGGGCTGCTCGTGATCCCCTACGACGAGACCGTCGACAACCGTGCGTTCGAGCCCGTGCTCGCGGCGATCGAGGAGGTCGTTCCGGGGGTGCAGGTGATGCGTCCCGGCAGTTGCGTGATGCGCGCCCAGGGCCCGGCCCGGTACTACGGCGGCGAGCGGGCCGCGGCCGACCGGCTGCTCGACCGGCTCGAGGCCCTCGGGGTGGCCGGCGCCCGGATCGGCATCGCCGACGGGCTGTTCGCCGCGCTCCAGGCCGCGCGACGACCGGAGCCCGAGCCGGTCTTCGTCGTTCCCGGCGGGGAGTCCCCGGCGTTCCTCGCGCCACTGCCTGTGCGGCTCCTCGACCGGCCCGAGCTCACGACGCTGCTCGGCCGCCTGGGCATCCACACCCTCGGAGACTTCGCCGCCCTGTCGTCCGACGACGTGCTCGACCGGTTCGGCGGCGAGGGCGCCCGCCTGCACGCGCTCGCGAGCGGCGCGGACGGCAGCGCCGTCGTGGCGCGCACGGTGCCCGCGGAGCTCGACCGCGGTATCCGCTTCGAACCGCCGCTCGACCGGGTCGACCAGGTGACCTTCGCGGTGCGGCAGGCCGCCGATCGCTTTCTCGACGGGCTCACGGCCGCGACGCTCGTCTGCACGACGGTGCGGCTCGAGATCGAGACGGAGTCGGGCGAGCTCTCGCAGCGCAGCTGGATGCACCCGCGCTCCTTCACGGCGGCCGACGTCGTCGATCGCGTGCGCTGGCAGCTGCAGGGCGCCGGCAGCAGCGCGAGCGAGCTGCGCTCGGGCATCGTGGCCGTGCGCATCGTTCCCGAGAGCGTCGACGCGATCGGCAACCACGAGCCGGGGCTCTGGGGCGGGGCGGCCGACGAGCGCATCCACCACGCGCTCTCCCGCGTCCAGAGCATGCTCGGCCACGGCGCCGTGCTCACCGCGGCCCTCGGAGGCGGGCGCACCCTCGCGGAACGCCAGAACCTCGTGCCCTGGGGCGATCGGGCTCTGCTCGCCGCGCCCGGGGAGCCGCCCTGGCCGGGCCGGCTGCCCCCGCCCCTTCCCGGCACGCTCTTCGAGACGCCGCGGGCCGCGCGGGTGCTGGCCGCCGACGGCTCCTCCGTGGCGGTCGACAGCCGCGGGGCGCTCACCGCGGAGCCCGCCGTCTTCCGCTGCGAGGGCTCCGCTGCCGCACGCTCTGAAGACATGAGCACCACGCCCTCCCCGAGCCCCGCAGGCGCCGCCGTGACCGCCTGGGCGGGGCCGTGGCCGCTCGAGGAGCGCTGGTGGGATGACGCCCACCGCTCCGTGCACCACCTGCAGCTCGTCGACGCGGAGGGCACCGCCTGGCTCCTGCTGCTCGACGACGGCGCCTGGTTCGCCGAAGCGAGGTACGACTGATGGCCGGGATCGTGATGAGCGAGGTCTTGATGGGCGAGGTCTGCTGATGGGCTGGCACAATCCGCCGATCCCCTGGTCGGAGCTGGAGCAACGGCTCGCCGGCGCACCGCGCCGTGGCGCGGCGAAGCCCGGCGACCACGAGCAGAAGGTCGACAGTCCGGCCTGGTCGTACAAACGGCCGGCCTACGTGCCGATCGAGCCACCGCCGTCACCCGCCGACCGGGTGCCCTACGCCGAGCTGCACGCCCATTCCAACTTCAGCTTCCTCGACGGGGCCAGCAAGCCCGAGGAGCTGCTCGAGGAGGCGACCCGGCTCGGCCTCGATGCCCTCGCTCTCACCGACCACGACGGCCTCTACGGCATCGTGCGGATGGCGGAGGCGGCCGAGAACTACGACATCGCGACGGTCTTCGGCGCCGAGCTCTCGCTCGGCCTCTCCGCGCCGCAGAACGGCGTCGCCGATCCCGAGGGCCACCACCTCGTCGTTCTCGCCCGTCGGGAGGAGGGCTACCACCGGCTCGCGGGAGCCCTCACAGCCGCGCAGATCGCGGGCGGGGCGAAGGGCCGCCCGGTCTACGACCTCGACGACCTCGCCGAACGGGCGGGAGGCCACTGGCTCGTGCTGAGCGGATGCCGCAAGGGCGCCGTGCGCTCGGCGCTCGCCGCAGAGGGCCGGACCTCCGCAGAGGGCCAGGCCGAGGCCGCCCGCGAGCTCGACCGTCTCGTCGAGCTCTTCGGTCGCGACAACGTCGTCGTCGAGCTCATCGACCACGACTACCCGCTCGACAGCACCCACAACGACGTGCTCGCCGCCCTCGCCGAGAGCAGGGGGCTCGCGACGATCGCGACGGGCAACGTGCACTACGCGACCCCCGACCGGCACCGCCTCGCCACGGCGCTGGCCGCGGTGCGGGCGCGCAGGAGTCTCGATGAGATGGACGGCTGGCTGCCGGCATCCGGCTCGGCCCACCTGCGCTCGGGAGCGGAGATGGCGGCCCGCTTCGCGCGGTACCCGGGGGCCGTCGAGCGCACGGTCGACATCGCCCGCGACCTGAGCTTCGAGCTGCGCAAGGCCCGGCCCGGCCTGCCCCGGCAGGAGGTCCCGCCCGGTCACACGCCCATGACCTGGCTGCGCGAGCTCGTCTGGCAGGGGGCGGCCGTGCGTTATCCGGGCGTGCTGCCGCCGGAGAAGCGGAAGCGCCTCGAGGGGGAGCTCGCCGTGATCGAGGAGAAGGACTTCCCCGGCTACTTCCTCATCGTGCACGACATCGTGGAGTTCGCGCGCAGCAGGGGGATCCTCTGCCAGGGTCGCGGCTCGGCCGCGAACTCGGCCGTCTGCTACGTGCTGGGCATCACGGCCGTCGACGCCATCCACTACAAGCTGCCCTTCGAGCGCTTCCTCTCGAGCATGCGCGAGGAGGAGCCCGACATCGACGTCGACTTCGACTCCGACCGCCGCGAGGAGGTCATCCAGTACGTCTACGACAAGTACGGGCGCCTGAACGCGGCCCAGGTCGCGACCGTCATCAGCTACCGGCCGCAGAACGCCGTGCGCGACATGGCGAAGGCGCTCGGCGCGAGCCCGGGGCAGCAGGACGCCTGGTCGAAGCAGGTGCAGCGCTGGGACACGGTCGCCTCGGCCGCCGATCACGACATCCCCGCGCCCGTTCTCGGGCTCGCCGGCGAGCTGCTCGGCTTTCCCCGACACCTGGGCATCCACTCCGGCGGCATGGTGCTCACCGACCGGCCCGTGGGCGAGGTGAGCCCCATCGAGCACGCCCGGATGGAGAACCGCACGGTGCTGCAGTGGGACAAGGACGACTGCGCCTGGATGGGCCTCGTCAAGTTCGACCTGCTCGGGCTCGGCATGCTCGCGGCGCTGCAGCACTGCTTCGATCTCGTGCGCGGCAGCACGGGCGAGGACTGGACGCTCGCGACCATCCCCCCTGACGAGCAGGGCGTCTACGACATGCTCTGCCGGGCCGACGCGATCGGCGTCTTCCAGGTGGAGAGCCGGGCCCAGATGAGCGTGCTGCCCCGGCTGCAGCCGAGAGAGTTCTACGACCTCGTGGTCGAGATCGCCCTCATCCGGCCCGGACCCATCCAGGGCGGGGCCGTGCACCCCTTCATCCGGCGCAAGGTCGAGGGCGAGGCCTTCGGCTACGCGCACCCCTTGCTCGAGCCGATCCTGAAACGCACCATGGGCGTGCCGCTCTTCCAGGAGCAGGCCATGCAGATGGCGGCCGCGCTCGGCGACCTCGGCCCCGACGACGCCGAGCGCCTGCGCCGGGCGATCGGCTCCAAACGCGGAGCGGAACGGTTCGCCGACCTCAAAGACCGGCTCTTCGAGGGGATGGCGGCCAAAGGCATCACAGGAGACACGGCCGAGGGCCTCTACGAGCAGATCAAGGCCTTCGCCAACTTCGGCTTCGCCGAGAGCCATTCGCTGAGCTTCGCCCTGCTCGTCTACGCGAGCGCCTGGTTCAAGCTGCACTACCCCGCCGCCTTCCTGGCCGCCCTGCTGCGCGCCCAGCCGATGGGCTTCTACTCGGGCGCGACCCTCACGGCCGACGCGAGACGGCACGGGGTCGAGGTGCGGCGGCCCGACATCCTGCTCTCGGGGGTTCTCGCCGAGCTCGAGCTGCCCGAGGGGCAGACGGCCGGGCCCACGGGCGACGCAGCCTGCGCCGAGCACGAGCAGCCGCCGATCCCCCGCGTCTTCGATCGTTCCCGGCCCCGCGACGACGAACGGCACCGACGGGATGCCGCGTTCGCCGTGCGACTCGGACTCGACGCCGTGAAAGGCATCGGAACCCCGATCGCCGCGAAGATCGTCGCTGAGCGCGAGCGGGACGGCCCCTACCGGTCGATGCCTGAGCTCGTACGGCGCACGGGGCTCACCGTGGCCCAGCTCGAGGCCCTCGCCGCCGCGGACGCCTTCGCCTCTCTCGGTCTGGGCCGCCGCGAGGCGCTGTGGCTGGCCGGAAGCGCCGCCCACGACCGCCCCGAATACCTGCCCGGCACGGTCCTGACCGTGCAGCCGCCCCTCTTCCCCTTGCCCTCCGCTCTCGACGGCATGCTCTCCGATCTGTGGGCGACCGGCATCTCGCCCGACGACCACCCCGTGCGGCACGTGCGGCCCGAGCTGGAGGCACGCGGTGTGCTCGCGGCATCCGCCCTCGCGACCGCGGAGACCGGGCGGCGGATCGAGGTGGGCGGCATCGTGACCCACCGGCAGCGGCCGGGCACGGCGAGCGGCATCACCTTTCTCAACCTCGAAGACGAGACCGGCCTCGTGAACGTCATCTGCACCGTGGGGGTCTGGTCGCGGTACCGCCGGATCGCCCGGGACTCACGCGCCCTGCTCGTGCGCGGCATCCTGGAGCGCTCGGCGGAAGGGGTCACGAACGTGCTCGTCGACCGCTTCGAGAACCTCCCGGTGCCCGGGCGATCCGTCTCGCGCGACTTCCGCTGAGCACGTGCGGGCAGCAGCAGGCAGAGGGCAGCAGAGACCAGAGGGCAGCAGGTCTAGAAATTCGCGTAGATGTTGAGGTTGACGAGCTCGTTGATGGAGATGTCGAGGCCGACGCCCTCGATCTGCGGGTTCATCCGCAGGAGCTGCTGCTGCGGAACGTCGAAGCGCTGGGCGATGTCGAAGAAAGTGTCGCCCTCGACGACCCGGTAGGTCAGCAGCACGCCGTTGCCGTCATAGGTCACGACCCCCTGGGCTCCCGGGCCGGGCCCCAGATCGGAGGGGACGGAATCCTGGACGGGCTCCTCCGGCAGATCCGGGTTGGGCACGATGGTCGCCGGTGGCGGGGGCGGAACGATCGTCACCGCCGTGGGGAGAGGTGTCGGGGTCGGTGTGGGCGTCGGGGTGGGGGTCTGCGTGACGACCATGGTCACGGTCGGCACGGGCGCCGGGCGGCCGCAGCCGCTCAGGGCCAGGGCGACGGCGACGCCGACGGCGATGACGGATGCCGCGACCCCCGCGCCACGGTTGACCCTACCCATCGGCATACCTGGAACCCTCCCGGACCCGTTCCGCATCGTTCACGCCTGCATCGTTCCTGCCCGCGGTGTTCGCGTCCCGCTGTTCACACCGCATTGCCCACCACACCGCATCGTTCGCGCCAGCGCGCACCCCGCGTCGTTGCCGCTCCTCGCGCGAGCCTACCCGACCCGCGGAACCACCGCCTGAGCATCCCCCATCAATCGCCGCCGCCCCGCGCCGCCGCCCCACCTCACTGCCGCCCATCTCACTGCCGCCCCGCGAGCTCGTCGCGCAGCAGCAGGTCGCGGCGCACGTGATCGGTGCGGTAGGCGGCACGGCCGACCATGTGCGCGGAGACCGGGGCCGTGAGGCCCTGGAAGAGCAGGATGGCGATCGCGAGGGTGATGGTGCCGACGTCGGGGTTCGAGAACGCGACATCCACGACGATCGCCATGAGCCCGAGGATCTGCGGCTTCGTCGCCGCGTGCAGACGCGAGAGCACGTCGGGCAGGCGCAGCAGGCCCACCCCTGCCGCGAAGCACAGGAAGGCGGCGAGCAGCACGAGCGCCGCGGTCACATAGTCGCGAAAGTCCATCAGGCCGTCCATCAGGTCTGGTCCTGTCTCGCCATGAACCGTGCGGCGCTCACCGAGCCGACGATCGCGAACATCGACAGCACGAGAAGCACCGGAAGCGTGTTGGTGTGCCTGTCGATCGCCATCTCGGCGCCGATGGCGCACATGACCGTGACGACGAGCACATCCGAGGCGATGATGCGGTCGAGCAGGCTCGGCCCCCTGATGATGCGGTAGACGGCGGCGAGCGCCCCCGCCCCGAACAGCACACCCGCGATGATGACGACGATCGTCATGGCCTGCCCCCTTCGTTCTCGGCGTCGTTCCGTGCATCGTTCTCGGCGTCGTCCCGTGCGTCACCCCGAGCATCGCCGGCGTCGCCCGCGCGGATGCCGCCGAGCCGCACCCTCTCGACGTCGGCCGCCGAGCCGAGGGCGAGCACGAGCCGCCGTTCGGTCGCGCTCACCGCATGCCGCGCCCGTTCGATGTCGGCGTCGTCGGCCACGTTGAGAACGTGGAGGTAGAGCACGGCCGCCGCCCGGTCGATCTCGACGACGATGGAGCCGGGCACGAGCGAGACGGCTCCCGCCGTCCACACCATGATGAGCTCGGAGCTCGTGCGCAGCTGCACCCCGATGATGGCGTTGTGCGGCGTGAACCGGGGCCGAAGCACGGTGAACGCGACATCCAGCGACGCCCAGACGATGTCTTTCACGAGAACCGCTCCGAAGACGAGGAGCCGCCAGGGATCGACCCGGCCGCTCAGGTCGACGGCCGGCAGGTAGAAGACCCGCGACACGATGAGCGCGAGCACGAGCCCGGTTGCGAGCGCGAGAAGGGTGAACTGCCCCCAGAGCAGCATCCAGAGCACAACGAGGCCCGCGATGAGCACGATCTGGCTCACGACGCCGACCCGGCCGTGGGATCGGGTCGACGCGGGCTGGGAGGACCCGGGCTGGGTCGATCCGGGCTGGGAGGGCTGCGGCGCTGACATCAGAACGGCACTCCGTCCTCGTAGACCGAGTTCACGTACTGCGCCGGGGTCTCGACCTCGTCGGCGGCCCGGCCGGCGAGGTCGAAGAGCGGCCCCGCCCAGATCGTGAGCGAGACGGTCAGCACGACCATTCCCGTGGTCGCCGAGAGCATCAGCCGCGAGATGCTCTTCGTCATGACGGTGCCCTCGTCTTCGGGGCTCTCGTGCAGGGAGGCGAGCAGCGGCGACTCGTAGCCCTCGACCTCGCGGCGGCCCCGCCAGAAGCCCATGTTCCAGACCCGGGCGAGGGCGTAGAGGGTCAGCAGCGAGGTGGCCGCCCCCGCCGCGATGAGCACGTACACGAGCCATCCGCCCCTCTCGACACCCGCCTCGAACAGACCGACCTTGCCGAGGAAGCCCGAGAACGGCGGGATGCCGCCGAGGTTCATGGCGCCCAGGAAGAACAGCACGGCCACGAAGGGCGAGGCCTTGAGCACCCCGCCGAGCCTGCTGATCGAGGTCGTGCCGCCGACGCGCTCCACGAGCCCGACCGCGAGGAACAGGGTCGTCTGCACGACGATGTGGTGCACGATGTAGTAGATCGTCGAGGTGATGCCGAGCAGGCCGCCGACGGCGATCCCGAAGATCATGTAGCCGATGTGGCTCACGAGCGTGAACGAGAGCAGCCTCTTGATGTCGGCCTGCGCGACCGCGCCCAGGATGCCCACGAGCAGCGTGAAGAACGCCACGATCATCAACGGGATCGTGATGTCGACGTCGACGAACATGATCGTGTCGACCCGGATGACCGCGTAGACGCCGACCTTGGTGAGCAATCCGGCGAACACGGCCGTGACCGGGGCGGGGGCCGTGGGATAGGAGTCCGGCAGCCAGAACGACAGCGGGAAGACGGCCGCCTTGACGGCGAAGCCGAGCAGAAGCGCGAGGCAGAGGATCAGCTGGATGTCGCTCGGCAGCTCGCGCACCTTCTCGGAGATGCCCGCGATCGTGACCGTTCCCGTGGCCCCGTAGATGAGCGCGATGGAGGCCAGGAACAGCAGGGACGACATGAGGCTCACGACGACGTAGGTGACGCCGGCCCGGATGCGGGCGCCCGTGCCGCCGAGGGTCAGCAGGACGTAGCTCGCCGCGAGCAGCATCTCGAAGCCCACGTACATGTTGAACAGGTCGCCGGCGACGAAGGCGTCGAACAGGCCCGCCGAGAGCACGAGATAGGTGGGATGGAAGATCGAGACGGGGGTCTCTCTGTGGCCGTCGGCGATGCCCTGGCCGACGGCGAAGAGGAGCACCCCGAGCAGCATGAGCGCGGAGACGACGACCATGATGGCCGCGAGCCGGTCGACGACGAGCACGATGCCGAAGGGCGGGGCCCACCCGCCCACCTGCACGACGATCGTGCCGTTGCCGTCGACGTAGACGAGCAGGATGACGGCGAGGATCGTGACGATCGTGAGCGTCATGGTGCTCACGAGCATCTGCGCGCGCCGGCGGTGGCCGAGCACGAGGGCCACGGCCGCGCCGAGCAGCGGCAGCGTCACGAGCAGGGGCACGAGGGTGTTCATCGTCCGCTCCCCTCTCGGCCGCTGCGCTCGTCCGCGTGCTCGTCGCCGTGCTCGTCCACACGTTCGCCACCGTGCTGGTCCGCGTGCTCATCCGAGTGCTCGTTGCTCTCCTCGAGCACCCTCTGGATCGCGGCGTCGTCGAGGTCGACCGAGTCGAACGCGGCGTCCGTCGACTGCTCGGTGTCGCCCACGTGCTCGTCGGGAACGACGTCGCCCTCGTCGCCGAGCTGCGCGAGCCACCAGGAGCGGTAGATCAGGGCGAGCACGAAGGCGGTGACGCCGAAGTTGATGACGATCGCGGTGAGCATAAAGACCTGCGGCAGCGGGTCGACCATCTGCTCGTCGCTCGAGGTTCCCGTGACGATCGGCGCGCTGCCGTTCGGCCCGCTCATCAGGAAGATGAGGATGTTGGTCGCGTTGCCCACGAGCAGGAAGCCGATGAGCAGCCGGGTCAGGCTCCGCTCGAGCATGACGTAGACGCCCGTGGCGTACATAACGGCCATGAGGATGACGAGGGTCAGCGACGCGCTCATCGCGGCACCTCCTCGTGGCCGCCCGGGCCGCCGGTTCCCGAGCCCTGGGCACCGCGGGCGTCGACGGTGGAGGTGAAGTCGTCGGCCGCGTCGGGGTTCAGCTCGGCGTCCTCCTGCTGGCGGTCGATCTCGGCGCCGAGACTGCGCAGGATGTCGAGGATGAGCCCGACGACCACGAGGTAGACCCCGATGTCGAAGATCGTCGAGGTGCCGAAGGAGATCTCGCCGAACACGGGCACGTCGGCACTGAAGTACGAGGACTCGAGCGGCGCGCCGCCGAACAGGAGCGAGGCGACGGCCGTTCCGACGGCGAGCAGGATGCCGGCTCCGAGCACCTTGCCCGCGTCGATGGGTATCGCCTCCGCGAGCTCGTACCGCCCGCCGGCCAGGTAGCGCGCGACGAGCGCGAGGCCCGCGAGGAGCCCGCCGGCGAAGCCGCCGCCGGGCGCGTTGTGGCCGACGAAGAGCAGGAAGACCGACACGACGATCGCGGGGTGGAAGAGCAGCCGAACGAGCACCTCGAGCATCAGCGACCGGTTCTCGGCGGCGATCGTGCGCCCGGCGAGCAGCCAGGAGTGGCGGCGCACGGGCTCGCCGGAGGCGGGAGCGGAGGCATCGGCGTCGGACTCCGCCGCGGGCGCGGGCGGGCCGGGCACCGTCGTCGGCACGGTCTCGGGCACCCGGGAGCGCGACGACTCCCGCGAGCGACGCAGGGTCCCGGCCAGCCGCGGCAGGACGCCCGAGCGGCCGGAGACGAAGAGCAGGCTCGCGATGCCCGTCGCGACGACGACGAGCACCGCGATCTCACCCATCGTGTCCCACGCGCGGATGTCGACGAGCATGACGTTGACGATGTTCGTTCCGTGCCCCTCCTCCACGGCGAGACGCGGCAGCTCGCCCGAGATGCCCGGGCCCTGACGGGCCCCGAGCGCGACGAGGGCGATCGTCGCCATGACCGAGCCGACCGCGATGCCGATGATCGCCCGGCGGGTGCGCTGCACGGGCTTGTTGTGCTGCGCGATCTTGGTGGGCAGCCGCCGCAGCACGAGGATGAAGGCGACGACCGTGATCGTCTCGACGAGCGCCTGGGTGAGGGCGAGGTCGGGCGCACCGTGGAAGGCGAAGAGGGCGACGAGCCCGAAGCCGGTGACGCCCACGAGCAGCACGGCGGTCATCCGCTGCTGGGCTCGCGCCGCGGCGAGCGAGGCGACGGCCATGATCGCGGCGATGAAGACCTGGGCCGGGTAGTCCCACGGCCTGATCGCGTCGGGCCAGGTGCGGTTGAGCAGGCTCGCCGTGCCCAGGGTGAGCACGAAGACCACGAGGATCGTGGAGAGGTACTGCGGCAGGCCGCCGCGCTGCGCGAAGATCGTCACGCGGGCGGCGAGACGGTCGACGACCCGCACGGTCGCCCAGTAGCCCCGCGAGGCGTCGAGCCGGCCGGGCACCGACTCCTGCAGGCGCGCGACCCAGAGCCGGCGCCAGAAGAGCAGGAGCCCGATCGCGATCACGACCGCCGAGATGGCGAGCACGGGCTCGAAGCCGTGCCACAGCGCCAGGTGGTAGCCGCCCTCGTCGGCGGCGTGCGGCATCGTGTCGGCGTACGGCGCGAGGTACCCGTCGAGCCACGCGGCGCCCACGCCGAGGGCGATCGTCGCGATCGACAGCACGCCGGGAGCGATCAGGATGCCCCAGCCCTCCGTGTGCAGAGGGCTCGCCGGCACGCCACGGCGACGGGCGAACGCCCCCCAGAAGAAGCGCGCGCTGTAGGCCACCGTGAGAACGGAGCCGAGCGCCGTGCCGCCGAGCGCGATCCAGCCCCAGGGGTCGCCCGACTCCCCCGCCTCGAGGAAGGCTCCGAACACGGCCTCCTTGGCGACGAAGCCGATGAGCGGCGGTATGCCCGCCATGGATGCCACGGCCACCGCCGCGATGACCGCGAGCACGGGCGCCTGACGCCCCACCTCCGAGAGCTTGCGCCAGTCGCGGGTGCCCGCACGATGGTCGACGATCCCGACCACGAGGAAGAGGGTGGCTTTGTACAGGGCGTGGGCGATGAGCAGCGCGAGCGCCGCGAGGGCGGCGTCGCGGGTCCCGAAGCCGACCACGACCATGAGGAAGCCGAGCTGGCTCACCGTGCCGTAGGCGAGCACGAGCTTGAGGTCGTATTGGCGCAGGGAGCGCCAGGCGCCGACGAGCATCGTGAGCACTCCGAGGCCCACGAGCACCGGCATCCACCCCGGTGTGTCGGCGTAGCCGGGGGCGAGCCGGGCCACGAGGTAGATGCCGGCCTTCACCATCGCCGCGGCGTGCAGGTAGGCGCTCACCGGTGTCGGGGCGGCCATCGCCGAGGGCAGCCAGAAGTGGAACGGCACGATCGCCGACTTGGAGAGGGCCCCGACGAGGATGAGCAGGATCGCCGTTGTGGTCATCGGCCCCGCGAGCTGCGCGTCGGCCCCCGCCGCGACGATCTCCGAGAGCGAGGTCGTGCCCGCCTGGACGGCGATCATGATGACGCCGACGAGCATCACGAGACCGCCGAAGGTCGTCACGAGAAGGGCCTGCAACGCGGCCCCGCGGCTCTCTTTGCGGTTCGTGTAGTGGCCGATCAGCAGGTAGGAGAGCACACTCGTGATCTCCCAGAACATGAACATGACGATGATGTCGTCGGCCGTGACCAGGCCGTACATGGTTCCCGCGAAGGCGAGCAGGAGCCCGGCGAACCGACCGAGGCCGGGCTCGTCGTTCGTGAAGTACCGGGCGCAGTACACCAGCACGAGAGCGCCGACGCCCGTGACGATGAGCGCCATGACCCAGGCCAGGTCGTCGATGCGGAAGGAGAGGGCGATCTGCAGCTGCGGGATCCACGACAGCTTCTCGACGATCGCGCCCTGCGCCTCGATCTGCCCGTACTGGGAGATCGTGATGCCGAAGACGGCGGCGGGCAGAAGGGCGAGCAGATAGAACACCCGGGTGCCCAGAAGCCTCGTGAGGGCGGGGGCAACGACCGATAGTGCCAGAAAGATGAGCAGGATTGTCGCCATGCTGTCTCCGGTCGTGGATGGCCGTGGGACGGACTCCAGTTTACCAGTGCATATTCTCGCGCCGGTATGCGAGCACCGGTCGATCGGTGCCGGATCGGGGGTCGATCCGCGCCAGGCCGGTGGCCGGGTGACGCCGGATCAGGGGCGGAAATCGTGCCGGATCAGGGCGAATCAGGGCGAATCAGGGCGGATCAGAGCGGATCAGGCCGGATCAGGGCGGATCAGAGCTCGATCCGCTGGTCGGCCACCGTGCGTCCGCCGACCTCGACGCTCTCCCCTGCGCCGAGTCTCGTGCTCAGCCGCGAGCCGCGCCCCTGCAGGATCTCGAGGTCGCGGCCGAGCACGGTCGTGATGCGCACGGCCGCGGCGCCCGTCGCCTCGTCTTCGGCGATGCCCAGCTCGGGGGCGAACATCCGCGAGCGCAGGGCGCCGGCCTCCTCGTCGATCCAGGCGTAGGCGTAGTGGTGGCCGGCGGTCACGGCGGCGGGGTCGAGGGCGTCGACCTGCGCGGGGTCGGCCAGCGGCATCCACTCGAAGTGCGGAGCCCAGGATGCCCGGCCGGTGATCCAGGTGCGGTCGGCGTCGTAGCGCACCCGCACGTCGCCCGCCCTCTCGAGGAGCACGTCGACGGGCGAGCCCTCGTGCGCGAGCCACCACGCAGTGCCCACGCTCGGGTGGCCGGCGAAGGGCAGCTCGGCGACGGGGGTGAAGATCCTGATCACGGCCGTGCGCTCGGAACCTCCGTCGTCGGGCGAGAGACGCCGCCCGAGCTCGTCGACGAAGACGGTCTCGCTGAAGCCCAGCTCAGCCGCGATGGCCTGCTCGCGGCCGCTCGTCGAGGCGTCGCTGCGCACGATGCCCAGCTCGTTGCCGTGCTCGCCCGCCTCGTTCGTGAAGACCCGGACGACGTCGACGGCGATCGTGCTGCTCATGACCCCAGCCTCTCACGCCGACACGGCAGCACGTCAACGGGGTGCGCCGGCCGGGCGCGAGGTCGATGGTTCAGCACATGACGAACATCATGCCCCTCCTGGTGCTCCCCCAGGTGGGGCAGATCGCCGTCGTCGGAGCGTTCATCGTCGCCGCGGTGGTTCTCGACTCGGTGACGCTCCGACGACGCGCGCTGAGGGAAGCGCTGAGGAAGCGCTCGGGCGTCAGGCGACGGTCGCGTCGACCGTGACCTCGATGTTGCCGCGGGTCGCGTTCGAGTAGGGGCAGACCTGGTGCGCCTGGGCGACGAGCTCATCGGCCGTCGCCTGGTCGATCCCGCCGAACTCGGCGTGAATGGCCGCGGCGAGGGTGTAGCCGCCGTTCTCGGCGGGCACGAGGGTGACCTCGACGACGATCGCCGAGTCGGTGAACGAGATCTTGGACTGCGCCGCGACTCCCTTCACCGCCGAGTGGAAGCACGACGACCAGCCGGCTGCGAAGAGCTGCTCGGGGTTGGTGCCGCCGCCCGGGCCGCCCATCTCGGTGGGCACGGCGAGGGTGACGTCGAGCATCCCGTCGCTCGATTCGGCGCGCCCACCGGCACGCCCCTCTCCGGTCGAGGTGGCCACTGCGGTGTAGATTGCACTCATTTTCGCGATCCTTTGCGTGAGGAGTAACAGGCACGGACGCCACGAACGCTACCCCCGGGATCTGAACTCCGTTCACAGAGAAGAGGGGTAGTGCAGGATCAGACGAAGCGGATGCCGGTCTGCAGGCGGGTGCGCACGTCGAAGACCCGATCGATGCTCGTGCGGGGCGCGCCGGGCAGCCCGTTGCGCAGGAGCTCGGGCAGCACGGAACGGCGGATCAGCACGGTTCCCGAGTGGCGACCGCGCTCGATGAGCTCGACCGGCTCGTCGAGGCTCTCGTCGGGCACGACGATCGCGAGCCCCGTGAAGCGCACGCCGAGCGAGCGGCCGAGCGACCGGGCCCGCCGAGAGAGCGAGCGCACCGGCTCCTCGTCGTCGTCGAGATCGTCGCCTGCGACCTCACCGCGGTGCAGTCGCACGACGCTGCCCCAGTCGGCCGACTCGAGCGCGAAGAGCCCCGAGGGCCCGAGCACGACGTGGTCGAGCTTGCCCTTGTCGGTCGCGACGTCGCTCCAGATCGTGAAGCCGATGCCGAGCGTCGACACGGCTCGCACGGTCGCCTCCTCGGCGAGCGCCTTCGCGAGGTAGGCGCGGATCTCCCGCGGCGCCGAACGCAGCAGGGCCGGGTCGTAGGGATCCGCGAGCTCGGTGCCCCGGCCCACCCATTCGCGGATGAGGGCGAGGAAGCGCTCCCTCGCCACGCCGCCCGGGTGACCGTGCACGCGGGCGCGGATCGACGAGGAGTTCGCGCGGGCCGACGCCGGCGCAGAACGGGCGGGTCCGGCATCCCGTTCGCTCGTTCTGGGGCCGAGACCCCGGTCGTAGGCGGCGCGCTCGACGGGGTCGCCGACCCGCTCCCAGGCGATCTGCACGGCGTGGAAGCGCACGGCGTTGCCGCCCATGTCGGGGTGGGTCTCTCGGGCCAGCCGCCGGTAGGCCCGGCGCAACTCCTCCTGGCTCGCCGACGCGCTGACCCCGAGAACCTCATAGGGCGTGCGCGAGGCCGGACTGTCGAGCATCCTGGTCGGTCTCCTTGGCGTGCGTGTTCTGGAGACGACGTTACCGAAGAAAACTGACAGTGTCCGTCAGGAGACCATCAGGCGACGCCGGCTACCCCGTGAGCACCGAGAGCACGTTGCGCGCCGGATCGAGGAACCAGGCGATCTCGGAGCCCCAGCCGCGCTGGATGCCCTTCGCGTCGGTCTCGAGCACCGCGTCGTCGTAGATCTTCGTGACGACGCCGCGCGCGTTGAGGTCGTCGACGGCCGACTCGACGTCGTCGACCACGAAGTTGAGGATCGTGAAGGTCGCCGGCTCGTGATTCGGCTTCGGGTAGACGAGCACGTGCGCGCCCGAGGGCAGCGTCAGCGTGAGCATGCCCATCTCGTCGTCGGCGACGGTGAGGCCGAGCGTCTCGCCGTAGAACGCGCGCGCCGCGTCGATGTCGTCGACACTGAACCCGCTGAAGGCTTCTTTCGGAGTGAACATCGCATCCTCGTCTCGTACTGCTGTTCGGTGTGTGCCGTTCGATGTGTACGGTGCACACAATCGCACATTCAGCGCCGTACGTCCAGGGCCAGGGGGGTCTCGAACAGGACGAGAACTGTCCTCTTCGACGGCTACCCTCGGAGCATCGGCCGCAGAACAATAGAGAACAGAACGCAGAGCAGACAGGAAGAGGATCATGGACTGGAAGATCGAACTCATCGCCGTGCCCGTCACCGACGTCGACCGGGCGAAGGCGTTCTACGTCGAGCAGGTCGGCTTCGCCGCCGACCACGACCACCAGGTCGACGAGGGGCTGCGCTTCGTGCAGCTCACCCCGCCCGGCTCGGCCTGCTCGATCGTCATCGGAACGGGCATCACCGACATGGTCCCCGGCACGCAGAGCTCCATCCAGATGGTCGTGCCCGACGCGGATGCCGCGCGGAAGCACCTCATCGACAACGGCGTCGAGGCGAGCGAGATCGACGATCAGCCGTGGGGCCGCTTCGTCAGCTTCCCCGACCCCGACGGCAACACCTGGACGCTGCAGCAGCTCCCCGACTACGCCGCTCAGGCCGCGGCGGGAGCAGACGTGAACTGAGGGCCTCCGCACCCGGCCGGCCTCCGCACGCTGGCTAGTATGGGCACATGCCAGCGCGCCCCCGGCCCCTCTCGCGCGTCACGGCGTTCGTGCGCCGGCTGTGGGCGGGCACCCCGAAGCCTCCGCCCGCCTCCCCCGACGCCGAGGTCGATCCCGCCGTCGTCTCGATGCTCGGCGGTCTCGGCGTCGCGATGCTCGAGACGAGCGCGGCGACCAACGACGTCGAGGACACCCTCGAGATCATCGCGAACGCATACCGGGCCACAGGCGTGCGGGTCGTCGTGCTGCCCACCCTCGTCATCATCCAGCTGCCCTCCGGGACGGCCCAGCGCATCGCTGTCGAGTCGGTGTCCGGCGGCTCCCTGCGGCTCGATCAGGCGGGCGCGATCGCCGCGATCGTCGAGAAGACGTCGAGAGGCGGCATCCCTCCCGAGCAGGCGCTCTCCGAGATCGCCGCGGTGCGGGCGTCCAAGCCCCGTTTCGGGCTCGCGACGAGCATCCTCGGCAACACGATCCTCACGACCGGGTTCGGGCTCGTGCTCAACCCGACCCTCGCCGCCATCCCCGCGTACGTGATCCTCGGACTCGTCGTCGGCTGCCTCATCGCCCTCGCCTCCCGGTTGCCGACCCTCGCGAGCGCTCTCCCCGTTCTGGCGGCGTTCCTCGTGACCGTGCTCACCGTGACGCTGCTCGCCGGGCTCACGGGCGAGGAGCCCCTGCGGGTCATCGCCCCCGCTCTCGTGAGCTTCCTCCCCGGGCTCACGCTCACGATCGCCGCCGTCGAGCTCACGAGCAACCAGGTCATCGCGGGAGCGAGCCGTCTCGTCTACGGCACAGCGCAACTCGTGCTGCTCGGCTTCGGCGTCTACGCGGCGGTCGCGATGACGGGAGCCCTGACCGAGGGGAGCTCGTCGCCGGGGCTCGGCCCGTGGTCGCCGTGGGTCGGGGTCGCCCTCACCGCGATCGGCTACGTGCTCTACTCCTCGGCGCCCGCGGGCTCGATGATCTGGATCGTGCTGAGCCTGTACGTGGCATTCGGCGCCCAGGCGCTCGGCAGCATCCTGCTCTCGCCCGAGCTCTCGGGCTTCGTCGGAGCGCTCGTCGTCGTGCCCGTGTCGCGCCTGTTCGCCCGGGTGCGCAGCGCCCCGCCCGCGATCGTGATGACGCTGCCGGCCTTCTGGCTGCTCGTGCCGGGCGCCATGGGTTTCATCGGCCTCAGCGAGAGCGCCTCCGACCTCGCCAGCGGCGGGCAGATGTTGCTCAACACGCTGCTCTCGCTGCTCTCCATCGCACTCGGCATGCTCGTGGGCACGGGTCTCAGCCGCGACCTCTCCGGAGCCCGTGAGCTGTGGCGCAGGATCCGGACGAGCGAGATCGGAGGGAAAACGTCGGGGAAGAGCGGGGCCGGGAAGAGCGGGGCCGATCGGGTCTGAGCGGGTCTGAGCGGGTCCTCCCTCACCTCCCTCATCTCCCTCTCAGAACGACGGACATTGTGCGTGATCGGCGTGTCCGCGCCATGACGAGCCCGCGACGAGCCCGTGACGCCTGTCCTCACGCGCCCGGTCGCCTGTCAGCCCTCCGCGAGGCCCTCCAGCACCTCGTTCGAGGGCACGAAGAACGCCGTGCCCGTCACCGCCGTCGAGAAGTCGAGGATCCTGTCGTGCGAGCCGGCCGGGTCGCCCACGAACATGTTGCGCAGCATGTGCTCGATGACCCAGAGGTCACGGGAGTAGCCGATGAAGTACGTGCCGAACTCCCCCTGCCCCGGCCTCCCGAAGGGCATGTTGTCGCGCAGGATGTCGCGTTCCACACCGTTCGCGTCGACGATCGTGTTGAGGCTCTTGTGCGACTTCCGCACGGTCCCGCCGCTCGCGCCGGCTGCAACGACCCCGGCACCCGCACCGGCACCCGCACCGGCATCCGCTCCCGGGTCCGCGTCGTCGAGCTCGACGTTGTCGGCCTTCGTCCGCCCGATGACGGCCTCCTGCTCGCTCGTCGAGAGCGCGCCCCAGGCGCCCAGATCGTGCAGGTACTTCTGCACGACCACGTAGCTGCCGCCCGCGAAGCCGGGATCCTCGTCGCCGATCAACGAGGCCTCGAGCATCGAGCGGCCCGTCGGGTTCTCCGTTCCGTCGACGAAGCCGAGCAGGTCGCGGGAGTCGAAGTAGCGGAAGCCCTGCACCTCGTCGACGACCGTCACGGAGTCGCCGAGGGCGTTCAGGAGCAGCCGTTCCAGCTCGAAGCACATGTCGCTGCGCTCGGCGCGGATGTGGAAGAGCAGGTCGCCGGGCGTCGAGACGGCCGTGTGCCGGGCGCCGCGCACCTCCGAGAAGACCCGGAGCTGGGCCGGCCGCGTGCTCTGGCCGAAACGGTCCCAGGCCTCGCGGCCGATGCCGACGTTGCAGGAGAGGCGTCCGCCCAGGTCGCGGAAGCCGACGGTGCGCACGAGGCCCCCCAGATCGGAGACGACGTCTCGCACGTGAGCCGCGGCATCCTCGCCCTCGGCGATCGTGACCACCAGGAAGACCGCCGCGGTGGAGAGCGGCGCGTTCACGCTCTGCGGCTCGATGGGCACCCGGTTCCAGCTCTGATCATCCATGCTTGACATTCTGCCGTTCCCGGGTGCCGAGTGGGCGTGGAATCCCGCGAGGCACGCACTCGACGGCACCCCGGACGAGGCTCGGACGAAGGCGAGAAGCATGCGGTACCGCACCCTCGGCACCACCGGAACCGTCGTCTCCGAGAGCGCTGACGGCAGTTCAGGCCGCCCGACGCCGAGACCGCCGGAACCGGGCCCGAATTGCCAGACGGCGCAACAGAGCTAGGCCGAGTGGGCGCGGAGGAAGTCGATCGTCGCCCGCAGCGCCGTCTGGCCGGCCTCGGTGTCGAGGTCGAACTGGTACTCGTGCGGCAGGGCGGGCTCCCGGTCGTCGGGCCAGAACAGGGTCGTGACGTCCACCCCGAGCGCGCCGAGCCTCTCGGCGAAGGGCTTCGCCTGCGAATCGGTCAACGGGTCGCCGTTGCCGCCGCTGAGGTAGGTGGGAGGAAACTCGGCGGTCACGTGGAAGTGCGTCGACATCTGATCCACAGCCCGTGAGCTCGCGAAGTCGCGGTGGCCCGTGTACGCCCAGATCGACTGGATGTCGCCCCAGCCGAACAGCCCCGTGGCCCCGACGAGCGGCATCACCTGGTAGATGCCGCAGTTGAGCACGACCCCGCGCAGCTGATCGCGGCGCAGAGCGGGTGTGACGCCGACATCCAGGGCATAGGCGGGGTTGGTCACGAGGGTCGCGAGCTGGCTCGACAGCTGCGCGCCCGCCGAATCGCCCGCGAGGAAGATGCGGTCGGTGTCGACGTGCAGCCGCTCGGCGTTGGCCAGGAGGTAGGCGTGCGCGTCGTTGAGCTGCTCGACGGCGGTCGGGTAGCGCCGCTCCGGGCCGAGCGAGTAGTCGAGGCCCACGACCGTGAACCCCTCCTTCGCGAGCAGCTGGAAGTAGGGGGTGTCGTCGTCTTTGCCGCCCGAGATCCAGGCGCCGCCGTGGGTCCAGACGATGGTGGGAAGAGGGCCGCTCGTGCCCTGCGGGAAGTAGACGTCGAGGTGGGCGTCGTCGTCGCCCTCGCGGTACTGCAGCTCGGCGACCCGCTCGATCCCGGCGGGGGCGTGCTTCTCCATCACGAGCTTGAGCTTCGCGTTGTTGCGCTGGAACACGGCGCGGATGAGGAGCGCACCCGGCCACGGCGTCGCGACGACGGCCAGCACACCGCCCACGACGACGCCGGCGAGCGCGAGGAGACCGGCCCACGGGGCCACCCGGCGCAGCGCCGAGGTTCGAGCGGGCTGCGGCATGGGCTGATCCTTCGTGACGGGCCCGGCGGCGACGGGCGGGACGAGTCGGACTCGATCCTATCGAGCGACCGGCGCCGAGGTCACGATCCGGTCGACGAAGCCGTAGTCGAGCGCCTCCTCGGCCGTGAACCAGCGATCGCGGTCGGCGTCGGCGGTGATCTGGTCGAGCGGCCTGCCGGTCTGCTCGCTCGTGAGCTGCGCCATCCGGCGTTTGAAGAACAGGATCTGCTTCGCCTGGGTCTGGATGTCTGCGGCGGTTCCCCCGAAGCCTCCGTGCGGCTGGTGCATGACGACGCTCGAGTTCGGCAGGGCGTAGCGCTTGCCGGGGGCGCCGGAGGAGAGCAGGAACTGCCCCATCGACGCCGCGAAGCCGAGGGCGACGGTCGCGACATCCGCGTGCACGAAGTTCATGGTGTCGTAGATCGCGAAACCCGCGGTTATCGAGCCGCCGGGCGAGTTGATGTAGAGGTAGATGTCGCGTTCGGGTGCGATCGAGTTGAGGAGCAGGAGCTTGGCGCACACGTCGTTGGCCGAGTCGTCGGTGACCTCGGTGCCGAGGAAGACGATACGCTCCTCGAGCAGGCGCTGGAAGATCTGCGGATCGTGGGCCGGGGCGGGAACGGGTTCGCTCATCGCGCTGTCCTTTCTTCGGGGCGGTTCGTCGGGCGGTCCGTCGGGGGCCCGTCGAGGCGGTCCGCGAACCGTTCCTCCATGGTCTGCCGGGCGGGGGTCTCACGGGCGGTTGTCTGCCCTCGGAAGAACTGCTGACAGCAGAATCTGCCTCGGCGTAGTCTGGCGGGAACGGAAACCGCCACGATGCAGGAACGGGAGAACACGGATGCTCCTCCGCCACGCGATCGGCGCCGTGCTGCGGCGTCTGCGACTCGAACAGAACAAGACGCTGCGCGAGCTCGCCCAGGAGTCCCGGGTGTCGCTGCCCTACCTCTCCGAGATCGAGCGCGGCCGGAAGGAGGCCTCGTCGGAGATCCTCGCGACCGTCTGCCGCGTGCTCGACATCACGATCGGCGCGTTCCTCGACCAGGTGAGCGCGGAGTTCGAGCGCAGCACCGCGCCCGTGCCTGCGCCCGTGCTCGAGCTCGGCTCGGTGAGCGAGGTGGCCCGTGGCCGCGAGCTCGCGCGCGGCAGGGGCGGCCACACGGCGAGCACGGCGAGCGTTGTGACCGCGGCGAGCGTTGTGACCGCGGCGAGCGCGGGACGCCTCGACGCCTACCTGCTCGCCGCCTGAGCCGTCTCCTCTTCCCTCCGTCCCCTGGAGCCCCTCCTCAAAACGACGGAGATTCTGCCTGAAACGCCCTGTTTCTGCCCGAATCCGCCCATTCTGAGCAGGATCTCCGTCGTTCTGAGCAGGGCTCGTCGTTCTGAGCAGGACCTCCGTCGTCCTGAGCAGGACCTCCGTCGTTCTGAGCAAGGCCCGTCGTCCTGAGCAGGACCTCCGTCGTCCTGAGCAGGACCTCCGTCGTGGTGAGCAGGGCTCGTAGGATCGAGAGATGGCACGACCCAGCAGCACGATCGTCGTGGTCGGCGGCTCGGTTCCGCCGGCCGTGCTCCCCGCGCTCGACCGCCTCCCCAACGTCCGGGCGGCGAGCCTGAGCGGCGATGAGGCGCCACCCGCCCGTGAGCTCATCGCCCGATCGAGCCTCGCCTACCTCGTGCACGACGCCGACCCGCTCGCAGCCGTCGCAAAAGCCTGGGCCGCCTACTTCGACGACGGCGCCCCCTATGGCACCGTCGAGGTCGCGGTCGAGGCGGCGCTCGCGTCCCTGCGACGCGGCGACGCCCTCCTGCCCGACTACTTCCTGGTGCTGGATGCCGCCGAGCTGCCCCAGATCGAACGGCACTGGTGGTTCGGGGTGCTCGCCACCGCCTCGCCCGGTCGCGTCATCCCGGTCGAGCCGGACGCGGCATCCGTTCAGCGCGCGCTCTCCCGTCTGCCCGACGGCCGGTGGTGGCCCGATCCTCCCGAGGAGTGGCTCCGCGGGCTCGGCCGCGCGGTGCCCGACCGTGTCGGGCTCGGGCTCGGCGATGCGGGGCTCGGCGATGCGGGGCTCGGCGATGGGGGTGCTCGGCGATGTGGGAAGCTGAACAGCGGGAATCAGTTCACAACTGTTAACCGTCCTCCCGACCGTCCTCCCGCACGACCCCCACCCCTCATGACCACCCCGTCATCACCCCCGCAACCACCCCTCCGAGGAGCACCATGACCGACACCAGCGGAGTCGGATTCCGTTCCGAGCGCGGGCCCGTGCTCGTCTCCCTGATGGTGACGACGGGCCTCGTGGCCATCGACTCGACGATCCTCGCGACGGCCGTCCCGTCGATCGTCGGCGATCTGGGCGGCTTCGCGCAGTTCCCCTGGCTGTTCTCGATCTACCTGCTCGCGCAGGCGGTGTCCGTTCCCGTCTACGCCAAGCTCGCCGACACGGTGGGGCGCAAGCCCATCATCCTCATCGGCATCGGCCTGTTCCTGCTCGGCTCGATCCTGTGCGGCCTCGCCTGGAGCATGCCCGCGCTCATCGCCTTCCGCGCCATCCAGGGCCTCGGCGCGGGAGCCGTGCAGCCCATGGCGATCACGATCGCCGGCGACATCTACTCGGTGGCCGAACGCGCCAAGGTGCAGGGCTACCTGGCGAGCGTCTGGGCGATCTCCTCCGTCGTCGGCCCGACCCTCGGCGGCGTCTTCTCGGAGTTCACCTCGTGGCGCTGGATCTTCTTCGTCAACGTGCCGCTCTGCCTTCTCGCCGGGTGGATGCTCATCCGCCGCTTCCACGAGAAGATCGAGCCCCGCACGCACACCGTCGACTACGCGGGCGCGGTGCTGCTCACCCTCGGGCTCAGCGCGCTCATCCTCGCGGTGCTCGAAGGCGGCCAGGCCTGGGCCTGGGACTCCCCGCAGAGCATCGGCGCCTTCGTGCTGGGCGGCCTGCTGCTCGTGGCCTTCGTGCTCGTCGAGCGCCGTGCGGCCGAGCCGATCCTGCCGCTGTGGGTGTTCTCCCGGCGCTTGCTGCTCACGACGACCTTCGTCTCGCTCGGGGTCGGCGCGGTGCTCATCGGGCTCACCTCCTACGTGCCCACCTACCTCGAGGGGTCGATCGGCGTCACCCCGCTCGTCTCGGGGCTCGCGCTCGCGGCGCTCACGATCGGCTGGCCGATCTCGGCCTCGCTCTCGGGGCGCTTCTACCTGAGGATCGGCTTCCGGCTGACGGTCCTGCTCGGAACGGCCTTCGCCGTCGTGGGCACCCTGCTGCTCGCCCTCACCGCCTCCACCCCGAGTCTCGTGCTCGTCGCGGTGAGCTGCTTCGTCGTGGGGCTGGGCCTCGGCCTCGCCGCGACGCCGAGCCTCATCGCCGCCCAGTCGAGCGTGCCGTGGAACGAGCGCGGCGTCGTGACCGGCACGAACCTCTTCGCGCGATCGATCGGCAGCGCGGTCGGGGTCGCGATCTTCGGAGCCATCGCGAACTCGATCTTCGCGGCATCCGACACCGCGGAACAGGATCCGGCGACCGTCGTCTCCGCCTCGCTGAGCGTCTTCGTCGCGGTCGCCGTCTGCGCGGTGCTGAGCATCGTCGCGGGCCTCGTGATGCCCGCCGCCCGCGTCGAAGACGTCGAGCACACCGGGCAGTCGCCGGTAACCGGGAGATGACCAGCAGCTGACCGGAGAGTGAACGTCACGTCGAGGTCTGGCGCAGTCCCCGACCGCGTGCGACGCTGAGAGCATGGCGGTCTATCGTCGGAGTGAGAGCCCTCGCGAGCCGCGCCCACGGCCGGATTTCGGGCGTCTGACGGGCCTCGTCGCTCAGCCGGCGATCATCCACGAGTCGCTCGAGTGGAGCGATCGCCCGCGGCCGATCACCCACGTGGACGTGACCTACAGCACGCCGCTGCGATCCGAGATGGGCCGGGAGCTCTCGGGCGCGGTGCGCAACCATCTGCGGGCGCCGGACACCGAGTGGGCGACGGTCGAGCGCCTCGCCGCCAAACATCTGCGGGCCGTCGCCGAACGCGACCCCGGCAATCGCGGAGTGCGCTTCGATCGGCTGCCGGAGTGGGAGCGGGCCGTCGTCGACATCGACGGCAGCACGCACACGGTGCTCCAGTCGATCTACGAGGGCTTCGAGGCCATCGCCTTCCGCAACGGCGACAGGGTCGTCAGCAGCGTCTTCTCGGTCTTCGACGCCGTCGAGATCGTCACCGCCTTCCGCACCTTCTACTTCACCGAGCGCACCCTGCCCGACGACGCCGTGCGATCGTCATCCGACGACGGCCTGCTGCCCTGAACGCGCCGAACGGCACAACCTGCCGTCCATCGATCCGCAACCCCGGCTTTCCCTTGCTTCGCTACTCTCGGGCAGCATGACGGAACTCGTGACCCACCACCTGCCCGCACCCGACCTCGACGACGTGCTCGGCTACACGGTCATCGATGTGGACGACGACGACCCCGTGCTCGTGGGCCGCGACGGCAAGCCCGTCGACACCTGGCGTGAGGGCTACCCCTACGACGAGCGGATGGACCGCGAGGAGTACGAGCTCAACAAGCGCCTGCTGCAGATCGAGCTGCTCAAGCTGCAGAACTGGATCAAGGCGAGCAACCGCCGCCTCGTCGTCGTCTTCGAGGGCAGGGACGCCGCGGGCAAGGGCGGCACGATCAAGCGCTTCACCGAGCACCTCAACCCCCGCGGAGCCCGCGTCGTCGCGCTCGAGAAGCCCACACCGCGGGAGGCCTCGCAGTGGTACTTCCAGCGCTACGTGCAGCACCTCCCGGCGTCCGGCGAGATCGTGCTCTTCGACCGCTCCTGGTACAACCGGGCCGGCGTCGAACGGGTCATGGGCTTCTGCTCGGGCCAGCAGTACGAGGAGTTCGTGCGCCAGGCGCCCCAGTTCGAGAACATGCTCGTGGGCGACGGCATCGATCTCGTGAAGTTCTGGTTCTCAGTGTCGTCCGACGAGCAGCGCACGCGCTTCGCGATCCGCCAGGTCGACCCCGTGCGCCAGTGGAAGCTCTCCCCCATGGACATCGCCTCGCTCGACAAGTGGGACGACTACACCAAAGCCAAGGAGGCCATGTTCGCGGCGACCGACACGGAGATCGCGCCGTGGACTGTCGTGAAGAGCAACGACAAGAAGCGCGCCCGCCTCGAGGCGATGAAGCACGTGCTGCACCTCTTCGACTACGACAACAAGGATGTCGCGATCGTCGGCCGGCCCGACGCGAAGATCGTGGGATCCGCCGCGCACGTCTACGAGCGCGGCGAGAACGCGGGCGGCACGGCGGCACCGGCCGTCTGACACAGCGCGGCCGGGCGGGACGAGCCCGGGCGGAACACGATCGGGCGCGGGGCGGCTAGCGCAGCAGCTCGGCGGCGGCGCGACTGAGGGTGTCCGCGACATCCGCGAGCATCGTCGACTCGAGCGCCCACTGCTGCCAGTAGAGCGGAACGTCGACGGGATGCCCCGGGTCGAGCTCGACGAGCAGCCCCTCGGCGAGCCGCCCCTCCACCTGGATGCCGGGGAGGGCCGCCCAGCCGAGGCCGAGGACGACCGCCTCGACGAAGTCGGTCGAGGCGGGGACGTAGTTGCGGGGCGGATGCAGCTGCCGCCGGGTGCGGAGACGCAGGTATCGGTCTTGCAGCTCGTCCTTGCGATCGAAGACGACCATGGGCGCGACGGCCAGGGCCTCCGGCGTCGGCCCCTCGGGGAACCACCGCTCGGCGAAGGCCGGGCTCGCCATCGCGCGGTACTGCATCGAGCCGAGCGGGCGCACGATGCATCCCTGCACCGCCTCGGGCTCGGAGGTGACCGCGGCCATGACGGTGCCCTTGCGCAGCAGCACCGTCGAGTGATCCTGGTCTTCGAGGTGCAGCTCGAACGAGAGCTCGGGAACCCGGGCCAGCGCGGGCAGGATCCAGGTGGCGAGGGAGTCGGCGTTGACGACGAGCGGCACGACCGTGCGGCCGGAGCCGTCACCCGCGCCCAGCGCCTCGAAGGCCTCGCGTTCGAGCACGGCGAACTGCCGGGCGAGCCGCACGAGCACCTGACCGGATTCGGTCGCCCGCACGGGCTTCGAGCGTTGCAGGAGCACACGCCCCAGCTGCTGTTCGAGGGATTTGATCCGCTGGCTCACGGCAGAGGGAGTGATGCGCATCGCTCGCGCGGCGTTCTCGAAGCTGCCGTTGTCGACGACTGCTGCGAGGGTGCTCAACTGGTCAAGCTGGAGTTCCATATTAAGCGATCCTAATCTTTCGTTAGAATCTTTAGCTTCACCTCATCGGCCCCGCCGCATACCGTTGACGGCATGACCTCCTCGCCAGCCCTCCTCGTCGCGCTCTCCGGTTTCGCGGCGGGGGCGTCGCTCATCATCGCGATCGGCGCGCAGAACGCCTTCGTGCTGCGTCAGGGTCTGCGCCGCGAGCACGTCCTCGTCGTCGTGGCCATCTGCGCGCTGAGCGACGCGATCCTCATCGCCCTGGGCATCGCCGGCATCGGCGCGCTCGTGACGACGGCGCCGGTCGTGCTCGACATCGTGCGGTGGCTCGGCGCGGGCTTCCTCATCGCCTACGCCGTGTTCGCCGCCCGCCGCGCCATCCGGCCCGGTCGACTGGATGCCGGCGGCCCGGCCGCCACGACCCTCGCCGCCGCGGTGCTCACCTGCCTGGCGCTCACCTGGCTCAACCCGCACGTCTACCTCGACACCGTGCTGCTGCTCGGCTCGCTCGCCTCCACGCACGGCGACACCGGCCGCTGGATCTTCGGCGCCGGGGCCGTGCTCGCGAGCATCCTCTGGTTCGCAGGGCTCGGCCACGGCGCCCGTCTGCTGAGCCGGTTCTTCGCGCGCCCACTGGCCTGGCGCATCCTCGACGCCGCGATCGCCGTGGTGATGTTCACCCTCGGCGTGCTGCTGCTCGTGCCGGTGCTCGCGCCGCTCTTCTCGTAGACGCGGGCTCTCCACACGCCGAATCCCTGCGCGAGGCATCAGCGCGCGGTCGGAAGCACCAAGGGTCAGCGCGCTAAGGGTCAGCCCGCGAAGACTCAGCGCGCGAGGTAGGCCGCCTCCGTGCGCGTCGAGGCTCCCGTCTTGCGCAGGATGCTCGAGACGTGCACGCTCGCGGTCTTCGAGCTGATGAACAGCCGTTCGGCGATCTGCCGGTTGCTGAGACCCTGCGCGAGCAGGTCGAGCACCTGCTGCTCGCGCTCGGTGAGCCCCGCCCCGCCCGCGAGCCCGCCGGCCGCCGATCCGGCGCCCACGGAACCTGCGTTCGCCGGGCCGATGGCGCCGATCCGGCGTTCGAGCTCGAGCACGTGCGCGGTGATGAGACCGGCGCCGATCTCCTCCGCGCGTTCGCGAGCCTCCTGGGCCCGATCGCGCGCCGCCACCCGGTCTCCCGAGAGGGCGAGCGACTCCGCGTGACGCAGGAGCGTGTAGGCGGAGAGCTGCGCTGGAACGGTCGCAGCCGCGCTGGCCGCGACCGCGGCATCCCACAGCTCGGGATCGGTTCCCGTGCGGCCCGGACCGCCCAGCTCGGCGTCGACGATCGCGAGATAGGCCGGCGCCGTCGGCCAGCCGCTCGACTGCCCGAGGATGTCGCGGAGCCTCCGCTCGGCCGCAGCGGGGTCGAAGCCGCCCTCCCCCGCAATCGTGTCGCCCCCGGCGCCCGTACCCCCGCTGACTCCGCCCTCGCTCACCCCGCGCTCGATGACCGTGCCCGTCGCGACGATCGCGGCCAGCGTGCGGGCGGCGACGGCGAGCACGGGCAGGTCGTAGGCCGAGAAGATGCAGTAGCCGGGGCCGAGGATGCCGCTGACCTCCGCCCACGCCTCGCGCACGTTGCCCCGCTCGAGGGCGATCTCGGCCGCGATCGCCGCGAGGCCGAGGCGGGATTGGGCCTCGACCTGCAATTGCACGCTGAGCGCCGCCCGCCACCCGCGCAGCAGCCGCTCGGCCTGCACGGCGTCGCCGCCCCACAGCGTCGTGCGGAGTTTGAGGCGCTGCAGATGGGCGCTGAACCCGATCGGCGGGTCGAGCTCGAGCGCGCGGTCGAGCAGCTCGTTGGCTCGTTCCGTGCGCCCGAGGCAGAACAGCGGACCGATCACGTTGGACATGAGCATCGCGCCCGAGGTGCGCTCCACGCCCCGCTCGCGGGCGCGCCCGGTGCCCTCCTCGGCGAAGCGGATCGCCTCCTCGTAGCGCCCGAGCAGGTTCATGGCGTCGGACTGGTTCACCCAGTACCGCAGCCGAGCCGAGTCGCTGCCCTCGGCGAGCTCTCCGGCCAGCGCGAGGTCGGCGAGCCCCCGATCGATGTCGCCGAGCGAGACCCGGGAGAATCCGCGGATGTTGGCGGCCACCGACATCCGGGCCCGGGAATCCGCCTCGCGGGCCTCGCGGAAGCCCTCGTCGGCCACGTCGACGGCCTGCTCGAAGTGGGCGGAGAGCATCAGCCGTGCCGCGAGCTCCCCCAGCACGTTGGCCCGGAGCACACTCGGCGGCCGGCCCTGCAGCACGAGGAGCGCCTGGCGCAGCAGCTCGACCGAGCCCGTCTGACCGAGGTTCGCGAGATAGGAGGCCTTGTCGCGCAGCAGCCGGGCGTAGAGCTCGGGCTCGGCCGGAGACGAGGAGGCGATCGCCTCGTCGACGAGCGCGACGGCCCGTTCGCTCTCGCCTACATTGCGCAGGATGTAGGCGGTGTCGGCGAGCAGGTCGACCCGGCTGCTGCCGGCGACGGTCTCGGCGTCGGGCACCTGGCTCCAGAGCTCGAGCGCCCGTTCGCCCATACGCGCCGCGGTCGCGAAGGCATAGGCGGCGCGGGCCTGGCGCATGGCCGTCACGGCCGAGGCGAAGGCGCATCCGACGTTGTGCGCCGCCATCCAGTGATAGGAGATCGCGGTCGCGTCGGCCGGCCCGGCCCGGCCCTCGAGCGCCTCGGCGTAGCGCGTGTGGAAACGCACGCGCTCACCCGGCAGCAGCTCTTCGTGGATGGCCTCGCGCACGAGCGCGTGCCGGAAGGCGTAGGCCGTGCCGTCGACCACGAGAACGCTCGCGACGACCGCCTCCCTCGCCGCGCGGTCGATGTCATCGGCCGCGGCCTGCTCCGAGCTCGCGTCGTAGACCTCGGAGAGGAGCTCGTGCTCGACACGTGCGCCGCCGGCCGCGAGCAGGCGCAGGACCTTCTGAGTCGGCTCGGTGAGCGATTCGTAGCGCACGAGCAGGATGTCGCGCAGAGTCGCAGGCACGCACTCCACGTTGAGGGTGCCGTCGACCTTGACGAGCTCCTCGATGAAGAAGGGGACCCCGTCGGTGCGATCGAAGATGATGCCCACGTCGTGCGCGTCGGGCGCGGAGCCGACGAGGGAGCCCACGAGCTGCCGCACCTGACGGCGGTTCAGCCGTTGCAGCTCGAGGCGCACGACCTTGCGGTTGCGGTCGAGCTCCGGGCGCCAGGCCCGCAGGGGATGACCGCGGCCCAGATCGTCGCTGCGGAAGGTCACGACGAGCAGCACCCGGGCGTCTTCCACGACCCGCACGAGGAAGCGGAGGAGAGCCAGGGTCGCCTGGTCTGACCAGTGCAGGTCTTCGACGACGACGACGATGGGACGCTCGCGCGAGACGTTCTCGAGCACGGCGGCGACGGCCTCGAAGAGGCGCTCGGCGCTGCCGCGCTGGGTCGCCTCGGTCTGCGCCCGGTCGCGGAGCTCGGGCAGCAGCACCGCGAGCGCGTCGCGCGCCGGGCCCGCCGCCTCGAGGAAGGCCTCCTCGCCGATCGTCGCCGCGAGGGCGCGGAGCGCGGCGATGACGGGCGCGTAGGGAGGGGCGTCGCGATCGAGGTCGACGCACTGGCCCCGTACGACGATGGGCGCGGGGCTCGACGGCCCGCCGACGGGGATCGAGCGGATGAACTCGGTCAGCAGACGGGTCTTGCCGACACCCGCCTCGCCGCTCACGACGACCGTGCGCGCGGAGCCCGTGCGGCTCTCGGCGAGCGCGTCTGCGAGGGCCGCGAGGTCTTTCTCACGACCAATGAGGCTCGTGCTGGTGGTCGGCGGCATGATCTCATCGTGCCACCGACCACCGACATGTGCACCGACATGTGCACCGACATGTGCACCGACATGTGCACCGCCGTCTGCACCGCCGTCTGCACCGCCGCGCGCAGTGCCCCGGGCGCCGCCGGCATCCGTCACCGCGCGGAGCTCGCCCGGCTCTCGCAGGGCACGGCCCGGGCGCGATCGGCCGGCTCGGCCGGCTCGGCCGGGGTGCCGCGGAACCAGGCCACTATCCGCTGAGGGACGCCGCGTCGCCCGGGCAGGGCGACCCGACCGGAGCGCACGACGCGAGGCGCGGGGGCCTCCACTGCGACCGGATGCCCGCCCTCCGTCTCCTCGAGACGTTCGAGCGCGCTGCGCCGGATCTCGAGCTCGCGGGTCAGCTGTTCTTCGTGCGCACGGTACAGGGTGGGGAAGGAGAATTCGGTGATCTGCATGGTGATGCTTCCTCTGTGTTCGGGCGTGCTCGGCGTTGTGCGCGAGCCGCCTGCCGGATGTCTGTGTAGGTGAAGGTCTGCACGGGTGAAGGTCTGCACGGTCGACGGCGTGTGCCGATCCGTGTGCCGGATGCCGCGTGCCGGGCGTCTAGCGCAGACCGCGCTTCGTCGGGACCGGCCCGTAGCCGTCCCGCACGAGCTGGGCGATCGTCGTGGCGATGGCCCACACCCCGATCGCACCGAGAACGATGAAGATCCACATGATTCCGCTCCTCTCCCGATGTCGCCGCTGTTGCGTGCCACTGCTGTTCGGTGTCACCGTGTTCGACGTCGATGGATCGAGACTGCTCGCTAAGGCGGATGCCCGGCATCGGACGCTTGACCTATTTGCCCGAGGCGCTCGGCCACCGCGTCTAAGACCCGCCTCAGACATCCCGCCACCGTCATCTCGAGCGGCGACACGTCCCGAGCGGTTAGCCTGGAGGCATGCCTCGCGATGACCGGTCAGCCCTCTCCTTCGGCTCGGCCGTCGACGACTACGAGCGCGGACGCCCCGGGTATCCGGCCGAGGCCGTCGACTGGATCCTCGGTCTGACGAGCGAACGCAGGCCGACGGGCGAGCACGGCGGCTCCGGCATCCGCAATGAGCCGCTGACCGCGATCGACCTCGGCGCCGGCAGCGGCAAGTTCACCGCGTCCCTCGTGGAGCGCGGGCTCGACTGCCGCGCCGTCGAGCCCGACCCGCAGATGCGCGCACGCCTCCAGGCCAAGCTCCCGGGCGTCGACGCCCGGGCGGGGAGCGCGGAGTCCATCCCCTTCGACGACGCGAGCGCCGACCTCGTGACCGTGGCCCAGGCCTGGCACTGGATCGACCCGGTCGTCGCCTCGGCCGAGATCGGGCGCGTGCTGCGGCCCTCCGGCGCTCTCGCCCTCATCTGGAACGTGCGCGACGACTCGGTGGGCTGGGTCGACCGGTTCTGGTCGATCTTCCGCACCTCGGCGGCGGAGAACTACGACAGCGTGACACCCCGGATCGCCGCGCCGCTCCGAGCGACGGCCTACCGCGAGTTCGCGTGGCAGGACACCCTCACGGTCGACGAGCTGCTCGCCCTCGTGACCTCCCGCAGCTACGTCATCCGGCTCTCCCCCGCCGAGCGCGACGAGCTCATGGGCAGAGTGCGCAGCTTCCTCGACGACGATCCGGATGTCGGAGGCTCGACGACGTTCGTCCTCCCCTACGTCACCCGCGTGACCGTCGCGACCCCGGAGTCGAACGTCGGTTGAACACAGCGATGTCGGTGGAATAAAGCAGGATGTAGACGACGTTCACACCAACAGGCCCTCAGCCGGCCGGCGCTCGTGAACCGTCGCACCATCTCACCACCAGCACCTCTCCCAGACTCCGACCACCAGCACACAGCCCGACCACCCGCACGGCTCAGCACTTTTTTCACCCTTTTTCACGCTCGACGACAGGACCCTCTCGTGACCGAAAGCACCCTGCCCGCCACTCAACTCCCGCCCTCCGGCGACCTCCACCCGACCGGCGGCGACTCCGCCGGCGTCGACTCCGCCGAGGCCGGTCGCGTCTCCGCGCGCAACCGCCTGGTGATCGGCCTCCTGCTCGTCTCCGCCTTCGTCGTCATCCTCAACGAGACGATCATGGGCGTCGCCCTGCCGCGTCTGATGCACGACCTCGACATCGACGAGAGCGCCGGCCAATGGCTGACGACCGCGTTTATGCTCACGATGGCCGTCGTCATCCCGATCACGGGCTTCCTGCTCCAGCGCTTCAACACCCGCCCCGTCTTCATCGCGGCGATGACGCTCTTCAGCATCGGCACCCTGATCGCGGCGCTCTCGCCCGGCTTCACCGTGCTGCTCGTGGGCCGCGTCATCCAGGCGAGCGGAACGGCCATCATGATGCCGCTGCTCATGACGACCGTGCTCACCCTCGTGCCCGCCTCCTCGCGCGGCAAGACGATGGGCAACATCTCGATCGTCATCTCGGTGGCCCCGGCCATCGGCCCCATCATCTCGGGCCTCATCCTGAGCGTGCTCGACTGGCGCTGGATGTTCGGGCTCGTGCTCCCGATCGCCGTCGCGGCTCTGGCCATCGGTGCATTCCGGATCCAGAATGTGACGACCCCGCGCCGGGTTCCCATCGACGTGCTCTCCGTGATCCTCTCGGCCTTCGCCTTCGGCGGGCTCGTCTACGGGCTCAGCAGCCTCGGCGAGTCGGCGAGCGAGTTCGGGCTGATGCCCGCGATCGTCTCGCTCTCGGTGGGCGTCGTGGCGCTCGCCGTCTTCGTCCTGCGCCAGATCTCGCTCGAGCGCAAGGAGCGCGCCCTGCTCGACCTGCGCACCTTCCTCTCGAAGACCTTCACGGTGACGACGATCATGCTCGCGATCAGCATGATGGCCCTCTTCGGAACGATCATCCTGCTGCCGATCTACATGCAGACGGTGCTCGGCCTCGACCCGCTGCTCACCGGCCTCCTGCTGCTGCCCGGCGGGCTGGTCATGGGAATCCTGAGCCCCGTCGTCGGCCGCCTCTACGACCGCTTCGGGCCGAGGGTGCTCCTCGTTCCGGGCTCGGTTATCGTGAGCGCCGTGTTCTGGGGCATGACGCTCCTCACCGAGAACTCGCCGTTCGGCTTCGTGCTGCTCGCCCACGTCTCACTGAGCGTCGGCCTCGCGCTGCTCTTCACCCCGCTCTTCACGGCGGGGCTCGGATCGCTCCGCCCGCAGCTGTACTCTCACGGCAGCGCGATCGTGGGAACGGTGCAGCAGCTGGCGGGAGCGGCCGGAACGGCGCTCTTCATCACCATCATGTCGGCGACCAAGATCAGCATGGAGGCGAACGGCGCCGCAGTCGTCTCGGCGACGGCCGCCGGCATCCAGTCGGCGTTCTTCGTCGGAGCGATCATCTCGCTGCTCGCGATCGTCGCGGCGTTCTTCGTGCGGCGCCCGGCCGACTCGCCCGATCCGCACGGCGTTCCCGTGGGGCACTGACTCGACGAAGCGCTGATTCGACGAGGCACTGACTCGACGAGGCACTGACTCGACAAAGCACCGAGCCGAGGCCGGCGGCGATCTTCGCCGCCGGCCTTTTCGTGAGCGTATAGTTAGTTAACGTCAATTAACTAATCCTCTCTCTCCGGAGGCCCACGTGGCGTCGCGCACCGGCATCTTCAGCACAGACCACCCCCGCTACAAGTGGGTGGCCCTCAGCAACACGACCCTCGGCATGCTCATGGCGACGATCAACTCCTCGATCGTCATCATCTCGCTGCCGGCGATCTTCACCGGCATCGACCTCGACCCGCTCGAGGCCGGCAACATCAGCTATCTGCTGTGGATGCTCATGGGCTACATGCTCGTGACCGCCGTGCTCGTGGTGACCTTCGGACGCCTCGGCGACATGTACGGGCGCGTGAAGATCTACAACCTCGGCTTCGTGGTCTTCACGATCGGGTCGATCGCTCTCGCCCTCGACCCACTGCAGGCCGGCGCCGGCGCCATGTGGCTCATCGTCTGGCGCCTGGTGCAGGGGGTGGGCGGAGCGATGCTCTTCGCCAACTCGACGGCGATCCTCACCGACGCCTTCCCCACCAACCGCCGGGGCATGGCCCTCGGCATCAACCAGGTGGCGGCCATCGCGGGCAGCTTCCTCGGCCTCATCGTCGGCGGCCTGCTCGCCGTCGTCGACTGGCGCGCGGTGTTCTTCGTGAGCGTGCCGATCGGCATCATCGGCACCATCTGGTCGTACAAGTCGCTGCACGAGGTCGGCGTGCGCAACCCGGGCAAGCTCGACTGGCCCGGCAACCTCACCTTCGCCGTCGGGCTCACGGCCCTCCTCGCGGGCATCACCTACGGCATCCAGCCGTACGGCGGCAGCTCGACCGGCTGGACGAACCCGTGGGTGCTCGGTGCGATCGGCGGCGGCATCCTGCTTCTCGTGCTCTTCGTCGTGATCGAGCTGCGCAGCACGGCGCCCATGTTCGAGATGCGGCTCTTCCGCATCCGCTCCTTCGCGATGGCGAACCTCTCGGGGCTGCTCGCCTCGGTCTCCCGCGGCGGCCTGCAGTTTATGCTCATCATCTGGCTGCAGGGCATCTGGCTGCCGCTGCACGGCTACTCCTACGAGGACACACCTCTGTGGGCCGGCATCTACATGCTGCCGATCACGATCGGGTTCCTGATCGCCGGCCCGCTCTCGGGCACCCTCTCCGATCGCTTCGGGGCACGGTTCTTCTCGACGGCCGGCCTGCTGCTGACCGCACTGTCGTTCGTGCTGCTGCTCGTCATCCCGGTGAACTTCGAGTACTGGCAGTTCGCGATCATCACGGGCCTGAGCGGCATCGGCTCGGGGATGTTCAGCGCACCCAACCGCACGGCGATCATGAACAGCGTGCCGGCCAACCAGCGCGGCTCGGCCTCGGGCATGGCCGGAACGGTGCAGAACGCGGGAACCTCGCTCTCGATCGGCGTCTTCTTCTCGCTCATGATCGCCGGGCTCGCCGTCGCCCTGCCGAGCACCCTCACCAACGGGCTCGCCTCGAACGGCGTTCCGCAGGCCGCGGCGGAGCAGATCGGGCAGCTGCCTCCGGTCGGCAGCCTGTTCGCCGCGTTCCTCGGCTACAACCCGATCGAGAGCCTGCTCGAGCCCACCGGCGTGCTGCAGAGCCTTCCGGCGGGGAACGTCGCGACGCTCACGGGCAAGGAGTTCTTCCCGCAGCTGATCTCCGGGCCCTTCCACGACGGTCTCGTCGTCGTGTTCACGGCGGCGGCGATCATGTCGGTCATCGCGGCCGTGGCATCCCTCAGCCGCGGCAAGAAGTACCTGCATGTGGAAGACTCAACGACAACACAAACGGAAGTCACAGAAAGTCGAGCCTGATGGACACAGCGCCTCACGCGTCCGACGACGAACGCGCGCAACTCGCTTCCCGTCTCGCCATCGCCATCGGTCGCATCAATCGACGCATCAGACCGCACACCGGCATCATGACGTACGCGCAGTTGTCGGCGCTGTCGAGCATCGTGCGCCTCGGGCCGCTGCGCCCCGGCGATCTGGCCCGCCTCGAGGCCATCGCGGCTCCGAGCGCCACCCGGCTCATCGCCGGCCTCGAGAGCGAGGGCTTCGTCACCCGCACGGCAGACCCCGCCGACGGCCGCGCCTTCTTCATCCAGTCGACGGATGCCGGAGCAGAGGCCGTGCTCCGCGCGCGGGCCGAGCGCGCCGAACTGCTCGAACAGCTGCTCACCGACAGCACCGACGAGCAGATCGCCCGCCTGGCCGCGTCGGTCGACGTGCTCGAGGCCGCCGCGGTCGCCGGCGCGCCCGTGATCCCCGGCATCGACTCGACGGACACCGCCTCGTCGAACGGCTGATCCGCCGGAAGCCACCGAGCGCGTGACAGCCTGGGTTTACGGTGAGCGTCCCAACTACGCGACTTCCAACTCCGCTGCCTGTGTGGCCGTGGCGGTGGAACACTCGCATCCTGTCTCATGCCGGCTCTCGGTCAGATCGTCTGCGCTGGTTTCAATGCGACAGGAAGAATGTGCCTCTCTACCGAGCCTCGCGCCGGAGCGCCCGCGCCCGAAGGAAGCGCCAGCCAGGAAGCAGCAAGGCGGAGATGGCAATCCAGGATGTGAAGCTGGTGGCGACAGCGAAGCGAGCGAGGGCGAGACCGCTGAAGACATCCTCAAACCGGTTGGGAGAATGATCGGGAAAAAGGTGACCAGGGTCACGTTAGGACCTTGACCGAGGACGAGATGCAGAGCATTTTCAATCGTCTTGCCGCACTCGGAGCTCCTACGAACTGATCGGCTTATTCAGGTGAAGGCTACGATTTACCCGGTGGTGGATTCGTCGGCCTGCGGGAAAGCAGCGACCATGGCTCAACACTCGACGTAAACAGCAAGGGCATCAACAACATCAAAGGCGTCAACGTTTCGAGATTTCATTGGGAGGAAGGATGCTGAGACTGTCGCAAGAGATACTGATCAGCGGCCTCCGCGACTGGAACTCGTTGTGGCACGTCCACGAGTTCGCGGAAGACTATGTCCCTGACGATTTCGCTGAGAATCCGATGAAAACAGTCATCAGTTCTTTACAAGAACTTCTGGAGGGCGGATACGCAAGAGTCGGGCAGCTCGTGATGGAAGGACAGAAATCGTATTTTGTTCCTTGGACGCACGACCGGGCATCCGCTCTCGCTGAACTTCGGTCGGAATGGACAGCTGTGACAAACAAGCGCTTCGGTGATCCCATGCCCTGGCTTGAAAACACCGAAAAGGGTAATGCGGAAGGTCGCCATCTGCTGAGCATTCGCCCACCCGACCCGGACGCCGACGAATAAGCTCCGAAAAAGGTAATGCCCGAGGTCAACGACTAAATCCTTGCGGTGAACCTGTCAGGAATAAATAAAGGTGCGGAGGCTCATCTCCCGCTTGGGACGGAATGATAATGAACTGGACCAATCCGGAGGATGTGCACGACTCGACGATCGGCCCGATAACGATCGACTGGGACAACGGTGCAGTCGAGATTCCCCTGAAAATTGCGAACGACGTGACGGGCACGATCATCGCACAAGGCCTCAGGCTCCTGGTGATGCCTCGAATGCACCCGTGGGGCCCGGCCAGAACCGTATACGAGCTGTCCATCAATGGCGAGGACTGGCCGGATGCGACCTCCGTGCAGATCCTCGCCCAGACCGGCGACAACATCTCGATCGAGGCGGACACGTTCGAGTACATCGTGAACTCGGATGAACGGCCGATCGCCGAGAGCGAAGCCGTCTAGGTGTACTGACCTCGACCGTTGTTGATTCGGTCGATGGGGGTTTTGCCTCTGATGCCGAGGTGGTGTCTGTCTAGGTTGTAGTGATCGAGCCAGGCCGTCAACCCTGCTCTCCGGTCGTCGTTCGAGGTCCAGGGGCG
>NZ_PGFB01000009.1 GCF_002797855.1 Compostimonas suwonensis
ATGGTGGGTTAACTGCGGATGGCCACCCCCTGTGGGGGTGGCCATCCGTGTAATGGTTGTCCGGCGGTGTCCTACTCTCCCACAAGGTCACCCTTGCAGTACCATCGGCGCTGAGAGTCTTAGCTTCCGGGTTCGGAATGTGACCGGGCGTTTCCCTCTCGCTATGGCCGCCGTAACTCTGTCCACCAACCCCCGCTCATGCCTGGTAGGGGTGGTGTGGTCATGGTGGAACACATATGCGTGTTCGTCTGTGTAATTATTCTGTGTGATTATGCACACCCTGGGGTGTGGTTGTGTGTGGACCGTCTGTTGGGAACCACGCAGTGGACGCGAACATGCCATCAAAACATGAAGTGTTATCAAGTTGTCGGCTTATTAGTACAGGTCAGCTACGAGCGTCTTTAGTCCGCTCTTCCACGTCCTGCCTATCAACCCAGTCGTCTACTGGGAGCCTCTCCCCCGAAGGGATGGAAATCTCATCTTGAAGCCGGCTTCCCGCTTAGATGCTTTCAGCGGTTATCCGTTCCGAACGTAGCTAATCAGCGGTGCTCCTGGCGGAACAACTGACACACCAGAGGTTCGTCCATCCCGGTCCTCTCGTACTAGGGATAGATCTTCTCAAATTTCCTACGCGCGCAGAGGATAGGGACCGAACTGTCTCACGACGTTCTAAACCCAGCTCGCGTACCGCTTTAATGGGCGAACAGCCCAACCCTTGGGACCTACTCCAGCCCCAGGATGCGACGAGCCGACATCGAGGTGCCAAACCATGCCGTCGATATGGACTCTTGGGCAAGATCAGCCTGTTATCCCCGAGGTACCTTTTATCCGTTGAGCGACAGCGCTTCCACAAGCCACTGCCGGATCACTAGTCCCGACTTTCGTCCCTGCTCGACCTGTCAGTCTCACAGTCAAGCTCCCTTGTGCACTTACACTCGACACCTGATTGCCAACCAGGTTGAGGGAACCTTTGGGCGCCTCCGTTACTTTTTGGGAGGCAACCGCCCCAGTTAAACTACCCACCAGGCACTGTCCCTGAACCGGATCACGGTTCGAAGTTAGATATCCAGAGTGACCAGAGTGGTATTTCAACAATGACTCCACCTGAACTAGCGTCCAAGCTTCACCGTCTCCCACCTATCCTACACAAGCCACACCGAACACCAATACCAAGCTATAGTAAAGGTCACGGGGTCTTTCCGTCCTTCTGCGCGTAACGAGCATCTTTACTCGTAGTGCAATTTCGCCGAGTTCGCGGTTGAGACAGCTGGGAAGTCGTTACGCCATTCGTGCAGGTCGGAACTTACCCGACAAGGAATTTCGCTACCTTAGGATGGTTATAGTTACCACCGCCGTTTACTGGGGCTTAAATTCTCAGCTTCGCCTTACGGCTAACCGTTCCTCTTAACCTTCCAGCACCGGGCAGGCGTCAGTCCGTATACATCGTCTTGCGACTTGGCACGGACCTGTGTTTTTAGTAAACAGTCGCTTCCCACTGGTCTCTGCGGCCCTACCACGCTTCCCCAGCAAGTGGGTACACGTGTCAGGCCCCCCTTCTCCCGAAGTTACGGGGGCATTTTGCCGAGTTCCTTAACCACGATTCTCTCGATCTCCTTAGTATTCTCTACCTGACCACCTGAGTCGGTTTGGGGTACGGGCGCATGGAACCTCGCGTCGATGCTTTTCTTGGCAGCATAGGATCACCGAATTCGTCCCTACGGACTATCTATCGAGTCTCAGCCTGTATGAGGAACGGATTTGCCTATCCCTCGGCCTACATTCTTGGACCGGGACAACCATCGCCCGGCTCGGCTACCTTCCTGCGTCACACCTGTTAATACGCTAACCGCACCAGAATAGGGTCGTACGCTAGGCCCCCACGCATCACCCCGAAGGGATCCGTCACAGGGGATTCAGATACTTAGCATTACTGGATTAGCTTGGGCGGTTCTTCTGCGGTACGGGAATATCAACCCGTTGTCCATCGACTACGCCTGTCGGCCTCGCCTTAGGTCCCGACTTACCCAGGGCGGATTAGCCTGGCCCTGGAACCCTTGGTCTTCCGGAGGACGGGTTTCTCACCCGTCTTTCGCTACTCATGCCTGCATTCTCACTCGTGTGGCCTCCACGGCTGGGTCACCCCGCCGCTTCACTGGCCACACGACGCTCTCCTACCCATCAACACGGCTGGACCACGAAGGCCTACCACTAATGTCAATGCCACAACTTCGGTGGCGTGCTTGAGCCCCGTTACATTGTCGGCGCGGAATCACTTGACCAGTGAGCTATTACGCACTCTTTCAAGGGTGGCTGCTTCTAAGCCAACCTCCTGGTTGTCTGTGCAACTCCACATCCTTTCCCACTTAGCACGCGCTTAGGGACCTTAGTTGGTGATCTGGGTTGTTTCCCTCTCGACGATGAAGCTTATCCCCCACCGTCTCACTGCTGCGCTCTCACTTACCGGCATTCGGAGTTTGGCTGACGTCAGTAACCTTTTGGGGCCCATCGGCCATCCAGTAGCTCTACCTCCGGCAAGAAACACGCAACGCTGCACCTAAATGCATTTCGGAGAGAACCAGCTATCACGAAGTTTGATTGGCCTTTCACCCCTATCCACAGCTCATCCCCTCCATTTTCAACTGAAGTGGGTTCGGTCCTCCACGACGTCTTACCGTCGCTTCAACCTGGCCATGGATAGATCACTTCGCTTCGGGTCTAGGACATGCGACTGAATCGCCCTATTCAGACTCGCTTTCGCTACGGCTACCCCACCCGGGTTAACCTCGCCACATATCACTAACTCGCAGGCTCATTCTTCAAAAGGCACGCCGTCACACCAACAAGGGTGCTCCGACGGCTTGTAAGCAAACGGTTTCAGGTACTATTTCACTCCCCTCCCGGGGTACTTTTCACCTTTCCCTCACGGTACTTGTCCGCTATCGGTCATCTGGGAGTATTTAGGCTTATCAGGTGGTCCTGACAGATTCACACGGGATTTCTCGGGCCCCGTGCTACTTGGGATACTCTTCACGCCATAACAACATTTCGACTACCGGGCTCGCACCGTCTACGGCAAGGCATTCAAACCTTTTCGTCTATATTGCGCTGTAACGTTCGGTGCCGCGGCAGCAACACCAGAAAAGTCCCACAACCCCGACAATGCAACGCCCGCCGGCTATCACACATCATCGGTTTAGCCTCATCCGCGTTCGCTCGCCACTACTAACGGAATCACATTTTGTTTTCTCTTCCTGTGGGTACTGAGATGTTTCACTTCCCCACGTTCCCTCTACCCGCCCTATATATTCAGGCGGGAGTCACCAGGTCACTCGAAAGGCCTGGCGGGGTTTCCCCATTCGGACATCCTCGGATCACAGTTCGTTTATCAACTCCCCGAGGCTTATCGCAGATTACTACGTCCTTCTTCGGCTCCAGATGCCAAGGCATCCACCGTTTGCTCTTAGAAACTTGAAATCACATGAGTTGAATCGATCGTGCGCATAAAGCGCAGACCAATGATCTATCGCACCCCATCAACGATGAGATGCATCGATCTTTCTGAAACGCGCCCCGAAAGGCGACGTTTCTAAGATGCTCGCGTCCACTGTGTAGTTCTCAACGTACGGTCGGCACCAATCCCCGCAGCGATACATGCCAACAGGAAAAGGCCCAGAAGGTCAGCCACCCACCAAAACTCTTGGCGAGGCCCGGCCCTTCAGGACCCAACAGCGTGCATGCACGAAACCAACCCGACCCTCCCCGTTCCAATCCCACAAATGAGACGTACTAGACAAGAACCAACCGGCTCCGCACCATATCAAATGTTCCACCCATGAGCGCCAGCAGAAGACATCCGCTCCTGAACCGGCTTGGCCGCTCACCCGGCTGTATACAGACCGGACGGCACATGCTCCTTAGAAAGGAGGTGATCCAGCCGCACCTTCCGGTACGGCTACCTTGTTACGACTTAGTCCTAATCACCGATCCCACCTTCGACAGCTCCTCCCACAAGGGTTAGGCCACTGGCTTCGGGTGTTACCGACTTTCATGACTTGACGGGCGGTGTGTACAAGGCCCGGGAACGTATTCACCGCAGCGTTGCTGATCTGCGATTACTAGCGACTCCGACTTCATGAGGTCGAGTTGCAGACCTCAATCCGAACTGAGACCGGCTTTTTGGGATTCGCTCCACCTTACGGTATCGCAGCCCTTTGTACCGGCCATTGTAGCATGCGTGAAGCCCAAGACATAAGGGGCATGATGATTTGACGTCATCCCCACCTTCCTCCGAGTTGACCCCGGCAGTCTCCTATGAGTTCCCACCATAACGTGCTGGCAACATAGAACGAGGGTTGCGCTCGTTGCGGGACTTAACCCAACATCTCACGACACGAGCTGACGACAACCATGCACCACCTGTATACCGACCTTACGGGGAGCACATTTCTGCACTTTTCCGGTATATGTCAAGCCTTGGTAAGGTTCTTCGCGTTGCATCGAATTAATCCGCATGCTCCGCCGCTTGTGCGGGCCCCCGTCAATTCCTTTGAGTTTTAGCCTTGCGGCCGTACTCCCCAGGCGGGGAACTTAATGCGTTAGCTGCGACACAGAAACCGTGGAATGGCCCCTACATCTAGTTCCCAACGTTTACGGCATGGACTACCAGGGTATCTAATCCTGTTCGCTCCCCATGCTTTCGCTCCTCAGCGTCAGTTACGGCCCAGAGATCTGCCTTCGCCATCGGTGTTCCTCCTGATATCTGCGCATTCCACCGCTACACCAGGAATTCCAATCTCCCCTACCGCACTCTAGTCTGCCCGTACCCACTGCAGGCCGGAGGTTGAGCCTCCGGATTTCACAGCAGACGCGACAAACCGCCTACGAGCTCTTTACGCCCAATAATTCCGGACAACGCTTGCACCCTACGTATTACCGCGGCTGCTGGCACGTAGTTAGCCGGTGCTTTTTCTGCAGGTACCGTCACTTTCGCTTCTTCCCTACTAAAAGAGGTTTACAACCCGAAGGCCGTCATCCCTCACGCGGCGTTGCTGCATCAGGCTTTCGCCCATTGTGCAATATTCCCCACTGCTGCCTCCCGTAGGAGTCTGGGCCGTGTCTCAGTCCCAGTGTGGCCGGTCACCCTCTCAGGCCGGCTACCCGTCGTCGCCTTGGTGAGCCATTACCTCACCAACAAGCTGATAGGCCGCGAGTCCATCCTTGACCAAAAAATCTTTCCACCCCCTCACCATGCAGCGGAGGGTCATATCCGGTATTAGCTACAGTTTCCCGCAGTTATCCCAGAGTCAAGGGCAGGTTACTCACGTGTTACTCACCCGTTCGCCACTAATCCAAGAAGCAAGCTCCCCTTCATCGTTCGACTTGCATGTGTTAAGCACGCCGCCAGCGTTCGTCCTGAGCCAGGATCAAACTCTCCGTAAAAAAATTACAACACCCAACCACCAAAGCAGCCAGGCATCAAGTTTGACACTGACAGAACAAATCATTACTGACTTGCAATCTGTTTAAATCAATTTCCCAAAGGAACCCAAACACCAACCAACAAAAAAACTGCCAGCCAGTGCCCGAGGTAAAAATTGGCATTTGACAATGTGCACGCTGTTGAGTTCTCAAGGAACGGACGCACC
>NZ_PGFB01000010.1 GCF_002797855.1 Compostimonas suwonensis
GCGGCTCTGTTCTGTTTCTGATCCGTTCCGCTTCTGAGTCCGCTTTAAACCACAAACGACGGAGGTCCTGTCCTGTTTCCGGTGTTCTGGTGGGTTGCCGGGGTGTGGGGCGGGATCTCCGTCGTTTGTGGTGGGGACGGGTCAGGTGTGGGTGGGTTTAGTTGACGTCGTTGTCGATCCAGTCGAAGGTTTTGGTGACGGCTTTTTTCCAGTTGCGTAGTTGGCGGTCGCGTTCGGTGTTGTCCATGTTCGGTGTCCAGCGGGAGTCTTCTTGCCAGTTCGCTCGTAGTTCGTCGAGGTTGGCCCAGTAGTCGACGGCGAGGCCGGCGGCGTAGGCGGCGCCGAGGGCGGTGGTCTCGGCGACGACGGGTCGGATGACGGGCACTCCGAGGATGTCGGCTTGGAACTGCATGAGCGTGTTGTTGGCGATCATGCCGCCGTCGACTTTCAGTTCGGTGAGATCGACGCCGGAGTCGGCGTTGACGGCGTCGAGGACCTCGCGGGTTTGGAACGCGGTCGCTTCGAGGGCGGCGCGGGCGATGTGGCCCTTGTTCACGAACCGGGTCAGGCCCACCAACGCTCCACGCGCGTCCGATCGCCAGTACGGGGCGAACAGGCCGCTGAACGCGGGCACGAAGTACGCGCCGCCGTTGTCGTCGACCGTGTTGGCGAGTTCTTCGACCTCGGGGGCGGAGGAGATGATGCCGAGGTTGTCGCGCAACCATTGGATGAGGGATCCGGTGACGGCGATCGATCCTTCCAACGCGTAGTGCGGGGGGTTGTCGCCGAGTTTGTAGCCGAGGGTCGTCAGCAGGCCGTTCGTGGAGTGCACGATCTCCTCACCGGTGTTGAAGATGAGGAAGTTGCCGGTGCCGTAGGTGTTCTTCGACTCGCCGGCGTCGAAGGCCGCCTGCCCGAAAGTCGCCGCCTGCTGGTCGCCGAGGATGCCGGCCACCGGCACCTCCCGCAACAGAGAGGAGGGCTCGACCACGCCGTACACCTCGGAGGAGGAACGGATCTCGGGCAGCATCGAGGCAGGAACCCCGAACACGTCGAGGATGTCCTGCCGCCAGGACAGGGTCTCCAGATCCATGAACAGTGTGCGGGACGCGTTCGTGACATCGGTCGCGTGCACCCCGCCGTCGACCCCGCCGGTCAGGTTCCACAACACCCAGGAATCGGTCGTGCCGAACAACAGATCCCCCGCCTCGGCCTTCTGGCGAGCCCCGTCGACGTTCTCGAGGATCCAGACGATCTTCGTGCCCGAGAAATACGTCGCCAACGGCAAGCCCACGACCTGCTTGAACCGTTCCACCCCACCATCGGCCGCCAAACGATCAACGATCGGCTGAGTACGAGTGTCCTGCCACACGATCGCGTTATAGACCGGCTCACCCGTCGTCTTATCCCACACCACAGCCGTCTCACGCTGATTCGTGATACCCACCGCCGCGATATCGTGACGAGTCAGATCCGCTTTCGACAACGCGAGACCGATGACCTCACGCACGTTGTCCCAGATCTCCACCGGATCATGCTCAACCCACCCAGCCTGCGGGAAGATCTGCTCATGCTCCTTCTGCCCAATCGAGACGATACTGCCCGAATGATCAAAAACGATCGCCCGAGAACTCGTCGTCCCCTGATCAATAGCGATGACGTAGT